>NZ_AP012331.1:0-2400000 GCF_001042635.1 Bifidobacterium scardovii JCM 12489 = DSM 13734 | reverse complement strand
TTCAGGAATCCGGGGGAGTCGTCATCGTCGAACCAGTAGGGGAGCATGTCGAGACTGGCATGTTCGTCCCGTGTGGTGGAGATGACTCCCAACCCGCCGATCAGGGGGGATTGGTCGGCGATCAGGTCGTCCAGTGTCTGCATTTCGCTGGCGGTCAGATACAGGCCGGCCTCGTCGACCTTTCTGCTGCCGCCGTCCATGCCGTCGTCGATCTGCCTTGACCATGAGGTCTCGCCCTCCGGGTTCGAATAGAACCTGCCGGCGCAGGCGAGCGTCACATCCTCGATGTCCTCCGGCAGCGGGTCGACGAGCTTGTTGTTCTCGTCGACCCAACTGCGCTTCGTGTACCGGCGGATGCGGTTCGATGCGGCGCGGAGGCACCGTTGGGCGCGTTTCACGTCCTTTTCGTCGGTGATGTCCTCGCCGAGCCATTCGCCCAGGGCCGTTTCGTCGGCAAACGGGGGGAGTGCTGCCATCGTCTGCCTCCTCTCGACGCTAGGCGGCGATCACGCCGGCGGCGCGCAACTGCGCGAGCAGGCTGTTGACCGTTGCCGCTATGTCCGCCGCAGGGGCGTCGGCCGCGAGGTTAGGCACGGCAGCGCCCTTTCTGACGCCGCCCAACGCCTTGTCGGTCGCAGCCGGCAGCGTGTAGGCAAGCGCGGCCTTCGCGGCGTCGGTGAGTGCGCTGGCCCCTACCTTGCCGTCGGCCACGGAACCGTCGTCCTTGAGTCCGGCGAGCTTTGCGGTGAGCGTCGCGTCGAGTTTGGCGGGGATGACGGACGCATCATGCAGCTGTGCGCTGGTGACGGCGGTATCGCCGATCAGTCCTGTGGTCACGCCCTTGGCCGCGAGACCGATGGTGAGCGCCTGAGTATCGTCGTCACGGGTCACGGTCACGCCGGTGCCCGCGAGGAGCATTCCCGCGCCGACCGGGCCCGGCGTCGGGGTCGCGGAACCGCCTGTGATGTCGACGGGGTTGCCGGCGTCGTCGAACGCGGCGACCTCCGCGACGTCCTGTCCGTCGATGATGGCGGGCTGGGAAACGAATCGTATCTGCTTGGCCATCACTTGCCCGCCTTCGGAGTGATGAAGCCGGCCGGATACTGGGTGCCCTTGTCCGCGATGCGGGTGACCGGGTTGGCGACCTGGAAGCCGACGCGCATGACGACTCGCAGGGCCCTGGAGTCCTGCTGCATGAGGTTGTAGAGCACCTTGCCGTCCGCGTCGGAGATGACGCCCTGGTCGAACACCTGGTAGGTGATGTCCTGGCGGACGCCGACGACGAACTTGCTCCAGTCGGCGGCGAGCAGCACGGCCTTGGTGGCGTCCCACGCGCCGTTCTTGACCTCGTTGAGCGGGTAGCCGTACAGGCTGGCCGGAGCGCCCTGGGTCAGGTTCGGCGTGTAGATCGGCTGGCCGTTCGCGTCGCGCAGGCCGACGAGCTGCCAATTCAGGCCGGGCTGGGATGCGAAGCCATTGACGGCGAAGCCCTTTTTGCTCAGCGTTTCGCCGAGCTTGGCGACGTCCTGCGCGAGGTCGGCGCCGGTGCCCTGTGCGACGTTCGTGCCGGCGGCGGTGGCGCCGGCAAGAATGTCGGTGGTGTTCCATCCGGCGGGCTTGTCCACGCCGAAGATCGCGGCCGCGTCCACCTTCTTGCCGAACGCTTCGGCGATCAGCGGCTTGACGGCGTCCCACAGGTTGATCTTCGCGTCGTCCACGACGGAATCGGGGATCGGGACGATCACGGCGAGTTCCTCGGCGGTGATGGACACGTCCTCCCAGCCGGTCTTCGTGGTCTGCTTGAGCGCGCCCTCGTTGACCCAGTACGCTTCGGGCAGGGTGGCGAGCACGGGCTGGGTCTTCTTCGCGGAGCTCATCGGCACTCGCTTGGCGCGGGTGAGGATCACGCTGGATTCGGGCATGGTCTGGATGATCTCCTGGGAGATCTCGTCGGGGATGAGGCTCGTGCCGAGGTCGGTACGGCCGATGGTGCTGTCGAAATTGTCAGCCATTGGTTTGTCCTTACTTGGTGAGTGCGTCGCGCAGCCAGTCGGCGTTCTCGGTGACGGTGGGGTCGCCGCCGCCGGTGGGCTTCGCGCGCAGTATCGGGTTGATGTTCTTCTGGTCCGCACCGTCCGCCGCCTGTGCGGGGATGCGCGCCGCGAGCTTCGCGGCCTTGTCCGCGATCTCCTCGGGCGTCGCCGCGCCGAGAAGGTCGAAATCCTCTTCCTTGAGCTGCGGCCACTTGGAACGGGCGTCGGCCCACGCCTTCGCCCGGTCGGCCTCGGCTAGACGCGCCTGCGCCTCGCTCAGGTCGCGCTGCAGCTTTTCCTGCTCGGTGAGCTTGGAATCCTCGATCTCGCGCAGCTTCGCATTGCTCGACTCGTTGGATTCCCTGAGCTTCGCGTTGTCGGAACGCAGGTTCTCGATAAGCTTCCACGCCTTTTCCGGGCTGAAGTCCTCGCCGTCGCGCTCCCACGGCGGCTTCTGTCCTCCCTCGTCGGACTGTGCCGGCGGTTCGGGTTTCGCGACCGTGGTGTTCTGATCGTCGGTCTCGGTGTTTTCCTCGGCCATGGCCTTTCTCCTTTTCCGCCCGGCATGCGGGCATAAGAAAAGCCGCCATGAGTTCATGGCGGCTTGGGAAATCGAATGGGAAGCTGCTAGCTTGCAGGTATCGGATTGAGTTCTTCAAGGAATTCGCGACTGGACAGCATCATGCTTTCCTTGGCGGTGCAATACCGGGCTTGGCCGGATTCGAGGTCCACGAAGAACCCTTGGGGCAATCCTATGGCGGCGCCCGGTTCGCAGGACGACGGAACCGCATAAATGATGAGCTCTCCGTGATAGATGCCGGCGGGCTTGAGCAGGCGGAAACCTTGCCGGGATGCCTCCCGTCTCGCGTTCTCCGTCAGTTCCCTGATCGTCTTCATTGTTTCGCGACCTCCATCAACCCGGGTGCGATGTCCCTGTTCAGTTCCAGATTATCAATCCGGTAGACCCCGACACTACGGGGATCCACTTGGTATCGGTATAAATACTGTTTCAGGGTTTGTCTCGTTCCGGCTTGCGGGTCCACGACGATGATGGTCTTGCCATGGTTCGTCCATGGGCGTTCCAATACGACGATGTGCCCCACGTCTTGGTCCTGCCAGGAGAAGGACATGGCGTAGCGCTCCCCGGGACGGATGCGTTTGCCGATCCGTGCCTGCACTCTGTCGAACGTGTCGTGTCCGACGTTGTGGCGTGTGGGCTTGCGTCCGGTACGGGGATTCGTCCATGCGAGCGTGTTGTCGTTCATGACCTGTTTCGACTCGTCCGAGCCGAAGCCGCGCGCTTGGACGTTGACGCCACGCCGTCGCATTTCGTATGCGGGTACGCACGACTGGCAGTTGTTGCGGTATCGCCATCCATGCCCGTCGAATTTCGGGTTGGCGTGCGACTGGTCGGCTTTGCTGATGCTCATCGGCTTTCCGGGGTTGTCGATCGTCGCGTTGAGGGCCTGCTTGCGTTCCTGGAACTCCTTCGCCTTCCGCGCCGCGACCGCGGCGCGTCTGCTGGCTTTCGCGCTGGCCGTGTTGCGTCTGGCCACGCTGTCGCGGAAGTCCGCGTCGCGACGCATGAGCGGCAGCACGGTCTCCTGAGTTCTCGGCGTGCCCTTGGGCAGGCTTTCGGCGGCTCGATAGTAATCGTCGATCCACCGCTGCTCCCGTTCGGTGGGTTTCCAGTCACCGTAGACGACCTCGACGGTGCACCCGCAATGCGCATGATACTTCTTTCCCGTCTTGGCGCTAAGCCCGGCCTTGTCCTTGGATGTGTAGACGGGACCTCTGGTGACGAGCATCGCGCAAAACGCACACGGATCCCCGTCGGACACTCGACGCCAGCCGATGGCGCGCGAGTCCTGTTGGGCCCAGTGTTCGATCGTGGTGCGACCGCCGGTGAGCACGGCCTCGTGGAACACTCCGAGGAACAGGCTGCGCGCCGCGGCCCATGCCGCTTCCTGAGTTTCCCCGCGGGCGAGGTGCCACAGCACGTTCGTCGCGCCGGTCCAGTCGATCCGCTGCGCCATGCTCGCACGGTCGAAGCGTGGCATGGCGGTCTGGAAGCCGCCGTCGCCGGTTTCTGCCTCGCGGAAGCGGGGCAGGTATTCGTTGGCCGTCTGCGCGCTGATCCTCCACCATGTCTGCAGGAGTTGCAGGACGGCGTTCTTCCATATCGGCTGACTGGCCCTGAGGTTGTTCGGGTCGAGTGTGGCGTCCCAGATGCGTCGCGCCTGACTGTCGGCGGTGATGGCGAGCCTGACCTGGGCGCGCCGGTGCTTGTCGGTCAGCAGGGCGCCATTACTGGTCTGCGCCATCGTCCACCGCCGATGCGAGCTGTGCCTGGTATGCCTGCATGGCGAGCGTGTCCGCGTCGGGATGGGTTTCGACCCATTCGCGCCACGAGTCGGCGCGGCTCTTGGACACGCCGGGGATCATGTCCCACAACTGTTCCTTGGGTACGCCGAGCATCTGCGCGGCCTTGCCGAGCGCGTCCACCGCCTGGTTGATGGTGCGCACGTCCGTGTCCTCCCAGATGGGGGTCAGGTCGAAGTTGCGGGCATCGTCCACACGACCTTCGATGCCTGCGGCGAGCCGGAGCACGTCCATGTGGCTCACGCCGAAGCTTTTCTGGCGTTCGTCGCGCTTGGCGTAGAAGCCGGCGCGGGATTCGGCGATGCCGGCGTCACCCACGTTGACCATCTTGCCGAACGCCGTGGTCGGCGTCTGGGAGACGGCGGCGAGCTCCTCCACGTCGGCCTGCTTCGCCTCGATCAGACTGGACAGCGTGGTTTCGGGCAGGGTCCCGAATTGCACGCCCTCGCCGCCGGTGAGGATGTCCTCCTGGCTGAGCCTGGCCTTTCTGTCGGCGCGTTCCGCGTCGGACAGTTCCGTCATGTCCAGACCTGTCGCGGTACGAACCTTCCAGCTGTTGTAGTGCTGGGCGAGCAGACGGTCGTAGTTGTCCTTGTTCAGCCGGTTGGCGAGCGGGATGAACGGTTCGACCTCGCCGGGGGCGCGCCCCTGCAGGTCGAGGTCGTTCGTGTAGCGGACCACCGGGCACACCGGGTTGCCGTACGGGTCGGTCGCCAAGTGCGGCGTCGCCGACACGAATTCATAGGCGCCGTTCTCCCGCTTCCATTGCCAGACGTTCCACGAGTCCCACAGTTCGTACGAGCATGATTCCGGAGACAGGCGGCGCAGACGCATGAACGCCTGCGGGAACGCGTCCTTCGCCGGATCGTCGTACACGGCGATGCTTTCGCGCGGCGAATAGCAGTCGATACCGGCATGCACGCCACCCTGCGGCGACTTCACGGCGCGGACGGCCGCATAGGCGGACCCGTAAGCGATGGCCGTCTTGTGCAGGGCGACCTGCTTGCGGCCCATCCTGTTCTCCACCCACGGATGCCAGAACGCGCGGGCCGAATCCGTGTCCGCCTTGCCGGGAATGTCGACGCCCTCGAGATAGAGCGTCTGGGCGATGGTCGTGACCACGAGGCGCAGCCACGGCGTATGCCCCATGTCGCGCAGCATCCTGTGCTCGGGCGTGGCCCTGCGCAGGCGGATCGGCTTGGGATTCCACCGCCACCAGCGGTCGATGCGGTTCAGCTTCTCGATTTCGTCGCCGAACGCGGGCAGCAGCAGCGAACGCAACGCCTGTTCGGCCTCGGTTTCGTCGCCGTATTCGGTGATCACCATACCTGTCCGCCTCCTCTCTTGCGATTGTTCAGATATTCGCGTCGCATGCCTCGCGCGGCGATGGCGCAGAACGCGAGATCGATCTTGCGTTTCGATTCGCGGCCCTCCTTGGCGACGCTCATGCCGGCCCTCGTGGGCTGACGGCGCGCGTTGAGCATGTGCGCGCGCAGCCTCGCGTCGCCATCATGGGGAAAGTCCCTGTCGCAAATCGCCGTGTACGCCTGGTCGACGTATTCGACAAACCTTTTCTGCACGTCGAGGCGCACCATGTCGAACATGACCGAATGCCGGTCGCGTCCCTCGGGCCTCGCCCACAGCTTCAATCGGCGCCCGTAGACGCGGTGCCATGCGTCGAACAGCGGATCCCAGTAGTGCAATCCGGTTTCATCGTCCAGCACGTGGCTGGGATCGCCCCAGAACGCGACCACCCGGTATACGCGCATGGCCTCGCGCACCGCGTCGTCCACGCTCTCGCGAGGCACCTTCCATGTGTCGCCGCGCTTGCCCGGAGGCCTCTGCCACAGGCCGAGCGGCTTCGTGAAACCGTCGCTGACCCGGCATGCCACCAGTGCGGTCGCATCGTCGGTCAGCGAACAGTCGAGGAACATCGTGATCTCCTCGCCCGGTTCCAGTTTGAGTTCGGGATGCTCGTTGGCGTCCCACTCCTGCGAGGTGACGTAGGCGTCCTCGGGCGCCTCGCACTGGTTGAACCACTTGCGCCGCGATTCGCTGACGGGGTTCTTCGGATTGATGATCTCACGCACGATCTTCGCCGTGGACAGCCACGTGGAGTCGCCGCGAACGTCCTCGACGACCTTCGGTATCGACTCCTCGGTCATAGGAGTGTCCGGAGCGGCCTCGATCGAGTCGTAGAGCAGTCCGAAGTCCATGTATTTGGGGCGCAATCCCTTGTCGTCGCTGTTCGGGTCGCCCTGCGTGCCCTCCCACGCCTCGCGCACGCGCTGGGCCACGCTGTCCTCGCCGTCGCGGTACGCGTTGCAGATATCGAGCATCTTCACGTTGACCGAATCCTCGGACTTGGCCGCGTTACCGGACAGGACGCCGTCCATGTCATGGCCGCCGTTCGAGGAATTCCAGTTCTGCGTCTCGTTGCGGATCAGGAACGTGGGCCGACCGCCCTCCAATGCGAGGGGGCTTGAGGTGACAGCCTCGATCTGCCTGCTGTCGCCGAGCGCGTACATGTTCAGCTTGCCGAGCTGGATGCCGTAATGGCGTCGGGTCTCGGCGGGGATGAGCCCGGGCAGCAGTTTCATCGTGTTCTTCGTCTGCTCTTGGGACACGGCGCACACCTGCACCCATGCGTTCGGCTCCTCACGGCCCACGGGCTCTCCGTTGGCGTCGAAGTGGTCGAACGTGAGGTGAGCGAAGCATGACGTGACCGCGCCGCCGGCGGCCATCGGATCCTTGCCCCAGCCCTTGAGCCGCTGCAGCACCGCATTGTCGTGGATCGGCGTGCCGTGCTCGTCCAGACTGTAGTACCACAACCAGAAGCGGGCCTGCTCGTTCGTCCACTTCCACGGCGCCCGCTGCTTCGAGTTGCGCAGCCAGTAGCCGCTCCATGCGAGGAACTGCCAGCCGAGCGTGATCTCGGGCAATATCCAGCCGTTCTCGTCGCGCTTCCATGTCGGGCCGATCAGCGTCGGCTGCATGTTCCACCTGCGGGCGGGTTCGTTGGCGAGCGTGTCACGGTACCAGTCGATGATCTCCCGGTATTCGGCTTGGCGGGAGGGAACGTAGGCTGCGGATCGTTGTGTGCGCAGCCTCGCCATCACCCACCGTACGCCTTTCCCCACCGGGACTGGGCCACGTCGCGCATCCTAGTCGACCTGTCGCCCTCGTCGGCCGAAGCACCGGCCTTTTCGTCGGGTTCCGGCATGACGATGCGGGCGAGTGTCTTGGCGAGGTGCTCCTCGTCGAGCCTGAGCTGTGCGAGCAACGGATGCGCGACGATCTGCCCTTGACTGCCGGAGACCGTCAGGGTGTCGCCGATTGCGCGGCGTTCCTTGACGATACGGTCGGCGGTGTAGCAGGCGTTTTCCAGCATCCGGTATTCGGATTCCGTGAATTCCCACTTGTCGGTCAGGTCACGCCACAGGGTCTGGCCCTTGCCGTCCTTGATGAGCCCGGACGGCATGCGGTGCCCGGCTGTTTTTCTTGGGCGTGGCAACGTGCACCCCCTTTCGGGTCAGTCGAGACGTGCGATCACGTCGAACAGGAACGTCAGGTCGGCGAGCTTCGCCGGACTCTTGCGGAACCGGCGGCCCGTGTAGGTCATATAGCGTCCCTGACTGTAGGCCTCGACGTTCATGCCGAGATCATTGCGGACCTTCAGCCCGGTGCGTTCGGCGCAGCGTCCCCAGATGTGCAGGCCGTCGCCGCTCGGGCTGATCTCGATCCACGTGGAATCGGCCACGGGGGCGATCAGCATCTTCGCCCAGCCGGCCAGGTGGTTGCGTTCGTCGTAGCAGTGGTCGAGGTCGATGCACGCGAATCCGCCGCCAAGCGCGAATCCGAGACCGTCGCCCATGTCGGAGGATTCCGCGCTGACGAGCGCCGTCCATGTGGCGGGGTCGGTGCTGGACGCGGGGGAGCCGTCGCAGGTGACGGGCATCTTGGACGTGCCGTCGCCGCGCACGACTTTCTTCCAGCACACCCAGCGGTTCGCCATCGCCATCCCCGGCGGCACGGGCATTCGCTCCCCGGCCCGGTGCGCCGCCTGGCGGCACCGGTCGTCACAGAACCGACGTTTGCGGCCCCGACCCTGAGCCTCGGGGAGTTCCTTGTCACAAAATTCGCATCGTGTCACGCTTTAATTATATCGTGACAACGCTAACAAAACAAATAAATGGCGTAATATCAACGATTAATTAATATCGTGACATCGCTCAAAAAACAGGCGTTGCTTAAACCGTACAACCCACGCAAACGCATCGGATGACGCTGAGAGGCGAATAAAGCCACGCAGAACAGCGGAACGAGAAACAGCCCAAGAAAAATGAGACCATCCGGAAAACGAACGTTTGGGCCGCATGCATGATCGGAAGTGCTATCCGGCGGTTACACCGACAATCGGGGGGAGTCCCTCCCCACCCCGGCCGGGTCGGTCGAGCAGGCCGGGAAATCGTTCCCTTGGATGCTTGCGCGTGTGCGCTCGTCTGGTGTTCCTTTCCGCGTTCTCGCGCTCCGTTTTCGCTTTATGACAAGGATGCGACAGCCATTGCAGGTTGTCAAGACTGTGGTTGTCGCCGGCGATGATGTGGTCGCAGTCCGTGCCGATCCCATCGCATTCCGGCACATGATGCTCGGCCTGGCATCTGCCGTGCGCGCGCATCCTGACCTGCTGTCGGCGCCACCCCCAATCATCGGGCAGTCGGCTGCGTCTGTCGCTGCTATTCCAGTTAGTCCTTCGTCTGTCCATGTAGCCCTCGACCTCTCACATGCCGGTGGCATCTCCCGACCGGCAGCAGGTCGCCAATGAATGCGGATATGCGAAGACCCGGATCGGTTGATCCGGGTCTTCAGACACTTCTGCCATTGCTATTGTGCGTGACACCCGGTTTTCAGTCCAGCTGCGACACGCCGGCGATGACCAGCCTATACGCGTCGCAGTAGGCGATGCCCTGCGGGCTGCGGGTGAGTCTGCCTCGTTGAACCCATTTGCGGATCGTGGCCGCGCGCAGGGTGATGCCGGCGTCGGTGAACGCGCGCGCGATACCGGCCGCCGACCCGCGCCTGGAATCATCGAAGCACAATCGCTCGAGTCGCTTGAGTTTGACGGTTTGGACGCGCTGCTCGCGTCCGCATACGGGGCAGGTGACCCACTGGTCGCGGCTGCCGGCGGTCAGCATGGTCGCGCAGCATTCGCAGGTCCCGATCTCGCGGTGTTCTTCGGGCGGATCCAGCACATGATCGATCCTGACGGCGAGATCGGCGAGAACGTCCAGATACATGCCGGCGTCGGGGAACATGGCGAGACGCGGATGCCCGGCGCACGTGATGAGGGTCATGCGCAGATCCTCGCACTGCGGATCCGGCGCATCCAAGTGCGCGTCGATCCCGTCCAGTCGGCGCCGCAGCTCATAGGCGGTGCTGTCGAGGATGTCGATCAGGTCCAGCACGTCGAGGCGGATCGGCGTGGGCGGGGTGGCGGTCTGGATCCTGACGGGCGAATGGCCGCCCGGATGCAGGGTCGCGTCCAGACTGTCGTGCAGGGGCATGATGTCATTGGCGAGCCGGATGAGCGTATGGAAGAACGTCATCTCGCATGCAGTGCAGAGCGTATGGTTTTCGGTGGTGTCGTTGTGACAGTGCTGGCATTCCATGATGGCGTCCCTCCGACGGATCGGCTAAACTGAGTATTTGCGACTACTCGCCCTGGCCGACCCGTTCGGTTGGGGCTTTTCTCTTTTTCAGGTCCGCCAATGGCATGTTCCACAGGCGTTCGAACTCGGCGATCTCCTCGTCCGACAGGTGTGCGTCGAAGACCGGTTTGCCGGGCGGTCGTTCCTTGCGTGGTGGCGTGAATCCCGTGGAGCTGACCCGCATGCGCGCGCACTCGTGTCCGGCGAGGTACAGGCCGTCCGGTCTGATGCCCCGCTGTCCGCACACCTCGACCAGCACGGGCTGACGGAACACGTTGTTCCACTCGATCCGTGCCAACCGTTTGTCCAGGATGATCGCCACCGCAATGTCCCCGTCGCGGATGATGCCCGCGTCATAGGTGTCCCATACGCCCGTCTGTTGGACGATCACCCATCGGCCGCATCCGGGGCAGACCATGGGCTCGAGTTTGGCGAGATTGCCCGACGGCGCGAACACGCGCAACCATGCCGGCTTGCGTTCCCTAGCCTTCGGCTTCATCGGTCAGGTCCTCCCTGTTGAATCGTGTTTCGACGCGGATCGCGAAGTCGATCGCCGCCCGCCACCCGGTCTCATAGCCGGTGACGTACGCTTCCGCCGGACTGGCCGCGCCGACGAGCTCGTTCCTGGTGAGCGCGTCGATCGCCTGTCGGGTGAGATCAAAATGCTGGCCGGTCATGATTCCTCGCTTTCGACCGTGTGGCAGTTCGCATCGAGCCAACGGGCGATGGTGCGGAAGTCTGCAGCCCATTGGATCCGCATCTCCCTCTCCCGCTCATCCTTGGGGACGGGCTTGGGAATGTCGAAGTCGAGTACTGAGTACTCAGGTTTCTTCAGGAAGTGGCTGCGGGCTGGTCTGCCTTGGTGTTGGGGAACCCGCTTGTAGTTGACGATTTGGAGGATATGCAGCATCTCCAAGGCTTTTGCCGGGTCGAAGTTCGGGGTGTCGGGATTGTTGTCGAACCGCTGGCGCAGCTCGGGTACCGTGCCTTCGCCGTTGGCGAGCTCCCATGCGGTTTCTTCGATCTGCTCTTTGAATGTGAGGGTCATTATCCGGTCTCCTTTGATGTGGGAAAAACTAGTGTTGTCGAGAGGTGTTTTGGGGCTTTCCCGAGGGGCGAGCCGTAGTTTTTCCCACACCCGGTCACACACGTAGTGTGACCGGGGATGTTGGGAAAAGCTAGACTCGGTGGCTCCAGTTTTTCCGGGAAAGACTGGGAAAAACTGGGAAAAACGGGAAAAACTAGATTTCGAAGTGGTTTTCGGCATCCAATTCGCTCGCCTCCCCCCTGCTCATTCGATCCACGTATGCGTCCGATTTCGGGTCGTCGATCTGCCGGTAAGGTCGTACCGTTTTGAATATTGACCGGTTGTTGCGTCCGGAGCGGTTCGAAATGAACCCCTCCCGCAGGAGCAGGTTCACGGCCTTGCTCATGACGGCGGTGCGCGCGCTCGAGCCGTCGTCCTTCAACGCTTGGAACAGTTCGGACTGGTTCGGCTCCTCCACGGAGTCTTCCAGTATGCGGCTGATGCGTTCCATGAGTCCGGTGGGTCGGAAGTCGTCGCGTTTCGCCGGTCTGTCGTCGACGGGCATCATGTTGGGCCGTGCGATGGTGACGCGCATGATGTTCGGGTCGGTGCTGTTGATTTCGATCCGGGCTGCTTCGCGCAGGTGGCTGCCGTTGCCGGTCCATGCCGACGCGCAATGCTCCTCGATTTCGCTGATCCTGTCCTTGCCGCTTTTGATGACGATGGTGCCGCGCAAGCCCCTGCCGACTGGTCGGGTCATGTCCACGCTGTAGCTGATGCCGTCGATCAATGCGAGTTTCTGCATGCTGCCGCCGGCGTAGCGGCCGCGATTGTCTTTGGACTTGACGACGTGGTCGATGAGTACGACGGCTGGCCCGCAGGCTGAGATGAGTCGGGGCATGGTGTTGTACCAGGCGGCGATATCATCACCGCTGTTGCTGTCGAGGCCGGCGTAGGCGAGGCAGCTGGTGACGCCGTCGATGATGGCCAGTGTGGCCGTGTCCGCGTACTGGAGGGTTTCCTGCCAGCCGGTGAGGCTGGTGGGGCTGCTGGGCTTCGCGGACGGGCGTACGTAGTGCAGGTGGTTGATGATCTGTTCGGCCGTCACGCCGAGCAGTAGGAGTCGTTTGACGACGTTGCGTGCCGAGTCCTCGTAGTCGATGTAGATCACGTCATGCTCCTGTTTGAGTTCTTGGGATGTTGCGATCTGAGCGATCATGCTTTTGCCGCATCCGGGCTCGCCGTGCAGGTCGTTGACCGCGCCCCGGTAAAACAGGCCTTGTCCATCCTCGCGTTGGAACACGGTGGGTGTGGGTGGCAGTTCAATACCGGACGCGAGTTGGGTGAGGTCCTCGAACCGCCAGCTGGAGGGGGCGGGGGTATTCGCCTCGCGACCTTCCGCCGACCCGTTTTGAACTTGCGGGACGGGAATTGAACCGTTTTGAACCGGCGTCGCTCCAACGTTTTGAACCTTCTGCGGGTGGCTTTCCGCATGTGTGCCGTCTTGGGTGGGGTCTTTGAACTCTCCGGGCAGCATGCGTTCGATCTTCGACTGCTCGCACGGATCCACACGGGAGGGGATGCCGTTGACCTTTCCCATTGCGCCGTTGAGGATCGCGGCCCATTCGCGTGCCGCCTCACGCTCCTTGCCCTGACGGTCGGGAGCCACCTCGGAGATGAACCGGGGTTTGAGCTGGTTGATCGCATCCAATGCGCCGCGATGCCCCTCCTGCGCGAAGTTAACCAAAGCCCAGACGGCCTGCAGTGTGGTGTCATGACGTGAGCCTTTGCTGGCCGGGTTGGCGAGTGTCTTGTCGAGGAACGTGTTGATGGCCTTGCACATGCGGTCGTCATAACCCATCGAATTCGAGGGGTTTAAAGTGGCCGAATTCGACGTTTTTTCGCGGTCGGGTTTGCGCAGCCGGTCCACCCACTCCGATGGCAGGGTCGCCAGATCCGCGATGCGGGGGATCGTGCCGGCGGGCGAGCCGCCCGGCGTATACCAGCAGTACATTTCGCCGGATGGGTGGATGGACGGCCAGACCACGCTGTACCGGTGGCCGGGCTGCAGGATGTCGACGCCTTCGATCGCGCCTCCACGCCATGCGAGACCTTCGGGGACCCTATAGAACAGGTGGCGCGCCGGCGAGTCGATGCCGTGGGCTGTGCTGCTCCATGTTGCCGGCAATGCGCCGAGCTCCCGTGCGAGTTCGCTGATGCCCTTGGCGCCGTCTGCCTTGACCTGGTGGCCTTGTGCGGCGTCGATGTCCAGCACGAGCACGCCTTCGGGGATGACGATGCCCGTGTTCGCGTTCGGATTCGCCTGGGCCCATAGTCGTATCTGCTCGTCGGTGACGGGCTTGCGGCTGCGTCCCGTATAGCCGCTGGGTGGTGGGGTTTTCCTGCCTTCGGGCAGGGGGATGACCTGCATCCAGCCGGCCGCGCGGTAGAGTGGCTCGGCTGCCGCGTACCCGTAGATGTCGGTCATCTTGGATCCTCCTGTATTACTGGGGTGTTATGTGGTGCCGTGCGCGTCGTTGCAACTGCGCCGGCCGCTTGGCTACGGCTACGGCTATGGGCGGATGGTTAGAATTCGGGCTCCTCGCCACTGGTGGCGTCCGGGTGGGCCGTGGGGTTGGCCGCGTCCGTGATCGCCGTCACCGTTTCGACGGGTACGCCGAGCATGCCCGCGATCTCCTGCGGGGGCTTGCCCAACGCCTTGAGCTGCAGGACCTGCTGCGCGTTCACCTGCGGCTGCTGGGGCTGCTGGATCTGCACCGGTTGCACTGGTGGCTGGGCTTGCATGGGACGCCCGGACCACGGGTCCACCATGCTCGGCTGCTGCGGCAGGGGCTGCTGGACCGGAGACGCCTGCTGCGGCGCGTACTGCTGCTGCGGGTAACCCTGGGGTTGCTGCGGGGGAGCTGTCTGCACTGGCTGCTGGGACTGGTTCCCGTTCGCGGGTTCGATGTGGAACGAGAACACCTTCGGCGGTTGGGGTGCGTTGCCGCGTTCGCCCAACCCGATGTAGGTTTCGGTGATGGTGTCGCCCGGCTTCGGGATCTTCACGCCGGCCTGCTGGCATGCATCGCGGAACGCCTTCAGTTGGATCCCCCAGCCTTTGACCCAGAGGCTGCGGCGTCCGTCATCGTCGTCCACGCTCGGGTCGCGCAACTGGGTCTGGATGATGATGTGGATCTGCTCTTTCGGGCGTCCGTCGTTCCAGTAGGCGGGCTGCTTGGTCTGGAAGTCGTTGACCTGCGTGGGTTCGATCTTCTCGATGACGCCGGTGACCGTGTCTCCGGGCTGGCTGTTCGCGCCGAAGAACGCCTTGGCGCTGTTGCCGGCGAGCAGGTCCCCGAGCGAGCTCAACTGGACGGGTTGACGCTGTTGGGGCTGGTAGCCGTACGCCTGCTGGGGGTATCCGCCGTACTGCTGTTGTGGTTGCTGTCCGAACATGATGTGTTCCTTTCAATGGTTGGTTATTCGGTGAATTGGTATTCGGGTTCGACGAGGGGAATGAGTCGGACCCATTTGGCGGGCACGTCCGGCCACGGCTTGGCGTCGAACTCCGGCAATGCGCTCATGTCGGGCCACACGTGGCCCTTGCAGGAGAAGCACTTGTCGGGTCCGGTAGTCGGCAGTTGCCTGATCCAGCTGTCGCGCACTTCGATGCCTTCGGCCTGTTCGATGATGTCCATGAGGTTGACGAGCAGTTGGGCCCGGCTCAACGCCCATTGGCCGGGTTTCGGGTCGAACCTGGTCTCCCAGGGCAGCGCGTCGCCGAGGCTGGTTTTGTTTCGGGGCAGGAAGTAGATGCAGTTGCGCTCCACCCGCTCGCCCTCGTTCGCCAGTCCCACGCCGTACAAGCTGGCCTGTATCCGGTACTGTTGCGAGGGTCCGTGGGCCTTGACCTTGGTGACGGTCGTGTTGCCGACGATCTTCCAATCGATGGTGCTATGGGTCTTCCTGTCCCACAGGTCGATGCTGCCGGTCACGTCGTAGCCGCCGTGCAAGCCCTGCAAACGGCCTACGGTGACCCGGTATTCCGACCGCCAGCGTTCCACGAGCTCGGTCACATTGTCTTCGCCCGTATAGGAGAACTGGTGTGCCGGATCCGCATCGAGCTTTTGGAACAGTCGCTCGAAGTGGGCGTGCACGCATGTGCCGATGAACGGCAGCCATCCGGGGGAGCGGCGTTCGGGCCATCCCGCCAGCTTCGCCGCCAGACAGTGCACGCAGTCCGTGCCCAGTTCGCTGGGACCGATCTCGCGTTGCAGTTCGCGCGGCGCGTTCTGGATATCGTTTTCGATGAGCTGGCGGATTTCCGGCCATAGTTTCGGTTCCTCCATCGTGTCCACCCGGGGTTTCGGCGTTGATGGTGGGGTCTGCAGCACGTCCTGCGTTTGGGCAGTCGGACGGGTCAGGTCGATGGGGATCGCGTCACTCATCGTCATCCTCCTCTTCGATGGTGATGGTTGCGCTGGTGTAGGTGACGTCGTCCTCGTTGATGTCCTGGTCGAGCACGTCGTCCACGCACACCGTGTTGTTGTTGAGCGCGGTCAGCACGTTCGCCTCATTGGGCTCGCCCATGCCGGCCGGCCATGAGACGACCAGCTTCTGCTGCACTGTGGCGTGCCCGCTGGCGATTACGCATAGGCTGCTCATGAGATCACCACCTGCGGTTTGCCGGCGACCTGATAGCCGGCCAATGCGACCGGCGCGAACGCTCCCCGCACCGCCCGCGTATCCAATGCGCTCTTGTACAACTGCGGATAGTCGGTTGCGGGATAATCCTTGCCGAGCTTCGCGGTGTCGAGCCGCATGGGCCCGTTTTTGACGGTGACCTTGAGCTGGCCCGCCTGGTAGGTGCCAGGCGTATGCGAGTCCAGAATTTGGCTTTTGAGGCTTTCGAGCTCGTCCTCGCGGGTTTTGATCTCCCCTTGCAGTTCGACGATTCGCGCCGCCTGCGCCTGCAGCAATCGGGCCTTGCGCTCCGCGTCCTCGGGTTCCGCGGTCCCGGTTTCCGGCGACAGGGCCGGCTCCCGGAACATGGGCGACAGAGTGTTATTCGCAGTCATGGTGTGTTCCTTTCACGAGTATCCGGGTGCCGGAATTGAGTGGCACCCATTGGGTCTTGTGCGTCCTGTATTCGCGTCGATGCTTTTCGCAGATGTCCATGCACGCCAGCAGCGTGGTCGGCGCGCCCAACGGCCCGCAGACGCGACAGCGGGGCATATACGGGCGATGGTCAGTCATGCTCATCGGCCTTGCCGGAGTCGGTATGAGGGGCTTCGATCTCGCCGACGACCTCCGCATGGATCACGTCATCGCCAATGTCGTCGATGTCGAGCTGGGTTGCCGGGGCCGGCTGGTCCAGATCGAGTTCGGCGCGGGATCCGACGGGATTGCGCAGCAGCTTCGAGATCGCGGAACCGTATTTGACGACCTTCTGCGCCAGATCCTGTGCACGGGCCAGAATCACCGCGTCATTGCCGTACACCTGGTTCTTCCCGCCGAACAGCTTGTCCGACGCGGAAATGAAAACGGCCGCGGCATCCGTGATCCTCGACGCCTTCGGGATCAGATCCGCGAAATCCGCTCGCAGGTTCTCATCCTCGATCAACTGCTGCACCGTATACTCCGGCGTGTTCTTCCCACTCATGATTGCTCCTTTTCTGTCGGGTCCCATTGGGGGATCGAATGGATACTGATGTACAGGTGGGGCTCGTATTCGTGCCCCTGGTATGTGTATGGGTCGCCGCTTTTGCGTTTCCGCCAGCCGCGCGCACCCTGGACGATCCGATCCGGCACGCGCTTCTCCGCGAACACGGACACGATCTGCGAGTCATCCGCATAGGCGACGCCGTTCAACGCGTCCAACACGGTTTTGATCAGATTGTCGATGTCGGGCTTGCCGCGTTTCGACAGCCAGAATTTCACGTACACGCTCACCGGCCCATCGAACGGCGCCTCATCCGGATATTTGCGGCGGAACTCGGCGAAGATCCGCTCCTCCGCACGCTGCGTCTTCCGGGGCGTGATCGCATGCCCCCCGTAGACGCGGGGCCGGCCCTTGGCGACCGGATCACCCGGCAGGGTCAGGTGGAATTCGTCGATGCGCGTCACGAGTCCTCCTTCCAGAACAGGATCACCGCCATCCAGATGAACGGGATCGCGACCATCAGCACGGTCGACAACCCCATCACGAGCTGGTTGCCGGCGCCGATGTCGTGCGTGAACGAATAGGACGCGCACCACCCCTCCAACACGGGCAGGAGCAGCACCAGCAGGCTGCGCGTGACATTGGTTTTGCGCGGTTCGATCCTCACGTGCTGCGCCATCACTGGACCCCCTCGTTGACTCGTAGGGCGAACTCGAAGCGAAGCTGGCTCGCGCCGCCGAGCTGATACGACCGCACCGCATTGGGCGAGAGCAGGATGATGTCGTCCTGACGTGTGACATGCACGGCCTGGAACGCGATCACCGTGCGCGGTCCGGACAGGAACACGAAATCACCCGCCGACACGCAGTCCGCGTGATCGATCCGCCTGCCTTCACGGATCGCCCGATCCCACACGTTGGCGCTCATTGGTCCGCCTCCCCGTGCAGGTGACGGTCGACGACCAGTTGGGCCTGCCGCAACAGGGAGACCAGTCGGATCGTCAGATCCAACAGCTCATACTCCCCGTCCTCGAACGCGCTGTGTTCGATCGCATGCACGGCCTCATACGCGTCCAGAAGCGTGTCCCGGTATACTTGCCATGCGATGGGCAGATCGGCGATCATGGGCTCGACGGGAGCCGGTTTCGCCGTGGATGCGGGATGATCGTCCCCGGACAGGGCGCCGGTTACGCGGTCCAGGATGTCCTGGATCGAGTCCTCCTCGCCGATCGGGACGACGAGCGTTCCGATAAGCTTGATATTCTTGTCATCAGACACCATGATTTCCTTCCTTTCCATTTGGTTTGTGGTGTCGGCCGGCACGGGAACAGGCAATAGGCGATGCACCACTCCCATGCCGGCCATTTCTTTTTTCTCCCCGCCCATGACGAGTCAGACGGGGAAAATCTCATTGTTCGATGGATTTGATCCACCGGATCATCTCCTCGCGGCGCACCCGGCGCCGTCCCGGCCGCCCCTGCTTGTTCGGCGGACGAAACACGTCGATGTCACCCCGTCGAACCGCATGCAGCAGGCCCTCATAATCCAGGTTGAACACCTGCGCAGCCTGCGGCAGGGTCAACGCCTCACGCTCCCACAGGGGCACCGGATTACCGTCCGTACGAACCCCATCAACACTCACCGGCATCACATACCTCCCTTAAACCAGTACCGGTGCATGACCTGGCAGCGGGGGCATAGGGTTTTCGCAGCCCCCCCCCCCATTGCGGCTATCCCAGTAGATGGTGTGTTTGGGATCGTCCCTCATCCAGCAGCCGCACAGGGTCGGAGCCCCGCCGTGGCTCAGCATTTCCGAGATTCTGACGTAATGCCACAGCAGATTCCCGTCCCTGTCGTACTGGCGTGCCCGGGGGAGCGTGCGCTTCAGATCATCGAACAGTTCCGCATCGGCGACATCGGGAACAGTCTGACGCCGCGTCTTCGATTTCGTCGCAACAACCATCACGCACCCGCCTTCTGACTGAGCTCATCCCATGCTTGGTCAAACAAGGGTCGATCTTCTTCCGTGTGGGCGTAGACCTGAATGATGTGACCGTTCGGCAGTGTCAGATCGGCGCGTTGTGGGTCTTGACCGTTTCGTTCTCGGTATGCGGCCTTGAGTTTCTTGCCGAATGTGCTGCTCTTCGATCGCAGCTGCTTGGCGCTCAGATTCTTCTCCCGTAGATAGTCCTGTGTGTACAGGGGACGGGTCTTCGGGTCGAGTTCCGGTATTTCGCCCAGTTCTCTGGCGATGACGATACGGGTTTTCGCTTCGAGGAAATCCGGGTGGACGATGCCTTGCGAAGCCTTCAACAGCTCTACCTGCATCATCCGCTCATGGTGAGCCGCCTCAAGCAGATGCTGCGGACGCTGTACCTCGTATCTGCCGGTGCGTATTATGGTCGGGACTAGTTCGTGGTTCACCCAACGCTGGAAGCGGATAACCATGTTGCGCGTGGCCTCGTCCTTGATAGCACCGGGGCGGCGATTGTTCAAAGCGTGGCTCAGACCGGGCAGCGTGATGACGCTGGCTGTTTGTTTGCCTCCAAGGGTCTCCACAATGTGAGTACCCTTTTCGTCGTCGTCCAACCCGCGCAGCATGTTGAGCGCATCCCGATACCCGAGTTTCTTCGCGATGGGGCTTGCAACGAACACGGGCTCGTCGGTATCGCAGTCCAGTGCGGTGATTTCAGTGTCCTCGAAACGAAGGGTTTGCAATGCGTTGCTCATTTGAGACCACCGTCTTCCGCGTCCACGGTCTCTATCTGTTCGATGCTTTCGACGTTGTTGAACGGAACGATCGTCGTAAGAGCCGTATCGGAGGAAGACCCGTCGTTGTTGAGCCATTGGGCTTCGTAGAACGCGAATCCGACGCCGGGAAGAATGTCCACATCAGCCGCGAACAGTTGACGGTGCCCCTTGACCCCGGTCTTGGTCAGGGTTGCGACGCAGGGGAAGTCGTCGCTCCACCATGAGGGGAGGTCGAGGGTTTCGATTTCCTTGTTGTCGGTTAAACTGGTGTTGTTCATTTGAACCTTCTTTCATTTGACATTCGCCGCCGCTCCTATCGGCGGCATTTTCATTTCGTGGATAGAATCTGAATTATGAGCATCGAAGAGGCGTGCGCCATCGTCAGCGCGGCTTTCGGCTTCACCGGTTTCGTTCTTGGACTCGTGGCCATCCTGCAGACGCGCCATGCGAACAAGCTGTCGGAGACGGCGAACCGCCTGAACGAGGAAGCCGGACACATCGCCGAAACCGCCAACGTTCTCGCATCCCAGTCGAACCAGATAGGTCGCAGCGCGAATCAGATCGGCGAGGCTGCTCTTCGGATCAGCAAAGACAAGATGATCTACCGTTGGGGCGCGCAGTTCGATACCGATACGCTTACCGTCTGCCTCGCCAACGAATGCCCGTACAAAGCATGCGACGTGGACTTCTTCCTTATTCGCAACGAACACGAGTTCGTTGGACGCAGTGGTCCGAAAACTCTTGCCGGTCTCGAAAAGCTCCCGCTCCAATCGCAGCTCTTCCGCGACTATCTGGACGAATCCGCGGCTGAAATGCGCATGGCGGAGGAAGAGGGCATGTACGTCGACGACGAGGCCCGACCCGAATTCCTCGTCGACGTCTACGTGACGTGGACCAGCGAACTGGGAACCAAACAGACCATATGCTTTCAGGAGCGCTTCCGCGACGGCGACAGCATACCGGACATCCAAACAATCATCGGCAGATAGACCATCCATCCGATTACCTCCTTTGACATTCGCCGCCGCTGTGATCGACGGCATTTTCATTTCGTGGATAGAATCTGAGCCATGTGGAAATGGCTTGCGGACAACTGGATGGGACTGACGGCACTACTGCTGTCAGCTGACGCGGAACGACGCCTCTACCTCTCGACCGATTGGGAAGTGGAGAAGACGGACGGGGACGGGTGGATCCTGCGCAATGACGGCTGGCTTCCCGAACGCGGCATCCGGGTGACGCCGGTAGGCGGCGCGATCGTCGAATACCGTGGCGCCTCCAAGCTCAGGCGGCATGAGTCCGCCACGATCGTCGTTTCGATGGTCGAGTCATCACGGTCGAGAGACATTCGCGTATCCTCGCGAAGAATCCTGTTCCGGCATTCCCGGATCCTGTCTCTATAGATCCCGGCTCGACCGCCACCGGGCTGAGCCCCTGCAGGCAGAAAGCAATGTCCTCCATGTCGCAAGCCACGACACCCGAGTAGTGGACCAGGCATCGACCGTTATCCGACACGCGGACGATCATCGGATGCTCATCCAGACTTTTGACGCGATCCATGTCGATGCCGAGAACATGGATCAGCGCGTGGGCCCGCTTCTGGTCCGAACCGTCAAGTCGATAGGTTCTGATCATCACGCCACCATTTCTTGCTGGGATGCGATTCGACGTCCAAACCGGGCGCTTTCTAAGAGATCCTCGACTCCGATGTTGAGATAGTCGGCGATGCGGCTCATTTCGTCGGTGGTGAACGGTTTGTCCCCGCGAAGTCGGGCGTATACCCAGTCGCGCGACTTACCGAACAATCCAGTCAGATCGTTGCCTGTCTTGTTTTGTCTGGCCAGCTCCGCTTTTATCGCCCCGCTGACCGAGAGGGTAAGTGATTTATTGTTCATGCCTTACACTGTACGTAAATACGTATAGTCAGTCAAATCAATTACGTACATCGGCGTGTCGATACATACAAAAAGTTGTGTTTTGTACGCAAATAACGTAATCTTTTGGCTATGGGTAGAAAAGGAATGGATGAAGCTCAAGGCTTCTCGCTAGACGTGATTAATGAAGTTCGTCGCGCAATTGATGAATCCAATATCTCCGACTCGGAGATCATCGAAAAAGCAGAAATGTCTCGTGATTATTTCTATAAGCGCATGCGGGGTGAGAAGCCGTTCAACACCAACGACATCAGCAAAATAGCCGACGTGCTCGGAGTTGACGCTTTCCTCATCCTGCGTCGCGCCGCAACGAGCGGGAAGCGTATCCGGCCTCGCGACGGCGCCACCGTCCTCGACGCCGAGCAGGCTAGTACTGTTGTTCCGGCAACTCCCGATCTCCTGGCGACTGCGGCTGCGAGCATGCCTTTCGCGATGATGTCGTCCTCGGTGTCGTCGGAGCCGACCCGGATCGCGGCGCCCTCGTTGAAGTACTCGTCCAATGCGTCGGCGGCCTCGCACTGATAGGCTTCGATCTTCTCGCGAAGCTCCGGCTTGACTCGGCTCGGGGTGATGTTGGCGAGCCACATGGTCATCGTGCGACGGTCAATCATCGCCATCTGGTAGGCCTTGCCGTCGGATCCAGTCATTGTGTTTAACACAATGACTGCCCACTTGTAGGCTTTTAGCTTTGTGTATTGGCTTGCGTAGTCCACGCCGAGGTTTTCGCACATGCGCCTCAGAGACACGAACCAGTTACCGTTATTGGCTTTGATTGCGTCGATGGTGTCTTCGCGAAAAGGGACCTGAACCAAGGAATCGCTCATCGTTGGCAACCTCCTTTCTTTTTGCATTCCGCAACCGTTGTGTTGCGTTCTGCAAATCATTAAAAAGCAGGTTGCAAAATTTGTCAAGCAAAACGCAAAACACGGCGTGTTGCAAAAAAAACAAAAGTATTGCATAATGCAAAACATGAACATTCAGCAATGGTACGAAGAAACGGTAAGTGGCGACAGCCAGAACACAGTTGCCGACAATGCGGGCATCGTCCCGTCGTCCCTCTACAGGCAGTTACCGGACAGGTTGTCTCCACAGAACGTCGTAAAGATCGCCCGAGCTTACGGTGTATCGGTCATTGACGGACTAGTCGCGCTTGGACTGATTGACGACAGCGACCTGGAGAAGTCGGCATCATCGGACGCATTGCGCAATGCGACTGATGAGGAACTGTTGCACGAGCTCTCCATCCGCATGGCCAGCGGAGCCGAAAAACGCGACCCAAAGTGGGACGAGCCGATCACGCTCACCGAAGAAGACATGCAGGAGGCACGACAGCGCAACGAAGAAACCGCAGTGGCGGAAACTCTCCAGAAGCTGCACCGCGGCGACCTCGACCTCGCCGCGCACGAGGACGAGCACAAGTACGACGGTGACGGAGATGAGCCAGCGTAAGACCCAGTCGTCAAACATTCTTTGGCAACCTCGACCCACAAGCATTTCTTGTAAGTTCAAAACCATTGGAAACATTGACTTCCCATCATTTTGTACACCACTACAAAATGATGGGAGCAGAGAGATGAGGACAAATGGATAAAGAAGCCATCAAACGATACGCCAACGACCTCGACGCCATCGCCAACAATGAGGATGACGTGGAATTCTGGTACGCCAGAGACGTCATGGCATACATGAACTACTCGGAATGGCGAGCGTTTTCGAAAGCCATCTCCCGTGCAAGGAATGCATGCGAAAATTCCGGCATTCCGATTGAGGCTCACTTCCGCGATGTCAAGAGAAACGTCGAACTAGGCAAGGGCGCGACTCGCTCCATTGATGATGTAAAGCTCACCCGCTACGCCTGCTACCTCATCGCTCAGAACGGCGACCCGAAGAAGGAAGAGGTCGCTCTTCTTCAAAGCTATTTCGCGGTGCAGACACGCACCGCCGAACTCCTCGAACAGCGTATGGGCGAAATCATTCGGCTCGCAGGACGCCAAGCGCTCACCGCCGAGGAGAAAATGCTGTCGAAGAACATCTACGAGCGCAGCAACCGTCGCGACGGATTCGCGATCGTTCGCTCCAGGGGCGACGAGGCCCTGTTCAACCATTCCACCAAGGACATGAAACAGCGGCTCGGGGTGCCGGAAAGAAAACCGTTGGCGGACCGGCTTCACCCGATCAACGTGACGGCCAAGCAGCTCGCCGCGCAGATGACCAACTACGGCATCGAGGAACAGGACCTCCACGGTCTCGGCAGCCTCGTGCAAGAGCATGTCGAGAACAACCAGAGCGTCCGCGCCGCCCTGGTCAACCGAGGCATCAAACCGGAGGATCTTCCTGCGGTCGAGGACATCAAGAACGTCGAGAAGCGTGCCAAGCACGATGAGAAACGCATTGAGGGCACCGGATTCAAGGAAGAGTAAGTGGGGCAATTCGATGATGCTGCCGTTGTCGCCGCGCATGAGCTACGGGCAGATGCGCATGGCATTGTACGATGTCGCGCCCGAACTGACCGTCAGCAGCGCTTTGCTGCCCGGCAACATGGACGGCCTCTACTGCCGGGAAACGAACACGATCCTCATCGACCGGCGCGTCACCTACACGCGCAAACGCTGCATCCTCGTCCACGAGCTCATCCACTGGGAATACGGCGACGACACCACCAACGGGTGCGCGGGCGGCAGGCTCGAACGCCGCTGCCGCAAGGAAACCGCCCTCCTGCTCGTCGACCCCATCGAATACGCGACGGCCGAACAAGTCTACGAAGGCAACCCCTACCGGATCGCCAGCGAACTCGACGTCACCCTTGACGTCATCAACGACTACCGGCAACTACTCCACGACAGGACGGTGGTATAACGAAAGGGGAGAGGAAGGAAGAAGGAAGATCATGACTGACGGAAACAACCAGATGCCAACAACCCCCATGCCGGAATACGGTCAAATGATGCCGGAACAGCCGACAACACAGGGACAGCAGTTCACCCCACCCTCGCAAGACCGCAAGACGATAGCCGTCTGGCTGCCCATCGTCACGGCGATCGCGGGACTGATCATCGGCCTGGGCATGGGATACCCCGTCGGACGACAGTCCGAAGCCCTCGACACGGCCAAAGCCGCAGCACAGGCCCGGCAGCAGACCGTCGAAAAATACGAGAAACTCACGAAGAAACTCACGAAGGTGGTCTCCGACTGCCAGCCGACGGACGCATGGTCGCAAACGGCCGACAATCTCACGTCCCACTCCGACGGAAGCCTCACCCTCGTGTCCGAGAAATACTCGCTGAACACCACGCTCGAATGCGTGGAACAGGCGCTCGACATGCCATCGAGCCTCACCAGCCAAATCGGGATGACCAACGCATACAACGGCGTGCAAAAAGAGAACTTCGACGAATACACCGTGACGTGGAGCTACAACGGATCCAAGGGACTGAATCTCACCGTCGCCCCGACAATGGAGAATCCGAAACAGGAATAACAAAAAAAACGATGAGAGCGGTAATCCCGAGGGGGATTACCGCTCTTTTTCATGCCGCCTCCTCGACGACCCGCGCGTCGTCGAGGAGGCGGCATGCAGGTCGGGAATGGCCTTGTCCATTGCCTTGGACAGGGCTTTTGGCGACCAGTGAGTGTATCCGGCGGTCACCTCGATGCTGGTGTGCCCGAAGATCGCCTTGCGTTCGTCCTCGCTTGCCCCGGCCTCGGCCACGCGGGTCGCCGCCCAGTGCCGCGCACTGTGGATCTTGACATAGGGCAGGCCGGCGTCCTCCAATGCGCGCTTCCACCGGTACCGCTCCGTCTCCCTGGTGACCGGACGGCCGAACCGGTTGCGAAACACCAGTTCGCGCATGCCGATGCCCCGTCGGCGGATCCAATCCCACAATCGCTCCCATAGACTCTCGCTGACGGGAACGAACCGATACCCTTTCATGGTCTTCGGGGCCACGAGCCACACGCTGCCCCACACGTGCGTCGCCGTCATCCACGACGGGATCATCGGCTTTCCCACATACCGCTGCAACTGCTGCTGCACGAAGATGCCCGGCACCCCGTCCCGACGTTCCAGCTCATACGGCATGAGCGCGTACCGTTCGCCCTCGCGCATGCCGGTCGAGAACGCCAGTTCGAACAGCAATGCCCACATGACGCGCGCGTCCTCGTCCTCGACGACGCGCCTGGCGTCCTCGTCCTCCCGTGGCAGGGTGGAGATGGTCTCGATGAGTTTTTTCGGCTGGTCCTCGCCCAGGATGCGCATCGGCATGCTGGACCATCTTGGGGCCCGCATCATCCTGCAGGGGTTGGCCCTGATCAGCTCCTCGCGCACCGCATCGTCCAACACCTGCTGCAGTAGTCCGTAGTAGTCGTGCACCGTCCGCGAACTGTGGTTCTCGGACAGTCGCGTGACGAGCAGTCGCATGTGGTCCGCCCGGAGGTCGTTGAGTCGCACGGATCCGATGACCGAGCAGACGGTCTTAAGGTGGCTGGTGGAGTTCGTCCAGCTGTTAGGGCGCACGCGCAGCCGGTAGGCTTCCAGCCAACGGTCGCAATAGTCGCGCAGGTAGGGGGACCGGCCGGTGTCGAGCAGGCCGGTCCGTTCGTATCTTTCGATTTTTTTGTCGAATCGTGCGCGTGCGTCGCCCTTGACCTTGCCGGTCGCCTCGATGATTCGGCGTTTGCCGGTGGTGGGGTCCGGGCCGACGTCGCGGCGGAAGTGCCAGACGCCGCGTGCGTCCTGGAACACGCCGCCCGCGCCCTTCGTGCGTCTCCTCGATGTGCTGTTTTTCGTTGCAGCCATTGCCGTCCCTCCCTGTCGAAAGTCCACTCTATTTCGCACTCTATGCGGGCGTACAACGCGGCAAAACGGCGGAATTCCAACGGTGCGAAAATGCGCGAAACACGCCGTTTTCACTCCGCCGGAGGAGCCCGATTTCCTTGGAATTCCAACGGTTTCACGACTGTTAAACCAGTCTGTTTCCCAAGTGCCCGTAATAGGTTTTCCGTATAGCGGAGCGGCCGCGTGGCCGGCGCGCATCCGATATGCTTGGGCGCATGACAACACCGCGCATCAGTTACGCCCATCTGCTGGCCAAGCCGAATCCCAAGCACGTCGAAAGCCTGCTCAGGTTCTTCGAGAACGGGCGTTCGCAACGCGGCACCGGTGGGTTCGGCGTGGAGATCGAGCATCTTCCGGTGCACAACAGCGACGACACCGCCGTGACGTATTACGAGCCCAACGGCATCGAAGCGCTGCTCAAGCGCCTCGCCCCGTACTACGACGAGGAGAAGGAGTACTGGGAGAACGGGCATCTGGTGGGCCTCGGCCGCCCGGGTGTCGCCGTGTCGCTGGAGCCGGGCGGGCAGGTGGAGACCTCCATCGGCATCCTTAACAAGCCGTCCGACCTGAACACGCTGTATTCGAAATTCCGCCGCGAACTCGATCCGATTCTCGACGACCTCGATTTCCGTCTGGTCAACTACGGGTATCAGCCCAAGTCCAGCTTCGCCGATGTGCCGGTCAACCCCAAGGACCGCTACGATGCGATGACCGACTACCTCGGCCGCGTCGGCCAGTTCGGTCCCTGCATGATGCGCTGCTCCGCCTCCACCCAGGTCAGCATCGACTACGTGGACGAGCGCGACGCCATCGACAAGATGCGCCTCGGCACCGTCATCGGCCCGATCCTGGCGTACTTCTTCCGCAACACCCCGTATTTCGAAGGGGAGACGAACCCGTGGCCGCTGCTGCGCCAGCGCATGTGGGACTATCTCGACTTCCAGCGCACCAACGTGCTGCCGGGCCTGTTCGACCCGCGCTACGGTTGGGAGGATTACGCGATCGACGTGCTGTCCACGCCGCTCATGTTCGCCGATCTGACGCACACGCCCGAGGTCGTGGCCTCCGGGGCGAGCCCCAAGGAACTGCACCGCGCGGCCTTCCGCGAGAACGCGGGGGAGGTGTACCCGGACCGCGAGCTCAACCCGTACGAGATCAATCACATCATCTCCACGCACTTCAACGACGTGCGCCTGAAGAACTTCATCGAGCTGCGCCACTGGGACTCCCTGCCCATCGAGCGCGCCGAACGCCTGACCGAAATCGTCTCCTCCCTGTTCTACGTGCCCGAGCACCGCGACCGTCTGGAGAGCTACTTCGACGGCATCAGCGAGGAGGAGGTGCTCGAGGCCAAGGCCAATCTGCAGGCGCATGGCCGAGAGTCCACGCCGTACGGCCAGCCGCTCGACTTCTGGAAGGAGTTCCTGGGGCTCGAGGGGTTGCTGTCCGACGTCCCCGGCGACCCGAAGCATCCCGACGTGTTCCAGGAGTAATCTGCGGCAGACAGGAAGGTTTGGGCGGCAGGGCGTTTCCCGTCTTGCCGCCCATGCGTGTTTCCGTTCAAGGAGCGAAGCGTGGATACGGATACCGATGTAACGGTCGAGGAGCGGGCCGGCGCATTGACGGACCTGGAACCGGCGGAGCCCGATGTGCCGGATTTCTTCGGCGGCGACGGCCCCAGCTCATGCGACTGGGAGGACGGCTGGTGCTCCGAGCTGGCCGATCACTACATTCTGGAGTACTGCAGCTACCCGGACTGCAAGGACGATCACGCGTCACGGTACTGTCTGCGGCACTACGTCATCAACCTTGGTCTCAAGCTCGACCATCTCAGGGACTGCCCCGGCATGATCGAGGCGCGGACGCCCGACGAGGTGCGCCGGGTGGCGTTCGAACACGTTCCCGGTTTCGGCGCGATCTGCCGCGATCCCGATGGCCGGGCCGTGGGCGCGGCGTCGGCGGATGCTGCGGCACCGGCATCGGGGAGCGACGGGCCGCAGCCGACCGACGAGCAGCTCGACGGCGAGATCGGACGCCTGCAGGAACAGACGCATTTCTATGGGGGCGCCTACGACGAGCTGCGCATGAGCGAGGCCACGACGATCGACGATCTGCGGGCATGGCTTGACGGTTTGGAGCTGAATCACTGCGTATGGTCGGTCTGGTATTTCAGCTGGGCCGATGACGCCGCGATGTGGCTGCAGGAAACCCGATACGATACGTCGTGGGAGAAGCCGTACAGCACGCGCCACTACGATCCGGTCGCCAACGAGGTGGAGTGGACCGCCTACGATGAGGCATCGATCGAACGCCGCAATCTGATCTTCCCCAAGCTCGTCACCGAGCAGGACCCCGACAGCGGCAAGCTGCGATACTGGTACACCTGCGATTCGCTGCGCGCCAAGGAGATGCTCGAATCCGGGCAGCTCACCGATGACGCGTCCCAGTCGGTCCCCGGCACCTTCGCGATCGTCGAGGCCCGCACCAACACGGTGCTGCCGGTCACCTCCGGGTCGTGGATCCAATGGAAGGCCCTGTACGACGGCGACCAGAACCAGCTGACCGCACGCGACGCGGCGAGTTTCCGCCGGCTTATGGCCCCTTACCTCGACTACTACGACGAGAGCAAACCGCTCGACCGCGCCAAGGCGAAGGCCAAGGCGGCCGATATCGAACGCCGGCTCAATCTGGCCATTCGCGACGGCGTCAAGCCGGAGTGACCGCCAATGGCCGGCGGCAGTCATGGCCGGCGTTATGCATTGCCGTCGCCGCCCCGGCCGGGCACCGGGCCCGGGACGCTGCTTGCGCTGCGTCGTATACGCGCACGCATGCGCGATCCCGCCGTGCCGGCATTCTTCGTCGTCTCACCATGTGACGTCTCGCTGTGTGACGCCACACGGCGCAACGGTTCACTGCGCGACGGCATAGCGGGTGTTGCGGGCGGCGCCGGTTGACACGATGCTGCCCTCATGCTCGAGTTTGCGCAATACGTAGGCGGCTCGGTTCTTGTTGATGCCGAGCCGCTGCTGGATTTCCAACCGGGAGATGCCGGACCCCGATCGTGCGATGAGCTCCAGGGTGAGCTCCTCCAGTGTGCTGGAAGGATGATCCTCGATTGGGTCGGCGCCGCCGTTCACGGCGGTGCCGGTTGTGCCGGCTGCCGGCACCAGGACAAGCGTGCCGGCGCCTTCGCCGGTTGGATAGCCGGAGAGGACGGCGGTCTGCGTTTCCCCGCTCGTGCGAATGACGGGCCCCGCGGGGAAGGGATTCCTCGCGGTGAACCAGCTGCCGGTACCCGGTGCGGGGCGGCTGCCCGGTGCCCCGCGGTCTCCGCCGTCGTGGTCGAGGTGCGGCAGCGTTATCGTGAATGCTCCGGGCGTGACCCGGATGGCCGGGGCGGTGCTGTTGCCCGCATACTCCTCCATGATCTTGGGAATGCCGCTGCCATAGCTTTCGATGAGTCTCAGCCGGTACAAGGTGTTCGCCAGAACCGCGTTCCGGGGCTGCGAGATGCCGTTGGTAAGATCCATCAGGGTCAGGCCTTTGACCAGTCCTCCCAGCGACGTGAAATCGATGCGGTCGGAGAAAATACTGACGAGCGTCGGCCCCGAACAGTCATAATCCCTATGGGCCACGGCGTTGATGAGCGCCTCTCTGAGAGCGGGCTCGGGGTAGGCGCATGAGTCGTTCCGGTACAGGCCGACGACATCGGAGCGCATCGGATTGTTGAGTTCCAGGTAGCGGCACGCCTCGTCCAATTGCTGCAATATGGAACCGCGGAATTCCTGGCGCGCGAGGAACCGCGACTTGGAGCCGTCCTGATAGACCGCGCATTTGACGCTGTGCTGGCACTGATCGGAGATGAGCAGCGCCGCGTTGGTATACAGCCCATCCGGATTGATCAGCCCCAGCGAACGCTGCTGCGATTCGCCCCAAGGCAGCTGTTGCCGGCGGAATATCCTGGCTGTGTACTCGAATGTCAGATCCTGATTGATGCTTGTGGCGGCGTCGAATGCGGTTCTGTCGTCGTCTCGAATCATCTGACGGATTCGTTCCTCGCCTGCGGGAACCGCGGACACGCCGTGCCGGATGAAGACGCCGGTCGGCTTAAGCCCTTTGGACGCCAGATAATAGGGGCGGTGGACGCCTCTGAGCACGGTGACGTGGACGACGCTGTGCATGATGCCGCTCTCGTCTTCCAGCTGCTCGTGTTCGATGGTGGTGTACGCCGTCAGATCGGGCTTTACGGCGTTGCGGATCATATCGCCGACGCCGCCCATGACGGAGTCCGGATCCGCGACGCCCACGGGAATCCCCTCGTCGTCGACACCGATGTACAGATCGCCTCCGTCGGTATTGGCGAAGGCGATGATTTCACGTTTCACCGCGTCGACAAGCTGTCTTTTGAACTCTACTGTGGCGCTTTCCCGTAAACGGACCATGGCGTTTCCTTACCCGTATCATCATCGATGAATTCATCGTAGATCATCGATGGGACTTTGCCGCGATGCGATGGCGCGCGGGCGGCGCCGGTCCGATAGACTGGCGGGTATGGCATCCGAAATCCCGTCGCAGCGCAAACGCATCCGCAAGGCTCCCGAGGAGCGCCGGCGCGAGATCCTCGATGCGGCGGTCCGCCTGATCTCCGAACGCGGGTACAACGGCATCTCGATACAGGACGTGGCCGACGCGGTCGGCGTCACCAAGCAGGGGGTGCTGCGCTACATCGGCAGCAAGGACAATCTGCTCGCCATGGTGTATCTCGAGAACTACAACGTCACCGGTAACGTCGACGACTTCATGGCGTCGGGGTTGCCGGGCGGCGACCCGGGCGATCTGCGGCTGCCCGCGTATCTGCGCTTTCTGGTGCGCCATAATTCGCGCCGGCGCATGATGGTGCAGCTGTTCTCCGTGCTGCAGGTCGAATCGTTCAATCCCAGCCATCCGCTGCACGACGAGTTTGCGAACCGCCAGGAATCGATATGGCGGTACTATTCCGGATTCGATTGGCTGATCCCTCCGGAATTCGCCTCCTTCGAGGAGGTGCGGCCGACGGTGCGCCGGGCGCTGGCGATCATGGACGGCGTGCAGCTGCGCTGGCTGCGCGACCCGCCGATCGACCTGTACGACGAGTGGTGCGAGCTCGAGTCGATGATCTTCCCCTCGCCGGTCTGGGACGGGTATCGCTGACCGAGCCTCGTCGCGTTCCGTGCCGGGGTCGTGCCGGCCGTCGACGTGTGTCGCTCTGCCGGCCATGCTAAACTACCAATTGGTAATTAAAGGTTGACCATTCGATTTCATCGAAGAAAGCGAAACGATATGAGCGACATCGCCGGCACCGACGCGACCCTGCCCTACAAGAATCCTGCCCTGCCCGCCGACGAGCGCATCGCCGACTTGCTGTCCCGCATGACCCTCGAGGAGAAGGTCGGCCAGATGATGCAGCTCGACGCGCGCAGCGGCGGCCTCGAGGATCTCATCGTCGGCAAGCATGTCGGCTCGATCCTGCACACCAGCCCGTCCGACCTGCCGAAGGCCGTGAAGCTGGTCAACGAGCGGACGCGCCTGGGCATTCCGCTGGTCATCGGCGACGATTGCATCCACGGCTACTCCTTCTGGCCCGGCGCCACGATCTTCCCCTCCCAGCTCGGCATGGCCGTCAGCTGGGACGCCGCCAAGGTCGAGGCCGCCGGCCGCGCCACCGCCGAGGAGGTCTCCTGCACCGGCGTGCACTGGACCTTCTCCCCGGTGCTGTGCATCGCGCGCGACACCCGCTGGGGGCGCGTGGACGAGACCTTCGGCGAGGACCCGGTGCTGATCGGCGAACTCGCCTCGGCCATCGTGCGCGGCTACCAGGGCGGGGCGAAGGCCGGCGAGGCCCTGCCCAAGGACGCGATCCTCGCCTGCGCCAAGCACTTCGCCGGCTACTCCGAAACCCAGGGCGGCCGCGACGCCTCCGAAGCCGACCTGAGCCACCGCAAGCTCGAATCCTGGTTCCTGCCGCCGTTCGAACGCGTGGCCAGGGAGGGCTGCGGCACGTTCATGCTCGGCTACGAGTCCATCGACGGCGTGCCGGTCACCTTCAACAGATGGCTGCTGACCGACAAGCTGCGCGGGGCGTGGCAATACGGCGGCATGCTCATCACCGACTGGGACAACGTCGGCCGTTCCGTCTGGGAGCAGAAGGTCAAGCCCGACTATGCGCACGCGGCCGCCGACGCGGTCAAGGCCGGCAACGACCTGATCATGACCACGCCGCAGTTCTACGACGGCGCGATCGAGGCGGTGAAGACCGGCATGCTCGACGAGAAGCTGATCGATGAGGCCGTGGCGCGCATCCTCGCCGTCAAGTTCCGCCTCGGCCTGTTCGAGGACCCTCGCCTGCCGGACGCCGAGCGCATCAAGGCGGTCATCGGATCTGACGGGCACCAGAGGCTCAATCTGGAGATCGCCCGCGAATCCGTGGCCCTGCTGCGCAACGACGGAGGCCTGCCGTTCGCCGCGGGCAAGGCCAAGCGCATCGCCGTGGTCGGCCCGCTCGCCGACGACGCCCAGAACCAGCTCGGCGATTGGGCCGGTAACTCCGGGCAGGTCAACTGGATGCCCGACGGGCAGCCCCGGGGCATGATCGCCACCGTGCTCGACGGCATCCGCGAACTCGCCGGCTCGGATTGCGACGTCACGTACTCGCGAGGGGCGAACGTCATCGACCTCGTGCCCGATCCGGAAGGCGAGTTCTACCCCGACGGCCAGCCCCGACCGAAGATCGGCGTGTCCGCGGCGGTCGACCAGGCCCTGATCGACGAGGCCGTGGCCAGCGCCCGCCGGTCCGACCTCATCGTCGCCGTGGTCGGCGATGTGGTCCAGCTCGTCGGCGAAACCTGCTCCACCGCCACGCTCGAACTGCTCGGCGGACAGAACGCGTTGCTCGATGCGCTCGCCGCCGTGGCCAAGGAAACCGGCAAGCCGATGGTCACCGTGCTCATCAGCTCCAAGCCGCAGATCCTGCCCGCCTCCATCGTGGGCGATTCCGGCGTGCTCGCCAAGCGCGCGGGCGACCCGGCAACCGGCACCGGCTCCATCCTGTGGGCCGCGAACCCCGGCATGCAGGGCGGCCGGGCCATCGCCGAGATCATTCTCGGCGTCACCAACCCGTCCGGCCGACTGCCGATCACCTTCCCGCGCCACGCCGGCCAGCTGCCGGTCTACTACAACCAGATCCGCGGCCAGCACGGCGACCGGTACGCCGACCTCACCCAGGATCCGGCCTTCGCGTTTGGCGAGGGCCTGGGCTACACGACGTTCGCATACGGCGAGCCGACGATCGTGGGCGGCGCATCGAACGCCGACGGCACCTTCGCCAAGACCGATACCGTGCACGCCGAAATCGCGCTCGCCAACACCGGCGACCGTGCCGGCGTGGAGGTCGTGCAGGCCTACATCGGCGACGTCGTGACCTCCTACAGCTGGACCGACCGCGAGCTCAAGGCCTTCCGGCGCGTGGCGCTGGAACCGGGGCAGAGCACGACCGTCGCCTTCGACATTCCGGTCGCCGACTGCACCATCGTCGATCCGGACGCCAACCGCATCGTCGAACCCGGCGAATTCGAGCTGCTCATCGGCCATTCGTCGCGCAGCGAGGACCTGAAGCGCGCCACCTTCACCGTGGCGTAGCCGGGTTTTCGGGCCTGCCGGCCATCAGTTAGGCAGATCGTTCGCCTCGTAGGCAGGCGCCTGCTCCCGACCGTCCTTGGAAACCAGCGATATCAAAGCGTCCTGTTGCCGGCCACCTGCCTACGAGGCGAACGATCTGCCTAACAAGCAAGGATTCAGTCGGTGGCGGTGATGTGCTCGACGTCCCAACGCACGCCGAGCACCTCGGGAGTGCGGATCACCGCATCACCTATACCGATTACGTGGCGCTGATGACCAGTTCGATCACCTCGATCGTCAACATCATCACCTATGTGCTCATCGCGTTCGTGGCGGTGTCGCTGGTCGTCTCGTGCATCATGATCGGCATCATCACGCACATCTCCGTGATGGAACGCACCAAGGAGATCGGCATCCTGCGCGCGCTGGGCACCTCGAAGCGCAACATCTCGCAGGTGTTCAACGCGGAGACCATCATCATCGGCCTGTGCTCCGGCCTGCTCGGCGTTGGCCTGACCGCGCTGCTCACGATTCCCGCCAACGCCATGGTCGCCGGCCTGCTCGGCTCGGGCGGCACGCTGACCATCTCCCTGCCGATCGGCTACGCGGCGATACTCGTGGTCCTGAGCGTGGCCATCACCCTGATCGGCGGCCTGCTGCCCGCCCGCAAGGCCGCGCACAAGGACCCGGTCATCGCGCTGCGCACCGAGTAGGGCGGTCGGCTGGAGATATCGACCTCCGGACTGGACCCCATATCTAGTCCGACGGCCGTATGATAGAAACACGGGTGGTCCGGGACTGCTGCATGTAGCGGGGAGGCGTCATGGTCCCTATCGAGAATGTGTACGAACAGATCCGTGCGTTTGCCGCTGATGCCGGTGCGCGCAAGGTCGTGCTATTCGGATCTCGAGCAAAGGGCGTGAATCGTCCTAAAAGCGATATCGATCTTGCCGTGGCCGGATGTCCCGATTTCAATCGCTTGGAACAGAACCTTCAGGACAATCTGTGGTCACTGCTTAAAGTTGATGTCATCAATCTGGATGAGCCGATTTCCTCATCGCTGAGGGCGGAGATTGAGCGTAGCGGAAAGGTGCTGTATGAAAAAGTATGAGAATTACGTTTCCGCGCTGAATTCACTGCGCAAAGCTCCTGAACAGGATCTCAGCAATGATTTCATCCAGAGCGGGATCATTGACAAGTTCGAGTTGCAGTTTGAGCTTGGTTGGAAACTGTTCAAGGCGCTGCTGGCTTATGAGGGAGACCCTGTTTCCGCTTCCGGTTCCCCGCGAGATGTGCTCAAAACCGCTTTTCAATACTATGATTTCATGGACGAATCGTTGTGGCTGCGTATGCTGCGCGATCGCAACGATTCCGCTCATATCTACGATGAAGAACGAGCTCGGTGTCTTGTGGATGCCATCATCGCTGATTTCATTCCTGAATTCGAGCGTGTGAATCAGGGGTTGGCCGTTCGCTATGGCGAAGCGCTGAACGATTAGCGTGGCAGTGTATGACGCTGGGTATTGACGAGCGGATCAACGGGGTGAGCCTCGGCAACTGGCTGGTGCTGGAGAAGTGGATGAAGCCGGGGCTGTTCGCGGCCAGCGGCGAGGAGGACGAGATCCGGCTGCACCGGGCCATGGAACCGGCCGAGCTCGATACCCTGCTGCGGCGGCATCGCGATACCTATATCACCGAAGCCGATTTCCGGAACATCGCCGCGCATGGCTGCAATCTGGTGCGCATCCCCGTGCCGTATTTCATTTTCGGGGACGTGCCCGGCCATCCCGGGTGCCTCGGGTATCTGGACAAGGCCTTCGACTGGGCCGAGCGCGCCGGGCTCAGGATCCTCATCGACCTGCATACCGTGCCCGGCTCGCAGAACGGATTCGACAACGGCGGCCTCACCGGCGTGGTCCGCTGGCATCGCAGCCCGCGCGCGGTCGCCTTCGCGCTGGGCGTGCTGACCCGTCTGGCCGCTCGGTACCGGGGCCGCGCGGCGCTGTTCGGCATCGAAGTGCTCAACGAGCCGATCGATTGGCTGACGTATGCCACCTCCCCGTCGAGCCGACAGGCGAAAGACAAGGCCGAGGCGCGGGGAAGCGGGCCGGTTCCGATGGTCTTTCTCAAACGGTTCTACCGCGCGGCGTACCGCCGGTTGCGCCCGATTCTGGCCGAGCATCACATCATCGTGTTCCACGACGGCTTCCGGCTGGGCCGTTGGCGGGACTGGTTCGTGCGCGAAGGCATGCGGGGCGTCATGCTCGACACGCATGTCTACGTGGTCATGGCCGAACGGTTCCCGCTGCTCCGCGCGATTCCCGAGCGGTGGATGATGGGCTGCTACCGTCTGTTCGTCCGCTGGAACGCATGCCGCATCCGTTCGGCCTCCCGGTACACGCCGGTGATCGTCGGGGAGTGGTGCGTGGCCAACAATCTGGCGATCCGGATGATCGCCGGGCCTGCAAACGATGGCGATTCCACCGATGCGGACGCCGCTCGGGGCGCGTCCGCCATACGCGGTGTCTACCGTGAGGTCGCCGCCATGCAACGCCGGGCGTGGGATGCCTCCGCGGGCCAGATCTACTGGAGCTATCAGCTGCGCGGCGATCGCGCTCTCCTGCGTGGCCCCGATTCACGGGCGGATGCGCGGCGATTCGATCCCTGGGACCTCACCCACGTCTGGCACGCCGGTTGGATGTAGCGGTTCGTGTGCCCTTGTGATACGGGCTGATGTGTTTTCGGCTCGGATGGGTGTGTTTTCGGTGCGGATTACACGGTGCGGACCGGCACGGTCCCGCGCCGTTGCCGCCGTATGCCCGCGCCGGTGCCTGTGTGGCTGAGCGATGGCATTTCACTTGGCTGTGGCGTTTGCGCCGCCATATTTGATAATCTAATTACCAGCCGGTAGCCAGCGCGTCACCAATGGCCGGGCTCATGGACGAGCCTGGGCATGGGGTGGGGCGCCAAACCGGCGCGTGCGGTGCGCGTCATTGGGGAGCATGCTGCGCGGGACCATCCGGCGGACCGGATAACACGGCACGTCGGCAACCAGATAATCGAATAACCGGACCATCCGGCAGCGAAAGAAAGAGGCCTCATGAGCGAATCGACCTATCCATCCGTCAAGGATCTGACCCTCGAGGAGAAGGCATCCCTCACCTCGGGCGGCGATGTCTGGCATCTGCAGGGCGTCGAGTCCAAGGGCATCCCCGGCTACATGATCACCGACGGCCCCCATGGCCTGCGCAAATCCCTCGCCTCCAGCGCCGGCGAGACCGATCTCGACGCCTCCGTGCCGGCCACCTGCTTCCCGCCAGCTGCCGGCCTGTCCAGCTCGTGGAACCCGGAACTGATCCGCAAGGTCGGCGAGGCGATGGGCGAGGAGTGCATCCAGGAGAAGGTGGCGGTCATCCTCGGCCCCGGCGTCAACATCAAGCGCAACCCGCTCGGCGGGCGCTGCTTCGAATACTGGTCCGAAGACCCGTATCTGGCCGGTCACGAGGCGATCGGCATCGTCGAGGGCGTGCAGTCCAAGGGCGTCGGCACGTCCCTGAAGCACTTCGCCGCCAACAATCAGGAGACCGACCGCCTGCGCATCTCCGCCAACATCGGCCCGCGCGCCCTGCGCGAGATCTATCTGCCGGCCTTCGAACACATCGTCAAAACCGCCCAGCCGTGGACCGTCATGTGCTCCTACAACAGGATCAACGGCGTATACTCCGCGCAGAACCGCTGGCTGCTCACCGACGTGCTGCGCGGCGAATGGGGCTTCGAGGGCATCGTCATGTCCGACTGGGGCGCCGACCACGACCGCGTGGCTTCCCTCAACGCCGGTCTCAACCTCGAAATGCCGCCGAGCTACACCGACGACGAGATCGTCCACGCCGCCCGTGACGGCCGCATCGCCCCGGCCCAGCTCGACGCGATGGCCCAGGGCATGATCGATCTGGTGAACAGGACCCGCGCGGCGATGAGCGTCGACGATTACCGCTTCGACGTGGACGCCCACGACGAGGTGGCCCACCAGGCCGCCGTCGAATCCATCGTCATGCTCAAGAACGACGGCGCGATCCTGCCGCTCGACGCCGACGCGGCCTCCGGACAGAAGATCGCCGTGATCGGCGAATTCGCCCGCACCCCGCGCTATCAGGGCGGCGGTTCCTCGCATATCACCCCGACCAGGATGACCAGCTTCCTCGACGCGCTCGACGAGCGCGGCATCGCGGCCGAATTCGCCCCCGGCTTCACGCTCGACCTCGAACCGGCCGATCCCGCTCTGGAGGCGCAGGCCGTCGACGCGGCGAAGCGCGCCGACACCGTGCTCATGTTCCTCGGATTGCCGGAAGCCGCCGAATCCGAAGGCTTCGACCGCGAAACCCTCGACATTCCCGCCAAGCAGATCGCGCTGCTCGACGCCGTCGCCGCCGCGAACGATCAGGTGGTCGTCGTGCTGTCCAACGGCTCCGCCGTTTCCGTGGCCCCATGGGCCGGCCGCGCGAAGGGCATCCTCGAATCGTGGCTGCTCGGCCAAGCTGGCGGCCCGGCGCTCGCCGACGTGATCTTCGGCCGGACGAGCCCGTCCGGCAAGCTGGCGCAGACGATACCGATGGATATCAACGACGACCCGAGCATGGTCAACTGGCCCGGCGAGGAAGGCCACGTCGACTACGGCGAAGGCGTGTTCGTCGGCTACCGCTACTACGACACCTACGGCAAGGCCGTCGGCTATCCCTTTGGCTACGGCCTGAGCTACGCCACCTTCGAGATCTCCAAGGCGGCCGTGGCTAGGACCGGCGCGAACGCCGCCGTCGTCACCGCCACCGTGACCAACACCTCCGGTGTGGACGGCGCCGAAACCGTGCAGGTGTACGTGGCGCCTGGCAAGGCCGACGTGGCCCGGCCGCGCCACGAGCTCAAGGGCTTCGTGAAGGTGTTCCTCAAGGCCGGCGAGTCGGCGGATGTGGCCATCGACCTCGACGAGCGCGCCTTCGCCTACTGGTCCGAGCGATACGATGACTGGCACATCGAGTCCGGCGAATACGCGGTCGAGATCGGAACCAGCTCGCGCGACATCGCCGCCACCGTGACGGTCGCCCTCGAGGGCGACGGCAAGACGCAGCCGCTCACCGCATGGTCGACCTATGGCGAATGGTCGTCCGACCCTATCGGCGCCAAGGTGATGGCCGCGGTGGCCGCCGCGGGCGAGGCCGGCGAGCTGCCGAAGCTGCCCGACAACGCCATGATGAACATGTTCCTTATGGCCATGCCGATCAACTCGCTGCCGACGCTGATGAGCGAGGGCGGCAAGTCGATCACCCGGTTCATGCTCGACGAATACGCCAGGCTGACCAAGTAGGGTTCGCCGCCCTCGGATTCGGGCATGCTCCCGCTGGCGGGAGCCGGCTCGCGAAGCGAGACCGAGGGGCGGTTGGCACAACGCGGCGGGGCGGCCGGACACGGAGTGTGTCCGGCCGCCCCGCCGCGTTTGTTGTATGGCCGTGTCTCGCCGAGACGATGGGGTCGGGTGCGGGTGCGTGGAGACGAGAGGGCGGGAGCATGGGGGAGTACGTAGTTCGGGGATGAACATACGTCATGGTGGGGTGCGATCGAGCGTGGTCGGGCGAGTTAAACCCCCGTTATACCAGTTTTTTTGACGGCGTTTTACGGGGCATAACGAACATGTCGAATGTGAGAAAAACGGGTGAAATGCCCCCGGAATCAGGTTTACGTGCGCTTTCGCGAACCTTATTCGGGGGTCGCCGGAACCGTCACCCGATCGCTATGTTGTGTTGTGTGAGCGTCCAGAGAGGACGTGGGATCGCACCCCCCGCCGCGGATCGGCGGATGGGGTGCGGGTGAAAGCCTAAGGAAGATGGCATGTTCGAGAGGCTGAAGGGCCTTCGTGAGGAAGGCAGCGCGCGATACGGCGTGTTCGCGCGCGTGATCGCATTCGTCGCCGCGCTGTGCACGATGCTCATGTTGGTGCTGGTTCCGGCCTCGTCCTCCTATGCACTCGAGTCCAGCGTCAATGCTGCCGTGGGGTTTGAGCAGTACATCACCAACGCGGTGGTTTTCAAGCTGGAAAATGGCAGTTGGGTGCCAGTCACTTCCGTTACCGATGGCGATGGTATTAAGGTATCCATTGACTATACAATGCCGGCCGGTACGGTTACGGGCGAGAATCAGGAAATCACGTATCAGCTGCCCGCCGGTGTGAGGCCGATTCAGGACGAATCCGGCACGGTGTACCAAAGCAACACGCCTGTCGGCACCTACACCATCGAAACCGACGGCAAGATCACCATCACGTTCAACGACAACTTCGCGACCGGTGAAGCGTTCTCGGGCAATATCACCTTCCAAGGCACGGCCGAAAAGCAGGGGAGCGGAGACAGCAGCGACATCGATTTCGGTGGTGATACCGGCAAGGTCACCATCGAGAAGAGGGATGATCAGAACGACCTGACCGTCACCAAAACCGCAAGCCATTCCAGGCAGGACGGCGACAAGGTGGTGATCTCCTATACGGTCACCGCATCCACCGTGAACGGTACCGGCTCCGGTCCGGTCACGCTGAAGGACCAGCTGAAGAACGTCACCGGCGGTGGCGCGGCGACATATGACAAGGACACCATCAAGGTCGTCAAGGTCTCGGCGGATGGCACTGTATCCGATGTAAATATCAGTGGCAAGGTCAGCGACACGAACGATGCGTCGAACAACAAGCTCCCCGGATTCACTGTCGATAATTTGCCAGAGCTCGGTGCGGGTGAGAAGTACATCCTCACATACGATGTCGTGCTTGACGGCACCGCTGGTGATGGTTCAGGTCAGGTGGATAACGCTGCCGAAGCGGACGGTGGAAACAGTCACGGGAACATGTGGCATACCGAAACCATCGAGTCACGGATTCAGAAAAAAAGGTTGGTACGATTCCACAAAGGACCTGATCATGTGGACCATCATCGTCAACAACTCCGGATGCACCACGAGCGGTAACACCATCACCTGCTCCGATCTCGGCGGCGAGAAGGTTACCGACGCATTGCAGACCGACGGCGTCGACATCCAAGGCGATGTCGTCATCACCGGCAGCGACGGGTCGAAGCGCACGGTTTCGGCGCAGGAGTTCATGAGCAACGGCTATACGTTCCCTGAGGGCTCGACCGCGAAGACGTATACCATCGCCTATCAGACCAATGTCCCGCAAAGCGAAGCTGGGCATAAGGCCCAGGTCGAGAACCAGGCCACTATCAATAAGCCCGGCGAGGGGGACGGCAAAACGTCCACCGGCACGGTCGATGTCGCGAAGCGCGATTGGGGCGTCACCAAGTCGAACGACGGCAGCGAAACGGACCGTGCGGATGGCAAGACCGATACCCGCTGGAATGCCAACGTGACGATTCCGGCCAGTTGGAAAACCCTCACCTTCACCGATACGATCACCAACGCGGTCGATAAGGCCACGGGCACGGATCAGGGCGAAGGCACCCATTACGCCATCGCGGCGGAAGTGCAACGGGCCATCGAGCAGAACCTGCGAATGACGTTGTCGGACGGTTCATCACTGGACTATGCCGCGATGAACAAGCAGTTCAATATCTCCGTTACGTACGCCGATAAGGATGGCAATACTGTTGAGGCGACCGACGGCACGACGCAGGTGAAGAGCTTCTCCATCACCGTGACGCCGAAGTACACCGATAAGGACGGCAACGCGATCGTCGCCAACGCTGATGGCGAGACGGTCGCGGCGTCGGGATTGTCGCTGAGCTACGCCACGGTCATCGACTATTCAGGTATCGCCACAGATAGTACTTGGACGTTCAAGAACACGGCTCAGGTCGGTGGACATCACGCCGATGCCACGCACGACCACACCAAGGACAAGCCGCTTGAGAAGATGGTTGGTACGGTGGACGGCAACGGCAAGGTGTCGTACGTTGACCACTCCGGGAACACCAAGGTCGATTACGGCAAGACCAATGGCATCCTGTACTACCAGTTGCTTGTTCGTACGGACAAGACCACCAAGGGTAACATCACCGTGACCGACACGTTGCCGAAGGGCGCGACGCTGGTGACGGAAGGCGCTCATGCGCCGACAGCGGCGTTCTACGAAAATGATTACTACGTGTACCCCTTTGTAGGCGATTACACCATCGCTGAGCATTTCAATGCGACGGCAGGCACCACCGCCGACGACGGCACTACCCCGGTGACGTTCACCATCGACGATGGCTACAACAAGGACGGTAAGGCGCACGTCATCGCCATTCGCTACGCCGTTTCCATCAAGGATGATTCCTTCTGGAACGACCTGAGCCATACGACGAACAGCTATACCAACAAGGCGGAGTGGGGGGTGTTCCTATGTTTTTGTCAACTTTGTAGGGGTTGATGCGCCGGGGTTCTGGTGGGGTGTTTTCGGGCGTGCTTCGTCCCGCTGGCGGTGTCCGGCGTGTTCGTCGTGGCGTTCAGGCTGCGAGGGCGGGGTCTTGGTGGAGGGTTCCGTTTTTGAGCATGCTGTAGATGACGTCGCGGCGTCGTCGGGCGAGGCGGATGACGGCGGCGTTGCGGAGCATGAGAGCGGGTATGCGTTCGCACCGAAGCTGCGCATGAGCGTCGGCCGGCACGATATGCGCGATCTGCTGATCGCCCAGCAGGTCCGCCGCATCGACGAGCTGGAACACGAGGTGGACCGGCTGCGCCGCGAGTATGCCGGCAGGGTGGCCGGATGCGACTCCATCAACGGGGGCGCGGTGTACGGGGGCGAAACCGGCGTCGAGGCCGTCGCCTGATCCGGTCGGAGGGCCGGTGGGCCGCCGGTCCGTGGGCAAGCCGATCATCTCCGGCGTTGCCATGTCAGCCTGCTGAATAATGGTGCAGCGGCATCGCGACACGCCAATTGTTGTATCTACAACTGTTGTATATGATACACATTAGAGTGCTTTTCGGGGGTGCGTGATGCGCCGACCGCGCGCATCGTGCCGCCCATGAAAGGAGAGGTGATGGAGCACCGGACCCTCAGCCTTGACATGCAGTCGCTGAGCAAGGCGATCAACCGATATCTGGGCGAAACCATGCCGGAGTCCGCGCGCATCGCGACCGGCGGCAACGCGCATATCATCGTGTTCCTGGCCCGCAACCGGGGCAGGGAAATCTACCAGCACACCATCGAGGAAAAATTCGTCATCACCCGGTCGACCGCGTCCCGCGTGCTGGCCCTGATGGAGAAAAAGGGGCTGATCTCGCGCGAGCCGGTCGCCCACGACGCCCGATGCAAGCGGATCGTGCTCACCGACAAGGCCGACGCCATCGTCAATGACCTCAAGGCCAACGGCGACTACATGGAACGGCGCCTTGTCGAGGGCTTTTCCGCCGAGGAACAGTCCACGATGTGGGAGTACATCCAGCGCATGCGAGAGAACCTCGAGCGCGCGCAGAACGAATTCGAAGCGGCACATCCCCTCAGCCGGCTGCGCCGGCAGTTCCCCCCGGACGATGGGGTTCCGCGCCACCTGACGACAGACGACACGAAGGAGGAGAACAAGTGAGCAATACCGAAGAGGCAATTGCGCAGTCGCGCAAAGCCGTCGAGCCGGATAAGCCCAAGCATGTCATTCGCACGCTGGGCCAGTCGATCCGCGAATACAAGAAAGCCAGCATCCTGGCGCCGTTGCTCGTGGCGGTCGAAGGCATCCTGGAAATCCTAATCCCGACCATCATGGCCTCGCTGATCGATGAAGGCATCACTGGCGGCAGCATGCCGGCCACCATCAAATTCGGCGTGATCCTGTTGCTTTGCGCGGTGGTCTCGCTGGGTGCCGGCTTCCTGTCCGGAAAATTCGCGGCCATCGCCGGCGCCGGCTTCGCCAAGAACCTGCGCCAGGACCAGTTCAAGAAGGTGCAGGGCTTCAGCTTCACCAACATCGACCGGTTCTCCACCGGCTCGATCGTGACCCGCCTGACCACCGACGTGACGAACCTGCAGAACGCCTACATGATGATGATCCGCATGGGCGTGCGCGCCCCGATCATGGTGATCGTGGCCTGGATCTTCGCGTTCCGCATCTCCCCGTCGATCTCCCTGGTGTTCCTGGCCTGCATCCCGATCCTCGCGATCGGCCTGTGCGGGCTGGCCGTGCTCGTGCACCCCGTGTTCGAGCGCGTGTTCCACACCTATGACGCGCTGAACAACGTGGTCGACGAGAACCTGCAGGGCATCCGCGTGGTCAAGTCCTACAACCGCGAGTCCTTCGAGGTCTCCAAGTTCGGCCGCATCTCCGAGCGCATCTTCAAGGACTTCACCAAGGCCGAGCGCATCATGAGCTTCAACAGCCCGCTGATGATGGTCTGCGTCTACGCCTCGATGATCCTCATCGCCTGGATGGGCGCGCAGCAGATCGTCGCCTCCGGCAACAACCCGGCCGTGGGCCTGACCACCGGCGATCTGACCGCGCTGGTCACCTATGCCATGCAGATCCTCATGGCCATGATGATGCTGTCCATGATCTTCGTCATGGCCATCATCTCCCAGGCCTCCGCCGAGCGCATCTGCCAGGTGCTGCAGGAGGAAAGCACCGTGACGGACCCGGCCGATCCGGTGACCGGCATGGCCGATGGCTCCATCGAGTTCGACCACGTCACCTTCCGTTACTCCGACAGCTCCGAAAAGCCCGTGCTCGACGACATCAACCTCACGATCCGCTCCGGCATGACCGTCGGCATCGTCGGCGGCACCGGTTCGGCCAAGTCGAGCCTGGTGCAGCTCGTGCCGCGACTGTACGACGTGAGCTCCGGTTCGCTCAAGGTCGGCGGCGTGGACGTGCGCGACTACGACCTCGAGGCGTTGCGCGACCAGGCGGCCATGGTGCTGCAGAAGAACGTGCTGTTCTCTGGAACCATCGCCGAAAACCTGCGCTGGGGCAATCCGAACGCCACCGACGAGGAGATCCGTCACGCCGCGCGGCTCGCGCAGGCCGACGGATTCATCCAGGAATTCCCCGACAAGTACGATACGTACATCGAGCAGGGCGGCATCAACGTCTCCGGCGGTCAGCGCCAGCGCCTGTGCATCGCCCGCGCGCTGCTGAAGAAGCCGAAGATCCTGATCCTCGACGATTCGACCAGCGCCGTCGACACCAGGACCGACAAGCTGATCCGTGCCGCATTCCACAACGAGATCCCGGACACCACGAAGATCATCATCGCCCAGCGCGTGGCCTCCGTGCAGGAATCCGACATGATCCTCGTGATGGACAACGGCCGCATCATGGCCTCTGGCACGCACGACGAGCTGCTCGGCACCTGCGACGAATACCGTTCCATCTACGAATCCCAGACCAAGAACCAGGCGCAGCCGGACGCCATCTCTGGCTCCCCCTCGCAGGGGGAGCTGTCGCCTCAGGCGACTGAGGGGGTTACCGGTGAACCGGTTGCCGCTGAGCCAGCCGAAACCGTGACGGTGACAGTAACTATGCCCACGACCGATACCGATGCGGCCGACACCAAGGAAGGAGAGGCGCGATGAGCAACGACCAGAGCTTCAAGAACCGCAAGCCCGCCATGGGCAAAGCCGAACCTGGCACCATCAAGCGCATCTTCGGCTATATCTTCCAGTACAAGTGGCGCGTCATCGCCATCGTGGCGTGCATCCTGATCGGCGCCGCCGCGCAGGCCGGTTCCGCGCTGTTCCTCCAGTCGCTGATCGACACCTACATCCTGCCGATGGTGGGGGAGTCGAACCCGGACTGGGCGCCGCTGCTGCGCGCGATCACGTTCATGGGCTGCCTGTACGTGGCCGGCATCGTGGCGTCCTGGGCCTGGCAGTGGCTGATCGTCACCGTCGAGCAGGGCACGCTGAAGAAGATCCGCGACGACATGTTCGCCCACCAGCAGAAGCTGCCGATCCGCTATTTCGACAGCCATGAGCACGGCGACATCATGAGCCACTACACGAACGACACCGATACGCTGCGCCAGGCGATCTCGCAGTCGTTCCCGCAGATGTTCTCCTCGATCATCTCCGCGATCGCGGCGCTGCTGTCCATGCTGTGGCTCTCGATCCCGTTCACCGCGTTCGTGATCGTGTTCACCGTCCTGCTCTACTTTATCGTGCGCAAGATCGTGAGCCGCTCCGGCCGCTACTTCGTCAAGCAGCAGGTGTGGATCGGCGACGTGAACGCCTTCGTGGAGGAGTCCGTCAACGGCCAGAAGGTCATCAAGGTCTTCAACCACGAAGACGCCACCCAGAAGACCTTCGACGAGAAGAACGAGGAGCTCTTCGAGGCGTCCGCCGAGGCGAACACCTGGGGCAATGTCACCATGCCGGTCGTCGGCAACATGGGCTACCTGCTGTACATCCTGCTCGCCATCATCGGCGCCGCCGTCTCGCTGGCCGGCGTCAACGACATCGGCCTGACCGGCGTCAAGCCGCTCACCCTCGGCACGCTCGTCTCCCTGCTGACCCTGTCCCGCTCGTTCATCAACCCGATCGGCCAGGTCTCCCAGCAGCTGACCATGGTGATGATGGCGCTCGCTGGCGCCTCGCGTATCTTCAAGCTGATGGATGAGCCGATCGAGTCCGACAACGGCACCGTCACCCTCGTCAACGTCGAACTCGGCGAGGACGGGCGCACGATGAAAGAGGTCGACCGCGAGACCGGCCACTGGGCGTGGAAGCGCGAGGCCGGCGACGACGGCACGCGGTCCCTGAAGGCCGCCGAGAAGCTGCGCGGTTCCGCCCGTGACGTGGCGATGAAGGCCAAGGAGCAGGCGATCACCTCGCCTGACGGGCGCTACACGCTGCTGCGTGGCGACGTGCGCTTCACCAACGTGACCTTCGGCTACAACCCGGACAAGCCGGTGCTGCACGACATCACCTGGTTCGCCAAGCCCGGCCAGAAGATCGCGCTCGTCGGCGCAACCGGCGCCGGCAAGACCACGGTGACCAACCTCATCAACCGCTTCTACGATATCCAGGAAGGGCAGATCCTGTACGACGGCATCTCCGTGGCCGGCATCAAGAAGCCCGACCTGCGCCGCTCGCTGGGCATCGTGCTGCAGGACGTGAACCTGTTCACCGGCACCGTGATGGACAACATCCGGTACGGCCGCCTGAACGCCACCGATGCGGAGTGCATCGAGGCCGCGCGCCTGGTCAATGCGGACGGCTTCATCCGCATGCTGCCCAAGGGCTACGACACGATCCTCGAGGGTGACGGCTCCGGCCTGTCCCAAGGCCAGCGCCAGCTGATCTCCATCGCGCGCGCCGCGGTGGCCGACCCGCCGGCGCTGATCCTCGACGAGGCCACGTCGTCGATCGACACCCGCACCGAGGAGGTCGTGCAGGCCGGCATGGACAACCTGATGAAGGGCCGTACGGTCTTCGTCATCGCCCACCGCCTGTCCACCGTGCGCAACTCCGACGTGATCATGGTGCTCGATCACGGCAACATCATCGAGCGCGGCTCGCACGACGAGCTGATCGCGCAGCGAGGGGAATATTACCAGCTTTACACGGGTGCCGTGGAGCTGGAGTAATCGGAACGGACTGCCTGCGGCAGCCGACTGGGGTGGTCATGGCTCGGTCTTCGGGCTATGACCATCTTTTGGGATCGGGCTCCGTGTCGACGAATGATCCGACGGGACGCCCCGGGCATGTCCGCCGAGTGCGGGACGAGCCGTCAATGTCACCGTACGGTAAGGTGCGGGGGATAACGTGAATGGGGTGAATGCCCGCAATACGGATGAAAGGTGCTGGTAATGGCACGGGATGACGATCGTACCAAGGGTCGGCCGCTGACCGAGGAGCAACTGCGGATGGTCAGCGATCTGGCGGCGGCGCCGAGCAATGCCGAGGAGTCGAAGATCGAGACCTTCCGCCGGCTGCGCGGGCGCGAGCGCTGGGCGTTCTTCCGGGAGCACTTCCTCGGGTGGAGCCTGCTGGCGGTCGGCATCGTCGCGCTGGTCGTGGCGATCGTCGTGCATATGCTCAATCCCGCGCCGCAGATGCGCCTCGAGATCATGGTGATGGACATGGTCGAGGACTCGCAGAGCATCGACGCCATGTCGGAGGAGTTCGCCAAGGCCGCCGGCGCCGACCCCGACACCATCTATTTCGATTCGACCTACACGTCGTCGAGCTCGTACACGGACGGTTCGGACGCCAAGCTGTCGACCCAGTACTACATGGGCAACCTGACGGCCATCATCGCGCCGAAGGACGCCTTCCAGACCATCGTGTCGCGGGGCATGATCGTGCCGCTCGACGAGGCGCTGGGCAAGGACGAGGCGGCGAAGCTGGCCGATGACGCGCAGGAGTTCGATTCGCCGACGAAGTCCGACGAGGACGATTCGATCACGACCGACGGCGAGCCGTACGCCTATGGGCTGAATCTGTCGCGTTCCTCGACGTGGACCGGCCGTTTCGGCACCGATGAGCCCAACGGCGACATGTATCTCGGCTTTGTCCGGGACGCGCATACCACGGATCTGATCGGCGCGCTGATCGATTATCTCGCATTCGAGTAGGGCGGTCTTGCTTCCGTCCTTAGCCTTGGGGCAGAGTAGGCGAGGCATGGACCTTGTTGGCATGTCGCACAAGCTGCTATATATGACCCCTAAAGGTATGGCTAAGGTATGGCGGAGGCTCTCCGCTGCCTGTGGTTGTGTCTGGCGCCTCTGGGCGTTCAGTATGCTTTCCGCGATGTCGGCAGTGATGGTACGCTACACTGGAAAGTAAAGAAATTTACTGAATGCGACGTATGACCATACTTGCGCCGCGCCGCGCGGTGCGCATGCGTGCCATACGGGCCATATCGAGGGGAGAGCCGATCATGGTCACGATCAGGGAAATAGCGCAGCGCGCGGGATACTCCCAGGCCACGGTATCCAGGCTGCTCAACGGCGACCCGACGCTGTCGGTCAAGGACGATACGCGGCGCAAGATCATCGCGGTGAGCGAGGAACTGGGCTATGCCACCCAGACGCCGCGCATCGCCTTGCCCCGCGCGGTCGCGGTGCTCAGCAACTTCACTCCCGACGAGGACCTTCAGGACGCGTATTTCAACGAATTGCGCGACGTGCTGGAACGCAGCGCGGGCCGGCAGCGCATGGACCTGACCTCGTTTTCGACGATCGGCGAACTGATCGGGCAGGCCGCCCATTTCGACGGCTTCATCGCCATCGGCCCGTCGCTGCTGTCTGCCGGCGATCTGCACGCCCTGCACGCCGTATTGCCGTACGGCGTGTTCATCGACGTCAACCCCGCGCCCGATCTGTTCGATTCGGTGCAGCCGGATCTGAGCCAGACCATTCTCGACGCGCTGGACCGGCTGATCGCCTCCGGCAAGCGTCGCATCGGGTACATCGGCGGCACCGGCTACACCATGGGGCTGCACGGCTACCCCGAGGACAGCCGGCTGATCGCCTTCCGCAACTGGAGCGAGCGGCTTGGCGTGGAGACCGATGGGCTGATCTACGCGGGCGGCGCGTTCACCGTCGACAACGGCCGCAGGCTCGGCGAGCTGGCCATCCGCGATCATGCCGGCGCGCTGCCGGACGCATTCGTCATCGCCGCCGACTCGATCGCGGTCGGCGCGCTGCAGGCGTTCAATGCGGCCGGCGTGCTGATCCCGCGAGACACGAGCGTGGTGAGCATCAACGACCAGTCGATCGCGCGATACACCTCGCCGCCGCTGACCACCTATGCGATCGACCAGAACGAGCTGGCCGACACCGCCATCACCATGCTGGCCGAGGCGATCGCGCGCCGCCGCGCCGTGCGGCACCACACCTTCATCTCCACGCCGCTGGTAGTGCGCGGCAGCTTCGTGCCCGCACACTGAGCCGGCCAGCAGGCACGGGGCCGGGGGACGCACGGGATGCGGCCCCCGGCGGATTAATCAGATCAGTTCGAGCGTCACGTCGAGCGTGTACGGGCGGTCCGCGGGCAGCTGATAGGCCTCATGCACGGGCGCGCCCCACGAATCGTCGCCGCCGACGCCCATCTGGGCGGCGAGCAGACGCAGGAACGTATGCCGCACGGCGGGCAGCTCGTCGGCGTGCGTCGCCTCTTCGAGCATGAGCGAGCTGTAGGGCAGCAGGCTCGCCGCGAAGGGCTCGTCGCCGGCCTGGCTCACGCGCATGCCGTGGCCGTCGCCGTCGGTCACCTCGGCCCAGCGCACGCCCTCATGGTTGCCGGTCTCCTGCGGCACCAGGTACGCGGCGCAATCCTCGGACGCGGTCCGCTCGAAGACACCGAGCCTGGCGCCATGCAGGCGGTCGCGGTACGTCTCCTCGGGGCCGAGACCATAGAACCGCAGATTCGCGTACTGCTCGGGCAGCATCCATTCCAAGCCGAACGCCGGCAGCGTCGGCGCCTGCGCCCCGCCCGGATAGTTCACTGTCAGGCGGATGCGCCCGCTGGAGGCATCCACCGCGTAGCGGACGGTCACTGCAGTGCGGTTCGGCTCGGCCAGCGCGTAGGTGTACTCGGCGGTCACGCCGGCGTCGGTGCGTTCGATGCGCGTGCCGGTGACGCTCGCGTAGCGGCCGGCCCCGAACCATTGCGCGCGGTCGAAGCCGCTCGCGTTGCCGCGGTCGTTGTCGATCAGCGGGCGGAAGCAGGTGATCGAGGGTCGCCGGATCACCATCTCGCGGCCGTCCCGCACAAAGGAGATGATGCCGCCGTGCGCCCGCGACAGCAGGATTTCGCTGTCCGGGGTCCTGACGCCGATGTTCCAGCGGCCCATCGTCACCGAGCCGGAACCCGACGGGGACGATGGGCCGGCATCGGATTCGCCGGAATCCGCGCGCGCGGCCGGATCCGGCGCGGCGGCCACGCCGTCGACGCGCTCCGTGAACTGGCCGAAGGTGATCTCGTATCCGGCCGGAGCCCACGGCGTCGACTCGGCGAGCCGCTGGCTGACCTCGTACGTGACCTCGACGATCGTGCCGTCCGCGCCGAGCCCGCGTGCGCCGGCCGCAAGGGCTGCGGCATCCGGGAACATGATCGGGAACTCGCGCGTCTCGCCGGCGGCCACCGCGAACCGGCAGTCGGCCTGCCAGCGCGGCTCTCCGTTCACCAGCATGCGCGCGGTGAACAGGTCGCCCTCCGTGGAACGGAACAGGTTGCCGTTGGCGATCGCCACGCCGTGGCCGTTCGGCGTGATCGTCACGTTCGCATACAGCCGCTTGACCTCCTGCAGCTTCGGCGTCGGCGTGCGGTCGGCGAACACCAGGCCGTTGCCGGAGAACTCGTAATCGCACGGGCGGTCGCCGAAATCGCCGCCGTAGGCGAGCCGCTCGGTGCCGTCGCCGATGCGCTGCCAGATCGCCTGATCGATGAAGTCCCAGATGAACCCGCCCTGATAGTGCGGGTAGCGTTCCAGAGCGACGTATTCGTGCAGCCCGCCGACCGAATTGCCCATGGCGTGCATGTACTCGCAGGAGAGGTACGGCTTGCGCGGGTCATCGGTCAGATACCGTTCGATCTCATCGGGCTTGGCGTACATGCGCGTTTCGATGTCGGTGACGTCCTCGTAGTCGCGGTTCCACGTCATGCCCTCGTAATGGACCGGCCGGGTCGGGTCGGCGGTGTGCGCGAAGCGGTACATCGCGCGGAACACGTCGCCCGCGTACGATTCGTTGCCCAGCGACCAGATCAGCACGCTCGGGTGGTTGCGGTCCCTGCCGATCATATTGGCGACGCGGTCCACGCACGCGCCGAGCCACCGCTCGTCGCTGCCCGGCACGGCGGTGTCGGACATTACCACGTCGCCGGGGGAGGACCAGGTGCCGTGCGTCTCGAGGTTCGTCTCGTCGATCAGGTAGATGCCGTACTCGTCGCACAGTTCGTACCAGCGTGACTGGTTCGGGTAGTGCGAGGCGCGGATGGCGTTGATGTTGTTGCGCTTGCATATGGTCAGATCGGCGATCATGTCGGCTTCGGTGATGGCGCGGCCCCGGCGCGCGTCGAACTCATGGCGGTCGGCGCCCCTGAACACGATGCGCTTGCCGTTAAGCGTCATGATGCCGTCGACTATGGCGAAGCGGCGGAAGCCGAACCGCTGCGGCACCACTTCGATGATCTCGCCCGAATCGCTCGTCAGGGTGATCGTCAGCGTGTACAGACGGGGGTCCTCGGCGCTCCAGGGGAGCACAGAGGCCAGCGCCGTGCCGAAGCGGATCGCGGCGGTGCCGATCGTGCTGTCGGTGAACCGGGAGCCGTCGAGGGTGTCGACGATGGAGGCGACGTCGTAATCATCGCACCACAGCACGGATCCGTCGGTGTCGGCCAGCGAGACCTTGGCGCGGCCGGCCCTGTCGGCGTCCCGGACGATGGCGCGCACGTCCAGCGTGCCGCCGCCGCTCACATGGTCGTAATCCGCGGTGACGTGCAGGTCCTCGATGTGCGCGGCCGGCTGTGCGGTGATCTCGACGCTGCGGAACAGGCCGTGCAGGCGCCAGAAGTCCTGGTCCTCGAGCCAGCTGGCGCTCGCGAATTCGTAGCAGGCGACGGTCAGGATATTGCCGTCCTCGCGCAGGGCGGCGGTGACGTCGAACTCGCTGGGGGTGAAGGAATCCTCCGCATAGCCGATGAACGCGCCGTTGAGCCACACGTAGATCGCGGTTGCGGCGCCGTGGAAGGTGACGGTGACGCGGCGGCCGGCCCGCAGGGCGGCCTGTATCGTCGCGCTCGGGGCGAAGTCGCGCCGGTAGACCGCGACATGGCCGTGATCCGGGATATCCGGCGCCTTCGGGTCGGCGTGGCCGTCCCACGGATACTGCTGGTTGACGTACTTGGGGGTGAGCAGCCCGGCCATTTCCAGCATGGAGGGGACCTCGACGCCGCTGAAGGCGGTGTCGTCGTAGTCCGGCAGCGCGAAATCGGGGGTTGCGTTGGCGGTGGTTGGGCTGGTCGGGCTGGTTGCGTTGGTTTGGGCGGTGGCGGGAGCGGCGTTGCCGGCGGCGGCTGCAGTGGCGGTGGGGAAGGAGGGGAAGGCGTGGCGGGGCGCCTCGGTGACGGCGACGCGCCACCGGCCGTCCAGGCTTTGCCTGAGTCCCATCGTCTCGCCCGGCAGCGGCGCGTGGTCGTAGAAGCGGTGATCGGAGTGCGCGGGTTCGCGGTTGACGGCGAACACGGTCGGGTCGGTCAGCCAATCCATGCAGGCTGCGGTGGCGACGAGTTTCGATGAGGACATGAATTCCAGCTTTCCTTGTCGGTCGGTGACGATCACTGCCGGCGGTCGATGCGTGACGGCGTAACGTCGTTGTTCATTACACAGAGGTAAAACTCTTTACTGAATAAGGTAATGGTTTTGCTGGGGAAAAGCAAGTGCTCGTTATGTCGGTGTGGTGCGTCCTGGCGGATCCGGTGCGCTCCGATTGTGACGGATATGGGTGAGATCGAGGGGATTGCCGCTGCCGGCGTGTGGGCTGATTCGGCGCAGATTGCCGAAGTGTCGAAATTAGTAAAGAATTTTACTTTTTCTAGGTAACGTCATATACTTTTGGCTGCGGTGGCCGTGGATGGTCCCGTGAGGATTCTGGTAAGGAGCGGTGACGCATGAGCGAATCGAAACAAGGAGAATCGGGCCGCTGCGGCGATCGGGACGAGGCCGTTGCCGAACCGGCGCTTCGGCCGGCGGAACGGATCGCCGTACAACCCGATGGGCGGCGGCCCGACCGGGGCGATGGCCATCGCCTGCGCCAGCGCGTCGCCTATGCGTTCGGCAATCTGGGCCAATCCGCGTTCTACAATGCGCTGAGCACATACTTTGTGGTGTACGTGACCAGCACGCTGTTCGCCGGCGTCGACCGGAAGGTCGCAACCGGGCTCATCGGCCTGATCACCGGGCTGATCGTGGTGATCCGCATCGCCGAGATCTTCCTCGACCCGTTGCTGGGCAACCTGGTGGATAACACGAATACGCGGTTCGGGCGGTTCCGTCCGTGGCAGTTCATGGGCGGCTTGGTGAGCGCGGTGCTGATCGTCATGGTCTACACCGGACTGTTTGGACTTGTCAACGTGAACCAGACGTGGTTCATCGTGCTGTTCGTCATCGTGTTCGTCCTGCTCGACGTGTTCTACTCGATGCGCGACATCTCATACTGGGGCATGATCCCGGCCCTCTCCTCCGATTCGCACGAGCGCAGCGTATACACGGCTCTCGGCACCTTCACCGGTTCGATCGGATACAACGGCATCACCATCGCCGTGGTGCCGATCGTTACGACGTTCAGTTATCTGTTCACCGGTTCGCGCGCCGAGAGCCAGCCGGGATGGACCGCCTTCGCCGTCATCGTGGCATTGCTCGGCCTGGTCACCGCGTGTTCGGTGGCGTTCGGCACCAAGGAGAACGAGAGCGCGCTGCGGTCCAGGGAGGCCGGCAGCGGCAACCCGCTGCAGGCGTTCGCCGCGATCTCGCGCAATGACCAGCTGCTGTGGGTGGCGCTGGCATACCTGCTGTACGCGATCGCCAACGTGGCGACCAACGGTGTGATGTATTACCTGTTCACCTTCGTGCTCGACCGGTCCGGCGCATTCGCGATCACCGGCGTCATTCCGGTGATCGCCGGTCTGGTCATGACGCCGCTGTTCCCGGCGGTCAACCGGCGCGTGCCCCGGCGATGGCTGTTCATCGGCGGCATGCTGCTCATGGTGGCGGGCTACGTGCTGTTCATCGTCGGGTCGGGCAGCCTGCCCGTGGTGATCGCCGCGCTGGTCCTGTTCTATCTGCCGGCGACGTTCATCCAGATGACCGCGATCCTGTCGCTGACCGATTCGATCGAGTACGGCCAGCTGAAGACCGGCAAACGCAACGAGGCGGTGACCCTGTCGGTGCGTCCGATGCTCGACAAGATCGCCGGCGCGATGTCCAACGGGCTCGTCGGCTTCATCGCTGTGGCCGCCGGCATGGTCGGCGCCGCCACCGCCGCCGATATGACCGCCGAGAACATCCAGACCTTCAAGACCTTCGCGTTCTACGTGCCGCTGGCGCTCATCGTGCTCAGCCTGCTGGTGTTCGCGTTCACCGTGAAGATCGACGAGAAAATGCACGCGCGTATCGTCGACGAGCTGGAGGAACGGCTGGGTTCGGAAGGGGCGTGACGGGCCGCCTGCGGAGGAGCGGGCCGGCCGTGCGGTTCGATGCGACCGTGCGGGCCGTTCCCCAAAAGAAGACCGGCTCGCACGGGTCGGCGCATCGTTTTCTCCCGACGATGCGCCGTGTCATGGTGGGCCCGGCGAGCCGCCGCCGGGAACGCATGGCCCTGCCGGACGGCCGATTGCGCGTGTGGACGTTAGAATGAAGGAGCATAAGCGTTCGGCGGCGGGAGAATGACATGGCATATGTGACGATACGGGATGTTGCTCGTGAGGCCGGTGTCTCCGTGGCGGCCGTATCGCAGATCCTGCATGATAAGGGACGGTTCTCCGACGAGACGCGCAAACTGGTGCGCGATACCGTGGAGAGCATGGGCTACGTGCCCGATCAGCGCGCGCGTTCCATGCGTTCCTCCGAAACCAAGACCGTGGGGTTGCTCGTGCCCGACCTGCGCAACCCGTATTTCGCCGACCTGGTCTCCTCGATGGAGGACGAGCTGTACCGCCGCGGATTCACCACGCTGATCGGGTCGTCGGGCGAGAGCGTGGAGCGTCAGGATTCCTTTATCGAGAATCTTCTGGGGCAGCGGATCGACGGCGCGATCGTCGTGCCGCAGGGCGTGGATTCGCCGGGCGTCGAATCGCTGGTCCGCCGTGGCCTGCCGCTGGTGTTCGTCGACCGCCGCGTCCCCAGCGTCGACTCGGTCCCGTTCGTGGTGTCCGATCCGTACCCGGGGATACGCAGCGCCGTGGCGGAGCTGATGCGGTTGGGGCATCGCCGGATCGGCTATGTCTCGCATCCGGCGCTTGGGTCGTTCAGCGTCAACGAGCGTGAAGTGGCGTTTCGCGCCATAACGGGCGAGCTGCTCGCCGATGGCGAAACGATCGTGGTGAATTGCGACGCGACATACGAGTCCCGGCAGCGGGCGCTCGATGAACTGGCGGAATCCGGGATGAGCGCCGTCGTGTTTGCCTATTCGCCGGACGCCATTACCATGCTTGGCCTGATGACCGACCGTGGCCTGGAGGTCGGGGCGGATATGTCGGTGGTGTCGTTCGACGACATCGCGGCGTTCACGATGATGACGCCCTCGGTATCGGTGATCTCGCAGCAGGCCGAGACGATGGGGCGGCAGGGCGTGGAACTGCTGATGCGCCAGCTCGCCGGCGACGGCGAGGCGGTGGCTGGCACGCAGTATGTGCCGACCGTGTTCATCGCGCGGAAATCGTCAAGTGCGTTATGCCGATAAAACAGCATGACGCGTTTGTGTTGCAGTTTGCATATGTGATGACTTCTACCGGACAGACATGTATGGAATAGTCGCATTTGACAAATGAGCTAAAACCTTATATCATCATTTTATTGCTGCTAAAACGTTGTATCATCGATTGATGGTTAAAGATGATGCAATGTGCATGAAGACGTAGATCATGAATGCATGCAGCGATGCGGTAATGAGGAGTCACGAAGGAGTGATGCATGGATTCAACCCCTATTATCATTGATTGCGATCCAGGCAGCGATGATGCCTTGGCTATCATCTTGGCGATCAAAGCCGGCATGGACGTCAAAGCGATATGCTCGGTGACTGGCAATGGCAGAATCGATACGACTACTCGGAACGCGTGCAATATCCTGTCGTTATGTGACCGGAGCGACATCCCGGTGTACCGTGGCTCGGTGGCCGCGCTCAACCAGGAAGTGCCTGAAACGGTGGATGCCTTTGGTGATGACGGCTTGGGTGGATACGCGGATTCCATCGCTTCCGACAAGACCGAGGAGAGTGTTCCGGCCGTTGATTTCCTCGTCGACTATGTGATCGCGCATCCGGGCGAGGTGACATTGTTCGCCATTGGCCCGTGCACCAATGTCGCTTTGGCCATCAGGCGGTCCGAACGGTTCGCTCCGAGCCTCAAGCGACTCATCATCATGGGAGGCGCGAAAAGCACCGGCAATATGAGCCCGGTGGCGGAATACAATTTCTGGGCGGATCCGCTTGCCGCGCATGAGGTGCTGCAGGCCGGTATCCGTGACGTCACGATGGTTGGTCTGGATGTGACGAACCGTATTGCGCTGGATTGCGAGCATCGTGAGATCATCCGCATGACGGGCACGCCCATCTCTCGCTTCGTCTACGACATCACGCGGGAGGGACTTGAAGACAACTGGAGGACCCGACGCAAGGCGGTGTCGCCGTTGCATGATGTGCTCACTGTTGCCTATTACCTCAATCCGTGCATTCTCGATGTGCGTCCGGCGTATATCGACGTGGTGACGGAAGGCATTGCTAGAGGTCAGTCAATAGTGGATCTCGACGGACATTGGAATGAGGGGCGGTGCAACGCAAAGTACGCGGCTGCTGTGAACGTACAAGACTTCTTTGATCTTTTCCTTTCCACTGTATTCGGTGTATAGATTCCGCTCTATGCAGAGTGCGTGTCTGAGAATACTGTCCAATGGGGCGCATGCCACCAGCACACACAACATCACACATATATAGAAATAGAAAGAACTTCCGAACATGATGAAGAATAAAATGTCCAAGGATAATTTCTCTCTTATGGTCATTCTGCTGATCCCCGTGGCTATTGCCATCAATATCGTCGGTGGACAGTTGACTTCCGTGTTGAAGATTCCCGTTGATCTTGACACCATCGGTGTCATTCTGGTGGGTCTGCTTGCCGGTCCGATTCCTGCCGCAGTCACCGGCGTGCTGACGAATCTGATCAATGGTATCTTTGATCCGACGCTTATTCCATATGCGATCTGTGCCTTCTTCATCGGCATTGCCGCCGGACTGCTGGCCAAGTACAACATGACCAATAAGGTGTGGAAACTGGTCATTTCCGGTATCGTCATCGCCATTGTGGCCACGCTGACCGCAACGCCTGTGACGGTGTTCTTCTTTGGCGGATCCACCGGTGGTGGCGCGTCGATGCTTGCGGCCGGTCTGATGGCGACGGGGCAGAAGATTCTGCAATCGGTGCTTTCCGTGTACATCGTTACCGAATCCATCGGCAAGATGCTGTCCATCTTTGTCGCATATCTCATCATCCGTGCAATTCCCGCTCGTTCTTTGGTGAAATATCGCTTTGGCGACAAGTACATCACGAAGACCGCGTCCTCCGGCAAGTGACTGTAATGCCAAATGACTGTAATACGATGAATTCAATCTCGCGCAAAGGTCATTCCACATGAGTAATTCGAGTCAGTCAAACCGGATAGTCTCTCTTTATCCGCTGACCAAGTTCTACATATCGGTGGCTTTCGTCGTCATTGGCATGGTGATGCCAAGCCTCGTCAGCAAGTTGGTGTGCTTCGTGCTCGTCAATGTGCTGGCGGTGGCCAGCGGCGTCTGGCCGGTATTCATCCGTCGTGTTCGTAATTCCGTTGGAGCGTTGTTCGCACTGCTCGTTCTGATCCAGATGTTCTTCGGTACTGGCGAACATATTATCTTTTCTTTTTGGATATTCAATGCCAAATGGGAAGGGTTGATGTTTGCCCTGAACCTCGGTCTGATTCTAATGTGCGTCGGCGGCAGTCTGATCTGGTTCTTCGCCGTTACCAAAGAGAAGGATTTTGTACTGTCTCTTGAGAAGGCCGGTATGAGCCCAAAAGCCACATACGTGATCCTCTCGACTTTGCAGATGGTGCCGGTGCTCAAGAAAAAATCAGATACCATCATGAACGCGCAACGTGCCCGCGGTGTCGAGACCGAAGGCAGCCTCATGGTGCGTGCGAAGGTCTTTGTGCCGACTCTGGTGCCGCTGGTGCTCAGTTCGATATCTGGTACCGAGGAGCGCGCTCTCACACTGGAGGCTCGAGGGTTCTCTTCGGAGAGTCAGCGCACGCATTTGGAGGATATTGAACGCACTTCGGCCGATCGCACGGTCATGATACTCACCACGATACTGTTCGTCGCCGCAATCGCCGGAGGAATTGCGCTATGGGTTATATAGAGCTTAGGCACGTCACATATTCGTATCCTCTAACGGACTCGCCGTCCATCGTCGATGTCGATGTCACCCTTGAACAAGGACGTTTTTACACCATAATCGGTGCCAATGGCAGCGGCAAGACCACGTTGTGCAATATCATCCGCGGGTTCGTGCCGAACTTTTTCCAAGGTGGCATGCAGGGGAACGTCATATTCGACGGCAAGGATCTGTCCGAATACACCATGGGAGAACTTTCGGAACGCATCGGATATGTGTTCCAGAATCCGTTCAACCAGATTACCGGAGCGCGCGATACCGTATACGGCGAAATCGCTTTCGGCCTGGAGAATTTCGGTGTTCCGGTACCGCAGATGCGCGAGCGCGTCGACCGTATGATGGAGCTCACCAACATCGCGTTTTTGAAGGACAAGAACCCCTTCGAACTGTCCGGGGGACAGCAGCAACGTGTGGCATTGGCCTCGGTGCTGGTACTGGAGCCGGACGTGCTGGTCATCGACGAGCCGACCTCGCAGCTCGATCCGAAGGAGACCGAGCGTGTGTTCGACATCATCAGCAAACTCAAGGATATGGGCAAGACCATCATTCTGGTGGAACACAAGATGGAACTGGTCGCGCAATACAGCGATGAGGTGCTGGTGCTGGACCATGGCCGTCTGATCCGCGCCGGGGACAAGCATGAGGTGCTGTCGGATCTCGCGCTGCTGCATGATCATGATGTGATGCTGCCCCAGACGGTGATGCTTGCCGATGAGCTGAGAAAACGTGGCTTTGACATCGCTCCCGGCATCGTCACGGTGGATGAGATGGCCGAGCAGCTGAAGCCGTATGCGGGCAAGGCCTCGGCATCGGATGCGACTGGAGCGGACGGCGCCGAAAAGGGAGGACGCGAGTAATGGGCATCATACATTTCGAAGATGTGAGTTTCTCCTATCCCAACGGATTCTCCGCGGTCGAGCACGTCAGTTTTGATATTCCACAGGGTTCCCGTGTGGCCATCGTCGGACAGAATGGAGCCGGCAAGACCACCACGGTGAAGATGATGAACGGATTGCTCAAGCCGACTGACGGCACCGTAACGGTTGATGGCAAAGACACGAAGGAGTACACGGCCGCCCAATTGTCCCGCACGACCGGATACGTGTTCCAGAACCCGGATGACCAGATTTTCCACAATACGGTCCGTGAAGAGATCGAATATGGTCCGAAGGTGCTCAAGCAGAGCGACGAACAGATCAGGGAGCATGTGGATTGGGCGGCGGATCTGTGCGATCTGACCGGGGCCATGGATGAGAACCCCTATAATCTGCCGCTGTCGATCCGCAAATTCGTCACCATCGCCTCTGTGCTGGCCATGGATGGTTCGATTCTGGTGTTCGACGAGCCGACAGCGGGACAGGACCTGCATGGCATCCGCTGTCTGGAGGGCATTTTCCGGGAGCTTGAACGCAAAGGCAAGACCGTGGTCACGATCACCCATGACATGGAGTTCGTGGTCAATAATTTTGACATGATCTACGTCATGGCTCACAAGAATCTGCTGATGACAGGCGATGCGAGTAGTATTTTTGGCGACCAAAACCTGCTGGACGAGAGCATGCTCAAGGAACCGTACGTCGGTACGCTCGCCAGATTGCTGGGCCTGCCCGCCAACACGGTAGATACGCAAACCTTGATCGATAGGTTGCAACGTTGAGCGTCGCTCGTGCTTGCACGGGTTGTACTCGAGATGGTGCGACCGGGGTGCAAGCGTTTTCAGGAAAAGGATAATGATGACCGACTTCGCGACTCTTGCGGCGCTGAGCCGCATCCATGGCACGGTGTCGGTGGTCGGCTCGATGAACGCCGACTACACGGTGACCACCGAGCGGCTTCCCGGGCCGGGCGAGACCGTCACCGGTGGTCCGCTGCAGGTGCTGCCTGGCGGTAAATCCGGCAATCAGGCCGCCGCCGCGGCGCGCATCGGCGCCACGGTGCGGATGTTCGGAGCGGTCGGTTCGGACACCAACGCCGATTTCCTTCTCGGGCAGCTCGGCGAAGCCGGCGTGGACACGTCGAATGTGCGGCGTGTGCTCGGGGCCAGCGGCACCACGGTGATCACCGTGGATGCCGCCGGTGAGAACACGATCGTGTATTCGCCCGGTTCGAATGCGCAGGTGAGCGTCGACTACATCGAATCGATGCGCGGATCGCTGACATCGTCGAGTGTGCTTGGCCTGTGCCTGGAAAGCCCGATCGAAACGGTGACCGCCGCCGCGCGGATGTGCCACGATGCCGGGGTGAGGGTGCTGCTCAACAACTCGCCGTTCACGCCGACCCTGCCGGATTCGCTGGTGGAGTCGTCCGATGTTCTGCTCGTCAACGAGCATGAGATGGCGCAGATGCTGGGCATCGACGAGCCGGCTGATGATGACTGGTCCGGATTCGATTGGAACGCCGCGCTGGAGCGCATGCGCGAGTTCGGCTTCGAGCAGTCGATCGTCACGCTTGGCGGAGATGGTTCGATGGTGCTTGACGCGACCTGCAGCGAGTCCCCGGCGACGCGCATCGATCCGGTCCGGGTCAATGCCGTCGACACCACGGGGTGCGGGGATTCGTTCATGGGCACGGTGCTGGCCGGCCTTGCATCCGGTTTCCCGCTGCGCGACGCCGCGCGACTCGCCTCTTTCGTTTCCGCGTACGCGGCAACCGGATATGGCGCGCAGGCGTCATACGGTACGGCGGCGCAGATACGGGAACGGTTCTCGTGATGCGCATCGCCGTGTAACCGTGTGATGTGTACGGTTTGGGGCCGCAGTTCCTATCGGGCTGCGGCCCCAAACCATATCGGGACGATGCCGGATGCCGTGCCCCGTCAGGCCGCCGTGCGGGGAAGCGTGCCCCTGACCAGCGCGCCGCGGCTGACCACGGCGACGATGTTGTCGAGCCGGAGGTCCTCGATACGTTCCCATGGACGTCCGCGCATGACCAGCAGATCGGCGCCGTAGCCGGCCCGCAGCCGGCCGACGGTGTCACCGATTCGCATCGCATCGGCGGCGTCGGCGGTGGCCGCGTGCAACGCGCGCTCGGCGTCCCAACCGAAAACCCGGACCATGTCGCGTACCTCCTCCATCTGATCGCCGTAGGCGACCAGCGAGCTGCACGCGTCGGTACCCAGTACGAAGCGCACGCCCCTGTCCGCCGCTTTGCGGAACATGTCGTCACGATGCTCGACGATACGGCGTGCCTTATCACGGGCCTCAGGCGAGACCGGTACGTCGCCATGGGCGATGCGGTCGTTGATCAGCAAGGTCGGCGCGATGGGGATACGCCGTTCGGCGATGGCGTCCATCTGCTCGTCGGTCATGGCGGTGGCGTGTTCGATGGAATCGACATGTTCGTCCAGCGCGATCTGGATGCCTTCGATGGTGTGCGTGTGCGCCGCCACTTGGAATCCCAGTGCATGCGCTTCGTCGATGGTGGCGCGGATCTCGGCGATGGTCTGGTTGCGCCAGCCCACCTTGTCTCCCATGGAAAGCACGCCGCCGCTGAGATACAGTTTGATGCCGGTCGTGCCCTCACGGGCCCACGAGCGCACAAGTTTGCGGCATTCGTCGGGCGAATCGGCTACGGGGTTGCGCTGACGTGCCCGAGGCGGCGTGAACAGGTCGCCGTGGCCTGCGCTCATGCCGACCTCGCCGTTGACCAGCAGTCGGGGACCGGGAACCACCTGTTCGTCCAAGGCGCGGGCCACGGCCATTTCCGTGCTATGGGACGACATGTCGCGCATCGTCGTCACGCCGTTGCGCATGCATGCCAGCGCATTGCCCAGCACATGCAGCGAGCGTTCCTCCGGAGGCGTGTACAGGGGCCATGCCGAGGTGTCCGCGATCCTGCGGTTGCCTGTCGGATACCACAGGTGCAGATGGGTGTCGACTAGGCCGGGGATCACGCACAGTCCGTTCATGCCCGGGGCGTCTGCTCTGACCGTTCGATCGGTGTCGGAACCGGCGGATGAGAGGCCATCGGCATGCGAGCGGATCTTACGAATGATTCCGCCGTCCCAAGTCACGTCGCAGTCGCCTTGGTAGCGTTGCCCATCCCAAAGCGGTATGTTCACTAAGGTGCCGTTATCGGCCATTGCATCCTCCATCGATGTGGCGCTCGGGGGAGCGCATGACGTCGCCGGTCCCATATGGCGGCGATCATTCGGATTGGTTGATTATAAGCGAGGTGACGGTCCGATCCTTGGACCGCCACCTCGCTGCATCGTTATGGGCCGGCGACTGTGGTGCTGACTTGAGTCCGCCGGACCGGGAGCGTGCTCAGTCCTGTGCGTAGAGGCGTGCGACCAGATCGTCGATGATGCTCATGACCGAATACGCGACCATGGTCACCAGTGCGATCGTGACCGCGGATGCCCACATGCGGCTGTAGGAGAATGCGGCCACTGCTTTGGAGATCGAGCCGCCCAAGCCTTCGCCGGTCGAGAGCCATTCGGCTATCATGGCGCCGACCACCGCTGAAGGGATCGAGACCCGAGCCGATGCGAACAGCGAGGGGATCGATCCCGGCAGCGACACCTTGAGCAGGAGGGTCAGCGCATTGCCTCCGAACGCGCGGATCACGTCACGATGCTCGCCCGACACGTTGCGCAGACCATATAGGATGTTGGCCAGCGCAGGCAGGAACACGACGATGATAACCAGCGTCGTCACGCTTTTCTGCCCGATGCCCAGGATCAGCGTGATCAGCGGGGTCATCACGACCAGCGGGATCGAGCGCAAGACCATGGCGGTCGGCATGATGATGTTCTCCAGAATCGGGGAGAAGCAGAACAGCAGCGCAAGGATGAATGCGGTCAGCAATCCGGCTACGTATCCGATGCCGGCGTCGCGCACGGCGACCAGCAGGTCGGCGCCGAGGGTCTGCCGATTCTGTGCGGCCCCGTCCCCGACGAACAGGAACCGATACACATCCCACGGCCGCTTGCCGATCATGGTGTTCACCTTGAAGATTTCAAGAATGAGCGTCCAGAGTACGCAAGTTACGATGATGGCCAGCACGGTCATCACCGTGCGGCGCAAAATGAAGCGGGGAATGCTGGTGCTCATCGATGACCGTCCTTCGCCCAAGGCGTCAGGCAGCGGCCTATCAGACCGACCAGACCGTAGCCGAACAACGAGATCAGTCCGGTGATGATGCTCAGCGCCCATACGCGCTCCGGCTGGACCTGGCGTTGCGCGGCGTTGAGCGCCACGCCGATGCCCGTGTCGATGCCGCCGAGATACTCGCCGACGATGGCGCCGAGCACGGCGCCGGGGATGGCCACCTGCAGCGCGGAGAACACCGACGGCAGCGCGGCGATCAGCCGTACTTTCCAGACCTGGGTCCATGAGCTGCCGCCGTAGGCGGATATGACGTCAAGCATGGTGCGCGACGCGGATTTCAGGCCGACCAGAGACCCGACCAGCGTGGTAAAGAACACCAGCATCGCCGACAGCACAATGGCCGAGACACGACTGCCGAAGATGATCATGACCAACGGGCCGACCGCGGTGATCGGCAGGCAGTTCGTGATCACGCCCATCTGCGAGACCATTTCCTCCAAGCGGGGGAGCACCAGCACGATGGCGGCCAGGGCCAAGGCCACCAGGTTGCCGATCAGGTATCCCCATCCGGCACGGCCAATCGTGCTGCCGATGTTCGCGCTGTAGAAACCCCAGCCGTCGTCGACTACGGAACGCGCGACCTTGACGGGATTGGGGAAAGCGGAATTCTCGTGGCTCGTGGTGAAGATCCACCATACGGCCAGCAGAAGGACGATGCCCACGGTGCCGCCGACCCACGGTTTGCGCAGCGTCATGCGAATCGAGGAAAGCATGCGTGATCAGCGCTCCCCGTCGTCGGCGCGACCGTCCGCCGTCTGCTGCTGATCGAACAGCAACGAGCTCAGGTAGTCCACCGCTTCATGGAATTCCGCGGAGCGCATCGTCTCCGCCGTGCGAGGGCGTTCGAGCCCGATGCGCACCAGTTTGACGATACGGCCCGGATGCGTTGACATGACCGCCACGTAATCCGACAGCAGCACCGCCTCCGAAATGCCGTGCGTCACCATCAGCGTGGTGGCCGAACGCTGCATCCAGATGCGCTGCAGTTCGAAGTTCAGACGCTGGCGTGTCATATCGTCCAAGGCGCCGAACGGTTCGTCCAGCAACAGGAACTTCGGCTTGACCGTCAGCGCGCGGGCTATGGAAGCGCGCTGCTTCATGCCTCCCGACAACTGGCCGGGGCGGGCCTTTTCGAATCCCTTGAGCCCGACGAGTTCGATGAGATCGTCGACCACCTTATCGTCCTTGCGCTTCTGGATTTCCAGCGGCAGCTCGATGTTGCGACGCACGGAACGCCATGGCAGCAACGCCGAATCCTGGAATGCGATGCCCAGACCGGCCGCGGGGGAACCGGGCGTGACGGTGGCGCCGTTGACTGAGACCGTTCCGGAGGTGGGCGTCTCAAGTCCGGCGAGAATACGCAGCACGGTCGACTTGCCGCAGCCCGAGGGGCCGATCAGCGAAACAAAGGCGCCGGCGGGAATCTTCAGATTGATATCCGAGATCGCCTGGAAGGTCTTGCCGGCTCCGACGCGGAATTCCTTGTTCAGATGCTCGATGGCGATGCCGGAGCCATCGAGCTCGTTCACATCTTCAACGCTCATTTGAGATCCGCGTTTTCCTTATAGACTTCGTTGATCAGCGACGTGTCGAACAGTGCGCCCTTGTCGATCTTGATGTCCGCGTAGGCGAGCGTCTTGACGGTGCCTTCCTGCAGGTCGTCGCTGATGGTCATCAGGCCGTTGGCCTTGGTCTCGTCCGTTTCGATGATTGCCTGCTCGCGCTTGAGCGTCAGCGCCATCTGGTCCGGATCGTATTCCTGGCTCTTGCCGTAGTCGTTCACCGTCAGGTCGACGGCCTTGCTCTGGTCGGACAATGCGTCCTTCCAGCCCTTGATGGTGGCCTTGAGGAACGCCTTGAGCGCATCTCGACGATTGTCGATGTTGTCCTGCGTGGTGATGAGCGTTTCACCGACCATGGGCAGACCGGCATCGGCCATCAGCAGTTCGGTCGCCTTGAATCCGGATGCATTGAGCGCGGCCGCACCGGTGGTCGTGTAACCGATGTACCCGTCCACCTGACCGGTGGTCAGCATGCTCGTATCGGAGAACGGCACGGTTTCGACCTTGCTGGAATCGATGTTGTTGGCCTTGAGGAATGCGTTCCAAACCAGTGTGTTCGAGTCGCTCACGCCGATCTTCTTTCCGATGAGATCGTCGACCGACTTGATCGGCTTGGATTCGGCCGACACGATGGCGAACGGGTTGACCTGATAGAGCGCGGCGATGACCTTCAGCGCGGCGCCCTCGTTGTTGATGGCCGGAGCGGTGATCAGCGGAGAGCTGACGCCGACCAGGGCCTTGCCGCTGACGACGGCCGCTTCGGCGCTGGTCGCGGAGGAACCGCCTGAAATCAGATCGACCTTGTCGAAACCGGCATCCTTGTAATAGCCGTTTGAATCGGCCATGTACATGCCTGCGAACTGCATGTTCTTGAGCCAGGAAAGCTGTACGCTCGCGGTGCCATACCCATTTTGGTCATCCGTTGAGGCATTGTTGGAACCTGAGGAGCAGCCGGCAAGGCTCAGTGCCAGCGCAGCGGTAACGGCGACGGCTTTCACCAATCGGCCGAGACGGGAACGGGAATCGGAACGCAACTGCACGATGAACCTCTGTCTTTCTCTTGAATGGCCGTGACCAGCTATGTGGTGTATGTGGCCTGTAGCGCATATGGTGGGCGGGCTCTCCTGAGGGCCTTTGAGCGTTGTGAGTGCTTTGGGACTTTTGTTGAGAGCGGTGCCTTGTGCCTATTAAAGCATCGGCACGTTACCGGCGAAATTCGGCTGGGGGAATGGGATGGGGATAGGGGTTTTACGGTTTCGGACGGGGTGGTGCGCTATGCAAAGCGGTAACGTGTCCGGCTGCATATCGGATACAGCCGGATGCTCACGTAGGTAGAAGCCAAACGATTTCGATCCACGCCCTCACGAAGAAGGCGACTGTATGGAGCCCTAGAGTATTAGTGGTCTGTCTAATACTCTGAAAGCGATGAACCACACTAACTATCATCTCACGGGACGTCGTGGTGATGAGCATATTCGAGAATATCTACTTTTATTTGCTGAAATCGTGTGCGACTGTCTGCGTCGTTCATGCGTGTTACGCGCCGCGTTTGACAAATATGATTTAACGTTTTATTGTTGCGTATGCCGATGATAAAACGTTAAAGCATGTGACATTGCGTGGCTGCAGTATCATGCGCTTTCGCGTCGTCGGCGGTAACGATGACAGGCAACGCCATCAATGAAGAAAACAGGCGTTTGCCGGAAAGGGTGTACATCATGAACAAGCTTATTCTCGATCTCGATACCGGTGTGGATGACGCGCTTGCCATTGCCTATGCGCTGGGCAGTCCGGAAGTCGAGCTCATCGGCATCGCCGGCACCTACGGCAACGTGTTGCTCGACCAAGGCGTGCGTAACGCGCTCGCCGTCACCGATCTGCTTGGGCATCCGGAAGTCAGGGTATACAAGGGCCTTCCGCATTCCAGCACCACTGATTCCTTCGTCGTGAGCGAGATCTCTGCTTTCATTCACGGAGCCAACGGTATTGGCGATGTCGAAATCCCGGATTCCAGCCGCGCGCCGGAGACCGAGTCCGCGGTCGACTTCATCATCGATGCGGTCAAGACCTACGGCAAGGAGCTGACATACGTGCCGACCGGCCCGATGACGAACATCGCCGCAGCCCTGAGGAAAGCCCCCGAAATCAAGGATGAGATCGGCCGCATCGTGCTGATGGGCGGCGCCCTGACCGTGCCGGGCAACGTGAACGCATGGACAGAAGCCAATATCTCGCAGGATCCCGAGGCGGCTGACTACCTGTTCCGTTCCGGCGCTCCGGCCACGATGATCGGCCTTGACGTGACGTTGCGCACGTTGCTCACCTACCGGGAAACCAAGCGTTGGCGCGACCTAGGCACCAAGGCCGGCGCGTTCCTCGCCGATATGACCGACTTCTATATCAGGGCGTACGAGACGACGGCTCCACACCTCGGCGGATGCGGTCTGCATGATCCGCTCGCGGTCGGCGTCGCCGTGGACCCCACGCTGGTGCACGTGCTGGACCTCAATATGAAGGTCGATGTCGAAGGGCCAACCCGCGGCCGCACCATCGGCAACGAGACCAGACTCAACGATCCCGTCACCACCATGAAGGCCGCGGTCGGCGTGGACGTGCCGCGCTTCCTCAACGAGTTCATGACCCGCATCACCGCGCTCGCCGAGCGCGCCGAGTAACGCGCCGAACAATCATATGGCGTGGTCATGCAGCCGCGCCCATCCAGAACCTCTCCTGATGCGCCCGTAAACCATAAGAATCGTAGGCATCGAAGTTCCTGTCTTTTTTTAACTATACAACGACATCGCATGCAGTCAGCAAGGGACTTATCATGTCAAACACCACCGCAACCGTGATCGCCGACCCCTGGGCGGATCCGAAAACCAGCAACTCGATGGCCATCAAGGCCCTGATCCCGCTGCTCATCACCTTTATCCTCGGTACGCTGTGCCTGCAGGGTTTCAATCTTGTCTTCACGCAGGTCGGCGAGGATGTGGGCGCCGCAGCCCAGGCCTCGCTGATCACCGCCATCCCGAGCATCGTGCTCGGCATCGTCTGCTTTATCTACGGCTCGCTCGGCGACTTCGTCTCCCTGAAGAAACTCGTCGTGGTCGGCCTCATCACTCTGTTCGTCGGCTCGGTCTTCGGCTTTGTGGCAAACTTCTTCTTCGCCGCGAACCTCTGGACCGTCATCATCGCCCGCGTGCTGCAGACCGCAGGTGAGCAGGTCGCCGGCTCGGCGTTCCTGGTCGTGGCCAGCAAATACCTGAAGCCCTCGCTCAAGGTTGTGTTCTTCGGTCTGTTCACCGCCGGCTACCAGATCTCCGCTTCCATCGGCGTGTTCGCGGCCGGTATGCTGAGCGCCATCGCCTGGCAGTACCTGTTCCTCATTCCGTCCGTCGCCATCCTTTTCCTGCCGCTGCTGCTCAAGAACCTGCCGGACAGACAGGGCAACGGTGAGAAGGTCGATTGGCTGGGCTTCACCATCATCGGCTTCGCCGTCGCCTTCCTCACGCTGTTCTTCTCCTACAACGCCATGTGGATGCTCGCGCTCGCCGTCGTGCTGTTCGTGGCTTTCGCCGTGTACATCAACAAGGCGTCCCACCCGTTCGTCACCCCCGAGTTCTTCCGCAACACCCGCTGGGTTGCCGCGATCATGCTCATTCTGGTGTTCTACTTCACCAACTACTGCGTCTCGCCGATGTTCAACGCCATCGGCGCGAACGTGTACGGCATGACTACCTCGCAGGTCTCCATGCATATCGTGTTCGCCTTCCTGGTGGCCGCCGCGTTCGGCATCTGCTCGGGGGCGATCGTCGGCAGGATCGGCGTACGGCCCTCGCTGGCCCTCGCCGGCGTATTGATGGCCGTTGGTTTTATCGGCGCAGGCTTCGCCGTGAACGCGGGATTCGTGGTGCTGACGCTGTTCGCTTGCGTGTTCTATGCGGGGTGCGGCCTCATGTATTCGCCGGTCGTCTCCGCCGTGCTCGGTACCTTGTCTCAGGACGAGTCCGGCCGTGGAGTGGGTATGAACGACCTGGTCATGAACGTTACCGGATCCATCGGCATCGCTATCTTTGGCGGCCTGATGAGTTCGCAGGCGTTCTCCGGATCGAGCATCATCGGTGCCACCGGAGCCGCGGCGAGCTACTCCAACCTGCTGCTTATCGCCGGTTGCGTGCCGCTTGTCGGTGTGATCTACTACCTGGTCGTTCGCAGGAAGATCAGCGAGTGACTATTGCCCTGTCCGTCGACGAAAACGAAAGGAATCACCATGACGGCATCTGACATCCTTGCGTCGCTTGACCGACTCCGAGGCACGGTTTGCGTGGTCGGTTCGATGAATGCCGATTACACCGTAGTCACCGAGCGTCTGCCCGGGCCGGGGGAGACCGTCACCGGTGGCCCATTGCAGATGCTGCCCGGCGGTAAATCCGGCAATCAGGCCGCTGCGGCCGCGCGCATCGGCGCTGCCGTCCGTATGTTCGGTGTGGTCGGATCCGACGCCAACGCCGAATTTCTGCTTGGCGCGTTGCGCGAGGCCGGTGTAGATACCCAGCATGTGCGTCACATGCCTGGAACCAGCGGCACCACGGTTATCACCGTGGACGCGTCCGGCGAGAATACGATCGTCTATTCGCCCGGTTCCAATGCGCAGGTCAGCGTCGATTACATCGAAGCGATGAGGGATGAGCTGGGCTCGGCGAACGTGCTCGGATTATGCCTGGAAAGTCCGATCGATGCCGTTACCGCGGCTGCGCGCGTCGGGCACGAGGCCGGTGTGCCGGTGTTGCTCAATAACTCGCCGTTTACGACTGCGCTGCCGGATGAACTGGTGGAATTCGCCGATATCCTGCTCGTCAACGAGCATGAGATGGCGCAGATGTTCGGCATCGCCGAGCCGCAGAATGGCGACTGGTCCGGTTTTGACTGGCTGGCTGCGGCTGATCGTATGCGGGAGTTCGGATTCGATCGGGCCATCGTCACGCTCGGGGGTGATGGGTCCATGGTGCTGGATGCGTCATGCGCCGTTTCGTCCGCGACGCGTGTGGCGCCGGTTCGCGTCGAAGCCGTGGACACCACCGGGTGCGGTGACTCATTCATGGGCGCCGTGCTGGCGGGACTGGCTTCAGGCTTTGAATTGCGTGAAGCGGCTCAGCTTGCCTCGTTTGTCTCCGCGTATGCGGCCACCAGTCTGGGCGCTCAGACATCGTATGGTTCCGCCGCCCAGATCCGCGAGCTTTTCGTCTCCTGACTGACCTCCGACGGATTCCCGCAATGGCCTCAACCAGCGCGTTGCGTTCGCGCTGGTTGAGGCCATTGCATTGGGTCTGCAAATATGAACAGTCGTGTTGATTTGACCGCGCGGCGTGTTAAGATGTGCCACGTTGTGAGGCAATGATCCGTTATCAGCGGGGAGTCTTCGGAAGAACGGCGGTAAGCGCCTAGTAGACCCGACGGGGTCGGCCCGAGATAGCCGAACACAAGCGGTCGTATGGGCCGCGCTGCGTCGAGTGCAACAGTTCGAGGCGGCGTAACCGGTGCGACAAGCGAGGTGGTACCGCGGTGGCGGTTGCGCAAACGGCAACGGTCATCGTCCTCGTAGGCAGGCGTGGCGGTGATGGTCATGCCGAATGGAACCGTGGGTTCCGGCCGCGAGACCACCGGTCGTGCGGCCGCCGGATTGTCCGGGTCCCGCGGGCTCCGTCTCGGTATGCATCGTCAGTGTGACGTCTGTAGGACCAGTGCACATCATACCGAGGAGAACCATGGTGAGCGAGACCACCAATCATGTCTATCCCAAGGCGAATGAGGGCGGCGAGACCGCACGCATCGCGCCGAACCCCAGCTTCCCCAACATGGAGGAGACCGTTCTCGACTACTGGGACAAGGACGATACCTTCCAGAAGTCCGTCGAGCGCAACCCCTCCGGCGACCACAGCCAGAACGAATTCGTGTTCTTCGACGGCCCGCCGTTCGCGAACGGTCTGCCGCACTACGGCCACCTGCTGACCGGTTATGCCAAGGACGTGATCCCGCGTTATCAGACCATGAAGGGCCGCAAGGTCAATCGCGTGTTCGGTTGGGATACCCACGGCCTGCCCGCCGAGCTTGAGGCGCAGAAGGAGCTCGGCATCGACTCGGTTGACCAGATCGAGAAGATGGGCATCGACAAGTTCAACGACGCCTGCCGCGCCTCCGTGCTGAAGTACACGCACGAATGGCAGGATTACGTGCATCGTCAGGCCCGTTGGGTGGACTTCGAGCACGGATACAAGACCCTGAACATCCCGTATATGGAATCCGTGATGTGGGCCTTCAAGCAGCTCTACGACAAGGGCTTGGCCTATCAGGGCTACCGTGTGTTGCCGTACTGCCCGAAGGACCGCACGCCGCTGAGCGCGCACGAGCTGCGCATGGACGCCGACGTGTACCAGGACCGCCAGGACACCACCGTGTCCGTGGCCGTGAAGATGCGCGATGAGGACGACGCCTACGCCGTCTTCTGGACCACCACCCCGTGGACCGTGCCCACCAACTTCGCCATCGTGGTCGGCGCCGACATCGACTACGTCGAGGTCCGCCCGACCGAAGGCAGGTTCGCCGGCAAGAAGTTCTACCTTGGCAAGGACCTGCTGGGCCACTACGGGAAGGAACTCGGCGAGAACTACGAAGTCGTGCGCGAGCTCAAGGGCTCCGAGCTGGAAGGCCGCCGCTACTACCCGGTCTTCCCGTACTTCGCCGGCGACAAGGCCGAGTCCGAGGGCAACGTGCCCGGCCCGAACGGCTATACGATCTTCACCGCCGATTACGTCGACACCGTTGAAGGTACCGGTCTGGTTCACCAGGCTCCCTACGGTGAGGACGATATGAACACGCTGAACGCCAAGGGCATCAAGAGCACCGACGTGCTCGACGATGGCTGCCGCTTCACCTCGCAGTGCCCCGACTACGAGGGCGATTTCGTGTTCGACGCCAACCTGCCGATCCTGCGCAACCTGCGCGCCGGCGATGGCCCGCTCGCTTCCATCCCGGAGGAGCGCCGCGCGATCCTCTTCCAGGAGAAGAGCTACGTGCACTCCTACCCGCACTGCTGGCGTTGCGCGACCCCGCTGATCTACAAGCCGGTCTCCTCTTGGTTCGTGTCCGTGACCAAGATCAAGCCGCGCCTGCTGGAACTCAACCAGCAGATCAACTGGATCCCGGGCAACGTCAAGGACGGCCAGTTCGGCAAGTGGCTCGCCAACGCGCGCGACTGGTCCATCTCCCGCAACCGCTTCTGGGGTTCCCCGATTCCGGTGTGGGTGAGCGACGACCCGAAGTACCCGCGTGTGGACGTGTACGGTTCGCTCGATGAGCTGAAGAACGACTTCGGCGACTACCCGCGCGACAAGGACGGCAACATCAACATGCACCGTCCGTGGATCGACAACCTGACCCGCGTCAATCCGGACGACCCGACCGGCAAGAGCCACATGCACCGCATCTCCGACGTGCTCGACTGCTGGTTCGAGTCCGGTTCCATGTCGTTCGCGCAGTTCCACTACCCGTTCGAGAACAAGGAGAAGTTCGAACAGCACTTCCCGGCCGACTACATCGTCGAATACATCGGCCAGACCCGTGGCTGGTTCTACCTGCTGCACGTCATGGCGACCGCGCTGTTCGACCGCCCGGCGTTCAAGAACGTGATCTGCCACGGCATCGTGCTCGGCTCCGACGGTCAGAAGATGTCGAAGCACCTGCGCAACTATCCGGACGTGAATGGCGTGTTCGACAAGTACGGTTCCGACGCCATGCGCTGGTTCCTCATGTCTTCGCCGATCCTGCGCGGCGGCAACCTGATCGTCACCGCCGAGGGCATTCGCGACACCGTGCGCCAGGTCATGCTGCCGGTGTGGAGCTCCTACTACTTCTTCACCCTGTACGCCAACGCGGCCAATGGCGGGGCCGGTTTCGACGCCCGCCCGCTGCGTGCGGACGAGGTCGCTGGTCTGCCTGAGATGGACCGTTACCTGCTGGCCCGCACCCGCCGCCTGGTGTTGTCCGCCGAGAAGTCACTGAACGAGTTTGCGATCTCCGATGCCTGCGATGCGGTTTCCGACTTCATCGACGTGCTCACCAACTGGTACATCCGCAACACCCGCGACCGCTTCTGGAATGAGGATGCTTCCGCATTCAACACCCTGTACACCGTGCTTGAGGCGTTCATGCGCGTGCTTGCGCCGCTGGCCCCGATGGAAGCCGAGTCCGTGTGGCGCGGCCTGACCGGTGGCGAGTCCGTGCATCTGGTCGACTGGCCGTTCGTGGTGGACGAGAAGACCGGTGAGGACACCGAACTTGGCCGTGTGCTGGTCGACGACCCGGCTCTGGTGGATGCGATGGAGAAGGTGCGCGAGGTCGTTTCCGGCACTCTGTCCCTGCGCAAGGCCGCCAAGATCCGCGTGCGCCAGCCGCTTTCCAAGCTCACCGTGGTGGTCGAGAACGTGGATGCCGTCAAGGCGTATGACGAATTGTTGAAGTCTGAACTTAATATCAAGAATATTGAGTTCTCGACTCTGGAAGACGCCGCCGCCCACGGTCTGAAGATCGTGCACGAATTGCGCGTGAACGCTCGCGCGGCTGGTCCGCGTCTCGGCAAGCAGGTGCAGTTCGCCATCAAGGCCTCCAAGTCCGGCGATTGGCATGTTGATGCTGCGTCCGGTGCTCCGGTGGTCTCGACGCCGTCCGGCGACCTTGAGCTGGTCGAAGGCGAGTACGAGCTGATCAACCGTGTGGAGGAGGAGAACGCCACCGAGGCTGCCGCTTCGGTCTCCGCCGCGCTGCCGGCCGGTGGCTTCGTGATCCTCGACACCGCGCTTGACGCCGATCTGCTGGCCGAGGGCTACGCCCGTGACGCCATCCGTGCCATCCAGGACGCCCGCAAGGACGCTGATCTGGATATCGCCGACCGCATCTCGCTGGTGCTGACCGTGCCGGCTGATGACGTGGCCAAGGTCGAGCAGTTCCGCGATCTGATCGCCCACGAGACGCTGGCGACTTCCTTTGAGGTGAAGGAAGGCGCCGAGCTCGGTGTGGAGGTTGTTAAGGCGTGATGCTGTAACGTATTTAGTGCTCGCAGGGATTTTGGATCAGTCCAAGGTCTCTGTGGGCACGCGCCATTTGTCTGCGGGCACGCGCCATTTGATGGTGCCAGCCCCTGCATTTGCGGGGATGATCCGTTAATGATGGCCTAAAGCTGATTATGCGACTAAACTCAAGTCAAAAGCAGAAGCGCAATGGAGTTTTGAAAACCAAGAAGAAGGCTGGCTGGAGTAATGCCTCTCGATATAGGCGTTTTGTCCGATGACCGGTAGCGAGGAACAATAGCACGAAGATTGGAGCCACTGTGCGAATCCAATTTTTGAAGGCCCAATGCCCAATAGTTTTCGCATAAAATCGGACTGTTTACCCCGCATGCGCGGGGATGATCCGAGGACAAATACTCGCTTCTTGCCGCAGAGATAGTTTACCCCGCATGCGCGGGGATGATCCGCCACGGCAATCGAACTCGGCAACGGCGAAGGAGTTTACCCCGCATGCGCGGGGATGATCCGGACGTGGACGACCTCGTTGCCTCTGGGCTGCTGTTTACCCCGCATGCGCGGGGATGATCCGCCCTCAAACGTGGACGGCCTCGGCCAGGCCTAGTTTACCCCGCATGCGCGGGGATGATCCGTGGCGGCAGATCGTGTATCCGGCCATCCTGGAGTTTACCCCGCATGCGCGGGGATGATCCGCTCGTGCACCGCAAGGGATACGAGGTCAAACCGTTTACCCCGCATGCGCGGGGATGATCCGACCCGCGGCCTGCTCGAGGCCATCGCCACCAAGTTTACCCCGCATGCGCGGGGATGATCCGGTAGCCGTCCGGTGAAGTGAGGGGAACCCGGAGTTTACCCCGCATGCGCGGGGATGATCCGGCCTCTTCTACCGTGGCGCGGTCAACGACCTGGTTTACCCCGCATGCGCGGGGATGATCCGTCACGCACCTGGTTGGCGCTGACGGATTCGATGTTTACCCCGCATGCGCGGGGATGATCCGAAGGCGATCGTGGCGATGGCCAGGGATATGGCGTTTACCCCGCATGCGCGGGGATGATCCGAAGCCGTTGCCCTCTGAGCTTATCGGCGTGCTGTTTACCCCGCATGCGCGGGGATGATCCGAACGACACATAGGTTTTGCGGTAGCCGCGCCGGTTTACCCCGCATGCGCGGGGATGATCCGAGCGCCCGCACATGGAGCGGGGACGCGTGGCGCATCACCCGTCGCGGCTCGGTTTACCCCGCATGCGCGGGGATGATCCGGAGACGCGTTCATGAGTGGCCGTCTCGCGTTGGTTTACCCCGCATGCGCGGGGATGATCCGAGTACATCGCGCGGTTCGCCGAATGAGAGGAGGTTTACCCCGCATGCGCGGGGATGATCCTGCCAGGTCACCGTGCACACCGCCTACCCGCCCGTTTACCCCGCATGCGCGGGGATGATCCGCCCATGTTGCGCAGTACGCCGGCAGCGTCCCGGTTTACCCCGCATGCGCGGGGATGATCCGCTCAAGGGCAATGCTCTGGACATGTGGGACAGGTTTACCCCGCATGCGCGGGGATGATCCGGCGTGGCGGTGGTTGTCCCGGGTGATGATCCAGTTTACCCCGCATGCGCGGGGATGATCCGCGCCGGCGATGTTCTTGCGATACTCGACGCGGGTTTACCCCGCATGCGCGGGGATGATCCGCACTTGCGATCCCGGCAGGTGGAACGCGCGTTGTTTACCCCGCATGCGCGGGGATGATCCGCGTTGACGTTGCAGCTCGCGGTGATCTCGCCCGTTTACCCCGCATGCGCGGGGATGATCCGTGTACGACTGCTGGGCCTGCGCCGTTGCGGCAGTTTACCCCGCATGCGCGGGGATGATCCGATCTTCTTGGCGATGCCGTTGGCGACCATGACGTTTACCCCGCATGCGCGGGGATGATCCGGTCACGGACAAGATGTTGGACTCCGGGTATCCGTTTACCCCGCATGCGCGGGGATGATCCGCTGACGCCGGTTGAACAGGTGACCGGCACCCGGTTTACCCCGCATGCGCGGGGATGATCCGGCCGAAACCCTCCAGCAGGTCCTCGCCAACGCGTTTACCCCGCATGCGCGGGGACGATCCGACGGGGTTGCAGGCGATGAAGGCGGAGATCAAGTTTACCCCACATGCGCGGGGATGATCCGTTCAAATACGTCCCACTGTTCGGCTGGTGCGTGTTTACCCCGCATGCGCGGGGATGATCCGCAGCTCAACGCCGCGCTCACCTCGCTCAGGGCGTTTACCCCGCATGCGCGGGGATGATCCGGCTGCGTGCCGCCGGCAAACCGTTGCATCCCGGTTTACCCCGCATGCGCGGGGATGATCCGACAATGGACGGAAGAGGAGAAATACTCACGACGTTTACCCCGCATGCGCGGGGATGATCCGGACGCCGCAGTCAACGACGAGGCCACGCCGGAGTTTACCCCGCATGCGCGGGGATGATCCTGACAATGGTCTGATCGGCAGCCTGTTTACCGGGTTTACCCCGCATGCGCGGGGATGATCCTTCGCAGTTCTTCACCAGACGCATCTCGTCGGCGTTTACCCCGCATGCGCGGGGATGATCCGTTTGGCGTGGACAAGGATCACGCGAGCCTAGCATTTGCCCCGCACGCGAGGGGAATGATCCTGCATGATCCCGGTCTGTCTCACCCCAGCAGACGTTTACTCTGCACGCGCGATAACCCGTTTGCGGTCGCCTTCACGTTCGTGACTATGTTTACCTCGCGCGCGAGGATGATCCAGACAGTTCCATGAGTATTAGCCATGCTCATGGGACATTTTATCCACTGTTTTCGCGATCTCAGCGTGCGTAGTATGCGTGCCAACGTCGAGTTGTCGGTGCAAGGGTGAGTAGTGAAACCGGTTGTCCACCGTTGTTAGCGGCGGAAAACGGCTATATATAGATCCGGTCTCGACGATCGCGCACCGACAACTCGGGTTTTCAGAGCATTCGACATGAGTTGTCAAACTTGTCGTTTCGTTTCCGGAAGATCTATACTCTCTTGCATCGGTGAAGAGTACCGGCGGCAATGGTGCCGTCCGATTCGCCGATCCTCAGTAGTTCGGAGGTATGCATGTCGAAAGACGCACAGACGCAACATACGCAATCGCAACCGCCGGCGCCGGCATCGTCCGGTGCCGGTTTGCAGAAAAGCCTCAAACTCATATTCGTCTACACGGTGGCCACCGGCTGCATGTTCACGTATGTGAGTTATTGGGATTCCGTGTTCTTCAGTTATTGCGGAGCGGGCACGTTTCTCGCCTTCGCGCTGATGACCGTGGCGATTCTGCCGACCGCGCTGGTCTACAGCGAGATCTCGCCGCTGTTCAAAACGGCGGGCGGCGAACTGATCTACAACACGGTCGGTATCAACAAGCACGTCGGATTCCTCGCATCATGGCTGATCATGGCGGCATGGATCTCGGTACCGCCCGCCGTGGTGATGGCCATCGCCACATACATCAGTAAACTGTTCAACCTCAACCTGACCTTTCAGGTGACGGTCGGTATCGGTGTGGTCATCCTGCTGCTCGTATTCATCATGAGCCTGCAGGACATCCAGTTCCTCGTGAAAATGCAGGCCGGATGCCTGTTCGCGAACATCGGCACCACGCTGATCACCGCCATACTGATCCTCACGTCCGGCCACTGGGACATCGCCAACGTGCTTGACCTGTTTTCGTTCTCATCGCTGAGTTCGTCCGCGGGCATACCCGCGTGGATCATCGGCATGGCACTGCTCATCACCCCGTATTTCGGCTTCGAGACGGTGCCTCAGATGGTCGAGGAAGGCGACTTCCCGATTAACAACACCAAGGCCGCGATCTGCGGGTCGGTGCTCACCTGCGGCGCGATCTACACGGTGTTTTTCTTCTGCGTGGCCGGGCTCGCCCCGGTCCATGATCTGCTCGCAGGCGACGCGGCCAACGGGTTCATGACCATCACCGCCATGGAGAACCTGCTTGGCTGGAAGATTTGGCCGGTCATTTACGGTCTGGTGTCGATCCTGCTGGGCATGACCGCCTCGATCCTGGGCTTCTGGATGTCGAGCGCGCGCATGATGTACTCGATGGGCACCAAGAACTTCCTGCCCGCCGCGTTCACCAAGGTCAACAAGCACCAGCAGCCGATCCTGCCGAACATCTTCCTGCTGGCGATCAGCCTGATCTTCATTCTGCTGCAGAACGCGGGCAGCTTCATGAACGACTTCTTCAACCTGATGTCGTTCGGTTGCGCCTGCGCGTACGCGCTCACCATGATTTCCGCGGTGCGCATCCACCACAAGCATCCCGAGTGGTATGAGGACAACAGGAATGTGGTTCGCGGCGGCGATTTCTTCCGCATCCTCGCCATGGTGATCATGATCGCGATCGCCTTCTTCTGCACGCTCGGGCAGGGCGCCGGCTCGTGGATCTCGTTCGGCGTGTATCTTGGCGTCGGCGTGCTGACCTGGCTGTGGATGGTCGTGGTGCGCTGGAAGCAGTCTCCGGTCATCATCGAGACGCCCGACGGGCCGCAGGAATTCTAGATATTCGAAACCAAACAAAGGAGTAATCATGGTTCAGCCCAAACTCGAAGGCAAAGTCGCCATCGTCACCGGAGCCGCGGCGGGGCTCGGCGAAGGCATCGCCGAGGTATACGCGAAGTACGGCGCGAAGATCTGCATGGTCGATCTGTCCGCGGATGTCGACGCCACGGCCGAGCGGATCCGCGGCATGTATCCGGATGCGCAGATCATCACCGTTGTGGCCAACGTGGCCGACAAGGCGCAGATGATCGATGCGGCGAAGAAGACTGTCGATGCGTTCGGCACAATCGACGTCGCCTGCTGCAATGCGGGCGTCTGCCGGCTCGCCCCGTTCGACGAGATGCCCGACGAGATGCGTGACTTCCATATCGACGTGAACATCAAGGGCGTGTGGAACAGCTGCCAGGCGGTCATCCCGACCATGCTCGCCAAGGGCGGCGGCGCGATCGTCATCGCCTCGTCCGTCACCGGCGACATCGTCGCCGACGCGGGGGAGGCCGCCTATGCGATGACCAAGGCGGCGCTGGTCGGCCTGACCAAGTGCCTGGCGGTCGAATATGCGGATCGGCATATTCGCGTCAATTGCTCGCAGCTCGGCTACGCGCGCACGCCCATGGTCGAGAAAATGGCGGTCGAATCGAACCCGGAGGATCCGGAATCCGCGATCAACGACATCGCCGTCGGCGTGCCGATGAAGCGGCTGGCCAAGCCGACCGAGGTCGGTGAGCTGTTCGCCTTCCTCGGCAGCGACGAAGCCAGCTACATCACGGGTGCGCAGGTGGTCATCGACGGCGGCAGCACGCTGCCCGAGACCATGAGCATCGGCACGAACTGAGAGGTGCCGCTTCTGATCGGTCATTCCGTTCGGTTTGTGTCGGTAATGGTGTTGGCGATGGCCGGCGATGGTGCCGGTACAAACCGATCGTGAATGGCATGATCAGTTTGTGTGATTGATGCGCGCGAGGGAGTTCCTCGCGCGCATCGTATTCTCTGGCAAGGATCGCCGCACGGCACCGCTTGGCACGCTGGCCGTCGGACTAGGCCAGGGTCTTCAGCAGCGATTCGACGTGCCCCTTCGCCCGCACGTTGTACTTGGCGAGTTCGATCAGACCGTCGGCTCCGATGGCGAAGGTCGAGCGGATCACGCCGACGTGGACCTTGCCGTACAGCTTCTTCTCGCCATATGCGCCGTACCGCTTGTGCACGGTCAGATCGGGGTCCGACAGGAGCGGGAAGGAGAGATGGTCGCGTTCGTGGAACGTGCACAACTTGCCGATCGGATCCTTGGAAACGCCGAGCACCTCGTATCCGAGTGAGGCGAGACGAGCGAGATTGTCGCGAAAGTCACAGGCTTCGGTGGTGCATCCTGGCGTCATTGCGGCCGGGTAGAAGTACAGGAGCACTCGTCTGCCCTGACGGGTGAGTTCGGACAGCGTGACCGTGGCGTCGCTGCCATCCGGATTGACGGCTGGCAGCGTGAAGTCGGGCGCGGACTGGCCGGCCGTGAGCCGGGAGGGGAGGGGCGTGGCGGAAGCGGCGGGTGCGGTGGAATCGGCGGAAGCTGCGGATGCGGTTGAGTCGTGTGTGGATCGTAGCGGGGGATGTGCGACTCTCGTTGGGAGATGAATTTGTGGACGCTGCGCCGCATGTGTGAGTCAATGTTCCCGATCCGCTTCGATCGCAGGTTCCCATGGAGAAACGTGTTATCCGGTGATAGGCTTGTATAAATTAAAAGAGAACTAACAGTATCTGATCAGGAAGATCGGTCTGTCTCCCATGGGCGCACGTCGAGCCATCGATACGCTTGCGGAACGTGGCATCGTGGTCCAGACCATGGGCGGGCCACGCAACGCGGTATGGGAGCACAAAGGCATTCTCTCAGTACTGGACGAGTATGGCACGCAGTACAGAAGGACATGACAATGGATATCTGTTTTCCTCAGGGCAGGCCGCAACTGTCTGCGCAGGCGCTTTCCGTATGGGCCAAAAGCGTGTACCGCGATCCGCTTGACCAACGGTACCTGCAGCTGTGGCAGCATATGGAGGATACCGGGGCGATAGCATCTTGGGTGTGGGACGATTTCATTGCGGATGATGTCAAGACGCTGATTGCCGAAGATGTCGGTTCGTTATCCGCGGCCAGAAACTTGTATATTTTTGTGTCGACCATCCATGACGTAGGTAAAGCGTCGCCTGCGTTTGAAGTGCAGGTGTCATGGCTGGCCGATAAGACCAGAGCAGAGAATCTGGTGATACGTCCGATCATCGCCAAGGATCCGCGGCGGTCGGAGTATCGCCACGAACTTGTGGGCTATGCAAGCGTGCAGGAATGGCTATTATCGCAATGCCGGAGTTCCGGGGATGCGCGACTCGCGCATGGCATCGCATCCATCGTGGCCGGGCATCATGGCACGTCGATTACCGGAGCCAAACGGGATCTGCTGAAACGATATGATGCGGAGGATTTCATCGGTGACGATACATGGCGTCTGGTCCGCTACGAAATGCTGGATTGGGCTGCTGACCTGACGGATTTCCGCTCAGTATATGAGTCAATGGGCGATCGTCCGATGCGGCGACGGTCGCAGATCCTGATTACGGCCATGGTCATCATCGCCGATTGGATCGCCAGCAATGATCGTTTGTTCCCTCTCAACGAATCTTCAATGGATGAGGACCGATGCGACCCGATGAAACGTGCGGCTAAAGCGTGGCATATGCTGCGTTTGCCGCAGCCGTGGCATGCCTCTGCATCCGACCAATCACCGGACGAAATGTTCGCTGCGCGATTCGATCTCCCCGGGGCTCGGTTGCGGCCTGTGCAGCGGGAAGCGGTCCGCATGGCGCAGGCCATGGAGCAGCCGGGATTGATGATCATCGAGGCCAACATGGGCGAAGGCAAGACGGAGGCGGCGTTGATCGCCGCCGAGATTCTCGCTTCACGCTTCCATTGCGGCGGTGTGTATTATGCGCTGCCCAGTCAGGCCACGGTCAACGCCATGTTCACCCGAGTGCTCGACTGGATCGGTCATCTGCCCGCGGAGGATCGTCAGACCGTCGGATCACTCTTTCTGGCACATGGCAAAAGCGAGCTGAACGACAAATATGAGGCTCTGCGCGAGCGCTGGCTCGATGATGGCAGCAGGCTGGACGCCGATTTCAGCGGGATATCGTTGGCCGGTTACGTGGACGGCGATGTAGGCGCCGGCAAGGATGCCGAGAGAGAGTACGATGCGCTGCAGGCGGTCGTCAATTCGTGGTTGACCGGTCGCAAGCGAGGCAATCTGTCCGATTTCGTGGTCGGCACCATTGACCAGATCCTGATGGCGGGGCTGCGAAGCAAGCATGTCGTTCTGCGGCATCTGGCGCTCGCCGGGAAAGTGGTGATCCTCGACGAGATCCACTCGAACACCGCATACATGAACGTCTACATGGAGACCATTCTGTCGTGGATGGGCGCGTATGGAGTGCCGGTGATCATGTTGAGCGCTACACTGCCCCAGGACAGAAGACGGGCGTTTCTGCAGGCATATCGAGATGGCGCGAAATCTTCTCTGGCGGTGGAGCCGCTGGAAGCCCGTGCCGGGGGAATCGGAACGAAACCGCTTACGCGGATGCGTTTTCGGAAGCGTCCACGGACTCCGGAAACCGATCTTTCGTCTGCGGCGTTCGGCTCTGGTCTTACGAACCCTGATGTGGCCCTGGACCTTCGCTACCCGTTGCTATCGTTATCGACCGCGGATCGGGCGTGTGAATCGGTGTCTCCCGCATCGTCAGGACGTTCCACCGATATTCGAGTATCGCTGATCGGAGATGATGACGCATCGCTGCTTGCGTTGCTCCAGGATCGGCTGAGGGAAGGCGGATGCGCGGTCGTCATCCGAGATACGGTGGCTCGGGCGCAGCATGCCTATGATTTCCTGCGCGAGCATTTGGGCTCACACATGGATGTCGGATTGGCTCATTCGCGTTTTCTCGCTTTCGATCGAGCAAGAATCGACCGGGAGCTGATTCACCGTTATGGCAAGCACGGCGATCCGTCTCGGCGTTCCGGAATCATTGTCGCGACGCAGGTCGTGGAACAGTCGCTGGATGTGGATTTCGATCTGATGGTCACCGATATCGCCCCCATTGATCTGATTTTGCAGCGGGCCGGCCGATTGCATCGGCATCATCGCGGGGATGGCGAATGCGACCGTCCAAGGGCGTTGCGCGAAGCCGAACTCATTATCACCGGAGTTGAATGGAAGGAGAATGCCGCGCCGGCATTCATGGGGAATGTGGAGCGGGTGTATCCGAGATATCTGCTGATGCGCTCGCTTGCCGTGCTCGGAATCACCCCGGTACTGAATGGATCGATGAATGTCCCTGACGATATTCCACGACTCGTGCAGACCGTGTACGGCCCGGAACTCGTCTGCCCCGAGACGTGGCGTGATGGTGACGCCGGTGAGCGTCATGCCAAGGATGTGTTGGATGCCGCCATCGAAGAGAGCCAATGCGCGGCTCGGCAGTTCAGAATCCTTCAACCCCAACGGGATCGTGAGCCGTTCATGCTTGATGATTGGCTGAGCTCCGGTGTCTCCGATCCGGATTCGCCGGGCGTGGCCAAGGAGCGTGACGCGCGGGCTGGAGTTCGTGAAAGCGAGGACTCCTTTGAAGTCATTGTGCTGCACAAGAACCGAAATGGTGATCTGGATTTGCCGTCATGGGGCGATTTCGGTGATTCCTCGCCATTGCCTAATGGCATCGGTGCTCCGAGTCGAAGACAGGTACGGGACATGTTATCCTGCACCATCGCACTGAGCCGATCCTCTCTGGCATATTTGGATCTCGATTCGGTAATCGCTGCGCTGGAGGAATCGACGCCTCCGCGATGGTATGAGTACATGCAGCAGAGCCGTGATCTGCGTGGACAGCTGCTGGTGGTCCTTGACCAGAAGGGACACGCGGAATATCCAATACGCATACATAAGAAAAATGGTGAGACAATAACAATGTTGCATCTCCGATATTCAACGATGAGGGGTCTGGAGGCAAGTATCGATGAGTGACGTTTCATTCAATTTGATCGATCGGACCTGGATACCGGTCACGATGCTGCACGACGGGTCGTACAGGTTAGTGTCCATTCTGGAAGCGTTTGATCAGGCCGAAGGTATTCGCTGCATTGAGGGGGATATTCCGCTGCAACGATTCGCTTTGAGCCGTATGCTTCTGGCGATGATGTACGGCATTTTCCCGGAGGATTACGCAAAGGAAGAATGGCGAGAACTATTCGAGGCTGGTCCCGGAACCGCTGAGGTCCGACATGTGATTCACGAATATTGCGATGCTTATCGCCATCGGTTCGATCTTTTCGACGATGTCGCTCCGTTCTATCAGGTTGCCGGACTGCATACGGCGAAGAATGAAATGTCGGGGTTGGAACGCCTGGTGCTGGACGTGCCGAGCGGCGAGCCGTTTTTCACCACTCGTGGCGGAGAAGGATTGGATTCGATGAGCGCTGCCGAGGCGGCTCGCTGGTTGGTGACGATGCAGGCGTATGATGCGTCGGGCATCAAATCGGGTGCGGTCGGTGATCCTCGTGTAAAAGGCGGTAAGGGATATCCTATTGGCGTGGCTTGGAGTGGCCATATCGGGGGTTATCTGGTCGAAGGCAAGAACCTGTGGCAGACATTGGTGCTGAATTTCGTCAGCTCGAAGGTATTCACGGCTGGCGAGGACGGGGTTCGATGGCGTGACGATAGACCGGTTTGGGAGCGCCCGCCGGCGGATGCGAAAGCATATCCGGGCTTGGACCAGCCGGTTGCGGACACCGGCAGGGTGGGCTCATTCCATGGGCCGGCGACGCTGATGACCTGGCAGTCCCGACGTATGCTGCTGTCGCATAGGGGAGAGACCGTCACTGGCGTGTTGGTGTGCAATGGGGACAGGCTGAAGCCGCAGAACGCGCACAACTTTGAAACGATGACGGCGTGGCGTCGGAGCGATTCTCAAGAGAAACTGTTGAAGCAGCCATTGGTGTATATGCCACGCAAGCATGATCCTTCTCGTGCGTTGTGGCGGGGCTTGCCAACCCTTACGGTCGGCGAGAAAAGGGAAACGAAATCCGGCGTCAGCGAGTTCTTGCGTCCCCGCACCCTCGATTGGCTGTCACAGGCGTGTCCTGACGGTATTCCTGTCCGCCTTCATGCGTTTGGTGTGGAATATGGCAATCAGGAGGCAGTTGTCGATTCGACGGTTGATGATGTGCTGGATCTCAATCTTGTGGTGCTCACGTCGGAGAAACCCGAGATGGGGCAAATGATACGTGACGCGGTGGATATCGTCGAGCGTGGGATTGCGGCCTTGCGTAATCTGGCGTCCAATATCGCCATCGCGGAGAACACGCCGGGAGATTCCCAACGCCAGCGGATCGCGGAGGACGGCTATGCGGCGTTTGATCAGGCATTCCGTCGATGGGTTCGTGGCATCGACGGGGACAGAGACCCCCGTTCCCTGATTGCCGAATGGAAATCGATTGCAAGAAGCCTGCTGCTGCGGCTCGGCGAACGATTCGCGTCGCAGGCGTCGACTCGAGCGATCGTTGGACGTGACGTACTCGTCAAAGACGCGGAAACCGGTAAACCGAGAACCGTGCATTACTGCGTTGCCATTGCGGAGATATGGTACCGCAAAAAACTCAACGTAATCATTCCGGCGGAAAAGAGCATTCCCGTGGAAGGAGGGAATTAAGTCATGGAACAATCCGAACGTGGCAAGAGCAACAAGTGGTATCCGAAGCTGACCCCATTCGGCAAATGGGTCGCCGGCCGGGTGCGTCTATTGGCGACAGGCGGCAGATCCCCCTCGGGAATCATTGTGGAAGGGTATGTGCAAGGCGGATCGTACGCTACCGCTGCCTTGGCGAAGCTGCGGCGCAGTGCTGGGCATGAGGTCGGCGCCGACCCGGATGTTTTCGAATGGATATTGCTGGATGTTGACGATCCTGGAGTGTCCGGATGGTATTCGTTTGGTGCAGGGGAGAATCCGACGCCCGAGGAACTCGCTGCGCATGCGGCCATCACCCTGTTCGCCATGCACCAGCAATCCATTCACGAGGCATCGATGCATACGGATGAATGGATCTCTCTTGGACGCGCGGTTGGGCATATGGCCTACGGCAATTTCAATAGCGCCGGGATACAGAGCATGTATGACCGCCTTCAGACCGCCAGCAGTTGGAAGGAAATGGTGCGTCACGCGCGCAGCTTGGTCAAATTGCTCAAGCGGGAGCGCATTCCGTTGAATTACGGTCTGCTGGCGCAGGATCTGCTGAAATTGCAGTCGACACGTGAACCAGCCAATCATGTGAGACTGCAATGGGGGCGGGACTTCCAGAGTGCTTGGAATATCCAGGCCAAGGCGGCGAACAAGGCGAACGCGGAATGAGGCGCATCCCCCACGTAGCGGATGGCCTATTCGGCAGCAACGGCAACTTCACTGTTTACGGTAATCGAGAAAGGACCCATATCATGTCTACTACCAATCGCACCATCGTCGAAATTCATGCGTTGGAGACCACGGCGGCCGCCAATCTGAATCGTGACGATACCGGAAGTCCCAAGACCGTCGAATACGGCGGATACACCAGAGCCCGTGTTTCCAGTCAGGCGTGGAAACGGCCGACCCGTATGATGTTTCGGGATTCGTTCGACGCCAGCGATCTGGGAGTGCGCACCAAGCATGTTGTGGAGATTCTTGGCGACCGGATCATGTCGCGGGATCCCGAGATAGGGCGCGAAACCGCGATCGGCATTGCGGAATGCGTGCTGCGTGACGGTGCCGGCATCAAGCTTGACAAGCCTCGCAAAAAGAAGGATGCTGATGACAATGCTGATAATGATGTAAGCCAGTCCAAGTATCTGCTATTCATGGGCAATCGACAGTATGATCAGCTTACGGATATTGCGATTGATGCGCTCGGAACGGAAGACCCCGCCAAAACGGTCAAATCCAATAAGAAGACCATCAAGCAGATCGTGATGAATGATCGTTCCATTGATGTGGCGATGTTCGGTCGCATGGTCGCCGACGATACGGATCTTAACGTGGATGCCGCCGCACAGGTGGCCCATGCGATCAGTGTACAGGCCATTGAACCGGAATCGGATTTTTTCACTGCCGTCGACGATAAGCAGGATCGCGGAGATGAGGATGGGGCCGGTGACGCCGGAGCGGCCATGATCGGTCAGGTCGAATTCAACGCCGCTACATTTTACCGGTATGCGAATGTCGACGCCAACCGTCTCAACGATACTTTGGGTGACGTCGCGGCGACGGCCAAGGCGGTCTCCGTCTTCGTGCGGTCGTTCGTGAGCAGTATGCCGCAGGGCAAAAGCAATTCTTTCGCCAACGGTACATTGCCTGATCTGATCGTGGTTAATGTCCGGGACACCCAAGCCGTTAATCTTGTCGGCGCCTTCGAGCGGCCCGTAGAACCGGATTACGTGCAGCACGCCACCGAGGCGTTGGTGAAACGAGAACGTGATTTCGATAATGTATACGGCATCACTCCGGTAAAAACGTGGGTGGTACGTATCGGACAGGATACCGAAGCCGCTGACTCGTTGGTCGAATCTCCTTCGACGCTCAAGGAAATGCTGGAAGGTGTCGAACAGGTTGTCGCTTCGCGTCTGAACCAGGAGTAGTCATGCCGGTGTTACTGATACGGCTGGCCGCTCCCATGCAGTCGTGGGGTGCCAGCAGCCGTTTTACGCGAAGGGAAACCGAGATGCTCCCGACAAAAAGCGGAGTCATCGGTATGATCGCTGCTGCCTTGGGAATCGGGCGTGAGGAATCCCTCGCCCGATTTGCGGGGCTGCGTTTCGGAGTGCGTGCCGACCAACCGGGCACGCTTATGTCCGACTATCATACAGCCAAAACCGAGGCTGGGGACATGCTGCCGCTTTCACGACGGTACTATCTGCAGGATGCGGTGTTCCTGGCTGGCTTGGAAAGTGAGGATGCCTCTGCTCTGGAAGAATATAGGCAAGCGCTGGCTTCTCCGCATTATCAGCTTTTTTTGGGGCGTCGTTCCTGTCCGCCGGATGGACCGGTGCAGACTTGGCTGTCAGACGAGTTTTTGGAAGATGCGCTGACTCATGCACCGTGGCGTGCGACGGAACAATATCAACGACGTGCATTGCGAGATCGAAGTCTGTTTCCCGAGCGTTGTTTCGCAGAGGTTGTCGTTGAGCCTCGAGCGGATGGGGATCTCCTCGGTGATTTTACGGATGAACTGGCCGATGAGCCGGTGAGTTTCGATCCTCAACGGCGTGTGTGGAAGCCGAGACGCATTTCTCGGTTGTCTCAGGAGGTACGGCCCGATCCGACCGTATCGGTTCCGACCACGACTCCGACGCCAAGTCACAGTGGACGGTTAACCCAAAGCGGCGGTAATTTTGGTGAGAATGCGGAAAATACGCGCTCGGGTGATTCGGCACTTGATGGTGATGTGTTTTTCCAAGCGGTCGTCAATCCGGAGGATAAGGAATCATGACTGTATTTTCAAGGGTTCTTATCGATTCTCGGCGGCGCAGTGCAGCTCGGGTGCTGGCATCCTTGGAACGGCAACATGCCGTTATCGCGCGTGCGCTCGATCCGGATTCCCTGATGCGCGATGGGGTCGCACCACGATCGCTATGGCGCCTTGATCCAGGGCGAAGAGGTCATCCGTGCCGACTGTATATTGTATCCGAGAAGACCCCGGATATGTCGGTGCTATGCGAACAGTTCGGAGTGGAAAGTGGAGATATTGCCACCTGCTCATATGATTTGTTCCTGTCTCGGCTGACATGCGGGCAGGAATGGGGGTTCCGGCTCAAGGCGAATCCGACGAAATCCATCGCATCCGGTGACCTGTCGATCCGAGGAAAACGAACGGGGCTGCTGTCATATGATGATCAGCTTGAGTGGCTGTATCGCAAAGCCAGAGAGTCGGGGTTCCACTTGCCGATCAACCGGTTGGAAATGCCGGAGGTCGTGGTGAGGGAGTCAAGGAAAATCAATTTTGTTCGGCGCAATTCGACGGTCACATTATCCTCCGCGGTATATGAAGGAGTGCTCGCTGTGGATGATCCGGAGCTGTTGCGCAACGCATTGGTCTCGGGAATCGGACGTGCGAAAGGCTATGGTTTTGGACTGCTTACTTTGGTGCCGCTGGTCAAGAATTCCAAGCAAGGGGACTGAATATGGCCGACATTCCCGGAGTCAGGCCTCCGGAACTCACGTCGTTGGTGCGGGTGCAGGATCGGCTGACGTTTTTGTACGCCGAGCATTGCGTGGTGAACAGGGCTGATAACGCCGTTACCGTCACTGATGCAAGAGGAACCGTGTACGTTCCCGCAGCAGCGTTGGGAGTGCTCATGCTTGGCCCAGGCAGCAATATCACCTATGCGGCGATATGCTTGTTAGCGGAATCGCGGTCGACATGCATATGGGTGGGGGAGCGTGGCGTGCGATACTACTGCCACGGCGCGTCCCTCGCCCAGTCGACGCGATTGCTGGAAGCACAGGCCAGATTAGTGTCCTCGGAGCGCACCCGGGTAAAGGTGGCACGGAGAATGTATGCCATGCGTTTTCCCAATGAACGCACTGATGGCCTTACCATGCAGCAATTATTGGGCAAAGAAGGCACAAGGGTACGTCGGGCTTATGAGCGCGAATCGCAGCGGACTGGGGTCTCTTGGAGCGGACGGTCATATAAGACCACCGATTTCGATGATGCGGATGAGGTGAACCGCGCCTTGTCGGCGGCGAACACCGCGTTGTATGGGGTGGTTCATGCGGTGATCGTCGCATTGGGTTGCTCTCCGGGACTGGGATTCGTCCATGCGCGCAATGAGAGGAGTTTCGTTTACGATATCGCTGACCTGTATAAGGTTGACATCACGATTCCCTTGGCTTTTGATCTGGTCGCGGATCAAGTGGCCGACGTTGCGGTCGCTGCTAGACGCGGCATGCGTGACAGGATGAAGGACGGAAAATTCATGCAAAGATGCGTTCGTGATGTGCGCTCACTGCTGTTGGAACCAGATCGGGCTGCAGTTGAATCCTTGGAAGTCGAGGATCTCACGACGAAGTTGTGGGCTGGAGCATCGGGATTCATGGATAGCGGCAAGAATTATTCACGGGATACAGAGGACGTAGTCACAGAAGCCTATGCAACTGATGCTTCTGCTGCGACCTTGGATGAGTTTGATACCTTTTATGACGACGAGTCCACTGTAAATGACTCGGTTCGTGAGGATTTTCGTGCGATGCGGAATGAGGAATCATCGTGATCGTCGTGGTATTGACGGTTTCTCCTCCTAAGCTGCGCGGTCATCTCACTCGATGGTTGTTTGAGATCTCCCCGGGCGTATATGTGGGAAAGGTCTCTTCCCGTGTTCGAGAATTGCTTTGGGATCAGATTCTTGACAACATAGGAGAAGGGCGGGCCATCATGGTCTATTCCTCCAATAATGAGCAAGGATTGGAATTTCGGACACACGGGCAGGAATGGCAGCCTGTGGATTATGAGGGCCTAGAACTGATCATGCGACCGAATACCAGCCAGAAGCAGCAACGTAATGGTGCCAAGAAGACTGGCTGGAGTCGGGCTTCTCGCTATCGTCGGTACGGAAGATAAACTGATTACAGCGAAAAAATAAGAAATACAAGGATGCGGGATGGTGACTGTGGCAATCCAATTTTTTCGGTATTTCATTCCGCGGTTTTCCGCATAAAATAACACTGTTGGCCCCGCACGCGCGGGGATGATCCGCGCGCGACGCATGGATCAGCGGCCGCCTGCCCGTTGGCCCCGCACGCGCGGGGATGATCCGGACACGAAGCAGCCGAACTACCGAAGGCATTGGTTGGCCCCGCACGCGCGGGGATGATCCGCATGGCGTGCCGGACAGGGAGATCATGGCGTCGTTGGCCCCGCACGCGCGGGGATGATCCGGGACCGTGGCGCACCGACTACGAGGCTATGGCGTTGGCCCCGCACGCGCGGGGATGATCCGACCTTCTGCATATCCGCAAGAAGCTCTTTGTGGTTGGCCCCGCACGCGCGGGGATGATCCGCATTTCTTTTCATACCTGAGATGAATCCCGGTGGTTGGCCCCGCACGCGCGGGGATGATCCGAATTTTTGACAACTGCCGCGGACGGCAAGCAAGTTGGCCCCGCACGCGCGGGGATGATCCGAATTTTTGACAACTGCCGCGGACGGCAAGCAAGTTGGCCCCGCACGCGCGGGGATGATCCGAAACGTGTCCTTCCCATCTCGTCGGCCATCTGGTTGGCCCCGCACGCGCGGGGATGATCCGTGGGTATCCGCCGCATCTCCAACAGGGAGCTCGTTGGCCCCGCACGCGCGGGGATGATCCGCATGCTCGCCCAAATCGCCACATCCCAGGAACGTTGGCCCCGCACGCGCGGGGATGATCCGTCGCTGGGCTGGTATCCGGTGAGGGTGGCGAAGTTGGCCCCGCACGCGCGGGGATGATCCGCCCCTATGCCGGGTATGTGCGTTGCCTGACTCGTTGGCCCCGCACGCGCGGGGATGATCCGGCGTCGAGAAGCCATGTCGTAGGACTGGTGGGGTTGGCCCCGCACGCGCGGGGATGATCCGAGGATGCGTGCCCATCGCCATCGTATCCTCCTGTTGGCCCCGCACGCGCGGGGATGATCCGGATAAGGCCCTATGGCGAGTTTACGACGGCATGTTGGCCCCGCACGCGCGGGGATGATCCGTGTTGGGCTTGAGCACGAAGTTCTCATTGAGAGTTGGCCCCGCACGCGCGGGGATGATCCGGCATCAGATGGGCCCAAGGCAAAGCCGACCGGGTTGGCCCCGCACGCGCGGGGATGATCCGAACATGGCGGCCAACAGCATCACATCCGACAAGTTGGCCCCGCACGCGCGGGGATGATCCGCTCCGTCCCAACGTGACGTTCGGAGCGGTGCAGTTGGCCCCGCACGCGCGGGGATGATCCGATCGTGTCCGCCGCGATCATCGCGGACAAGCTGTTGGCCCCGCACGCGCGGGGATGATCCGCTCGAAATGGATTTCCCCGTCGAACCCGGTATGTTGGCCCCGCACGCGCGGGGATGATCCGACGCCCAGAGTGGGGAAATCCACGACGAATTCGTTGGCCCCGCACGCGCGGGGATGATCCGTTGTTGATCGTGCCGGCGATGTTCTCCACGCCGTTGGCCCCGCACGCGCGGGGATGATCCGCGAGGGAACGGGTGAGATCGCATATGCCGGTGGTTGGCCCCGCACGCGCGGGGATGATCCGCGAGGGAACGGGTGAGATCGCATATGCCGGTGGTTGGCCCCGCACGCGCGGGGATGATCCTGCCTCCCGATTCGGTGACTCCCAACCGGTCCGGTTGGCCCCGCACGCGCGGGGATGATCCGTACTTGGATGCAGTGAAATTGGGCGAGGCTGGGTTGGCCCCGCACGCGCGGGGATGATCCGTCGGACGGCGGCGTGTCGATGAAGGACAGCATGTTGGCCTCGCACGCGCGGGGATGATCCGTGCGTTGAAACGCGCCGGGATCGACAAGAGCAGCTGGCCCCGTGTGCGGGGATGATACGAATTGGGAGAAATTCCCTGAATAATTTCTATCCTCCGTTGGTCCTGCGCGTGGGAGATGATCTACACAATGGCGTTATGTGCCTGTTGGCTCTGCCCTCGCGAGAATGACCTAGACCGTGATGGTCGAGTGGCTCTCAGCGTGTTGTTATTAGCTCCGTGTATACGAGGATGGCTTGTGTAACGGTGTGTGCGTGGCTGTTATCGTTCCGAGCTTGCTATCAAAAAACATTAATATACCGAATCCCGAAACACTCTGTTCCATATCGCGCGACGCGCCAAGCCACGATTAACGCAGCTGTTCCCAGCGTCTTGGTAATGTGTGTCTCGTGAATCAAACGGCATCTGATAACGCTGAAGAGTTCGGGTTCCACACCGGGGACATCGTCCAGGAGTGGTTGTGGGACGACGACGTGGATGACTCCATCCGCGCCAAGATCGAGGAGCTGACCGGTGAGGATCTGGTCGACGAGGATTATGATTCCGCCGTCGACGGGGTGATCATCTGGTGGCGCGATGGTGATGACGAGGATGAGCTGTCCGACGTGATCGTGGACGCATATGCTGTCCTTGGCGATGACGGTCCATTCTGGGTGCTGACCCCGAAGCCGGGGCGCCCGGGAGCCGCTAGCTCCAGCACCGTCCAGTCCGCGGCGAAGACCGCCGGTATGAATGCCGCCACGCCGCTGACCGTCAGCAAGGACTGGAACGGCATTCATCTGCGTGCCTTCGGCAAAGGAAAGTAGCCTTACAGCTTTTTTCTTACAGCTTTTTTATAGTGGCTGTTATGTGTGGGCGAACGCTGCCGTGTAATATATCAAGTTCTGCTGGGGCGGCGTATCATTATACAGATGAGTCCGTATCGTGATACGCCTTTCTCAGAGCAGTTCCTTTTGTGAGACCGATGGTTCTGCGGTACCGCCGGTGCCTTGTCCTACTGTCGGGTGATTGTGCCAAGTGATTGTTTGGCTGGATATCCTTGTCCGAGTCCGATTGACCGGTGATCCAATAAGATGGATATGCTGGTGATCATGCACTGAATGCTTCCCGTATGTGCAGTTTTTATCAAGAGGTTTTTCCGACTGACATTGTTTGCCCCGCGCGTGCGGGGATGATCCTGTTTTTGAGGATGCACGTTCTCAAAAGGTTCTCAGTTTCCCCGCACTTGCGGGGATTTGTCTATATACTGAAAATCTAATTTTCATCAAAAACCTTTGTACTTTATGATATGCTAATCCCATCAGATTTAAATGAGCTGCTGGCTGTCACTAACTGTTCGACAATTAGGACTGCTAATAGCCCAGACAGGGGAAAGGTATGCATTATGGATGTGAATATCACGCTTCTGTTGCTGTGTGTGTTGATAATCCTGATAAAGTTCAATACCCCGCATCACAAATAGCTAAGCGGTTTTGTTCATGCTAATGCTTGGAGATGCCGAATTGGAACAGTCGCAGATGCTTTCCAACTGTACTTTTCCGTTGACATTTCGTCCGGTTTCCTGTGAGCGAGGAAACCGGTCTGACTCCACGTGAGTATACGAGCTCATCCATTCCGCTGCGCCTGCTGTTCGGCCTTTACGCAGTCGATGGCGATCACGAGGGACACGATCAGCGCCTCCAGCCGCGTGTCGAATACCGTGACCTCATACGTATCGCCCCAGGCCAGCCATCGCTGCGCGATGCGTGCGACCTCGGCGCCGTCCCGCGTGACGGTGAAGTTCATATCCCACCAGTCGCCCTCGATCGACAGTCCTTGCGCGTCGATGCGGTACCGATCCCTGAAGACGGTGAGTTCCTTGTCGATCGTCGCGACCTCGTTGCCGCCCATCAGCACGGAGAAATGCGGCAGCCAGCTCAGCACCTTCTTGACGATGACGGCGATCTCGTTGCCCGATGCGTCGTAGACCTGAAACGACTTGGGGATCCGCATGAAACTGCCCTGCACGCTGTAGCGCGGAAATCCATTGGCATCGGTCACGTTGAACTGCTCGCCGAGCGAGAATACCTTCTGTTTGATGTACAGCTGCTGCATGATATGCCCCTTTACAGATTAATGTCCGAAAATGATGCGGGGCGGGACGACGATGTCCCATCCCGCATCATTCATGTGTGATACATACCGATAGCCGGGCGGCTGCCGCTCCATGCCGCCTATTCGTTCGCCTTGCCGCCGTCGGTGTCGTCGTCGCCGTTACCGGCATCCCCGGTGCCGTTGTCGGGGGAGCTCCCGCCGCCATCAGCGGAACCGTCTTCGCCGTCAAGCAGTTTGCTGAGCTCGGCGTCCCAATCGATGGGGCCGTTCGGATCGGTCGGCGCATCACCGAGCCCGGTATCATCCGTCCCGGCGTCATCCGATCCGCCGTCACCTGAGGTCTCGCTGACGCCGTCAACGGTCTCGGGCTCAACGTTGGTCTCCACGTCGGTCTCGTCGGCGGCGTGATCGTCGGATTGCGATCGCCCGTCACTATTGTCGGTACCGTCCCCGTTGCCGGCGACGCCCTGTGCGGTGAGCTCCTCGATATTCCAATCCGAGGCGGAGCCGCCGGTCTTGGATTCGGATCCGGTGACTGCGGCGAATCCGGCGGAATCAGCGCTGGTTGCGGCGTTATCGTCGGGCAACGTCGGCAGCAGATCGGGGTGGCCCCACTTCGCGTCACGGGCCTGCGGCCCTTCGGCGGCGCCGATCCGCTCCCAGATCGCGGCCGCCTCGCGCATGCGACGGGGCCGCAGCTCGAGTCCGAGCAGCGATTCGAAGGTTCGCTCGGCCGGTCCGCCGATGGCCCGCTCGCGGCGCATCATCTCGCGCAGCTGCTCGAGATGGGGGATATGGGCCATGCCGGCACGCCATGTCACGCAGTCGACCCAGCCTTCGACCAGGGCCAGCAGCGTTTCCAGCGACGTCTTCGCCTCCCGCTGTTCCGGCGTATCGGTCAGACCGACCTTCGTGAGGTTGACCGCGCCGGAAATCGACTCGGGATCCATCGACGACGCCTCGCGCAGCTGCTCCTCCATGGCATCCAGATCGATATTGACGCCACGGGCGTACTTGCCGATCAGCGCTTCGAACCGCGGCATCAGCCACGGTACCGAGGCGAACAGGCGCGCGTGCGCCATCTCGCGCAGCGCGAGGAACGACATCACCTCATTGACGGGCAACTTCAGCGACACGGCGTATTCCTCGACGTTCTGCGCGATCAGTCCGCCAGCCGGATTCGGCAGCAGCGCGATGCCCTGATCAAAGCTGCCGTGCACCTCGTGCGACAGATCGCCGGCGGCGTGACCCAACTGCATCGCGAACGACGTGTTGCCCAGCAGCTTCATCAGCTGGCCGGGATCCTTCATGCCGTCGGGGATGGGGATCGGCACGGGTCCGGCGAACATGCCGGCGACCTCACCGCCGAACGATCCGCCCAGCCGGTCGGTGATCACCGATGCCAGGGCGTTGTTCATCGACGCTGCGACCGGCGCGGCGAATTTGGCCCATGCGTCGATCGTGTCCTCGACCCATCCGGCGCGGGTCATCACCTGCGGCTTGCCTCCGGTCGGATTCATCTCGCACGCGGTGTCCAGCCACAGATTCGCCTCGCTCATCGCACGCCGGGCGGCCGCGCCGGTCTCCGCGCTCACGGTGGACTCCGCGCCGGCGCTGTTGGCCTGCTGCAACGCCAGGGATTTCGCGAGCTTCACATTGATCGGCCCATCCTCGACCGTGCGCTGCATGTCGCTCATCGAGTTCAGCCCGCCGGCCGTGAACGCCTGCATCAGCGACTGCACTTCGGCCGGCTTGGGGAGCTTGGATGGATCCTGGCTCATAAGCTGATCGCGGATCTCTTCGGGCAGGTCGCTGAGCTGGCGGAAGGCCATCTCCCCCTGAATCGGGCCGAAGCACTCGATCAGCCACTGGTGGATTGCGTTCTCGTCCATAGTCCGTTCCCCGCTTCATGTGTTAACGTCGGTTGGTTCCATAGTATTGGAGGTATGCCGATAATGCACTCGAAACGCCAGTCTCATGCCAAAAGCGGAAGCATATTGCACAATATGCCCGCATATCCCGGAAGCCGGTCCGCCGAGGACGCGTCTTCCGACGCCGCATCCGAGGATTCTACCGGCGTGGCGTCCGAGGAGACCTCCGCCGCGGTGCGCTCGGGGACCCGCCGCGGTTTGCGCGCCGCTTTGCGCCATGCGGCCGCATATCTGGGCATTCGGGCGCCGAAGACGCCGAAACATCTCGTCGGCGGACTGGCCGTGCTGCTGTCGGTGGTGGTGCTGTGCCTGCCGAGCGCGTACAGCGTGGAGAGCCCCGGGCCGACCGCGAATGTGCTCGGCAAGGACTCCGGCAAGGAGATCATCACCGTCAAGGGCGCCAAGACCTATGACGGCAAGGGAGAGCTGCGGCTGGTCACGGTCAACGCGTCGGGCGTGCCCGGCTATCCGGTCACCAATGCCGAGACGCTGTGGGCGTGGATCAATCCGAATGCCACGGTGATGCCGGTCGAAGCCGTGGTCCCGGTGGGGCAGACCGCCGAGGAATACCAGCAGGAAAGCGAAAAGGAGATGTCCTCATCGCAGGACTCCGCCACATCGGCCGCGCTGTCCTACGCGAGCAAACAGCTCGGCATCGACACCGATGGCGTGAGCGTGACGATGCACGTCGACGATATCGGCGGCCCCTCGGCCGGCATGATGTACGCGCTCGGCCTGATCGACAAGCTGACCCCAGCCGACGAGACCGGCGGCAAGATCATCGCCGGCACCGGCACCATGGCGAAGGACGGGAAGGTCGGGGCCATCGGCGGCATCCGCCTGAAGATGCTCGGCGCGAAGCGCGACGGCGCCACATGGTTCCTGGCGCCTGAATCGAATTGCGACGAAGTGGTCGGTCATGTGCCGGAGGGGCTGCGTGATGTGAAGGTGTCGACGTTGGATGAGGCGTATCAGGCGCTGGTCGCGATCGGCGAAGGCAAGGGAGACGCCCTTCCGCAGTGCAGCGCCGACTAGTGTGAACCGTTGGAATCCCGCCGCATTGCGGCTGTGGGCGATGAGGGACTCGAACCCCCGACGTCCACCGTGTAAAGGTGGCGCTCTAACCAACTGAGCTAATCGCCCGCATCGCACTACTGTAGCGCATACCGGGGTCTCGGCGCGACACGGATGCGGGAGGGGCGGGTCCGCGGCCTGCCCGAGCGCGCCGCGAATGCCCGGTGAGGGCCGATGCCGCCGCATGGATGCGCCGCGTACGCCGCATCGCGCGGCGGTCGGCCCGTGCTGCCGATCCACGGCGGCGGGCCCGCAACGGCCGATCCGCGACACTGGAATTTCCGTGGCGATTCGGCGATACGCGAGCGTCCGTCGTAAGCGCAACGTAAAGTTGAGCCGTTGGTACTATCCGTAGGAGGTCGATAGCCGATGTCGCAGGAACCTGGAGTCGAACGGGGCGGGGCGTCCATCGCTCGTGCATCCAAGCGCAAATGGGGATACGATGCCGATCAGGTCGATGCGTTTCTCGAGCGCGCGCACGCATTGTACGAGAGCGATGAGGCGACGCTGACGCAGCGCGACATTCAGAACGTGTCGTTCGATCTGGCCAAGGGCGGATACGACATCGTCCAGGTCGATGCCGCGTTGTCGCGGTTGGAGCGTGCGGTCGTCGACAAGCAGACCACGCGCCAGATCGGCGAGCACGGCAGGGTCGCATGGAAGGCGCAGACGGAGGACCTCTACCGTCAGCTCGCGTCCCACGCCTCGCGCGTGCATGGCGAACGGTTCAACCGGGGGCAGAAGAAGCGCCCCTCCTATGATCTCAAGCAGGTGGATCGCCTGATCGACGATGTCATCGACAAATCCGCGGCCGAATTGGGCGTCGACGGCACCTCCGACCAGCTGCCGAAGAAGCCGCAGGAGCTGAAATCGTCCGACGTGAGCAATGCGGTGTTCACGCAGCGCAAGGGCAAGCGCGGCTATGACGAGCGGCAGGTCGATTTCTTCCTCAATTCGTGCGTGCAGTTGCTCAGCCGGCTCGAGTCGTACGCGCGCGTCGCCGACTACGTGCAGTCGGAGGGCGAGAACGCCGCCCCGATTGCGTCCAAGGCCGCCGTGTCCGGTGGCGCTTCATCCGCCGGGACCCCGGGCGTGGCCCCGCTGTTCGCCGCCGACCCGCAGCGCCAGCAGCCCGGCGCCGAAAGAGGCGCGGACGGTTCCCCGTCGTCCGCGTCGGCGGACAATGAATCCTTCGATGCGCTGCATCAGGCGGAGCAGGCCATTTTCACGGCTTCCGCCGCTTCCGCCGCGGCTGCGGCCTCCGCGGCGCCAACGGTCGCGTCCGCCGCGTCGGCCACCCCGCAGCCCGCGTCCGTCGCTCCCTCGTTCGAGCCGTCCGCGACCCGCGACGCCGCTCATTCCGGCTCCGCGCCCGCCAGCTCCGCCGCGCCCGCGAATTCGGTCACGACCGAGCCGGCTGCATCCGACGGCGCCGTGCCCGATTCTTATCGCAGAACGGGTGAGGCGGCTCCGGTGGTCGATTCGTCGCTGGCCCAGCTGGCGCAGATGGCCGAGGCCGTGCAGGCTGCGGCCCAGTCCGAGCCGTCCTCGTTCCAGCCGCGTGTTCCGGAACTGTCAACGCCGAGCGTCGACGAGGTTCCCGTCCCGGCCGCTCCCGCTCCTTCCGCTCCCGCTCCGGCTGCCCCCCAGGCTTCGCAGGCTCCGGCGCCGCGGCCGCCGCATGCGGGCGCATCCGGTGCCGATGCCGCCGCATCGCCGGCCCCCGCTCCGGCCGGGGCCACTCAGGCCATGGAGATGCCGGCATCGTTCGCTCCGGCCGTCAAGCCCGAACACATGGCGACGACCCGCACCGCGTCGAGCGCCGCGTTCGGCGGCGCCGCGCGCCCGGCCGACGATCGCGACGCCTTCGTCTCCGATGCGCGCAACGCCGTTCCGGTGCCGTCCGCCCCCGCTCCTGCGTCGTCCGCAGCGTCGTTCCCCGTTTCCCCGGTTCCCGCGCCGGCGCCGGTCTCCGGCGCAGACGATCAGGCCGCCTCGCAGCCCAAGCCCGCGGATACGGGCACGTCGGGCCAGCAGGACAAGCAGGACAAGGACCAGTCCGGTCACGACATGTTCCCCTCGCTGTTCCCGCAGATGGCCGACAAGGTCAGCGTCGACATCCCCGACCTGTCCTTCCCCTCGTTGTACGGCAACGATGACGCGTCGAAGAAGCATGCGCAGTGAATAGACAGTCCACCGTCATCATCCTCGGTTCCACCGGATCCATCGGCACGCAGGGACTGGACGTCATCGCACGTCATCCCGAGCGGTTCACGGTGACCGGCCTTGCGGCGGGCGGCGCGCATGTCGGGCTGCTCGCCGAGCAGGCGGCGCGGTTCCGCGTGCCGCAGGTCGCGGTCTACGACGCCGCGGCCGCTACGCCGCTGCGCGAGGCTCTGGACGCTGCCGGCGCGCGCAATACCACGGTGCAGGCCGGTCCGGAAGCCGTCATCGCGATGGCCGGTGCCGGCGCCGATGTGGTGCTCAACGGCATCACCGGCTCGATCGGGCTGGAACCGTCCATCGCGGCGCTTCAGGCCGATTCACAGCTGGCGTTGGCCAACAAGGAGTCCGTGGTGGCCGGCGGCCATCTGCTGTTCGACGCGCAGACCCGCGACAATCAGATCAATCCGGTCGATTCCGAGCATTCCGCGATCTGGCAGTCCCTGCGCTCCGGCACGCACGGTGAGGTCAGCAAGCTGATCGTCACCGCGTCGGGAGGCCCGTTCCGAGGATGGACGCGCGACCGGATGCGCGATATCACGCCGGAGCAGGCCCTGAACCACCCGACTTGGCATATGGGCCCGGTGGTCACGATCAATTCGTCCACGCTGATGAACAAGGGCCTTGAGGTGATCGAGGCGAGCCGCCTGTTCGACGTGCCGCCCGACCGCATCGACGTGACCGTGCACCCGCAGTCCATCGTGCATTCCATGGTCGAATTCGTCGACGGCGCCACGATCTGCCAGGCGTCCCCGCCCGACATGCGCCTGCCGATCGCGCTCGGCCTGTCCGCGCCCGATCGCCTCGGCGACGTGGCTGCGGCATGCGATTGGACCCAAGCCGCGACATGGACGTTCGAGCCGTTGGACGACGAGGCGTTTCCCGCCGTCAGCCTGGCCCGGCACTGCCTCGCCGCGTCCGAAAAGCATACGGCCGTGCTCAACGCGGCCAACGAGCAGGCCGTGCACGCGTTCCTCGACCGGCGCCTGCCGTACCTCGGCATCGTCGACACCGTCAAGGCGGTGCTCGACGAGATGGACGCCGAGCTGCGCGGCGATCCGCTCTTCCGATCCGTGGAGGAAATGAGTCAAGTCGAGCAGGAGGCCCGTCGCCGCGCGGATGATTTGATAAACAAACAGATGTGAGTCAATTTCAGGAGAGCAAAGACGAAAGCATGAGCCCGTTGCACGACGACACGACGCAGCCTGCGACCCCAGCCGCCGACAAGCCGTTCCGCAAGACGGGGGCGGTCGCCACCAGCGAGAGCCCGTTGCACCCGCGGCGCAAGTCGCGCCGCATCATGGTCGGCCCGGTGCCGGTCGGCGGGGGAGCCCCGATTTCGGTGCAGTCGATGACCAACACGCTGACCGCGAACGTCCCGGCGACGCTGCAGCAGATCGCCGAGCTGACCGCCGCCGGCTGCGACATCGTGCGCGTTGCCGTGCCGAGTCAGGACGATGCCGACGCACTGCCCGAAATCGTGGCCAAGTCGCCGATCCCGATCATCGCCGACATCCACTTCCAGTCGAAGTACGTGTTCCAGGCGATCGATGCCGGCTGCGCGGCCGTGCGCGTCAACCCCGGCAACATCCGCAAGTTCGACGAGGTCGGCCCCTCGATCTGCAAGGCCGCCACCGATGCGGGCATCTCGCTGCGCATCGGCGTCAACGCCGGTTCGCTCGACAAGGAGCTGTACGCGAAGTACGGCGGCCCGACGCCCGAGGCGCTGGTCGCCTCCGCGATGAAGGAAGCCCACATGTTCGAGGACGTCGGCTTCCACGATTTCAAGATCTCCGTCAAGCACCACGACGTGATCACCATGGTCGAGACCTATCGTCTGCTCGCCTCGAAGGGCGACTGGCCGCTGCACCTGGGCGTCACCGAGGCCGGCCCGGCCTGGCAGGGCACGATCAAGTCGTGCCTCGCGTTCGGCGCCCTGCTCGCCGAGGGCATCGGCGATACGATCCGCGTGTCCCTGTCCGCGCCCCCCGTCGAGGAGGTGAAGGTCGGCTGCAAGCTGCTCGAATACATGGGCCTGCGCCAGCGCAAGTTCGACATCATCTCCTGCCCGAGCTGCGGGCGCGCGCAGGTCGACGTGATCCAGCTGGCCACCGCCGTGACCGAGGGCCTGAAGAACGTGACCGCGCCGATCCGCGTGGCGGTCATGGGCTGCATCGTCAACGGTCCGGGCGAGGCTCGCGAGGCCGATCTCGGCGTCGCGTCGGGCAACGGCAAGGGCCAGATCTTCATCAAGGGCAAGGTCGTCGAGACCGTGCCGGAGGACCGGATCGTGGAGACGCTGCTCACCCGCGCCAACGATATGGCCGCGCAGATGGAGGCCAACGGCGAGATCCCGGTCAACGCCACCGGGCCGGTCGTCATCCCGGTCCAGCATCCCGGCCGCTGAGGTTTGCCGTGACGTGGAGCCGGGCCCGTCGTCTGACGGTTCGTCTGCCGATCTTCATCATCATGATCGGCGTGCTGGTGTTCGTGTCGAACGCGACCACCGTGCCATGGAACAACGAGCCGACCGGGCAGACCATAGCCGCGTTGAGCTCGGACACCGCCGTCACCTTCGACAACCCGGACGGGGTGGCGTTGCACCATGTCGGCGACTACCGGGTCGTGGAATCGTTGGTATGGATCGAGGCAAAGCGCGCCTCCACCGGCGAAACGCAGCGGATTCGCGTGCTGATCCGCCAGCCGCGCGATACCGCCTCGGCGGGTGGCGGAACGCATCCCGGCGTCGTGTTCATGCACGGCGCCGGCCATGGCGGCAGCCCCGATGACTCGTTCAACGACGTTGCCACGGCCATGGCGTCGGCCGGATTCGTCACCGCCGTCATCGACAAGCCGATATGGTCCACCAACGACATCACCCGCGACTATCCGGCATCCGCGGACGCCTACGATCAGGTCATCGACTATCTGCGGGGCCTGGGCGCCGTCGACCCCGCGCAGGTCGGCGTGTACGCGACCTCCGAATCGACGTGGATCACCCCGTATCTGCTCGAGCGCGATCCGGATGTGGCTTTCCAGATACTGCTCAGCCCCATGGTCTACTCGCCACGGCAGGCCTTGGGATTCTTCGTGTCGCAGGATTTCGCGCTGGTCGGCGCCAACGATGGCTACCAGTCGATCGTGCGCCGCGTGTTCAGCGCCGATGCGGCGCTGTTCGGGCTGACGAATCTCGATCTGGATGCCATGCGCCCGCAATCCTATGCGATTCCCACATACGTCGCCTACGGGTCCAAGGACGTGATGACCGCGCAGGTCGAAGGCGTCGAGACGATACTCGACATGGCGCATCGCGCGGGCAACTGGGACGTGACGGTCCGCAGCTATCCGGTCGCCAACCATGTGCTGCGGATGGGGCACGACGAGGAGGTCGGCACGCCGTTCGCCGATGCGTACGTCGAGGATCTGACCGATTGGGCCGCCGGCACCGTCGCGGGCCTGCACCAGACCAGCGAACGCGTCGCCGGCGACGCGCTGTACCAATCGATAGCGGTGCCGACGGACCTGCATCCGCGCCGCGTCCTGACCGTATACGGCGTGATCCTGCACTGTTCCACGGTGGTGACGCTGCTGGCCGCCCTGGCTGTGTCGCTCGTCGCGTTGGCGCGCGGCGTGCGATGCCGGCTGCGGCGGTGGCGTCGCAGGGCCGATGGCGGCGGTGGGGATGGCGATGCTGGCCGACGCCCGACGGTGCTCGGATTCGAATACGGGTTCGGCGGTGCGCTGCTGACGCTGACCCTGACCACATTGGGCACGACGGTGCTGTTCGTGGCGGGCCTCGGACAGGTGATCATGGGCGTCGTGCAGCTGGCGTGGGGGAGCGCGCCGGATGAGCACCCCGGCATCATGCAGTGGAGCTGGCCCGTCATCCAGATGGTGTGCACGATCGTGGTATGGGCGTGGAGCGGCGTGCTGACCCGGTTGCTGGATGTGGCGCAGAGCCGGGGCATCATACGGTTCCCGCCGCGCAAGGGCTCCATCCGCGCCCTGGTGACCGGCAAGGCTCCGGTGCTCGCGTCCACGCGGCTTGGGCGGGTGCTGTTCTGGCTCACCGCCGCGGCGATGCTGCACATTCTGCTGGTATTCGCATTCTGGGGATTGTTCGTGTACTGAGACGTACTGAGGAGCGTACTGGGAGGTGCTTCATGCCGCTGTACCGTGACGAAGGCGTGGTGCTGCGAACGGCGAAGCTGGGCGAGGCCGACCGCATCATCACCATGCTCACCCGTGGGCACGGCAAGATCCGGGCGGTGGCCAAGGGGGCGCGGCGGGTCAAATCGCGGTTCGGCGCCCGGCTCGAGCCGTTCATGCGCGTCGATGTGCTCATCGCCACGGGGCGCACGCTCGACGTGGTCTCGCAGGCTGAGTCCATCGCCGCATACGCCGCGCCGATCGCTGTCGATTACGACGCCTACACGGCGGCCAGCGTCGTGGCGGAGACCATCGATCGGCTCGTCGCGGCCGAACACGAGCGGGTGCCGGCCCAGTACCAGCTGCTCATCGGCGCGCTGCATGCGCTGGCCAAGGGGGCGCACCGGCCGCAGGCCATCGGCGATTCGTACGTGATGCGCGCACTGGCGTTGGCGGGATGGGCGCCGAGACTTGGGTCGTGCGTGGTGTGCGGCGAGCCGGTGGAGACGTCGACGGCGATCTACTGCTCGATCGCGGCCGGTGGCGTGATGTGCGCGGCCGACCGTACGCCGGAGGCGCGCAAATACGATCCGGCGACCATACGCCAGTTCGCGGCGTTGGTCCGGGGCGACTGGGGCGTGCTGGACGCCGAGGCGCTGACCGGCGAGACGCGCCGCTTGGTGGAGGAGTGGAGTGAGTACTACATGGAGCGGCCGATTCGTTCACTGCGCTTGCTAGATTAGCGGTTATGGCTTTTGAGAACGTCGACTACACGTCGCTGAGCATCCCGGCGGCTCCCTTTTCGGATCCTTCGATCATCCCCGACTTTCCGAAGAACAAAGTGCCTCGCCACGTCGGGGTCATCATGGACGGCAACGGGCGCTGGGCCCAGCAGCGCGGGCTGATCCGCACGCAGGGGCATCAGGCGGCCGAACCCGTCGTGTTCGACACCATCGCCGGCGCGATCGAGGCCGGCGTGCGCTACCTGAGCCTGTACACCTTCTCGACCGAGAACTGGAAGCGCAGCCCCCAGGAGGTGCGTTTCCTCATGGGATTCTCGCGTGAGATCATCCACCGCCGCGTGGCGCAGATGGACGATTGGGGCGTGCGCGTGCGCTGGTCCGGGCGCCGGCCGAAGCTGTGGAAATCGGTGATCGACGAGCTTGAGGTGGCGATGGAGCGCACCAAGCACAACCGGACCATCGATGTGGTGTTCTGCATCAACTACGGCGGTCGAGCCGAAATCGCCGACGCCTGCGCGGCGATCGCGCGCGAGGTGCGTGACGGGCGCATCTCCGGCGACCGCGTCACCGAAAAGATGATCTCCGACCACCTGTACAACCCGGATATTCCCGACTGCGATCTGGTGATCCGCACCTCGGGCGAGCAGCGTACCTCGAATTTCCTGCCGTGGGAGGCCGCCTACGCCGAGCTCGATTTCGTTCCCGAGCTGTTCCCCGACTGCGGGCGCGAGGTGCTGTGGCGCTCCATCGACCACTACATCCACCGCGACCGTCGTTTCGGCGGCGTGAAGAAGTAGGGACGGAAGCAGGTTTGCGGTGCTCGGCGGGTGCGGCCAACGGTGGCCGCACCCGCCGGCTTTTTCGCATGCCCAAAAACCCGTTCTGCTTGTTGGCATGCCGGAACACCCGAAATAGAGCCCGATTTCGGGTGTTCCGGCATGCCAACAAGCAGAACGCCTGTTTCGGCATGTCAAAACCGGTGGCAGCGGGCCTGTTTTCATTATGTGGACGCCTTGGGAGATGCCCGGCAGCGGGATCCCCTCCGGTCCGAACGGGTTTGCTCCCTGACGCCATACTCCGTAAAAACTTCGGCATAACAACGGTTTCGGCTAAAAATCCATGGCATAACGGAGAAAACGACGAAGGGAATGTTAATAATGACGCATGTCGTAGCGCGCTCGTAACACAAATGACGACTCCGGTACACATGCGATTCCCTAACCTCGGTTCCATCAGGATTCAATACCGAGGAAAGGTGACTGATGGTCAACGGAATTCGCAAGGCGGCGTTCGCATGTGAGAAGTATGTGTCCGGCAAGAGCATGGACGATGTGATGCGCGACTATGGGCTGAGCAGCGTCGTCAAGCTCGGGTCGAACGAGAACATGTACGGCCCGTACCCGCATGCGCTGGAGGCGATGCGCGACGAGGTGTCGCTGATCAACATCTATCCGGAGCGCAACTACATCAAGCTCAAGGAGCTGCTGGCCGACAAGTTCGGCGTCGCCGATTCGACTTGGGTCAGCCTGGGCCACGGCGCCGGCAACGTGCTCGACAGCATCGCGAAGACGCTGCTCGAGGAGGGCGACGAGGTGCTCGTTCCGGAGCAGTCGTACCGCCTGTACCCCGAGATCTCCAAGATCATGGGGGCGAAGGTCATCGAGGTGCCGCTGAACGACCAATACTCCATCGACCTGCACGACTACGCGAAGCTGCTGACCGACCGGACCAAGATCGTCTGGCTGTGCAATCCGAACAACCCGACCGGCACCGTAGTGCCGATCGACGACTTCGCGTGGTTCGTCGACCAGATGCCCGCCGACTGCTGGCTCGTGGTCGACGAGGCCTACGCCGAGTTTGCCGACGCCGATGTGCTGCCCGATGTGATCGCCGCCGTCAAGTCCGGCAAGCAGGTCATCGACGTGCGCACCTTCTCCAAGTACTACGGACTCGCCGGCGGGCGCATCGGCTACCTGATCGCCGATCCGGAATTCGTCAACTGGTACGACACCGTATCCGAGCCGTTCAACTCCAACCGCACCGGTCTGGCCGGCGCGGTGGCCCTCCTCGAGCAGGATGCGGACGAGTGCCGGCGCTGCCGCGACCTGATGGTGGCCGACCGGGAGCGCATGAACGCCGAGCTGGCGGCGATGGGGTGTACGCCGGTGAAGTCCCACGCGAACTTCGTGTTCTTCGAGATGCCGTACGACGCTTCCCAGGTGGCCGAGCTGCTGCTGCGCCGGGGCGTGATCGTGCGCCCCTGCGGCGGATGGGGGTACCCGAACCACATGCGCGTGAGTATCGGCACCACGGAGCAGAACGACGCGTTCCTGTCTGCCATCCGCGACGTGTTCGCCGAGATGGCGAAGCGGTGACCGGCGGGCAGACGGGAAATCACGGTCTGCGGGCCAACCCGCGGGCCAAAACAAAGGGACGAACCACGAATTCGGTCGCGGGCCAGCCGATGACCCGGACAATGAAGAACAAAGGAAAGATCATGAATCCGACACTGCGCAAGTATCTGAGCCTGATCGTGCTGGGCTTTTCCGGCGGCGCGATCTACTGCCTGCCGTACATCAAGTACGTGTTCTATGATGCGATGCTCGACGTCATGCACATCAGCAACGCCCAATCGGGCTTCCTGCTGTCGATGTATGCGTTCGTGTGCATCTTCCTGTACATTCCCGGCGGCATCCTCGCCGACAAGGTGTCGTCCAAGAAGGCGATCATCCTGTCGCTGCTGGGCACCGCCGCGGTGACGGTGATCTTCATGCTCACCTTCAGCTATCCGGTGGCCCTGGGCGTATGGTTCCTGTTCGCGTTCGGGTCGGGCTTCGTGTTCTGGTCAGCGATCCTCAAGGCGGTGCGCATGATCGGCACCGAGCAGGAGCAGGGCTTCATGTACGGCGTGTACTACGCCGCGAACGGCGCCGGCGGCGCGATCACCAACGCGATCGCGCTGAAGGTGTTCGACGGTTTCGACAATGCGCGTGACGGCATGTTCTGGGCGCTGCTGGTCATGATCGCGGCCATGGTCGTCGCCGCCGGGCTGCTGCAGATGCTGCTGCGCGAGCCCAGCCGCGAGGAGATCGCCGAGACCCCCGACAGCGAGAAGTTCCACTTCGCCGATCTGGGCACCGTGCTCAGGAATCCGGCGATCTGGCTGATCTCCCTGGTGTTCTTCTGCGTGTACGGCGTATACAGCTGCGCGTCCTTCTTCACGCCGTATCTGACCGACGTGATCGGCTTCGACACGACGACCGCCGGCTACCTGCAGATCGTGCGCTCCTATGTGGTGATGCTCGTCGCGGCGCCGCTCGGCGGATTCATCGCCGACCGCCTGTGCAAGTCCACGCTCAAGTGGTTCGCCATCGGCGGCACCGTGCTGGGCCTGTCGATCCTCGCCGTCATCTTGGTCGGCCCCGGCGCCAGCGGCTGGCTGGTCGCGATGCTGACGCTCATCCCCGGCCTGTTCTCCATGTGCCTGTACGGCGTGATGTTCTCCTCCATGCACGAGATCGACATCCCCGTCAAGGTCGGCGGCACCGCCATCGGCATCGCGTCGATCGTCGGCTATCTGCCCGACGTGATCCTCCAGCCGTTCTTCGGCGGTCTGATCGACGCGAAGGGCAACGGCGGCTACACGGAGATCTTCTGGTTCCTCACCGCGTTCTGCGTGGTCACCGTGGTCATCAGCTACGGTCTGTACCGCAATTTCGCCCGCCGCCATGCGCCGGCCGCCGCGAAGTCGGCCGAGGCCGCGGCCTGACCGGTCCGGCGGAACGCCACGGTTCGGTTCGTCGGGTCACGGCAGCGCGCCGAGGCCCGACGGACTGATCGCAATATCACTTGAGCCAACAGCAAAGGACGTCGATATCATGGGCTCCATATACCCGCAGTTGCTGGATGCCGTCGCGGCGTTGCGCGACGACGCGTTCACGGTCACGCAGTACCTGACCGCGCATCCCGAGGTCGGTGGCCGGGAACGGGAATCCAGCCGGTTCGTGACCGAATTCCTCGAACGGCACGGCTACACCGTCGAACGGAACTACATGGATTACCCGTATGCGTTCCGGGCTTACCGAACGGATGACGGTCGGCCCCGCGCGGCCCTGATGTGCGAATACGACGCGCTGCCCGACATTGGGCACGGGTGCGGGCATTCGCTCAGCTGCGGCATCAGCGTGCTGGCGGCCATGGCCCTCGACCGGGCCTTCCCCGATTTCCCGTGGCAGATCGAACTCGTCGGCACGCCGGCCGAGGAGACCGAGGGCGCGAAGTGCCAGCTGGTCGCCGACGGCGCCTTCGACCGGTACGATTTCGCGGCGATGTGCCACATGGACCATCTCAATGCTCCGATCATGTGGAACCTGGCCTGCAACGACATGACGATCACCCTGCATGGCAGGACGGCCCACGCCTCGGCTTCGCCGTGGAAGGGCGTCAACGCCATGAACGCGGCCGAGCTGATCATGCACGGCGTGGCCTTGATGCGCAGCAGGTTCAAGCCGTTCATGCAGATCCACGGCATCGTCGAGGAGGGCGGCGGCCTGCCCAACGTCGTGCCCGACAAGGCGGTGCTCAACTACTACACGCGCGCCCTGAACCTGACGGAACTGGCCGAACTGCGCCGCTGGGTGCGCCAGCTGGTGCGCGGCGTGGCCCTCGCCACCGGGGTGACGTACGAGATCACGCAGCAGTACCCGACCTTCGCCGAACTGTACCGCAACCCGATCGAGCTGAAGGCCATCGAGGAAACCTTCGACGACTTGGGGCAGCCCCACGGGCGCTACGAGACGCCGGGAGCCTCGACCGACGCCGGCAACGTCGACATGCTGATCCCCACGATCCATATGGAGATTCGGGCGTCCGACCCGGATACGAGCCTGCACACCGCGGCGTTCGAGTCGTTCATGCACGGGGAGCGGGCCAATCGCACGCTGCTCGACGGCGCGAGCGCATTCGCCACGGTGATCGCGCGGCTGGCCTACGAGGACGGCCTGTTCGCGTCGATACGCCGGGAGCACGACCGGTACCGGGCCGAACAGCACGCCGACCCGCATATCGACACGGGACTGGTCGAAGCCGGCGGACCTGACGGGCCGACATCGTCCCGCGAGGAATAGCCGGTCCTGCCCGGCATGGAACGGCGACCGGGACCCCGTCGGATGACGCCGGTGACGGCGCCGCGCAACCTACACAGCAACAAAAGGATGGATTGATCGTATGACGAAAATCGCAATCTGCGACTACAAGGAACCGCTGAACCGCGACCTCGACCTGGAGCGCGAGTTCTTCCGCAAGGGACTCGGCGACGACACGGAGGTGACCGTATACGAGCACCACGGCGACAACGAGGCGCTGAAGGCCGCGATCCGGGACGCCGATGGCGTGCTCACCTCATATCTGGAATTCCCCGCCGACGTGATCGAAAGCGCGCCGGGGCTCAAGGGCATCTCCATCGAGGCCACCGGATACAACTACGTGGACGCCGCGGCGGCCCAGCGCAACGGCACCGCGGTGAGCGTCATCGGCGAATACTGCACGCAGGAGGTCGCCACGCACACCATGGCGCTGGCGCTCGCCGTGGCGCGCAGCCTCAAGCACTACGACCGTGAGATCGAGGACAAGCACCGTTATGACTGGAATTCGACGCACGGCATGATCAGGCTGGACGACTCCACCATCGGCATCATGGGCCTGGGCAAGATCGGCAAGGCCGTGGCCCGCCGCGCGCAGGGGGTCAACCTCACCGTGATCGCCTATGATCCCTACTGCCCGAAGGAGGCGGCCGAAGCCGTCGGCGTCGAACTGGTGAGCAAGGAGGAGCTGTTCGAGCGCAGCGACATCATCACGCTCAACATGCTGCTCACGCCGGAGAACGAGCACATCCTCGACCGTGAGGCGTTCGCGGCGATGAAGCGGCATCCGGTGATCGTCAACGTGTCTCGCGGCCAGCTCATCGACGAGGCAGCCTTGGCGGACGCCTTGGATTCCGGCCAGGTGTTCGGCGCCGGCCTCGACGTGCTTGAGGACGAATCGGACGAGGGCACGCGCACCTCGCCGCTCGTCGGGCGCGAGAACGTGATCCTGACGCCGCACAGCGCGTTCTACTCGGACAAGGCCCTGTACGAATGCCAGCGCATCGCCTGCGAGAACCTCGTGCACATCCTCAGGGGCGAGGGCGATGCGGTGTTCCGCATGGTCAACGACGTCGACGTAAGCGGTAACGCCCGCTGAATCCCGGAACCGGCAACATCATGACGCAGATCTCCGCGCCCCCGATGATTCGGCTGATGAATGTCAGCAAAGGCTACGGCGGCAAGCAGGTGCTCCACGGTATCGACATGTCGATTGAGCGGGGCGAGTTCGTGGTGCTCGTCGGCCCCTCGGGCGGCGGCAAGACCACGCTGCTCCAGCTGCTGAACAAGATGCTGACCGTGGACGACGGCGAGATCTACATCGACGGGCGCCCCATCAGCCGCATTCCCGGAACCGAGCTGCGCCGGAGCATCGGCTATGTCATCCAGGGCGGCGGCCTGTTCCCGCACATGACGGTCGAATGGAACATCGGCATCATGATGGAGCTGGCCGGCAGGCCGAAATCCGAAGTCCGGGAGCGTGTCGCCGCGATGTTCGACATGGTCGAGCTGGAGCGGTCGCTGCTCGACAGCTATCCGTCGCAGCTGTCCGGCGGCCAGCAGCAGCGGGTCGGCGTGGCACGGGCCTTTGCGACCGATCCCGACATCATCCTGATGGACGAGCCGTTCTCCGCGCTGGACCCGATCACGCGCGCCGACCTGCAGGACCAGTTGGTGGATCTACACCACCGGTACGGCAAGACGATCGTGTTCGTGACCCACGACATGGACGAGGCCGTCAAATGCGCGGATCGCATCTGCGTGATCCAGCATGGCGCGGTTCTCCAGTTCGACACCCCTGCGGAGATCCTGGCCAATCCGGCCAGCGATTTCGTCGCCTCGTTCGTGGGGCGGGCGGAAAGCGTCAGTCGGGCCATCGCGTCCATCGCCGGCCGAGGGGCCGGCGCGGACGGCGGGCGCAAGGAGGCGACGCGATGAATGCGATGACGGGATTGCTGGATGTGCTCATGCAGCGTCATCAGGAACTGTGGCAGCTGTTCGTCGAGCATATGCAGATGACGTCGAGCGCGGTGCTGCTGTCCCTGATCGTCGGCGTGCCGCTCGGCATCGCGATCACCGGCAGCCGGCGCTGCGCCGCGGTGGTGCTGGGGCTGGCGAACATCACCCAGGCCATTCCGAGCCTTGGCCTGCTGGCCGTGCTGGTGCCGATCGTCGGCATCGGCCAGCCGGCCGCGGTGATCATGGTGATCGTCTACGCGCTACTGCCGATCATCAAGAACACCTACGTCGGCATGAACGGCATCGATCCGACGGTGCTGAAGGCCGCCCGGGGCATCGGCATGTCCGACGGACAGATATTGGCCCATATCCGGCTGCCGCTGGCGGTCCCCTACATCATGGGCGGCGTGCGCATCTCCGCGGTGACCGCGGTCGGCACCGTGACCATCGGCGCGTTCGCCGGAGCCGGAGGTCTGGGATGGATGATCAACCTCGGGCTCAACGCCAACGACGTGAACCTAGTGCTGCTGGGCGCCATCCCCGCATGCCTGCTGGCATTGGCGCTCGATTTCGTGCTGGGCGTGGTGGAACGGGCGCTGACGCCCGAAGGCACCAAGCCGGTCGAGAAGATACGCCGGATGGGCCGGCGCGAACGACTGGTCCGGTATACGGCGGCCGGCCTGGCGGCGGTGCTCGTGCTGGTCGCCCCGGCGGCGTCGAGCCTGGCGTCGGTGGTGCACCGCGACGCCAGCGGCACGGTGGTGGTCGGCGGGGAGAACTTCACCGAAGCGCTGATCCTCGGCAATATCTACAGCCAGATGATCCAGCGCCACACCGATCTGACGGTCGACGAAAAATTCAACCTCGATGGCACGCTGGTGACCATGTCGGCGCTGGAGTCGGGCAAAATCGACATGTTCACCGACTACACCGGCGTCATCGCGCCGAACATCCTCAAACTGGGCATGTCCACCGATACCGATGAGGTCTATCGCCAGGTGCACGACGGCATGGCGCAGTCCTATGACGCCAAGGTCTCCAAGCCGATCGGATTCAGCAACACCTATGTGCTGGCCGTCACCAAGCGGACCTCGCGCGAATTGGGCATCACCAGCCTGTCGCAGCTGGTGGCCCACGCCGGCGAGCTGCGTCTCGGGTGCACGACCGCCTTCACGCAGCGCGAGGACCTGCTGCCGAAGATGGAGAAGAATCTGGGCGTGTCCTTCGCGTCGGTCGAGGGGCTGGAGGGCAACATCCGCTATCAGGCGCTCGGATCCGGCAAGGTCGACGTGGTCGACGCGTACGAGACGGACGCCATGCTGGAGAAGATGGACCTGGTGCCGCTCAAGGACGACATCGGCTTCTTCCCGCCCTATCAAGCGGTGTCCATCGCGCGCAAGGCCATCTTGTCCGAACATCCCGAACTTGCGGACGTGCTGTCCAAGCTGGACGGGGCCATCACCACCGATCAGATGCGCGCGATGAACTATCAGGTCGACGTCGGGGGACGCACCCCGCGCGACGTGGCCATCGAATTCCTGAACAAGGAAGGGCTGATCTGAGGTCTTTGCGGCGTCAGGGGCGCATCGCCGCGCGCGCCTGCCGCAGGCATCGGGCGACTGAGGATACGATGGAAGGAACGGCTAAGGAGAGACCTATGGGTGATGAGGCAACGGCGGGGAGCGGCCTGACGGCGAACGACGGGCGCAGGGCCATGCTCGATGCCGGATTCGACGAGGCGGATTCCGTCATCGTCGCCGAACTGAGGCGCGATGGCCGTGCCACGCTGAACGATCTCGCCAAGGCGACGTCGTTGTCGCCGTCGTCGGTGCAGTCGCGTATCCGCAAGCTCGAACGCAGGGGAGTGCTCATCGGCGACCGTGTCCAGATCGACTATCACAAGGCCGGGCTGCCGATATCGGCGTTCGTGTCCGTGCTGCCTCTGGACTATTCCGAGGAGAGCGAGATTCCCGACAGGCTGCGCGAGCTGGAGGGCGTGATGTCCTGCTATTCGGTGGCCGGCGACCCGAGCTATCTGCTGCTGGTGCGCGTGTCCTCGCCCGAGGCGCTGGAGGACCTGCTCGGCGACATCCACCGGGTGGTTCCCGTGTCCACGCGCAGTATGGTGGTGCTGAAAACCTACTATCAGGACCTGTTCTGACGCGTATGGGTGCCTCTGCGGCATATCGATTGCGCATTGCTGAGCGGGCCGGCGGTACTTGAAGTTGCCGGCCCCCGGTTTTTCGCATGCTCAAACACCCGTTCTGCTTATTGGCATGCTGAAATACCCGAAATAGAGCCCGATTTCGGGTGTTTCGGCATGTCAAAAAGCAGAACGCCTGTTTCAGCATGTCAAAACCGAAAGGGCGGGGAAGCGGAACATGCTGTGGCGGGTGTCGCCGGTGTGAGGTGAGTAGACTTTGCATATGTCTGGTCATTATTCGCTCGGTCTGCTGTTCGACGTCGCACAGCAGGAGCGACGCTGCGTCAGGCCGCGTACGGATACCGACATCAGGGCCGTCGCCAGACGCGTGAAAAAGAACGAGATCGTGCGCGTGTACCGGGGATTGTATGCCGTCAGGACGTACTGGGACCAGCTGGATCAGCATGAGCGTACCCGGCATATCGTGCGTTCGTTGGCATTGTGGCATCCGCAGTGGGTCTTCTGCGGCCCGACGGCGGCGGTGATGCATGGACTGGAGTGCTCCTACAGGCTGTCATTGCCGATCTGCATCGTCTCCCGGACGAGATCGCACGGCAGAAACAGCGCCGGCCTGGCGCATTATGTGATTCCCCATCCGGAGACGAGCCGCTGCGGATCGGTACCGGTCACTTCGGTGGGGAGGACGTTGGTGGATTGCGCGGCAAAACTGCCGCTGCGCTATGCACTGGGGCCCATCGATTCGGCGCTGCGGCTGCGGCGAATCACCAGGGATGAGCTGCATATGCATCTTGCTGCCGCTCCTTATCTGACGGGACGGCATAAGGCCGAATACGCATTTTCCGTGGCCGATGGGCGCAGCGAGAACGGAGGGGAGTCCGAAGGCAGGGGAGTGCTGGCCGAGTTGGGATTTCCCGTGCATGATATTCAGGTCGAGTTCCCGTGTCTGAGCAATGCGTATCGGTGCCACCGGGTCGATTATTGGTGGCGGCGTGCCGATGGCACGGTTGTGGTCGGCGAACTGGACGGTGTGCGCAAATACGTGGATCCGAGCATGACTTCCGGGCGGGATATCCGCAACGTCGTGGATGACGAGCGTGACCGACAACGTTGTCTGGAGAGGCAAGGGGCGGACGTGCTTCGGTTTTACTACAGCGACCTCAACGATCTTGGCGCGCTGGCGTATAAGTTGCGTCGGTATCGGGTTCCCGAACGCGGTGGCGCCTGATTTCGCATGCCCAGATGCCCGCTCTGCTTATTGACATGCCGGAATACCCGAAATAGAGCCCGATTTCGGGTATTTCAGCATGCCAACAAGCAGAACGCCTGTTTCGGCATGTCAATATGCGCGAAACAGGCGTCCGGGGGAGGGATGGTTGCTGCTACTCCAGTCCGATGGACTTCAGGTGGTGCACCTTGAGGGAGGTGACCTTGAGCGAGCCGGATTCGGCGACCAGCTTGATCGCGCGCGGGCCTTCGGAGGCGTAGCTGAAGGAGCTCATCGCCTGCTCGCCGCCGTTGACATAGACCTCGACGCAGCCGCGGTCCACGAACACGCGCAGCGTCAGCTCGTCGGTGCGGCTCAGCGGCGCGGTGCGGTAGCCGCGGTCGCCTTGGGCCATGGCCTGGCGGTCGATGACCACGCGGCCGATCTGGTCGTCGTAGGCGACGTACGTGTACGCGCCGTCCTCGGTGGCGTGGATCTTCAGCCCGGCGCGCTCGGCGGTGGAGCCTGCCAGATCGATGGTCATCTCGATCTCGACGGCTTCGGCGTCGTCGCAGATGACCTTGTCGCCATCCATGTCCAGCGTGATCTCGCCGTGGTCGAAGGTGTCCTCGCGCAGGCCCTCGACCTCCTTGACCGGCGCGGTGACCAGATCGCCGTCGTCGCCGAGCGTGATCTCGCGCGGCAGCGTGAGGTTGCCGCACCAGCCGTCGGCCTGCATCGGGATCGGCTCGACGAACGGGCTCATCCAGCCGTACATGATCTGGCGGCCGTCCTCGCCGCCGGCGTTGAACGACTGCGGCGCGTAGAAGTTGTGGCCGCAGTCCCACAGGCGGAACTCGGTTTCCGGCTGGAACCGGCCGCCCGGCTCCCAGGTGCCGATCATGTAGCCGGCGTTGGAGACGTTGCGGTTCATGAAGCCGTTCTTCTTGGCTCCCATCGCGGAGAAGCCGATGACCCACTTCTCGTTGCCGTCCTTGTCGCGGATGGGGAAGAAGTCGGGGCATTCAAGCATGAACACGTCCGGGTCCGGGTGCTCGAACAGCACGGTCTTGAACGTCCACTCGACCATGTCGGGGGAGGTGTACAGCCACATCTGGCCGCGCTTGGCCGCCGAGGAGACGCCGAAGGTCATGTACCAGGTATCGCCGGTCTTCCACACCTTCGGGTCGCGGAAGTGATGGTCGACCTTGTCGGTCGGGCAGTCGATGATCATGCCGCGCTTGGTCTCGTGCGTCAGGTTGTCGTCGTCCGGCTCGGCGAGCATCTGCACCTGCCAGTCGCCGCCGGTGTTGTCGACGCCGTTGGCCCAGCGGTGGCCGGTGTAGTAGAACTTGAGCTTGCCGTCGTCGCCGATCACCGCGGAACCGGAGAACACGCCGTCCTTCTCCTGCTCGAGGCTCGGGGCGAAGGCGACCTTCTCGCGGCGCCAGGCGACCATGTCGGTCGAGGAGACGTGGCCCCAGTGCATCGGTCCCCACTGGGTGCCGTACGGATGCAGCTGGTAAAAGACGTGCCAGCGGCCCTTGTAGAAGCACAGGCCGTTCGGGTCGTTGATCCAGCCGCCGTTCGAGGCGATGTGGAACTTCGGGTACCAGCGGTCGTTGCGCGTCGAGGCGAGTTCGGCGACGCCGGCCTCGGCCTTGGCGAGCTCCTCGTCGTGGTCCTTGATCGGGGTGAGGGTAGGGGTGTAGTCACTCATCGTTGAGTCCTTTCGTTGTCGGTGGTTTCGGTGGTTTCGGATTCTGATGTATGTCCGATGCGGGCCGCCCGTCGGCCGGGATGCCCCGGCCGGGGCGGGGCGCCGCGTTCCGGTGTGGGCCGGACGGCGCCCCGTGGGCGGATCACGCCTTGGCGGCCGCCATCTGCTTGAGCTGCCTGTCGGTGTAGAACGGATCGCCGCCGACTTCCTGATCGTCGCGCTTGATGACGAAGATGCCGTAGATCAGGGCGCACAGCACGATGCCGGAGATGACCCAGAAGGTCACGCGCGAGCCCATGTCGTTGTTCGGCAGCACGCCGGTCATGTAGTCATGGAAGGCGCCCAGCGGGGTGGAGAAGATGATCTGGCCGACCTGGGAGGCGATCTGGAATCCGACCATGTACAGCGTGGCGGACAGCTTGGTGTCGAAGTGCAGGGTGAAGTAGCGGAACGCCGGCAGGCAGAACAGCGGCACCTCGATGGAGTGGAACAGCTTGACGATGGAGACGGTGACCGGGTCGTGGAACACGCCGCACAGGCCGATGCGCAGGAACATGACGGTGGCGCCGAGCAGCAGCGAGTTGCGCACGCCGATCTTCCTCATGATGATCGGGACGACGCCCATCATCGCGGACTCGAGGAAGACCTGGAAGCCGTTGAGCGTGCCGTAGGTGGCGTTGCCGATGGCCTCGGTCGGGAACAGGCCGGCGTAGTAGACCGGGAACCACTGCTGGTCGAACACGGTGTAGAAGGTGTTGGTCAGCAGCATGAAGACGATGAGCACCCACAGGGTCGGCATCTTGAGCACGCCGACCATCTCCTTGAAGGAGGAGTTGGTCTTCTCGGCGTTCGGGTCGGCCTCCTTCCGGAGCTCCTCCTTCTGCTCGGAGGGAACCCAGAAGGCGTAGATGCACAGCATGCCGAGGCCGCACGCGGTGCCGATCCAGAAGTTGATCATCGGGCTGATGTTGAACAGGAACCCGGCGCACAGGGCCACGATCGCGTAACCGAAGGATCCCCAGGCGCGGGACTGGCCGTATTCGAAGTTGAACTTGCGGGAGTAGCGCTCGGTGACGGCCTCGAACAGCGAGCAGGCGGCCATGAATCCGGCCGACAGGACGATGGAGCCGATCAGGGTGCCGATCCAGCGGGTGGTGCCGCCCGCGGAGATCATCGGCGCGTAGACGAACTGGACGAAGGGGCCGACCAGCGCGGCGATCACGGAGACCACGATCACCAGCTTGCGCTTGATGCCGAGCTGGTCCTGGATGACGCCGTAGGCGAACATGATGATCATGGTCGCCGCGGAGTTGATGGAGTAGATGGTGCCGACTTCGGTGCCGCTCAGGCCGAGGGACTCGAGCCAGATGCGGAAGAACGACCACCAGATGCCCCAGGAGCAGAAGAACATGAAGATGCCGAAGGAGCTTTGCAGATAGGAGGGGTTCCTCCATGCCGCGGTTTTTCCTGCTGCCATTGCATACCCTTTTCATTCTCTTGCAGACGCCGCCATGCGCCGCGGTGCTGCTTGCGATTTCTTGATTATCGGGTTCCCCGCCGTGCCGCCGTGCCCTTGTGGGGAATCATGGTTTCAGTATAAAGCGTCAATCGATTTACGTCAATCGATTGATGTCGGCGTGTCGAACGGGTTTTATGCGTGTGTTCGCGGATATGGGGTGCATGGTCGGGTGCGCGGTTTCCCGATGCTTCGGGATGCGGGGAAAATGCAGGGTTCCGTTACCGGGAAAGGGGTGTCTCCGCCGAATGGTCTGTTCGACGGGCTGTCCGTAGTGGCGTGCGAAGTGCGCGCCGTCGATGGCATCGAGGGTATTGAGCACCGTATCTGCCACCCTCAGTCTCGCTTCGCGAGCCAGCTCCCGCCAGCGGGAGCCTGCCGGAACCGGTGCGGCGAAGTCGAATACGGCGGGGGAGGGCGCCGGCGCCGGCCGTTCAGCCGCGCACGGATTCCTTTTCGATGAGCGTGCAGTGGATCTTCGCTGGGATCGGGGCGTCCAGCGGCGGCAGGGGCGCGGTGGTGCGCGGCAGCGCCAGATCGTGCAGGTCGCGCTGCTCGATCATCGACACGAGCTTGCACGTCGCCCAGTAGCCCATCTCGTAATGCGGCAGCTCCACGGTGGTCAGCTGCGGGTAGAAGGTCTCCGCGAACACGCGGTGGTTGTCGACGCCGACCACCGACACGTCCTTGCCGATGGTCAGGCCGCGCCGCGCCGCGCATTCGTACACGTACCACGCGCGCGCGTCGTTGAAGCAGAAGAATCCGTCGGGGCAGGCCCGGTCGAACAGGTCGCTCACGTCCCGCAGGGCCGGGCCGTTGTTGAGCACGTTGGCGACGAGCCGATCGTCGTAGTCCCGCCCCGCATCCTCAAGGGCGCGGCGGTACCCCTCGAGCCGCCCGTCCTGGGCGATCATCGGCTCCGAGCACCCGACGTACGCGATGCGCTCGCAGCCCGCGCCGATCAGCCGCGCCGTCGCGTCGTACGCGATGCGGAACTCGTCGGGCTCGATGCTGGGGAACTGCCCGGCGCGGTCGGTGGCGTCGACCAGGACGAGCGGATAGTCCCCGAGGCTGTCCGGCACGTCGGCGTACCGGTTCGACATCTTCGCGTACATGAAGCCGTCCACGCCGTACCGCTTGAGCGTGGCGATCTCGTCGTCCTCGTTGGTCGCGCCGTCGGTGTTGACGGTCAGCAGCATGTACCCGAGGGCGCTGGCCGCGTCCTGCGCGCCGAGGATGATGCCGCCGGCGTACGGCGTGGTGGCGATCTCCTCGCTGATGAAGCCGAGGATGCGCGTCTTGCCGGTGCGCAGGGACCGGGCCAGCGGATTCGACGTGTAGCCCAGCCGTTGGGCGGTCTCGCGCACCCTCGCCGCGATCCGGGGCTTGACCCGGCCGGCGTCACGGTTGTTCAGCACCAGGGAGACGGTGGACACCGACACCCCCGTCTGCTCTGCGATCTCCTTCATCGTGGTCATACGTCAAACGATACACCGGGTGCGATGATTGTCCAGGATTTTCCTGCCGCCGTTCGGGCCGCATCGCCGATCCAGCCGCTCCGGCCTACTCCGGCGCGCTCCCGGCGAGATTGCGCACCGCCCCGATGAACAGCGGCACGCCGTCCGGGGTGGCGTACGAATACAGGAATGGGCGATCCACCGTGAACTCGACGTTGTCCACCGGCGCGCCAGTGGAGTCCGCGCCGGCCTTGGTGAAGGACATGGCCTTGGCCCCCGCTTCGTTCACCTCGATGCGCGTGCCCTGCAGGATCGATCCGATGAACAGGTTCTCACCGCGTGAACCGGCATCGACCATCTTGGCGAAGTCGGCGGTGTCTGAGCTGAATGCATCGGTCGCTCCCAGTTTCTCGAACGCCTTGATGGTGGTCTCAGGATCGAACGTGCTGTTGATGGTGAATCTCGGCAGCGAGACGTTCACCGTGGCCGAGTCTACGGAGACTCCCCAGCCGGACGGGCTGTCCGCGGCACAACCTCTTGCGCCCTCGCCAAGGGATGCTGCCGAACATGTGCCGAACGCCCAACCGAGTTTCTTGGCATCGCCGGCCAACTCGTCGAAATGGCCTTCAGCCGGCAGCACGATGGCCAGATTGCCGCCGTTGTCGAACGGAATCTCCACCCGCTGCCAGGTGCTGAACTCGTCATGCCCGTATGCCATCTGGCTGAAGGTCCGGTGCATCATCGGCACCTGGGTGTCTCCGGCTTCGCCATGGAAAGTGCCATCGCTGGTGGCCTGTTCCTTGAACGGGTCCTTCCAGCGTCCATCCGCATAGACGGTGTTGATGATGGACAGTACCTCGCGGTCCCGCAGCGTGATCTTCGGCTTGAGCGAACCGTTCGTATGCTTGGCGATCCAATCGGACATCTTGGCGGCGGCCCGATTACCGAACGGCAGCGTGTCGACTTCGGCATCGAACATCTTCTTGACGGTGGATCGGTAATCGCCGGCAAGGGAGTAGCCGTCATCGATCCACAGCGAGTTCGCGGCGCTCATCTCGGATTTCGCTCCCGAATATCGCCCGTTGATCGAACTCAGCAGCGATTGGTAGTCGCTATCGGCAAGCGAACCGGAGCCCAGCAGCTCATCCAGCTGCGAGCGGGTCGTGCCATCGGCCCCCTGCGCGGCGATGGCCAACGCCATCCACATCGAAGCAGGGGAGTAGTTCACATTGCCGGTGCCTCGGTCGCCGGCTTCCATCGCCAGGAATTCCGGTGCGGTGCGGTAGGCAAACGCTGAGGTATTGTCGATTATCGGCTGCGTGGCAGGCGTGGCCTTCGGCTTGAACATATTGTGAACCAGTGCGCTGCCGTCGCCGGCGGTCCACCAGATACCTCCGCCGACGGCGAGGACAAGCGTCACGACGGCAGCAGCGGCGATCAGGGCGGTGCGGCGCCTGCGCCGCCGGTGCAGGCGGGACTGTTCCATAAGAGTCATGACCATGATAAATCCTTCCCCTCGACCCGTGTCCCATCGCACGGAATCGGCTGGTTTCAGTATATTCGGCGAACTTCGGGGGGGGGGTAAATGCGCTGCCTTTCGCGGTGCCGTCCCGGCGACGCGACAGGCAGCGCCGACTCACTGATTCCGGGGCGGTTCCGTCTTCCGCCCTCGCCTTGCAGCGATGCGTGTGGCGGCCGACGCCACGGCCCACACCACGCCGAACCCGAGGAGGCTCGCCACGGCGAACACGATGACGAAATGCGCGACCTGATCTATCGAATTCCAGGAAAGATATCGGTCGCCGATCAGCGTGCAGGTACTTCCTACCGGGCACGTGTCTTCATACACCGTGATGAGCGCCATGAGCATCGGCGCAGGTACCAGTGTGCACACTAGTGGGAACAGCAGGCTTTTCCACGGATGCGTCAGCGAGTCCGGGCGCAGTGCGTAGATGCCGTTGATGACCAGCAGAGCGGGCGGAACCACAAAATTGATGAGCAGTGCGAAGGCAAAAGCAGCCGGGCCGCTTCCATCCAGTATCAGCGTCAGCAGCAATCCGTACGTGATCGCCGTTGCCAGCCAGCAGCCGAAGCGAATCGTGTCCCGGCGCACCCAGGCCAGCATCCGGCCGTTGAGCGTCAGCGGGTCCGGATCCACGAACAACTCGCGCAGCCCGTAGCGGCCGATCGCATAGCAGATGAACGCCACTGTGGCGTAGAACACCAGCAGCATGCCCATGCCGGACAGCGTCTGACCGATGAGCCGCAGGCCGTCGGTACGCATCAGCGCCCACCAATCCGGCCACGTCAGGTACGGGTATCCGGGTTGGAACCGCAGATTGGTCCAGCCGAACGCCAACGGGCCGATCAGCGTGCTCGCCAGCGGGAACGACAGGCTGCCGGTGCGGATCAGACCGAGTATCAGGTTCGCCAGTCCCAGTGCCAACGGCCAGAACGTCATCATGCTGGTCAGCCAAATGAAATGGTCCGGCGAACCCGCCTCGCGATCGGCCTCGCTGACGACGACGGCAAATGCGGAAGCGCCGAATTGCAGCAGCAACAGCACCATGGCCAATACGACCATGCCGATCCAATGCGCGCGGTTCCATGTGAATTGCCGGGAAGCCCGGCCGGTGCCGTGAGCGACATCGCTCCTGTTGGGCCTCTTGAGTGCGTCTGCCCGGTTCATCGGTATCCCTCCCATCACAGCACTGTTATGGACTGGGTGATGATTCCATCGTAAATCGGCGGAAAACGTGGGATGATGATTGTCATAGCGGTTATGACACCGCGGGCGGGGACGCCCCGCATCGGGCACACTGGAGGGGTGGGCGCAATGGCGATACGCATCGGCATCGTGGACAACGATCCGTACGCGCTGAAGGTGTTCAGGGCGATGATCGAACGCATGGCCCCGGATTTCGAGGTGGTCTGGACCACGAATCTGGGTGCCGTGGCGATCAGCCGATGCCTGAGCCCGGCCAAACGCCCGGATGTGCTCGTCACCGACATGTCGATGGGCGATGTCCCCGGCACCGAGGTCTGCCGGGCGATCCGTGCCAAAACGCCGGAAGTCGGACTCGTGGGCGTCACCTCGTACGCGCTCGCCTCGTTCCGTGACGAGGCCGCGCGGTGCGGCGCCCAGGCGCTGGTCGGCAAAACAGATCTGGACGGCCTCGCGCTCGCCATCCGCGGCGCGGCTCAGGGGCTGCCCACCAACCCAGTGGAGGGCGGCGGGGCGCAGCCCTTCGTGGACGCCGAGACCGCCCACCTGTCGCTCGAGGACGCCGCTTTCGTCCGACGCGGGGCGCTCTCCGCCAAGGAACGCGACACATTGCGCTGGTATGCGGAAGGGCTGACCACCAAGGAGGTCGCCGAACGACTCGGTGTCGGCGCGGTCACGGTTTCGACCTATGAGCGCCGGGCGCTCGCCAAACTCGGCGCCCGCAGCCGAGCCCACGCCATATCCATCTGCGTCAAACGGCATGAGATCTGATGTGCGGCGGCCGGCGGCCTGAAGGCGGGCCGGGCTCCAAGGCGAGAGGTGAGGGAGGTGCTGATATGGCAGGGTTCCGCGGAAAACTGGCGGCTCTCGATGCAGGCGTGCGCAACGCCTGGCTGCTGACTGCCACGTTGGTCGTCGCTCTGGTCTGCACGGCGGAGACGGTTGCCGGATTCGCGAGCGGTGATATGGCGACGGCGGATTGTCTCGTCGCGTTCGCGTTCATCGCGGTCATAATCCTGATGGCGTTCCGCCCCGTGACCGGCTGCGTGCTGACCGCTGCGCTGTGGACGGCGTTGTGCCTGAGCCCGATGGCCATGCCCTCCTCCATGATGCTCGCCATACTGCTGGCCGTCGGCATCGCCGGATATACGGACAAGCGCCTGGCGGTGGCCGTCACCTCAATGGCGTTGCTGGCATGGTTGGTTCATGCCGGCGTAATGATCCGCTGGCCGTGGGGTTCCGGCTCCACGAACGATATGGCCGCTCCGATGCCCGATGCGCCGGCTTCGTCCGGCTTGCCCGACTCCGGCGATGTGTCCGGCGATGTGTCCGGCGGTTTGAGAGGCTCGGATGGCGTCGCCGGCGGGTCGGCTGGCGGAGACGATACCGGAGCCGGCGGTTCGGATGGGACCGGCGGGTCGGACGATTCGTCGGGCTCGACCGGTCGGACCGGTGGCCAGCTCATCCTCGGCACGGTTGCCCTCTACGGGGTGATGCCGGTGGCCGTGCTGTTCGTCGGTTTTCTACTCGGCGGCATTGCGGCGCGGTGGAATCACGAACGCAGCATGGCCCGCGCGGAACTGGCCCATCGCCGTCAGCGGGAGCGCGCGGCGCAGGACATCCACGACTACGTGTCCAACGACCTTGCCTATCTGATTCTGCGGTTCGACAAGGATATCGCCGACGGCAAGGTCCCGTCCGTCCAGGAGCTGCGCGAGTTGCGTGGCGTGGCCGCGGGCGCGCTGGACCGCACGCATCAGGTCATCGGCGTGATCGAGGGCAGGGGAGAGGCGGATGCACGGGCGGCGGATGCGCGCGGGCCGGACGGCGGCGCTCACGATGGCGCTTCGCGGGCCGGCGGCGGCCGGCGGGCGTCGCGATCCGAGGACGGGCGCGACTGTCCGCTTGCCGAGCAGATTCGCGGCATCGCGGGCAATGGCGATCAACGGCTGGCGGAGCTGGGCTTTGACGGCCAGACGATTGTCTCCGGTGCCAATGGCGAAGCGGGGCGCAGCGATCTGGTCGCCGGGCTGCTGGAGGAACTGTACGGCAACATCGCCAAGCATGCCGACCCGGAAGCCGGTTATGTGATGACGATCGGCATCGGACTGGATGCCGTGCGCATCGCCTGCATCGACACGGTCCGCACGCCGTCGGATGCGGATGGCGACGCGGAACTTTCGACCGGCACCGGCCTCAACCGTTACCGGCGATTGCTCGAGCGGCATGGCGGCGCCCTGCATATCGCTACGCAAGACGCCGAATGGACGCTGTCGGCCACCGTGCCGGTGAAAGCCGAACCCCGTTCGTGATGACGTAATGCTTCCATGTGGGATATAGTGGCGTCCAGAGCGGCATGCGCCGCATGAGGGAGGATCGGTCATGGGTATGGGAACGACGGTGGCCTCCGTATTGGCGTTGTATTCGCCGAGCATACTGTTCGGCATGCTGTTTCTGCTGTCGTACCGCAGGGAGCCCCGACAGTTCCGCAACGCGATCTGGCTGCTGCTGTTCCTGCTGACGTTCCTGACGACCACGCTCCTGCACTTCGGCGAATCATGGGCATTGTTGCCGCTGGTGCTGACGGTGGTGTTCGGCCCGCTGATCGCCGTTGTCTTCCTGCTGGCCAATACGGTGGTCGTCGTGCGTCATGAAGGGCTATCGCTGGCTACGCTGCTGCCCGCGTTGCTGGCCGTGGCCATCGTCGGCTGGTTCGTGTGCTATCCGCTGATGCTGGTGATGAAAGCCCCGAAATGGCTGATATCGGTCGCCTCGCTGATCACGCTGGAAGGCGTGTGGTTCTTCTTTTCGTTCGCGGCGCTGCTGGTGTATTCGACGCTGTACCGCCTGCTTCCGCGCAAGCGCTCGTACGACTACATCATCATCCATGGCGCCGGGCTCATGCCCGACGGCACTCCGACCCCGCTGCTGCGCGGGCGCGTCGACAAGGCCGTGGCCCTGTGGAACCGGCAGGGGCGGTCCGGCGTGTTCATCGCCTCGGGCGGGCAGGGAGCCGACGAGGTGGTGTCCGAAGCGGCATCGATGCGGCGGTATCTGAGGGAACGGTGCGGTGTGCCCGCCGAGTCCATCCTCATGGAGGACCGTTCCACCACTACCATGGAGAATCTGCGCTTCTCGCAGGAGCTCATGACCTCGCTGCGTGGGCCCCAGATCGTTGGGCACCGGCGTGAACCCGCATACCGCTGCGCGCTGGTCACCAGCGACTACCATGTGTTCCGCGCCAGCGAGTACGCGCATACCATCGGGTTGAAAGCCGACGGCATCGGCAGCCACACGCGCGGCTACTACTGGCCCACGGCGTTCATCCGCGAATTCATCGCCGTCACCAGGGCTCATCTGTGGCCGTACATCGTCCTCGCTGCGCTCTGGCTGCTGCCCAATGCCGTGTATGTGATAGTGGCGTTGCTGCGCGTTCTGCTCGTGCACTAGATGCGCGGTCGGCATCTAGTGGCATACGGCCTATGCTGGCATACGGCCTGTTCCGGAGCCTGCCGGGGCTGTATGCCAGCAAGGGATTGCGGGTGGTTGGATCGGGCCTGACCGGGAACGCGGTATTGTGACCGCGCGCGTATGGCGAATTGCAGCGTCTTTGCATGTTTGGTGCGAGTTGTCGGTGCGAGGGTGTGTAGCAGAACCGGTTGCACACCCATGATAAAACGTATAATCCGGCATGATTTAGGGTCGGTCTCGGCGTGCGCGCACCGACAACTCGACGTTGGCGTACCGCAGGCACTTCCGGACGCGTCGGAACTGCCCGGAGACGTGTCCGGAAGCATCCGGAGATGTGCTGAAACTTCCCGAAGGCGCGTCGAAACCGCCCGAAACCATCGCTGATGGTGCGTTTGGCGTATCGACGGCACATGGCGGTGTGTCCGGCGCGGCATAGGAGGCGCCGGACACACCGCCCGAGGGCTACTCTTCGCCCTGCTTGGCGGCGATGATCTCGTCGACGAGCTTCGGCTTCTCGATGAGCTGGCCGGTGAAGCCGGGGCGGATGTCCATGTGCAGCACGAGGCTCGTGCGGTAGCCCTGCTCCGCAAGCTTCTTGGCGGCGTCGCCGGCCACCCGCAGCACCTCGTCCAGATCGCCCTCGACGTTGGTGAACACCGCGTTGGTGCTCTGCGGCAGGCCGGATTCGCGGATCACCTCGACGGCCTCGGCCACATACCCCGACAGCTCCGAGCCCACGCCGTGCGGCGCGATCTGGATCGCCGCCACCGTGTTGAGATACGGCTTGCCGGTCTTGGGATCGATCGGCACTTCCTGCTTGATTGCGTTACGGTCGAACGTCATATGTCGCTCCTTGGCGAATAGCCTTCCGTTGATATTGACTGATATTGGCCGATGCCGTCTGATGCCGACGGCTTCGGCCGGCACCGCCGCCGGCATCAGCGCCAGCGCCACGCGTGGTCCATCGGCCCCGAGCCGTGGCCGAGGTCGAGCTGCGCGTTGAGCGCGCCGGTCAGATACTCCTTGGCATGGCGGATCGCGTTCTCCAGCGTATCACCCTTCGCGAGGTTCGAGGCGATCGCCGACGAGAGCGTGCAGCCGGTGCCGTGCGTGTTCGGGTTGTCGACGCGCTCGCCGTCGATCCAGACCGCCGTGCCGTGGTCGAACAGCAGGTCGTTGGCGTCGGCAACGCCATGGCCTCCCTTGACCAGCACCGCGCAGCCGTAGTGCTCTCCGATGACGCGGGCCGCATCCTCCATGGCCGCCCGGTCTCCGATGCGCGCATTCGCGTCCGCGTGCTCCGACCACTTGCCGGTCTCGAGCGTCGCCTTGTCGTGCGCTATGAGGTCGAGCAGCACTTCGGTTTCGGGGATGTTCGGCGTGATCACCGTGGCGAGCGGGAACAGGCGCGTGGTCAGCGCGGCGATCGCGTCATCGTCGATGAGCTTGGCACCGGAGGTGGCGACCATCACCGGGTCGAGCACGATGTTCTTCGCCTGATGCGCCTCGAGCCGGTCGGCGATCGCGTTGATCAGCTCGGCGGACGAGACCATGCCGATCTTGATGGCCTGCGGCGGGATGTCGGTGAACACGGCGTCGATCTGCGCGGCGACCATGGCCGGCGTCACGTTCTCCACGCCGGTGACGCCCATCGTGTTCTGCGCGGTCAGCGCGGTGATCGCGCTCATGCCGAACACGCCGTTGGCGAGCATGGTCTTCAGGTCGGCCTGCATGCCGGCACCGCCGGAGGAGTCCGAGCCGGAGACGGCGAGTACCGGGATGAGGGTGGTGGTCATGATGGTTCCTTTCGTATGACCGCGGCGAACGCGGTGCAAATCTTCCGTGGTTCCGCCCGGCGAGCGCCATGCGGGCGTAGCCGTGGCGTATCCGTATCGGGCGGGGCTTGCCATACCGGCGCCGTGGGGAGCGTCAGGCGCGGTTCTCCTTCCACGCTTCGACCAGTTCGCGGGTGGCGGCCAGCGGATCCGGCGCCCCGGCGATCGCCGAGACGACGAACCATCCGGCCGCCTTCGTGCGCGCCAGCATCGGCACGTCGTCGGCGTGCACGCCGCCGCCGACCACGATCGGGTAGGCGCTCGCCGCGCACAGCGCGTTGATCTGGGCCTCGTCCAGCGTGTGGCGGGTGCCGTCCGCCTCGACGACCGCCGCGTCCGGCTTGGTGATGGTCGCATGCAGCGGGCCGGCGCCGAGGTAGTCGATGCATCCTTCCGGCAGATCGTTCGCGGCGCGCACCTGCGCCACGAGCTCCGCCGACAGGCCGATGATCGCATCGTCGCCCAGCAGGGCGCGGGCCGCCTGCGGCTGCATGTCGGTCTGCCCGATATGCACGCCGTCGACCTTGATGCCCAGATAGCGGCACTGCCATGCCACGTCCACGCGGTCGTCGATCACGAACGGCACCGATTCGGATTTGCCGTTGTCGGCGATGACCTGCGCGATCTGCCGCGCGGCGGCCGTGATGTCCGCGGCGTCCCCGGGCTTGGCGCGCAGCTGGATGAACGTGGCGCCGCCCTTGAGCGCCTCGTCGACCACTCCGGCGACCGGGCGCCCCTTGGTGTCCTGCGGCCCGACCACGAAATAGGCGGACAGGTCGTACTGGTCGCGCATCGATGCGTATGGATAGTTGCTCATATCATGTCCTTTGCCATTGGGTCTGGTTATGCACGCCGCATGCGGGCTGCCGCCCGCACATGAACCGCCGCTAGCGCGCCACGACGATCTCGGAGGCGGCGACCTGCTCGGGGGTGAGATTCCACAGCGCGTCGAGCAGATGCACCTGGAACGAACCCGGGCCGTCCGAAAGGCGTTCGGCGATCTCACCGGCGCGGTTGTAGAGCAGGGATGCGGCCAACGTCGCGGTCAGCGGCTCGGCCACGGCCAGATAGGTCGCGGTCACGCCACCCAGCGAGCATCCGGCGCCGGTGATCTTCGACATCAGCGCGCTGCCGCCGGGCAACCGATAGATGCGATCGCCGTCGGTCACCAGATCGACCTTGCCCGACACCGCCACGGCCGCTTGGCCGCCGGGCGACAGAGGCGCCATATGCCGGGCCAGCCGCCTGGCCGCATCGGTCGCGGATTCCACGTCGTCGACGGATTCCACGCCGGCCGGCCGCGTGCTGGGATGCTCGTCGCCCGAGACGCCATCGTCCTGCCTGCCCAGCCCCCACATGTCGCACAGGGCGATGACCTCCGAGGCGTTGCCGCGGATGATGGTCGGCGGATAGTCCTTGAACGCGGTCAGGATGGCGGTGCGCGTCGCGCCGATGCCGGCCGCCACCGGGTCGAGCACCCACGGATGGCCGCTCTGGTGGAAGGCGCGCGCGATCTGCGGCAACGCCTCCTTGTAGAACGGCAGCAGCGTGCCGACGTTGATGTAGTCGGCGCCCGAAATCGCCGACGTGTCGATCACGTCGTCGGGCAGAAAGCTCATCGCGGCCGTACCGCCCGCGGCCAGCTGCGCGTTCGCGACCAGATTGATCGTCACGAAATTGGTGAAGGATTGGGCGAGCGGCGTCGTTGCGCGCACGTCGCGCACCGCCTGCGCGATCCGGTCCCGCAACGCTGCGGGATCCCCCGCCGCATGCGGGTCCGATGGCGTTTGCGCGGCCGTGCGGCCATTGCACCCATGCCTATGCGAATCGTTCATATCGCTGCTCCCTACGATGGTCTTAACCAACAGGTTCTAAGGGTCAGGCCTGCGCCATTCTCAACCCGTCGTACCGGCCGGGTTCCCCTGCATTACGTTGCCGACGCTATGCACCAACATGGACAATTTCGTGTCGAAATCGCAAAACCGGTATCGCCGGTCTGGCGCGTCGCCGCGATGTGTGGCATTGGACGCGTTCGACACGCCAACTTGTTTCTATGATGGAAAGTAGTATTGTTTTCCGTGTTGGAAAGAAGTTTTGTCGCGACGACGATGAATCGAGATGATGCGCACATGGATGGCGAACGATCGTTCCTGCCGGATTCACCGGCGGAGCAGGCCCTGCGCCTGATCGACGGCGACCGTGCGCGGCTGGTCACGCGCGTGCGGTTCCCGCACTGGTACTACCTGTCGCTGATGGGCAATGCGGCGTTTCTGGACCTGCTCGCGTGGTCGGAGCTCAGCGTGCCGGCGTCGGTGTTCGGCGGATCGAAGGAGGTGCAGGCGTGCGCGTTCCTCGCCGCGTGTGCGATCGCGCTTGCCTGGCTGTTCGGCAATGCGTTGCGGATCAGCCGCGAATATGGGCTGATGGTCAGGGACCGGCATTGCCTGCGCCGTATGACCGGCCGTGCGTGGATGCGCCTGACGGGTGCCGCGGCGGTGTGCTGGGGCGGCTGCGCGCTGATGATGGCCGCCGGCCTGCATGGCGTGCCGCTGCTGTGGATGCTGCCGGTCGTTGCCGCCTCGGCCGGTGGATTCGCCTATCTGATGCGCCTGCTCGAGGACGAGCTGTTGCGGGGCGTGGCCGGAAGGAATCTGCGATGAATGAGCGGACTGTTGGGCGGACAGACGGCGGGAGCGGCGAGGAAAGCGGTGTGACGCCGCATTTCGACGAGGTGATCCACGCGCCGATCCGGCTGCGTATCTGCGGGCTGCTGGCCGCCTCCGACTCGGTGCGGTTCGACGTGTTGCGAGACACGCTCGGCATCAGCGACGCGACATGCTCCAAGCATCTGAAAACCTTGGCGGACGCCGGATACGTGACGATCGAGAAGAAATCGGGGCTTACGCGGCGGTACCCGATCACCTGGGTGTCGCTCACCTGGCAGGGGCTGGCCGCGTTCAACGCGCACGTGGAGGCGCTCCGGCAGATCGTCGCCGGTGTGATGCCGGACCCCGGCGAGCCGCGCTATGACAAGGCGCGGTGATGCTGACGAACAGATCGGGGGAGGGTGTATAGCTGTGTGCGGAGATCACTCCTCAGGCCGCTTCGCGGCCAGCGTCCAGCAATCGCGGACGGCCTTCGATCGCGTTCTTTCCGCTCGCCTGTCGGCTCGAACACACCTGAAAACGTCTCTGGCGTTTTCTTCAAGACTCGGCCCCCTCATGGGGAGTAGAAAAGCTAAGCGGAAGAACTGAAGGGATCATATGAAGGGGTTGCTGTACAGGGATCTGGGACGGCTGCGGCATGACTGGGTGATGCTGACGTTCGTGGTCATCGGCGGCGCGATGCCGTTGGCGTCGCTGATCCGCGACGAAATCGGGCACGCGGATGCCGCCGTCGCGACGGTCGATCTGGCCGCCGCACTGGCGTCGATGCTGATGATCGTCGTGCCGCCGGTGATATCGGGATCGGTCGGAGGGGATCGCGGCGACGGCGTCCTCGGGACGTTCCGGTCCAGTGGCCGGCCCATGGGAGAGTACGTGGCGGAGAAACTGCTGCTGGGCACCGTCCCGGCCGCGGCATACACCGCCGTGATCCTGGTGGTCGCGGCGCGGGCGATCGGCGTGACGGATGCGGAACCGATCGCGTTCATGCTGACGGCGACCGTGCTGTTCTGCGTGTTCACCACGCTCGGCGTGCTGCTGACCGGCGGCAACGTCGTGATCGGCATGCTCGTGTCGGTCGTGGTCTTGGCCGGTCTGGCCGGCTCGTGGCTCATGCCGACGCGTATTCCGCTGGTCGTCAGGACGGCGGGATTCGTCGTGGTCGCTGCGGTGCTCGGCGTCATCGCGGTCGCTGTGTTCGACCGTCGGTTCGTCGATACGCGGCGGGCGCTCCCCTCCTGATCTCGGTCGGGTTGTTGTTCTCTTTACTTTTGTCATTCTCTTCATCATTCTTTGCGTCATTTCGACTTCGCTTCGCTCCGCTCGAGACGACGGGAGAGGGAAAGGGGCAGATATGCCTGAAAACGGTCGGACGATCATCGCGGCGCGCGATGTCACGTTCGGATACACGCGCAAGAAAACGGTGCTCGAGCATGTGAGCTTCGACGTGCCGCAAGGGCAGTCGCTGGCGATCCTGGGATACAACGGCGCCGGCAAGACCACGCTGTTCAATATCATCGTCGGGCTATTGCGGCCAAGGTCCGGCGAGGCGATCATCAACGCGAACCTCGTGCCGAGCATGCAGGACGTGTTCCAGCTGTCCGACGAGTCGAACCTCGCCGCGACCATGACCGTGCGCGAGAACATCCGGTTCCGCGCCATGCTCATGGACACGGGCCGGGGGAGCGGCCGGCGGGCCATCGACCCCGCGCATCTGGAGAACGAGAAGCTCGTGCAGGCGTTCGGGCTGGCCGAGCACCTCGACAAGAAAGTCAAGGAGCTGTCAAGCGGTCTGCGCAAGCGCGCCGGACTCGTCGCCGGCATGCTGTTCGAGCCACACGTCATCCTGCTCGACGAGCCGACCAACTCGGTCGACCCGATCACCCGCGACCTCATGATCGACCTGATGGGGCAGCTGAGCGATTCCGGCCGCACGATCCTGACCATCACGCACGACCTCGAATACTGCTGGAGCGTGGCCGACCGGGTCGTCATCCTCGACGACAGGCACATCGCCAAGGACATGATGCTCGACGACTTCAAGGACTTCGACGCGTTCAAACGGGCCGCCACACTCGGCCGCACCGTTGACGAATCCGTCGACTTCGGCATTCGGTAGGCGACCGGCAAGGAGGCGGATGATGAAAGCGTTGTTCTGGCATGACTGGCGGGTGTGCGGAAACCGGGGCATCTTCTGGGCGGTGATGATCGGCAACCTGGTGCTGGCGATCGCCATCACGAGCTATGCGGGCGGCACCGCGCAGGCGAACGGCTTCGGCCTGCGGCAGGTGCACGCCATAACGGCGTCGCTGATGGCGATCTGGGCGCCGCTGTTCGCCTATGAACCGGCGGCCGAGGCCGGAAGTCTCGCGCTGGGCAACAGCGGATGGAGCTTCGAGGAGTCGGCGCAACGCTACAGCGAACGCGCGTTCCGCGAATCGGGACGCCCGATGGCCGAATACCTGCTCTCGCGCATGCTGTTCGCATTGATCCCGCTGGCGGTGTCGATGATGCTCCTGATCGGCTACCTGCTGGCGTTCGGCGGACTCGGCTGGACGGACCTCGTCTCGCTGCCCCTGCTGACCGCCTACGGTTCGGTGGCCGCGGTCAGCTGCTGCATCACCCTGATCGTGATGGCGACCACGAGCACGAACCTGCACAGTCTCGTCGCGATGGCGTACCTGACCTACATACCCATGGGACTGCTGACCGGTGTCAACACCGCCACGATGGTATGGGGCTGGCCGCAATGGCTGCCGTTCATCGTGATGCTGGCCGTCGTGGCCGCCTTGTTCGTGATCGCATGCATCGTGATCGGCCGGCGCTATGCGGAGACGCTGCGGGCGATGTAGGGGCTGTCACGCTGTGCCGATAGACTCAGGGGCGCTAATAAAGTCCCCAAACCGTTCAAACCAGAAGGTGCATTGTGGCTGTTTCCAAACTCGATGAAGTCGTATCCCTCGCGAAGCGTCGCGGGTTCGTGTTCCCTGCCGGTGAAATCTACGGCGGCACCCGTTCCGCGTGGGATTACGGTCCGCTCGGCGTCGCGCTGAAGGACAATATCAAGCGCGAATGGTGGCGTTCCATGGTCGTCACCCGCGGCGACGTGGTGGGCGTGGACACGTCCATCATCCTGCCGACGCCGGTGTGGGTCGCTTCCGGCCACGTCGCCGTGTTCAACGATCCGCTGGTCGAGTGCCTCAACTGCCACAAGCGCAACCGCGCCGACAAGCTGCAGGAATCCTACGCCGAGAAGCACGGCGACAAGCTGCCGGAGAACGGCATGGCCGACATCGTGTGCCCCGACTGCGGCACCCGCGGCAAGTGGACCGAGCCCCGCGACTTCAACATGATGCTGCGCACCCACCTCGGCCCGGTCGAGGACGAGAACAGCCTGCACTACCTGCGCCCCGAAACAGCGCAGGGCATCTTCGTCGACTTCAAGAACGTGATGACCTCCTCGCGCTCCAAGCCGCCGTTCGGCATCGCCAACATGGGCAAGTCCTTCCGCAACGAGATCACCCCCGGCAACTTCATCTTCCGCACCCGCGAGTTCGAGCAGATGGAGATGGAGTTCTTCGTCGAGCCCGGCACCGACGAGGACTGGCACCAGTACTGGATCGACGCGCGCACGCAGTGGTACCTCGACCTCGGCGTCAAGCCGGAGAACCTGCGCCACTACGAGCACCCGAAGGAGAAGCTCGCCCACTATTCGAAGCGCACCGTCGACATCGAGTACAAGTTCGGCTTCCAGGGCTCCGACTGGGGCGAGCTCGAGGGCGTCGCCAACCGCACCGACTTCGACCTGTCGGCCCACGCGAAGCACTCCGGCGAGGACCTGAGCTACTTCAACCAGGCCACCGGCGAGAAGTACACCCCGTACGTCATCGAGCCGGCCGCCGGCCTGACCCGCTCGCTCATGTGCTTCCTCGTCGACGCCTACGACGTTGACGAGGCGCCGAACACCAAGGGCGGTGTCGACAAGCGCACGGTGCTGCGCCTCGACCCGCGTCTTGCCCCGATCAAGGCCGCGGTGCTGCCGCTGTCGAAGAAGCCGGAGCTGCAGACCGTCGCGCAGAACCTGGCTTCCGACCTGCGCCAGCACGAGTGGATGATCGACTACGACGAGGCCGGCGCGATCGGCCGCCGCTACCGCCGCGAGGACGAGATCGGCACGCCGCTGTGCGTGACCGTCGACTTCGATACGCTCGAGGACCAGGCCGTGACGATCCGCGACCGCGACACGATGAACCAGGAGCGCGTCTCGCTCGACCATGTCGCCGAATACGTGGATTCGCGCATCGGCGAGAAGCGCAACACCGTTCCGCAGAAGCCGGTGTCCATGGGTGGCGAGGCCTGGCCGGATTCGGTCCGGATCAACGAGGCCGGCGGCCTGTACTGATTTCGGCTGTCGTGCTCCCCCTGAAGTGAGGGGAGCCGCCGCCGCGGGCGACTGAGGGGAGCATAGGATCAGACTTGTGCTCCCCTCAGTCCGCTTTGCGGCCGTCTCTTGGCCTTCCCGCAAAGGGACTGCGGCGCAACGGCTCAGCAGCACAGCGTCACAACGAGTGGCGCCGCGCAGCGATACAGCACAGTGTTGCGATACAAACCGGATACAAACCGCACTGCGATATAAGAGGAAAGAACCCGTGACGCAATCCACCGATGCCCAGACCGTGATCGAGGCGCCGCACGAGACGGACAACCTTGATCCGCGCACGGACGCGCCGTCGCGCCCGGATGCGCCGGTGACGATGAATCCGGTGCGGCTTGGGCCGATCACCGTGCCGACCCCGGTCGTCCTGTCGCCGATGGCCGGCGTGACCAACTGGCCGTTCCGCGTGATCTGCGAGGACTACGGCCCGGACGGGCTGTACGTGGCGGAGATGATCACCGCCCGCGCGCTGGTCGCGCGCAATCCCAAGGCATTGCGCCTGTGCCATTTCGCGCCGAGCGAGAGGATCCGTTCCCTGCAGCTGTACGGGGTGAACCCGGCCATCGTGGAACAGGCCGCGAGGATCGTCGTCGACGAGCATATGGCCGATCACGTGGACCTGAACTTCGGCTGCCCGGTGCCCAAGGTCACCCGCCGCGGCGGCGGATCGGCGCTGCCGTGGAAGACCGACCTGTTCCGCGAACTGCTGCAGCGGGTCGTCGCGGTGTGCTCGGCGGCTAATATCCCGGTCACCGCGAAGATCCGCGTCGGCATCGACCACGACCATGAGACCTTCCTCGAAGCCGGCCATATCGCCCAGGAGGAGGGCTGCGCGGCCGTCACCCTGCACGCCAGGACCACCGCCGAGTACTACGGCGGGCACTCCGACTGGAGCCGCATCGGCGAGCTCGTCGCGGCGCTGGATATTCCCGTGTTCGGCAACGGCGACATCTGGGGCGCGGACGACGCCCTCGACATGGTGCGCGAGACCGGCTGCGCCGGCGTGGCCGTGGGGCGCGGATGCCAGGGCAGGCCCTGGCTGTTCGCCGACATCAAGAACGCGTTCGCCGGCAGCCCGGAGCGGGTCGACCCGACGCTCGGCGACGTGTGCGCGGTGATCCTGCGTCACGCCGGGCTGCTCACCGAGTTCTACGACGGCGACGAACGCATGGCGGTGCATGATCTGCGCAAGCACATCGCGTGGTACCTGAAGGGCTTCCCGGTCGGCGGCTCCACGCGCAAGGCGTTCATGGAATGTGAAAATCTTGAGGATGTCCGTCGGGAAATCGGACGGCTCGATCCCACGCTCAGGTTCCCCGAACGCGTCAAGGACAAGCCCCGTGGGCGCGTTCGTTTCGCCAAGAAGGTGCATCTGCCGTACGGCTGGCTGGAATCGCGCGAAACCACGCACGAGCAGCGCGAGGCGCTGTTCGGCGACGACCCGATGGACGCCGGTTACTGAGCCGCCGGGGCGCATGCGCGAAACGCCGATACACGCCGAGACGATAGGCCCCAATATCAGGGGTTCTGCGATAGAGTTATGCGTAACCGTGAGTGACAGGAGACAATGGTGAGCGAGATCGCCCAGAACGAGCAGTTCAACGACAAGATCAACATCAAGGTCGTCGGGGTCGGCGGGGCCGGGGGCAACGCCGTCAACCGCATGATCGCCGAGGGTCTGCAGAACGTTGAGTTCGTCGCCATCAACACCGACGCGAAGGATCTGCTGCGCTCGGACGCCGATGTGAAGATTTCCCTGACCGACAACACGAGCCGCGGCCTCGGCGCCGGCGCCGATCCGGAGAAGGGCGCGAAGGCCGCGCAGGATCACCAGTCCGACATCGAGGAGGCCTTGAAGGGCACGGACATGGTGTTCGTGACCTGCGGCGAGGGCGGCGGCACCGGCACCGGCGCCAGCCCGATCGTCGCCAAGGCCGCCCACCAGCAGGGCGCGCTCACCATCGCGGTCGTCACCCGCCCCTTCTCGTTCGAAGGCCCCCAGCGCTCCGCCTCCGCGAATCTCGGCATCGAGAACCTGCGCAAGGAGGTCGATGCGCTGATCGTGATCCCCAACGACCGCCTGCTCGAGCTGTCCGACCGCACGGTCGGCATTGTCGACGCGTTCAAGAACGCCGACAGCGCGCTGCTCGCCGGCGTGCAGGGCATCACGGACCTGATCACGGTGAACTCGTACATCCACGTCGATTTCGCCGACGTGAACGCCATCCTGCGCGGCGCCGGCACCGCGCTGTTCGGCATCGGCTCCGCACGGGGCGAGGACCGCGCCACCCAGGCGGCCGAAATCGCCATCAGCTCCCCGCTGCTCGAGGAGAGCATCGAGGGCGCCCACGGCGTGCTCATCAACATCGCCGGCCCGACCGACCTCGGCCTGCAGGAGGCCGCGGCGGCGACCGAACTCGTGCGCAAGGCCATCCACCCGGAGGCCCAGATCATCTGGGGCCTGGCCCTCAACGACGCCTACGGCGACGAAGTGCGCGTCACCGTCATCGCGGCCGGTTTCGACCCGAAGTCCAAGGCCGCGGACGCCCAGGCGGCTCCGGCCCAGGCCGCGCCGATCGTGGCGCAGCCGGCGGCACCGGCCGTGCCGGCGCAGCCCGCCGCCCCGACGTATGCCGCGCCCGCCCAGCCTGCGGCCCAGGCCGCGCCGGCGGTCACCCCGCTGCAGCAGTACGCGCCGTCCACCGGCAGCGTTCCGGCGCAGTCGTTCGACGAGACATCCGAGCATGAAGTGGTGTCCTCGAACGATCCCGGCGATCTCGACATCCCGGATTTCCTCCGCTGAGCGGCGTTGACCGAAAGGAACTGTCATGGCAGGGTTTATGAAGAACGCGATGTCCTATCTGGGCATGACGGACGTGCCGGACGACGTCGACCAGTACGACGACGATCCGGTCGACGAGTCGACCTTCGACTCCGACCACTCCGTGACGCCCATGGCCCCAGCGGCCGCCCCCACCGGGGCCGGCGCGTCATCCCAGCGTGAATCGAACCCGTTCCAGGGCGGGCGCGTCAGCCGGATCACCACGATCCATCCGAAGAGTTACGAGGATGCCCAGCTGGTCGGCCGCGCGCTGCGCGACGGCGTGCCGGTGGTGCTGAACCTGACCGGCGTCGCCGAGGCCGTAGCCTACCGCATCGTGGATTTCTCCGCGGGCGTCGTCTTCGGCGTGCGCGGGTCGATCGAACGGGTGACGCCGCGCGTGTTCCTGCTGAGCCCGGCTCAGGTCAACATCAAGGTCGAGGAGCCGCAGGCGCCGTCGACGGCACACGACCTGTTCGCCGACTGACGTTGCGCGGGAAGCCCTGAGGCGTCCCGGGAAACCGCGGCAGGAGTCCCATTACACTTCCAGCTTATGCTCAGCATGTCCCCCGGCCCACTTGATAGGCTGGGGGACATGCTTTTAGTGATCCTGTTCCGCGTCGTCGACATGCTGATCGGCGCGTACATCACCGTGCTGTTCGCCCGCATGATCCTTGATTGGGTCACCGTGCTGTCTCCCCGCTGGTACCCGACCGGCGTCGTCGCCTCGCTGATCAGCGTGGTGTATCGGCTCACCGAACCCCCGTTGCGCTGGCTGCGCCGTTACATACGGCCGATCCCGTTGGGCCCCATCTCGCTCGACGTCAGTTTCCTGGTGCTGTATTTCGCGCTTCTTGTGCTGCAGATTCTGATTTGATGATCGATAAAATAGTCAATAAACCGCCAACGGACGAGCATTGAAGCAGGGTACGTGATAGCATCGTGAGTTGATACCAACACAGCGAGGCATGGCCCCAAAGCGAGGTGTAAAGATTTATGGCTTTGTTGACTCCGAAGGACATCAGGGAGCATACCTTCCAGACCGTCCGCTTCAAAGAGGGATATGACGTCGATGAGGTTGACGATTTTCTGGATCAGGTGACCGAGACCGTCGAGGCGCTCGGCAAGCAGGCAGTCGCCGCCAGCGCGTCCACCCAGTCTCTCGGTCCGGATGTGACCAGCCTGAACACGAAGATCTCCGATCTGACCGCTCAGGTCCAGCAGCTGCAGGATGAGAACGCCGCGCTGAAGTCCTCCGCCGACAACGCCGCCGGCCAGAGCGACCAGGCGGCGAAGGTCGCGCAGGCGAAGCTCGGCGAGGCCGAGGAGAGCAACCGCGCCCTCGTGGCGCAGAACGACCAGCTGAAGGGGCAGGTCGACCAGCTCAACGCCCAGATCGATCAGCTGACCGCGCAGACCGCGAAGAACGCCGACAACGAGGCGCTCGGCGAGCAGCTGCTCGCCATGCAGCGCGAACGGGACACCTTCCGCGCCAACAACGAGAACCTGTCCAAGCAGCTGTCCGCCGCGCAGCAGCAGATCGTCCAGGTGCAGCAGCAGGCCGCGCAGGTGAAGGACCTGACCCGCCAGCTCGAGGAGTCCAAGCAGCGCGAGAACCAGCTGCGCGCCCAGGTCTCCAAGGTCGAGCCGAGCACCGAGACCGGCAGCCTGCAGAAGATCGCCGGCGCCGCCGACGGCGCGGGCAACCAGGCCGAGCGCGCCACCGCGATGCTTACGCTGGCCATGCAGCTGCACGACCAGTACGTCGACAAGGGCAAGGCCAAGGCCAAGGAAATCACCGAGGCCAGCCAGAACAAGTACAACGATCTGGTGTCCAAGGCCAACGACTACTCGTCTCGCACCCGCACCGAGGCCGACGACTACGGCAAGCGCGTGCGCAGCGACGCCGACGCCTATTCCGAGAGCACCCATGCGGATGCGGACGGCTATGCCGCCAAGACCCGTCAGGATGCCGACACCTACATGCAGAACAAGCATCAGGAAGCCGACAACTACGAGGCCGAGATCCAGCGCCGCGCCACGGAGTACAAGGAAAAGACCCATGCGGATGCGGACGGCTATGCCGCCAAGACCCGTCAGGATGCCGACACCTACATGCAGAACAAGCATCAGGAAGCCGACAACTACGAGGCCGAGATCCAGCGCCGCGCGTCCGAGTACGACGAGAAGACCCGCAACAGCGCCGACGTGTACGCCGAGCAGGTCCGCGACAACCTCAACGAGCAGGTGCAGGTCATCGAAGGCAACATCCAGGGCCTCAAGCAGTTCGAGAGCGCCTATCGCGCGCGTCTGACCGAATTCCTCAACGGCCTGATGACGCAGGTGTCCGATACGAACAGCTACAACCAGACCACGCACTCCGATCAGTGAGCGGTCGGGGTATATGTCGGTCATGACTATTCGGCAGGGACGGCCGCGCACGCGCGTGGCCGTCTTTGCGTGTGTGGCGGTGGTCGCGCTGGTCATCGATCAGGCGACCAAGGCATGGGCCCAGGCGGCGCTTGGGGATGGGCGCAGCGTGCGCGTCATCCCCGGTCTGCTGTCGCTGACGCTGGTGCATAATCCCGGCGCCTCGCTCGGATTCGGGTCCTCGCAGACCTGGATGATCTCGCTGCTTGCGGTCGTCGCCTGCGTGGCGCTGGTGGTGCTGGCGCTGCGGACGATATCCATGCGGTGGATCGTGGCCCTGGCGCTGGCCTTCGCCGGCGCGTTGGGCAATCTCATCGATCGCGTCGCCTACGCCGAGGGGTTCCTCAACGGCAAGGTCGTCGATTTCCTCAATTATGGCTGGTCGGTCGGCAATGTCGCCGATATCTTCCTGATGGTGGCGGGCATCGGCATCGTGGTGCTGATCCTGCTCGGCGAACCGTTCAGTCAGAAGGATTTGGACCGTTTGGCGACTGCGGAAACGGAGGTCGAGGCGGGAGGCAAGACGCTATGAGCCGTCTTGTGTCCGCTCCGAATGCGCTTGTCGGCAAGCGCTTCGACGTCGCCGTGGCCAAGATGCTGGGCATTTCACGGGCCAAGGCCGCCGATCTTATCGAAAGCGGCCAGGCCCGCGTGCTCGACCGGGCCATCGCCAAGTCCGGCACGCTGATGGCCGGGGAGACCGTCGAATTCGATCTGGTCGAGGAACAGCGCGCCCCGGAACCCATCGCCGACGACATGGCCATCGTCTATGAGGACGACGATGTGGTGGTCGTCGACAAGCCGGTCGGCGTCGCCGCTCACGCCTCGGTCGGATGGACCGGGCCGACGGTGCTGGGCAGTCTGCTGGACCGCGGAGTGCGCATCACCTCCTATGGTGCGGCCGGGCGGCAGGGCATCGTGTCCCGTCTCGATGTGGGTACCTCGGGGCTGATGCTGGTGTGCAAGTCCGAGCTGGCGTACGTGGAAATGCGCCGCCAATTCGCCGAGCATGAGGTGGTGAAGACCTATCACGCGCTGGTGCAGGGCGGTCTCAGGGAGGACAAGGCCACCATCGAGGCGCCGATCGGGCGCGCGAAGGTGTCGGATTTCCGTTTCTGCGTCACGCCGGCCGGCAAGCCCGCGGTCACTCACTGGGATGTGATGGAGCGCTTCGGTAGCGAGGCGACGCTGGTCTCGGTGAATCTGGAAACGGGCAGGACCCATCAGATCCGCGTGCATTTCTCGTCGATCGGGCACCCGCTGGTCGGCGATCTGATGTACGGGGCCAATCCGGTGCTGTCCGAGGAGCTCGGTTTGGAGCGGCAGTGGCTCCATGCGACGCAACTCGAGTTCCGCCATCCGCGCACCCATGTATGGACCACGGTCAAGTCGCGGTACCCCGCTGATCTGTCCCGTGCCCTGGACCGCATGCGGGCGCGTCACGAGCCGGAGGCGTCGGCGATGCCGGACGCGGTCGGCATGATCGGTGCGGTGGATTCGGCGGATGCGCGCGAGCCGCTGGAGGAGGAGCCTGCGGTCGCAGCGGCCGCCCGGTGAGGGGATCGGCGCCGTATGCGGTGTTGCCGGGCGGCGTGGTGATCGGGCCGTTCCGGGGTTGGCTGGTTCCGGGCCGTTTCCGGCCGCTGACCAGCATGATGATTCTGATCACGGCCCCCGCAGCAAGCAGCGCCGGGCACGCGAGCATGGCCAGTGACATGAGAATCAGGACGATCGCGTCGAGCGGATTGTACACGCCGCGACTCAGGTACTGCATCAGGACGAATGTCGCCAGCGCCATGGTGGCGCCGGCGATCATCAGCACATCGCTCACGGTTCTCATGATCTCCCGGAAGTCCATGGGAGCACGGTATCTCGTGTTGCGGCATTGCTGCGCGGCCGGTGCCGGGGATCGCCCGGCCGGTTGCGCCGTTGCTGATGGCGGTGCCGTGCATGGTGTCGCCGCCGGCTGATGCTCCGTGGACATCGCGCCTCCCTGTAATCGGTTGTGCCGCTGCCCGCGCTTACCGCGGGACCGCGTCATGTCCGCTCCATCGTCGGTGATGGAACGAATGATGCGCAAGCCGAATCGGGTCTTGTGGTCGAAGGCCGGGGAGTTATCCACACCCGGTGTGTCGATCCACATTCTCGGTGGATAAGCGAAGGCGGGTGTGATAGTGGACGATGCGGGCGCTAATGACGCTGCGGTTTCTCGAGTTTGGCGTATCGCAGCCGTGCGGCTTCGCCGGTTATGCCCAATTCGCGTCCGATCGATTCCCACGACCGGCCCCGCCGATGCATAAGCAGCACCATGCGCGTGATGCGGCCGTCGATGTAGTCGAGCTCGGCTTTCCGCCGATTGAGCAATCGGCTGATCTCCAGTTCAGGAGAAAAAACCGGATCATCCTCGGTGCAGGCGAAGGAACGGACGTCCTGCGTTTCGGCCGCCTCGGCGGCGGCATTGCCGAGTTCCTCGAGCTTTGCCCGTACTTCGGGAGGATAATCTTCAAACGCCATTGTGATCACCATTCGAATATTGCAGTGTCATCCATATCATCTCGTAGGCCAATCGTGCGCGCATGGCGTGCACGATGACGTGCTCCCGCATCTCTGGGATCCAGGAGCGTTCGATGACGCCGATCTCATAGAGCACGGCGCCTGACGTTCCGGTCCCGACGATCATGTGGGTGGGAGGGTCCCGCTGCGTGTTGACGCCGATCTCGATTCCGTACCGGTAGACATGAAGGATGTCCGTATCGGAGATCGGCGGCTCCCCGTGCTTCTTCTCCCGATGTGCGGAAGGAAGGATGGTCGGATCCTCATCTACAAGTCTACTTGGCAAGTCCACTTGTCTCAACTCCTCTGCCGTGTGGATGTCGTCGGTGCGGCAAGCGTAGAAGCAGGACGAAGCCGCCATCCATCCGGATCAAGTCCTGTGGTCGAAGGCTAGGAAGTTATCCACACCCGGTGTGTCGATCCACATTCTCGGTGGATGAGCGGGGACGATTCCGCGGTCGGCGGAAGCCGTGCGGGGCGGGTCTCCCGACACCCGCGTGGCGGGGCCGGCAAGCGGCCGCGGCGGGGCGGCCGAGCGCGCGGACGGACCCGAGCATGGGGTATGGTGGAACGCATGGCTGAATCGGGAAAGAACTTCGTGCAACTGCATAACCACACGCACTATTCGCTGCTGGACGGTGCGTCGAAGATCCCGAATCTGGTGAATCGCGCCAAGGAACTGGGCATGCCGGCGGTCGGCATCACCGACCACGGCAACATGCACGGCGCCTATGAGATGTGGAGCACCGCGGTCAAGGCCGGCATCAAGCCGATCATCGGCATCGAGGCGTATGTGACGCCGGAGACCGCGCGCCAGGACAAGTCGCGCGTGCACTGGGGCACCGAGGCGCAGCGCTCCGACGACGTGTCCGGCGGCGGCCTGATCACCCACCTGACCATGTGGGCGGAAAGCGACGAGGGCCTGGTCAATCTGATGAAGGCCAGTTCGGTGGCCAACCTCGAAGGCCGCGTGGCCCGCTACCCGCGTATGGACAAGGAGGTGCTCTCCACCTATTCCAAGGGCGTGATCGCCTCCTCCGGATGCCCCTCGGGCATCATCCAGACCCGACTGCGCCTGGGGCAGTTCGACGAGGCCCTGCGCGCCGCCGGCGAGTTCCAGGACATCTTCGGGCGCGACAACTTCTTCATCGAGCTGATGGACCATGGCCTCAAGATCGAGCAGCAGGTGACCAACGACCTGCTGACCATCGCGAAGAAGCTCAACGCGCCGCTGCTGGCCACGAACGATTCGCACTATGTGCTCGAGGAGGACCGGGGCGCGCAGGACGCGATGCTGTGCATCAACTCGGGCAGCCGCCTCGACGACCCGGACCGTTTCAAGTTCGACGGCTCCGGCTACTACATCAAGTCGGCCGAGCAGATGCGCGAACTGTTCAAGGACCTGCCCGAGGCGTGCGACAACACGCTGGAGATCGCCGAGCGCTGCAATGTCATGTTCGATGATGGCGAGGACGGCGCGTTCATGCCGCAGTTCGCCTGCCCGGAGGGCTGGGACGAGACCTCGCTGTTCCTCAAGAAGGTCGAGGAGGGGCTGGAGAAGCGCTACGACGGCAATCCTCCGCTGGAGGTGCTCAAGCAGGCGGACTACGAGTGCGGCGTGATCTGCCAGATGCAGTTCTGCGGCTACTTCCTGGTCGTGGCCGACTACATCAACTGGGCCAAGGAGCACGGCGTGATGGTCGGCCCGGGCCGTGGATCCGCCGCAGGCGCGATGGTCGCCTACGCGATGGGCATCACCGAGCTCGACCCGATCAAGCATGGTCTGATCTTCGAGAGGTTCCTGAACCCGGAGCGCGTGTCCCTGCCCGACATCGACGTCGACTTCGACCCGGACGGCCGTGCCAGGGTGCTCGAGTACGTGGCCGACAAGTACGGCCACGACAAGGTCGCCCAGTGCGTGATCTACGGCACGATCAAGACCAAGCAGGCGCTGAAGGATTCCGCGCGCATCATGGGCTACGAGTTCTCGGTGGGCGAGCGGGTCACCAAGGCCCTGCCCCCCGCGGCCACGGGCGGCAAGGACATCAGCCTGCACGACATCTTCGACCCCAGCGCGAAGCGCTACGCCGAGGCCCGCGAATTCCGCGAGATGTACGACTCCGATCCGGACGCGAAGCGCATCACGGAGGAGGCTAAGGGCATCGAGGGCCTGATCCGCCAGACCGGCGTGCACGCCTGCGCCACGATCATGGGTTCCGAGCCGATCACCGACACCTCGCCGCTGCTGGAGCGCGTCGACGGCACCGTCACCACCACTTTCGAGTATCACACCTGCGAGACGCTCGGCCTGGTCAAGATGGACTTCCTGGGCCTGTCCAACTTGACGACCATCCGCGATACGCTGCGCAACATCGAGCTCAACGGCAAGGAGAAGATCGACTACACGAAGATCCCGCTCGACGACAAGCCGACCTACGACCTGCTCTCCCGCGGCGACACGCTTGGCGTGTTCCAGCTCGATGGCGACGGCATGCGCTCGTTGCTGCGCACCCTCAAGCCCACCAACTTCAACGATATCTCCGCACTTATCGCCCTGTACCGACCGGGCCCGATGAGTATGGAATCGCACACCAACTACGCCAAGCGCAAGAACGGCCTGCAGAAGATCGAGCCGATCCACCCCGAGCTGGACGAGCCGCTCAAGGCCGTGCTCGACGAGACCTACGGCCTGATCATCTATCAGGAGCAGGTGCAGTCGGCCGCGCGTATCCTCGCAGGCTACTCGCTGGGCAAGGCCGACGTGCTGCGGCGAGCCATGGGCAAGAAGAAGCCCGAGGTGCTGGCCAAGGAGAAGGTGCCGTTCTTCGCCGGCATGAAGGAGCACGGCTACTCCGAGCAGGCCGCCAATGCCATCTGGGAGATTCTGGTCCCGTTCTCCGGGTACGCGTTCAACAAGGCGCATTCCGCCGCGTACGGCCTGATCTCCTACTGGACCGCCTATCTCAAGACGCATTACCCGGTCGAGTTCATGGCGGCCCTGCTGCAGGGCGCGTCCACGAACAAGGACAAGACCGCCCTGTACCTGGGCGAGGCGCGGCGCATGGGCATCCAGGTGCTGTCGCCGGACGTCAACGAATCAGTGTACGAGTACTCCGCCGTCGGCGACGTCGTGCGATTCGGCCTCGGCGCGATCCGCAACGTCGGCGAGGCGGCGGTCAAGGACATCATCGCCGAACGCGGCACCGACCGCGGCCGATACGTCAACTTCATGGACTTCATCCGCCGCGTGCCGCTGACCGCGCTGAACCGGCGCCTGGTCGAATCGCTGATCAAGGCCGGCGCGTTCGACTCCATCGACCCGAACCGGCGCGCGCTGTTCACCGTGCACGAGGCCGCCATCGACTCGGTCGTCGGTCTGAAGCGCAAGCAGGCCGAGGGCCAGTTCGACCTGTTCGCCGACACGGAGGACGGGGGAGCGGAGGCGATGGGCGACGCCCAGGTCAACGTGCCCGACATCGAGGAATGGGACAAGAAAACCAAGCTCAACTTCGAACGCGAGATGCTGGGACTGTACGTGTCCGACCATCCGCTGAGCGGCATGCAGGCCGTGCTGGCCGGTCTGCGCGAGATGTCGATCGCGCATCTGATCGACCGGGCGAAGACCATGGGCGATGGCCAGCAGGTCACGTTGGCCGGCCTGATCACCGGCGTGGACCGGCGTGTGTCCAAGAAGGGCAATCCGTGGGCCATCGTCACCATCGAGGACATGGAAAGCTCCATCCAGTGCATGTTCTTCGGCAAGGTGTACGAGACCGCGGCGGCCGAACTGGCGATCGACCAGGTGGTGCAGATCCGTGGGCAAGTCGAGGTGCGCGACGAGACCGTGAGCATGCGCGCCACGGAAATGCAGGTGCCGACGCTGGAGGCCGCCGACGAGCGCCCGCTGATGCTCACCCTGCCGCAGGTGGCGCTTGGGCGCGACAATGTGCAGCGGCTGGCGCAGGTGCTCAACGCGCATCCCGGCTATTGCGAGGTCAAGCTCGCCGTCGTGGACGAGCAGGGCAACGCGCAGGTGCTGACCTTCGGCGACCGGTTCCGCGTCAAGCGGGATACGTCGTTGTTCGCCGAGATCAAGATCCTGTTCGGGCCCAGCTGCCTGCCCGTCGCCTGATTTGCCTGATTGCCGCCTGACCGCAAGGCCATGTTGGCGCGGGACTCCTGCATGGCCTTGCCGGCGCGAGGGGTGGGGTGCCGGCTTCCTTTTTCAATGTTGGGTTTTCGGTGTCGGACTGTTCGAGGGGCGCCGCAATCCGTCCTGATGCGTGCCGGTTGCGAGTTGTCGGTGCGTGGTGCGGGACAATCCGCAACGTCAAACGTTACACACGATGTTTGTGACGGTAAAAAAGGTCGATGCTCCGAGGTTGCGCACCGACAACTCGAGGTTGGCGCGCATCCGCGATGCGGAAACGCCGTATCCATGAAGCCCATATGGGGGAGGATGTGCGTATCGGTGCACTATTGGTGCGCATATGTGCGCGTATCTGTTGCTCTGGCCGGGGAATCGCGCCATACTGGAGGCGAAGGCGGGCGGCGGTAGCGTCCGCTTCGCCGGTGGGCGATCGAAAGGAATGATGATGGACAGTGCATCCACGCAATTGAGGTCCCCGGAACTGACGCTGAACGACAAGGATCATACGGTGATTCCGCAGATCGGGTTCGGCACGTTCCAGATTCCGCCGGAGGACACGCAGCGCGCGGTCGAGGAGGCGTTGGAGATCGGTTACCGCCATATCGACACCGCGGCGGCCTACTACAACGAGGAAGGCGTCGGGGCGGCGCTCAAGGCCACCGGCATGACCGGCAAGGTGTGGGTCACCACCAAGCTGCGCAACTGCGATCAGGGGTACGACCCGGCCAGGTTCGCCTTCGATCAGTCCCGCCGCAAGCTCGGCGTCGACGTGGTCGACATGTATCTGATCCACTGGCCGTTCCCGGCGGCCGACCAGTACCGCGAGACGTGGCGCGCGCTGCTCAGCCTGCGCGACGAGGGCGCGATCCGCGTGCCGGGCGTCAGCAACTTCCTGCCCGAGCACCTGCGGAAGGTGATCGAGGATTCCGGCGAGACGCCGGCCGTCAACCAGATTGAAGTGCATCCGCGCTTCAGCCAGCCCGACAACCTCGCCTTCTGCAAGGAGCATGGCATCACCGTCGAGGCGTTCAGCCCGCTCGGGCACGGCAAGGACATCGAGTCCGGCCCGGTGGCCGCCGCGGCCGCCGCACACGGCGTCACCCCGGCGCAGGTCGTGCTGCGCTGGCACACGCAGGAGGGGCGGATCGTCATCCCCAAGTCGAAGCATGTCGAGCGCATGAAGTCGAATCTGGCCAGCGCCGGTTTCGACCTGAGCGCGGACGAGCTCGCCGCCATCGACGCGCTGCATGACCCGCAAGGCCGTGTCAGCGCCGATCCGGCCACCTTCGTGCAGTCGCAGTCGTGGGCGAACCAGCACGCCCGTGGCAATGTCTGACGACGGGCAACGGCCGGACGAGCAACGCTGGATCGCCGATACGCTGAATCGCCTGTCCCGTTCCGCGTTCCGCGCGAAATTCGTGCTGAGCGACAAGGATCGCGCCTATGCGCGGGCCAAGGGCAAGGCGACGATCGACCGGCACGCGCACGAGATGCTGCGCGCCCGCGTCGGCGACGCCGAACCGAAAAACGACGGGCGGCAGACGCCGTGGCGCGGGCACCCGGTATTCACCGCGCAGCACGCCACGGCGACCTGCTGCCGTGGATGCATCGCCAAGTGGCACCACCTGGAGCAGGGGCGGGCGCTGAGCGACGAGGACGTCGACCGTCTGGCGGATCTGGTCATGGCGTGGATCGAACGCGATCTGACCAATCATCCGGCGTAATGGACGCCGCTGGCGCCGCATATGCGAGTCGGCCGGTGGCCGGCTGTTCCGCGATTGCGGAACAGCCGGCCACCGGCCGACTCGCATGCTGGCTCGGGCCGCAACCGCCGGGCGGTTACAGCGCCTGTTCGATGGCGCCGACGAAGGCGTCGAGGTCATCGGGCTTGCGCGAGGTGATCAGCGTCCATCCGTTCGCGCCGCACGAGTACACCTCCTTGTCCACGTGCGAACCGCCGGCGTTCTCCACGTCGGCCTTGATGTAGCGGCAGGAGGTCAGCGTCTTGCCGGGCAGCAGGCCGGCGTTCACCAGCAGCCACGGGCCGTGGCAGATCGCGGCGATCGGCTTGCCCTCGTGCGCGAATTCCTGCGCCAGCGCGATCGCGTCCGGATTCACGCGCAGACGGTCCACGTTGCAGGTGCCTCCCGGCACGACCAACAGGTCGTAATCCGCGGCCTGCACATCGCTGAGCAGCGCGTCCGGCGTGATCGTCTCGCCTTCATAGCGGTCGTGCCGCACGGTTTCGCACGGGTCGAGCGTGGTCGCCGCGACGGTGACGCGCGCGCCGGCCTTCCTGAGATCGCGCAGCGGGCGGGTCAGTTCCGTCTCCTCGATACCCCAGTTGTTGACGATGATCAGCACATTGGTTTCATTGACTGCCATAACCCCTCCTGTGATGGTGATGTTTGATTGGCTGAACAGTGTGGTTCGATCCGCCGGCTACTCGCGGAACGCGCGGTCGAGCAGCGCGTCGATGTCGTCGAAACGCCGGATGCGGGGCCGCCATACCGGCCGTCCGTCGGCGACCACCAGTGCGGGCTGGCGCAACGCGCGCAGATCGATGATCGGATTGGCGTCCAGCACCAGCAGATCCGCGGCCTTGCCGGCCTCGATGCTCCCGGTGGTGTCTCCGACGCCCAGGATCTCGGCGTTGACCTGCGTTGCGGCATGGATCGCTTCGGCGGTGGAGAACCCCGCGCGCTTGACCAGCAGGTCCAATTCGCGCCAAGTGCCGTATTGGGTGACGAAGGTCATCGCCGCATCCGTGCCGACGCCGACGCGGATGCCGGCCTTGCGGGCGTCCGCCGCGCCGGCGACCATGCCGCTCACCACGGTTCTCGAATTCGACAGTTGGATATCCGTGATGCCGGTCGTCTTCTGGTCGATCTCGGTCAGCGGCAGCCCCGCCGACAGCGTGGGGATCAGCGCCGACCATCCGCGCAGCGCGCGGGGATTGTGGCGGAACAGCCCGATCATCGCGTCGTCGAGCGCGCTGCCGTGCTCGATCGTGTCGACGCCGGCCTCAAGCGCCCGGCGAACGCCCTCCGGGCTTTGCGCGTGCGCACCGACGATCACGCCGGCCTCGTGCGCCACGTCGCAGATCGCGCGCATCTGGTCCACGCTCATCTGCGGGCTGCCGGCCTCGCCGAGCTTCTGCGCATCGGTGACGCCGCCAGTGGCCGCGATCTTGATCGCGTTCGCGCCATGCTCGATATTGGTCCGGGTGTGGCTCGCCAGCGTCGCCGGATCGTCGCCCGTCAACGCGATCAGCGGGGCGCCGTGGCCTTCGGGGACCGCCAGCAGCGGCCCGGATGCGAGGATGCGCGGGCCGACCATGGCGTCGGCTTCGATGCGGTTGCGCAGGGCCACGGCCTCATACGCCACATCGCCGAGCGTGCGCAGCGTGGTGACGCCGGAATTGAGCTGCGCCATCACGCTCGCCTTCGCGCGCGCCGCCAGATACGGGCGGCCGAGCGGCGAGTGCATGAGCGCCGCGGTGGCGCGCTGGCCCTGCGGCGTGGCCAGTTTCGGATTCAGCGGCTTGCCGTCGGAGAACAGGTGCGCGTGGGCGTTGATCAGCCCGGGCATCACCACCTTGCCGGTCGCGTCCAGCATATGGCAGCCGTCGGGAATCGGCGTCGCCAGACTCGGGGCGACCGTGGCGATGCGGCCGTCGCCTCCGACGATGACGGTCGTATCCTCAAGCGTGGTGCCTGTGGCGTCGCCGGTGATGACGGTGGCATGGGCGAGCGCGAAGGGCTCGCGCGGCGGCAAGGTGGTCATGTCCTGTGCTCCTTTGCATCGGGGAAAGCGGGGGGGGGATGCGGGCGTTCGCCCGGTCGCGCTACTCGCGCACGAGGCGGATGTGCTCGACGTCGTCGCGGTGCGAGCGGCGATAGATCACGAAGCGGTTGCCGATCACCTGCACGAGTTCGGCCCCCAGCGCCTCGGCCAGCCGGGAGCCGGCCTCCTTGGCGTCCAGGCCGCAGCCGTCCAGCACCGAGCATTTGATCAGTTCGCGCTTCTCGATGGTCTCGTCGGCCTGCTTGACGGTGGCCTCGTTCACCTCGTTCTTGCCGATCTGGATCAGCGGGTTCATGGGGTTCGCCAGCGCGCGCAGCTGCTTGACCTGCTTCTTGCTCAGTGCCATTGGGGCTCCTTGGTGTCGGTGCATCATGTGTTGTGTCTGCGGATGTGTTGCCTACTTCATGAGGATAGCGTTTCGGGGCGATGATCGGATGGGCCGGGGTGGGCGGGAGCGTTGGCGATTCGTGTGCGCCGACGGCGCAGCGTGCCAATAATGCGTCGAAACACCCCCTATTGTCTATGGTGGAAGAGCCGCATATGCGACAATATGTCCATTGGAGGGGTTGACACTGTGTCAATCCAAGCTCAAGGAGGCGGAATATGTACTATTCCAGCGGTAACTACGAAGCGTTCGCCCGCCCGAAGAAGCCGGCGGGCGTCGACGGCAAGAGCGCGTACATCATCGGTACCGGTCTGGCGGCGCTGTCGGCGGCCTGCTATCTGGTGCGCGACGGGCGGATGCCGGGCGGCCACATCCATATCTTCGAGAAGGACTCGGTCGCGGGCGGCGCCTGCGACGGCGCGAACATCCCCGGGCTCGGCTACGTGATGCGCGGCGGGCGCGAGATGGACAACCACTTCGAGGTGATGTGGGACCTGTTCCGCTCGATCCCCTCCATCGAGACCGAAGGCGTCTCCGTGCTCGACGAGTACTACTGGCTCAACAAGGAGGACCCGAACTACTCGCTGTGCCGCGCCACCAAGGACCTCGGCAAGGATGCCGGGCTCGCCGGCAAGTTCGGCCTGTCGGACAAGGCGTCGATGGAGATCATGAAGCTGTTCTTCACGCCCGACGAGGAGCTGTACGACGAGCCGATCACCGACTTCTTCGACGACGAGGTGCTGAACTCCAACTTCTGGCTGTACTGGCGCACCATGTTCGCGTTCGAGAACTGGCACTCCGCGCTCGAGATGAAGCTGTACATCAAGCGCTACATCCACCACATCGGCGGCCTGCCGGACTTCTCGGCGCTGCGCTTCACCCGCTACAATCAGTACGAGTCGATGATCCTGCCGATGGTGAAGTATCTCGAATCGCACGGCGTGCAGTTCCACTACAACACCAAGGTCGACAACGTCGAGTTCGCGATCGGCGGCGGGAACGGGCCCAAGCGCGAACGCACCGGCGTCGGGCAGGACACGATCCAGAAGATCCAGGCCGAGTCGGGCTACTTCAAGCGCAACCCGTACGGTTCGCCGACCAAGAAGATCGCGGTGCGTCTCGACATCGACCACGAGGGCGACAAGTCGTCGATCGACCTGACCGAGAACGATCTGGTGTTCATCACCAACGGCGGCTGCGTGGAGAACTCGACGATGGGCTCGCAGAAGGCCCCGGCCGCGTGGAATCCGGACCTGAAACCGGGCGGCGGCTGGGACATGTGGCGCAACATCGCCAAGCAGGATCCGAGCTTCGGCCATCCGGACAAGTTCTGCTCCGACCCGAACGCCACCAAGTGGATGAGCGCCACCGTGACCACGCTCGACGGCGAGATCCCGCCGTATATCAAGCGCATCTGCAAGCGCGACCCGTTCGGCGGGCGCGTGGTGACCGGCGGCATCGTGACCGTCGAGGACTCCAACTGGCTGATGAGCTGGACGCTGAACCGCCAGCAGCAGTTCCGCGACCAGCCCAAGGACCAGCTGTGCGTGTGGGTGTACGGCCTGTTCCCCGACAAGCCCGGCAACTACGTGAAGAAGCCGATGACCGAGTGCACCGGCGAGGAGATCTGCGAGGAGTGGCTCTACCACATGGGCGTGCCGGCCGACAAGATCGAGGCGCTCGCGAAGAACCACGCGAACACCGTGCCGGTGATGATGCCGTACATCACCGCGTTCTTCATGCCGCGCGCGGCCGGCGACCGGCCCGACGTGGTGCCCGACGGCGCCGTGAACTTCGCGTTCCTCGGCCAGTTCGCCGAGACCCCGCGCGATACGATCTTCACCACCGAGTACTCGATGCGCACCGGCATGGAGGCGGTGTACACGCTGCTCGACGTGGACCGCGGCGTGCCCGAGGTGTGGGGCAGCGTCTACGACGTGCGCAATTTGCTCAACGCCACCGTCAAGTTGCGCGACGGGGCGCCGGTCACCGACATGAAGCTCAACTGGCTTGAGCGGAAGGTGATCGGCAAGGTGCTCAAGAAGCTCGAGGGCACCGACATCGCCACGCTGCTGCACGAGTACCACGTCGTGTGAGCGGCGGGCCGACGCGGCGGCCGGGGAAAGCGGCCGCCGCTGTCGTGCCGTGGGTGCCCGGGTGCCGTAAACTTGTGCCGGAGCATGCCGGGATCATGTCCGATCCCGCCTGCTCCGGCATGACGATCGGGGTGGCATATGCGTGACGTGCGGATGATGATCGACCGTGCGGCGTCCGCATGGTCGCGGACGTTGCCCGGGCGGGTGCTGGACCGGTATCTGTCCCGGCGCGGTCCGCTGTTGGCGAATGGCCTGGCCTATGGACTGCTGTTCGCGTTCTTCGCTGGCGTATGGATCGCGATCAGCGTGCTCGGCCTGATCATGGTCGGCAACGTCGACTGGCAGCGGATGCTGATCGATGCGGTGCGCACGGTGATCCCCGCGGTTTCCGACTCGTTCCTGTCGCAGTCCGTGCTCGATTCCGTGTCCAGCACTCTGACCTGGACCAGTTTGGCCACGCTGGCCATCTTCTGGTGGATCGTGACCGGTTGGATGAATTCGTTGCGCGGTGCCGTGCGGACCATGTTCGACGACGGCGACCACGAACCCAACATCGTCGTCACCAGACTGCGCGACACCCTCGCGGCCTTCGCCGTGGCCGTGCTGTTCATCCTCTCGACCGCCGCCGGTACGGTGTCCGGCGGTCTGGTGCGTTTCGTACTGCAGCTGACCGGCGTGCCCCGCAACCCGATGCTCGCCCCGTTCGCTGCCCTGATCGGCGTGCTCCTGTGGTTTAACCTCGTCGCGCAGGTGATCATGCTCTGCGCCGCCCTCATTGCCGAGTGGCGTGCGGGAGCGGTTGGCGGGGCGGCCGCGCGGTCCTCCGAACTTTGGGAGTCGGCGTCGCGCCCTCGGTCGTGAGTCATCGGAGGACAACGTCGCCGACCGTATAATGAGCTCGGATTATTTCCCGTTGATTGATGAGAGAGCAACGATGAGAGCAATGGATTCGGAAGGTGCGGGCAAGGCGGATCACCGCGGCATGGCATTCGACGTCAGGGGAACGATGCCGGCTTCCCGACAGGCTGGGCCAACTGGAACAAATGGCTATGGTTATGGGGACAGCCATGGCAATGGAGGCGATGGAGACAATGGGGTCGGAGCCGGTGACGGCCATGGCCGGCCGTCTCCCGGCCCCGCGAGACTCGTTCCGCTGAATCGATCGGAAGCGCTCATGCGGCGCGCCGGACGTAGCTGGCTCGGCCCGCTGGCAATGATTTTCCAGTCGTTCGCCTACAACGGGCTGCCCGTGGTGGTGCTGTTCATGATCACCGGGTTCCTGACCAGCCCTTTCCCGGCCCTGATGTCGATATTCGAGCAGGTTTGCTTTTGGGTGTTTCGCCTGACGCTGATCCTATCCGGCCAGTACCACGGCGAAGCCACCGCGGATGATGCATGGACCCCCATCTTCCAGAATGGTGGATCGATGCTGATGCTCTACGTCATCACCTGGCTGTGCTGGACCATACCAGTGTTCATCGTCGTCATGGTCGGAAACGTGATGGCCGGCAACGGCGTGGGCCGAGGATTCGCCCGGTGGGCCCATGCGATCGCGGTGGTCCCCCGAGGATGGGACAGGTTGGCGCGCAAGTGCTTCGGCGGCGTATTCCGGCTGCAGTTCAAGATCATCTGCGTCCTGTTCCCGGCGCTTGTCGCGTTGTCTATCATCTGCGTGATCTACTCGATGTTTCCGGTGGTGCGATGGGGCAACCAGTACGGTGGCGGAGTCCTGTCCGGCGTCGGGGGATGGGGCGTGGTCATCGCCATCGTCCTTATGACGGTCGTGTTCATACTGTATCTCGTCATCATGTTCGCATGGACGATGACGACGTTGCCGATGGCGCCGTTCTGCATTGCCTACGGTCTCGCTATGCTTCAGCTGTTCATTCAGGCCAATGCCGATGCCCTTGCTCGCGTCAACGAGAATCTGGGTGCGTTCCGCGACATCAATCCGGCATGGATGATCCCGTTCCTGCTGATTCTTCTCCCCGCCCCCTTGCTCATGTGGCTGCCCGGGGCATTGCGCTATTACGCCAATGAGCATGCCATCCATCTGGGATTCAAGGCATTCGCCACGTTCCCGCTGGCTCCGTACGCGCCGGATTCGGGCTATCCGTCGGTTCGGAAGGAGCCGGCCCGGCAGACTGGACGCTGACGGGTCCGCCGCGTTGGAGGCCGAACCCGAACGCGAGTCCCGTTCGACCTCCAACGCATGCGCCATGGCCGAGCCGGAACCTCCAGTCGTTCGGAGCGGACATCGTCATTCGAGATGCGGAATGTTGTCTCGACTGTCGCATGAATGAATATTCGTCCTCTTGCCGGCGCACTGTCTCGTAAATGATTGACCGGGCGATCCTCCCGCTGGCGGGGGTGGCGCGTAGCGCCGGAGGGTGGTCACACGGTCATGGTTTCGCTGTCGGAACACTCCGGTCGGTTGCGCCGACGGACTCACGGACTCCTCGAGAAGAGCTGGAATTCATCAACGAATTAAGGACGCAGAATACTGGCCGTCACGTTTTTCTCCTATTTGGAGGCCGATCTGTCACGTTTTTCTCTTGTATGGAGGCAGTTCTGTCACATTTTTCTCAACATGTGTTCGCCTGTGCCGTTTCCTGGTCCTAATCCGGTGCCGCACGGGCGCCTCGCTAAAGACACGCACGGGTTGAGTTCGGGGAATGCCGTGCTAAAGTCTCCGCTCATGCAGTAGATATGTCTCTGTTTCCGCGATCCGGGCCTCTAGGGTCCCTCCCTAGGGAGTAGTGTACCCGGACCAAGGAAAGGACATATCAATGAACATCCCTGCGTTCGCAGAACAGATGCGCATCATCCGCTCCGCCGAAGCCGACGAGTCCGGCAGGTGGGCCGTTGTCACCGATTCCCGTTTGCCGTACTGCAACTCCTACGTGTACCAGAGCGGTGACCGCGTCGTGTGCCGCACGCGGTGGGAATACCCGCTCCCCGACGCCAAGGGGCGCATCTTCGGGCTGCGTCCCGCCGACGTCGCGGCCATGAAGGGGAAGCGGACCGTCGAGGCCGGCATCATCCAGCTGCCCAACGACCTCGACGAGGCCGTGCGCGCGATGCGCCTGTGGCTGGACCGCCTGACCGTGCAGCTGCCGCCGCACCGCATGCGTCAGCGCGAATCGTCCGCGAACGTCGCCGAGTCGTGGAACAACATCCTCGGCGACCTGCTCTCCGGGCCGGACGACGAGACGACGGAGAACGACCGCCTGGTCGTGGTGAATGCGCTGGCCACGGCGGTCGGGCCCACGCTACTGGCCGCGATCCTGCTCGACGAGCTGAACTGCGAGGCGGAGAAGAAGACGCGGTTCGCGGCGTCCGTCAGCAAGCCGGACCCGGCGATCCTCTCGCGACTGGAGCAGACCGCCGCGCACGCCGATCCCGATAGGAAGCGTATGAAGGTCGTGCTGCGGGAACTGTCCCGTCTCGTGGCCAGGGTGCCCGATCGGGTGGTGAGCCGCCTGCGGATCTCGCGTGACGAGTACACGCGTCCGCTGAAGGCCGTCGCGCTGCGGCTGCGGTGACGCGCCGATTCCGTGGCAGGTTGAGCGAGTGGAACAGTGTGCGTCCGCTCAACCCGCCACGGTGCAGGTACAGCTGCCAGTGGTATGAGTTACGGAAGGTGTGATTCTCACTGATGCATTGTGCTGCTGAAAAATTGATGGCGGATGTTGGCTTAATGTCAGCGTGAGAGAGTCGTATGGATGATTGGGGTTTTGCGACCTGACTCTGAATCGATGCATGAAGGGGGTGCCGGATGTTATGTGCGCCTTGCAGAATGTCAACTATCATGCTGTACGACATCTCCGTTCGTCTGAAAGGTTATACGCTTTAGTCACGGATCGCTAAGGAGACCGATCCGAAGATGATGATCGTGGATACACGGTGATCATGATGATTTAAGGCGAGGTTGCCTAGATCGATAAGGAGAATAAGTAATGCGTGGAAAAATCGTTGTATCAGCGGTACTCTCAGCCGCCATGGTGACTTCTCTCGCTGCCTGCGGGGGGGGGGTAGTAGTTCTTCCTCTGCTCAAAATGACAAGGTAGAGGGGGACATTACCGTTTGGACTTGGGAGCAGCCGGGGAAGGAGTTCGAGGCTTCGGCCAAGTTATTTGAAAAGAAGTATCCCGGTACGAAAGTTACTGTTGAGAATGTAGGCAATCCGGCCATTTGGGACAAAATTACTACAGGGCTGGCCGCTGGTGGTCAGGGGCTGCCAGATATCATGAATATCGGCATTGATTATATCGGTGGATACGTCGATAAGTTCCCGGATGCCTTTGTGAACTTGAATGATTATGGAGCTCAGGATCTCAAGTCTGACTTTCCGGAAGGAATTCTTGAGAGCGCGACAGTTAATAATAATATTTACGGATTGCCTTTCGAAGTCAATACCGGGGCTCTGCTTTACGACGTTGGCATATTCGAAAAGGCCGGCGTCAATATCGATGATATCAAGACATGGGACGATTACCTTAACGCGGGTAAACAGATCAAAGATAAGACAGGAGATTACCTGTTCTATATGGATAAAGCCGCTACGGGAGGTAATCCTGTCGACTTGTGGCAGATCATCACTATGCTGCAGGGAACGTTCTATTTTAATGACAATGGTGAAATTGTCATGAATAACAAGAACGGCGTTAAGTCGATGGAGCTGCTGAAGGAAGCCAATGATGCTGGCTTGATTTCGGATATTCCTGCTAGTTCGGAAGACTCAAACATCAAAGCCGCAAAAGCTGAAAATGTGGCGTCCTTCCCTGATCGCAACTTCTTAACGGGCATATTCGAGAAGCAATTGCCGGAATACAAGAATCGGTGGCGTGTAACGACTCTGCCGGCAGTGGAAGAAGGCGGGTTGACCTCAGCATTGCCTAGTGCGAATTACCTGTCAATCGCGAACTCTAGCAAGAACAAAAAGACGGCATGGGAGTTCATCAAATTTACACTTGCCACTCAGGAGGCGCAGTCGGCCATGTATAAGTCGCAGGGGCTGTTCCCTGGATATATTCCTTTCCTGAAAAGCGATGACATGACTAAGGAAAACGCTTACTACAACAATGAAAAAATCAATGATGTATACACCAAGCAGCTGGAGGATAAAACCCCGAAGCTGATTTACACCAGCGATTACGCAAAGGCGAAGAAAGCGCTGAGTGACGCGCAGACGAGAGTCCTTACTGAGAATGCCGACCCCAAGCAAGCCTTGGATGAAGCTGCCCAGCGTCTTTCTCAGGAAACCGGCAGAAAGCTCGCGTCCGACTGACGCAGTACATGAGGAGAGCGTCCCGTCCAAAACATCAAGAGGACGGGACGCTCTTGCCAATGAGGGGTCTACATGATGAAAAATCAGACTACAAATAATGGTGATCGGAGGCGTGCCGTTTCGCGTCTTCGGCTCACGCAGAAGAACGCTCCGTATATCTTTATTGCGCCGATGGTGATCCTTTACGCTGTGTTCAAGTTCTATCCATACGTGTATTCGGGATGGTTGTCCTTAACCGCAAATCAATCAGGCAAGCAGGTGTTCGTCGGATTCGCTAATTTTAAGCGTCTGTTCAGTGACGAATTGTTCTGGCGTGCACTAAAAAATACCTTTTTGATTTTGATTGTTCAAGTGCCGGTCATGCTGATATTGGCCATAGCCTTAGCAGTGGCTTTTAATTCAGCCTTGCTTAAGTTTCGTACCATATTCCGTATGGGTTATTTCCTTCCCATTATCATGGGACTGGTAGCATATGGAATTCTGTTTAAAAACATACTTGACCCACAAAGCGGAGTGCTAAATTACTTTCTCGGCCTTCTGCATATTCCTGATGTTCCATGGTTGACTCAGCCTGGTTGGGCGAGAGTATCGATTATTCTTGCGATGACATGGCACTACACGGGGCAGAACGCTGTTATTTATCTGGCACAGCTTCAATCGATCCCTGATGAACTGTATGAGGCCGCATCTGTGGATGGCGCCAATGCTTGGCAACGTTTCAAATCGGTGACAATCCCGGGTTTGAGACCGGCCATTCTGTTGACAACGGTACTGTCTACCATTGGCACGCTTCAGCTGTTTGATGAGCCCTATGTTCTGACCAGTGGTGGTCCCAATAATGCGACGCTTACCATCGGTATGTATCTGTACATGCAGGGATTCAAGTACTTCGACTTTGGCTATGCATCAGCTATCGGTTATGCATTGCTGGTCATCGTGGTGATTTTAAGTTGCATCCAGTTCTGGATTCAAAGGGAGAAAGACTAGCATGATGTCAGAAAAAATTCGTGGATCCCAGAAGATAGATCGAACTGGCCGAGCATGGAGAAGCGTGGCTTTGACCGGTGGTTTGGGACTAGGCCTGATCATATTCATTTTTCCATTCTGGTGGCTGGTCGTTGCAAGCACTCGTTCGGCCAACGAGATCTATGCCAAAACACCGCATCTGACACCGGGAGGCGAGTTCCTGAATAATTTGAAGGGACTCATGGGCAGTACGGATTTCGGTACGGCGATTGTCAATTCGGTTGTGGTGTCGGTACTGTATGTGCTTATTGGTGCTGTGGTGTGTAGTTTGGCTGGCTATGCCTTTGCACAATACCAGTTTAAAGGAAGTAAGATCCTATTTGGATTGGTTATTGCCGTGATGAGTTTGCCAGGACAAGTCACATTGGTCCCTTTATTCAAAATGATGTTGAATTTCGGATGGTTGGGTAGCTATCAGTCACTGATCTTGCCCGATTTGGCCATGCCCTTTGGCGTGTTTTTGATGAAACAGGCCATGGGCTCATTCCCTCGAACCATCGTTGAAGCAGCGAGGATTGATGGGGCTGGAGAATTCCGCATCTTTTCCACGATAGTGTTGCCTGCGATGAAGCCATCTTTGGCAGCGCTTTCGATCTTTATGTTTTTGGCGCGTTGGAATGATTTCACCTATCCGCTGGTCGTGCAACGTTCTCCCAGTCAGTACACGATTCCTGTTGCTTTGGCAACTTTGCAGGGCATCGGCACCACCGATTATGGTCAGCTGTTGGCGGGAACCGCGTTGAGCGTATTGCCTGTGCTTATTTTGTTTGTGTTCCTGCAGAAGGAATTTGTGTCTGGCATGCTCGCCGGTTCCATTAAGGAATAGGTATGTGATGATACGCATAGTGAAAGGAGCGTCCGACAATGCTGTTGGACAGATATGAGGGTGTCTTGCTTTCGCAAGGTCATGCGGGTAACGGTGAACTGCTCGCGACGTGTGATTTGCATCTGGAAACCACCGAGATGGGTGAAGGACGTTATGTGGTAACGGTGCGCCGAGACCATCGGATCGATGATGAAAGCATGATAGCCATAACGGTGCCTCTTGGTGGTGCCGTGTCGTTCTGGCACCCAGGCGAACGGGACTGTGTGCCATTGCCTCCGGATTGGCATGGCAAGAAACGGATCTCATTGGTTCAGTCTGAGCCGATGGGATGTCTGCTGGATGTATCAGACAATTGCCTGTTGGGTTTTGGTTTTTCCTTATCCGTTGGCGAGTTGACGATGCAATACGGCGTTGATGAGGAGCGCCGCCTATTCTCGATACTCTTACGATTCCATATGAGACGCGAGCAAGAACATTTATTGATAATCGACGTTGCGGCTTGTCTGTCGATTGTTGATTCCATCGCTCAATTGAACGAATTCATACGCGCTGGCCACGGTGTAATGCCGATTCCCCGATATGCGTATGACCCGGTATTCTCGACATGGTATGCGTGTCTGCAAAATGTCAGCTCTGCATATTTGCTTGCTGAAGCGGAAGGTATACTTCAGCTCGGATGCAAATCCGTGTTTATTGATGACGGCTGGCAAATGTACGGTAGTGGGCGGGGATATGCCGGATGCGGCGATTGGATACCCGACCCCGAGAAATTTCCTGATTTGAAAGATACCGTGGCCAAGCTACATGAAAAAGGCTTGTCTGTGGTCCTTTGGGTGGCTCCGCTGCTGGTCGGAGAACGATCCAGTGTTTGGTCGCATGTCAGGGATCAGAATCCGATCTATCTGGATGGAGCGGATTTGAATACCCACGTACTCGATCCGCGTCGAGCTTCTGTACGCGCATTGATTGCGCGTATGTGCCGGCGATTGGTGGAGACATACGACATTGATGGTTTGAAAATTGACTTTCTCGATCAGGCGTCGTGCTATCAAGGTTCCCGATCTCCATCTGAGGCGGACGCTTTGAATGATGTTGGTGTCGCGATGCTTAAACTATTGGAAGATATACGATCTGCCATTACCTTGAAGCATGAGACGAGTCCTCTTATTGAGTTCCGCTCTCCGTATGTGAATCCGTTGCTCGGCTCTTATGCCAACGTGCTTAGAGCTTCAGATTGTCCTGCCGATGCCATCGCAAATAGATGTGGCACAATAAATGCAAGGCTTGTAGCTTCTGGGCGTGTAGTTGATTCGGACATGCTCGTGTGGGATACTTCTGCTCAGTCGGCTGCATGTGCTCAACAGATCATGTCTTCCTTCTTCAGCGTGCCGCAGTTATCGGTTACACCATCACTGATTCCCGAAGAACAACAATCGGTATGCCGTCACCTGTTATCAATATGGAACCGCTATCGGCATGTGATTTTAGAAGGACAATTACGCCTCGGATCACAGGCCTTATCATATCCAATAGTAAATGCAGCCGCTGATGGTGTGCAGGTCACCGGCATATACTCTGAGCACACCATAGTGGACATGGATGCGAGAGAAGTGCATCATTTGGTTGTTCTCAATGCCACGAATTCCTGCACAACGACTATTCGCATTCGCGGTGTGGACGGGCATGTAGGCCTGTTGATACAAACTGTGGATGCGGCGGGATACCGAGAGCGTAAGACATCAATATGTCAGAAGTCGGTTAATGGTGCAACGGTGATAAGCATATTTGTCGAACCATTTGGAGTGCTGGATTTGGAATTGTGATTAAATCAATTCGTCGATGAAGGGACATTCGTCAATGTCGTGGGTGGCATCTCGTTTTGTGCGGACAAAGTTGGGTGCCACCCTATTGACGGTTGTATCTTATACATTATGTGGGGAATAGTTAGGGGGGATAATGCAGTATACGATCGAGCATCCGGTAGACCATGTACGTCTTGACTTCGTATCGGCGGGAATCGAGAATTGTGATCCCGGACATTCTTGGGGGCCCGGCATGCGTGATTATGATATGTTGCATTTCACCGGATCGGGCAGCGGCCATTATTATGTGAACAATCGATACTATGAAATAGGGGCGCATCATTGCTTCTATGTTCCCTCACATACTCCGGTTTTTTATTATGCCGATGTCAGAAATCCTTGGAGTTATTGTTGGACTGATTTTCGTGGCGACGACGTGCGTCGAACTCTTTCTTTATGCGGGTTGAGCTCTGAACATCCGGTTATTGCCATTTCGAATTATGATGCAATCAGACGGTCCATTGATCAGATTTTGCGTTTCCCGAAGCGTACTCCCTCAAATGATCTACTTATTCAAGGAACATTCCTACAGATTATTGGAATATTAATGTCCAGCAGACAGTCCGTACTGACTCCTCTGGAGCGGCTGGATGATGGTCTGGTCAAAAATGCTGTTGACTATATCAACAAATGCGTGAACTCTGATTTAAAAGTATACGTCGAGGATGTTGCCAATCAATTATTTGTTAGCCGCGCATACTTGTTTGAAGTATTCAGGACGCATCTCGGCATTTCTCCGCGTCAGTTTATTTTGAATGCTCGGATGTCCAGAGCTGCTGAGTTGTTGACCAAGACAAGAGAGCCCATAGATCTGGTTGCTAAACGATGTGGGTATAAGAGTCCAGATGCATTCTCTCGAGCGTTTCGCCGAGAGAATATGTTGAATCCAAGTGAATATAGGAGGCTCCGTTCCCTGCCGAATACAGTGTTACGGTAGGGAACGGAGCTGTCGTGACCGTCAATTCCTGTATAGAATTTCCGTCAACGCTTGTGTAACCGATACCGGTAGCTCGGATGGTTACGATTCCGCAAGCCACGGCAAGGCATCGTTATCTGCAGGGCGTGTTATCGGGGTAAAGGATGTCACTGCTCTTTTCCCTGTTTCCTTAACGATTTCCCGGGTAGGGGGGTGCGGATGTTTTTTTGGACGGTCAGGCGGCCATTCCAAGGTGTTTGCGGTATTGCACGGGGCTTAGCCAGTCCAGTGACTTCTTGATCCTGGTTTCATTGTAGTGGGTCAGGTAGGCGGCCAGGCGCTCATGGAACTCCTCGTAGCCCACGCCACTCCAGTCCCGCCCGTAATAGAACTCGTTCTTGAGACGGCCGAAGAACCCCTCCGCGGCCGCATTGTCCGGCGAACAGCCCTTCGCGCTCATCGACCGGGTCAGCCCGTGGCTTTTGCAGATGCGGATCCATTCGGGCCACCGGTAGTGGCAGCCACGGTCCGAGTGGATGACCGGAGTCTCGCCGGGCCTGAGCGTGGCGCACGCGGTCTCGAGCATCCCGTTGGCCAGGGCGGCGTTGGGGCTCGTGCCGATCGTCCAGGCGACCGGCATGCCGTCATAGCAGTCGATGACCGGCGACAGGTACACCTTGCCCGCCGGGATCGGGAACTCGGTGATGTCCGTGACCCACAGCCGGTTCGGCGCGGTGGCGTGGAAGTCGCGGTTCACGAGATTGGCGGGCGCGCCGCCGATCTCGCCCTTGTACGAACTGCAGCGCTTCGCGCTCCTGGACACGGGGACCATGCCGTGGCTGGTCATCAGGCGCATGATGCGCTTGGCCGACACGATGATGCCCGCGCTTTTGAGCTCGAGGTGGATGCGCTTGTACCCGTAACGCCTCCTGCTGTTCTCGAACGCCTCGCGCACCAGGGACAGGAGGCTCGCGTTCCTGTCCGGCCGGCGCATGGCCTTCAACTGGTAGTAGTACGTGCCGCGCTTGATGCCGACCTCCTTCAGCAGGCTCTCCGCGTTCACGCCCAACGTCTCACTGATGTCCTTGATCAGGGTCGTCTTCTCTCGGCTTGTCAGGTTGTCCGGGTCTGCGCCCGGCTCTTTTCCCACCAGTTCCGCCGCGCCCTTCACGATCGCCAACCTGATCTCCATCGCCCGGTATTCGGCGCGCAATCGCTCCAGATCCGCGTTCAGCGCGGAGACCTCGCCGCGCAGCGCGTCCGGATCGTCCTGCGGCGAGGAACCCCCGCGTTCCGGTTCCCTCTTCGCCACCATGAGTCCTTTCGCGGCTCCGAGCAGTTGACGCTTCCAGTTTCGCACGACCGACGAATCCACTCCCACCACCTCCGCGGCCTCGCGCGAACTCAATTCGCCGGACGCGACCTTCAGGACCGCATCCCGTTTCGATTCCCCGGGAACCGGGCCACGGCGAATCCGGCGTTCGCCCGGCGCGAGCTCGTCGATCCACGAAACGAGCACCTCTTTGCTCGGATACCCCATTTGGCGCATCGTGCGGCTCGCACGCCGCCCATGCGTCAGATAATGGTCCACGGCCGCACGCTTCCGCTCCTCCGTGTAGCGCGCATACCGTTCACCCCGCTGCGAGGGCACGCCCGTCTCCTGTTCGCCGAGCCAGTCCCGGTGCCACATGCGCAACGCCTCCCGGCTGGGATACCCCAGCTCGCGTATCACACCCGCCGCGCAGCACTCGTATTTCGCATACAGCTCGACCGCGCGTTGCCGCTGTTCCCTCGTGTACTTCGCCATGATGGGTTCCTCCCCGGATCACAGTCCAAGAAAACGGCACCACCTCGCGGTTTCGTTCGTATGTATTGGGGTACGGCCATTAGGTCGGCTCCTTTGTCTGTGACTGTTCGCACTGGGCCTTCGGTGACTCAGTGAAGTCACCCTATAATGAGTCAGCACGAAAGGGAATAGCCTCAGAAGGCATGTTGTCAGCTGTAACCGTCTTTCTGTCAGATACGTGTCAGCCGAAGATCATTTGCATTTCACAGAGTCCGATAGTCGGCGACTCGTCGGATGGCTACCATGGAGCGTATGGATAGCAATACAACGGCATATGCGGCGGTGTTCGATGCGGGCACCACGGCGCTCAAGGGGGCGCTGGTCGCGGCGGACGGGCGCATCGTGGCCAGCGGCAGCGAGCAGCTGGATCTGATCATCGACGGCGACCGCCGCGAGCAGGATCCCGGCCAGTGGTGGCGGGCGTTCTGCTTGGTGTCGCGGCATATGCTGGCTTCGGCCGAAGCGCGGGAGCCGGGATTCGCCGCCGATCGGGTCGCCGGCATCATCTTCAGCGGCCAGATGCAGGATCTGATCGCGCTTGACGGCGATCTGCGGCCGGTGCGCAACGCCATCCTGTATTCGGACGGACGCGCCGAACGGCAGGAGCAGACGCTTGCCGACGCATACTGCGGCGGCGCCGACCGCTTTCTCGCCGTGGTCGGCAACCGTCTCGAAGGAGGCCTGCCGCTGCCCAAGCTCATGTGGCTGCGGGACGACGAGCCCGAGTCGTTCGCGGCGATCCGCCATGTGCTCATCAGCTCCAAGGACTATCTCATCGCGCGATTGACCGGGGCGGCGGTCGGTGATGTGGCCGCATGCACCACGGCAGGCGCCATGGATATCCACACCGGTCGATGGGACGCGGAACTCTGCGTGGCGGCCTCCATCGATCCGGCGATGCTGCCGCGGCTGCACAGACCGCAGGATATCGTCGGCAAGGTCGGCGAGCCGGCGCGGCAGCTCACCGGTTTCGCCGCCGGAACGCCGGTATATGCAGGCATCGGCGATGCCGGGGCGACCACGCTCGCCAGCGGGGTGAGCCGCCCCGGCGAGTACAACATCAACCTCGGCACCTCCGGATGGATCGCCACGGTCTCGCCCGAGCCGTTCACGGACAAGCCCGGCGCCGCCAACCTCGCATTCGGCGTGGCGCCCGGATTCGTCAACGCGGTGCCCTTCCTCAACGCCGGCGACGTGCATCGGTGGGCGTCGCGCGTTTTTGCCGGCGCCGACTACGGCACGGCGCACGATCTGATCGAGGGCTCGCGCCCAGGCGCGAACGGCGTGCTCTGCCTGCCGTATCTGGTGGGGGAGCGGTTCCCCGTGATGAATCCCGCGATCCGTGGCGCGTATGTCGGCATCTCGCCGGATACGACCAAGGCCGATATGTTGCGCGCCGCGCTCGAAGGCGTCGCGTTCTCGATCCGTCAGGGCATGGAGAGCTTCGACGCGCCTCCGGAGACGATCTCGCTGATCGGCGGCGGGGCGCGCGAATCGGCATGGTGCCAGATCATGGCCGACGTGCTGGCGCACCCGGTCGAGGTGTTCGCCAACGCCGACATATTGCCGGCCGTGGCGCTCGCGTCGCTGGTGTTCGATAAGCCCGGCCTGATCCGGGACGTGTGCGAGAGCGTCGTGTATGCGCCGCGGCCGGCGGCGGCGCGGGCGTACGATGCCGTTTATCCGGCGTTCGTCACGCTGTATCCCGCCGTGGATGCGGTTGGCCGGGGTTTGACCATCCTTGGATCTTGACCACCCTCCGGCGCTGCGCGCCACCTCCCGCCAGCGGGAGGATGAACGAACGAAAGTGACTGCCACGAATGCCATTGCAGCTGCGCCGCGCCTCCCGCCGGCGGGAGGGTGAGTCGGTCGCTCCCCTCAGTCGGCTTCGCCGACAGCTCCCCTCGGGGAGGGGCGCCCATATATAAAAGGAAGGCTGTTGGATGAATGAGATCATCCAGCAGCCTTCTATATAACGGTTATATAACCGTATAACGGTTATATAACCGTGAATCGGCGAAAGCCGGTCAGGCGGTGGCTTCGGCGGCCACCGTGGCGACGGACGGCACGGCGAGCTTGGCCGAGCCCTTCTCGCCATTGGCGGAATCGTGGGCAATGGCGTGCTTGTCATCGTGGTTGCGCCACCAGCTCGACAGCACCGAACCGGAGATGTTGTGCCACACGCTGAAGAAGGTGGACGGCACGGCGGCCAGCGGGTTGGCCGCGAACGAGGTCAGGGCCAGCGTGGCGCCCAGAGCGGAGTCCTGCATGCCGACCTCGAAGGTGATGGCCTTCTGCTGGGCGTACTTGAAGCCCTTCGGGTACACCTTGTACATGAGCTTGGAGAAGCCGAAGCCCAGTCCGTAGCCGCACAGGTTGTGCAGGATGACCACCGGGATGGCCATCAGGGAGGCGGCGGCGAACAGCTTCGGGCCGTTGGCGGCCACGACCACGCCGATGATCAGCAGGATGGCGACCTGGGAGACGATCGGCAGCGCGACGGTGACCTTTTCGATCTTCTTGCCGAAGATCATGTGGCAGACCACGCCGAGCGCGATCGGGAAGAGCACCACCTTGACGGCGTTGAGGAACAGGGACTGCGCCGGAACGGTCACGTACTGGGACGCCAGCAGCTGCATAAGCAGCGGGATCATGAACGGCGCGCACAGCGTGGACAGGATGCCGATGGACACGTCCAGCGCGACGTCACCGCGGGACAGGTAGCTCATCACGTGCGAGGAGGTGCCGGACGGGCAGCACCCGACGAGGATCACGCCGACGGCCAGCGGGCCGGACAGGTGGAAGATGGCGCACAGGGCCACGGCGATCAGCGGCATGATCACGAAGTGCGCGACCGTGCCGACGATCACCATGAGCGGCTGGGTGAGAATGCGCTTGAAGTCGTCCAACGTCAGGGTCAGGCCCATGCCGAACAGCACGACGCCCAGCAGGTAGCCGGTGTAGCTTTTGCCTCACAGCGAGGTCTGCGGCACGAAGTAGTTGAACACGGCCCACACGACCACGATCAGCGTGAACCATTTGGTGAGCCAATCGGCGAATTTCTTGACTTGTTCCATACGATCACTTGTTCTCTCTTGAAATGATCTATGCCGGAAGGATAGGAGGCTGGCGGCGGCGCCACGGAAAAAGATCACAATATGAAATACCACGCGTGATGCTGTGTAATATTTCGCATGCGATATTGCGCCTCGCACGGGTGCAAGGGGCGCCCCGATATCTCACGATTCGGGTGAATCCGGGCGTTCCTTGCCGATTCGTGACAATACGTTGTTACGATGGGTGCTTATGAGCGAAAACATCATGCGAATCATCGACCTTCGTGGTAAGAACTTGTCCCGTGCCGAGCTGCTGGCCGCGATGCCGCGCGCCGCAATGGGCACGTCGGAGGCATCCGATCTGGTGCGTCCGATCCTCGACGACGTCAAGGAGCGCGGCGCCGCGGCCCTGCGCGATTTCGAGGAGAAGTTCGACCATGTGCGCCCCGAGCACCTGCGCGTGCCGGCCGAGGCGATCCAGGACGCGCTGACCACGCTCGACCCGGAGGTGCGCTCCGCCATCGAGGAATCCGTGCGCCGCGCCCGCGCCGTCGCCGCCAACCAGGTGCCGAAGGACTTCCACACCGATCTCGCGCCCGGCGCCCGCGTCGCGGAGCGCTGGATCCCGATCCAGCGCGTCGGCCTGTACGTGCCCGGCGGCAAGGCCGTCTATCCGTCGTCCGTGATCATGAACGCCGTGCCGGCGCAGGCCGCCGGCGTCGAATCGCTCGCCATCGCCACCCCGCCGGCCCGCGACAACGACAAGGGCCTGCCCAACAAGACCATCCTCGCCACCTGCGCCATCCTCGGCGTCACCGAGGTGTACGCGGTCGGCGGCGCCCAGGCCATCGCCATGTTCGCCTACGGCGCCAAGGGTTCCGATCCGCAGGACGGCGACGTGCTATGCGATCCGGTCGACAAGATCACCGGCCCGGGCAACATCTTCGTGGCCACCGCCAAGTCGCTCGTCTCCGCGTTCGTCGGCATCGACGCGGTCGCCGGCCCCACCGAGATCGGCATCATCGCCGACGAGACCGCCGACCCGAGCCTGCTCGCTGCCGATCTGATCGGCCAGGCCGAGCACGACGAGCTCGCCGGCTCCGTGCTGTTCACCGACTCGACCGAGATCGCCGACAAGGTGCAGGAGAACCTCAACTACCGCGTGCCGAGGACCGAGCACGCCGAGCGCGTGCACACCTCGCTGTCCGGCACCCAGTCCGCCATCGTGCTGACCGACGGCCTCGACCAGTCCATCGATGCGGCCAACGCCTACGCCGCCGAACACCTCGAGATCCAGACCGCCGACGCTGACGCCGTGGTCAAGCGCATCAAGAACGCCGGCGCCATCTTCCGCGGCCCGTACTCCCCGGTGCCGCTGGGCGACTACATGTCCGGCTCCAACCACGTGCTGCCCACCGGCGGCACCGCGCGCTTCGCCGCTGGCCTGGGCGTGCACACCTTCATGAAGCCGGTCGAGGTCATCGAATACGACGAGGAGGGCCTCAAGGCGCTTGCGGCGCGCATCAACGCCTTCGCCGTCTCCGAGGACCTGCCGGCCCACGGCGAATGCGTGCTGTCCCGCTTCGTCAAGGATCCGTATGACAAGGACACGCTGCGCGAGCAGGAGAAGGAGGCCGGTCTGCGCTAGGCCGCCGCGGTTCGGCTTCCGCCGCTTTCGCCGGCGGAAGCGTTCCGGCGCTGATGGACCGGGGCGGCATGCGGGTCCGCCCGCGGCCGCCCCGGTCATGTCGTCGTATGACAGCCCCTCCAGCGGGGCAGGAAAGAGACTGTAAGAGCAATGAGCGAGAACACCAGCAACGCGATCCCGGCCACCCTGCCGCTGCGCAACGACCTGATCGGCGAGGAGCCGTACGGCGCCCCGCAGCTCGACGTGCCAGTATGCCTGAACGTCAACGAGAATCCGTATGCGCCAGACCCGGCGGTCTGCGCGACGATCGCCCGCCGCGTCGGCGAGATCGCGCCGACCCTCAACCGTTACCCCGACCGCGAGCACATCGCCCTGCGCCACGCGTTCAGCGATTATCTGGCCCGCGAGTCCGGCGTGCGCCTCGTCGTCGACCAGCTGTGGGGCGCGAACGGCTCCAACGAGATCATGCTCCAGCTGTTCCAGGCGTTCGGCGGCCCGGGCCGCACCGCGCTCGGCTGCGACCCGACGTACTCCATGTACCCCGAGTACGCGCGCGACACCTTCACCGGATGGAAGCTCGCCCACCGCAACGCCGACTTCACGCTCGACGCGGATGCCGCCATCGCCGCGATCCATGAGATCAAGCCGAGCATGGTGGTCCTCACCAGCCCGAACAACCCGACCGGCACCCCGCTGCCCCAGGCCGACCTCGAGCGCATCCTCGACGTGTGCGACACCGCCGAGGTGGCCGGCGCCGCCGAAGGCGTGCACCCCGTGGTCGTCGTGGACGAGGCGTACGTCGAATTCCGCAACCCGGGCACGCCCAGCGCGCTCGAACTGATCGGCAAGCACCCGAACCTCGCCGTCAGCCGCACCATGAGCAAGGCCTTCGCCTTCGCCGGCGCGCGCGTCGGCTATCTCGCCGCGTCCAAGGGCATCATCGACTGCGTGCGCATCGTGCGTATGCCCTACCACCTGTCCGCCGTCACGCAGGCCGCAGCGCTCGCCGCGTTCGAGCACACCGACGAACAGCTGAGCCGCGTCGCCCATCTGCGAGAGATCCGCGAGCAGACCGCGAACTGGCTCGCGACGCAGACCTACAAGGGCCAGCCGCTCGCCGTGGCCGAGTCCGCATCGAACTTTCTGCTGTTCGGCGGGCACTTCGACAAGCGCGACCGCATCTTCGACGAGCTGCTCAAGCGCGGCGTCCTGATCCGCGTGGTCGGGCCCGACGGATGGCTGCGCGTGTGCATGGGCACCGACGACGAGATGGCCCGCTTCCGCGAGGCGCTCGTCGAGGCGATGCGCGCCGTCGAAGCCGAGTAGCCAACCGCCAATACGGGTATCGACAGCCGGGTATCATCGGCAATGCCGGCCGGGAACGGCCGGAACCAACGTGAAGGGAGAGATGACATGGCACGCACCGCGCATATCATCCGCGAAACCAGCGAATCGCACATCGAACTGAGCCTCGATCTTGACGGCACCGGGCAGACCGACATCGATACGTCCGTGCCGTTCTACAACCATATGATGAACGCGCTCGGCAAGCATTCGCTCATCGACCTGAGCATCAAGGCGCACGGCGACACCGACATCGACGTGCACCACACCGTCGAGGACACGGCCATCGTGTTCGGCGAGGCCCTGAAGCAGGCGCTCGGCGACAAGCGCGGCATCCGCCGCTTCGCCGATGCGACCGTGCCGCTCGACGAGGCGCTCGCCAAGGCCGTGGTCGACATCTCCGGCCGCCCCTACTGCGTGTGCTCCGGCGAACCCGCCGGCTTCGAGTACTGCATGATGGGCGGGCACTTCACCGGCTCGCTCGTGCGGCACGTCATGGAGTCGATCGCGCTGCACGCCGACATCTGCCTGCATATGCAGGTGCTTGCCGGCCGCGATCCCCACCACATCGCCGAGGCCGAATTCAAGGCGCTGGCCCGCGCGCTGCGCTTTGCGGTCGAGCCCGACCCGCGCATCGCCGGCCTGATCCCGAGCACGAAGGGCGCGCTGTGATGAGTGACGATCCGTTCGACGATCGGTTCAAGGACCAGTCCGACCCGGATGGCGCCTCGTTCAGCGACGAGGAGCTGGAGGCCGCCCTGGCGGGATTCGAAAAGGAGTTCCAGGAGTCCGGCGACGAGCCCGGCGGTGAGGATGGCAAGTCGGCTGACGACTCCGGTTCCGGTTCCGCCGCCGATGCCGACGGGCACGGCGATGCGGACGCCTCGTCCGTCTCGTCGGGGTTCGAGGACGAGCTGGCCGGCCTGCTCGGCAACAAGGCGAAGGTCGCGGTGATCATCACCCGGCTGACGTCGGCCCGGCTGCTCGCCGCGTTCTGCCAGCTGTCCGACATCTCCGCCGACTGCATCGACTCCCAGGAGGGGGCCGTCGCGGTGCTGCGCAACCTCGACGGCGACGGCCCAGAAGCAGCCGCCAAGGATCTGACCACCGTGGTCAGCGGCATGTCCGTGATCCTCGCGGTCAACCGCGCCGACAAGCTGGAGGCCACGCTGTACATGATGGGCGATCCGGGGCAGACCTTCGCCCCGCCGGTGCTGTTCAGCGCCACCGCGCCGTTCGTGGAGGACCTCATGCTGGGCATCACCACGATGAACGGTCTGGCGGATCAGGGCACGGCGAGCATCGCCTCGTCGAGCCTCGACCACGACCAGGCGATGCAGGTCATCGCCGAGCACACGCGGTTCGGGCGGGGCGGTTCCAGCATCCAGTAGCGGCGGGTCCGCCGGGCGCCGCCGACGGCGCGCCCACGACAATCAAGGAGCAAAACGATGACATCGGTGGTGGTGTTCGACTACGGGTTCGGCAATGTGCGGTCCATGGTGCGCGCGTTGGCCAACCTCGGTCTCGACGTGACGTTGACGTCCGATTATCGCGCGGCGCTGGAGGCGGACGGTCTGGTCGTGCCGGGCGTCGGCGCGTTTGCGGCGTGCATGCGCGGGCTGAAGGAGGTGTCCGGCGACCGCGTGGTGTACGACCGCCTGCGCGCTGGGCGCCCGGTGCTCGGCGTGTGCGTCGGCCAGCAGATCATGTTCGAGAAAGGGCTCGAACGCGGCCAGGAGGCCGCCGGCCTCGGGCTGATCGGCGGCAGCGTCGATCTGCTGGATGCCGACGTGGTGCCGCACATGGGATGGAACACCGTCGAGGCCCCGGCCGATTCGGTGCTGCTGGACGGCGTGGCGAACGAGCGTTTCTACTTCGTCCACTCCTATGCGGCGATGGGCGTGCGCTCCGCCGACCTGAGCGCCATGCAGATCGACTTCGGCGATGCGCCGGAGCGCGTGACCTGGTGCGAATACGGGCGCAGCCGGTTCGTAGCCGCCTATGAGCGCGGCCCGTTGTCGGCCACCCAGTTCCACCCGGAGAAGTCCGCCGAAGCCGGCGCCCGGCTGCTGAAGAACTGGGTCGCGACGTTCTGACCGCGACGTTCTGACCGCGACGTTCTGACCGCGACGTTCTGATCGAGATGTTCTGATCGAGGCATGGCCGCCATCCGCCCGCCCGCGGGCACGGATGCGCGGCCGCATCGAAAGTCGCCCGCCCGTGCAGGGGGGGCGTGAATAGGAAAGGTGAAGATATGTCCCTTACACTGCTGCCGGCCGTCGACGTGCGCGACGGCAAGGCCGTGCGCCTGCGTCAGGGCGAATCCGGCTCCGAGACCGACTACGGCTCGCCGCTGGAGGCCGCCCGAACCTGGGTCGACGCGGGTGCCGAGTGGATCCATCTGGTCGACCTCGACGCCGCGTTCGGCACGGGGGACAACCGCGCCCAGCTGCGCGAGATCGTGCGGGAGCTCGGCGACAAGGTCAACATCGAGATGAGCGGCGGCGTGCGCGACGACGCGTCGCTCGACGCCGCGCTCGACGCGGGCGCCGCACGCGTGAACATCGGCACCGCCGCGCTGGAGAACCCGGACTGGACCGCCTCCGCGATCGCGAAGTACGGCGACCGCGTGGCCGTCGGCCTCGACGTGCGCGGGCACACGCTCGCCGCCCGCGGCTGGGTCAAGGAGGGCGGCGACCTGTTCGAGACGATGGCGTTCCTCGACTCGGTCGGATGCTCGCGGTACGTGGTCACCGACGTGACCCGCGACGGCATGATGGCCGGTCCGAACATCGATCTGCTGCGCGAGGTGGCCGAGCGCACCGACGCCAAGGTCACCGCGTCGGGCGGCATCAGCAAGCTCGCCGACCTGACCGCCATCAAGGCGCTCGCCGGACTCGGCGTCGACTCCGCGATCCTCGGCAAGTCGCTGTACGCGCGGGCCTTCACCCTGGAAGAGGCGCTCGAAACCGCCAAGTGACGGTGATGGGCGGTGTGTAAGCCCGAGGATGACCGGATGCTTGGCGTTCCGTCCGACCACCCCCAGTCGGCTTCGCCGCCAGCCCCCGACGTTATATGCGACGTGCGCTTCGCGCACTGCTATGGGCAGTCCACTGGACTGCCCATCCAGCGGGGGCGTGAATAATCACGCGCATGATCGCGATAGGACGCGGCGGTGCGGCCCGCCGTGCCCTTCGCCGCGGCTATAGCGACGCGCAGGGCAGCTCGCCGGAGTCGATGAGCTGCTTGAACACCGCGTAATCCGCGTCGTTCTGGTCCGCGTAGGCGGCCGCGAACGAGGCGATGGCCTCGTCGAACTCCTCGGTGTCGCCGACGTACGAGGCGATGGCGACGCGGTCGCCCGTGCGCGCGTGGGCGTGCGCCAGGCAGCGCGCGCACAGGCGGCCGAGATCGTTGAGCGCCAGATCGTTGAGATGCTCGATGTCGATCGATCCCTTGCCGTTCCAGAACTGGCGCACGTAGTAGTCGCGCGGCTTGCCGTCCTCGGCGAGGAAGCTCGACCAGCCGAGCAGCACGTCGGCGGTCGACTGGATCAGCTTCTGCCCCTGCACCACGCGCTCGCCGTGCGTGGCATAGGGGGAGCGGCCCACGAAGCGCTCGAGCACCGAATCATTGGCCTCCTTCATCTGCAGCATCAGCGGGTCGTCGATGTCGCGGCCGGTCAGGATCGACACCCATGCGCGCGTGCCGACCGAACCGACGCCGACCACCTTGCGCGCGGTGTCGTGGTAGGTATAGTGGCTCAGCACATGGCGGCGGTCCTCGTACAGGCTGTGGCGGTAGCTGTTGAACAGCGCCTCGAGGCGGCCCTGCAGGGCCTCGAGATCGGCGTAGCTGTGCAGCTCGTTGATCGGCGTCAGTGCCGGCGGCTTGGACCGGAAGCGCAGCCGGTCGCCGTCGCGGTACGTGAGCTTGGCGGCCGCGCGGTCCGAATCCTTCAGCGTCGCGCGCCGCGCCGCCTCGCGCAGCGTGAGGTTGCGCTGTCCGTTCACCGTGCGCTCGTAATGGTCGAGCGCGGCCTCCACGTCGATGTGGTCGTACCATGCGTCCAGATAGTCCATCTGCGAGAACTGCTTGAGATGGTCGCGGTAGGAGTGCACGCAGCGCTTCACCGCCGCCCGGCGGTCCCATTTGCGGATGCCGTTCGCGCGCCCGCAGATCTCGACCGACGCGGCCAGTCGCTTGATGTCCCACTCCCAGGGGCCGGTGAGCGTCTCGTCGAAATCGTTGATGTCGAACACGAGGCGGTTGGACGGGGAACGGAACATGCCGAAATTGCCGATATGCGCGTCGCCGACGGCCTGCACCGGGATGCCGGTGACCGGGGTGCGCGCCAGATCGTTCGCCATGATCAGCGCGGTGCCGCGGTAGAAGGTGAACGCCGATACGCTCATGCGCTGGTAGCGCAGCGGGATCAGCTCCTGCACGCGCTGGCTCGACTGCTCCTCCAACAGGCCGATCACGTCGCGCCGGTTCTCGCGCACCTGCCACAGCGCGTGGCTGGTCAGCGGCACCGTCTTGCGCAGGGCGAGGCCGGCCCGCTCCCGCGCCGGCGGATTCGGGGCCTGACGCCAGGAGGCGATATCGATGATGGGGTGGTCGGCATCGGCCTGGACCACGTTGCCGACGACGGTTGCATTGTTCTCGGTGCTCTCACTCATACGCCCAACCTTACCTCCGTGCTCGGGTGCGTGGCGCGCGGGCCTTCGGGGGAGACGATCCGCGCGCCGTGTCGCCGGCGACTCGTGTTAACGAGGTTCGTAACACACGGATGGAACGATAGGGCATCATGGATAAGCAGCAGGAGTTTGCCTTGCGCACGGTCGAGGAACGCGACGTGCGCTTTATTCGCCTATGGTTCACCGACGTGTTGGGTACGTTGAAGTCCGTGGCCATCGCGCCGGCCGAGCTGGAGGCGGCGTTCGAGGAGGGCCTGGGGTTCGACGGTTCGGCGATCGAAGGCATGACGCGCGTGTCGGAGGACGACATGATCGTCCAGCCCGACCCCTCCACCTTCCAGATTCTGCCGTGGCGCGGAGGTCCGCAGGGCACCGCGCGCATGTTCTGCGACATCTTGACCCCCGATGGCGAGCCGTCGCTCGGCGACCCGCGCCACGTGCTCAAGCGCGCGTTGGCGAAGGCCAAAGAGAAGGGCTTCACGTTCTACGTGCACCCGGAGATCGAGTTCTACCTGTTCGAACCGCAGGACGATTGGTCGCAGCCGCCGGTCCCGATCGACGAGGGCGGCTATTTCGACCATGTGCCGCGCAGCCCCGGGATGGATTTCCGCCGCGCCACCGTCAACATGCTCGAGCAGATGGGCATTTCGGTGGAGTATTCGCACCACGAGGGCGGTCCAGGCCAGAACGAGATCGACCTGCGGTACGCGGACGCGCTGACCACGGCCGACAACATCATGACCTTCCGCACGGTGGTCAAGGAGATCTCGCTGGAGCGCGGCATCCACGCCAGCTTCATGCCCAAGCCCCTGTCCAACGCGCCCGGTTCGGGCATGCACACGCACCTGAGCCTGTTCGAGGGCGACGCCAACGCCTTCTACGAGGCCGGCCAGGAGTTCAACATGTCGATGACGGCGCGTCAGTTCGCGGCCGGCATCCTGTACCATGCGGCCGAGATCTGCGCGGTGACCGACCAGTACGTCAACTCGTACAAGCGCCTGTGGGGCGGTAACGAGGCTCCGAGCTACATCTGCTGGGGCCACAACAACCGTTCCGCGCTGCTGCGCATCCCGCAGTACAAGCCCGGCAAGGGCAACTCGGCGCGTATGGAGTTCCGCGCGCTCGACCCGGTGGCGAACCCCTACCTCGCGTACTCGGTGCTGCTGGCCGCCGGCCTCGACGGCGTCGAGAAGCAGATGACGCTGGGCGAGCCGACCAGCGACGACGTATGGGAGCTGACCGACGCTGAACGCCAGGCGATGGGCATCCAGCCGTTGCCCGAGTCGCTTGACGAGGCGCTGAAGATTATGGAGAAGTCCGACTTCGTGGCCGAGGTGCTCGGCGAGCACGCCTTCGAGTACTTCCTGCGCAACAAGCGCCAGGAATGGGAGGAGTACCGCACGCAGGTCACGCCGTTCGAGCTCAAGAAGTACCTGCCTAAGCTGTGACGGCGTTGTAGCGCCGGCGCAGCGTCGGCGCAGCGCCGGCGCGGTCGGTTCGACAAGCGGGAGGGGCCACGATGATTCCGGCCCCTCCCGCTTTTGTGCGCTTGCTTGCCGCATGTTTCGTTTCCGCGGCCGACGGAGATGGCAGAAAGCCCGATCGTGGCCGATGTTGATACGTCTGCATCCGATAGTGCGAGCGGCCGCGTGTCGCGGGGCGCCGACGGGTGGCAGGTGACGATAGTCTATAACGCGGAAATGGGTTCAATCGTTTGACGGAACAACGGGGAGACTGATGGCAGTGACTCGCAACACGACATCCACGGGGCATGAGCGGTTCTTCACCCTGCCGGTGGTCACGCTGGTATCGCTGAGCTTCATGCTGGGCATGAGCGAGTTCATCGTGGTCGGCATCCTGCCCGACATCGCCCGGGGGCTGAGCGTCTCCGAGGTCACCGTGGGCAATCTGGTGTCGCTGTTCGCCTTCGTCTACGCGCCGGTCACGCCGCTCGGTTCGGCCATATCCGGCCGCTTCCCCAGATTCGCCACGCATATGACACTGGTCGGCGTGTTCCTGGTCGGCAACGTGCTGTGCGCCTTCGCGCCGAACTATCCGGTGCTGGTCGTCGCCCGCATCCTGATCGCGCTGGTCTCCGGCACGCTGGTGGCCATCGCGATGACCTATGCGCCCGACGTGACGGCCGACCGGTACCGCACCAAGTTCATCGCATGGGTGTTCTCCGGATTCTCGATCGCCTCCGTGGTCGGCGTGCCGGTCGGCACGTGGATCGCGAACACCTTCGGCTGGCGCTGGAGCTTCCACCTGATCAACGTGCTCACCGTGGCGCTGATGGCGCTGATGGTCGCCGTGCTGCCGCGCAACAGCCACCCGATGAAGGTCGGGTTCCTGTCGCAGTTCCGCCTGTTCTTCGACCGGCGCATCCAGCTCGGCGTGTTCGACGTGGTGTTCGGCGCTGCCGCCAGCTACGTGTTCTACACGTATCTGACGCCGATCATGCGCGACGAGGTGCATGTGCCGGAGCAGTGGGTGAGCCTTGGCTTGGTGGTGTATGGCGTCGCCTGCCTGTGGAGCAATCTGCACAGTGGCAAGCTCGCGGAGCGGGGCACCGGTGTGGAACCGCTGTTCCGGCTGTGGCCGGTGTTCCTGCTGCAGGCCGTGCTGCTGTGCTCGCTGGTGCTGGCCAGCCTCGTGCCGGTGTACGGCGCGGTGCTGCTGGTGGCGTTGGGCATGCTCATGTACCTGTTCAACTCCTCGTCACAGGTGCTGTACATGGACGTGGCCGCCCAGTCGCACCCCGGCTCGATGAATCTCGCCGCCTCGCTCAACTCGATGTCGTTCAACATCGGCATCGCCGTCGGATCGGCCGTCGGCGGCCTGGTCAACGACGCGTTCGGGCTGATGTGGCTCGGTCCGTTCGGCGCGCTGTTCGCGCTTCTCGCGGTCGGCACCACGACGCTGCTCAAGCCGTACGTCAGCCCGGTCGGGGAATGACGGGTGGCGTGGCGCGCGGGAACGAAGGGTTTTTCCCGCGTGTCCCCGCGGCATGCCTTATCCGCCGATTGTCGTCCATTGATAACCTGCTATCCAAATAACCGATAAGGCCACAGCATGTCATCCTGCTGTGAAACCTTAATGTAGAACACCGGTTGCAGGGGGACCCGGCTCACGGGCGCCCGTCTGCGCGGATTGATGATTATCGGCATGTTCAGCGGGAAAATGGGGATGACAATATGACGGATGCGACGGCGAAAGCCGCGCCGAAGGCCGGAAAGACGGCGGCGCGTTCTCCGTTCCGGCGCTCATCGATAGTGGTCGGCGGCGCCATCGTGCTGTTCTTCGTGCTGCTGGCGGTGCTGGCCGGGCCGTTGTCGGCCATCACTGGCAACGACCCGTACGCCGAACATCCCGAGGCCTTGGGCGCCGGGTCGGTGCCGGCCGGGTTCGGCGGAGGCATCAGCGCCCGGCACTGGTTCGGCGTCACCCCGCTGCGCGGCGTCGACCTGTTCTCCATCGTGGCGTACGGCTCGCGGATCTCGCTGGGCATCGGCGTCGTCTCGTCGGTCATCTCGCTGGTCATCGGCGTGGCGCTCGGGCTGCTGGCCGGCTATTTTCCCGGGCTGGTCGATGCGCTGATCTCGCGCACGATGGACGTCTTCTTCGGCTTCCCGTTCTTGATCTTCGCGATCGCGCTGTCGGCGGTGGTGCCGCAGAGCTTCCCGAGGCCGGTGCTGCTGACGCTGGTGCTCGGATTCTTCGGATGGCCCGGCATCGCGCGTCTTGTCCGCGGCCAGACGCTGACGCTGAGCAAGCGCAATTTCGCCGTCGCGTCCAAGGTGATGGGCGCCTCGCCGGCCCATGTGCTGTGGCATCAGATCCTGCCGAACCTCATGCCGCTGCTCATCGTCAACATCACGCTGTCGATCCCCGGGCGCATCGGCGCCGAGGCGGGCCTGTCGTTCCTTGGCGTCGGCATGAACCCGCCGACGCCCTCATGGGGCCGGTCCATCTCCGACGCCGTGCAGTGGGCCCTGGTCGACCCGATGTATCTGATCTTCCCGGGTGCCGCCCTGTTCCTGCTGACCTTCGGCTTCAATCTGCTTGGCGATGGCCTGAGCGACGCCATCGACCCGCGCAAGGGGGTGCGTGCATGAGAATCCTGCAATACATCGGCAAGCGCGTGGCGAGCTCGATCGTCGTCATCCTGCTCATCACGCTGGCGCTGTTCCTGATCTTCTTCCTGCTGCCGACCAATCCGGCGCAGCTGTCGTGCGGCAAGCCGTGCACGCCCGAGCAGCTGCAGCGGGTCTCCGCCTTCATGGGCACCGACAAGCCGTGGTACGAGCAGATGGGCAATTACGTGGCGGGCATCTTCGTCGGTCGCACCTTCGGCAGCGGCGGCGGCGCCGTGGTCTGCTCGACGCCATGCCTCGGGTATTCGTTCCGCCTCAACGAATCGGTGAGCCAGCTGATCCTCGACCGCTTCCCGATCACCGCGTCGATCGCGGTCGGCGCGGCCGTGTTGTGGCTGGTCATCGGCGTGGCGACCGGCGTGTGGGCGGCCCTTAAGCGCGATACGCTGATCGACCGCACGCTGCTCGGGCTGTCGGTCGTGGGCGTTTCGGCGCCGTCATACCTGATCGGCCTGCTGGCGGTGATCGCCTTTTCGCTGGTGCTGCAGATATTCCCCAGCGGCGGGTACGTGAACTTCCACGACGACCCCGTCGGCTGGTTCACGCATCTGCTGCTGCCGTGGCTGGTGCTGGCCGTGCTCAGCGCCGCCGGCTACACCAGGGTCACCCGCACGCAGATGATCGGCGAACTGAGCCAGGACTACATCCGCACCGCCCGCTCCAAGGGCGTGCCCGAATCGGTGATCGTCTTCAAGCACGCGCTGCGCAACGCGCTGCTGCCCGTGATGACCATGTTCGGCCTCGATCTGGGCGGGCTGCTCGGCGGCGCGGTGCTCACCGAGAAGGTGTTCTCGATGCAGGGGCTCGGCTCGCTGCTGCTCGATTCCGTGTCGAACCTCGACCTGCAGGTGCTGGTCGGCGCGACGCTGTTCGCCGCCGTGCTGGTCATCGTCGCCAACCTGATCGTGGACATCTGCTACAGCCTGCTCGACCCCAGGGTCGCGCTCGGCACGAAGTAGTGCGGCTGCGGCCGCAACACGCGATACTTGCCGGTCCGCTCCACGGACCGGCACCGATAGAGAGGAAAACCATCATGAAGACCAACGCATGGCGCGTATTCGCGGCGGGGGCTTGCGCCGCGGTGCTGGCGCTGTCCGGCTGCGGCGCGTCCGACAACAACGCCGCCACCGGCTCGGCGAGCGGCACCACCGTCAAGGGCGGCACGCTGAACGTGCTGCTGTCCAGCACGGAGATGGACCTGGACCCGGCCAAGAGCCAGGGTCTGCCGACCACCACGAACGGCAACATCTTCCGCCGCCTGACCGCGTGGAAGATCACCGACAAGGGCGAGACGAAGGTCGTGCCCGATCTGGCCACCGACACCGGCAAGTCGAGCGACGACGGCAAGACGTGGACGTACACGCTCAAGGACGGGCTTAAGTTCTCCGACGGCACGCCCATCACCTCGAAGGACGTCAAGTACGGTCTGGAGCGTTCCTTCGCCGACTCGCTGACCGGCGGCCTGAGCTACCACAAGACGCTGCTCGAGGGCGCGCAGGACTACCACGGCCCGTTCGACGGCCAGGAGCTCAGCTCCATCGAGACGCCGAACGACGAGACCATCATCTTCCACCTCAACGCGCCGTTCGGCGACTGGCCGTGGGTCGCCTCGCTCGCCGCGTTCACCCCCGTGCCCGACGGCAAGGGCCCGGCGTCCGGCTACGGCAAGCTGCCGGTGGCCTCCGGCCCGTACAAGGTCGAGTCGAACGAGGCCGGCAAGCAGGCCGTTTTCGTGCGCAACACGTACTGGGACAAGAAGACCGATCCGGTGCGCACCGCGGGCCCCGACAAGATCGTGTTCAAGATGGGACAGGACACCTCGGTGGCCGCCCAGTCGATCATGCAGGGCACCGGTGAGGGCAAGAACTCGTTCCTGTCCGGATTCGTGCCGGCCGCACAGCTCGCGCAGGCGCAGGCCAATCCGAGCTACAAGAAGCTGCTGACCACCAGCGGCGACGGCGCGCTGGAATACCTCGCCATCAACACCCAGCACGTGAAGAACGCGAAGATTCGCCAGGCGCTGCAGTACGCGGTCGACAAGAAGGCCTACCAGACGGCTTCCGGCGGCGAGATCGCCGGCAACTTCGCCACCACGCTCATCACGCCCGGCATCGAGGGCCGCGAGGACTACGACCTGTACAAGGCCGATCCGACCGGCGACGTGGACAAGGCCAAGCAGCTGATCAAGGAGTCGGGCGAGCAGGCCCCGACCCTCAAGCTCATCGCCACCTCCGCTCAGGCCGAAACCGCCTCCTCGATCCAGACGAGCCTCAAGCGGGCCGGCGTCAAGGTGGACATCCAGACGCTCAATGACGATGTGTATTCCGATACGCTGACCAACGACAAGGGCGACTACGATCTGGCCATCAGCTCGTGGCAGCCCGACTTCCCGTCGCCCTACGCCAACATCTCCCCGCTGTTCGACTCCTCGCAGATCGGCAACGGCAACTACAACCTGGCCCGTTACGCGAACCCGAAGGTCGACGCGCTGATCAAGAAGGCCACCGAGACCATCGACCAGACCGAGGCCGGCAAGATCTGGGCCGAGGCCGACAAGACGATCATGGCCGACGCGCCGGTCGTGCCGCTGATCTATTCGAAGAACACGTTCATCCACGGATCGAACGTGACCAACTTCGTCATCGGCAACTTCCCGGCGTACCCGGACTACACGCAGGTCTCGCTCGCCAGCGCGAACTGAACCGGCATCCGCATCCGGCGCGCGCCGGCGGCATGGTCCGCCGGCGCGCGCCGGGCGCATTCCAACGCTTGTGCATCCAAGGAGCTTCCAATGAGTGAACCACGCGCGATCGTGACCGTGGACGGTCTGGCCGTCAGCTTCGACGAGCGGGAGGTGACCCACGGCGTCAGCCTCAGGCTGTTTCCGGGGCGCATCACCGCGCTGGTCGGCGAATCCGGCTCCGGCAAGTCGGTGACGGCGATGGCGCTGCCCCGGCTCGACCCGTCGGTGGCCAGCGTGAAGGGCCACGCGTACCTCGACGACGCCCTTGTGGATGACGGGCCGGACTCCGGCCCGAACGGCGACGGCAAGGACGCCGCCGGCCGCGACATCGATCTGCTGGCCGCCGACGCGCCGCTGCAGCGCATCCGCGGCGAATACATCGGCACGGTGTTCCAGGAACCGTCCACCGCGTTCAACCCGGTGTTCACGCTCGGCATGCAGGTCGCGGAATCGCTCAAATACCACCAGAAGCAGCTCAGTGCCGCCGAGCGCAAGGCCAAGGTGCTCGAACAGCTGCGCGAGGTCGGGCTCGACGACGCCGAGCGCGTGTGGTCGTCGTACCCGCATGAGCTGTCGGGCGGCCAGCTGCAGCGCGTGATGATCGCCATGGCGATCATCAACCGGCCCAAGGTGCTCATCGCCGACGAGCCGACCACCGCGCTCGACGTGACCACGCAGAAGGCGATTCTCGCCCTGATCTCCTCGCTGGCGGTCGACCTCGATCTGGCCGTGCTGCTCATCACCCACGACATGGGCGTGGTGTGGCAGGCCGCGCAGGACGTGTACGTGATGCACAACGGCGTGATCGTCGAGCAGGGGAGCGTCGCGCAGGTGTTCCGCCGCCCGTCCGACGACTACACGCGGATGCTGCTCGACGCCGTGCCGCGCCTGCGCATCGACGAGCATGCGGCAGACGGCGAGCGCGCGGCCGGCGGCGAACGCGTCACGGAAAGCGACGCGCCCGGCGGCGGCAGGCGCATCGCGCAGGTGAACGACGTGGCCGTGTCGTACAAGGCCGGCAGCTTCGCCGTCAAGGACATCTCGTTCGATCTGGTGGCCGGCAGAACCCGCGCGCTGGTGGGCGAATCGGGAGCCGGCAAGACCACGATCGCCAAGGTGATCTCCGGCCAGCTCGCGCCAACCTCGGGCACGGTGCTCATCGAGGGGGAGGATCTCGCCAAGGCGCATGGCAGGCGCAAGCGCGAGATCCTGAAGCATATGGGCTACGTGTTTCAGGACAGCGGGTCGGCGCTCAACCCGCGCAAGTCCGTGGCATGGAGCATCGGCGAGCCGATGCTCGTGCAGGGCGGGCTCAGCGAGACGGACCGGCGCAAGCGCGTCCTCGAACTGCTCGATCAGGTGGAGCTGCCAGCCGATGTGGCCGGCCGGTTCCCGCACCAGCTGTCGGGCGGCCAGCGCCAGCGCGTCGGCATCGCGCGCGCCCTGGCGCTCAACCCGTCGCTGCTCATCGCCGACGAGCCGACGTCGTCGCTGGACGTGACCGTGCAGCGCAAGGTGCTCGACCTGCTGCGCCGGCTGCAGCGCGAGCACGGTTTCGCGTGCCTGTTCATCACCCATGACCTGGGCATCGTGCAGGAGGTGTCCGACGTGATCACGGTGCTGCGCCACGGGCGCGTCGTGGAGAGCGGGGAGACCGGCCGCGTGCTCAACCATCCCGAGGCCGAGTACACGCGTACCCTGCTCGACGCCTCCCCGAAGATCGACCTGTGAACCGCGCCCCGTCACCCGGCCGGTTCTCCGGCCGCGCGGCGGGGCTGCGACGGCGCGGATGGCACCTAGTATCCCGCGCCGTTAATTCGTTGAGTAATTCTGGCTCAGCCTCCAAGAGGGGAGCCAGACATAGTACATGAACTTACGACGCAGGATACTAGCCTTACCGTGGTTTCGTCTTCCTGCCGTTTCCGCCCCTATTGCCGCGCGGCGCCGAACCAGTTGGTGTAGATGAGGGCGAAGTTGCGGTTGCCGTAGCTGGAGCATGAGTCGCCCTCGCCGAATCCGGCCGCCAGCGAGGCGTCGTTCGGCTGGTAGGACGTGTAGATGTAGAGCAGCGCGGTCGCCTTGTTCTCGATGTACACGTTGGTGCCGCCGCACCCGGCATCCGGGTGGTATTGGATGTAGTTCAGCGCGTCGGCGTGATAGCCGTAGGCGCTCTCATGCGCCACGTAGTACTGGTAGCGGTGCGCCGCCCCGTACACCTGTCTGAAGAAGCCGGCATAGGCCGGATCGCAGTTCGCGTCGTCCGGGCAGCTCAGCCCCATGGCGGCCTTGTACTGGAAATCCGTCGGATCGACGGCCGTGACCAGATGCTGCTCCTTCTGCATCACGGTGAGCAGCACCTTCTGGCTGATGCCGCACGCGCGCGCCGACTTGTCGATGATCGCGGCCGCGGTCTCCTTTTTCGCGCCCTCGTACGCCGCGCAATACTCGTTCGCCGCCTGGTCCTCGGTGTCGAAGGTCATGGTTTTCAGGCACCGGGAACCGCTGCACGCCGCGCCCTGCTCGTCGAGGAACGACTGGACCTCGGCCTCGCTCATCGCGTTGGCGTTGAAGAACTGGCCGTCCGAGATGATGTCGCCGGGATTGAAGTCGTATTGCTGCGTCAGCTGCAGCTGACGGGCCTCGGCCTCCTGCACGTCGCGCCGCCACTGGACGACCCGCACGGTGCCCACGACCAGCGCGATCACGCATGCGGCCGCCACCACGGTGACCAGCACGGCCGCGACGCGCTGCGTCAGCCCGGCCCGTTTCCACCAGCGCGCCGGGCTGAGCGGATGCTTGCGATTGCGCCGTTTGTCGCGCTTGCCCGGGCGACGTTTGCCGCCGGACACGCCCCGCCCGGCGGATTTCGCGTTCGCCCTGCCGCGCGGATTGGCCGGCTTGCGCCGTTGCGTCCTCGCCATCGCTACGCCAGCGCCTTCTTGATGCGCTGCAGGCTCACCGGCCTGGCGGTGCCGAGTTCCTGCGCCCACAGGGACACGTAGAATTCCTCGAGCATCCAGCGGGCGGCGGTCGCCTGCTTCATCAGCGTCTCGTGGCGGGGGCCGGCCGGCTCCGCCTTGGCCTTGGCCATCGCCTTGTCGACCAGCGTGCGGGCCTCGTCGGCCTCCCACGCCCATCGCACGTCGCGGTTCTTGTCGGCCTTCGCCTTGGTCAGGCGCATGAGATCCGCCTGCAGGTATCGGGCGATGTTCGCCAGCGCGTCCGGGGGAGCGGCGCCGACGAATCCGGGGAACACCAGCGTGGCGATGTGCTCGCGCACCGACTGCAGCACCGACAGCATCGGCAGGTCGGCCTTGCCGCTCACCGCCTTGTCCACCTCGGCGTAGCGCCGCAGGATCGCGATCACGTCGTGCGCGACCGGGTACACCGTGTCCTCGAACACCTCCGTGACGCCCAGCACGGCGTCGGCCAGCGCGTCGTCGTCCGGCAGCGTGTCGACCGCGGGCAGCAGCCGCTTGACCGCGGCCAGCTGCAGATCCTCAACCAGGTCCTTCGTGGACTTGTAGGGGGCCGAGGCGAGCATCAGCGCCTCCGTGCCGAGCCAGCGCGAGGAGACGCGCTCGGACGGCAGGCGCAGGGCGTCAAGCGCGCCCCGCCACAGCATCGCCGCACGCGACTCGGTGGTCGCGCCGGCCTTGTGCAGCAGGTTCGCCTGCTTGACGAGCTTGCCCTGGTCGGCGGCCTGCTCGGCCTGCTTTTTGACCATCTGGCGCGCCGACGCCTCAGCCTGCGCGGCGAACCGCCGCTGCAGCGCCACCAGCGATTTGCCGGTGCCGAGCACCTTGACCGGACCGCGGCCGTGGCGCAGGCCGCGCGCGTTGCGCGCAGGCGGCAGCTGCTGTTCGACCGAGAAGGTGACGCGCAGGTACGGCGCCAGCTTCTCCCACAGGTCGCCGGTGAGCACCTCGGGGTGGATCTGCGCGCCGACCGTGTGGATCGCGGCCTGCGTGAACACATGCGGCAGGTCAGGCCATGCGGCGGAGCCGGCGGGCGCGTCGCCCGTGCCGCCAGCGTCGCGCGCGTCGGCATCGCCGCCGGCCTGGGGCAGGGCCGGCGCCCCGGCCTCGCCCGAACCGGGCAGATCCGGGTACCGCTCGTCGATCCATGCGCGGATCTTGCGCGCGGTGTCCGGCGCGGGCACGAACTGCACGCGCAGCGCCTTCGGCAACGACTTGATCAGCCCGACGATCAGCTCGTCGAGCAAACCGGGCACGTTCCAGGTGAACTGCTCCGGGGTGAGCCGCGACAGCGCCTTGATCGGCACGTGCACGGTCACGCCGTCGGCCGGATCGTGGGGGTCGTACACATAGCTCAGCTTCAGATCGATCGGCTGGCCGTCGGTGCCGAGCGTATGCCAGTGGTCCGGGTAGTCGCTCAGGCTCACCGACTCGCTGGAGGCGAGACGCTCGACCTTGGCCGGGTCGAAATCGAGCAGATGCGGATGCTCGTCGTGCTCGCGCTTCCACCACTTCGCCAGATCGGCCACCGACGTCACGTCGTTGGGGATCACCGACTGGTAGAAGTCGAACAGATCCTCGTCGCTCACCGTGCCGGAGAGCTGGCGGGTGCGGCTCGCATCCTCGGCCGCATCGTCGAGGATGTCGCGGTTGCGGCCGACGAACTCGTCGTAGCTGAACCGCTGCTGGATGTCGCCGTCGACCAGACCCTGCCGGATCAGGAAGTCGCGGGCCTCCATCGGGTTGATGCGCCCCCACTGCACGGTGCGGTCGGCCACGATCGGCAGGCCGTAGAGCAGCACCTTCGCGGTGGCGACCGCCGAACCGCGCGAACCCGACCAATGCGGCTCCGCGTACGTGGTGCGCGTGAGCTGGCCGGCCAGCGGCTCGGCCCACGCCGGGTCGATCGCCGCCGAATAGCGCGCCCACAGGCGGCTCGTCTCCACCAATTCGGTGCTCATCACCCAGCTCGGCGTCGTCTTGGCCACGGCGGAGGCGGGGAACAGCGCGAACCGGGTGCCGCGCGCCCCCTGATAGTCGTTCTTCGCCATCTTCTGCGCGCGCTTCATCGCCTTGGCCTTCGCCGCGCCCTTCAGCCCCGCGAAATCGGAGGCCTTGGGCTCGCGCACGATCTGCATGCCCATCATCGACAGCAGGCCGGCGAGCATCGAGGTGTGGATGCCCTGCGCGTCCCACGAGCAGCACAGGGAATGCGCGGCCTGCTGGTTGATCGGCAGCTGGCGGATCTCCAGGCCGGGCCGGGAGGCCGGCTGGGGCGAGCCGACGGTGAACTTCAGCTCGCGGCACATGTCCGTCAGCTGGCCGACCAGGTCCTTCCACTGGCGCACGCGCAGCCAGCTGAAGTATTCGGCCTTGCAGATGCGGCGCAGCGCGTTGTTGCTCGGCTCGCCGTCCGCCTGGAAGATCCGGTCCCACATGTTGAGGGCGGTGAGGAAGTCGCTGGACTCGTCCGCATAGCGGTTGTGGATGCGGTCGGCCTCGTCGCGCGCCTCGTCGGGGCGCTCGCGCGGGTCCTGCAGGCTCAGGAACGCCACGATCACCAGCACGGCGGCCAGCGTGTCGGGCGTGGTCGACTTCGCGGCCTCGATCACCATGCGGCCGAGCCGCACGTCGATCGGGATGCGCGCAAGCTGGCGGCCGGTGTGCGTGAGCACCACCTCGCCGCGCTTGCGGGCGATGGCCTTCAGCTCGGTCAGCTCGTTGAAGCCGTCCGAGACGGCCTTCATGTCGGGCGGGTCGATGAAGCCGAAGTTCGTCACGTCCTCGGCGGTGCGGGCGACCCCGACCGACAGCATGTGCAGCACCACGGCGCCGAGCGAGGTGCGCAGGATCTCCGGCTCGGTGAATCGCGGGCGCGTCTCGTAGTCCTCGCGTGAGTACAGGCGGATCGCGATGCCGTCGGCGATGCGGCCGCATCGGCCGGACCGCTGGTCGGCGCTGGCCTGGCTGATCGGCTCGATCGGCAGGCGCTGCACCTTCGCGGTCTTCGAATAGCGGGAGATGCGGGCGGTGCCGGGGTCGACCACGTAGCGGATGCCCGGCACGGTCAGCGACGTCTCGGCGACGTTGGTCGCGATCACGATGCGCTGGTGCGTATGCGCCTCGAACACGCGGTGCTGGTCCTTGGACGACAGCCTGGCGAACAGCGGCATGATCTCGATCGCGTCGGGGCGGCGCATGTCCTCGGCGCGCGGCCCGTAGTGGTGGCGCAGCGCGTTCTCGAACTCGTGGATGTCGCGCTCGCCGGAGGCGAACACGAGGATGTCGCGCGCCCCGCGCTCGTGGCTCGAATGGATGACCAGCTCGGCGCAGGCGCGCGCCACCGCCGTCGGCATGTCCATATCCGTGTCGCGGCCGTTGCCGCCGCGCCCGGAACCGTTGCCGCCGCGGTCACGCTCGGAAGCGGAGGGCGCCGCGGACAGCTGCGCGTAGGCCTCCTCGCCGGGCATCGCGCCGGTCTCGAAGCCGGGCACGGCGCGCATCAGCGCGGGCGCGGTGCCGAGCGGCTCGTAGAGGACCTGCACCGGATAGGTGCGCCCCGACACCTCGATGACCGGCACCTTCGTGCCGAGCGCATGCTCGAAGTGCTCCTTGAACTTCACCGAGTCGATCGTCGCCGACGTGATCACGAGCTTGAGGTCGCGGCGGCGGGGGAGCAGCGCGGTCAGGTAGCCGAGCAGGAAATCGATGTTGAGGCTGCGCTCGTGCGCCTCGTCGATGACGATCGTGTCGTACTGGCTGAGTTTCGGATCGCGCTGGATCTGCGCGAGCAGGATGCCGTCGGTGACCACGCGCAGCCGGGTCTTCGGCGAGCTCTCGTCGGTGAACCGCACCTGATAGCCGACCTCGTCGCCCAGGCGCACGCCCATTTCGCTGGCGATGCGTTCGGCGACCGTGCGTGCGGCGATACGCCGCGGCTGCGTGTGCACGATCTGCTTGCCGTGCGTGCCGCGGCCGAGCTCCAGCAGGATCTTCGGCAGCTGCGTGGTCTTGCCCGAGCCGGTCTGACCGGACACGATCACGACCTGGCTGGAACGGACGGCCCGCGCGATGTCGTCGCGCGCCGCCGACACCGGCAGTTCGGCTGGATAATCAAATCTCATAAATGACTGTGCTTTCGATGACTGTGCTGTTCGCCGGGTTCGCGCTCAGCGGCTTCTCGCCACTTCGATCACGCGGTAGCCCTTGGCGGAATGGTATTTCGACACCGCGTAGCCGTCGCCGAGCGCGGACGCCAGCCACGGGATCAGCGAGTCGGCGCCGAGGTTCTTCTGCACCACCAGATAGGCCACGCCGCCGTCCGGATTCAGCCGGGGCAGCCAGGCCATGAGCAGTCCGTGCAGCGCCTCCTTGCCGATGCGGATCGGCGGATTCGACCAGATCACGTCGAATACGGCGTCGCCGGGGACCTGATCGGCCAAGGCGGCGCGGATGTTCCCGCACCCGTTGCGCTTCGCGTTGGCCTCGGTCAGCTCCAGCGCCCGCTCGTTCACGTCCACCGCCCACACGGTGGCGGCGGGGGAGGCCATGGCCATCGACAGGGCGACCGGCCCCCACCCGCAGCCCAGATCGAGGAACGAGCCTGATTCGGGCGGCTCGGGCGCCTCGCGGAGCAGCACCGCGGTGCCCAGATCCAGCCGCGAGCCGGAGAAGACGCCGTTGGACACCTCGACCGGCGTCTCGACGCCGCGCAACGAGACGGTCAGCTCGCGGCGGACGTCCTTCGACGACGGTTCGGCGGAAAAGTACTGTTCATTGGCGGTTCCGCCCTGCGTCGCATGCTTCGTGCTCATCGTCCCTTTACACCTCATCCATTCCACGGTACGCACCCATGATAGTAAACGGCCCACGATATTGCCCCCGCGATCGCCGCCCGCCCGGGGCCGGCGCCTTGTCGCGCAATTCGCCGATAATGGCAAAGCCATAGTTCAATCGTGTTCTTACCAGCAGCAGAGGTGCCATTGACCCAGTCCGATACCCGAGCAGACGATATCCGCAGCATGCAGGACGAGCCGGTGCTGACCGGCGTGCTGGCCGACCAGTCGGAGGTACTGCTCGACGAGCATGACCGTTCCGGGGCGCCCGGGGTGCCCGGCGGTCCCGGCGACGAGGTCTGGGAGGAGCGCGAGTCGCGCAATGCGCTCAAGCACGTCGCCGGCCTCGGCGAATTGCAGGACGTCACCGAGGTCGAATACCGCAAGGTGCGCCTTGAGCGCGTCGTGCTGGTCGGCGTGTGGTCGAGCGCCGTCACCACCGCGTCCGCGGCCGAGGAATCCCTGCGCGAGCTGGCGGCGCTCGCCGAAACCGCCGGCGCCGTGGTGTGCGACGGCCTGCTGCAGCACCGTCTGCGCCCCGATGCGGCCACCTACGTTGGGTCCGGCAAGGCCAAGGAGATCGCCGACGTGGTGGCGCGCGAGGAGGCCGACACGATCATCGTCGACGACGATCTGCCGCCCAGCCAGCGCCGTGCGCTCGAGGACGCCACCAAGGTGAAGGTGGTGGACCGCACCGCGGTGATCCTCGACATTTTCGCCCAGCATGCGACCAGTCGCGAGGGCAAGGCCCAGGTGGAGCTCGCGCAGCTCGAATACATGCTGCCGCGACTGCGCGGCTGGGGCGGGTCGCTGTCGCGCCAGGCCGGCGGCCGCGCGGCCGGCGCGGACGCCGGCATCGGATCGCGAGGCCCCGGCGAGACGAAGATCGAGATGGACCGCCGCGTGATCCGCACGCGCATCGCCAGGCTGCGCAAGCAGATACGCGAGATGGCGCCGGCCCGCGAGGTCAAGCGCGGATCCCGCCGGCGCTACGAGCTGCCTACCGTGGCCGTCGTCGGCTATACGAACGCCGGCAAGTCCTCGCTGACGAACCGGCTGACCGGATCGGCGGAACTGGTTGAGAACGCGCTGTTCGCCACCCTCGATACCGCCGTGCGCCGCGCCCGCGCCAAGGACGGGCGGCTCTACGCCTACGTCGACACGGTCGGGTTCGTGCGCCGGCTGCCGACGCAGCTGGTCGAGGCGTTCAAGTCGACGCTCGAGGAGGTCGCCGAGGCGGATCTGATCGTGCACGTGGTCGACGGCTCCCACCCGGATCCGTTCTCGCAGATCGACGCGGTGAACGACGTGCTCGCCGACATCGACGGGGCGGCCGACATTCCCCGCATCCTCGTGTTCAACAAGGCCGACCGCATCGACGGGGTGACGCGCGAGCGCCTTGCCGCGCTCGAACCGGATGCGCATATCGTGTCGGCGTTCACCGGCGAGGGGATCGACGCGCTGCGCGAGCGGGTCGAGTCGATGCTGCCCGTGCCGCATGTGCATGTGCGCGCGCTGCTGCCGTACACGGCCGGGGCGCTGGTGTCGCGGATCCGCGAATACGGCCATGTGATCGAGGTGGAGTACCGCGACGACGGCATGATGGTCGAGGCGGAGGTGGGGAGCCGACTCGCCGCGCAGGTGATGGAGCAGTCCATCGACGAGTGACGGCATGGCGCCAGAATGTGAGCAAAATCACTTATTGTGAAAAAACCATTACGGGGGTAAACGTCAGCGTGTGTGGATAGAGTGAATGTGTTGTTTGATTGAATGCCGACATAATCGGCGCACATTTCAAGAGAGGTCATAGAACAACATGGCTGAATCACTCACCAAGCCCACCAAGCTCGCTGTTATCGGTGCCGGCGCCGTCGGCTCCACCCTCGCCTTCGCCGCCGCCCAGCGCGGCATCGCGCGTGAGATCGTCCTCGAGGACATCGCCAAGGAGCGCGTCGAGGCCGAGGTGCTCGATATGCAGCACGGCTCCAGCTTCTACCCGACCGTGTCCATCGACGGTTCTGATGACCCGGAGATCTGCCGTGACGCCGACATGGTCGTCATCACCGCCGGTCCGCGCCAGAAGCCGGGCCAGTCCCGCCTGGAGCTCGTTGGCGCCACAGTCAACATCCTCAAGGCCATCATGCCGAACCTGGTCAAGGTCGCCCCGAACGCCATCTACATGCTCATCACCAACCCGGTCGACATCGCCACGCACGTGGCCCAGAAGCTCACCGGCCTGCCCGAGAACCAGGTCTTCGGCTCCGGCACCAACCTGGACTCCGCCCGCCTGCGCTTCCTGATCGCCCAGCAGACCGGCGTCAACGTCAAGAACGTGCACGCCTACATCGCCGGCGAGCACGGCGACTCCGAGGTGCCGCTGTGGGCCTCCGCCACCATCGGTGGCGTCCCCATGTGCGACTGGAGCCCGCTGCCCGGCCACGATCCGCTCGATGCCGCCAAGCGTGAGGAGATCCACCAGGAGGTCAAGAACGCCGCCTACAAGATCATCAACGGCAAGGGCGCGACCAACTACGCGATCGGCATGTCCGGCGTCGACATCATCGAGGCCGTGCTGCACGACACCAACCGCATCCTGCCCGTGAGCTCCATGCTCAAGGACTTCCACGGCATCTCCGACATCTGCATGTCCGTCCCGACCCTCCTGAACCGCCAGGGCGTCAACAACACCATCAACACCCCGGTCTCCGACAAGGAGCTCGCGGCCCTCAAGCGCTCCGCTGAGACGCTGAAAGAGACCGCCGCCCAGTTCGGCTTCTGATTCAGGCGGTCGATCGTCGGGGCGCATGCGCCGACGACGATTCACTGACAGGTGAAACGGATGGCTTTCCTTTCGGGGGAGGCTATCATCGCATTTGCGATAATCGAATACGGTACGAAACCCCGGCCTTGCGCCGGGGTTTCGTGGTTTTACAGGGAAATGAGAATGGTTGTGAGAAGCGGTCTCAACCATTCGGACAGGAAGTGAGGTGCCGAATGGCCCACGATCACGCTACCGCAAACGTTATGGAAGGCGCCGACGGCAAGGCCCATCAGCGCAGGCTGGTGATGACGCTCACGCTGACGAGCACGGTGTTCGTCGCCGAGGTCGTCGGGGCGATCATCACCGGGTCGCTGGCCCTGCTGGTGGATGCCGGGCATATGCTCACCGACATGTCGGTGCTGATCGCCTCCACGGTGACCGCGATCCTCATGCAGCGCAAACCGAGCAACAGCCGCACGTGGGGCTGGGCCCGCCTTGAGGTGATCACCGCCGCCGCGAGCGCGCTGGTGCTGCTGGTCGTCGGCGTCTACGCGCTGGTCGAGGCCGGAATGCGGCTGTTCGGCCACGGCGCCGGCGAAATCCAGGACATCGGATTGCTGCTGTTCTTCGGCATACTCGGCCTGGCCGCCAACGTCGGATCGATCATGATCCTCGCCGGGCAGCGTTCCGGCAACATGAACATGAAGGCCGCATTCCTTGAGGTGATGAACGACGCGCTCGGGTCGGTCGCCGTGGTGCTGTCCGCCGTGGTCATGATGTCGACCGGATGGGACGGATTCGACGCGGTCGCCGGTGGCCTGATCGCGCTGCTGATGATCCCCCGCGCCATCATGCTGCTGCGCAATGCGGTGAAGGTGCTGCTGGAGGAGACCCCAGACGGTTTGGACCTCGATGCGGTGCGCGAGCACATGGAAGGCGTGCCGCATGTGGTCGCGGTGCACGACCTGCACGCCAGCACCGTGTCTACCGGCATGCCGATCCTCATGGCCCATGTGGTGGTGGACCGGGGCCTGACCATGGAGCAGGCCGCCGACGTGCTGTCCCAGTTGCAGGACTGCCTGCGCGAGCATTTTCCGGTTTCGGTGCCGCACACCACCTTCCAGTTGGAGCCGGAGGGCTATACCACGCCGAGCGCCGAGCAGCTGCACGAATAGCCGTGCGCGGGCAGCCGTGTGGGCGGTTGTGGGGGATGGGCGTGTGAGTGGTTGCGCGCGGGTTGTTAATGGCCGGGCGAGTGGCTGATGGCCGGGCGAGCAGGGATGGGGCGGCAAGCTTGTTGCCCTGTTGCCAGCCTGCGATCGCGGTGAAGCCGTATAAGCGGCGGGCCTGTGACGCGATCCTCTAGTATCCCGCGCTGTTAATTCGTTTAGTAATTCTGGCTCCCCTCCAAGAGGGGAGCTGTCGGCGTAGCCGACTGAGGGGAGCGCATGCGAATCGGCTTGATTCAGATGTTCTCGGTAATGCTCCCCTCAGGCCGCTTCGCGGCCAGCTCCCCTCCAAGAGGGGAGCCAGACATAGTACACGAACTACGACGCAGGATACTAGAAGCGTTGCCTCGCTGACACGCCTCTTGGCGGGGTGTTGCTTCTAGCCTTTGAGGGGTGCGACCTGCTAGGCCTTCGCGGCGGTGTGGCGTTTGGGGTTTCTATGCGGTATGCTCCGCTGAGGGTTTTTTGGCGGGGTGGTTCTTCTATATGGTCGTGGTTGTGCTGCGCTATCGTCTTCTAGGCGGTGCGCCGCTCGTAGCCTCTATGGGTGTTGCTGCGCTGACATGCTTCTTGGCGGGGTGTTGCTTCTGGTCTCTATTGGGTGTGCCGTGCTGGGGCTTCGTGGCGGGGTGAAGTTTGGGGTTTCTATGCGGTATGCTCCGCTGAGGTCTCTCTTGGCGGGACGGTTCTTCTATACGATCGAGGATATGCCGTGGTTGGGTTGCGATGCCGTCTTGTAACTAGGGCGTCGCTCTTAGTCTCCATAGGTTGTGCTTCGCTGGCATACGTCTCCGCGAAGCAATGCTTCTGGTTTCTGGCAGAGTTGCCTTGTTGGGTCGATCGGCGGAGAGAAAACTCGGTCGGCTATAAGGCAAATATGAGGCAGGCCGCTGTAGTAGTGGATGCTGCCGAGTCGGGCGGCGTCACAATATAGACGAATATGGAATCGGCCGTGCGGAAGTTCTCGTAAAAGAGCTTCCGCACGGCCGTAAGAAGGTTATGAGGTGATGCGATTCAGATCTTGCGCAGCACCGTGACCACTTTGCCCATGATCTGGGCGTGGGTGCCGTCGATGGGGGAGTAGGCGGGATTGTGGGGCATGAGCCAGACGTGCCCATTGTCCTTGCGGAATGTTTTGACGGTGGCCTCGTCGTCGAGCAACGCGGCGACGATGTCGCCGTTGACAGCGGACTGCTGCTCGCGGACCACCACGAAATCACCGTCGCAGATCGCCGCATCGACCATCGAATCGCCGTGTACCTCAAGCATGAAGAGGTTGCCGGTGCCGGTCAGGCGTTCGGGCAGACGCATCACATCGTCCACATGCTGCTCGGCGGTGATGGGCACGCCGGCGGCGATACGGCCGACCAGCGGAACGTCGCGCGACTGCTGTATCGATGTGCTGGCGTCGTCGGGGAAGGGAATGATCGTGGCCACCGCGGTGGCGGTCTTGTCCGTTCCTGCGTTTTCCACCAATTCGATGGCCCGTCCCTTGTTCGCATTCATGCGGATGAACCCTTTGTCTTCAAGCACCTGCAGCTGGTGCTTGACCGAGGAAGGGCTTTTCAGACCGGCCGCTTCGCCGATTTCGCGGAATGAAGGAGCGAAGCCGCGTTCGTTGATGTGGGTCCGGATCGCGTCCAGAACCTTGCGTTGGCGGTCGGTCAGCGCGCTTTCGGATGGCGTGCTCTTCGATGCTTGCGGAGTAAAGGGAATGGTACTCACGGCCGGCTCCTTTCGTATATTCCTAGCATAACGTGCAAGTCGCGCTAAATCAAACATCTGTTCGACACGACGTGTTGCGGCGGTCGAACAGATGTGCCATAATCAGAACAGATGTTCTATAGAACGTGTGTTCGAAAGGATGTGGTGGCGATGACGGGTGCAATAGTGCAAGCCGCAACGGTGCGGGGATCCGATCGTTCTGTCGCGGTGAAGCGGTCCCGCGGCGCGCTGGACGAATATCGTCGTTATGATCACATGCAGGGAGATCGTAGCGGCGCGGACGGGCATGATGCCGTTATACGTGGAGCCGGCGTGTCCCGCCGGAGCGGACAGGGCGTGCGGCTGAATCGCCGCGGTCGCATTGTGGTGGCGGTGGCATGTGCGTTGTTGGCATGGGGCGTGCTGTCCGTGATGACGCCGAACCATGCCGATTCCATGCCGTCGGCCACTGAAGTGACCAGTTATACCGTGCGTCCGGGGGATACCTTGTGGTCGTATGCGGAGTCCATCACGCCGAAGGGCGGGGATGTCTCGCAGAATGTGGACATGCTCATGCGGTTGAACGATCTGTCGACTGATGTGCTTCAAGCCGGACAACGCATAGTCGTTCCGGTGCAGCAGACCCATGTGGCAGACTACCGGGCTGGACTGCTGCAACGCTAGTCGTTCCGGTGCGGTAGGGGGCGGTGCGGTAGGAACGGGCGGGATTCCGTGAAGTATGGAGCCGAGATTTTATGAATTGAAATCGGGTTTCTACGAATCATGGAATGGTTTTCCGATCGCAGGGCGATGGTTTCGATATGAAAGGCTGAGAACTTGTGCCGAATAAAAGAAGCATACCGAGTGAAAGAACCGTCCTGAATAAAAGAACTGTGCCGAATGAAAGAAATATCCTGAATAAAAGAACTATCCCGAGTGAAAGAACCGTCCAATGGCGAACGGATCCATTGGACACCGGAAGGACGGGGATGCTGGAAAGACCGGTCGATTAGTGAGAATTCGCCCAGTGCAGGACATGTGTTGGGCGATCGGCAAAGGTGATGGAGATGAGGCATTCGGTGAGTGCCGGAAGCCGGGATGGAGATCGAGAACCATGGTGAAGATCGAGATTCATGATGGAGATCGGAAGGCGTGGTGAAGATCGGAAGGCGTGGTGAAGATCGGAAGGCGTGGTGAAGATCGGAAGGCATGGTGAAGATCGAGATTCATGATGGAGATCGGAAGGCGTGGTGAAGATCGGAAGGCATTGTGAAGATCGAGATTCATGATGGAGATCGGAAGGCGTGGTGAAGATCGGAAGGCATTGTGAAGATCGGGAACCATGGTGAAGATCGGAAGGCATGATGGAGATCGGAAGGCAGAGGGTGTCGGTTCGTGGCGGGGATGCCGAGGATGCGACAGCGACGAAAGTGAATGGTGAGACGCCGTTTCCGTGATTTCTGATTTGGTGTCGCGATGGATGGGGATCTGCGGACACGGAGACGATGGAAGTGAGCGGCGGCTGGCAATGATACCGGGGCCTGGAGAGGATTCCGCGGACACGCGAAACCCGGGTTTTGGCGTGTTCGGGGTATTTCACGCTATTGTTGTGGGCATGCATTGCCCTTTTTGTCAACAACCGGATACCAAAGTCGTTGATACCCGTATCAGTGAGGATGGGTACTCGATCCGTCGTCGCCGTGAGTGCCTGAAATGCCATAAGCGTTTCACCACGGTGGAAACCACCATGCTGCTGGTGACCAAACGTTCGGGCAACAGCGAACCGTTCGATCGCAACAAGGTCATCTCTGGCGTACGCAAGGCGTGCCAGGGCAGGCCCATCAAGGAGGATGACCTGAAGATGCTGGGACAGCGCGTGGAGGAGGATCTGCGTTCGCGGGGTCTGGCGGAGGTGCGCTCCGAGGATGTGGGCAAGGCGATTCTGGCGCCGTTGAAGGAACTCGATGAGGTGGCCTACCTGCGGTTCGCGAGCGTGTACCAGAACTTCAACGGTCTTGTCGACTTCCAGCACGCCATTGATCAGCTGAAAAGCGGCGATGCCGCAAAGGCCGAAGCGGATTGACGTATGCGGCCACAAGGTCGTTTTTGATTGAGAGGGCGCATTGCCGCGGCGTTTCCGACCACCCCCAGTCGGCTTCGCCGACAGCCCCCGCCAGCGGGGGCGTGCGCTTCGTGCACTGCTATGGCAGTCCGCAGGACTTGCCCATCTGGCGGGAGCATATCAATGACGGTCCAGCGGACCTTTTCCTTTGCTCCCCTCAGTCGGCTTCGCCGACAGCTCCCCTCGGGGAGGGGAGCCTGAATGCGTGAGGTCCGATGTGCCGCCGGTTTCCCTCGGAGAGGGGAACCTGAATGCGTGTAGTCGGCGCCGCTGGCTCCCCGAAGAGGGGAGCCGAGGAACAGGCTTGTGCGTCAGCTGATCACGCGCATGCGGATGGTGCCTTCGATGTCGCGCAGCGCTTCGAGCGCCGTGGCGCTCGGCATCTGGGCCACGTCGGTGACCACGTAGCCGAGCTCGCCTTCGGTGCCGAGTGCCTGCGCGGCGATGTTGATGTTCTCCTCGCCAAGCACGCGGTTGACGTGGGCGAGCACGCCGGGGAGGTTCGCATGCAGGTGCGCGATGCGCGCGGTGCCCGGCAGGCTGCTCATCGTGATCTGCGGCATGTTCACCGAGAGCATCGTGGAGCCCTTCTCCCAGTAGTCCTCCAGGCGCTGCGCCACGAAGTGGCCGATGGCCTCCTGCGCCTCGAGCGTGGAGCCGCCGATATGCGGCGTTAGGATCATGTTGTCCTCGTTGGCCAGAGCGGTCTCGAAGGGGTCGCCGCTCTTCTTCGGCTCGACGGGGAACACGTCCACGGCGGCGCCGGAGACGTGGCCCGAGTCCAGGTGCTGCTTCAGCGCGCCCAGATCGGCGACGAATCCGCGGGACAGGTTGATGAAGATCGCGCCCTGCTTCATCTGCGCGAACTGGTCCTCGCCGAAGAATCCGGTGTTCGACTTGCGGCCGTCCACGTGGATGCTCACCGCGTCGGACTGCTCGAGCAGCTCGCCGAGCGTGTCGCAGCGCTGGGCGTTGCCCATCGCCAGCTTTTCCTCGATGTCGTAGAAGACCACGCGCATGCCGAGGGCCTCGGCCAGCACGGAGAGCTGGGAGCCGATGTTGCCGTAGCCGATGATGCCGAGCGTCTTGCCGCGCACCTCATGCGAGCCGGCGGCCGACTTGTCCCACATGCCCTGCTTCATGTGGTGCGTGTGCGCGGGGATGCGGCGCATCAGGCAGATGATGTCGCAGATCACCAGCTCGACGACCGAACGGGTGTTGGAGTACGGCGCGTTGAACACGGCGATGCCGTGCTTGCCGGCGTAGTCGAGGTCGACCTGGTTGGTGCCGATGCAGAAGCATCCGACGGCGGTCAGCGAGGGGCGGGCGTCGATCACCTTGCGGGTCACGCTGGTCTTGGAGCGAATGCCGAGCAGGCTCACGCCGTCAAGCGCTTCGATCAGCTCGTCCTCGCCCAGAGCTCCCTTGAGGGTTTCCACTTCGAAGCCATGGTTGCGCAGCGACTGCGCGGCGAAGGGATGGATGTTTTCCAGTAACAGTGCTTTAGGCATACCCACTACCTTAGAATAAACGACCGGATACCACTACCTTAGAGGACAAGATCGTTTTCGTCCTCGCGAGTCCGAACTATAAACAGCCGCTGCGTCGGCCGGGTCATCGCCACGTACAGGTCGGCCGCGGCCACCAGCCTGGAGGGCGCCTGCTGCTCCACCTGGCCGGGCTCGACCACGATGACGGCGTCGAACTCCAGTCCCTTGACCATTTCGGTGTCGCAGACGTTGACCTGCCGCTCCCACTCGCCCTGCCGGCTCAGCCGTTCGTATTCCGCGGCCGGCAGCGCGCGGCGCAGCACGCCGTCGATGTGGGGCCGCAGCTGGCCGAGCATGTCGTCCGGCGCGATCACGGCGATGCGGCCGGTGCCGTCGTCGCTGATGAACTCGCGGGTCAGCTCCACCGTGGTCGCCGCGACCTCGTCGAGCAGCGCGGGGCGGTCCTCGACACTCACGCGCCGAACCGAATCGGGGATGGTGCGCACCGCGTTGACCGTGGAGATGTACAGTCCCTCGTTCCTGGCGAAACGCGAGGCGAGCTCCGAGACCTCCTTCGGATTGCGGTAGTTGATGGTCAGCTCGTTGAGCGTCCAGTTCCGCTCGCCGAACAGCCGGTTCATGGTGTGCGGCCAGGAGCGGGTGCCGCCCAGCGCGGCGGTCTGCGCCACGTCGCCCACGATCGTGAACGAGCGCGACGGGCAGCGGCGGATGAGCATGCGCCAATCCATGTCGGTGAGCTCCTGCGCCTCGTCGACCACGATATGCCCGTATGTCCATTCGCGGTCCGACGCGGCCCGGTGCGAGATCGGCTCCGCGGCGTCGCCGCTGAGATTGTCGACGAGCATCTGCGCGGTGACGATGCCCGATCCGATGCCGGCCTGGGCGAGCGTGTCGCGCGCGAACTGCTCCTCCTCGGCCCGCGCCGCGTCCTGCGCGCTGATGCGCGAGGCCGCCTTCGGATCGGGGCCGAGCAGTTCCATCGCCTCGTCGAGCAGCGGGATGTCGGAGCGGGTCAGCGGAGCCCCCTTCTCGCGGGCCAGCGCGCGGACCTGCTCCTCAGTGAGCCAGGGGGCCAGGGCGCGCAGCCGCTCGGGGTGCGACCACAGCTGGTCGATCAGCCACGGGCCGGTCATCGGCAGCCACGCGAGGTTCAGGGTCCTGCGCACCTCGTCGTTCATGCGCAGCAGCGAGGTGACGCGGGAGAGCTCGGACTCGTCGGGCGTGTAGTCGAGCTGCTCGGCGTAGCGCGCGCGCATCGCCGAAAGCATGCTGCGCACGAAGGTCTCGCGGGCCTTGTTGTGCGGCTGATGGGTGCGCCTGGCGTCGCCCTGGGCCTGTTCGATGTCGGCCGCGGTCATCGGCACCGCGAAGCCGTTGACGCGCACGACCGGCAGCTTGGCGGGGACCCTCTCGCGGGACGCGACCGCATTGGCCACCAGACGCGCCATGCGCCGGTCGCCCTTGAGCTTGGCCGCCAGCGGGGAGTCGACTGCGGTGGCCTCGACGCCGGGGATGAGATCCGCGATGGTGCGGCTGACCACGCCGGTCTCGCCCAGCGAGGGGAGCACCTGGTCGATATAGTGCAGGAACGTCGAGCTGGGGCCGATGACGAGCACGCCGGAACGCTCGAGCGTGCGGCGGTGCGTATACAGCAGGTATGCGGCGCGGTGCAGCGCGACGGCGGTCTTGCCGGTGCCCGGCCCGCCCTGCACGACGACGGCGTGGGCGAGGTCGGAGCGGATGATGCGGTCCTGCTCGGCCTGGATCGTGGCGACGATGTCGGTCATCTTGCCGGTGCGCCGCGAGCTGAGCGACGCCAGCAGCGCGCCTTCGCCCGTCAGCGTGCCGGATGAGGCCGCCTGGCCGACCTGCTCGGCGTGCACGTCCAGTACCTCGTCCTCGATGCCGACCACCTCGCGGAAGCGCAGGGTCAGATGGCGGCGCATCACGATGTTGCCGCGGTGCGACGGCGTCGCCTCGTAGAACGGACGGGCCGCCTCGGCGCGCCAGTCGGTCAGGATCGGCTCGTGGTCGTCGTCGGACAGGCCGATGCGCCCGATGTAGTGGCGGTTGCCGTCGGCGTCGTCGAGACGGCCGAAGACGAGCCGGTCCTCCACGGCGCGCATCTGCGTGAGCCGGTCCTCGTACATGGTGGCGAAGGAGTCCCGCTCGGTGCGCTGGGTCGGCGAGCCGTGCGCCCCGCGGGCGCGTACGGCGTCAAGCCAGTCCTTGACCTGTGCGCGCATGGCGTCCAGACGGCCGTAAGCGCGGTCGACCGCATGCTGTTCTTCGCGGATCTGTGACGAGTAACTCGACATGGCATTCCGTTCCCTAGGTGAAAACTCAGGCATTCAAATCTACCGCAGGCTCCCTACCAACGCTCCGTGGTCGCGGGCCCAAGGAGGGTCGCGGGCGCCCCGCCGGATGCCGGGGCCCTGCGCGGGCGTGTGGATATTCCCTGAAAAAGAGGGAGAATTTGTCAAGAAGTGGGGGAGAATGGTGAGTCGTGGGGTAAAGTGGTGAATCAGTTTGGGTGGAGTGTATCCATTGCGCGGCGAAAGGAGGTGGCCATGGACGATCAGGTACTGAATCAAGGCGTTCAGGCCGCCTCCGGAACACCCGGTGGGGCGGCCGGCATGATGGATCTGCCTCCGCTGCTGCTGGGCACGTACACGCCGAAGATCGACGCGAAGGGCCGTATGGCCCTGCCGGCCAAGCTGCGCGGCCAACTCGGCCCCGGCATGGTGATGGCCCGCGGCCAGGAGCGGTGCGTGTACCTGCTGCCTCAGATCGAATTTCGCCGGATCGCCATGCAGATCCAGCGCACTTCGATGGGCAACAAGGCGGCCCGCGACTATCTGCGCGTGTTCCTGTCCGGCGCGGTCGACCAGGAGCCCGACAAGCAGGGGCGCATCCTCGTGCCGCAGATGCTGCGCGACTACGCGAACCTCGGCACGGACGTGGTCGTGATCGGCGTGGGCACCCGGGCGGAAATCTGGAACAGCAAGGCGTGGGAGGAGTACCTGGCCTCCCAGGAGCAGGGATACTCCGATATCGCCGATGACGTATTGCCGGCGGTGGAATTCTGATGACCGATATCACGACCATTCATCAACCAGTACTGCTCGGGCGGTGCGTGGATCTCGTCGCGCCCGCGCTCGAGAAGCCGGGGTCCGTCGTCGTGGATTGCACGCTCGGCCTGGCCGGCCACGCGACCAACTTCCTCAAGGCGGCCCCGAACGCCCGGCTCATCGGCATCGACCGGGACACCGAGGCCTTGGCCCTGGCCACCGAGCGCATGCGGCGCGAGGGGCTGGCCGACCGCTTCACGCCGGTGCACGCCGCCTTCGACGCGTTCGACGAGGTGCTTGCCAAGCTGCGAGTGCGCGAGGTCAACGCCGTGTTCATGGATCTTGGGCTGTCCAGCCTGCAGATCGACGAGACCGACCGCGGCTTCTCGTACTCCCACGACGCCCCGCTGGACATGCGCATGGACGTGACGCAGAGCCTCACGGCTCAGGAGGTGCTCGCCACCTACGGCCAGGACGATCTCGCCCGCATCTTCCGCGACTACGGCGAGGAGCGCTTCGCGCGCCAGATCGCGCGCGAGATCGTGGCCCGCCGCGCCGCCGAACCGCTGACCACCTCGGCCCAGCTCAACCGCCTGGTCGACCAGGTGGTGCCGCAGGCCCACCGCCCCGCCGGCAACCCGGCCAAGCGCGTGTTCCAGGCGCTGCGCATCGAGGTCAACGGCGAGCTGGACAAGCTGGCCAGCACGCTGCCGCAGATCGCCTCGCGCCTTGCGGTCGGCGGACGCATCGTGGTCGAGTCCTACCACTCATTGGAGGACAAGACCGTAAAAAGCTTCATGAATCAAGGACTGAAGGTGGACGCCCCGGCCGGGTTGCCGATGATCCCGCCCGACGCCGAGCCGTTCTTCCGGGAACTGACCCGTGGCGCGCTCAAGGCGGACGAGGAGGAGATGGCGGCCAACCCGCGCTCCGCCTCGGTGCGGCTGCGCGCCGTGGAACTGGTCAGGCCCATCCCGGAACGCCGGATGCGCCAGCTTGAGCACCGTACCGATCACCGCAGGCAAGGAAGGAACCGATAATGGCAGGTCGCGGACGCACCGTACGCTCCAACGCCGTGCCCGCCGCCGGACGGCCCAGAAAGCAGCCGGACATATCGACGCGGCCCGAACTGCACGTGGTCGAAGGCACCCGCGCGGGCAGGGACGCCATGCCCGGCGGCTTCGCGCGGCTGGTCACCTGGACGCGGTCGCGCAGCACGTCGCTGATGCACATCGTTGCGGCGGCGCTGTTCCTCACCGCAACGCTGATCGGCGCGCTGCTGCTGCGCACCCAGATGGTGCAGAACGCGTTCGAGGCCGCCGCCATCCAGTCGCACATCAACACGCTGTCGCAGGACGTCGAGGAGGATCAGGCGAAATTGGACGCGCTCATCTCATCCCTGCCGAGCAAGGCCGAGGACATGGGCATGGTGACGCAGCAGGGGTCGGTGTCCATTGACCTGAACGGATACCAAGACGATAAGGGCGGTACCCAATGATCGAGGACATCCGCAGGTTCGCCAAGGCGCGCAATTTCGCCTTCCGGTGCATCGTCGTCGGCGTCGTGCTGGCCGTGGTCGCCTCCGCGTGCCTGATCCAGCTGGCCTCCGTCCAGCTGTTCGGGCACAGCACGGCGTTGGCCGCGACCCAGGGCCGCACGCTCAAGGTGACGATCAACGCCAAGCGCGGCAAGCTGCTCGACACCAACGGCACCGTGCTCGCGCAGAGCGTCGAGCGCTACAACATCATCGCCAACCCGCAGGCGGCGACCGAATTCACGCCGATCAAGTGCAACGGCGAGAACGACGACGTCTGCCACCAGATCGACGGCAAGCCGGTCGGGGCCACCGGCTCCGCGGCCGTGGCCCGGCTCATCGCCTCGGTACTGACCGACGTCAACGAGATGGAGCTCGGCGCCACGCTGAGCAACGCGAACAGCCAGTACGCCGTCGTGGCCAAGGACGTGACCCCGGAGGTCAAGCGCAAGATCGACGACCTCAATTTGGGCGGCATCGTCTACGGCGAGCTGACCAACGAGCGCATCTATTCGGGAGGCACGCTGCTCGGACCGATCCTGGGCGGCGTCGACGCCGACGGTAACGGCGTGGCCGGCCTCGAGGCGTCGCAGAACAAGGCGCTGACCGGCACCGACGGATACGAGGTGTACCAGCAGGGCCTCGGCGGCGAGGAGATCCCCGGCACGCTCACCGAGTCGAAGGACGCGGTGAACGGGTCCGACGTGTCCCTGACCGTCGACAGCGACGTGGACTGGTACGTCAAGAAGGCGCTGCTCGAGGCCAAGGACAAGTACAGCGCCTCGTGGGCCATGGCCGTGGTCGCCGACGTCAAGACCGGCGACATCCTCGCCCTAGAGGACACGGACCAGATCGAGGCCGGCAGCGACAGCGCCAAGCTCAACACCTCTCGCGTGGTCAGCGAGGTCTTCGAGCCCGGTTCGGTCGGCAAGGTCTTCACCATGGCCGGCCTGCTGCAGGACGGCCTGCACAAGGCTTCCGACCAGTTCACCGTGCCCGACCACATCACCGCCGACGGGCAGGACTTCCACGATTCCTCGGATCACGGCACCCAGCGCTGGACGCTGGCCGGCATCCTGCAGAACTCCTCGAACGTCGGCATGATCATGGCGTCGACGAACTTCTCCGACGAGCAGCGCTACGCGTACCTCACCAAGTTCGGCGTCGGCCAGGACACCGGCCTCGGCCTGTCGGGGGAGTCGGCCGGCATTCTGTACGGCTCGAACGACTGGGACCTGCGCACGCACAACACCGTGCTGTTCGGGCAGGGCTACGCGATGAACGCGCTGCAGCTGACCTCGGCGGTCGCCACGATCGGCAACGGCGGCGTGCGCCCCCAGCTGCGGCTCATCAAGTCGGTCACCGACTCGTCGGGCCGCGTCAGCGAGCCGGCGAACGGCGAAGCGACGCGCGTGGTGGACGGGAATGTGGCCTCGCAGGTGCTCAACGCCATGGAATCCGTATCCGAGAGCTACGGCAAGATGGTCGAGGTCCCCGGCTACCGCGTCGCCGCCAAGAGCGGCACCGCGCAGGTCGCCGGCGCCAACAACCAGCTCACGTCGATCGTGTCCGACTGGTCCGGCATCATCCCGGCCGACAACCCGCGCTTCGTGGTCACCGTGGTCATGAAGGACGCTCAGGGCACGTACGGCGGCATCACCGCCGGCCCGGTGTTCGCGACCATCAGCAAGTTCCTGATGCAGAAGTACGAGGTGCCCGTATCGAGCCCGCGCACGGACGCCATTCCGGTGACGTGGTGAGCCCGGGGACTAAGGTTGCGAGCAGGAGTGCAGGAGGCGGAGCAGTGAGGAAGGCAGGGCCGGTTCATGAGTTCGGTGAGTGAGACCATGGCGAAGCGCACGACGTTGGAGTATATGGCCGACCATTACGGCTGCGAGCTGGTACCGCCCTTCGCGGCGAACGTCACCGTCACCTCGCTGGCGGACGACATCGATTCCATCACGCCCGGCGCGCTGTACATCCCCCGCGACGGCATCGACGCGAACCGGATGGAGCAGGCCGTGCGCCGCGGCGCGTACGCCGTGCTGGTGCCGCCGTCGCTGCGCTCGCTGGCCAACACCGGCGAGCTGCCCGTGCTGGTGGCCGACCTGACCGACGAGCAGCTGGGCGTGCTGGCCTCCGACCTGTGCGGCAAGCCGGCGAACTCGCTGGCCGTGTTCGCCCTGGCCGGCGGGGACCCGGCGGCCGTCGGTCGCAACGTGCGCCAACTCGCGCAGCTGCTGCACACGCTGGGCAATCCGGTCAGCATGATCGGATCGTTCGGCTCGCGCTCGCTGGAGCGGCGTCTGCAGCTGAACTACCCGATCGGCATCCTCGAGGTGCAGCGCACGCTGAGCATCTGCCAGGAGGACGGCGCCGCAGCCGTCGTGATCGCGCTGGACGACACGACGCTGGCCGCCGGCTCGCTCAACGGCGTCGCCGTGGACGTGCTCGGCGTCGACGCGATGGACAGCGATCCGCGCAACGCCGACATCGGCCGCCGCGCGCGGGAGACCTACGGCTTCGTCTCCGACAAGCAGACGCATGTGACCGGGCGGACCGGAGAATCCGATCAGATCGCCATCCAATCCAGCGCGAACGGCGACCTTGAGGAGATCAAGCGGCTCTCCCTCGCGATCGCGATGGTGATGGAGGCCGGCGTGCGCAAGAACAACATCAAGAACGCCCTGCGCGTCAGCCACGATCTGGGGTGAGGCGCGATGACCGGTATGAGGAAAAGGATGCAGAACGTGAATGCACAAGAGACCATGATGCCGATGACGTTGCCGGAAGTGGCCGAAGCGGTCGGGGGCACGCTCGCCCCGCACGGCGTCGCCATCGATGACCGGGCGGCGGTCGCCACCTCGGCGGTCAGCGACTCGCGCCAGGCGCGCGGGGGATCGGTGTTCGTGGCGATCACCGGCGAGAGGGTCGACGGGCACGACTTCCTGCCCGACGTCGCCGCGCAGGGCGCGGCGTGCGCGCTGGTCGACCATGAGGTCGACGCCCCGCTGCCCCAGATCGTGGTGAGCGACACCGTGGCGGCGCTCGGCCTGCTGGCCAGGCACAACATCGAGCGCCGGCGCGCCGAGGCCGATCCCTTCGCCATCGTCGGCATCACCGGGTCGGTCGGCAAGACGACCACCAAGGACCTGCTCCATGCGCTGCTGAGCGAGCTCGGCGGCACGGTGGCGCCGGTCGGATCGTTCAACAACGAGGTCGGCCTGCCGCTGACCGCGCTCAAGGTCAATGCGTCGACGCGGTTCTTCGTGGCCGAGATGGGCGCCAACCACGTCGGCGAGATCGCCCGGCTGACCACCATCGCCCCGCCGGACGTGGCCGTGGTGCTCAAGGTCGGCGTCGCCCACCTTGGCGAGTTCGGCTCGGTCGAGCGCATCGCGCAGGCGAAGAGCGAAATCGTGCGCGGGCTGCTGCCCGGCGGGGTGAGCGTGCTCAACGCCGACGACCCGCATGTGGCCGCCATGGAGGCCATCGCCCCGGGCGACGTGCTGTGGTTCGGGCGCGAGGACGGTTCGGCCCGCGAGGGGGAGCTCAAGGCCGACGGCGTCCGCCTGACCGGCGACGGCTGCGCCGCGTTCACGATGGGGGACGGGCGCGAGAGTGTGGATGTCACGCTGGGCATCCGCGGCGCGCACAACGTGATGAACGCGCTGGCCGCGGCGAGCGTGGCCTGCCACTTCGGCATGGGGCTGGACCGCATCGCCCGGGTGCTGCACGCCCAGCGCACGATCAGTGACCATCGCATGGCCGTGTCCCGCGTGGAACGCGGTGGCGAGGCGTTCACGCTGATCGACGACTCGTTCAACGCCAACCCCGATTCGATGCGCGCCGGCCTCGACGCGTTGGCGGCATGGCACGGCGAGGGGGAGCGGCTGTACCGGATCGGCGTGCTCGGTGCGATGCTCGAGCTGGGCGGCGACGAGCGCCGGCTGCACCATGACATCGGCGCGTACGCGGTGGGGCTCGGCCTCGACGCGGTCGTCGCGGTCGGCGGGCGCGACCCGCATCTCGACGCGCTGGCCAACGCGCTGGCGCAGGGCGCCCGGGAGTCGGCGGCGCAGGGCGATGCCCGGGTGTCGATAGACTGGGTGCACGACGCCGATCAGGCGGATTCCCGCGTCCGGTCGCTGGTGGCCGGCCGCCCGGGATGCGTGGTGCTGCTCAAGGGCTCCCACGCCTCCGGGCTGAGCGCGCTGGCGTCCCGCTGGAGCCGGCCCGATGCCGAGTAACGCTGGGCGCGAGTCATGAACGGCAAGACCGGTAAAACCGAACGAGTCTGAACTGGAGAGAAAACCGTGATTTCCCTGATCGTAGGAATTGTGGTGTCGTTGGTCGTCACCCTGGTCGGCACACCGCTGCTGATCCGGCTTGTTCACCGGCTGCACTACGGCCAGTACATCCGCCAGGATGGGCCGAAGTCGCATCAGATCAAGCGCGGCACGCCGACCCTCGGCGGCGTGGTCATCAACTTCGCCATCGTGCTCGGCTGGGGTGCCTCCGCGCTGTACCGGTATCTGGCGAATGGGCAGGCGCCCTCGTGGTCGGCCGTCCTGGTGCTGTTCGCCATGCTGTCGATGGGCGTGCTCGGGTTCATCGACGACTTCGCCAAGGTGCGCAAGAAGCAGAACGAGGGGCTGACCGTGACCGGCAAGTTCATCGGCCAATTCATCCTCGCCACCATCTATGCGGTGCTGGCGCTGATCGTGCCGACCAAATCGGGCTTCCCGAGCGCCCAGGCCGGCATGAGCTTCATCGAGCGGCCGTTCTTCAGCTTCGAATTCGCCGGGCGCGCGGTGGCGATCATCCTGTTCGTGATCTGGGTGAACTTCCTGATGACCGCGTGGACGAACGCCGTGAACCTGACCGACGGCCTGGACGGCCTAGCCGCCGGCTCCTCGATGATCTCCTTCGCCGGCTACGCGATCATCGCCTTCTGGGAGAGCTACCACATCAAGGGCGGCACGCATCAGGGCTACTCCTATGCGGTGTCCGACCCGCTCGACCTGAGCATCATCGCCGTGTGCGCGGCCGTGGCCTGCTGCGCGTTCCTGTGGTACAACTCGAATCCGGCGACCATCTTCATGGGCGACACCGGCTCGCTCGCGCTCGGCGGGCTCTTCGCCGCGCTGTCGACCGCCACGCACACCGAGTTCCTCGCCGTGATCATCGGCGGGCTGTACGTGATCGAGGCGATGAGCGACGTGATCCAGGTCGGCTACTTCAAGATGACCCACAAGCGCGTGTTCAAGATGGCTCCGATCCATCATCATTTCGAGCTGCTCGGCTGGCCCGAGGGCAAGGTCGTCGTGCGGTTCTGGATGATCGAGCTCATGTTCGTGCTGCTCGGCCTCGTCGTCTTCTACGGCGACTGGGCCATGCGCTCGGGGCTGCTGTAAGACCGCCTGCGGAGCCGTTGCGGGACGACGGCGGGGCACAGGGCGCGCCGGCGCGCGACGCCGGCATCATCGGTGAACGATACCGCGTCCGACGATATCTGTTGGACGCATACTAAAGAGGCTGATATGAAGCTCAATGACAAAACGGTGCTCGTGGCCGGGCTGGGGATCTCCGGGCGGAGCATGATCGACGTGCTGCGGTCCCGCGCGAAGCGGGTGATCGGCGTGGACGAGCGCAAGCCCGAGGCCGATCTGCACTCCTTTGACCGGATCGATTGGGATGCGGTCGACCTGGTGATGACCTCCCCGGTGTTCAACCCGCGTACCCCGTTCATCCTCGAGGCGCAGCGCCGGTCCATCCCCGTGTTCAGCGAGGTCGAGCTGGCGTGGCGGCTGCGCGCCGACAACGCCAGGACCGGCGAGCCGGCGGCGTGGATCGGCATCACCGGCACGAACGGCAAGACCTCGACCACCGAGATGACCTCCGCGATGCTCACCGCCTGCGGGCTCGACGCCCCGGCCGTCGGCAACATCGGCAAGGCCGTGTCCCATGCGGCCATCGACCCGTCCCACGACGTGCTGTGCGTGGAGCTGAGCTCCTTCCAGCTGCATTTCACCGATTCGCTGCGCCTGGACTGCGCCGCGATCACCAACATCGCCGACGACCACCTCGACTGGCACGGCGGCATCGACAACTACGCGGCCGACAAGGCGAAGGTGTTCCACGGCGTCAAGCGCGCGCTGGTCTACAACGCCGACGACGCGCGGGTCAGCGCGTTGGCCGCGGCCGCGCAGACCGGCCCGGACTGCCGCCGTATCGGATTCACGCTGCATGAGCCGGCATCCGGCCAGATCGGCGTGGCCGACGGGTGGATCGTCGACCGGAGCGGCGTGGCCGGCGGCGAGCCGGGCGAAGCCGTGCGGCTGGCGCCCCTCGCCGAGTTCTCGCATCTGCAGGAGCCGGACGGCACGCTCTACCCGCATCTGATCGCCGACGCGCTGACGGCGCTGGCGCTGGTGCTCGGCATGGGCGCCGACCGCGAGCTGGCGCTCGGCGCGCTGCGCCGGTTCGCCCCGGGCGGCCACCGCATCCAGACCGTGGCCACGGCCACAATGGCCGACGGCGGAACCGTCCGCTTCGTCGACGACTCGAAGGCCACGAATGCCCATGCGGCCAAGGCCTCGCTGAGCAGCTTCGCGGACAAGTCCGTGGTGTGGATCGCCGGCGGACTGGCGAAGGGTAGCCGGTTCGAGCAGCTCGTGGCCGACCAGGCGCACACGATCAAGGCCGCCGTGATCATCGGCAAGGACCAGCGGCCGATGATCGACGCCTTCGCCGCCAGCGCCCCCGACATCCCGCTGACCGTCATCAACCCGGACGACAACGCCACGGTGATGGACCGCGCCGTCGACGCGGCCGGATCCTACGCCGTGTCGGGCGACGTGGTGCTCATGGCCCCGGCCTGCGCCTCGATGGACCAATTCAAGTCCTACGCCGAGCGCGGCGATCGTTTCGCCGCCGCCGCGGCACGGTGGACGGGGGAGCATGGCGAACGGTAGAAGGACCAGCGGCACCCCGCGCTCGGTGTCCGGATCGTCCGGACGGTCCGGCGAGTCCGGGCGATCCGGGCGCTCCGGGCATACGGGCGCGCCGCATCCCAAGGCGGTGCGCACGCGCATCGACGCGGACGACGAGATGGGCTTCGCCGGCTATACCGGCATCCGCAGCCTGTTCAACCCGCTGTGGTGCTACCACGGCTTTCTGGTGGCCGTCGTCGTGCTTACGGGTTTCGGCCTGATCATGGTGTTCTCCAGCTCGACGGTCAGCCTGATCTCGCAGAGCAAGGCGCCGTGGGTGCAGGCCTTGAGCCAGGGCGTCTACGGCGTGATCGGCGTGGCCGCGGCCGTGTTCTTCATGCGCCGGCGCGCGCTGTTCTACCGGCGCATCAGCTTCGCCTTCGTGGTGGCGTCCATGCTGCTGCAGACGCTGACCCTGACGCCGCTGGGCCGAGGCGGGGACACGCACGGCAACTCCGGATGGATCTACATCGCCGGGTTCTCGATGCAGCCCGCGGAGGTCACCAAGCTGGCGCTGTGCATATGGCTGCCGGCCGCGCTGCTGGTGTCGGCCAAACGCTACCGCGCGGAAGGCATCAGGGCGTATCTGGTGCCCGGCGTCGCCTACGTGGTCAGCCTCGGGCTGGTGCTGCTCGGCAAGGACCTCGGCACGGCCCTGATCATCGTGTTCATCGGCGTCACCGCGTTCATGATCGGCGGGTTCCCGACCAGGTTCTTCGTCGGGATGGTCGCCGTGCTCGGCGTGCTGGTGCTCGCGCTCGTGATCACCAGCCCGAACCGCCTCAACCGCGTGCTGGCGGCGTACTCGTGCTCCACCAGCGACACGAGGAGCATCTGCTACCAGTCGGTCCACGCGAAGTACGCGATGGCGTCGGGCGGGCTGATCGGCGTCGGCCTGGGCAATTCCAAGGAGAAATGGAACTACCTGCCCGCCGCGCAGAACGACTTCATCTTCGCGATCATCGGCGAGGAGACCGGGTTCATCGGCGCCGCGCTCGTGATCCTGCTGTTCGTGGTGATCGGCTGGTGCCTGATCTGCGTGGCGTTGCAGACCAAGGACCGGTACACCTCGATGGCGCTGGTGTGCATCGCGGTGTGGATCGTCGGCCAGGCGCTCGTGAACATCGGCGTGGTCGTAGGCCTGCTTCCGGTGCTCGGCGTGCCGATGCCGTTCGTGTCCGCTGGCGGGTCATCGCTCATCATGTGCCTGTCGGCTGCCGGCGTGGCCGCCAGCCTCATGCGCGCCCAGCCGCAGATCAAGGCCGAGTCCAGACTGGCCTGACCCTTGGCGGCGGTTCCGGACTCCCGGCCGTTCCGCCGTCGCCGCGATCCACGCCCCGGGCTTCGCCGAAGTCCCGCCGAAAACCATTCGATCCTTGTACGGGCGAGGTTGCGCCCGTGGTCTAAGCTCGGAGAATATGAGTACACAAGCCCCCCATGTCGTTCTCGCCGGCGGAGGCACCGCCGGCCATGTCAATCCGCTGCTGGCGGTGGCCTCGGCCATCCGGCGCATCGAGCCGCAGGCGCAGGTCAGCGTCATCGGCACCGAGGTCGGTCTGGAGCATGATCTGGTGCCGCAGGCCGGCTATGAGCTGGACACCATCGACAAGGTGCCGTTCCCGCGCCGGCCCAATCTCTACGCGCTGCAGTTCCCGGCGAAGTGGAAGCGCGAGACGGCCAAGGTGCGCGGCATCCTCGCCTCCCGCCAGGCGGACGTGATCGTCGGCTTCGGCGGATACGCCTCGGCGCCCGCGTATGCGGCCGCGCACCGGATGGGCATCCCGATCGCGATCCACGAGCAGAACGCGAAGGCCGGCATGGCCAACAAGCTCGGCGCGCGCTGGGCCGACTACATCGGCACCGCATACGATAACACCGGGCTGAAAGCGCGCGATGGCGCCGCGATCGAACGCGTCGGCCTGCCGCTGCGCCCGGCCATCGCCGAACTGTGCTCGCGTTTCTCCGCCGACCGCGTCGCCGTGCGCGACGAGGCGGCCGCCAAGCTGGGCGTCGACGCCAATCGGCCGGTGGTTCTGGTGACCGGAGGATCGCTGGGCGCGCAGAGCCTCAACCGCGCCATGGCCGGCGCGGCCGGCGAGATCCTGAAGCGTGCGCAGGTCATCCACCTGACCGGCAGGGGCAAGATCGACGAGGTGCGGTCCATGGTCGCGGCCTCGGCGGGGGAGCAGGCGCTGAGCGGCCTGTTCGATGAGGCGTCCGGCGGCGACTACCACGTCGCCGAGTATCTGGAGCGCATCGACCTGGCGTTCGCCTGCGCGGCGCTCGTGATCTGCCGCGCCGGCGCCGGGTCGGTTTCGGAGCTGGCGGCCCTCGGCCTGCCGGCCATCTACGTGCCGCTGCCGATCGGCAACGGCGAGCAGCGCTTCAACGCCCAGCCCGTCGTCGAGGCGGGCGGCGGCATGATGGTGCGCGACCGCGACTTCACCTCGGCGTGGGTGGAGGGGCGCGTGCCCGGATTGCTCGACGACCCGATCCGCCTGCGCCAGTTCGGCGAGAAGGCATGGGGCTACGGCATCCGCGACGCGGCCGACGTCATGGCCGGCAAGGTGCTGGAACTGGCGCGATGATCGTGCGGCGTCGCCGTGCGCGGGTGTGGACCATCGCCCGCGGCGCGGCGATCGGCCGTCCATAATGGAGAGGGGCCCGGCCGCGCGTGAGCGTCCGGACGATAGTCAAGGAGAACATCGGTGAATGAACTGAACCATACCGAAGCGATCGTGCTCGATCCGACCAAGGCCACGTTCGCGGAGGGCCAGACGGTGGCTGATCTGGGCCGCACCCATTTCATCGGCATCGGCGGCGCCGGCATGAGCGTGCTCGCCGAGATGCTGCATGAGCAAGGCGTCGACGTGGATGGTTCCGACCGCGAACGCAGCGCCAAAACCGACCGGCTGGAGTCGCTCGGCATCCGCGTGCAGTTCGGGCAGCGGGCCGAGAACGTGGCCGGCGCGCGCACGGTGGTGTTCTCCAGCGCCATCAAGGCCTCCAACCCCGAGATCGTGGCGGCGCATGCCGCCGGGGCGCGTATCGTGCACCGCAGCGACATCCTCGCGCTGCTCATGGCGTCCAAGCGGGCGGTGACCGTGGCCGGGGCGCACGGCAAGACCACCACCAGCTCGATGCTCGCCCATATCCTCGTGCACGCCGGCGAAGGCGCGCTCGCCGACCCGAGCTACGCGATCGGCGGCTCCATCCAGGCGCCGGACGGCGGCACCCTGGACGGCGGCCACGCCGGGCGCGGCGACGTGCTGGTGGCCGAGGCCGACGAGTCGGACGGCAGCTTCGAGAAGTACCATCCCGACATCGCCATCATCACCAACGCCGAGGCCGACCACCTGGACCACTACGGCACCGAGGACAACTACCACGCCGCGTTCGTCGAGCACGCCGGCCACGCGCGCGGCCATGTGATCCTGTGCGCCGACGACGAGGGCGCACTGTCCGTGCTGCGCCGGCTCGGCCCGGAGACGTCGGCGAAGGTGATCGCGTACGCCACGCGGCCGGCCGATCTGATCGGCGACCTCAACGGGGCGGCGTTCGTGCATATCGAATCTGAGAGCGAGTCGTCGGGCAGCGGCGCCGAGCGCTTCGTCGTCGACCTGCCGGGCGCGGTGCTGCGCTCGGGTGGCGCCGGTGCGTCCGGTGCGGCCGGCGACCTGCACCTGCCGGTGAGCCTGAAGGTTCCCGGCGTGCACAACGCGCGCAACGCAACCGCCGCGATCATTGCGGCGATGCTGCTTGGCATGGCCCCCGAACGGGCCGCCGAGGCGGTCGGCGGGTTCCTCGGAGCCTCCCGCCGCTTCCAGATCCGCGGCGAGGTCGCCGGCGTGAGCGTGGTGGACGACTACGCCCACCATCCGACCGAGATCGCGGCCCTGCTGGACGCCGCCCGCCGCCGCTACCCGAACGCGACGATCCGCGTGCTGTTCCAGCCGCACCTGTTCTCCCGCACCAAGTTCTTCGCGGCGGAATTCGCGCAGGCGCTGGCCAAGGCCGATGACGTGATCGTGTCCGGCATCTTCCCGGCCCGCGAGACCCAGGCCGATTTCCCCGACGTCGGCCCGCACACCATCGTCGATGCCGCGGCCGGGATCGCCCACGACCCGGCCGGACACTGGATCGCCGCGGTCGACGACATGCAGGTGGCGGCCCAGATGCTGGCTATGCGCGCGCACCGCGGCGACGTGATCTTCACCGTCGGAGCCGGCGACATCACCCAGATGGACGAGGTGCTGCTGCACGCGCTCGAAGCCCACCGGGTGGCGGACGGGCGCTGATGGGACGGCGGATCATCAGCTCGCACGACGCGGATGCGGCGCAGCCGGACGGCAAGCCGCGTGCCGTCGGCCGGCGTGCGCGCAGCGTGTCTGGATCGACCGGCTTGGCCGATGCGGCCGGTCTGGCGACCGGTGATCTCGCGAAGGTGCAGCCGCGCTCCGGCGCGAAGCCCCGCGAGTATGCCGGCTCCGCGCAGCGTGCCAGAAGCGCCAAGAGGGCCTCGGGCGGCGCGGGTGCCGCTGCGGGCGCCATGCAGCCGTCCGGAGCGGCGCAGGCGCGGGTGAGCCGGCCGGACAGGACCCGCCGTTTCACGGGAAGTTCCACGGGGCGTTCCGCGGGGAATCAGGCCGGCGCGTCCGGCGGACGTTCCGGTGGCCGCTCCGGCGGTCACGGGCGCACGGTCGCCTCGAACGGCGCCGGATCCGGCGCGCCCTATGGCGGCCGGGAGGGGTTCGTCGACGCGCGGCGCCTGCCCGACGAGGACATCGTCGCCAGGACGCTCAACGAGACGGCCGGGGCGCTGGGCGTGCCGACCCGTCCCAAGATCGTGGACTTCAATGCGCGCCTCAGGGAGCGCCGCAAGCTGAGCGCCCGCGTCATCGCGCTGCGCGTCGCGGCGGTGACCGCCTCGGTCGCGGCGATCATCGCCGTGGTCTGGTTCCTGTTCTTCTCGTCGGTGTTCCGCCTGGAGACCCCGAACATCGAGGTGTCGGGCGGCAACGAATGGGTCAGCACCAGCGACATCATCGCCATCGCCGGCAAGCAGTCGGGCAAGTCGCTGTTCCTGGTGTCCTCGGACGACGTCGTGAGCCAGCTGAAGGCGATCCCCGGCGTCACGCAGGCCACGGTGAGCAAGCAGTTCCCGGACAGCCTGTCCGTGACGGTCCGCGCCCAGCAGCCGGCCGCCATGCTCAGATCCCCGGACGGTGCGCTGGTCGCGGTCGACAGCAAGGCCCGCGTGCTCAACAAGGTCGGCGACGCCTCCACCGACGGCATCCCCGTCATCGACGTGAAGAACGCCGAGCAGAGCCTCGGCAACCGCGCCATCAAGGAGGCGTTGAAGATCCTCGGCGGGCTTTCGGACGCGACGCGCGGGTCGATCACCAAGGTGACCGCCGACACGCAGGATTCGATCACCACCGAGCTGGACGGCGGCGCCCATGTGGTCATCTGGGGCGATTCCTCGGATCTCAAGCTCAAGAAGGTCATCGTCGACAAGATCCTGTCCGATCCCAACGTGATCGGCGACAAGACCCAGGTGGATGTGTCGGCGCCGTCGCGCCCCATCATCAAGTAGGCGCGCGGTTCGGGGCAACCCTGCCGCGCCGCACCCCGCCGTCGCCTGGCGGTTTTTGACATGCCGAAACAGACGTTCTGCCGATTGGCATGCTCAAACAGGCGAAATCGAGCCCTATTTCGGGTATTTCGGCATGTCAATCGGCAGAACGTCTGTTTCAGCATGTCAATCGGCGGGGATGAGAGCCATGCGGCATGCGGCTTTGGGAAACGGCGCGGTGGTATTCGGCGGGCCGCCGGTTGGACACCCGCGGATTTTGCGTTATGGGGATGGTGCTATATACTGAAATATCCGCGTGAGCGGAAGCTTGATAATTCAAGATTGGGGTCGATCGGTTTCGACGGTGACCTGTTCGTCGCAGGGAAGCGTGCCGAGAACGCCGGGTCCGCTCGTGGATGCCCCCGGCAAAAGAATAAGTGCTAAATCTAATCGCACTGAGTTCGCTCTCGCTGCCTGATTTTTAGTCAGGATTAACCAGCGGGCAGCAGCTCCGTTCACTCCCTCTCGTCTTTGGGGGGATGCTGAGCGTCGTTAAGAAGACTTGCCCGGATCATTGCGCCACAGGGTGATTCGGGGACTTTTACTGTGGATATGCCCGCCATCGGTTGTCTGCGATATAGATGGGGGCAGAAAAACTGCCGCATGGCCAGCGGACTACGCACGTAGAAGACTGTGGGTACGGTTACCGGACCGGGGTTCAATTCCCCGCGACTCCACTGACGCGAAAGGCGTCTCCCGTGAGGGAGGCGCCTTTCGCGTTGTCGCGGCCGTTATGCCGCCGTGCCGCCGTGCGCCTTGTCCGCGGCGGCAGCGCCGTGCCGCCGCGCTCCACGGTAAGCTGGTTGGCATGAAAGTCGTATTGCAACGTGTATCGGAAGCGTCCGTGGACGTGGTCAACGAGCTGGGCACCCTGGACCCGACCTTCGATCCCCGGCAGATCGGGCCGGGATTCGTGCTGCTGGTCGGCGTCGCCGACGAGGACGGCGAGGAGCAGATCGCCTGGCTGGCGCACAAGATCCTGAACCTGCGCGTATTCGAGGACGAGCAGGGGAAAATGAACCGTTCCATTCAGGACATCGGCGGCGAGATCCTCTCGATCTCGCAGTTCACGCTGTTCGCCGACGTGCACAAGGGCAACCGGCCCAGCTTCGTCGGGGCCGGCAAGCCCGAGCACGCCGATCTGATGTGGATCAGGTTCAACGAGGCGCTGCGGTCCGGGGGAGTGCCGGTCCGCGAGGGGCGGTTCGGCGCGCATATGCGGGTCGGGCTGGTCAACGACGGCCCGGTGACCATCGTCGTCGACACGCGGGCCGACATGCCCGGCAACGGGCGGTGACGCGCCGGCGGCGTGATGCTCCGGTGCCGTGCTCCGGTGCTGCGGCGAGCGGGCCGGCGGCGGGGGACCGTCGCGCGGCGATCCGGCCGATCGGGGGATTGCCGGGTCGTCGGCATCACGGAAAACCGTTGCGATTGCTTGCCTGCGGGCGACTGACTCGGCGGTTCGGGGCAATTGGCGGCGCCATCGAGGCATGAACACGCCGTGAATCGCAATGGCGAGCTGATGTCCCGATGCCCCCGAACATCGGGTGCCCGAGTGCGAGGTTTAATAGGATCTGCGCCTAGATAAAGCGGTTTAGTTCGTTGGGTAACTAAAGCGATTTAGTTCGACCGAACAGGCGCGCATCGCGCAAGTTGTCCGCGCGAATGCGGCTTCGCCCAGCGTAGGGCCCGCCGCATCGACAAGGAAAGGAAGGCCACGATGGTCTCATTCAGGAAAGTGCTCGCCGTCACCGGCGCCATGGCGATGATCGCGGGAATGGCCGCGTGCGGCGGCGCCTCGTCCTCCGGTCAGGAGGTCTCGTTCCAGACCTGGAATCTGAAGAACGACACGTACACGCCGTATTTCAACGATCTGATCGCCAAGTTCGAGAAGGACAATCCCGGCGTGACCATCAAGTGGATCGACCAGCCGGCCGACGGGTACACCGACAAGATCAACGCCGACGCCGCGGCCGGCACGCTGCCCGACATCGTCGACATGAGCCCCAACGGCGCCTATGGGCTGGCCAAGGCCGGCGTCGTCGCGAACCTGTCGAAGGACGATCCCGACGGCGAGGGGCAGTTCACCGCCTCGTCGTGGAAGGCCGTGACCTTCGACGGCAAGAACATCGAGCGCGGCGCCTACGCCTACCCGTGGTACCTCAACTCGGGCGTCCAGTACTACAACAAGGCCGTGCTCGACCGCTGCGGCGTGGGCCAGCCGCCGACAACGCTCGACGCGTGGTTCGACGCCGCCAAGACCCTGGGCGCCAACTGCCCGGGCACGAACATGACCGCCTCGATCCCCACCATCGAATCGCTGGGCGGCTACGGCGCGCAGCTGATGAACAAGGACCAGACCGAGTTCACGTTCAACGACGCCAAGGGCGTCGAGATGGTCCAGCACTACGTCGACATGTACAACGAGAAGGCGCTGTCGGCTGACGCGCTCAACAACCAGTGGACCGGCGAGGGCGACGCCTTCAAGCAGGGCGACGTCGCGTCGCTCGGCGGATCGGCGTACGCCGTGTCGGACTTCAAGGAGAACGCCCCCAAGGTCTACGAGAACCTGGCCATCGTCCCGGCCATGGTCGGCGAAGGCGGCAAGAGCAACGTCGCCATGGAGACGCTGGTGGTGAACAAGAACGCCAAGCACAAGGACATGGCGATCAAGTTCGCCCGCTTCGTGACGAACGTCGACAACCAGACCGAATTCTGCACCAAGTCGCACACCTTCCCCTCGGCCAAGAACGCCGTCGACTCCCCGGCGTTCCGCCCGACCGGCGATTCGATGCAGGAGCAGGCCGTGGTGATGGCCTCGAAGCCGATCTTCGAGGACAACTGGTTCGCCTCGCCCGCGCCGTTCTCGGAGCGCGCCAAGACGGTGCTGCGCGAGCAGGTGGCGCTGGCCATCCAGGGCAAGCAGAGCGCGCAGGAGGCCCTGGACAAGGCCGTCAAGACCGCCAATGAGGATCTGCGGTAATGGCTGCATCCGTCTCGCATGACGGGCCGTCGTTCGGGCGCGGGCGCCGCAAGGCGGACGCGCCCGCCCGGCGCGGCGCCGGCCAAGGGTCCGCGCCGGGCGGGACCGCGGCCGGGCCGGCCGGCTCCCCGCGCATCAGCGAGGGGCGAGGTCTGGCCGGCCTGCTGTTCGTGGCCCCGGCCCTCACCGTTTCCCTGGTGTTCGTGATCATCCCCTTCGCCAACACCGTGCGGCTGTCCTTCACCGACGCCACGTTCTCGGATCCCGGGTCGTTCGTCGGGCTGGACAACTACGTGCGGATGCTGTCCGACCCGTCGGTGCACACCGGCCTGCTCAACTCGTTCGTGTACGTGGTGTGCGTCGTGCCGTGCATGGTCTTCCTGCCGCTGATCCTCGCCTCGCTGGTCGCCGGCAACTCGCGGGTGCTGGCGTTCTTCCGCGCGGCGTTCTACCTGCCGGTCGTGGTGTCGAGCGTCATCGTCGGCCTGATGTGGACCAACCTGCTGAGCGCCAAGGGCCTGGCCAACTCGCTGCTGCTGTCGAGCCATCTGATCGGCGAGGCGATCCCGTTCCTCACCGGGCGCTGGCTGCTGCTCTTCAGCGCCATGGCCATCACCATATGGACCGGCCTCGGCTACTACATGATCATCTATCTGTCCGCGCTGGCCAACATCGACGCCGGGCTGTACGAGGCGGCCGAACTTGACGGCGCCGGCGTCATACGCCGGTTCCTGCACGTCACGGTGCCCGGCTGCCGCTCCACTATGGTGCTCATCACGCTGCTGTCGAGCGCGGCCGCGTTCCGCGTCTTCAACGAGATATACGTGCTCACCGGAGGCACCGGCGGCGTCGGTGGACAGGACGTGACGATGACGATGCTCATCAAGAACTACGGCACCGGGCTCAGCGCCCGATACGGCTACGCCGGCGCGATCAGCATGCTGGTGTTCGCCATCGTCGGCAGCCTGATCGCCATCGAATTCCACATCCAACGAAAGGCGGGCCGTGATGCGTAGCAAACTGGCGAACAGCGTCGCCCGATATCTGCTGCTGGCGCTGTTCCTGTTCATCCTGATCGGGCCGCTGCTCTGGCAGTTCACGCTGGCGTTCAAGGGCAAGGGCGACGACATCTATGCGGTGCCGCCGTACGTGATCCCCCGGGACCCGACGGTCTCCAACTTCGTCGAGGCGTTCAACCGCATCCCCGTGCTGCGCTACTTCGCCAACTCGCTGGTGGTCGCCGCGATCGGCGTGACCGGCAACATCGTCGGCTCGACGCTGGCGGGCTATGCGCTGGCGCGCCTGAAGTTCCGCTGCAAGCGGCTGGTCACCGTGCTGATCTTCGCCGCGATGCTGATTCCCGGCGAGACGCTGCTGATCTCGCAGTTCATCATCGTCAAGGACCTCGGTCTGCAGAACACGCTGCTCGGCGCGGCCCTGCCGGGCCTGTGCGGCGCGATGAACGTGCTGCTGATGACCAACGCCTTCGCCGGCGTGCCGGTCGAGCTGGAGGAGGCCGGCAAGGTCGACGGGGCGAACATCTGGCAGCGGTTCCTCCACATCTGCCTGCCGCAGGTGAAGGGCACGATGACCGTGGTGGCGATCTTCGCCTTCGTCGGCGCGTGGAACGACTTCCTGTGGCCGCTGATCATCCTGGGCGACGACTCGGTCTACACGCTCACGGTCGGCCTCAACCGCCTCAAGAACCAGTTCGTCTCCGATCCGCGCCTGATCGCCGCGGGCACCGTCATCGCGCTCGTGCCGATCATCGTCTTCTTCCTGACCTTCCAGCGCCACTTCTTCAAGGGCGTAGAAGAGGGCGGCATCAAGGGCTGACGCGGCGCGAGCCCCGCCGGGCGGTGACACGCGAGGGCCATGGGCCTGTTGACATCGGGGGAGCGGTCATCGACAATAATGACTAAATCGCTTTAGTAGAGGACGCCGGCGTTGCCGAAAGGGCGCCGGCGCCCTCGCAGGCGGCGATCCCCGATCCGCCCCATGCCGGGGCGGCACAACGACGTGGCCGCACGGCGCGGCAACAGGAGAACGAAAGGCAGCAATGTTCCTCAAACCAGAGCATCAACTCGAACGGTGCCGGCGCGTCATGCGCCAGCGCGTGAATCCCCGCATCCACCCGGTGCTGGCCCATTGCCGGGTCGAAGCGTTCGACATCCCCGGCGAGCCGATGCCCAGCGGCGAGTTCTTCTCCCGCCTCGAGGCCGGCGGCATCGAGTTCCGCCCGTTCGCCATCGGCGGCGAATGGGGCACCACCTGGGGCACCACATGGTTCCGCATCAGCGGGCGCGTGCCTGAGGGCCTGCCGCAGGGCCGGCCGCTCGAGCTGATCCTCGACCTCGGCTGGTACGAGCACTCCTGCGGCGGGCATATCGAAGGGCTCGTCTACCGGCCGGACGGCACCGCCATCAAGGCGGTGCACCCGCTCAACTACTGGGTGCCCTTCATGGACGCCGACGGCAACGCGCAGACCCCGGTGGACAGCGACGGAGGGTTCACCGTCTATCTGGAGGCGGCCAGCAACCCGCTGCTGCTCGGCGTGCCCCCGTTCGTCCGGACCGAACTCGGCGAGCGGGCCACCGGCAACAGCGAGGAGCCGTATGTGTTCCGCGCCGCCGACCTGACCGAATTCGACCGCCGATACGAGGATTACCGGGTTGATCTCGACGTCGTCTCGACGCTTATGGAGCAGGCCGACAAGCAGACGCCCCGTTACTGGCAGCTCGCCAAGGCGCTGCAGCGCTCGCTGAACGCCTTCGACGAGCAGCGCCCCGATTCCGTGGGCGAGGCCCGCGCCGAGCTCGCCGGCGTGCTCGCCAGGCCGGCCAACGCCTCCGCGATGCGCGTGAGCGCCGTCGGCCACGCGCACATCGATTCGGCGTGGCTGTGGCCAGTGCGCGAGACACGCCGCAAGGTGGCCCGCACGGTATCCAATGCGCTCGCCCTGATGGACGCCGACCCGGACTTCACCTACGCGATGAGCTCAGCCCAGCAGTACGCATGGCTCGAGGAGGACCATCCCGACATCTTCGCGCGCATGAAAGAACGCATCGACGAGGGCCGGTTCGTGCCGGTCGGCGGCATGTGGGTCGAGGCGGACGGCATGCTGCCCTCCGGCGAGTCGCTGATCCGCCAGATCAGCTTCGGCCGCCGTTATTTCAGGGAGCGCCTCGGCGTGGAGCCCAGGGGCATCTGGCTGCCGGACAGCTTCGGGTACACCGGGGCGTGGCCGCAGATCGCACGACGCGCCGGCTACGAGTGGTTCCTCACGCAGAAGATCTCGTGGAACGACACGACCAAGTTCCCGCACCACTCGTTCATGTGGCGGGGCATCGACGGCACGGGCATCTTCACCCACTTCCCGCCTTCCGACACCTACGCCGCATGGTGCAAGGTGCAGGAGCTCGACTATGCCGAAAGGAATTTCCAGGACAAGGACCTCGCCGACCGGTCGCTGCTGCTCTTCGGGTTCGGCGACGGTGGCGGCGGCCCGACGCGCGACATGATGGAGCACCTGCACCGCTACGGGAACCTCGAAGGCGTCTCCCGCGTGACCGTCGAGCCGCCGGACGCGTTCTTCGCCAAGGCCCATGCCCAGATCGAGGAGAACGCCCGCGGCGAGATGCCGGTCTATCAGGGCGAGCTGTACCTTGAGCTGCACCGCGGCACGCTCACCTCGCAGCAGGACATGAAGCGCGGCTGCCGCCAGGAGGAGTCCCTGCTGCGCACGGTCGAATACCTGGGCGCCGCGGCCATGCTGGCCGACCCGGACTACGCGTACCCGCGCGAGGAGATGGACCGTATCTGGAAGACGCTGCTGCTCAACCAGTTCCACGACATCCTGCCCGGCTCGTCCATCGCATGGGTGCACCGCGAGGCCCGCGGGGACTATGCGTGCGATCTGGCGCGGCTCGCCGCCATCGCCGAGGAGGCGTGCGCCGCGCTGCGCGGGGCACATCCCGACGCCGACGTGCTGGAGCAGGCCCGCATCAGCCAGTACCGCCGTGACGGCGCCGCGTGGGCGCCCCGCCGCGACGGTCCCGAGCCGGGGGAGTCCCCCGCATCGGCGGAGCGTCTCGACGGCGGCCGCGTGCGTCTCGCCAACGGCGTGCTGACGGCGGTCATCGAGCCGGACGGCACCGTGTCGTCGCTGGTCGACGAGCGGTGCGGCCGCGAGATGGTGCCGGCCGGCGCCCGTCTTGGTCGGTACGAACTGCTGCGGGACGAACCGGCCGTGTGGGATGCGTGGGAGATCGAACGCGACGCGCTGCTCATGGCCGATACGCTGGACGGCGGCATCGTCGGCGTCACGGCGGACGGCGGCGCCGCGAAGGTCGCGGTGCGCACGGTGAGCGGCGATACCGTGATCGACACGACGATCGGCCTGAACCCGGGATCCGATCGGCTCGACTTCCATGCGGACATCGACTGGCGGGCGTGTGAGCGCTTCCTCAAGGTCGACCTGCCGGTCTCCATCGTGGCGGATCGTGCGCAGTACGACTGCCAGTACGGTCTGGTCGAGCGGCCGATCGGCGGGAACAGCGCCTCCGACGAGGCGAAGTACGAGAGCTGCACGAACCGTTTCGTGCGCCTGCGCGAGGAGGGGTACGCGGTCGCGGTGGTCAACGGGTCCATCTACGGGTCCGACGCCGCGCCGATCCGCTCCGCAGACGGGCGGGGCGACGGCACGATGTTCCGCCTGTCGCTGCTCAGCGCCCCGGTCTACCCCGATCCGCGCACCGATCTCGGCCGGCACGGATTCGACTGGTCCGTGGTGGCCGGCGCCTCGGTCGGGCGCACGATCGAGGCGGCCTGCGCGCTCAACGCGCCGGTGCTGCGCGACGTGCCGGCCATCGACCCGCCGGTGCGCGTCGAATCGCGCGAAGGCACGGTGGTGCTGGACTGGATCAAGCCGGCCGACGACGGTTCCGGGGATGTGATCGCGCGCGTGTACGAGGCCGCAGGCGGCCACGCCTCGGCCGTGCTGCACGTCGGCGATGCGCTGCGCGGCGCCCTCGTGCGCGAAACCGGCGTCCTGGAAGCGGACGATCTGGCCGACGACCTGCCCCGGGCGCTGGAGACGGCGGGCGCGCCGGACGGCGGCGCCATGGCCGGGCCGGCCGAAGGCGCGGCGCTCGGCTTCGCCCCGTTCCAGCTCGCGACACTGCGCATCTCGCGGTGACGCGGTGACGCCATGACGCCATGACGGCGCCGAGGCGCCGAGGCCCGTTCCGATGCCGGAAATACGCGCGGAACGGGCCTCGCCGGAGTGTTGCAGCCCCGAAAACATCCCAAGGATGACGGTACAATGCACCACGGATGCCGGCGCGAAGGCGATGCCGGCCGGCCGGTTGTGGTGAGGCCGGGCAATCCAAGCAACCATCAGCAACGAGGAGTTGATCATCCCATGTTCCTACTGCCAGAGCAGCAGCTGAGCCGATGCGACCGCGTCATGCGTCAACGCGTCGAGCCCCATATCCATACCACGCTCGCCGCGTGCGAGCTGAGGGCGTTCGCCAACCCCGGCGAACCGGTGCCGTCCGGCGAGTTCCTCGCCAAGGTGCGCGCCGGCGAGGTCGAATTCGAACCGTTCGCGGTCCCGGGCGTCTGGGGCACCACCTGGGGCACCACCTGGTTCGAGGTGAAGGGCCGCGTCGACCGCGAGGCCGCGAAGGGCCGCAAGATCGAACTGGAGGTCGACCTCGGCTGGCTCACCGGCCCCGGCCCGGGCTTCCAGGCCGAAGGCCTGTTCTACCGCGCCGACGGCACCGCGATCAAAACCGCGAACCCGCTCAACCACTGGATCCCGCTCGTGTACGCCGACGGCACCAGCGCCGTCGATCTCGACGGCGACGGCAACTTCACCGTGTACGTCGAGGCCGCGGCGAACCCGTACGTCGAAGGCCCGACCCCGTTCGCGCCGACCGATCTGGGCGAGTGCGCGAACGGCCGGCCCGACGTGCCGTACACGCTCAGGCGCATGGACGTCGCCGTGTTCAACGAGGACGTGTTCGCGTACTACATCGACCTGGAAACCGTCTCCTCGCTGATGCGCGAGCTCAGCGACGACGATCCGCGCTACTGGCAGCTCGCCAAGGCGCTGCAGCGCTCGCTGAACCGCTATGACGAGCGCGATCTCGCCACCGTCGCGGCGGCCCGCGAGGCGCTCGCCGGCGTGCTCGCCGAGCCCGCGGCCTCCAGCGCGATCAATCACATCGCCGTCGGCCACGCGCACATCGATTCGGCGTGGCTGTGACCGGTGCGAGAGACCCGCCGCAAGGTGGCCCGCACCGTGGCCAACGTGCTCGCCCTGATGGACGAGGACCCGGACTTCACCTACGCGATGAGCTCCGCCCAGCAGTACGAATGGCTCGAGGCCGAGCACCCCGACCTGTTCGCGCGCATGAAGGCGCGCATCGACGAGGGCCGGTTCATCCCCGTCGGCGGCATGTGGGTCGAATCCGACGGCATGCTGCCCTCCGGCGAGTCGCTGATCCGCCAGATCAGCTTCGGCCGGCGCTATTTCAGGGAGCATCTCGGCGTGGCGCCGCGCGGCATCTGGCTGCCCGACAGCTTCGGGTACACCGGGGCGTGGCCGCAGATCGCGCGCCGGGCCGGGTTCGACTGGTTCCTCACGCAGAAGATCTCGTGGAACGACACGACCAAGTTCCCGCACCACTCGTTCATGTGGGAGGGCGTCGACGGCACGCGCATCCTCACCCACTTCCCGCCCTCCGACACGTACTGCTCGTGGATGAGCATGAAGGAGCTCGCGTACTCGCAGCGCAACTTCCTCGACAAGGACCTGTCGCGCAACGCGATCATGCTGTACGGCTTCGGCGATGGCGGCGGCGGTCCCAGCCGCGAGATGACCGCGCGCATCCGCCGCGACCGCGACCTCGCCGGCGCGCCCAAGGTCGATTTCGGCACCCCGGACCAGCTCTTCGACCGGGTGCGAGAGGACATCGTGGACCATGCCGAGGGCGAGACCCCGGTGTTCAAGGGCGAGCTGTACCTTGAGCTGCACCGCGGCACGCTCACCTCGCAGCAGGACATGAAGCGCGGCTGCCGCCAGGAGGAGTCCCTGCTGCGCGTCGCCGAGTACCTGTGCGCCGCGGCCAGCGTCAAGAATCCGGAGTACGAGTACCCGCGCGAGGAGATGGACCGCATCTGGAAGACGCTGCTGCTCAACCAGTTCCACGACATCCTGCCCGGCTCGGCCATCGCATGGGTGCACCGGCAGGCGCGCGCCGAATACGCGCGCGATCTGGCGCGGCTGCGCGAGATCATCGGCCAGGCCGGCGCCGCCATCGCCGCCGCCGAACCAACTGACGCCCCGGTGGCCGACGCGGTGGTCACGCCGTACTCGCGCGAGGCATGCGAGGCGTGGTCCGTGCGATCCGCCATCGGGTCCGGCGCGGCGGGCGGAACCGAAGCGCCGGTGGCCGTGAGCCACGAAGGCGAGCGGACGGTGCTGGACAACGGCCGTCTGCGCGTGGCCGTCGAACCGGACGGCACGGTGTCGTCGCTGGTCGATCTGGCCGCGAAGCGCGAGATCGTGCCGGCCGGCACCCGGCTCGGGCGCTACGAGCTGCTCAAGGACGAACCGTACCACTGGGACGCATGGGACATCCAGCGCGATGCGCTTCTTGCGGCCGAAGGACTGGCGGACTCGTCGCTCGACGGCGTGGAGACGCTGGCCGACGGCACCGCGGTCGCGCATGTCACCACGCGCGCGAAGGGCGTGGCCATCGCCACGCGCATCACGCTGCGGCCCGGAGCCGGCTCGCTGGACTTCGCGGCCGACGTGGACTGGCATGCGGTCGAGAAGTTCCTCAAGGTCGACGTGCCGGTCGGCGTGCAGGCGGTCAACGCGCAGTACGAGTGCCAGTATGGTTTGGTCGAGCGCCCGGTCAACAAGAACTCGCGCGGCGACGAGGCCAAGTTCGAAAGCTGCACGCACCGCTTCGTGCGCGTGGCCGACTCCTCCTACGCCGCCGCCGTGATCAATGCGTCGACCTACGGCTCCGACGTGAGCCCGATCCACGAGGACGCCGCGCGAGGCGTCAACCGCGGCACGATGATCCGCCTGTCTCTGCTCAGCGCGCCACTGTACCCGGACCCGCACACCGACCAAGGCGAGCATTCGTTCGCCTGGTCCGTGGTCGCCGATGCCGGGATGGACACCGTGCTGGCCGAGGCGTCCCGACTGAACGCCCCGGTGATCGACCGGCTGCCGGCGTTCGCGCCGCTGGCGCGCGTCGACGCCACGGAGGGCAGCATCGTGCTCGACTGGGTCAAGCTGGCCGACGACGGTTCCGGTGACCTGATCGTGCGCCTCTACGAGCCGACCGGCGGCATGGCCCGAGGTTCGCTGCACCTCGACGGGGCGTTCGCCGGCGCCACGGTCGAGGAGGTCGGCGTGACGGAAGGCGCCGACGCGCTGCCCGAGGATCTGCCCCGCGCGCTCGCCGTGGACGGCCCGCAGCCGGCCGAAGGCGCCGCGCTCTCGCTGAACCCGTTCCAGCTGGCGACGCTGCGCATCCGCAGGTAATGAATCCGCTCTGGCTCCCCTCTTGGAGGGGAGCTGTCGGCGTGGCCGGCTGAGGGGAGACCATGCGAATCGGCTTGATTCAGGCGTTCGCGGCAATGCTCCCCTCAGACCGCTTCGCGGCCAGCTCGTCCTGCAATTATGGACGGCCTTACGGCCACAGCCTTGTCTGCTCGGCTGTCGCCTCGCCTTCGCCTGCAAACAGCTCCGCTGTTTGCTTCACGGCTCAGCCTCCAAGAGGGGAGCCAGACGTAGTGCACGAGCTTACGACGCCGGGCTCCTAGAACTCGACGGTCATGCCGTCGTAGGCGCACAGGAAGCCTTCCCTGCGGGCGGCCTCGTCCATTTCCTTGTGGGTGGTGCGCCCGTTGTGGGAGAAGTGGTTGGCCACGAATATCGTGCGGTCGTCGGCCACGCCGATCCGCACCATGGCGTCGCGCACGCGCAGGTTGTCCTCGAAATTCATGTGCATGCTCAGCGAGGCGCCGTGCAGCGCATGGTTGCAGTCGAGCGACACGTAGTCGTAATGGCCGCCGACCCGTTCCAGCTCCTCCCACGTGCGGTCGGGGAACCATCCGGTGTCGTGCGCGTACAGCAGGGTGCGTTCGCCGTCGGTGAGGGAGTAGAACAGGCAATCCCCGGCGTGATGGCCGTGCGCCGCCTCGAAGGCATGCGCGCGGTATGCGCCGTGCAGGGCGAAGTCATCGCCGGGCCTCACCGTGGTGAAGGCCACGCGCTGCTCGTCATGGCGCTGTTCGAGGAAGAACGCGCGTTCGTGGAAGCCGTGCACGGTCTCCGAGCCATACACCTCCATGTGTTCGGTCGGGTTGCTGATGACGTACCCGCCCATGCGGTAGGCGATGTCCTCGCCGTAGAAATGGTCGGAATGCCAATGGGTGACGAGCAGGGAACGCACCGACGGCAGCGGGAACCGGTCGCGCAGGTAGTGCAGGTAGGTGTCGCCGGGAAAATCGATCAGCACCTCGTCGTCGACGATGGCCTGGCATTGGGTGCGGATCTCGCGGCCCTGCCGCTGCAGAGCCAGACGGCAGAGATCGCATTCGCAGAAGATGCCGGGGATGCGTTCCGCGGCGGCGGTGCCGAGTTGCGTGATGTGCATGGTGTGCTCCTTTGCTTGATGTGCAATCGTAGGGATGTTGGCGGACCGGATGTCCGGCCGTGTCGTCAGCGTTCCTCCTCGCTCCGCCGCGAGGCGATCAGCCGATGGCCGATCGCGCTGCAGACGGCCCCGGCGATGCTGGAGCCGAGGATGATGAGGAACACGGTGCGGTAGGCGTCGGCGCCGTTCCCGCTGCCGTCGATGATGGCGCCGAACAGCGGGTAGGCGAAGAACGAGGGCATGTATCCGAGGAACGAGGTCACCGACATGACGGTCGCGGCCTGATCGTTGCCGATGCCGTATTCGCCGATCGGCACGTAATAGACGGCGCGGATGGCGTAGCAGGTCAGGGCCATCACGCAGGTGATGACGGTGCACGGCGCGAACCAGCCCGGCCCTTTGGGCATCAGCGCCAGCGGCAGCGCACACGCGGCGCACAGCAGGAACAGCAGCACCATCCACTGCGGGCTGCTGCGGAACCGCTTGGCGATGGCCCCGGAGGCCATGGCGGAGACGACGGGGAAGATGCCGGTGTTGATCAGCCCGTATACCGCCGCCTGGCCGTCGGTCAGCCCGAAGGCCTGCTGCAGCAGCGGCAGCGTGTACGTCGTCGCGGCGATGTAGGCCGTGTATCCGGCCATCGTCGCCAATCCGGTCGTCCAGACGATCGGGCGGCGCGCCGCGGCAAGGACCAGGGATGGTCCTGAACGCCGGGGGCGGCCGGATCGGGGATCGGCGGCATCGCGTTCGTGCAGGAAGTCGGGCGGAATGCTGCGCAGCACGATCGCGGAGAACAGGATCATGAGCAGCGCGTAGCACAGCATGGCGGAGCGCGCGCCGATCACCGGCGAGGCGGCGACGGTGAACAACAGCAGCGTGACCATGTTCGCGAACAGCCCCATCATGCCGCGCATGGCCTCCTGCGTGCTGAACAGCGCCGTCTGATGAATGCCGTCGGACAGTCCTCGTGTGCTTTTCTGTATGGTCGGCCAGTACAGCGCCTCGCCGAACAGCCCGAAGCAGGCGAACGCGACGACCAGATACCAGAACGGCAGATTCGGCATCAGCGCCAGGGACAGCGAGATCGCCCCGTATCCGATCAGATCGATGGCGATGACCTTGCGTATCTGCAGAAAATCCTGCGCCCATCCGAGCGCGAGGTAGCCGAACACCTGAACGAAGCCGGTCACGCCCAGCAGCACGCCGAGCTGCGCGTTGCTCACGCCGAGGGACTGGCGGAACGGTTCGTAGATCACGCCTTTGATCGAGAGGAACCAGTAGATGCACGACGACAGCGAGATGACGAAGAAGGTGCGGGTGCCCTTGGCGTCGGTGCCCAGGTAACGGGAGGTGAATTCGATCATGTGGGGGTTCCTTCTGTGGCGTGAATGATCGATCGGGGATTGAGGGGGAAGATCGTGGCTACGTAGCCAAACATGGATAATAACAGCAGGACGAAACTAAAGCGAATTAGCTGCGTCGATGTCGTGTCGCGTGCGTTCTCGGGGTTGCGGCATGGTTTGAGGTGGTGTCGGCGATACGGAAAACTACATGAATAAGCCTGATTTATGTGCTGTTAGCCGGCGTGTCGCTCGATTTGCCATTTAGGGGGCGAACGGTTATTCTGCTACTAAAGCAGTTTAGTGATGTGGTCGCTGAACCTCATGGACGAGGCATCGATCACGTCCTGTTCTCCACCACGATGAAGAGGAAGGGAGTGATATCGGTATGCGATTCGGCGTCAATTACACCCCGTCGCATGGCTGGTTCCATGCCTGGTTGGATCCCGACTGGGAATCCGTGGCCAAGGATCTCGATCAGATTGCGGCGTTGGGTCTTGACCACGTCAGGATTTTTCCGGTGTGGCCGATTCTGCAGCCCAATCGAACCTGGATCAACGGCAAGGGGCTGGACGATGTGCGCACCATGTGCGACATCGCGGGCAAGGCCGGTCTCGACGTGTTCTGCGACGTATTCCAAGGGCACCTGTCGAGCTTTGATTTCATCCCGTCGTGGCTGGTCACCTGGCACGACCGCAGCATGTTCACCGACGCCCAGGCCGTCGAGGCCGAGGCCCGGCTGGTGTCCGCGGTATACGATGCCCTGGATGACCTGCCGAATTTCCGCGGGCTGACGCTCGGCAACGAGTGCAACCAGTTCGCGGATCGCAGCCATCCCCACCGGATGACCGCCGACGAGACCGGCGCCGGGCAGTGGATCGACGCGATGATGTCGCCGATCCGCGACCGCGCCGCCGCCTCCGGCCGCGTGCTGCTGCACAGCGAGAATGACGGCGTGTGGTACATGGACGGGCACCCCTTCGCTCCCCGGCAGGCATCGAACCTCGGCGACGTCGCCACGGTGCATTCCTGGGTGTTCAACGGCACCGCGCAGCGGTACGGCGGCATGTCGCCGGCCAGCGTGATGCACGCCGCGTACCTGGTCGAGCTGGCGAAGGCGTTCACGCACGATGCCGGCCATCAGGTCTGGCTGCAGGAGGTCGGCGCTCCCGAGAACGTCGTCGACCGCGCGGATGCCGCGGAATTCTGCAGAAGGACCGTGGAGCACGCGCTGCGCTGCGACCGCCTGTACGGCATCACCTGGTGGTGCTCGCACGACGTGTCCCGCGCGATGTCGGATTTCCCGCCGTTCGAGCACGCGCTCGGCCTGTTCGACGAGCAGGGCAACGCCAAGCCCTTGGCCAAGGTCCTCGCCGAGTTTGCCGCGAACAAGGATGCCGTGGTCCCCGAAAGACGCGGCAAGGCGATCGTCATCCCGGTCGACGACCATGAGCTTCCCCTGTGCCGGCTGGCCTGCGCGCCGGGCGGATCGATCTTCGAGCGGTGGATGGCCATGGAGGAGGCGGGCGAGCGCCCCGCGCTGATCTCGTCCACGCTCGCCGCCGATCCGGCGGAACTCGAGCGCCGTGGCATCGACGAATGCATCACCTGCGACCTAGTTGCCGGGGACGCCTATTCCGCCGTGTCCGATCCGTCGCTGGCCAGGGACTGACCCGACAAGGACCGATCCGATGAGGGAAAGGGAAGAGGAGGTGCCGAGACACGTCGCATAGCGCCCGCGGCATACGGCCAAAGACGGCCGGCCGCGGGCCCGCCCCCGGGCACACGGCATGATGCCGGGCAACACACCAAGCATTGCATCATATGCAACCACTACACGCAACAACACCAACACCGAGAGAAAGAACAGCAATGACACTGAAGTCACATCGCATGACCATGGTATCCGCCGCAGCACTGGCGCTGTGCATGGGACTGTCCGGGTGCGGGTCCTCCGCCGGAGCGGGCTCGGACTATGTGGACCAGGTGAAGAACGGCGAGGTCAAGGGAGAGATCACGTTCCAGACCTGGAATCTGAAGGCGGCCTTCGAGGACTATTTCAACGGCGTGATCGACGAGTTCGAGAAGGAGAACCCCGGCACCACGGTCAAGTGGATCGACCAGCCCGCCGACAACTACGCCGACAAGCTGTCGGCCGACGCCTCGGGCGGCACGCTGCCGGACGTCATCAACTTCGACCAGAACACCAGCTACCCGCTGGCCAAGAGCGGCTACCTGATGGATATGAGCAAGGTGGCCTCCGACGTGAAGGACATCTATCTGGACAAGGCCTGGGACGTGGCCACCTGGAAGTCCATCGACGGCGGCACCTACGCGCTGCCGTGGTATCTGACGACCGGGCCGTCGCTCTTCAACACCGCGCTGTTCGAGAAGGCCGGCCTTGATCCCAACGACCTGCCGAAGAACTTCGACGAGCTGTTCGACGACGCGCTGGTCATGGCGAAGAACGCCCACGGCGACTTCTCGATGTTCGGCAAGACCCCGACGCTCGAGTCCTTCGGCGAGTACGGTGCGGAGATCATGAACGCGGATCAGACCAAGTTCACCTTCAACAACGACAAGGCCGTGGAATACGTCAACCGATACAAGGAGGTCTACGACGCCGGCGGCCTGCTGCCCGAGACCCTGAGCCAGAACTACACCGGCGTCGACAAGAGCTTCCAGTCCGCGCGCATCGCGTACATGGCCGGCAGCGCGCAGAACATCCAGCAGATCAAGGACGACGCACCCAGCGTGTACAAGTCCCTCGTCTACACCCAGCAGATCACCAACGCGGCCCCGAACATGAACCCGCAGCTGATCGGCGTCTCGACGCAGAGCAAGAACCCGGCCACGGCGGTCGCCTTCGCCAAGTTCGTCACCAACGCGAAGAACCAGCTGGAGTTCGCCAAGCAGGTGAACATCTTCCCCTCCGCCAAGGAATCGCTGGAGGACTCCTACTTCACCGAGAGCGACGGCTCCGACATCGCCGAGGTGCGCGTGATGGGCGCCAAGCAGATCCAGGAGGCGGTCGCCTACTCGCCGGCCGTGTACAGCGAAGCCATGAAGTCCAACCTGCGCGAGGAGATCGCCAAGGCCCTGCAGGGCGAAAAGTCCGTGCAGCAGGCGCTCGACGACGCCGTGGACTTCTGCAACCAGCGACTGGAGGACTAATCCATGACTGCCGCAACCGACAAGCGGGATCGCGGCGACAAGCTCGCCGCCCGACGTGGCACCGGCCCGTCGGGCGGCGGCGTCTCGAACCGCATCCGCCGCAACGGCGTCGCCACCCCATGGCTGTTCCTGTCCGTGGCCCTGGTGGTGACCATCCTGTTCTCCATCGTTCCGTTCCTGCAGACCATCATGTACTCGTTCACCAACGCACGGCGACTGGGCAGCTGGAAGTTCGTGGGATTGGACAACTTCATCGAAATGGCGCACGACGAGCGCTTCTGGACGGCCCTGCAGAACTCGGCGCTCTACGTCGTGGTCGTCATGCCGGCCATGGTCTTCCTGCCGCTGCTGCTGGCGCTGCTGGTGCAGAAGCAGGTGCCGTTCATCGCGGTGTTCCGCACCGGCTACTACGTGCCGGTGATCGTCTCCATGGTGGCGGCCGGCATCATGTGGCAGTGGATGCTCGATTCGCGCGGCATGGTCAACTCGCTGCTGCAGGCGCTGGGCTGGATCACCTCGCCGGTGCCCTTCCTCACCGACCGGTGGCTGCTGCTGATCTCGTCGATGATCGTCACCATCTGGAAGGGCGTCGGCTACTACATGGTGATCTACCTGGCGGCGCTGACCAACATCCCGACGGACCTGTACGAGGCGGCGTCCATCGACGGCGCCGGTGCCTGGCACCAGTTCTGGAGCGTCACCATCCCCGGCGTGCGCAACACGATGGTGCTCATCGCCGCCCTGTCCTCGGTCGCCGCGTTCCGCGTGTTCACCGAAATCTACGTACTGTCGAACAATACCGCCGGCATCGGAGGCAAGGGCATGACGATGGTCATGCTCATCCAGAGGGAAGGCACCGGCCTCGACGCGCAGGTCGGGTACTCCTCGGCGATCTCCCTGGTGATGTTCCTCATCACCGTCGGCCTCATGATCGCATCGCTGCGCATGCAAATGGAGGATGAGTGATGGGCAACGGCATCCAACGAGGAACCGCGGCCGGTTCCAAATCAAGGAAAATAGCGGGGCTGGTCGTCCGCTACATCGTACTGCTGGTCATCCTGGTCATCCTGGTCGCGCCGCTGCTGTGGCAGCTGTCGACCTCGCTCAAGGGCAAGGGCGTCGACCTGTACACCAGGCCTCCCCAGTTCTGGCCCGAGGACGCGACCTTCGCCGCCTACGGCGAGGTGACGCGCATCGTGCCGATCCTCAGGTACACCATCAACTCGGTGATCGTGGCCGTCATCTGCCTGATCGGCAACGTGGCCGGCGCCACCGCGGCCGGATACGCGCTCGCCAAGTTCCAGTTCAAGGGACGCCGGTTCGCGATGGGCGTGATCATCGTCGGCATCGTCATGCCGACCGAGACGATCCTGATCGCCCGGTACATGCTGATGCAGAACATGGGGCTGAACAACACGCTGATCGGCATCGCGCTGCCGTCGCTGGTGTCCGCGATGAACGTGCTGCTGATGCGCAACGCGATCGGCGGTATCCCGACCTCGCTGGAGGAGGCCGCGATGATCGACGGCGCCAACGCATGGGAGCGGTTCACCCGCATCATCATCCCGTCGGTCAAGGGCACGATGGCGGTAGTCGCCATCTTCTCCTTCGTCGCCGCATGGGACGACTTCCTGTGGCCGCTGCTCGTGATGTCCGATCAGAACAAGTACACGTTGACGATCGGATTGAATTATCTGCAAGGCACCTTCGCCAATGATCCCCGCGTCGTCGCCGCGGGCACGATCATCGCGATTCTGCCGATTCTGGTTCTGTTCTTCGCCCTGCAGAAGTACTTCTTCCAGGGCGTCGGCGAAGGAGGCATCAAGGGATGAACGAGAAACGCCCCAATATCCTGTTTGTTCTGACCGACGACCACGCCGCTCCGGCGATCAGCTGCTATGGCGATCAGCTGCATCTGAACAATACGCCGAACATCGACAGGGTCGCCAAGGAGGGCGTGCGCTTCGACCGCGCGCTGGTCACCAACTCGCTGTGCGCGCCGTCGAGGGCCACGATCCTGACCGGAACCTACAGCCACGTCAACGGCGTCACCGCGCTGGACACGCCCATCGATTCCAGCCAGCCGACGTTCGCGTCGCTGCTGCACGACGCCGGCTACGCCACGGCCTTCTTCGGCAAATGGCATATGGGCCACGGCCCGGGCCACGACCCGCAGGGTTTCGACTACTGGGAGGTGCTGCACGATCAGGGCACGTACATCGACCCGCTGCTGCACACGGCCGACGGCGACGTGCAGACGGAAGGGTACGCCACCGATCTGCTGACCGACCACGCGCTGGAGTGGCTGTCCAAGCAGAACGGTGACAAGCCCTGGTGCCTGCTGCTGTGGCACAAGGCGCCGCACCGGCCGTGGGTGCCCCATCCCCGCCACATGAACCTGTACACGGATCCGATTCCGGTGCCGGAGACGTTCTGGGACGACTATTCGGACCGTGCGACGCCGGCCCACAAGGCCACGATGCGCATCGCCGACGACCTGACCGACGTGGACCTCAAGGAGGACCCTCCGGAGGGCATGAGCTACGAGCAGCTCTCCCTGTGGAAGTACCAGCGCTACCTGCAGGACTACCTGCGCGTCATCGCCGCCATCGACGAGAGCGTCGGGCACGTCGCGCAGGCCGTCGACGAACGCGGCGAGCACGACGACACCATCACGATATACGGCTCGGACCAAGGGTTCTTCCTTGGCGAGCACGGGTGGTTCGACAAGCGGTTCATGTACGAGGAATCCCTGCGCATGCCGCTGCTGATGTCGTATCCCCGCCGCGTTCCGGCCGGGCAGGTGGTCTCCAACCTGGTGTCGAACGTCGACATCGCGCAGACGCTGCTCGATGCTGCGGACGTGCCGAGCATCGACCGGATGCAGGGCATGAGCCTGCTGCCGCAGATCACCGGCGTGCCCGACGCCCAGGTGCGCGACGCGTTCTACTACCGCTACTACGAGCACGACGACCACATGCACCACGTCTGGGCGCATTACGGCATCACCACGGAGCGTTACAAGCTCATCTACTATTACGCGGATGGCCTGGGGCTGGCGAACACCAACAACGTGACCTATCCGCCGGAATGGGAGCTGTTCGACCTCAAACTCGACCCGCACGAGTTGCACTCCGTATACACGGACCCGAGATACGTGGAGATCCGGGACAAGCTCAAGCAGCGTCTGCTCGAGCTGCAGCGGCAGCTCGGCGACAAGCCGTACGAACGCCCGACCAAGGCGGAGCGCCGCCGGATGATGGGCAAGCTGTAACGGCAAGGGTGCGCTGCGCCCGGCGCGGTGCACCGTCCACATGCACGGAACAACCAGGAGGGTCACCATGGCGGGTACGCCGTTTTCGGTGCTGGTCAAGCCGACCGGAGCCTTTTGCAACCTCGACTGCGAGTACTGCTTCTTCATCTCCAAGGATCAGGTGCTGCCGGGGGACCCGCTGATGAGCGAGGACACCCTCGAGATCTTCCTGCGCCGATACCTCGACGAGCAGCCGGACGGCGAGGTGAGCGTGGCCTGGCAGGGCGGGGAACCCACGCTGCGCGGCGTCGGGTTCTTCGAAAAGGCGCTGCCTCTGGCCGAGCGGCTCGCCCGCCCGCGACAGCACGTCAACCATGTGCTGCAGACCAACGGCACCCTGCTCGACGACCGGTGGTGCCGTCTGCTGGCCAAACACCAGGTGCTGGTCGGGATCAGCGTCGACGGGCCGAAGGACCTGCACGACCGGTACCGGGTGAACCGGGCCGGCCACGGCAGCCATGACGCCGTGATGCGCGGCTGGCATCTGCTGGAGGACTACGGCATAGCCCGCAACGTGCTGTGCACCGTCCACGCGGCCAACGAGCGGCATCCGCTTGAGATGTACCGGTTCTTCCGCGACGAGATGCACGCCGACCACATGCAGTTCATCCCCATCGTTGAACGCGTGGACGCCGCGCACGCGGCCACGGCGGAGAACCGCTGGCGGCGCACCGACGGCAGCCGCCTGCTGTACCGGCAGGCCGGCCACCACGTCACGAGCCGTTCGGTGAAGCCGGAATCATGGGGCGAATTCCTTGACGCGGTGTTCGACGAATGGGTCAGGCACGACGTCGGCACGACCTTCGTGCAGCAGTTCGACGTGATGCTGGGCAACATGTTCGGCCAGTATTCGCTGTGCGTGCACGCGCCCCAGTGCGGCAACGCCCTGGTCGCGGCCCACAACGGCGACGTCTTCTCCTGCGACCACTGGGTGGAGGACGAGTACCGCCTCGGCAACTTCCTGCACGAGGGGTTCCGGGACATGATCGATTCCGATCGGCACCGCCGTTTCTCCGGATTCAAGCAGAATCTGCCTCAGGACTGCCGGCGCTGCCCGGTGCTCTGGGCGTGCCAGGGCGGGTGCCCCAAGGACCGTTTCCTGCCCGACGGCGAGGGGACGCGTCGGCTGAACTATCTGTGCGAGGGGTACCGGATGTTCTTCACCCATGCGATGCCGGCGATGGAACGCATGGCCCAGCTGATCGACGAGGGCCTGCCGGCGGCGGCGATCATGACCGACTTCGACCCGTGCGCGCCCGGCCCGGCCCGCGCGCTTCAGGAGGTGATGGCCCATGAGCCGGTTCCCGCGTAAGGTCTACGACTGCGGCGACGAGCCGGACCCCCGGTTCAGCCTGGCCAATGAACGCACGTTTCTGGCTTGGTGCCGCACGTCGTTCGCCATCGTCTCCTTGGCGATCGCCCTCGACAACGTCACCGTGGCGATGGCGCCCCGGCTGAAGACGGCGGTCGTCGTGCTGGCGCTGCTCGTCGGATCGGCGCTGCCAATCCTCGCCTGGATCGATTGGGCGCGCACCGAGCGCGCCATGCGTCTGAGCGATCCGCTGCCGGAGTCGATCGCCCAGTTCGTGTTCGCGATCGTCACCACGGTCTGCGCCGTATGCGTGGCGTGCGGCATGGTGATCTCATGGATGGGGGCGCGATGATCGACCGGGGCGTGCAGATCGAACGCACGAGGCTGGCCTGGAAACGGACGCTGCTGGCGACCGGGGTGCTGTGCTGCGCCGCGATCAGGGCGCTGTCCTATCTCGACTCGCGCTGGGGCGTGGCCTGCGCGTGCGGCGTCGTGCTGTTCGCGGCCGAATGCGTGGTGTACTGGCTGCGCAGGTCGAGATACGAATCCTGGTTCCTCGCCGTGGACCGGCGCGGCGCCGCCGACAGGCCGCCGGGAGGCGGCGGCCTCGCCGTCGTCGCCGGATGCCTCGGGATTGTGTCGTTTTCCTCGTTGGCGCTGGTGCTGATGGCATAAGATGAGACGAGGGGCTGTTGCGTTCCGGCAACGAGAGTTGGTGAATATGCGCGAGGGCGTGGTGGAACCCTCCCTACCATGAAAGGTTATGCAGATGACGGCTTTCGAAGATGATGGCCGAGGCGGGAAAGCGTCATCCGCTTCGCGGTTCACGCTCAAGGACATCGCGGATGAGCTCGGCATTTCGCAGACCGCCGTGTCGTTCGCCATCAATGACCGGCCGGGGGTGTCCGCGGAGACGAAGCGCCGGGTCAAGCAGCTGGCGGCCCGGCACGGGTGGAGCCCGGTGTATGCCGCCCAGGCGCTCGGCTCATCCAAGACCATGACGATCGGCTTCGCCCCGTCGCGCTCCTCCGATGTGCAGAACGAGACCTTCATGCTGCATTTCATGGCCGGCCTGCACTCCTCGCTGAGCCGCAAGGGATACGGCCTGCTGTACCGCCCGTGCGCCTCGCTCAAGGAGGAGACCGGCGTGTACCGCGACTGGGCGCGGCGCAAGCGGGTGGATGGCGTGATCCTGGTGGATCTGCGATCCGACGACCCGCGGCCGGCGATGCTCAAGGAACTGGGGGTCGCGGCGGTGCTGGCCGGCGGGCCGGACGCCTACGATCTGGTGCCCTCCCTGTCGATCGACGACTCGCGCACCATGGAGACGATCCTCGACCATCTGTCGCTGCTGGGGCATACGCGCATCGCCTATATCTCGGGCGACCCGGCGCTGGACTACAGCAAGGAAAGGGAGAAGACCTTCCTGCGCTTCGCCGAGCAGAGGCATCTGGAATCGGCCCGCGTCGAATTCACGGACTTCGACACGGACAAGGCCGTGGAACTGACGCAACGGTTCCTGGCCTCCTCGCAGCCGCCGACGGCCTTCATCTACGAGACGGAGATCCTCGCCGCGTCCAGCCTCCGTTCGATCACGGAGATTCTGGTCGCCAAAAGCGCGCTGGCGAACGGCGAGGACGCCTCGCGCCGGTACCCCTTCAACCTGCCGGCCATCGTCAGCTTCGAGGACAGCTTCATCTGCGAGGCCTCGTACCCCTCGATCACGGCGGTGCACCGCGACGCCGGCGAATACGGCGCCAAGGTGGCGAACCTGCTGCTCAAGCTGCTGGCCGGCGAGCAGGTGAGCGGCAACCGCAAGATACTCACGCCCCGGCTCATCATCCGCGAAAGCACCAAGAACCGCGTCGCCTGAGGCGGCGCTCCGGGCGAGAGATAACGGAAAGGCAGCGTCGCCGCCGACGGAGCTGTACGCTCTCTCTCGGTGCGTTCTCGGTACGCGCTCGGTACGCACGCACGCAGGCAAGCACGAATTTTTGCCGGAAAGGACATCCGCATGACCACTGGATCCGGGACCATCGACCGTTTGATCGCCTCGATGAGCTTCACCGAAAAGGTCGGGCAGCTCAACCAGCGCCTGCTCGGGTGGAGGGCCGTCGGCCGCGACGCCGGCGGCAGGCTGGTGGCCACGGACGAGCTGAAGCGCGAGATCGACCGCTGGGGCGGCCTCGGAACGTTGTACGGCCTGCTGCGCGCCGACCCGTGGTCGGGGCAGCACTGGGGCAACGGCATCCGGCCCGAGGAACGGCCCGAGGCGGTGGCGCTGGTGCAGGAGACCGTGCTGGCCCGCGGGGCGCACGGCATCGGCACGCTGCTGAGCGAGGAGACCCCGCACGGGCACCAGGCCCTCGGCGGCACCGTGCTGCCGACCAACCTGGCGCTCGGCGCCACCTTCGACCCGCAGGCGGTGTGCGAGGCCGAAGCCGCCGTGGCCGCCGAACTCGCCGCCAGCGGCGTGCACATCGCGCTCGTCTCCGGGCTCGACATCGCGCGCGACCCGCGGTGGGGCCGCTGCGAGGAGTGCTTCGGCGAGGACCCGCTGCTGGCGGCCCGCCTGTGCGAGGCCATCGTCACGGGCATGCAGGGCGAGCGGCGCGCCAACGTCGGCAAGGGCGGCGTGGCCGTGGTGCTCAAGCATCTCGCCGCGCAGGGCGAGGCCGTCGGCGGCCGTAACGGGCAGTCCGCGGTCGTCGGCGAGCACGATCTGCGCGAGATCCACCTGCCCCCGGTGGAGGCCGGGGTGCGCGCCGGCGCGTGGGGCTTCATGGCGGCCTACAACGACATCGATTCGGTGCCTTGCTGCGCCAATCCGTGGCTGCTCAGGACCTATCTGCGCGGCGAGCTGGGCTTCGACGGCGTCGTCATGGCGGACGGCCTGGCGGTCGACCGGCTGGCGGACATGGCGGGGTCCATCCCCGCAGCCGGCCGGGCCGCGCTGCTCGCCGGCGTCGACATCTCGCTGTGGGATCGCGGCTTCGCCAGTCTGGAGGAGTATGCGGACGACGAGGCCGTGGCGGCCGCCGTGGACGCGTCGCTGCGCCGCGTCCTCGAGCTGAAGCGGGCGTTCGGCCTGCTGCCCGCGGACGGAGACACGGCGATGACGGTGCCCGATCTGCCGGCGGACCGCATCGCGCGGGCCATCGCCGTGACGCACGAACGCTCTAGGGAGATGGCCCGCGAGTCGCTGACGCTGCTCAAGGGGGATGAGGCGCTGGGCGGGATCCGAACGCTGCTCGCCGGCACGCCGGCGCAGGGCGGCACGGTGGTCGTGTCCGGTCCGTTCGCCGACGACTTCGGCTGCTTCCTCGGCGACTACACCGCGCCGGTGCCGGAAGGGGAGCGCACGAGCGTCTACCGCGAACTGTGCCGGCGTTACGGCGCCGACCGCGTCCGGCTGGCGCCCGACCCCGGCGATCTGCCCGAAGACGTCTGGGCGCAGGCCGCCGCGGTCGTGTTCGTGTGCGGCGGCACCAGCGAGCGCAGCTACGATAGCGCCTTCGACGACAACGGGGCCGCGAAGGCCGTGCCCGAGCACGGCGCCACCTGCGGCGAGGGCGTCGACCTGTCGGACATCGGCCTGCCGTGGGGTCAGGATGCCCGGTTGGAGGCCATCGCCGCCAGAACCGGCGCGCCGATCGTGTCGGTGGCGGTCTGCGGGCGCGCGCATGTGCTCACGCGGGTCATGGACCGTTCCGCGGTGGTGGTCTGGGCCGGATACGCGGGGCAGTACGGGCCCCAAGCCGTCGCCGACGCGCTCGCCGGCGGCGCCGCGCTGCCGGGACGCCTGCCGGTGACGCTGCCCGCGTACCCGGCCGCGGTGCCGGTGCGGTACAACGACCGGCAGGGCGCTGCGCACGTCTACCGCGACGCGGACGAGCCGGTGCTGCTTCCGTTCGGCTTCGGTCTCGGCGCGCTGGCCGGGGTCACGGTGGACGATATGCGTGCGGCGGCCGATGCCGGCTCCGAGACGCTTGCGGTGACGTTGGCGGTGTCCGCCGGCCCCTCGGGCGCGCGCGGCGCGCTGAACCTGTTCGCCCACTGCGTCGGCGGGCATCGGGTGCCGCGGCTGAGCATGCTGGTCGGATCCGAGTATCTGCGGCTGGAGGCCGGGCAGCGCCGCGAGGTGCGCATGGCCGTGCCGTTCCCGAGCCTGATGGACGCCGGCGACGGCATGGTGAGGGTCCGTCTGACCGCTTTGGGGCGTACGATCGACGTGGACGTGGACGTGGACGTGGCGCGCGGGCGCTGACGGCCGGCCGTCCGGGGCGCGATCGGCGCGCGCCGGAACGGGCGCCGTCGCCGCGCCGACCCGTCGCCGAACCGATCATCACACCTCATCATCATTACACCAATCATCATCACACCAACGAAGGGGAATGATGCCATATGGCAACGAATACCAAATCCAGCGCCGGGTCCGACACCGGATTCTCGGCCCGCGCCGACGCGCCGTTCGCGGTGCTGCCCGAGCCGGCGGTGATGGACGTCGGCGATGACGGCGCCGTGCGGCTTGCCGAGGTCGCCGTCGTCGGGGACGCCGCCATCGACGATCCCGGCGAGATCATGGCCGGCCAGCTGCGGGGCGAGATCGAACGGTACGGCGTGGTGTGGCGGGGCGTGACCCGCGCTGATGCGGCCGGTCTCGATCGGGATGGCTTCGCGCGGGCGGCGGCCGGCGGCTCGCCCGCCGTCATCCTGCTGCGGCTCGATCCGTCCCTGGGGGAGCAGGAGTATGCGTTGGACATCGAGCCCGTGGTCGAGGGCCCCTATGGCTGGGATCCCCGATCCGAGGCCTACGCCGCCGCGTGGTCGGCGGACCGCATCGAGGTGAGGGGCGGCTCCACGGCCGGCCTGCGCCACGGCGTGCAGACCCTGCGCCAGATCATCCGGCAGTGCGGCGCAAGCCTGCCGGCCGTCCACATCGAGGATCGGCCGGCCATGCCGGAGCGCGGGTACTATCTGGACGTGACGCGCGGCCGAGTCCCCACGCTGGACTGGCTCAAGGAATGGGTCGACCGGCTGTGCCTGTACAAGTACAACCAGCTGCAGCTCTACGTCGAGCACACCTTCGCGTTCACGGGGATGAGCGACGTGTGGCGCGGCGCCTCGCCGCTGAACGCCGAGGACATCGTCGCCTTCGACGGCTACTGCCATGAGCGCGGCATCGAGCTGGTGCCGTCGGTCTCCACCTTCGGGCATCTGTACATGGCGTTGAGGACCCAGCGGCTGCGCGATCTGGGGGAATTCCCCGAACAGGCCGACCGCCCGTTCAGCTTCGTCGAGCGCATGGCGCACCACACGCTCAACGTCACGCTCGACGAGGCGTTCGCGTTCTCCACGCGGCTGATCGACGAATACATGCCGCTGTTCCGCTCGCGCAAGTTCAACATCTGCGGCGACGAGACCTTCGATCTGGGCAAGGGGCGCTCGCGCGCGGAGGCGGAGCGGGTCGGCGTCGGCTCGATGTACGCTCGGTACGTGAGCCGGCTGTGCGAGTATGTGTCGAGCCGCGGGCGCGAACCGATGCTGTGGGGCGACATCGCCGTGCAGATGCCCGAGATTCTGCCGCAGCTGCCGGACGATGCGGTGCTGCTCAACTGGCAGTATTCGCCCGATGTCACCGACGAGCAGATCGCGCTGGTCGCCCGTTCCGGCGCCACGCAGATCGTCTGCCCCGCGGTGCACGCGTGGAACCGCTGCCTGCCGATGATCGAGCCGGCGTGGCGCAACATCTCGCGCATCGCCCGCTACGGCCGCGAGTATGGGGCCGCCGGATTCCTGCTCACCGACTGGGGCGACTACGGGCATATCAACGATCCCAGGATGAGCGTGCCCGGCATGGTCATGGGCGCCCAGTGTTCGTGGAGCGCCGGCGAGATGCCGTATGGGGAGCTCTGCGCGGCAGTCTCGCGCGTCGCGTACGGCGATACTGCCGGAAACCTGGTCGGCGAGCTCGGCAGCGCCTGCGGGAGCGCGCTGGGCGTGTGGGAGGACATCGTGCGCTTCTTCGAGGTCGACGACGGCGACGGGCGCGTCAACCGCGACGTCGTGAACGCCCTGTGGTGGGTCGATCCCGCCGAACGCCGGTCCATCATCGACGGCGGCGACTTGGGACGGGCGCGGCAGGCGGTGCTGCGGCCGATCGCGGAGCGCTGCGTGCATCATCGCGGCTATCTGAGGCCGGGCGTCGTTGCGCCGGGTTCCGACGCCCGGCTCATCGTGGAGCGGGCCTGCGCCTCGCTCGAGAGCGGCGCGGGAACGGGCGGCGACCTGCACGCATGGCGGCTGGCAGCCCGCGGGCAGGATCTTATGAACGACGTCGCGCTGACGCTGATGATGGTGGTCGGCGCCGGCACGCTTGACCAGGAGTCCGTCGCCGGATTGCCGGAACCGTACCGCCTGGCGCAGGATGTCGAACTCTGGTTCGAGGACTACTGCCGCCAGTGGCGCGAGGTCAGCCGCGAGTCCGAACTGCGCCGCATCGCCGCCATCCTGTGGCGGGCCTGCGATTATCTGCGCGCGACGGCGCGGGCGTGATCGGGCGTAATTACCGAGTTATTACCAATGTGGCTCCCCTCCCTGAGGGGAGCCACATCAGTTGCGGTCTCAGGCGGCGTTCTTCACGGCGGTGGCGATGGACACGGCCGGGTCGAGGAACGGGATCAGCGTGGACTGGAACGCGTGGTACAGGTCGGACTTGCCCGGCCACACGGTGCCGATCACGTTGTTGTCCTTGTCGAGCTGGTGGAACCAGGAGCCGCCCTTGTGGTCGATCACATGCTCGTCCACGTACTGCGCGAAGGTCGCGTACCAGTCGCGGTACTCCTCCTTGCCGGTGGCGGCGAGCAGCGTCGCGGAGGTGTTCAGCGACTCGGCCAGCGTCCAGTGCATGCGGTCGGTGACCACCGGCTTGCCGTTCCAGTCGGTCGTGTAGGCCAGGCCGACGGTGCCGTCGGCGTTCCAGCCGTCGGCCACGGCGCGGGCGAACAGCTGCTCGGCGGCCTCGACATACGGCTTGGCGCCCTCGCGGTTCGCGAAGGAGCTCAGCGCCCACTGCGTGATCAGGCGCGCCCACTCGATGCCGTGGCCCGGGGTGGCGCCGTACGGCTTGAACTGGTCGTCCTTCTTGTCGGCGTTGAACTCGAGGTCGATGGACCAGTCGGAGCCGAAGTGCTCGGGGATGCGCCACTCGTTGTGCTTCGCCCAGCCGAGCACGTGGTCGATGATGCGGCCGGCGCGCACGCGGTACGCGTTGTCTCCGGTGGCGTCGGCCACGGCGAGGAACGCCTCGGTGGTGTGCATGTTGGCGTTGAGCCCGCGGTACGGGTCGAGCTCGGTGAACTCGGTGTTCCAGGTGTCGACGGCCAGGCCGGTCTGATCATCCCAGAAGTGCCTGTCGTACGTGGCCAGCGCGTCGTCGAGCAGCTCCTTGGCGCCCGGGCGCCCGGCCAGCAGCGCGGAGGACGCGGCGAGGATCACGAAGGCGTGCGCGTAGCAGACCTTGCCCGGCTCGTGGGAGCCGTCCTCGTGCACCTGCGGGTACCAGCCGCCGTTCTTGTCGTCGTGCAGGATGCCGGTCAGGCCCTTGAGCGCCTGGTCGGCCAGCTCTCCGGCGCCCGGATAGCCGAGCAGCGAGCCGATCGAGTAGACGTGCGCCATGCGGCTGGTGATCCAGGTCTCCACGCCGTGCGAGGGGTCGAGGGTGCCGTCGGCGTTCAGCCAGCCGGAGCCTCCGTTCGGCGCCGGGAAGCCGGTGCCGAAGCGCAACAGCTCATAGGTCTCGGAGGCCATGAAGATGCGGTTGGCCTCGGTGCCGAGACGGTATTTCGGATTGGTCATGATGATTCCTTTCTTTGGAAAGACTTTGGGAAAAACAGCGGGGCCGGGGAACGTCAGCGCCGGACGCGGATGCCGAAGTAGTCCATCACCAGTTCGCAGAACATCATGTTGGACCAGCTGAACCATTCGCGCGTGTACTTGGTCGGGTCGTCGACGTCGATGCCCTCGTGCATGAGGTGCGTGCCGGCGTCGGTGGCGACGAGGCGGTCGAGGACCCGGCGCTTGTGGTCCCGGTCGTCGCTGGTCATCGCCTCGATGGTCAGCGCGATGGGCCACACGTAGCGCGGCGGCGTGTGCGGCGAGCCGATGCCCTTGAGGCACGCGCCCTCGTAGTAGTAGGGGTTCTCGTCGCTGAGCAGCGTGCGCCGCGTGGCCAGGTACGTCTCGTCGTCGTTCGCGCAGTAGCCCAGGTACGGGGCGGACAGCAGGCTCGGCACGTTGCTGTCGTCCATGATCAGGTGGTTGCCGAGACCGTCGGTCTCGAACGCGTAGATCGTCTCGCCGTTGCGGTTGGTCGTCTTGGCGTGGGTCTCGATGCCGTTGCGGATCGAGGAGCGCAGGGCGGCGGCGCGCGCGACGATGTCCGGATCGTCGAGGACCGTCCCGTCGAAGATGCGCTCGAGATAGCCCATCACCACGGAGGCGAACATGTTCGAAGGCACCAGGTAGTGGTAGGTGCAGGCGTCGTCGCTGGGGCGGAACCCGGACCAGGTCATGCCGGTGACGGCCACGGGGGAACCCTTGCCGTCGTTGCCGAGCGTCTCGGTCTTCAGCGTGGTGTTGCGGATGAAGAAGTACGGCGACCTCGTGTGGTCCTGCTCGGTCTCGAACACGTCGAGGATGCGCCTGACCCCGGCGACGAAGCCGTCGTCGAACTGCTCGGTGCAGCCGGTGTTCCGGTAGAGCAGCCAAGCGAGCTGGATCGGGTAGCACAGCGAGTCGACCTCGTACTTGCGCTCCCACAGCCACGGGCTCGACTGGTCGGAGCGGTCGTCGGGGTCCCAGGTGGCGCCGCTCGGCGTCTCGTTGAACGCGTTCGCATAGGGGTCGATGCCGATGAAGCGGAACTGCTGGCGGACCAGTCCGGCGATCATCGAGGCCAGGTCGCTGTCCCCGTCGGCGATGACGAGGTACGGGCGCAGCTGGGCCGTGGAGTCGCGCAGCCACATCGCGGGGATGTCGCCGGTCAGCAGGAAGGTGGTGCCATCGTCGTGCCGGTTGACGGTGGTGAGCAGCGTGTTGGCGAAGCAGGCGTTGAAGTTCTCGGCCCAGTCGGCGTGCTCGTCGCCGCATAGGTCGGTGATGCGCTGCATGAACGCCGCCACGCTGGAGGGTATTTCGGAGTATGCCATAACCAACTTCTTTGTTAACGGTGTTAATTGATTAATGTCGTATCTATTCTAAAGTGCTTCAGCTGCCCGACACGCGCATCGCCGGGGAATGGCAGGGCCCCCTTGCCTTGAAGGCGAGGAGGCCCTGCTGCCAGGGTCGGCCGGAGGCCGCGCGGATCACGCCTCGGCGGCCGCCAGGTAGTCCGGCATCACGTCCGGATAGGACGGCCAGGCGCCGGCCTGCGTGCACACGAAGGCGGCGGTGTTGACGGCCGCGCGGTGCGCCTCGACCAGCGTGGAGCCGGTGAGGATCTTGCCGGTGAAGGTGCCGGAGAAGGAGTCGCCGGCGCCGACGGTGTCGTTCACCTCGACGTGCGGGGTGCGCAGCGTGGAGCTCTCGCCCGTCCTGGCGACGATGGTGGAGAAGGTCGATCCGCCGGTGAGGATGATGTAGTCCAGGCCGAAGGTGTCGACGAACCAGCGGCAGGCCTCGTCGTCGGAGGTGCCGCTGATGCCGAACATGTCGCGCATGAGCAGCAGCTCGTCGTCGTTGATCTTGAACACGGTGGCGTAGCCGAGCAGCTCCTCGATGAGCTCCTTCGAGTAGTAGCTGCCGCGCAGGTTGATGTCGAAGAACTTCATCGCGCCGGCCTTGGCGTGCTTGAGCAGCTCGATGATCGTCTCGTGCGTCTCCGGCGCGCGCAGGGCCAGGGTGCCGAAGCAGATCGCGTCGGCCTGCTCCACGACCTCGATGAGCTGGCGGGTGTACAGGATGTGGTCCCAGGCGACGTGCTCGACGATCGTGTACTCGGGGATGCCGTTCTTGAGCGCGACCTCGACGGTGCTGGTCGGCCAGGCGTTGCGCTGGATGATGGTGTGGATGCCGGCCTTCTTGGCCTCGGCGATCAACTCGTCGCCGAGCTCGTCCTCGCCGACGGCGCTGATCGACCAGCCGTCGGCGCCGTTCATCATCGCGTGGTAGGCGAAGTTGACGGGGGCGCCGCCGGCGCGCTTGCCGCTGGGCAGCATGTCCCACAGGAGCTCTCCGAGGGACAGTACGATTGGCTTGGCCATGATGGTTCCTTTCTTCTTTCCCGGTCGTTCGCCGGCCGGCGGGTTGTGGTGTGCGGTGTTGAGTTGTGGTTGTTGGAAGGCTTTCCGTTGGGGAAATCCGGTTGCTAGCCCAGATCGAAGAACATCGAGGGATGTTCGAGGAACTGGACGATGGCCACTGCGGCGGCGCCGCCGAGCGCGGCGTCCGAGGGCAGTTCCGACAGGCTGATGGTGGTCGCCTCGTTGAGCTCGGGGATCACGTGGCGGTCGACGACCCGCTGGATCTCGTCGAGCAGCAGCGGGCCGGCGTCGGCGCCGATGTCGCCGATGATGATGCGTTCGGGGTTGAACATGTTGATGATCGTGACGCAGCCGAAGGCGAGGTAGCGCGCGGCCGCGCGCACGATGCCCCGGGCGCGCTCGTCGCCGCCGTTGGCCTTGGCGAACAGGGCGCGGCAGGCCTGCGCGTGGGTGAGCGAGGAGGCGTTCTCGATCAGGTCGCCGGCCCCGACGACCATCTCGTGGATGGCGGGGGCCGCGCAGTAGCGCTCAAGGCACCCGACGTTGCCGCAGTCGCACGGCCTGCCGTCGAGGTCGATGCTGACGTGGCCGATTTCGGTGGCGACGCCGCGCGATCCGTCGATGATGCGGCCCTGCTCGATGATGCCCAGGCCGATGCCCTCGCCGATCAGGTAGTAGGCGAGGTTGTCGCTGGCGTTGCCGGGGTCGAACAGGTACTGCGCGAGCGCGCCGGCGCGGGCGTCCTGCTCGACGAACACGGGCACGCGGAAGGCCGATCCGAACTCCTCGGGGAAGTTGACGCGGCGCCAGCCCTGCATCGAGGAGACGACCGCGGTGCGCCCGAGGTCCTTGAGGTAGGGGCCGGGCACCGCCATGCCGACGGCGACGATGGCCTCGTCCTCGGCGAGCAGGTCGCTGATGGTGCGGCGGATGGACTCGATGGTCGCGTCGATCGTGTCCTCGGTGACCTTGGGCATCTCCCGGAAGGCCAGCGGCTTGCCGGACAGGTCGAACACGCCGATCTGCACGAGGCTGCGCGCGAATTTCACGCCGATCACGTGGAAGGCGTCCGAGTCGAGCGCCAGCCCGATGGAGCGGCGGTTCTTGATGCCCTCCATGTCCCCGGTCTCCTTGACCACGCCGGCGTCGATGAGCCTGGCGGTGATCTTGGTGATGGCCGCGGGGGTGAGGCCCAGCGCCTTGGCGATCTGCGCGCGCGAGCTGACGCCGTTGCGGTACAGGTGGTTCATGATGCGCGAGCGGTTGGTCTCGGAGACGGAGGCGATCGATGTCGCGGCGTTGTTGGGATTGGACATCCTCGCTCCTTCGCTGGTCGTGGCCGCCGGCCTCGGCGTACGTTCTCGGCATCCGCCGCCGGCGTTCGCCCGGCATTGATATAAACGATGTTCATATATTAACTCAGTTAATGATTCAGTCAAATCGAACCGGTACGGCGTGTCGCGTCCGCCATTGGGCGCGTCGCTTACGTACCAGCATAGAGGATCGCGGACCGTGGCCGCGGGGCATGTCGCGCGGGCGGGATGACCCGCGCCGGCGCGGATGGTAGCCTGAGTGCGTTGAAGACGACGGAATCGTCAGGAGATGATGGATATGACCATGATCGAAATAGCGGTGCAGGACGTGCGCGGCGCGCGCATCGCGCTGGAGGAGGGCGCCGACCGCGTCGAACTGTGCATGGCTTTGGGTGCCACTGGCGGCGTCACGCCGAGCTTCGGGCTGATCCAGTCGTGCGCGCACGTCGGCGTGCCGGAGGGCGTACAGGCGCTGATCCGCCCGCGCGGCGGATCGTTCGTGTTCGACGACGACGAGAAGCGCGTGCAGGTCGCGGACGTCCGGTACGCGATTCTGGCCGGAGCCTCCGGCGTCGTGGTCGGCGGGCTCGACGAGGACGGCGCCGTCGACGTCCCGTTCGCCGAGCGGCTGGCCGAGGCCGCGCGCGAGGAGGGGGAGCGGCGCAACCGGCCGGTGGAGATCACGTTCCACCGCGCCTTCGACGTGGCCGCCGACCAGTTCGAGGCGCTGCGCGCGCTGATCGATCTGGGATACACGCGCGTGCTCACCTCGGGCGGCGCCGCGACCGTGCCGCAGGGACTCGGCCGCCTGCGCGAGCTGGCGGACTTCGCCGCCGGGCGCATCCAGGTCCAGGCCGGCGGCGGCGTGACCCCGGAGACGATCGGCGCCATCCGGGCCACCGGCGTCGACGCGATCCACCTGTCGGCCAAGAGGGCGGTCGTCTCGGCGGGCGGCCCGGGCGGCGGCGGGGACGGCGTCCGCATCGAGCTGACCGACCGCGGCATCGTGCGCGCCGCCATCGCCGCCGCGCGGGCGTGACCGGCGTGGCCGGCGTGTTCTGTACCCGATGATCGGGGGTATTTCTTATCCATGGGCGAGAAATATTCTTAATCTAGATAGTATTTTTCGTTTCTTGAAGGCGCTTTGAAATGATCGTGTAGCATTTCGGCGCCATACATTGGCTTCCTTCGGTGAGGCTGAGCCGTGAAGCAAACGCCAGAGGCGTTTGTAGGCGAAGGCGAGGCGACAGCCGAGCAGACAAGACTGCGGCCGCAAGGCCGTCCTTGATTGCAGGGCGAACTGTCGGCGCAGCCGACTGAGGGGAGCGCCTGCGGACAGGCTTGATATCAAGCGTCCGCGGATATCCTCCCCTCAGGCCGCTTCGCGGCCAGCTCCCCTCGGAGAGGGGGCCAAGGTTCGGTAACGCATGGATAGGGTGGCGTGTGCCGAGCTCGGCGGCAATTCCGTTGCAAGATAGGGTGCATGATCATGTGCGCGTTCGGGTGTGATCGGGGAAATTGGACCTACGAAATATCTCTTAAAAATTGCGAAAATTTCTTTCACGCATTATCGTTGGTGACGACGGTTGATGAGCCATCAGCTGGACAACGAAGTCGAAGGGATCCCCGCCTCAGGGGCGGGTCTCCTCTTTCATCCAAGGAAGGAAGTCGCAATGCGTAAATCTCAGGTGTCGGGCGCGATCGCCCTGGCGTGCGCCGGCGCAATGGTCCTCGCGGGATGCGGGGCGGGCCAGCATGGAGCCGCGGACAGGACGCCGCCCGATCAGAAGGTGACGTTGACCGTATGGACCGGCAACACCACGCCGACGCAGGCCGCGGCGAAGCTGTTCGAGAAGGACCATCCGAACGTCACCGTCAAGGTGGAGACCGTCACGGACGCCTACAAGGCGCTGGACAACGCGATCCAGGCCGGGACCGGCATCCCGAACGTCATGGAATTCGAGTACATCACCGTCCCGTACTTCGCGATCCAGAACAAGATCGAGGATCTGGGCAGGTACGGGGCCAAGAACGACGGCACCTTCGTGGACGGCGCGTGGCAGGACGTCAGCTTCGGCGGCAAGCCCTACGCCGTGCCGATGGACTACGGCCCGACCGTCATGTTCTACAATCAGGACACCCTCGCCAAGGCCGGCGTCGCCGAGGCGCCGAAAACCTGGGATGAGTTCTACGAGGCGGCCAAGAAGGTCCACGCGCTCGGCGACAACTACCACATCATCAACGACGCCGGCGATATCTTCACCATGCTGTCGCTGATCTGGCAGGCCGGAGGCCGCCCGTTCACGGTCGACGGCACCAAGATCACCGTCAACGTCAAGGACGAGGGCACCAAACGCGCCGTCGGGATGTGGCAGCGGATGATCGACGAGGGCCTGATCGCCACCGACATCATGACCTGGTCCGACGACTGGAACCGCGCGCTCAACGACGGCACCATCGCCACCCAGATCATCGGCGGATGGCTGACCTCCTCCATCGCCGACCGCGCGCCCCTGCAGTCCGGCAAATTCCGCGTCGCGCCGATGCCGCAGTGGAAGGCCGGCGACAACGTCGGCGCCGAGAACGGCGGCAGCGGATTCGCCATCCCCTCGGCGGCGAAGAACAAGGACGTCGCCTGGGAGTTCCTGCAATACATGGCGTACGACGACGCCGGAGTGCAGGCCCGCGTCGACGCCGGGGTGTTCCCCCCGAACGTCAAGGTGCTCAAGGACGCCGATTTCCTGTCCGCCACCAACCCGTACTTCGGCGACCAGAAGTACCGCGAGGTCATCGCCGACGCCGCGTCGCACGTGGCGGCCGGATGGCAGTACCTGCCGTTCATGGAGAAGGCCCGCTATCTGTACGTCGACAACATGGACTACACCAAGGTCTCCCCGTCCAACACCCTGCAGGGGCTCCTCGACGCATGGGCCGGCAGGATCGTCGACTACGGCAACAAGCAGGGATTCGACGTCAGCGAGTGACGGGCCGCGCGTCCGCGCCGGCCGCCGCCATGGAGCGCAGGCCGGCGCGGGCGCGATGCACCGAACCGGAAGGGAAATCATCATGGGTACAAGATCGCCGCGCAGAATGCGCCATCACGGTCTGGCGGGCTGGATGTTCGTGCTGCCGTTCATCCTCGTGTTCGCGTTCGTCTTCGTCGTGCCGCTGCTGTATTCGCTGTGGATCAGCCTGTTCGAGCACAAGCTGATCGGCGGCCTGTCGTTCGCCGGGGCGTCGAACTTCATCGCCGTGTTCAGGGACCCACTGCTGTGGCGGGGCATCGCGCGCGTGGCGCTGTTCACCGCCATCCAGGTGCCGCTGATGCTGATCATCTCGGCGTCCCTCGCCCTGGCCCTCGACTCCGGCCGCCTGTACGGCACCAGGTTCTTCCGCATCTCGATCTTCATCCCGTATGCGGTGCCCGGCGTCGTCTCGACGCTGATGTGGGGGTTCCTGCTCGGCACGCGCTACGGCCTGTTCAAGAACGTCAACGAGCTGTTCGGCACGGACGTCGACCCGTTCTCCCCGTCGTCCGTGATCGTCGCCATCGGCGTCATGATCAGCTGGGGGTCGATCGGATACAACATGCTGATCTTCTACTCCTCGCTCAAGGCGATACCGACGGAGCTGTACGAGGCCGCCGCCATCGACGGGGCCAGCCACTGGCAGGTGGACCGGAACATCAAGATCCCCGAGATATCCGGGTCCCTGTCCATCGCGCTGATCTTCGCGATCATCGGCAGCACGCAGCTGTTCAACGAGCCGCAGATCCTGTCCAAGATGATGGGCGGCACCGGCATCACCACCAACTGGACGCCCAATCTGTACATCTACGACCTTGCGTTCAGCGACTCGTCGCAGGGCTACGCGGCCGCCGCGGCCATCGTGATGGCGCTGATCGTCATCGTCGCGACCTTCGCCATCCAGATCCGCAGTATGCGCCGCTCGTAGGGGAGCGACGGGCATGCGCATCGAATTGAAAGGGGCAAAGCAATCATGACCATGGCATCGAAGGAGGCCGCGCGCCGGCCGAAGTTCCACACGGTGACCGATCCGAAGAAGAGCCCGGTGCTGACCATCGTCGTCGGCATGTACCTGTTCTACGCGCTGGTGCCGTTCGTGTGGCTGGTCATCAACGCCACGAAGACGAAGGCGGATTTCATCTCCACCTTCGGGCTGTCCTTCGGGCGCTCGTTCGCGCTCTGGAACAACCTCGTCGAGGTGTTCACCTACAACGACGGCATTTTCGGCCGGTGGGTGCTCAACACGGTCGGCTACACCGTCGTCGGCACCGTCGTCTCGGTGCTGCTGGCCGCCATGGGCGGCTACGCCCTCTCCAAGCTTGAGTTCGGCGGCAGGCGCGCGATCATGCTGGTGATCCTCGGCTCGATGGCGGTCCCGGGCGTGGCGCTGGTGATCCCCCAGTTCCTCATGTTCTCCGCCATGGGCATCACGAACACGCCGTGGGCCGTGATCATCCCCTCGTTCCTCAACCCCTTCGGCCTGTATCTGATGTGGACCTTCTTCGCCCAGTCCGTCCCGGACTCGCTGCTGGAGGCGGCCCGCATCGACGGCGCCGGCGAGGCGCGCATCTTCTTCCAGATCGCGCTGCCGCTCATGAAGCCGGCGCTGGTGACCGTGTCGCTGTTCGCCTTCGTGTCGATCTGGTACAACTACTTCCTGCCGCTGATCATGCTCAAGGATTCCCGCTGGTACCCGCTGGCGCTCGGCCTCGCCCAATGGAACGCGCAGGGCAACCAGGGCGGCAACATGCCGGTGATCCAGAATCTCGTCATCGCGGCCTCGATGCTCGTGGTGCTTCCCCTGATCGCGCTGTTCCTGTGCCTGCAGCGGTACTGGCAGTCCGGACTGGCGCTCGGCGCCACCAAGGGGTGAGTCGCATGCCGCTGAATATGGATTTCGTCGCCAATGTGCGCCCCTCCGCGCGCCAGCTGGCGTGGCAGCGCATGGAAATGTACGGGTTCATCCACTTCGGCATGAACACGATGACCGACCGCGAATGGGGTCTCGGCCACGAGGACCCGGCCCTGTTCGACCCGGTGCATGTGGACGTCGACCAGTGGGCCGCGGCGTTCAAGGCCGCCGGCATGACCGGCATGATCCTAACCTGCAAGCACCACGACGGCTTCTGCCTGTGGCCATCCGCCTACACCGCCCACTCGGTGGCGTCCTCGCCATGGCGTTCCGGCCGCGGCGACCTGGTGCGCGAGGCCAGTGAGGCCGCCGCACGCCACGGCCTGCGCTTCGGCATCTACCTGTCGCCGTGGGACCGCACCGAGGCGACGTACGGCCAGGGCACGGCGTACGACGACTTCTACGTCAATCAACTGACCGAGCTGCTGACCGGATACGGTCCGATATTCTCGGTCTGGCTCGACGGCGCCAACGGCGAGGGCTCGAACGGCAAGACGCAGCAGTACGACTGGGCGCGCTACTACAACGTCATCCGGGCGCTGCAGCCCGAAGCGGTGATCTCGGTGTGCGGTCCCGACGTGCGCTGGGCGGGCAACGAGGCCGGCCATGTGCGCGCCGACGAGTGGAGCGTGGTGCCGGCTCGGCTGCGCTCCGCCGAACTCACCGCCGAGAAGTCGCAGCGGCAGGACGATCCGTCGCTGGTGCGGGCCGTGCGCTCCGAGGACGAGGACCTGGGCAGCCGCGGCGCGTTGGAGCCGTACGGCGACGCGCTGGCGTGGTACCCGGCCGAGGTGGACACCTCCATACGCCCGGGATGGTTCCACCACGCCGACCAGGACGATCGGGTGAAAAGCGCGGACGAGCTGTTCTCGCTGTGGCGCGCCGCGGTCGGCGGCAACTGCACGCTGCTGCTGAACGCGCCGCCGAACCGCGACGGCCTGCTGGCCGAGCCCGACGTGCGTGCGCTGCGCGGGCTGGGCCGGCGCATCGCCGGATTCCGGGAGCGGGTCATCACCGTGGCCGGCGCGGCCGTCCGGGCGTCGAGCGGCGAGGAATCTGCGCGCGCGGCGTTCGCCGGCGGGTCTTCCTCGTCCGGGCGACACCGCTCATCCGGGCACTGGCGGATCGATCCCCACGACGACGCTCCCGAGCTGACCATCGCCTTCCCGTCGCCCGAACGCGTCGAAGCCGTGGTGCTGGAGGAGGACATCCGCGTCGGGCAGCGCATCGAGGATCTCGCCGTCGACGGCATCGGAACCGACGGGCGCATCCTGGAGATCGGCGCCGTCCACGCGATCGGGTACCGGCGCATCATTACCATCGACGCGCTCGAACTGGCCGGCATGCGCATCCGCATCAGGCGCTCGCGCGGCGCGGCCGCCCTGTCCCGCGTCGCCGCCGTGCGCGCCGCGTCGTGACCATGCGCGGCGCCGCCCGTTCGGGTGGTGCCGCGCCCCGACTCGCCGGATGCGGATGGCCGTAGAACCGCCATCGCGGGGCCATAATGGGAGAGGATGAAGGTCCGGTTGCCCCGCGCGGCAGCCGCTGGCCACGATGCGCAAAGGAGTGCAGCCATGCTGAAGGGAATTCCGCCGATCATCTCGCCGTTGATGCTCAAGACGCTGAGCGAGATGGGCCATGGCGACACGCTGGTGATCGCGGACGGCAATTTTCCCGCGGAATCCGTGGGCAAGGACGCGGTGGTGATCCGGTGCGACGGGCATGGCGTGCCCGAGTTGCTGCGTGCGATCGTCACGTTGCTGCCATTGGACACCTACGTGGACCAGCCGGTCACGCTGATGGATGTGGTGGAGGGCGACGACGTGGACACGCCGATCTGGCGCGAGTACGAATCGATCGTCGCCGGCGTCGACCCGCGCGGCACGGAGGCGATCGGCAAGCTGGAGCGTTTCGATTTCTACGATCGTGCCCGCGGGGCGTATTGCATCATCGCCACGTCGGAGCGCGCGCAGTACGCCAACGTGATCCTGCGCAAAGGCGTGGTGTTCCCGGGGGAGTAGGGAGCGCTGGTGATTTGTTTCGTGGATAATTGATTGGCTGATCCTCCCGCTGGCGGGAGGTGGCGCGTAGCGCCGGAGGGTGGTCGGATGCTTGATACTGCATTGTTTCCGACCACCCCCAGTCGGCTGCGCCGACAGCCCCCGCCAGCGGGGGCGTACCCCACCTCCATCGTCATGAGACTGGCTGTCGGCATTCCGGTCACGCTTTTGGCTCCCCTCAGAGAGGGGATCCAGACAAGTCCGACGTGAGGATTCGTGGGATTGGTCCCAGATACCGGATCCGCCCGTTCCATGGGCGTGCCGAACGCATGCCGTGCAGGCGGTGGCCGTTGCATGTTAATAGAGTTAACAAATATGGGCCGATTGGCTGTGGGTATGGGCGTTTGCGCGGTTGTCGCATGCCATATGTGCGGCGCGCGTAAAGTCGCGCATGGGGTTGGGGGCGCGGTTGGTAAACGGTGACACGCGCTTATTGTTAAGGTAGTTGACATTTATTGTTTCCTGTTCTAAAGTAAATACCGGTTGCCGCACCGCCGTGGCAGCGTTTCATCTCGTGGAGGAGTGGAAACATGGTTTCGCAGAACAAGCGTTTTATGGTCGGACTGGCCTCGCTCGCCGTGATGGGCATCGCCCTGGCCGGCTGCGGTTCCACTGGGGGCGGCAATGCCTCCGGCGACACGAAGGCCGCCGACGATGGCGGCGTGGTCAATATCACCTACATGCACCGTCTGCCCGATAAGAAGGGCATGACCCTGGTCAACGACATCGTGGCCAAGTGGAACAAGGATCATCCGAACATCCAGGTCAAGGCCACGAAGTTCGATGGCAAGGCCTCCGAGATGATCAAGAAGCTCGAGACCGACGTCAAGGCCGGCAACGCGCCGGATCTGGCCCAGGTCGGCTACTCCGAGGTTCCCGAGGTCTTCACCAAGGGCCTTCTGCAGGACGTCACCGATGAGGCCGCCAAGTACAAGGACGACTTCGTCTCCGGCCCGTTCGCGCTGATGCAGGTGGATGGCAAGACCTTCGGCCTGCCGCAGGACACCGGCCCGCTGACCTACTTCTACAACGCCGCCGAGTTCGACAAGCTGGGCATCAGCGTGCCGAAGAGCGCCAGCGAACTCATCGAAACCGCCAAGAAGACCGCCGCCCAGGGCAAGTACATCATGACCTTCCAGCCCGATGAGGCCATGATGATGATGTCCGGCCAGGCCGGCGCTTCCGGTCCGTGGTACCAGGTCAAGGACAACGCCTGGGTCGTCAACACCCAGACCGCCGGCTCCAAGGCCGTGGCCGACGTCTACCAGCAGCTGCTCGACAGCAAGGCCGCTCTGACCAATCCGCGTTGGGACGCATCGTTCGACGCCTCCATCCAGTCCGGTCAGCTGATCGGCACGGTGGCCGCCGCTTGGGAGGCCCCGCTGTTCATCGATTCTTCCGGTGGCACCGGTGCGGGCGAGTGGAAGGTCACCCAGCTCGGCGACTGGTTCGGCAACGGCACCAAGACCGGCGCCGACGGCGGTTCCGGTGTGGCCGTGCTCAAGGGCTCCAAGCACCCGGCCGAGGCCATGGAATTCCTCGATTGGTTCAACACCCAGGTCGATGATCTGGTCTCCCAGGGCCTCGTCGTGGCCGCCACCACCGCGGACGCCAAGACCCCGTCGACGTGGTCCGACTACTTCAGCGGCCAGGATGTCATGGCCGAGTTCAAGACCGCGAACGGCAACATGGGCGACTTCACCTACATGCCCGGCTTCTCCGCGGTCGGCGCCGCGATGGGCGAGACCGCGGCCAAGGCGGCCGATGGCTCCGCCAAGGTCTCGGACATCTTCGACACCGCGCAGAAGACTTCGGTGGACACGCTGAAGAACCTCAATCTGTCGGTCAAGGAGTGACCTCACCGGGTCTTGCACGGGGCCAAGCCTGATTTTTTTGCTGATTGTCCCCGTCGGTGCAGGACCCCCGATGCCTCGCATCACCAACGCGAAAGGCCGGGGCATGAGCTCCGGCCTTTTGCATTGCCTGCAAGGTGATCCGCAAGGGCGACGCGGCCTTTGAAAAAATCGTTTGCTGTTCTTTCGAAAAGACAGGTTGTTATTATGACTGCATCAACTACTCAGGCGAAAGACAAGGCGCCAAGACGCGCCGCTGCCAAGCCGAAGCGGTCCGGCGCGCAGAAGCGCGAGAACCGCATCGGCTGGTCGTTCATGGCGCCATTCGCCATCCTCTTCGCTTTCGTGTTCATCCTGCCCATCGTATGGGCCATCTATTCCAGCTTCTTCCGCCAGGTCACCGAAGGCGGCGGCGCATACGGCGGCGGCGAACTGGTCAACAAGTTCGCCGGACTTCAGAACTTCCAGTACGTCATCACCTCCGGCAACTTCTGGTCAGGCGTGGGCAGGGTCCTGCTCTACACGCTGATTCAGGTGCCGATCATGATCATCGCCGCACTGGCGTTGGCCATCGTCATCGATTCGTTCGTGGTCAAGCACGTCACGGGTTTCCGCCTCGGCTACTTCCTGCCCTACGCGATTCCCGGCGTCGTGGCCTCGATCATCTGGGTCTACCTGTACAACGGCCAGATCTCGCCGATCGTCAAAGGTCTCGCCGCCATCGGCGTCAACATCGATTTCTTCAACAAGAACATCGTGCTCGGCTCGATGGCCAACATCACCACATGGACCTTCACCGGCTACAACATGCTGATCTTCCTGGCCGCGCTGCAGGCCATCCCGCATGATCTGTACGAGGCCGCGCGCATCGATGGCGCCAACGGATGGCAGATCGCCACCAAGATCAAGCTGCCGAACGTGCGCGGTGCGGCTCTGCTGGCCATGCTGCTCTCCATCGTCGGCACCATCCAGCTGTTCAACGAGCCGCAGATCATGTCGACGGCCGACCCGGGCATTTCCAAATCGTATACGCCGATGATGATGGCCATGAACACCTCCCAAGGCACCATCACCCCGTCCGGCGACGGCCCCGCTTCGGCCATCGCCATCGTCATGGCCCTGATCGCAGGTGTGCTCGCCGTGCTGTACACCTTGGCCGAAAGGAAGGTGAACGAGTGATGAGCTCCGCAACCGCTGAAGAACGCGCCGGCAGAAAGGCCGAGCGCAAGCTCGAAAAGCAGCGCCAGGCGGCGCAGCATGACCTGCCCCGGTCCATGCGCCCCTCCGCCGCCACGAAGACCATCACCGTCGTCGTGCTGGTCGCGGTGCTGATCTACTTCCTGTTCCCGATCTACTGGGCCATCATCGCCTCCACCAAGACGCCAGCCCAGATGACCGGCAGCAACGGCATGTGGTTCGCCGTGCCGCTCAGCGAGCTGCCCAACGCCATCGCCACCAACTATTCCAAGCTGCTCGGCTGGACCCGCGGCAACTTCTGGCGCTGGGTGCTGAACTCGCTGATCTACTCGGGCGCCTCCGCGCTGATCGGCACCATCGTGTCCGTGATGGCCGGCTACGCCACCGCGAAGTTCAACTTCCGCGGCAAGAACGCGGCCATCGGCGTCATCATGGCCTGCATGCTCATGCCGGCCGCCCTGCTGACCATCCCGCAGTACTCGATCTTCCACACCCTGCACCTGACCAACACGATGCTTTCGATCATCATCCCGTGCTGCGTCTCCCCGTTCGGCTTCTTCCTGGGCCGCACGTACGCGCAGAGCTCGGTGCCGGACGAACTGCTTGAGGCCGCCCGCATCGACGGCGCAAGCGAGGCGAGGATCTTCTTCACCATCGTCCTCAGGCTCCTGGCCCCGGCTATGGTGACGATCTTCCTGTTCCTGTTCGTGGCCACGTGGAACAACTTCCTGCTGCCATTGATGATGGTCTCCTCCGACACCTTGAAGCCCGTGACCCTCGGCCTGTACGGCATGGTCTCGCTGGCCACGTTCACCGATCGCGGCGCCCTGATGATGGGCGCATTGCTCGGCGTGCTGCCCGTGATCGTGCTGTTCCTCGGCCTGCAACGCTACTGGCAGTCCGGCCTGGCCGCCGGTGCGGTAAAGGGCTGAGCCTATGGACAGCCCGGTGGGCTGTCCATAGGCTCAGCCTGAGCGAGACGGTAGTCGAGCGAAGGTAGCGTTGAGTCTCGCCGAAGGCGAGCCCATAATTGCAGGGCCGAAGGCGAGCCGTCCATACCCCATCAATCCGCTGTCCGGCGTCACCGTAGGTGTCGAGGATCTACGCAGTCAGGGTCCCAAGACCCACGACGGCGCCGGTCGTTATTGTGCGACGTGACTGTCGCCCTGTAGTTTAGTTTTCTGATGACCACCCCCACAAAGGAGCATTCATGACCAGTACCGGCCGCTTCACGCTGCCCAGCGAAGAGAACTTCGCCGAAAAGACCAAGGAACTCGCCGAATTGTGGGGTGCGGACGCCATCCGCAACTCCGACGGCACGCATCTGGATGAGGCCGTGCTCGCCCTCGGCAAGAAGATCTACAGCGCGTATTTCCCGACGCGCGCGCACAACGAGTGGATCACGCTGCACATGGACGAGACCCCGCAGGTCTACCTGCTGACCGACCGTGTGCTGGCCGAGTCCGACGCGGTGGACGTGCCGCTGATGGAGCGGTTCTACGAGGAGCAGCTCAAGCCGAACCGCGACGCCGACCCGCACCGCTACTGGGAGGTCGTGGACCGCACCACCGGCGCGGTCGTCGACCCGTCCGACTGGAGTCTCGACGCCGATTCGGACGTGGTGCACGTCGGCGGCGCGACTCCCATGCACGAATACACGGTCTCGTTCCTGGCCTACATCATCTGGGACCCGGTGGAGATGTACAACCACCTGACCAACGACTGGGGCGACAAGGAACACGAGATCCCGTTCGACATCTACCACGAGAAGACCCGCGAGTTCGTGTTCGACACCTTCGAGCAGTGGCTCAAGGACAACCCGGCCACCGATGTGGTGCGATTCACGACCTTCTTCTACCAGTTCACGCTGATCTTCGACCAGAAGCACCGCGAGAAGATCGTGGACTGGTTCGGCTGCTCGTGCACCGTCTCGCCGAAGGCGCTCGACGATTTCGAGGCCCGGTACGGCTACCGCCTGCGCCCCGAGGACTTTGTGGACGGGGGCTGCTACAACTCCGCCTGGCGCGTGCCGCGCAAGGCCCAGCGCGACTGGATCGACTTCCTGTCCGGCTTCGTGCGCGAGAACGTCAAAAAGCTCGCCGACATGTCGCACGCCGCCGGCAAGGAGGCGATGATGTTCCTCGGCGATCAGTGGATCGGCACCGAACCGTACAAGGACGGGTTCGGGGACCTCGGCCTGGACGCCGTGGTCGGTTCGATCGGCGACGGCACCACCACCCGCATGATCGCGGACATCCCCGGCGTCAGGTACACCGAGGGCCGCTTCCTGCCGTACTTCTTCCCCGACACCTTCTACGAGGGCAACGATCCGAGCATCGAGGGACTCGACAACTGGCGCAAGGCGCGTCGCGCGATCCTGCGCTCGCCGATCAGCCGCATGGGCTACGGCGGCTACCTGTCGCTCGCCGCGAAATTCCCGAAGTTCGTGGACACGGTGACCCGCATCGCCGACGAATTCCGCGACATGCACGAACGCACCGGGGGAGCGGCCGCCGAAGGCGAGCTCAACGTGGCGATCCTCAACTCGTGGGGTCGGATGCGATCGTGGATGGCGTTCACCGTGGCGCATGCGCTGCCCAACAAGCAGACCTACTCCTACTACGGCATCCTCGAGTCGCTGTCCGGCATGAGGGTCAACGTGCGCTTCATCAGCTTCGACGACGTGCTGGAGCACGGCGTCGACCCCGACATCGACGTGATCATCAACGGCGGCCCGGTCGACACGGCCTTCACCGGCGGCGATGCGTGGCGCGATCCCAAGCTGCTCGAGACCCTGCGCGCGTGGGTGCGCGCCGGAGGCGCCTTCGTCGGCGTCGGCGAGCCGAGTTCGGTGCCGCGCTTCCAGGGCGGTCGCTTCTTCCAGCTGGCCGACGTGCTCGGCGTGGACGAGGAGCGCTTCCAGACCCTGTCGGTCGACAAATACTTCCCGCCCGTCACGCCGGACCACTTCATCACCGCCGACGTGCCGGTCGATCAGGCGGCGCGCGAGGCCTGGGAGCGGGCCGGCTACCGGATCCCGCTGAGCGGGTGCGGCGGCGGACAGGGCATCGCTCCGGTCGGCGGCATCGATTTCGGCGAGGCGGTGCCCAACACCTACCCGGTCAACGAGGACGTCACCCTGATCCGCGCCGACGGCGGCCAGGTGCAGCTCGCGGTCAACGAGTACGGCAAGGGGCGCGGCGTGTATGTGTCCGGGCTGCCGTATTCGGCGGCCAACGCCCGCCTGCTCGAGCGCATCCTGTTCTACGCCTCCCACAACGAGGACCGGTATGCGGCCTGGAGCTCGTCCAACCCCGAGTGCGAGGTGGCCCACTTCCCGGAGCGCGGCGTGTACTGCGTGATCAACAACACCGATCGGCTGCAGTCCACCACCGTGACCCTGGCCGGCGGCGCCACCGAGGACTTCGACCTGCCCGGCAGCGGCATCGCCTGGCGCGAGGTCTGACGGTTGCGCGGGCGGGGAATCTCCTGGTAGCCCGCGTCGTAAGTTCGCGTACTATGTTTGGCTCCCCTCCAAGAGGGGAGCCAAGGGTGGTCGCTGCGCGGTCGGATCATCCGCAATCAAGGACGACTCCGCGGGTGTGGGGTGGTGTCGGGGGGGGGGCATAAACGCCGCGATATTGCGCGTCGGCATTTATGCATATATACTTAACAATTAGAGATGCCGGAAGGCGGTGTCGTGGCGGAAAGGACGATCTGTCGATGACGACACAGGAGAAGAAGCCGGATTCCACACTCGATGCCGTGTACGCGGGCATCGACGCGCTGGTGGACTATGCGCTCGGTGCGCTCGGGCTCGACCGGCGCGATGCGGATTGGACGCGCAACCGCATATTCGAGCTGTTCGCGCTCGATTCATACCATCCGACTGGCACGGCGGCCGGCGGCCGGTCCGTCGACGAGCGGCTGGCCGACTTCCGCGCGGCCGGCGTGGCGGCCGGGCTGTTCGATGCCGATGAAGGCGCGGTCTACGCGGATGTGGTGATGGGGCTGCTCTCCGCAAGCCCCTCCGCGCTGCAGGACCGCTTCTCCGGCATCGAGCGGGCCGAGGGCGGCATGGGGGCCATGCGCTGGTTCTACGACTACTGCGTGGCCAACAACTACGTGAAGAAGGCCGTGCTCGACCGTAACCCGCGCTTCGACTCGCACGGGCTGACCGTCACGATCAACCTGGCCAAGCCCGAGTTCAAGAACATGAAGAAGGCGGCGGCCGGCAACGCGGTGGCCGGAGGCTACCCGTCCTGCACGATTTGCCACGAGAACGAGGGATTCGCCGGGCGCAACAAGCGCACGCTGCGCACGATGCCGGTCACGCTCGGCGGAGAGGACTGGTTCTGGCAGTTCTCCCCGTACGGCTATTTCGACCAGCACGGCATCTGCGTGAACGCCAAGCACACGCCGATGCATGTGGACCGCGACACCTTCGGTCATCTGCTGGATTTCGTCGACCGTTTCCCCGGATACTTCCTCGGGTGCAACGCCGCGTTGCCCCGCATCGGCGGATCGGTGCTCGCGCACGACCACTACCAGGGCGGCGGCGAGCTCCTGCCCATGCACAAGGCCCCCGCATGGATGAGCCTGACGCTGGACGGCTATCCGGGCACGGCGATCGAGATCCTGGACTGGCCGGGCAGCGCGGTGCGCGTCGTGTCCAACTCCCGCCAGGAGATCATCGACGTGTGCGACGCGATCCGCGAGGGCTGGATCCACTACTCGAACCCGGATCTGGGCATCATCTGCGAAGGCGAGGATGGCAAGCGATCGGCGGTCTCGCCGAGCGCGATCGTCACCGACCGCGGCTACGAGATGAGCCTGATCTTCCGCAACAACGCCGTCAGCGACGAGTTCCCGGAAGGTGTGTTCCACGCGCATCCCGAATTCTGGCCGGTCAAGCAGGAGCCGATCGGCCTGATCGAGGCGCAGGGGCTGTTCATCCTGCCGGGCCGTCTGGTCGGCCAGCTCAAGCTCATCGAGAACGCGTTGGCCGAGGGCGTCGACCTGCCCGAAGCGGTCGGCGAGTTCACGCTCGAATGGGACGAACTGACCGCCGCGCTGCACGGCGACCGCGACCGCACCGCCATCCGGGCCGCCATCCGGGACGAGCTCGGCGGCGTATGCGAGCGCATCCTCGGCAACACCGCGGTCTTCAAGACCAAGGACCTGACGCTCGGCTTCATGGAGGGTCTGGGCTTCCGCCGCGCCTGACGGTCTGCCTCCTGCGTTTGTATCTGGCTCCCCTCACAGAGGGGAGCCAGATACTGTGCATGAATTCATGACGCTGGATGCCCGCGACTCATCCACTAATCCATCAACCAACCACCCACCACCCACCCAACCACACAAGGAGTACTGACATGACCACCATTCTGGTGACCGGCGGAGCCGGCTATATCGGATCGCACACCGACGTCGAACTGCTCAACAAGGGCTACGACGTGGTGTGCGTGGACAACTACTGCAATTCCTCGCCCGAATCGCTCAACCGCGTCGAGATGATCACCGGCCGCACCGTCACCCGCTATGACGGCGACGTGCGCGACGAGGCGCTGATGGACCGCGTGTTCAGCGAGCATCACATCGACTGGGTGATCCACTTCGCCTCGCTCAAGGCCGTCGGCGAATCCGTCGCCAAGCCGATCGAGTACTACGACAACAACCTCAACAGCACGATCGTGCTGCTCAAGGCCATGCGCAAGCACGGCGTGAAGAAGATCATCTTCTCCTCGTCCGCCACCGTGTACGGCAAGCCGGAGGAGCTGCCGATCACCGAGTCCACGCCGATCGGCGGCACCACGAACCCGTACGGCACCACCAAGTTGTTCGAGGAGCAGATCCTGCGCGACGTGCATGTGGCCGACGATTCGTGGACCGTGGTGATCCTGCGCTACTTCAACCCGGTCGGTGCGCACGAGTCCGGGCTGATCGGCGAGGACCCGAAGGGCATCCCCGCGAACCTGACCCCGTACATCGCCAAGGTCGCGTTCGGCGAGCTCAGCCAGGTGCAGGTGTTCGGCGACGACTACGACACCCCGGACGGCACCGGCGTGCGCGACTACATCCACGTCGTCGATCTGGCCAAGGGCCATGTCGCGGTGATCGACAGGATCACCGATCCGGGCGTGTACACCTACAATCTGGGCACCGGCCACGGCTACTCCGTGCTCGAGGTCATCAAGGCGTACGAGAAGGCCGCCGGCCATGAGATCCCGTACGTCATCAAGGACCGCCGCCCGGGCGACATCGACGCCTGCTACGCCGACGCGGCCAAGGCCGAACGCGAGCTGGGCTGGAAGGCCGAGCTGGACATCGACGCCATGGCGGCCTCCTCCATGAACTGGCAGACCAAGAATCCCAACGGGTACCGGGAAGCCTGAGATTTCCCCCGCCCCGCACGCCGCAATCCCCGAAAGGACCATTCAGCAATGACCCCAATCCAGCAATCCGGTGCCGAGCCGGGATACCGCGTCGGCGTCGACGTCGGCGGGACCAAGATCGAGGCGGCGCTCGTCTCGCCGGACGGCGAGATCGTCGCCTCGCGCCGCATTCCGGCGCGCCGGGGCGGCGACCGGCTGGTCGACGACGTGACCGCCATTGTGCGCGACGTGGCGGGGGACCGCCTCGCCGGCGTGCGCGCGGTAGGGATCGGCACACCGGGCCAGGTGGATTCGGCCGCCGGCCGCATCGCCAACGTCGTCAACCTCGGCATCGATACGCTGGAACTCGGCCCGCTGGTCTCCGGGCGGCTGGGGGTTCCGGTCCACGTGGACAACGACGTGAACGCGGCGGCCCTCGGCGCCGCCCGCTCCGTCGTCGGCTCCGATCTGACCGGCACCATCGCCTTCCTGAACTTCGGCACCGGGCTTGCGGCCGGTATCCTGATCGACGGCGAGCTGCAGCACGGATTCAGCGGCGCGGCGGGGGAGATCGGCCATATTCCGGTCGATCCGAACCGGCTGCCCTGCCAGTGCGGGCAGCGGGGCTGCCTGGAGACCGTCTGCTCCGGCGCCTCGGTCGGCCGTCTGTGGCCGACCGAGAACGGGGCGCCGCCGATGCCGGATCTGATCCGCGCCGCGCATGCCGGCGACGAGCATGCCGTGGAGGTGCTGGGCAAGGTCGCGCACGCGATGGTCGATACCATCCAGATCCTCGCGCAGTCGGTCGATCCGAGGATCATCATTCTCGGCGGCGGCATGGCGAAGACCGGCGAGCCGCTGGTCGAGGTCATCGCCGGGGAATTGTCCGTGCGCGAGGCCGCCTGTCCGTTCCTCGCCGGGCTGCATCTGGGGGAGCGGCTGCGCCTCGCCCCGCAGGACAGGCCGACCGCCGCCCTCGGCGCGGCGCTCGCCTAGCATCCGGCGCCGTTAATGCGTTAACAATGTCTGGATCCCCTCTCCGAGGGGAGCCAGCCGCGAAGCGGCCTGAGGGGAGCATTACCGAGAACACCTGAATCAAGCCGATTCGCATGCTCTCCCCTCAGTCGGCTACGCCGACAGCTCGTCCTGCAATTACGGACGGCCTTGCGGCCGCAGCCTTGTCTGCTCGGCTGTCGCCTCACCTTCGCCTGCAAACAGCTCCGCTGTTTGCTTCAAGGCTCAGCCTCAAAGAGGGGAGCCAGAATTACTCAACGAATTAACGGCGCGGGATACGGGATACTAGCGCATTTCGATGTATTCGCGGATGACGGTGATCGCCGCGCCGCGCAGCGTGATGTCGGCGCCGCACTGGCAGCGCCTGATCGTGGTGTGCCCGTGGAACGCGGATACCGTGGTGCGGTCGAGCTCCTGCTGGGCCGCCTCGAGGAAGGTGTTGTTGATGATGTCGGGCGGGCCGTACACGCACACGTCGGAGATGTCGAGCAGCCCGACCGGCATCGTCAGCGCGGAGGCGAAATACACGCCGGCCTGACGGATGATCTCCTTGCGGTCCTCCACGGGGGCCCGGCGCATCCGGTCGCGCAGCACGGTCGACGAGATGAGCATCTCCATGCACCCGCGCTTGCCGCACGGGCACAGCGGCCCGTTGACCGGATCGATGGAGATGTGGCCGATTTCGCCGCCGGCATGGTTCTCTCCCACCACGGGGACGTCGTCGATCAGCGTGGCCGCTCCGATGCCCCGATCGTTCTTGACGAACAGCAGGTTGGGCCCGGCCTGACCGAAGAACCGCTCGGTGAGCATCGAGCTGGTCACGTCGTTGGCGATGGTGACCGGAATGCCGAAACGGCTTTCAAGCCGGGTCTTCAGGTCGACGTCGTGCCAGCCGAGCATGGTGGACTCGCGGATCACGCCCGACTGGATCACGCCCGGCGCGGCGATGCCGATGCCGATGATGGCGTTCACGTCGAGGTCGGCGCGCAGCTGGTCGACCAGCTGGACGATGGCGTCGACGTCGACGTGGTTGTCGGGGCCGAGCGCGATCTCCATGCGTTGCTGCGGCATGCCGAACAGGTCGGTCGTCGCGCCCTGGATCAGCTGCGACTGCGAGAGGTCGATGCTGATGATCTTCAGCCGCGTGGTGTCGATGCTCAGCAGCGTGCCGCGCTTGCCCTTGCCGGTGGCGCCGGTCTCGTAGCCGTTCTCGCGGATCAGCCCCCCGTCGAGCATGTCGTTGACCACATCGGAGACCGCCACACGGGACAGCCCGGTCTGCCGGCCCAGCTCGGCACGCGAGTACTGATGTGAAGGGAACAGCAAGCTGAAGATCAGGGAACGGTTGTTACGGCGCACATCGGAGGGGCTGGCCTTCGCGGTTCTGCCGGGGGTATGCAGGGGGAATGCCCCGGTGGGAGTATGTCCGGCCATGTCAGCGCCGCCTTTCATTGGAACAGGGAATGTGCGGGGTGATGATCGGTATCATTGAAAACGCACACAACCTTCTTTTCATTGTAAGGGTTCAATGCCGTGCGACAGTCCGGCAAACGCCGAGAGATGGCGGATTTTTAATTATGTAATTATTATTAACAATAAAAGCATCGGTCGGCGCATGCGGGCCGTCGCTTCAGCGGAGCGGCATCCGCGCAATATGCAGGCGAGCCGGAGTCAACGAGGCCAACCGGCACGACCCGAGGAAGGAAACACACCATGCCAGAAGTCATCATCGTCAACAACGAGGACGAGGCCGGCGAGCTCTACGCCAAGTGCGTTGCGGATCTGATCAGGAACAAGCCGAACGCGGTACTTGGCCTGGCCACCGGCTCCAGTCCGCTGGCCGCCTACAAGCAGCTGGCCAAGAAGGTCAAGGAAGAGCACATCGACGTCTCCCAGGTGCGCGGCTTCGCGCTCGACGAGTACATCGGCCTGCCGCTGACGCACCCGGAGTCCTATCACAGCACCATCCACCGCACGGTTGTCGAGCCGCTTGGCCTGAATCCCGATGCGGTGCACGTGCCCGGCGACGTGCTCGACGGCGCCCCGCTCGAGGACGGCGACCTGATCCGCAACGCCGGCCCCGACTACGACGCGGCCATCGAGGCCGCTGGCGGCATCGACGTGCAGATCCTCGGCATCGGCACCGACGGCCATGTCGGCTTCAACGAGCCGGGCTCGTCCCTGGCCTCCGGCACGCGCGTCAAGACCCTGGCCGAGCAGACACGCATCGACAACGCCCGCTTCTTCGACGACGACATCAACCAGGTGCCGACCCACTGCATCACGCAGGGCATCGGCACGATCATGAAGGCCCGCCATCTGGTGCTGCTCGCGTTCGGCGCGGGCAAGGCCGAGGCGATCGAGGAGACCTGCGAGGGCGGCGTGTCCGCGTTCTGCCCGGCGTCCGCGCTGCAAATGCACCCGCACGCCACGATCATCATCGACGAGGCCGCCGCGTCGCGACTGCGCCACAAGGACTACTACAAGTACGCCTTCGAGCACAAGCCGGCCTGGCAGGGCATCTGATCGTTCCTCATCATTCGGAGCAATCGTCATCGCGGCGCGTCATCATCGGCGCGCCGCACCCGTCAATGCAGATGTGAAGGAGCATCATCATGACACAGTCCCGCGAACGGATCGTGGAGCGGGTCACCGCCGCGCTCACCGGCGATCCCGCCCCCATCGCGATCCACCACGCGCGCAAGATCGACGCCCGGGGCGTCGCCGACCACTTCTGGATCGTGTCCGACGGCGGCGTGATCGTCGCCACCGGCACCGACGAGGAGGCCTTTGAATCCGCGTGCCGTTCCATCTCGATCGATCCGGCCGACGAGAACGCGATCATCGACGCCAACGGCCGTCTGCTGACCCCCGGATACGTCGACATCCACGCGCATGGCGCGTGGGAGCATTCCTTCGACGACGGCCCGTCCGGCATCGACGTCGCCCGCGCCGGCCACGCCGTGCACGGCACGACCCGCCAGGTGCTCTCGCTGATCACCAATCCGATCGATGTGATGTGCGCCAACCTCAGGAACGTGCGCGCCAAGATGGATGAGCGCCCCGACGTGCTCGGCGCGCATCTGGAAGGCCCGTTCCTCGCGCTCGCGCGCAAGGGCGCGCACGATCCCGAATGCCTCAAGGACCCGGTGCCCGAGCTCGTGGACGAGCTGCTGGCGGCCGCCGACGGCTGCCTGCGCCAGATCACCATCGCCCCGGAGCTGCCGCACGGCATCGGCGCGATCCGGCAGTTCTCCGCCGCCGGCGTGGTGCCGGCGGTCGGCCACTGCGACGCGGACTACGAGACCGCCAAGCGCGGCTTCGATGCCGGCGCCGGCATCATGACGCACATGTTCAACGCGATGAACGGTCTGCACCACCGCAAGCCCGGCCCGATCCCGGCCGCCGTGGAAGACCCGCGCGTCACCATCGAGCTGATCAACGACGGGTTCCATGTGCAGAACCCGATGGTGTCGCTGAGCTTCGGCTTCGCGCCGCACCGCACGGCCTTCGTCACCGACGCGATGGCGGCCACCGACTGCCCGGACGGGCCGTACAAGCTGGGCGCGCTCGACGTGAACGTGGTCGACGGCCACGCCCGTCTGGTCTCCAACGGCGCGATCGCCGGCTCGACGCTGCTGCTCGAAGTCGCCGTGCAGCGCGCGGTGCTCGAACTGGGCATCTCGCCGGTCGAGGCCGTCGAGGCGGCGACGCTCACGCCGGCCAGGGCCTTCGGCTTCGACCAGCCGAACGCGGTGACGGGCGCCCCGATCGGCCTGATCGCCCCGGGCTTCGCCGCGGACGTGCTGCTGAGCGATCCGGGCACCTGGGCCGTCGACCAGGTCTGGTGCGCCGGCCGCAAGGTCAAGTGAGGTTCTGCCCCGCGGCGCCGGCGCGCGCGTTCGCGCGCTGAGCGTCATATGCCAAGCGCCCCGCCCGGGGTTCCGACGATGCATTCGCCGGAGCCCCGGGCGGGGCGCTTTCGCGTGCACCGGTATGCGGGCCGGCGTGGCGGCCGGATCATCTCACCCGTTTTTCGGGGGAGGGGCCGCGTTTTCCGGCGCGGGGCCGTATGCCAGTGCTGGTTGTGGCGGTATTGCTGACTTACGGCCTGTTTCGGCATGTGCGCGGGCTGTAGGTCAGCGGGAGCGGGTTGGGATCGGCGGAGCGGCTCGAACGGCTGTGAGGGCCGCGGCGTCATGGTGACTCGGCGGGGATCGACGGGGCATATGGCGGCATGGTTCGAGGGATTGCCGGCGATGGTCGCGTCATGTATCGTTGTCCTTACCACTACTAAACCGCTTTAGTAGAGCCGGGCATCCGACAACACGGGGTTCGGCGGTTTCGCGGACTATGGGGTCCGGCGCGGCGGCGAGCCAGCGCCATGCGGAATGCTGGGAATGCCGGGGCACGGCGGCCTCAATGCGGCCGGCGCACCCCGTGGCGGCAAGCGGTTGCGTCGCTTTCCGCCATACGCCGCGCAACGGTTGCGCGGCGCACCCGATGGCAAGTCGGGATCATCAACCACTAAGGAGTATATATGCGGTTGACGAACGATGCCCATGGGCGCGGCCGGACGGCTCTGCGCCGATGTGTCGGCGCCGCCGTCGCTGGTATCATGGCGGCGATGATGATGACGGGACCCATGGCCAGCGCGCAGGCCTCGCCGGCCGATGCCGCGCCGGCCGGGACGGTCGCGGACGCCGGCGGGAACAAGCATTTCATGGTCTATTACCGCGCCTGGCGCGATGTGACGATGAAAGGGGTGAACACCAGCCTGCCCGATGACAACTGGATGTCGATGTACGACATTCCCTACGGCATCGATGTGGTCAACGTGTTCAGCTACGTGCCGCCGGGGCAGGAGGACCTGGCTCAGCCGTTCTACGACAAGCTCAAGGCCGAATACGCGCCGTACCTGCATTCCCGCGGCATCAGGCTGGTGCGCGGCATCGGCTACGACTCGGTGACCAACGGATTCCGCAGGTACGTCGCGGAGCGCGGCGGCAGCGTGCAAGATGCGACGGACGCCGACTACGAGGCCTTCGCGGATCATCTGGTGGCGACGTACATGACCGAAGTCGGCCTCGACGGTCTCGACATCGATATGGAAACGTATCCCAGCGCGGCGGACATCGCCATATCGGACCGGGTGATCACGGCGTTGTCCACGAGGATCGGCCCGAAGTCGGGCGATCCCGAGCACACCATGCTGCTGTACGATACCAACGGCAGCGAGATGGGGCCGTTCAAGGACGTCGCCGATTGCTTCGACTACGTCGCCTATCAGCAATATGGTTCGGACTCCAGTCGGACCGCCGATGCCGCGGCCGACTACGAGCAGTACATTCCCTCCTCGCGGTTCGTGCCAGGACTGGCCTTCCCCGAGGAACAGGACCACAACCGGTGGTTCGATGCGGCCGAACCGTATGAGAGCAGCAACATCCATGATGTGGCGTCGTATTCGTTCGACCACCGGCTCGGCGGCATGTTCCTCTATGCGCTGGACCGTGACGGGCGCACCTACGATCAGGACGATCTCAACCACATCAAGCCCTCGAACCTGCTGTGGACCAAGACCGCGATAGCGCAGAGCAGTGGGGTGACGCTCGAACAGTCCAAGGAGGCCGCGAACCACTTCCTCGACCGCATGGAACGGACCAAGGCGGTGCCGGGCGAGGTCCGCCAGGCGGTGGCCGCGGCCACGAACCTGTATGAGGCGAACAAGGCGGTGCTTGGAAAGGATTGGGATCAGGGGTACAGCAACACCTACGACCCCGCTCTCGAACTGCAGCTCAAGGGCATCGACATCGCCGGCCTGCAGTCGTCCATCGATCGCGCCGATGCGTTGATCGCCGACGCGCACACCCCGGCCGACGCCCGCATGATATTGCGGATGGCCCGTGACGCGGCCGTCGCCGGGCTGGCCGATCGGTTGTACACCGAGGATCAGGTGGCGCAATGGTCCGATACGCTGGCCAAGGCCATCGCAGTCGTTCCCGTTGACCAGCCGACGCCCGATCCGTCCGACAATCCCGGTGCGGTGGATCCCGCGCCGACTCCCGATCCGAAGCCCGAACCTAAGCCTGAGGTCAAGCCCGAGGTCAAGCCGGAAACCAAGCCGGTGCCGACGGGGAATTCGGCGGCTTCTGGTCTCTCCGATGGTTCGGTATCCGGCACGACCGTCGCCGCGAATGCCGGCAAGGTGGCGGCGCGGCTGAGTGAGACCGGCGCCTCGATCGCGGCTGCGGCCGCGGCGTGCGCGGTGCTGCTGTTCGCGGCGATCGGCGTGGTCGCCCTCCGCCGTAGGTGAATATCGGGTGACGACGCTGCGGGCGACGGGGGATTGCCGATAGAATTGGGCCGGCCAACGAAAGGAGCCGACCATGAGTGTTCTCTCGTCGCCGCAGTCGCCGTCCAATGCCACGGACGACGATGGCGCCATCCACATTCCGAACAATCCGACCTTCGCCGGACTCGCCCGCGTGACGCGCAACGTTGCATACAAGACGGGCGCGGACGATCTGGTGATGGATATCATCGCGCCGCAATCGTACGGGGACGGTGACGATCGCAGATATCCCACCGTCGTGTTCGTGCAGGGCAGCGCATGGACGACGCCGGATCGCGACTACGAAGTGCCGCAGTTGTCGGCGCTCGCCCGCCGCGGCTACGTCGTGGCGAGCGTGAACCACCGCGATGCGACCCGCGACGTGCGGCATGTGTTCCCGGCCTATCTGCAGGACGTCAAGGCCGCGATCCGCTATCTGCGCGCGCATGCGGCCGAATGGCACGTTGACCCCGCCCGCGTCGGCATCTGGGGTACCTCGTCCGGCGGCAACACCGCGCTTCTGGTCGGCCTGACCGCGCAGGACCCCGCCTATGAGGACGGCACCTGCCCCGGGGTGAGCGATGCGGTGGACTTCGTGGTCAGCTGCTTCCCTCCGACCGATCTGATCGAGGCCGTCGACGCGTTCGGCCACGACGATGACCCCTTCCGCTTGTACTACGCCGGCCCGTTCGCCGCCGTGGTCGGCGCCACGCCGGAGACGGGGATCACCGATGAGGTGCGTGCGCGGGCCAAGGCCATGAGTCCGTACTATCAGGTCCGCGACGGCCGGGACTATCCGCCGATGCTGCTGCTGCACGGCACCGCCGACAAGGTGGTGCCGTACGGCCAGTCGGTGAAGATGCGCCGGCTGCTCGCCGACCGCGGCTATGAGGCGCGGCTCGTGCTGGTCGACGGGGCGGATCACGAGCGCGACTTCTGGAGCCAGCCCGTGCTGGATACGATCTTCGATTTCATCGTCCGGCATAGCTGACCCATGCCTTCCGGCTTCTTTGCGGAGCCGTATTCCCAAAGCCACTCCATGCGGGGTGGCTTTTTCGTACCCGGCTTGTATCTTCTGGCTCCTCTGCGGAGGACGCAACGGGTTCAATGATGCAGGATGGTCGATCCTCACCCGCAGTGCTTCGATGAGTGGCGGTGGAGCCGTGTGCGCCGTCCGTTCGGTCCCGTGATCGAAGATCGGGGATTGTCGAGGCGTGTAATCGCCCGTAACATGGCGCCACCATTGTTTACATCTCTGACAAACCAGTGAAACGACGCGCCGATTAATCTGTTTGTATTGAAAGCAAACAGATAGAGAAAGGTTGGAAAATAAGGGATTTTGTTACTTCGAAACAGTCGATAAGACTATTTGGTTGGACTCTAAACAAATATATGCTATGATGGCAATCATCAACACGATCTACACGGTTGTGGTCGGTTGACATCATGCGATTCAAAGAAGATCGAACAAAAGGAGAACGATGCGTAAGGGATACCTGTTCAAGGCGGTTGGCGCCGCATCGGCATTGGCCATGATCACCGGACTCGCCGCGTGCGGATCCGACACCGCATCCACGGACAACGGCGGCAAGGTGGAGATCAGCTTCCAGACCAAGAACCTCAAGGGAGGCTACGAGGATTACTTCACCAAGCTGATCGCCGAATTCGAAAAGGAGAACCCGAACATCACGGTCAAGTGGATCGACCAGCCGGGTGAAGGCTACGTCGACAAGCTCTCCACCGATGCGGCCGCGGGCGAGCTGCCCGATGTGTTCGATCTGATGCCGGGCGATGCGTATCCGTTCGCCAAGGCCGGCGCCATCGAAAACATCTCCAAGTCCGATCCCGATGCCGAGAAGAACTACACCGAGGGCTCCTGGGCCGGCCTGACCTTCAGCGGCTTCGGCATCGACGAAGGTGCCTACGGCTACCCGTGGTACCTCACCGCCGGCTCGATGTTCTATAACAAGTCCGTCCTCGAGGAGTGCGGCGTCGATTCCTCCAAGATCCCGACCAATTGGGAGGAATACTTCTCCATGGCCGACCAGTTCGCCAAGACGTGCGGCAACACCGGCAAGTACTGGGACGCCTCGGTGCCGACCATCGGCGATTTCGCGGTCTACGGCGTCGACCAGATGAACAAGGACCAGACCAAGTTCACGATCAACTCCGACAAGGGCGTCGAATTCGTCCAGCACTACGTCGACATGTACAAGGAAGGCGTGTTCAGCAAGGAGGCCGCGGCCTCGAACGGCACGCAGTCCACCGATCAGTTCAAGCAGGGCATGGTCGCGGCGCGTCGTGGCTTCATGTACGACCTCAAGGACATGCAGGAGAACGCCCCCGACCTGTACAAGAACATCGCGGTCGGCCCCGGACTCGGCGGCGAGACGCTCGGCTCCTCGATGGAGATGCTGTCCGTCAGCGCCACCTCCAAGCACAAGGAGGAGGCCATGAAGTTGGCCGCGTTCGTGACCAACAACAAGAACCAGGTCGATTTCGCGAAGTCCTCGCAGACCTTCCCGTCCAGCGCCGAAGGCTATGACGACGACTACTTCCAGAACGTCGACGAAAGCACGCTGGAAGGCCAGGTCATCAAGATGGTCGCCAGTCGCCTGAAGACCGCGAAGGTCACCGATCCGGCCCAGTTCACTTCGCAGGATTCCACCGAACTGCTCGAGCAGCTCGGAGCGGCGATCACCGGACAGATCACCGCCAAGGAAGCCCTTGACTCGGTGGTCGAATCCGCCAACGCGAGGCTCAACCAGTGAGCGCCATCAGTCGTGAGGCGGGGGCCAGGACCCCCGCCCGCGGCCGGCGGCTCCGCGCCAACACCGTCGACACCAGCCACCGCATCAAGGCCCAAAGCGCCATTGCGCCATGGCTGTTCGTCGCACCAGCCGTCATTCTGACCCTTGTCTTCTCCCTCGGCCCGTTCATCAATACGATCCGACTGTCCTTCACGGACGCGACGATGCTCAAGCCCGGCTCCTTCGTCGGCTTGGCATCCTATAAGGCGGTACTCAGCGATCCCACACTGCGCGATGCGCTGATCAACTCCACGGTCTACGCCGTGTGCATGGCGCCATGCATGGTGGTCCTGCCGCTGATCCTGGCCGTGCTGGTCAACAAGAAGACCCGCATCATGAGCTTCTTCCGGGTGTCCTTCTACATCCCGGCCGTCGCCGGCTCGGTCATTTCCGGCTTGATCTTCACCAACCTGCTGAGCACGCGCGGCCTGATCAACGCGATCTTCCAAGCGCTCAAATGGATCACCGAGCCGATCCCGTTCCTGCAGGACCGCTGGCTTCTGCTGTTCAGCGCCATGCTCATCACCGTGTGGGGCGGTCTCGGCTACTACATGGTGATCTACCTGGCGGCGCTGGCCAACATCGACGAGTCGCTGTACGAGGCGGCGTCGCTGGACGGCGCCGGACCGATCCGCCAGTTCGTTTCGGTGACCATGCCCGGATGCCGCATGACGATGGTGCTGATCCTGCTGCTGTCCTCGGTCGCCGCGTTCCGCGTGTTCAACGAGGTCTACATCCTCACCGGCGGTTCGGGTGGCATCGGAGGCAAGGACATGACGATGACCATGCTCATCATGCGCGAGGGCACCGGCCTGACGGCTCGTACCGGCTACGCGAGCGCGCTGAGCATCATCATGTTCTTCATCCTCGGCATCCTCACCGCGGTCGAGTTCTACTTCCAGAACAAGGGAGATGACTGATGCATAGCAAGAAAGTCTCGTCGGCGACCGTGCTGCGCTACGTGGTGCTGGCCCTAATCTTCGTCCTGCTGGTCGGTCCGATCATCTGGCAGGTGTCGCTGGCCTTCAAGGGCAAGGGCGACAACATCTACGCGGTGCCGCCCTACTTCATCCCCAAGGACTTCACCTGGAGCAACTTCGCCAAGGTGTTCCAGCAGGTCCCGGTGCTGCACTACGCATGGAACTCGCTGATCGTCACGGCCATCACCGTGATCGGCAACGTGATCATCTCGACCACCTGCGGCTATGCGCTCGGCAAGCTCAAGTTCCGCGGCAAGACCGCCGTGCTGATCCTCATCTTCGGCGCCATGCTGATCCCCGGCGAGGCCGTGCTCGTCTCCCAGTTCCTCGAGATCCGGGCGATGCACCTCAACAACACCCTGATGGGAGTCGCTCTGCCCGGCCTGTGCCAGGCGATGAACATCCTCATCATGATGACGGCGTTCGCCGGCATCCCCAACGAGTTGGAGGAAGCCGCGAAGGTGGACGGCGCCAACGTGTGGCAGCGTTTCTTCCGCATCTGCATGCCGCAGGTCATGGGCAGCATCACCGTCACGGTCATCTTCTCGTTCGTCGGCGCGTGGAACAACTTCCTGTGGCCGATGATCGTGCTGTCGGACGATGCCAAGTACACGCTGACGATCGGACTGAACAAGCTCAAGGGCGCGTTCCTGACGGATCCGAGGCTGATCGCGGCCGGCGCGGTGATCGCGCTGATCCCGATCGTCATCTTCTTCCTGATCTTCCAGCGCTACTTCTTCAAGGGAGTGGAGGCCGGAGGACTCAAGGGATAAATGGCGCCCCCGATCGTGCCTCATGCGGTAATCTGGAATCATACGGTCGGGCCGATTGCCGCATGCGGGACCATAGGAGCGACCCGCCACGCCGGGGCAAGCAAATCGACGGAATCAAACGGGTGATGACGATGCCAGACAGAAAAGCCCCGATGGGCAAGCGACTTCCAGCAGCCGCGCGCAAGCACAACAAGGCGATGCTGCTGGGGATGCTCTACCCCTCACAGGAGCTGTCGCGCGCCGATTTCGCCAAGGCGTCGGGCCTGACGCGGGCCACCGTTTCCGACATCGTCGCCGAACTCATCGACGAGGGATTCGTGGCCGAAGTCGGCTACAGCGAGTCCAACGGACCGGGCAAGAAAGGCATGCTGCTGCGATTCGTGGCGGAAAGCCGCAACGTCATCGTCCTCGACCTGTCGATGCCCTATCTGTTCCGCGGCGCGGTGATGGATCTGGATGGCCGGGTCGTGGTGCGCGACGAACTCACCTTCGCCGACAAGGGCGCGGAGAATCTGGCGCTGGTCGAGCAGCTGTGCCGCAGGCTCATCGCTCGGGCCACGGCTCCGATCCTCGGCATCGGAGTGGCCTGCCCCGGCATCGTCACCCGAACGGGCGTGGTGCGCGCCTCGATGAACCTCGGCTGGCAGAACGTGGACCTCAAGGGCCGGCTGTGCCAGGCCATCGGCATGCCGGTGTCGGTGAACAACGACGCGAACGACGCGGTGTTCGCCGAATACCAGTTCGGCCGCGGCAGCGCCGACATGTTGCTTGTGCAGCTGACCCAGGGCCTTGGCGCCGGCATGCTCATCGGCGGCGAGATCAACGGGTGGGCGCGCTCCGTGGGCGAGATCGGCCACATCGTGGCCGACAAGAACGGGCCCCTGTGCTCGTGCGGCAAACGGGGGTGCCTGGAGACGCTGGTCAACGTGCCGCATCTGATCCAGTCCATCGCCAACGAGCCGAACCGCCGCGTCGACGTCCTCGAAACGGCCGGAGCCGCGCTTGGCAAGGCCATCTCGATGCCCGTCGGCATGCTTGGCTTCTCTCGCGTGGTGGTGGTCGGCGACCCCTATATCGTCAACCAGATCTTCGTCGATGCCGTGCAGCGCGAACTCAACGACGACATTGCCGCCGACTTCCGCGAACCCGTCATGGTGATGCGATCGATGATCGGCGACGACCTGTCGCTGCTCGGTGCCTGCGCCTCGGTCATTCGCGACCGGCTGCACTTCATCCCGTCTTCGGACGGCGGAAGGCGCGTGCCGGAATCGCAGTAGCGAAGCGGTCGGGCGTCGGGGCATCGGACTCGGCGTACGGCAATGAGACGCCTGTCCATCGCAGGGTCGGCGTCGGTACGGATGGCGTCCGTAACCCGTAAGGTGGCGTTTCGCCGCTTTCAACACATCAGGCCCGTCACGGGCCAACTGCCGTCATGGCGACGGCGAAAGGAATCCTATGCAGTACGAATCCGCGTCACCGGGCGCCCTGTCGGTATTCGGCACGCCGGTGGCCCTCATCCCATGGCCGGATACGGTCGGTATGGTGCCCGGCGCCACCGCCACGTTCTTTTCCGGCACCGTGATCGAATCCGGCGAAGTCCCCGACGCCGACGGATTCCTGGCCCGTGAACTCGCCGACGAACTGTCCTCGGCAACCGGCGGATCATGGCATGCGGCGCGCGGCGCATGGCAGGGCGTGGTGCGGTTGGCGCTCGACGAGGCGGCGGCTCCACGGTCCTACACGCTGGATGTGCGCGACGGCGGAATCGCGATCACCGGAGGCGATCTCGAAGGGCTGCGCTACGGCGTACAGACGCTGCGCCAGATGCTGCGCCAATGCGGGGGCGTGCTGCCGATCGTGCGCATCGAGGACGCCCCGCAGTACGCCGTGCGAGGCTATTACCTCGACGTCACGCGCGGCCGCGTGCCGACATTGGACTGGCTCAAGCGATGGGCCTGCGAGCTGGAGCTGTGCAAGTACAACCAACTGCACCTCTACATCGAGCATTCCTTCGCCTTCCAGGGGCTGAGCGAAGCCTGGCGCGGCCTCGACCCGCTCACCGCCGAACAGATCATGGCGTTCGACGCGTTCTGCGCGGAGCGCGGCATCGAACTGGTGCCCTCCGTGTCCACATTCGGCCACCTGTACGCCGTGCTGCGCACGCAGGGACTGCGCCATCTTGGAGAGTTCCCCGAAGACGCGGACCGGCCGTTCAGCTTCATCGAACGGCAGGAGCACCACACGCTCAACATTCTGCTCGACGAGTCGTTCAAACTGTCGACGTCGATGATCGACCAGTACCTGCCGCTGTTCCGCTCGCGCAAATTCAACATCGGCGCCGACGAGACCTTCGATCTGGGCCGCGGCCGTTCGCACGGCGAGGCCGAGCGCATCGGCGTCGGGCGCATGTACGCGCGGTACGTCAACCGACTGTGCGCCTATCTCGCCGATCGCGGCCGTGAGCCGATGCTCTGGGGCGACATCGTGCTGGAGCACCCCCAGGCGCTCGCCGATCTCGACGGCGGCGCCACGCTGCTCAACTGGCAGTACGAGCCCGACGTCACCGACGACAAGGTGCGCGTGCTGGCCGACGCCGGCGCACGCCAGTACGTATGCCCGGCGGTGCAGGGATGGAACCGTACGCTGCCGCGTCTGCACGATGCATGGCGCAACATCGACGGCCTGAGCGCGCATGGCATCCGCTATGGCGCCGAGGGATTCCTGCTGACCGACTGGGGCGACTACGGCCATGTCAACGACCCGAGACTGAGCCTGCCCGCCATGATGTACGGCGCGGAATGCTCGTGGCGCGGGGAACGGGCCGGCTTCGACGAGATCAACCGGCGCGTTGGCTCGCTGATTTTCGGCGACACGACCGGCGCCGTGATGGAGGCATGGGACGAACGCAGCCGACGGCCGGCGTTCCCATGGCACGACGCGATACGCCTGCTGGAACTCGACGAGGGCGACGGCGCACTCAATCGGGATGTGCTGGCGACCTTCGCGCAGCTGGGCACGCCCGATGAGCATGTGGTCAGCTCGGCCGGGACCGTGGCCGAAGCGAGACGACTGTTCCTGGGCAGCATGGCCGGCCGGCTGGGCGCCGTGCCGAGCATGCCCCGCGCGCTGCCGCTCGTCCAACGCGCGTTGGCCAAGGCGCGCGTGCGCGCCGCCGATCGCCGCGAGGCCGGTGTCCTGGCCCTCGCGGCGCGGGGGCAGGATCTGTTCGACGCCTGCGGCTGGTGGCTCGCCGTGGACGCCGGGGTACTGGAACGCACCGCCGGAATCCCCGATATGGGGAGCCCCGCCGAGTTGGCGCAGGATCTGGAATACTGGTTCGAGGAGTACCGCGGATCGTGGCGCGAGATCAGCCGGGAATCCGAACTCGACCGGATCGGGTCGGTGGTCTGGCGCCTGGCCGACATGCTGCGCCGCATCGGCGCCGGATCCGGTGACGGAGCGCCCGAAGCCGCATAGCTGTAGTAACAACCACAATGCAGTAACCAACATCCAAGGAGATGACCACGATGTACACATTCGACAGGGAAGCCTACAACCGCCGCATGGCATGGTACACGCACGCGAGATTCGGCATGTTCCTGCATTGGGGGCTGTATGCGATCCCCGCGCGCGGCGAATGGGTGCGCAGCTGGGAGCAGATGCCCGAAGAGCAGTACCGCCCGTATTTCGACGAGTTCAACCCGGTGGACTTCGACGCCCGCCGCTGGGCCCGCGCCGCCAAGGAGGCCGGCATGCAGTACGTGGTGCTCACCGCCAAGCACCACGACGGCTTCTGCCTGTTCGATTCGCAGTACACCGACTGGAAGTCGACGAACACGCCGTTCGGGCGCGACATCGTGCGCGAGTTCGTCGATGCCGTGCGCGCCGAAGGCCTGCACGTCGGCCTGTATTACTCGCTGCTCGACTGGCATCACCCCGACTTCCCGCACCGCGACGACGAGAACCATCCCGACCGCAACAACGAGGCGGTCAGCGACGAGGGGCGCGACTTCAACCGGTACCTCGAATACATGCACAACCAGGTGCGCGAACTGTGCACCAACTACGGCAAGCTCGACGTGCTCTGGTTCGACTTCTCCTACGGCAAGCTGCGCGGCGAGGCGTGGAAGGCCACCGAGCTGGTCTCCATGGTCCGCTCGCTGCAGCCGGACGTCATCATCGACAACCGCCTTGAGGTCAGCGGCGAGGGATACGGTTCGCTCGCCTCCGGCAACCCGACCCCGTACCACGGCGATTTCGTCAGCCCCGAGCAGATGATCCCCCCGCATGGCATCCAGGATGTGAACGGCAACGACATCGCTTGGGAATCCTGTGTGACGATGAACGGCATCTGGGGCTACAGCGCCACCGACCACTACTTCAAGCCGGCGCCGATGCTCATCAAGAAGCTCGTCGAATGCGTGTCCAAGGGCGGCAACATGCTGCTCAACGTCGGGCCCGACGCTCTTGGCGACTTCCCGCCGCAGTCCACCGCGATCCTCAAGCAGATCGGCGAGTGGATGCGCCGGAACCACGACAGCATCTACGGGTGCGGCCGCAGCGACCTGCCCAAGCCCGAATACGGCCGCATCACGGCCAACGGCAAGGACCTGTACTTCCACGTCTACGAGAACAGCATCGGCTCGCTGCCGCTCGTCGGCCTGACCAAGGACCAGATCAAGTCGATGCGCTATCTGGCCAGCGGGGCGGAGGTGCCGATCTCGACCAGCTGGACGCACAGCGACTACCCCGAAATCGCTTTCGCCGACCTCGGCCCGGATCCGGTGCTGCCCGACCCGGTCGACACCGTGCTCAAGGTGACCCTGCGCTAGCGGTCTACGTCATTGATTCGTGGTGATTCTGGCTCCCCTCTCTGAGGGGAGCTGACCGCGAAGCGGTCTGAGGGGAGCATTACCTCGAATACTTGAATCAAGCCGATTCGGGCATTCTCCCCTCAGTCGGCTGCGCCGACAGCTCCCCCCAGAGAGGGGAGCCAGAATTAGCCAGCGCATTAACGCCGCAGTCCACCGGCCCAGACGGCCACGCTGCAATCCGAAAGGAATCTCATGCCCGCACCGATATCCCGCATTCCCGATACCTTCCACGCCTTCGCCGAAGACGGGTGGACCCTGCGCGCGCTCAACCCGGACGCCGCGCCGGCCGAACTGCGCCCAACGCTGGAGCGGGGCATCCCCGCCCGCGTGCCGGGGGAGGCGATCGTGGACCTGCGGCGGGCCGGCATGATCCCCGATCCCTTCGATGCGGACAACGAAACCGCGCTGCAGTGGATCGGCGACATCGACTGGTGCTTCACGCACGAGTTCGAGTGGCATGACGACGGCAGCGACCGCCATGACCTGGTGGCCTACGGCTTGGACACCATCGCGCAGATCCGGCTCAACGGGCGGCCGGCCGGCCACAGCGAGAATTTCTTCCGTACATGGCGGTGGGACGTGCGCGGCCTGCTGCGCGAGGGCCGCAACGAGATCGAGATCAGCTTCACCTCGCCGGTGGCGTACACCGACCTGCGCGAACGCCGGACCGGCTACTACCCGCATGCCGGCCATGCCTTCAACCAGATACGCAAACCGGGGTACGCCTTCGGCTGGGACTGGGGCATCGACGCCGCCAACAGCGGCATCTGGCGTCCAATCGGGCTGGACTCGTGGTCGGGGGCGCGCATCGACGAGGTCCGCACCGCCACGGCCATCGATCCGGACGGCACGGGTCGCGTAACCGTCACGGTAGGCGTGGAGCGCGCCTTGTCGGCGAAACTGACCACCGGTCCCGGTGCACGGGACAACGGGCCGGTTTCCGTTACCGTCACGCTGGCGCGGGAGGGATTCTCCACGAGCGTTACGGCGGTCATCGAGCCGACGCGCACCACGGCGAGCGTCGAGCTGCGCGTGCCCGGCGCCGAGCTGTGGTGGCCGCGCGGTTACGGCGAGCAGCCGCTCTACGACCTGACCGTGCTGCTGAACGGTGCCGTTGAAGCCGCCGTGGACGCCGTCCAAGCCGCCCCACCGACTTCGGCCGTACGCCGCGAACGCATCGGGCTGCGCACCGTCGACGTCGAGACGGCGGCCGATGCGGTCGGGCGTCCCTTCCGCTTCGTCGTCAACGGCGTGCCGATCCATGCGCGCGGCTACAACTGGATTCCCGATCACGCGTTCATCTCGCAGGTCGGGGAGCGCGACTACCGGCGAGGCATGCGCGACCTGACCGAATCCAATGCGAACATGGTGCGCGTATGGGGCGGCGGCATCTACGAATCCGATCTCTTCTACGATCTGGCCGACGAACTGGGCGTGCTCGTCTGGCAGGATTTCGCGCTCGCCTGCGCCTCCTATCCGGAAGACGCCGAAATGCGTGCCGAGATCGAGGCCGAGGCGCGCGAGCAGATCGTCCGTCTCATGCCGCATCCGAGCCTTGCCCTGTGGAACGGGTCGAACGAATGCCGCCAAGCGTACGCCGGCTGGGACGGCTATCGGCAGGATCTGCGCGACGACGACGCGCCAGCCGGCGCGCTGGGCTACGGGGAGCGCGGATGGGGCGACCTGTACTATGAGCGGATGCTGCCCGGTCTGCTGGAGCGGCTCGATCCCTCGCGCTATTACCTGCCCAGTTCTCCGATGAGCCTGACCGACTACGCCCCGGTCAATCTGGACACGGATGGCACCACCCATATCTGGGATATCTGGAACGCCGCGGACTACCACGACTATGCGCGCTACACGCCTCGTTTCGCCGACGAATTCGGCTATCAGGCGCCGCCGTCATGGTCCACGCTGACGCGCGTGGTGCACGACGAGCCGCTCGACCCCTTCGGCGCGCAGATGCTGGTGCATCAGAAGGCATCGCTGGGCAACGAAAAGCTGGCGCTCGGCATGCGCTCGCATCTGACGGCCGGTCGGTTCCACGACGTGCACGCCAACGGCGACGGCACCTACGGCTGGCTGACCGGCACCGACCACTGGGCGGACATCGAGGACTGGCACTGGGCATGCCAGCTGCAGCAGGCGCAGGCGATCCGCTTCGGCATCAGTCATATGCGCGCCGTCGAGCCGGTCAATGCGGGTGCGCTGGTCTGGCAGCTCAACGACAGCTGGCCGGTCATCTCATGGGCCGCGGTCGACTCGGACGGGCACCGCAAGCCGATGTGGTACGCGGCCCGCGACTGCTTCCGTTCCCGTTTCGCCGTGATCCGGCCGATCTGCGCGCATCCCAAGCCGATCCTGTCATGGGAGCGGGTGATGCCGGAACCCGACAGCCTGGAACTGGTCGCGGTCAACGACACGCGCGTGCCGTGGCACGGTGCGTGGCGGGTGCATCTGGTGTCCATCCATACGGGGGAGGAACTGGCGCTCCGTGAGTATCCGATGACGATCGCCGCCGGCGGCGTGAACCGCGTCGTCCTTGACGCGGAACTCGGCGCCGGCTTGGGCTCCGCCGACGCCGTTCTCGTCGCCGATCCGGTGCCGGTCATCCCGGTGGCCGGCGATGCCGGGATGACCGGCGTGGATCCTGCGCAGGACTTTGCCCGGGTGATCCACGACCCGGCCGAGGTCGTCGACCAGCATCTCGACGCCGAACCGTTCGCGGCGACCGCGCGGGCATGCGACGGCGGGTACGCCGTGCGGGTGACCGCTCGCCGCTACGTGCGTGACCTGTTCTGCATGGCGGACAAGGCCGATCCGTTGGCCGGCGCGGACCGGGGCATGATATCGCTGTTGCCGGGGGAGAGCGCTGACCTGTTCGTGCACTCGTCCGTGCCGGGATTGGAGGCGGCGCTCACCGCTTCCAACGTGCTGCGCTGCGCCAACGATCTCAAACGCGGCTGATCGTCTGATCGGAACGCTCGATCAGGCGATCAGCGAGGAACGTCAGATCAGCTGGCCGTCGGTGACGAATAGCGCGTGCGCGTCGCCGTTGCGCTTGTTGTCGAGGTAGCGGCGGAATAGCGCGAGACGCTCCACGGTGCTGGCGGCCAGTGGCTCGGGCAGCGCGTCGAGGTCGAACCAGCCGACGTTGAGGCTTTCCTCGTCGCCGACGAACGGCTCGGCGTTGCCGCCCGGCTTCAGTGCGCACAGGAACGAGTGGTCCATGTACATCGTGTTGTCGCCGTTGGCGTAGGTGAGCACCCTGTTCGAGGAGACGACCGACACCAGATCGGTGACGGCCGCGTCCACGCCGGTCTCCTCCTTGATCTCGCGCACCACCGTGTCGGCGGGCTGCTCGCCCGGCTCGTTGATGCCGTACACCATGGCCCATTCGCCGGTGTCCGACCGGCGGCCCAGCAGGATGCGGCCCTCGCCGTCCAGCACGCAGCCGGTCACGCCGATCAGCCAGAGGAGATCATGGCCGATTTTCTTCCTCAGTTCCAATACGAATTCGGGTGTTGGCATGATGATTCACCTTCCGTCATGCATCATTCATGGTCGAAAAGAACGAAGGCTCCCCTCTTGGAGGGGAGCCGCAACGCGAGCGAACTTGGGACATCCCGCTCACGATAGTCCCTGACCCCTCAGCGAGGGGAGCCGGGGCGGCGTCAGCGGGCTTCGGCGCGGGCGCGCATCCACTCCTCGACGTCGTCGGGCTGCTTCGGGATGTCGATGGAGAGCCATTCGGGGCCGTGCTCGGTCATGAGCACGTCGTCCTCGATGCGGATGCCGATGCCGCGGTATTCGGGCGGCAGCAGCAGGTCGTTCTTCGCGAAGTACAGGCCCGGCTCGATGGTGAAGATCATGCCCGGCGTGATCTTCGCGCCCTGGTACGACTCGTAGCGGGCCTGCGCGCAGTCGTGCACGTCGAGGCCGAGGTGGTGCGCCACGCCGCAGGCGAGCCAGCGGCGGTGCTGCTGGCCTTCGGGGGAGAGTGACTCCTCCACGTCGACCGGCAGGATGCCCCACTCGTGCAGGCGCTCCGCGATCACGCGCATGCACGCGTGGTGGATGTCCGAATACGTGGCGCCCGGCTTGGCCGCCTCGAATCCGGCCTGCTGGGAATCCAGCACCGCCTGGTAGAGCCGGCGCTGCAGATCGGTGAACTTGCCGCCGACCGGGAAGGTGCGCGTGATGTCGGCGGTGTACAGGCTGTCGGTCTCCACGCCGGCGTCGATGAGCAGCATGTCGCCCTGGCGCACCACTCCGGTGTTGCGCATCCAGTGCAGGATCGGCGCGTGCTCGCCGGAGGCGATGATCGTGTCGTAGCCCAGTGCGTTGCCCTCCTCGCGGGCCACCGAGTTGAACGTGCCTTCCAGCTTGCGCTCGGAACGCGGCTGGTCCACGACCTCCGGCAGCGTGGCGAGGATGCGGTCGAAGCCGTGCTTGGTGGCGGCGATAGCCTTGCGCATCTCGCCGACCTCGAAGGAGTCCTTGATCATGCGCGCCTCGGAGGAGAACTCGTGCAGCTTGTCGTCGTCGGCCTCGTTGGCGTCCGGGTCGGCGTAGCCGTTCGCCTCGCGGATGGACTCGACCAGCGAGGTGATCTGCGGGTCGGCTTCGCGCACCACGCGCACGCGCACGGCGCCGGCCTCCGAGCCGACGTCCTTGCCGAGCGCGTCGGCCAGCTGGGCGATGTCGTGCGTCTCGATGCCGGTCATCGCGGCCAGCTCCTTGAGGCCGGCGCGCGGACCGACCCAGTACTCGCCGTAATGCGGGTCGCGGTAGTAGTCCTCGGTGCTGTTGTCCGCGCGCGGGGCCACGAACAGCTCCGGGGTGTGCGTGCGGCCGGCCTTCGCCTCGTCGGAATCCGGGTCCACGGGGTTGAGCACCAGCACGGCGCCGGCCTCATAGTCCTGGCCGAGGCCCGTGTAGTACACGAACGACGTGTCGGGGCGGAACATGTAGTCGCAGTCGTTGTTGCGCACCTTCGGCTGGCCGGCGGGAATCACGATGCGCTCGCCCGGGAATGCGCGGCCCAGCGTCTCGAGGCGGGCCGGCGTGAACTTGCTCGACTCCAGCGGCTCGGCCGCGGGCTCCTGGTTGTCCCAGCCGGTCTTCATGAACGCCTTGAACGTCTCGCTGTTCGGACTGAGCGAACGGTTGTTCACCCGGTCCTCCATCGGCTGGTTCGCGCCCGGGGCGCTGGCCTGCTCCTGCGCCTCGTATTCCTTGTCCTTCTCGGTGATGACCTCGCTCATACGATCTCCTGTGCGATGCACTGCTGGTATGGATATGGATATTGCCGCTCCTTATCGTAGTCCGTGCATGGTCCGTTATGTTTCCGGCAGGGAACATGCGGACCCCTCCCGTGCCCTCGCCCGGGCCATGGTTACGCCCTCTTCTAGAATGTGTGGAGTCATACGAACGCAGCCAAACAGAGGATCACATGTCTTTCGAGCATCCGAACCGCAACAACGAGACCATTCGCGACGTGGAGCGCGACATCATGCGCCGCCCGCCCGAGCACAACACGACGAATATGGATCTCGACCGGATGACGCTCATCCTCGACCTGTTCGGCCACCCGGAGGAGTCGTTCCGCGTGATCCACATCACCGGCACGAACGGCAAGGGCTCCACCGCGCGCATGGCCGAGGCGATCTGCCGTGCGTACGGCATGCGCACCGGCCTGTACACCTCGCCGCATCTGGAACGCATCAACGAGCGCATCGCCATCGACGGCCAGGAGCTGAGCGACGACGATTTCGTCGACTCCTGGGACCAGATCAAGGACATCGTCGACCTGGTCGACGCGCGGATGGAGGAGCAGGGCAAGCCGCGGATGAGCTTCTTCGAGGTGCTCACCGCCATGGCGATCTGGAAGTTCGCCGACGCCCCGGTCGACGTGGCCATCGTCGAGGTCGGCATGGGTGGCCTGCAGGACGCGACCAACGTGCTGAACGCCGACGCCGCCGTCATCGGCCCGATCGACATGGACCACATGCAGTGGCTCGGCGACACCGTGCAGAAGATCGCCGAGCAGAAGGTCGGCATCATCAAGCCCGGCTGCACGGCCGTGATCGGCCGCCAGCCGCACGAGGAGGAGGTCATGCCGATCATCGAAGAGGCGGCGCGGCGCAACGGCGCGACCCTGGTGCGCGACGGCTACGAGATGGAGGTCGGCGGCCGCACGCCGGCGGTCGGTGGGCAGATCGCCACGCTGACCACGCCGATGGGCCGTTACGAGGACGTGCCGATCGCGAAGTTCGGCGAGCATCAGGCGCACAACGCGCTCGCGGCGCTCGCCGCGGCCGAGGCGGTCATCCCCGTGTCCGGCGCGCTGGACGGCGAACTGGTCGCCGAGGCGCTGGGCGGGGTCAAGGTGCCCGGCCGCATCGAACAGGTCCGCACCTCGCCGACCATCATCATCGACGGCGGCCACAACGTGAACGCCGCCGAGGCGCTGCGCGCGGCCATCGAGGAAAGCTACGACTTCCAGCAGCTGGTCGGCGTGGTCGCCATGATGGGCGACAAGCAGGTCGAGGAGTATCTCGGCGTGCTCGAGCCGATCCTGAGCCACATCGTCGTCACCGAGAACTCGTGGCGCGACCGCGTCATGCCCGCCGAGGACCTGGAGAAGATCGCCGTCGGCGTGTTCGGCCCCGACCGCGTGACCCGCGTCGACTCGCTGCCGGACGCGATCCAGGCCGCCGTCGACATGGTCGACGTCGACGACGAGCTGGGCGTCGGCTACGGCCGCGGCGTGCTCATCTGCGGCAGCTTCGTGACCGCCGGCGACGCGCGCGTGCTGCTCAAGGAGCGGATGAACCCGGATCTGGCCAAGCCGAAGGCCGACCGTGTCGAGCCGAACCTCGGCGGGGCCGCCGCGCCCAAGGCGGACGAGGACGCCGCCGACCGCGACTTCGACTCCGACGCGAACCCCGATTTCCTCGAGGACGACTTCGGCGACTTCGGCCTGTCGAAACTTGCGCAGGAAGCCGCCCAGGAGGAGGCCCAGGGGCACGGCCGGCACGGCGACGAGGCGGACGGCGGCCCGGCCGCCGGCGCCGGAACCGACCGGTAACGCGGCCGACGGACGATCCGCATGTATCTCAAGGAACTCACGCTCAGGGGCTTCAAGTCCTTCGCGTCGGCGACCACGCTGCGCTTCGAGCCGGGGATCACGGCCGTCGTCGGTCCCAACGGCTCGGGCAAGTCGAACATCGTCGACGCCCTGACGTGGGTGATGGGCGAGCAGGGCGCGAAGAACCTGCGCGGTACCTCGATGGAGGACGTGATCTTCGCGGGCACCTCGTCGCGCCCGCCGCTCGGCCGCGCGCAGGTGTCGCTCACCATCGACAACACGGACCGCACGCTGAACATCGACTACACGGAAGTGACGATCTCGCGCACGATCTTCCGCAACGGCGGCTCCGAATACGCGATCAACGGCTCGACCTGCCGTCTGCTCGACATCCAGGAACTGCTGAGCGACACCGGGCTGGGCCAGCAGATGCACGTGATCGTGGGCCAGGGGCGCCTCGACGCGATCCTCAGGGCCGATCCGAGCGGGCACCGCGCGTTCATCGAGGAGGCCGCCGGCATCCTCAAGCACCGCAAGCGCAAGGAACGCGCGCTGCGCAAGCTGGCGAACACCGAGACGAACCTGTCCAGACTGGACGACCTGCTTGGCGAGATCCGCCGCCAGATGGGGCCGCTTGGCCGCCAGGCGCGCATCTCGCGGCGGGCCGAAAGCATCCAGGTCTCGTTGCGCGACGCGCAGTCGCGGCTCTACGCCGAGGACGCCGTCCGCTCCATGCAGCGCCGCGATCAGGTGCGCGCCGAACTGACGTCGGTGCGCGCCGAACTGGCCGGAGCCCAGCGCGAGCTGGCGCAGGTCAAGCTGCGCATCGAGCAGGTCGAGGCGATGAGCTCCGAAGCGTCCCCGGCCATCGCGCGGGTCAACCAGTATTGGCACGACCTGTCGCGCATCCAGGAACGGCTGCGCTCGCTGGCCTCGCTGGCTGAGGAGCGCGGGCGCTCGCTGGAGGGCCAGGTGGTCACCGCCATGGGCGAGGACCCGGAACTGCTGTCGAAGCGCGCGGACGAGCTCGACGCGCAGGCGGGTGGCCAGCAGCGGCGCGTATCGGACGCACGGCTCGCGCTCGACAGGGCCACCGAACAGCGCGCCGACGACGAGAAAAAGCTCGCCTCGGTGCGCCAGACGATCACCGAGCTGCGCCGCACCACGCAGGAGCGTGAGGCGAGGATCGCGAATCTGCGCGAGCTGATCGCCCGCGAGGAGTCGGCGGTGCAGCTGGAACAGACCAGAAGCCGCGACTTCGCCTCGCAGCGGGACGGTCTGGCGGCCCAGCGCGACCAGTCCGCAACGCAGCGCGACGCGCTGGAACGCGAATCCGAGATCGGAGCCGCCGACGACGGCGCCGAGGCGCTGGCCGAGGCCCGCAGCGCGCTGGCCGATCGGCAGGACGCCCTGAACGCCGTGGAGGACCGGCGGCGTGACGTCGATGGCAAGGTGATCTCGCTGCAGGCCAAGGCCGATGCCCTGAACGACACCCTGGACAGCCGCAACGCCTCCGGGTCGCTCGAACGGGACGCCGGGGTCGGCGCGCTGGGGCGCATCGCCGACTTCCTGCATGTGGCCGATGGCTGGGAAGAGGCTGTGGCGCACGCGCTCGACGCGTTCGCCGGCGCGATCGTCGTGCCCGGCGAGGGGCAGATGCGCCACGCGCTCGACCGCGCGCGCGAGGACCGGCTCGGCAAGGCCGTGGTGCTCACGCCGCTGGCCGGTGACGGCGGCGAGTCCGCCGGTGGCAAGGATACCGATGATGAGGCCGGTGACGGCGATACCGGTGTCGGCATCGATCCGCGCAGCGCTGCGGCCTTGGTGACGGCGAACCCCGGCGCTGCGGCCGATCCCGGCATCGTGGACGGGGTCGTGCGGGCCGTGCGGCTGCTGCTCGCCGACGTCGCCGCGACCGATACGCTGGATGAGGCGATCGACGCCGTGCGCGCCGGCGGCAAGGAGGGCGAGCCGCGGTTCGCGCAGGCGGTCACCAAGGCGGGGGAGATCGTCAATCCGGTAGGCGCCGTCGGCGGGTCATCGCTGTCGCAGAGCGACCTGTCCTTGGCGGCGCGCCGCGACAAGGCGCTGCAGCAGGCCAAGGCGCTGCGGGAGCAGTCCGGCGAACTGGCCGCGCAGGTCGATCAGGCGCGAGCCGAACGCGACCGGGCGAGGCTCGCCGTGGATCAGGCCGCGACCAAGCGTACCGAGGCGCGGCTGAAGGCCGAGCAGACCGCCAAATCGTTGCGGGCCTCCACCGATCGCGTCGCCTCGTTCGAGCGGCAGATCAGCGCCTTGGACGGCAAGATCAAGGCGTCGCGCGAATCCCGGGAATCGCATCAGCTCAAGGTCGACGATCTGAACCGGGCGCTCGAGGCAGCCCAGGCCGGCGGCGGCGATCATGTCGATTCGGACGAGCTCGCCGAGCGGGAACGCGGCCTCGAGCGCGCCTTGAACGCCACGCGCGAGCAGGAGACGACGGCGAAGATCGCGTGGACCGAGGCGAGCCGCAAGGCGGAATCCCTGTCCCGCCAGTCCGGTTTGCTGCGCGATCAGGCGAAGGAGGCCGCGGCCAGGCGCGAGCGCATCACGGCGCTGAACGAGCAGCGCCGCGCGCAGGCCGAGCGCACGCGCCGCATCGCCTCGGACGCGCAGGCCGTGGCCGAGCTGGTCGGGGGCGCCCTCGCCGAGACCGCCGCCAAGCGCGATGCGTTGCAGGCGGACGCATCCAGCCATGACGAGGAGCTGAAGGAACTGCGCGCGCAGCGCAACCGGATCGAGCCGAAGGTCAGCGATCTGGTCGCGCGCGAGCATGTGCTTGACGTGAACCGCGAGCGGCTCGCCGCCGAATACGGCCAGATCACGCAGCGGATCGCCGACGATCTGGGCGTGGACGTGGACGCGCTGATCCGTGACTACGGTCCCGACCAGCCGGTGCCGGTGCTCGACGACAACGGCCGGCCCGTGCCGCTGGAGACGGGGGAGCCCGGTGAGGACGACGGTGCGGATGGCGCGGAGCGCGCGGCGGGCGTGAGCGGCGGCGCCGGCGGCTCCGTGACGGACACCGCAGCGAACACCGCAGCGAACACTGAGGCGGACGGCGTATCCGGCGTCGCCGAGCGCTATGAGACCGTGCCGTATGTGCGCGCCGAACAGTCCAAGCGTCTGGAGAAGGCGCGCCGCGATCTGGCCGCTCTCGGCAAGGTCAATCCGCTGGCCACCGAGGAATACGACGCGCTGCAGACGCGCAACCAGTACCTCAACGACCAGCGCAACGACGTGGCCAAGTCGCGCGATGACCTGATGCAGCTCATCAGGGATCTCGACGCAACGATGGTCGAGGTGTTCTCCAGCGCGTTCGAGGATACGGCGGCCGCGTTCGAGCGCGTATTCGCCACGCTGTTCCCCGGGGGAACGGGGCGGCTGCGGCTGGACAACCCGCAGGATATGCTCACCACCGGCGTGATCGTCGAGGCGAGCCCGGCCGGCAAGCGCGTCAAGCAGCTGAGCCTGCTGTCCGGCGGGGAGCGGTCGCTGACCGCGCTGGCGCTGCTGTTCGCGATCTTCACCGCGCGCCCGAGCCCCTTCTATGTGATGGACGAGGTCGAGGCCGCGCTCGACGACGTGAACCTGACCCGTCTGATCAATGCGTTCAACCAGCTGCGCGAGCACGCGCAGCTCATCATCATCACGCACCAGCAGCGCACGATGTCGATCGCCGACGCCTTGTACGGCGTCACGATGCGCGCCGACGGCATCACCGCCGTCGTCAGCCAGAAACTCGACCGCGGGGAGGCATAGCCGGGCATGGTGCGCGGGGCAGATATACGAATGGGGGCCTCCTCGCACGAGGAGACCCCCATTCACAAGTTGTGGCTCCCCTCAACGAGGGGAGCCAGATTATGCGGATCGCTATTCCGCAGACATCACTGCTTGGTCATGTCGCGGTAGAGCGGGCTGTTCTGCCAGTTGAACTCGAAGTTCTTCAGGTCCTTGTTGGCCACGCCGTTGGCGTTGGTGTAGAACAGCGGCACGGTCGGCAGATCCTGCAGCAGGATCTCCTCGGCGGCCTGGTAGTCCTTGATCGCGGCATCCGTGGAGGATTCCGCGTTGCCCTTGGCCAGCAGCGCGTCGAAGTCCGGGTTCTTGTAGTCGCCGGTGTTCGCGCCGTTGCCGTCGGCCGCGGCGGTGGAGTACAGCGAGGTCAGGTAGTTCTCCACGGACGGGTAGTCCGGGGACCAACCCATGCGGTGCGGCTTGTGCAGCGTGCGGCCGTCGGTCACATCGCTCAGCTCGGAGCTGGTCGGGAAGATCAGAGTGGCCGCATCGATGCCGAGGGTGTTCTTGATCGAGTTGATCACCGCGTCATAGACGTCCTTCAGGCCGCCGTCGGAGTTGTACGCGATCTCGAACTTGCCGCTCCACGGCGAGATCTTGTCGGCCTCGGCCCACAGTTCCTTCGCCTTGTCGGGGTTGTACTTGAGCACGTCGGCGCCCTTGAGGGAGTCGGAGTGGCCGTTGATGGCCGGCGCGGAGAAGTCGGTGGCCGGCGTGCACAGGCCCGCCATGATCTTGTCGCAGATGTTCTGGCGGTTGATGGCCATCGAGATGGCCTGGCGGCGCAGCTGGCCCTCCTTGCCGGGGCCGAAGTGCGGGTAGTCCTGCGTGATCACGAACATGGTGATCGAGGAGCCGGGCTCGTTGTAGACCTGCACGCCCTTCGCGGTCTTCAGGCTGCCGGCCACGGAGGAGGGGACGGTGTCCATCACGTCGAGGTTGCCGCTGAGCACGTCGGCGTAGGCGGCCTGCGGGCTGGTGTACAGCATGAAGTTCACGCCGTCGTTCTTGGCGGGGAAGCTGCCCTTGTAGTCGGGGTTCTTCACCACGTCGATTTCCTTGTTGTGCTCCCACTTCTTGAACTTGTACGCGCCGTTGCCGACGGGGTTCTCACCGAAGGCCTTCGGGTCCTTGTAGAAGGATTCGGGCAGCGGGGCGAAGCCCGTGTAGCCGACCTTGATCGGGAAGTTGGAATCCGACGTGCTCAGATCCACGGTGAAGGTGTGGTCGTCGACGACCTTGAGGCCCTCAAGCTGCTCGTCGGAGGCCACGCCCTTCTGCTGGACCTTGTCGTAGCCCTTGATGTTCGAGAAGAAATTCGCGTTGATCTGGGCGTTGGTCACGTTGGCGGCGTAGCTCCACGCCTTGGTGAAGGACTCGGCGGTCACCGGCGTGCCGTCGGTGAACTTCCAGCCGTCCTTGATGGTGATGGTGAACTGGGTGGCGTCGTCGTTCGACTTGATCTCCTTGGCCACCTCGTTGACCGGCTTGCCCTTGGAGTCGAAGGCCACGAGCTGCGAGAAGATCAGGTCAAGCACCTTGCCGCCCGTGGTCGAGTTCGTGTTGCCCGGCAGCAGGCCGGAGGCCGGTTCCGCATTCATCGCGGTGATGGTGTTGCCGGCTGAGGCGTCGGCGCCCTTGTTGCTGGATGATCCGCAGCCGCCCAGCGCCATCGCGAGGCTCGCGACGGCGCTGGGCGGCCATGACTTTACGGTGATTCTTCACCATGGATTACTCCTTTCGGGTATTGCTCTCCATATCAACACATGTCTTACGCCTGTCATGAGTCATATAGATTACGACACGGAGGAATTCATGGAAAAACCAATAAAGAACGGTAAATAATTACCCCGAATCGTCCGTATGGTGGATGATTCAGGGAGAACGGGGGTGGCAGGGGTGCCGGATCAACCGCGGCGGAGGCCCTTGCGCACCTTCTGCAGAGCGGTAAGCGAGGCATAGAAGGCCTTCTTGACCGGCACGTCGCGCGCGGGCGGCACCGGCGTGACCTCCTCGGTGAATTTGGTCTTGAATTCGTTAAGACCCTTAAGAGAAGGGGCGAAATCGCTGCCGATGCCCATCAGATCGTAGTCGGTGATGCCCTGTGTGCCCAGGATGCAGCACTCCTGATACAGCAGCTTGTCGGTCACGTGCAGGCGCATGACCTCGGAGCGCATGCCCGCGTAGTAACGCACGGCGCGCGTGCCGTTCACCGTCACGATCGACCAGGCCACCACGCGCCCGTCGATGCGCGCCGCGAACACGCGGCAGTGCTCGGCTCCCAGCGCGGCGATCATGTCGGCATAGTCGCTCATCGGCGCCGGCGTGAACCCGTCGCGCTGCCCGGTTTCGACCATCACGTCGTAGCATTCCGAGAAATCGGCCATCGCCTTGTCGGTCTCGTCGGCGCACGCGGCCGGGCATTCGCGCAGCGACTTGCGCACGTCGCGGCGGCCGCGGCGCTTCATGCGCGACAGGATCGCGTCGTCGCCGCCGGTCACGTCGATCACCACGGTCTGGTCGTACGGCACGGTGGACAGCACCTGCGTGGTGCCTGCCTCGAACCAGGTGTCGACGCGCAGGAACGCCACATGCTTGTCGCGGGATTTCACGACCTCGCGCAGCGCGTCCAGCACCGCGAGCTCCTCCGCCTCGTCCGGCTTGGCGATCCACGCCGGGCCGTGCACGGAACGCAGGTAGTGGTAGCCGTGCGTCTCGAAATCGATCAGCGAGATGAAGGCGACGACCTCGCCGTCGCGTTTGACCAGATAGGCGCCCCACGGCGTGCGCCCCTCGATGTCGGCCTGATACGCCGCCCATACGGCGGTCTGTTCGATGGGCAGGTTGACGCCGCGTTGCGCGGCTGCCGCTTCCATGTCGGCGGGGGTGACGGCTTCCAGCGTGATCATAGTGCTCCTTGCTTTGACTGGTGACGATAGTAGTACGTGCCGTGCCGTCAGGCCGCCCGACCGGGCTCGCGCCCGATGCCGAGCAGACGGGTGACGACGCGGTCGTCGCCCTCGTACGGCGCATGCTTGCCTTCGACCTTGATCCAGCGTTCCTCGCCCTTGCCGATGACCAGCAGGATGGTCAGCCGGCCGGCGTGCGCGCGGGCGTCGTCCACCGCGGCTTCGATGGCCTTCGCCCGGTCGAGCTCGATGTCGCAGGCGACGTGCGGGTTGGTGATGTGGCCCTGCATCTCGTGGAGGATGTCGATCATCGGCTCGGCGACCGTATCCTCCGAAGTGAGGATGATGCGGTCGGCATGGTCCTGCACACCCTTGATGATGCCTTCGCGGCGGTCCACGGCCTTGTCGCCGACCGACCCGGTGACCACGACGATGCGCGGGTCGCGGTCGCCGTACTTGCGCAGCACGAACTCCATGAGCGTCTTCGTGCTCACGTAGTTGTGCGCGTAGTCCACATAGGCGACGATGTCGCCGGACTGATAGTGCTCCATGCGCCCGGCGATGCGCACCCGCTCGAGCGCGGTGAAGGCCGGCGACCCGGCCGGCACGCCGACAGCGCGGGCCAGGCCGATCGCGGCTGCGGCGTTCGCCGCGTTGAACGAGCCCTCCAGTTCGAGCGTGAAGTCGCCGACCGTCTCGCCGTGGTCGCGGAACAGATAGCCGTGCTCCGGGCCGGCATCGGGGGCGGCTGTGATGTCGGCCGCGGTGTTGCCGGCGGTGTCGTCGGTGCCGTTCCCGCCGGCTCCGTGCAGTGCGAAGGTGACGAGGGGAACCCCGGCGGCGCTGGCGTCCTGCCGGATCAGATCGGCGTGGTCGCAGTCCGCGTTGAGCACGAGCGTGCGGCAGTTGCGGGTCAGCTGGCGCTTGCAGTACAGGTAGTCCTCGAAGGTCGGGTGCTCGATCGGGCTGATATGGTCGGGGGAGATGTTGAGGAACGCCCCCGCGTCGAAGGTGAGGCCGTACACGCGCTCGACCTTGTAGGCCTGCGAGGAGACCTCCATGACCAGATAGCGCATGCCATTGTCGAGCGCCTCGCGCATCATGCGGAACGCGTCGAGCGATTCGGGCGTGGTCAGGTCGGATTCGACCCAGGTGCGCCCGTCGAGGCAGTTGTCGAGCGAGGAGAACAGCGCCGCCTTGCCGCCGGAATAGGCGGCGAGCACTGCCTGCGTGAAGTAGGCTGTGGTGGTCTTGCCCTTCGTGCCGGTGATGCCGATCACGGTCAGCTCGTCCTGCGGGCGCCCGTAGAACTCGGCGGACAGCAGGCTCATCGCGCGGCGTACGTCGTTGACGATCAGGCCGGGCGCGGCCGTGGCGGCGGAGAAATCGGTCTCGGCGACGTAGGCGGCCAGGCCTCGCCCGTCGATGCCGTCGAGATAGGCGGCCTTGAAGCGGCCCTTGCAGAACAGCAGTGTGCCTTCGGCCGCCTGGCGCGTGTCGTAGGTGACGGCGGCGAACGGACGGTCGGCGCCGGCGATGTCGCCCGCGTCCATCGTCCATGTCGCGCCTTCGATGATTTCCCGCAGCAGCCCGTGTCGGGCCAGCAGATCGGCCGCGGATCGCAGAGTCAAAGCCATATCGATGTTCTCCCTTGTTAGCCGAAAGCCATTCTACCGTTAGAATAGGGAACCGTGATGAATGAGCGGGGCGAAACCGTAGCCGAGAAGCGGGCGCGCTTCGAACGGCTTGCCATGCCTGCCGTCAACGCGCTGTACCGGCAGGCGATGAAACTCACCAACAATACCGAGGACGCGCAGGATCTGGTGCAGGACACCTTCGAACGCGGGTTCAAATCCTTCGATTCCTTCGAGCCCGGGTCCAACTTCGAGGCATGGATGACCACGATCGAGCGCAACGCGTACTTCAACCAGTACGCCAAAGCCAAGCGCAGCCCGCAGCGGGCCAACGACTCGACCGGGGAATACGACGACTGGGACATCTATTCGGCGTCCGAGCGCTCGCCCGAAGGGCTGAAATCCGCGGAGCAGGAGTATCTGGACACCTTCGCGCCCGAGGAGATCATGGCGGCGCTGTCCAAGCTGTCTCCCGAGCGGCGGCAGGTGTTCATCGACACGGCGATCGACGGCAAGACCTACCAGCAGGTCGCCGACGAGCAGGGCGTCAAGATCGGCACGGTGATGAGCCGGCTCAGCCGCGCGCGCACGCAGCTCAAACGAGAGTTGGCCGCGTATGCGAGGGAACGTGGGTACGGCCAGCAGGCCACCCGATCCTCGGGCGGCGACGGGGGTGACGGGACGGATCATTCCCGATATTCACTATCCGCGAAGCATGACAACGACGGCGATAACGGTGATAATGGGAGTAAGGAGCGCGGTGCCGAGGTTCGCGCGGGCGGTACGGCGGCACGCAAGGGAAAGGATCGGTCATGAACGGGCAGGTAGAGCGGTACAGCCGCGTTTCCGTCACCCGTGCGGATGGCGTCGTCACCCATGCCGACATCACCCATGTGCAGGTGCGGTTCGCCGTCTCTCCGGCGCCTGACGCCGAATGCGCCGAGACGCCCGGTGCCGCGAACGGAGCCGTATCCGGCGGTGCCGGCGTCGCGGCGGCGGGTGAAGCCCCCGATGCATCCCCCGTATCCCCGGGCGACTGCTTCGATCCGGATTCCTGCTGCGACGAGCGGGAAAAGGCACTGATCGCCGCGCTGCGCGCCTATCTGCGCCCGGCTGCGGCTCCCGAATGCCTGCTGCGCCGCCTGCGCGAGACGCTCGACCACTGCTGCTGCGAGGATCGCGGAACCGACGAAAAAAGCCCCGCGGAACCGTTGTTCCGCGGGGCTTCGTGCGTTATTGACGCGACAGATCAGGCGTTCGGGCGCTTGCCGTGGTTGGCGGCCTTCTTGCGACGATCCTTGCGCTTACGTCCGCGCATGCCCATGATGGACTCCTTTACTCACGATTAATAAGCCTACGAGATTATCACACATCCTAGCGACGTTCTCAAGCCGCACGTCCGTCGGCGGCGTCGCGGGGCGGGATTCAGGAGCGCCGGGCCCGGATGGTGACGACCGTGGCGTAGTCGTCGCCCGGCTTGAGCACGACCAGATCCTTGCCGGTGCGGAAGGCGTCGGCGTAGGCGGTCATCGGCTCGACGGCGACGCCGGGCTGGCGCACCGGCTCGCCGATCTCGTTGCCGGTGCACACCTGCCACGAGTTGATGGTCTTGTCGCCGGTGATCGTGACCGCGATGCCGTCGGGGCGGGTGAAGACTGCGGAGGTGGATCCGTCGGCGCCGCGATCCGTGATGTCGGTCCAGGCGTCGTCGAAGCCGCGGCCCTTCAGGCTCGGGCCGTCGTTGAGGTCGTAGATGCCGGCGACTGGTTCCTCGCCGGTCGGCAGCAGGTGCTCGTCCACGGTGACGTGCATGGCGCAGTGCAGCTCGAGGCGGCACTCCTCGTTGTCGGCGGTGATGGCCGGGCCGCGGGACCGCTTGCCGTTGGCCAGCCACGGGTGGATGCCGAAGGCCCACGGCGCGTTCACGGAATCGTTGTTGTGCACGGTGAAGGTCTCCGTCAGGCCGTTGTCGTCCAGCGCGTAGGTGGCGGTGACGGTGATGTCGAACGGGTAGCCGGCGATGTCGGGGGAGCGCCAGGAGAGCGTGACGTGGGACTCCTGCAGGTCCTCGAGCTGCCACATATGGCGGTAGGCATAGCCGTGCAGCGAGGACTGGCGGTCGAACTCGTCGATCGGCATCTGGTAGTCCACGCCTTCGAAGGAATACTGGCCGTTGGTCACGCGGTTCGGATACGGGGCCAGCACCCAGCCGTTGCAGCAGGGGATGACCTTGTCGGGGTCGAACGGGACGATGATGTCCTCGCCGCGCCACTTGAGCTCGCGCAGGCTCGCTCCCAGTTCGGTGACGACGGCGCTCCACTCGCCGGATGCGATGGCGTACTGATTGCCGGTGCGGGGCTTGAGCACCATAATGCACACTCCTTTGTGAAATGCGATTGTTACCGCTCACAATGGTACCGCAAACGCCCCGTGACGTGGCGGGGCGCGGCACCGGCGGAATCGGGTTCCTTCCGCTTCCCGGTTTTGTCGGTCCCTCTGTCAAGACAACGCAAGGCGATTCCTGCGTTCCTTGGCTCCCCTCCATGAGGGGAGCCGTCACGCAGTGGTCGAGAGAAGCATGCCCGCAGGCGCTGCGTGGCAGGCCCCGCTGCCGCATGCTCCCCAGAGAGAAGGCTCGCGGCGGTTACTTCGCGCTCACCTCGTAGCGCACCACGGTGGTGTAGTCGTCGCCGGGGGCGATCGTCACCAGATGGTCGCCGGTGCGGAAGGCGTTGGCCGGCGCGGTCATCGGCTCGACGGCGATGCCGTACGGGTGCTCGGCGAACGGGGCGCCGGTGGCGGTGTAGCACTGCCATGCGTTGATGGTCGCGTCGCCGATGAGCTTTACCTCGATGCCGTCGGGGCGGGTGAACGTGGTGGTGGTCGTGCCGTCGTCCGCGCGGTCCACATCGACCCAGGCGTCGTCGAAGGAGCGGCCCTCGAGCGTCGGGTCGTCGTTGAGGTCGTAGATGCCGGCGACCGGCTCCGTGCCGGTGGGGATCAGCGCCTCGTTCACGGTCACGTGGCTGGCGGCCTTGATCCGCAGGCGGCAGGCGGCGGAATCGGCGTCGCGCTCGGCGGAGGTCGCGCCCTGCTTGCCGTTGGCCAGCCACGGGTGCAGGCCGAGGGCCCACGGCGCCGGTTCGTCGCCGTCGTTGCGGGCGTTGACGGTCACGGTCAGGCCGTTGCCGTCCAGCGTGTAGGTCACGGTCACGGTCACGTCGAAGGGGTAGCCGTCCAGGTTGGGGAAGCGCAGCGAGAGCGTCACGCTGCTGTCGGTGAGCGATTCGAGCTTCCACATGTAGTGGTAGGCGTAGCCGTGGTTCGCGTTGTTGCGCGGCGCGGGGTGGTACTCGTTGACCGGGGCGCAGTAGTGCTTGCCGTTGAAGTCGTATTCGCCGTTCTCGATGCGGTTCGGCCACGGCGCCAGCACGTAGCCGTTGCAGGTCGGGGTCAGGTCGTCCGGGCCGAACGGGCAGAAGATCTCCTTGCCGGCATGGTCGAAACGGCGGATCTTCGCCCCGAGCTCGCAGATCACGGCCGAGTAGTCGCCATAGTGAATCGAATACTGATTGCCGGTGCGCGGCGTCTTGTTCGTCATGGAATCACTCCCGTAGTGTGAATGGCCGATAACCGTTGTTATCGCTATCAGTCTAGCGCGGCCTTGACCTGAGCGCGCGGGCGACGTCGTTCGCCAATGGCGGACGAATCCGTGGTTTCGGCATAGCCGCGCCGGTGCGCGTCGCGGCGGATGGTATCTTGTGAACGATGGGATCGTGCGGAGAAAGGGATGCGATATGACGAAGCGAATCGTGCTGGCGGACCCCCGCGGCTTCTGCGCCGGCGTGGACCGGGCGATTCTCACCGTGCAGACGATCCTCAAGGCCTCCGGGGGAGCCGATCGCGCCGACGGTCTGCCGCCGGTGTACGTGCGCCGCCAGATCGTGCACAACCGCCACGTCGTCGAGGATCTGGCCTCGCAGGGCGCGGTGTTCGTGCAGGAGCTCGCCGAGATACCGGACGAGGCCGCTGCCGCCGGCGTGCCGATCGTCTTCTCCGCGCACGGCGTGTCGCCGAGCGTCAAGGCGGAGGCCGACGCCCGCGGCCTGCATGTGGTCGACGCGACCTGCCCGCTGGTGAGCAAGGTGCACCGCGAGGTGCTGCGGTTCGTGCGCGAGGGGTACGAGATCGTCTACATCGGCCATCGCGGCCACGACGAGGCGGTCGGCGTGGTGGGGGAGAGCCCCGAGCACGTGCATCTGATCGAGCACGCGGACGATGTGGACACGCTGGATTTCACGCCGGACACGAAGCTGGTGCTGCTCACGCAGACCACGCTGAGCATCGACGAGACCTCCGGCACGATCGCGGCGCTCAAGGCGCGCTTCCCGTGGATCAAGGAGCCGCCGAGCTCCGATATCTGCTACGCCACGTCGAACCGTCAGGCGGCGGTGAAGCTGGTCGCCGAGCAGTCCGACTGCGTGGTGATCGTCGGTTCCGCCAACTCGTCGAATTCCGTGCGGCTCATGGAGGTCGCGCAGGAGGCGCTCGCCGGGCGCGGCACGGCGCATCGCGTCGACGATGCCGCCGAAATGGAGGAATCCTGGTTCGACGGCGTCGGCGCGGTCGGCGTCTCTTCGGGCGCGTCCGTTCCCGACGCGCTGGTTGCTGGCGTGATCGACGCGCTCAAGGACCGCGGATTCACCGAAGTCTCCACCGTGGAGACCATCAAGGAGAACATGCACTTCGTGCTGCCCGCCGAACTGCGCAAGCAGCCTGCGCGCGCTTAGTGGTCCGTCCCGCGCATAACGGAGTGGTTCAGGCTGGGCTGGTATCCCCGTGACCTGCCCATAGCATTGCACGACGCGCACGCCCCGCCGGACGGATGATCCGTTGGGCCGTCCGCGGCAGTGCGCGAAGTGCACCCCCGCCGGCGGGGTCTGTCGGCGAAGCCGACTGGGGGCGGCCGGAAACACTGCAGCGTCGTACATCCGACTACTGGCGTCCTGCATCATTGATTCATTGGTTATATTCGGCTCCCCTCGCTGAGGCTGAGCCGTGAAGCAAACAGCAGAGCTGTTGGTAGGTGAAGGCGAGCCGACAGGATGCGGCCGCAAGGCCGTCCTTGATTGCGGGGCTGTCGGAGGAGCAGCTCGTCCCCACAACTGGCTCCCCTCTCTGAACTGCACCCTGATTGTTGGACTGGAGTAATTCATGTTTGATGATTGGAGGTGTGGTTTTCTGTGTGTGCAGATCGCAGGCGTCGGTATGATGATGCTTTCAGGTGTTCGGTGGCCGCCCTGTTTGGTGAGGGGTTGGGTTACAAGGCCGCGGCGCGTCGGGTTGGCATGCCGGTGATGACCGCGAAGAAATGGTCGCTGGCGTATCGGGTCGGCGGACGGGAGGCGCTTATGGCGAAACGCGGGGGCAACAGGAGCTATGACTGGGACACGAAGGTCGCGGCCGCGCGCGATCACGTGGACCGGGGAGTGGCGAAGTCCGTGGTGATGGAGCGGTACGCGATCGCGTGCGTCACGACGTTGGAGGCCTGGTGTCGTGCGTACCGGGCCGGCGGGGCCGAGGCGCTCAGACCGGGACGCAGGGGCAGGCCCAGGGGATCGGGGCCGAGGCCGGAGCCGGATCCGACGCCCGAGGGGGCGTTGCGGGAGGAGAACGAGTTCTTGCGGGCGAGGGTCGCATACCTGGAAAAAGCATTGGCCCTGCCGGCCTCGAGATCACCAACCGGGAGAAAACGGTGATCGTTTCGGCGCTGGCGGGGCTTGGCCATCCGCTTCCGCTCCTGCTGAGGGCCGCGGGACTGGCGAGGAGCACGTACTACTACCACCGGTCCCATCCCGAGCGGGTCACCAGGCCCGACATCGAGCCGTTGGTCGATGAGGTGTTCCACCGCACGCCCAACGGGTGCGGGCACCGGCAGGTGCGCATGTGCCTCGTGAACGAGTTCGGCGTGACGGTGAGCTCCAAGAGCGTGCTCAAGGTCATGCGCCGCATGGGCCTGGAGTGCGTCATACGCCGGCCGAACCCCCACCGCGGGTACAGCTCCTATCGGGGCGAGGCGGGCGCGAAGCCGCCGAACCTGCTGGAACGCGACTTCGCGGCCGACGCCCCGTGGGTGAAGCTGGGCACGGACGTCACCGAGTTCAGGGTCGCCGGCGGCAAGGCGTACCTCGCGCCCGTGTACGACATGGGCTCGAAGGAGATCGTCGCCTGGGACGTGAGCCGTCATCCCGATCTGGCCCAGCAGAAGCGCATGCTGGCCATGCTCGAGACCCGTCTTCCCGAAGGCGTGTCCCCGATCCTGCACTCGGACATGGGCTGGCAGTACCAGCACTCCTGGTGGCGGGCCCGCCTGGAGGAACTGGGCATCCGCCAGTCGATGAGCCGCAAGGGCAACTGCCTGGACAACGCCGCGACCGAGCAGGTGTTCGGCCACCTCAAGGACGAGTTCTGCATCGGGCGCGAGTTCGCCTCCTTCGAGGAATTCAGGACCGGGCTGGACGCGTACATCGTCCACTGGAACACCAAACGACGCCAGGCGAGACTCGAGGGACGCACCCCGGAGGAATTCCGCAACACGTTCCCCACCGCTTGACCGGGTACCCTATAAATAAACCACGTCCAACAAATGGGGCACAGTTCACTCCTGAGGGGAGCTGTCCGCGGAGCGGACTGAGGGGAGCGCATGCGAGTCAGCCGCATGCCGGAGATGCAGTCAACAAACATGCGGCATGCGTCTCACTCACCACGTGCCGATCGGCGCGGCGACGGCGTCGAGCACCTTGAGCAGGTCCTTGGGATCGATGCCGATCGAGAACCCGCGTTTGCCTCCCGACAGCAGGATGCGGTCGAACTGCAGGGCGCTTTCATCCAGGACGGTCTTGTGATGCACTTTCTGGCCAAGGGGCGAAATGCCGCCGACCACATAGCCCGATTCGCGCATGGCCACTTTCGGATCGGCCATGGTCGCCTTCTTGGCGCCGGCCGCGGCGGCCAACGCCTTCAGATCCATATGGCCGCTGACCGGCACCACGCCGACCACGCGTTCCGAACCGGTGTCGGCCATAAGCGTCTTGAACACCTGATGCTCGTCGAATCCGAGCTTGGTGGCCGCCTCCACGCCGTAGCCGTCCTCCATGTGATCGTTCGAATGTTCGTACTCGTAGGTTTCGAACGGCACCCCGGCCTGTTCCAGCTGCACGGTGGCCGGCGTGGACCCTTTGCCCTTCTCATGCTTCGATTTGTGTCCCATGGCGTCCATCATAATCCGCGCGGCCGCCTACCCGTTTGGTGCCGTCGGCCACCTGTTCCCCGTGCCGAAAAGATATTTCGGCGTAAAAAGTATCCGAGAACCAACCTGTTACCCAACCGTTTTCTACGCCAAAGGGCGTTCTGGCGTTGAAAGTGTCCGAGAACCACTGTGTTACCCAACCGTTTTCTACGCCAAAGGGCGTTCTGGCGTTGAAAGTGTCCGAGAACCACTGTGTTACCCAACCGTTTTTTACGCTGAAGAGCGTTCTGGCGTAGAAACTGTCCGAGAACCGTTTTGTTACCCAACCGTTCTCTACGCCGAGGACCCTTTCCGGGGGCGCCAGATGCCGGCGGCACGCAAAAAGGGCCTTCCCCGTCGGGGGAAGGCCCGTTAGTCAAGCGCTAGCGCGCGAGGCTCACTCGGAGATCTCGGCGAAGTACTCGAGGGTGCGCACCATGTTGGAGGTGAAGCCGTACTCGTTGTCGTAGAAGGCAACGGTGCGGGCCATGGTCACGCCGTCAACGGTGTTGACATCGGTCTGCGTCGGATCGAAGACGCCACCGTGGGTGTCGCCGATGATGTCGCCGGAGACGATGCCGTCCTCGTTGTAGCCGTAGTACGGGGTGTCGGAGAAGGCTTCCTTGAACGCGGCGTTGATCTCGTCGACGGTGGCCGCCTTCTCAAGCACGGTGGTCAGCTCGGTGATGGAGCCGTCCGGAACCTGCACGCGCTGGGCGTGGCCCTGCAGCTTGCCGTTGACCTCCGGCACGACCTTGCCGATGGCCTTGGCGGCACCGGTGGAGTGCGGGATGGTGTTGATCGCGGCGGCGCGCAGGTCGCGGCCGCTCTTCTTGCCGCGCGGGCCGTCGAGGATCATCTGGGTGCCGGTGTAGGCGTGCACGGTGGTCATGAAGCCGACCTTGATGCCCCACTTGTCGTTGAGCAGCTTGACCATGGCGGCCATGGAGTTGGTGGTGCAGGAGCCGGCGGACACGATGTTGTCCTCGGCCTTCAGGATGTCATGGTTCACGCCGAACACGACGGTCGGGGTGGTGGCGTCCTTGGCCGGGGCGGAGATCAGGACCTTCTTGGCGCCGGCGTTCAGGTGGGCCTGGGACTTCTCGGCGGAGGTGTAGAAGCCGGTGCACTCGAGCACGAACTCGACACCGTCGTTCTTGACCCACGGGATGTTGTTCGCGTCCGGCTCGGCGTACACCGGGTACTCCTTGCCATCCACGACGATGGCGGAGTCGGTCGCCTTGACGTCGACCGGGGTGCCATCAGCGTGCTTGAAGGTGCCGTGGGTGCTGTCGTACTTGAGCAGGTAGGCCAGAGCGGACGGCGAAGTCAGATCGTTGATGGCGGTGACTTCGATGTCGCCGGCCTCGCCGCCCTTCTGCTGAAGGTCAAAAATGCGGCGGAACGCGAGACGACCGATGCGACCGAAGCCGTTGATACCAATCTTAACTGTCATGTAATTCTCCCTTGTAGGGTGACCCCGCGCGCATTGGAACACATGGGGCCATTGTTTACCAACACAGCCCACTCTAATGCCTCGCCTGTACTTCCGGCAACGTTTTGCGGGCGTGTTTCCACGAATGGATGTTGGGTTTGTGAGCGCTCACACTCCACTGCCCCGCCGATGCCGCTATTCGCGCACCAGTATCGGGGAGACATCCGTGTCGAGCGCGCCGAGATCGCCGGTGAACCCGTGGTACCGCGTCACTTGGGGCGTCGGGGCCTCCAGCGGGAAGGTGACGATCAGCGTGCCGCTGCGCACGCTGATCGCGGAGGGCACGCCCTGCCGGAATTCATTGCTCACGCCCTGTACGGTATCGCTGTGCAGCGTGCCGTCGGCCAGCTCGTATTTGAGCCCCGGCTCGTCGACCCCGGTCGACGTGTCGGAATGCGAGAACACCGACACCATGCGCCCGGGGGCCACGTCGTTCGCCGGGAACGCAAGCCTGCCGTCGCAGATGGCGGTCACTATCGTGCCGTCGCCGTGCAGGAACCCGATGCCGCCGTGGTGGGCGAGCAGGGCCGTGAGCTGGATGGCGGAGATCGAATGGTCGATGCGCCCGCCCAATGCGCCATAGATATGGAATTCGCGGCAGCCGTGCGACCAGCCGATCTTCAGCGCGCTGAGCAGGTCGGGGTCGTCCTTCTCGCTCGGCAGCGCGATCGTGTGGTCCGTGTCGGTCGGCTTCGCGCCCTGCAGGGAGTCGAAGTCGCCGATCACCACGTCGGCGGTGACCCCCAGCGCCCGTGTATGGTCCAATCCGCCGTCGGCAGCGATCACGAACGCGCCCGCGGGCACCGTCGGTTCGTCGGCGTAGTACTCGCCGGCCCCGAAAATCACGCATATCTGATCCATACCCATGCACTGTAGCGCCAGGTATGCGTTTCTTAGGCACATCCGCCATGTGTTAGGCAGGCGGGTCCGAACGCCCGGGCCGCCACGCGCGGGATTCCAACGACGGCGAGCCCCGATGCGCGGTGCCGCATGCCTGGGAAACGACAGATGTGCCTAAGCAACGGGCGGCGGGAACTTCCGCGGGGAACTCCAGCGAGCCCCCGCCGGATCGCCGGCCACCGCCCAAGGCGCGCGGGCAGGCGCGCGGGAATACCCGCGGAGCGGCCGGGCGCGCAGGCTCGCGATGGGCGCGCAATGGGCAAACCGGCTGATAGTCTCGCGGAAGAACGGCATGGAGTTTGGAGGATGCGATGGCGAAAGCGGCGGACAACACGGGCGAACGGCCGATCCTGAAGTCGAAGATCTTCCTGTACGTCACCGAATTCTTCTCCGGCATGGCCGTGATGGCCGCCGAACTGGGCGCGTCGCGTCTGCTCGCCCCCTATTTCTCCAGCTCGCAGATCGTGTGGACCATCATCATCGGCACCATCATGATCGCGCTCGCCCTGGGTGCGGTGTTCGGCGGGCGATGGGCCGACAAGGACCCGAACCCCGACAAGCTGTACTTCCGCATCCTCGTCGCCGCCGTGTGGATCGCGCTGATCCCGCTGGTCGGCAAGTACCTGATCATCCTGATCTCGGGGCTGCTCATCGTCACCGTGTCGACCAACTTCCTGGTGATCGCGGCGTTCGCCAGCTGCATGATCATCTTCGTGCCGCCGCTGTTCCTGCTCGGCACCGTGACGCCCGGGCTCAACAAGTTCGCCACCGACTCGCTCGAGAACAACGCCTCGGTGGTCGGCCGGCTGTCCGCGTGCAACACGGTCGGCTCGATCCTCGGCACCTTCCTGCCGACCTTCGTGACGATTCCCGCGGTCGGCACCTTCGTCACCTTTCTGATCTTCTCCGGCCTGCTGCTGGCCCTGCCGATCGTGTACTTCTTCGCCGCGAAGGCGCGGCGCGTCGTCTGCGCGGTCTCGGTCGCGGTCTTCGCCGCGTCGGCCTGCGTCTCGCCGCTGACCGGATTCGCGTTCTGGGAGAACCGATCGACCATCGCCTACGAGGGCGAGTCGATCTACAACTACCTGCAGGTCAAGAACCTCTCCGACCGCACGATCCTGTCCACCAACGTCCTGTTCGGCGTGCAGTCCGTCACCATGAAGGACAAGGGGCTGACCGGCATGTACTACGACACCGCGCTCGCGGCGCCGGCGCTCGCCAGCCATGCCGACTCCGCGCTGATCCTCGGCATGGGAACCGGCACGTACGCCCGCCAGCTCAGGCAGTACTATCCCGACATGCGGGTGACCGGCGTGGAGATCGACCAGAAGATCACCGACCTGGCGGGCAGGTACTTCGACGAGCCGTCCGACATCGAGGTGTCGACGTACGACGGCCGCGCATGGCTCGCCGCCAGCGAGAACACGTACGACGTGATCATGGTCGACGCCTATCAGGACATCACGATCCCGTTCCAGATGAGCTCCGCCGAATTCTTTGATCTGGTCAGGAGCCACCTCAATCCGGGCGGCGTGATGGTCGTCAACATGAACATGATCTCCGATGGGCGCGGGTCGATCAACGAGGCGCTCACCGATACGATCTCGTCGGTGTTCGGCTCGGACGCCGTGTGCACGGCGGATGTACCGGGCACCACGAACCGCGAGCTGTTCGCCAGGAACGCCGGCGGCTTGGGGGACATGGCCGGCCTGTCCGATCCGGCCGCGCTGGAATCCGCGGCGTACGACCGCACGCACAGCCACGAGCTGGCCTCGACGATGGCCGACGTGGCCGGCCGGATGCAGGCGGTCGACGATCCGGCCGAACGGGCGGACGCCACGATCCTGACCGACGACAAGGCGCCCGTCGAGGTGCTCGGCATGCGCGCCATCGACAACATCATCGCCGAGGAGGCCGGCCCCTACCGCGAGCTGCTGAAAACCGAGGGCATCGCCGGCCTGCTCAAGGCCGTGCAGTGAGCGTGCAGTGAGATCGCATCGGCGCGGCGCCGTGGATGCCGGGGGCGCCGACACGCCGGCGTGTGCCGCCATGCGCCGCCGCGCACCGCCGCGCGATACCGCGACACGCGCGGGTCCCGGGCTGTGGTATTATCTAGAAGGCTTGAGAAATCAAGAAAGCGGGGTAACCCCACCTGGAAGCCTGTTATGGCCTCGGGTTCAAGGCAAGAGCCTTTGCGTTCCGGCTGCAATGCGCCGGGCGCGTGCATATTGGCAGTCGGCGTTCCGCCCATGCGGAGAACGGCCGGTCGGTATGCGTGTTCGGAGTGCGCCCGGGGCGCCGTCCGAGTTCTGCCATGAATCCGCGACTCGTGCAGTCCGTCCATGTGGTCCCGCTGAGGAAACATGAGGATTGGAGTCATCATCAGCGACGAACCACGCATTAACGACGAGATTCGCGTCTCCCAGGTGCGCCTGATCGGCCCTAAGGGCGAGCAGGTCGGGGTCATCGCGACCTCCGTCGCACTGAACCTGGCCAAGGAAGCGAACCTCGATCTCGTCGAGGTGGCACCCAACGCGAAGCCTCCGGTCGCCAAGCTCATCGATTACGGCAAGTTCAAGTACAACGAGAAGATCAAGGCCCGCGAGGCCCGCCGCAATCAGAGCACCGCGGAAATCAAGGAGATCCGCTTCCGCCTGAAGATCGACGATCACGACTTCGAAGTCAAGAAGGGGCATGTGACGCGCTTCCTGAACGGCGGAGACAAGGTCAAGGTCACGATCATGCTGCGCGGCCGCGAGCAGTCCCGCCCGATCGGCGGCGTGGAGCTGCTGCAGCGGCTGGCGGACGACGTGCAGGAGTACGGCACCATCGAATCCGCCCCGAAGCAGGAGGGCCGCAACATCATCATGACGCTTGCGCCCAAGGGTAAGAAGGTGCACACCCAGTCCGAGCAGCGTCGTCGCGGCGATCAGTCGCGTGCCGAGCGTCAGGCCCGTCAGGCCGCCCGTCTGGCCGCCAAGCAGGAGGCCCAGGCTCAGGCCGCGGCCGATGCGAAGACCTCCGTCAACGGCACCGAAGACAACACGACTTCCGAAATGAAGTAACCAACAAGGAGGGCAGCAATGCCGAAGATGAAAACAAATTCCGCCGCGTCCAAGCGCGTCCGCGTCACCGGCAAGGGCAAGCTGATGCATGCCGGCAGCGCCATGCGCCACAACCTGGAGCACAAGTCGGCCCGCCAGCGCCGCGCTCTGAAGGCCGACGGCGTGCTCGCCACGTCCCAGTCCAAGAACATGAAGAAGCTGCTGGGCCGCTGAGCCGCGCAAGCCGATATCGTAAGACTATCTTTAGAAACGAGGAATAGATTATGGCACGTGTCAAGCGCGCAGTGAACGCCCACAAGAAGCGTCGCGTCGTTCTCGAGAGGGCCTCCGGCTACCGCGGCCAGCGCTCCCGCCTGTACCGCAAGGCCAAAGAGCAGCTGCTGCACTCCTTTACCTACAACTTCCGCGATCGCAAGGCTCGCAAGGGCGATTTCCGCAAGCTGTGGATCCAGCGCATCAACGCCGCCGTCCGCGCCGAGGGCATCACCTACAACCGCTTCATTCAGGGCCTGCGCCTGGCCGACATCGAGCTGGACCGCCGCGCTCTCGCCGAGCTGGCCGTCTCCGATCCCGAGGCCTTCAAGGCCATCGTGGACGCCGCCAAGGCCGCTCTGCCCGAGGACGTCAACGCTCCTGCCGAGGCGTGAAGCAGACAGCCCGGTGGGCTGTCTGTAGCCGAGGTGAGCGGCTGTGCCGCGAAGGACGCGCGCGGCGCGTCAGCGTGAAATCGACAGCCCGGTGAGCTGATCATCGTCGAGGACCCCGCCATACGCGGGATCCTCGCATATGTGCACGTGAACGGGCGCGCAACGAATCGCAAGGGACCGGTGGACGGGAGGGGACATGCCTGACAGCGCATTCGCTCGGCTGACGGAGCAGTTCATCGCCCACATCGACGTGGAGCGCGGGCTGTCGAAGGCCACGGTCGCCGCGTACGAATCCGATCTGGCCAAGTACGTCTCATGGCTCGAGGCGCATGGCGTGTCCTCGCCGCGGGACATCGCCAGACAGCACGTCGAGGATTACGTGGCGGCGCTGGACGCCGAGGGGGAGAGCGCGAACAGCAAGGCGAGGCGCCTGGCCAGCATCCATATGTTCCACCGCTTCGCGCTGTCCGAACATGCGGTCGACGACGACGTCGCCGCGGCGGTCAAGGCGCCGAAAGGCGCCGGCACGCTGCCGGACGTGCTGAGCGTCGACGAGGTCGCGCGGCTGCTGGACGCGGTCCCGGTGCCGGCCGCCGGCGCTCCGATCGGCGTCGAAAACGCGGTTCCGCTGCGGGACAAGGCGCTGCTCGAATTCATGTACGCCACCGGGGCCCGCGTCTCCGAGGCGGTCGGCGGCAACCTCGACGATATCGACACCGACGACGAGCACGTCGCGCGGCTGACGGGCAAAGGGTCGAAGCAGCGCCTGGTGCCGCTCGGAGGCTATGCCTGCGCCGCGCTGCGCCGGTACATCGATCAGGCCCGGCCGGTGCTGGAGGCGAAGGCGAAGGGCGTCGGGCCGGAGCGTCGGGCGATTTTCCTCAACAAGCGCGGCCGCCGGCTGTCCCGCCAATCGGCGTGGGAGATCATCCGTCTGGCGGCGCAGCGCGCGCATATCGACAAGCCGCTGCACCCGCACACGCTGCGCCATTCGTTTGCCACGCACCTGATCCAGGGCGGCGCCGACGTGCGCACCGTGCAGGAGCTGCTGGGGCACGCCTCGGTCACCACCACGCAGATCTACACGCATGTCAGCCCGGAAACCCTCATCGAGACCTATCTGACCGCCCACCCGAGGGCGCGCTGACGCCGGCCGCTCGGCTGGGGCGCGTATTGGTAGTAGTCTGGATGATGCACGGCTGGTGCCGACACGACGGAGGTGGGGATGGGCGGCTGGCGCAAGGAGCATGAGACGGGGGATCCGTTCCGCCAGGGCGCGCTGCCCATCGCCGGGACGTATGTCGTTACCCCGCAGGAGAACATGGTTATTGATAAGGTAAACGGTATGCCTACGGATCTGCTTGGACGCGAATATGAGACCTTCCCCGCACCCGAACCGCTGCAGCAGCACGGTCCGGCGCGGGTCATCGCCATGTGCAACCAGAAGGGCGGCGTCGGCAAGACCACCAGCTCCATCAACATCGCCGGCGCGCTGAGCCAGTACGGCCGGCGCGTGCTCATCGTCGACTTCGACCCGCAGGGCGCGGCCACCGTCGGCCTCGGCATCAACGCGAACACGGTCGACAACACGATCTACACCGCGCTGTTCAACCCGCGCATGGACGTGCACGACGTGATCCAGCACACCGAATTCGAGAACCTCGACATCATCCCGGCGAACATCGACCTGTCGGCCGCCGAGGTGCAGCTCGTCACCGAGGTCGGCCGCGAGCAGATCCTCGCGAGCGTGCTGCGCCCGATCCGCGACGAGTACGACGTGATCATCGTGGACTGCCAGCCTTCGCTCGGCCTGCTCACCGTCAACGCGCTGGCGGCCGCCGACGGCGTGATCATCCCCGTGGCCGCCGAGTTCTTCGCGCTGCGCGGCGTGGCGCTGCTCATGCAGTCGATCGACAAGGTGCAGAGCCGCATCAATCCGAGCCTCGAGGTGTATGGGGTGCTGGTGACGATGTACACCAGGACGCTGCACTGCGAGGAGGTGCTGCAGCGCATCTACGAGGCGTTCCAGGACAAGGTGTTCCACACGGTGATCTCCCGGTCGATCAAGCTGCCGGACTCCACGGTCGCCGCCGCGCCGATCACGATCTACGCGCCCGGGCACAAGACCAGCAAGGAGTACCGCGAGGTCGCGCGCGAGCTGGTCGCCCGCGGCGTCATCGCCTGACCGTGAGCGGCTTCGATGCCACGGCGCGGACCGCGGCGCCGGCGCCGTACGAGTCGGACGCGGACGCCGAGTCGCTGGCCGGTTCCGGGTTCCGGGTGAACCTGGACGTGTACGCCGGGCCGTTCGACGTCCTGCTCGGCATGATCGCCAACAAGCGCCTCGAACTGACCGAGGTGTCGCTGTCGGCGATCACCGAGGAGTTTCTCTCCTATGTGCGCGGCATGGACGTCGCGCGCAACATGGACGAGGCGAGCGCGTTCCTCGACGTCGCCTCGATTCTGGTGGAGGCGAAAAGCGCGGCGCTGCTGCCGGGCGGCGAGGAGGACGAGCGCGACGAGCAGAGCATGGAGGCCCTGCGCGAGCGCGATCTGCTGTTCGCGAGACTGCTGCAGTACCGCGCGTTCAAGGAGGCCGCCGGCGATTTCCGCTCCCGCATCGCGGCGAACTCGGGGCGCTTCGCCCACCCGGCCTGTGTGGACGGGGCGGTCGCGGCCATGCTGCCGGAACTGGTGTGGACGCTGACCCCCGACGATCTGGCGCGCCTCGCCGCGCGGGTGTTCGCGAACGCGCCGGCCGACCAGGTGTCGCTGCACCAGCTGCATGTGCCGCTCGTCGACCTGCGCGCGCAGTCGGCGCTGGTGCGCGACCGTCTGCGCGCGCTGGGGGCCGGCGGGTCGATGACCTTCGCCGAACTGACGGCGGATGCCGCATCCCGCATCGAGATCGTGGCCAGATTCCTTGCGGTGCTCGCGTTCTTCAAGCAGGGGGCGCTGCAGTTCAGGCAGGCCGGGCCGTACGAGACCCTGCATCTGCGGTGGGTGCTCGGCGCCGATGACGGGATGGCCGATGTGGAGATCAGCGAAAGGGACTTTGCATGACGCAGGACAACACCACGGGCAACACCGCCACGGACAATACCGCCAGGGGCAGCGCTGCGGGCAACGCCGCGGACGGCATCGGGAACGGCGCCGAGGCCGCGGCGACCCCCGCACCGGCCGGCCCCGGAGTCGCGGGCGTGGCCGTCGAGGACTTTCCCGGCGGGCTGCGTGCCTGCCTCGAGGCGATACTCATGGCCGCCGACCAACCGCAATCCGAGGAGGATCTGGCGCGCGTGCTCGGCGTCAACCCGACGCTGGTCGGCGAGGCCCTGGAGAGGATGCAGTCCGGCTATGACGCGGCGCAACGCGGGTTCGAGCTGCGCCATACGGCCCGTGGATGGCAGTATGCGAGCCGCGCCGCATTCGAGCCGGTCGTGGCGGCCTTCGTGACCGACGGCCAGACCGCCCGCCTGTCGCAGGCCGCCTTGGAGGCGCTGGCGATCATCGCGTACAAGCAGCCGGTCACGCGCGCGCAGGTGGCGGCGATCCGCGGCGTCAATTCGGATGGCGTGATCCGCTCGCTGTCGGTGCGCGGCCTGATCCGCGAGGACGGGGTCGACGAGGAGTCGCGGGCGGCGCTGCTCGTCACCTCCAACCTGTTCCTAGAGCGCATGGGGCTGGACGGTCTCGACCAGCTGCCGTCGCTTGCGCCCTTCCTGCCGGATTCGGCGCGTGATGTAGAGCGTGAGGCATCGCAGGCTGCAGAAATATTGTGATCACGAGGCTGTATTGCGTGGTTAGGGTGCGCATGGGTGATACTGGTCCTGGGACGGCCATGAAGAGCCGTCATATGCGGGAAGCGGATGGCCGGCCGGCGGCGTGGCGCGCTGCGTCCTCGCCGCGATCCTTCTGTGGTCATCGTGACCATAAATGGTATGCTCGTGAACCGGAGCGTATGACGCAGGAGAGGAAGGCGCTCGGTTTTATGGGACTCAATGTGAGCGAGCGGCGCGCGCAGCCGCCGGAAGTCGGCATATCGGTGGTCATCCTGGCCTTGGGGCCCCGCGGCGGGCAGACCGGGGGAGCGGATGCGGGTTCCGCCGGGTCGCCTGCGGAACCCATCGGGCTGTGGCTGCCGCTGGTGCGACGCGTGCGCCAGCCGTTCCTCGGGCAGTGGGCGCTGCCGGGCGGCGACCTGCGCTCCGACCAGTCGCTGGAGCAGTCGGCCTATCTGGCGCTCGAATCCACCACCGACCTGCATCCGAAATATCTGGAGCAGCTGCACACCTTCGGCGATCCCGGGCGATCGCGCGGCGGGCTGCCCATGGTGTCCATCGTCTACTGGGCGCTGGTCGGGCAGGCGGAGACGCGCGACTTCGCCGAGGCGGACAACGTGCGCTGGTTCCCCGAGCGCGATCTGCCGCCGCTGGCCTTCGACCACCGCAGGATCATCGACCATGCGCTGCGCCAGCTGCGCGAGCGCATCGCCTACCCCGATCTGGTCACCAGGCTGGTCGGCAAGGAATTCACGCTGCGCCAGCTGCACGACGTGACCGAGGCGATCACCGGCGAATCCGTCGACCTGGCGAATTTCCGGCGCCGCATGCTCGCCGGCGGGCAACTCGAGGACACCGGGAAAAAAGCGCGCGAGGGGCGCCAGCGTCCGGCTGCGGTCTACCGGTACGTCTCCGAGCCGCTCTCCGGGCCGCAGTCGGAGGAGGGGCTGTCCGGCGAGGAGCTGGACCGGCTCGCGCGGTCGGCCTCGGTGTCGGACGCGGATCTCGATTCCTATCTCGACGATGTGCTCTCGCCGCTGATGACCTCCGCGTGATCGGACGTGCGGGGCACCTTGCGAGGGGCGCCGGATGGTGCGCCGCACAAGTTCGCGCAAGTTATAGTCGATGTGACCATAACTCGTGATATGCTGACCTTCTCTGCACGACGCAACAAGGGAAGAAGAAGCATGACAGACACGCAACAACTCACGCGCAACGAGCGCCTCGACCGGCTGCCGTTCAACAAGGCGCACCGCAAGCTCCTCATCGCCTCCGGCATCGGCTGGGCCTTTGATGCGATGGACGTCGGACTGGTGTCCTTCGTGGTGGCCGCCATCGCCGCCGACCCGCATTTCAACCTCGACCCGACCGAAAAATCGTGGGTGCTGTCCATCGGATTCGTCGGCATGGCCATCGGCGCGGCGCTCGGCGGATACATCGCCGACCGCGTTGGCCGCAAGACCGTGTTCACCGCAACGCTGGTCATCTTCGGGCTGGCGAACGGCGCCATGGCCCTGTCCTGGTCGCTCGGCATGCTGCTCGGTGCACGCCTGATCATCGGCCTCGGCCTGGGCGCCGAACTGCCCGTCGCCTCGACGCTCGTCTCCGAGTTCTCGCCGACCAAGCAGCGCGGCCGCATGACCGTCCTGCTCGAATCGTTCTGGGCGGTCGGCTGGATCATCGCCGCACTGATCGGCACCTTCGTGATCCCCAACACCGGCGACTGGGGCTGGCGCTGGGCGCTGGCCATCGGTGCGCTGCCGCTGCTCTACGCGATCGTCACCCGCGTGCACATCCCCGAATCGGTGCGCTTCCTCGAGGCCAAGGGGCGCGAGGACGAAGCCGAGAAGGCCGTGCGCTACTTCGAGGCCGCCGGCGGCGTGGCTCCGGTAGATTCGCCGAAGGGCAAGCCGCTGCCGAAGATCGCCACGCGCGAGCTGTTCGGCTCCACGTATCTGGCGCGCACCGTCGCGATCTGGGCCACCTGGTTCTTCGTCAACTTCTCGTACTACGGCGCGTTCACGTGGATGCCGTCGCTGCTCGCCGACCAGTTCGGCTCGCTGACCAAGTCGTTCGGCTATACACTGGCGATCTCCATCGCCCAGCTGCCCGGCTACTTCCTGGCCGCGTGGCTCGTGGAGATCTGGGGGCGCCGCCGCACGCTGAGCGTGTTCCTCGCCGTCTCCGCCGTGGCCGCGTTCGCGTTCTCGCAGGCCGGCTCCGTGGCCATGGTGCTCGTGTTCGGCATGCTGCTGTCCGCATCCAACCTCGGCGCCTGGGGCGTGCTCTATGCGGTCACGCCCGAGATCTACCCGACCCGCCTGCGCGGCGCCGCGGCCGGCGCGGCCGCTGCGGTGGGCCGTGTCGCCGCCATCATCGCGCCGCTGCTCATGCCGTGGTTCCTGACCCTGTCCGGCGGCAACAAGGCCGTGGCCTTCATCATCTTCGCCGCGGCCTTCATCCTCGCCTGCATCGCGGCCCTGTGCCTGCCCGAGCGCAAGGGCCTCGAACTCGAGGACTGATATTTCTGGCTCCCCTCCCTGAGGGGAGCTGTCGCCGTAGGCGACTGAGGGGAGCCATGTTTGATGAGTGGTCAAGGTGTGTGAGTATCATCGTGACGGTTTGTGTGTAGGTATGAATAAACACCTCGGAATAAGTACTTAAGTACTCGAGAACGCAAGTACCGAACGATTACGCAAAAGAATCAATTAAGAGAGGTTTCGATGGCGGTTCGCGGCGATATCAGGAATGTGGCAATTGTGGCTCACGTCGATCACGGCAAGACCACGCTGGTCAATGCGATGCTTCAGCAGTCGCATGTGTTCTCCGAGCGTGAGGAAGTGCCGGATCGCGTGATGGACTCCAACGATCTGGAACGCGAGAAGGGCATCACCATCCTCGCCAAGAACACGGCCGTGGAGTACACCGGCCCGCTGGCCGCCAAGTACGGTCACCCCGAGGGCATCACGCTCAACATCATCGACACCCCCGGCCACGCCGACTTCGGCGGCGAGGTCGAGCGCGGCATCTCGATGGTCGACGGCGTCGTCCTGCTCGTGGACGCCTCCGAAGGCCCGCTGCCGCAGACCCGCTTCGTGCTGCGCAAGGCCCTTGAGGCCAAGCTGCCGGTGATCCTGTGCGTCAACAAGGTGGACCGTCCCGACGCCCGCATCGAGGAGGTCGTCTCCGAAGCCACCGATCTGCTGCTGGGACTCGCCCAGGACGTGGTGGAGGAAGGCGTCGACCTCGACCTCGACCACCTGCTCGACCTGCCGGTGGTCTACTGCGCCGCCAAGGCCGGCTATGCCTCCGTCGACCAGCCCGCCAACGGCGCCCTGCCGGACAACGACAACCTCGAGCCGCTGTTCGAGGACATCATCAAGTACATCCCCGCCCCCGAGTACGAGGAAGGCGCGCCGCTGCAGGCGCACGTCGCCAACATCGACTCCTCCGACTTCCTCGGCCGTCTCGGCCTCGTGCGCATCTACAACGGCACGCTCGAGAAGGGCAAGACCTACGGCCTGTCCCGCGTGGACGGCTCCCTGGAGAACTTCCGCGTCTCCGAGCTGCTGCGCACGCAGGGCCTGGAGCGCATTCCGGTCGAATCGGCAGGCCCCGGCGACATCGTCGCGGTCGCCGGTGTCAACGACATCATGATCGGCGAAACCATCGTCGACCCGAACGATCCGAAGCCGCTGCCGCTCATCCACGTCGACGACCCGGCCATCTCCATGACCTTCGGCACCAACGATTCCCCGCTGGCCGGCACCGAGGGCAAGGACCACAAGCTCACCGCCCGCATGCTCAAGGACCGCCTCGACCGCGAGCTCATCGGCAACGTGTCCATCAAGGTGCTGCCGACCGACCGTCCGGACGCCTGGGAGGTGCAGGGCCGCGGCGAACTTGCGCTGGCCGTGCTCGCCGAGCAGATGCGCCGCGAGGGCTACGAGCTGACCGTCGGTCGCCCACAGGTGGTCACCAAGACCATCGACGGCCAGATCAACGAGCCGATGGAAAGCACCACGATCGACGTGCCGGAAGAGTACATGGGCACCGTCACCCAGCTCATGGCCGACCGCAAGGGTCGCATGGACTCCATGTCGAACCACGGTTCCGGCTGGGTCCGCCTGCAGTTCACCGTGCCGTCCCGTGGCCTGATCGGCTTCCGTACCGCGCTGCTGTCCGCCACGCGCGGCACCGGCATCGCCTCGTCCCTGTCCGCCGGCTATGCGCCGTGGGCCGGCCCGATCGTCACCCGCCAGAACGGCTCGATGGTCTCCGACCGCAAGGGCATCGCCACCCCGTACGCCATGCAGCGTCTGCAGGCCCGCGGCAACTTCTTCGTCGAGCCGCAGTCCCCGGTGTATGAGGGCCAGGTCGTCGGCGTGAACAACAAGCCCGACGAGCTGGACGTCAACATCACGCTGGCCAAGCACATGACCAACATGCGCTCCTCCACCGCCGACGTGCTCGAGACGCTCACTCCGCCGATCAAGATGAGCCTCGAGGAGTCGCTCGACTTCGCGAACGAGGACGAGTGCGTCGAGGTCACGCCCGAGTCCATCCGCGTGCGCAAGATCATCCTCAACCGCGAGGACTGGTACAAGTGGCGCGCCAAGCAGCGCCGCCAGAACGCGCAGCAGGCGGCCAAGTAGCCCGCTGGCGCGCGTGCGCCTGATCGTTTCGCAAGACGGGAGTCCGATGGGCTCCCGTCTTGCGCGTTTGCCGGCCGTATCCGGCCGGTATGCCGAGACATAGGTGCGTTGCCGGGGTCGCGCCTTCCCACCGGAGGGTTCGCCTCGTGGCGAGGTTTACGGCGCATTGTTTTTTGTGTTTTTCGTGTTTTTCATGCTTTTCGCGCTTTCGCGATGCGGTTTTTCGCGCCGCCATGCTTATATGGCGCTGCTTTCCGCGTTGCCACGCTTTCATCGTGTTGTCACGCTTCTATGGCGCGGCTTTTATCCCGCCGTCATGCTTCCACCGCGCTGTCATCTTTCCACCTTTCCATCGTGTGTCATGCTTCCACCGCGCGGTAAACGTTCCACGCCGCGGTTGCCCGATTTGCAGTATCCGCGGTATTCCGCCATTTCCTTATACCGCGCCGTGGGATCTTTGCCGCGTCGTGGAGATATGGATGCGCGGTGGATGCTTGCATAGCGTGTTGTGTCTCCACGGCGTGGTGATGTTTCCACGGCGCGGTAAACGTTCCACGGCGTGGTGATGTTTCCACGGCGCGGTAAACGTTCCACGGCGTGGTTGGCGGTTTTGTGGCATCCGCGGTATTCCGCCGTTTTCCTTTCTTCGCGGTGGGTGTTTTACCGCGTGGTGGAAGGGTTACCGCGTCGTGGGAGCATTTCTGCGCGGGGAGGCTGGGAGCATTCCCGCGCGGGGATCCCATGCCGCGGCGTGGAAGGAACACCGTGCGGCGGAATCATGGCCGCATGGCGGAAAACCATGGCGAATTCGTCGGCGAGGCGGACTCATGCGCCGATATGCGGCACCGGATACTTATACTGATACCCATGACTTCGGATTACAAGGACTCCCTGCCCTGGTCGCACCGGCTCAATCCGGTCGCCCGCGTGCTCGTCACCATCACGGCCGGCGCCGCGGTCGGCCTGATCGGCACGCTGGCCCATCGGATGGGCGCATCGGCGAACATCCCCTATGGTCTGGTGCTTGCATTCGTGATTCTTGGCCTGTCGACATGGTGCGCGCGTTCGCGCTGCGGCGTGAGCGGCGTGGCCTGGCACCTGATCGCCAGTTCGGGCATGGCTTGGTGGATCGCGGCCGGCGCCGCCAATGACGGTGATGCGCTGATCGTCGCGGGATTCAAGGTCGACATGCCGTATTTCAGCCAGCACGCCGGCTACATCTGGCTGTATGGCATCGTCCTCGTGCAGATCGCGTTCCTGCTTATGCCGCCACGCTGGTTCTCGATGGCCCCGCGCAAGGCCGCCCCGGACCGGTCGGCCTCGGCTGCGGGCGCCGAATCCGCGGATCCGGCGAAGCCGGAGGTCCCGGCCGAGAAGGCCGATGCGCCCGAGACTTCGACGCAGGACCCGGAGCAAGCGCCGCAGGCGGAAGACGCCGGCGACGCTGCCGGCGCACTGCAGTCGGCGCGTGGCCGGAACATCGATCGCGCCCACGATCAGGAAGCTCGGTGACCCTATGCGCACGCTGCACTACCTTGGCCCCGAAGGCACGTTCACCCATCAGGCCGCGCTCGAAGCCGCCGATTTCCTGAACCCGCTGGCCGGCGGCGTCGCGCTCGCCGCCGAGCACGACGTGCCGGCCATCCTGCACGCGGTGCATGAGAACGGCGACTGGGGCATCATCGCCTGGGAGAACAACATCGAAGGCTATGTCGTGCCGAATCTGGACGCGCTGATTGACGCGGATAACGCCGTCGGGTTCGCGCGCGTCGGCGTGGACGTCTCCTTCGACGCGTTCATCAGACTGCCGCAGGGAGCCTCATCCGATCAGGAATCCATCGACAAGGCCCTCGCCGCCTGCACGCAGGTCACCGCGCATCCGCACGGACTGGCGCAGTGCCGCCGCTTCACGGCCGACCATCGGTTGCGCGAGGTGCCGTCCTCCTCGAACGGCGCCGCCTGCCGTGATCTGATTGAGGGCCAGGTGGCTCTTGGGCCGGGCATCTGCGGCGAGTTGTACGGTCTGACCCGCGTCGGCGCCGCCGTGGAGGACTATCCGGGCGCCCACACCGAATTCGTGGTCATCGCGCCCCGCGACGAGGTCTCCGAGCTGATTCCCCAAGCCGCGGCCCGTACGGAGCGCGCCACGGCTGACGGCGGGCGCGTGGACGATGACGAATACGAGTCGATTATCGCGTTCATCCCGCTGAACACCGGTCCGGGCGTGCTGGCCAACCTGCTCGATGTGTTGCGCGACGCCGGGCTCAATATGACCAGCTTCATCTCGCGCCCGATCAAGGGTCACGACGGCACCTACAGCTTCATCGCCACGTTCGACGCCGCGCCATGGCAACGGCATTGCCGCGACGCGCTCGCCGAGGTGGCCGGGCACGGCGACTGGGTGAAGACCCTCGCCGTCTACCCGCGCCGCGAGCGGCCGAATCCGCCGGTCGACGCGTGGATGCTGCCCAACGGCGGCGTCCATTTCGACGCGTCGGGCATGCCGGCGAACTGGCAGGACGACGGCACCGTGCGAAAGGAGCTGCTGTGGTAGATCGCACGCCCCCATCAACGCCTACATCCGTCGGCATCGTCGGTCTGGGACTGATCGGCGGTTCCCTGGCCCGTCGGCTGGTCAGTCGTGGCGTGAACGTCACCGCGTGGAATCACCGCGACCATCCATACGCGCAGGCGACCGCGGACGGTATCCGCTGCGTGCCCGACCTGCGCGACCTGGCGCAGGACAGGCCCGACGTGCTGGTCCTGTGCAATCCGCTGAGGGCCATGCCTGAGGTGCTTGCCGCCCTGGCTCCGGCGATCGACCGCCAAGCCACCACGCTCACCGACGTCGGCAGCGTCAAGGGCATGGTACGCAGTCAGGTGGAGGCGGCCGGACTGGGGGAGTGCTACGTCGGCGCGCACCCGATGGCCGGCAACGAGCTGTCCGGATGGCGGTCCGCCGATCCGGCGCTGTACGACGACGCCCTGTGGGCCGTCACCGTGCGCGGCGACACCGAATACCCGCGGTTCGCCGCAGTGGCTCGGATGATCACCGCCGGCGCCGGCAACCGGATGATCGTGCTGGATGACGGTACGCATGACCGGGCCGCCGCGCTGATCTCGCACATGCCGCATGTCGTGGCCACGGCGATGATCAATGAGCTGACCGACGATCCGGACCGCAACATCGCCGCGGCACTCGCGGCCGGCAGTTGGCGGGATATGACCCGCGTGGCGCTGACCGATCCGGACCGCACGCGCGCCATGGTCGAGGAGGATGCGGCGAATGTCGAGGATCTGCTGCGCCGGATGGCTGGTCGGCTCAATGCCGCCGCGGACATGCTGCGCGATGGCGACGGAACCGCGCTGACCCGCTTCTTCGCCGAAGGACAGCCGTTCCGCGACTATAAGATGGCGCAGCGCGCGATGCCGCCCGATAACGCCGCCTCGGGCGACAGCAACCGCTACGCCGAACGCGAACTACGCATCGACCCCATGCACTGGCAGGATGATCTGATCGCGTCGGCCAGGCGCGGCGAACATATCACGGCTTTTGCCGAGGATCACGCCGGGCATGCGACCATACGCGTGCAGCTGCGCTCAGCCGTAGCGTAGCGGGCACCGCGCGGTAATGCTTCCACTGCGCGGTGAGTGTTCCACCGCGCAGTGACGCTTCCACGACGCGGTAATGCTTCCACGGCGTGGTTGGTGGTTTTTGGTATCCGCGTTATTCCGCTGTTTTCCTTCCTTCGCGGTGGGTGTTTTACCGCGTGGTGGAAGAGCTACTGCGTGGTGGAGGCGTGGATGCTCGGTGGAGGTTGGAAGCATTTCCGCGCGGTGGATTTCTTGCTGCAGAAGTATGGATGTGGGGATGCTTCCATGGTGTTGTTGTGTCTTTACCGCGTAGCGGTGTTCCCACGGCGCGGTAAATGTTCCACCGCGCGGTGAGTGTTCCACGGCGTGGTTGGCTGATTTGTGGTATCCGCGGTATTCCGCCGTTTTCCGTTGCCGCGTGGTGGAAGTATTACCACGCGGTGGGAGTATTGCCGCGTGGTGGGTGGGGGTGCGATGGAACACTCACCGCGCCGTGGGGGCATTACCACGCCGTGGGGGCATTACCACGCGGTGGGAGTATTGCCGCGCCATGGAAGCGCCGCTATGCCGTGGAGAGGATGCCTCGCCGTGGATGCATGGCCGCAGGGCATCCACGGCACGAGGTCGCACGGCGCTACGAAGGAGCGCGGAGGATTCCGCCTCAGGGGCGCGTACGGTGCCGCTCGGGTATGGGCTTCAACGTGATGATGGTGTCGGCGTCGATGCTGACGCGCTGCTCGGGGCGCGATCCGTTCGCCGCCGCATCGCGGGTCATTTCGAGGCGATACCCGTCCCATGAGGTGACATGACCGATATAGTCGCGGTATTTCATACGATGATCGACGGGATCGACGCCTTCCGACACGCGTACGACGACGCGCGCATGCGCCGGGATCTCATTGGGGATGGCCATGACGACTCCTTTGCCTCGCAGGTATTATCATGCTAATACCAAACGGCCGTGATGGGGGAGCGATGATGGATTTCGGACAGGAACTCGACGACTTCCTCACGTACCTCAAGGCCAACCGCGGGCTGAGCGGCAACACGATCAAGGCGTACCGGTCCGACGTGGAGGAGTGCCTGCACCTGCTCGCCCTGAGAGGAATCCCCTTGATCGGCGCGATCACCACCGATGATCTGCGCGGCTGGATGGCCCGCGACTCGCGCACGCACGCCCGTTCGAGCATGGCGCGCAAGGTGGTCGCCGTGCGTGTGTTCTTCGCATGGGCCCACGAGCACGGCCGCGTGCCGGAGGACCCGGCGGCGGTGCTGCTCACGCCGAAGATCCCCGACGCCCTGCCGACCGTGCTGACCGAAGCGCAGGCCGAACAGCTGATGGACGTGGAGTCCGATGCGCCGGGCGGGCCCGCCGGGCGATCCCGATCGGACCGTCCGGATGAGGCCGGCTCCGATCCGAAGCGTGCGGAAAGCGCGGCAAAGGGCGCACGAGGCGACGACACCGCCGCGGCGATCACGCTGCGCGACACGGCCATGCTCGAACTGCTGTACGCGACCGGCATGCGCGTGGCCGAACTGGTCGGGCTGGACCTCGATGACGTGTACGCCGACAACCGCACGGTGAAAGTCACCGGCAAGGGCAACAAGCAGCGGGTGGTGCCCTTCGGGGAGCCCGCGATGCGCGCGCTGGAGACCTGGATCGCCGAAGGCCGCCCGGTCATAGCGGATGCGGCGCGGCGCCGGAGGAACGGGGCTCCGTCCGGCGATCAAGGGGGCAACGGCCAGCCCGCCCGTGCGGGCAGGGCGCTGTTCCTCGGCGCACGCGGCGGGCGGATCGACCAGCGCGTGGTGCGCGAGGTGGTGCACGCCCGGGCCCGCGAGGCCGGCGTGCCCGATATCGGGCCCCACGCCCTGCGGCACAGCGCGGCGACCCACATGCTCGACGGGGGAGCCGACCTGCGCGAAGTGCAGGAGATGCTGGGCCACTCCTCGCTGAAAACCACGCAGCGGTACACCCACGTCTCCATCGAGCAGCTCAAGTCGCGGTACGCCCAGGCCTTTCCCCGCGCCTGACCACGAGAATTAACATGCGCGTAACACGATCGGTGCTTTCGCCGCAACGAGAAAAAACACACAACTATAGCGCCGTCGAATGAAAGAACGCTGGGAATTGCTTGGCGTTTCAGGCAAAAGACGGGTCCTTCCCGGGCCGGGAGCCCGATCGGCCGAGCCATTTCGCGGCATGGGCGGTCGATTAGGCGATGTCGAAAACTCGGGTAACAATAGAAACCAATCGGCAAAGGGGTTGGCGTCTGATCGTGAACACGGGCAGGCCAGCCCCTTTTGCGTGATGCCGGGGTGCTGCGCCCCGGCCAGTAGTTCAGAATAGGAGAACTTCATGAAGAAGCAAGCTTTGGCTCTCGTGGCCGCCGCCTCCGCGGTCGTCATGATGCTGAGCGGCTGCGGCGCGTCCAACAACGCCTCCAACAACGCTGCCAGCGACGGCAAGATGATCATCACGGCCGGCGATTCCGAGCCGCAGAACCCGCTGGTTCCGGGCAACACCAACGAGACCGCCGGCGGCGTGGTCATCGATCTGGTCTTCTCTCGCCTGGTGTCCTTCGATGACAAGGGCAACGCGAAGAACGAGGTCGCCGAGTCCATCACCCCGAACGAGAACGCCACCCAGTACACCATCAAGCTCAAGAGCGGCTGGAAGTTCACCGACGGCACCCCGGTGACCTCCGAATCCTTCACCAAGGCGTGGAGCTACGTGGCCAACGCGAAGAACGCGCAGAAGGGCTCCTCCTTCTTCTCGACCATCAAGGGCTTCGACGCGCTGCAGAAGGCCGACAGCCTCAAGGGCGACGAGCAGCTCGAGGGCCTCAAGGTCGTCGACGACTCCACCTTCACTGTGGACATGAACCAGCCCGACGCCACCTTCCCGATCAAGGTCGGCTACTCGGCGTTCTCCCCGCTGCCGGAATCCTTCTACAAGGACACCAAGGCGTTCGGCGAGAAGCCGGTGAGCAACGGCCCGTACAAGGTCGAGTCCTGGGACCACAACAAGGAAATCAAGCTCGTCAAGAACGACGACTACAAGGGCAACCGCACCCCGAAGAACGACGGCATCACCTTCAAGATCTACACCGAGGATGACGCCCAGTACGCCGACGTGCAGTCCGGCAACCTCAACGTGATGGGCTCGGTCCCGGCCTCCGCCACCAAGACCTTCGAGCCGAACAAGAAGGTCCAGGCCTACAACAAGGCCGGCTCCGTCTCCCAGACCTTCACCATCCCGGCGAACCTCGAGCACTTCGACGTGACCACCGAGGAAGGCGTGCTGCGCCGCCAGGCCATCTCCATGGCCATCAACCGCGAGCAGCTCACTGACAAGGTGCTCAACGGCATCGGCACCCCGGCCGTCGACTTCACCTCCCCGCTGACCCCGGGCTACTCCGACTCCCTCAAGGGCGTCGAGAACCTGAAGTTCAACGCCGCCAAGGCCAAGGAACTGTGGGCCAAGGCCGACGCCATCTCCAAGTACGACGGCCAGCTGACCTTCGCGTACAACGCGGACGGCGGCGCCAAGCCGATCTACGACGCCATCGTCAACCAGCTCAAGAACAACCTGGGCATCGACGTGGCCACCAACCCGATGCCGACCTTCCAGGAGTTCCGCAACGCCGTTTCCGAGCGCCAGATCAAGGGCGCGTTCCGCACCGGCTGGCAGCCCGACTACCCGTCGGCTGAGAACTACCTGTTCCAGCTGTACGACTCGGCCGCCGCCGACGGCAACGGCTCGAACGACGGCGACTACAAGAACCCCAAGTTCGACGACCTGATGACCAAGGCCTACGCCGCGCAGTCCACCGACGACGCCAACAAGCTGTACCAGCAGGCGCAGGAGATCCTGCTCAACGACCTGCCGGCCATCCCGCTGTACTACAGCAACGCCGTGGCCGTGACCTCGCTGGACGTCCAGGGCTTCGAGATGAACTGGCAGAACGTGCCGATCTACGAGAACCTGACGCTGTCCAAGTGACCGCAACGGTGACCGAAGCTCCGGCGGGCGGGCATACGGCCGATTGACGGCCCGGTGACCGCACGCCGGCGGCACGACATGACAAAGGCGGGGGACGAACGATTCGTCCCCCGCCTTTGTCATGTCTGCGTTGCGCCAGTGGTCTGCGACATGGTGATTCTGGCTCCCCTCAGCGAGGGGAGCCAGAATCACTCAACGAAGCAGTGATATGAACTGCCGCATGTCGTCTCCGCCGCCATCCCCGTGCGGCGCGATGCGCCCGTGCGTGCCGTCGGCGAGTGCCGGCCCCCGCTGGCGTCCGGATCGTGGTGCCTGATGGACCCCGATAAACCGCGGAAAATCGCCGTATTGTCATCTTCACGTCATCATCACGAAACATTACGACCGACCTATGGGGTAGACTTACGGGGTACTTAGCGATCGGACAGCATGTTGCGCGCCCATGGCGCGCCTTATTTTTGATGCGGCCGGTCCATAAGAATAAGGAGAAACCGATGGGCAAATATCTTCTGCGACGTATTCTGCAGATGATTCCCGTGGTTCTCGGTGCGACACTGCTGGTCTATGCACTCGTCTTCGCGCTGCCGGGCGATCCGGTCAAGGCGATGTTCGGTGACAAGCCGGTCAATGAAGCCGTCGCCGCCCAGATCCGCGCCGAATACAACCTCGACAAGCCATTCATCGTCCAGTACCTGCTGTTCCTGAAGAACGCGTTCACGCTGAACTTCGGCAACACCTTCGCCGGGCAGCCGGTCATCAGCGAAATCGCCCGCGCGTTCCCGGTGACCATCCGCCTCGGCATCATGGCGTTCTGCTTCGAGGCCATCTTCGGCGTCATCTTCGGAGTCATCTCCGGTCTGAAGAAGGGCAAGTGGTACGACACGGTCATCCTGATCGTATCCCTGCTGCTCATCTCCGTGCCGACCTTCGTCACCGGTTTCGCCGGCCAGTATTTCCTCGGCGTGCAGTGGAGCATCATCCCGGTGACCGCCGGCTCCGACCCCGGCTTCTACGATCTGCTGTTCCCGGCCATGGTGCTCGGCTCCGGATCGATGGCGTACATCATCCGCCTGTCCCGTTCCGAGATCTCCTCGAACATCGCCGAGGACTACGTGCGCACCGCGCGCGCCAAGGGCATGAGCAACGGCTCCGTGATGCTGCGCCACGTGCTGCGCAACTCGCTGATCCCCGTCGTCACCTACCTCGGCCAGGACCTGGGCGCCCTGATGGGCGGCGCGATGATCTCCGAGCAGATCTTCAACATCCACGGCGTCGGCTTCCTCACGTACCAGAGCATCCTCAAGGGCGAGGGCAACCTTGTGGTGTCCATCGTCACCCTGCTGCTGCTCATCTTCGTGATCTGCAACCTGATCGTCGACCTGCTGTACGCGGCGCTTGACCCGCGTATCCGTTACGCCTGATAGGGAGGGTGGAATCCAATGACTGACGAAAAGACCACATTCCCCTCCGACGAGGTGCTGCCCGGACAGGAGCGCTACGTCGCCCCGATCGACGAGACCCCGCTGCAGGACGTCGACAAGGTCGACGAATCCGCCCCGGCCACGAGCATGTGGGCCGACGCGTGGCGCACGCTGCGCAAGAACCCGCTGTTCATCATCTCGGGCATCATGATCATCTTCATCCTGATCGTGGCGCTCTTCCCGGGCCTGTTCACCAAGATCGACCCGAACTACTGCAACCTCGACAACTCCCTGGGCGACCCGGAGGCCGGCCATCCGTTCGGCTACGACTTCCAGGGCTGCGACGTGTTCGCGCGCACCGTGTACGGCACGCGCACCTCGCTGTCCGTCGGCATCCTGAGCACTCTGATCGTGGTGTGCGTCGGCACGCTGATCGGCGCGGTCGCCGGCTTCTTCGGCGGCTGGGTCGACGCGCTGCTGAGCCGACTGATCGATATCTTCTACGCGATCCCGTTCCTGCTCGGCGCCATCGTCGTGCTGCAGATGTTCCGCACCAACAGCTCCATCTGGAAGGTCGTGCTCGTGCTGGCCCTGTTCGGCTGGGTCTCCACCGCGCGTATCGCCCGAGGCTCGGTCATGGAGGCCAAGAACCTCGAGTTCAACACGGCGTCGACTGCCCTCGGCTCCACGCCGATGCGCAACCTGTTCCGCCACATCATCCCCAACGCGATGGCCCCGATCATCGTGATCGGCACCACGTCGCTCGGCTCCTACATCGTGTCCGAGGCCACGCTGAGCTTCCTCGGCATCGGCCTGCCGACGACCACCGTGAGCTGGGGCGGCGACATCTCCCAGGCACAGACCAACCTGATGACCAACCCGATGGTGCTGTTCTACCCGTCCGTGGCACTGGCCCTGACCGTGCTGAGCTTCATCATGATGGGCGACGCCGTCAAGGACGCGCTTGATCCGAAGAGCCGCACGGCCTGACCTGAAGGATGAGTGACATGACTAAGAACATGAATACCAACGAGAAGCTCGTCGAGATGCAGAAGGCCAACGGTCCGCTGCTCGAGGTGAAGAACCTCGCCATCGACTTCACCACCGACGACAAGCGCGCCGTGCACGCCGTGCGCGACGCCTCCTTCAGCGTCTACCCGGGCCAGTGGGTGGCCATCGTGGGCGAGTCCGGTTCGGGCAAGTCCACCTCCGCCATGGCCGTGCTCGGCCTGCTGCCCGGCACCGGCCATGTGGTCTCCGGCTCCATCAAGCTCGACGGCCAGGAGATCGCCGGCCTCAAGCCCAAGGAGTACGACAAGCTGCGCGGCACCAAGATGGGCCTTGTACCGCAGGACCCGATGAGCAACCTGAACCCGGTGTACCGCATCGGCACGCAGGTCAAGGAGGCGCTCAAGGCCAACGGCATGGACGTCGCCCACGAGAAGCGCTCCGCCCTCGCCAAGGCGCTGGCCGGCGACGAGGTCGCCGTCAAGGGCAACGAGGACGAGACCTTCATCGGCTCGGCCGAGCTGCCGGCGCTGCTCGACGCCGCCAAGGCCGCCCTCGCCGGGGCCGGCGTGAGCGGCGAGAAGGCCGACAAGGCCATGGAACGCTTCAAGGACGAGTGGGTCCCCGGTTCCGAGACCCGCTGGCGCGTCGCCGACGACCTCATCAAGGCCGGCGTGAACGACGACAAGGCCTGGGAGATCGCCAAGAAGCACGTCACCGGCTCCACGCTGGATGACCGCATCGCGGGCCTGCTGTCCGAGGCCGGCCTGCCCGACGCGGCGACCCGCGCCCGCCAGTTCCCGCACGAGTTCTCCGGCGGCATGCGCCAGCGCGCGCTGATCGCCATCGGCCTGGCCTGCCGCCCCGACCTGCTCATCGCCGACGAGCCGACCTCAGCGCTCGACGTGACTGTGCAGAAGAAGATCCTCGACCACCTGCACATGCTCACCGACTCGCTGGGCACCGCCGTGCTGTTCATCACCCACGATCTGGGCCTGGCCGCCGAGCGCGCCCAGCACATCGTCGTGATGTACAAGGGCCAGGTCGTCGAATCCGGCCCGTCGCTCGAGGTGCTCCAGCACCCGCAGCACCCCTACACCAAGCGGCTCGTGTCCGCGGCCCCCTCGCTGGCCTCCCAGCGCATCATCTCCGCCAAGGAGCATGGCGAGGACGCGACGGCGCTCATGGAGCACCACGTCAAGGGCGAGGCCGCGATCGAGAAGAGCGAGAACATCATCGTCGTGGACCACCTGACCAAGGAGTTCAAGCTGCCGCGCAAGAAGGAGATGTTCAAGGCCGTCGACGATGTGTCGTTCTCGGTCAAGCGCGGCACCACCACCGCCATCGTGGGCGAGTCCGGCTCGGGCAAGTCCACCGTGGCGAACATGGTCCTGAAGCTCCTCGAGCCCACGGACGGCACCGTGACCTACGAGGGCAAGGACATCTCCGGCTTCAAGGGCAAGGAGCTGCTGGACTTCCGCCGCCACGTGCAGCCGGTGTTCCAGAACCCCTACGGCTCGCTTGACCCGATGTACTCGATCTTCCGCTCGATCGAGGAGCCGCTGCGCATCCATAAGATCGGCGATGCGAAGAGCCGCGAGAAGCGCGTGCGCGAGCTGCTCGACATGGTCGAGATGCCCGAGTCCGTGATGAGCCGCTACCCGAACGAGCTGTCCGGCGGCCAGCGCCAGCGCATCGCCATCGCGCGAGCCATGGCCCTGAACCCGGATGTGATCGTGTGCGACGAGGCCGTGTCCGCGCTCGACGTGCTCGTGCAGGACCAGGTGCTGCGTCTGCTCAACGACCTGCAGGCCGAAAAGGGCCTGAGCTACCTGTTCATCACCCACGATCTGGCCGTCGTGCGCCAGATCGCCGACGAGGTCGTGGTGATGCAGCATGGCAAGCTGGTCGAGCACGCCACCACCGATGAGGTGTTCGACCACCCGAAGATGAAGTACACCCAGGATCTGCTCGACGCGATCCCCGGCGGCAAGCTTCAGCTCGGTCTCGACTGATCCCGCGGTATAGGCCGTGCATCCGCGCGGTCGTCATCTGTCCCGTTGGGCCCCTTCCCTCCCGGAAGGGGCCCAACGTCGTATCCGGGCGGTCCGCGCGCCCTGTGTAGGATGGAGCCATGACCATCACCATCACCACGTCCAACGTCAACGGCATCCGCGCGGCCAGGCGCAAGGGGATCGAAGCGTGGGCCGAAGCCAATGCTCCCGATGTCTGGTGCATGCAGGAGGTCCGCGCGCCGCAGGCGGAACTCGACCCGATCATCGACGCGCTGGCCGGCGCCTACGTCTCCGCCGGCCGCGTCGCGGATCGGGACGGGCTGCATGCGGCGAACGAGGTGTGCCGCATCAAGGGCCGCGCCGGGGTCGCCCTGCTGTCCGACCTGCCCGTCGCCGAGCGGCGCTACGGCCTTCCCGGACTCGACGACGACGTGGACTCCGGGCGGTGGATCGAAACCGACGTGACCACGCCGCAGGGCTACCGGATCACCGTCGCGTGCGTGTACGTGCACTCCGGCGACGCCGACGACGAGACGAAGATGGCGCAGAAATACCGTTTCCTCGACGCGATGCTGTCGCGCCTCGGCGAGCTGCGCGACCGGGCGGCCGCCGGCGGCGACCAGGCCGTGCTGTGCGGCGACTTCAATATCGCGCACACGCCGCTCGACATCAAGAACGCCAAGGCCAACGTCAAGCATTCCGGATTCCTGCCGGCCGAGCGCGCCTACGTCGACCGGTGGCTGGGGGAGTACGAGTTCGTCGACGTGACGCGCATGCTCGCCGGCGACATCCAGGGGCCCTACACCTGGTGGAGCCAGCGCGGACGCGCCTTCGACAACAACGTCGGCTGGCGGCTCGACTACCAGTTCGCCACCCCGGAGCTCGCCGAGACCGCGCGCGGCTTCGTCATCGACAAGGCCCCGACCTACGACGCCCGCTGGTCCGACCACGCCCCGCTCACCGTCACCTACGACGTGTGAGCGCCGCCACGGCCGTTCCGCGCGGGCCGGTTACCAGTCAATTACAAGGCGGGGTGCTACGCTAGTCGAGGTTGCAACCGCATACGAAACGAGGAAACATCATGGGACTGTTTGGATTCGGCAAGAAGAAGCATCGGGACGAGGACGTCGCTGATCAGACCGCCGAGACCGCGTCCGAGGGCGCCGAAGCCTCCGCCGAGCCCGCCTACCCGACCGAGGCCGTCGCCGCGTACGAGGGGCGCGGCGAGGAGTACGGCCCGTGGGACGTCAACGACGAGGACGTGCCCGACTATGACGACTATCTCGATCTCGGCGCCTACTACCTGCCGTTCCTGATGGGCATCCAGCTGCGCGTCAAGGCCAGCCGCGCCACGCAGCAGGTGCTCGGCACCACGATCACCTACGGATCGTCGAGCCTGGAGATCGAGGCGTTCGCCGCGCCGAAGACCCTTGGCCTGTGGGACGACGTGCGCGCCGACTTGCTCAAGGCGAACGCCAACGCCAGGGAGGAGTCCGGCGTGTTCGGCACCGAGGTGAAGCTGCCGGTCAGCATCAAGGGCGGCAAGACCGTGAACACCCGCATCGTCGGCGTGGACGGCCCGCGCTGGATGCTGCGCGGCATCTTCTCCGGCAAGGCCGCGACCGACGCCGCCGACCAGGAGACCGTGGCGCTGAACAAGTTCTTCGCCGACATCGTCGTGGAGCGCGGCGAGGAGCCGCTGGCCCCTCGCGACCTCATCCCGATGCACCCGCCCGTCGCCCCCGCCGAGCGCAAGGCCGCCAAGGCCGCGGCCGAAGCGGAAGGCAAGGAGCACCTCAAGGACATCCCGGACAAGCCGACCGGCCCGTTCGACTCCGACCAGCAGACCGAGGTGAAGACCACGCTCTCCCGCGGCCCGATGTTCTCCGAAGTCCGCTGATTCCATGTCGTGCGCCCGCTGGCTGAGCTGTCGAACGGAGTGAGGCTGAGGGTGGTCCAGCCGAGATGGTGACCACCCTCGGTCAGCTTCGCTGACAGCTCCCGCCAGCGGGAGCGGGGGATGCCCACGCAAAAGAGGAAAAGACTTGGCAGACAACAAACGCACTGGCCTATCCGCGCTGGCCGACGCCGGCGATGATGGCGAGGATTTCTCCGTCATCGATGCCATTGGCGGCCCTCGCGGCGTCATCGAATCCATGCTGCCCGGCGTGGTATTCGTCGTACTGTTCGTAGCCACGAGCAACCTGAACCTCACCATCGCGGTTTCGGCGGTACTGGCGGTATTGCAGGTGATCGTGCGACTGATTCAACGCCAGTCGGTGATGGGTGCGGTTTCCGGCTTGATAGCGGTCGGCATCTGCCTGATCTGGGCATGGCAAACCCACGAAGCCCGCAACTATTACATTTTCGGCTTTATCACCAATGCGGGTTATGCCGCGTTGCTCGCCATCTCACTGATTGCGCGAGTGCCCGGTCTCGGCTTGGTCGTCGAGTTCATCCGCAGTCTGCCCACTGAGCATTTCAAAGCGTGGTTCCGCGATTGGATGGATGACAAGGCTTTGAAGCGCGCCTACATGATCGTCACCGGTCTGTGGGTCGGCCTGTTCCTGCTGCGTCTTATTGTGCAGGTGCCGCTCTATCTGACCAATCATGTGGCCGCGCTCGGCGTAACCCGGCTGCTGATGGGCATCCCGTTCTGGGCGCTGGCCATCTGGGTGTCCTACCTCATCATCGCCACGCCGATGCACCGCCACAAGGCCGCGGCCGCCGCGGCCAAGGACACGAACGACTGACGACCAGTTTTCCCGAAAGGACATCAACACCCATGGAAGCCACCGTCCGCATCGAACGATACGCCGATCAGGGCCGCTGCGTCGGTCACATCGATGGGCGCGTCGTGTTCGTGCGATTCGCCCTGCCCGGCGAGCTGCTGCGCATCGCCCTCGACGAGCCGCATGACCGCGACGACCGGTTCTGGACCGGCGAGACGGTGGAGGTGCTCGAGGCGAGCCCCGACCGCGTCGATCCGGCCTGGCCGCTCGCCGGCCCGCTCGCCATGGGCGGCGGCGTCGGCGGCGCCGACCTCGTGCATGTCAGCCTCGACGGCCAGCTCCGGTGGAAGGCGGTCACCGTCTCCGAGCAGCTCAGCCGCCTCGGCCACGTCGAACGTGCCGTGCCGGTGACGCGCGTCCTCGGCGACGAGGACCTCGGCGGATTCCACTGGCGCACCCGCATCGAGATGATCGCCGACGACGACGGCAGGCCGTCGATGCGCCGGCGCGGCTCGCACACCCGCGTGCCGCTGGACACGATGCCGCTCGCCTCCGAAGCGCTGCTGTCCGTGGCCGATGCCGAACGCGTCTGGGACGGCGGCTTCGAGCCCGGCTCGCAGATCCGCCTGTCCGTGCCCGAACCGCGTGGCGGCGCGTCCATCGGCGACAACTACGCCGTCCTGGTCGACGGCGAGCTGCGCGCCGGCAGCAGGCGCCTCATCGAGCGCGCCGCCATCGCCGGCGCCGCATTCGAGTACGAGGTCGACGCGAACGGTTTCTGGCAGGTGCACCGCCAGGCCCCGATCGAACTCGCCGGCCATGTGATCGATCTGGCCCGCCGCGAGCTGGATGGCGCCGCATCGGTCTGCATCTGGGACCTGTATTCGGGCTCCGGCCTGTTCACGTTGCCTCTGGCCACGCTTGCCGCGCCGCGCACCCGCATGCTCAGCGTCGAGGGCGGCCGCACCGCGGTCAAGAACGCGCAGCGCAACCTGCGCCACCGCAATCTGACCGACGTCGACGCGCGCTGCGGCGACGTGGCGAAGACGCTCGCCCATGTGCCGGCGCATCTGGCGCATCCCGATCTGGTGGTGCTCGATCCGCCGCGCGCGGGCGCCCGCGCCAAGGTGTGCCGCCAGATCGCGGCCGCCGGGCCGAAATCGGTGATCTACATCGCATGCGACCCGGCCAGTCTGGGTCGCGACGCCGGAACGCTGCGCGAGCTCGGCTACGATCTGGCCGCCGTGCGCGCATTCGACATCTATCCGATGACCCACCACGTCGAGACCGTCGCGCTGTTCCGTCGCGTCTGAGACGCCGGATGGGATGAGTGAGCCGGGCCGTGTCCTCGCGAAGGGCGCGGCCCGGCTCGTTCGCATCGGACGAACCGGGCCGCGAGCCGCTACAATCGGATGGTATGAAGCATCGTCATCGCCGTCTGCCGGCCGCCGCGCTGGTCGTGGCCGCATGCCTGTCCCTGTCCGCATGCGAGCCGGCCGGCAAGGCCGTGGGGGATACGCACGAGACGGAACCCAAGGTTGCGCACATCGGCGAGATCCGCTCCGACGTGACGGTCGGGCTGATCGGCTCGACCAGCCCCGACCTCGACCGGATGGCGCTCGACCAGCTCGACGCGGCCGACCTGTCCGCCGTCTATGTGGCGACCACGGACACGGACGACCCGACTGCGGCCGCGTGCCAAGGCGTTGCCGATCTGATCGAGCGTCGTGCCTCGATCATCGTGATCAGCGGGATCGACGTGACCGAGGCGAACGCCGATGCATGGGATCAGGCGCTGCACGCGGCGCGCTCGGCCGGCTTCCCGGTCGCGCTGCTGGCCCCGGTGGCCCCGCCGGCCGACGAATCGCTGTACGCGGCCACGCTGACCGTCAACGACCGCGCGGCGACATCGGTCCCGCTCGATCAGGCGCTGATGACGATCATCGACGACCGGCCGCACGAGCGCAATCTGATGGTCTCCACGCTGCACTGAGCTGTGTCCCAGCCGCACATTGGCGCGACCTGCGATTTGTGGGACACGCAATCGGGGACGACATGGCTCCAGCCGCCAGCCGTCGATTGGAACATGGCCGTTTTACGCGAGTCCTGTCTTCCGGAAGGGGCAAAATAGGCCGTGGGCATGTCCCACAAATCTCGGAGGGCTTTTCGGGGCAGAAGGTATCATGGTTTTACACGATGCTCAGAGGGAGAATCACGATGACGGTGTTGCGGCAGCTGGAGTCATCCTTGGATACGTATCTCGAGGAGAATCCCTACGTGGATTATTCGGATGCCTCGATTCGTGAGCTGTCCGCCACACTGTCCGCAGACGCGACCGACCTGTTGGCGTACATGCAGCGAGCCTTTGAGTATGTGCGCGATGAGGTGCCTCATTCATGGGATATCCAGTCCCGCCGAGTGACGGTGACTGCTACGGAATGTCTGCGATACCGGACAGGTATCTGCTACGCGAAATCGAACTTGTTGGCGGCGCTGCTTCGCGTCCGGCATATACCGACGGGCTTCTGCTACCAGCGTCTCATGCTGGGGACCACTCCGGGAAGCGGCTACTGCATCCACGCCTTGAACGCGATCCATTGGAAGGACGCCTGGCATAGACTGGATGCTAGGGGCAACAAGCCCGGTGTCGACGCCCGCTTCGATTTGGACGTCGAACGGCTGGCCTTCCCCGTCCATCCGGAACAGGATGAGATTGATTATCCGGAGATCTACGCGCAGCCGTTGTCGGTTTGCATGAGTACGTTGGAAAACAGCGTTGATGCCATTGACATGTATCTGCATCACCTTCCTGAACGGCTATGACATGGATCTCATGGCGCTTCGTATCGGAGTCGCTTGGAAGATTCAGTTCATGTCCATGGTGTTGGTGGTAATCCAGTTGTATGGAACAAAGACTGCGTACAGCAGCTCTCCACCGACGTCGACGCCTACGAAAGCGGGGTCGGCATCAGAACAGGCTGGGCCGGACGATCACACTAACCAACGACACGTCCGAATAAGACCCACGTTTCTTTACTTAACCCACACTTTCCGACCCTTAACCCACTCAAAAAAAGAGAACCCCCAGTGCATCACGGCTGAGTCGAAGACCGTCCGGAGAGGCCCATTGGGGGAATTCATAGAATACGATAGTGGGTTATGAGTTAAAGGTCAAAAAGTGACCGTGTTTCGCCAGCTGAGCGTTCCCGTCGTTCCGGAGTCCTGAGACGCTAGCATTGCGTAGATGGAATGGCGCATCCAGTGTCGGTGGAAGCACTCTGGGAACACCCTGATTCAACCCTGAGAATGAGTGTTCCGGACGCCGGATGCGGGTAGGCTGGTATCATGAGTCTTTCCTTTCCCGACACGTCCCATACCGGTCTGACGGCCGCCGATGTCGCCGCCCGTCTTGAGGACGGCCGTGCCAACACGGTCAAGACCTCCACCTCACGATCGGTCGCCGATATCGTGCGTGCCAACGTGTTCACGCTGTTCAACGGCATCATCCTCGCCGCGATGGTGCTCGTGCTGATCACCGGATCATGGAAGGACGCGGTCTTCGGCCTGGTCATCCTGCTCAACACCGGCATCGGCATCGTCACCGAGCTTCGGGCCAAGCGCACGCTCGACAAGCTGTCGATCCTCGTCGCCGCGAACTACATGGTGCGCCGCGACGGCGCCGACGTCGAGGTATCGCACGACGGCATCGTGCTCGACGACCTGCTGTGGATCCGCTCGGGCGATCAGGTGCCCGCCGACGCCGAGGTGCTCGAGACGTACGGGCTCGAACTCGACGAGTCGATGCTCACCGGCGAGTCGCGCACGGTGCGCAAGGACGTGGGCGACCCGGTGTACTCGGGATCGACGGCCGTCTCGGGGCTGGCGCTGGCCCGGGTGAGCGCGGTCGGCGAGCACGGCTACGCGGCCAGGCTCACCGCGCAGGCCAAGGTCTACAAGAAGACCGTCTCCGATCTCAACAAGGGCATCAACACGATCCTCAAGTTCATGACGTTCCTCGTCGTGCCGCTGTGCGTGCTGCTCATCGTCTCGCAGATCCACACGGTCGGCGGTTGGTCCGAGGCGATCGCGACCGGTGAATGGCGTTCGGCGGTCGTCTCCGCCGTGGCCGGCGTGGTCGGCATGATCCCCGAGGGCCTCGTGCTGCTCACCTCGCTCAACTTCGCGATCGCGGCGATGCGGCTGGCCCGCAAGAACACGCTCGTGCAGGAGCTCGAATCGGTCGAGACGCTCGCCCGCGTCGACTGCCTGAACCTCGACAAGACCGGCACCGTGACCGATGGCGGCATCGCGTTCGATCGGATCGTCATGCTGGATGAGCCCGGGGCGGCGGGACGGCAGGATGCGTCCGCCGCCGGCGACGAACGCGCCGCGACGCAAGCCCTGTATGATCTGTCCAACGAGGAGCAGCCCAACGGCACCGGCACGGCCGTGCTCGCCGCATTGAACGCCCAGGGCTACGCGCCCGGTCCGGTCGCGGCGCGCGTGCCGTTCTCCTCGGCCCGCAAATGGAGCGCGATCGTCACCGCCGAGGGCGTGTGGACGATGGGCGCGCCCGAAGTCATCATCTCGGCGCTCGACGGCGACCACACGGCCGTGCTCGACCAGGTCAACGCCTACGCGAATCAGGGCGAGCGCGTGCTGCTCGTCGCTCACCGGCCCGGTGCGCCGGCCGATCCGTCCGGCTTCGCCGACGAGCCGGCGTTCGACCCGGCCTCGACGCCGATCGCGCTCGTGCTGTGCTCCGAACACATCCGCGACGATGCCGAGCGCACGCTCGCCTGGTTCCGCGAGCAGGGCGTGCGCTGCCGTATCATCTCGGGCGACAACCCGGTCACGGTCGGCGCGATCGCGGCCAAGGTGCGTCTGACCGGCGAGCGCGAGCCGGTCGCCAGGGACGCGCGTACGCTGCCGAAGAACACCGCCGAGCTCGCCCGGGTGCTCAAGGACGTCGACGTGCTCGGCCGCGTGCTGCCCGACCAGAAGAAGGCCATCGTGCAGGCGTTGCACGCCACCGACCACGTCGTGGCGATGACCGGCGACGGCGTCAACGACGCGCTCGCCATCAAGGAGGCCGACCTCGGCATCGCGATGGGCAACGCGGCGCCGGCCACCAAGGCCGTGGCGCAGGTCGTGCTCGTCGACTCGAAGTTCAGCCATCTGCCCGACGTCGTGGCGCGGGGCCGCCAGGTCATGGCGAACATGGAACGCGTCGCCAGCCTGTTCCTGGTCAAGACCGTGTATTCCGCGCTGATCTCGCTCGGCGTGGTCCTCACCGCCATCCCGTTCCCGTACCTGCCCCGCCACATCACGTACATCGGCGGGCTGACGATCGGCGCGCCGGCGTTCATCCTCGCCCTGGCGCCGAACACGCGCCGCTACATCCCGGGATTCCTCAAGCGCGTCGTGCGCTTCGCGCTGCCCGGCGGCATGGGCATCGCCCTGTCGGTGCTGATCGCCTCGTGGGCGCTGCCCGGCATCATGGGGTGGAACGTCGAGCGGGACGGCGATCTGGCCTCGCTGCGCGCCACCTGCGCGATCATCGTGTTCGTGCTCGGCGTGCTTGTGCTCGCCCGCGTGGCGCAGCCGCTCGACTCGTGGCGAGGCATCCTGGTCGCCGGCTTCGCGGCGGCCGGCGTGATCGGCATGTTCATCCCGTTCGTGGCGAATTTCTTCGCCCTCGAGGTGCCCACCGGGCGGGTGCTGGCCGGCACGGGGGTGGCCCTGCTGCTGTCGGCCGCGATCTTCGTGCTGTGCCATATCATCATCGAAGCGGTGGCGCGAATTGTCTCACGTAACAATCCGACACGCCAGAGCGGGGGTAACGTTCCTGTATCGTAAACGGCGGATAATTGTCAGCGGAAAACGAGCCGCCACGCGGCTCCTGCTCAAAGCCCGGAGGAAGCATGTCCGTACGCGACGACCAGCTGTCCACGCTCAGCGTGAACGGCAAGGATTACGATTACTTTTCGATTGCCGACCTGCCCGGCGTCGACCATCTGCCGTATTCGCTGAAGGTCCTGGTGGAGAATCTGGTGCGCAACATCGACGGTGCCAACATCACCGACGAGCACGTCAGGACGCTGCTCGACTGGGATCCGAACGCCGAGCCCAGCCATGAGATCCAGTTCACCCCGTCCCGCGTGATCATGCAGGACTTCACCGGCGTGCCCTGCATCGTCGACCTCGCCACCATGCGCGACGCGGTCAGGGACCTCGGCGGCGACCCGGAGGTCATCAACCCGCAGGTCCAGTCCGACATGGTCATCGACCACTCCGTGCAGATCGACAAGTACGGCGTGGCCGACGCGGTCCAGCAGAACATGGACATCGAGTACCAGCGCAACGGCGAACGCTACCAGTTCCTGCGCTGGGGCCAGCAGGCGTTCAAGAACTTCCGCGTGGTGCCGCCGGGAACCGGCATCATCCACCAGGTCAACATCGAGTATCTGGCCAAGGTGGTCATGACCAAGGCCGAGGCCAACGGCAACACGCTCGCCTACCTCGACTCCTGTGTGGGCACCGACTCGCACACCACCACCGAAAACGGCCTCGGCGTGCTCGGCTGGGGCGTCGGCGGCATCGAGGCCGAGGCCGCCATGCTCGGCCAGCCGATCTCCATGCTCGTGCCGCGCGTGGTCGGCTTCAAGCTCACCGGCTCCATTCCGGAGGGCGTCACCGCCACCGACGTGGTCCTGACCATCACCGACATGCTGCGCAAGCACGGCGTGGTCGGCAAGTTCGTGGAATTCTACGGCGAGGGCATCGCCTCCGTGCCGCTGGCCAACCGCGCCACCATCGGCAATATGGGCCCCGAATTCGGCTCGACCTGCGGCATCTTCCCGATCGACGGCGTCACGCTCGACTACCTGCGCCTGACCGGCCGCTCCGAGGAGCAGGTCGCGTTGGTCGAGGCCTATGCCAAGGCCAACAAGCTGTGGGGCGACGCCTCCGACCCGGACTACGTGGAACCGCAGTACTCCGAGTACGAGGAGCTCGACCTCGGCACCGTGGTGCCGTCCATCGCTGGCCCGAAGCGCCCGCAGGACCGCATCCTGCTGTCCGAGGCCAAGGGCATGTTCGAGAAGACCTCCCCCGCCTACGAGACCGAGAAGACCGTCAAGGACCCGGTGGCCGTGTCCACCGACTTCCGCGGCGATTTCGACATCGAGAACGGCGACGTGGCCATCGCCTCGATCACCTCCTGCACCAACACATCCAACCCGTCCGTGATGATCGCCGCCGGCCTGATCGCCCGCAACGCGCACGCCAAGGGTCTGAAGCCCAAGCCCTGGGTCAAGACCTCGCTGGCCCCCGGCTCGCAGGTCGTGGCCGACTACCTGAAGGCCGCCGGCCTGCAGGACGACCTCGACGCGCTCGGCTACCAGCTGGTCGGCTTCGGCTGCGCCACCTGCATCGGTAACTCCGGCCCGCTGCTGCCCGAGATCTCCGAGGCGATCAACGCCAACGACCTGACCGTCACCGCCGTGCTCTCCGGCAACCGTAACTTCGAAGGCCGCATCAGCCCGGACGTCAAGATGAACTACCTGGCCTCCCCGCCGCTGGTCATCGCCTACGCGCTCGCCGGCACGATGGACTTCGACTTCGAGACCCAGCCGCTCGGCGTCGACGCGGACGGCAACGACGTGTACCTCAAGGACATCTGGCCCACCAACGCCGAGGTCGCCGCCGTGGTCGACGGCACCGTGAGCCGCGAGATGTTCCTCAAGGACTACGCCTCCGTGTTCGACGGCGACCACCGCTGGAAGGGCCTCGACGTGCCGGAGGGCGAATTGTTCGCCTGGGACGACAAGTCCACCTACGTGCGCAAGCAGACCTTCTTCGACGGCATGACGGCGCAGCCCGAGCCGGTCTCCGACATCCACGGCGCCCGCGTGCTGGCCCTGCTGGGCGATTCGGTCACCACCGACCACATCTCCCCGGCCGGCGCGTTCAAGGCCTCCAGCCCGGCCGGCAAGTACCTGACCGAGCGCGGCGTGGAGCCGAAGAACTTCAACTCCTACGGCTCGCGCCGAGGCAACCATGAGATCATGGTGCGCGGCACCTTCGGCAACATCCGCCTACGCAACCAGCTGCTCGCCTCCGTGGGCGAGGAGGTGACGCCCGGCGGCTTCACCTACGACTTCCTCGCGAAGAAGCCGACCACGATCTTCGAGGCCTCCCGCGACTACATCGACAACAAGGTGCCGCTCGTGGTGCTCGCCGGCAAGGAGTACGGCACCGGCTCCTCGCGCGACTGGGCCGCCAAGGGCACGGTGATGCTCGGCGTCAAGGCCGTGATCACCGAAAGCTTCGAGCGCATCCACCGCTCCAACCTCATCGGCATGGGCGTGCTGCCGCTGCAGTTCCCGGCGGGCGAGTCCTATGAGTCCCTGGGCCTTAACGGCACCGAGACCTACGACATCGCCGGCGTCGAAAAGCTCAACGAGGGCGTGACCCCCAAGACGGTCCACGTCACCGCCACCCACGAGGACGGCTCCACGACCGAGTTCGACGCGGTGGTCCGCATCGACACCCCCGGCGAGGCCGACTACTACCGCAACGGCGGCATCCTCCAGTACGTGCTGCGCAACCTCATGAAGTGATTCCGGCTCCCCTCTCCGGGGAGCCGTCAGTGAAGCCGGGGGAAGCAAGGGCCGGTATCTTTGTCAAGATACCGGCCCTTTTTCTGCCTCCGAATCCGCCGAGCTGATCGAACATTTCCCGGAATACTGCATGACGCCGGAGCGGGTCGTCGCGGCGCTCGCCTGACCGGGCGCGGCCCCACGCGTGTCGGCGGGTCCGTTCTTCTACAATCGAAGCAACGGCCATATCGAAGGGGTTTCATCATGTATCAGGTTTTGGTTTCGTTCGCATACAGCTAGCACTGGCGCCGTAGCCCGTGCCTTTGCCCCGCGCCGCCGGAATGCGGCCGGTGCGGCCCACGCTGTCATGCCATCATCCAAAACCGCCATTTCCTCCTAGTACCCGCACGGTGCCATGTGCCATACGTTCGTGTACGGTGTGTGGCTCCCCTCAGAGAGGGGAGCCACACACCGCGCATGAATGAAGCGCGGCATACGCCCGGCGGGGGAGGGAACGGCACGGCGATCGCGCCGTACCACGAAACGAGTCCATCATGGATACCTCAGATACCTCACCCAACCGAATCCCGTCCCCGTCCGCATCCTCCCCGTCCACGTCGCTGTGGCGCAGCGCGGCATACCGCCGCTGGTTCGCGGCGGACACCAGCGACGTGGTCGCCGTCAACCTGCGCGCGTTCGTCATCCCGCTGATCGCGCTGCAGCTGTCGGGTTCCGCCTTCGCGGCCGGCCTGATCGTCACCATCGAATCGGCGATCGGCCTGGTCCTGATGCCGATCGGCGGCACCCTGACCGACCGCCACGACCGCAGACGCATGATGATCGGCCTTGGCGTTATCGGCCTGATCCTGTCCCTTGCGGCGACGGCGCTGCTGGGCGTCCGGGCGATGACCATCGGCCTGTTCGCCGTGCTGGTCATGGCCTTCGCCGTCATGAACGGGCTGCTTGGCCCCTCGAACGACGCGATCCTCAAATCCATCGTGCCGATGGACCGGTTCGCCAAGGCCCAGGCCGTGCGTGAGGCGCGCGAGGCGTGCGTCGAGCTTTCGAGCGGCGCGATCGGCGGCCTGCTGTACACGGTCGGCTCCTGGTTCCCCTTCCTCACCTCGGCCGCGCTCTATGGCGTCGCCGCCGTCACCGCGGTCGGTCTGCCGGCCGATTCCGGCCATGGCGGGCATCGCGATGGGGAGGCGCCGGCGTCGTTCGTCGCGCATTTCATCGAAGGATGGCGATGGGCGATGACGTGCAGGACGGTCGTCGCCGCCATTGCGCAGGGCGCCGTCGCCAACGTCGCCTGCTACGGCAGCGTCATCGGCGTGCAGATCATGCTGGCATCGCACGGCACCGACGCCGTGCTGATCGGCGCGGTCGGCGTCGGCAGCGGTCTGGCGGCGCTGGTCGGATCGCTGATCGCCGGTCGACTGGTGGACCGGGTGCCGACCGGTGCGCTGATCATCGCCACCTTCGCCGTGTTCTCGGCGGCCATGGTCCCGCTGCTGTTCACCGACTCCTATCCGGTGATCGTGGCGTGCATGACCGTGTCCAGCCTGCTGTTCCCGGCGTTGAACGCGGGCGAGCTCGGATTCATCTACGGCAAGACGCCGGACGATATGCAGGGGCGGATGTCGGCCGCGTTCGAGACCTCGGTCGGCGTGCCGGGTGCCCTGACGCCGGCCATGGTCGGCTGGCTCCTGCAGCGATTCGGATGGCGCACCATGATGGCGCTGGTCGTGGCCTGCGCGCTGATCGCGCTCATATTGGCCTGCACGAGCGCGACCCGGTCGATTCCCCGCCCCGAACAGTGGGACAGGCACGACCTGTGACGGGCCGGGGGACTATGCTCGGCGGCAACAGCGAAAGGAGCATGATATGGCAAAGGCACTGATCATCGTGGACGTGCAGCCGACGTTCTGCGAGGGAGGCGAGCTCGGCGTGGAAGGCGGCAACGCCGTCGCCGAGCGGATCGCCGCATACGTGGAGGCGCACCGCGGCGACTACGCGTACATCGCGACCACGCAGGACTGGCACATCGAACCGGGAAGCCACTGGTCGGACCATCCTGATTTCGTCGACACCTGGCCGAAGCACGGGGCTGCCGGCACGCCGAACGCCGAACTGCACCCGGCCGTCGCCGCGCTGCGCCTCGACCACCACTACAAGAAGGGCCAGTACGCCGCCGCCTATTCCGGGTTCGAGGGCATCGAGGACAACACCGACCGCATCCAGACCCGCGACGAGGTCGATCGGGCGCAGCGGGAGGGCCGCACCCTGGCCCGCGCGCTGGAGGATGCCGGCGTCTCGAGCGTCGATGTGGCGGGTATCGCCGAGTCGCACTGCGTCAAGGAGACGGCTCTGGACGCGCGCAAGCTCGGGTATGCGGTCACCGTGTTCGAGGACCTGACCGTGCCGGTCAGCGAGGAGCTCGGCGTCGCCGCCCGCAAGGAGATGGCCGCCGCCGGTGTCACGCTCGCCGAATCTGGCTCCCCTCAGAGAGGGGAGCCAGATTCGGCGAACGAATGAATGGCGCGGGCCGCCAGCGTCTCGCGTCGGCTACTTGGTCTGCAGGCGGTACGTCTTCCAGATGTCGCTGAGGCTTTCGCCGTTGGAGGTGCGCTTCCACACGTCCAGTCCGGCGCTGCGGCCGCCCACGGCGCGGGCCGCGGCGGTCGGAGTGGCGTATTCCGAACCGTCCTCCAAGCGCAGCCGCCCGTCCGCGGTCACGGTCGACACCCACCGCTCGCCCTTGCGCGGGCGCTCCCAGACCAGCGTCTCGCCGGGGATCAGCAGCCCGGCGGCCACCACCTGCTTGATGGCGACGCGCTGCGAGCCGCGCGCCGGTCGCACCACGCCCCGGGCGATCTTGTCCTGCGCGTCCTCGGTCAGATCCGTGTGATCGTCGTCGTACCGGATCTCCCAGTACTCCGCGATCAGCCGTATGGTCTCCCGCTGGCGCGCCTGCAGCATGTCCGGCGTGCATTCGCTGAAGTCCTTGAGCTGCTCGGTCAGGGGGAAGCGGCGGGAATCCGCGCGCAGCAGCATGCGGTCGCGCCGGAGGTCGAATTCGGTGAGCCGGTTCAGCTGGTCCTCGCCGCCCTGAACCAACGCCATGTTGCCAAGCCGGTACATCCAGTGGTCGTGCTGCTCCTGCGTCCATGCCGAGAACGATGCGGACCGTTCGATGTTCAACGGCATGATCGGCAGCGCGTTGAGCGACCTCGGGCGGGTGATGCGGCCTCCGGCCTTCCTCTCGTTGGCGCGGATGAGCAGCAGCCGCACCAGTTCGGCATTGCCCTGCATCTCGCCGTGCAGGCGGATCAGGGCGTCGGCTCGGTCGTCGGCGCCGATGGACAGGCCATGGACCAGGCGTACCGGATAGCCCTTGTCCAGATCGCGCAGGGCGGTCACCGCATGGCCCCGCCGCACCAGTACGCTGCGCCGGTTGAGGCTGTCGATGCCGGTCACGCGCTCCAGCGCGGTCAGGATCTCCTCCAGCCGCTGCGTGTCGTGCGATTCGAGCGACAGCCGCGTGGCGGCGGCGCTGCGCGCGGCATGGGACCCGACCGCCACGAACGGGGAGATGTCGGGGCTGCCCAGGTTCCTGAACGAGTGGACCAGCGCCCACATGGCCACGGGCTTCCACTCGTGGTTGCGATAGTCGTTCAGGGATTCCAGCAGGTCCTTGACCTTGTCGGGCAGCACCGTATCGGACGGCCTGTCAAGCATCCGCCATGCCACGGCATACGGCGCCAGCACCTTGTCGATGAACGACGTGGCGGTTCCGGCCGCGAGATACGGCTGCAGCACCCCGTCGAGAAAATCCTGGATCAGCTTGCCGCTGTCCGGCCTGTAGGTGAGCGCCATGTGCAGGTAGGAGAAGAACTCCTCGACATGCAGGGCGTCGTCGCCGAGCGGGTCCATGATGTCGTCCCAGCGCGCGGCGTAGGCGTCGGCTGCGGCCGCGTTCATGCCGGCGATCGCCTTGGCCTTGAACACGTCGGACGGCGTCAGCGGCAGGCCGCGCATGTTCATGACGTCGAAGATGCGGTGCGCGCCGTCCAGATCGTCGGTGGTGACGATGACCAGCGTGACCGACTTGACCAGGTAGGAGGCGAACCGGTGGCGTTCGTCCTCGCTGAGGGCGTCCAGCGCGTCGTAGGTCGCCTTGGTGTTGAGCGTGATGTTGCGCTGGGCGTTGGAGGTCCAGTCCTCGTCGCCCATGTCGAACAGCGCCTCGAGATTGCCCTCCTGCACGTATTCGCGGAAGAATGCGGCATCGCGCTCGCGCAGCGCGAGGCGAGGCTCGGTCCTGATGCCGCGCAGCTTGTCGCCCGGCTCCACGATCAGCGCGTCCAGCAGGCGCATCCACTCGGGGTCCTGCTCCAGATCGCGCAGCGTCGCGATGATGATCGACAGCGATACGAGCCGCTGCTGCCCGTCGATGACCGAGAACCGGTTGCCGCCCTCGCGCACCAGGATCAGGGACCCGAGGAAATACGGGGTGTCCGGGGTCTTACAGGCTTCGTGCAGATCGTTGACCAGCTGGAGGATGTGTTCCGTCTTCCAGATGTACGCGCGCTGGAATGACGGGATGGTGAACTGATAATCCGGGGTGAATACTTTGCCCAACGGTTGCTCAGTGGCGCTGATTGCCATGATTCCCCTTCGTGTTGCTGGCGTGCTGCGGGGACGCTGATGCGTCGCGGCGTCATGGTCGGCCGCACCCCCGCGGAGCCGCGACCGGTCGTCTACCAGCCTACCAGCGTTGCCGTCCGGCCGTGCTTCGCGGGCGGACCCGATGTCCGGTCCGATGCCCCGCGATCATGCCGATGGGTCAGTCCGGATCCGGCAGATCGGCGCGCTCCACCAGCCGCGCCATCTGCACGCGGCCCATGACGAGCCGGTCGGCCGCGCTCGACAGATGCGCCTTCGCCGTACGCTCGGAGATGAACATGCGCGAGGCGATCTGCGCGTTCGTATATCCTTCGGCGGCGAGCACCACCGCTTCGCGTTCCCGGGCCGGCAGGGAGTCGAGCATCCGCCTGGCCTCATCCCGTCTGGCCGTCGGCCGCTGATGGTGCAGATCGTCGATCAGCTGCCGCTGACTGGCCGTGTTGAACTGCGGTGTTCCGGTGCGCATGCCGAGCACGCGGCGGATGATCTCCTCGGGCGCGTCGGTTTTCGATACGAAGCCCTCCGCGCCGGCCTCGATCGCGCGCGACACGGTATTCGACGGGTTGAGCGAGGTGAGGATCAGCACATGCGGAGCCTGGGGGAGCGCGCGCAGCCGTCGGGTGGCCTCGATGCCGTCCATGCCGGGCATCGCCACGTCCATCAGCACCACGTCCGGGTGCTCGGCGGCGGCTCGTTCAAGGGCGCCGGCGCCGTCCGTGGACGTGGACGCGACCGTGATGCGCCCCTGCGAATAGTCGGTCAGGATCAGGCGCATAGCCTGACACACCATGGGGTCGTCGTCGATGACGCTGACCGTGACGGGATTCTTCTCTGCTTCGTTCACGGCTTCATCTTACCGGCACGCCGCCGGCTTCCGGCCGATCCCGATCGGCGCCGGGAGCCGGAACCCACGGCAGCGCCGCATCCACATGGAAGACGAGGCGGTCGTCGAGGCCGTGCCGGCACGTGCCGCCCGCCGAGCGCACGCGGGCCGTCAGGGAGGAGAGCCCCGTGCCGCGGTGGCCGTCCGGATCGGGCCGCGGCCCGTCGGGGTCGGGGGCCGTCGGATTGCTGACATGGACATGGATGCCGGTTTCGGGATTCGCCGTGACCTCCAGAGAGACCGGTGCCCCGGCGGCGTGGCGCCGTGCGTTCGTCAGCCCCTCCTGCACCGCCCGGTAGGCGATCTTGCCGATGCGGTCGTCAAGATCGGTCAGCTGGCGGATGTCGATCCACGTGTTGAGCGTCATGCCGGCCTCGCGCGCGTCGCCGATCAGCGCATCCATCGATTCACGGGTCAGGGCGGTGTCCGCGTCCGGCGACAGCTGCTCCCACGCCTGCTGCGGGTGGCGCAGCATGTCGATCAGCGCGTGCGCCTCGTCCAGCGCCCCGGCCGCCTGGCGCCGGATGTCCTCGGCCCGGCGCGCGATCGTCGCCGCCTGCCGGTGGATGTCGGAGGCGGGGGAGGGATGCGCGGCCGGGCCGCCGGATACGGTGTCCGCGGCCAATTTGCCGGCCTCGGCCTGCAGGGCGCTCGCGTTCAGCGCGATCAGCGACAGGGAATGGGCGAGCGTGTCGTGGGTTTCGGCGGCGATCGCGTCGGACAGTCGCTGGTTGTCGAGGTCGCTCTGCAGGCTGGCCGCCTGGTGCTGCGCGGCCTGGGTCCGCGCATCCGCCTCGTGCAGGCGCGCCCGCGACCGGATGTGCAGCCCGACCAGCACGGCGATCAAGGTGGCGATCAGAGAGACGACGATTGCGGTGACGATGATGGTGGCGTCGCCGGCCAGCATCACCGTCGGCGCGGTGTCGTCGCCGTTCTTCGGCCTGGCGAACACCGCATGCCACAGGGACGATTCCGCCGGCCGCAGCGCGTCGCGCAGCTGGCACCAGACGCTGACCGCGGCGGCCGCGGCGATCGCGCGCAGCGAACGGATCCGTGAGGACCGCCGAGCCAGCAGCGAGGTGAGCGCCATGAGCATCAGCAGCGGGTCGTAGGGGAATATCAGCACGATGGCGCAGCACGCCCAGAACACCGGTTCGGGGTGGCTGCGCCTTGCGACCAGCACGAAGGGGAGGGGAAACGCCAGCAGCGTGGCGAGGATCATCCACAGGTACCGGGCGTCGGACGCATCGTGAATGTACGGCTGGGCCGCGAACGACACCTGCGTCAGGCACATGAACACGGCGGCCGGAATCATCGTCGCCGTGCACCAGCGCCGGGTGACGACGCTCACCTCGTCCTCCGGGGACGGCCGCAGGAACCCATGGAGATCGGCATCGGTCCGCTCGGGGCCGGCGTGGCCGGATCGGTCGGGGTAGGGAAGGGGAATGGTCATGCCACCACTGTACGGCCGCTCCTCCGGGTGGCGCCACCGGACGGAGGGGCGGGTGTGCCTGCCCGAACGGGTATTCGGAAATGGCCGTTCGGGCACTGTCGGGGAGATTCGGACTGGGATAGTGTCGGGCGTACCGCGCCGAGGGCGCGATGCATGACGGTTCAAGGAAAGAAGGAATCATGGATATGGGGCATCCCGATATGAACATCGGCCCGGTGAACGCTGCTCCAGCGAATGTCGCTCCGGAGCACGGCGAGCCGGTCGGCGTCAGCATATGCGGCATCATCGCATTGGTGCTGGGCACGCTGGCGCTGGTGCTGAGCTTCGTGCCGATCATCAACAATGCCGCAGCCATACTGGGCGTGGTCGGCGCGGTGCTGGCGGTGATCGGCCTTGTCGGCACGCTGCGCGGGCGCAAGCGCGGCAAGGCGCTGACCATCGTGGCCGCGGTGCTGTCGGTGCTCGCCATCGTGATCACGCTGGCCATGCAGGCGTCGTTCAGCAAGGCGCTCGACGACGCCGTCGGCGGCTCATCGTCGCAGACCGGCGCGAAGTCCGGTGGCAGCGGCTCCGCGGATGCGAAGTCCGGAGATACGCAGTCCGGCGGCGCGTCCGCCGATAAGCAGTCCGACGGCCCGATGGACACGGAGGGCGACCTGGGCGACTTCCACGTCAGGATCGTCTCCGCGGTGGCCAGCGACGCCGACTATGAGGGCAAGCCGACCGTGCTCATCACCTACGAGTGGACCAACAACGGCAGCGGCAACAATTCGTTCGCGGCGCTCGCCCACCCGCAGGCGTTCCAGAACGGCCATGAGCTGGGCATGGCGGTCTATGCCGGCTCTCCTCAGGGGTACGACGCGAACTCGTATCTGGCCGAGGTGCAGCCCGGCGCCACCGCCACGGTCACGATGGGGTACGTGCTGGAGAACGACACCGAGGTCACCGTGGAGGTGTCGCGCCTGCTGTCGATGAACGGCAAGGCCAAGGTGACGCATACCTTCGCGCTGCAGTGACGGTGCGGCGCCGGCGGATGACCGCGAACGGAGCTCCGGTGCCGGATGGCGCCGCCGGAGCCGACCTTTCCGGCTTGTGCCGATTCCATGCGCAGGGCTGAAATTCATGGAATTCCAAGGTGACGTCACGTAGGATGGTGTCACACGATAAAAGGAGTCCACATGGCATTCGGACAGCAGCCGCAGGACGGCAGGAATCCGCAGTACAACAACGTCAATGGTCAGCAGTACGGGCAGCCGTACGGCCAGCAGTACGCCTATGCGCCGAACGGCACCGCCACGATAAACGCGCAGACCGCGTACTCGTACGAGCAGGTGCAGGAGGCGCAGCGCGCGTCCGTCACGCGCGCCTACGGCGAGATGACGATCGGCCTGATCGTCACCGCGGTGGTCGCCGTGCTCGCGCAGATGAGCGGTATGTACATCGCGTTCCTCCAGTCCACCGGAATGATCGGCGTCTTCGGCCTCGCCATCGTGCAGATCGGCCTGGCGCTCTATCTCGGCGCGCGCATCATGAAGATCAAGGCGTCCACCGCGCGCGTGATGTTCTACGTGTACGCCGCGCTGATGGGATTCACCCTCAGCTCGATCTTCCTGGTGTACGATCTCGGTTCGATCGGCCTGGCGCTCGGCATGTGCGCGCTGTTCTTCCTCGTGCTCACCATGTTCGGCATGACCACGAAGTTCAACATGCTCAAGGCCGGCCCGATCCTTATGGTCGGCCTGATCGTGCTCATCATCTCGCAGGTGATCCTCTCGTTCCTCCCGGTCAGCGGCGCGACCCAGATGGTGTGCGCTATCGGCCTGATCCTGTTCGCCGGCATGACGATCTACGACGCGCAGCAGACCCGCGCGCTGTTCCAGGCCTACGAGGCGCAGGGCCCGGAGATGATCAGGAAGGTGTCGGTCATCTGCGCGCTCAACCTCTACCTCGACTTCGTGAACATGTTCCTGTACATCCTGCGGCTGCTCGGCAGCCGCGACTAGCGGATCGGCGTCATTAGTCAATAATTCTGGCTCCCCTCTCTGAGTGAACTGCACCCTGATTGTTGGACTGGAGTAATTCATGTTTGATGATTGGAGGTGTGGTTTTCTGTGTGTGCAGATCGCAGGCGTCGGTATGATGATGCTTTCAGGTGTTCGGTGGCCGCCCTGTTTGGTGAGGGGTTGGGTTACAAGGCCGCGGCGCGTCGGGTTGGCATGCCGGTGATGACCGCGAAGAAATGGTCGCTGGCGTATCGGGTCGGCGGACGGGAGGCGCTTATGGCGAAACGCGGGGGCAACAGGAGCTATGACTGGGACACGAAGGTCGCGGCCGCGCGCGATCACGTGGACCGGGGAGTGGCGAAGTCCGTGGTGATGGAGCGGTACGCGATCGCGTGCGTCACGACGTTGGAGGCCTGGTGTCGTGCGTACCGGGCCGGCGGGGCCGAGGCGCTCAGACCGGGACGCAGGGGCAGGCCCAGGGGATCGGGGCCGAGGCCGGAGCCGGATCCGACGCCCGAGGGGGCGTTGCGGGAGGAGAACGAGTTCTTGCGGGCGAGGGTCGCATACCTGGAAAAAGCATTGGCCCTGCCGGCCTCGAGATCACCAACCGGGAGAAAACGGTGATCGTTTCGGCGCTGGCGGGGCTTGGCCATCCGCTTCCGCTCCTGCTGAGGGCCGCGGGACTGGCGAGGAGCACGTACTACTACCACCGGTCCCATCCCGAGCGGGTCACCAGGCCCGACATCGAGCCGTTGGTCGATGAGGTGTTCCACCGCACGCCCAACGGGTGCGGGCACCGGCAGGTGCGCATGTGCCTCGTGAACGAGTTCGGCGTGACGGTGAGCTCCAAGAGCGTGCTCAAGGTCATGCGCCGCATGGGCCTGGAGTGCGTCATACGCCGGCCGAACCCCCACCGCGGGTACAGCTCCTATCGGGGCGAGGCGGGCGCGAAGCCGCCGAACCTGCTGGAACGCGACTTCGCGGCCGACGCCCCGTGGGTGAAGCTGGGCACGGACGTCACCGAGTTCAGGGTCGCCGGCGGCAAGGCGTACCTCGCGCCCGTGTACGACATGGGCTCGAAGGAGATCGTCGCCTGGGACGTGAGCCGTCATCCCGATCTGGCCCAGCAGAAGCGCATGCTGGCCATGCTCGAGACCCGTCTTCCCGAAGGCGTGTCCCCGATCCTGCACTCGGACATGGGCTGGCAGTACCAGCACTCCTGGTGGCGGGCCCGCCTGGAGGAACTGGGCATCCGCCAGTCGATGAGCCGCAAGGGCAACTGCCTGGACAACGCCGCGACCGAGCAGGTGTTCGGCCACCTCAAGGACGAGTTCTGCATCGGGCGCGAGTTCGCCTCCTTCGAGGAATTCAGGACCGGGCTGGACGCGTACATCGTCCACTGGAACACCAAACGACGCCAGGCGAGACTCGAGGGACGCACCCCGGAGGAATTCCGCAACACGTTCCCCACCGCTTGACCGGGTACCCTATAAATAAACCACGTCCAACAAATGGGGCACAGTTCAGAGAGGGGAGCCAGAATTATTAAGCGGACGTATGGCGGAGATGCCAGTAGCCCGTAGCTGAGGGAGGGATTAGCCGCGGCGCTATCGCGGGCAGTGCGGGCCGTCACAGCGAATCGCGGCGGATCAGCTCCATGTCGAGCACGGTGGTGGATGGCGCCTCGCCGTCGATCATGCGCATGGCGATGTCGGCGGCCAGGCGGCCCTCCTCGTGCAGCGGCTGATGCACGGTGGTGAGGCGCGGCGTGGTCGTCTGCGCGATCGGGTGGTCGTCGAAGCCGATCACGGACACGTCGCCGGGCACGGCGAAGCCGTTGGCCTGCAGCGCTTCGATCGCGCCGGCCGCGATACGGTCCGAACCGGCCAGCACGCCGTCGGGGCCGGGGTGAAGCTCGAGCATGCGGCGCATGGCGGTGAATCCGTCGGAGGCGCCCCAGCCGGTGAAGACGACATGGCCGTCGTCCAGCGCATCCCCGAACACCTGCCGGTACCCCTTGACGCGGTCGATGGACGCCGGATTCTCCATCGGGCCGACGATGGCCACGCAGTGGCGCCGGCCGCGCTCCTTCATCGCGTTGGCCGCGAGCTGCGCGCCGGCGAAATCATCGGAATACACGGTCGAGAAGACGTGCTCGTACGGATGGCCGTCGAGCTGGCCGCACAGCACGGTCGGAATCGCCAGATCGCGCAACACGTCGAGCAGTTCGCTGCCCTCGTAGGGCGAGATGTCGATGACCGCGTCGAAGGACTTGCGTTCCAGATGGCGCTGCACGCGCTCGCGTTCGTGCGCCGAGGAGGCCTGCAGCAGCACCGGCAGATATTCCGATTCCGCCAGCCGCTCGGTGATGCCGCTCAGGAACACGCCGTAGGTCGGATCGGTGAACAGCTCGTAGAGCGGCTCGGTGACCAGCATGGCAATGGTCTCCGCCCGGCCGACGGCCAGCGCCCGCGCCTGCGCGTTGGGCACGAATCCGATGCGTGCGGCGATCTCGCTGATGCGCTGCTTGGTGGCGTCGCTGATGCGGGGCGAATCGTTGAGCGCCCGCGAGGCCGTGGAACGCGACACCCCGGCGGCTTCGGCGACATCGGCGAGTGTGACGCTGGCGCGTTTGGCGATGGTCATGACGCGCCTCCTTTCGGCGGTATTGATGATCGGCGTCCCCGTGCGCGGATGATCCGCCACGGGCATCCTGCCATGCGGCCGCCGCGCGTGCGTCGGACAGGAGCGGGGCCGCGATAGCCTCAGTGTACGCCCCAAGGTGGGCCGTCCGGCGCCGGGCCGCGGGCATGTCGCGGGCCGTGGTCCCGATGTGCGTCCCCGTCGCCCGGCACCGCGGAATCAGCGGAATCACGGGCGACACGCAGATGGAGGACAACCGGTTGCATAACACGTCGAACCCGTGTTATGGTTAGGACAACCGGTTGCACAAACGATCGTGAAGACCGCGAGGAACACGCGAACCGCGTGGCCTCCGCACCCAACGATCCACGCTCGACGATCACGAGACAGCGATCACCGCACGTCAATGAAGACCCTGAAGGAGAACACCGCCGATGGCGACCATCAATGATTGGGAGAACCCCAAACTCACCAACCGCAACAGGTTGGCCCCCCACGCCTATTTCCTCGGCTACGAGAACGAGGGACTGGCCGCGACCCGCAGCCGCGAGCTGTCCCGCGGCTTCGTCCAGCTGTCCGGCCCGTGGCGCTTCCGCCTGTTCGCCGGCCCCAAGGCCGTGACCGACCGCGACCTCGGCGCCTACGCCGAGGACTGGGACACCGTCGAGGTGCCGCACCTGTGGCAGATCGACGGCTACGGCAAGCTCGCGTACACCGACGAGGGCTTCCCTTTCCCGGTCGACCAGCCGTACGTCCCCGGCGACGACCCGACCGGCGTCTACCAGCGTATCGTCACCCTCGCCGCCCCGTCCGGCGGCGCCCGCGAGATCCTGCGCTTCGACGGCGTGGAAAGCTACGCGGAGATCTACGTCAACGGCCGGTACGTCGGCATGACCAAGGGCTCGAGGCTGAGCGCCGAATTCGACGTCACCGATCACATCCGCGAGGGCGCCAACCTGTTCGCGGTCAAGGTGCTGCAGTACTCCGACGGCACCTACATCGAGGATCAGGACATGTGGTGGGCCTCCGGCATCTTCCGCGACGTCTACCTGATGGAGCGCCCGGCCGCCCGCCTCGAGGACTTCCGCGTGCGCACGCACCGCGACGGCTCCGCGGCCGAGGTGAACGTCGCCGTCGCGGCAACCGGCGCCAGCCGCATCACGGTCCGGTTCGCCGAGGAGGGCCGCGTCGTGGCCGAAACCGAGGTCGATCCGAACGGCGAGGCCGCCGTGCGCATCGAGGGCGCGCGGTTCTGGAACCCCGAGGAGCCGTTCCTCTACGACATGACCATCACCGTCGAGGGCGAGCACGGCGTCTCCGAGATCGTGCCGCACCGCCAGGGCCTGGCCGAGGTGACCATCGAGGGTGGCCGCATCCTGCTCAACGGCGCCTACTTCAAGATGCACGGCGTCAACCGCCACGACCACGACGACCACAAGGGCCGCGCGGTCGGCGTCGAGCGCATGCGCCGCGATCTCGAGATGATGAAGCGGCACAACATCAACGCCGTGCGCACCTCGCACTACGCCAACGATCCGCGCTTCTACGAGCTGTGCGACGAGTACGGCATCATGCTCGTGGCCGAGACCGACATGGAGAGCCACGGCTTCGAGAACATCGGCAACATCGCCACCATCACCGACGACCCCGAGTGGGAGGCCGCCTACGTCGACCGCATCGAGCGGCTCGTCATGCAGGAGCGCAACCACGCCTCGATCGTCATATGGTCGATGGGCAACGAATCCGGCTACGGCTGCAACATCCGGGCGATGTGCGCCAAGGCCCGCGAACTCGACACCCGCCCGCTGCACTACGAGGAGGACCGCAACGCCGACAGCGTCGATGTGATCTCCACGATGTACTCGCGCGTCTCGCAGATGAACGACTTCGGCGAGCACCCCGGTCCCAAGCCGCGCATCAACTGCGAATACGGCCATTCGATGGGCAACGGCCCGGGAGGCCTGAGCGAGTACCAGCAGGTGTTCGACCGCTGGGATTCCATCCAGGGCCACTTCATCTGGGAGTGGTGCGACCATGGCCTGGCCGCCTACACCGAGGACGGCCGCTACTACGACATGTACGGCGGCGACAACGGCGACTACCCGAACAACGCGAACTTCTGCATCGACGGCATGGTCTTCCCGTGGCAGGAGCCGAGCCCCGGCCTGACCGAATACCGTCAGGTGATCTGCCCGGTCAAGCTCGCCTACGATGCCGGTCGCGGCGTGCTCACCGTGACCAACAAGCGCTACTTCACCACGCTGGACGACATCCGTATCACGCTCGAGACGGTGGTGGACGGCGATCCGGTGCGCGGCGCCGCCGTGGAGCCGGGCCCGGTCGAACCGGGCGGCAGCGTGGCGATCCCGTTCAAGGCGGTGCCGGCCGCGTCCGGCGAGACGCTGCTCACCGCGCGCGTCCATTCGACCGCGGCCCATCCGTGGGCCGACGCCATGCGCGAGATCGGCATCTACCAGTTCCCCGTCGCCAACCGGCCCAGGCCGGCCGTCGCGCCGCGCGCCCTGCCCGCCCTCGAGGCGAAGGACGACGGCCTGACCCTGCGCGTCGGCAGCGGCGACGACGCCATCGTCTTCGACCTGGTGAGCGGCGAGATCGCCTCGTGGACGGCCGCCGGCCGCAGCGTGCTCGCCTCCGGCCCGCGCGTCGGGTTCTGGCGCCCGCTCATCGACAACTACCAGCAGGAATTCGACACCATCTGGCAGCCCAATCTCACGCACGTCATGCAGACCTCGACCCGGTCGGTCGAATGGCGGCGCGACGGCGGCGACGTGGTCGTCGAGGTCGCCCAGCGCATCGCCCCGCCCGTGTACGCCTACGGCATGCGTGTGACGCTGGTCTACACGGTCCACCCGAGCGGCCGCGTCGACCTCGCCGTCAGCGGCGAGCCGTACGGCGACTTCCACGACATCATCCCGCGCATCGGCCTGACCTTCGAGGTGCCGGGAGCCGACCGCAACGTCGAATGGTACGGCCGCGGGCCGGGGGAGAACTACCCCGATTCGCTCACCGCCAACGTGATCGGCCACTACCGCGGCGACGTGGACGGGATGTTCACCCCGTACGTGGTGCCGCAGGACTGCGCCAACCACGAGGACGTGCGCTGGGTGGCGCTGCGCTCCGGCCACGGCGACGGACTGCTCGTCACCCGCACGACGGACGCCGCTGCCGACCCGTTCTCGTTCTCCGCGTGGCCCTACACCTGCCAGGACATCGACGAGGCGCGGCACGTGACCGACCTGAAGCGGCGCGACACCGTGACCGTCAACATCAACGACCGGATGCTCGGCCTCGGCTCCAACTCCTGGGGCTCCGAGGTGCTCGACTCCTACCGCATCCGCTTCGAGCGCTTCGCCTTCGCGATCTCGATGCGCCCGCTGGCCTCGGCCGACCTGACCCAAGCCCTCACCGACCTCAAGGAGGCCTGACATGCACGTCTACGACACCCGCGAACAGTTCGACGCCCAGCTGGGTACCGTCAAGAAATGGATGCGCACGGGCCAGGCGCTCGACATCGCGCCGACGCTGAGCCGCAACGTGGCCTACTCGATCGGCGACTCGCTGACCTACTGGTGGGACAACACGCCGGCGCTCGCCGGTGAGGATCTTATCGGGCACCGCCGCTACCTGTTCGTCTGCTCGCCGATCGACGGCGACATGACGGTGATGGTCGCGCCGAAAGGTCAGCTGACCGCGGTCGAGGCATACAGCGACCTGACCGACCGCGAGCGGTTCGTCGGCCCGGCCAACATCGTCACCGTACCGGCCGGAGGCATCTTCGTGGCCGACATCGACGAGGCGGCCAAGGTGCTGTCCGACCCGGACGTGGCGGCCGTGGTGCTCCATGTGACCGTGGAGGGATACAGCTTCCCGAACAAGTGATCGACGGATAGCCGGCCGGGGCACCCCGGCGATGCCCGAAACCCGTGGCGGGGCGCTTCGCCCGGCCACGGGGTGGGCCCTCCATACCCAAAAACGGGCCATGCCGGCCCGTTGAGCCTCGGCGGCACGATCCGGCGGCGCCGACCAATCCGATATGCAATTGCCGCATGCGATCCGCATGCGATTCCCCAACCAATATCGTCCCCATGCCGGCACGGATGCCCGGCATGCGGGTCCCAAGCAAAGGAGCTATGCCATGAGTGCAGAGAAACGAGCGAAGATCGGGCAGATCGCCCTGCTCGGCATGACCGTCTCGGCGGTGTTCGGCCTGAAGAACGTCATCAACAACAACGTGGCGATCGGACTGTCCGCGGCCCCCGCCTTCTTCCTGGCCACCATCCTCTACTTCGTGCCGTTCACGCTGGTGATCGCCGAATTCGTCGCGCTGAACAAGGACTCCGAATCCGGCGTGTACGCGTGGGTCAACACCTCGATGGGCGGTCGCTGGGCCTTCCTGACCGCCTTCTGCTACTGGTTCGTGAACCTGTTCTTCTTCGCGTCGGTGCTGCCCAACGTCATCATCTACGCCAGCTACGTGTTCTTCGGCGAGAACCGCGAGGTCTCGCAGCTATGGATCACGGTCGCCGAAATCGTCATCTTCGCCATCGCCACATGGGTGTCCACCAAGGGCGCCAAGTGGATCGGCTCGATCACCTCGTTCGGCGCGATGGCCGCGCTCGGCCTGACCGCGGTCTTCATCGTGCTGTCGGTCGCCGCGCTCGCCGGCGGCGTCGAACCCGCCACCGCCGTCACCCCGGCCACCCTGTCGCCCGACTTCTCCACCTTCGCCACCACCTGGGCCTTCCTCGGCACCCTCGCATGGATCATCCAGGGCGTCGGCGGCGCCGAATCGGTCGGCGTCTTCCTCAACGACCTCAAGGGCGGCGTCAAGGCCTTCGTGCGCGTCATCGTCATCGCCGGCCTGGTCATCGGCCTGCTGTACGCCGCCGCATCGCTGGTCATGAACGTGTTCGTGCCGGTCGGCGAGCTCGACCTGTCCACCGGCATCTTCGTGGCGATGGGCGCCGTGGCCGAGTGGATCGGCATCCCGATGGCCGTGTCCACCCGCATCGTCGGCCTGATCCTGCTGGCCGCGACCCTCGGCTCCCTGATGATGTGGACCTCCGCGCCCGTCAAGGTGTTCTTCTCCGAAATCCCCGAGGGCATCTTCGGCGGCAAGATCACCGAACTCAACGATCAGGGCATCCCGGCCCGCGCCGCATGGCTGCAGTTCGCCATCGTCGTGCCGATCCTCATCATCCCGGCCCTCGGCGCCGGCAACGTCAACGACCTGTTGCAGATCGTGATCAACATGACCGCCGCGACCGCCCTGCTGCCCCCGCTGCTGATCCTGCTGGCCTACTTCATGCTGCGCAAGCGCTTCGACAAGGCCGAGCGCATGTTCCGCATGGGCTCGCGCGGATTCGGCCTGGCGGTCGCGTCCTTCCTGCTCGTCATCTTCGCCTTCGTGTTCATCGCCGGCACGATCCCGCTGGGCCAGCCGCTGTGGCTCACCCTCGTCTACAACGTCGGCGGCGTGGTCGTCTTCATCGGCGCGGCGATGCTGTGGTACGAGCGCTACATCAAGCGCCTGCGCCAGAGCGATCCCGAGGCAGCCGAGCGCGAGCTGCGCCCCTCCGCGATGGACATGATCGGAGCCTGACCCGGGACTTTCCTTCCCTTCCTTCCTCAACGGCCGCAGCCGTGCCGGACCTCCGGCACGGCTGCGGCCGTATGTGCGTCATCGGTTACTCAGATTCTTAGCACGCAAAACCGCGGTTTTGCGTGCTAAGAATCTGAGTAACACACTGGTTCTCGGACGTTTTCGACGCTGAAGGGCGGTTTTGCGTCGAAAATGTCCTGGTAGGCGGGGAAAAGTAAGCGGAACGGTGAGCGTCGCCGCCACGCCGGCAGCCGCGGCTAGAGGACCTTGTTGCGGTCGGGGCGGCGCAGGAACGAGGGGACTTTGGCCGGCAGCTGCGCCATCAGCGTGCCGGCGAAGATCAGCGCGCAGCCGATGTAGCCGCGCATCGGCATGGTCTCCGAAAGCAGGATCACCCCGCCGACCACCGAGAAGAACGATTCGAGCGACAGGGCGAGCGCCGCGCGGGTCGGCGGCACGAAGCGCTGGCCGACCGACTGCAGCGTATAGGCGATGCCGACCGATCCGAAACCGGCGTACAGCACGGGGATCCACGCCTCGGCCGCGCCTCGCCAGTCGATCGACCCGTCGGCCAGCGCGCCGATCCAGCTGAGCAGCGCCGTGACCGCGAATTGGATGAACGACAGCAGGACCGGGTCGATGCGCGACCCGAGCGTATCGATGGTCAGGATGTGCAGCGCGAAGCAGACCGAGCCGAGAAACACCATGAGATCACCCATATTGATGGCCTCGAAGCCGTCGCCCAGGCACAGCAGATAGAAGCCGGCGAGTGCGACGATCACGCTCACCCCGGTCAGCGCGGTCACGCGGCGGTGCGCAAACAGCCCGAACAGCGGTACGAGCACGATGTACAACGCCGTGATAAAGCCGGCGTGCCCGGCCGAACGGCCGTAGAGGATGCCGTATTGCTGCAGGGTGCCCGCGGTGAAGAGCAGCACGCCGCAGGCGCCGCCGATCGCCAGCGTCATCCACGGGGTCGTGGCACCCGCTGCGGGGGAGCTTGCCACGGATAAGTCCGACGCAGGGGAGTCGTCCGTGCGCGTCCCGCCGTCGGCCGGCCGGTGCCGGCGGCGGGTGAGCGCCATCACCGGCAGCAGCGAGATCGCGCCCAGCGTGAAGCGCACGGCGTTGAAGAACAGCGGTGACATGGAGTCCATGCCCTGCACCTGGGACACGAACGCGAATCCCCAGATGACGGCGGCCATGACCAGCGCGGCAAGGCCCAAGATCTCTTTCCTCTGCATGAGGCAACACCGTAGACCATCAGCGTGACGCGGGGTGCGTGCTGAGGGGAGCGCAGCCGTGGCCGTGTGCCATCAGCCGAGCGCCGTCCCCCGTCAGCCGGATGGGGGACGCTAATCCGCCTTGGGCGCCTCGCCGACCTGCGGCGCGCCGTTGATGTCGCGGTGGATGTTCTGCATCTGCGTCTCCACGTTCTGCAGCGAACGGGCGCAGTCGAGCAGCGTCTGCGAATGCTCGGAGAGCTTGGCGTCGGGCAGGTCGGTCTTGTAGCGCAGCGCGTGCTCCAGGCTGGCCCAGTAGTCCATGGCGATCGTGCGGAACTGCACCTCGACCGGCGTGTAGTGCGCGCCCGACGACAGAAAGACCGGCACCGCGTAGATCACGTGCAGCGAGCGGTAGCCGTTCTGCTTCGGGTTCTTGATGTAGTCCTTGACCCGCAGCACGGAGATGTCGTTCTGCGCGGACAGGTAGTTCGACACCGAGTACACGTCGTCGCGGTAGTTGCAGATCACGCGGATGCCGGCCACGTCGAACAGGTTGTCCCGCATCGCGGTCACGTTGAGCGGCAGCCCCTTGCGCTCCAGCTTGCCGAGGATCGAGTTGACCGACTTGAGCCGGCGCTCCATGTGGTGGATCGGGTCGTGGGAGAAACGCACCTGGAACTCGGAGTCGAGGATCTCCAGCTTGGTGCTGATCTCGTACATCGCGCCTTCGTACACCTGCATGAGATCGATGAATTCGGTGATCTGCTCGGTGGGGAAGTGCTCGCTTTCGGGAAGGGTCATACCCTGCAACCGCGCCTTGAGGTCGGCGGTGTTGATGCGGCTCTGTCGGTCAAGTATCACGATCACCATCATAGCCTTGCGCTTGGGGAGGAACTGAAAAGCCGTCTGACGATATCACGCGGTGGTCTTGCGCGTGCCCTTGCCGCATGGCTATGGCGGAGCCCATGGGGAACAACGAAACGGTACGGCAATCATCGGCGCCGAGCGGTCGGCGCATCCGTCTCAACGCCTTCGACGCCAACTGCGTCGGCAACCAGCTACCCGGCATATGGCGCCATCCGCGCGATCATTCGCGCGAATACAAGGATCTTCGCCACTGAACCGAGATGGCACGGCTGCTTGAGCGGGGCCTGTTCGATTCGCTGTTCATCGCCGACGCGCTGGGGCCGTGCGACGTGTACGGCGGCAACGCCGATGCGGCGGTGCGCACCGCCGCGAAGGTCCCGATCAACGATCCGATGATGCTGGTGAGCGCCATGGCGGCGGTGACCGAACACCTCGGTTTCGGCATCACGTCCTGCACCGCCAGCGAGCACCCGTACCCGTTCGCGCGGCGCATGTCCATGCTCGACCATCTTACCGGGGGCCGCGTCGGCTGGAACGTGGTGACCGGCTACCTGCGGTCCGCCGCGAACAATATGGGCCAGAGCGATCAGCTGCCGCACGACGAGCGGTACGACCGCGCCGATGAGTACATGAAGGTCCTCTACAAGCTCTGGGAGGGCTCGTGGGAGGACGACGCCGTGGTGATGGACGCGGACCGCGACATGTTCGCCGACTCGGCAAAGGTCCATCCGATCAACCACCACGGCAGATATTTCGACGTTCCGGGCTTCCACCTGTGCGAGCCGAGCCCGCAGCGCACCCCGGTGATCTTCCAGGCCGGCGCCTCTCCGCGCGGCATCCGCTTCGCCGCGCGGCACGCCGAGGCCATGTTCGTATCCGCGCCCGCCCGCACCCAGCTCGCCCGAACGGTGAAGGACATGCGCGACGCGCTTCAGGCCGAGGGACGAGGTCGGTACGATGCGCGCATCTACGCGCTCATGATGGTGGTCGCCGACGAGACCGACGAGCTGGCGCAGGCCAAGTACCGGGACTATTTCCGCTTCGTGTCCGAAACCGGCAATCTGGTGCTCAACTCCGCCTGGTCCGGTGTCGACATGTCCCGGGAGGACCTCGACCGGCCGCTCGACCCGGTGGCCACGAACGCGATCCAGGCCACGGTATCCGGCCTGTCCGGGGCTGCCGGACCCGACGGCGAGCGCTGGACGCTCCGCGATAGCGCGCGCATCTACGCGACCGGCGGCCCTGTGGTGGTCGGCTCGGGCGAGACCGTGGCCGATGCCATGCAGCAGTTCGTCGCGGAAACGGACGTGGACGGCTCCAACCTGGCGTATGTGGTCGAACCCAGCAGCTGGGAGGACGTCATCGACTACGTGATACCGGTGCTGCAGCGCCGTGGCGTGTACCCGACCTCCTACGAGGGGACGTCGCTGCGCGATGGCCTGTTCGGGCGGGGCGACCGTCTGCCCGACAGCCATATCGGCGCGCGCTACCGCCATCTCGGCTGATGGTCCCCGGCCTGTGACGGGCGGACGATAGAATCGGTCGTTATGAACGAAGACATGATGACCGAGGGCGAACGCGCCTCGAAACTGGCGGAACCGGCCGGTCCCGCCGCTGCCGGGGATTTCGTGGCCGAGCCGAACCGGGGCAAGGGCGTGTACTACATCCATACGCTCGGATGCCAGATGAACGTGCACGATTCCGAGCGCATCGCCGGCGTGCTTGAGGATGACGGCTACGTACCCGCAACCGAAGAACAGGCGCTCGACAAGGATGTGGATCTGATCGTCATGAACACATGCGCCGTGCGCGAGAACGCGGCCGAGCGCATGTACGGCACGATCGGCCTGTGGGCGCAGATGAAGCGCGAGCGCCCGAACCTGCAGATCGCGGTCGGCGGCTGCATGGCGCAGCTCGACCGCCAGAAGATCGCCAAGAAGGCCCCGTGGGTCGACGCCGTGTTCGGCACGAAGAACATCGGCTCGCTGCCCCAGCTGCTCGACCAGGCGCGCGTGCTCGGCTCCGCGCAGGTCGAGGTGGCCGACAAGCTCGACTACTTCCCCAGCCAGCTGCCCGCCGCCCGCGCCTCTCGGGTGTCGAGCTGGGTGTCGATCTCGATCGGGTGCAACAACACCTGCACGTTCTGCATCGTGCCGACCACGCGCGGCAAGGAGCACGACCGCCGACCGGGCGACATCCTCGCGGAGATCCGCCAGTGCGTCGACAACGGCGCCAAGGAGGTGACGCTGCTCGGGCAGAACGTGAACTCGTTCGGCTACGGCATCGGCGACCGTTACGCCTTCTCCAAGCTGCTGCGCGCCTGCGGCGAGATCGAGGGGCTGGAACGCGTGCGCTTCACCTCGCCGCACCCGGCCGCGTTCACCGACGACGTGATCGCCGCCATGGCCGAGACCCCGAACGTGATGCACCAGCTGCACTTTCCGCTGCAGTCCGGCTCCGACCGGATCCTGCGCGCGATGCGCCGGTCCTACCGCTCCGCCAAGTTCATGGATATTCTGGACAAAATCCGCGCGGCCATGCCCGACGCGCAGATCTCCACCGATATCATCGTCGGCTTCCCCGGCGAGACCGAGGAGGACTTCCAGCGCACGATGGACATGGTGCGCGAGGCCCGGTTCTCCTCCGCGTTCACCTTCGAGTATTCGCCGCGCCCGGGCACGCCGGCCGCCGAGATGGAGCAGGTGCCGCACGATGTGGTCCAGGACCGCTTCGAGCGCCTCGTGGCCCTGCAGGAGCGGATCACCGCCGAGGAGCTCGCCAAGTTCGAAGGCCGTGACGTCGAGGTGATGATCACCGGTTCGGCCGGCAAGAAGGACGCCGCCACGCACCGCGTCACCGGGCGCGAACGGACCGGCACGCTCGTGCATATCGGCGTGCCCGAAGGCGAGCCGATGCCGCAGATCGGCGACTTCGTCACCGCGACGGTCACGCACGCCGGCCGGCACAATCTCATTGCCGATCCCGATCCGGCCAAGGGCCAGACCTACTTGGTGCGGCACTAGTCCAGGAGGCATCTATGACACAGCGCGTCGTCTCGATCGTCGGGCCGACCGCGTCCGGCAAGACCGGCCTCGGCATCGCCATCGCCAAGGCCCTGAGATCGCGCGGGCAGCGCGCCGAGATCGTGAATGCGGACGCCTATCAGATGTACCGCGGCATGGACATCGGCACGGCCAAGGCGACCGCCGAGGAACAGGCCCAGGTCAGGCATCATCTGATCGATGTCATCGAACCTGACGACGCGATGTCGGTGGCTCGATTCCAGAGTCTGGCCCGCGGGTGCATCGCCGATCTGCAGGCGCAGGGCATCCGGCCGATCATGGTCGGCGGGTCGGGCCTGTACGCGCGTGCGGCCATCGACGACATCTCGTTCCCCGGAACCGACCCGGACGTGCGCGCACGGCTCGAGGAACGCGAGAAGACCGAGGGCGCCGGCGCGCTGTTCGCCGAGCTCAAGGCCAAGGACCCCGAGGCCGCCGCGCGCATGGATCCGCACAACCCGCGCCGCACGATCCGCGCGCTCGAGGTCATCGAAGTGACCGGGCGTCCGTATTCGGCGAGCCTGCCGCGCTACCGGTACGTGATCCCGACCGTGCAGATCGGGCTCGACCTGCCGCGCGAGGAGCTCGACCGGCGCATCGACATCCGCACCAAGGCCATGCTGACCGGCGGATTCATCGAGGAGGTCGAGGCGATCCGCCCGAGGCTCGGCGTCACCGCCGGCCGTGCGCTCGGCTACCAGCAGGTGGTCGACTACCTCGACGGGCTGTGCGACCTCGAAGACACCTATGCGGCCATCGCGCAGAAGACCAAGCGCCTCGCCCGCAAGCAGATGGGCTGGTTCGGCCGCGACCCGCGCATCCACTGGCTGCAGGCGCTCAACCCGAAGCTGCTGGACAACGCGCTCGCGATCATCGAGCACGCCGACGCCGGCGACTACGACGCGATCGACGCGCGCGCCGACGAGTACACCCAGCACCATCTCGGCGACGTGGCCGCCTGACCAACCGTGTACAACCCGGGAGTGACGGTCCGCGAATCCCGGGTTGTACACGCCAATGGGCCTTCCAGCGTGTAAACCCCGGGACTCCACCGGGGCTGCTACTGGGTTTTACACGGTATAGGCCGTGTTTGCGTGTAAACCTCGGGAGATCCGTTATGGAGGTACCGGGTTTTGCACGTGGGAGGCCCATTGGCGTGTACAACCTGGTGCCGGTGGCCTACGGGACCCGTTCCGGCGGTCAGTGCGCGGGCCCCTGGTCCCATCCGGCGATGAGGAACACGCGCGTCGGGTTCGCGGGGCGCACGATCGAGGCGAACAGGCTCTCGAACCCGGCCGTGTCGCCGCGGTACGCCGCGTGCTTGGCGGCCTTGTACCCCTCGCGGCTCACCGTGCCCCAATCCAGATCCCAGCCGGCGTCATGAGCGATCCTCGAGGCGAAGATGCGCAGGATCATCGCGTTGCCGCCCTTGAACGGGTGCAGGTAGCCCAGCTCGTCGTAGATGCGGGCCAGTTCGTGCACGAACACGTCGCGGTCCATCGCGTGCAGGTTGCGCTTGTCGGCCAGCTCGGTGGCGATGTTCAGCGCGCCCGTCTCGATCAGCGCCGCGGGAAAGAAGGTGTCGGGGTTCTTCGCGATCGCCCGGTCGGAAGTGACCTCGCGCGTGGTGTTCGACGTGCGCAGCCTGCCGGCGTCGGAGAACACGCCCTCGAACAGCCCCCGGTGGATCGCCGTCATCTCGGCCAGGTCGCCGGTCGCCGGCCATCCACGCTCGATCAGAAGCACGGTCCGTGCGAACACGCTGCTGGCATGGTCCCGCGCGTGATCGTCGAGGCTGCCGTCGGCAAGCCGGCCGCCGACCACTCCCGTGGTTTCGGCGTCCGCCGCGTCGATGAGATGGGCCACATCGATCGTGCCCCGCTCGTAGTCGGCCGCGGCGCGCATCGTCGCATCGCCCGGCGTCATCGATTCCAACGCGCAGTTCTTCAGTGCAAATGCGACTGCGCTCGCACGTTCAGCTGGAGTCATAGGCTAATAGTAGCCGATAATGGCGGGAAATGAGGGCATCTTGGCCCGCCTGCGGGGGAAATGACCGGCGTTGGGTAGAATCAGGAACCGTTATGGCACGTACAGCATCCTCATCAGACAAGAAGACTTCGGGCGCGGCACCGCGCACGCGCAACGCCGACGCCGAATCGCAGGACGAGTCGGTCGGCAAAAAGATCCTGCTGGCGATCCCGCGCGCCCTGGGATCGGCGGTCCGCTCGATCACCGGCGTGGGGGAGTACGACCCGGTGTACCGCCGCGACGGCCTGTGCTTTCTCATGCTCGTGCTCGCCGTGTTCTTCTGCGCGTCCGAATGGTTCCGCGTCGACGGCGTGCTGGGCCGTGTGCTGCACGCCTTCGCCTCCGGCATCCTCGGCCTGATGAGCGTGGTGCTGCCGGTGCTGCTGGTGATCGTGGCCGTGCGTCTGATGCGCAACTCGGGCAAGGGGTCCGACAATCCCCGCGTGGTGACCGGGTGGATGCTGCTGCTGTGGTCGATCTGCTCGATCATCGACGTGGCGCTGGCCGCCGACACGCCCGGCTTCGACATCGCGGTCCTGCAGAATGCCGGCGGCCTGCTCGGCTTCGTGCTCGGCTCCCCGCTGGCGTGGGGGCTTTCCAACGTGTTCGCGATCATCGTGTTCGTGGTCGTCGGGCTGTTCGCGGTGCTGATGATCACGCGCACGCATGTGACCGATCTGCCCGATAACGCCCGCGCGCTGCAGGCCAGGATACAGGGCGAGCGCAAGACTTCGGGAACCAATGACGGCGACCAGTTCCCCAACGAGGTGCGTGTCGGCGACGAGACGCTCAACTTCGCCGAAGGCGTGCCGGCCCACGACGGCACCGACGGGGCGGGCGACGGGTCGAAGACGGCCGGCAAGCCCGCCAAGGAAGGATTCTTCGCCCGTCTCTTCTCGCGCCGGCGCAAGACCGACGACGACCGGTCGCTCGACCGGTACGCCGGCGACGATCCCTTCGACCACGCGGCCGACCGCCACGGTCAGGCCGCCGAAACCTCGCTGCTCGACCGGTCGACGGCCGTGCAGCCCCGGACCGTCTCGTCCGACGGCGGTGGCGCGTTCGGCTCGGGGCAGGACGCCGACGATACGTCCGCCCAGCGCACCTCCATCATGGGCACGTCGGGCCACACGCCCGCCGTCCGTACCGTGAGCGGCACCGCGACGCTCGCCATGCCGCAGGGGAGCGGGCCCGCCGCCCCCGCCGATCCGTGGGCCGGCATCGGCGCGGACGGCACCTCGTCGATGCCGGTGTCCGGCGGCGCGGCGGGCGGCGTGGCGGGCGGCGCACCCGGCGCATCCGGCTCCGGCGAAACGACGGTGGACCCGTCCACCGGCGAGATCCTCGACGATCCGGACGCCGCGCCCGATGCGGCGGACGCCGACCGCCCCTACCAGCTGCCCGATCTGAACCTGCTCGCCAAGGGCCAGCCCCACGCCGTGCGCACGCCCGCCAACGACCATGTGATCCAGGCCCTGACCAACACCTTCCAGCAGTTCAACGTCGACGCGAAGGTCGTCGGCTTCCTGCGCGGCCCTTCGGTCACCCAGTACGAGGTGGAGCTCGGCCCCGGCGTCAAGGTCGAGAAGGTCACCAACCTGCAGAAGAACATCGCGTACGCGGTGGCCAGCTCCGACGTGCGCATCCTGTCGCCGATCCCCGGCAAGTCGGCGATCGGCATCGAAATCCCGAACGTCGACCGCGAGATCGTGCACCTGGGCGACGTGCTGCGCTCCGACAAGGCCAGGAACGACCCGAACCCGATGCTCACCGGCGTGGGCAAGGATGTCGAGGGCCATTTCGTCACCGCCGACCTCGCCAAGATGCCGCACCTGCTCGTCGCCGGCGCCACCGGCTCGGGCAAGTCGAGCTTCATCAACTCGATGCTCACCTCGATCATCATGCGCGCCACGCCCGAGCAGGTGCGCATGATCATGGTCGACCCCAAGCGCGTCGAACTGAGCGCGTATGCGGGCATCCCGCACCTGCTCACCCCGATCATCACCGATCCGAAGAAGGCCGCGCAGGCGCTCGAATGGGTGGTCAAGGAGATGGACGCGCGCTACTCCGACCTCGAGTTCTTCGGCTTCCGCCACGTCAAGGACTTCAACGAGGCCGTGCGCGCCGGCAAGGTGCACGCGCCGGCCGGATCGAACCGCAAGGTGGCGCCCTACCCGTACCTGCTGGTCGTGGTCGACGAGATGGCCGACCTGATGATGGTCGCCAAGAATGACGTCGAAAGCTCGATCCAGCGCATCACCCAGCTGGCGCGCGCCGCCGGCGTGCATCTGGTGCTCGCCACGCAGCGCCCGTCCGTCGACGTGGTCACCGGCCTGATCAAGGCGAACATCCCGTCCAGGCTGGCCTTCGCGACCTCCTCGGCCACCGATTCGCGCGTCATCCTCGACACGGTCGGCGCCGAGACGCTGATCGGCCAAGGCGACGCCCTGTTCCTGCCGATGGGTTCCGCCAAGCCGCTGCGCGTGCAGGGGTCGTGGGTGTCCGAATCGGAGATCCGCAAGGCGGTCGAGTTCGTGCGCACCCAGCGCAAGCCGCACTATCGCGAGGACATCGAGCAGATGGCCAAGGAGGCCGACAAGGCCGCGGTCGAGCCGGACGAGGAGATCGGCGACGACATGGACGTGCTGCTGCAGGCCGCCGAGCTGGTCGTCACCACGCAGTTCGGCTCCACGTCGATGCTACAGCGCAAGCTGCGCGTCGGCTTCGCCAAGGCCGGCCGCCTCATGGACCTGCTCGAATCGCGCGGCGTGGTCGGCCCGTCCGAAGGCTCGAAGGCCCGTCAGGTGCTCGTCCAGCCGCAGGATCTGCAGGCGGTGCTCGCGTTCATCCGCGGCGAGACCAGCTCGATCCAGTCGTCGGCCCCGCAGCAGCCGGAACTGGAGCAGTAGCGGGCCTCGCCGGCGCCTCCCAAGGCGTGTTTGAGGAAACGCCCAGCCGATCCTCACCCAAGGTAGAACTGTGGGGGTATCGTGAACACTATGACTAAGGACACCATGGACAAGCAGCAGTCGCCCAAATCGTCGCTATTGGCGGGGTGGAACACACCCCCGAACCTCGTCACGTATTCACGCATCATCCTGGTGGTGATCTTCCTCGGGCTGTACATCGCGGCGGGCCCGTGGGGTGCGCGGAACTATGCGATGCGCTGGGCCGCGGCGATCCTGTTCATCATCGCCGCCTCGACCGACAAGCTCGACGGATGGATGGCCCGCAAGTACAACCAGGTCACCGAGCTGGGCAAGCTCATGGATCCGATCGCCGACAAGCTGCTCACCTGCGCCACGCTGATCGTGGCCGCCGCCTTCGGCGAGCTCGGCCCGACCGTGCTGGGGTGGATCGTCGTCGCCCTGTTCCTGCTGCGCGAGATCGGCATCACGGTGATGCGCTTCTTCGTGATCGACACGGGCGGCAAGGTCATCGCCGCCGAATGGCCGGGCAAGCTCAAGACGCTGTTCCAGTGCATCGGCCTGGCGATGCTGCTGCTGCCGTTCTGGCAGTTCGCGGGCGGCTCCGGCAGCAACCCGATGTGGCTGACCGTCTACCTGTTCGTCACGTACTTGGTGATCTACGTGGCGCTGATCCTGTGCCTGTACTCGGGCGGCATCTACCTGTACAACACGTTCCACGGCCGCAAGAAGGCCGCCAAGTAGCCGTTCGCGCCGCGTTTCGCCGCGACCTGCGACGGCAAGGAAGGGTCCGCCCCGTTCGGGCGGGCCCTTTTGTCGTATATGGGGATGGCCCGTATCGCGCTTGGTGCCCTGTGTCATGCATTATGCCCTGCTCCCCTCGGCGAGATGGCCGGAATCGCCGGCGGAATGCCCCGCGCGCCGGCCGCGGGGACTACTCTTGGGATTCATGATGAATGACGATGATATCGCCCCGCGCTGCGACGAACTGACCGCGCGGGTTCTGGCATGGTGCGAGGCGCGGGGGCTGAAGATCGCCGCGGCCGAGTCGCTGACGGGCGGCCTGCTCGCCGATGCGTTCGTGCGCATCCCCGGCGCGTCCAATGTGTTCCTCGGGTCGGCGGTCACGTATGACATCCGCGCGAAGGCGTCGGTGCTCGGCGTCGACCGCGGTCTGCTGGAGAGCGAGGGAGCCGTGCACCCCGAGGTCGCCCGGCAGATGGCCGCCGCGACCGCACGGCTGTACGCGCAGCCCGAATACGGCGACACGGTCATCGGGCTGTCCACCACCGGCGTGGCCGGTCCCGGCCCCGACGGCGACAAGCCGGCCGGGCTCGTCTACATCGGCCTGTCGCTGCCGGCCGCGGCCCGGGCGGACGGGAATCCGCTGCTGGAGGCCCGCGAGCTGCGCCTCGACGGCGATCGCGCGCGGGTGCGCCGCCTCACCGTATTACGCGTTCTGGAAAACGTGAGCCAACTCACAGCAAGTTTTGAGGAATAATCTCGTCGGGCCGGTGTTGTTCCTATTGGAACCACTGACGAGCACCTAAGGAGGGTTGCGATGGAAACGATGACCCGCATGGACGAGAAGATGAACGTGAAACAACTCAGCCCGGTGGCCGCACGCCCCGGAAGCGCGCGCATGCGCGACCTGACCCCGGCGCAGCGCCGTGCGGTGATGTTCGCCCAGCAGCAGGTGCTGGCGGCGCGTGCCGCCAAGAAGGCCAAGGATGAGCGCCAGGCGGCGCTCAGCCGGATGTGGCAGGAGGAGGATGCCGTCGAGGCGCGCCCCCACAGCGTCGCCCGTTCCCGTGACGTGGCCAGCGAACCGCATGACGTCTCCCTGCGCGAGGCGATCGGCCATGTGCTGCGCGATCTGCGCACGCGCGACCACAAGACGCTGCGCGAGGTCAGCGAGAAGGCCGGCGTGTCGCTGGGCTACCTGTCCGAAGTGGAGCGCGGCCAGAAGGAGGCCAGCTCCGAGCTGCTCAGCTCGATCGCCGAGTCGCTGGGGGTGAGCACCGCGCAGATGCTGCGCATGGTCGCCGACTACCTCGATTCGGTGGAGGCGTAACCGGCCCGGATATGGTCGGGCCGAACGGCCGGGTTGGGCGGCCGGAATGACGCGATGACGTAAGATGAGGCCCCGTCCCCGTGTGGGACGGGGCCTCACCGCGTTCACGGGGCCCTCATGGCGGTGCTTGGGGGCGGCTTCACGGCGCGGGATTGCGGGCATGCCTGCGCCGGGGGCCGACGGCCGCGGTGGTGCGGTTGCATGGCCGCATGTAGACTGGGGCACTGTGCGAGAACGGGAATTCTGGGAATTGCTTGAAGAGGTGTTCGGGCGCAGCTATGGCCGTAGCCTGTCGCGCGATCAGGGCCTGACCGCGTTGGGCGGCATGAGCGTGGTGGAGGCGCTGGCCGCCGGCGAGGAGCCGCGCACGGTATGGAACGTGCTGTGCGATCAGATGGACATACCCGATGAGCGCCGGTGGGGCAAGGACCACGTCGCGCCGCCCATGCCGGTGGACGGGCCGCGCACGGTATGACCCCGTTGCCGAGCGTGGCGCTGCATGCCGGCGGATGCCGGCACGGCGTTCCTTCAGCGTGTCGCGGATGATGCCGCGACGCGCCCGTCGTATATTCGAACAAATGTTCGCGCATTCGTCTATAGTTGTCCGCAGTGGCAAACCGCCGTCCGGCGGCGGTGCCAGCCCCCGTACGGAGACTGAAATCCCTTGCGGCAGTAAGGGTGAACGGCGGTGACACGCCCGGAGGGCAAAGCCTTCGACCACATTGGTCGGCCGGCCTTGCCTCCGAGCGGAGCCCGTCGTTACCGTGGGCGGTGACCAGCATCGCCAGAACAAGGAGAAGCATCATGGCACAGCAAGCGAACTCTTCGGCAAAGCAGCCGGAAGGGAAGGGCCCCGGCATCGACCCGCGCCGCCAGGCGGCGTTGGAGACGGCGCTGGCGCAGGTGGAGAAGAACTTCGGCAAGGGGTCGGCGATGCGTCTGGGCGACAAGCCCGAGCAGAACGTCGAGGTCATCCCGACCGGTTCGCTGGCGCTGGACATGGCGCTGGGCATCGGCGGCCTGCCCAAGGGGCGCATCGTCGAGATCTTCGGCCCGGAGTCCTCCGGCAAGACCACGCTGGCGCTGCATGTGGTCGCCAACGCGCAGAAGGCGGGCGGCGTGGCCGCGTTCATCGACGCCGAGCACGCGCTGGACCCCGTGTACGCGCGCAAGCTTGGCGTGGATACCGACTCGCTGATCGTCTCCCAGCCCGACAATGGCGAGCAGGCGCTGGAGATCGCCGACATGCTGATCCGCTCGGGCGCACTCGACGTGATCGTCATCGATTCGGTGGCCGCGCTGGTGCCGAAGGCCGAGATCGAGGGCGAGATGGGCGACAGCCACGTCGGCCTGCAGGCGCGCCTGATGAGCCAGGCGCTGCGCAAGATGACCGGCGCGCTTGCGCAGGCCGGCACCACGGCCATCTTCATCAACCAGCTGCGTGAGAAGATCGGCGTGTTCTTCGGCAACCCCGAAACCACCACCGGCGGCAAGGCGCTGAAGTTCTATTCGTCGGTGCGTCTCGACATCCGCCGCATCCAGACCATCAAGAACGGCGACGAGGCGGTCGGCAACCGCACCAAGGTCAAGGTCGTCAAGAACAAGATGGCCCCGCCCTTCAAGCTGGCGGAATTCGACGTGCTGTACGGCGAGGGCATCTCCGAGGAGGGGTCGGTCTTGGACATGGCGCTGCAGTGCGACGTGGTCAAGAAATCGGGGTCGTGGTTCACCTACGACGGCGACCAGCTGGGGCAGGGCCGCGAGAACGTGCGCAAGTTCCTCAAGGACAATCCCGAGATCACCAAGGAGATCGAGACCAAGGTCAAGATGGCGTTCGGCCTGATCCCGCCCGAGGAGCCGGAAGGCGAAGCGGCGGCTTCGGAAGGCGGCGCTTCGGCGCCCGCCGCCGGCGTCGACGGGGCTGCCCGGACCGCGGACAAGGCCGCCAAGACCCCGGCGAAGGCCGCCGCCAAGGCGTGACATGATCAGTGCGGAGGAGTTCCTCTCCCGGCGGGGCGTCGACGTCAATCAGGCCATGGATGACCGGAACAGGGGATCTGGCGTCGTCGGCGCCGGGGCCGCTCATGCCGGGTTCGCCGGCGATGCGGGCTATGCCGTCGGAGTCGACGTTACGTTCGACTCCGACGCCGATGCGGAAGCGCCCGGGACGGATGGCGGTGCATGGGGCCGGCGTGGTCGAGGTGGTTGGCGTGGTCGGTCCGCCGCTCGTGGCCGGAGCGGTGCGGAGGCTCGGGGAGGTCGCCGTCGGAGCCGGCGTGGCGGTTTCGAGAACGCGTCGCCGGGCGCCGGCATCGGTGCCGGTGTCGAGGATCCGAAGGATCTCGACGCCTGCCGTGAGGCGGCGCTGCGCTTGCTGGATGCGGCGCCGCGTGCGTCGGGCGCGCTGCGGGAGCGTCTGGTCGCCAAGGGATATGACGCGGATGTGGCCGATGACGTCATTGAACGCCTGACCCGCGTGCAGCTGCTGGACGACGACTCCTATGCGCGGTCCTCCGTGCGGTACTGCGCCGGCAGGCTGCTCGGTGCCCGCGCCACGGTGACGGAACTGACCCGCAAGGGCGTGGACCGCCGGTTGGCCCAGCAGGTGGTGTCGCAGGCCGAGGAGGACGGTGTGTTCGAGGAGGCCGCCTGGGAGCTCGGACGCCAGTACGCGCGCAAGACGCAGGGCATGGATCCGGACAAGCGCAGGCAGCGTTTCTGGTCGGCGGGCGGGCGCAAAGGGCACAGCCCCGAGACGCTGCAGCGGATCTCGCGCGAATTGTTCGCGTGAAGAGGCGCCAAGTCTTGCGGCAATCGCTGGCGTTGCCGGGAAATCCAGGCGATATGTATAATGGTGCGTTCGAGACCCCTTGATGGCCGCGATCGCGATCGTTCATTCGACGGGATTGAGGAACTTCCGGGCTCCGCAGAGCACGATGGCGGATAACGTCCGCCCAGGGTGACCTGAGAGATAGCGCAGCAGAGAACAGACCGCCCGTCCTCGACGGGTAAGGGTGAAACGGCGGTGTAAGAGACCACCGGGCCTCTGGTAACAGCAGGCCGCATGGCAAGCCTCATCGGGAGCAAGGCCAAGCAGAAGGCGCTGGAGGGCTGCTCGCCCAAAGCCTTCGGGTAGGCTGCTAGAGCCTGGCGGCGACGTCAGGTCGAGATGGATGGCCATCCGCGCCGCGCAAGCGGCGTGACAGAACCCGGGGTATAAGGGGTCTCACATACCTTTCCATGTTTCCATGTCGGGTGCCCCCGTGGAGGCGCTCCGTATACGAGTTCCCTATGGCCCGCCATGCACCGGGCATATGGCGTGGTGCGCCGCCGCGCGCCGATCGGCCCTATGGGTTGGTTTCGGGTTGGTCTGGGCGCCACATCCCAGTGTATGTACGGCCATGTTTCGGCCGATATGCGGAAAAGAAACATTTTTCTTCGGGCGAGTTCCCTGACGTTCACCGTTCGTTCGGCTACAATAAAACTTACCGACGGCGAAGTCGCCGTTCGGTTCGCAAATAGCGGGTAGCACCGCTTGAGTCTAGGGAGGTCCACATGGAAATCGTCGTTACCGGACGCCACACGCAGATCAAGCAAAGGTTCCGTGATGTCGTCGAAAGCAAGATGAATCGTGTGACCGCTATCGCCCCGGACGCCCAGCGCGCGCAGATCGTGCTGACGCACGAGGGCAATCCTCGCCAGGCTGATACCGCCAAGCGAGTGGAAATCACCGTCATCGCGGGGCGCACCGTGGTGCGCGCCGAGGCGTCGAGCACCGATGAGTTCAGCGCGCTGGATATGGCGCTTGACAAGCTGACGCTGCGTCTGCGCCGCACGCGCGACCGCCGCAAGGATCACCGCCGTGGCTACGCCAACCCGGCGCCGATCGATCTGGGCGTGGTCGAGCCCCCCGTCGAGGAGTCGGCCGAGGAGGAGCCGAACAACAGCCCCGCCGCCGCCGTCGCCTCCGATCTGGGTCCGGGCGAGTCGGTGGAGGTGCAGGTCGGGGACACCCCGATCGTCATCCGCCGCAAGCTGCACATCGCCGAGCCGATGAGCATCGACGAGGCCCTGTACGAGATGGAGCTCATCGGGCATGACTTCTTCCTGTTCGTCAACAAGGAGACCGGTCGCCCGTCCGTCGTCTACCACCGCCACGGCTGGAGCTACGGCGTGTTCGAGATCGACACCCCGGAGAACGTGCAGTAGTGCCCGGAAACGGCATGAGACGCGATCGCCGGCCGGCATGAGCCGAAGATGAAGGCGAGGGGTCCGCGCGGGTTCGTCCGCGCGGACCCCTCGTCATGTCTCGCCGCGGGCCTTCGGAAGGGACGAACGGGGAGGGGCTCGGCGAAACGCGCGAGACAATATGCGTGAAAATCGGCGTGTTCGCGTAGTATGGACGAAGTTTGTGCCTGACTTGCACCAAGTTGGGTTATGCTCGTTTACGGTAAACAACTAATAGGAGCAAAACGTGGTAGATATCGTCGACAAAGCCCTGCGTATGGGCGAAGGCCGCCAGATCAAGAAGCTCGAGGGCGTGGCCAAGGCCGTGAACGCGCTGGAGGACGAGATCGCTGCACTCAGCGATGAGGATCTCAAAGGCCAGACCGCCAAGTTCAAGCAGCGCATCGACAACGGCGAAAGCTTGGACAAGCTGATGCCGGAGGCCTTCGCCACCGTACGCGAGGTGTCCAAGCGCACCCTCGGCCAGCGTCACTTCGACGTGCAGCTTATGGGCGGCGCCGCCCTGCACTGGGGCAACATCGCCGAAATGAAGACCGGTGAAGGCAAGACCCTGGTCGCCACCCTGCCGAGCTACCTCAACGCGCTCGAGGGCAAGGGCGTGCACGTCGTGACCGTCAACGACTACCTGGCCAGCTACCAGAGCGAGCTCATGGGCCGCATCTACCGCTTCCTGGGCCTGAACGTCGGCTGCATCATCACCGACCAGAAGCCGCCGGAGCGCCGCAAGCAGTACAACGCCGACATCACCTACGGCACCAACAACGAGTTCGGCTTCGACTATCTTCGCGACAACATGGCGTGGGAGAAGAGCGACCTCGTGCAGCGCGGCCACCGCTTCGCCATCGTCGACGAGGTCGACTCCATCCTCATCGACGAGGCCCGTACGCCGTTGATCATCTCCGGCCCGGCCGAGGGCGACGTGACCCGTTGGTACCGCCAGTTCGCCCGCTTGGTCCCGAAGCTCATCCGCGACGAGGACTACGAGGTCGACGAGAAGAAGAAGGTCGTCGGCATCCTCGATCCGGGCATCACCAAGGTCGAGGACTTCCTCGGCATCGACAACCTGTATGAGCCGAACAACACCGCGCTGATCGGCTACCTCAACAACGCGATCAAGGCCAAGGAGCTCTTCCTGCGCGACCGCGACTACGTCGTCACCAACGGCGAGGTGCTCATCGTCGACGAGCATACCGGCCGTATCCTGCCGGGCCGCCGCTACAACGAGGGCCTGCACCAGGCCATCGAGGCGAAGGAGGGCGTCGAGGTCAAGGCCGAGAACCAGACCTTCGCGACCATCACGCTGCAGAACTACTTCCGCATGTACGACAAGCTCGCCGGCATGACCGGTACCGCCGAGACCGAGGCCGCCGAGTTCATGGGCACCTACAAGCTCGGCGTGCTGCCGATCCCGACCAACAAGCCGATGATCCGCCAGGACAACGACGATCTGATCTTCCGCACCAAGAAGGAGAAGCTGGCCGCCATCGTCAAGGACGTGGCCAAGCGCTACCACAAGGGGCAGCCGGTGCTGCTGGGCACCGCCTCCGTCGAGTCCTCCGAGGTCGTCTCCTCGCTGCTCGACGTGGCCAAGATCCCCCACCAGGTGCTCAACGCGAAGCAGCACGAGCAGGAGGCCGCCGTCGTGGCCGTCGCCGGCCGCAAGGGCGCCGTCACCGTGGCCACCAACATGGCCGGCCGTGGTACCGACATCATGCTCGGCGGCAACGTCGAGTTCCTCGCCGACGCCAAGCTCAAGGCCGACGGCTATTCCCCCGAGGACACGCCGGACGAGTACGAGAAGCGCTGGCCGGGCACCCTCGCCGAGATCAAGGAGCAGGTCAAGGACGAGCATGAGGAGGTCGTCAATCTCGGCGGCCTGTACGTGCTCGGCACCGAGCGTCACGAGTCCCGCCGTATCGACAACCAGCTGCGCGGCCGTTCCGGCCGTCAGGGCGACCCGGGCGAGTCCCGCTTCTACCTGAGCCTCGAGGACGATCTGATGCGTCTGTTCAACACGCAGCTCGTCGCGCGCGTCATGGCCAAGGGCATGCCCGAGGGCGAGCCGATCGAGGCCAAGAGCGTGTCGAAGGGTGTGCGCACCGCGCAGAAGGCCGTCGAGTCGCGCAACTTCGAGATCCGCAAGAACGTGCTCAAGTACGACGACGTGATGAACAAGCAGCGTACGGTCATCTACGCCGAGCGTCAGGCCGTGCTCAAGGGCGAGGACATCCACGAGGATATCGAGCGCTTCATCGCCGATACCGTCGAGTCCTACATCAAGGGCGCCAACAACGGTTCCGAAAAGCCGAAGGACTGGGACTGGGACGGCCTGTTCAAGGCGCTGAAGACCGTGTTCCCGATCAGCTTCGACATGGAGGCGGCCAAGGACGCCGCCGGCAAGGAGAAGGGCGAGAAGGCCGTCGAGGCTGTCCGCGACGTGATCGTGGAGACCATCAAGGCCGAATACGCCAAGTTCGAGACGAAGGTCGGCTCGGAGGGCCTGCGCCAGCTGGAACGCCGCGTGGTGCTCGCCGTGCTCGACCGCAAGTGGCGCGAGCACCTCTACGAGATGGATTACCTCAAGGACGGCATCGGCCTGCGCGGCATGGGCCAGCGCGATCCGCTGGTCGAGTACCAGCGCGAAGGCTACCAGATGTACAACTCCATGATCGAGGCCATCAAGGAGGAGAGCGTCCAGCTGCTCTTCCACGTGGATGTCGAGCAGGTCGCCCGCACCGAGGAGGCCGCCGAGGAGTCCGTCGACGCCGCCGCTGTGGCCGCCGGGCCGGACGAGAACGGCGAGACCGAGGCAGAGGCCGCCGAAGGCGAGGTCGAGGACGAGCAGTCCAAGCAGGCCATCGCGGAATCCGCCGCCGCCTCCGAGGCCGGTGAATCCACGCTGCCCGTGACCGGCCCGGCTCCGATCAGCCACGCCGAGGGCAAGGTCCCCACCTCCAAGCGCCCGAAGAGCGAGGAGCTTCGCACGCCGTGGTCCGACGGACGCACCTTCCCGGGCACCGGCAAGAACGCCCCGTGCCCGTGCGGTTCGGGCCGCAAGTACAAGATGTGCCACGGCCAGAACGAGCAGTGATTCGCCGTACGGTATCCGCCTGAAATGAGTAGCGGCTCCCCTCGATCCAATGAGGGGAGCCGCTACTCATTTTCATGGGAATCATGCGAACCAGTCCACGGCCGTGATCTGGATGTATTGCTTTTCCGATCCGTTCGGTCCGATACGGCTCGCTATGGAATCGATCTCGGATGTATCGCTGATACCGATTCCAGATTCCGGGACGAGAACAGCGTGCCCAGGGTAGGGACATGGAAAACGGCTGAACTCTCCAATCCATCCAGATCCCTGATGTCGTGTCGCTGCGTGACATTTTTGAATAAATTGTTAGTTACGGTTATCAATCGCCTGGAATTCTCGGTAATTGTCAGTTATAACTGACAATTTTCCGTATGGGGACATGTTCGCCGGAAGCGCCGGCATCTTCTTGCCGGACAAGCGCGCGAGTGACGCATGCATGACGGGTCACCTCACGCGGAAACCGTAGGATTGGGCGTATCCGATGATGCCTTGCTGCCAGTCGGCGAGCTGGGAGACGGAGTCTCCGCCGCCCTATTTCACCGTGAAGCCCTGCGAAACGGCGTAGCGCTTGAGGCGGGCCTCCCACTCGGGCAGGAGATCGGCGCTGTGGCCGCCGGGGCGCAGCGCGGGCGCGATGAGCCGGGCGAATTCGGCGTCGAGCTGGCTGTAGAACGGCAGATTGTCCCAGTCGCGGTTCACGCGGGCGGCGGACTTGGCATAGATGTCGTAGATCGGCTGGCCGAAGTACGGGTCCGTGGTGCCGCGGCGGGTCAGGTCCTCCACGTAGCCGGCCGCCGCGGACACGCCGCCCGGCGCGCGCAGTTCGATGGAGGCCGGGTCGAGCTGGAACCAGCGCATGAAGGTCAGGGCGGCCTGCTGCCGTATCCTCGGCAGGCCGGCGCTCATCGCCAGCGTGGAGCCGCCGATCTCCGCGGTCCGCACCTGGCTCGGGTCGATCACTCCCGGCGGCAGCGCCACCTTCCACAGCCCCTTGTCCGCCGGATAGGAGGAGGCCAGGATCTTGCCGAGCCAGTTCGCGTACGTGACTGTCAGGTAGGTGCCGGATTTCGGCAGCATGTAGCGGTTGTCCCACATTGGTTCCGCGTTGAGCACGCCGGCGTCGATGCCCTGCTGGATGAAGTCGGCGATGATGCGCGCCGGCTCGTCGGTCATGTGGAAGGTGATGGTCGAATCGTCCTCCACGGTCCACAGCTTGACGTCCGACGAGCGGAACGAGGCGAGGTAGTGCTGCACGTCCGTGGTGTCGATCAGCCCCATGTACCGCCCGGGGTTGCGTGCGTGCAGGGCGACGCCTTCCTCGTAGAACTGGTCCCAGGTGACAGGCGGCAGCAGACCGTAGCGTTCGAACAGGTCGGCGCGGTAGAACATCACGGTCTGCGACTGGTCGCCCGGGATGCCGTACAGCCTGCCGGCGTAATGCGCCGACTGCCAGGCCGCCTTGTCCACCAGGGCGCCGATCTCCTGTTCGACGCGCCAGTCGGACAGATCCTGCAGGGCGCCGGATGCGGCCAGCTGGGGGAGCGCGGTGCGTTCCACGTTGATGATGTCCGGTACGGAACGATGATTGATCACGCGCTCCCAGTACAGGGCCAGCGTGTTCTCCTGCGTGCGCCCCTCGATGGGGTCGATGACGATATGCGGATGCGTGCGCATGAATTCGTTGAGGCGCGGCATCGTCTCGTTGAACGCGTTGGACAGCATCGTGATGACGATCGTGTCGCTCGATCGCGTGATCTCCGCGTAGGGGCCGAGTTTCATCGTCGAGCGCTTGCTTGGATTGACGGTGTCGCGCGCCGTGAATCGGGCGCCAAGCGAGATCGGCTCGGGCCGGGCCGCGGCGGGATTGCGCACGGCGTCCACCAGCGCGTCCGCGGCGCGCTCGGCCATGTCGGCGCCGCGTATGTCGACGGTGCTCAGGGCCGGGGTGAGCAGCGAGGCCATTTCGGTGTTGTCGAAACCGATCACCGACACGTCCTCGGGGATGCGCAGGCCGTTCTTCCTCGCGGCGGCGATGAACCCGGCTGCCAGCGCGTCGTTGAACGCGAAGACCGCGTCGGTCGGCCGGATCAGGTATTGGGAGACAGCCTTGGATCCGCCGCTGATGTTCGGATCGCACTCGCGCACCACGCGGTACGTCATGTCGTAGCGGAACGCGGCCGCGCGGATGTACCGGCGCCGGTATTCGTTCGTCCAGGATCCGGCCGGGCCGGCCAGATAGGTGATGGAGGTGTGCCCGCTCTCCTTGAGCGCGCGCACGGCGTCGTCGATGGCCTTGGCCATGTCCACGGTGACGCTGGCGAGCCCGGGAATGGCGCGGTTGAGCAGGATCACCGGCTTGACCAGCAGGATGCGGCGGATGTCCGGTTCGCTCAGTCGCGAGGAGATCAGGGCGACGCCGTCCACGCCGCGCATCACGTACGACATCGCCCGTCGCTCGACCGCGGGCTTCTCGTCGGTGTCCAGGATGATGAGACCGTACCCCTTGGACTCCAGACGGCGCTGCATCGCGTTGGCGATCGCGGCGTACAGGGCGTTGTTCAGCGTCGGCACGATGGCCGCCAGCATGCCGGTAGCGGGCAATTCGCCGGCATCGCCGGCCGATCCGGGATCCAGATAGCCCAGCTGCTCGGCGATACGGCGGATGCGGAACTCGGTCTTCGCGGCGACCCGTCCGGGCTGGGACAGGGCGCGCGAGACGGTCGAGGGATTGACGCCGGCCTCGCGCGCGATGTCGTAGATGGTGGTCTTCTGCCTCATGATGCTTCCTCGCCGTCGCTCGTGCTCCGCGTCATTGATTCGTGTGCTCTGTCTGGCTCCCCTCGCTGAGGGGAGCCGTCGGCGTAGCCGACTGAGGGGGAGACCGTGCGTATCGGCTTGATATCAAGCGTTCTCGGGAGTGCTCCCCTCAGTCCGCTTCGCGGCCAGCTCCCCTCATAGAGGGAAGCCAGACGACAACGCGTCGCCTCCCGCAATCCTGCTGGCAATATTATGGCAACCTTTGGCAACAAACGCAACGGGGCTGCGGACCCGCGCGATCATGAATCATGTCAGCGGTTCGGGCGCGTAGGAGCGCGGAACCGCGAAGCCAAGCCACGAGACAAGTTCACCTGGAGGAACCATGTCTATTTCCATCACGTCCACGACAACGGTGACGGGCGCCACGCCGTCGACCGCCGTGGCGTTCGCGGTCGAGGACATCGAGCGTGACCTGAAGAACACCATTGCGCCGAGCGACGCCAAGGGCGCCGACATCGTGCTGGTCGACGAGCCGCACGGCCCGGAGGCCTACGAGGTGCGCGTGTTCGGCGGCAACCTCGAGATCCACGCCGGCGACGATTTCGGCTTCATCTTCGGCCTGTACGCGGTGAGCCGCGAGGTGCTGGGCGTCAAGGACTTCTGGTTCTGGAACGACCAGCGGTTCGAGCCGGTGCAGGCCATCGAGGTCGCCGACGACTTCGCGCTCGAATCCAAGCCGACCGCCGTCAAGTACAAGGGCTTCTTCGTCAACGACGAGGTGCTGCTCGAGGACTGGCAGGTCGACAACGACAAGGAGAAGCCGTGGCGCCTGGCCTTCGAGACGGTGTACCGTCTCGGCGGCAACATGGTCATCCCGGGTTCCGGTCAGCGTGGCGAGCCGCACCTGAAGCTCGCTCAGGACATGGGCTTCTACATCAACCAGCACCACGCCTGCCCGCTTGGCGCGCGCATGTTCGCCGCCGCCTACCCGGGCGTGCAGGCCAAGTGGCCGGAGGAGGAGCCGAAGTTTGAGGCCTTGTGGCGTGAGGCGATCGAGGCGCAGAAGGGCAAGCGCACCGTGTGGACGCTGGGTTTCCGCGGCCAGGGCGACCAGCCGTTCTGGAACGCCGACCCGCGTTACGCCACCGACGAGTCCCGCGGCAAGCTGCTCTCCGAGATCATCCAGCGCCAGTACGATCTGGTGCAGGAGTCCGACCCCGGCGCGCAGTGCTGCATCTACCTGTACGGCGAAGCCATGGACCTGTACCGCAAGGGTGTGCTGACCTATCCGAAGCAGGTGGCCAAGATCTGGGCCGACAACGGTTTCGGGCGCATGGTCTCCCGCCGCCAGGATAACTGGAACCCGCGCGTGCCCGCCATGCCGACGAACGACGGCGACAACGGCATCTACTTCCACGCCAGCTTCTACGACCTGCAGGCCGCCAACCACACCACCGACATCTGCAACGACCCGCGCCTGGTGGCCAAGGAGCTCGAGGACGTGATCGACAACGGCGGCGCCGACGTGTGGATCATCAACGCCTCCAACATCAAGCCGCATGTCTACTTCCTCAACTTCATCGCCGCCCTGTGGCGCGAGGGCAGGATCGACTTCGAGAAGGTCGCCAGGGACTACATCGCCGAATACTACGGCGAGGATAACGTCGACGCCGTGTTCGGCCTGTACGAGGAGTACTGGAAGGCCGCCGTGCAGTACGGCCCGAACTGGGACGACCACGCCGGCGAGCAGTACTTCAACCACGTGCCGCGCATGCTCATCACCCAGTGGCTGCGCGACGGCAAGGCCCCGGCCGAGGACCTGCGCTGGATGCACGACGCCAGGAGCCTCAAGGAACAGATCGTCTTCTACCGCGATCTCATCGCTCCGGCCGTGGCCCGCTACGACGAGCTCGCCGACAAGGTCGAGCTGGCGGCGATCAGCGCCGAATTGCGCGGCGAGTCCGATGCGGCCGAGCTGATCCGCGATTCGGTCGGCGTGGAGGTCGGCATCTACCGGCACTCCGTGGCCGCGTCGGTGCATGTGTGCGACGCGCTGCTCAAGGGCTATGACGAGGACTGGCAGCATGCCTTCTACGCCGCCGGTCTGGCGGCCGAGGAGTTCACCGCCGGCGACCGCGCGATGCGCGACCGCGAGCACGGCAAGTGGGCCGGCTTCTGGCGCAACGACTGCCTGACCGACGTCAAGCAGTCGGCGTGGGTCGCCAAGCAGCTCATGGGCTACCTGCGCTGCGTGGGCGACGGTCCGCACTACTTCCAGTGGCTGCGCGACTTCACGTACCCCGAGTGGGAAAAGGACGTGTTCGTGATCATGAACATGGAGAACCACCCCACCGACGACGAGATCTTCGACGCCATGAAAGCCAAGTGGCAGAAGTAACTCTCAGTGCTGGCTCCCCTCTCTGAGGGGAGCTGGCCGCGGAGTGGACTGAGGGAGTGTAAAGACCCCTTGTTCGCTCCCCTCAGTCTCACTGCGTTCGACAGCTCCCCTCGTCAGAGGGAAGCCTGAAAAGAGTGTTCACAGGATTCGGGGTGCCTCCCGAATCCCGCGAGAGAAAAGAAAATCCGGCTGCGGGGTGCCTCCCGCGGCCGGAATGGAAAGGATGCTGCAATGACACAGCAGGCAACCACTCCCGAGGCTAAAGCGCCCCAGGGACGTAAGATCAAGCTCATCAACGCGGTCGGATACGCGTTCGGTGACTTCTACGGCGGCGGCTTCGGCCAGATCGCCACCTACCTCACCCTGTTCTGGACCACCTTCGCCGGGCTCAAGGTGGCGCAGGCCGGCTCCATCGTCGGCATCGCGACGATGCTCGCCGCGTTCTCCGCACTGGTGTTCGGAACCCTGTCCGACAACCTGTACAAGTACAGGATCGGCCGCAAGTTCGGCCGCCGCCGCTTCCTGATCCTGCTGGGCGTGCCGCTGCTGCTGGTCACCATCCTCATGTTCGTGCCGGGTATGCCGTTCTGGGCGTACTTCGTGGTGTACGCGCTGTGGATCATCGCCAACCAGCTCATCATGACCCCGTACTCGGTGCTCCCGAACGAGATGACCACCGACTTCAACGGCCGCACCATGCTCTCCACCACCCGCATGCTGTTCTCCGGCATCTCCACCGCCGTGATCCCGCTGGGCATGGCCGCCTTCCTGAACGCGCTCGGCGACAAGAAGAGCTCCTCCTACACCATCTCCATGGGCTTCTTCATCGTGCTGTTCGCGGTGTTCGTGTTCATCGCCTACAAGTCCACGTGGGAGCTGACGCCCGAGGAGGCCGGCTTCGACGAGGCCGCCATCGAGGCAGAGAAGAAGGAGCCGTTCGACTTCGGCAAGTGGCTCAAGGGCGTGGCCGACATCTTCATCGGCTACTTCTCGACCCTGCGCAACAAGACCTTCCGCAAGCACATCATCATCTATCTGCTGGGTCAGTCCTTCCTCGACATCTTCGGCCAGGTGTGGCTGTTCTTCGTGCTCTACAACCTCAACAAGCCGGTGGCCTTCGGCTCCGCCCTGCTCGGCATGGCCCTGATCGGCGAGCCGCTCAAGCCGGTGTTCGGCTGGATCTTCGCCAAGCTCGGTCCGCGCAAGATGTTCTCGCTGAACTTCGCGGGCGCCATCATCGGCCTGCTTGGCCTGTGGGGCCTGTGGCAGACCTCCGCCCAGAACGGCACCGCCGTGTGGAACGCCCTGCTGTACGTGGTCATGGTCTGGTGGCTGATCTTCCGCGCCATGACGTGGTTCATCCCGTGGAACGTCTTCCCGTTCATCCCGGACGTCGACATGATCATGGCCGGCGAGAACCGCGGCGGCCTGTACATCGGCTTCCAGCAGTTCGCCCGCAAGATCACCGCCGGCCTGTCCGCCATGGCCTGGGGCTGGTACCTCGGCGCCAACGGATTCGTCGAGGAGGCTTTCAAGGCCGGCAAGCCGCAGCCCGATCAGGCGGTCAACGCCATCGGCAACGTGCTGGTGTGGTGGATCATCGTCGGCCTGGCCGTCGCGTGGATCGTGTCCTTCACCATGAAGCTCGACAAGAAGACCGACGCCGTGCTGCTCAAGGAGATCGATCGTCTCAAGAACGGCGGCAAGAAGGCCGACGTCGAGCCGGAGACCAAGAAGATCGTCGAGCAGCTCACCGGCATCAAGTACGAGAAGTGCTGGCCGCAGACCGCCGAGTGATGCGACGGGCCTGACCTACGACCGATATCGTCGAACCGGCCGGTTGCAGACGGCCGGCCGGCGGTATCGCGCTGGCTCCCGCTGGCGGGAGCTGTCGAACGAAGTGAGACTGAGGGTGGTCACCATGAGCAACCACCCTCAGTCAGCTTCGCTGACAGCTCCCGCCAGCGGGAGCCTGCATATGTGCGCTTCGCGCACGGGCTCCCCTCCCTGCGGGGAGCTGTCGCCGGAGGCGACTGAGGGGAGCCAGCTCAGATTTTGCAATATGGAAGTTTCGGGGGACTGTAACGCCGAGCCATTACAATAAGCGGCGGATATACATCACACGGCGTATATGCGCCAAGGAGGGCATCATGGCCGAGATCACATGGAAGTCGATTCTCACCAAGCTGGTCGGGGGAGACCACCTGAGCGCGGGGGAGTCCGAGTGGTTCGTCGATGACCTGATGAAGGGCAACGCGAATCCGGCCGCCGTCGGCGCGGCGCTCGCCATGCAGGAGCAACTGGGGCTGACCGCCGACGAGGTGTCCGGCGCGGCCAAGGCCATGGTCTCGCACGCGGTGCCGCTGAACGTCTCCGGTGAAACCACCGATATCGTCGGCACCGGCGGCGATGGTTTCGCCACGGTGAACCTGTCCACCATGGGGTCGGTCGCCGCTGCCGCGGCCGGCGTGAAGATCGTCAAGCACGGCAACCGTGCCGCATCCTCCAAGTGCGGCGCCGCCGACGTGCTCGAGGACCTCGGCCTGCCGCTGGACCTCAAGCCAGAGGCCGTCGGCGAGGTCGGCGACGAGGTGGGCATCACCTTCGCCTTCGCCCGCACCTTCCACCCGGCCATGCGCTTCGTCGGCCCGATCCGCGCCGCGCTCGGCATCCCGTGCGTTTTCAACATCCTGGGACCGCTGACCAACCCGGCCAACCCGGCGCATGTGGCCATCGGCTGCGCCAACCGCAAGATGAGCCCGATCATGGCCGCCGTGTACGCGAGCCGCGGCCAGTCCGGACTGGTCTACACCTCGCACGAGGGTCTGGACGAGCTGGCCCCGACCGGCCCGGTCTCCGTCTGGGAGATCCGTGACGGCAAGGTCAGCGAAACCGACTTCGACCCGACCGTGGACCTTGGCCTTGCCAAGATCACCGTCGAGCAGCTCAAGGGCGGCGTGCCGGACATCAACGCCGCCGCGTTCAGGGACTTCCTGGCCGGCAAGGACATCCCGTCCCGCACCACCGCGCTGCTCAACGCCGCCTCCGCCATCGTGGCCGACGGTAACCTGGTCGGCGGCGGCACGCTGGCGGAGCGCTTCGCCGAGGCCTACAAGCTGGCTGAGGAAACCGTCGATTCCGGCAAGGCCGAAGCCCTGTTCAACAAGTGGATCGAAACCGCCAAGTCCAAGGCGTGACCCAAGCTCCAACGACACCGGCTCCCCTCTATGAGGGGAGCTTTTTTATGCCTGGCCGCGCCGAATCCGGCATAATCCCTCCGACGGGGACGACTCGCGAAGCGAGGCCGGGAGCGGTTGCCGCGGGGTCTTCGGTATATGTCCCGGCAACTTTGGCAACCTGCGGCAACACCAAGAAACAAGCCGATATCCTGATACCCATAACCGGCCGATGGAGGCCGGATGCTATGGGAGGAACATCGTGAGTTCGTTTTCGGAATTCGGGGCGCTGGTCGGCAACCGGCACAAACCGAAAGACAAGCCGACCGACACCAAGGTCGCGCTCGGCTTCCTGGCGCCGTGGCTCATCGGCGCCGTCTGCCTGAGCCTGGTCCCCATGCTGTATTCGCTGGCGATTTCATTCACCAAGTACAACATGATCAAAGCGCCCAGGTTCGTCGGTCTGATGAACTACCGGCACATGCTCGCCGACCCGAGATTCGTGAGCTCGCTCAAGGTCACGCTCACCTACGTGGTGATTTCCGTGCCGCTGCAGCTGATCGCCGCGCTGGCGTTGGCGGTGGCGCTCGACCGGGGCATGCGGGGGCTTGCGTTCTACCGTTCCGCGTTCTATCTGCCGTCCATGCTCGGCGGGTCGGTGGCCGTGGCGGTGCTGTGGAAGATGGTGTTCGGCTCCGGCGGCCTGTTCAACGCGCTGCTCAACCTGTTCGGCGCGCACACGGCGATGTCGTGGATCGCGAACCCGGACACGGCCAATTGGACGCTGATCGCCCTGCACGTCTGGCAGTTCGGCTCGCCGATGGTGATCTTCCTGGCCGGCCTGCGCCAGATCCCGCGCGAACTCTACGAGGCCGCCAGCGTGGACGGAGCCGGCACATGGAGGCGGTTCACGGCGATCACCCTGCCGCAGCTGTCGCCGATCATCTTCTTCAATCTGGTGATGAGCGTGATCAACAGCTTCCAGACCTTCACGCAGGCCTACGTGGTCTCCGGCGGCACCGGCGGCCCGAGCGACTCCACGCTGTTCTACACGCTGTATCTCTACCAGCAGGGCTTCGCCTCGCTGCGCATGGGATACGCCTCCGCTCTGGCCTGGATCATGGTGCTTATCGTGGCCGTGCTGACGGGGATCAATTTCGCTCTTTCAAGGTTCTGGGTGCACTATGACGACTGAAACGATGAACAACGGGGCGCCTTCCACTGCGGCGCCCGGCTCCGGCAGCGGCATGAACGGCAACCGCACCCGCGCCGCGCTGCGCGTGGTCGCGGCCGCCGCCAAGCAGATCGCGGTGCTGGCCGTGGCGATCGTCATGCTGTATCCGATCCTGTGGATGATCGCCAGCTCGCTGCGCCCGCAGAGCGAGATCTTCACGAACATGGGTCTCGTGGTCACCAACCCGGTGTGGGAGAACTACGCGGCCGGATGGCACGCGCTGAGCTATCCCTTCGGGCGGTACATCCTCAACTCGCTGATCATCGTCGTGTTCGCGATCGTCGGCAACATCCTCACCTGCGCGATGGCGGCCTACGCCTTCGCCCGGCTCAACTTCCGGTTCCGCGGGGTGCTGTTCGGCTTCATGCTGCTCATGCTCATGGTGCCGATCCACGTGATCGTGATCCCGCAGTACATCATGTGGAACTCGCTGCACCTGATCAACACCTTCGTGCCGCTGATCCTGCCGAAGTTCCTCGCGACCGACGGCTTCTTCACCTTCCTGTTCTACCAGTTCCTGCGCGAGCTCCCACGCGACCTGGACGAGGCCGCCAAACTCGACGGCGCCGGACACATCCGCATCTTCTTCCAGGTGCTGCTGCCCCTGATGAAGCCCGCCATCGGCACCTGCGCGGTGTTCACCTTCATCTGGACGTGGAACGACTTCTTCAGCCAGCTGCTCTACCTGACCAAGCCCGACATGGCCACCGTGCCCATCGCCCTGCGCACCTTCATCGACGCGCAGTCCCAGTCCAACTACGGCCCGATGTTCGCCATGAGCGTCGTCAGCCTGATCCCGCTGTTCCTGGTCTTCACCTTCGGCCAGAAATATTTGGTCCAAGGAATCGCTACGACTGGAGGCAAGTGATGAAGCGTTTGTGGGAAAAGTACTTCGCGGCCGTCATGGCGGCCGTGGCCCTGTGCGTGACCGCGGGATGCGGCACGTCGGTCGGCGCGTCCGACATCCCCGTCGCGCCTTCGGACGGCGACGTGACGATCCGCCTGGACTGGTGGGGCGGCGACGCCCGCGTCAAGGCCACCGAGGAGGCGGTCAAGGGCTTCGAGAAGCGGCACCCGAACATCCACGTCGACACCGAATACTCCGACTGGACCGGATACTGGGACAAGCTCGCCGTGCAGTCCGCGGGCGGCAACGCCCCGGACGTGATGCAGATGGACGAGCTCTACCTCGCCTTCTACGGTTCCATGGGCTCGCTGCTCGACCTCGGCAAGGCGAAGGGCTATCTTGACCTGTCCGGCCTCGACCCGTCCCTCGCCGCGATGGGCAAGGTGGAGGGCAAACAGGTCGCCGCCCCGGCCACCAGCGCGCAATTCGGCGTCATCGTCAACAACGACGTGCTCGACGCGCTGGGGCTCGCCCTGCCCGACACCGACCATTGGACCTGGGATGAGTTCGAGGCCTTCGCCAAGCAGGTGAGCGAGCGCTCCGGCGGGGACATCATCGGCGCCATCGCCCCGAACAACGGCTACGGCCTGCAGCTGTGGGCGCGCCAGCACGGCGAATCCCTGTTCGACGGCAACGCGATCACGATCTCGCCTCAGACGCTGGCCTCGTTCCTGCAGCTGCCGGCCGACTGGGCGGCCAACGGCATCGAAGGCAGCGCGGAACGCTGGAGCGAGAACACGGCGGCCACGCTCAACGACACCGATTTCGGCAAGGGCAAGCAGGCGATGATGATCACGCAGGCCACGATGATCACCCCGTACGCGCAGGCGGCCGGCACGGGCAACATGACCGTGGTACAGCTGCCGCAGGTCACGCCGGGCGCCAGGACGATGTACCTCAAGCCCGGCATGTACTGGGCGGTCTCCTCCGGATCGCAGCATCCGGCCGAGGCGGCGATGCTGGTCGACTACCTGATCAACGACAAGTCGGCCGGCGTGATGCTCGGCACCGAGCGCGGCATCCCCGCGAACGACGATATCCGCGCGATGCTCGCCAAGGACGCGACCGGCACCGACCGAACCTCGCTCGACTTCGTGGACAAGATCGGCCCGACGCTGGGCGACGCACCGCAGATCACGCCCAACGGGGCCTCGGAACTCGATAAGACGATCGTGCGCTACCAGCAGGACGTCGTCTTCGGCAAGCGCACGGCGCTCGCCGCCGCCAAGGCCATGATCGCCGAACTGCAGGAATCGATCGACTTCGCGTCGTGAGCGCCGCGCGCGCCGTGAATGCCGTGTGAGCGCCGTGGCGCCGGGCTACACCCGCGCGCCGTCGTCGAAGTAGTCGTCGCGGGTCTCGCTGTGGCCCTTGTGCCGCAGGATGAGCCCGCCGGCGCCGATCAGCGCGCAGGCGCCGAAGATCGTGCCGAGGATCGCCGCCAGGGCGGGGAAGAACACGCTGGCGATGACGCCGAGCACGCCGACGATCAGCAGGGCCCAGAACACGAGCTTGGTCTTGCTCGCCGGCCCGATCTTGGGGTTCGGCGGCGTGAAGTCGTCGCCGAAGCGGTCCATCACGTCGTCCGTGTCCAGCCAACTGGAGTTCGTGTTGTCGCGCGGGCCTCGTCTGCGCTGGTTCAGCGGCATGATGTCGTCGGTGAACGTGCCGTTGTCCAGATCGCTGACCGACAGCAGCACCTCCTTCTCCTTGCGCTGCGCGTGCTTTTCGAACCGCTTCGCGTTGCGGGAATGCTCCACGTCCTTGAGGTCGTCGGCATGCGCCTGAGCGAACGCGGCCCAATCCGCGTCGAGATCGCCGCTCATGCCGGCGTCCGGGGCGCCTGCGGCGTGCTCGGGGGAGCCGGCAGCACCCTTCGCGCCGTCCGTCTGGTCATTCGACGGCGTGGTGTTTGGCTGCTCGCCGTCCGCATTGCTATTGTTGAGGTCAGTCATACCCACTACTCTAGCGACTGTTTTCGGAAGGGGCGCGCAGTGCTCTACTGGTTTTTCGTCAAAGGACTCGGGCCGATCGCCCGCCATCGTCTCGGACCGACCGCCAAGGGGCTCAACAACGTCCCCCGCACGGGCGGCGGCATCATCGCCGCGAACCATCTGGCGGTCATCGACGACGCGCTGATCCCCATCACCTGCCCGCGCATGGTGCATTTCATGGGCAAGGCCGAATACTTCGAGGGCAAGGGGATCAAGGGCAAGTTCAAGAAATGGTGGTTCACCTCGGTCGGCGTGTTCCCCGTCGACCGTTCGGGCGGTTCCAAGTCGCTCGGCGCGCTCGCGCACGCACGCGAGATCATCGAGGACGGGCACCTGTTCGGTATCCACATCGAGGGCACGCGCAGCCCGGACGGGCGCCTGTACAAGGGGCACACCGGCGCGGCGCGGCTGGCGTTCGAAACCGGCTGCCCGATCATCCCGACCGCGATCATCGGCTCCCGCGAGCTGCAGAAGCCCGGTACGGTGATTCCGGCCAAGGGGCGCACCCAGGTGATCTACGGCACGCCGATCCCGGTGGAGCGCAACGATGCGCCGACGCACGACGAGCTACGCGAGCTCACCGACCGGGTGACGCGCGCGATCCAGGCCATGAGCGGCCAGGAATACGTCGACGAATACGCGCAAAAGGTCAAGGAGCGCCTCAAGGCGCAGGCCGCGGCGGCCGAGCAGGGCGAATCGGCGGCAGAGAACGGGACACGGAGCTGACGACACGACGGATACGGAACTGATATGGGTCGGTGTGGAACGCGATGGGCGTTCCACACCGACCCGCTGCATGCGTGCGCTCCGGCGAAGAACCGAATCGGGCCTTCAGCGGAGCGAATGCGTCAGAATGCGAGTTGTCGGTGCGTGGCCTAACGTACCAGGCCCAATAAACAGTCCCTATTGCGTTGGCTGACACGCTCCCGCTGGCGGGAGCTGGCTCGCGAAGCGAGACTGAGGGTGGCTGAGACGGTATTCGCCAGGTTTCCCGGTCTCGATTGCGGCGTTCCCTCGAGTTGTCGGTGCGCGGCTCGATGGACTCAGCCTGATAAAACGTTATACGCTCGGCGTGTCGTCCTGAAATGGGCGGTATCTCACCGACGGCGCACCGACAACTCGAAGGAACGCCGCATTCCGCTACAGCAGCGACGAATACATGGTGAGGGTGACGGCGTTGGCCTTGCCGTTCTCGTCGCGCAGGCGCACCACGGTGCCGCCCGTCGGGTCCTGCGAGGCGACGAGCTTGTCCTTCGACGAGTCGAGGGTGATCTGGGACTTGACGGTGACCGTGAACCCGAGCTTCTCCAGCGCCGCCTTCGCCGTGCTGGCCTTCTGGCCGACATAGTTCTCCAGTGTGATCGTTTCGGGGCCCTTGGAGACCACCACGTCGACCGCATCGCCCCAATGCAGCTGGTCGCCGGCGTTCTTCGACGCGGAGATCACCTGCCCGGCGGCGATCTTGTCGTCGTACTGCTCGGTGACGTTCGCGGTGAGCTTGAGCTCGTCGAACGCCGACTGCATCTCGTCCTTCGTCTTGCCCACGATATCGGGCATCTCGACCGGCATCGGCCCCTTGGACAGCACCACGGTGATCTGGGTGTTGTGCTTCACCGTGGCGCCCGGATCGGCGCCGTCGATGCTGATCGCCGCGCCGGCCGGCAGGGTCTCCGAATAGACGTCCTGCGATTCGTCGTGCGCGACGTTGTCGAATCCGGCCGTCTTCAGCGCGCCAAGCACGTCCTTGCCGTTGGCGGAGCTCGGGTCGAGGATGTCGGACGGCATGGTCGCGGTCCTCACGCCCTTCGACACGACCACGGTCATCGCGTCGTTGCTCCGCTTGCTGATGCGGTCGCCGACGTTGCCGGGCGTCGCGGAGATGATGTCGCCCTCCGCGATGGTGTCGTCGTACCGCTGCTGTTCCGTGAACGGGATGCCCGACACGTTGAGCGTGCTGCGGTACTTGCTCCAGTTCGCGCCGGCGATGCTGCACGTCTTCCCCTCGGTGCAGCTCACGTCGTCGGGCTGGGGCACGCTCCAGTAGCTGCCCGGGCCGAGGAAATGCCACCACGAGATGCCCCCGCCGACGGAGGCGATGACGAACAGCAGCACCACCACGATGATGAGCGCCTTGCGGGACCGGCGCTTGGGGTGCCCGGCATCCTGAGGCTGCATGGCGGCTGGTTCGCCCGGCTGATCGGGCTCTCCGCCCTGTTCCGTCTGCGGGTCCACCGTGGCGAAGGTCTGGGTCGGAACGTCACGCGTGCCGGCGATCGCGGTTGTCGGATGCGCCGAATCGCCGCTCGGCAGCACCTGGGTCGCGGACGGGGAAACGGGCATATGGCCGCCGTCCGCGGTGCCGAGCACGGCGGTGGCGGTGGACGATGCCTCGGATGGCTGGCCCGCGTTGATGGCCGTGGTCTCGGCGTCGGAAGCGTGCTCCGCCGTATCGGTCCGCGCCGGAGACACTGGCGGTGCCGGGGGAGCCGGGGGAGCGGGCGGGGCCGGCGGCAGCGCGGCTGCCGTCATGATGGCGCTGTCGGCCGGATCGTCGTCGAATCCAAGCGCCAGATCGGCCGGCTCGGTGCCGGCGAGCGTGCCGGCCACGCCGTTCACCGGCACGGCGGCGGTGTCGTGGCCGTTGTCGGCCGCCGGAGCCTTGCGATACGTCCATGCGGGGATGTCGAGCCTGGCGCTCAGCTCGCGCAGCTCGGCGACGGCCGCCGACGCATCGACCGGCCGGTTCTCCACGGCGCGCGCGGTCAGATGCGCGATGAAGGCGGCGACCTGCGGGTCGATGCCGGGGCAGGGGATGGCGACGGAGGGCACGTCCTCGTGCACGTGCTTGAACACCAGCGTCACCGGGTTGTCGGAGACGAACGGCACCTCGCCGGCGAGCATCTCCCACGCCATGATGCCGACCGAATACAGGTCACCCTGCGGGGTGGCCTGGTTGTCCTCGATCATTTCCGGGGCGAGATACGCGGCGGTGCCGAGTAGCATGCCGGTGGACGACAGCGTGGCCTGGGATGCGGCCTTCGCCAGGCCGAAGTCGGTGATCTGCACGTGGCCGCGGTCGTTGAGCAGGATGTTCTCGGGCTTGATGTCGCGGTGCACCACGCCGGCGCGGTGCGCGGACGCCAGCCCGTCCAGGGTCTCGGCGACGATGCGCAGCGTCTCGCGCACGCTGAACGTGCCCTGCTCGTTCATCTCGCGGCGCAGATTCACGCCATGCACGAACTCCATGACCAGGAAGTCCAGTCCGTTCACCTCGCCGGTGTCGTACACCTGCACGATATGCGGGTTGGCGATCGCGGCGGCCGACTTGGCCTCGCGGCGGAAACGCTCGACGAACTGGTCTCGGTGGGGGCCCTGCGCGAGCTGCGTGTGCATGACCTTAATGGCCACGGTACGGTCCAGACGCTCATCCAGGGCCTCATACACCGAGGCCATGCCGCCCTCGGCGATCTTGCGGATGATACGGTAGCGCCCCTCGATCATCTGCCCCTCGGGCGTATATGCGGCTTCACTCATCTGATTCGTCTGGTCCCTCACGTCTATGGAATCTCACCGACAGTTTACATGCAGCCGCCCAACAAGAGGCGAAACGTCGCCAATTTATGCAAGAGGTACAAAACGGGCGCAGGCCTCGGTCAGCGCATCGGCGGATTCCCGGTCCAATCCGAGCGTGCCGATCGCTTCCCTGGCCTCGTTCCACAGGCCGGCGATGCGCTCCTTCGAGCGGCCGACCGCGCCGGTGCTCTCGAACAGTCCGATCGCGCGGCTCACCTCGTCCTCGTCGCGCGCCGGCGCCTCGAACATCGCGATGAGTTCGGCTCGTTCGGCGGGGCTGGCCGCCGCCAGCGCGTCGGCCAGCAGCACCGTGCGCTTGCCCTCGCGGATGTCGCCGCCGATCGGCTTGCCGGTGCGCGCGCTCGAGCCGATCACGTCCAGCAGGTCGTCGACCAGCTGGAACGCCAGCCCGAGCGGCCGGCCGACCGCAAGTGCCTGGCTCCGCGCCTCGGCCGGGGCGCGGCCGGCAGCGAGCAGGGCGAGTTCGATGGGGGCGATGGTGGTGTAGCTGGCGGTCTTCCACCTGAAGACGTTCAGCGAGGCCTGCGCGAGGGCCTGCGGGTCGCTCAGCGACGTCATCTCCACGGCGAGATCGAGCACCTGCCCGATCTCGACCTCGCGGTGCATGGTGAGGAACGAGCCGATGATGGTGTCCGCATTGGGGCAGTGCCTCGCGGCCTTGTTGGCGATGTCGACGCTGGCGGTGGCCAGCAGGTCGCCGAGCATGATGCCCAGGCCGCGGCCGATGGCTTGGCTGCTGGTGGCGTCGGACAGCGCCCGATGGGCGGAGGGCTTGCCCCTCCGCAGATCGGAGTCGTCGATGATGTCGTCGTGCACCAACGCGGCGGTCTGGAACACCTCGATCGCGCAGGCGATGTCCGCCACATGCGAACGGATGCCGGCCCCGGAGCCCGCGCCCGTGGCCGAGGCCGCGTCGAAGGCGCTCAGCACGAGCAGGGCGCGCAGGCGCTTGCCCCCCTCGCTGGAGGTCACCGCCTGGTTGATGACCTCGTCAAGCACCGATCGGCATGCGGGGTCGACCACCTCGCCCGTCGCCGCGGCATGGCGGCGAACCAGTTCGGCGATTCGTGATTCGATGAGGGTCCGGTCTGTCTGCGTGCACATGCCTCAAGGTTATCCACATGCATTGTCGAAATACAAGATCGGCGGATTTCCGGGGCTGGCAGGCCTCCGACCACAACGGCCGAAAACCACCGTGCGCATGGCGCCGTTCCGGCATAGTGGAGGCACGCGCATGCGCGCGGGACGTAACCAGTCAAGGAGGACCGAATCATGTACCGGACACGACACGCTGACACCGCATCGGGCACGCCATCGAGGGGCGCGCCGTTTGGAAGCGCACCGATGGAGGATCTTGGGGAACCCCGGCCGAGGGGACCGGTGCCGGTGGGGCCGGTGCCGATAGGGCCGCCAGGACGGCTGCCGTCCATGCACGCGCGGCACTGCCGCCGCGCGAACGATCCGATGCTCGACGCCGGCGATCTGCGCGACCTGACGATGCGGTTCCGCGCCGCCCGCCTCGAGTACGGTACGGTCGTCGCCGACGCGCGATGGGTGGACGCGCCATTCGGCGATTGGCTGGACATTCTCGACGGCGTCGCCGCCGTCCGCGGCGACGGGGGAGGGCCGGAGAGCCGCTGCGATGGTTGCCGCTGCGATGGTTGCCGCAGTGCCGATTGCGGCGCCGGTGACGATGCCGATGACGATATCGGCGGTGATGCCGGCTGCGGTGATGCGGACTGTGACGATGCCGTTTGCGGCGGTGCCGGCCGGGATGATGCCGGCCGGAATGATGCCGATGACGGCGACGTCGGCTGTGGCGACTCCGGTTGTGATGATTCCGGTTGTGGCGGCTCGGGTCGTGGTGGCTCGGGCTGCGGCGGTGCCGGCGATGCCGGCCGCGCCGGCCGGGCAGGGGACTCCCCGATCGAATTCATCGAATCGCCGGATGGCTTCGCCGATGCTCCTGGCGCCGGCGAGGCCGCGGCGTACTGCCGTTGCCCGCTGTGCTGCCCGCCGCTGAGCCGGGACAGCGTCGCCGCGTTCGCGGTCGGCATGCATGAGGCGCTGTCCATCCGCGATGCGGTGATCCTGTCGCTGGTCGCCGGCCGAGGCTGCGACAAGCCCCTGATGGTCGCCTTCGCGGCCGATCCGCACGCCGAGCGGTCCAGGGCGCGCATGGGCGCGATGCTGTCGCAGGCCTTCGAAAACGCGGAATCCGTGCCGGACTGCGTGCGGTGCGGCCGGGGCATCGGCATGCTGCTGCGGATCGCGTCCCTGGTGCCGGAGTGGTTGCGGCCGCAGCCGTTCGCCGTGATCTCGTACGTGCTGTGGTGGCTGGACGACGACCGGTCGTCGGCGTACGCGTGGCGGTGCCTGGATCTGGACGGGGGCTGCCTGCTGGCGAGCATGGTGCTGGGCATGCTGGAGCGCGGCGTCCGGCCGGCGTGGTGCCGTTGATTCCGGGGCCACCGGCGCGTTCCGAGGGGCGATCGGCGGACACGGTCGGCGAAAATGGGAATAATCGTCCTTGGAGGATGGTTAACTCCCAATAGTTGACGATTTGCCCTTGCTAGAAGTGCGCCCTATGTGGTATAAGCGCGTATGGCAGGATCACGCAGGAGGATGAGTTTGGCCAAGAAGGATGCGAAGGCAACGACGGACAATGCTGAGCAGCTCGACAAGGCGACATCCACGAAGAGGAAGGCCGCCTCGGCTGGCCGCAAGCCTTCGAGGAAAGGCGCCACGAAGAAGGCCGCGTCCGACACCGCCCGCAAGGTGACGGCGAAGGAGGATCCGATCACCGCGAACGATCCCGATGTCGGCGAGGACGTGCTGGACGACGAGGACCAGGACGGCGAGGCCGACCTCGACGATCTGGAGGACGACGAGTCCGGCCTGGACGACGAGGACGAGGGCGACGAGGAGCTGGACGAGGATTCCGACATCGCCGACGACGAGGACGAGGTCAAGCGCAAGGAGCCCGAGACGCCCAAGGAAAAGGGCGCGTTCGTCGTGCGCGACGACGATGACGACGACAACCTGACCCCCTCGGGCAACCCCAAGCGCCGGGTCATCGCGGCCGGCGCCACCGCCGACCCCGTCAAGGACTACCTCAAGCAGATCGGCCGCGTGAGCCTGCTGAACGCCGAGCAGGAGGTCGACCTGTCCGAGCGCATCGAGGCCGGCCTGTACGCGCAGCACCTGCTGGACACCCAGAGCGAGGGCATGGACTTCAAGCGCAAGCGCGAGCTCAAGTGGGCCGCGTCCGACGGCAAGAAGGCCAAGGACCACCTGCTCGAGGCCAACCTGCGACTCGTGGTGTCGCTCGCCAAGCGGTACACCGGCCGCGGCATGCTCTTCCTCGATCTGATCCAGGAGGGCAACCTCGGCCTGATCCGCGCCGTCGAGAAGTTCGACTGGAAGAAGGGCTTCAAGTTCTCGACCTACGCCACGTGGTGGATCCGCCAGGCCATCACCCGCGCCATGGCCGACCAGGCCCGCACCATCCGCGTGCCCGTGCACATGGTCGAGGTCATCAACAAGCTGTCCCGCGTGCAGCGCCAGATGCTGCAGGACCTGGGCCGCGAGCCCACGCCCGACGAGCTGGCGCGCGAGCTCGACATGCCGGTCGAAAAGGTGCAGGAGGTGCAGAAGTACGGTCGCGAGCCGATCTCGCTGCACACCCCGCTGGGCGAGGATGGCGATTCCGAGTTCGGCGACCTGATCGAGGACACCGACGCCATCGCGCCGTCCGACGCGGTCGCGTTCTCACTGCTGCAGGAGCAGTTCAAGCAGGTGCTGGAGACGCTGTCCCCGCGTGAGGCCGGCGTGATCCGCATGCGCTACGGCCTCGAGGACGGCCAGCCGAAGACGCTCGACGACATCGGCCGCGTGTATGGCGTGACGCGTGAGCGCATCCGCCAGATCGAGTCGAAGACCATGTCGAAGCTGCGCCACCCCTCGCGTTCGCAGACCCTGAGCGACTTCCTCGACCAGTGACCGGCTGCCGCGCCGGCCGCCGATACGACCCTTTCGGGCGCGCGATCGCCCGGACGGGCCGGGCGTTGCGCCGGACGGTTCCTGTGTGCGCGCCGTCGCCTCGGATGATGCCATCCGAGGCGGCACGGCGCATGTTGTGATGCGATAAGGAGAACTATGGCCAAGGAAAGCTATGGCGCCGATAGCCTTACCGTGCTGGAGGGGCTTGACGCGGTGCGCAAGCGCCCCGGCATGTACATCGGCACCACCGACAGCCAGGGCCTGATGCACTGCCTGTGGGAGATCATCGACAATTCGGTCGACGAGGCGCTGGCCGGCGCCTGCGACCGCATCACCGTGACCCTGCATACGGACGGATCGGTCGAGGTCGCCGACAACGGCCGCGGCATCCCCGTGGACGTCGAGCCCAAGACCGGCCTCACCGGCGTCGAGGTCGTGCTCACCAAGCTGCATGCCGGCGCCAAGTTCGGCAACGCTTCCTACAATGCGGCCGGCGGCCTGCACGGCGTCGGCTCGTCCGTCGTCAACGCGCTGAGCTCGCGCCTCGACGTCGAGGTCGACCGCGACGGCAAGACGCACCACATGGCGTTCCATCAGGGACATCCCGGCGTGTACACGGACGCGGATCCGGCCAACCCGTTCCCCGACTCGCCTTTCAAGCGCACCCGCAAGAACCGGCCGACCGAGCTGGAGATCATCGGCAAGGTCAGCCCGAAGACGACCGGCACCCGGATCCGGTACTGGGCGGACCCCGAAATCTTCAACGACACGGCCGAATTCAGCTATGAGCAGCTCATCGACCGCGTGCGCCAGACCAGCTTCCTCGTGCCGGGGCTGAAGATCACCGTCATCGACGAGACCGTTCCCGAAACCGGCGACGAATCGGTCGACGAACTGCGTGAGGTCGACGACGCCGCCATGCCGGAAGAGCAGGCCTCCCCGGAGGCCGGCGACGCTGTCGCACACGAATCCGAATCCGACGGAGCGGACGCTGGGACCGAGGACGGCGGCGCCTCCCCGGATATCCCGTCCGCCGCGGTCACGCTCGCCAAGTCCGACGCCGCGAACCACGCGCACCGCCGCGTCGAGGAGTTCTGCCACACCGGCGGCGTCAGGGACTTCGTGGACTTCCTCTCGCAGGGCGAGCCGGTGTCCGACATCTGGCGCATCACCGGCGAGGACACGTACGTCGAGGAGACACAGGCCGTCGGCGAGGGCGGCGAGCTGCACGCGCAGAAGGAGACGCGCACCTGCGGCGTCGACATCGCGCTGCGCTGGGTGAACGGCTACGACACCGTGATGCGCAGCTTCGTCAACGTGGTCGAGACGCCGGGCGGCGGCATGCACGTCGACGGCTTCCTGCTGGGAATCACCAAGCAGGTGCGCAAGACCGTCGAGGACAACGCGCGCAAGCTCAAGGTGAACCTCAAGGACTCCAACACGCGCATCGAGCGCGACGACATCCTGGCCGGCCTGGTGGCCGTGGTCACCGTGCGCATCGCCGAGCCGCAGTTCCAGGGGCAGACCAAGGACGTGCTCGGCACCGCCCCGGTCAAGCCGATCGTCACCAGGATGACCGACAAGCAGTTCGGCGAGCTGATCACCGGCTCCAAGCGCGGCTACAAGGAGCAGTCCGGCCGCGTGCTCGAGAAGATCGTCGGCGAGATGCACGCCCGCATCCAGGCGCGCAAGACCAAGGAGGTCACGCGGCGCAAGAACGCGCTCGAATCCGCGTCCATGCCGCCGAAGCTCTCCGACTGCCAGCCGGGCAACGACGACGTGGCCGAACTGTTCATCGTCGAGGGCGATTCCGCGCTCGGCACCGCCAAGGCGGCCCGCAACTCCGCGTTCCAGGCGCTGCTGCCGATCCGAGGCAAGATCCTCAACGTGCAGAAGGCCAGCCTCTCGCAGATGCTGTCCAACAAGGAGTGCGCGGCCATCATCCAGGTGGTCGGCGCCGGGTCGGGGGCCAGCTTCGACATCGAACAGGCGCGGTACAACAAAGTCATCATGATGACCGATGCCGACGTCGACGGCGCGCACATCCGCATCCTGCTGCTCACCCTGTTCTACCGGTACATGCGCCCGCTCATCGAGCACGGGCACGTGTACGCCGCCGTGCCGCCGCTGCACCGCATCGCGCTCGCCGGATCGCACAAGGGCGAGGTGATCTACACGTATTCCGACGACGAGCTCGCCGGCAAGCTCGCCGAGCTCGACCGCAAGCGCATCGCCTACAACCCCGACATCCAGCGCTACAAGGGTCTCGGCGAGATGGACGCCGACCAGCTGGCCGACACCACGATGGACCCGCGCACGCGCATGCTGCGCCGCATCCGCATGGAGGACGCCGCCGAGGCGAGCGGGATCTTCAGCCTGCTCATGGGCGACGACGTGCCCCCGCGCAAGGCCTTCATCGTCGACAACGCCGACGACTTCGACCGCTCCAAGATCGACACCTGATCGGTGTGGCGGCGCGACGGCGGCGCCGCGTCAGTGCGGCAGCGGGTCTGGCTCCCCTCTCGGAGGGGAGCTGTCGGCGTAGCCGACTGAGGGGAGCAAAACCAGCAGGAGACCTGATATCAGGCTCTTCTGGATCTGCTCCCCTCCGAGAGGGGAGCCAGACCCGTCATGGCGTGCTATCCGTGGATGAACTTGTCGATCTGGTCCTCCTTGCCCATGATGATGAGCTCGTCGTTGCGGTGCATGGTCAGTTCCTTGGAACCGTATTCGAATTCCTTGCCCGGCGACTTGATGCCGACCACGGTGATGCCGTAGCGCTCGTGCACGCGCGCGTCCTCGATGCTGTAGCCGACCACGTGCGGGGGCGTGTGGATCTTGACGACGGTGTGCGCGCCCTCGATCTCGATGTAGTCGAGATAGTTGCCGCTCACCAGATGCCCGACGCGCTTGCCGGCGTCGGTCTCCGCGTTGATGATGTGGCGCGCGCCGATGCGCTGCAGGATGCGCGCGTGCTCCTTCGACACGGACTTCGCCCAGATATCGGAGATACCGGCGTCCAGCAGGTTGCCGGTGGTGATCACCGACGCCTCGACGCTGTCGCCGATCGCGACGATCGCGGTGCTGAAATCGGTGGCGTTGAGCTGCTCCACGGCGAGCACGTCCGTCATGTCGGCCTGCACGGTCGGGACCTGCGACGACCAGCGGTTGACCAGTCCCGGGTCCTTGTCGACGGCGAGCACGTCCTGCCCCATCGCGTCGAGCGTGGTCGCCACCGAGCTGCCGAAGCGGCCCAGCCCGACCACCAGCACGCTTCTGCTGTTATCGGCCATGATCGCCCGTTCCTTTCCTTGCCTTCGAACTCGTTACCGGCTTCATTATCGTATGCCGCCGCGGCCGGCCCGCGGAGCCCCGCGCGTCACCCGACGACCAGCGGCTCGGTCGGGTAGCGCACCGCCTCGAGCGCGCGCGGTCGGCTGATCGAATAGGCGATCGTCATCGGCCCGAGGCGGCCGACCACCATGGTGACGGCGAGGATCGCCAGCGCCGCGGGATTGTCCTCGCGGGCCACGCCGACCGAATATCCGCCGAGGCCGAACGCCGAGCAGGCGTCGAACAGGGCGTTGGACAGCGTCGCGCCGGACACTAGCATCAGCCCGACCGACGCCGCGAGCACGAGCATCAGGCAGGTGGTGGTGATGCTGACCGCCGTCATCGCCACATTCGTGTGGATGCGCTTGCGGAACGCGGTGACGTCCTTGTGTCCGGTGAACGAGGCACGGCAGACGAGCAGGATCACCGCGAAGGTGGTGACGCGGATGCCGCCGGCCGTGGAGGTGCTGCCTCCGCCGACGAACATGACCGCGCTCATGAACACCTTGGTGGCCTCGCTCACCTGCGGCACCCACGACAGGTCGAAGCCCGAGCTGCGCGGCATGACGGCCGCCACCACCGCATGCCGCAGACGGGTCTCCACGTCCGCGTCGCGGAACAGGAACGGGTTGTCCCATTCGACCAGCAGGAACCAGGTCAGCGAGGCGGCGACGATGAGGAAGGTCATGGCCAGCGTCACCTTGGTGTGCAGGCTCCAGCGCCGCGGCGGCGTGTGGTTGCGGGCGCAGCGCATGAGGTTGAGCAGCACCGGGAAGCCGAGCGTGCCGCAGAACGCGGAGAGCATGATCGGCATGCCGACGGCCCAGTCGTTGACGTGCAGCCCGGCGCCGTCCGGCGTGAAACCGGCGTTGTTGTACGACATGACGGCGAAGAACAGCGCCTCCCAGCCGGTTTTGCCCCAGTCGCCCTTGTTGACGTGCAACAGGCCGGGGAACAGGGCGAAGAAGGTGATGGACTCGATGACGAAGGTGGTGGTGACGACCACGGCGAGCACGCCCCTGATCTCGCTGAGCTTGGTGGTGCCGAGCTCGCTGGCGGTGAGCAGCCGCTGGGTGGCCTTCATGTGGTGGTTCACGGCCAGCGCGATCATCGAGGCGAAGGTCATGACGCCGAGGCCGCCCATCTGCACGGACACCAGCAGCACCGCCTGGCCGAAGGTGGTCCAGTGCGTGGTGGAGTTGACGATCGAGATGCCGCAGGTCGACAGCGCCGAGACGGCGGTGAACAGCGCGGTGGAGAACGAGGTCGTCTCGGTTTTCGGCGTGGAGGGCGGCAGCAGCAGCATGGTCGTCGAGACGACCACCAGCAGCAGGAAGTAGATGATGGTCAGCCGGCCGGGATGCGAGATCATCCGGTGGGTGAAGGTGTGCCGGTGCGGGCGGCGCTCCTCGGCCGCCGCCTTCTCGAAGGTGTCGCCGGAGAACCACCAGGCGTATCCCCGCGAGGCCTCGCGGTTGGAGGAGGACTCGTCAAAGACGAGATTCGACATCGGTCCTTCTCCTTCGCGGTGCGCCGGCTCACGGATTCCTCAGGTCATTGTATGCCCAGTGTATGAGAACGTGGGGGTCTGCGACATGCCCCGACATGCCCCGACATGCGAACATGTGTTCGAAATTCGGTTGGTTCGGTTAGAATTGGATGGTGTCCGGCGTCTTGGCAGAAACAAAGGGGATGGCGATGAGCGGTGCTCGACATGCGGTGGTGGTGACGCACGCGCGGCTGCGCGAAAGCGGCACGGTGATTGCCGAGGCCGTGGAGCAGCTGAGACAGTCCGGATTCGAGGTCACGGTGGTGGACAACGCCAACGCCCCGGATTTCGGCACCCCCTCGCCCGTGGTCAAGGACAACACGGAGATCGTGGTGGTGCTCGGCGGCGACGGCACGATCCTGCGCGCCGCCGAACTCGTGCACTGCACCCGCGTGCCGATTCTGGGCGTCAACCTCGGCCACGTCGGTTTCCTCGCCGAGTTCGAGAGCTTCCAGATGAGCGAGGCGATCCGGCGCGTCGCCGACCACGACTATTCGATCGACGAGCGCATGATCGCGCATGTGGACGTGTGGCTGCCGGGCGCGAGCAGGCCGCTGGAGGACTGGGCGCTCAACGACATCACGCTCGAGCGCGCCGACCGCGGCAAGATGGTCGAGCTGTCGATCCGCGTGGACGATGTGGAGATGAGCTCGTTCGGGTGCGACGGCGTGATCGTGTCCACGCCGACCGGGTCGACCGCCTACGCGTTCTCGGCCGGCGGGCCGATCATGTGGCCGAACGTGCAGGCGCTGCAGCTGATTCCGCTGGCCGCCCACGCGCTGTTCGCCAGGCCGCTGATCATCGGCGCCGGATCGACCTTCGCGATTGACATCCTGGACGATTCGATGTCCGACGGGTGGATCTGCTGCGACGGGCGTCGGCAGCGGGCCCTGCCCAAGGGCACGCGCGTCGAGGTACGCCAGTCGAAGGACACGCTGCGTTTGGCGCGACTGTCCGGCGTGCCGTTCACGAACCGCCTCGTCACGAAATTCGATCTGCCGGTCGTCGGCTGGCGCGAGCATGCGCGTGGCGCGGACCAGCCGGTACGCCACGGCCATGTGTTCCCCGACGGCATCGGCAGGCTGCACAGCGCGCATGGGGAGGACGGCCGCTGATGCTTGAGGAACTGGAGATCCGTGATCTCGGCCCGATTCGTCATGCCCTGCTGACCCCCGCGGTCGGCATGACGGCGATCACCGGCGAGACCGGTGCCGGCAAATCGATGCTGCTCAGCGCGATCAAGCTGATTTCCGGCGGCGCGGCCGACGCCGGCCGCGTGTCCGCCGACGCGAAGGAGGCGTGGGCGCAGGGCGTGTTCGCGGTGTCGGGCGGCGTCGCCGGCGGTGATGAAGGTGATGAACAGGAGCAGGCTTCCGCTCCCGTGCGCATCGCGCGGGACGCCGGCATCGAGCCGGAGGACGGCGAACTGTTCCTGTCGCGCACCGTGCCGGTGTCCGGCAGGTCGCGCGCCGTGGTGAACGGCCGCAGCGTGCCCCGCGCCGTGCTCGGCGCGCTGTCGGGCGAACTGGTGACGATCCACGGGCAGGCCGATCAGCTGCGCATCGCCTCGCCGGCTCGCCAGCGCGAATTCCTCGATTCGGTGGCCGGTGACGATCGCGAGCTCGCCGACTACCGCAAGGCGTGGGACGCGTTGCAGGCGATGGACGGGCGGCTGGAACGACTGCGCAATCAGGAGGCGTCGGCCCGGCAGCAGGCCGACTACCTGCGCGAATCCATCGAACGCATCAATCGCGTCGACCCGCAGCCGGGGGAGGACGAGGAGCTCAAGGCCAAGAGGTCGCGCATCGAGAACGCCGCCGACATCGCGCAGGGCGTCGGGACCGCGCTCGGCGCGCTGGACGCGTCGCAGATGGACGTCGACACCGACGCCCTGGGCGCCGGCGAGCTCATCAACCATGCGGCGCAGTCGCTGCGCGCGATCCGCGCCGACGGCGATTTCTCCGAGCTGGCCGATCGGCTGGACTCCATCAACGCCGATCTGTCGGACGTCGTGTACTCGCTGAGCCGGGACCGCGATGTGGAGGGCGATGTGGCCGATCTCGACGAGATCAACGCGCGCATCCACGAGCTGGGCGAGCTGACCCGCCGGTGGGGTCCGACCTTGGGCGACGTGATCGAGTGGCGCGACAAGGCCGTGTTCGAGGTGGAGGATCTCGACGCCTCGCCCGAGAAGGTCGCCGAACTCGAGGGGGAGCGCAAGGCACTGTACGCCGCGGCGATGGAGGCCGCCGACCGGTTGGGCGCGGCGCGTACGGCCGCCGCCGCGTCGCTTGCCTCGACGGTTACGGGGGAACTGTCGTCGCTGGCCATGGACGGCGCCGTGCTCGAGATCCGTGTGCGTCGCCGTGGCGGCGCCGGCAAAACGGCGACATGGCCGCTCGACGCGAACGGCGCCGACGACATCGCGTTCCTGTTCACGCCGTACGAGGGCGCGCCCGAGCTGCCGATGGGCAAAAGCGCGTCCGGCGGCGAGCTGAGCCGACTCATGCTGGCCATGGAACTGGCCGCCGCCGATCGGCGGTCGGGCAGCGCCGCGCCCATGACCTTCATCTTCGACGAGGTCGACGCCGGCGTCGGCGGCAAGACGGCGGTCGAACTCGGCCGGCGCCTGGCGCGGCTCGCGCGCACCGCGCAGGTCGTCGTCGTCACGCACCTGGCGCAGGTCGCCAGTTGGGCGGACGCGCAGTTCGTCGTCACCAAGGAGCCTCCGGATGCGGACGACGACGCGGTCGGCGTCGTCACCACCGTCGCCGAGGTGCGCGGCGACGAGCGTGTGCGCGAGATCGCCCGCATGCTGTCCGGCTCCGAGTCCGAGGCGTCGCTCGACCACGCGCGCGAGCTGCTCGCCTCGTCGAGCCTGGACTGACGGGCGCTCCCGGCGAAACCGATCGAGGGAACGGGGAATGCTCTCGACTCCACCTTCGGCTACGCTCGGGATGAACGAATGTGGTGAAGGAGGGGTTATGGCCGACGGTGCGATCAATGCCGGCAAGGGCGCGATCTTCGATCTCGACGGCACGCTGCTCGACTCGATGGGCGTGTGGGACCAGGTCGACATCGACTTTCTCGGCCGGCGCGGTATCCCCGTGCCGCCCGACTACATGGTCAAGGTCGCGTCCATGCAGTTCCAGCAGATCGCCGAATACACGATCGCCCGCTTCGGGCTACCCGACACGCCCGACCAGCTCATGCGGGAGTGGGACGACATGGCCCGCGTCTCCTATTCCACGGTGGTGGAGGCCAAGCCGCACGCGCGGGAGTATCTGACCAGGCTGCGCGCTTCCGGCGCGAAGCTCGCCGTCGCCACGTCCCTGCCGCCGGCGTTGCGCGAGCCGGCGATGAAGCACGTCGGCATCTTCGAATGCTTCGACACGGTCGTCAGCGTCGACGACGTGGGCGACATCGGCAAGGACCGCCCCGACGTGTACCTGCTGGCGGCCTCGCGCCTGGGCGTTGCGCCGCGGGACTGCACGGTGTTCGAGGACCTGCTGGTCGGCATGCGGTCGGCCAAGTCGGTCGGCATGGCGGTCTGGGCCATGCACGACGACTCGTCCGACCACGACTGGCCCGCCATCTGCGATCTCGCCGACGGCGTGCTCTTCGACTTCGCCGACGCCCCGGAGGCGCTGTAGCGGCGGCGTGACGCCCCATGACCGCCTCCGGCCGCCGCGATGGATCATGGCGGTCGGAGGCGTTGACATGCCCGCATAACAGTTATATTGTTATATATAACAGTTAAACAGTCGACGGGCTGCACGACTGTGCATCAACCATTGATAGGAAAGGGGATATGGGTGAAACTGATCATCTCATCCGTGTCCGGAGAACCCATCTACGAGCAAATCAAAAGTCAGATCAGGGCGGCGGTGCTGTCCGGCGATCTGGCCTCCGGCGAGGCGCTGCCGTCCCTGCGCAAACTGGCCAAGGAACTGCGCGTGTCCGTGCTCACCGTCACCAGGGCGTACAACGAGCTGGCCGACGAGGGCATCGTGCAGAACATCCAGGGCAAGGGCACCTTCGTGATGAGCAAGGGCAACGAGCTGATGAAACGCCAGCTCGCCGAGCGCGTCAGGGCCGGTCTCGCCGAAGCCAGCACGGCGGCCAGGGCGGCGGACATCCCGCTGCTCGATCTGATGGGCATGCTCGAAGAAGAGTACAGGAGGCAGCAATCATGATCACCGCAGACGACGTCGCCGCGACCGTTGCGGGCGCCGCGGCAACGCCGATGGCGCTGTCCGTCACCGGCGTGACGAAGCGCTACAAGTCCGGCTTCACGCTCGACGACATCACGCTCGACCTGCCGGTGGGCTACATCATGGGCCTGATTGGCCCGAACGGCGCCGGCAAGTCCACGCTCATCAAACTGATCCTCAACATGATCCGCCGCGACGCCGGCGAGATCCGGATCTTCGGGCGCGACAACCGGCGCGACGAGGAGTACGTCAAGGATCGGATCGGCGTCGTGTTCGACTCCAGCTACTTCATCGAAACGTGGACGGTCGGCGTCGCGGAGAAGGCCATGGCGACGATGTACTCGACCTGGGACCATGCCGCGTTCGACGGCTACCTCGCCGGATTCGGCCTCGACCGCCGCAAGAAGATCAAGGAGCTGTCGCGCGGCATGCAGATGAAGCTCATGCTCGCCGTGGCGCTGAGCCATGAGGCGTCGCTGCTCATCCTCGACGAGCCGACCAGCGGCCTCGACGTGCTCGCGCGCGACGAGCTGATGGACATTCTGCAGCACTATATCGAGGACGGGCGGCGCAGCGTGCTGTTCTCCACGCACATCACCGCCGATCTGGAGCGCGCCTCCGACTTCATCACCTACATCACGCGCGGGCGGCTGTATTTCACCGGTCCGACGAGCGAACTCGAGGAATCGTTCCGTCTGGTCAAGGGCGGGCCGGGCGAGCTGGACGCCGTACGGCGGGCCGCGGTCGGCGTCCACCGCTACGAAACCGGATTCGACGCGCTGGTACGCACCGACGACTTCGCCCGGCTCGCCGCGGACGGCGTGGCCGGCCCGGTCTCGTCGCTGAGCGTCGAGCCGGTGTCTATCGACGACATCATCCGCCTGACCAACGTGCGTGCGGGATCCGGTCAGGAGGCGGCACGATGAACGCGATCATGCGTGCGTTCCGGCTCGATATGCGCCGGTTCAACTCGCAGGGGCGCTACATGCTGTTGTTCTTCACGGCGGTCATGCCGGTGATCATGGTGGCGATGGCGCTGCTGATGAACGGCATGGCGGTCGGCGCCGCCGCAGCCGGCGTCAACGGCGCGTTCTACGGCGTGTTCGCGGTGATCCCGTTCTACGTGTTCATCTATGAGAACCAGAGTGGCGCCGGCAGGCTCAACGGCATCATCCCCGTGTCGCGCGCCCATCAGGTGACCGCGCGGTATCTGTTCATGCTCGCCGCGACGGTGCTGTTCTGCCTCGATTTCACGGTGTATACGCTCGTCATGAATCTGCTTGGGCATACGGCCCTTTGGTCGGCTGGCGGCACCCGCACCATTGCCGGCACATTCGTCGGGTATCTGGTATTCGAGTCGATCCTGTACCCGCTGCTGTACCGGTTCCCGGCGCAGCGGGCGCTGGTCGTGATCTGCGGCGCCGTCTTCGTCGGTTCCATGGGCATCGTGGCGCTGATGCTGGCATTGGTGACCCTGCTGGGCGAGGCACGCGTCAACGCATTCCTCGACGCCGTTGTGGCTCCGGTCATCGACGCGCTGGCCGCCGACGCGAATATGGCGGCGGTGCTCGCCGTCGTGGCCGCTCTGGTGGTCTGTGCCGTGTCGTTCGTGGTATCGGTGCGCTTCTACTCCGGAAAGGAGCTGTGACATGAGCCGCGATATTCCGCCGTCGTGGCCGATCATGCTTCGGCTGATGCGCCTGGACATTCTGGTGACGCAAGGCAAACGCACCCTCTCGTCGGTGATCGCCTACCTGTTCCCGCTGCTGTTCGCGCTGTCCGCCGCGATACTGCCGTCGAAATCGGCCATCGTGCTGATGGCGTGCCTGACGATGGGCTATTGGACGCTGACGGTCGGCACCTTGTTCTCGCTGTCCCTCACCGAGGAGTCGACGCGCATCATCGCCTTGCTGCCGGCCTCCCGCCGCACGCAGGTACGCGCGCGGTACGCGACGATGGCGTGCCTGTTCCTCTGGGGTTGCGTGCAGCTGGCGGTCGAATGCGTCATCGGCGTGCTGGCCTTTGGGCTCGACCTGTCCGGGTCCGGTCCGGCGTTCGTGGGCGCGGCGCTGATGTTCGCGCTGCTGTACGCCGTGCAGATGCCGGTGTACTACGCGTATACCTTCGCCCAGGCCCTCAACCGGATCGTCCTCGCGTCGGCGTTGCTGGGCATGATCGTATTCGTGTGCTTCAGGACCGCTCCGGCTTCGGTGATCCGCCAGGTGGAGGCCGCCGCCGCGATGGTCCCGTTCGCCGGATGGTGCGCCATCGCTCTGGCCGTCGCCGCGGCCGCGCTGACGGCCTCCTACCGCCTCTCGCTGCGCGTCTGGTCCAAGCGGGAACTGTAAACTCCCGACTTTCACACGCCCAACGGCCCTTTTCCGTGTAAACCCCGGGAGAATCCGCGGGCTACTCCCGGGGTTTACACGGAAAAGGGGGTTTAAATGTGTAAAAGCCGGTAGTTCGGACATGGAACTACCGGCTTTTACACGGTTGGGACGGACCGTCCCGGATGGGTTACAGCGCCTTGGCGGTCTGTTCGACGTAGGCCTCCATCCTGTCGATGGCGACGACGTCCTTGAAGCGCACGTCGGCGGTCTCCAGCCCGCGCAGCGCGGCGGGGGCGGTGGTGCCGGTGGCTGCGGACAGCACGTCCATGCACTCGAAGTCGGTGCCGGTGGCGTCGAGGCCGAGCGATTCGTTGACCACGCGCGGGAACTTGTACGGGCTGGCGGTCGACAGGATCACGCGCGGCGTGAGCGGGTCGGGCGGGATCTGCTGCGCGACGAAGTACGCGCATGCGGTGTGCGGGTCGATCACGTAGTGGTTCTTCTCCCAGCAGTCGTGGATCGCCGCGCGCACCTGGTCCTCGTCGGCCCAGCCGCAGCCGAACAGGTGGCGGATCTTGGCCAGCACGTCGTCGGGGATCTCGTAGGCGCCCCACTGGTTGAGGTCGTTCATGAGCATCGAGATCAGGCGGGTGTCGCCCTCGGCCATGTAGTAGAGCATGCGCTCGAGGTTCGAGGAGATGAGGATGTCCATCGACGGGCTGATTGTCTGGAAGAAGGGACGCTGGCGGTTGTACGTGCCGGTGGTCAGGAAATCGAAGAGCACGTTGTTCTTGTCGGAGGCGACGATCAGGTGCTTGACCGGCAGGCCGAGCAGCTTCGCGTAGTAGCCGGCGAGGATGTCGCCGAAGTTGCCGGTCGGCACCACGAACTCGACCTCGTCGCCCACGTTGATTACCTGGCTCTCGAGCAGCTGCGCGTACGCGGCGAAGTAGTAGACGACCTGCGGCACCAGGCGGCCGACGTTGATCGAATTCGCGGAGGACAGCACGACGTGCGAGTCGGAGGACAGGCGGTCGGCCAGCTCGCGGTCGCCGAAGATGCGCTTGACCGCGGACTGCGCGTCGTCGAAGTTGCCCTCGACCGCGGCGACCGCGACGTTGGACCCGGTCTGGGTGGTCATCTGCAGCTCCTGCACCTGCGAGACCTTGCCCTGCGGGTAGAAGACCGTGATCGCGGTGCCGGGGGCGTCGGCGAATCCGGCCAGCGCGGCCTTGCCGGTGTCGCCCGAGGTGGCGGTCAGGATCATGATCCTCTCGTCCTCGTCGCCGCCGGCCGGGGTCGTGCACGCCATGAAGCGGGGCAGGATCTGCAGGGCCACGTCCTTGAACGCGGAGGTCGGGCCGTTGAACAGCTCGAGGACGTAGTCGTCGCCGAGCGGCTTGAGCGGCGTGATCCGCTCGTCCGACCACTGCTGGCCGTATGCCTCGGCGATGCACTGGCCGAGCTCGGCCTCGTCGAAGTCCGGCAGCAGCGCGCCGAGCACCTCGGCCGCGATCGCCTGGTACGGCTTGCCGGCCAGATCGTCGATGGAGACCTTCGTCTGGCCGAGAGAATCGGTGACGAACAGACCGCCGTCGTCGGCGATGCCCTTGCGGATGGCCTGCTTGGAAGTGAGCGAATCGGTGGTGCTGCGCGTGCTGTGGAACGTGGTCACGTCTGGTCCTTGCTGAATTGGGTGAATGGAACTGATCCGAACGCCCACCAGTCTAGCGTCAGCCGTGGGCAGCGGGGCCCGCGCGTTCCCCGATGCGGTCGTCACCCCCGTGCGTGCGCCGGAAACGCCCGCGCAAGGCGCGGCGCGAACATCGGATTCCGGTGGAACAAGGGGTGGATTCGGGCCCGGTCTGCGGTACGCTGTGTCTATGACGAATAGTGAGGAAGCCACGGTGGCCGCCGCCGTGTTCGGCGCGGTGTGCGCGAAGGCCGACGCGGCGTCGTGCGCCCAGCGCTCGCTCGCAAGGGCGAACACGGAAGCCAAGAACGAACTGCTGAACGCGATCGCGGATGCGCTCGACGCCCATGCCGACGACATCGCGGGGGCGAACGAACTCGACATGATCGAATCGCGCGAGTCCGGCATGGATGCCGGCAAGCTCGACCGGCTCAAGTTCGACGTGCCGCGCGTGGCCGCGGCCGCGGCAGGCGTGCGCCACGTCGCCACGCTGCCCGATCCGATCGGCGAGATCGTGCGCGGCTACAGCCTGCCGAACGGCCTGCGGCTGCAGCAGCAGCGTGTGCCGCTCGGCGTGATCGGCATGATCTACGAGGCCCGCCCGAACGTCACCGTCGACGTGGCCAGCCTGTGCCTCAAGTCCGGCAACGCGGCGATCCTCCGGGGCGGGCATGCGGCCGAGCGCACCAACGCGGCGACCCTCGCCGTGATCCGCGGCATGCTGGAGTCCCACGGCTTCGACGCGGCGCTGGTCGACACCGTCGACGGGTACGGCCGCGCCGGCGCGACCGCGATGATGGAGGCGCGCGGCCACATCGACGTGCTCGTGCCGCGCGGGGGAGCCGGGCTCATCCAGGCCGTCGTGCGCAACTCGAAGGTGCCGGTCATCGAGACGGGCGCCGGCAACGTGCACATCTACGTCGACCGTTCGGGGGATTTGGCCAAGGCCATCCCGATCATCATCAACGCGAAGACCCAGCGCGTCGGCGTGTGCAACGCCGCCGAGAAGCTGCTGGTCCACCGCGACATCGCCGAGACCTTCCTGCCGATCGCCGCCCGGGCGCTGGCGGACGCGAACGTGGCGCTGCGCGCCGACGAGGCGGCGTACGGCATCATCGCCGGGGGCGAGGGCATCGACCTGTCCCGGGCCACCGACGAGGACTGGGACACCGAATACCTGGCGCTGACCATGGGCGTCAAGGTGGTCGACTCGCTCGACGAGGCGATCGAGCACATCAACCGCCATTCGACCGGGCACACCGAGTCGATCATCGCCGAGGACTATCCGGCGATCGAGCGCTTCACGGCCGGCGTCGATTCGGCGGTGGTGATGGTCAACGCGTCCACGCGCTTCACGGACGGAGGCGTGTTCGGCTTCGGCGCCGAACTGGGCATCTCCACGCAGAAGATGCACGCGCGCGGCCCGATGGGGCTGCGCGAGATGACCACGACCAAATGGATCGGATACGGAACCGGGCAGGTGAGGGCATGAGCGAGGCAACGCCGGACAAGGCAACGGTCATGGATGAGTCGTTCAGCGAACGGGCGCTGGCGGCGCAGCGGCTGCGCCCCGACATCGACCTGAGCGACCAGAAGCTCGGCATGAAGGTCGCCGCGGAGCGGCTGAGCACCGTGCGCTACGTGTTCCTGGTGCAGATCGAGGACGGCATCGCCTCGGCCAGCCAGCGCGCGTCGCTCGAATACGCCGACGCCGTGCTCATCGAATGGCCCGACGAGCATTCGCCGGAGATCGTCGCGCTCGACGAGAGGCAGCTGGCCACGGTGCGCGAGCAGATCCTGATGATGGAGCAGTACATCGGCCGGTTCTCCAAGATGGAACGCGACGGCGACGTGGACGGCATGACGGACACGCTGATCCGCATCACCGAGCGCGTGGCCGAGGTGCGCAGGCTGTACCAGCCCGATTTCCCGCTGCCGACCTTCGCCGAGATCCGCCGCGTCGTGCAGGACGAATGGGACGAGGACATGGACAAGATCGACCCGCAGGACGGCAACCCGACCGCGGACGAGATCGAGCAGGAGACCGAATCCGCCGAGCGCGAGGGCGAATCGGGCAGGGGACGCGCGGCATGAGCGCGAACGCTGCCGAACCCGAACGGCGCATGTCCGAGCTGTCGCTGGACGTGCCGGCCGAAGCGACCGTCGGCGCGCCGACCTGGCGGCTATCCACACGCGGCAACCGGCACTCAAGGCCCCGCATCGGCATCATGGGCGGCACCTTCGACCCGATCCACAACGGCCACCTGGTGGCCGCATCGGAGGTGGCATGGGTGTACGACCTCGACGAGGTGCTGTTCGTGCCGACCGGCCGGCCCGTGTTCAAGCTCGACAAGAAGGTCACCAACGCCGAGGACCGGTATCTGATGACCGTGATCGCCACCGCGTCGAACCCGAAGTTCACCGTCTCCCGCGTGGACATCGACCGCCCCGGCGTCACCTACACGATCGACACGCTGCGCGACATCCGCGCGCAGCACCCGGATGCGGAGCTGTTCTTCATCACCGGCGCCGACGCCGTCGCCGAGATCATGCAGTGGAAGGACGCGGCGCAGATGTGGGAGCTCGCCCACTTCGTGGCGGTGACCCGCCCCGGGTATTCGTCTCCGGAGGGCGTCAGACTGCCGGACGGCAGGGTCGACACCCTGGAAATCCCCGCGCTGGCGATCTCCTCGACCGATGTGCGCCGGCGCGCCGAGCACGGCGAACCCGTCTGGTACCTCGTGCCCGACGGCGTGGTGCAGTACATCGGCAAGCACGGCCTGTACCGCCGGTAGGATGGCCTGCGGATCGGTCTATCAGCGTAGGGAATAAGCCTGCAGTGGATCCAGCCCATATGTGGCTCCCCTCTGAGGGGGGAGCCAGGGACCAAGGACTTACGCGACGAACGCGATCGGGACGGCGAGGTCGACGCCGGAGGCGTCGCGGCGCATATCGGGCTTCGGCAGCTCGACGGGCGTGCCGGCCTGCGTGGAGGCGTGCAGCGGGTACGTGCCGACCCACGCGAGGATCAGCGTGTTCTGCCCCTTGAGGAAGCGCTGCGAACGCACGCCGCTCGTGCCGCGGCCCTTGGTCGGGTACATCTCCAGCGGCGTCACCTTCGCGGCGCCGTTTTCGGTGCCGGCCAGCGCGTCCTTGTCGCCGGCGACGGTCAGCACCACGGCCCCCGAGGACGTGGACAGGCCGTTGTCGCCCTCCTCGTAGGTCCATGCGACCTTGCCGGCGGGCACCACGGCGAACGCCTCGACGTGGCACCCCTCGGCCAGCCTGATGCCGGCCATGCCGCCCGCGGTGCGGCCCTGCGGGCGCACATTCGAGGCGTCGAAGGTGAGCAGCGAGGAATCCGACGACACGAACACGATGCGGTCGTCGTCGCGCGCCTGGGCGGCGAACGCCACGGCGTCGCCGTCCTTGAGGTCGATGACGCTCCACGAATCCATGGTCGTCGGCGCCTCGCGGTTCCAACGCTTGACCACGCCACCCCGCGTGCCGATCGCCAACGGCGGCAGCGACTCGTCGCCGCCGCCGGCCGGGCTCATCGGCACCGCGGTCACCACGCGTTCGCCGCGGATCGGATCGGTGCTTTCGGTCATGCCGAGCAGCTCCTCGGCCTGCACGCCGCCGGCCGTGCTCAGCGTCGCCGAAGCCGGCAGCGCCGGCAGGTCGGCGACATGGGCCAGCACGAGCCTGCCGGCCGTCGTGATCAGCGCATACGTGGCGCGCGTGGACGTGCGGAACACGGAGACGATCTGGTCGTGCGCGCCGCGGGTATCGGCGGTCGAGCGCGATTCCCACACGTCCACCGCCGACGGCGTGGTGCGGGCGATCAGCCCGGAGGCGCTCATCATCACCGCGCACGGCTCGTCGTCGATCTGCAGGGCAGCGGCTGCGGCCTCGTCCTCGCCGGCCTTCTTCGCCGCCGCGGCGGCGGCCACGTCGGCGGCCGCGTTCGATACGGTGTTCGCCGCATGCACGGCGGCCAGCGCCGATGCGGACACGCCTTCGGCGCCGTGCGCCACCACGGGCGTCAGCTCGCCGTCCGGGCCGGCGTCGAGCAGCACGGTGCGCCGCGGCGACCCGTAGGTCTCGACCGCCTCGTCCATTTCGCGCACCACCACGGCGTCCAGTTCCTCGGCCGAGGCGAGGATGCGCTCCAGCTCCTCGATGCGGCGCTTCAGATCGTCGCGCTCCGCCTCGAGCTCGATGCGGCTCATGCGGGTCAGGCGCCGCAGCCGCAGATCGAGGATGTACTGGGCCTGGACGTCGTCGAGGTCGAACACGGCGATCAGGCGGCTTTTCGCCGCGTCCGCGTCGTCGGAGGAGCGGATCACCTGGATCACCTCGTCGATGTCGATCATCGCGAGCAGCAGGCCCTCGACCAGATGCAGCCGCTCGAGCGCCTTCTTGCGGCGGTATTCGCTGCGCCGGCGCACCACCACGCGGCGGTGGTCGATCCAGACCTGCAGCATCTCCTTGAGGCCCATGGTGTGCGGGCGGCCGTCCACCAGCGCCACGTTGTTCATGGTGAAGCCGTCCTCCAACGGCGTGTGCCTGAACAGCTGCAGCAGCACCGCGTTCGGGTCGAAGCCGGTCTTGATCTCGATCACCAGGCGGGTGCCGTTGTGGCGGTCGGTCAGGTCGATCGCGCCCGAGATGCCCTCGAGCTTGCGGTTCTTCACGCCGTCGGAGATGCGTTCGAGCACACGCTCGGGGCCGACCATGAACGGCAGTTCGGTCACCACGATCGCCTTCTTGCGGGCGGTCACGTTCTCCACATGCGTGGCGGCGCGGGTCGTCAGCGATCCGCGGCCGGACTCGTACGCCTCGCGGATGCCGTCGCGGCCGATGATGATGCCGCCGCCCGGCCAGTCGGGGCCCGGCACGTAGCGCATCAGCTCCTCGAGCGAGGCGCCCGGGTACTTCATCAGGTATTTCGCTGCGCCGACGACCTCGCCGAGGTTGTGGGTCGCCATGTTCGTGGCCATGCCGACGGCGATGCCCGAGCCGCCGTTGACCAGCAGGTTCGGGATGGCGGCCGGCAGGACGGTCGGCTCCTTGAGCTTGTTGTCGTAGTTTGGCGTGAAATCGACCGTGTCCTCGTCGATGTTCGCGTTCATGCCGAGCGCGGCCGGCCCGAGCCTGGCCTCGGTGTATCGGGAAGCGGCCGGACCATCGTCGAGCGAGCCGAAGTTGCCGTGGCCGTCGACCAGCGGCAGACGCATCGCGAACGGCTGGGCGAGGCGCACCATCGCCTCGTAGATCGCGGAATCGCCGTGCGGGTGCAGCTTGCCCATCACCTCGCCGACCACGCGCGCCGACTTCATGTACGGGCGGTCCGGCGTGAGGTTCATCTCGCCCATCTGGTAGACGATGCGGCGCTGCACGGGCTTGAGGCCGTCGCGGGCATCGGGCAGGGCGCGCGCGTAGATCACCGAGTACGCGTATTCGAGGAAGGACTTGCTCATCTCCTCGTTCAGCGGCGTTTCGACGATGTGTTCCTTGACCTGGCGCAGGTCATAGGCGGGCTGTGACGGCTTGCGATGCGATGCCATGCGTGCGTGCTCCCCACTGTCGGACGGAATTCGTGACCGCCCCATGATATCAACCCGCGCGCCAAAGCCGTGTCATGGCTGGCACAGCGGGGCGCGCGGCCGCCGCCGCCCGGCATGGGTTCGCATCGCCGCTCCGCCCCGCCATCCGCCGGCGGGGCGTTGTTCACCCCGCGGTGCTTCAATGGATGGCATGAGTGTGGATGTTCCTGACATGGACGAACTGCTGCGGCTGGTGCCGACCGCCCGCTACGGCGACGGCACGGCGAAGGGCGGGCGCGGGGGAGCGCTGCACCTGTCGGCCGTGCTGCCGGCCGTCACGGCGGCGATCGGCCACCCGGTGCCAACGGCGGTGCACGCCGACCCGCGCGCGCTGCAGACGGCGCTCGGCATGCCGGATGCCGCCTCCGCCATCGTCGTGCTCGTGGACGGGCTGGGGTACTGGAACCTCGCCATGAGGCTCGGCCATGCGCCCTACCTGCGCTCGCTGATGAACAAGCCGGCCAACGCCAGGCCGATCTCCACCTGCGCGCCGAGCACCACGGTCGCCGCCATGGCCACGTTCGGCACCGGCACCTGCCCGGGGCTCACCGGCATGGCCGGCTACACGCAGCTCAACCCGGTGACCGGCAAGCTGTCGCAGCTCATCCAGTTCAACGACGCGATCGCCCCGGACGACCTGCAGCGCCAGAGCACGATCTTCGAGCGGCTGCGCGGGCAGGGGGTGCGCTCCACCAGCTCGGGGCTGCCGAAATTCGCCGCGTCGCCGCTCACCGAGGCGGCGCTGCGCGGCAGCGACTACATCGGCAACGTCACGCCGCGCGACCGCGTGCTCGCGGCGTGCGCCGCCGCACGCACCCCCGGCCTGACGTACCTGTACATCCGCGACGCCGACAAGGTCGGGCACGGCTACGGTTGGGATTCCGAACGGTGGATCGGCACCTTCGAGCGCATCGACGCGCAGCTGTCGCTGCTCAGGCGCAGCGCGCCGAAGGGCACCCTGATCGTCGTCGTCGCCGATCACGGCATGATCATGGCCGACCCGGCGCAGCGCATCGACATCGCCGAGGAGCCCGAACTGGCACGCGGGGTCGCGGTGGTCGGCGGCGAGCCGCGGTCGCTGATGCTGTACAAGGCCGAAGGCGAGTCCGCGGACGCCATCGCCGAGCGATGGCGACGCCGCCTGGGCGATCTGGCGCTGGTGCGCACGCGGGGCGAGGCCTTCGCGCAGGGGCTGCTCGGGCCGGTCGAACCGCGCGTGGAGCCGATGATCGGCGACGTGCTGGTGTCGGCCGCGCAGGCGGTCACGATCGTGGATTCGCGCATCCAAAGCGATATGGCCACGCATCTGCCCAGCGTGCACGGATCGCAGACCATGCTGGAGATGGACATCCCCTGTCTGATCGACGTGGCGTGACCCGATCCGGCATGGCGTAAGCCGGCTCGGCGCGGTCGGCCGCGTCAGTCGCCGAACAGTATCTCGTCCCAGCTCGGCACCGCCGAGCGTCCGGAACGGCGCTTGGGCTTGTCCGCGGTCTGATCGGGCGTCTGCGGCTGTTGCTGCTGCGCGCCGGTGCCCGCGGCCTCGGCCGCGACTGCGGCAGACGCGCCGTTCGTGGCAGCCGATGACGGCGACGGCGGAACGGAGGCACTCGTCGCGGCTTCGGCCGATCCGGCGCCGGCCGGTTCGGACGGGCGCACCAAGGGCTCATGGCCCGTCATGCCAGGCGCCGCCGGGGCGCCGTTGGCCGCCGATGCGGGGACGGGCGTCCCGGCGTCCTGATCGTCGTTGAGCGCGGCGTTCCACTGCGACACCGCGCGCTCGATGCGCGCCGAGCGGATCGAATCGCCCGGCAAGTTCAGCGAGATGGGGAAATCATCGCCGCCGGCGGCCAGATTGGGGGCCGCGGTGACGCCCTTCGACCCGAGGTTCTGCTCGCCCAGCAGCTTCTTCGCGGCCGAGTTGAGGCACACCACCGCGTTGTCGTGCATGTTCCACGTCCATTCGGCCTTGACCATGTGCCCGGCCGAACGGAATTGCGCGGTGATCCTCCACGGCTCGAGCCCGCGCCGCGTGGCCCGCCAGTTCAGCGTCTCCATGCCGATGCGCGCCGACGCCAGCGTGCGTTCGATGAGCTCGGCGAGCGTGCGCATGCGGCTCTCCGTGGGCGCCGGCACCGTGAGGAACTGCTCGATCGCATACTGCTTCTCGGTCTCCACCGCGGCGGAGAAACGCCGGACCAGCGCCTCGCTCAGCCCATAGCGTTCCGCGACACGCGAGGGATCGGCCCCGGCCCGGATCAGCGACTGGATCTGGGATATGGGCAGCGTCTCGCCGGCGCGCGCGTTTCTCGGCCGTTCGGATTCGGACCTGATCTGCTTGGCCTCGAGAATGGCGCGTTCCAGCGTTTCGTCGACGCTGACGCTGAACTGCAGGTTTCCCACCGCAAAAACGAGCTCGCCCGCCGCATCGACATGGTCGAAACGGGCCTGCTCAAGCGGATTCTCAGGCATGTGCGCACCACTTTCCTTGGACGAGGCGTTCCACCTACTATTGTGCCCTACGTGTCGTATTTTACGAGTATTTCGGATCGTGTATCCTATGCCGAGTAAAAGTCATGTATTCTATGGCGCAGAAGAAGTCACTTCGATGAAAGGATCACGATGGCTCAGGATTACGATTCTCCTCGGAACAAGGACGAGGACGAGGAGTCGCTGCAGGCCCTTGGCAAGGGTTCGCAGAATGCCTCGAGCGACATTGACGACGACGAGAACGCGATTGCCGAGGACTACGAGCTGCCCGGCGCGGACCTGAGCAACGAGGACGCTTCGGTGACCGTCATCCCGATGCAGGGCGACGAGTTCATCTGCTCCGAATGCTATCTGGTCAAGCACCGCAGCCAGCTCGCCTACACCACCGACGACGGCAAGCCGGTGTGCGAGGAGTGTGCCGCCTGATGGCAGTCGATGTCGCCTACAACGAGCCGGAAACCGTGGAGGTCCTGATCAAGTCCCTGGACCCGGATCATCCCGCTCAGCTGCACTACGCACATGCCGGCGATGCCGGCGCTGACCTGAAGACCACGCAGGCGTTCACGCTCAAGCCGTTCCAGAGGGCGCTGGTGCCCACCGGCGTGGCGATCGCGCTGCCGGCCGGCTATGTGGCGTTGGTGCACCCGCGCTCCGGGCTGGCCGCCAAGCAGGGCGTCACCGTGCTCAACGCGCCGGGAACCGTCGACGCGGGGTACCGCGGCGAGATCAAGGTGCCGCTGATCAACCTCGATCCGGAGCATACCGCCGAGTTCCAGCCGGGGGACCGCATCGCCCAGCTGGTCATCCAGCGGTACGCCGAGGCGCGGTTCATCCCCGCCGAGACGCTGCCCGGTTCGGACCGCGCGGAACGGGGATTCGGATCGACCGGCGTGGCGTCGTGAATCGCGCAGCGTAAAAGCGAGGGTCACATTCGGTGACACGGGTAGGATAGGGTCATACACGAGGGAGGTGGATCATGGCGAATGCCGAAAACGACTACGCGGCGGCGCGTATGTTGGGATGTGAAATCAGCGATGATCCATTGAATCCGCTCAAGCCGATCATCGAGGCGTGCCGGGTGCATCATCCGTCCGAGGACATGTCGATCCTCGAGCGCGCCTACCGGCGCGCGGTCACCCAGCATGCGCCGCAGCGCCGCAAATCGGGTGAGCCCTACATCATCCACCCGCTCGCCGTGGCGCAGATCCTCGCCGATCTGGGCATGGGGCCGATCGTCGTGGCCGCCGGGCTCCTGCACGACACCGTGGAGGACACCGACTACACGCTCGACGAATGCCGCGCCGAATTCGGCGATACGGTCACCGGTCTGGTGGACGGCGTCACCAAGCTGTCGAAGATGGAATACGGCGACTCCGCGCAGGCCGAGACGATCCGCAAGATGGTCGTGGCGATGAGCCGCGACGTGCGCGTGCTCGTCGTCAAGCTCGCCGACCGCGTGCACAACGCGCGCACCTGGCGCTACGTGAAGACCGCCGGCGCCATCAAGAAGGCGCGCGAGACGCTCGACGTGTACGCGCCGCTGGCCAACCGCCTCGGCATGAACGCGATCAAGACCGAGCTCGAGGAGCTCAGCTTCAAGGTGCTCTATCCGAAGATCTACAACGAGATCGTCGTGCTGGTGGCCCGTCGCGCCGGGCAGCGCGACGTGTACCTCAAGCAGATCCTCAGCGAGATCAACGAGGATCTCGACGCGCAGCACATCAAGGCGTACGTGACGGGCCGGCCGAAGGACTACTTCTCGATCTACCAGAAGATGATCGTGCGCGGCCACGATTTTTCGAACATCTACGATCTGGTCGGCGTGCGCATCATCGTCGACACGATTCAGGACTGCTATGCGGCGCTCGGCGCGGTGCATGCCCGGTGGAGCCCGGTTCCGGGGCGCTTCAAGGACTACATCGCCATGCCGAAGCTCAACATGTACCAGTCGCTGCACACGACGGTCGTCGGGCCCGGCGGCAAGCCGGTGGAAATCCAGATCCGCACGTGGGACATGCACCGGCGTGCCGAGTTCGGCATCGCCGCGCACTGGAAGTACAAGGAGAACGGCCAGGCCGGCCGTGCGCTGAGCTCACCCGACAAGTCGGACCTCAAGCGGGGCGGCGGCGACAACCAGGAGCTGTCCGAGGCCGACAACCTCAAGTGGATCCAGCAGCTCGCCGACTGGACGAGCGAAACCCCCGACTCCAACGAGTTCCTCGGCTCGCTCAAGGAGGACCTTGGCGCGGCCGAGGTGTACGTGTTCACGCCGAAGGGCAAGATCGTCTCGCTGCCCGCGCAGGCCACGCCGGTCGACTTCGCGTACGCCGTGCACACCGAGGTCGGCCACCGCACCATGGGCGCGCGCGTCAACGGCCGCCTGGTGCCGCTTGACACCAAGCTCGAGAACGGCGACACCGTCGAGGTGCTCACCTCCAAATCGGAGACGGCCGGCCCGTCGCGCGATTGGCTGAGCTTCGTCAAAAGCCCGAAGGCGCGCAACAAGATCCGCCAGTGGTTCTCCAAGGAGCGCCGCACCGAGGCCATCGAGGAGGGGCGCGACGAGCTGACGCGCGCCATGCGCAAGCGCAACCTGCCGATCACCACGCTGTTGACGCCGAGCGCGCTTGTCGGAGTGGCCGACGAGCTCAACTTCTCCAGCGCCGACAACCTGTTCGCCGCGATCGGCGACGGGCAGATCTCCACGCAGAACGTCATCGCGCATCTGGTCAAGGACGCCGGTTCGGACGAGGTCGACGAGGAGGTGGAGCAGGAGGCCCTGCCGCTGCGCCAGGTCGAATCCACCAAGAAGACCACGAGCTCGCTCGGCGTGTCGGTCAAGGGTGTCGGCGACGTGTGGGTCAAGCTCGCGCGCTGCTGCATGCCGGTGCCCGGCGACCCGATCGTCGGGTTCATCACCCGCAATCAGGGCGTGTCCGTGCACCGCACCGACTGCCAGAACATGGCCGATCTGCAGCGCCGCCAGCCGGAGCGCGTCGTCGAGGTGCAGTGGACCAGCACCAAGGGCCTGTTCATGGTCAAGGTCCAGGTCGAGGCGCTGGACCGCCAGCACCTGCTGAGCGATGTGACGCGCGTGCTCGCCGACCATGGCGTGAACATCATCTCCGGCTCGCAGACCACGGGCCGCGACCGCGTGGCGATCAGCCAGTTCAGCTTCGAGATGGCCGATCCGCAGCATCTGAACCGTCTGCTCGCCGCCGTGCGCAAGATCGACGGCGTCTTCGACGTCTACCGCATCACCGGCGCGAAGGAGTCCCAGGAGCCGCGCCTGCGCAAGATGCAGCAGTAGCGGTTGCGCCTGCGCGGAGGCCGTAGATCAGCACAATGCGGGCCCGGATAGCATAACGGCTGCATACCGGGTGGTATGCAGCCGTTATGTCGGCGGGATGGCCGATATGAGCTGATGATGACCGACGATTACAGCACGTCGACCGACAGGATCATGGCCGGCTCGAGCGGCGCGTCGGAGCGGTCGGTCGGCACGGCCTCGAGCTTGTCGACCACGGCCTTGGACTCGTCGTCCGCGACCTCGCCGAAGATGGTGTGGTGGCCGTCGAGCCACGGGGTCGGCACGGTGGTGATGAAGAACTGCGAGCCGTTGGTGCCGTGGATCTTGCCGTCCATGCCGCGGCGCAGGCCGGCGTTCGCCATGGCCAGCAGGTAGGGCTTGTCGAACTTGAGATCGGGGACGATCTCGTCGTCGAAGTCGTAGCCCGGGCCGCCGGTGCCGTTGCCGAGCGGGCAGCCGCCCTGGATCATGAAGTCCTTGATGATGCGGTGGAAGGTCAGGCCGTTGTAGAACTTCTCATGGGAGGGCTTGCCGGTCAGCGGGTCGGTCCACTCCTTCTCGCCGGTGGCGAGTCCGAGGAAGTTCTTCACGGTTTCGGGGGTCTTGTCGTCGAACAGGTCGATCTTGATGTCGCCTTCGGACGTGTGCATGATGATAGTGCTCATGGTTCCCCAGTTTCCCATAGGTTCTCGACGGGCCGGCCCCGCCGCTGCCACCGATCGAATCTACCGCGCGAACACGGTGGGCGAGCCGCTCAGCCTGGACATCGCCGAGGGCGGGATGTCCCTGATGCGGTCCATCGCCTCGTCGAGCGTGGAGCCCGGATCGTCGTGCTCCGGTGCGAACCGCACCGCGTTGCTGTTGCGGACCACGCGCGCCAATGCAGGGCGCTGCTTGTGCATGAACAACATGATCGCCTCGTTTCTGCCGGTGCCGGGTATCGGCAACATCGTTGGTTCCATCCTGCCGGCCGCGGGGCCGCCGCGGTATCGGGGACACTCCTGATTACACCCCGAACCGCGCGTTTCCGCGCTCATCCGAAAGGGTGATTTCGGCGGGGCTGTCATCCTCGCAGCCGATGCGCCGCGGATGCCGTGCGGGCCTCCCGGCCGGGGCCGCGCGCCATCGCCGCATGCCGCCACCATAGACGAGAACGCGGGCCGCGGCGCCCCGGCGTCGACGCCTGATGACAGGCGCGCGCCCGATCCGCGTCCGAGCCGTCCACGTATGATGACACTAGGCGGCGCCGCGCGTCCATCCGTGCTGTACTCGGAGGTATGAACGGGCACGGTGAATCTCAACGGGGAATGGTCGCGGCTGCGCCGGGAAAGCGGGGAAATCATGAATGACGGCATGACATCGGGGGCCGCTGTGGAACCGCAGCAGGCCGGGCCGCTGCGCGTCGCGGTGGTCGACAACGACATGCTCACCGCGAAGGTGCTGGTGCAGCTGCTGCCGAAGATGTGTCGGGGCGTGGCCGTGCCGTGGTGGACCACCTCCGGCAGCGAGGCGCTGGCGAAGACGCTCGACCCGGTCTCCCGCCCGCAGATGCTGATCGCCGACATGTCGCTCGGCGAGATCAGCGGGCTGACAATCTGCCGCCGCGTGCGCGAGACGAGCGCCGACGTGCTGCTGCTCGGCGTCACCTCGTACAGCCTGAGCCACTATGCGGAGCGCCTGGTGCAGGCCGGCGCGCAGGGGCTGGCCGACAAGGCCGGCATGCAGCAGATCGTCGCGGCGGTGGACACGATACGCCGCGGCGGCACCTTCGTTCCCGCGGAACTCGCCGGCTCCGTGTCCTTCGACACCGCCGAGCGGGCCCACGAGCGGCTCAAGGCCGGCGCCCGCAAACCGGTGAAGCTGTCCGATCAGGAGTCGCGCATCATCGACATGCTGTCACGCGGCCTGACCTACGCCGACATCGCCGAACGGCTCGCCATCACGCAGGCCACGGCACGCACCTATGCGCATCGCGCCGAGGAGAAGCTCGGCGCCGCTACGCTGGCGCAGGCCGTGGCCATGTGGGTCACCGGCGAATGGGCGTGAGCATGCATCCGGCGCCCGGTCCCGTGCGCGCGCTGCGCGACGGTTGGGGAATGGTGCGGCCGCGCGGATTCCCGCAGTGGTGCGGATTCCTGTCCGTATGCCTTGTCGCGGTCGATCTGGTCGGATGGTCCAAGCCGCTGCCTGCGCAGGACCTGGCGGTGACGGTCATGACCCTGTACATGACGTTCCTGATGTGGCACAATCCGAAGGTCTCCTGCGGGGTGTTCCTGCTGATGACGGCGATCGTGTCGATGTCGCCGGATCCGAACCATGCCGTGGGCACCTCGAACATCTTCTTCATGCCGGCGGCCGGCTATATCCTGCCGTGGTGGGTCGTCTGCCTGGCCATCGTGTTCCTGGTGGCGCAGGGCGCGCTGCTGATGTCGTTCGGCATGCTGCCGTCCCTGCCCGCGGATTCCGGCGCGACCGGCGCGTGGCCGACGAGCAAGCCGGGCGAGATCCTGATGTTCGCGGCGGTGGCCGCGCTGCTGTACGTCGTGCTGTTCGGCATCGGCATGCTGATGCGCAACCGCGACGACAAGCGCGCCAGGCGCCTCGCGGAGGAGCGGCTGCGCTGGACGCACGCGAGGATGGTCAGCCGCCAGCGCGACGCCGAGCTGACGGCCGCGATCCACGATTCGGTGACCAACGACCTGTCGTATATGGCCCTGATGGCCGACCAGCTGGGGCTGATCGCCGCGACGCTGCCGCGGAACGAGGACACGGCGCTGGTCGTCGAGACCTCCAGGGCGCTGCGCGAGCGGTCGCGTCACGCCCTGCAGGCGGTGCACGAAGTCATCGATCTGCTCGAGGAGCGCGCCCCGTCGGGCGGCGTCGTGTCGAGGACCGCGCTGCAGGCCGCCGTGGAGACGCTGATGCGCGACGAGGACGCGAAACTGCGCGATATGGGCATCGAGGGGTTCGGCCGCTTCGAATCCGGCGAATCCGGCGAATCCGGAGAATTCGTGCAGTCCGGCGAATCTCATGGTTCCGGTGAGCCGGATTGGTCCGATGCCTCTGCCGGGCTGGGCATCGCGGCGAGCGTCGATGCGGCGGTGCGCGACGCGGCGATCGGCATGATCGGGGAGATCTACGCGAATCTGGTGCGGCATTGCCGCCCCCATGCGGACAATTACGTGCTGACGGTCGTCCTTGGCCGGTCGGCCCTGCGCATCGAGGAAAGCAACGGCTACGATGCGCGGCGCTCCCATGCCGAGGCTCTCGACGGCGTGCGGTCGGGGCGCGGGCTCGGGCTGCACCGTTCCGTCATCGAATCGCTTGGCGGGCTGATCGAGACGTCGGGCGCGCACGGCGTCTGGCGCATCGCCGTGACGCTGCCCTTGATCCCACCGTCCCGTCATCCGGCCGCGGCGCAACCCGGCGTTGCCTCCGTCTGACCGGGCTACAGCACGCCGAAATGCCTGAGCGCGTTCATGATGCCGTCGTGGTCGACGTTGTCGGTGACGTAGTCGGCCGCCCGTTTGGCCGGCTCGGAGGCGTTGCCCATCGCGATGCCGATCCCCGCGTATTCGAGCATCGTCACGTCGTTGCCGCCGTCGCCGAAGGCGATCGCCTGCGCGGCCGTGAGCCCGTAGTGGCGCAGGAAGCGCTTCATGCCTTCGGGCTTGCCGCCGTCGGCGGGGATCAGATCGACGAAATCCGGGTGCCAGCGCACGCCCGCGATGTTGCGGCACCGGCCGATGAGCTCCGCCTCCAGCGCGGCGTCGATGTACGGGCTGATCTGGAAGGTCTCGTGGACGGGCGTGCGTGCGTGCGGGTCATCGACGTGCACCTCGGGCGCGGTCTTGCCGAGCTGACGCCATGAGGCGCGCATCGACTCGGTCACTTGGTTGAAGTACACGTAGTCCTTCTCGCAGTAGTTCGCCACCACGTCCGGGTGCTCGTCGAGCCAGCGGGTGACGGTTTCGATGTCGTCCCTGTCGAGCGGGCGCGCCTCGAGGAAGCCGTGGTCGTCGAAGCAGTACTGTCCGTTCATGCCGACGATGCCGTCGAAGTCGACGGGCATCGTGTCGAGCACGACGCCCATGTGCGAGGGCGCGCGGCCGGTGCAGATGAAGATGCGCACGCCGCGGGCCTGCAGCGCGTGCAGCGCCTCGATCGTGGATTCGGGGATCGAGTGCGTGACGAAACTGGTGAGCGTGCCGTCGATGTCGAAGAACGCCGCCCTGATGTCGCCGCCGCGCGCGATGGCGCCGGATTCACTGTTCGCTGCCATGACAAAAACCTCCGTCCGATGGGGCGCGGCCGCCTCCGGGAGCGGCCGGCGCGCCCACCATGGGTGCCGGTCCTGCACCGCCCCCGCCTGCCGCCTTCACCGACCAGTGTAGACAATCCCGGCGAAGACCGGCCGCCAGGCCGGCGCCCGGACGATATCGGAGAGGTATCGGGGCGGCCGGCTGCGGGCGCGAAACCCGCCGGTGCCTCCGGGTGCACTAGGATAACGGGTATGACTCAGATTCGTTTCGCTCTCGCCCAAATCGACACCTGCGTCGGCGACCTCGACGCCAATGCCGACAAGATCATGCGGTACGTGCATCTCGCCGCGAAAGGCCGCGCCCAGGTGGTGGTGTTCCCCGAGATGACGCTCACCGGCTACCCGATCGAGGATCTGGCCCTGCGCCGCACCTTCCGCCAGGCCGCGTGGGACAAGGCGAACTGGCTGGCCACCGAGCTGGCCGCCGATGGGCTCGGCGACCTGTACGTCGCGGTCGGCACGGTCGGCACCGACCACGCCTCCGACAAGCCGAAGAACCGCATGGTCGTGCTGCACGACGGCGTGGTGTGGGCCGGCTACGACAAGCACTTCCTGCCCAACTACGGCGTGTTCGACGAGTTCCGCATCTTCACCGCCGGCGAACGCTCGGTGGTGCTCGACATCGACGGCGTGCGCGTCGGCGTGGCGATCTGCGAGGACATCTGGCAGGACGGCGGCCCCGTCGCCGAATTGGCCGGCCGGGGCATCGACGTGCTCATGACGATGAACGGCTCCCCGTACGAGGAGGGCAAGACGCATGTGCGCTACGACCTGGCGGTGCGCCGCGCGGACGAGGTGCACGCGCCGGTGATCTACGTCAACCAGGTCGGCGGCCAGGACGATCTGGTGTTCGACGGCGGCAGCTTCGTCGTGGACGCCGACGGCACGCTACTGGCCCGCGCGCCGATGTTCATGGAGCATCTGGGCTTCTTCGACTTCGACGCGGATGCCGAACGCCAGGGGGCCGGCGAGATCGCGCCCGAGCTCGACCCGGATGAGGAGGTGTACACGGCCTGCGTGCTCGGCCTCAAGGACTACATGGCCAAGAACCGCTTCAAGGGGGTGTGCCTCGGCCTGTCCGGCGGCATCGACTCGGCGCTTGTGGCCGCCATGGCCGCCGACGCGTGCGGCGGCGAGCACGTGCAGGGCATCTCGATGCCGAGCATGTACTCCTCGGACGGGTCCAAGGACGACGCCGCCGACCTGGCCGCCAATCTCGGCGCGAAATACGACGTGCAGCCGATCGAGCCGCTGTTCGTGTCCTACCAGAAGCAGCTGGACCTTGAAGGGGTGGCCGCCGAAAACCTGCAGGCGCGCATCCGCGGCGTCATCGTCATGGCCTACTCGAACGCGAAGGGCCTGCTGGCGCTGGCCACCGGCAACAAGTCCGAGCTCGCCTGCGGTTATTCGACGATCTACGGCGACGCGGTCGGCGGCTACGCGCCGATCAAGGACCTGCTCAAGACCCGCGTCTGGGAGCTGTCCCGTTGGCGCAACAAGGCCGCGGCGGCGGGCGTCGGCATCGGCGGTCTCGGCATCGTCGGCAACGAGCGGAGTGGCGCCGGCACGCCGTTGCCGGGCGGGGTAATGATCCCGGTCAACTCGATCGAGAAGGCGCCGAGCGCCGAACTGCGCCCCGGGCAGAAGGATTCCGACTCGCTGCCCGAATACGCGCTGCTCGACCAGGTACTCGCCGCGTACATCGAGCATGCGCACGGCCGCGCCGACCTGCTCGCCGACGGCTTCGACGCCAAGACCGTCGATACGGTGATGCGCCTGGTCGACCGCGCCGAGTGGAAGCGCCGCCAGTACCCGCTGGGGCCGAAGGTCACGGCGCTCGCGTTCGGCCGCGACCGCCGCCTGCCCATCACCAACGCGTTCCGCGAGTAGGATGTCGTACGGTCGGCCGCCGTGCGGTTGGCGCGCGGCGGCCAACGGGAGGGGATGCTCATGAGCGACAAGGAATGGTATTTCAACACGGTGGCCGAACAGCCCGAGCAGGGCAAGGTCTCGCCGATCAGCCACCGCATGGGGCCGTACCGGACGCGCCAGGACGCCATCGACGCGTGGCGGATCGTCAAGGAGCGCAACACGACGTGGAACGAGGCCACGCGCCAGTGGAACCGGTGGGGCAAGACCGGCGCCGACGGCGACCCGTATGACGACGATTCCTACGACGACGGCCTCGACGGCGATGATGTGAGCGATAACAAAATGTGAGATAGCTCACGTTGTGAATCAGCCTTTTCCCAGCTTGGCTCAACTACCATGGGGAGATGTAAGGAGACGGCGTGAAGATGCGCCGCCTACGACACCAAGGAGTGACATGACAGCAGTTGACAATGCAGTGTCTCAGGAAGAGCTCGAGGCCAAGGCCTGGGCAGGCTTCACCGAGGGCAACTGGCAAAAGGACATCGACGTACGTGACTTCATCCAGAAGAACTACACCCCGTACACCGGCGACGAGTCCTTCCTGGCTGACGCTACCGACAAGACCAAGCACCTGTGGAAGTACCTCGACGACAACTACCTGGCCGTCGAGCGCAAGCAGCGCGTCTACGACGTGGACACCCACACCCCCGCCGGCATCGACGCCTTCCCGGCCGGCTACATCGATTCCCCGGAGGTCGACAACGTGATCGTCGGCCTGCAGACCGACGTGCCGTGCAAGCGCGCCATGATGCCGAACGGCGGCTGGCGCATGGTCGAGACGGCCATCAAGGAAGCCGGCAAGGAGCCGGATCCGGAGATCAAGAAGATCTTCACCAAGTACCGCAAGACCCACAACGACGGTGTCTTCGGCGTCTACACCAAGGACATCAAGGTCGCCCGCCATAACAAGATCCTCACCGGTCTGCCGGACGCCTACGGCCGCGGCCGCATCATCGGCGACTATCGCCGCGTGGCCCTGTACGGCCTCAACGCGCTGATCAAATTCAAGCAGCGCGACAAGGACTCCGTGCCGTACCGCAACGACTTCACCGAGCCGGAGATCGAGCACTGGATCCGCTTCCGCGAGGAGCACGACGAGCAGATCAAGGCCCTCAAGCAGCTGATCACCCTCGGCAACGAGTACGGTCTGGACCTGACCCGCCCGGCCCAGACCGCCAAGGAAGCCGTGCAGTGGACCTACATGGGCTACCTCGCCTCCATCAAGAGCCAGGACGGCGCCGCCATGTCCTTCGGCCGCAACTCCGCGTTCTTCGACGTGTACTTCGAGCGTGACCTCAAGGCCGGCCTCATCACTGAGACCGATGCCCAGGAGATCATCGACAACATCGTCATGAAGCTGCGCATCGTCCGCTTCCTGCGCACCAAGGACTACGACAACATCTTCTCCGGCGATCCGTACTGGGCGACCTGGTCCGACGCGGGCTTCGGCGGCGACGGCCGCCCGATGGTCACCAAGACCTCGTTCCGTCTGCTCAACACGCTGACCCTCGAGCACCTTGGACCCGGCCCGGAGCCGAACATCACGATCTTCTGGGATCCGAAGCTGCCGGAAGGCTACAAGCGCTTCTGCGCCAAGATCTCGATCGACACCTCGGCCATCCAGTACGAGTCCGACAAGGAGATCCGCAACCACTGGGGCGACGACGCCGCCATCGCCTGCTGCGTCTCCCCGATGCGCGTCGGCAAGCAGATGCAGTTCTTCGCCGCACGCGTGAACTCCGCCAAGGCGCTGCTCTACGCGATCAACGGCGGCCGCGACGAGATGACCGGCATGCAGGTCATCGACAAGGGCGTCATCGAGCCGGTGGCCCCGGAGGCCGACGGCACGCTTGACTACGAGAAGGTCAAGGCCAACTACGAGAAGGCTCTCGAGTGGCTGTCCGAGACCTACGTCAAGGCCCTGAACATCATCCACTACATGCACGATAAGTACGCCTACGAGTCCATCGAGATGGCGCTGCACGACAAGGAAGTGTACCGTACGCTCGGCTGCGGCATGTCCGGCCTGTCGATCGCTGCCGACTCGCTGTCCGCCGTCAAGTACGCCAAGGTGTACCCGATCTACAACAAGGACGCCAAGAACCTCGAGGGCCACGAGTACGAGTACGTCGAGGGCGCCGATGACGATCTGGTCGTCGGCTACCGCACCGAGGGCGACTTCCCGGTTTACGGCAACGACGACGATCGCGCCGACGACATCGCCAAGTGGGTCGTCTCCACCGTCATGGGCCAGGTCAAGCGCCTGCCCGTGTACCGCGGCGCCGTCCCGACGCAGTCCATCCTGACGATCACCTCCAACGTGGAGTACGGCAAGAACACCGGTTCCTTCCCGTCCCGCCACAAGAAGGGCACCCCGTACGCCCCGGGCGCGAACCCGGAGAACGGCATGGACTCGCACGGCATGCTGCCGTCGATGTTCTCGGTCGGCAAGATCGACTACAACGACGCGCTGGACGGCATCTCGCTGACCAACACGATCACCCCCGACGGCCTCGGCCGCGACGAGGAGGAGCGCATCGGCAACCTGGTCGGCATCCTGGACGCCGGCAACGGCCACGGCCTCTACCACGCGAACATCAACGTGCTGCGCAAGGAGACCATGGAGGACGCCGTCGAGCACCCCGAGAAGTACCCGCACCTGACCGTGCGCGTCTCCGGCTACGCGGTGAACTTCGTCAAGCTCACCAAGGAGCAGCAGCTCGACGTCATCTCCCGTACGTTCCATCAGGGCGCCGTCACCGACTGATGACGTCATGATGCCGGCCCCGCGAGGGCCGGTCCGCGCGACCGCATTGGCGCATGATACGGCCCCCGCCGGTGGGGCTGTCAGCCGCGGGCTGATTGGGGGTTCCGGCGCCTTGAGCGCCGCCCCGGTCGGCCTGTGCCGACAGCCCCGTCCGGCGGGGGCCGACATTTGTTGTAAGGCTGTATGCCAAGGAGGACAGCGATGCCCGTAACACTCACGTTCCGTACCACGACCCGGCATATGCTCAAGGAGTCGAAGACCTATGCCAGTCAGACGCTGATGGGGGGACTCTCCGGATTCGAATCGCCCATCGGCCTGGACCGGCGCGACCGCATCGGCGCACTGAAAACCGGCGACATCGGCTTCGTGCACTCCTGGGACATCAACACCTCCGTGGACGGCCCGGGCACCCGCATGACGGTTTTCATGTCCGGCTGCCCGCTGCGCTGTCAGTACTGCCAGAATCCGGATACCTGGAAGATGCGCGACGGCCAGCCGGTGTACCTCGACGCGATGATCAAGAAGGTCGACCGCTACAAGGACCTGTTCAAGGCCACGCGCGGCGGTATCACCTTCTCCGGCGGCGAGTCGATGATGCAGGCGGCCTTCGTCTCCCGCGTGTTCCGCGCGGCCAAGGAGATGGGCGTGCACACCTGCCTCGACACCTCCGGGTTCCTCAACACCAACTACACCGACGAGATGATCGACGACATCGACCTGTGCCTGCTCGACGTCAAGTCCGGCGACGAGGAGACCTACCACAAGGTCACCGGCGGCCTGCTGCAGCCGACCATCGACTTCGGCCAGCGCCTCGCCAAGGCCGGCAAGAAGATCTGGGTGCGTTTCGTGCTCGTGCCGGGCCTGACCGACTCGGAGGAGAACGTCGAGAACGTCGCGCGGATCTGCGAGAGCTTCGACGGGGCGGTCGAGCACATCGACGTGCTCGGATTCCACCAGCTCGGCCGCCCGAAGTGGCACGAGCTGCGCATTCCGTACCCGCTTGAGAACCAGAAGGGCCCGAGCGCCGCGCTCAAGCAGCGCGTCGTCGAGCAATTCCAGTCCCACGGTTTCACTGTGTACTGAAGTTGCCGTTGTCTGTGCGTTATTCGTCCTGTCGGTTTATTTTGTAAATGGTTGATGGCCGACCGATCCTCCGCCGCTGGCGGGAGGTGGCGCGTAGCGCCGGAGGGTGGTCGAGCCATGCTTCTGGCCACCCCCAGTCGGCTTCGCCGACAGCCCCGCTAGCGGGGGCGTGAACCGCTTGCGATACAGGGTATTGGTTCCCCGTTGGATGGGATATGGAAGTGGCACCGGTATCCGGCATCGCCACGCGCGACACGGGGGCGCGTGGCGATGCCGCCAAAAATAGGGTGCCCCGTTTAGCCTTGTTATATGGCAGAGATCTTCGCTTTTCCGGGGGGAGTTTCCGCGCCGAGGCGGCCAGGCGACGATGCCGGCCTGCCCGGGCGCCCCGCCGGCGTTCCTGACGAAGTGTGGCGTGCCGTCGAGTCTGTACGCGCGATGCGGCGCGTGCCCGGCGTGCGCTATCGAGAGATTCCCGTGCCGTCGACGCTTGCCGATTACGGCATCGGCGTGGAACTGGAGAGCGGCAGCGACGGCGCATCGGGGGAGCACCCCGACCACGCCCGTCCCGGCATTGTGGGCGAAGGCGCGGACCGTCCCCGTTCCGGAGCCTCCGGCTGGATCACGCTGCTGTATTCGCGCGAGCCGCGGGACGACTGGTCGTCGCGCTGGCGGTGCGTCGCTTTCGCTCGCATGCCGCTGGAAACGAGGGAGGACAACGGCCTGGCTCCGGCGATGTACTGGGAGACCCTGCGCGGATTCCTCGACGGCGCGGACCGGGACGGGCTCCGCGGCACGGTGACGGTCACCAGAAACACCTCGTTCGGGTCGCTGGCCGGACCGGATTCGGCTGGTTGCGAAATGCGTGTATCATGGACGCCGCTTGAAGATATTGACGGACGCATGGACGCCGGCGCGCAGGTGGTGATGTGGGCGATGTTCATCCGTTCCGCCGCCGTTGCCGAGGAGGAACCATCCGTTGACCGATGAGCCCAGACTGCTGTCCGAGCCGCGTGGGGGAGTGCCCGGCGTCACCGCGACCCCCGATGGATTCCGCGACGTGTGCATGCGATTCGCCGCCGCGACTGGCTCCGTGGCGGCTGACGCCGAACGGGCGTCCGGGTTCCGCTACGGGCACGAGGATTGGCTGATCCAGTTCAAACGCGAGGGCGCGGGCATCGCGCTGATCGACCCGGTCGCGCTGAACGGGTTCGGCGTCGACTGGGAGGCGTTCAACGCCGCGCTCGGCGGCGCCGCGTGGATCATCCACGACGCCGCGCAGGACCTACCCGGATTCGCCGATCTGGGGCTGCGCCCCGGCGCGCTGTTCGACACGGAGATCGCCGCGAGGCTGCTCGGCCTGCATCGCTTCGGTCTGGCCGCCGTGACCGAGCGCTATCTGGGCATCACGCTGGCGAAGGAGCATTCTGCCGCCGACTGGTCGTACCGCCCGTTGCCGCGCGACTGGCGCAACTACGCGGCGCTCGACGTAGAGCTGCTCATCGAACTGGAGCGGCTGATGCGCACCGATCTGGCCCGCCAGGGCAAGGCCGGGTGGGCCGAGGAGGAGTTCGCCCATACGCTGGCGGAGGGCATGGGCCCGCGCCGCCGGCACCCGGTGCCATGGCTGCGCGTCTCGCACATCAACGTGCTCAGCCATGACCCACGGGGGCTGGCCGTCGCCAAGGCGCTGTGGCAGGAGCGCGATCGGCTCGCGCGGCAATACGACATCGCGCCGAACCTGCTGCTCTCCGATTCCTCGATCATCGAAGCCGCGGTGAAAAAGCCACGCAACGCGCGCGAATTCCGCATGATCCGCTCGCTCAACGAGCGCGTGCGCATGCACACCGGCGGCGAGCAGGACAAGATGTTCGAGCGGTACGCGCCGATCCAGCGCAAGGTCAAGCCATCGGTATGGCGGGGCGTCATCCAGGAGGCCCTGGCGCTCGGGCCCGGTGAATGGCCGACGATGCCGTCGCCGCAGAACGATGCCGACGAGGGGCAGGGCAACGCGCCGCGCTCGATGCGCGTCTGGGCGGCGCGCCACCCTGACCGGCTCGACCGGCTGCAGCGCGCCCGCCGCGTGATCACGCAGATCGCCGAGGACACGCGCACCCCGGCCGAAATCATCATCAAGCCGCAGTACATCCGCAATCTGTGCTGGACCGACGATCCGGGGGAGAGGGACGTCGCGGAATTCCTCACGGAGCAGGGTGCGCGCGACTGGCAGGTGAAGCTGGTTGCAGCGTCCGTAAGTCGCGTTATCATGTAACGGTTGCCTAAATTGGCAGAACTATGAAGTAACGACTTTTCAGGAGCGTTTAGCGTGAAGATCAGCGTCAGGAACCTCGAGCCCACCAAGGTGAAGCTCACCGTCACCGTCGAACCGGAAGAGTTCGACCCGTATCTCGACGAGGCCCGCAAGGAGATCGCCAAGCAGGTGAACGTCCCCGGCTTCCGCAAGGGACATGTGCCCGGAAAGATCATCGACCAGCGCATCGGCTTCGCGGCCGTCGCCGGCGAAGCGGTGAACAACGGCGTGCCGGAGCTGTATTCCAAGGCGCTGGAGGAGAAGCAGATCCGCCCGATGGCCCAGCCTGAGCTCGACGTGCAGGAAGTGCCCGCCTCCGCCAAGGACGAGACCAAGCTCAAGTTCGTGGCCACCGTGGAGCGTCGCCCCGAGATCGAGCTGCCGGCCCTCGAGGGCATGACCATCGAGGTCGCCAAGCCCGAGGTCACCGACGAGGACGTGAGCAAGCGCCTCGAGACCCTGCGCCAGCGTTTCGGCACCCTGGTCGGCGTCGACCGCCCGGCCGCCAAGGGCGACTTCGCCAGCATCGACCTGGAAGCCCAGATCGACGGCGAGACCGTCGACTCCCAGGAGGGCGTGAGCTACGAGCTCGGCTCCGGCACCATGCTGGACGGCCTGGACGAGGCCCTCGACGGCCTGTCCGCCGGCGAGGAGACCACCTTCGAGGGCACGCTGGAAGCCGGCGACCACGAGGGCGAGAAGGCCCAGGTCAAGGTCAAGGTCAACTCCGTCAAGTCCGAGGAACTGCCGGAGCTCGACGACGACTTCGCCCAGGAGGCCTCCGAGTTCGACACGCTCGACGAGCTCAAGGCCGACATCCGCAAGAACATCGAACAGGACGGCGAAGCCCGCCAGGCCACCGAGGCCCGCGACGCCTTCCTCGCCCGCCTGCAGGAGGGCCTGGAGATCCCGGTGCCCAAGGGCGTCAAGGCCGATGCGGCCGCCGAGCACCTCAAGGGCATGACCGCCGATCCGGACAAGGCCACCAAGGAGCAGAAGGCCGAGGCCGAGGAGTCCGCCGAGAAGGAACTGCGCGACCAGATCGTGCTCGACACGCTCGCCGAGAAGCTGGACGTCAAGGTCTCCCAGTCCGACGTGTTCAACTTCCTCGCCTCCATCGCCCAGCAGTACGGCATGGATCCGAACAACTTCATCAACGCGATCGTGCGCAACGGCCAGCTCGGCTCCGCCGTCGCCGAGGTCGGCCGCTCCAAGGGCCTGCTCGCCGGCATGCGCGCCGTCAGCTTCACCAGCGAGGGCGAGCCGCTCGACCTGAGCGCTTTCCTCGGTGAGGACGAGGCCTCCGCCGAGGACGAGAGCGTCGCCGCCGCTTCCGCCGCTGCCGCCGTCGCCGACGAACTCGCCGCCGACAAGCCGGCCGAGGACGCCGAGTGAGCATAGTCCGCGACTCGTTGTCGTAGGATGTGGACAAGCCCGGAATCGCAAGATTCCGGGCTTTATCATTGCATATAGCCGTATTGCCGCGCCGGCGGCGCATATATGGCGGATGGCCGTGCGGATCGGAGGAATCATGGCGACACGCGCAACCGGGATCGGTCGTTTGGGGTGGATCGTGCTGGCGGTCGTCGTGCTCGGCGGGCTCATCGGCGTCGGCGCCGGCCTGCTGACCCTGCTGCTCTACGGCATCGAGCATGCCATGCTCGGGTACGTCGAGGATCTGTCGGTTCCGGGCCCCTTCGCCGTCCCCGCGCTGCGGCGCGCCGTCTCGGTGACGGCCGGCCTGTCCGTGGCCGGTGTGATCTGGTGGCTGCTGCGCACGCGGACCGCCAAGGTGCCCTCCGTCAAGCAGGCGGTGCACGGCGCGCGGATGCCGATCTGGCAGACGATCGTGCATGTGGTGCTGCAGATCGCCATCGTCGGGTCCGGCGCGTCGATCGGCCGCGAGGTCGCGCCGCGCGAGCTCGGCGCGATGCTCGCCCAGCGGTTCTGCGATCTGCTCCGCATCGACGGGGAACGGGGCGTCGACCGGCGCCTGGTGGTGGCCGTGGCGGCCGGAGCCGGGCTCGGCGGTGTGTACAACGCCCCGCTGGCCGGCATGTTCTTCGCCGTCGAGATCCTGCTGGCGGACGCGACCATCGAAACCGTGGCGTTCGCCCTGGGCACGTCGTCCGTAGCCGCCTTCGTCGCCACCAGCATCAAGGGCCATCACGCGTTCTACGGCATCGGCGCGATGCAGGCCGAGCACACGCCGAGCCTGATGCTGTTCGCGGCCCTCGGCGGCATCCTGTTCGGCGTGGCCGGCGCGCTGTTCCGCCGCGGATCGCAGTGGGCCGAATCGCACAAGCCGACCGGCCGGGCGATCCTGTGGATGATGCCGCTGGCCGGCCTGCTCACCGGGCTGGTCGCGCTGGCCGTGCCGCAGGTGATGGGCAACGGCCGCGCGGCCGCGCAGCTGGGCTTCTCCACGGCGGCGCCGCATGGCTCCGGCTCCTCGCCATGGACGCTGCTCGACATCGGCGGTCATACGCATGCCGGCGTGCTGGCGCTGGTGTTGCTGGCGTCCTTCGCCGCCAAGGCGGCGGTGACCCTGCTGACCATACGCTCCGGCGCATCGGGCGGCGTGCTGCAGCCGGGCATCGCGCTCGGCTCGACGCTCGGCGCGACCCTTGGGCTGGCGTGGGTGATCGCCTTCCCGGCCGATTCGGTGACCTCGTGCGCGCTGATCGGCGCGGCAGCGCTGCTGTCCGCATCCCAGCAGGCGCCGCTCATGGCCATGTGCCTGGTCATGGAACTGACCGAGGCGCCGATCGGGTTCTTCGTGCCGGTCGGCGTCGCCGTGGCGGTCTCCTCGTTGGTGTCGGGCCGTCTGCTCGCCTGGATCGGCGCCAGGGAAGCGCTTGGCGCGAAGCGATCGGCGACGCACAATAAGTAAAGAACCTTGCCATAATACAGTATGGCGCATATCAGTGGTGTCGTAACATGATATGCGATATAGTAAAGATTGTTGTCATAAATACGTGACGGCACCTGTTGGAGCGTCATCGCGTGCAAGGAAGCATGAAGCGTGGCCGCTCCACGCTTCAGCGCATCATGGATGGAGGAGAGTAATGGCGACTGCCGAGCAAATGCTGCCCGAAGTACTGAAGGCCTATGATTTCGGCGATGACGCGGTCGTGGTCGGCACGGTCCGCTTCGGCCAGGGGCATATCAACGACACGTTCTGCGTCTACGAGCAGACCGGGGACGGCGACTGCGTGCGCTACATCCTGCAGCGCATGTCGTCCGCCGCGTTCAAGCGGCCCGACCAGCTCATGGAGAACATCGTCGGCGTGACCGATTACCTGCGCCAGCACCTGATCGAGACCGGCGGCGACCCGGACCGCGGCACCATGACCGTGCGCCGCACCGCGGGCGGCGACCCGTACTACACGGACGGCGAAGGCGGCGCATGGCGCGTCTACACCTTCGTCGAGGGCACCGTGTGCCTGCAGAAGGTCGAGACCCCGGAGCTGTTCCGTACCTGCGGCGAGGCATTCGGCGCCTTCCAGCGCCTGCTCAAGGACTATCCGGCCGACACGCTGCACGAGACGATCCCGCACTTCCACGACACCGAGGACCGCCTCGCCAAATTCGAGAAGGCGCTGGCCGCCGACGCGCTCGGCCGCGCCAAGGACTGCACCGCCGAGATCGCGTTCGTGCGTGACCACGCCGCCGACTGCTCGGTGGCGCTGCAGGCGCTGCGCGACGGCAAGCTGCCGCTGCGCGTGACCCACAACGACACGAAGATCAACAACGTGCTGCTCGACAAGGAGACCCACGAGCCGGTGTGCGTGATCGACCTCGACACCGTGATGCCCGGCCTGTCGATCAACGACTTCGGTGATTCGATCCGCTTCGGCGCCAACCACAGCGCCGAGGACGAGAAGGACCTGAGCAAGGTCAACTTCGACATCGACCTGTTCGACATCTACACGCAGGGGTTCCTCAAGGGCACCGACGGCATGCTCACCGCCGCCGAGCTCGAGTACCTGCCGTGGGGCGCCAAGCTCATGACCCTCGAATGCGGCATCCGCTTCCTGACCGACTACCTCGAGGGCGACGGGTACTTCCACATCCAGTACGAGGGCCAGAACCTCGACCGCTGCCGCACCCAGTTCAAGCTCGTCTCCGATATGGAGGAGCAGTGGGATGCGATGACCGGGGTCATCGCGAAGTACGCCTGATCCACGATCGGCTTCGGGAGTGCGCTCCGCACGCCGGCCGCGGATCGGGGCATGACCCGTCCCGCGGCCGCCATCCTATGCGGGTAGCCGAAAAGGCGGCGAAATGGCGCGGATCGTCGCTTCAAGGCGGTAATGTTCTCAATGTAACGAAACATTGATAAGGAGACATGGTGGCAGGTTTGCTGACATCTTCACCCACGATGGCCGAGGGCGAGGCCCCGTCCATGGTGGACCCGATTTTCAATAGGCTGCTCAAGGACCGCATCATCTGGATGGGCGAAGAGGTCAAGGATGATATGGCCAACCGCATCTGCGCCCAGATGCTGATGCTTGCTGCCGAGGACCCGAAGAAGGACATCTGGCTGTACATCAACTCGCCCGGCGGGTCGATCACCGCCGGCATGGCGATCTACGACACCATGCAGCTCATCGAGCCCGACGTGGCGACCGTCGGCATCGGCATGTGCGCCTCGATGGGCCAGTTCCTGCTGTCGTCCGGCACGCCGGGCAAGCGCTACCTCACCTCGCACGCGCGCGTGCTCATGCACCAGCCGTCCGGCGGCATCGGCGGCACGACCACGGACGTGCGCATCAACGCCGAGCTGATCATGGACATGAAGAAGACGCTCGCCGAGCTGACCGCCGAGCAGACCGGGCACACGGTGGAGGAGATCTACCGCGACAACGAGTACGACCATTGGTTCACCGCCGAGGAGGCGCTGGAGTACGGCTTCATCGACAAGCTCGTGTCCACGCCCGACACGATGGGCAAGGAAGGGGAGTGACGCATATGGCATCCGAGGAAGCGCAATTCGCCGCCCGCGCCGACCGTCTGGCCGGAGGCGCCGGCGTGGTCGGGTTCATGCCCGCCGCCGCGCGCGCACGCGCGTTCGGCGCACCGCAGGACCGCTACGTGCTGCCGCAGTTCAGCGAGAAGACGCCGTACGGCATGAAGACGCAGGACCCGTACACCAAGCTGTTCGAGGACCGCATCATCTTCATGGGCGTGCAGGTGGACGACACGTCGGCCGACGACATCATGGCGCAGCTGCTGGTGCTCGAATCGCAGGATCCGAACCGCGACGTGATGATGTACATCAACTCGCCCGGCGGCTCGATGACCGCGATGACCGCGATCTACGACACGATGCAGTACATCAAGCCCGACGTGCAGACCGTGTGCCTTGGCCAGGCCGCGTCCGCCGCGGCGATCCTGCTGGCGGCCGGCGCCAAGGGCAAACGGCTCATGCTGCCGAACGCCCGCGTGCTCATCCACCAGCCGGCCATCGACCAGGGCTTCGGCAAGGCGACCGAGATCGAGATCCAGGCCCGCGAGATGCTGCGCATGCGCGAGTGGCTGGAGAACACGCTGGCCAAGCACACCGGCCAGGACGTCGAGAAGATCCGCCGCGACATCGAGGTCGACACCTTCCTGACGGCCCAGGAGGCCAAGGAGTACGGCATCGTCGACGAGGTGCTCGAGCACCGCTCGTAACGGGGGCCTGACGGGTGTGACGGCTCTCCGCATAGGAGCCGTCGAACGATATCGCCGTCAACGGGGTGCGTCGGCTTCGGCGCGCCCCTTCCGGCGTATGGACGACCGCTTCCCGCACGAGTGCCGGGAAGCCTGCACGGGAGCAGGGAGAGAGCCTTATGGGCCACGTGGTGAGCTACAACGACGACGTGCCACGCTGCACGTTCTGCGGCAAGACCGAGCATCAGGTGCGCAAGCTGGTGGCCGGGCAGACCGCCGCGATCTGCGACGAGTGCATCGAACTGTGCGTCGACATCATTTCCGAAGAGCGCCGGCACAGCGCCGACGTCAACGCGCTCTCCCTGCCCAAGCCGGCCGAGATCAACGCGTACCTCGACCGCTTCGTGGTCGGCCAGCAGGCGGCCAAGCGCACGCTGTCGGTGGCCGTATACAACCATTACAAGCGCGTCAACATGGAGCTGCGCGAGGCGGCCGACCAGCTCGGCGGCAAGAATCCCTCCTCGCGCTCCAGGCGGCGCTCCGACCCGCTGGACGGCGTCGAGGTCGCCAAATCGAACATCCTGCTGCTCGGCCCGACCGGCGTGGGCAAGACCTATCTCGCCCAGTCGCTGGCCAAGGTGATGAACGTGCCCTTCGTCATCACCGACGCGACCACGCTCACCGAGGCCGGCTACGTCGGCGACGACGTGGAGACCGTGCTGCAGCGGCTCATCGAGGCCGCCGACGGGGATGTGGAACGGGCCCAGCACGGCATCGTCTACATCGACGAGATCGACAAGATCGCGCGCAAAAGCGGCGAGAACACGTCGATCACGCGCGACGTGTCCGGCGAGGGCGTGCAGCAGGCGCTGCTCAAGATCCTGGAAGGCACGATCGCGTCGGTGCCGGTGGAGGGCACGCGCAAGCACCGCGAGCAGGACACCGTGCAGATCGATACGCGCGGCATCCTGTTCATCTGCGGCGGGGCGTTCGTGGGGCTGTCCGACATCATTCAGCGGCGGCTCGGCGCCAGGGAGAGCGGATTCGGGGCCTCGTGGCACGACCACGAGGTCAAGCCGGAGGAGATGCTCGAGCAGGTGAGCGCCGACGATCTGTCCGAGTTCGGCCTGCTGCCCGAATTCATCGGGCGCCTGCCCGTGATCAGCGTGCTCGACGAGCTCACCGAACCGGATCTGGCGCAGATTCTCACCAAGCCGCAGAACGCGCTGGTCAAGCAGTACCGCAAGATGTTCGCCGTGGACGGCGTGGATCTCGCCTTCACCGAGGAGGCCATCGGGGTGATCGCCGCGACGGCGATCACGCGCGGCACCGGCGCGCGCGGGCTGCGCTCGATCATCGAGAAGACCCTGGAATCGACGATGTTCGCGCTGCCCGGCATGGACGATGTGAGCCAGGTGATCGTCGACGCCCCCGCCGTGCGCGGCGAGAGCGCTCCGAAACTGGTGCGCGCCGACACGATGCCGATCCAGCGGCGCAAGGTAGCCTAGTATCCTGCGTCGTAAGTTCGTGTACTCTGGCTCCCCTCTTGGAGGGGAGCATTGCCGCGAACGCCTGAATCAAGCCGATTCGCATGGTCTCCCCTCAGTCGGCTACGCCGACAGCTCGTCCGCGATCAAGGATGGCCTTACGGCCGCAGTCTTATCTGCTCACTGTCGTTCGCCTTCGCCTACAAACGCCTCCGGCGTTTGCTTCACGGCTCAGCCTCATAGAGGGGAGCCAGAATTACTCAATGAATTAATGACGCGGGATACCAGCGTCCCACGGCGTGTCGCGATGTGCGGCATGGGAGATCCGTTGGAATTGCAAGCTTTCGATGGGGTGGCGTACGGGGGTGCCGCCTCGTGCGCGACACGCTAAGTTGCATAAATCGGCATGTGGATGTATCTTATTCGAGTTGCCAAAAACAAGGCAGCATGCGCCAGTAGCCCAGCGGATTAGAGCAGCTGACTACGGATCAGCAGGTCGCAGGTTCGAATCCTGTCTGGCGCACCCGCTGCGGAGCGATCCGCGGCACCAATAACCGGATATCGGTATGCGCCAGTAGCCCAGCGGATTAGAGCAGCTGACTACGGATCAGCAGGTCGCAGGTTCGAATCCTGTCTGGCGCACAGAGAAGCCCTCGCCTCCATATGGAGCCGAGGGCTTTTTCCATGCCTGACCGGTTTTGGCCGGTGCGGGCGGGCAATTGAATGCACCGCGAGGAAATCGAGGCATGCCGGGCGGCCGACGGCATGCGGTAGCATGGATGACGTTTGCCGTCGGCCCGCCCGGGCGGGCGGCCGCATGGCATCGTGTCAGGCCCCGGTCGGGGCATCATCGGAAGGAGTGTTCGGCGTGTACGATTTTGAGACCTTGGTGGACCGGCGGCACACCACTTCCGTGAAGTGGCACATGATCGAGGAGGACATGGGCGCCGGGAACGACGACGTGATCGCCATGTCCGTGGCCGACATGGAGTTCAAGCCGGCCCCCGAGATCGTCGACGCGCTCGTCCATGCCGCGCAGACCGACATCTTCGGCTACGATTATGCGACCGACGCGTATTTCGACGCGCTGGTCGGCTGGATGGACCGCCGCCACCACTGGCGGATCAGGCCGGAATGGGTGAGCCTGTCCGACGGCGTCATGCCGGCCGTCAACACGGCCCTGCGCGCGGTGACCCATCCCGGAGACAAGGTCATCATCCAGGGACCCGTCTACTACCCGTTCACTGCGGCGGCCGAGCACAACGGGCTCACCATCCTCAACAACCAGCTGATCATGGACGAGGCCGGCCATTACACCATGGATTTCGACGATCTGGCCGCCAAAGCCGCCGACCCGCGCTGCACGGCCATCATGCTGTGCAACCCCCACAATCCGGTCGGACGCGTGTGGAGCGCCGACGAGCTCAGGCGACTCGGCGACATCTGCATCGACAACGGCGTGACGGTGCTCGCCGATGAGATCCACGCCGACTTCTCCTATCCGGGGCACCCGGTGACGATGTACGGCACGCTGGGGGAGCGGTACGCTCAGCATTGCTTCGAGTTCACCGCGCCGACCAAGACCTTCAACCTGGCCGGGCTGCTGTGCTCGAACGTGATCACCGCCAATCCCGAGCTCAAGCGCGCGTTCGACGTCGCGGCCGAGAACATCGCGGGCCTCACCGTCAGCCATTTCGGCCTGATCGCCTGTCAGGCGGCCTACAACACGGCCGAGCCGTGGCTGGACGAGCTCATGGAGGTGCTCGCCGGCAACCTCGCCCTGCTGCGGGATTTCGCCGCGGCCACGCCCGGCGTCACGCTCGTCGAGCCGGAAGGCACCTACCTGGCCTGGCTCGACTGCCGCGGGCTCGGATTCGGCTGCTGCTGCGAGCTGCGCGACTTCATGCGCAACGAGGCCCGCGTGTATTTCGACGAGGGCGTGCTGTTCGGCGACGCCGGATCCGGTTTCGAGCGCGTGAACCTCGCCTGCCCGAGGCCGATGCTGGCCACGGTGCTCGAACGCATCGGCAAGGCCATCGCGGCGCGCGGCGAACGCAACGAACGCTGAGACCGCCGCTCCGTGTCGGACGGGGCTCTTCGGGGTAACGTCCGATCGGTACAATGGAAATCGATTATCGTCACAACGCCTGTCGTGATCGCGGCAGGCGTTTTTGATTGCGCGCGCCAACAGCATGGAGGACCAATGAGCACAACACGCGGAACCTGGGCGACGATACGGCGGATCGCCGCATCGGATCGACTATCAGGCCTGATCATGCTCAGTTTCGCGCTCGCCGGCCTGATCCTGGCGAATCTGCCGGCCACGGCGCACCTGTTCGAGACGATCTCGGAGACGCACATCGCGATACCCCACACCAATCTCGACCTGCCGATCGGCCACTGGGCGCAGGACGGCCTGCTCACCATCTTCTTCCTGACGGTCGGCCTGGACCTGAAACAGGAACTCACCACCGGCTCGCTCGCCAATCCGAAGGCCGCCGCCGTGCCCATGCTGTGCGCGGTCGGCGGCATGCTGACCCCGCCGATCCTGTTCGTCGCCGTGCTGGCGCTGTTCTCGCGGTTCGGGCCCGGGGCCGTCGGCGATCTGGTGCTGACCACCACCGGCAGCACCATTTCGTTCGGCGAAATGGCCCAGGGGTGGGCGGTCCCGACCGCCACGGACATCGCGTTCTCGCTGGCCGTGCTGGCGCTGTTCGCCAAGGCGCTGCCCGGCTCCATCCGCGCGTTCCTGATGACGCTCGCCACCGTGGACGACCTGCTCGCCATCATCCTGATCGCCGTGTTCTTCTCCTCGCTCAACGCGTGGTACTGGTTCATCGGCATCGCCGTGTGCGCGGCCATCTGGACCGTGCTCGTGCGCATGAAGCGGGTGCCGTGGCTGCTGGTGGCGGTCGTCGGCATATTCGCGTGGGTGATGATGTTCGAGGCCGGCATCCACCCGACCCTTGCCGGCGTGCTCGTCGGCCTGCTGACCCCGTCGCGGGAGATGTTCGGCGAGACCTCGCCGCGCGCCGAACGCTACGCCAGCAAACTCCAGCCGTTCTCCGCGCTGCTGGCTCTGCCGATCTTCGCGCTGTTCGCCACCGGCGTGCACTTCGAGTCGCTGAGTCCGGAGCTCATGCTCTCCCCGGTGGTCATCGCCATCGTCGTGGCGCTGGTGGTCGGCAAGCCGCTCGGCATCATGACCACCGCGTGGGTGTCCACGCATCTGTGCGGGCTGGACATGGCCAAGGGGCTGCGCGTGCGCGACATGTTCCCCGCGGCATGCGCGTGCGGCATCGGCTTCACCGTGTCCTTCCTCATCGCCTCGCTGGCCTACTCGAACGCGGAGCTGTCGGCGGAAAGCCGCTTCGGCGTGCTCATGGCATCGTTGATCGCGGCGACGATATCCGGCATACTGTTGAACCATCAGTCGAAGCACTGGGCCGAGCGCCACGGGGAACGCTGACGCCGGACCTTCGCCCGGCTGCGTGAGCCCCGCGGGGCTTTCGGGAACGTCGGCCGAATGCTCGGCAGGGGCTCGGCAGGAAGGATCGATCATGGTGGAATCCGAATATCAGGACGGGGCCAGCGCCCACAGCGTGGCCGGCCATACCGGGAACGACGGCGAAGGGCGTACGGCCGCGGTGTCCGGCGCCACGTACCAGCGTGGGGCCGCCATCATGCGCGGCACGATGATCCCCTCCGACAGCAGCACCGCGAAGCTGCTGCGGAACGACGATGGCGCCGCATGGCTCAACATGGACCCGTGGCGCGTGCTGCGCATCCAATCCGAGTTCGTCGAGGGATTCGACGAACTCGCCGCGATCGGCCCGGCGGTCAGCGTGTTCGGCTCGGCGCGCACCCGCCCCGATGAGCCCGATTATCAATCGGCGCAGCGCATGGGCCGTCTGATCGCCGAGCGCGGCATCGCGGTCATCACCGGCGGCGGCCCCGGCATCATGGAGGCCGCCAACCGCGGCGCGGCGCTCGCCGGCGGCAAGTCGGTCGGCCTGGGCATCGAACTGCCTTTCGAACAGGGCGTCAACGACTATGTGAACCTGGGATTGAGCTTCCGGTACTTCTTCGTCAGAAAAACGATGTTCGTGAAGTATTCCTCCGGCGTGATCGTCTGCCCGGGAGGTTTCGGCACGCTCGACGAGATGTTCGAGCTGCTCACGCTCGTGCAGACCCACAAGGTCACGTCGATGCCCGTGGTGCTGTATGGGAAGGCCTACTGGCAGGGCCTGCTCGACTGGCTGAACGGCCCGGTGAAGGAACAGGGGATGATCTCCGGCGTGGACCCGCATCTGGTGACGATGACCGACGATGCGGACGAGGCCGTCGACATCGCCGTCGGCGGCATCGGCGCATAGAGGCGTCCCGGCGGGGATGGCATGATGATGCTGACTTATGGTCGTTGTGCGCGCGGGGAAAGACCGTAAGCCAGCACGGTGGCGCCGAAGACGGGGCCTATGACCGTAAGGCGTGTTGCTTAGGCACATGGGACGTTTCTGAGGTACGCAGCCTTCAGGACGGCCTTCGACAAACCCCGGTTTTTGCGCCCTCGCGGATGGGGACCCTGCGGGAGGGCGCCTAAGAAGCGAGCAATGTGCCTAAGACACGTGAACGGACTCGGATTCCGGGCCTGAGCGGTCATGCGGAAGACCGCCCGCCCGCCGCGTTCAGCGCTTGACGGCGAGCAGCAGGCCGGTGCCGGTCGGGGTGAGCGTGGCGTCGAACCGCTCGTCGGCCTCGACGGTTTCGATGAGTTCGCGCATGGCGACGGCCTTGCCGTTGCGGTTGGCCGGGTTGAGGATGCCGCTGTTCGCCTCCGGCGCCTCCAGTGCGAACACGTCCGTGAAGACGATGGCGCCATGGCCCTTGAGCAGGCGGGACGCCTGGGCGAAGGTGTCGGCGTAGTTGTCGGCGTCGCCGGCGACCACGATCAGGTCATAATCCTCGCCGTTGAGCCGAGGCAGGAAGGTTCCGGCCGGCGCGTTCACCGCGCGCAGTCGGGTCTGCGTCGTATCGGCCAGCTTGCCGAACAGGGAGCGGATCAGCACGATGCCCTGCGCCGAGGAATCCACCGCGGTCAGCTGGCCGGCGTTGTCCAGTCCGTTGATGAGCTGCAGCGTCTCCACCACGGAGCCGGTGCCCACGGCGATCACGGAGGTGGCCCCGGTCAGTTTCACCAGGGTATGCAGCAGCTCGGCCTGCGCGGCGGGACCCTGCGGGAAACCGTCCTCCTCGGCCTGCTGCCGGGCTGCGGCCAGCGTCTCGGACTGGCGGGAGACGGCGGTCTCCTCCGCATATTCCCAAGCCTTAGCGAGATTCGTATATGATGTCTTGTCCATAACCCTCTACTTTACCGGCGTGCCGGATTTCGGCGCGCACGGCCGCGGCGCTCAGCGCTCCTTGACACGGGCCACGATCTGCCACATCTCCTCGCCGACGTCGATGCCGCGCGGACACTGACGGGAGCACGCGCGCACCGACTGGCACGCGGCGACGCCGTCGGCGGTGTCGATGGCCTCCAGTCGGGCCGCGGTGGCGGTGTCGCGCGAATCGTTGACGAACCGCGATGCGGCGATCAGCGCCGCCGGTCCGATGAACGCGTCGCCGCCGGCGTACACCGGGCAGCTGCCCTCGCACACGCTGCACGCGATGCAGTTGCTCAGCATCTCGTATTTGGCGAGCTGCTCGGGATTCTGCAGGTATTCGAACACATTCACCTTGCCTTCGGAGGTGGTGGCGAGCACGCCGTCGGCCTGCAGATACGGCTTGAGCTTGCGGATCTGGTCGAGCATCGGGTCGATGTCGGCGATCAGGTCGCGCTGCACCGGGAACCCGGGCAGCGGGGAGAGCTCGATCACGCCGAGGTCTCCGGTGGCGGGGGCGTTGGCGGAGACGGAAGCACCGCCATCCGCGTCGCGGGACGGGGCGGCGGATTCGCCGGTGTGCCGGAACCCGTCGTTGGCCTGCGCCAGGGGATTCGGCCGCTTCGCCCATTCGCTGATCGTCGCCGTGCACAGCAGCGTCGGCGTGCCGTTGATCGCCACGGCATCCGAACCGCACATGCCGTGGCCGCACGAATAGCGGAACGCGAGCGTCGGATCGACCGTGCGCTTGATGGTCAGCAGACAGTCGAGCACCGTGTCCTCGGGGCGGACCGGCAGCACGTATTCCTGCACCCACTGCTTGCCGCGGGCGCGCCGGCGCGCGGGCGCGTCGGAACCGCCGAACGGGGAGCTCTTTTTGGCGAACGGGCTGCCGCCGCGCGCGCCGCGATCGCGCTCGGGCCGCGGGGCGAACCTGTTCACACGCAAGGTCACCGTGGTCGGCGCGCCACTTGAGTCGCTCATACCTTAGCCTCCTCACACAAGAATCGACAACAAGTCTGCCATAAGCCGTAGTCGAGCGTTCCTCCCCGAAACGCTGTCCGGGCGGGGAAACGCCCCGCCGGCGGGGCGTCAGTAGGCGCGGGCTTCGGGCGGGATGTCGACGATGCGGACCGGCTGCCAGCTCACGTCAAGACGGGCCTCGCCGGACCCGTCGGCCGACGTCATCGAATGGGCGAGGAACCGCTCGTCGTCGCGCTTCGGAAAATCGAGGCGCTGCAACGATCCGCGCGATTCCTCGCGGGCCTGCGACGCGGCGAGCATCGCGTCGGCCAGGCCCGTCAGGTGGCGGGCCTCCCAGATCGCGGTGATCTCCTGGTTGAAGGTCGGTACATCGCTGTGCGCGTGCAGGGCCGCCGCCCGTGGCATCAGCGTGCCGTGCAGGGGCTCGGCCGCGGCGGCGATGGTGTTCGCATCGCAGCGCACGGCGACCGCCCGCTCCATCAGCGTGCCGAGATCGGCGAGCAGCTGGTACGGGTTGTCGCCGGCGGAACCGTCCTCGCCCTCGGCGGGGGCCAGCAGCAGCTTGACCTCGCGCTTGCGGCTCGCCGTGGCGGCGTCGACCGGTTCGGCGAGGGTCTCGTCTTCGGGATCGCCGTCTTCGGCCATGGGGTTGTCCACCGGGTTGTCGGCGATGCGATCGGCGATCGCGTCGCCGGCGCGCGTGCCGAACAGGCAGGCGTCGAGCAGGGAGTTGCCGCCCAGGCGGTTCGCGCCGTGCACGGACACGCAGGAGCATTCGCCGGCGGCGAACAGACCTTCCACGACCTCGCGGCGATTGGCCAGCCAACGGTAGACCTCGCCTTCGGTGGTGACCGGGATGCCGCCCATCGTGTAGTGGGCGGTCGGCTTGACCGGCACGTAATCCTTGGTCGGATCGAGATGCGCGTACTTGCGGATCGTCTCGGTGACCTGCGGCAGCACCTCCTCCATGTGATCGGGATCGATGCCGGTCATGTCGAGCCAGACGCAGTCGCGCGGGCCGTCCGGGTCCTTGGGGTCGGCCACGCCGCGCCCCGCATCGATTTCGGCCATGATCGAACGGCTCACCACATCGCGCGCCGCCAGATCGGCGTGGCCGGGCGCATAGCGCTCCATGAACGCCTCGCCGTCCGCATTGCGCAAGACGCCGCCCTCCGCGCGCGCCGCCTCCGACAGGAGGATGCCCGTATGCGCCAGGCCGGTCGGGTGGAACTGCACGAATTCGATGTCCTCGAGCTGCAGACCGGCGGCCAGCGCCAGCGCCATGCCGTCGCCGGTCAGGTCCCACGAGTTCGACGTGGTGTGGAACAGCCGCCCGGCACCGCCCGTGGCCATCAGCACATTGCGCGACCTGATGGCGTGCGTGTCGCCGGTATGCGTGTCGTAGGCGACCACACCGGCAACCCGCGCGCGCCGCTCGTCGAGCACCAGATCGGTCACGTACCATTCCTCGGCGAATTCGACGCCGGCGCCGACGCACTGCTGCCACAGGGCGTGCAGGATCTGGTGGCCGATGCGGTCGGCGGCGTAGGCGGCGCGGCGCACCGGCTCCTTGCCGAAGTCCCTGGTGTGCCCGCCGAAGCGGCGCTGGGCGATATGGCCGTCCTCGGTGCGGGAGAACGCGACGCCGCCGCGCTCCAAGTTGATCACCGTCTGGGGCGCGTACTGGGCGAGCAGCTGGGCCGCGTCCTGATCGACCAGCCAGTCGCCGCCCTTGACCGTGTCGAAATAATGCCAGTGCCAGTCGTCCTGCTCCACGTTGCCCAGGCTCGCGGCGATGCCGCCCTCGGCGGAGCCGGTGTGCGAACGCAGCGGCTGCAATTTCGATATCACGAGGATCTTCGGCTCGATGCCGCCCTCCCGCAGCTCGCTGACCCGCGGGGAGCGCAGCACCGCCAGCGCCGCGGACAGGCCGGCCGCGCCGGCCCCGACGATCACCGCATCATACAACTCTTCGACATGCTTCGGACTCATACCCTCGATTGTCGCACAAGGTGGGACGAATGGACGATAATGGAGCGTATGAGTGGGTCGTTCAACGCGCGCGTGTATGAGGTCGTCAGGCGGATTCCCCGGGGGATGGTCGCCACCTACGGGCAGGTGGCGGCGCTGGCCGGCAATCCGCGCAATGCGCGGTTCGTCGGCTTCGCGCTGCACGCCAACCCCGAGCCGGGCGTGATCCCGTGCCACCGCGTCGTGTTCCGCGACGGGTCGCTGGCCCCCGGCTTCGCGTTCGGAGGACCCGACGAGCAGCGCACGCTGCTCGAGGAGGAGGGCGTGCCGTTCATTCCGCCGTCCGGGAAGGGCGGGAACGCCGGCGAGGACGGGTGGCGCGTCGACCTGTCGCGCTGCCAGTGGGAGGCGTGAGCCGCTTCATCATGTGCGAGACGGGCCACTAGTATCCCGCGTCGTAAGTTTGTGCACTATATTTGGCTCCCCTCTTGGAGGGGAGCTGGCCGCGAAGCGGTCTGAGGGGAGCATTCCCGCGAACGTCTGAATCAAGCCGATTCGTATGCTCTCCCCTCAGTCGGCTGCGCCGACAGCTCCCCTCCAAGAGGGGAGCCAGACATTGTTAACGAATGAACGGCGCGGGATACTAGGTTCCGCCGGGGCGGGCGATGGCGGCCACGCCGCCGCTGATCGTGACGAGACCGTCGAGCTCCATCTCGCCGAGCAGCGTGATCACCTTGGCGAGCATCGGATCGCCGGCATCGGGGGCCGCGGAATGGTCCGTCCCGTCCGAACCGCCGTCCAGATGGGCGGCGATGGCCTCGGCCGTCGGTGCGATGCGCAGCCTGCGGCAGCGGCGTATGGCCGTATGGATGCGCCGCTGGTCGGCGGTGAGCGCATCGCGCGGCGCCGTCGTCGTGCCCGTTGCGGCCGGCGTCTCCGGCGTTGCCGCCGACGATTCCGGGGCCTCCTCCCGACGGCTCGTTGCAGGCCCCGATGCGTTGCCGCCGGCCGGCGCCGCTGGATCCGCTGGCGTCACCGGCGCGTGCGGGGCGTGGCAGATGTCGTCGATGGCGGTGGCTGACGTGAGCAGGATCGCCTGATGGTCGTGGATGATCCGGTTGCACCCCGCGTGGTCGGGTTCGTCGATGCTCCCCGGGACGGCGTAGATCTCCCGGCCGAGCTCGGCGGCCCAGTTCGCCGTGTTGAGCGCGCCGGAACGCAGGCGCGCCTGGGTGACGACGACGGTGGACGCCATCGCCGCGATGATCCTGTTGCGCAGCAGGAAGCGCCGCCCCTCGGGAATCGTGTCGGGGCACAGCTCGCTGATCAGCGCCCCGCCGCCGGCGGTGATGCGCTCGAACAGCATCCGGTTGCAATGCGGGCCGATATGGTTCAGCCCGCCCGCGAACACGGCGACGGTGCGGCCGACCGCCGCCGGGTCATAACCGGACGATACGGCCGACAGCGCGCCCCAATGCGCGGCCGCGTCGGCGCCCATCGCGCCGCCCGACACCACGAGATGCCCGCCGCCGGCTGCCTGTTCGCCGATCGAGCGCGCCACGGACCGCCCGTAGTCGTTCGCGCCGCGCGAGCCGACCACGGCGACCGGCTGCGGACAGCTCACCAGCGCGGCCGGGTCTCCAAGGCCCCACAGGCACAGGGGCGCGGCCCAGTCCTTGCGTATCGACAGATCCGCGAGCTGCGCCGGCCAGAACGGGCTGTGCGGCGCGATGATCCACTGCGCGCCGTCCTCGGTGAACCAGCCGGCCAGAGAGGCGATATCCAGCGTCGGCAGCAGGTTGAGGCGGCGGTGCCATCCGTCCAACGACACATGGAACGCCTCCATGCCGCGCCTGGTGATCCGGCGCCCCCAGCGGGTGATGCCCCGGGCGAATACGTCGTCCAGCTCGCGGCGGGTCAGCGAGGCCATCGGGGCCGGCGCGTGCGGGCGGCTGTCGATCACCAGCTGCAGCACCTTCTGCGCGGAACCGGCGCCTTTGATCGTCGCGAACATCAGGGCGTCGGCGCCGTCCAGGCAGAAGGTGAGCGCGGCGCGCGCCAGCGTCTCGGGGTCGACGCCGTTCATGAGACCCTCGCCCTGAGCGCGATGCCCTGATGCATCTCCTCGCAGCCGGGCGATACGAGGCCGTTCATGTCGGCCAGCGTCCATGCCAGGCGCATCGCGCGATCCGCGCCGCGCAGGCTCAGACGCCGCTTCTCCAGCGCGGCGTTGACCAGCGCGATCGCCTTCGCGCCGGTATGCGCGCGCAGCCACTCGCCGGACGCCTGCGCGTTGCACGACCACCCGTATTCCCCGAACCGCTCGCGCGCGGCGGTGCGCGCGACGATCACCCGCCGGCGCATGTCCAGGCTCGTCATGCGCGGTTTCTCGTCCCGCACGGTGATGCGGTCGACCGGAGGCACCTCGACCTGGATGTCGATGCGGTCGAGGATCGGGCCGGATAGGCGCGAAAAGTACCGGATGCGGTCCCGCTCCTTGCAGGTGCAGCGCTCGCCGGTGCCGTACGCGTAGCCGCACGGGCACGGATTGGCTGCCATGACCAGCTGGAAGCGCGCCGGGTAGTATGTGGAGCCCCTGGACCGGGACAGCGAGACGTAGCCGGATTCCAGCGGCTCCCTCAGGGTCTGCAGCGCGCGCGTCGAGAATTCCGGGGCCTCGTCCATGAACAGCACGCCGCGGTGCGCCCGCGTGATCGCCCCCGGCTGCGCCAGCCCGGAGCCGCCTCCCACCAGGGCCGCGGTCGAGGCGGTGTGGTGCGGCGCCTCGAAGGGCGGCACGTCGCTGATCCCGTACTGCGGCAGCGTGCCGCACAGCGAGCGGATCGACGCGACCTCCAGCTGCTCCTCGCCGGTCAGCGGGCACATGATGCCGGGCACGCGCGAGGCGAGCATCGTCTTGCCGGTTCCGGGAGGACCGGTCATCATCACATGGTGGCCGCCGGCGGCGGCGACCTGCAGCGCCCATTTGGTCATCGTCTGGCCGACGACCTCGCCCATATCGCCCAGCGCCGGAACGGAAAACGGCTCGTCGGACGGCGGGACGGCGGCCGGGGGATCGGCGTCGGGCAGCGTGTACCGGGCGGTGCCGCCCATCAGTTCGATCAGCTCGCCGACATGGCCGACGCACACCACGTCCAGGCCGTCGACGAGATCCGCCTCGTCCCCGTTGAGCCGGGGCACGATCAGCCGGCGGATCCCGCGCTCCCTGGCATGCAGCAGGATCGGCAGCAGCCCGTGGATCGGCAGCACCGTGCCGTCCAGATTCACCTCGCCGAGCACGATGACGTCGGCCAGCGCGTCGTGGGGGATGGCCCCGGCGGCGCTGAGCACGCTCGCCGCGATCGCCAGATCGTGCGAGGAGCCGCGCTTGGGCATGGAGGCGGGGGACAGGTTCACCGTCACGCGCGTCTCCGGCCAGCGGAACCCGGTGGCCTGGCACGCGGACTTCACCCGTTCCCGCGCCTCGCTCAGCGAGGTGTCGGGCAGGCCGATGACGGAGAAATACGGCAGCCCGGGCGAGATGAACGCCTGCATTTGGATGATGAACGCCTTCAAGCCGATCAGGCCGACCGACAGCGCGCTTCCGATCGCCATCAGAACGCCTCCCGGATATGGCGCACGACCGGCTTGCCGCCGGCCGGCACGACGATGCTGATCACGTCGAACCGTATGCCGTTGTGGGACAGGCGGTGCTCGGCGGCCAGCAGCCACTGCACGCCGGCGCGGCGCAGATTGGCCTGCTTGCGGGCGGTGACGGCCTCCTGCGGCACGCCGTAGCGTATGCCGCGCCGGGTCTTGACCTCGACGAAGAGCACCGTGCGTTCGGGGCTGAGGGCGACCACGTCGAGTTCGCCGTAGCGTGAGCGCCAATTGCGGTCGAGCACCGTGCAGCCTTGGCGTTCCAGCCAGGCGGCCGCGTATCGTTCGCCGGCAATGCCCAGTTGCTTGGGGCTGAGCGAGCCGTCGGCCAGGCTGGCGGCCAGCCCGTCCATCGTCGGCGCGTCGGCGCATGACGCCGGCGCGGGATTGGTTTGCGTTGATGTCCGTGTGGTATCCATGCCCCAAGTGGAACAGACCGGCCGCGCCCGGCGCAACCGCGATCGGGGCATGTGCACGCAGGGAAGCCCCTTCGGCGTGTTGTGGATGGTTTTTTGTGGATAAGTCCGCCGGTTCGGCATGTGCGGTGGATAACGGTGGACGGACGGCATGCCGGTGTCGACGTGTAGTTGGTGGGCCGTGCGCTATTCCGTTGTTTACGAAACGGGGCGCTAGCGCACCAGCGTGGTGAGTTCGCCGAGGTTGAGTTCGAAGCTGACGCCGCGGTGCTCGTGCTGGGGCTGGTTGAGGGTGTTCGCCATCGCGTGGCGCACGAATTCGCCGGCGATGCGCGCCGACTTGGCCAGCCCGCGGCCGGCCAGTACCGCGCCGCACAGGGCCGAGGCGAAGGCGTCGCCGGTGCCGTGCGTCATGTACGGCAGCTTGTCGTGGGCCAGTTCGATGCGCGCGGAGGCGCCGGCCTCGGCGGAGGCGACGTAGTTGCGGATCGCGCCGTCGCCCCGGTCGATGCCCTTGAGCACCACGTTGCGGGCCCCCAGCGCGAGCAGCGCCTCCAGCCAGTCCGTCACCTGCCCGTCGGTCAGGGACTGGCCCGGGTAGTCCCGCCCGGTCAGGATCGACGCCTCGGTCAGGTTCGGCATGAGCACGTCGGCGCCGTCGGCCAGCGCGCCCATCGCCTCGCACAGCTCGGCCGTATACGTCGGGTACGTTGTGCCGGCGTCGCCCATCACCGGGTCGACCAGACGCAGCGCCTTCGGGTACTCGCGGTACAGGCGCTGGATGATCGCCACCTGGTCGGGCGAGCCGAGGAATCCGGAATACACGCCGTCGAGCTCGATGCCGGTTGCGGACCAGGCGTCCAGATATTCGCCGAGCAGATCCGTCGTGTCGTGGAAGGTGTAGACCGGGAACTGCGTGTGCTCGCTGAGCAGCGCCGTCGGCACCGGGCACACGTCGCAGCCGGCGGCCGACAGGATCGGGATCGCCGCGGTCAGCGAGCACTTGCCGTAGCCGCACATGTCGTGGACGGCGGCGACGCGCGGGATATAGCGGGGATCGCGGTGGTACAGGATCACATCGTCGGTCATGGTTGAAGGCCTTTCATGAGCGTCCGTCGCCGCTCCGGCGGGGGCGAGGTCCGGTGCGGGCCGGCGGGATGCGATGGCCCGGCCGGACGGCGTTGCGGGAAGCGCGGCGGATGCCGCGATCTGATGTACGACTGTAGCGCGCGACCTGACAAGCGGCTCCGGCACCCGTTCCGGCCATTCCCGGCGGATCCCGGGGCCACGGCGTGTCGCGCGGTTTCGCGGCTCCGAGTTCTCCCTCGCGCAGCGGGCGCAGAGCAATGATTCCAACGGTTGATAAGGGGGTATAGGCAACTCCGATAGCGCTCGGCTTGCGACGCGCCGGCCTCGGCTCGTAAGGTCTGAAACCAACACCTCGCCGAACGACGGATCGACCGCAAAGCCGGCCGGAGCCCGATGGGTAAGGACAGTACAACCGCAACCGACCCTGTGCCACCGGCGCAGACATCCATCAAAGGAGCCAAGACCATGACCGAAGCCAACAAGAAGTACCGTTTCGAGACCCTGCAGCTGCATGTGGGCCAGGAGCAGGCCGACCCGGCCACCGATTCCCGCGCGGTGCCGATCTACGCCACCACCAGCTACGTCTTCCACAACTTCGACCACGCCGAGGCCCGCTTCGGCCTCGCCGACCCGGGCAACATCTACGGCCGCCTGACCAACACCACGCAGGGCGTCTTCGAGGACCGCATCGCCGCCCTCGAAGGCGGCACGGCCGGCCTGGCCGTCGCCTCCGGCGCGGCCGCCGTCGAATACGCCGTGCGCAACATCACCCAGTCCGGCGACCACATCGTCGCCGCCAAGAACATCTACGGCGGCACCTTCAACCTGCTGCGCCACACCCTGCCGCGCGACGGCATCACCACCACCTTCGTCTCCGCCGAGAACCCGCAGGAGTTCGAGGACGCCATCCAGGAGAACACCAAGCTCGTCTACTTCGAGACCTTCGGCAACCCGAACGCCGACCTGCCGGACTTCGAGGCCATCTCCGCCATCGCCCACAAGCACCACCTGCCGGTGATCGTGGACAACACCTTCGCCACCCCGTACCTGTTCCGCCCGCTGGAGCACGGCGCCGACGTCGTGGTCGAGTCCGCCACCAAGTTCATCGGCGGCCACGGCACCACCCTCGGCGGCGTGATCGTCGAAGGCGGCAACTTCAACTGGGCCGAGGTGCCGGGCAAGTTCCCGACCCTGACCGAGCCGGACCCCTCCTACCACGGCCTGAACTTCTACGAGGCCCTCGGCGGCGCCGCCTTCGTGACCCGCGTGCGCGCCATCCTGCTGCGCGACACCGGCGCCACCCTGTCCCCGTTCGCCGCCTTCCTGCTGCTGCAGGGCACCGAGACCCTGTCGCTGCACGTCGAACGCCACGTCCAGAACGCGCTGAAGGTCGTCGAGTACCTGCAGACCGTGCCCGAGGTCGAGTCCGTCTCCCACCCGTCCATCCCGGGCCGCCCTGACCACGACCTGTACGAGAAGTACTTCCCGAACGGCGCCGGCTCCATCTTCACCTTCGACATCAAGGGCGGCAAGGACGCGGCGCGCGTGTTCATCGACAACCTGCACCTGTTCTCCCTGCTGGCCAACGTCGCCGACGCGAAGTCCCTCGTGATCCACCCGGCCTCCACCACGCACTCCCAGGAGACCCTGGAGGAGCTCGAGGACCAGGGCATCCACCAGGGCACCATCCGCCTGTCCATCGGCACCGAGAACATCGAGGACATCCTCGACGACCTCAAGGGTGGCTTCGAGGCGCTGCGCGCCTCCGGACTGGCGAAGTGACGCGCAAGTGACGCGCGGCCGGCGGCGGTCCGACGCCGTAGCCGGCCGCGCCGTAGCCGGCGGATTATAACCGAACGTCCATAACCGCAGCGGATGGCCGGATGCCTCCTTCCTCGTCAGGGGAGGCCCCGGCCATGACTGTTGTCCGGGGTGCTACAATGACGTGGGGCTCCGGCTGTAAAATCATCGAAAAACAATCTCATATTTTGATGAATTGAAACATATAGTCAATGTTTTGTTTCAAATAGGCGTACAATACTGTATTGGATCGCAGGAGTTGAACTATTCATGTCGAATTACCCATGACGTGCGGTCCGCAGCAATCAGTCATTGATTCATGCAAGAGAGGGAAACCATGACTGCACGTACGCAGAAAACGCTGACGGCGGGGACCATCCCGCTGATCGCCATCATGACGGCCGTGACCACCGTGCTCACGATGTTCGTCAAGATCCCGACGCCCACCCGCGGCTATCTCAACCTGTCCGACACGATGATCTACTTCGCGTCCTTCGCCTTCGGCCCGTGGGTCGGCGGCATCGTCGGAGGCCTCGGCCCGGCCCTGTCAGACCTGATCTCCGGCTACCCGCAGTGGGCGATCTTCACCTTCGTCATCGACGGCCTGCAGGCCGTGATCGTCGGCCTGCTCGTGCGCGAGTTCAAGCCGCTCAACGTCATCCTCGGCTCCGTGGTGGCCGGCGTGTGGAAGGTGTTCGGCTACTTCATCGCCGGCGGCATCCTGTCCGGCTGGGGCCCGGCGCTCGGCGAGATCGTCGGCAACAGCTTCCAGATGGGCGTCGGCCTGATCGTCGGGTTCGCGCTGTTCGCGGCCGTGCGCAAGGCGTACCCGCCGCTGGTGCGCCTGGGCAACCTCGGCGTGGCCTCGGCCTCCTGACGGCCGCCGTCATCGGCGGACGACGATTCGCGACGCGTGGCTCCCGTGCTCGGGAGCCACGCTGTTTTTGCGCGGGAGCGCGCTGCGGGTATGTTTGCCTGATGGAAGGGGCCGGGCGGCCCCGCAACGTAACGTATGACCCAACGAACGACTTGCAAGGCGGTGATGATGGGCGGACTCATCGAGGTTCGTGACCTTGGCTGGCGGTACGCGCCGATCGTCGACGGTGGCGGCCCGATCCCCGGGCTCGACGGCGTGAGCGCCGACATCCGGGCGGGGTGGTTCGTCGGCGTCGTCGGCCCGACAGGCGCCGGCAAATCCACGTTCTGCATGGCCCTGGCCGGCATCATCCCGAATCTGGCGGACGGCACGATGAGCGGCGCCGTCACCGTGGCCGGCATGGACACCGCCGCCGTCTCGGTCGCGCAGCTCTCCACGCGCGTCGGCTATGTGCAGCAGGACCCCGAATCGCAGCTGTTCTGCGCCTCCGTCGAGGACGAGATCGCGTTCCCCCTGGAGAACCGCGGCATGGACCCGGCGCTGATGGACGCGCGCATCGACGAGATGCTCGCGCTGGTCGGCATGACCGGGATGCGCCGGCGCGTGCCGACCAGCCTGTCCGGCGGGCAGATGCAGCGCGTGGCCCTGGCCGCCGCGCTCGCCGCCGAACCCGACATCCTGATCGTGGACGAGCCGACCGCCGCGCTCGACCCGGAAGGCAAGCGCGACGTGTTCGCCGCGCTTGAGGCGATCCGCCGCCGGCGCTCCCTGACCGTCATCATGGCCGAACAGGACACCTCGCATCTGCCCGGCTGGGCCGACCGCATCCTCGTCCTTGAATCCGGCCGCCTCGCCGCGCAGGGCGACGCCGGACTGTTCGAGCGCGAGCACGGCCTGTTCACGCGGCTCGGCGTCGCCCTGCCGCAGGAGGGCGAGCCCGAACTCGCCGTGACGCCGATGAGCGGAACGCCTCGGGACCCGGCCATCGTGCTGGACCACGTGACCTACCGGTACGACGGCGCCGAAGCGGGGGAGACGGCGCTGGACGACGTGAGCTGCGCGATCCCGCGCGGCGCCTTCGTCGGGCTGGTCGGGCGCAACGGATCGGGCAAGACCACGCTGGCCAAGCACCTCAACGCGCTGCTGACGCCGAGCGCCGGCCGCGTGACCGTCGACGGGCTGGACACGCGCGCCAACGGCGTCGGCCGCATGGCGGCGCACGTCGGCTTCGTGTTCCAGAACCCCGACCATCAGATCTTCTGCGCCTCCACGCGCGACGAGATCGGCTTCGGCCCGAAGGTGCTCGGCCGCACCCCGGAACAGGTCGACGACGCGGTGGAGCGCGCGATGGAGCTGTTCGGCCTGCGGCGCTTCGCCGACATCTCGCCGGCCACGCTGGGCTACGGGGACCGCCGCGCGGTCGCGCTCGCCTCCGTGCTGGCCATGGACACGCCGGTGCTCGTGCTCGACGAGCCGACCGTCGGCCTCGACCGGATCATCGCGGACCGGTTCCTCGACGCGGTGCGCGAACTTAACCGCCAAGGCGTCACCGTCGTCATGATCAGCCACGACATGCGAGCGGTGGCCCGGTGCTGCACGCATCTGCTGCGCATGGACGGCGGCCGCATCGCCGAATGGGGCGAACTCAGGCGCCAAGCCGCGGACGCGGCCGGCGCCGACACCGAAACGGAACGGAGCGGGCAACGATGAACGCCGATCTGTATGTGCCGGGCGACGGGTGGCTGCACCGCGCCGACCCGCGAGTCAAATTCGCCATGTCGCTCGCCCTGCTGGTGCTGTGCCTGGTCTGGCGGGAATGGGCGTTCATGCTCGCCGCGCTCGCGCTCGAGCACGCGATGCTCGCCGCCGACCGCACCCCCGCCGGCCGCATCATGTGGGTGTGGCGTATCCTCGCCCCGATCATCGTGCTCATCGTGATCCTGTGGCCGATCTTCGACCCGAGCGGCGAGCACGAACTGTGGCGGCTGGGATTCCTGCGGCTCACCCGGGAGAACCTGGTCATGGCCGCGGTGATGGGCCTGCGCATACCGGCCCTCGGATTCGCCTGCTTCCTGACCCTGTTCACCACCAGCCAGGCGAAACTGGTGCGCGGGCTCGTGGCGCTCGGCGTGCCCTATCGCGCCGGGCTCACGCTCGCCACATCCCTGCGCTACATTCCCGTGTTCTTCCAGATCTTCCAATCCGTATCCGCCGCGCAGCGGGCGCGCGGGCTCGACCTGTCCGGCGGAGCCCGGGGGAGCGGCTCCGGGGTGGGAACGGCGGGTCGCGCACGGCGCAACCCGCTGGCGCGACTGGTCACGCGCTTCACCTCGTACCTGCCGATCATCGTCGCCGTGCTCATCCGCGCCTACCGGATGAGCCAGAGCGTCGGCTGGACGATGGAATCGCGGGGGCTCGGCCTGCCCGGCGCCCGCACCTACCGGGTGACGCTGCGCATGAGACCGGCCGATTGGGCGCTGCTCGCCGCCACGCTGGCGGTCGCGGCGGCCGTCGTGACGGCGATGCTGGTTCAGGCGGCGTAAATGACGGATGATGGCATGCGCGCTCGCGGCGACGGAGGAACCGGCGCGGCGGCGGGCAGGAACGAGGCATGATGAACGGACGGACCGACATCCAGCGGCGCGATCTCGAGGTCGTCGCCGCACTGCAGCGCGACGGAAGACTGTCGATGGCGGCGCTCGCCGAACAACTCGGCATATCCGTGTACGCGGCCACCGAGAGCTACCGCAAACTTACCTCATCCGGCATGATGAGCGTGGTGCCGGTGATCAACCCGCTCTCCCTGAGCAATTACTGCCAGGTGATCGTCGGCCTGCGCATCAGCGGCCGCCGCGACGAGGCGCTGGCCGCGCTCCAGGCGATGCCGCAGGTCACGTACGTGGTCTGCGCGCTGGGGGACGCCGACATCATCGCCGAAGCCGTCGTCTACACCGGGGCGGCGATGGACCGCTTCCTCAAATCCGACCTGCGCGCGCTGCCCGGGCTGGAGCGCATCCAGGTGTTCTCCTGCGCCAAACTGGTACTGGACGACCACAACGTCGGCGTGGTCAACCGGCTGCTCGCCGCATGCGGCGGCGAACCCGTGATGAGCAAGCATGAGGCGAACGTCGGCGCGGACGCTCCCGTGAGCACGCTCGGCGCGCACCTCGCCGAAACCTTCAACGCGCTGCAGGACGACGGCCGCGCCAGCTATGCGTCGGTCGGCCAGCGCCTCGGCGTGAGCCACACCGCCGTGCGCGGGCGTGTCAAGCGGCTTGAGGAGGCCGGCGTGATGAGCATCATGGCCACGGTGAGCCCCATGCGCCTCGGCGATTTCAGCCAGGCGTTCATCGGCCTGTCGGTGGCGCCCCCGTACCGTCTGGACGCCGGTGAGCTGCTGGCCGTCGACGAGATCACCTATGTCATGAGCGGCGTCGGCTTCGGCGGCGCCGAGTACCTGGTCGAGGTCATCGCCGACAACGACGAGGCGCTCTGGCGGGTGGTCGACCGCTCGATACGCCGCCTGCCCGGCATCACGCAGACCTGGTGGGCCACCACCGTCAGCGTCGAGAAGGAGAGCTACTGGCTCGATCCGCCCGTGGAGGCGGCGCGGCTGAACGAATAGGCCGCGCACTCATCCTCTGGAATGACGCGGCGGTGGCCCCGATCGCCCGGTTTCAGCCCGCCGCACGATGTCGGGTACTGCTTCCGTTCCGTAAGTTGAAGGTAACGGTCGGGGACAGGCCCCGGACCATCATGCGAAGAGGAACGGATATGGAACAGCAGACCCTGCAGCCGGCCACGGGCGCCGGCGACGCGGCGCACGGCGCCACCGCCATCGAGGCGATCGGCCTGGTCAAGGACTACGGGCGCGGCGAAACCGCCGTGCACGCGCTGCGCGGCGTCAACGTGCGATTCGAACAGGGCCGGTTCACGGCGATCATGGGCCCGTCCGGCTCCGGCAAATCCACGCTCATGCACACGCTGGCCGGGCTCGACTCGGCCACGTCCGGGCGCATCGTGTTCGACGGCGCCGACATCACCCAGATGAACGACAACCAGCTCACGCTGCTGCGCCGGCACCGGATCGGCTTCATCTTCCAAAGCTTCAACCTGCTGCCGATGTTCAGCGCCGAACAGAACATCCTCATGCCGCTGACGCTCGCCGGCGAGAAGCCGGACCGCCGCTGGCTCAGGATGCTCGTGGAGACGCTCGGCCTCAAGGACCGTCTGGACCACCGGCCGAACGAACTGTCCGGCGGCCAGCAGCAGCGCGTGGCCATCGCCCGCGCGCTCATCTCCAAGCCCTCGCTCGTGTTCGCCGACGAACCGACCGGCAACCTCGACTCGGTCTCCAGCGCCGAAGTGCTGAGCTTCCTCAAGCGCTCCGTCAAGGAACTGGGACAGACCGTCATCATGGTCACGCACGACGCGGTCGCCGCCTCCTACTCCGACCGCGCGATCGTCTTCGCCGACGGCCGCATCGTCGCCGACGTGCCGGAGCCGAACGCCGAGCAGATGAACGAGCTGCTCATGGCCGAACGCGAGCGCGCCACCCGCGCCATCGTCCACTAGTCCGGTCCGCCAGCTCAGCCAAGGAGCACACCCATGTTTTCGATCACCCTCAAACTCATGAAGAAAAGCGCGCGGATGCTCATTCCCGCGGGCATCGCCATCCTGATCGGCACTGCGTTCATCGCCGCCACCTTCCTGTTCTCCAATACGATGAACGACTCGCTCGGCCGCCAGCAGACCGCGCAGATGGCCGGGGCGAACTACGTCGTCATGCCCGACACGCAGGCGCTGAAGGCCTTGTCCGACAGCGGCGTCAAGGACGGCGGCGGCGCGGGTTCCCGGACCGTCGCCGACTTCCACCTCGACCAGGTCCGCGCCATCGACGGCGTCAGTGACGTGCGCGCCGATACCAACGCCACCCTGATCGTCACCAACAAGGACAAGAACGTCACCGGCATCGCCGTCGGCACCTCCAGGACCGCCGCTCTGCTGCCGGTCTCCGTCGTCGAGGGCGACCGGCCGGCCGACAATGACGAGATCGCCCTGCCGAAAACCCTCGCCGGACAGCTCGGCGTCTCCATCGGCGACACGGTGACCGTCACCTCGCCCATCGAGTGGACCTCCGACGGGAACGGCGCCGCCGCCGACGGGGCGGCGACCGGCGCCGACGTGCGCGTGGTCGGCCTGACCGACGACCCGCACGGCCTGTACTCCAGCTACGGCGGCGCCTCCGTGATCTCCGACAACGTCATGGCCGCGATGAACGGCGTCGACGACTTCTCGCAGGTCGGCACCTACCAGCTGCTGCTCGATCTGGGCGGCGACGGCAACGGCAAGACCGCCGACGCGAAGGCCCAGGCCGCGGCCGGGCAGATTGCCAAGCTGATGCCGAAGTACTACAAGGTGATGACCCGCGACGACGCCAACAGCGAGGCGATCAAGGCGCTGAGCACCAGTGCCGGCACCGACATCACCACCACGTTCCTGCTGAGCTTCGGCGTGCTCGCCATGCTCGTCGCCGCGCTCGTCATCGCCAACACCTTCCAGGTGCTCGTCGCGCAGCGCCGCCGCACGCTCGCGCTGCTGCGCACCATCGGCGCGAAGAAGGGCCAGCTGTATGGTTCCGTGCTGTTCGAGGCCGGCATCCTCGGCCTGATCGCGTCCCTGCTCGGCGTGGCGCTTGGCATCGCGCTGATGGGCGGGCTCACCGCCTCCGGCGTGATGGCCTCGGCCGGCATGGACGCGCGGCTGGTCCTCAGCTGGCCCGTGTTCGCCGTGCCAATCGCGTTCGGCATCGTCATGACCGTGCTCGCCTCGCTCGGCTCCGCGCGCTCGGCGACCGCCGTCACCCCGCTCGAGGCGCTGCGCCCGATCGAACTGACCGACACGCGCCGCGCCGGCGTGCTGCGCGCCGTCGGCTCGATCCTGCTGATCGTTGCCGGACTGGCGCTCGCCGTGTTCGCCGCATGGCAGAACCATGAGATGAACACGGGCCGTGTGTCGCTGGCCTCCGACAACTATGCGACCGTGCTGCTCATGGCCATCGCCGGCTGCGCGTTCATCTTCCTCGGCATGGTCCTGTCCGCCACGTTCTGGCTGCCCGCGCTCATGCGCGGCATCGGCGCGCTGGTCTCGCTCGCCGGGCCAAGCGCCAGGATCGCGCACGCGAACATCCAGAAGAACCCGCGCCGCGTGGCCGCGACCGGCGCCGCGCTGCTCATCGGCGTCACGCTCGTCTCCACCATCGCCACCGGCGCCGCCAGCGCCAAGCAGACGATGGGCGAGGCGCTCGACAGGCGCTACAGCGTCGACATGATCGCCGCCGGCCCTGATATGACCGACGCTCAGGTGAAGGATGCGGCCAAGGTCAAGGGCGTGGCCGACACCGTGTACGCGCCGGCCACGGTCATGTACACGACCCCGAAGGACGGCGGCGATGTGATGGCGGTGATGCTGATCGGCGTCGACGATGCCGACGCCCTGCGCAAGGTGATGAAGGCGGACCTGAGCGGCGTGACGATCGACGATGGCACGGCGCTGCTGCCGAAGTACTCCGCGATCTCCGGCAAGGAGATCGCCTTCGACGCGAACGGCGTCACCTTCCGGCCGAATTCGTACGGCGTGCAGGCGAGGGATGGGTCGGCCGTCGCCGACGGCTCGGCTGCGGACGATGTCTCCGGGGATGCGGGGTCGGCCGGCTCCACGGCGGACAGGACGATCACGCTCAAGCCGGTGCAGCGCGACTACCGGCGCGTGTCGTCCGACCTCGACGCGGCGGCGTTCGTCAGCGCCGCGCATTTCGCCAACGGCGATCTGACCGCCACTGAGCACATGCTGCTCATGCGCGTCGATGCCACGGGATCCGACCTCGGCGTGACGCTGGCCGGCGTGCAGGACGCGTTCTCGTCCAGCGCCGGGGTGGGCGTGTCCGGGCCGATCGCGCAACGTTTGCAGTGGGAGACGATGATCAACGGCATGATGGCGCTGCTCGTCGGGCTGATCGCCGTCGCCGTGCTCATCGCGCTCGTCGGCGTGGCCAACACGCTGAGCCTGTCGGTGATCGAGCGCACCCGCGAATCCGCCACACTGCGCGCCATCGGCATGACCCGGGGCCAGCTGCGCCGCTCGCTCGCGGTCGAGGCGCTGATGCTCTCGCTCGTCGCCGGTGTGGTTGGCGTGGCGCTCGGCACGCTGTTCGGCTGGCTGGGATCGTACATGGTGTTCAGCCAGTATGGCAGCATCGTGTTCCCCTTTGAGTGGGGCGTCAACGGCGCCGTGCTTGGCGTGGCCGCCGTCGCCGCGCTGCTCGCCAGCGTCTTCCCGGCCCGCAGGGCCGTGCGGACGCCGCCCGTCGAGGCCCTCGCCGAGGCGTAAGGCCTCTCGGGCGGCCTTCGCATCCGCGGTGCGGATGCTCACTTCGCCTATGGATGGTCCACTGGACCATCCATGACGGCTCAGCCCGTCGAGGCCCTCGCCGGGGCGTAGACCAAAAAATCTGGCTCCCCTCTCTGAGGGGAGCCAGTTGCGTACATGGGCCCTGTCGGGCCGCGCGGTTGTGTTGAGAAGCCTAGACGAGGCCGTTGTCGTAAGCGAAGACGACGGCTTGGACGCGGTCGCGGGCGTTGATCTTGGCGAGGATGTGCGCCACGTGGGTTTTGACGGTGGGCAGGGAGATGAACAGCTTGTCGGCGATCTCCTGGTTGCTCAGCCCGTGCGCGATCTCGATGAGGACCTCGCGTTCGCGCTCGGTCAGCTCGTCGAGCTCGGGATCGGTGTAGGCGACCGGGCGCGCGCCGCCGTTCCGCCGTTCGGTGGGGACCGGGGCGCTGTACTGCCCGCCCGCGACGCCGGCCGCATGGGGGTTGCCGCCGAGCGAGCCGGCCTTGGTGTAGCCGTCCTGCATCATTTTCTCGATGAGCCGCTTCGTGGCGGAGGGCGCGATGATCGCGTTGCCGTTGAACACGGTGCGAATCGACGAGAGCAGGGTCTCCGGCTCGGTGTCCTTGAGCAGGAAGCCGGAGGCGCCGGCGTTGATCGCGGCCATGACGTATTCGTCCAGATCGAAGGTGGTCAGGATGATCACGCGCGTGGTGCGCGCCGGCGAATCCCCCGTGCCGGCCGCGCCGAACACGGGGGCCCCGAGGGTGGTGCCCATATCCGGCGCGGCGCCCCCGTCGCCGGCCGCGAGCGCGCTGATGCGCCGGGTGGCTTCCAGGCCGTCCATGCCGGGCATGCGCACATCCATCAGCACCACGTCGGGGTGCAGCCGTTCCGCCAGCGCGACGGCCTGTTCGCCGTCGCCGGCCTGCCCGACGACCTCCATGTCGGGCTGCGACCCGATCACCATGGCGAAGCCGGCGCGCACCAGCTCCTGATCGTCGGCGATCACCACGCGAATCTTCTGTGTCTCACTGCTCATGGCTTCCACTCTGCCAGTCCCCGTCGACGCGGGGCGCACCGATACCCTGATTGTTCCCTGAATACGCCGGTACGCGCACCGGGGCCGGTGTCTCGCGATGAGTCCGGCGAAGCGGACGACGCGCGGTTACGCGGAGCGGCGCATCTGCTCGTCCAGCGACACGGCCGGCTTCAGTGCCATCTCCGGCTGTTCGTGCTCGTGCCGCTCGTCGCTGAACCCGGTTTCGCGCAGCACCGTGAGCAGTTCGCGCATATGCGCCAACGCGGTGCGGCCCTGCCTCCCGATCGCGGCGAACGAGTCGTTGATCGATTCCGGCGGCGGCTCCTCGCCGCGGGCCTCGGCCTCGTCCAGCATGCGCAGCCCGGCGGCGGCCTGGTCGATCACGCTGGTCAGCGTCTGCGTCACCTCGGACTGGATATTCGCGCTGATGCGGTCTCGTTCCATATTCGCGGCCAGTATGCGCTGCTTCGCCTGCTCGGCCTGCAGCGCCTCGGCTCGGGCCTGCAGCACCAGCACGTTCGACCCGCTGGATCGCCTCCACCGGGCCAGCGCTATCGCGCCGAGGCACATGACGCCGACCGTTCCGGCGTAGGTGACGCCGATGATGGCGGCGTTGCCCGCGGCAAAATTCGAGTCGAAATCGCGCTGACTGACGATCATGCGGATGAGCGTGCTGTAGCCCATCGATTTCGCCGCGATGCTGGCGCCTATGAGCAGCACATTGGCCCCGGCCGCGAAGGACGCCCACCGCCATGCCCGGTCCCGGCCGTACAGCACGGCGGAATAGAGGGAGCACAGCGCGAACAGGTTCGCGAACATCACCTGTGGATAGCACAGCAGTTGCAACGCCGAGAACACGGCGACCCATGCCGCGCTGAGCTCGGGAAACTTGCGGCGGAACATCAGCGGGGCGACCGTCAGCAGCGTGAACAGATATCCCAGCACCCATGTGGTTCCGGAAACGGAAGGATCGACGAACTGGCCGATGCTGGACTGGGTGCCGCGCAGCATCGAAAGCAGCAGCAGCAGCGTGCCGATCGCGTCCATGAGCAGATAGTGCCGTTCCGTCCACTGCGACAGCCGCTCCACATGGTTGAGCCGTTCGTCGATGCCCGTGGCCTGCATGATCGGCTTGGAGCGCAGCGCCTCGCGCAGCTTGGACAGCGACGGCAGCTGGGGGAGCGCCACCTCGCCGCGGCCCGAGGCGCCGCGGGCCGCCGTCAGGCGATCGAACCACCGCGGCTTCGCCGGGCGATCGGTCCCTCCGACGGCGTGATCCCGGATATCGTGCGGCTCCGGCGACGATGCGGGAGACAAACCGGCCGTGAATTCGGCTTGGGCGGCGACGGTGGTGGCTGTCCGGGCAGCAGGCAGTGGGATCTGCCGGGCGTCCGCCGCGATGACGGGCGCGGCTGCAGGCGCCGTCGTTCCGGCCGCCGCCGGCATGCCGTCGCCGACCGGCGATGCCGCCGTTGACGGGATGGACGCATACGGGACGTTCACGGCCACCGTGAACCCGCCGCCGACCCGAGGCCCGGCCGACACCGTGCCGCCGACCGCGCCGATGCGCTCGCGCATGCCCAGCAGGCCGTAGCCGGGCTTGTGCCCGTCCATCGTCGCCGATGCGCCGCGCCCGTTGTCCGACACGACGACGCCCATCCCGCCGGGGCCCCAGGTCTCGGCGATGGTCACCCGCACGTTCGGTCCGGCGTACTTGCGCACGTTGGTCAGCGCCTCCTGCACGACGTGGTACACGGCGACGCTCGCGCGGTCGTCCAGCCGGGCCGGGGCCGGCGCGCCCTCGATCCGGCGCTCGATCGTGCAGTCGGGGGACACGGCGCGCGCTTGGTCGACCAGCGCGGCGATGTCCTCGTAGTCCGCGTGGGGGGAGCCGCCGAAGACGCCGAGCAGGCGTTTCATGTCGTGCAGCGCGCGTTCCGATTCGTGCCGGATCGTCTCCATCGTGCTGCGCGCGACGGCGGGATCGTGCGCTCCCGCGTACCGGCCGCCGTCCGACTGGATGATGATGATCGACAGCGTGTGCGCCACCACGTCGTGCATGTCCCGGGCGATGCGCGCCCGCTCCGCCAGCGCGGCGATGTGCCGTTCCTCCGCCTCGCTGGCCCGCAGCGCCTCGTTGCGTTCCTGCATGAGCCGTACGGTGGCCCAGCGGGCCCGCTGCCAGTAGGCGATGATGATCGTGGAGATCAGGCAGATCCAGATCATGACGGTGACCGCGATCGCCACGCGCAGCACGCTCGACGCGCAGGCGCCGTCCAGATGGAAGCCGCCGACGTAGGTGTTCTGGCAGACATCGACCTGACCGTCGGCCGCGGTGTGGTCCACGGCGTACGGCCCGACCTCGGTCGCCCAGCCGATCACGCCGCCGGACAGGGTGCCGACGGCGAACGCCATGACGATGAACGCCTTCGCGTTGCGCGGATCGCCGTAGACGATCACCGAGTACAGCACGAGGACGGACAGCAGATCGGCGAAGGTCATCACCGGGCCGACGATGAGCTGCACGAGCACCAGCGCCACGTAGGCGAGCGCGGCCGTCTGCGGATGGCGTCTGCGCAGGGCCAGGGGCGTGATCTGGACGATCGACCAGATCATCTGCGCGGACGGACCGACATCGAACAGCAGTCCCGGCGTATCCGCCAGTCCGCCCGATGAAAGGAGCACCAGCGCCATGAAGGCCAGGGCGCCGGCGATGTCCCAGGCGAGCGCGCTGTCGCGGCCCCACGAGACCAGATGCTTCATCACTGTCATAATGCCTCTAGGCTATCGCGTGCGCGCGTGGGCGTGCCATCATACGGGAGAATGAGCGAGTGCAACCGGTTTTTGTCCGAGGATGAAGCTGATATGGAAGTGGCAACGGTTGGCGCAATAACAGAGGGAGAAGACGTGACGCTGCTGGCTGAATACTACGTTCCGGGTCTGCATGTCGAGGATCGTTCGATCAAGGTGCCGCTTGACTGGGCCGGCCATGAGCCGGGGCAGGGTTTCGACGGCGAGTCGATCGACCTGTTCTACCGCGTGGTCACCGCGCCCGAGCATGTGCACGACGACCTGCCCCTGCTGGTGTTCCTGCAGGGCGGCCCCGGCGGTGCCGGCCCGCGCATGCAGAGCCTGGACAGCGAAGTGTGGATCAAGGACGCGATCAAGTGCTTCCGCATCGTGCTGCCGGACCAGCGCGGCACCGGCCGCTCCTCGGCGGTGGATTCGCACACCATGGCGCGCTTCGACAACGCGCGTGACCAGGCCGCCTATCTCAAGCATTTCCTCGCCGGGTCCATCGTGCGCGACTTCGAGCATCTGCGCCGTACGGAGTTCGGCGGGGCGCAGTGGGTGTCGCTGGGGCAGAGCTACGGCGGCTTCCTGACGCTGGCGTACCTGTCGCTGTATCCGCAGGGCCTGCTCGCCTCGTTCACCACGGGCGGCATCCCGTACGTGGCGGCCGACGCCGACGCGGTGTACCGCCACACCTTCCCGCGCATGATCGCGAAGAACAATCAGTTCTACGCGCGCTACCCGCAGGACGTGGAGCGCGCGGCCGCCATCGCCGACATCCTCGAGAACAGCGACGTGCACCTGCCCAACGGCGACCCGCTGTCGGTGCGCCGCCTGCAGCTGCTCGGCAGTGACTTCGGCATGAAGCCGAGCTTCGAGCGCCTGCACTGGCTGCTGGACACGGCGTTCGTGGACGGCGACGGCTCCGCGAGCCGGTCGTCCTATCTGACCGACGGCTTCCTGATCGGCGTGCTGTCCGCCACGCAGACCTACAACAAGCCGCTGTACTGGACGCTGCAGGAGTTCATCTACGCCAACGGCGACTGCGAGCCGATCCGCTGGGCCGCGCAGCGCGAGCGCGACAAGCATCCGGAATTCGATCCGTCGCACCGTCCGCTCATGTTCACCGGCGAGGCGTCGTTCCCGTGGATGTTCGAGGAGGGCGGCGCGCTGATCCCGTTCCGCGGCGCCATCGACCTGCTCATGGAGGACAGCCACTGGGGCAAGATCTACGATCTCGACCAGCTGGAGCGCAACGAGGTGCCGCTGCAGGCCGCCGTCTACTTCGACGACATGTACGTGGACTCCACGCTGCAGCTGCGCACGCTGTCGAACATCGGGCACTCGCACGCGTGGGTCACCAACGAGTACGAGCACGACGGCATCCACACCGGCCACGTGTTCCAGCACCTGATCAACGAGGCGCTCAACCGCGGCGATCTGGCGAAGCTGTTCTAGCGGTTTGTCTTGTATACGGTTGAGGGGGTTGGTCCTCCCCGCTGGCGGGAGGCGGCGCGTAGCGTCGGAGGGTGGTCGAATGCTTGATGCCGCGGTGTTTTCGGCCACCCCCAGTCGGCTTTGCCGACAGCCCCCGCCAGCGGGGGCGTGAACCACTCAACTATTTACGAGACAGACCGCTAGCGGTTCCACGTCGTAAGTTCGTGTACGGCTCCCCCTCACTGGGGTTGAGCCGTGAAGTGGCTGCCCTTGGCTCCCCTCAGCGAGGGGAGCCAGAATTACTAAAACGGACTTACAGCGCGGGATACTAGCTCAGAGCGGTGTCTATCCAGCGGCGGTCGGGGGCGGTTTCCTCGGGGCGCGTGCCGTCCGGGCATGATTCGCCGAACACCGGACGGCAGGGTATGGTGTCGACGCCGTGGTGGTCGATGCCGCGCAGCATGTCGACCAGCCGTTACGCGGCGAGCGCGCCGATGTCCGGCAGGGCGTTGGTGAAGGTCGCGATGGTCGGATGCGTGGCGTAGGCCACGCTGCGGTTGTCGTGCCCGACGACGGCGACGTCCTCGGGCACGCGCAGTCCGCGCGTGCGCAGCAGTTCGATGGCGCCGCGGGACACCAGGTCGTTGACGCAGTAGATGCCGTCGATGTGGTTGCCCGCATCGAGCAGCCGTGCGGTGGCGATAATGCCCCAATCCTGCTCCCAGCTGCCGAACTGGATTGGCGTGACCGGCGTCAGACCGCGTGTTTTCAGCTCGTGCAGCGCCCCGTTGATGCGGTCGGTGCTGGCCGTCCAATGCTCCTCGGCCCCGATCAGGGCGATGCTCGTGCGCCCGCATTCGGCCAGTCGCCCGATCGCGTCGCGCCCGGCCCGCACGTTGCCGGGCACGACCGAGCAGTCGGCCTTGCCGCGTGACGGCGCATAGGCGTATACCACCGGCAGCCCCAGCGTGACCCGCGCGCTCAGGGACGAGCGCGCGTCGGTGTTCGATCCGGTCAGGATCAGCCCGTCGATGCCGTGCGAGGCGATGCGGTTGATCTGGCGTTCCTCCAGTTCGGGATTCTCGTGCGTGTACAGCAGGGTGGCGCAGTAGGCGGTGGTGCCGAGCCGCCGTTCCACGCCTTCCAGGAACGGCACGATGAACGGGCCCTTGAGATCGGTCGTGGCCACGGCGATGATGCCGCTGCGCCGCTGCGCCGGCGACGATTCCGGCGGCCGGTACCCGAGACGCCGGGCGATCATCCGGATCATCCTGCGCGTGCGCGGCGCGATGCGCCCCGTGTCGTTGAGCGCCTTGGACACGGTGGATGGCGACACATGGGCCGCGGCGGCGACCTGCCGGACGGTGACCCTTGGGGTTCTGCCCGCGCGCTCCGCGCCATCGTGATGTTGCTCCATGCTTTGCATGATAGCGTCCGAGGCCATGCCGAGATTCCCGACACGGCGCGGTTGGGAAACGTTTCCCTTTTCCCGATCCGCGCATACGGGGGTGCTTGAGCGAGCCTAGTATGCAAAGCGTCGACCGGGAACACACAGCCCGGGAACCGCGGGCGTCCGAGCCGCGAAGGGGCCGGATGGGCGCCCGCGCGGATGCGGCCCTCGGCCGGCGACATGGGCGTCGCCGGCGGACAAGGAGTGAGATGAACAGCTATCAGCCATTCGGCTTGGACCAGGTGAGCGTCACCGGCGGCGTGTTCCGGCGGCGGGCGGACGCGGCGCGCCGCTTCCTGCTGGAATTCGACGTCGACCGGCTCATGCACACCTTCCGCCTCAACGCGGGGATACCCTCCACTGCCGAGCCGCTGGGCGGCTGGGAAGGCGAGCAGGCCGGCATCCGCGGCCACTGCGTCGGCCACTACCTGTCGGCCGTGTCCAAATACTACGCCGGCGACCGCGACCCGGCCTTCAAGGACAAGGCCGACCGCATCGTGGCGATCATGGGCCAGTGCGCGCGCGACGACGGCTATCTGAGCTCCTTCCCCTCCGAGGTGCTCGACCAGCTCGAACTGTGGGAGAACCACGGCGTCGAGGTGCCCTACTACACGCTGCACAAGATCATGCAGGGCCTCATCGACGCCTACCGCTACGTGGGCAACCGCCAGGCGCTGGATCTGGCGCTGGGGCTCGGGCACTACATCGGCCGGCGCTTCGAGAAGCTGTCGGCGTGGAAGACCGACGGCGTGCTGCGCGCCACCAAGGTGGACCCGACCAACGAGTTCGGCGGCATCGGCGACGCCCTGTACACGCTCTACGACCTGAGCGGCGACGGGTCCATCCTGGCCACCGCGAAGCTCTTCGACCGCGACTACTTCACCGGCGCGCTCTCGCGCGGCGAGGACGTGCTCGAGGACCTGCACGCCAACACCCACCTGCCGATGATCATCGCCGCCCTGCACCGGTACCGGATCACCGGCGACATCGCCTACCTGACCGCGGCGACCAACGGCTACCGCTTCATCGCCGGCCGCATGTTCGCCAACGGCAACACCAGCTCGAAGGCGACCCACCCCGACCCGAAGGCGATCTCCGAGCGCGCCGAACACTGGGGCCCGTACGGCGACCTGAGCGAGGCGCTCACCGGAGGCGAAAGCGAATCGTGCTGCGCCCACAACCTCATGGCCATCGCCACGGCCCTGTTCGAGATCACCGGGGAGCCGGACTATCTCGCCGAGATCGAACGGCTCAAGTTCAGCGCGGTGGTCAACTGCATCGACGAGAAAACCGGCCAGTCGCTGTACCACCAGCCGATGGGCGTCGGCGTGCGCAAGAAGTTCGGCCGGCCCTACCTCGATTTCTGGTGCTGCACCGGCACCGGCATGGAAGCCGGATCGCAGATGCAACGCGGCATCTGGTTCCGCGGCGCCGACGAGGACGGAACCGCGCCGACGATCCTGCTCGCCGAGCTGATCCCCTCACGCCTGGACTGGGCGCAGGAGGGCGTCCGGCTCGCGCTGACGACCGACTGGCCGAACGACCTGTCCGCCACGATCGACGTGTCGCTGGACGCGCCGAAGCGGCTCACCCTCGCGCTCGCCGCCGACCGGATCAGCGGGATCGCCGTGGAGCGCGCGGACGGCGGCCGGGCTCAGGCCGCCGACACCGCCACGCGGGTGAGCGGCGGACTGTACCTGTTCACCGCCGACCTCCGGGACGGCGACCGCATTACGCTCGACCTGCGCGCCGACCTCACGCTCGTGCCGCTCATCGGCGACGCGGACCGGCAGGCCATCCGCTACGGCAACGTGCTGCTCGCCGCACTCGGCGATCAGGCGGCCATCGGGCCGATCACCGAAAGCGAACTGAGTGCGGCGGCCGCCAAGCGCCCCGACGCGCGGTACGGCTCGGTGTTCGACCTGCACGCGCCGCATGCCCCGCACGACCTCACGCTGCAGCTGGTCCCCATCTACACGATCGACGACGAGACGTACTCGGTGTATCTCGACACGGCGCCGGACGCCGCGCCCGTATCGTCCGTGTCCGGCCCGGCCGGCGATTTCGGCGAGGCCGCGATCAAGAGCACCCTCACCCCGACCCACCAGTGAGCCGCACCACGGCCCTGCTCGGCGTGCTCGTGAGACCGGCTGGCGGCGGCGGGCCGCCATGGCCTAGACTCGACGTCGGAACATCCCCGCGACAAGGAGCCACTATGAGCAATCTCACCATCGGGTTCATCGGATACGGCAACATGGCGCAGGCCATCGCCCAAGGCATGGTCGACGCCGGCGTCGTGGCGGGCGGGCGGATCGTCGCCTGCGCCGCGCACTACGACAAGCTGGAGCGGAGCACGGCGCGGATCGGCGCCCGCCCGCTGCACGACGCGACCGAGGTCGTGGCCGCCGCCGACGTGGTGATCGTCGCGATCAAGCCCTACCAGATCGAGGCGGTCGTCGCGCCGCTCAGGGAGGAGCTGGCCAAGCCGGGCAAGATGGTCGTGTCCATCGCCGCCGGATGGGATCTGGAACGGTACCGGGCCCTGTTCGGCGCCGACGCGGTCGTGCATATCCAGTGCACGATCCCGAATACGCCGATGGCCGTTGGCAAGGGCGTGCTGGTCACCGAGGAGGCGAACACGCTCGACGAGGGGGAGCGGAAGACCTTCGAGAATCTGTTCGCGCCGATCAGCCTGATCGAGCGCGTCGACACCGCGCATATGAACATTGCCATGTGCATCGCGGGCTGCGCGCCGGCGTTCACCGACATGTACATCGAGGCGCTGGGCGATGCGGGCGTCAAGTACGGCCTGCAGCGTGCGGCGGCCTATCGCATGGCCGCGAAGATGGTCGAGGGCGTCGGCGCACTGTACATGGCGACCGAAACGCACCCGGGCGCCATGAAGGACGCGGTCTGCTCGCCGGGCGGCACCACGATCCGCGGCGTCGCCCAGCTGGAGAAGGACGGGTTCCGCGGCGCGGTCATCAACGCCGTCGACGCCATCGAAGCGTAAGGGGATAGGCGGCCGCGAGACGGAATCGGCTCTTACTCAGGCTCCCCTCTCTGAGGGGAGCTGGTCGCGAAGCGGCCTGAGGGGAGCGCAGGAACGGCTCTGTTATTCCCGAAGTAGCATTCCCCCGCTGGATGGGCAGTCCTGTGGACTGCCCATCCAGCGGGGGAATGCTTAACAGAGCTGTACTTATGCTCCCCTCAGCGAGGGGAGCCGGAAGCAGGGACTCAGCGGTTGGCGCGTTCCACTCGGGCGGCGCGGCGGGAGCCGTCGACGGCGTCGATCACCAGGCGGCGCAGCGCGTTGTCGGTGGTCTCGGCGGGGTGCGACTCGAGCCAGGCGTCGCCCAGCTCCACGAGCAGCGCCGCGGGCGCGTTCTCGGGGTAGAGGAAGCGCAGCAGTACGTCGGCGACGTGGAAGGAACGGTTCTTCCAGATCCACTCGGCCTCGTCGAAGTAGCGCCTGGCGTACGGCTCGTACAGGTCCTCGCATCCCAGATCCGCGTTGAACGCCGGGGCCATCTCCCACAGCTGCGTGTGCGAGAGGGACTCGTCGTGGATCATCATGTCCCAGAACCGGGCCTTGACCTGCGGGTCGGGGATCGCGGCCTTGGCGGCCAGCGCGTTCTCGCGGTTCTTCGACGTGTCCGCCTTAGCCAGCTCGCGGTCGATGTCCTCCTCGGACAGGAACCCGCGCGCGGCCAGCGACCGCAGGATCACCCAGCGCACGCCGTCGTCGACGGCGAATCCCTCGAAGGCGAGCGAGCCGTCGAGCAGGCCGCGCGCATGCGCCTCGAAATCGGCGTCGGCGGCGTACTTGGCCAGATAGGCGTTGATGAGCTGGAACTGCTCGTTGGAACCGGGCTCGGCCTCGCCGATCAGCCGCCACAGCTCCTCGGAGATGTGGCGCATCGTCCCGACGCGGCGCTCCGCGGGCACATAGTGCTGCGCGGTGATCTGCATCTCGCGCATGCTGTACGTGAAGGTCGCCGCCTGGCTTTCGGTCGGCAGGGCCTTGAGGCACAGATCGATGAAGCGCTCGGCGGGGAATTCGCCGTCGCGGGTCATCGACCAGAACGACTGCCAGATCACGGCGCGCGCCAGCGGCGCGGCGAACTGGGGCAGATGCTCGGCCGCGAACCCGCGGGAGGCCTCGTCTAGACGGATCTTCGTGTAGGTCAGGTCGTCGTCGTTGACCAGGATGACGTCGGGGCGGCGCAGGCCGACCGCTTCGGGCACGTCGGCGCTCTCACCGTCCAGATCCAGCTCGAAGCGCGCGGTGCGCTCCACCTTGCCGCTCGTCTCGTCCAGATCGTAGAAGCCGACCGCGAGGCGGTGCGGGCGCAGCACGGGGTACTCCGCCGGCGCGCTCTGCGTGAGCGTCAGCCGGGTGATCGCTCCCTGATCGTCGGTGTCGGCCTTGGCTTCGATCATGGTCATGCCCGAATGCTCCAGCCAGCGCTCGGCCCAGTCGCGCATCGGCCGGCCGCTGGCGCGCTGCAGCGAGTCGAGCAGGTCGTCGAGCGTGGCGTTGCCGTACGCCATGCGGGTCAGATAGTCGTGGATGCCTTTGAAGAACGCCTCGCGGCCGACGTAGTACACCATCTGCTTGAGCACGGAGGCGCCCTTGGTGTAGGTGATGCTGTCGAAGTTGACGTAGGTGTCGTTGAGGTCGTTGATCGGCGCGACGACAGGATGCGTGGTCGGGCGCTGGTCGGCGTCGATCGTGGCGTACTTCTGGCACGAGCAGAAGCTGGCCCAGTCATCGGGCCAGCCAACGGCCTCGCAGCCGGCCAGATAGCCCATGAACGTGGCGAAGGACTCGTTGAGCCACAGGTCGTTCCACCACTTCATGGTCACCAGGTCGCCGAACCACATGTGCGCGAGCTCGTGCAGCAGGGTGCGGTCGCGGTCCTCGAGGTCGAAGTCGTTGACCTTCGAGGAGAACATGAAGCGGTCGTGCACGATGACCAGGCCGATGTTCTCCATCGCGCCGGAGTTGTACTCGGGGGCGAACACCTGGTCGTACTTGGCGTACGGGTAGGGCACGTCCCACTGGGCGGCGAAGAAGGTGAAGCCCTTCTTGGTCACGTCGAACAGGTAGTCGGCGTCGCGCTCCAGCGCGTCCCCGAGCGTCCGGCGGCAGTACAGGCCCATGTCGATGGTGCGGCCGTCGGGATTGGCGTAGGTGGAGCGGCGCTCGACGTAGGGGCCGATCGCCAGCGCCGTCAGATACGACGACATGACCGGCGTGGTCTCGAAACGCCAGTGGCGCACGCCCTCGGCCGGTCGGTCGGCCAGCGTGCCGGGCTCGGTGAGGGCCCCAGGCACCTCGTCGGAACCGGCGACCGGCGTGTTCGACAGCGCGAGCCACGATGCGGGCGCCTTGACGTCGAAGGTGAACGTGGACTTGATGTCGGGCTGGTCGAACACCGCGTAGACGCGGCGGGCGTCGGGCACCTCGAACTGCGTGTACAGGTACACGTTGCCGTCGGCCGGGTCCAGCGTGCGCTGCAGGCCCTCGCCGGTCTTCGAGTAGCGGCCGCGGGCCGTCACCGTCACCGTGTTGGCCTCCTTGAGGCCCGCCAGCTCGATGCGCGAATCGGCGTAGACCTCGGACACGGCGAGCGCCTCGCCGTTGAGCGTGACGGATTGGACTTCGTCGGCGGTCAGGTCGAGGAAGGTCGACGATCCGGGCACGGCCTCGAAGGTCACGACCGTGGTGGAGTCGAAGGTCTCCGGCCCCTTCGTCACGTCCAGCGACACGCGGTAGTCCGGCGTGCCGACGACGACGCCCCGTCGCGCGATCGCCTCTTGTCTGGTCAGGTTGGTTCCCGGCATTGCAGCCTCCCTTGGTGCGGGTGCGTTCGGTGCACCCCTGGTATGGATCGGATACGGCTTCAATCGTAATCGCTGGCATGTTACGTACGGTCCGGAAACGGCAAAACGCCAACGATATTCCCCGGAATCTCGGGTTTGTCCACCTGTGCCGGAGCGTGTGCACCGGCGGGCGAAGTGCGAACATGAGTCCACCCGAACGTGGGTTCTGTCCATCAACGGGCCCGCCGCGCGACCGTATCGTGAACATTGTCGACGACGCATGGAGGCGCCGCCGCAGGACCATCCCAGGAAGGAAGGGATTCACCCGTGCCCATCGTGTACCATGAGAAGACCAAGGTCTTCCACATTTACAACCGCTATTTCTCCTACATCATCGACGTGCTGCGCAACGGCCAGATCGGCCAGCTGTACTTCGGCGCGCCGCTGAAGGACCGCGAGAACTTCACCCACATGCAGGTCAACGAGCGCCGCGACATGGACCCGTGCGTCTACGAGGGCGACCAGAGCTTCTCGCTGGAGGACACCAAGCAGGAGTACCCGGTCACCGGCAACGGCGACATGCGTAACATGGCCGCGACGATCGTGAACCCCGACGGCAGCCGGTACGCCGACTTCGCGTACGTGTCGCACGCCGTGACGCCGGGCAAGCCGAAGCTCGAGAACCTGCCGGCCACCTACGTCGAGGATGACGCCGAGGCCGAGACGCTGACGATCACGCTGGCCGACAAGCTGACCGGCGCCGAGCTCGACCTGTCGTACACGCTGTACGCCGACCGCCCGGTGCTGGCCCGCAACGCGCGCTTCGTGAACCGCGGCGAGCGGAACCTGGTGATCGACGCCGCGATGAGCGCGAACATCGACCTGCCGGACGCCCGCTGGCGCATGCTCGACTTCACCGGCGCGTGGGGCCGCGAGCGCCACCTCCAGGAGCGCGAGCTCAAGACCGGCGTGCAGTCCATCTACAGCCTGCGCGGCCACAGCTCGCACCAGTTCAACCCGTTCCTGATCCTGAAGCGGCCCGAAACCACCGAGGACTCCGGCGAGTGCTTCGGCGTGAGCCTGGTGTACAGTGGCAACTTCCTCGGCCAGGTCGAGGTCGACAACTACCACGTCACCCGCGTGATGATGGGCATCCACCCGGAGGGCTTCGCGTGGCGGCTCGGCCCCGGCGCCTCGTTCCAGACGCCCGAGGCCGTGATCGTCTACAGCGCCGACGGCCTGAATCACATGAGCCAGGCCTACCACGAGCTGTATCGCACGCGGCTGGCCCGCGGCTACTGGCGCGACCGCCCGCGCCCGGTGCTCATCAACAGCTGGGAGAGCACCTACATGAATTTCGACGAGGACAAGGTCTTCTCGATCGCGTCCAAGGCCCACGAGCTGGGCGTCGACCTGTTCGTGCTCGACGACGGCTGGTTCGGCCACCGCGACAACGACGAGAGCTCGCTCGGCGACTGGTTCGCCGACCCGAAGAAGCTGCCCAACGGCGTCGAGGGGCTGGCCAAGCGCATCACCGGTATCGGCATGCAGTTCGGCCTGTGGTTCGAGCCGGAGATGATCAGCAAGGACTCCAAACTGTACGAGGCGCACCCCGACTGGATGATCCGCGTGCCTGACCGCACGCCGCTGCACGGACGCAACCAGTTCGAGCTGGACTTCACCAAGCCCGAGGTCGTCGACTACATCGCCGAGCAGATGGAGAAGATCCTCGGCACCGGGCTCGTCAGCTACGTCAAGTGGGATATGAACCGCTCGATGACCGACGTGTACTCGCAGGGCCGCCCGGCCGAGTTCCAGGGCGAGGTGTTCCACCGCCAGATCCTCGGCGTGTACTCCCTGTACGAGCGCCTGACCTCGAAGTTCCCGAAGGTGCTGTTCGAATCGTGCGCCTCGGGCGGCGGCCGCTTCGACGCCGGCATGCTCTACTACGCGCCCCAGGGATGGATCTCCGACGACTCCGACGCCATCGAGCGCCTCAAGATCCAGTACGGCACCTCGTTCGGCTACCCGATCTCGAGCATGGGCAGCCACGTCTCCGCCGTGCCGAACCACCAGGTGTTCCGCGTCACGCCGCTCAAGACGCGCGCGGACGTGGCCTACTTCGGCACCTTCGGCTATGAGCTCGACGTCAACAAGATCCCGCCGGAGGAGCAGGAGGAGATCCGCGGCCAGATCGCGTTCTTCAAGGAGCACTACGACCTGATCGCCCACGGCACCTTCTACCGCCTGGTCAGCCCGTACGGGGCCAACCCGGTGGGGCTGCAGGAGGGCGCCGAAACCGCGTGGATGGTCGTCTCCGCCGACCGCTCCCGCGCGCTGGTCGGCTACTACCGCGCCCACCAGCCGGTCAACGAGGGCTATCGCTCGCTGCGCCTCGAGGGCCTCGACCCCGAGCGCGAGTACGAGATCCGCGACACCGTCTACCGCATGCCGCAGGTCGACGGCGAGGCGTTCTACGGCGACGAGCTGATGAGCCACGGATTCGACGTCTCCGACTCGGGCTTCGGCCCGTGGACCACGTGGATCCGCCAGGGCGACTACCAGTCGCGCCTGTTCGAGGTCACCGCCCGCTGACGGGGCGCTGGCCATGCACGGTGCCGTGCGCGAGGAGGCGCACGGCACCGCGACACAACAGTTAGGATGTGCCGTCGCCGTTGACGGCGATGCGGCCAACGACGGCGGTTTGCAAGAAAGGGTTAAACCATGAATCAACCAACACAGCCGAAGACGGCGGAACAGGGCCACGATCTGGCCGAGACGCTGCGCCGCGGCACCAAGTTCCTCGGACACCCCAGCGCCGTGGGCACCCTGAGCTTCATGAACCTGTGCAACGGGTTCGCATACGGCGGCATGAGCGCCGTGCTCATCTACTTCCTGTACAAGCCGGCCCCCGAGGGGCTGGGCTTCACGCAGGCCGAGGCCTCGCAGCTCATCTCGCTGTACTCCACCGCCGCGCTGCTGTGCGGCCTGGTCGGCTCCTACATGGCCGACCGCATCCTCGGCCCGCGCAAGGCCCTGCGCCTCGGTCGAATCGCCACCTGCCTGGCGTACGTGGTGCTGGCCCTGCCGTTCCTCGGCGTGATCGGCTACGCCGCCAACCAGATCCTGCTGTGCGTGGCCGCCATGATCACCGGCCGCAGCGTCGAGACGCTGGCCGGCAAGATGTATGACAAGCAGGACAAGCGCCGCGACGGCGCGTTCTCGATGATGTACATCATCAACAACGTCGGCGGCGTCGCGCCGCTGATCACCGGCACCATCGCCGTGGCCACCGGATACTACCCGGCCTTCGCGCTGTGCGCCGTCTTCGCCGTGCTCGGCGTCGTCGCCTACCTGCTCACCGAGAACAAGTTCTTCGGCCCGATCGGCGCCGAGCCCGACGACCCGGTGCCGTCGGCCAAGCGCACCAGCTTCACCGTCAAGATCGTCGCCGGAATCGTCGTGGTCGTGGCGCTGATGGGCGTGCTGCTGGGCACCAAGCTCGTCTCCATCGGCTCGTTCACCACCGCGGTGAGCACCTGCGCGATCTTCATCCCGATCGTCTACCTCGCCTACATCATGATGAGCAAGAAGACCACCCGCCCCGAGGCCAAGCGCCTGAGCGCGATCATCCCGCTGTACGTGTGCAACGTGTTCGCCATGTGGGTGTGGACGCAGTCCACGTCGATCCTGGCCACCTACGCCGACACCACCGTCGACCGCAACCTGTTCGGCATGGAGATCACGCCGGCCGCGTTCCAGACCTGGTCCGCGATCCTCGCCGTCGTCTACGGCATCGTGGTCACCGCGCTGTGGACCAAGCTGGGCAACCGCCAGCCGACCGTCGTCGCCAAGATGGGCTTCGGCACGATCCTGTGGGGCGCCGGCCCGCTGTTCATGGCCATCCCGTTCGTGCTCTACCCGGCCGGCGTGAAGGTCAGCCCGGTCTGGCTGCTCGTCTTCTACCTGTTCATCATGCTCGGTGAGGCCATCACCTCGCCGTCCGGCTACTCGGCCGCGTCGCTGGTCGCGCCGCTGGCGTTCTCCACGCAGATGATGACCGTGTGGTCCATCTCCCAGTCCACCGGCGCCGCGCTCAACGCGATCTCGGTGAACTTCTACCACGAGGGCTCCGAGGCCGCCTACTTCGCGGCGATCGGCGGCATCACGATCCTCGTCGGCCTGATCGTGCTGGTCTTCACCAAGAAGCTCGGCAAGGTCATCACCGCCGAGGTCGACACCGACGCCAAGGCGTGAGCCCGGGCGCGCATCTGCCATAGCGTGGCGGGGCGGGGAAGCGATTTCCCCGCCCCGTTTTTTGTCGTTTGTTCCGCTGCGTCGGCCTGTGCAAGCGGCTGCCGTGGGATAATGGGGGCCACCGTAGGTTGTTGGTGAAGGCGGATCGCCATGAGAGCAGTGCTGGTCAGAACGAAATCAGAAGTACGGATCACCGGGGCGTGGCGAAGCGCCTCATCCTGCTCGCCGCGGTGCTGTGCATCGCGGCATGCGCGGTCTATTACGTGGCGGTCCCGGTGAGGATACACGCCAGCGGCGTTGCCCGACGGGTGGATGGCGCGGCTGGCGATGCGTCGTATTCGCTCGACGTGCGCGCCTCGTGCCCGCGGTGGTTCAGGAATGATGAGGGGCGTGCGAGCGTCACCGTCGGCATGCGCGCGGACGGCGGCGCACCCGCCGAAACGGTCACGGCGGATCCGGCCCATGTCCTTGTCGGCGTGGGCGACATCGCATACTCCATCGCCGGAATGTATTATGACGCATCCGAGAACGGATACAAGCCGTTGACCGTGGACGTCTATGACGACAGGGTCGAGGTCGGCATCGGCGACGTCGGCGACTTCGTGATCGACGGGCGGCCCGGCTGCGCGGGTGGCTTGTCCCGAGATCATGGGGTCGTGGCCGCGGGCGGGAACGCGCGGCTCACGCGTTGTTGTAGTGGCGCATGGTGAAGCTGGTGCGGTAGCGGGTGGGGGTCAGGCCGGTGTGCTGTTTGAAGACGCGCATGAAGTACTTCGCGTCGTTGTAGCCGCTGGCCTCGGCCACCTGCTGCACGCTCATCGACGTGGACAGCAGCAGCTCCTCGGCGCGCTCGATGCGGATCTTCGAGATCTGCGTGGTGATGCTGATGCCGAAATGCTGCTTGTAGATGGTCGACAGGTAGCTGGGGGAGTAGTTGAACTGGTCGGCGATCTGGTTGACCGAAATGTCCTCGAAGGCGTTGATGCGGATCCACTCGTGCACCTTCTGCAGCACATGGCGCTCGCGCTGGTCGTTGTCGGCCGTGGCCGCGCGGTTGTTGAGCGAGACCACCTCGTAGAGCAGGCAGGTGGTGAAGTAGTCGCAGTACGAGCTCGGCTCGGGATAGCTCATCTGGTAGATGTCGAGCAGCTGGTTGAACATGATCGTCAGCCGGTCGGTGTCCATCTGCGAGCTGGACAGCGGCAGCATCAGCGTGCGGTCCCCGTAGGCCGAGGGCGTGCCGTCCGTGGCGCCGGACCGCCGCCAGTGGCGGATGCGGAAATGCACCCAGAAGAACTCCAGGGTGTCGGTCAGGTAGCCGGTGCCCTCATGCGGGGTCTGCGGCGGGATGATCGCGATGTCGCAGCCGCCGATGCGCAGGTCGTCGGCGCCGACGCGCAGCGGCAGGATGCCGCGCTTGACGAAGATCAGCTCGAAGCTGTCCAGTATGCGATGCTCGTGGATCCACCCGGGAGTGCCGATGAACTGGCCGGCCGATTCGAACGAGATGTCGGCCTCCGGCAGATCCGCGACAATCGTTGACATGAACACCCCCCCGATTTCCTCGATGGACATGGTAACACCGCTGAATTCATGGTAAGTGATGGCCCCGAACTGCACACTCTCCTGATTCTCGGAAAAAGTGAACTTTTCCTTCGGGGTCGCGGCATGCGCACTCCGGGCGCACTCCGGGCGCGCGCCGGCCGAACGCAACACGATCCGACACATCGGCCCGATATGCTGGAAACGGCATGGGGCGAAGGGCGAGCCGCACCCGCCGCGATACCGTAGTTTTCTCCACCGAATCGAACGGTTGCGCGGCACGCGGAACCCCCGCCCCGCAATATGCTGGTGTATATCGGACGACTTACCGTGAAGGGAAGGCGGGCGGCAATGACGATTGCCTTTCTGGAATCATCGCTGCAGTTCCATCTGCGCAACAACGCGATCAGCTACGTGTTCCGCGTGCTCGAAGGCGGCGAGCTGAACCACCTGTACTTCGGCTCCCGCCTGCGCGACGACGGGCCGCTGACCGACCTGCAGGAGATCCTGTTCCGTGACATGCTCAGCGTCAGCGACGACCGCGGCATGCTGTCGCTCGAACAGATCCGCCAGGAATACCCGGTGACCGGCTCCGGCGACCTGCGCCCGTGCGCGCTGACCGTATGCGACGAGCGCGGATCGCATGTGGCCCGCCTGACCTACGCCGGCCACACCATCATCAACGGCAAGCCGCCGCTGCAGGGGCTGCCCTCCACCTACGTGGAGGACACGGGCGAGGCCCAGACGCTGGAGATCATCCTGCGCGACGACAAGCTGGGACTGCAGGCGGCCCTGCAGTACACGATCTTCGAGGACCTGCCGGTGATCACGCGCAGCGTGCGTCTCGACAACGTCGGTCCCCATCATCTCGCCGTCGATTCGGCGTACAGCGCGTCCCTCGACCTGCCGGACGCGGACTGGGACATGATCACGCTGAGCAACGCGTGGTCGCGGGAGAGCGAGGCGGAGCGCGTGCCGCTGCGCACCGGCGGGCAGGGCGTGTCCAGCCTGGACGGTCGCAGCAGCAAGCACGCCGGCCCCTTCGTGATGCTCACGCGCCCCGGCGCCGACGAGACGCACGGCGAGGCCATCGGCGTGAGCTTGGCCTACAGCGGCAACTTCGACATCGGCGTGAACGTGAGCTCGCTGGGCGGCGTCCGCCTGCGCGCCGGCATCAACCCCGAATTGTTCCGATGGAGGCTGGAGCCGGGCGAATCCTTCCAGACGCCCGAGGCGCTGATCGTCCACTCCGACCAGGGGCTCGGCGCGCTGAGCCGGACCTTCCACACGCTGCTGCGCACGCGCATGGCGCGCGGCCCGTGGCGCGACCGCCGCAGGCCGGTGGCGCTCAACACCTACGAGGCGCTGTACATGAACGTGGACGAGCGCAACGTCATGGAACTGGCCGACCAGGCGGCCGACCTCGGCATGGAGCTGGTGGTGGTGGACGACGGCTGGTTCGGCCAGCGCGACTGGGACGACGCCTCGATCGGCGATTGGGCCGCCCATCCGGTCAAATTCCCGCGCGGGCTCAAGCCGGTGGCCGACCATGTCCACGGGCTTGGCCTGAAGTTCGGCCTGTGGTTCGAGCCGGAGATGGTCAACGCCGACTCCGACCTGTACCGCGCCCATCCCGACTGGGTGCTCGGCGACGCGACGTACGAGCTGAGCATCGGCCGGCACCAGTACGTGCTCGACCTGACCAGGCCCGAGGTGCGCGACCATATCGTCGAGGCGCTCTCCGCGGTGATCGGCGGCAACGACGTGGACTACGTCAAATGGAACATGAACCGCTCGCTGTCCGAGGTGTTCTCCGCGGCCTGGCCGGCCGAGGCGCAGGGCGAGATCTACCACCGCTACGTGCTCGGGTACTACGATCTGATGTCGCGGCTGCTCGAGCGGTTCCCCGAGCTGCTCATCGAGGCCGGTTCGGGCGGCGGCGCCCGGCTCGACCCGGCCGTGCTCGCGTTCTCGCCGCAGCATTGGATCTCCGAGGACACCGACGCCATGGAGCGCGTGAAGATCCAGTACGGCACGTCGTACGCCTACCCGCTGTCGGTGATGTCGAACCATGTGACGCCGGTGCCCAACGCGCAGACCGGGCGCGTCGCCTCGCTCAAGACGCGCGGCGACGTGGCGCTGTTCGGCGTGTTCGGCTACGAGCTCGACCCGCGTTCGCTCGACGGGGAGGACCGGCGGCTGATCCGCGAGCAGATCGCGCTGAGCAAGGAGTACTCGGAGCTGCTGCGCTGCGGCGACTTCTACCGGCTGCTCGACCCGTTCCGCGCGAACAGCGCGTTCGCCCCGGCCGACGCCGCGTGGGTCGTCGTGTCGCGCAATCGGCGCGAGGCCCTGGTCGGCTACTACCGCACGCGCGTCGGCGTCAACGTGCCGGTGCGCTATCTGCGGCTCGCCGGCCTCGACGAGCGCGTGCGGTACGCGGTCGACGAGATCGGCTTCGACGTGGAGCGAAGGCCGCGCTACGGCGACGAGCTGGAACGCGTCGGCCTGGCGCTGATCGACGGATCCAACTGCCAGCTGCACCCGCGCGTGCCGCTCGGCGACAACCTGTCGCGCATCTTCCACCTGCACGCGCTGGACGAATAGGCGGCCGGCGGGACGGCGGACAGGAATATATAGACGTATCAGACATAAGACGGTAATCATTAAGGAGCGCAATCACGATGTTCAGCATCATCGACATGTTCAAGGTCGGCGTCGGCCCCAGCTCGTCCCACACGGTCGGGCCGATGGTCGCCGCCCAGGCGTTCGCGGCCTCGTTGGACCGCAACGGCCTGCTCGAACGGGTGGCCCGCGTGCGCACCACGCTGTATGGGTCGCTGTCCATGACCGGCATCGGCCACGGCACCGACCGGGCCGCCGTCGCCGGGCTGGAGGGCAATCTGCCGGCCACGGTGGACACCGATCATATGATGACCATCAAGCAGGAGTGCGAGCGCACCGGCAGGCTCATGCTCGACGGCAAGCACGAGATCGAGTTCGACTACGAGCATGACGTGGTGTTCGAGCTGTGGCAGCGCATGGCCGCCCACCCCAACGGCATGCGTTTCCAAGCCTTCGACGTCCAGGGCAACCTCGTCGACGAGCAGGTGTGGTATTCGATCGGCGGCGGCTTCGTGCGCAAGGGGCACCCGGACGACCTGATGATCGGCATCCACGACCGCCCGCCGGCAGGCTCGTCGTTCGCGGACGAGGAGGCCGAATCGTCCATCGACTTCGGACCGCAGGTGCCCTACAATTTCACGTCCGGCGCCGAACTGATGCGCATCTGCAAGGAGCATGGCATGTCCATCGCCGATGTGGTATGGGCCAACGAGACGGCGATGCGCCCGGCCGACGCGGTGCGCGCCGATCTGCTGCGCATCTGGAAGGTGATGAGCGATTGCGTGCACAACGGGTGCACCAGCACGCAGACCACGCTGCCCGGCGGGCTCGACGTGCCGCGCCGCGCGCCGAAGATGTACCGCCGCCTGTCCGGCAACGGCGACGTGCTCAACCGGGCGCACCGCGCCGACGAGGTGCTGGAGGAGTCGGACTCCGCGTGGGTGAACCTGTTCGCGCTGGCCGTCAACGAGGAGAACGCCGGCGGCGGCCGCATCGTGACCGCGCCGACCAACGGCGCGTCGGGCATCATCCCGGCCGTGCTGCACTACTACTGGCATTTCGTCGATTCGGCCGACGAGGACGGCGTCGTGCGCTTCCTGCTCACGGCCGGCGCGATCGGCTACCTGTTCAAGCGCAACGCCTCGATCTCCGGCGCCGAGGTCGGCTGCCAGGGCGAGGTCGGCACGGCCTGCTCCATGGCGGCCGGCGGCCTGTGCGCGGTGATGGGCGGCACACCCGAGCAGGTGGAGAACGCCGCGGAGATCGGCATCGAGCACAATCTGGGCCTCACCTGCGACCCGGTCGGCGGCCTGGTGCAGATCCCGTGCATCGAGCGCAACGCGATGGGCGCGAACACGGCGATCAACGCGGTGCGCATCGCGATGCTCGGCGACGGCTCGCACATCGTCACGCTCGACCAGGCGATCAAGACGATGAAGGACACCGGCGAGGACATGATGTCCAAGTACAAGGAGACCTCAAAGGGAGGCCTCGCCGTCAACGTCGTCGAATGCTGAGGCGGGCGGCATGACACGGCGATGATTCGTTGATGATTGCCGGCTCCCCCCACAGTGAACTGCACCCTGATTGTTGGACTGGAGTAATTCATGTTTGATGATTGGAGGTGTGGTTTTCTGTGTGTGCAGATCGCAGGCGTCGGTATGATGATGCTTTCAGGTGTTCGGTGGCCGCCCTGTTTGGTGAGGGGTTGGGTTACAAGGCCGCGGCGCGTCGGGTTGGCATGCCGGTGATGACCGCGAAGAAATGGTCGCTGGCGTATCGGGTCGGCGGACGGGAGGCGCTTATGGCGAAACGCGGGGGCAACAGGAGCTATGACTGGGACACGAAGGTCGCGGCCGCGCGCGATCACGTGGACCGGGGAGTGGCGAAGTCCGTGGTGATGGAGCGGTACGCGATCGCGTGCGTCACGACGTTGGAGGCCTGGTGTCGTGCGTACCGGGCCGGCGGGGCCGAGGCGCTCAGACCGGGACGCAGGGGCAGGCCCAGGGGATCGGGGCCGAGGCCGGAGCCGGATCCGACGCCCGAGGGGGCGTTGCGGGAGGAGAACGAGTTCTTGCGGGCGAGGGTCGCATACCTGGAAAAAGCATTGGCCCTGCCGGCCTCGAGATCACCAACCGGGAGAAAACGGTGATCGTTTCGGCGCTGGCGGGGCTTGGCCATCCGCTTCCGCTCCTGCTGAGGGCCGCGGGACTGGCGAGGAGCACGTACTACTACCACCGGTCCCATCCCGAGCGGGTCACCAGGCCCGACATCGAGCCGTTGGTCGATGAGGTGTTCCACCGCACGCCCAACGGGTGCGGGCACCGGCAGGTGCGCATGTGCCTCGTGAACGAGTTCGGCGTGACGGTGAGCTCCAAGAGCGTGCTCAAGGTCATGCGCCGCATGGGCCTGGAGTGCGTCATACGCCGGCCGAACCCCCACCGCGGGTACAGCTCCTATCGGGGCGAGGCGGGCGCGAAGCCGCCGAACCTGCTGGAACGCGACTTCGCGGCCGACGCCCCGTGGGTGAAGCTGGGCACGGACGTCACCGAGTTCAGGGTCGCCGGCGGCAAGGCGTACCTCGCGCCCGTGTACGACATGGGCTCGAAGGAGATCGTCGCCTGGGACGTGAGCCGTCATCCCGATCTGGCCCAGCAGAAGCGCATGCTGGCCATGCTCGAGACCCGTCTTCCCGAAGGCGTGTCCCCGATCCTGCACTCGGACATGGGCTGGCAGTACCAGCACTCCTGGTGGCGGGCCCGCCTGGAGGAACTGGGCATCCGCCAGTCGATGAGCCGCAAGGGCAACTGCCTGGACAACGCCGCGACCGAGCAGGTGTTCGGCCACCTCAAGGACGAGTTCTGCATCGGGCGCGAGTTCGCCTCCTTCGAGGAATTCAGGACCGGGCTGGACGCGTACATCGTCCACTGGAACACCAAACGACGCCAGGCGAGACTCGAGGGACGCACCCCGGAGGAATTCCGCAACACGTTCCCCACCGCTTGACCGGGTACCCTATAAATAAACCACGTCCAACAAATGGGGCACAGTTCACAGAGGGGAGCCGGACATATAGGTGCAGGCGGATTCGCAACGCGGCGCATTGATGGCGCCACCGTCCGCCAGCGGCGAAGAATCCTCCACCGCAGCGGGGATGCGTGCACTTGCATGTCCCGCCGATGCGGATATCGTGGCAGCAACACCGAATCACGGTGCATCGGCGCAACCTGAGGGGCACATATGAGTGATGAGCAGTATTCCTACGAGAATGCCATCCGCGAATTCGTATACATCGAACTGCCGTTCGACGGCGATGCCGACGGGCGCAAGGACCTGGTCCGCGCGGACATCATCCGCCCGCGCGAGCTGGACGGCGTCGCGCGCATCCCGGCGATCATGGATCCGAGCCCGTACTACGAGCTGTACGACCGCCACGGAGAGAAGTCGGAGTACTCGCACCCGGAGGACAAGTGGAACAGCCCGCTCAAGAAGTTCCCGTTCTTCTACGACAACTACTTCGTGCCGCGCGGCTATGCGATGATCCTGCTGAGCACCTCGGGCACGGCGCTGTCCGAGGGCTTCTGCGACATCGGCGGCCCCAAGGACGTGGCCTCGGCCAACGCCGTGGTCGACTGGCTCAACGGCCGCGCCAAGGGCTACGTGACCCGCGACCGGCGCACGCCCGACAACGAGATGAAGGCCGACTGGGCCTCCGGTCTGGTCGGCGCGATCGGCAAGTCCTACGACGGCTCCGTGCCCAACGGCATGGCCGCCACCGGCATCGAGGGCCTGAAGACCATCGTGCCGATCTCCGCGATCTCCAGCCAGTACGACTGGTACCACCCGCAGGGCGCGCTCCTGAACGGCGACGACGCGGACGGCGGCTGGTGGGAGCCCGACAACTTCGCGGCCAGCCTGCAGTCGGCCGCCGAGGGGCGCCTGCAGCGCTTCAACACCAAGGGCGGCTGGCAGAGGCTGCACGACGGCTCCGACAAGGAGTTCCGCCGCTACAACGAGTTCTGGGCCGAGCGCGACTACCGCTCGCACGTCAAGGACTTCAAGGCGAGCGTGTTCATCGTGCACGGCGTCAACGACCTCAACGTGATGATGAACCAGGTGAACGGCTACTGGAAGGCGCTGGGGGAGTGCGGCGTGCCGCGCAAGATCTGGCTGCACCAGTACGCGCACGACGATCCGTTCGACGTGCGCCACGACGCCTGGGTCGCCACGCTCGAACGCTGGTTCGACTACTGGCTCAAGGGCGTCGACAACGGGATCATGGACGAGCCGGAAGCCTGCGTCGAGGACATCGACGGCAACTGGAAGAGCTATGCGAGCTGGCCGGTGCCGGGTGCCGCCGACCACACCTTCGCGGTGCGCGGCGGCGAGGACGCCCGGCTGGGCGAACTGGCCGAAACGGACGATGCCGGCGCCGCTGCGGACAAGTCCGGCGAACCCGCCAACGTCGCCTCCGTCAAGGGCGCCCGCGTGCATGAGCTGCTCGCCGCGGCCCAGTCGGACAAGGCGCACGACGACCGGCTGCTGTACGTGTCCACGCCGCTCGAGCGCGACTGGCACATCTCCGGCACGCCGCATGTCACGATGCGCGTCAAGGCCTCGGCGCCCGACACCAACCTGTGCGCCTCGCTGATCGAATACGGCGAGGGCAACTACGTGCAGGTGAGCGAGGACATCCACGCGCTGGTCGAACTCAAGGAGAAGCGGCCTGCCGTCGGCGGCTCCAGCGACGACGACAAGGCCTCGTACGCGGTATGCGTGCCGCGCAAGTCGCACGAGATGCAGAACATGGTGACCCGCGGCTGGATCGCCACCGCGCACAAGGACTCCTTCGACGAGTTCACGCCGACGCCGGCGGACCAGTGGTACGAGATCGGCTTCGACCTGCTCGCCACCGACTGGATCGTGCGCGCCGGGCACCGGCTGGCGCTCGCGATCTACAACAACTCGCAGCGCCTCGCCGCCGTGCCGCTGAGCGATTTCGACGTGGACCTCGATTCGGTGAGACTGACGATCCCCTTCGCGCAGTGAGGTTTTGTCTATAAACGCAATTGGCTCCCCTCAGCGAGGGGAGCCAGACTTATTTTTATCGGGGTTCAGCGCATCACTGCTTGGTGAGCTCGTGGAAGACGGGGACGCCGTTCCAGTTCGGCTCGGCGTGCTTCACGTTCTTGCCGAACACGGCGTACGCGTTGGAGTTGTACAGCGGGATGCCGGGCAGGTCGTTGAGCAGGATCTCCTCGGCCTGCTGGTAGTACTTGTTGGCCTCGTCCACGCTGGAGGCCTTGGCGGCCTCGTCGAGCAGGGCGTCGAACTTCGGGTTCTTGTAGTCGCCGTCGTTCGCGCCGTGGCCGTCGGCCGCGCTGGTCGCGTAGATCGGGGCCAGGTAGTTCTCGATAGTCGGGTAGTCGGCCTGCCAGCCGCCCTTGACGCCGCCCTTGAGCTGGCGCTTGGTGACCTCGTCGCGGAACTCCTGGAATGTCGGCACCGGGTTGGTGGCCGCGTCGATGCCCAGGTTGTTCTTCAGCTGGTTCGCCATCGCGTCGTACAGCGACTTGGCGTCGCCGTCGGCGTTGTACGAGAGCGTGAAGGTGCCGGTGAACTTGGAGATCGCGTCGGCCTTGGCCCACAGCTCCTTGGCCTTCTTCGGGTTGTATTCGAGGTTCTCGCTGCCCTTGAGCTTGTCGGAGTGGCCGGAGATCGTCGGGGCCGCGAAGTCGGTGACCGGGGTGGCGGTGCCGGAGAGCACCTTCTCGGTGATCTGCTTGCGGTCAAGGGCCATCGAGATGGCCTGGCGGCGCAGCACGCCCTCCTCGCCGGTGAAGTGCTCGAGGTTGGAGGGGATGGCGAACGCGGCGATGCCGGAGCTGGCCTTGCTGTAGGAGTTCACCTTCGGGTCCTTGGTGAAGGTCTTCAGGGCCGAGGTCGGCACGTTCTGCGAGATGTCGAGGTTGCCGGACTGGATGTCGGCGTAGGAGGCGTTCGCCGCGGTGTAGATCTTGAAGTTAAGCCCGTCGTTCGCCGCCTTGAAGTTGCCGTTGTAGTCGGGGTTCTTCACCACCTGGATGCTGTCGTTGTGCTTCCACGACTTGAACTTGTACGGGCCGTTGCCGACCGGCTTCTCGCCGAAGGCCTTCGGGTCCTTGTAGAAGGACTCGGGCAGCGGGTAGTAGCCCGAATAGCCCAGGATCACCGGGAAGACCGAGTAGGGCTTGCTCAGCTCGATGGTGAAGTGGGTGTCGTCGATGACCTTCAGACCGGAGAGCTGCTCGTCGCCCTTGAGGCCGTCCTTCTGCAGGTCGTCGTAGCCCTTGATCATGGCGAGGTAGCTGGCGCACAGCTGGCCGTTCTTCAGGTTGGCGGTGTAGCTCCACGCCTTGGTGAAGGACTCGGAGGTCACGGGCGTGCCGTCGGTGAACTTCCAGCCCGACTTCAGGGTGACGTCGAACTTGGTGTTGTCGGAGTTCGGGGTGATCTTGTCGGCCACCTCGTTGACCGCGGTGCCGTCGGCCTTGAAGCCGACCAGGCCGGAGAACAGCACGTCGTTGACCTGTCCGCCGCCGGTCTCCAGGGTGTTGCCCGGAACCAGCGGATTTTGCGGTTCGGAAGCCGCAATGGAGATGATGTTGTCGGTGGCCGTCTTGGCGGCGTCGCCGCCTGTACTGCCGCATCCCGACAGCATGGTCGCCGCGGCAGCCGCGATGGCCCAAGGCCTGCGCGTGTTGCTCATGACATTCCTCTCTGGTATGTGTGCGCGGATGAGAAAGGGGGCTCACCGCTATGCGGTTCGCCCCCTTGCCCGTGTGTATCGAAGCATAAAGGGTCTCCTTGCGATTGCGTATGTTAACGTCCACATCGTGGTTCGGGCGTTACACGATGTGGGCCCATCCGTAAATGATCGGTAACACTTCCGGCCGCCGACGGTAACAATCGGGGAGTTGACTCTGAGTCCAACGAACGGGGGACCGCACTCCCGTCCGTTTTACTGAAGGGGAGGAGACCCTATGAACATCACAGGCAAACATATGGCAATGGCCACGGCGGCCGCGCTTTCGGTCGCCATGCTTCTGTCGGGCTGCGGCTCGACCGGCAAGGCCGGTGGATCCGGCTCCGGATCGGGCACGGCGAGCACCGTCATCTCCGTTTCGGCCTCGGAACCGCAGAACCCGCTGATTCCCGGCAACACGAACGAGACCGGCGGCGGCAACGTCATCGACATGCTGTTCTCCGGCCTGGTCGGCTTCAAGGCCGACGGCACCGCGGTCAACGAGGTGGCCGACAAGATCACCCCGAACTCCGACAACACCAAGTTCGACGTCACCCTGAAGTCGGGCTGGAAGTTCACCGACGGCACGCCCGTGACCTCCGAGTCCTTCACCAAGGCGTGGAGCTACACCGCCAATGCCAAGAACGCGCAGCTCAATTCGAGCTTCTTCTCCATGATCAAGGGCTACGACGACCTGCAGAAGGACGGCCTCAAGGGCGACGAGCAGCTCTCCGGCCTGACCGTCACCGACGACACCCACTTCAGCGTCGAACTGAACGAATCGAGCGCGGTCTTCCCGGTGATCCTGGGCTATTCGGGCTACTACCCGCTGCCCGAGTCCTTCTACAAGGACCCGAAGGCCTTCGGCGAGAGCCCGGTGAGCGACGGCCCGTACAAGTTCAAGTCGTGGAAGCACAACGCCGACATCGTGCTGGAGAAGAACCCGGACTACAACGGCAACTTCAAGGCAAAGAACGACGGGCTTGACTTCAAGATCTACACGTCGGCCGATTCGTCCTACGCGGACGTGCAGTCCGGCAACCTCGACGTGTCGGCGAACATCCCGCCCAGCGCGCTGAAGAGCTTCCAGAAGAACACCAAGATGAACAACTACAGCAAGGCCGGGTCCGGCACCGCGACCTTCACGATCCCGCAGTCGCTGGAGCACTTCGGCGGCGAGGAGGGCGTGCTGCGCCGCCAGGCCATCTCGATGGCCATCGACCGCAAGCAGATCACCGAGAAGGTGCTCAACAACACCGCCACGCCGGCCAAGGAGTTCAGCTCCCCGATGACCTCGGGCTACTCCGATTCGCTCAAGGGCAATGAGAACCTGACCTTCGACGCGGCCAAGGCCAAGGAGCTGTGGGCCAAGGCCGACGCGATCTCCAAGTTCACCGGCACCTTCACCATCGCGTACAACACCGACGGCGGCACCAAGCCGATCTACGACGCGGTGGTCAACCAGCTGAAGAACAACCTGGGCATCGACGCGGCCACCAACCCGGTGGCGACCTTCCAGGAGTTCCGCGCCGCGATCACCGACCGCACGATGAAGAGCGCGTTCCGCACCGGATGGCAGGCCGACTACCCGTCCATCGAGAACTACCTCAAGCCGATCTTCTCGTCGAGCGCGGCCGACGGTAAGGGCTCGAACGACGGTGACTACAAGAACCCGGCGTTCGACAAGCTGCTCGACGAGGCGGCCAAGGCCTCCGATCTGGACGCGGCCAACAAGCTGTACCAGCAGGCCGAGGAGATCCTGCTCAACGACCTGCCGGCCATCCCGCTGTACAACTCCAACGCCAACGCCGTGTTCGGCAAGAACGTGAAGAACGTCGAGCCGAACTGGAAGGGCGTCCCGGTCTTCTACGAGATCACCAAGGAGTAACCGGTAAATACAAAATAGGGCTCCCCTCGCTGAGGCTGGGCGTGAAGCAAACAGCGGAGCTGTTTGTAGGCGAAGGCGAGCGACAGTGAGCAGACAGATTGCGGCCGCAAGGCCGTCCTCAATTGCAGGACGAGCTGTCACGAAGTGACTGAGGGGAGCAGAGCCGGAACACCTGACAAAGGTGATTCCTCTGCTCCCCTCAGTCGCCTACGGCGACAGCTCCCCTCAGCGAGGGGAGCCAGTTGTGCTGTTTTGCGTATCGCCGGTCAGAGCGTGATCGTGACCTTGCCGTCGCGCAGCGGCACGGTGAGGTCGGCGCCGGTGCTCCGGCCGATGGTCATGGGCGTGCCGTCGTGCGTGAAGGCGCGCAGCGTGGCCCGGCCGTCGATCGCATCGGCGATCTCCAGCGTGATCGCGGTGCGGCCGTGGCCGAACTCCTCGAGCGTCACCTCGGCGAACCGCGCGTCGGCGAGCAGCACGTGCACGCGGTCGGTGTCCGAGCGCAGCAGGTGCAGCTGGCGGTTCACGCCGTCGGTCGGCGCGATGCGCGTGACGCGCGTGCCCTCCGCGGGATCGTCCCCGGCCTTCGCGCCCTGACGCGCGGTTTCGACGCCGCCGTAGACCACGCGGCCGAAATCGGGATCGTCGGCCACGACCAGCGAGGCGCCGCGCAGGTAGCCGCAGTAGCCCAGATCGGTCTCGCACCCGTAGATCCAGTATCCGCGGTCGGCCGGCTGGCCGAGCCATGTCGTCGCATAGGGCAGCGGCTCGAATCCGCCGCTCGACGCGCCCTGGTTCGCGGCGCCCGGGAACCAGTAGCCGTAGTCGCTCTCCTCGTCGCCGGCGTTGATCAGCGCCCACGAGCTCAGCAGCGACGCGTACGCGAGCCGCAGCAGCTTGAAGGGGGAGCCGTCCGCGTACAGCGCGTCCTCGAGCAGGCTCCATCCGCCCATCTGCGACATGTAGCTCAGCGTGTACTGCATCGTGTCGTTGCGGATATCCGAACCGGTGATGTAGAAGCCGTTCTCCAGCCAGCCGCGGCACGCCACGTTGCAGGCGCGCTGGTAGCGGTCGAAGCGCTCCACGTCGCCGGCCCGGTAGGAGGTGACGGAGCGGCCGTCCGTGTTCCACACGCGCATCGCGTGCCCGCGGCCCCAGTCGACCACGGCCTGCGTGGTCTCGAATCCGGTGGTGTCGAACGCGTATTCGGAGCCGAACAGGTCCTTGGCCTGGCGGATCAGGAAATCGGCCTTGTGGTTCCAGTACGCATCGAGCTGCGCGGCCTTGGTCGTCTCGCCCTCGGCGCGCAGAGCGTCGATCACGTCGGCGATCACCAGCTCGTTGTAGTAGCCGGTCTTGTACGGCGTGGTGTTGTCGAGCTTGGACTCGTAGTCGTAGCCGACCTCGTCCGGGTAGCGGTACATCGCCACGAAGGTGCCCCACGCGCGCTTGAGGTACTCGGTTGCCGGCAGCGACACCCATTGCGGGTTGCGCACGGCGATGCGGTACATCATGAACCAGGCGAGCGCCACATGCGGGAAGTCCCATAGGCGGCCGATGTGCAGCTGCTCGTTGCCGTTGAGGTTGCGCTGGTCGCGCAGGTTCTTCCAGTCGGGCACGCCGTAGACGCCGTATGGCCATTCCTCGGCGTCCGTGCGCTGCAGGCCGCCCCAGACGAACTTGGTCAGGTACCTGTCCAGCGCGCGCACTTGGCTTTCGACGGGCCGCTCCGCGTTCTTGGCCGCGAGGAACGCCGGCTTGCTCAGGCCCGGGTCGTCGCAGGTGACCTCGTAGATGCGCCAGCCCTTGATCTCGTCGTAGTTGTCCGGGTTGAGCAGCGCGCCGGTCCTGGTGTTGCGCTCCTGCAGCAGGCCGTCGTACCAGACGTCGGGGTCGTTCTTCTGGCAGCGCGCGATGTAGTCGGCGCGCGATTCGATGAGCTCGCCCACCGGCAGCGTGGAGAACATCTCCAGCCAGCCGACCTTGCCGTCGCCGTAGTGCAGGGTGAGCAGGTTCTCGCCGAGCCGGTCGAGGCGCACGCCGAAGATGCGCCGATGCACGCCGGCGGATTCGTCCGTGCGTTCGCTGATCATGCGGATCGCGGTGCTGTCGGGGTGTTCGGCGGTGAGCGAGACGTTCTCGTAGCGGGAGTCGACCAGGATGCGGGCCTCGGCGTCGCGGGGCAGCGTGTAGCCGGGCACCGCCTGCACGTCGAGCTTGCCGTGGCGCACGAGTTCGGCGCGCGCCTGGTCGTAGTCGGGCACCCACAGCAGGTCGAAGACGAAGCGGCGGCTTTCGCCGGCGCCCAGCGTCAGCGAGGTGGTCGGCAGGCGCCAGCGCCCGCCCTCGTGCGTGGCGGCCTCGGCCGCGGCGCCGGCGCCGTACAGGTGGATGCGGTACATGTCGCGCTTGGCGCCCGTGCGGTCGGGCAGCGGGGCCATGTCGAACAGCTCCCAGCGCATGCCGTCCCCGGGCACGCACAGCAGGTACGGCGGCTTGCCGTCCGAAGGCGTGGCTAGGAAGAAGGAGTTGTCGCCGGCCACTTGGGTGTGGCGGATCATGCGCTGCGAGGCGTCGACGCCCCACGCCATGCGGCTGTTGAGCGGCACGGGGATGTTCACGTCGTCCAGCCGCACCGGCGCGTCGCCGGTGTTGCTCAGGCCGAGCGTGTAGCGCAGCGTGCCGCCGTCCAGCGCGAAGTCGAAGCCAATCGTGAGCGGGCCGTCGCGGAACACGCTTTCGCCGTGTTCGCCGCGGTGGCCGCCCTGGCCGATCGTGGAGTAGGAGCGGCCGTCGGCGTAGGTCACGGACGCGTCGCCGAAGCCCATGTCCGGGTCGATCGCCTCGATGCCGCCGGTCGGCGTGGTCAGCGAGGCGAGCCTGCCGTCGGTGATGGTCGCGCTGACCGAGCCGTTGACCATGTCGCGGCTGGCGTGGATGGACTTGGGGTCGTCGAGCAGGAAGTGGTACAGCGACTGCATGCCGTTGGCGCCGTCCTCGTAGCCGAGCGGCGTTTCGGCGAAGCGTACGAGGAAGCTCGCCGCATCGTGCTCGCTCGCGGCGAAGGCGAGCAGCAGCGTGAACGATGCCGCGCGATGCGGGGCGAGCGTGAACGACCTGGCCGGATTGACCCAGTGATGGGTGGCGTATTCCGCCGCGTGTCGGCGGGCTGCCGCCCGCAGATAGCATCGGACGGCGATGGACGTGCCGGCGAGCGCCAGCGGCTCGCACAGATCGAACTGCGTGGTGTCGTACGGCATGACGAGCAGCCGGCGCCCGCTCTGCCCGGCATAGGGTAGCAGCAGGTAGGCGTCCGGCGTGTCGAGCGGTTCCGCGGATCCGCCGGCCGGCGCCGTCCCCGCGGCGCTGTCGGCGCCGGCAGCGCTGGCCGCCACGCCCAGATCGAGGTACAGATCGTCGATCGTCAGCGCGTCGTCGCCGTCGTTGCGCAGCGTCAGCGTGTAGCGCGCGTACGGGTCGTCGTTCTCGGCCGGAGCGCAGTCCGCGCTGGCGGCGAGGCCGTGCGCCGCGGTGCCGTCCGCCGGCAGGCTGAACGTCGTCCCGTTGACGAGCGCGCCGACGCGGACCGGTGCGAGCGCGCACGCCACTCCGTCGGGATCGAGCAGAACCGGGCCGTGCGGCGCCGGATTCCCATCATCATTGACCAGTTGCATCGGACATCCTTCCATGTCACGGCGGCATCGCCGCCAAAACGTATATGCCGTATGGGTTCCGTGGCCGCGCGCGGATCGGCGCGGCCACGACGAAAAAACGGCTTCCCCGGTCGGGGAAGCCGTTGGAGCTTGCGCTACTTCACGCGCACGTAGGCGTGGTAGTGCTCCTCGTTGATCTGCTCGAGCGGCACGAACTTCAGGCCGGTGGCCTTGTGCGTGAAGGTCAGGGTGCCCTCCTCGCGCTCGAACGCCGCATCCGGGTCGGACCCGTCGACGGGCACGTCGAGGTAGTCGGTGCTCTCGCTCAGCGCGGCGAGCACGTACGGGCCCCACTCCACGGCGGCCAGCTCCGGACGGTCCGGGGTCGGGGCCAGGTGCATGTGCGGCTCGAAGTCGAGCTCGACGCTGGCGCCGTCCCAGGAGGCGAGGCCGAGCGCGCCGGCGGTGAACGCGAGTTCGCCGGAGTCGGTGCGGGCGGCGTCGACCACGAGGGCGCCCAGCGGCTGGCCGTTGACCTTCACCGCGACCTTGCCGGCGCTCCAGCCCGGCACGCGCAGGCGCAGCGTGTTCTTGGCCAGGCGTTCGACGTCGATGCGCACGTGCTCAGGCGCCAGGTCGTCGACGTGGACGGCGAGCTTCGCGGCCTCGTCGTCCAGCGTGCCGTTGAGGTACAGGCGCACGTACAGCGCGTCGGCGTCCGCGTAGTAGGAGCCCTGCGCGTAGTAGAAGTGCGATTCGAGGTCGGTGCCGTGGCAGCAGCTGTTCTCCACGTCGAAGCTCTTCTGCCCGCCCGGCTGGGTCTGGAAGAAGTACAGGGACCCGCCCTCGGGCACATGGTCGGTGGTGGCGGCGATGTGGTTGAGCGTGGTCAGCTCGTAGTAGTCGCCGTACTGCGCCTGCGGGAAGTACTGGTAGAGCTCGGCGGCCAGCTTGAGCATGTTGTACGAGGCGCAGCTTTCGGCCGTGTTCTCGAAGATCAGGTTGCCGATCTCGTCGGGCTGGTGGAACATCTCGCCCTGGCCGGTGCCGCCCAGCGCGTAGAGGTGGTGGCCGGTGACCGACTCGTAGAAGAACTTCGCCTGCTCGAGGTAGTAGGGCACGCCGGTCTGCTCGAACAGCTTGACCGAGCCGATCACCTGCGGGATGTGCTGGTTGGCGTGCATGCCGCCCAGCGCGTCGACGTGCTGGCGCATCGGCACCATCAGGCGGTCGTTGTCGAACAGGCGCGCGGCGGCCAGGTGCTTGGGGTTGCTGGTGATGGCGTACAGGTTGGCGAGCGACTCGTTCATGCCGCCGAACTCGCCGGCGATGTACATGCTCCACATGTTCTGCAGCTGCTCGTGCGGCAGCTTGGACAGGCGGTCATAGACCCAGTCGCCCACCTTGGAGGCCACGTCGAGCGCGGTCTCGTTGCCCGCGTAGTTGTAGGCGTCGATCAGGCCGGCGAGGATCTTGTGCAGCGTGTAGTACGGCGCCCAGATGGTGGGGTAGGGGGCGTACTTCTCCAGCTCGTCGAACTGGCGCTCGGAGTAGGCGGAGAGGAAGCCGGGATGGAATCCGGGCTTGGCGGCGAACGCGCGCTGCACCTCGGCCAGCGAGTCGACCACATAGTCGAGCTTGGCCTTGATCGTCTCGTCGCCGCTGGCGGCGTACGCCAGCGCGTAGGCGGAGATGAAGTGGCCGGTGGTGTGGCCGCGCAGCAGCGAATCCGGCGCGTCCCAGCCGATCATCAGCGGCGCGCCCTTGGTGTCCAGGCCGCTGGCGGTGCGGAACTCGACCAGCAGCTGGTCGTCGTCCACGGTCTTGAGGTAGGCGATGCGGCGGGCCTGGTTGCGGGCCAGGAAGCCCTCGCCGGTCAGGCGCACGTGGTCGATCGGCAGCGCCTTGACCTTCGGGGCGGCGTCGACCGGGGCGTTCGGGTCGTGGTCGACCACATGCACGGTGCCGGTCACCTCGATGGTGCTGCCGTCGATCACGCCGTGGTAGCTCACGTCGCCGGGCTCGCCGGCCTGGTGCTCGACGCCGTCGTCCCAGTTGATGCGCTGCGAGATCAGGCGGTCGTCATCGGTGCGCACGGCGGCGAACATCGGCAGCTCGTACGTGGAGCCGGCGCCGGCGGTCACCTCGATCGGGAAGAACTCCTTGACCTTGATCTTGTTGGCCTGCTCGAGCACCTTGACGGTGAACTCGCGGGTCGCGCTCGCCTCGCCGTACGTGAGCGTGGCGGTGAGCGTCACATTGCGGTCGCCGCGGCCGTATTCGGGCATGTGCACGGTGCCGTCCGTCTTGATCCAGCGGTCGTCGCTGGTCTGCCAGCTGACTGCGGAGCCGTTCTTGCCCTCGGTCGGCAGGTTCAGGTCGAACTCGACGGTGCCGGTGTTGCCGATGTAGAGCGTCTGGGCGTCCTGCTCGACGATCTGCTGATCGGTGAGCGCGGTGTTGTCGGACATGATGTTCCTTTCCTGTGTTGGATTGGTTGAAATGATGATTCGGGTGAAGTGTTGATGATTGGTTGGTTGATCGGTTCTCTCCCCTCAGTCGGCGAAGCCGACTGAGGGGAGAGAACCGAAACCGGCCGGGATCCTACCGCGCCGTCAGATGGAACAGGCGCGAGATGTTGTCGCCGCCCGGGATCTTCGACTTCCATTCGCCGGCCGAGCCGTCGATGAAGGGCAGGCCGATCTCCTCCAGCTCGTCGCCGCGGCGCGGCCGCCACGGGTTCGTGTCGAATCCGATCTCCTCCACGGTGTAGGCGGCGTCGCGGTCGAGGCCGGCGAGCCGCAGATGGAAGGGCATGAGATTGACGCCGACATGCGTGCGGTAGTAGCCCACCAGCGCCTCGCGGCGGTCGGGGGAGACCACCATCCACGCGGCGTGCGCCATGGCGAACGCCGGCTCGGAGGCGAACGGGCTGATCAGGCGGTAGAAGTCGCCGGTGGCCACGAGCGCGGCGAAGCGCTTGTCCAGGGCGACCTGCCGGCGGATCTGTTCGCGCTCGGCCTCGTCGGTGACCGTGCGCGGGTCGAGCTCGTAGCCGAAGGTGCCGAAGAGCGCCACGTCAGCACGGGTCTTGAGCGGCGAGATGCGGCCGGTCTGCGCGTTCGGCACCGCGGAGACGTGATTGCTCATCATGCTCAGCGGGTAGGCGTACGACGTGCCGTACTGGATCTTCACGCGCTCCATGGCGTCGGTGTCGTCGGAGATCCACGCCTGCGGCGCGTAGGCGAGCACGCCGGGGTCGACGCGGCCGCCGCCCGAACAGCACGATTCGATGAGCATGTCGGGGAAGGCGCGGGTGAGTCGGCCCAGCAGATCGTAGTAGCCGAGCACGTAGCGGTGGTACACCTCGCCCTGGCGTTCGGCCGGCAGCGTGGGGGAGTAGACCTCCGCGAGCGAGCGGTTCATATCCCACTTGATGTAGTCGATGCCGCCCTCGCGGATCGTCTTCGACATGATGCCGGCCAGATAATCGACGACCTCGGGGCGCGTCAGATCGAGCAGATACTGGTGGCGGCCGACGCTCAGCTCCACGTCCGGGTCGCCGAGCACCCAATCGGGGTGCGTATCGAACAGCACGCTGTCGCGGCTGATCATCTCCGGCTCGAACCACAGGCCCAGCTTGAGGCCGAGCGCGTGCACGCGCTCGCCGACGGGCTTCAGGCCGTTCGGGAACTTCGCCGGGTTCGGGAACCAGTCGCCCAGCGAGGTGTCGTCGTAGTTGCGGTGGCCGAACCATCCGTCGTCGATCACCAGCATCTCGATGCCGAGATCCTTGGCGCTGGAGGCCAGCTCGACGAGCTTGTCCTCGTCCATCTTCATGTAGATGGCCTCCCAGGTGTTCACCACGATCGGGCGGCGGCGGTCGCGCCACGGGCCGCGGGCCATGCGCGTGCGGTACAGCGAGTGGTAGACGCGGCTCAGAGCGCCGATGCCGTCGGACGAGTAGGCGAGCACCGCCTCCGGCAGCTGCAGGGATTCGCCGGGCTCGAGGCGCCAGCGGAACAGTTCGGGGTTGATGCCGATGCGCAGCCGCGTGCGCCAGTAGCTGTCCACATGCACGTCGGCGTCGAAGTTGCCGCTGTAGGCGAGCGATGCGCCGATCGCGGCGCCGTGCGTTTCGGTGGTGTCGGGGCGGGCCAGCACCAGATACGGGTTGGCGCGGTGGCTGGTGTGGCCGCTGAGGCTGGACGAGCCCTGGTGGCCAAGGCGCAGCCTGGCGCGCAGCGGCGCGCATTCGCGCTCCCATTCGCCGCCGAGCGTGATGAGGTCCCAGTCGCCGTCTGCAAGGTCCAGATCGGCGCTGTAGGCCGCGTCCACGTCGATCGGCGCGGCGCCTTGGCGGGCGGAGGCGGTGAGCTTCGCGCTGCGCGCGATCACCGGGCGGTCGGCGAACAGCGTGTACAGCAGCTGGATCTCAAGGCCGACGCGCTCGTCGATCAGCGTGATCTCCAGCGTCTGCGCCTCGGCGTCGTCCTCCACGTAGGTGGACGGCAGCCCTTCGAGGGCGGGCTTGCCGTCGAGGATGCGGTAGCCGGCGTAGAGCGGGCGCACCACATGCGATCCGCGCGCGTCGGTGATCGCCAGCGCCGCCGGGTTGAGGTCGCCCGAGCCGGCGGCGGGGTATTCCAGATGCCGGTCTTCAAGGGAATAGGCGTCCGCGGCGTCGTGGGTCTGCAATCCCGTGACCGGGGCCGCGTGCTCGTCGGCGAGGTCGCCGTCGTCGCCCAAGCGGGCGCCGAAGTAGACGTGGCTCAGCTCGCCGCCCAGCAACACGCGCATCACATAGCTGATGGCGTCGTTGCGCAGGTGGAACTGCCTGGTTGCACTGTCGAACAGGATGGTCATGCATACCTCCTTGAGGTGTGGCGTGGGCTGCGATGCCCATAAGATCGGGCATCCGAGTCAACTGCGATGCCGTTGACTTTCAGTGTAGAAACGGGCCGGTTCCAACCGCACTCGCTTCTTGTGCGATTTGGTGGACAAATCTTAACTGTGTGCTTTTCCGCGGAATCACGGGGCGCGAAAGGGATGTTCCGAGTTTTCGCAAAGTATGGTATTCGTCACAATTCGCATATATGTCCACTTTTTCGGTGAAAGCATTCACCTCATTGTGAACGTTCTCAGTTGTATGTTTGCTCATGCATGTGCAATCCATTGTTCAATGTGGAAACGGCGGTTTGGCGCACATGGTTCGCCGGGCCGCATCACCTTCAAGGAGGTAGGGAATGTCTCAGCAAAGTCCGCAGGATCCGCAAGATCAAGACGGCCAGAGCGGCACGGACGGGACCCAGGTGCGCGACGGGGACGGGGCCCGCGAGGGCACGGCGGAGGAGAAGGAACTGAAGCGCCTGCGCGCCGACCGTTCGTTCCTCGGCTACCCGATGGGCATCGCGCCCCTGACGGCGTGCAACTTCTTCAACTCGATCTGCTGGGGTGCCTATGGCGCCGTGCTCATCTACTATCTGTACAAGCCGTGGACCCAGGGCCTGGGCTTCACCCAGGGCGAGGCCGCGCAGCTGGTCGCCGCCGTCGGCGCGATCAACTCGGTGTTCTCCATCGTCGGATCCTGGCTGGCCGACCGCATCTTCGGCGCCCGCAAGGCCATGATCATCGGCAACATCGCCAAGGGCGTGTCCTGCGGTCTGCTCGCCCTGCCGGCCTTCTCCCTTGAGCAGGGCCGCGTGTTCGCGGTCGTCGGCATGATCCTGATGAACCTGCCGATCATGGGCGCCTCCAGCGCCGCGCTGACCGGCCTGCTGTTCGACCGCAAGGACAGCCGCCGCGACGGCGCCTTCGCCATGTTCACCATCGCGAACAACATCGCCGGCTTCATCACGCCGGTGATCGCCGCGCAGCTCGGCCAGATCAACTACCACTACGGCTTCCTGATCGGCGCCATCGCCGCCTTCCTGATCGCCGCGTGCATCGGCCTGCCGGGCAAGCGCATCTTCGGCTCGTTCGGATCCAAGCCGTCCCATCCGCTCAGCGCCGCCGAGAAGAAGAAGTACGGCCTCGGGGCCTTGGCTGTCGTCGCCGTCCTCGCGATCGCGATCGCCATCGCCGTGGGTTCGGGCAAGGCCACGATCGGCACCTTCGCCAGCACCGTGAGCTCCTTCACCTTCGTGATCGCCATCGCGTTCTTCGCCATCATCTGGCGTTCGAAGCGCATCCAGGGCGTCGAGCGCCGCCGCCTCGCCGCCGTCTCCCCGCTGATCGTCATGCAGATCGTCATCGGCGTGGACTACGCGATGCAGGGCACCACGCTGCTCATGTTCCTCGACCAGCGCATCAACCGCAACTTCTTCGGCTTCGAGATCGCCCCGGGTTCGTTCAACACGATCATCGCCGTGATCGGGCTGCTGTCCGGCATCTTCTACAGCTGGCTGTGGGCCACCAAGTTCGGTGCCAAGTGGAAGTCCGTGGACCGCCTGTGGTTCGGCTTCGGCGCCGGCGCCATCTCCAACCTGCTGCTCATCGTGCCGACCGCCGTGCTGTTCCCCGGCACCGCGAAGTACTCGGTGATCTGGCTGCTGATCTACTACCTGGTCGGCAACTTCGGCGGCTTCCCGTACGGCGTCGCCGCCACCTCGATGGTGGCCGCCGCCGCCCCGAAGTCCTACGAGGCGCAGCTGCAGACCGGCTTCACGCTGTCGGCCGCCATCGGCACCGCGATCTCGCTGATCATCTTCGGTCAGCTGCAGACGCTGGAATCCCAGCTGCCGCTGTTCTGGATCATCGCGATCCTCGAGCTGGCCGTCTCCGTCCTGATCTTCCTGTTCCGCAACAAGATGCAGAACGCGATCATGGCCGAGTGATCCATCCCGTGCCTGTGGCTCCCCTCTCCGAGGGGAGCTGTCGGATGGTTGGCTCGTGGTAGGTATGCTCCATACCTGGCTCCCCTCGGAGAGGGGAGCCGGAGGCACGGAATGCCGGGTGTCCGTCTTCGATATCGAGCATGACATGGTCCCTCCTTCGGGAGGGGCCTTTTTTTATTATTCCGTTACGCCGGATTCGGCACGCTCCCGCTGGCGGGAGCTGGCTCGCGAAGCGAGACTGAGGGTGGTCGGGAGGCTGGCATATCGGTTTCCGGACACCCCCAGTCGGCTGCGCCGCCAGCCCCCCGACGCTATATGCGACGTGCGCTTCGCACACTGCTATGGATAGCCCACCGGGCTATCCATCCGGCGGGGGCGTGCACTTCGGGCACTGCTGACTTGCTGTTTCCCGCCATATTCTGGGTTTTCGGCCGGTTGTCGGTGAGAACAATTGGGTGTTTCCGCTCCGTTTCCCTGACATTTCTCCACTATTTCGTGGATATTTCGTGTGGATGCTCGAATAATTGTCCACTTTTTACAACAAGACTTCACCCTATGTTCACTTATCCGCGGATTACCTTCAAAGTAACGCCTCATTCGGGGCGGAACAAAAGACAGACTTACTTAAGTCACTCTCAAGGAGGAGTAAGCAATGTCCAATACCCAATCATCACCCGACACGGTCAACGACGACACGTCGCTGGTGCTGGATGAAGACGGCGAGAAGATCACCACCGCCGAAGAGCAGGAACTGAAGAAGATCCGCGACGACCATTCGTTCCTCGGCTACCCCAAGGGCCTGTCCTCGCTGGCCGCCGGCAACTTCTTCAACTCGATCTGCTGGGGCGCGTACGGCGCCGTGCTCATCTACTACTTGTACTCGCCGTGGACCAAGGGCCTTGGCTTCACCCAGGGCGAGGCCGCGCAGCTCATTGCCTCGGTCGGCGCGATCAACTCGATGTTCGGCATCATCGGCTCCTGGCTGGCCGACCGCGTGTTCGGCGCCCGCAAGGCGCTGGTCATCGGCAACATCGCCAAGGGCCTGTCCTGCGCCATCCTCGCCATCCCGGCCTTCTCCATCGACCAGGGCCGCGTGTTCGCGGTCGTCGGCATGATCCTGATGAACCTGCCGATCATGGGCGCCTCGAACTACTCGCTGACCGGCCTGCTGTTCCACCGCAAGGACAGCCGCCGCGACGGCGCGTACGCGATGCACAACATCGCGAACAGCATCGCCGGCTTCATCACCCCGGTGATCGCCGCGCAGCTCGGCCTGATCAACTACCACTACGGCTTCCTGATCGGCGCCATCGCCGCCTTCCTGTACGCCGCGTGCATCGGCCTGCCCGGCAAGGCGTTCTTCGGCTCCCTCGGCTCCAAGCCGTCCCGCCCGCTCAGCGCCGCCGAAAAGAAGAAGTACGGCTTCGGCGCGCTGATCGCCCTGGTGCTGATCGCCGTTGCCATCGCCATCGCCGTGGGCACCGGCAAGGCCTCGATCGGCACGCTGGCCAGCACCGTCAGCTCCTGCACCTTCATCGTCGCCATCGTGTTCTTCGTGATCATTTGGAGCTCCAAGCGCATCAAGGGCGTCGAGCGCCGCCGTCTGGGCGCCGTCTCGCCGATCATCCTCATGCAGATCGTCATCGGCATCGACTACCAGCTGCAGGGCACCACGCTGCTCATGTTCCTCGACCAGCGCATCAACCGCAACTTCTTCGGCTTCGAGATCGCCCCGGGCTCCTTCAACACCCTCATCTCCGTCGTGGCACTGCTCGCCGGCATCTTCTACAGCTGGCTGTGGGCCACCAAGCTGGGTGACAAGTGGAAGTCCGTGGACCGCCTGTGGTTCGGCTTCGCCTTCTCCGGCATCTCCAACCTGCTGCTCATCGTGCCGACCGTCGTGCTGTTCCCCGGCACCGCCAAGTACTCGGTGATCTGGATGCTCATCTACTACGTCGTCGGCAACTTCGGCGGCTTCCCCTACGGCGTCGCCGCCACCTCCCTGGTCGCCGCGGCCTCCCCGAAGTCCTACGAGACCCAGCTGCAGACCGGCTTCACGCTGTCGGCCGCCATCGGCACCGCGATCTCGCTGATCATCTTCGGCAAGCTCCAGACCCTGGACACCCAGCTGCCGCTGTTCTGGATCATCGCGATCCTCGAGCTGGCCGTCTCCGTCCTGATCTTCCTGTTCCGCAACAAGATGCAGAACGCGATCATGGCCGAGTGACGGACCTTCAGTCCAACCCCTTCTCCGGCCGGCCGGTGGCCAAGGTGCGTACGAGCGTATACCTGAACCGTACGTTCTCCACCTTGGCTGCCGGCCGGCCACTTTACAATAAAAAAGCAGTATCTGCTGGAATAGCCAGCAGCCGGCTGACGCACGAAGGAGTCGTCATGAGCGGTATCGCACCGGTTTCCGTCACTCTGATCGACGAGAACCATTTGGAAATAACCTGGCCCGTCGACATGGTCGAAGCGGACCGCATTGACGTGTACAACCTCAACTTCCGCGGCGCTCCGTTGCCCCTGTTCGTCTGGGACGAGAGCATGGAGTGGCAGAGCGGTACCCTGTACCAGAAAGAGATCCGGCGCACCACGATCAGCCCGATCCGGCCGATGCGCGTCAAGGACTTCGCCGACATCACCGTCAGCTTCAACGCGCCCCTGGCCGGTGCCGACGGCACGCCGGTATCCGACGGGACCTTCAGGGCCAACTACCAGCCGTACTACACGCGCTTCCAGCGCAGCGAGAGCGGCATCCTCATCAAATCCGGCGACGACACCTCGCAGGAGGCCCGCGACAAGGCGTGCGAGATGGTCGACGTGCTGCTCGCCAAGATGCCCGAGGAAGCCAAGGTGCTGACCAATTTCGGCGTGAGCCTGTCGGTGTACGGCCCGCACGAGGACGCCTTCGACGTGCCCGAGCACCGCATGGGCTACCGGGTGGCGCCGTATCCGGTGGCCGGCTACGGCGCCTGCGACGGCAACCCGGCGGCCTCGATCGCCGAGACCAACGTGCTGCGCGTGCTCGAGGGCCCGGTCACCACCAAATACCGCAACGAGTCCATCCTCGCCCACGAATTCGCCCACGGCATCCACCTGATCGGGCTCAAATACGCCCACCACGGCGAGCGCTACCGCCGCTTCAGCGAGATCTACCGGCACAGCAAGGAGGCCGGGCTGTGGCCGGGCACCTACGCGATCAGCAATCACGAGGAGTTCTTCGCCACACTGACCACCATCTGGTTCGACGTGATGGAGGAGAGCCCCGACGGATCGTGGGAGGTGCGCGGCCCGGTCAACACCCGCGAGGAGCTGCGCCGCTACGATCCCGAGGCCTACCAGTTCATGGCCGAGATCTACCCGGAAACACACTTGCCCGCACCCTGGGAGCGCGGACTTGACCTGTTCGACATCGACGGGACGCCGCGCGGGTAGCACCGCGCGCATCGTTCTCGTCCGCATCGGGCGGGCTATCCATCGGCTTGCGCGGTGAGGTTCGATCCCATCGCACGGCCGTCCACCAACAGAGAGGAGCCATCCATCATGGCGGAATGCGATAACGGCGGCACCACGCCGAACGGCATCGAAACGCTGCGGGCCGCGGCCAACGGCAACGCGACCGAGCCGGCGCCCCGCAAGCGGGCCGGCGGCCTGCGCATCACCGGCGCGGGATTCAAAAGCGAGATCTTCGACCACTGGGGCGAAAGCCCCAAGGAGGAGGTGACGCGCAGCCCGCTGGCCGACGACGCGGCCAAGCACCGCGACGACTTCGCCGCCAGCCTGCCGGGGGAGCGGCTGGTGATCCCCGCGGGGGCCATCCGCTTCCGCACTAACGACGTCACCTACAACTTCCGCGTCAGTACGCCGTTCGCTCACCTGACCGGCTTGGGTGGCGACATTGAGCCGGGACCGGTGCTCGTCATCAACCCGGTCGTGAACGCGGACGGCACGGTAGGCCATCACGACGTGCTGTACGTGGCCCCGGCCATCGGCCACGACAACCCGCGGTTCTACTCGGACGCGATGCACGGCGAGTTCTGGGTCGGGCCGGCGCCCGACCTCGCCGACTACACGACGATGACCGGCATCGAGACGCGCGACATCGCCTCGCTGGCCGGCGACCTCGCCGAGCAGGTCGGGCCGAAGGGACTGCGCCTGCGCGTGTTCCGCGGCGCCGACCCGGCGGTGGAGTCCACGGTCGATAGGATCCGCCTTGAGACCGGTCTGGGCGATGCGGACGCGAACATGCCGCTCGACCAGGTGCTCGAGGAGCGCGAGGACGAGCTGCGCATCATCAAGACCCCCAGGGAGATCGAGCAGATCCGCGAGGCGATCCGCGCCACCGAGCGCGGCTTCGAGCGCGTGGCCGACGTGATCTCGCTGGCGCCGAAGGTCAGGCGCGGTGAGCGCCTCATCGAAAGCGTGTTCATGGGCTCGTGCCGGTACGAGGCCAATGACGTCTCCTTCGAGACCGTGGTCGGCTCGGGGCGGCGCTCCACCTTCCTGCACTACATGATCAACAACCACCCGGTGAGCGAGGGCGACGCCGTCGTGCTCGACGCCGGCGCCGAATCGCAGTACCTGTACGCCGCCGACGTGACGCGCACGCTGCCGGTGAGCGGCCATTACTCGCCCGCCCAGCGCCGGGTCGCCGAAGCGGTGCTCGCCGCCTCGGATGCGGCGATCGCCGCGGCCAACAAGCCGGGCGCCCGCTACCGCGACCTCATGGCCGCCGCCATGGATTCGATCGCGCACTCGCTCGAGGACATGGGCATCCTCACGGTCAGCGCCGCCGAATCGCTCAAGCCCGACGGCGAGCAGCACTGCCGCTGGCTGTACCACGGCACCGGCCACCATCTGGGGCTCGACTGCCATGACGCCCAGCACGCCCGCGACGAGTACTACCCGGACGCCGAGCTCAAGCCGGGCATGGTCTTCACCATGGAGCCGGGCCTGTACTTCCACGACAACGACCTGCTCGTGCCCGAAGAGTACCGCGGCATCGGCGTGCGCCTGGAGGACGACCTGCTGGTCACCGACAGCGGCGAGGTCGTGATCCTGAGCGACGGCGTGCCGCGCAGCCCGGAGGGCATCGAGGCGTGGATGGCCGAACACGGCCCCGAGCGCTACATCGCCGATCTGACGGGCTTCGATCCGAAGGACTGAACCCGCCTGCCGAAATGGACGTTCTGCAGATTGACATGCCGAAATACCCGAAATCGTGGTCTATTTCGGGTATTTCGGCAGGTCAAATCGCAGAACGGGTATTTGGGCATGCCAATCAGGAGCGGGAATACCCCGTGGGCGGGTCCGGATCGTCGACACATAATTCATCAATCCATCCATGTGCAATCTATATCGAAGGGAACCATCATTATGGGTGATCACGCATATTCCGAGGAATCGCTGGCGGCGCTGCACGCCCTGGCCGCGGGCAACGACACCGAGCCGGCCAAGGGCAAGGGCTCGGGCAGTCTCGCGCTCAAGGGCAAGGGATTCGAGGACATCATCTTCACGAACTGGGGCGAGAACCCCAACAAGAAGCAGTACGAGCGCAGCCCGTTCGCGGACGACGCGGTCAAGCACCGCGCCGAGCTCGTGTCCAAGATCCCCGGCGAGCGCCTGGTGATCCCCGCCGGCACGCTGCGCCACCGCACCTGGGACATCGACTTCCTGTTCCGCACCGGCACGGCGTACGCGCATCTGACCGGCCTCGGCCGCGACCTCGAGGCGGATTCGGTGCTGGTCATCGATCCGGTGCTCGAAGCGGACGGCACCGCCGGCTACCATGCGACGATCTACCTAGAGCCGGCCATCGACCGCTCCAACCCGCGGTTCTTCTCCGATGCCAAGCACGGCGAGTTCTGGGTCGGGCCGCGCCCGCTGCCCGCGGACTTCCACACCATGACCGGCCTGGAGATCAAGGACCGCACCGAGCTGGAGGCCGCGCTGCGCGAAGGCGCCGGCCCCGACGGCATCCGCATCCGCCTGATGCGCGGCTACGACCCGAGCGTGGACGCGCTGGTCAACCGCGTGCGCGAGGAGAGCGGCCTGGGCGACGCCGACACGAACCGCGCGCTGGACGCCACGCTCGAGGAGCGCGAGGACGAGTGCCGCGTCGTCAAGACGCCGCGCGAGGTCGCCGAGATCCAGAAGGCCGTCGAGGCCACCCAGCGAGGCTTCGACCGCGTGGCCGACATCCTGCCGATCGCCCGCCAGGTCAAGCGCGGCGAGCGCCTGCTCGAGGCCACCTTCACCCATTCGTGCCGCTACGAGGGCAACTACATTTCCTTCGAGACCAATGCCGCCTCCGGCCCGCGCGCCACGATCCTCGACTACCACGCCAACGACCATGCGCTCAAGGACGGCGACCTGTTCCTGCTGGACGCCGGCATCGAACTCGATTCGCTGTACGGCGCCGACATCACGCGCACCTTCCCGGTCAACGGCAAGTTCACGCCGGCGCAGCGCAAGATCTACCAGGCGGTGCTGGATTCGGCCGACGCGGCGATCGCCGCCGCGAACAAGCCGGGCGCCGTCTACCACGACATGATCGACGCGGTGATGGTCTCGGTGGCGCACTCGCTCGAGAAGCTCGGCATCCTGCCGGTCAGCGCCGAGGAGGCGCTGAAGCCCGACGGCCACCAGCAGTACCGCTGGCTGTACCACGGCACCGGCCACATGATGGGCCTCGACTGCCACGACAGCCACCACGCGCGCAACGAGTTCTACCCCGACAGCGAGTTCAAGCCCGGCATGGTGTTCACGCTCGAGCCGGGACTGTACTTCGACGCGGCCGACCTGCTCGTGCCCGAGGAGTACCGCGGCATCGGCGTGCGCATCGAGGACGACCTCATGGTCACCGAAAGCGGCGAGGTCAAGCTGATGACCACCTTCGCCCGTACGCCCGACGAAATCGAGACGTGGCTGGCGGCCCATGGCCCGGAGCACTACTTCGACAGCTTCCTCGCGCAGGACGCGGCCTGCGCCTGACCGGTCGGTCACCGGCTTCCCTCTCTGAGGGGAGCCGTCACGAAGTGACTGAGGGGAGTGTTGCCCTGAACGCTTGGCATCAAGCCGATCCGTTCGCTCCCCTCAGCCGGCTTCGTCGCCAGCTCGTCCTGCAATTACGGACGGCCTTACGGCCGCAGCTTTGTCTGCTCGGCTGTCGCCTCGCCTTCGCCTACAACCAGCTCCGCTGCTTGCTTCACGGCTCAGCCTCAAAGAGGGGAGCCACCCAAACCAGCCACGGGGAATGCCCCCGTAACACGTTCGCACCATAATTGACTCATAACTCAACACTGGCCGCCTATAATCACCCCCGTCCCGGCTTCCGGGCGGCTGACGGCGGCATTCCACCACGCCGTCGCTCGTCCCCGGAACATCCAGGGGAATGATCGAACGTCACTGCGATGCTTGCCGGCACCATGAATCCGGCAACGCTGTTTCATGGCACCGTAAGGAGAAACGCATGAGCGGAACCAAGAGAATCATCACGCTGGTCGCGGCGGTCTGCGCGCTGACCATGGGTCTGGCCGGATGCGGCGGGAGCAAGGGCTCCACCGCGGAGGAGGGGCAGATCATCACCGTCGGCAGCAAGGAGCCGACCAACCCGCTCACCCCGGGGCAGACGCTCGACGGCAACGCCGGGCAGATCATCAACATGCTGTACTCGGGGCTGGTGAGCTACGACACCGACGGCAACACGCGCAACGAGGTGGCGAAGAGCATCGAGGCGAACGGGGACTCGACCGAATTCACCATCACCCTCAACCAGGGCTGGAAGTTCACCGACGGCACGCCGGTGACCGCGAAGTCCTTCTCCCGCGCCTGGAGCTATGTGGCGAACGTGACCAACGCGCAGCTGGGCGCCTCGTTCTTCTCCACCATCGCGGGTTACGACGATCTGCAGAAGGACGGCGTCGACGGCGACGCCCAGCTGTCGGGCCTCGAGGTCAAGGACGACTACACGCTGATCGTGCACATGTCCCAGCCCGATTCGGTGTTTCCGCTCAAGCTCGGATACTGCGCGTTCTACCCGCTGCCCGAATCCTTCTACGACGATCCGGACGGCTACGCCGAGCACCCGGTGGGCAACGGCCCGTACAAGTTCTCGGAGTGGACGCACAACAGCCGGATCAAGATCGTCAGGAACGCGGATTACGACGGGCCGCGCAAGGCCAAGAACGACGGCATCACCTTCAAGATGTACACCGACACGGCGGCCGCGTACTCCGACGTGCAGTCCGGCAACCTCGACATCCTGACCAGCCTGCCCTCCACGGCGCTCGGCTCGTTCCAGAAGAACAAGCTCGTCAAGTCCTACAACCAGCCCGGATCGAGCTTCGTCGCGATGATGTTCCCGCCGAAGAGCAACCACATCACCTACGACGAGGAGGGCAGGCTGCGCCGCCAGGCCATCTCCAAGGCCATCGATCGCGAGACGATCATCGAGAAGATCCTGCACGGCACCGCGACCGAGGCCACCGACTTCATCGCGCCGACGATCTCCGGCTACAGCAAGGATCTGAAGAACGTGTCGAACATCCGTTTCGACGCCGACGCGGCCAAGGCCCTGTGGGCCGAGGCCGACCAGATCAGCCCGTGGAGCGGCGTGCTGGAGATCGACTACCCGTCCGATGCGCCCGTGAAGGACTGGATCGAGGCCATCGCCAACAACCTGCGCAACACGCTCGGCATCGAGGTGAAGGTCAACCCCTATCCGACCAGCAAGGAATACTACACGGCGATGGACAACCGCCAGCTCGGCGGCATGTACCGCGGCGGCTGGGCGCCGGACTACCCGTCCGCCGAGAACTATCTGGTGCAGCTGTACTCCTCGTCGGCGGCCGACGGCAAGGGCGGCAACTCGAGCGACTACAAGAACCCCGACTTCGACGCGGCGATGAGCGCGGCCGCCGCCGCATCGTCCGTCGAGGAGGCGAACAAGTACTACCAGGAAGGCGAGGAGTACCTGCTCGAGGACCTGCCGTCGATCCCGCTGTGGTACACGAACACGGTGGCCGTCTCGGTGCCGGGGCTCAAGAACGTCGACTTTGACTTCCAGAGCAACCCGATCCTCAACGAGATCACCAAGGAGTGATCCCGGGCCAGCGCGCGATTTTTATATGATTGCGAGAAGTGTATGCCCCCGCTGGCGGGGGGCTGTCGGCGCAGCCGACTGGGGGTGGTCGAAAACCCTGCAACATCAAGTATTTGGTCACTGTTCTGCGGCCGGCATCTCCCGCAACCGGGAACGTGCTATGCCGTGTGCGCCGCCGATTGGCGTGCCGCCGCGCGGGCCTGGCCGAACAGGTAGATGCCGATGGGCAGGGTGAGCACGCCGCCGATGACGAACACCAGTGAGATCGGGATCACATCGGCCAGCGGGGCGAAGATCAGCATGCCCAGCGGCATGCCGAGCGTGCTCAGCGTGGTGTCGAGGCCGAAGACGCGGCCGACCATCCTCTCGTCGGAATCCGTCTGCATGATGGTGCGCATCGGGCCCACGCAGATGGCCGAGGAAACGCCGCACGCCATATCTATGAGCAGGTATACCAGCAAGTTCGGCGCGATGCCCAGCCCCACCGTGGTGACCCCCACCAAGGTGATGCCGAGCGCGACCATGAACATGTGATTGCGGATGACCTTGGCGCCGATGGTGGACATGAACGCGCCGCCAAGCAGCATGCCGATGCTCAGCCCCAGTTCGTTGGCGGCGAGCTTGTCCGACGCGGTGGTCAGGTTGACGAAGCCGAGATTCAGATCGATGCCCTCGTATTCGCGGGTCATAAGCAGCAGCGTCAGGTTCAACGGGGCGACGGCGATGAAGCAGGTCAGCGCGTCGCCGAGCACCACATTGCGCAGGTTCGGACGGTTCCACGTGTAGACGAGCCCCGCTTTGAGATCGGCGAGGACGCGGCGGATGCCGGCGAACGGCGAGCGGTCGGCATTGTCGTCGGCTGGTTGCAGCGAGGCCTGACCGGGAACGGCCGCGGCCGGTGTGCGCTTCTTCGGCACCTTGATCATCGCCACAAAGCCGACGCCGATGATCGCCGTGGTCACGTCGATCAGCAGGATCGACCACAGCGGCACCACGTTGATGAGCACGGCGGCCACGGCCGGCGCCACGATCATGTTCGCCGAGTTGATCACGCCGTATATCGAGTTGACGCGCAGCAGTTTGCCGGAAGGGACGATGTCCGGAATGAACGACTGGACGGCGGGCGTCTGGATGCCGCCGCCGGCCGAGCGGATGAGCAGCACCACGAAGATCATGGTGAGACTCGTCCAGCCCATCGCGAAGCTCAGCGACAGTGCGATGGTGACCGCGGCGATCACCATGTCGGGCAGCATGATGAGCAGCTTGCGGTTGTGCCGGTCGGCCCAGGAGCCGCCGAAAATCGAGACGATGGCCTGCGGCATCACACCGAACAGGGTGGCCAGCAGCATGCCCATGCCGCTGTTCGTCTGCATCACGATCCACCACCAGATGGCGTACTGCACGATGCTGGAGCCCAGCAATGAGAAGGCCTGGCCGGTGAGCAGCAGCGCCACGCGGCGCATCCACCCGCGGTCGGGGTCGTCCGCCGCGTCGGCCGCTGCATAAGCCAATGTGTTGGTTGTGTTGTTGGTTGTATCGGGCGTGTTTGATTCGGTATTAACAGACATATAGGTGTTCTTGCATTCCTGTGTTACCGCGGATCGCTCCATTGAGCCGCTCCGCGCGCGGTGGCTTGTGCGTGCATATGCTTGCGCCGGCCCGGCAGCGGGCCGCGCCCACCCGTTAGATGGCAGGCCTCAGCGTCATGGCGCCATTCATCGGCGCCAGCATGCAGCAATAAGAACACATGGCTCGCCATGATAGCACCCGATCATGGCCGTCGTCGAATTCCCTGCGTTTCCGTCGCCCAATTCGCTTGGGCGTCGGAGACGCAGCCGAGGCAGGGCCTGTTCATCGCATGACGTCAAGGAGCAATAGGAAAGCAGAATCGCCTCTCCACGGGATTCGTTTCCGCGATAGCCGGATGGACACGCTGAAAATGAGCGCCCGATCGGATCAAAGCCGAAGACAGAGTAGACGCCGAGTGATTTCCCGGCTCTCAACTATTCCGCATATCCGGTGGAATGTTTCCCGACACGCAAGAGAACGATGACAATGCAAGCAGATGCTAGCATGATAAACACAGCAGCCTTCCACGCCTACTAACAGTGCGCAACCCGGGAGGCTCTTTTCATATCGGTGGTGAACGATGAAACCAGCCAAGAACATCGACGAGATGATCCGCATCATGCACTCGCGCGGTCTCATCATCACGGACGAGGACCGTTTGCGCCGCATGCTGTACAACGACAATTACTACCGGCTTTCCGGATACTTTCGAGTCTTCCAGAATGACCTCGCCGACGGCGACAATACATTCAAGGCCGGCACCACGGACAACGACTTCATCGAACCGTACCTATCGGACTCCGGCCTGCGATCTGTGGTGTTGCGAGGAACCGCGAAGGTCGAACTCGTGGTCAGATCGCGGTTCGCGTATCTAGTGGCCCAGAACGGCGGCGCGTACTCCTATAAAGATCTCGACTCATACCAGCCGGTTAAGAACCGTAAAGGCGACGAGCTACGTGTATTCCTGCTCGGTAACATGAGCAAATGGATGGACATGTCCAAGGAAGTGTGCATCCGCCACTACCGGAAGAGCGGGGAACCGGTTCCGATTTGGGCGGCGATGGAGACCATGCCGTTCGACACCGTATCCCGCATGCTGAGCCTGCATAACGATACCAAGGCTCTGCGTGAACTGTACCGTTCTCTGGGAGTGCGGACGAACCTGCGCACCTCCTCGGAAATCATCCACGCGATGGTGTATTCTACGCAACCTGTGCTCGCACCACTCTCGCCTGTGGCATCGGGAAATGGTCATCGTCCCGCCCGTGACGCACGACATGAGAGGGGAATACCCCGCGTTCGCATACGAGCAAAAATCAGTGGGACAGGCATTGCTGGCACTCATGTACCTGGTGGACAGGATCGACGGCAACAACTTGTATTCGCGGGAGGTCGACGCGTTCCTGAACACGGATGCGCGATACCGCGACGGCATCGCGCACCCGCTGCACTGGGAGTGAGCCGGGTAACCATGGCAAAGTCGTCGGCACCGGTCCTACCTCAACGCGTCAGGCGTTTTGCAGGCCGCCTGTCTCCGTGAGAGAGCCGGTGCCCCGGTCGCTTCACCGCGAGCGCCGAGTATGAACGGCCATTTCCCAATAATCGAAAAACGGCGGAATCCGCACGCTCCCGGAGCCCGGAAACGCTGGAATTCCGCCGTTTTGCAGGGGTCCTACCCCCTATTTGGAGACGTTAAATTTAAACTCCACGATATCGCCGTCCTGCATGACGTAGTCGCGGCCTTCCTGGCGCAGCTTGCCTTCCTCCTTGATCTTGACCATGGAGCCCTCGGCGGCGACGAAATCGTCGTAGGAGACGATGTCGGCCTTGATGAAGCCCTTCTCGAAATCGGTGTGGATCACGCCGGCGGCCTGCGGGGCGGTCCAGCCCTTGTGGATCTGCCAGGCGCGCACCTCCTTGACGCCGGCGGTCAGGAAGGTCTGCAGGCCGAGGATGTCGAAGCCGACGCGGGCCAGCTGGTCCAGGCCGGACTCGCTCAGGCCGGAGTCCTCGAGCATCTCGCGGGCGTCGGCCTCGTCGAGATCGGTCAGGTCGGCCTCGAACTGGGCGTTGAGGAACACGGCCGGGGCCGGCGCCACGGAGGCGGCGAGCTTGGCCTGCAGCTCCTTGTTGGCCAGCTCGTTGTCGTCCACGTTGAACACGTAGATGAACGGCTTGGCGGTCATCAGGTGCAGGTCGTAGATGTAGGCCTTATCGATCTTGCCGGCCGCGGCGGCGTGGTCGATGGTCTCGCCGGCCTCGAGGATCTTCTGGGCCTTCTTGACCGCGTCCAGGTACGCCGGCTCGATCTTGCGCCCGCGCAGGTCCTTCTCGAGCTTCGGCAGCGCGTTCTCGATGGTCTGCATGTCGGCGAGGATCAGCTCGGTGTTGATGGTGTCGATGTCGTCGGCCGGATCGACCTTGCCGTTGACGTGGACGATGTCGTCGTCCTCGAACGCGCGCACGACCTCGCAGATCGCGTCGGCCTCGCGGATGTTCGCCAGGAACTTGTTGCCCAGGCCCTCGCCCTCGGAGGCGCCCTTGACGATGCCGGCGATGTCGACGAAGGTGACGGTCGCGGGCACGATCTTCTCGGTGTGCACGAGCTCGGCGAGCACCGGCAGGCGGTGGTCGGGCAGCGGGACGATGCCCGTGTTCGGCTCGATGGTGGCGAACGGGTAGTTCTCCGCCAGCACGTTGTTGCGGGTCAGCGCATTGAACATGGTGGATTTGCCGACGTTGGGCAAACCGACGATTCCGATAGTTAGAGACATGCCTCTAAGTCTAGAGGCAAGCTGGACGTTGGGGGCATCGGCGCCGCGCCGCCTCGCGGTGATTTTGCAAAGTTATATGGGCGGATGCGGCGCATCCGTATGGTTTCCGCCTATCCTGTATCACATATCGGCGCCGGCATCTCGCCGGCGCAGCGACCGAAGGGGACAGTCATGGAATCCATACAGCGGGCCGTCGATCAGATCGTGCTGTGGTACGGCGGGCTGCCGTCGGCCGCGCAGATGGCGCTGACGGTGGCCGTCGGCGTCCTTCTGGCATGGGCGGCGTTCAAGATCGTCATGCGGGTCATCAAGGGGCTGGTGGCCTCGGTCATCGCGGCCATACTGGTGTTCCTGCTGACCACCATGCCCGGCAACATGCTGCTGGCGCAGGCCTTCGACCGGTTGGAGCAGCAGGCGGATTCCGGAACCGTATCGGAACTGACCGACCGCGCTTCGGATTTCGCCCACACCGTCTCGGACTTCGTCTCGGGTCTTGTAGACTCGCTGAAGTAAGGAAGCGGACGAAGCGGGGAGTGGGTGCCGGCAATGTCGACGGAAGGCCATAGCGGATCGGATATGCAGCTGGTGTACCGGCGCCGCCGCATCACGGTGCTGGTGGCGGCGATCGTCGCCGTCGTGCTCAGCGTGACGATGCTGTGCGTGCAGACCGTGACGGCGTTGGACGCCATCGCCAGGCTGCAGGGGCGTTCCGGCGAGGGGTCGCAGTCCGCGTCGAGCGCATCGTTCCCCGCTTCGCGGACGAGCCGGTCCGGCGGGGCCGACGGGACCGGCGGGGCATCCCCGTCGCGGCGCGCCTCGGACGACTCGGATCGGCAGGCGGCGGATAAGAAGGCCGCACAGGACGGTTCGGGGGATGCTGGCGGCCAGGGCTCTGCGGATCCCGGAAACGGCGGACAGAACGCGCAGGCCGCGGCCGTCGACTGGCGCTCGCCGTCGGGCGGCACGCAGCCCGATCTGTCGACGCTGGACGACCTGAGCGTCACGGTGAGCATCGCCGACCAGCGGGTCGCGGTCCTCTCCGGCGGGCGAACCGTATACACGATGATCGCCAGCACCGGCATGGACGGCACGACCCCGACCGGCGATTTCGTGATCGGCGCGCGCGGCGACCATTTCTACAATCCGACCGAGGGCATGGGCGCGGACTACTGGGTCGCGTTCCTCGGCACGACCTATCTGTTCCATTCGGTGCCGACCTACGAGAACATGGGCGACTACATCGAGAAGGAGGCGCTCAAGCTTGGCCGGCCGGCCTCGCACGGGTGCGTGCGCCTGACCGTCGCCGACGCGCAGTGGCTGTACGGCCAGCTGCCCGAGGGCACGCCGGTGCACATCGGCTGAACGGCCTTGCCTGTGCCGCCGCCCATGGAGGCTGATCCAGCCGTCTTGCGTGGGATGCTGCTACATTGAAAGCGTCATTCCGACGGGAAACGGAGCATGCGATGGTGACACGGGCGAAGGACGCGCTGGTATCGGTGATCGTACCGGTGTACGGGGTGGAGGACTATCTGGACGAGTGCGTCGAAAGCGTGGTCGGGCAGACCCACCGCAATCTGGAGATCCTGCTCGTCGATGACGGCTCGCCCGACCGCTGTCCGGCCATGTGCGACGCATGGGCGGCGAAGGATCCACGCATCAGCGTCATCCACAAACCCAACGGCGGCCTGTCCGACGCACGCAATGCGGGACTGGCCCGGGCTACGGGGGACTACATCTACTTCATCGACTCCGACGACGTGGCCGAGACGGATCTGGTGGAGCACGCGCTCGCGGCGGCGGACGAGCACGACGCGGATCTGGTCATGTTCCAGTTCGACACGATCTCCGAGAACGACGCGCCGCTCGTGTCGGCATACCGGCACAACGATTTCGACGAGGTCATGGTGATGACCCCGGTCGATGCGATCAAGGCGCAGGTCAGATCGCAGATCGACGGCTACTTCTGGTCGTTCCTCGCCGCGGCTCCGATCTACAGGGACCACGGTTTCGCCTTCCCGCGCGGGCGCAAGATCGAGGATCTGGCGCGCATCTGCAACGTGATCGGCGAGTCTCGCCGCGTGGTGCGCATCCCCGAGGTGCTGTACCACTACCGGCTGCGCCGCGGCTCGATCACCGGCGGTTCGGCCGTGCGGCTGACCGCCGATTGGATGAAGGCGGCCGACGACCGCGAGGCGTACATCGTCGCGCGGTACCCGGAATTGAAGCAGTTCATGCGGCTCCAGCAGCTCACCTTCTTCGCGAACCTGGACTACGAGGCGATCCGCCAGTCGCTCAACGCCCAGCTCCATATCGACCCCGAGGACGCCGACCGGCTGCGCCGGCGCATCGAAGGGCTGAGTCGCGACGTGGACGACGACGGCACCGAGGTGCCCGAATCCACGCGTTCGCTGCTCGCCCTGCTGCGGCGTTCGGTCGGCGGGGCGCTTGGCGGGGCGGCCGGCGATTTCCGCGAGATGCGCGAGGAATGGCGCGCCGCAGGCCATGGCTGGCGGGAGTACATGCACGAGCGGCTGGAGAACGGGCCGGGCGGGGCGCAGTAGCCTCCGCCGTCGCCGTGGGCATCCGCACGCCGGGTGTCGCCCGGGTGAACGCCGGGCGAACGGTCGCCGACGATTCGCGGGATGGCGGTGACTCGCCCCGCCGCATCGGATAGCATGGCCTTCATAAAGGAGAGGCATGAGGGTATTCGATTTCGACGGCACGATCTACGACGGCGAAAGCCTGTTCGACCTGTATCTGTTCAGCGCCAGATACGATCCGAAGGTGTTCCGCCACATCGCGCCGGTGCTGCGCTATGCGATCAAGTACAAGCTGGGCCGGGGCACGCTCGAGCAGATGGAACGCGGCGTGGGCGACGTGGCGCGCAAGTATCTGCGCGATCTGGCCGAGTCGCGCAACATGGACGATCTGCGCGTCGGCGCGCTGTCGTCCGCCGCCGATGCGGGGCACATCAGCCCGGTGCTGGCGTCCGACGCGTCGGCGTCGGCCCTCGCGTCGCCGACCGGCGGTCTGCGCGCCCTGGTCAACGCGTTCTGGGACCGGAATATGCGCAGGATCAAGCCCTGGTACGAGCCGCGCGCCGACGACGTGATCCTGACCGCGTCCTTCGACGTGACCGTGGGGGAGGCGTGCCGCAGGCTCGGCCTGCATCATCTGGTCGCCTCCGAGATCGACCCGCGGACCCTGGCCGTGACCTACCTCAACTTCAACACGAACAAGCCGAAACGGTTCCGCGAGCTGTTCGGCGAGGACGCCGTGGTCGACGAATTCTATACCGACAGCCGATTCGACCAGCCGATGATCGACATCGCGAGCACCGCGTTCATGGTCAAAGGCAACGAGATCACCCAGGTGAAATAGCCGGCGGATGGACGGTGCCGCCCTAACCATGCCATCGATATTATCGATGGCATATATCACTGTCAGTGATTTGACCGATGGCATGCGACACGGTTGAATGGTGCATCATGAGAGAGTTCTGTACAAAATGGTGGAAGCGCATTGCCACCATCGACATGCTGTTCATTGGCGTCCTGACCCTGCTGGCCTCGCTGATCGCCTCCTGGCTCAAGCAGTTCCCCGGATTCAGCCTGTTCGGCGCGCTCATCATCGCGCTGCTCATCGGCATGATCATCCAGTTCCCGATCCGCGGCGCCTACGGGGGCTCCAACGACGGCCGCAAGGCGGGCGTCAAGGACGCCGCTGGCCTGATCTCCAACAAGCTGCTGCGTTTGGGCATCATCCTGCTCGGCTTCAAGCTCAACCTCGCCGTGCTGTTCACACAGGGCATCAAGTGCCTGCCGATCGCCGCTGTGGTCGTCACCCTGACCATCATCGTGTGCTACGCCATCGCCCGCAAGCTCGGCGTCGATCCGATGCTCGCCATCCTGACCGCCGGCGGCACCGGCATCTGCGGCGCGGCCGCCGTCATGGGCCTGGCCGGCTCCATCAAGGTGCCCGAGGACAAGCAGGACGAGAAGGACAACGACGTGACCATGGCCGTGGCCATCGTCGCGATCATGGGCACCGTGTTCGCGCTGATCGAAATCGCGATCGGCCCGCTGCTCGGCCTGACCAAGACCCAGCTCGGCGTCACCGCCGGCGCCTCCCTGCACGAGATCGCCCACGCGGTCGCGGCCGGCGACGCGTTCGGCGCGGTCGACATCGCCACCATCATGAAGCTCTCGCGCGTGCTCATGCTCGTGTTCGCGGCCATCATCATCGCCATCTGGTGGGAGAAGAGGCACTCCGAGGTCCAGAACACCGGCAAGAAGACCGTGGCCTTCCCGTGGTTCATGCTCGGCTTCATCGGCGCTTCGATCATCGGCACCTTCGTGCCGTTCATCGCATCCATCACCCCGCAGCTCGTGGATTTCGCGTACATCGTGCTCGGCATGGCCATGGCCGCGCTCGGCATCAACGTGAACTTCAAGGCCATCGCCTCCAAGGGCAAGAAGCCGATGCTCGCCAGCTTCATCACCTCGATCCTGCTCATGTGCTTCGCCGCCGGCGTCGCGGTGCTGTTCTTCTGATCGCAGATTCTTATGCTCTCGTGCGCGCGCGTTCTGCGTGCGCGCCGACCGATCTCCGCCCCGCTGGCTTGCAGCCGTTTCCGATATCCGAAACGGCTGCAAGCCAGCGGGGCGGCATTGTTGTTGACGGCATACGGTCGGCCTGCTCGGCCGGGAGGACCGTAAGCCAGCAGGGTCGGCGTGGCATTGCTGACTTACGGTCGTTATGCGTGCGCGAAACGGCCGTAAGTCGGCGTGGCGTGTTGGGGGAGGCGGTTCCGCGCTAAAGTGGGTCCATGTTCCCTCTGCTTGAAACGCTGGTCGCGGTCTACGAGATCGGGCAGTTCACCATGGCCGCCGACGAGCTCAAGGTCTCGCAGTCCACGGTGTCGTCGCGCATCGCGCAGCTCGAGCGGATGGTCGGCGCGCCGCTGTTCGAGCGCAACGCGAAAAGCGACGTGACGCCGACCGAAGCCGGCCGCCTGCTCTACCAAGTGGCCATCGGCATCGACGGCACCTGGCGCGACGCCCAGGAGCGCATCGCCCGCATGCGCGAAAGCCGCGAGCCGTTCTCCATGCTCTTCTCGCACACGACCGCGACCGTGCTGCTGCCCGAGGCGCTGCGCCGCGCGTCCGGCGAACTCCATCATTTCGACCTCGCCGTGCATATGCTCAACTCCGACGCGATCCTCGAGCAGGTCGGCATGAAGGCGGCGCATCTCGGCGTGGTGGAAAAGCCCATCGTCAACGATTCGGTCGACCGCGTCACCCTGCGCGAAGACCGCCTGGTGCTGGCCGGCGACCCGGACGGGGTCTGGATGATGCGCGAGCACGGCTCCGGCGTGCGCTACTACACGGACCTGTATTTCAAGACCGCCGGTGTGAGCCCGGCCGACGCCATCGAGGTCGGCAACAACGCGGCCATCGTCGCCGCGATCGCCGCGGGATTCGGCCAGTCGCTGGTATCGGCCGACACCGTGCCGGCCGGCGTGCCGACGCGGGACCCGGGAGAGGAATTCGTCCGCCGGTTCTACGCGCTCACCCCGCGCTCGGGGCTCACCCACGACCAGCGCGCGCTTGCCGACGCCATCATCGGCGTCCTGCGCGGCTGAACCGCTCCCGGATGGCGTTCCCGGATGTCGCCGCGGCCCCCGGCACGGTCCCGTCGCGTTTCCGGGATGACGGCGCCCGTTTCGGCTCAGCGCCCGCCTCGAATCGGTGACGATCGGGTGCACGTCGGGTGAATTCTTTCTCCCAGAGCGTGACATGCCTCACCCATCGCGTCGGCATGCGCTACCGTAAAACACGACACTACGTCGTCGGCACATGACGGCGACATAATTTAGAGGATATGAAAAATACGGCGGCGTCACCGCGGCGGATGGATCCGCCGCATCGGCGGCACCATGCAGGGGCATGCGAGGGCATGCGGGCGGGGCCGGGCCAGGCCGTCGCAGGAATTGAAACGAGGATACGGCAATGGGTATGCCGCTTGATTTGTATGTGATCCGACACGGCGAGTCGGAGGCGAACGTGATCATCAGCGCGGGCGAGCAGGGAGACAACTCGCTGTACACGCAGGACAACGTCACCGTGCCCGACCGCTCGTGGCGACTGACTGCGACCGGCCGCAAGCAGGCCGACTGCATCGGCCGCTGGCTGGTCTCCCAGCAGCAGCTGTTCGACCGCTATCTGGTCTCGCCCTACGTGCGCACCCGCGAGACCGCAGCCACGATGGCGCTGCCGAAGGCCAAGTGGGAGGAGACGCGCGTGCTGCGCGAGCGCTCCTGGGGCGAGATCAACACGATCACGCAGGAGGAGTTCCGCACCAACTACGGGCGCAACTGGATGTTCAAGCACACGGATCCGCTGTACTGGCGCCCGCCGGCAGGCGAATCGATCGCCGACGTGGCCGAGGACCGCGTGCACAACCTGCTCACGTCGCTCAACCGCAAGTCCGACGCGGAATCCGTGGTGATGGTCAGCCACGGCGATCTCATGCTCGCGCTCATGCTCACGCTGGAGGACCTGTCCGACGAGGAGTTCATGCGGCGCGCCGACTCGCCCGAATGGACGATCACGAACTGCACCTGCCTGCATTACTCGCGCCGCGATCCGGCCACCGGCCGCACCTACAAGCGGTTCCGCTGGGAGCAGACCGCGCGCCCGGTGATCAACGAATCGGACGGCCACTGGGATGTGCAGGTCGAGGATTGGCGCGAGTTCAAGCGCCCGCTGCTGTCCAACGGCGACCTCGTCGACGTGGTGCACGCGGTCGATCCGCATCTGTGACCCGCCGTCGCCGGCGAATGCCGGCGCCCCGCGCGGCGAAACGTGAAGGGACGGTGGACGGGATACAATGACTCACGATGCGCGGGGCCATGTCAAGGACCCGCGCGGGAGAGTTAAGGAGACAGCCATGTCCAACCTGTTCACCTGGAAACTGCACGGCGACGGCAAGACGCTGCGCCCGGGCGAGGTCGTCGAACCCGACGAGCGCCTGACCTGGACCCGCACCGCGGGCATCGGCGCGCAGCATGTGATCGCCATGTTCGGCGCGACCTTCCTCGTGCCGATCCTCACCGGCTTCGACCCCTCGACCACGCTGTTCTTCACCGCGATGTCGACCGCGCTGTTCCTGCTGATCAACAAGAATATGCTGCCGAGCTACCTCGGCTCGTCATTCGGCTTCATCGCCCCGATCACCGCCGTGACCGCCGCGCACAAGGGCCTTCCGGTCGCCAGCTTCGGCATCCTGGTCACCGGCCTGCTGCTCGCGCTCGTCGGCGTGCTCGTGCACTACGCGGGATCGAAGTGGATCGACATCATCATGCCGCCGGTCGTCAATGGCGCCATCGTCGCGATTATCGGCTTCAACCTCGCGCCGAGCGTGTGGACCAACTTCAAGGCCGCGCCCGACACCGCACTGGTCACGCTGCTGGCCGTGCTGCTCGTGGCTGTGCTGTTCCGCGGCCTGCTCGGCCGGCTCAACATCCTCATCGGCGTGATCATCGGCTACGCGTACGCGTGCTTCCGCCCCGGTCAGGTCGATTTCTCCGAGATCGGCAAGGCCGCGTGGATCGGCTTCCCGGACTTCCATCTGCCGCAGGCCGACTTCTCGATCCTGCCGATGTTCATCCCCGTCGTGCTGGTGCTCGTCGCCGAGAACGTCGGCCACGTCAAGTCCGTGGCCCAGATGACCGGGCGCAACTACGACGACCAGATCGGCACCGCGCTCATGGCGGATGGCATCGGCACCGCGATCGCCGGCTTCGGCGGCGGTTCCGGCACCACCACCTACGGCGAGAACATCGGCGTGATGGCCGCCACCAAGGTGTATTCGACCGCGGCCTACTGGTGCGCCGCCGGATTCGCACTGCTGCTGAGCCTGTGCCCGAAGTTCGGCGCGATCATCAACACGATCCCGGCCGGCGTGCTCGGCGGCGTGACCACGCTGCTGTACGGCATGATCGGCATGATCGGCATCCGCATCTGGGTGGAGAACAAGGTCAACTTCGACAAGCCGCTCAACATCATGGTCGCCGCCATCACGATGATCATCGCGATCGGACAGTTCGCGTTCACCATCGGTGGCATCTCCTTCAACGGCATCGCCATCGGCACCATCGTGATCCTCGTCGCCTACCACGGCCTCAAGGCCATCGGCAAGGCCACCGGCACGATCGAAAAAGACGATCCAGACATCCTGTGAATCGAGAACGGCTCTCCTCGTATGAGGAGAGCCGTTTTTCGATGCAGACGCCTTTCCCGACGGTGCCGGTTGCGGGCCGAATGTGCGGGGATCGGTGCCCCGCGGTGATGCGTCCGTCGACGGGCATGATGAATTTCCAATGTGAGGGGCAGAATGGCGGCCTTGCCGGCCTCTTTCGGCGATCTGAGGGGTGAGCCAATGGAACACCCAGAGCTCAATTTCAACCATCTCGCCCGGAAAAGGCCTGACGGCATCCCGTGTTCGCGTTGCGATCGCCCCTCAGATCGCCGAAAGAGGCCGGCAAGGCCGCCATTCTGCCCCTCAGATCGGTATTTGCGAGTTATCTGCACTTGTGATGCGGACAAAACACACTTGCCGTACAGTACGTCGGCGGCTTGCCGGAGCGTTTTCTGCCGTGACGAGACGATGGATGATGGGGTTTTCGCTTAGACCGCGAGGGATGCCCCTGCGGATATGCCGGAGGCTCCGATGCCGGGCGGCTGGGCGCGGTAGGCGCGTGGCGTCTCCCCGAACCGCCGGCGGAACACGCTGATGAAATAACTCGATGACGAGAATCCGCAGACGCGTGCGATCTCCGCCACGGAGCCGGCGGTATCGGCAAGCAGGCGCTTCGCCTCCTCGAGCCGGCGCTCGGTCAGATACTCGTTCGGCGTGCGGCCGACATAGCGCCTGAACAGCATGCAACATTGGCTGCGGCTGACGTTGCCGGCGGCGGCGATGTCGTCCAGTCCGAGCGGCTCGTGGAACCGCCGCTGGATCAGGCCGGTCATCGCGAGCACGGTGATGCGGCTGCGGCGCTCGGCCGCATCGCCGTTCGCCGTCGCGGCGCCGGTCCCGTCGCCGGGCCGGGCGGCCGGCCGAAACCGGTCAATCGCCATCGCGCACAGCGCCATCGCCTCGGACAACACCGGCAGTGCGCCGGATCCCCGACCGGTCGTACCGGCGGAGAGGCCGGCGCCGTGGGGCGCGGAATCGGCGCGCCCGCCGGCCGTGGCGGTCCCCTCGGCCGTATCGGCCTCGCTGGCCTCGGCCCGCGCCATGCTCTCGACGACCCGGTCCACGCCGGCGAGCATGTCACGCTGCCACGGCACATCGGGCGAGAGCGTCAGGAAATCATCCATATCCTGGCCGAACGCGCGGGAGCACAAGGCCGCGGTCCCCGTGGTGGCGTGCTCGAAAAGGGCTGGGCTGATCACCGCGCATGCGAACCACGCGTTGCCCAGGTCGGGGGAGAATCCGTAATGCAGCCGGCTGGAGTTGACGGCGATGCCTTCGCCGGCGTGCAGCACCGTCACGGTGCCGTTGACGAAATAGTGCATCCGCCCGCTGGCGACATGCAGGAATTCCAGATCGCGGTGCCAGTGGCAGGGGCAGCGGTGGTCGGGGAACGAGGACAGCGGATCGAGTCGTGCATAGATCGGCAGCTCGGGGATGTTGTAGTGGATCCGCTCCGACAGGTCGGACAGCACCGTCGACGTGCGGCGCGGCGTGGCGCCGGAGCCGCGCGCAGCCAAGTGTCGGGACGGGCCGGTGGCCGGGGCGGCGCCGGCCCGTTGCGCGCCCGTGCCGCCGTCCTGCGATGAATGATCAAGAAACTGCACGATTCTCATAGTATCGGATGCAGTATCGCGATCGCGGAGCGTGTACGCGAACGTCGAGGACATACACTGAAAACGCAGAAAGAACGCGATGCTCGTAACGGTATCCATATGCCATATCCGAAGGGGTGGTGTCGATGATTGGACGTTTTCTACATATCTGCGATGCACTGCTGGGTCGGCTGCTGGACCGGTATCTGGCGGCATGCCGCCGGTGGATGCAGGCTCGGCTCGACGGCGACCGGGCGGACCAATGGTTCGCGCAGTGGTATCCGAAGCTGGCGTGACGGGCTGGCGTTCGTGGCGCGCCGGCGGCCGGGTGGAGCGGCAGGGCGCCCGCCCGGGCGGCGGTGGAACGGCGATTGGATGATAAGGAGAGCGTATGGAACGGCGCAGTGAACTCGACAAATGCATGGCGGGGGAGATCTACGACTGCCACGACGGGGTGTTCCTCGAATTCAAGAACACCGCCCGCGCGCTGCTGGCGCGGTACAACGCGCTCGCCTACGACCAGAAGGATGAGAAGCGTGAGATCCTCGAACGGCTGCTCGGCTCGATCGGGTCGAACGTGTCGGTCGGTTTGCCGTTCATCTGCGATTACGGGCGCAACATCCACCTCGGCACCAACGTGACCGTCAACATGAACTGCACTTTCGTGGACTGCAACACGATCACGGTCGGCGACGACACGATGATCTCGTCGAACGTGCAGCTCTACACCTCGACGCATCCGGTCGAGGCCGCAGATCGGCTGGTCGACGGCTGGGATCCCGGCAGCGGCCGCTACCGCTGGAACACGTACGCCAAGCCGATCTCGATCGGCGATCGCTGCTGGCTCGGCGGCGTGATCGTGCTGCCCGGCATCACGATCGGCGACGGTTCGGTGGTCGGCGCGGGCAGCGTCGTCACCAGGGATGTGCCGCCCGACTGCGTCGTCGCCGGCAATCCGGCGCGGGTCATCCGGCGCATCAACCAGTCGGGCGGTCGCACCGAGGCGTGAGCCGGAGCGTGACCGGGGGTATGACTCGGCGTTCGGCGGTTCGTTGACGGGCGATCGGCGGTGGCCGTCGTCCGCGCATCGCAAATCTAACCGGTTCGATGCGCGGTGCGCTATGATGGCACCGAATGCGGGTGCGCATCGGGCGCATCCGGCGACACGGCAGGGAGACTGATATGGGCGAACGGACGGCACAGGGCAGGCGCATCGCGATCGTGACCGGCAGCGCGCTGGGACTGGGATACGAGCTCGCCCGGCAGCTCATCGAGCGCGGCTGGTTCGTGACCGGCATCGACTTCAACGCCGAACGGCAGGCGGAACTCGCCCGGCGGTTCCCGGCCGAGGCCTACCGCGGATTCGTCGGCGACGTGTCCGACGAGGCCTTCGTCAAGCGGTCCGTCGCCGAGATCGCGGCGATCGGCCACATCGACCTGCTCATCAACAATGCCGGCCAGCCGTCGTTCAAGACGCCGACCGGCTACGAGGCGGCCGACGTCGACAAATGTCTCAAGGGTCTCAAGGGCATGATCCTGTGGTCGGTCGAGACGCTGAAGGCCGACGGCGAACGCGATCTCAAGATCGCGAACGTGATGAGCACCGCCGCCACGCGCGGCAACGCCAACGAATCGGTGTACTGCGCGACCAAGTGGGGCGAGAAGGGCTACACGCAGAGCCTCAAGGCCGCGTACAAGGGGTCGAGCGTCAAGGTCGTCGGCGTGTACCCGGGCGGCATCGACACCGATTTCTACCGCGAGAGCCACGACTATGTGTCGCTCGACAAGCAGCATTCGTTCATGAGCCCGGACGAACTCGCCGGGGTGATCCTGTTCAATCTGCTCAGCGAGGCGAACCTCACGGTCTCCGATATCCTCATCGAGCGCAACTACCGGTAGGCCGGTAGCGACGCGCGGCGTCTTTTCCCCGCATGCGTCGGGGCGGGAGTGCGCCGCGCGGCGCCCCCGGCCCGGCATGCGGGAAAGTAGCGGCCTTGGGCTACAGTCAGATGGTTTGCGCAGTTCGCGCATCCTGATTGACATGAAAGGCCACTGTGCCCCGTAACGACACTGATTTTGATGATTCCCTGACGGATGGTCAGGACGAAGCCCGCCCGCTTGCCTTTGGAGAACTTGGCGTACCCGGACCGCTGGTACGCGTGCTCGCGGCCGATGACAAGAAGACCGCATTCCCGATTCAGGCCGACACCCTGCCCGATTCCCTTGCCGGCCGCGATATTCTGGGCCGGGGCCGCACCGGTTCCGGCAAGACGCTCGCCTTTTCGATCCCGCTGGTCGCCCGGCTCGGCGACTACGATTCCTTCGACGACGAATCCACGATGAGCGCATTCCGCCGCGAGATCAAGCGCCGCAGGCAGGAGCGTCTCGAGGAGCGCCTGGAGTCCGATTTCCTGCCGCATCCGCGCGGTCTGGTGCTCGCCCCGACGCGCGAGCTCGCCAACCAGATCAACGACGTGCTCATGCCGCTCGCGCAGATGTACGGCATGACCACCACCACGATCTACGGCGGCGTCAACCAGAAGCGTCAGGTGCGCGACCTGCGTTCGGGCGCCGACATCATGGTGGCCTGCCCGGGCCGTCTTGAGGATTTGCTGCGCCAGGGGCTGCTCACCCTCGAATCCGTCGAGGTCGTCGTCATCGACGAGGCCGACGAGATGGCCGACATGGGCTTCCTGCCGCCGGTCAAGCGCCTGCTCGCGCAGATCGCGCCGGACGCGCAGCACATGCTGTTCTCCGCCACGCTCGACCACGGCGTCGACGAGGTGGTCAACGAGTTCCTGCACGATCCGAAGGTGCACAGCGTCGACTCGGCCACCGCCGAACCCGACCTGATGACCCACCACGTCTTCGAGACCACGCGCGCCGACAAGCATGAGCTCGTGCGCACGCTCGCCTCGGGCGAGGGCCGGCGCATCCTGTTCACGCGCACCAAGTTCCAGGCCAAGAAGCTGGCCAAGAACCTCACGCAAAACGGCATCCCGGCCGCCGAACTGCACGGCAACCTCAACCAGAACCAGCGCGACCGCAATCTCGCGGCCTTCGAGTCGGGCGACGTGCGCGTCATGGTCGCCACCGATGTGGCCGCGCGAGGCATCGACGTCAGTGGCGTCGAACTCGTCGTGCAGGTCGAGCCGCCGGAGGACCCGAAGTCCTTCCTGCACCGCTCCGGCCGCACCGCGCGCGCCGGCCGCGAGGGCGACGTGGTCACGCTCGTGCTGCCCGAGCAGCGCCGCGAGGCGCGCCGCATGCTCAAGATCGCCGGCATCAAGGTGAAGCCGATCGAGGTCACCCACGATTCGCCCGAAGTGCTCGAATTGGTGGGGGAGCGCGCCGAGCGCGTGGACGGATGGAGCCTCGAGCAGTCCCAGCCGGCCGGTCGCCAGCGCCGTGGCGGCGCGTCCTCCGACGATGGCGAGGGACGCGGCCGCAAGCGCCGGCGCAACCGCGGCACCGGGGCCGGGGCCGGTCGGCCGGCCGGGCGTCGTGATGGCGCCGACCGCGGCCGCGGCGACGCCGATCGCATGGAGGCCGCGCCGGCTACGACGGCCGATCGGGCGCCGGCCAATCGTGCCGACCGCCGGGCCGGGCTGCACGACCGCGATGCCGAGCGGCGCGATCTGCGCTTCGAGCAGGACGAGGCATGGTCGAAGCGTGCCGCTGAGCGTGATTCTAAGCGTGCCGAGCGGGATAGCCGCGCCGATCGCGGTGATCGCGGTGATCGCCGTGGGAGGGGAGGGCGTTTCGACCGTTCGGAACGCCCGGCGCGCAAGCGCGAGACGACGGGCCGCTCCGACGTGCCAGAAACCCGTGACGAGATGACTTCGGATTCCCGCGGCGGATCCGATTCCCTCCGCACGAAGCGCGACTTCTCGCATAAGGACCGGTCCCGTGCCGAACGGTCCTACGATGGGCGCAAGCGGTCGTCGGCCCCGTCCTTGCGCGGGGCGAAGCGGGGCGGCGAAGGTGGCGGCAAGCGCATTCACCGCAAGGATGAGAACCGCATCGTGCGCGATGAGCGTTCCGAGGACGCCAAACGCCACGATCGCCGCATGATCGCGCGTTACGGCAATACGGAAGGCCCGCATCGCCGCCATTCCAAGACCAAGAGCGCACCGTTCCGCATGCCGAACCGCCATTCCGGGCGGCGCTGAGCCGCGGTCCGGCGCGTTGTGATGGTTGGTTCGTCTGACTGATTGCGGCCGGTTGAACCGGCTGGCTGGTTCGGCTGGATGAACCAGCTGGTTGAATCGGTCGTCTGGGCTGGCTGCTCGAAACGGCTGGTTCGGTATCGAAACGGCTCCGGCAACCTGCATACGGTTGCCGGAGCCGTTTGCGTATTCGCATATAGGAACTGCCGGGCGGGATATAACAGCCATAGAGTGGCGGAAACCTGTGGCTCCGTTAAACCGGTTGTTGGCATATGCTGCCCCCGCTGGCGGGGGCAGGCGGCGAAGCCGGCTGGGGGGCGGTGCTGGCGATGCCATATGCCCCACGTTCGGGCTCGCTTCGAGAGCCAGCACCCGCAGGCGGTAGCATGTCAATTCTGATTCAACAACGCCGAACCTCTTGCCAGAAGACGCAATCGTGCCGATACCGCCATCCTGTGGCGGAAATCTCTTGCCGGGACGTCGCCTAGCGAGATGCAGTATCCACGGAGAGGCTGCATTCTCTCGCTTGGCGCCATGACCATGCTTGCGCCGCCATCCTGTGGCAAGGTACCTCTCGATAAGGCATCACTCCGTGAGCGGTTCCTGCCGAGATGCGGCGGGTATCTCTCGGGGAGATCCTCCTAGTGTGATCTGCCGTCCACTGACTGGCGAAAACCTCTCGCTAAGAAGCTACTGGGGAAGATACAGCTTCTGATGGGTGGCGGATTTCTCCCGCTCGGGAGCAGGGGCGTGCCGGCGCTGCCACTTACCGGTGGGAACCGCTCATGGAGATGGTGCTGGACGAGATGTGGTAGCTGATGGGTGGCAGGTTTCTCCCCGCGGAAAGTTTCTGGGTGGGAGACGTCATCCACCGGGTGGCGGGAACCTCTTGCGGGAAGGGTGCTTAGTGTGGCGCATTCGCCATAGCATGGCAGGTTTCTCTCGGGGAGCGTTCCTCGGCGAGAGATGCCATCTACCGGGTGGCAGGGATCTCTCGCCAGGAACGGCCTAGCAAAACGCGGCCGGCGTGACGCGACCGGCAGAACGCGGATGATCTTCGTCATCGGCGTTCTGCCGGCCGTCGGTCGGACTGTGGCCGCCGCGGCAGTCGTGCCCTACCGCTCCTCGGGCGGCTTGTACTGGTCGTCGGCCGTGAAGCAGGTCTTGTAGACCATCGACATGATCAGGCTGTCGGCGACCAGCGTCAGCGCGGCGATCGCGCCGAACACCACGAACTGGTATTTGCCCGCGTTGATCGGGTCGCCGCCGGCGATCACCTGGCCGGCCATCATACCGGGGATCGTCACGATGCCGCTGGACGCCAGCGACGCGGTGGTCGGCAGCAGGCCCAAACGGATCGACGAGACGATCGAGGGACGGGCCGCCTCCCACGGGGTCGCGCCGAGCGCGAGCAGCGTATCGACCTCGTCGCGGCGCTCGTTCATGCTCTCGTAGAAACGGCTCAGCCCGACCGCCAGCGCGGTGACCGTGTTGCCCAGCAGCATACCGGTCAGCGGCACGACCAGCTGCGGCGCATACCACGGGTGCGGTCGCACAACCAGCTCGGTCACCAGCGCGATCATGAGCAGCATCGTGATGACCAGGCTCAGCAGCACCGGCCCGGCCAGTCCCTTCGGGATGCCCTTGGCGCGCGACAGCGTGATCTGCACGGCCGCGAGCAGCATCACGGCCATCAGCGCGAACACCAGCCACACGTTGTTCGCCTTGATCACGAAGCCGATGATGAAGCCCATCGCGCACAGCTGCAGCAGCGCGCGGCATGCCGACCACATCAGCGTCTTGCCGACGCCCAGATGCATCAGCTCGCTGATGGCGGCGGCCACGGCCACCATCGCCAGCGCGACGAGCAGACCCCAGACATCGATCGAATAGCCGCCGCTCATGCGAGGCCCCCTTCCTGCGACATGTCCTGTGATGTGTCGCTGCGAGCCGCACCGTCCGCATCCTGCGCGCCGGCCGTATGCGGCGCCTCGCTCAGCAGCCCGTACTCCAGTTTGACCGTGCGCGTGGCACGGCCGTCCGGCGGGCGGTGGCGGATGCGCACGATGGCCATGCCGCGCCCCGCGGCGGCGGCCATGATGTCGGCGACCTTCTCCGCGTTCTCGTCGTCCAGGCCGGCATCCACCTCGTCGGCGAGCAGCACCGTCGGGCCGGTCAGCAGGGTGCGCGCCAGACTGACGCGGGCTGCCTGGCCTCCGGACAGATCGTGCGGCGGGCGGTCCAGATCGATGTCCTCGCAACCCATCGCGTCCAGCGTCGCCCGGATGCGCTCGTCCGGCAGCAGGCGCTTGGCCTGACCGGCGGAACTGCGGAACCAGCTGCGGCGAATCGCGCTTGACTTGCCGGGCGTCGGGATCGCGCCGGCACCCGCCGCGGCGGGCGATCCTACGCTTTCGTCGCTGCGGATCGCCAGCGTCCACGGCAGCCGGATCGCGTCGGCGACGGTATCGCCCGGCAGGATCGGCTTCTGCGGCAGATACGCCACCTCGCGGCGCCACTGCTGGAGCGTGAATTCGCCCTGATCGCGCCCCTGCAGCGTCATGTGCGCCCGCGCATACGGATTGAGGCGCGCGAATGCGGTCAGCAGGCTGCTTTTGCCGGCGCCGGAGGGCCCGATCAGGTCGACGATCTGCCCGGCATCGAGCTCGAACGACAGGTCGCGGAACAGCTCGTGCGTCTGCTGGCTGGTCGGCACCTGGCAGGAGACGCCGGTGGCGGTGAATACATAGTGCATATCGCATAACGTTACCCATATGACGGATGCTTGCAATTCCAGCGTTTCTTAGCGCACTCTTAGCCGGGATGCGCTCTGATGAACCATAGGGCCGCGCGGGGCTGCCATGCGCGCGGCGCATTGGCAGCCGGGTGTGGCATACGATGGAGACATGGCGGCGGGGAAAGGGCTGAACATGGCGGATACGATGGACGAGCGGAAGGTGGAACGGCTGCTGCTCCCCGCGGTGCTGCTGATCGAGGACGATCCGAATCTGGGCGCGATGACGCAGGAGATGCTGGATCCCGACTATCGCGTCGACTGGGCGCCCAGCGCGGCGGAGGCCAAGCGGCTGCTGCACGACCGGCACTACGACGCGCTGATCGTCGACCGCCGCCTGCCGGACGGCGACGGGCTGGACATCGTCAGGACGCTGCGCGCCACCGGTCTGACCACGCCGGTGCTGGTGCTGACCGCGCTCTCCGCGGTCGACGACATCGTCGAAGGGCTGGATGGCGGGGCGAACGACTACGTGACCAAGCCGTTCCATTTCATGGAGCTCGAGGCGCGCCTGCGCGCGCTGCTGCGCGGATTCCAGGCGCAATCCGCCAGCGTGCTCATCGGCGACTGGCTGCTCAAGCCCGGCTCCAGCGCCATCGAGGATCCGGACGGGCGCACCGTGCCGCTCACCGATACCGAGACGAAGCTGCTCGCCACCCTCGCCGCCGCGCCGGACCACGTCTTCGACCGGGACGAGCTGCTGTCCGGCGTGTTCTCCGCGGGCAGCGACATCGGCACGGTGGATGTCTACGTGTCCTATGTGCGCGGCAAAACCGTGCGGTCGATCATCGAAACCGTGCGCGGGCGGGGCTACCGCATCGGCCAGCCGCAGGCGGAATAGCGAGGTGCCGTGATGGACGATCAGCTTACTCGGGGTTCCGCTGGCGAGCCTGCGGATCAGGCCGGTACGGGGCGGCCTCGGTCCGATCGGCCGCATGCCGGCGGCATCGGCATCGACCGTGATGGAGACGAAGGCCAGTCTCCGCATCCGGCGGTGCGGCGTCCGCCCGCGAGCCGCATCGGACGCGCCGCCTCATCGGCGTGGCACGCCGTCTGCCGGGCGTTCGGCGCACTGCGTGCCCGCAGCGCGACGGCCAGTTCGATCAGCCTGCGCATGACGATCGCGATGGCCGTGGTCACCGTCATCGGGGGCGTGCTGTTCGTGCTCGGCGTGCTGCTCGGCTCCCGGCACGAGATCACCGAGCGCGGCCTGAATCCGGACCAGATGTCGGTGACCGAACAGTTCGGGCGCGGCATGATGGTCATCGACACGCGCAAGGCGGTTGTGTTCATCCTGCTGTTCGTGGCCGTCATCGTGATCGCCGCGGCGCTGATCGGCTGGCACTACTCGCGCAAGGAGGTCGAGCCGCTCGAACGGGCGCTGGCCCTGCAGAAGGATTTCGTGGCCGACGCCAGCCACGAGCTCAAAACGCCGCTCGCCGTGATCTCGACGCGCATCGACCTGATCGACTTCCGCCGTGCGCGCGGCCAATCCATCGACAAACCGCTCGCCGACCTGCACGCCGACGTGGACCGCATGAACGCGATCATCACCGACCTGCTCGTCGCCGCACGCGGGTCGGTGCACACGGAGCCCGTCGCGCTGCCCGACGTGATCGGCCAGTCCGTCGACTCGGTACGGCCGCTGGCCGATTCGCGGCATGTCGGCATCACGACGCGCGTGGACGGCGACCCCGCCCATTTTGTCGTGCAGGGCAACGCGGTCGGCCTGTCGCGGTGCGTGGTGGCCGTATTGGACAATGCGATCGCGCACTCGCCGGAGCACGGCGCGGTGAACGTGTCGCTCGGATACCTCCACCACGGCAGCGACGCGGCGATCCGCATCACCGACCACGGGTCCGGCATCGGAGACAACCCCGAACGGCTGTTCCGCCGGTTCGCGCGCGACGACGACGGCACCGCGCACCAGGGGTATGGGCTTGGACTGGCGCTCGCCCGCGACGTGGCGAACCGCTACGGCGGCACCGTGCAGGTCGAGTCCTCCTCGCCGCAGGGCACGACGATGCTCATCAGCCTGCCGTTGTCGGCATGACGCATGCGGCGCGCCTCGCTTGATGGCTATGGGCGGTTGTTCCGCGAATGCATATGGATGTAATATGTTCATCGTCGTCGTTCCCGTTGCGGTGTTCGCGATGATCAGCCCCGCTATGGATGTGGATATCAGGGACTTTTACGCATCCCCGTTGACGTTGGCGGTCCTGGCCGTCTGCCTGGTGGCGTTCGTCGCCGCCGATGCCGTCGTGGTCACGCGTGATTCGTGGCGACGATAGCAGAGCCGTGCCGAACGGACCGCCGTATGGTGGGCGAGCGCCCGCCGGCGTATGCGGCGCGACTATGGGATGGGGCCCGTCGAGATACCGCTCGACGGGCCCCATCCCGTATCCATGCCGAAACACATTCATGCCGAAGCCGAGACTCCGTTGGCAATTCTCCTGCGGCGCGTCTAAGATGATCGCGTCTATCGGCGGAACGCGAGGCGAATGGGGGACAACGGCATGCAGGGGCAATCGGAGCCGCACGAGCACGGCATGAGGGCCAGGGCGTTCAAGGCCGCCCTGCCGCTGACCCTGCCGATCGCCGCGGGGTTCTTCTTCCTCGGCGGATCGTATGGGCTGCTCATGCACGCGAAGGGCTTCGGCCTGCTGTGGCCGGTATGCATGGCGTTCTTCATCTTCGCCGGTTCGATGGAATTCGTGACCGTCAACCTGCTGCTGTCCGCGTTCAGCCCGTTGTCCGCGTTCCTGCTCGCGCTCATGGTCAACGCGCGTCACCTGTTCTACGGGCTGTCGATGCTCGGGCCGTTCGCGAACACCGGGTGGAAGAAGCCGTATCTGATCTTCGCCATGTGCGACGAATCCTTCGCGATCAACTCGTCGGCGAAGATCCCGCCCGACGTGGACCGGGGCTGGTTCATGATCTACGTCTCCGTGCTCAACCGCTGGTATTGGATCGTGGGCACGGCGTTCGGCTGGCTGGTCGGCGGGCTGCTGCCGTTCTCCACCAAAGGCATCGAATTCGTGCTCACCGCGCTGTTCCTGGTCATCTTCCTCGACCAGTGGATGGGGGAGCGGCGGCATCTGCCGGCCATCATCGGCGTGCTCGCCTCGGCGGCGGCGCTGCTCGTATTCGGCCCGGATCGCTTCATGATCCCCGCCATGGCGCTGATGCTCGTCCTGTTCGTGGCCCTGCGTCCGTATCTCGACGATCCGCATGACGGGCGGGAGGCCGCCGGCGCGGGCCGTGCCGCAAGCGAGGCCGATTCGCCGGAACCGGAAGGAGAGGCACGATGATGACCATGACCGTATGGCAGGGCATCGCGACGATCGCCGTCGTGGCGCTCGGAACGATGATCACCCGGTTCCTGCCGTTCGTCGTCTTCCCCGAATCGAAGGAGCCGCCGCGGTTCGTGCGGTATCTCGGCAATGTGCTGCCCTATGCGATGACCGGCCTGCTCGTCGTGTATTCGCTCAAGGACGTGTCGATCACCGGCGGCAGCCACGGCCTGCCCGAGGCGATCGCGATGGTCGCCATCATCGGCCTGCACCTGTGGAAGAGGAACATGCTGCTGTCGATCGCCGGCGGCACCATCCTCTACATGGTGCTCGTCCAGCTCGTCTTCGTCTGAATCCGGATCAGCGCGCCGCCGCGGTCGTCCTCTTGGCCAGCGAGACGGCGACGCCGATCGCCAGTCCGATGGCGGCCGGCAGCAGCCATCCGAGCTGCGCCGAATACAGCGGCAACAGCGTGACCACATGCAGCGGGGCCACCGTCAGTCCGGTGAACACGGTGATCAGCTGGTCGAGGCAGTCGACGGCGCTGACGATGCCAACCAGCAGCACGGTCCAGAAATACATGTGCGGGAAGCGGCCCGAGAACGGGCGATGGACCAAGGCCAGCACGACCAGCACGATCGCGATCGGGTACAGGGCAGCCAGCACCGGCACCGACACGGTGACGATCGTGCTCAGGCCGGCGTTCGAGACGATGAAGCTGAACACGGCGAATATGGCGCTCCACGCGCGGTAGGAGACGCGCCGGCCAGCCACGCGCGGGAAGCGGTTCTGGAAATACGTGCCGCAGGTGGAGATGAGCCCGGTGCATACGTTGAAGCAGGCGACTACGAACACCAGTCCGACGAACGCCGTGCCCCACGGGCCGAACGCCGAGGCGGTGAGATTCGTCAGCACGGTGGCGCCGTTGTCCTTCGCCGGGTCGATCGTGGCGAAGGCGCCCGACACCATGCCGACGTAGGAGAGCGCGCCGTAGACCGCGATCAGCATGACGCCGGTCCCGACGCCGGCAAGACCGGTCTCGCGGCGGTTCGCCGATTCGTCGGTCACGCCCATCTCGCGCACGTTCGCCGAAATCACGATGCCGAAGTACAGGGCCGCCAGCAGATCCATCGTCTGGTAGCCGTCGAGGAACCCGCGGGCCAGCTGGCCGGAGGCGTAGTTGCCGTAGGGTGCGGTGAACGCGCCGTGGCCGATGACCAGGCACGCCGCGAACAGCACCGCGATCAGCACCAGCAGCAGCGGCCCCATGAACCGGCCGAGCGTCTTCGACAGGCGTTCGGGATGTTGCGCCATCACGAAGGACAGGGCGAAGAACACGAGCGAGTAGACCAGCTGGGTCAGCCAGCGCGGCGCGTCCGCGGTGAACGGCACCACCGCCATCTCGAAGGAGGTGGTCGCCGTGCGCGGGATCGCGAAGCACGGGCCGATCGTCAGGATGATCGCCACGCCGAGCACCAGCGAGAACTTCGGCGACACGCGGTTCGCGAGCTGCTCGAATCCGCCGGCCGCCGACACCGCGAGCACGCCGAGAATCGGCAGGCCGACCGCGGAGACGATGAACCCGGCCGCCGCCGGCACGGTAGCCGACCCGGCCTGCACGCCGAGGAACGGCGGAAAGATCAGATTCCCCGCGCCGAAGAACATCGAAAAGAAGGTAACGGTGGCCAGCAGGCGCTGGTGGCGGGTAAGACGATGACCATGCATGGAAAGAGCCTCCTCGGGCTGCGGGTTGGAGCCAAACCCCTTAGATCTTGCGCGCCGAAAACCATTTAGTCAAATGCGGTGTGGGCGGGACGCAAGCGATGCGTCACATAGTGGACGCCGGATCGACGAATACCGTTCGGCGGTGCGATGCGATGCGGTGTGATGCGATGCGATGCGGCGCGTTGCGCGTCGTGCCGCACCGTCGGCCGTCAGCCCGCCAGATCCATCAGGTATTTGAGGGTCATCACGCGCGTGGCCGACCGCGTGACCTTGGCCGCGAAATCCGCGTCGGACCGCGCGCGGGCCAGCAGGCCGTCGAGGACCGGCTGCACATAGGCGGTGTCGCCGATGCAGGCAAGGTCGCCCCCGGCCTCGACCAGCCGCACGCCCAGCTGATCGGGCGCGATGCCGCCGAGCGCGGCGGCCGACAGCGAGTCCGACGTCACCACGCCGTCATACCCGGCCTCCCCGCGCAGATGGCTGTCGATGATGGCGGACGAGAACGCGGCCGGCGCCGAGGGGTCGATCGCCTGATACGTGGCCAGCGACATCATCACCATGACCGGGTCGGCCGCGTCGATCGCCTGTTCGAACGCCCCGGCCTCCCCGCCGCCGAGCGTGGTAGTCGTGTCGAGGATGCCGTCCGCGGTGAAATCGGTGTTGCCGCTCACCGCGCCCAGCCCCGGGTAGTGCTTCACCGCCGCACCGACCCCGGCCTGCCTCAGCCCCTCGATGAAGGCCGTGCCGTGGCCGGCGTTGCCCGCCGCGTCCAGGCCGAAATCGCGGTTCAGGGCGCCGATCGGCGCGTTCGAGGCGCGGTCCATCGTCACCGTGTCCAGCACGGGGGCCAGATCGACGTTGATGCCGGCCTGCGCCAGCTGCGCTCCCCACACGGCGGCGGAGGCGCGCAGCTGATCGGCGCTCATGCGCCCCTGCTCCACCGCGCTCGGCATCGCGTCGAATCCGGCGCCCGTCAGGTGCTGCACCAGACCGCCCTCCTGATCGGTGGCCATGATCAGCCGGTTGTCCGCCGGCGCATAACCCTGCAGGGCGTCGGTCGCCTGGCGCACGCCGGCGGTGCCGTCGACCCAGTTGCCGATGATCAGCACCGAACCGACATGCCGGTTCGCGATGAGGTCGCTCAGGGCCGACGCGTCCGATCCGGCGAACAGGGGCGCCATGACCAGCTGGCCTACCCGTTCCTCCACGCTCATGCCGTTCACGGCCGTTTCGGCACGGCGGCGCGCCTGATCGAGCCGCACCAGCCGCGCGGAGGCTTCGGGCACCGCGCCGCGATCCAGCGTCAGCGGAGCGTGCGCGCCGCCAGCCGGCGAAGAGGACGCGGAGCCGGGCCGAGCGGAAGCGGGGTCATGCGGGAGGCGCGCGGACAGGGCGCCCCAGACCGACGGCCATGCCAGCCATACGCCGGCCGCCGCCAGCACGGCCACGCACAGGGCCGCCACGGCCAGGCGCCAGGGATGACGGGACGGCGAACCGGTGATGCGGACATGCTGGGAAGGCGGTTGCGTCATGCTCCCGATTATGGCACAGCGCGTTCCGGCGCGCCGCATGTACCGTCCGGCGTTTTCCTTGACGGCATAACCCCATTCCGCACCTGCCGCTACGCTGGAAGGCATGTCTTTTTTTGATATGTTCGGCCCCATGTTCGATCCGGAATCCGATCCGGGTGACCCGCGGAACCGCCGCTCCGGCAACGATGACGATCCGGTGATCCTCAACGTGCAGGCGGACGGCGACGAGACGGGGCAGCGCCCCGACGCGGGCGCCCGCCCGCCGCGCCGCCCGGCCGGCCCGCGCCTGACGCAGCGCCCGAGCGCGCCGCATGCGGGCCGCGGGTCGAAGATCCTCATCGGCGTGGTCGTCGCGATCGTGGTGCTCGTGGGGCTGTTCTTCGGTCTGGCCAACTTCATCACCGACCTCATGTGGTACGGCCAGCTCGGCTTCCAGAGCGTCGTGTGGACGCAGCTCGGGGTGAAGGTCGGCCTGTGGGTCGCCTACGCGGCGCTCATGGCGCTGGTCGGCTTCGTCTCGGCGGCGCTCGCGATCCGCGCGCGCCCGGACTCGGCCGACGGCTCGACCATCCGCATCAACGGGGACGTCGTCGAGGTCGGCAAGGGCATCAGCTCGAAGACCGCGCGCCGCATCGCCGTGGTCATCTCGCTGATCGTCGGCATCGTGTTCGGCGCCCAGTTCAACGCGAACTGGGCCGACATCCTGCTCATGTTCAACGCGCAGCGCTTCGGCACCACCGATCCGCAGTTCGGCCTGGACAACGGCTTCTACGTGTTCATCCTGCCCGGCCTGCAGCTGGTCGTCTCCGCCGTGTCGATGCTGCTGTTCATCGGCATCGTCTTCTCGCTGGTCACGCATGTGCTCATGGGCGGCATCCGCTTCACGATGCCGGTGCACGGCCGCGGCGTGCTCGACGTCACCAAGCGCGCCCGCCGCCAGATCGCCGTCTGGCTGATCCTCAACATGCTCGCGTGGTCCGGCCGCCAGATCGTCGGCGTGTTCGCCCACCTGACCCAGCAGGGCGACCGCATCACCGGCGCCACCTACACGACCGTCAACGCGACGATCCCGGTCACCTTCGTCATGGCCGCGATCACCGCCATCCTCGGCCTGTTCCTCGGCGTGTGGCTCATGAGGTCGCATGCGCTCGAAGGCCCGGCCAAGCCGACCGTCCGCGCCGCCGCGGCGCTCAAGGCGTGGCGCACGCCGGTCGTCGCCATCGCCGCCACCGTGGTCGTCTCGATGGTGCTGACCGTCGCGTGGCCGATGCTGCTGCAGCGCTTCAAGGTGAATCCGAACGCGCAGGAGATGGAGTCGAGCTACATCCAGCGCAACATCGCGGCCACGCAGCAGGCCTATGGGCTCGACGGCATCAAGGTCGAGCAGTACGAGGCCACCACGCGCGGCGAAAGCGGCGCGCTGTCGAACGAGACGGAGACCACCGCGCAGATCCGACTGCTCGATCCGCAGGTCGTCTCGCCCACGTTCAAGCAGCTGCAGCAGTCCAAGCAGTACTACACCTTCGCCGACACGCTCGCCGTCGACAAGTACGAGATCGACGGCGAAAGCCAGGACACGGTGATCGCCGCCCGCGAGCTCGACCTCGACGGCCTCGACAACCGCAACTGGGTCAATGACCACACCGTGTACACGCACGGCTACGGCGTCGTCGCCGCCTACGGCAACAAGGTGACGGCCGACGGCCAGCCGCGGTTCTTCGAATCGGGCATCCCCACGCAGGGCAAGCTCACCGATTCCGAGAAGTACGAGCCGCGCATCTACTTCTCGCCGAACGCCACCGAGTACTCGATCGTCGGCGCGCCGGAAGGCACCGAATCGTGGGAGTTCGACTACCCGACCGGTTCCCAGGGCGCCACCACCACGTTCAGCGGCGACGGCGGCCCCTCGGTCGGCAACATCTTCTCCCGCCTGCTCTACGCGATCCGCTTCGGCTCCGACCAGATCCTGTTCTCCGACCGCGTGACCTCGGCCTCGCAGATCCTCTACGACCGTTCCCCGAAGGAGCGCGTCGCCAAGGTCGCCCCCTACCTGACGCTGGACGGGCGCGTCTACCCGGCCGTCGTCGACGGGCGCGTCAAGTGGATCGTCGACGGCTACACCACGTCGGACGCCTACCCGTACTCGCAGATGACCGATCTGGGCGAGGCCACCGAGGACTCCACCACCACGACCTCGAGCACGATCACCGGGCTCGGCTCGCAGAAGGCCAACTACATCCGCAACTCGGTCAAGGCCACGGTCGACGCGTACGACGGCTCGGTCGACCTGTACGTGTGGGACGAGAACGACCCGGTCATCAAGGCGTGGCAGCAGATCTTCCCCGGCCAGTACCACCCGGTGTCGGAGATCTCCGGCGATCTGATGAGCCACCTGCGCTACCCGGAGAACCTGTTCAAGGTGCAGCGCGAGCTGCTCGCCAAGTACCACGTCGGTTCGGCCAGCCAGTTCTTCTCCGGCGAGGACTTCTGGCAGACCCCGGTCGACCCGACCGAATCCGAAAGCGCGCAGAAGCAGGACATCCTGCAGCCGCCGTACTACCTGACGCTGCAGACCGGCGGCTCGTCCGAACCGGTGTTCTCGCTGACCTCCTCGTACATCCCCGCCGGCACGTCCACGCGCGAGATCCTCACCGGGTTCCTGTCCGTCGACTCCGACGCGGGCTCCACGAAGGGCAAGATCGGCGCGAACTACGGCACGATACGCCTGCAGGAGCTGCCCAAGGACTCGAACGTGCCGGGCCCCGGGCAGGCGCAGAACAACTTCAACGCGGACGCCGACGTGTCCAAGGAGCTCAACCTGCTGCAATCCGGCTCCACGAACGTCAAGCGGGGCAACCTGCTGACCCTGCCGCTCGGCGGCGGCCTGGTGTACGTGCAGCCCGTGTACGTGCAGTCCAGCGGCTCGACCTCGTTCCCGCTGCTCAAGAAGGTGCTGGTCGCCTTCGGCGATCAGGTCGGCTTCGCCGACACGCTCGACGAGGCGCTCGACCAGGTGTTCGGCGGTGATTCGGGCGCCGCCGCGGGCGACGCGGAGAACGCCGGGCACACGTCCGGCACGGCCTCCGGTTCCGGAGGCGAGGGCGCGGGATCCGGCTCCTCGGATTCGCAGGGGTCGACGGACAAACAGGCCGGCTCCGACTCGTCCTCCGACGGGTCCGGCTCCGGCAAGTCCGACGGCTCGTCCCAGACGAACGCCGACCTCAAGGCAGCCCTGCAGGACGCCGCCCAGGCGATGAAGGACTCCGACGCCGCCATGAAGAACGGCGACTGGACCGCCTACGGCCAGGCCCAGAAGCAGCTGCAGGACGCCCTGAACAAGGCCCTATCCCTGCAGTAGCCCCTACAGCCGGCAATGAAAAATCCCCGCCTTCAGCGGGGATTTATTCGTATGTCGCCACGAACCGTGGCGATGGACGGTCTGCGGCTTGGCTCCCCTCAGCGGAGGGAGCCAGAATTGCGCGGGCTCACTCGTCGGGGTCGAAATCCTCATCGACCGGGCCGAGCAGCACGCGTTCGCACACGTTGACGATGAGCATGAGCAGCACGGTCAGCAGCACGATCACGATCGTGGCCGAGAAGATCAGCGGCGTGCGGAACGAGTTGTAGGCGGCCTGCAGCCAGATGCCGAGCCCCTTGCGCGCGCCGAGGTATTCGGCGGTGGTCGCGGTGGCGAAGATGTAGGCGGCGCTGATGCGCACGCCGCCGAAGATCTGGCGGGCCGCCACGCGCAGCTTCACATGCCACAGCGTCCACGTCGGCGTCGCGCCGCAGGTGAGCGCCACATCCGTGTAGAACTGCGGCACGGCCTTCAGCCCGCGGATCGTCTGCACCGCGATGGGGAACAGGCCCCAGAACGCCGTGATCACGATCTTGCCGGAGATCTCGAAGCCGAACCAGATCAGGAACAGGGGCGCGATGGTGATCAGCGGCATCGTCTGCGCCGCGTACAGCAGCGGGTACAGGGCCGCGTTCAGCGTGCGGAAGCAGTAGAAGGCGATGCCGATCAGCACGCCGCACAGTATGGCGAACGCGAATCCCACGAACCCCTCGAAGGCGGTGACCTGCGTGGCCGGCCACAGCGTCGGCCACGCGTCGATGGTCGCCTTGACGATCTGGGTCGGGGAGGAGAACATGCTCTGCGGCACCTTGCCGATCCGCACCCATGCCTCCCACACGGCCAGCAGTGCGATCACGGCCGTGACGGTCGCCAGACGGTCCTTGATAGTCGCTTTCATCAGCGGTCACCTTCCCCTTCCATGAGGGTCGTTCTTCAGCGGACGGGCGGCGATGCGCGGTAAGGTGAGGAGCCCGCGTGCCATCCCGTTCGGGGTGCGCCGCCGGTCCGGCGGCGTCATCGGCTTGCATGACCATTATGTCGTCATCGCGGACTTTTCTCGCGGAACCCCGCGAACGGGCCGCGTGGGCCATGCGTGTGGATCATGCACGGAAGCGGCGTTGCCGGCCCGGCCTTGTCCCGGCAACGGGTACAATCAAAAGCGCTTCAGCGCCAATGTGTGACAAACCGCGGTTGATTCGCATGCGTAGTTGTGTATTTGGGGAATACGGCCGGCGGGGGGCATTGGGCAAGCGGGACTAGGCCCTACCACCGTTCTCTGCCGACCTCCGCTTGAAAGCGCCCCAGAGAACGGTATCGTAGCGATACGTTTGAGAAGATCTAGGGAATCATCATGACCATTGCGTCCAGCATTCGTAAAGCCGCGACCGGTGTCATCGCGGGAGTCTCGGCCATCGCCATGGCCTTCTCGCTGGCCGGGTGCGGCAGCACCAACGCGGCGGACAAGGCCGCCGACGGAAGCAAGCTCACCAAAGTCACCTTCATGCTCGCGTGGATACCCGATACCAACCACATCGGCGTGTATGTGGCCAAGAACAAGGGGTACTTCAAGGACGCCGGGCTCGACGTCGACATCGTGGCCGTGGCCCAGGCCGGCGCCGAGCAGGCCGTGAACAACGGCGTCGCCGACTTCGCGCTGTCCAACATGTACAACGCGGCCAGCTACACCGACCTCAAGGGCGCGCACATCAAGCAGGTGCTGCAGGTGCAGCAGAAGCCGAGCGCCATCTGGTGCGCGCTCGCCAGCAACACCGCCATCAAGTCCCCGAAGGACTTCGACGGCAAGACCTTCGCCACCTTCGGCGGCAACGAGTCCGATGCGGTCATCAAGCGCATGGTGCAGTACGACGGCGGCAAGGGCGAGTTCGACAAGGTGACCGTCGGCACGTCCACCTTCAAGACGCTCGAATCCGGCAAGGCCGACTTCGGCGGGTTCTACGCCACCTGGGAGGGCGTGCAGGCCGAGATGTACGGCCCGCAGCTCAACTGCTTCACCGAGCCCGACTACGGCGTTCCCGGCAACGGCGACGCGATCGGCATCATCACCAGCGACAAGATGATCAAGGAGAAGCCCGACCTCGTGCGCAAGTTCGTCCAGGCCTCGCAGAAGGGCTACGAGTACGCGTACGCCAACCCGGACGACGCGGCCTCGATCCTGGTCAAGGAAGCCCCCGACGCCAACCTCGAGGAGGCCTTCGTCAAGAAGAGCATGCACATGATCGTCGACGGCCAGTACTGGGGCGACCCGGAGAAGATCAAGTCCGGCGAGTTCGTGCGCGGCACCAACGACTTCGTCGAGACGCAGAAGCGCTTTGACTTCCTCGGCGAGGCACACGCGTACACCGACGCCAACGGCAACCCGGTCGACACCATCCCGCAGTCCAAGGACGGCGCCACCAACGAATTCCTGAAAGGTGCGAAGTAACCCATGACCCGAATCGTGCTCGACGTCGACACCGGCATCGACGATACGCTGGCAATCTGCTACCTGCTCGGCTCCGACGGCGCCGACCTGCTGGGGGTTATCGGCACATATGGCAATGTGCTCGCGCGCACCGCCGTACGCAACAATCGCGATGTGCTGCGGCTGTTCGGGCGCGAGGACATTCCGGTGCTGCTCGGCTGCGAGCAGCCCTCATGGGCCGACCTGTTCGAGGTGGATGAGGGCTGCGCCCGATTCCATGGCGGCAACGGGCTCGGCAACGTGAACCCGGCCGACTACGGCGTGCACGCTCCAGCCGGCGCCGACGAGATCCTGGCCCGGCCGAGCGTCGGCATCCACGAATCCGGCGCGGATGCCTCCGCGCCGGGGCTCGCCGTCGGCGGGCGGTCCGGTTCGCCCGCCGCGGCCACCGTCTCGGACGGCGGCGCGGTTGCCGGCGGTGCGGCCCCGTTCCGCCGGCATCTGGTCAAATCCGTCGGCGGCGACCGGTTCGACATCGACATGGAAGCGGCCGGCGCCGATGGGGCGGGGCGCATCCCGGCCGTGCCTCCGGTGCGCGACGGCGCCGGCGTGCAGTTCATCGTCGACGCCGTGCGCCGCTATGGCCGTGACGTGACGATCGTGGCGACCGGCCCGCTGACCGACGTCGACGCGGCGATCGCGCTGGCGCCGGACATCGTGCCCGACCTGCGCGTGGTGATGATGGGCGGCGCGCTCACGCAGGAGGGCAACTGCTACGACCTGATCTGCGAGACGAACATCATCCAGGACCCGGAGGCCGCGAACCGCGTGTTCCGCTCCGGCGCCGACGTGACGATGATCGGCCTCGACGTGACCCACCAGTGCCTGATGACCCGCGCCGACGCCGCCGCGTGGCGCGCGACCGGCACGAAGCGCGGCGCGTTCCTCGCCGACATGGTCGGGTTCTACATCAACGCGAACGAGGCCAGCGACCCGGTCTTCGCCGACGGCAGCCCGCTGCACGACCCGCTGGCTGTGGCCGTGGCGCTCGACCCGACGCTGGTCGACTGCTTCGGCATCAACATGATGACCGAAACGGCGACCGGACGCGGGCACGGCTTCCGCGGGCGCACGATCGGCGATCCGACCCGCCTGCGCGACCCGCGCAAGACCGCCCGCGTCGCGCTCGGCGTCGACGCCGAGCGCTTCACCGCGCAGTTCCGCGACCGCCTCACCGCCCTGTGCGCGCGGTAGCGCCCCGCGTTGAAAATCGCGCGTGACCTGTCCGGCTCCCCTTGCTGAGGGGAGCCGTCTGCAATCGATGCGACCATGGCTCGAACCGTCTTTTGCCGGATGCCGCCACTTCCGGAATGCTCATGCTCCCGATGGCGGGAGCTGTCTCGCGCAGCGAGACTGAGGGTGGTCGTATGCGGTAGCGTCGGTTCATCCGGGCAGCCGCGCCGAAAGCCCCGTCGCAAGGGCGGCGTATGGGCATATAGCCCGGTTGAACGGACTCTTTTGCTATCGTGAGCACCATGCCTGACTATGCCATTCGTCCGGCCGCGGACAGCGATCTTGCGGCCATCACCGCCATCTACAACGAGTCGGTCGTCCGCGGCGGCGCCACCGCCGACCTTGAACCCGTCACCCTTGAACAGCGCCGTGCCTGGGTGGAGGGGCACACGCCGCGGGACCGGTATCCGGTCGTGGTCATCGAGACGGAGTCCGACGGCGTGCGGCGGGTCGTGGGCTTCGGCTCCCTGTCGAAGTTCCACCCGCGCCCGGGCTATGACGGCATCGCCGAACTGAGCTACTACATCGCCGGCGCATTCCAGAGGCAGGGGCTCGGCACCGCGATGGCCGGATGGCTGCTCGGCGCCGCCATCCGGCGCGGCTTCACCCACGTCACCGCGATCATCTACGCGGACAACGCCGGCTCCATCGCGCTCATGCGCCATTTCGGATTCACCCGGTTCGGGCTGCTGCCCGACGCGGTGGCCGCAACCGACGGAGAACTGCACGGCATGAGCTACTGGTACCGCGCGCTGTGAGAGTGGGCCCGGCACGGAACTGAAATCTCGTGCCGGGCCGCGTTTGTTGCGGGTCTGCCGGTCCTGCACACGGTGCCATTGCGCGCTACTGTCGAGTTGTCGGTGCACGACCGAGTAGTGGAACCGGTTGCAACAGAGGTTTTAACGTTATAATCGACCGTTTTTGGGCCCTGTCTCGTCACTCGCGCACCGACAACTCGACAGTAGCGCGCAATCGGCGCGCATCACGGGCCGCTTACCGCTCGTCACGCCGCCGCGCAAGCGCGCGGTAGCCCGCATAGCAGCAGGCCACGAACGGCACCATGCAGTACAGCGTCGGCCGTTGCGCGGGATCGAGCGCCACCAGCACCAATGCCCCGACGCACATCAGCATCGCCATCCAGGGCAGCACCGGGTAGCCGGGCGCGCGGTAGCCGAGCTCGTCGGCGCCGTGCCCGGCCAGCCTCCACTCCCTCCTGAAGCGGATATGGCACACGCACACGGAGAACCACACCACCAGCGTCGCCAACCCGGACACGGCGACCAGCACCAGATACACGGTCGAAGCGGCGACCACGGAGGACAACAGGGCCAGCAGCGAGCCGGCCATGCTGAACAGCACCGCCCACACGGGCACGCCGCGGAAATTCGTCTTCGCGAACCGCCGGGGGATCAGATGCTCCTTGGCCAACGACCACACCATGCGCGAGCACACGTACAGGCCGGAATTCGCCGCGGAGAGCACGGCGGTCAGCACCACGAAGTTCATGACGTCGCCGGCGAACGGCATGCCGATCGACTGGAACACCAGCACGAACGGACTCGTGTCGACCCCGGCCCGGTGCCAGGGGATCAGCGCGGCCATCACCAGGATCGAGCCGATGAAGAACACCGCAAGACGCAGCACCGTGGTGTGCACGGCCTTCGGGATGGCGCGCGAGGGGTCCTTGGTCTCGCCGGCCGCCACGCCGACGACCTCGGTGCCCGAAAACGCGAACACGACGGTCAGCAAGGTGGACAGGATCGGCGCGATGCCTTGGGGAAACCAGCCGTCGGCGGTGAAATTGGCGAACAGCGGCGCCTTGCCGTAGCCGGCGATCGGCACCGCGCCGAAGATCGCCAGCAAGCCGATCACGATGAACGCGACGATCGCGACCACCTTGATCGACGCGAACCAGAACTCCGCCTCGCCGTACAGGCGAACCGACATGATGTTCAGCGCGAACACCGCGACGATGAACGCGGCCGACCACACCCAGGACGGCGAATGCGGGAACCAGCGCTGCATCAGCAGGCCCGCGGCCGTGAATTCCGAGGCGAGCGCCACCGCCCAGTTCAGCCAGTAGAGCACGGCGATGACGAACGCGGTGCCGGGGCCGATGAACCGCTTCGCATACAGGTGGAAGCTGCCGGCATACGGCATGGCCACCGACAGCTCGCCGAGCGAGACCATCACGCAGTAGACGAGCGCGGATCCGACCGCATAGGCGAGGATCGCGCCGAGCGGGCCGGCCTGATGGATCGTATACCCGGAGCTGACGAACAGGCCGGTGCCGATCACCCCTCCCAGGGAGATCATCGTCAGATGGCGCGATTCCATCCTCCGTTCGAGGCCGGTGCCGTCTTGCGACGCGTCGGTTGCCGCCATGCCGTACTCCTTGCTGCAATGTGCCGGGCGTATGATGATGCGCGGCGCGGGCGCGCGGTCCGAAGCCGCGCGCGGACCGGCCGCCTCCCATATGATACCGGCGGGCGATACCGGCAGGACGATACCGGCGGCGATACCGGCGGCGGCGCCGGGAGAGGGAGGCGTTCGGCTACCATATGCAGCGGAGCCCCGCGAGGGCGATCGCACGCGGTGCGGCGGCCCGGCGGCCGACCGCGGCGACGAACGCGGTACCGGGCATCGCGGGGCATATGCCGTACGCAACGGCGGACGGGCATCGATAAGAATGGGGGAGACGCCATGACGGAACTGCTGATCGGATCGCATTTGTCGACATCGGGCGGGTGGGGCGAACTGCTGCGCCGCTCGCATGAGGAGCGCGGCACCACCTTCGCGTTCTTTCCGCGTTCGCCGTACGGCAAGCGGTCGAAGTCGCTGGACCCCGCGGGCGCGCACGGCTTCGCCGAACGGCTCATCGCCGAGCACTACGGGCCGCTGGTGGTCCATGCGCCCTACGTCTACAACCTCGCCGGCAAGGACGAGTCCAAACGCGAGTTCGCCATACAGGCGCTCGCCGAGGACATCCGGCTGCTGACGCCGATCCGCGAGGCCGGGCAGGAGATCTACATCAACATCCATCCCGGTTCGCACGTCGGGCAGGGCGCCGAGGCCGGGTGCCGGCTGATCGGCGAGGGGCTCAACCGCGTGTTCGAGCAGGAGAGCGGCATCATGGTGCTGCTGGAGACGATGGCCGGCAAGGGCACCGAATGCGGGCGCAGCTTCGAGGAGCTCGCCACGATCATCGACGGCGTCGACGACGGCGCCAACGTCGGCGTCACCTTCGACACCTGCCATGTGCTGGACGCCGGCTACGATCTGGTCGGCGACTTCGACGGCGTGATGCGCCGGCTGGACGACGTGATCGGCTTGGACCGGGTGAAGGCCATCCACGCGAACGATTCCCAGTTCGGGCTGGGGTCGCACAAGGACCGTCACGCCAACATCGGCGAGGGCCATCTCGGCCTGCCGTTCTTCACCCGGCTGGTGACCGATCCGCGCCTGGGCGCGTTGCCGATGATCCTCGAGACCAAGGAGCTGACCGAAACCACGCACCGCGACGAGATTGCGCTGCTGCGCGGGCTGGTCGCCTAGTATCCTGCGTCGTAAGTTCGTGTACTATGTCTGGCTCAGTCTCCAAGAGGGGAGCCGTGCAGGCCGCGTTGCGGGCGTCGCCGTCAGTCGTCGTCGCCCGGCACCCATTCGAGGATGTCGCCGGGCTGGCAATCGAGCGCCTGGCAGAGCGCGTCGAGCGTGGTGAAACGCACGGCCTTGGCCCGGCCGTTTTTGAGGATCGACACGTTCGCCGGCGTGATGCCGACCCGTTCGGCGAGCTCGCCGACGCCGATCTTGCGCTTCGCCATCATGACGTCGAGATTGATGCGGATCGCCATGTCAGATCACCTGCTCCAGCTCGCTGGACTGGTCGGTCGCCGCGTGCAGCAGCCCCTTCATCACGATCATGAGCAGGATGAACCCGATCTCCGCGACGAGCGTGACGCCGAGCACCACGGCGATCGAGAAGAAATCCATGGCCTGCATGGACGGGTCGGGCGCGCCGGTGGCTAGGAAGCAGGCGAGCGTCGCGGCGGTCAGCGCCGTGCCGGCCGAGGCGCAGACGAGGATCAGGTTCACGCAGGGCATGGCCTTCGCGGTGAACACCGCACCCGAGCCGGACAGCGAGAACAGCCGCCATACGCCGACGAACGCGATCTCGACGCACAGGACGAACAGTTCTCCCATCACCGCATACGGCCAGCGCATCGGCGCCTGACTGTCATACAGGTCGGCCAGCGACCGGCTGAATCCCGGCACCGCGAACATCTGCGCCCACAGGCAGACCAGCCAGATCAGCACGACGATGGCCTGCAGCCCGTGCAGCACCCATGGGTTCATGTAGCGTTTCATGGCGAATCCTCACTTGCGCATGCGGTGTACGCATGTGGTATACGCATGCAGCATCGAAAACATTGCTTATCAATATGATCGTATTGTAATTCAATATGCCGAACAATATGCCGAACGCAGAGCGCGCGCCATCGGAGCCTGCCGCGCGCGGCGACGGCGCTTCGCCGGGAGCGCGCGTCCGCGCGGATCGCGGGCTACGATGGAGGCAGAGGTGGTTGCCATGATGAGGCTTACTCGACACGATGACGATCCACAGCGGAATGCGGCGAGCATCGGCGCCCGCCCGCGCATCCGCCCCGCGGCCGTGGCCGGCGCGTTCTACCCGTCCGACCCGGATGCGCTGCGCGGCATGATCGACCGGCAGCTGGACCAGGCGCGCCGTCTGCTGCGGGGCGTGGCGGGCCGCCTGCCGCACGGCGCGCCGAAAGCGGTGATCGTGCCGCATGCCGGCTACGTGTATTCGGGGTCGACCGCGGCGCTCGCCTACGCGCTGCTCGAACGCGGGCGCGGCACGATCCGCCGCGCGGTGATCGTCGGGCCGACGCATCGCGTCGCCGTGCGCGGCGTGGCGTGCCCGACCGCTACCGCATGCGCCACGCCGCTCGGCGTCGTCCCCATCGACGTCGCCGCCGAACGGGAGGCGATGCTCGCCGTGCCGTCCATGATCGTCAACGATCCGACCCATGCGCGGGAACACGCCGTCGAGGTGCAGATCCCCTTCCTGCAACGGGTGCTGGGCGACGATCTGTCGGTCGTCCCGCTCAACGCCGGCGACGCGACGCCCCGCGAAGTCGGCGACGTGATCCGCGCGCTGTGGGACGGGCCCGAAACGGTGATCGTCATCAGCTCCGACCTGTCGCACTACCATCCCGAAGCCGTGGCCCGCCGCCTCGACGACGCCACCATCGCGGGCATCGCCGAACGCGCCATGCCGATCATGCCGAACCGCGCATGCGGCGCCTACCCGGTCAACGGCCTGATCGACGCCTGCCTCGGCAAACGGCTGGGCATACGGTTTCTCGGCTGCTCCACCTCCGGCGACGACGGCGCGGTGGCGCTCGCGAACGACCTCGCGCGCCCCGGAGAGGATGCCGGCGGCCCGCTCGCCGTGCGCCCGCCCATGGCCGACCCGGATGCGCCGGTCGTCGGCTATGCCTCGTTCGCGGTGTGGCAGGACGATGACGGGGCGCAAGACGGCGGTGACGCGGCCGCCGATGCCGGTATCGGTGCGGGGAGCCGGGAGCAGACCCCGGAGGCGGAATCGCATGAGGATCGCCTGTCGGGCGGCGTTTCGTCGGAAGCGCGCACGGCGGGGAATCGGGCCGACGTGCTGCCGGCCGACGCCGGCCCGGTGCTGCTGCGGCTGGCCCGCATCGCGCTGGAGCGGCACCTCGGCATCGATACGGGCACGGGCGAAACCCCCGCGGATATGACCGCCCGCCACGGCTGGCTCGGCGAGCCGGGCGCCAGCTTCGTCACGCTCAGGGAGCGCGGGCGGCTGCGCGGATGCATCGGCTCGCTGGAGGCGTACCGCCCGCTCGGGCGCGACGTGGCAGAGCATGCGGTCGACGCGGCGTCGCGCGACCCGCGGTTCCCTCCCGTGAGCGTGCGGGAATACCCGCTGCTCGACGTCGAGGTATCGGTGCTGTCGAGCCCGGAGCCGCTGCGCGCCGCCTCGCGCGAGGCGCTCGAACGGGCGCTGCGCCCCGGCGAGGACGGTCTGATCATCGACGACGGCCGGGGCCACCGCGCCACCTTCCTGCCGCAGGTGTGGGGCGAACTGCCCGAGCCGCATGATTTCGTGTCGCAGCTGCTGCGCAAGGCCGGACTGCCCGGCGACTGCACATGGTCGGATGCGCGCATCGCGTGCGAACGGTACGCGGTGACGGCCTTCGGGGAAGGCGAGTGACGCCATGGCCGAAATGACTGCGACGGCCGCAATGACGGCGGCAACGGCAACGAAGGCGACGACGAAAGTAACGGCAACGGTAACGACGGCTGGCTGGCGTGGCGTCCGCGCTGTGGATGCGGGTACGGACACAGATACGGACATGGAGGCGGGTGCCGGGGAGCCCGGACCGGTTCCGGGCGGCGGCCGCGCGGACTCTCGCAATCCCATCGCCGCCGCGCCCTCCCGCGGCGATCCGGGCGCGGCCCATGTCGGGCGTTGGCAGCGCCGCCTGGCCGACGGCCGTGTGCAATGCGACCTGTGCCCGCGCCACTGCCGGCTGCGCGAGGGCCAGCGCGGCTTCTGCTTCGTGCGCGGATGCCGCGGCGGGCGCATCGTGCTGGACACCTACGGGCGCAGCTCCGGCTTCGCGATCGACCCGGTGGAAAAGAAGCCGCTCAACCATTTTTACCCCGGCTCCTCGGTGCTGAGCTTCGGCACGGCCGGATGCAACTCGGCATGCCGGTTCTGCCAGAACTGGGACATCTCCACCTCCCGGCAATGGGACACGCTCGCCGCCGAGGCCTCGCCCGGCGCCATCGCCGCGGCGGCCGCACGCGAGGGAGCCGAGGCCGTCGCGTTCACGTACAACGATCCGATCGTGTTCGCCGAATACGCGATCGGCACGGCCGCGGCCTGCCATGAGCGGGGCGTGCGCACCATCGCCGTGACCGCCGGATACATGTCGGCGTGCGCCCGGCCGGACTTCTACGGGGTCATGGACGCGGCGAACATCGATCTCAAGGGCTTCAGCGAGGAGTTCTACCGCACGGTCACCGGCACGCATCTGGCCGACGTGCTTGACACCATCGCCTATGCCGTCAACGGCACCGACGCGTGGGTGGAACTGACCACGCTGCTCATCCCCGGACTCAACGATGACGAGGCGCAGCTGCACGCCGAATGCGCGTGGATCCGCGAGACATGCGGCGCCGACGTGCCCCTGCACTTCTCCGCGTTCCACCCCGCCTACAAGATGGCCGACCTGCCGCCGACCCCGGTCGGGACGCTGGTCCGCGCGCGCCGGATCGCCCTCGACGAGGGACTGCGCTACGTGTACACCGGCAATGTGTTCAACCGCGAGGGCGACACCACGTTCTGCCCCGGCTGTGGCAGGGCGCTCATCGTGCGCGACTGGTACGACATCGTTTCCTGCGCGCTGACCGCCGACGGCCGTTGCCCCGGGTGCGGCACGGCGATTCCGGGCCGCTGGGACGAGGCCGGCGCGGGCCATTTCGGCCGCCGGCGCCGCCTGGTGCGGGTGTGACGGGTCGCGGCCGTTGACTTCCTCTTCCGCTATCGTGTACAGCCGTTGGCGTGACGCAAGGGGGAAGGACGGGCGATATGGTGCAGCCGCAGGCGTACTGCGTGAGTGAAGGCGAGGGCCTGCCGGTCGTGTTCGTGCATGGCATGGGCGTGGACCACCGTTCCCTGATGCTGCTGGACGAGGCGTTCGCCGATGCCGCCGTCCGGCGCATCTATCTGGACCTGCCCGGCTTCGGGCGTACCCCGGCGCTGCCCGAAACGGCGTGCGGCCTGCCGGAGATGGCCGATTGGCTGCAGGCCGCCATCGACGACCTTGCCGGGGCGTCGGCCCCGTTCGCGCTGGTCGGCAATTCGATGGGCGGCGCGCTCGTGCGGGAGGTCCTCGCCCGGGAGCCCGCCCGCGTCGCCGGCATGGCGCTGATCGCCCCGGTGGTCGACCCGCGGCACGCCCGCCGCCGCGTGGCCGAGCATGTGGTGGCGCATCCGAACCCGGATCTCATGCACGCCCTGCCGCAGGAGCAGGTGTTCGACTTCATCGAAATGGGCGTCAACCAGTCCTTCGAGGCGTGGCGGCGCTACCAGCGGTTCATCCTGCCCGGCATCGCGCTGTGCGACCGCGAGGCGTGCGCCAGGCTCGACCGGCGCTACTGGCTGGCCGACGACCCGGAGCGGGTGCTCGGCACGTACGCCGGCCCGGTCCTGATCGTCACCGGCGAGCAGGATCAGATCGTCGGCCATGAGGACCAGGAGGACCTGCTCGGGCACTATCCGAGCGCCGAGTGCGTCACTTTGGACGATGCCGGCCACAACGTGCACATCGACCGGCCCGACGAGACGATCGCCCTGATGCGCCGGTGGGCCGCGCGCCTGCCCCGCGGCTGAATCGCGCATCGGCGGGTCCCGCCTGCCCTGCATCGCGCTGCCTGCCCCCGCGTTGCCTGTCCCGTGCTGGCTTACGGTCTGCTGACAGGCTCTGTGGGGCCGTAAGTCAGCGAAGGGGTATGCGGACGTCCGCCGGTGCCATGGCATGGCGTCGGCGACGGGGCATTCCGTCGGCGCCATGGTTGACGCCGAACGTCAGAGTGTGTATAGTGTGTATAGAGGGTATGTACACTTGACGCTCCGGGGAAGACGTTCCGACGAGCGGAAGGCCGTGGCCGTGCGAATCCGCGCACCGGCCGCCGGCCGGCAATCACCACAAGGAACGACATATGGATCTCATCATCTCCAACTCGAGCGATAAGCCCATCTACGAGCAGATCACCTCGCAGATCAAAGGGCTCATCCTCACCGGCGAACTCGAGCCGGGGGAGAAGCTGCCGTCGATCCGCGCGCTCGCCAACGGGCTGCACATCAGCGCGATCACCACCAAACGCGCCTACGCGGACCTCGAATCGCAAGGGTTCATCGCGACCGTGCAGGGCAAGGGCAGCTTCGTGTCCGGCGGCAACGTCGAACTCCTGCGCGAGGAAAAGCGCCGGTCCGTCGAGGAACGGCTCGCGCGGCTGGTGGACGACGCCAGAGGCGCCGGCATCACGGACGGCGAGCTCAGGGAGATGTTGGATCTGCTACTAGGAGACGACGCACTATGACCGTCACAACCCCAACCCATCCCGACGCCCCCGAACAGGGGGTCGGTGCCCGGAGGCGGTGCCTCACCGCGGACATGGCCGGCGATCCGGTCGGCGCGGCCCCGGCAGGAGCGGCGCCGCTGATCGACGCGCACGGCCTGACCAAACGATACGGCGACTTCACGCTGAGCGGCATCGACGTCACCGTGAACCCCGGCGACATCGTCGGATTCATCGGGCAGAACGGCGCCGGCAAGACCACCACCATCAAGACGCTGCTCGGTCTGGTCACGCCGCAATCCGGCACCGGAACCGTGCTCGGCACGCCGCTCGGCCAGATGAGCCGCCAGGCCGGCAACGCCGTCAAGGAACGCATCGGCGTGGTGCTTGACACCATCGGATTCCCCGTCGCAATGCGCGTCGATGCCATCTCGTCGCTGATGCCGCACTGCTACGCCGACTGGGACGCGCCGATGTTCGACCGGATGCTGCGCGAGTCGGGCATCGACGGCCGGAAAACCGTGCAGTCGCTCTCGCGCGGCATGGGCATGAAGATGTCCCTCGCCGTCGCGCTGAGCCACCATCCGACATTGCTGATCCTCGACGAGGCCACCGCCGGGCTTGACCCGATGGCGCGCGACGACATGCTCGACCTGCTGCGGCGATTCGTGGACGACGGCGAGCACGGCATCCTCATGTCCTCGCATATCACCAGCGACCTCGACAGGATCGCCGACCGCGTCATCTGCATCGACGGGGGACGCATGGTGTTCGACGAATCCAAGGACACCATCACCGACATCAGGGGCATCGCCCGGTGCCGTGAGCGCGACCTCGCCGCCATCGCGTCCAGCGGGCGGTACCGGCCCGGCGAACTGCGCGCGATCCGCCACGACTACGGCATCGACGTGGCCGTGCCCGACCGCTTCGCCTTCGCCAAACATCTGCCGGGCATTCCGGTCGACCGCATGACCATCGACGACTACATGCATTTCATGCTTAAGGGGGACCGGCTCATGGTCGAAGAGTACCGGTCCGCAGGAAAGGGGGACCCGCGATGATCCGCGCATTCCGATTCGACCTCGCCGCCATCGCCGGCAATGCGGCCGTCAACCTCACCGTGACCGTCGCGCTGTGCGTGTTCGTCGGCCTGAAGATGCAGTCGGTGCCGATGGTTTTCGCCGCGGCGATCTTCATGGCCTTCCCGATGGTGACCCTGTCGCTGGGCATGTACGACGAACTGGGCACATGGAGCGTGTACCGCCTGTCCCTGCCCGTCAGCCGCCGCGACCTGGTGTTCGGCCGCTATCTGACGGCCGTGGCGATGATCGGCGAGGGTTTCGTGATCGCCGTGGCGTCCACGGCGCTGATGGCGGCCGTCTCCGGCGTGTGGTCGGTGGCCTCGCCGCGGTCCGCCCCGCTGATGCCGGCCTCGATGCTGGCCGCCCCGGCGCTCGGCATCGCGCTCGTGACCGCATCGCTGTCGATTCTGGTCAGCGTGCTGCTGTTCGGCGTGATCACGCCGATGTACTACCGGCTCGGCATGACGAAGCTGACGCGCGTCATCCCCGGCATCGGCGTGCTCGGCTCGATCGCGCTCGTCGCGCTGTTCGGCGGCGCGAGCGACCGGCTGGCCGCGGCGCTGCCGGCGTTCGTCGACTGGCTGCAGAGGCCGGCGTCGATGGCGCTGGTCTCGGGCGGCATGCTGGCCGCCGCGGTGGCGGTCATGGCGGTGAGTCTGGCGGTTTCCGTGCGCGTCTACGAGACCAGGGAGATCTGAACCGCCCGCGCGCCGCCCGGCCGCCCGACATTGCGCTGCTCGGCGCCGTGATCGGCCGGGTTCCGATAGGATGGGTGGCGGCAACGACGGAACCGCGGGAAGGGAACGCGAATGATCGACGAAGTGGTGATGCTGCGGCACGGCCGCACCTCGTTCAACCTCAACCGGCGCCTGCAGGGGCAGATCGACGTGCCGCTCGACATCATCGGACAGTGGCAGGTCGACCAGAGCGGATTCGAGCTCGCCCAGCGCTACTACTGGGCCAAGATCGGCAATGTGGCGCGCAACCCGCAGCTGCTCGCCCAACCCGGCCCCGGCGCCGCCCGGCGCAGCGACATCGGCGAGTACCGCGCCGCGCCGGCCTCGCGCCGCCGCATGGCCGTCATCTCCTCCGACCTGTTCCGCGCCCAGCAGACCGCGCACGCCTTCGCCGACCCGCTCGGCCTGTCGGTCGAACTCGACGCGCGGCTGCGCGAACGCAGCTTCGGCCAATGGGAGGGCATGACCCGCGAGGAGATCCGCGAGATGGACCCGCAGGCCTACGATTCGTGGCGCCGGCACGAGGGCGGCGAGCTCGCCTACGGGGTCGAGAGCCGCGAAGCCGCCGGCAAACGCGGCGCGGACGCCATGCGCTCCATTGTCACCGACCCGAAGTACGCCGACGAACCGACCACGCTGATGGTCGTCGGCCACGGATCGTGGATCGCGGCCACCATCGAGACCCTGATCGGCATGGACATCGACGGGCTCGACAATCTCGGCGGCGTGCGCAACGGATTCTGGAGCCGGCTGTCGGTCGCGCACGCGATCAACGGCGCGTCGGTCGACACCCCGATCTGGCAGCTCGACGCGTTCAACGAGGCGCCGCCCATCGCCCGTCTGGTCGATTGGGAGAACGGGCCGGAGGACCTGCGCACGCCGGGCGCGCCGCTGTGGAAGCCATTCGGGCTGTAGACGCGCTGCAGGCGCGTTGCGCGCGTGCCGGAAACGCGCCGTGCCGTGAAACGCGTGATGATCCGCGCTGCCGGTGAAACGCGGGGACGGCCGCATCGCCCACGCCGCAAGGGCCGTGACCGTGCCCCGCGGCGGGGCCGAAGGTGAACAACGGTCGAATTCGTCTCCCGGCCATCGCGAAAGTCTGGTCATAGGGACTATTGTTAATGAGGCTGGCCGGCGCCCCATGCGCGGCGCGGGCGGCACGAGGCTCGGTCATGGCACGGCGGAAGGCGGGTGAATCGATAATGCTGCGAATGTTCAGCACCATCAACGGACAAGTGGAGCAGATCCAGAAACCCGAGAACGGGTCGTGGATATCGCTGAGCGAACCGACCGACGTGGAGCTGGCCACCGTGGCCCAGGAGACCGGCATCGATCTGGCCGACCTGCGCGCCCCGCTGGATGACGAGGAACGATCGCGCGTCGACGTCGAGGACGACTACACGATGGTCATCGTCGACATCCCGACCGTCGAGGAGCGCGGCGGACGCGACTGGTACGAGACGATCCCGTTGTCGATCATCGTCACCGAGACGATGATCATCACCGTGTGCATGCAGGACACCCCGGTGCTCCACCCGTTCATGGAAGGCACGATCCGCGGGTTCAACACCTTCATGCGCTCGCGCTTCATCCTGCAGATCCTGTACCGCAACGCGACCATGTACCTGCGCTACCTGCGCATCATCGACCGAGAAAGCGACAAGCTCGAATTGAAGCTGCGCCACTCGATGCAGAACCGCGAGATCGTGATGCTGCTCGAACTGAGCAAGACCTTGGTCTACTTCACCACCTCGCTCAAATCGAACGAGATCGTGATGGAAAAGCTCACCACGCTGAGCCGCATCAAGCAGTATCCCGACGACGAGGACCTGCTCGACGACGTCATCACCGAAAACAAGCAGGCCATCGAGATGGCGAACATCTACAGCGGCGTTCTCGCGAACATGACCGACGCCTTCGCCTCGATCGTGTCCAACAACCTGAACAACGTGATGCGCATCTTCACCATCATCTCGATCACGCTGTCGGTGCCGACCCTGATCTTCTCGATGTACGGCATGAACTTCCAGGGCGGCATGCTCGGCATGCCCCTGAGCGACAAGCCGTGGGGCTTCATCGCGGTCGTCGTCATCTCGGTCGTGCTGTCCGGCGTGGTCACCTGGTTCCTGACCCGTTCGCGCATGTTCAAGTGAGCGTGGCGTCCGTGGAATGCGGTGCGGCGGTGGCGGCGCGGCGGGCGCGAACGGCGCGGGCAGCGCGGCGCGGCGCCGCCATGCTCGCGGCGCTGGCGATGGCGACGCTGCCCGGCGCGTGCGGAACCCCGTCATCCGGCGCCGCCGATTCCGCGCCGTCCGTCGGCGGCCAGCCGCAGGGACCGACGATCACCATCGCCGTGGCGGCGGACCTGCCCGGGCTGGGATACCTGCACGACGGCACCTACGCGGGATTCGACATCGCCTTGGCCACCTACGTGGCCAAGGCGCTCGGCTACGCGCGCAAGCAGATCATCTTCGCCCCGGTGCAACCGCGGGACCGGGCCGAGGCGCTGGCCAGCGGCGACGCCGACATGGTGGTCGCCGGCTACACGATGAGCGCCGAGCACGCCAAGGACGTGACCTTCGCCGGGCCGTACCTGACGGTGCGGCCGGCCTCGCTGACGCGCGACGACGAGCCAGCGTCGGATGGCCCGGACTCGGCGCCGGACTCGGCAGCGGGCGGGTCGTCCGGCGACCCGTCGGACACCGCGTCGGGCACGGGACGCGCGACGACATGCGTGGTCAACGGCACCGCGGCCAAGGACCTGGCCGAACGGGACGCGCGCACGCCGACGGTCGCCTACGACAGCTACGCCCAATGCATGACCGCGCTGATGGTCGGCTCGGCCGATGCGATCGCCGGCGACGACGCGGTGCTGCGGGGCCTGTCCGACACCAGACGGGGCCATTACCGCGTGGTCGCCGAAGACGGCGACGATCTCGGCTACGGCATCGCCGTGGCCCGCGGCCGCACCGCGCTGGCCGACAAGATCGCCGCCGCGCTGCGCGACATGATCCGCGACGGATCGTGGCGGCGCGCCCTCGACGCCGATCTCGCCCCGCTCGGCTACCGCGCGGGGAGCGCCCCGGACGCCGGCGACGTGGATGTGCGCTAGCCCCGCCGCCCGCGCTCCGTCCACAATGTGCAAACGGCGATGCGCGTGTCCAGTTGCATGGCAATAATTCACCGTATGGCTAATGAGAAGAACACCGCCGCGGAACCGGCAGAGGCTCCCGGCGAGCCGGCGTTCCGCTACAACGCGACGCTCGCGCAGGACATCGAAACCAAATGGCAGAAGAAGTGGGATGACGAGGGCACCTTCTGGGCCGCCAACGTCAACGGCGACCTGAAGGACGGCAAGGGCCGCAACGCCGAGGGACGCCCCTCCTACTTCGCCATGGACATGTTCCCCTACCCGTCCGGCAAGGGCCTGCACGTAGGCCACCCGCTCGGCTACCTCGCCACCGATGTGGTCTCGCGCTACCACCGCATGAAGGGCGAGAACGTGCTGCACGCGATGGGCTACGACGCCTTCGGCCTGCCCGCCGAGCAGTACGCCGTGCAGACCGGCCAGCACCCGCGCGTCACGACGCTCGCCAACATCGCCAACATGTCCCGCCAGCTGCACCGCATGGGCCTGTCCTTCGACAACCGGCGCACCTTCGCCACCATCGACCCTGGCTACGTGCGCTGGACGCAGTGGATCTTCTCGCGCATCTACGACGCCTGGTACGATCCCGAAGCCACGAACCCGAGCGGCTCCAAGGGCTGCGCGCGCCCGATCGGCGAGCTCGTCGACGAGTTCACGTCCGGCAAGCGCGCCATCCCGGGCTTCGAGGGCAAGGCCTGGGGCGATCTGAGCGCCGCCGAGCAGGCCGACGTGCTCAACGAGTTCCGCCTCGCCTACATCTCCAAGTCGCCGGTCAACTGGTGCCCGGGCCTGGGCACCGTGCTCGCCAACGAGGAGGTCACCGCCGAGGGCAAGTCGGAGCGCGGCAACTTCCCGGTGTTCCAGCGCGAGCTGCGCCAGTGGTCGATGCGCATCACCGCGTACGGCCACCGCCTGATCGCCGATCTCGACGGCATCGACTGGTCCGAGAAGGTCAAGCTCATGCAGCGCAACTGGATCGGCGAATCCCATGGCGCGTCCGTGCACTTTACCGTGGCCACCGCCGACGGCGACAAGGACATGGAGATCTACACCACCCGCCCGGACACCCTGTTCGGCACCACCTTCGCGGTCGTCTCTCCGGAGCACGACCTGCTGCACTTCGTGCCGTCCGAGTGGCCGGCCGGCGTGCCCGAAAGCTGGAAGGGCGGCTACGCGAGCCCGGTCGAGGCCGTGAAGGCCTATCGTCTGGCCGCCGAGGCGAAGACCGCGAAGGACCGCGTGGAGGAGGCCGGCGAGAAGACCGGCCTGTTCACCGGCATGTACGCGACCAACCCGATCACCGGCGCCAAGCTGCCGCTGTTCACCGCCGACTACGTGCTCATGGACTACGGCACCGGCGCGATCATGGCCGTGCCGGGCGGCGACCAGCGCGACTACGACTTCGCGGTCAAGTACGGCCTGCCGGTCATCTACACCGTCAAGCCGCTGCCCGAATCCGGCGACGATCTGGCCAACTACGAGGGCGCCGCGCCCTTCGTCTCGCACGACGGCATCGTGATCAACTCCGCCGTCGAGGCCACCGCCGCCAAGGGCGACGCGCTCTCGCTCGACGGCCTGCGCGTCGACGACGCCATCGCCAAGGTCAACGCATGGCTCGAGGCGGCCGGCGTCGGCAAGGGCACGGTGAGCTACCGCCTGCGCGACTGGCTGTTCTCCCGCCAGCGCTACTGGGGCGAGCCGTTCCCCATCGTCTACGGCGAGGACGGCACCCCGCACCTGCTGCCCGATTCGGCGCTGCCGATCAACCTGCCCGACGTGCCGGACTACAGCCCGCGCACCTTCGACCCGATGGACGCCGAGTCCAACCCGGAGGCGCCGCTGAGCCGCAACGAGGACTGGGTCAAGGTCGAGCTCGATCTGGGCGACGGCGTCAAGACCTACTACCGCGACACGAACACCATGCCGAACTGGGCCGGCTCCTGCTGGTACTACATGCGCTACATCGACCCGACCGACACGGCCAACATGGTCGAGAAGAACGAGTTCGACTACTGGATGGGCCCGAACCACAACCAGTACTCGGGCGACGAGGGCGGCGTCGACCTGTACATCGGCGGCGTCGAGCACGCGGTGCTCCACCTGCTGTACTCGCGTTTCTGGCACAAGGTCCTCTTCGACCTGGGCTACGTGGACTCGGCCGAGCCGTTCCACAAGCTGTTCAACCAGGGCATGATCCAGGCGTTCGCCTACACCGACGACCGCGGCCAGTACGTGCCGGCCGCCGAAGTGGTCGAAGGCCCGGCCGGCGCCGACGGCGAGCCGACGTTCAGCTGGAACGGCGAGCACGTCAACCGCGAGTTCGGCAAGATGGGCAAGAGCCTGAAGAACATCATCACGCCCGACGACATGTATGAGAACTACGGCGCCGACACCTTCCGCCTGTACGAGATGAGCATGGGCCCGCTGGCCGACTCCCGTCCGTGGAACACGCGCAACGTGATCGGCGGCATGCGCTTCCTGCAGCGCCTGTGGCGCAACGTGGTCGACGAGACCACGGGCGAGGCGCATGTGAGCGACGACGCGCTCGACGCCAAGACGCTCAAGCTGCTCAACAACACGATCGCCGACGTGACCGTGGAGATGGAGGGCATGCGCCCGAACACCGCGATCTCCAAGCTCATCGTGCTCAACAACCACCTGACGAGCCTCGAGTCCGTGCCGCGCGCCGCCGTGGAGCCGCTGATCCTCATGCTCTCGCCGATCGCCCCGCATATCTGCGAGGAGCTGTGGGCGCGCCTCGGCCACGCCGAATCGCTGGCCCACGAGCCGTGGCCGGTCGCCGACGAACGCTACGTCGGCCAGGACACCGTCACCGCCGTCGTGCAGATCAAGGGCAAGATCCGCGCCAAGCTCGAGGTCAGCCCCGACATCGACCCGGCCGAGCTCGAGCGGCTTGCGCTCGAGGCCGTTGCCGACCGTCTCGGCGGCAAGACCCCGCGCAAGGTGATCGTCAAGGCGCCGAAGATCGTCTCGATCGTCCCCGCGGAGTAACGCGAACGGTACCGTGAACCCGTGAACCGCCGTTGTGCGGCGCGCTGATATGCAGGAGGCTTCCCCGATAGGGGAGGCCTCCTTGCGTTATGCGCGGGAATGGGAGCGCCGCGTGCGCCGCGGATTGTGGACAGCGCGTTGTGGACGACACGCCCCTTCGACCACAGGACCCGTTCCGGCTGGACATCGTGTCCGTGCCCGTCCATGGTGGAGGGCATGACTATCACGCGCGACGAGGCGACGCATGGCGGCGGATACCGATTGCGGTCGTTGGATACGGGACGGACGGGTGGCGGCGGGCCGCTGCGCCCGCCGCCACCGCCGGCCGCCATGGGCGCTGGCGTCGCCGATGAGGACCTTGCCGGCGCGGGCGCCGGAACCATGGACGTTCCGGTACGGTCCCTGGCGCAACTGGCCGGCGTGCGGCGATCCGACGAGTCCGGCGAACGGCATCGCCTCACCCGCACCCGGCCTCGTCTGGCGTTCAGGCCGGTCAATGCGCTGGCCGTCATCCTGCTGCTGGTGGCCGCGCTGTGCGCCAGCCTGACCATGCTGATCCGGCAGTCGATCCGGTACGAGGCGGCGCTGGCCGGCACATACGACACGGTTCGGCTCGACGGGCCTCTTGGCGGGACGGGCGGAGGTCGTCCGGCGGAATCCGGCGGAGGTGACCGCGCGGGTCCGCAGGAGCGTGTGGCCTCGAGAGGGGACCGAAGCGGAGTCGCCGGCAATGAGGACGCCGCCGATGCCGGAGCGGAATCCGGCACGCATGAGGCTGACGGTCCGCCGCGGGGCGAAGCCGGAAACGCAGCCGCCGCCGAGCCCGATCCGCCTCCGGCCGACGATGGGCTGATCGACCTCAATACGGCAACGAGCCAGGAGCTGCAAACCATCAACGGCATAGGCCCGGTCACCGCCGAAAGCATCCTCGCGTACCGCGCGCGCATCGGACGGTTCGCCAGCGTCGATCAGCTGCTGGACGTGACCGGCATCGGTCCGAAGACGCTGGACAAGCTCCGGGCGCAGGTGACGGTCCGATGAGCGGGCGTCGGCGGTTTCTCGATCCCGGACGGGAACAAGGCGGCCGGGATTGGCGCATGCTGCCGGTCGCGGCCGCGATGTGGGCGGCGAGCCTGGCCACGCAACGGGGATTCCCGCCGTTCATGTCGGCCAAGGGCGGCTGGCTGGGCCCCGTCACGGCCATCGTGCCGCTGCTGGCGCTGCTGCTGGCGTTGCTGTCGTTCGCCGTATTGGCGAAGCCGCATGTCACGGCTTCCATGATGCTGGTCGGCGCCCTGGTGGCCTCGGCCTCCGCGCTGGCGGGCTGCCTCGTCCAATGGCACGACACGGCGAGCGCGTTGGGCCGCGCCGGCACAGCGACGGTCACCGTGACGGCCATGATCGGCACGCCAGCCACGGCATCGGCCATGCGGGGAGCCCGCTGCCAGGCGGATGCGACCCTCACTGCCGTTGCGGACGGATTGACGGCCCGGCCGTCATCCGCGGCGGTCCGCCTGTTCGCCTCCGGTGCGGATTGCGCGCCGATGGTCCAAGGCGCGACGGTGCGGGCGCGCGGCACGCTGCAACAGGCGCGATTCGGCCGTATGCCGCTCTGGCTGGTCGTCGACGGGCCGGACGGCCTGCGCGCGCTCAACCGCCCGCCGCCGCACCGCCGGGCGATCGCGGCCATGCAGCGGGCGTTCTTCGCCGTCACCGAGCGTCTGGACGATCAGGGGCGCGTGCTGGTGCCGGGGCTGACCATGGGCGTGCTCGGCCAGGATTACGTCAACACCGGCGGCAGTGTCCTCGCCGACGATCCCCGCTCCGGCGCGCCCGACTCTGATGCGTCCGGCTCCGGCGAGCCGGGCGAAGCCGCCGCGCATCCCGTCGACGCCAATTATGCGGCGACGGTGAAGGAACGGTTCCGCCGATCCGGCATCATGCACCTGATGGCCGTTTCGGGAGGCCATTTCGCGCTCATCGCCGGCCTGATCCGGCGGGGCTGCGCGCGGATGCTCCTGCCACGGCAGGCGGTCGCCGCGGCGATGGCCGCCGCATACCTGATGCTGGCGGCCGGCATGTACCCGTCCGACTCCGTCCTGCGCGCGCTGGTCATGGGTATGTTCGGCGCGGCGGCGCACGCGATCGGGCGGCGTGGCCAGTCGATGAGCGCATTGGGCTGGACCGTGGCCGGCGTGCTCGCCCTCGACCCGCCGATGGCGTGCAGCTTCGGATTCGCGCTGTCCAGCGCGGCCGTGCTCGGCATCATCCTGTTCACCCGACCGCTGGGCGCGTGGCTGGGCGAACGGCTGCCCCGCATGGTCGCCGAACCGCTGGCGATGACGGTCGGCGCGCAGGCGCTCACCCTGCCCATCCAGGTGCTTATGGAACCCGAACTGCCGCTCGCCTCCATACCGGCCAACCTGCTGGTCGGCCCGTTCGTCGGATGCGCGACGATGGCCGGGCTGGCGGCGCTCGCCGTCTCGTGGCTCAGCCCGGACCTCGGCTTCGCGTGCGCGTGGATCGCCGGATGCGGCACGCAGGTGATGGAGCGCATCGCGGCGTGGCTGTCCTCGGGGCGGGCCGCCACCGTGCCCTGGGCCGGCGGCGTGCCCGGCGCGCTGCTCATGCTCGCCGCCGAAGCCGCGCTTGCCCTTGTGCCGATTCTTACGGCACAGGTCATCCGCGCCCGGCGCGGACCGGATCGCGGTCTGCCCGGGCGGGCCTTCCGCCCCCGGATGCGTGACCGCATCGCCCTGTGGTGCTCCCAGACCAAGGAACTGTTCGGGAAGGAGACGGGCTGATGGTCCGTTGCTGGTTCGCCGGCTTTCGGCTCACTGCATGGTACCGGTTTTCGCCGGCCACTGCGGAGGTTCCGGCTGGGCGCCGGGATTGAGGATATGCGCCGTTTGCCTTTACGGCGTTTGCTGACGAAGAATTCGTCGGGGGTGATGAATTGAGAAATAATCAGGGATGAGACATGCCTCGGCGTGGGTGCTTTACCGAATAGGCGATTTGCTGGATAATACAAGGCAGAACCATTGTCGCGAACGAAGGAATATCATGACGAATACACCACGTCGGGAAAGTTGATTCTCTTAGCCGTGATCTTGAACGTATTAATGAAGATACCCTTGATCGGCTGACGCTCTACGGTGTAAGTATCTCCATTCATGTGAGGGGATTTGGGCCGATGACGTCGGCGGTTTGGATGAGAACACTATCCGCATTATCAGAGACAATGCTGTACGCCTAAAGTTTGATGGCCTCTTTTTCGAAGAACAATAATGGCAACAAGGTGAACTACCATGCAGGAATTTGATCAGCAGCAGGCACGTGCGATCCTCAAGGATCAGGGTGCGCGCTTCCTCGACTACTTGGCCGCAGTATCGCAAACTTTCGCTGCGCGCACGCCGCAGCGGGTCGAAGATAGCCCATTCTGCATCCTATCGTCGCAGATTCCGGTATTGCCAAACCTGATTGCGGTAGGCCCTGCTTCATCGGGACGGGCTTGGTTGACCGTCAAGCAGCCGGATAAGCCCAGGCCGGTTCATATACCTACTGAGCTTGAGACCTACCTCAATCGGGCTGCGGTCCGAAAAACTACGCAGCGACCAAAACTCAATGCGCAGTACGATGCGTTGAAAAAAGCGAGCCTGATTGGATCGGAACATGTCACTCCCGATGCATTGCGCGCACGCGCAGAAGCCAAGCATATTGAAGAGATGTTTAACGCATGGTTGGAGACGACATGGAATGTCTGGGTATCCAAAACGCGTCCATACGAGCAAGCTTTTGACCTGTACCAGAAGCTGTTCGATCTTTACCTTCGTCTTGATAAGGACTCTGATTACTTTGAACTACTTTTTGGACATTGCATACTTACTTGGTCTGGTCGCCGCGCAGCCGATTACCCCCTGATCCTGACCAGCGCGCACATGATCTTCAAAGAGGATACGGGAACGATTCTCATTGAAGCGTTTGCGCCCTCTCGCTTGTCCGTTGCTCCTTTCGAGGGAACGGATCTGCCCGGTTACGATCTTCTTGCTCGATATCAGGATGCGTTCAATGAGGATCCGGTCAATGTGTGGAACTTACATGATGCGGATGAGATGTTTCAGCATATCGCCAAGCAATTAGGCGCATCATCGCGTATCAACAACACTTTGGACCTTAAGCCGGGGGAGGACCCGGTATTGCAGCAGGGCTGGTGCCTATTGCTGCGTAAACGTACTGACAATACGAGCGCTTTCTACCGTGGATTGGCGAAGAAACTTCAGGAATTTGATTATCTTCCCGAGGCGTTCGACGCGATGTTCAGCAACGTCAGCGTGGTAAAAAGCGCGACAGGCGGTCCGATCGATGATGGGATATCTGATCGTCTGCTCATGCCGTTGCCGGCCAATGAGGATCAGAAGCGCATTATCGAACAGCTTTCACACAATTCGGGCGTCACCGTACAGGGGCCTCCGGGCACGGGCAAATCACATACGATCGTCAATTTAATCTCTCATTTGCTGGCGCACGGCAAACGTGTGCTTGTCACGGCGGAGAAGGCGCAGGCACTCGCTGTACTACAGAACAAAATACCAGAAGAAATCAGAGATTTCGCGGTCGCTTCAATAGGTGAATCCGTGGCTGATACTGAGACGTTACGCCTTTCCATTCAACGAATGCAGGACTCACTGACTGACGTGGACGTCTCTAGAGCAAAGGCAAACGTGACGAAGTTATGCGAAGTCATAGACCAAGCCGATGAGAGAATAAACTCCATCAATCGTGAACTGGTGTCCAGACTTGAACATCAGATGGATGAATTTGAGACGTTGGATGGTCTCAAAAGTGCTGCGCGGACGGCTCAATGGGTGACCGATAATGCGGCGTTCGATATCATCCCCGATTCCGTACCGACAGCGGCTGCATGCCCCTTGACCGATGAGGAGCTCACTGAGTATGTTTCGCTCGCGCGTGAGTTGTCTCTGAAAGACATAGCTGCGAGTTCTCTTGTTCTACCTGATGCTGACGCATTACCGTCCTCCGCGGAGCTTTCCTCATTATATGAACGGCTTGATAAGGTCCACGAAAGTGTAAGTGATCTGGAACGTAGCGGATTGGATATGCATATCGTGGATGAGATGTCTGCTGAGCAAGTGCATTCATCGTTGAACGAGATGCGTGCTTTGCTCGATGAGCTGTCCTCCATCGACGGGGAATGGGAACGGGAACTTGGACGGCAGCTGCATGCTAATGCGCAACAGCGTAAATGGCTTTATCAAGGTATTGACGTGTTGCAACGACGGCTCGATCAGTGTATCGACTTTTCCGGTAAATTATTAGGACATGTGATTTCGGTACCAAGCGGTAATCCAAAGGAGCAGGGCGAATTGCTCGACCGATGGATGCAGCGAGTACAACAAGGCAAGGGCCTGCCTCGTGTATTCGATAAAGGGTTGCGATCATTTGGCGAATCTGTGACAGTGGATGGATATACTCCGCAAGATGTTGAGGAATTGCAGCTGGTTGATGCGTATATAGAGCAGCAGCGATTGCTGTCGTCTCTGCCTACATTGATACGGCAAACATTCGATAGCTTGCCAATTCCCCATATTGATGTAGAGCACGCTTCATTGTCGGCGGTTGCCGACATGATCCAGCGTGTATCTGCGGTAAATACATGGTGGGAAGAGCGATATCCGGTTGCGGTTCGCTGCTTGCGCCGGTATTTCCCGTTTATGGATTCAGCTGTCAACGTCGATGAGTTCGGTCGTGCCGTCGCGGTGATGGAAGGGGCATCCGCCCGGTACGAGGAGCGCAAGTTGCAGAAGCAGCTTGATGAGATGAGAACGGCGTTGGAGCGGCATACGGGGGCAACGGACTCAGATCTGTGGGGACGACTGTCTGACTCTTTGAAGAGCCGTGATTATGGGGCTTGGCAAAGCGCAGTTCATGAATCAAAGCGGCTTATGGAGGTCAGGGAAAAGGCCGGCCGCATGAATGAATTGCATGATCGCCTTGCCACTATCGTGCCGCAGTGGGCCGAAACCGTTCGTCGGTCTCAGGGCGATAACCGTTTCTGCGGTGATGCGCAAACACGCGAACTTGCTTGGAATATCGCGCAGGCCAGGACGTGGCTGAGTAAGATTGCGACGGTATCCGATGTCACGACACTCCTTGAGGAATCGCGGGTGATTGCAAGGCAGCGGCACGACGCAACATTGCAAGCGGTCGGACTGTCAGCCAGGCTGCATCTCAAAGAGACGCAGGACCCTGACGATCGTACGGCGCTGAACATCTGGCTGGATGCGATGAAACGCTATGGCAAAGGTACCGGCAAGAACGCGGAGAATTACTTGACAACGGCGCGCCACGAGCTCCCTAGAGCTATGAACGCCATGCCGGTGTGGATTATGCCGCTGCATAAGGTGATGGATAATTTTGACCCATCCATCTCGCAGTTGTTCGATGTGATCATTGTCGATGAATCATCGCAATGCGATCTGCTGTCGGTTGGTGTGCTTGCGCTGGCCCGTAAGGCGGTGATCGTTGGTGATGACAAGCAGACATCACCATCCAACGCTTTCAAAAGCGTGGACAAGATCATAGCGTTGCAGAATAGGTATATACCGGATATTCATGGAAAATCCTTGTTCACGTTCGATGAGTCGTTGTATTCCATGTCGAATCGCGTATTCCAATCACAGATTATGCTGCGTGAGCATTTCCGATGCGTGCCGGAGATCATTGACTATTCCAATCGGTTTTATGACAGACAAATATTTCCGTTACGGGAACGTAGTCATCCGGAAATCGGCTCTCCATTGCAAGCTCGATATGTGAGGAATGCGGAAGTATCTCGGACTGGCAAGGACATCGTCAATTACACTGAGGCTCAAGCTATAGCCGATCAGATCAAATCCTGTTGTAATGACCCCAGATACGATGGCATGACGTTCGGTGTCGTGACGCTGATGAGTAGTGAACCGCATCAAAAAATAGTCAGTGACAAAATCATTGAAGCGATTGGTGCTGAGGAATATGCAAAACGTCGTTTGCGTGTGGGCAATCCTCCTGCATTCCAAGGTGACGAACGCAACGTGATCTTTCTTTCGTTCGTTGCTGAATCCGCGGGCGGGCGTGCATATTCGGCGACCGGTACCAGGGACGCGCAATGGATGAATGTTGCTGCGTCCCGAGCCCAGGATCAATTATGGGCATTCTATTCCATGAATCCCGCTGATCTGAACAGCAGCGACCTGCGCAGGGGACTTATTGAATACGTCCGAGATTACTCCGCGCAAGAAGCGGAAACGGATCTTGACCACGTCACACGTACGGATTTCGAAAAGGATATGCTGAGAAATCTTACGGAACATGGATTCGGGTCGATGTTGCACATGCATTATCATGTTGGTCGATATGTCATCGATTGTGTGGTGACTGTGGCAAAGGGACTAAGTCTTGCTATCGAGTGTGATGGAGACGAAAGCCGGACTGCGGAGGAATTTGCCAAGGACATCAGCAAACAGCGCGTACTAGAGCGACTTGGTTGGAACTTTATACGGCTGAGTGCACCAGCGTATTACCTTGATGCTGAAAAAGCCATGAAACCGGTGTATGAATCTCTGGATATGCTGTCGAGTCTGCGCGATAAGACCGGTTTGGCAACTCAATCTGCCGGAACTGCCCCACATGAGACTGCTCAGAATGATATTCTGCAGCGCCCGGGCCGGCATGAGGATCATGACGCCGGAAAAACTGTGACGAGGCAAGCAGGTTCTGTTTCGATTGCTTTGTCAAACGAAAAGAGCCTGACCGGGATGCATGGTTTGCATAGTGGGCACGAGGACGAATCAACTCAGACTGACTTCTTACGTAACGATACAGAGACATCTATGAATGTCGGACAAGTCATGCGTAATGGAATTTCTGAGTCAGATGAGTCCGATGCTTCCGACGATGGCATGGATTACTTGTCCATCGAATATGGAACCCTTCTGACGGGGGAAGATATTATTCCTCAAGGTCCATATGAAAATGATAGTAAATGGATCCAAGCGACGTTGCTTATGTTGGTGACGAATGAATATCCTCTTTCGGACGAGCTTCTTCGTAAACAGGCTGTCCCTGTGATCGAAAAGAACGGTTTCTCTTCAACGTACGCGAGTCATAGTATTAGCGGCTCATTGGAGTTTCTGATAAGAAGACATTGCATTCGGCGAAGCACCGATGGCTTTTACTATCCGGAACCGGTGGATACTGTTTTTCGCATCATGCAGGGACGAAGTGTTGCAGATATTAGCACGTCGGAAGTGGCTTTTGTCATACGGCGATTAGCGTTGCTTCCCAAGGGGAAAAGAAGAAGCGCTATTGAGTATCAATTGGATCGTATTTATGGGTGGGAATCAAATGAATTAAGCAAATGCGCATTGGTCGATCAGGCGTTCCGCCTATTAATTCAATCGGGTTTTGTAATTGCTAAAGACGAACGAATCGTTCCCTCCTCGCATTCACTGGATATGGGTGCGGAATCATCTACTATATGGCAAGAATTAGTGGAGCAGTTAGACAAGCTTTTGCAGTCGGATATGCCGTTGCAGCCGCCGAGCGTCGTAGCAGATACCGCAGAAACACTCTCAGCGGTTCAGGCTTCAGCCGCCAGCGAGGAAATTGAGCCGAATACTCCAGATGAAGCGACAAGCAAGGGTGATTCCGAGAACGATGGCGGTGAGACGGGTAAGAGAGTGCTCACCGCATATGGCGAGCGTTATCATTTGCGCTATGCAGAGCCGGTTCCTGAGCGTAGTCTGCCATTGCGGGTGGATTATGCCGATATCGAAGAATGGCTGATGGAAGCCATCATTAAGTTGGTGTATTCAGAATACCCAGTATGTTACTCCATGCTTAATCGACAGATTGGTCCGATTCTAGGGGATATGGGTGTGCCTGAGAGCAGTTTTGATGATTTGCTGCATGACTGCCTGGCAGGATGCTCCGAACAGATCGTTAAGAAAGACGATGGTTTTTATTATCCGGTAAATGAAAAGGATTTTCCCTTCCGGATCATTCGTCATAGGGAAATTGGTTTTATCAGTGTGAGAGAACTTGCCTTTGTCATGCGGCGGATCATTCATGCTCATCCAGAAAAGGATAAGAATTGGCTTTTCGATGAGACCTTGCTCGTTTACGGTTTTCGACAATTCGGCGAGAAGATACACCGGGCTTTTGAAGCGGCATACCGATACTTGGCTCGTAACCATTTCATTGTTGATCATGATGGGAAATTATCCTTACGGACGGATGCAGTTTCTTTGATGTGAAGGACTTGGCCCTGTTTGGACTAGGCTGACATATTTCGCTCCCGCCGGTGGAAACATGTCGGCTCTGCTTCAACAGAGCCAAGGATTTCCCAAAAGTGCCGCGCGCCAAGTAGGATTCCAGCGCATTATGCGCATATTGAGCGCAGATATGCCACTTTTGCTGATACTCGCCGAATGTGAGTTCGAGATTTTTATAGGGCGTGTCGCCGGATGTGTGCATTTCGCGGCCAATCCGTCAAGGCTTGTCCAGCGATGCGGCGAGATTGGGGAGCATGGCGAACAAGACAGGGGCGGGCGCGCCGGTACGCATCGTGTTCGGCGGCGACCCGTATCTCAACGACCAGACGGCTCGAGACCTGAAGCATCAGGCGCAGACGGTCCGCCCCGATGCGGAGGTCATCGAGCTCGACGCCGCCTCGGCCGACCAGTACGATTTCGACGAGGCGGTCAGCCCGTCGCTGCTCAGCGACACCGCCATCGTCATGGTGTCCAATCTGCAAAGCGCCGACGACAAGCTCGGCGAGGCCATGGTCGCCTACTGCAAGCAGGCCCGGTCCGACCCGTCCGGCTCCAGCATCGTGATCTGCCGGCACGAGGGCGGCGTCAAGGGCAAGCGGCTCGTCGACCAGCTCGACAGGGCCGGCGCCCGCAAGGAGACCGTCCCCGATCTCAAAAAGGCCGACGCGAAGCTCAATTTCGTCATGCAGCGTTTCGAACGGCACAAGCGCCGCGTCGACCCGGCCGCGGCCCAGCAGCTCGTCGCCGTGCTCGGCGACAAAACCGGCGAGCTGGCGGCCATGTGCGACCAGCTGTGCTTCGACTTCGACGACGATCCGATCGGGATCGAGCGCATCAACCAGTACCTGACCGCCAACCCGCAGGTCACCGGCTTCGCGGTCGCCGATACGGCGGTGGCGGGGCGTACCGCCGAGGCGATCGTGCAGATGCGCGCCGCCGTGGAGCAGGGCACCGACCCGATCGCCCTGATCGGCGCCCTGGCGATGAAGCTGCGCGGCCTCGCCAAGGCCTCAGCGGTGCGCTCTGGCACGATCTCGCAGGCCGAGGCGAAGATGAACCCGTGGGTGCTGAAGAACTCGATGCGGCAACTGTCCGGATGGACCTCCGCCGGATTGGGCAACTGCATCCGGATGCTCGCCTGGGCCGACGAACAGAGCAAAACCAACGGGGGAGACCCGGTGTACGCGCTCGAGCGCTGCATCGAGGCGATCAGCCACAAGGGCAAGTAGCCGGCGCCGCATGCGCCATACCAAGGAGCAAGACATGAACGAACGCACCATCACCGTGCCGACCGACGAGGACATGCGCGCGCTCGGCGAGCGTATCGCGCACGCCGTGCAGGGCGGCGACGTGCTGCTGCTGTCCGGGCCGCTCGGCGCCGGGAAGACCACCTTCGCGCAGGGATTCGGCCGTGGGCTGGGCATCGGGGAACCGATCGTCTCGCCGACCTTCACCATCGCCCGCGAACTGGACGGGAGGTTCTCCGACGGTTCGCCGGCCCATCTCGTGCACGTCGACGCCTACCGTCTCGGCGGCAACGCCTACGCGCCCGGGCAGGATGCGATCGGGCGCCTGCTCGACGAGCTCGAATCGCTCGGCTTGGACGAGGAACTTGAGGATCCCGGCGAGAACACGGTGGTTCTGATGGAGTGGGGCGAACAGATGATCGCGGCGCTCGCGCCGGAACGCCTTGAAATCCACATCGACCGGTCCCGTGACGCGGCCGGAGCAACCGACCCGAAAGTCGTCCCCGGTGGCGCGGATACCGAACTGACCAGCGACGGCGCCAGAACCGTCACGCTCGTGCCGGTCGGCGATCGTTGGAAACGGTTCGACCCGCAGACGGATCTGCGGTAGCGTGCGCGAACGGCCGGGCGCGCATTCCCGCGCATTGTGCGTAGGCGCATTCTGCATGTCGCAGGCCTGTGCCGGTGAATACCGGTTCCACGAATCCCTTCATTGCCGCCCGCGCCGGCACGGGCATCGCGCGGCAGGTGCCTAAGACATGCAAAAAAAGCCTACGAAGTGAAGGCATGGAGTGTTGTAGACTCGCTACAGGCTTTGCGGACGGCATACGGTAAGGGAGGATTCATGGGTTGCACGCTGGTGATCGACACCTCATTCGGCTCGACGGTCGGCATCGTGGGGCGCGAGCCCATCGTGGAAACCGATTCTCGCACCCATGTGGAGAAGCTGCAGGTCAATATCGCGCGCGCGGTCGAGGAGGCGGGGCTGGCCCCAGCCGACCTCGACGAGATCGTCGTCGGCATCGGGCCGGCGCCGTTCACCGGCCTGCGCGCCGGCATCGTGGCCGCCAAGGCGCTGGCTTTCGCCACCGGCGCCAAGCTCATCGGGCAAAACGTACTCGACCCGCAGGGCGAGATGATGAGCAATGTCATGGAAGGCCATCGGCTGTTCGACGGCATTGGTTTTCTGGAGCATGTGCCGCGTCCGGCGACCCGGCCAGCCGGTGCCGATGCCAAGACCCGTACGACCACGATGACCAAGAGCACTGCGGTGCCCGACGAAACCGAAGAACGCGAGGTCGGCCGCCATGTCACGCTGTGCGTCAACGATGCGCGCCGCAAGCAGCTGTACTTTTCGCTCAACCACGGCAGCATCAGCCTGCCGGACGAGGACGCCGCGGAACGCCGCTGGATCGGCATGGACATCGACTATCCGGAGCATATCGTCGAACGGGTGAACGCGGCGCTCGCGGAACATGGCGAGCGCGACGGCGTCGACTACATCGTGGACGTGGCCGGCCATGGCGCGGCCAAATATGCGTCCGTCTGGCAGGGACTGCGTGCTCTGGGCTCCGTGGTGGACGGCTCCGTGCTGGATGCCGGGAAGGCGGGCCTCGCCGCCTTCGCGGCCACCGCATTGAGCCGCGAACTGCGCGGCGACCGGACGGTGCCGGTCGAGCCGTTGTACCTGCGCCGCCCGGACGCCGAAGTGCCGAATCCGCTGAAGCACGTGCTCGGCCATACCGGCGCCGACAAGGCGTGAGGCTGGTTCTCCCGATGATCGTCGATATTGATGCCGTGGACCGCGGCCTGGCGGTCCGATCCATCACGCGCCTGGAGGCCGAACTGTTCGGCCGCGGTGCGTGGAATGAGCGCATGGTGCGCGACGAGTTGGACGCGCCCGCCCGCACGTATCTGCTGGATATTGAACCGCCGGCCGCGAATGCCGGGGATGCGGGCGACGTAGCCGGAGAGCTCTCCGGCGCTCCGGCTGCTTCCGATGAACCGGTAATTCGCGGTTACGCCGGCTTCTGGTACGACGGTGAGGACGCCGAACTCATGACCATCGGCGTGGGCAAGGCATACCAGCGGCGGGGCATCGCCGCCGCATTGCTCGCGGCGCTGGTGGACGAGGCGAAGCGCCAGGGAGCCGCGCGCATGCTGCTCGAAGTGCGCGTGGACAACGACCCTGCGATGGCCCTGTACCAACGCTTCGGCTTCGAACGCATGGGTCTGCGCAAACGGTACTACCAGCCCGAAGGCATCGACGCCTACACCATGAGTCTGGATCTGAACCCCCGGATCGTGGGCTTCGCGCCGTCCCATACGGCGTTGGCGCAGACGGCATCGGATGCCGGCGGTGCGGGCGCGGCGGATGCGCCGCACGATGCGAAGGAATCGAACGAGAACACGACCACGAATGGAGCGACGCGATGAGCGAACCGGTTGTACTGGGCATTGAATCCACTTGCGACGAAACCGCGGCGGCCATCGTACGCGGCCGCGAACTGCTTTCCAACGTCGTGGCCTCCTCCATGGAGGAACACGCGCGATACGGCGGCGTGATCCCCGAAATCGCCTCCCGCGCGCACGCCGAAGCCTTCGTGCCGTGCGTGTCCAAGGCGCTCGCCGACGCCGACATGACGTTGGCGGACGTGGACGCCATCGCCGTGTCCGCCGGCCCCGGGCTCACCGGCTGCCTGGCCGTGGGAGTCTCCGGCGCCAAGGCGCTGGCCTGGGCGGCGAACAAGCCGATCTACGGCATCAACCACGTGATCGGGCACATCGCCGTCACTCAGCTGCAGTTCGGCGCGTTCCCCAAAGACACGCTGGCCCTGATCGTCTCCGGCGGCCATACCTCGCTGCTGCATGTGGAGGATATGCCACGCAGGATCGATGTGGTCGGCACCACATTGGACGACGCGGCGGGGGAGTGCTTCGACAAGGTCGCCCGTCTGCTCGGCTTCCCCTACCCGGGCGGCCCGCACATCGATCGCCACGGCCAGAACGGCGATCCGCATGCCATCAAGGTGCCGATGGGCCTGACCCAGGGCAAGGCCGGTGCCGCGCACCCGTACGATTTCAGCTTCTCCGGCGTCAAGACCGCCGTCGCCCGCTGGGTGGAAAGCGAGCAGGCGGCCGGCCATGAGATTCCGGTGGACGACGTGTGCGCCTCGCTGGCCGATTCGGTGGCCACGGTGCTGGCCCGCAAGGCGATGCGCGGCTGCGAGCAGTACGGGTCGAAGACGCTGATCGTCGGCGGCGGCTTCTCCGCCAACTCGCAACTGCGCGCCAAGCTGCTCGAATACGGTGAGCGGTGCGGCGTCGAGGTTCGTATCCCGCAGCTCAAGCTGTGCACCGACAACGGCGCCATGGTCGCCATGCTCGGCGTGAACCTGGTCGAAGCCGGCGTGGCCCCCAGCGCCCCCGACTTCCCGATCGACTCCGCCATGCCGCTGACCAAAGTTTCGATGTGACAGTTCCCGTGCGAGAAGGCGGCAATCCCAGCAAACATAAGGCGACACGCCATGGTCTCGCGCGATTTGCATTTTGACGAGCCGCCTGTAATATATATGACTTGTGCGCGAGAGAAATCTCAAGTACAACACCTATTCCTGCGTAGCTCAGTTGGCAGAGCATCCGACTGTTAATCGGACGGTCGCTGGTTCAAGCCCAGCCGCAGGAGCTCACCTGAACGGGTAACACCGGTCGGGATGACAATTGAATATTCCTGCGTAGCTCAGTTGGCAGAGCATCCGACTGTTAATCGGACGGTCGCTGGTTCAAGCCCAGCCGCAGGAGCTCACCTGAACGGGTAACACCGGTCGGGATGACAATTGAATATTCCTGCGTAGCTCAGTTGGCAGAGCATCCGACTGTTAATCGGACGGTCGCTGGTTCAAGCCCAGCCGCAGGAGCTTGTCGGAAGCCCCGGGTTCGCCCGGGGCTTTTTGCATTCAGGCCCATAAGTAACTGATCAGGATTCGCGTTCCTCGCTGTTATGAGCGGGACCGCATGGTTGGGTGATGTGTCCGCCGGTCAGAACCTCGCTGATTTGAGATCAGATTTCTTGTATATGTAATAGGTATACGCGAATATGATATGTAATAGGTATACGCGAATATGCTTTTTTAAGCATATTCGCGTATACTAGTTTCTATGAAAAGAAGTGGAGCCATGAACCGGCTGCGCAAGATGGACTCTGGCTACTCGTGTTATGTGTATTGCAAGAACGAGCTGGCCGTCGTACTGGGAGAGCAGGGTCAGAAGCTGGATCGGACCCTGTCAAGCTTGGTCTCAGCGAAAATTCTGACGCGTGCCGCCCGTGGCGTGTACGTATTCGCGTATTCCTCGCATATCGGCGAGGGGACTCTTCATCAGGTGGCGCGGCGGCTGCGCCCCGGCGAGCTGGTATGGGAGAGTCTGGAGAGCGCGTTGTCGCGCTGGAACATGATCAGCCAGATTCCGGTGGATAGGGTCACATTCATGACTACGGGCCGCGAGGGCGAGACCCGAACCCCGTATGGGGTAATCGAGTTCACGCATTGCAAGCTTCAATGGAGCCGTATCCTGCCGAACCTGATCGCCCGCGACGGTGGATTGACACCCCTCGCGTCGAAACAATGGGCATATCGTGATCTGAAAGCCACCGGGCGCAATCTCGATCTGATGGACATGGATGAACTGGAGGACGACGATGACTGGAACTGACGGCACCTACGACTACAAGGCCATGGCGGCTCAGATCGTTGCGGTTGGGGGCGAGGGCATGGTAAGCCTGCTGCCCGTGGTCGAGAAGGAGCTGCTGCACTACCGCATCCTGTCCGCCATGTCGAGGGAGGGGTTCTTCTCCTCGCTGGTGTTCCAAGGCGGCACAAGTCTGCGCATGTGCCACGGGTCGCCGAGATACAGCGAGGACCTTGACTTCGCGGGTGGTACGGCATTCGATCTGGATGCCCTCAAGGGGCTTGGATCCTGCCTTTCCGATTCCCTTTCCGGTATGGGCGACGATGTGATGGTGCGGGTCAGGGAGCCGCGGCCTGATGCCGACGGTTTGATACGCAAGTGGCGTATCATGATTCGCACCGCCGGACAGCGCAAGGATCTGCCGAGCCAGGTGATCAAGCTGGAAGTGGCGTCGATCCCCTCCTACGAGCCACAACCGCGTCCGGCCTTGGTCAACTATCCGATGTTCCCCGCATTGTCCGGCCAGATCATCCTCAACGTGGAAAGCCCCACCGAGATCCTCGCCGACAAGCTGCTCTCCTATGCCTGTTCGTCACACCTGCGACGACGCGACCTGTGGGATATGTGCTGGCTGTCGGCACGAGCCGATGTCGATCCGGCACGCGCAATGGGAATGGTGGCGGCGAAGGCATCCGATTACGGTGAGGAAACCCGTTGGATGAACCGCTCCGACCGGCTGGCCGGGATTGCCGGCGTGATTGAGTCGACCGACTTTGTCGCTGAGATGCGTCGGTTCTTGCCGTCGGATCTCATGTCCGCCACGGTCGGATCCCCGAGATGGCGCACCTGGGCCGCCGAACAGGTGAGTGCATTCTACGATACGCCGTCTTCTGCCGGCATGATTCCCGGAATGCCAGGGTCGCAGGGAATGACGGACGGCACTGGCCTCACGCGCTGATATCATCCTGCGTCGGCTAATCCGTTTGCTATGCCCGGTTCCCTTCAGGAGAGGAATCGGAATTCGTTAACAAATCCATGGTATGGGACACTGGTTGCCTGCGGAACGTATTCGATGCCGACCGCCCTGCGGTCATCCCCGTGCGTTATCGGGGAAAGGGGATGGCACGATGGGGGAACGGGGGAGTATGAGGTACAATCGGCGCATGGCGGAAAGAACGGTGGTCAGGGTCGTATTCGACGACGCGCGCGAGGCGTCGGCATTCCTGCAGCGCTGCCGTCGCCAGCATCTCGATGCGACCGTTGAGGACCAACGCCCGATCGGCACGGTGAAAAAGAATGGCCCCGCATTGGCGGCATGGCTTATGGCCCATCGTGGATGGCAGTCGATCGCCGACGCGGCCAACCGCGATTCCGCGTGGAAGGCGGCGTGGAAGATCAGGCAGGGCAAGCGCCGCGGCTTCGAAAGCATGCAGTTCGACGCGCGCCCGGTCAACCGGAACGGCTCCTGGGCGGTCGAGGCCCGGTACAAGGGCCGCGGCGTCAAACCGGCCGCCGACGGCATGGACCCCCTGTTCTAGCGTTCCGCTCATCACTTCGGTTCATCACGTTCTCTTGTCCACAATGCATGTGGAGCGACACGCCGGGTGTGGATAAGTACGGGGCCTTCGACCACAAGGGCCGATCCGGCTGGACAACGACCGGCGTTTCTCCGCATGGTGGTGGTCCCACTGCGTTTTCGGCGTGGCACAGCGGTGTCATGGAGACCGGGCGCGCGGGTGGGAAGTCCGTACAGGAACGACACCGGGCGGGAGACACGCGATGGATCAGGAAGAATACCGGCGGCGGCTGCGCTACCAGGACATGCAGGACGATTGGGAACGCCGACGCAGGGAGCATTGGCGGCGCATACGGATGTATCTCGCCGTCATCCTGATGGGCGTGATGATGATCCTGCTGATCATCGGCTCGGGCGGGCTCTCCCGGAGCGGCGGGATGCCGCGCACCCGGGCCGAGGCGCGCGCGGCAGCGCCTTCCGTGAGGAATACGCCCGCCCGGGCCGCATGCGCCGGGACGGAGCGTAGCGGATATGCTCCGCCGGTGACGCCGGACGTGGTATCGGCGGAGGGAATGTCCGTGGAGACGGTGTCGGTGGACGTGGTGCCGGTGGGGACGATATCGTCGGAGTCCGTGCCGCCGGGTGCGGTTCGCGGTACGGGCGGCCGTGGCTGCGGCGCCGCCATGACCTGGCCCGTGGCCGCGCCGCGGGTGTCCCGTCCCTTCGACGGACCCGAACAGCCGTGGCTGCCGGGACACCGGGGCGTCGACCTCGCGATCCGGGACGGAGGCGAGCTGCTGGCGCCGGCTGACGGCATGGTCGTCTTCGCGGGAACGGTCGGCGGCAAGTCGGTGGTCAGCGTCCGTCATGGCCGCGTCACTTCGACGCTCGAACCGGCGGCAAGTACGCTGGCGGTCGGTTCGCGGGTGCGCAGGGGCGCCCCGATCGCCCGCGTCGCGGGCCACTCCGACCATTGCGACGGATCGTGCGTGCACTGGGGCGTCAAACGCGGCGAACGGGAGTACGCGGATCCGGCCGAACTGGCGTCGCGGCGCCGGATCGCGCTCAAACCGGTCGCCGACGATGGCGGATAGTAAGGCGGGAGACAGGGCGGATGGCAAGGCGGGTGCGGGCCGGAACGGGCGGTGCGCGCCCGGAACCGTACGGAACCGCATGGAAACATCCAGAAGAGAATCGTTAGGAATATCGCCAGAAAGATCGCCACGGGGAACGTCTTGCGACATTCCCGTGCGGAGCGCACGCCAATCCGCCGTGCGCGTGATGTCGGCGTCGATGCCGCGATTTGTTGGACCGCGACGTTAAGATCGGGATGGAACGACTCATGAGGGAGACATCATGCTGAAGGAATACACCCGTCCGCTCGAAACGCCGATCGATGACGATAGGAACCTGTTCTCGATCCTCGAGGAACGAGTCGAGCGCACGCCGAACGATTCCCTGATCGAATACAAGGATGACGCCGGCGCATGGCGGTCGTTCAGCGCCACCGAGTTCCGCGACAAGGTCGTCGCCATCGCCAAGGGCCTGATCGCGCGCGGCATCATGCCCGGCGACGCCGTGGCCGTGATCGCCCACACCTGCTGGCAGTGGACGGCGCTCGACATGGCCATCATGTCGATCGGCGCGCTCACCGTGCCGGTCTATGAGACGAATTCCCCCGCGCAGGTCAGGATGATCTTCAACGACTCGAACGTGAAGATGGCGTTCGCCGAGAACGACATGCAGCGCGACAAGATCGAATCCGTGCGCGGCGACTGCCCGGACCTCGGCGACGTGTACGTCATCGACTGCGGCGCCATCGACACCATCGTGGAATATGGGCGCGCCGTCAGCGAAGCCGAGTTCCGCGAACGCGAGCGCGCCGTCAAGGGCGACGACCTGGCGACGATCGTCTACACCTCCGGATCGACGGGCACGCCCAAGGGCATCGAGCTGAGCCACCGCAACTTCGTGTTCATCACCTACTCGGGCGTGCACTCCATGCCCGACATCGCGATGAAGCCGAACCGCCGCCTGCTGCTGTTCCTGCCGCTGGCGCACGTGTTCGCCCGGTACATGCAGTTCTTCTGCTTCGCCGGCAACGTCACGCTCGGCCTGTCGAGCAACCTCAAGACCATCTTGGCCGATTTCAGCGCGTTCAAGCCGACCTTCATCCTGGCCGTGCCGCGCATCTTCGAGAAGATCTACAACGCCGCCTCACAGAAGGCCGGCGCCGGGCTGAAGGGGCGCATCTTCGCGGGCGCCACGCAGGCCGCGCGCGACTGGTCCTATGCGCAGCAGTCCGGCGATCCGATCCCGTTCGCGCTCGCGGCCAAGCACGCGCTGTACGGCAAGCTGGTCTACTCGACGATCATGGACGTGTTCGGCGGCAATGTGGAGTACGCGGTGTCCGGCGGCGCGCCGCTCGACGCCTCGATCGCCCACTTCTTCAACGGCGTCGGCCTGCCGCTGCTCGAAGGCTACGGCATGACCGAAACCTGCGCGCCGTCCAGCGTGAACCCGACCTCCGGCTACAAGATCGGCACGATCGGCCTGCCGATGCAGGGCGTCACGATGGGCGTCGACGAGGAGGGCGAGCTGTGCATCAAGAGCCCGGCCGTGTGCGTCGGGTACCATAACCATCCCGAGATCACCAAGCAGCAGATCGTCGACGGATGGCTGCATACCGGCGACCTCGGATCGATCGACGACGAGGGCTTCGTCTCGCTGACCGGGCGCAAGAAGGACCTGATCATCACCGCCGGCGGCAAGAACGTGTCTCCCGGCGAGCTGGAGGCCTCCGTCATGACCTCGGCCGTGGTCGACCAGTGCGTGCTGGTCGGCGATCGCAAGCCGTTCATCGCGGCGATCGTGTCCATCGACCTGACGGAGACGAACACTTGGCTCAAGGCGCAGGGGGCCGAACCGGTGGCCGACCTGGCCGAGGCCGCGAAGAGCCCGATCGTGTACGCCGAAGTGGAGCGTGCGGTGAACAAGGCCAACGAGTTGGTGTCCCGCGCCGAGTCGATCCGCAAGTTCGTGATCGTGGACGATGCGTTCACCGAGGACAACGGCATGGTCACGGCCAGTATGAAGGCCCGCCGCCAGGTCATCACCGAGCACTACCGCGATCTCATCGACAACGTGATCTACGCCGGCAAGCGCTGATCCCGGCGCCCCCGACAACGGCACTCATATGCCAACGAGGCCCCTCCGACACGATGTGCCGGAGGGGCCTCGTCATATGTGCCGCACGGTCTGCGGACCAGGGAACGGAAGGATGATTCCCGGCCCTGGCAGAAGCGCTCGGAAGACGCCGGAACGGCCTATCGGGCTGCCAGCACGGCGTGGGCTTATAGACCGGCTTCGGCGAGCGTGATGTACCCCGGGTCGATCAGCGTGGTCTTGAGATTGGAGGCGCTGACGGCCAGCAGGTCCTCGATGACCGTGGGTACGCCCTTGCCGTTGATCTTGGTCGACTTCACGTAGGCCTGCGAGGTGAGCGGCTTGCCCTGGTTGAGCAGCACGCACACGGTCGCCGTGTCGGCGGCCAGCGTATCGCGGTCCTCCAGCGCGGTCATCCACTGCTGGCCGGCGACGATCTGCGGCATGGCGTCCACGTACGCGCCGTAGCCGGTGACGATCGGCCAGCGCGCGTTGATCTCCTCGGCGTCCTTGCCGGCGCCGTCGCCGTCCGCGTCGGTGGAGCCGTCGGATTGGCCGGCGCCGTCGTCCGCGGCCTCCGGCGATTTGATCGGGTCCGGCACGGCCTTGCGCTGCAGGTCCTTCTTGCCGGTGATGTTGCCGACGATGCCGGAGATGGTGATTGACGGGTTGATGTCGGCCGCCGACCCGGTGTAGGTGAGCTCGTCGAGCGTCTTGACCACATCCGAGGCGGTGTAGTCGTTCAGCGCGATGATGCCGTCGATGCGGGTGTGCTGGTCCGACCCGCTTTTCATGCCGAGCCGGCCCTTGAGCTCGTTGCGCACGCTGTCCGTTTTCCCGGATGCGAACGCCACGTCCTGCCAGTCGTCCTCGGTGGTGCTGGCGGTCAGCGACGCGGACGGGCAGACGGCCTTGCCTGCCTTGAAATACGGCTGCAGCACGGACCAGATGCCTTTGAACGCCTCCTTGGCGAACGCGGCGCTGTCCTCGGACGCCGTGCCGTCGGCCGCGTCGCCGGATGCGCCGGAGTCCGTGCCGTCCGCCGCGGCGGCGTCATAGGGCAGCAACACCTCGATGGCCTTGGGGTTGTCGGTGCTCGCCGAGGCCAGCGCCAGCTTGCCGACGAGCTTCTCCGCCTGGATCTTGCCGATCTGTTCGGCCGTGGACATCCGCACGTAGGCGTCCGGCTGGAACCCGTCGGGCGTGCTGGACAGCAGCACGACGTGCATGCCGGACTCCTGCGCGAGCGTGAGCGAGGAGACCAGCCGGTCCGCCGCCTCGCGCTCGGTCTGCTCCTTCTCGCTCGCCACCGTCTCGCCGTCGGTGCCCTTGATCGTCTGGCTGACGTAGTCGCCGTACTGGCGGACGGTGTCGTCAGGCGACGCGACCGGCGCGACGACCAGCGTGATCTTGCCGGAATCCTTCGTGTCGGCCGATGCCTTGGACGACGAATCCGACTGCGCGTTGGACGAGGAGACGTGGTCGACGACGTAGTCCTGGATGTCGCGGCTCTGCTTGTCGAGGCTGTCCGCCGTGAACGTGTCGATGTCGGACTTGGCCACATGCTGCTCGCGCAGGGCGCTGACCAGGGAGGGCACGAATTTCGTCCACTTGTTCAGCGGCGTGTGCTGCGAGATGGTCACGCCGTCGGAGGGCGTGAAGATGGCCACGCCGCCGGTGCCCGCGGTCTGCTCGCCGGTCTGCGTCTGCTGGTCGGTGGCCGTGCCCTCGGCCGGGGTGCCCGATGCGCAGGCGGCGAGGCCGAGCGACATGCCGATGCATGCCGCCAGGGCCGTCAGTCGTAGGGCGATGAGCCTGCCTCGAGAAGCCATGTTCCATCCTTCGTGCGTTGCGGTTGATTCTGCTAGCCGATTCTAGTAGCACAGGTGCGCAAAGGCCCGGATGGGCGCGCGAGCACGCGCCCATCCGGGCCTGGTATCGCCTTGCATGCGCATGCGCGAGGGGCCTGGCCTCACCCGGCCACCCGGACGCGCCGCGCCGCGGGGATCAGTGCAGCGCCTTGGCGAGCTCCCCATCCAGCGCGTCCATGAACCCGTCGGTGTCGAGCCACGGCTCATCCGGGCCGATCAGCAGCGCCAGGTCCTTGGTCATGCGGCCGGACTCGACGGTGGAGATGATGACCTTCTCCAGCGTTTCCGCGAAGTGGCGAACCTCGGGCGTGCCGTCGAGATCGGCGCGGTGCTTGAGGCCGCCGGTCCACGCGTAGATCGACGCGATCGGATTCGTGGAGGTCTTCTCGCCCTTCTGCCAGCGGCGGTAGTGGCGGGTCACGGTGCCGTGCGCCGCCTCGGCCTCGACGGTCTGGCCGTCGGGCGTCATGAGCACGGAGGTCATGAGGCCGAGCGAGCCGAAGCCCTGGGCCACGGTGTCGGACTGCACGTCGCCGTCGTAGTTCTTGCACGCCCACACGTAGCCGCCGTGCCACTTGAGGGAGCTGGCGACCATGTCGTCGATCAGGCGGTGCTCGTAGGTCAGTCCCTCGGCCTCGTAACGCGCCTTGTATTCGGTCTCGAACACCTCGGCGAAGATGTCCTTGAACTGGCCGTCGTAGGCCTTGAGGATCGTGTTCTTGGTCGACAGGTACACGGGGTAGTGGCGCAGCAGGCCGTAGTTGAAGCAGGCGCGGGCGAATCCGCGGATGGAATCGTTGAGGTTGTACTGCACCTGCGCCACGCCGCCGCCGGGGTAGTCGTACACCACGTGCTCGATCGGCTCGGAGCCGTCGGCCGGGGTGAAGGTCACGGTCAGCCGGCCGGCGCCGGGCACCTTGAAGTCGGTGGCCTTGTACTGGTCGCCGAAGGCGTGGCGGGCCACGACGATCGGCTTGGTCCAGCCGGGCACCAGGCGCGGCACGTTGGAGATGACGATCGGCTCGCGGAAGATCGTACCGCCCAGGATGTTGCGGATCGTGCCGTTGGGGGACTTCCACATCTTCTTGAGCCCGAACTCCTTGACGCGGGCCTCGTCGGGGGTGATGGTGGCGCACTTGACGCCCACATGCTCGCGCTGGATCGCCTTGGCCGCGTCGATGGTCACCTGGTCGTCGGTGGCGTCGCGGTTCTCGATGCCCAGGTCGTAGTATTCGAGGTCCACGTCCAGATACGGCAGGATCAGCCTGTCCTTGATGTCCTTCCAGATGACGCGGGTCATCTCGTCGCCGTCGAGTTCGACGACCTTGCCTTCGACCTTGATTTTGGCCATGCTTCCTCCTTGCGGGGCTAATGGGTATGGGTCAAGTCATAGCGCATCTTTGTAACGAACCGGTGAGCGGTCCCATATTTCGTCGGGAATGCGGTCCGGAAGGGGCGTCCCGGCCCTGTGCGGCAAGGGCGGCGCGCGGCCATGCGGTGGTCCGGCCGGCGCGTCGCGGCTGTCACGAGGCGGCATTAGCCTTGAAGCCATGTCTCAGGAAATTGAAATCGGTCTGGGCAAGAAGGGCCGTCTGGCCTACTCCCTCGACGACGTCGCCATTGTTCCCTCGCGCCGCACCCGCGATCCCGAGGCCGTCTCCACGGCCTGGCAGGTGGATGCCTACGAATTCGACGTGCCGGTGATCGGCGCCCCGATGGACTCGGTGACCAGCCCGGCGACCGCGATCGCCATGGGCAAGCTCGGCGCCCTCGGCGTGCTCGATCTCGAAGGCCTGTGGACCCGTTACGAGAATCCCGAGCCGCTGTTCGAGGAGATCGCCTCGCTGCCGGCCGAAGATGCCACGCGGCGCATCCAGGAGATCTACGCCGAGCCGATCAAGGCCGAGCTGATCACCGCCCGCCTGCATGAGATCCGCAACGCCGGCGTCACCGTCGCCGGCTCCCTGTCGCCGCAGCATGTGCAGGAGTTCTATTCCACCGTGGTCGGCGCCGGCGTCGACCTGTTCGTGATCCGCGGCACGGTCGTCTCCGCCGAGCACGTCTCGGACGGCCACGAGCCGCTCAATCTCAAGAAGTTCATCTACGACCTCGACGTGCCGGTCATCGTCGGCGGCGCGGCCAACTACACCGCCGCCCTGCATCTGATGCGCACGGGCGCGGCCGGCGTGCTGGTCGGGTTCGGCGGCGGCGCCGTGTCCGCCACGCGCACCACGATCGGCGTGCACGCCCCGATGGCCACGGCGATCGCCGACGTCGCCGAGGCGCGCCGCGACTACATGGACGAGTCCGGCGGCCGCTACGTGCAGGTCATCGCCGACGGCGGCATGGGCGACTCGGGCAGCTTCGTCAAGGCGCTGGCCATGGGCGCCGACGCGGTGATGCTCGGCGCGCCCCTCGCCCGCGCCACCGAAGCCCCCGGCCGCGGCAAGCACTGGGGTGCCGAGGCACGCCACCAGACGCTACCGCGCGGCTACCGCACCGATGTCGGCACGGTCGGTTCCCTCGAGCAGATCCTGTTCGGGCCGAGCCATCAGGCCGACGGCCAGGTGAACTACATTGGCGCGCTGCGCCGCGCCATGGCCTCCACCGGGTACGTGGACGTCAAGAACTTCCAGCGCTGCAGCGTGGTGGTCACGCCCTACGGCCGCTGACGCACGCCGGAAACGTGCAGTTATGCACTGTTTTCCACATGTCCACAGAAATGCTCCCGTCGGTTGACGGGAGCATTTCTTTATGTTGAGCTTGAAGTGTGCCATCAACGACGATGACGACGGAATCCGCCAGGAAAGGGCGGTGCCTGCGTTCTCACGAAGAGAAAAGGTTGCATCATGGAAAACGACTTCCACGACGCGTTCCGCTACCGTGCGCGATCCCCGCTGCCGACCGTCGACGGCTTTCTGTTCATCGAGCTGTCGACCCAGCCGATCCCGTATCACATCGCCTATTGCTATGCCGGCGTCGTGGACCCGGAACTGTGCCACATGCTGGCCCGGCAGTCGTGCCGCATCGCCTGCATGGCCAAGGACGTGACGCGCGGGCGCCTGCCCCGGTCGAAATTGCGTCGTTTCGTCACGCCGCAGTGCTCCGCGCGCCTCCTGACGATGTCGGATCTGATCGGCCGCGACGCCGACCAGGCCGGCGGGCAGCTGGGACTGCCGGTGATACCCCAGATGGTCAGCGGGATGATGATCACGCCCGAACGCATCGAGTCGGCCGTGCACCTGACCGTCGGCGCCGACCACCACTGGGTGAACCTGTCGATGCGCTACATCGGCAGCCGATGGCTGTGCGACATGGCCGACGTCGGTTGAGCCATCGGCGTGCGGCGGCTGACGGCGCTATAGTATGAAGCTATCACGGCCGTACTGCCGTTAGAGTGCTCGGAACCGTTGCGCCGCAACGGTTTTCGGACCTTCGAACAGCTCTGGACGGTGATTTTCGGCAAAACGCGACACGCCGCAAAAACCAACGATTCACGACCGTTGGCAAGGCGCATAGAGTGAACCTTAGAGTGGACTCCCGAACGAAGGGAGCCCGTATGGCATCGACAGCCACGACACGCCGGACGAAAGGCGCCGGCGCCGTATTCCAGGACGGCAAGGGCGTGTGGCACTTCCGCACCGAACGAGGCTACGACCCCGTAACCGGAAAACGCTTGCCGCCCATCGAGACCACCGGCCGCATCAAATCCGACACGCGCGACCGCCACAAGGCCAAGATCCTCGAATACCAGCGAACCGGCGTCCTGCGCTCGCAGAAGGGCCCCGCGTCGCCGACTACGCCGAACGGTGGATGGCGGACCGCGTCACCCGCGTCAAGCCGAACAGCTGGAACAACGAATGCAGCTGGATGCGCGTCATGTGCCGGCATATCGGGGGAGTGCGCCTGGCGGACCTGACCGCCGAACACCTGCGCCGCATGACCTCCGACCTGCTGGCCACCCGCAAGGTCAAGACCGTCAGCGACTACCTGCGACTGCTATCGAGCATGCTCGAGAACGCCATCGACGACGGCATCATCGCCGCCAACCCCTGCCGCAGGGTCAAACTGCCCCGCAAAGCCGAATACGAGCCACTGGTGCTCGACCGCGAACAGCCACGCGCCATGATCGGCGCAACCTCCACCGACGACGCCCGCATACGCGGCGACGCCGACGACGACGCGGAAATGTGGAGCATCATGTTCGAACTCGCGTTCGCCTCCGGACTGCGCGAAGGCGAACGCTACGCCATCATGCCCTTCCAACTCGAACGACGAGACAACCACCCCGGCATCAGGGTCTGCCAGCAACTCCAGGAATACAAAGGCGGCCCCAACGCCACCATCCCCGCATGGCTCAACGCCCGCCACCTCTCCGGCAACATCTGGCTCACCACCCTCAAAACCAACGCCGGCACACGATTCGTCCCCATCAGCGAAAACCTCTGGAACCGCATCTGGACACGCATCCGCAACCACCGCATCGCCGACCACGAACTCGTCTTCACCAACAACCAAGGCAGACCCATCCGCCGCACCGTCGAAATACGCCGCTGGAAAAAAGCCCTCGAAACCGCCGGACTGCCCTACACCCGCATCCACGACGCCCGCCACTGGACCGCCACCCAAATCGCCATGAGCGGCGCCGCCCCCGACGAACGCATGGCCCTCATCGGACACGCCGACATGACGACCAACGCCCACTACACCCACTGGAACACCCAGGCGCTCGCCGACGCGATGAACCGGGCCATACCCCCGCTTGCCTCCGACGACGTGATCGAAGCGGAGGTCCTGGACGCGGAGGAAGGATAACTGCCGGATGCCGTAGCTGGCAATGCGCCCTCGAAGGCAAAAATCGCTCTGACGCTCGTATAGAGCGACCGGGGCGGTTCCTTGTCTGTGGCGGTAGAATCTAAACAGGCCGTATCGAGATGGCCGAGCGAACAACGAGGTTGGGGAGGCATGATGCCCAAGACGATACAGCGCACAGTCGCTTTCTACTGGCTCCGCTTAAGGTCTCGTGAGGCTGTGTCGTTCAGGCCCGTGGAGGATGTGGACTGGACGGGCCGACTCGCCGACCTTGATTCCATGAAATGGCAGGAGAAGGCCATTGATGGTATCAGATATGATGCCATCCTCGACAAAGATTATCCAGTTCTTAGCGTATCCGAACAATTTGACCCGACCTTCATGCAATACATCGACCGCGAGAACGAACGTGTGACAGATTACATGGACGATTATCTGGCAGGGGGAAGGGGCGATCTGGCCAAATCGTCGGCATTCGCGTTCTTTCCCGACTATGCGCTCGTCGGAAGGATCAGCGGTTCCGCTGGTAAAAGCTCCGAACCGCTGAAAAAAGCGCTTGACCATTATTGGTCTCCCGGAGGAGAATTCGAATGGGACGTACAACCCGTGGTAACGGTGGACAGCATCGAGCGTTTCGAAAGGGAACTCAAAGAATTATCATCATTCACCGCCGGATTCACGACAAGACGATACCTGGACTCAACAGCGCAGGAGGGTGGCAAGACCGGCGAATTCTATCGTGACATGGCCGACGCGATCGGGGCTGACCTTGACGTGGAGATCAAAGTCTCCATACCGAAAGACGGCTTCATTCCCAGCGCCGCACGCAAACTTAAAGGCACGGTGAGAGATCTGGTCGCATTCGCCGTAAAGCAGAACAGGCAAATGCAGGTCAGCGGAACTGACCTTGCGGGCAAACTCCTCGAACTCAACCTCGTCAGTCACCCAGTCGTGGAGCAGGAGGACATCGTGATCGGCGAAAACGAGCCAAGGCAATTCACCAACCTCATAGATCACCTCGTGAAAGTCTGCGCCGAAAAGCAAACTTATCTATACGAAATATCGCAGGGAGCATGACATGAGCAGAAAACCGACGCTCGGCGATGCATTCGCCGCACATCCGGGCGTCGACATGCTCGCCCCCGCCATCCCAATCTTCGTCTGGATAGCATCCGGGAAACCGGTGCCGGACGACAGCGTCTCGCAGAATCTCTTCGTGGCACTGTCCACCCTCTCCGGTCTCGTCATGGCGGCAGTGACATTCATCTGCTCCATGTCCTACCAATCGGAATCGCGTTACATGCAAATCGCACGTGAACGATATCACGACGAACTGTCCCGGAACTGGGTCAGCATCATCGCATGGACTGCCGTCACGGCGATGCTCCCGTTGATCTCTCTCTGCCTCTGGCCGTCGCACCAGGGGATATCCACCGCAATCTCCATATATGCACTTGTCATGATGATCGCAAAGCTGGTCAGAAGTATCCACTGGATGAAATACACGCTATTCATGCAAAAAGCATCCATGACAATCGGCGAGCCCTTCACCGACAAAGACATGCAAGAGTCCTTTAAAAAACGAAACACCAACAAAACCAACCTCGCCTGAAACCGCCCCGGCGCTCGCAATGAGCGACCGGGGGCGATTCCGTATATGCGGCGATAGAATCTTAGACAGACCGCGTTGAGCCGGCCGAACGAACGAAGAAGTTGGAGGCATGATGCCCAGGGAACACAAGGGAGCCAGCATACTGGCCGGCAGGAACGACTACGTAGCCTTGGACCTTGAAACCACCGGCTACGATCCACGATGGGACGACATCATCGAAATCGGCGCCATCAAAGTCCAAAACGGACAACCCATCGACCGATACGAACAACTCATCAACCCCGGCCGCCACATCCCGGACATCATCACCGAGATCAACGGCATCAACGACGACATGGTCAAAAACGCGCCAGCACTCGCCGACGTGCTCCCTGGATTCCTCGACTGGATGGGCGACGGCCTCATCCTCGGCCACAACGTCAACTTCGACATCAACTTCCTCTACGACAACGCCGAAACCATCTGCAGCAAACACGTCGGCAACGACTTCATCGACACCCTCCGCCTCGCCAGATACCTCTACCCCGAAGAACGCCACAACCGGCTACGCGATCTCATCGTCAGATTCGACATCGCCGAAAACCAGAAACACAGGGCGCTCGCCGACGTGGAGCAGACCATCGCCTGCTACCGGTGGATGCTTCGGCATATGGATGAGGACGGGATCCCGTTTCCGTCCGGTGATGGTCGGCGCCGCGGCGGCGCCTCGCCGTTGTTCCGCGGGGATGACCAATTATTGCAGGTCGCCCCGCAGGATGAGATTACCCCGGATCCAGCGTTCGAGGGCCTCACGTTCGTGTTCACCGGCGCGCTCAGGAAAATGACCCGCGCCAACGCGCAACAGGCCGTCACCAACCTCGGTGGCGTCAATGGCAAAACGGTCACCAAGACGACGAACTATCTCGTCACGGGAAGCACCGACTACTGCGCCTCTCTCAAGGGCGCCAAAAGCAGCAAATGGGTCAAGGCCGAGAAACTCCAGCTCGCAGGACAGGATATCAGCATCATCAGCGAAGACGTGTTCTACGACATGCTCGGAGACGTCATCGCCCAAGCGCCCACGGCGACGGAAGCAAAGCGCGAACGGCGGAACTAAAGAAAAACCGCTCCGGTGCCGTGCCGTGCAGGGGACGAAGTGGCGTCGTTCGTGAGCTATGGGCGGACGTCATGCCCTCGCTGTGTCTCGCAGGAGGATTCGGTAGTCGTGTATCACGTCGACGGTGACGTTGAGGTCGTCGGCGATGTTCCAGGCGTTGCCGCCGTATGCGTATTCGGCGGTGGCGTATTCCATCGGGTTCACCAGCATGCGCGCCGTTTCCATGCGGCACCGGCGTTCCATTCGGCATCCGTTGCATCCTTGCGACGTGTCGTCACCGTGCTTCCGGTGGACGAGTTCGTGGATCAGCGTGCATCGTTTGCGTGTCCATGTGATGCGCCGGTCGATAAGGATCGTGTCGGTGTCCAGACAGTAGATCCCGTCCAGATCGTCGGGGAGCAGCGCGCTGGACACGTGCAGATCGGGCACGGCGTTGTACAGAGCCATGCGCATCTGCCCGTAGCTCATGCGCGGCGATAGCGGCGGGAAAGAAGACGATTCCATCCGGTCCGCCGCATCGATGATGCCTATGCCATGTTTCATGATGCGACCTTTCCGCGCCCACATGGACACGTCTGACATTGACTGTTCCGCGCTTGCGGGATTTACTTGTGGTGAGGAGATCGGCCTTGTGGGTTACGGCTGGGTTCCCGAATGGGAGTAAGACTTTGGGTCGAGAATCCCTTTGCTCCTGTGGTCGGTCTCCACTTGTTTCTGTTCTTGGTCTGTGACGTTTGATTTGACTTTTGGAGTGTCGTGTGCAAGAAAGGAAGTAGCTCATCTACGGGTTGTAGAAGGAGTCTCTGAGGCCGTCCGTAAGGGCGGCCTCTGTTGCTTACTGGACTTTGGTGCTGAAGCGGGAATCATATTCCTTTTCGATTCTTGCGATTCTATGTGACTGTTCCAGATGATAGGCGGTTATCAGAACCCAGTAGCCGTTTCCTTCGTCTTGATTGCCTCGCTGGCTGAGTATGACCAGATACTGCTGGTTCGGCAGGTAGATCTTCACTTTTTTATCGTTGATCCATACCCAGGGCTTGACGCAGTCCTCATAGTTGCAGATGTCGCATGACGGATAATTTTCCATTATGGGACGGGGCCATCCGATTCTCTCGCTGCGAAGCGGATCGGGGAGTCGGGTATCGCTGTCGTCCTGCTTGCATGTGGTCAGATGGACGAACGCTTCGGGATATATGCCGGTATAGGGGATACGTCTGAAACGTACCGGTTCTCCTTGGAACAAGAGTGGGTTCTGGTTTCCGAACTCTGCCTGGAACACATGGAACAGACGTTGTTCATACTGTTCCCAAGTTTCTCCCTGAGTCTGGTTCCAGGGGATGGTATGTGGCAGCCAGTGCGGATTGCTCATCGTGCGGCCCTCCAGATGAAGTAGTTGAATTTCGTCTCTCGTAGCAGGGTGCTTTTGTCGAGCGGGTATCCGGAGCGTTGGATGATGCGTTGGATGATCTTTTGCTTTGCTTCGCTTTGGTGCTCGATGTTGAGTTTGCGCCGTGCCCGGCATACCGCGCCTACCAGTATGTCGGTGATCTGCATGATCTGGACTTCGTCGGAGCGGATCGGCTGTATCTTCCGTATGATTTCGTGTTTGAAATCGTACATGTTGTTCGAGCAGACCTCCCAGAGCTGATTCACTCGGAAGTCGGAGTGGGTGTCTTTGATGTCGACGAACACGTTATATGTGTGTTCCGGGGCGAATATGACCTTGAGCATTTCGAAGTACATTTTGTAATACCAAGTGTTGTGGTCCTGGTCGAATTTGCTGTGGTCAAGGAGGCTTTTGTCGGGAATCAGCAGCAGTCGGAAGCTCATGTCGTCGTCGTCGAAGAAGTAATCCACGAGGTCGAGGTACAGGGGCAGCATTCGGTCACGGGCTTTGGCCCATTTCACTTCATTGGTGGCGTATACGCCGTGCTTGGCTTTGATCTCGGTTATTCTGTCGCAGATTTCCTTGCGCTTGTTTTTGGGGACGATGACGGCGCCAAGTGCCATGCAATTCGAGTTGTCGTGCTCCAGATGGCATGTCTCGTCGCAATACAGGTTGTACTCGGTCATGACGTCTCCTTTGGGATCGGTCATTTTGTTGGGGTCAACAAAATGGTCTGGGCTAATGTTTTCAACGGTTTTGAACTTTTGTGTGCTTGGCGGAGTGGTCACGCGCTCGCGTCCGGGTCTGGGTCGTGTTTGTGTCCGTCTCGGTAGGCGGCGAGTTGCATGGGATCGGTTTTCGCGATATCGACCGCTTCGGCGATAAGACGCTCGCCGTCATCCATTCCATCAACAGGACTCTTGCTTGTGTCGGATGATGCGGATTCGCGGAAGTCGTCTACGACTCCTGGATCTGAGGCCAACCGTTCGGCATCTTCGACGATTTCCGAGAGCGGGATGTTAAGCGCTACGGCGATCTTCCTTAGCTGTTCGTAGTCCGCCACCGTGTTTAACTCGAGGATTTTGCGCAAGGTGCCGTAGGGGATTGTGGACGCGCTCGCCAATCCGGGGGTTTTCAGGTCGCGGGTGGCCATCGCGCGTTTAATTGCGATCGAGAGCGCCTTTGACTCTACAGTTGGTTTCTTGCTTCCTGTTGCCATATGGGACACATTACTACCAAACAACACTCAACACGTCCCAAATGGGACACGCCGTAGGTTGACGCGGCGTGTCAAGAGCGTAATATGTGCCATATGGAACACATAGAGCCCACGTCGGCACAATTAGGCGCCGAGTTGAAACTGATCCTTAAGGACGTCGACATGACGCAAGAAGAACTTGCCATCTATGCCGGCATTCCCCGCAATGCATTGAACCGAAAGATCAACGGAGGTGTTTTCATCTTCGACGAACTGACACGTATCGCACGAGTCCTTAAAACACCTCTATCCGAAATCATCGCGAGAGCATAGAAGGCCATTTCCGATGCTCCTGCCGATCCTGACAACGTTATCCCGGCGCTCGCTGAAAGCGAGGTGGAGTGATGCGTGACATGGATGAGATTCGTTCTCTGATGGTTGAGGTTGATGTTGCGCTTGCGAGCCTGCGCCGTGCTCTGGGTGACGAGTCCGATGAATGGCGTGGTGGGGCTTCTCCCGATGTTGCTCCCGCAGTGGTGGGGGAGAATCTCATGCGTTTGCGCAATCCGGTGTGTTCCCAGACGCAGCTGGCGTTGATGATGCGTTCGGATGGCTTTGCATGGTCTCCGGCCACGGTGTGGGCGATCGAATCGGGGCGTCGACGTCTTCGTTTTGACGAGGCGGTGCGGGTTGTGGTGGATCTTGGTTATGGCGTCGCGGCCCTTTTCGAATTGTTCGGCCCGTCGGGGGATTGCGGTGAGGCCCGATGAACGCGTTATTCCTCGTCAGGGGTTTCGAGACCGAGTTCTTTTCGTGCTTCCCGGAGATCTTCGGGCTTGCCGAGCAGGATGGTCGAGAATGGTTTGTTATCGTCGATCCATTGTTCGACGCTGTCGGAGCCGCCGATTTCGCTGACCAGGTTTGGCCCTATTCCGGCGATGTTGTTCACGCTGGCGAATTCAAGCTCGGAACATATCGTTTCAAGGAGATAGTCGTTGTTCTGTTCTGTGAGCTGATCGATCAGCCCGCTTGCGACGGTCGCGATGAATACGGCGTTCTTGGCGAGCTTCGGAAGGGCGTCGTCGATGGTTCGGCGCATGCCGCGCATGTCGGAGATTCTGCGCCTGATGGGGCGGAGAAGCACGTCGTCGGTGTCGAGCAGTTCATCTATTCCGAAGTGCAGGTCGACTCCAAGGATGTTGACCACGTCGGTGGCTTCGGTGAGCTTGAGGGGCCGTTCGCCCTTTTCTATGGCCCATACGGTCGCGGCGGACCATTTGTAGCCGCGTTCTCTCATTTGGAGGGCGAGGTCGGCTTGGGACATGTTCCCTCTGATGCTGACGAGATTTTGTCCGATTTGTTCGTCGCGGCTGGTTTTGCTCATGTTTCCAGTATATTCCCAACTAGAGAAAGACATATAGAAAATCTATATGCAATACGACTTGATTTTATAAATACAACGATTATTATAAAAACTAAACATAATTCATTTAGAAAAAATAAACATCGCATGGAGAAAAGGTCAGAAAGTTCTTGGGAGGTGCGCAATGAGCAATGCTAATTATGAAGATGTCCCTGCGGTGCAGGCGCAGGGACATGGTCATGGCCCGGTCTCGGATCTGTTCGAAGCTGATGGGGCATCCGGACGGTCGATGAGCGTTGAGGAATATGTCATCGGTCATCCGTTGGAATACGGGCTGGTGCGTAAGGCTCTTGCCGATGAGTTAGCGGTTGAGTCTGGCCTCGATGCGTCGCTGAGCGTCCGCGATGCCGGACACAGCCTCGGCGAGCGAGTTCAAGCCGTTGAGCATCTTCTTCTCCCGGTCCTCGCCGGTCGCGAACGACGCCATGACGAACCACGTTTTTGCGGCTTCGACTGCCTGTTTTGGATCCATGTGATCACCTCCCTTCTTTGCATGGGTGTCCTCATTGTTTCACTCAAGCTCGCCGGCAAGGAGGTGTAGTGGTGATGCCCCGAGATGAGCTTTGTGGTACGGAACGCGATTCAATGTCGCTTGCCGTGGCGCAGTGTCTCCTTGATTTCGTCGCTGCGGCGGCTCCCGAGTTCGGTCGTGTACGCGATGCGCACGTCGATGGGGCAACTACCGCTGTCGAGGAAGTACACGCCTCCGCCGCTGGAGTTAATGGCGTCTATGCTCCGCTGATCTTCGACGATTTTCTCGGAGAAGAACTCATTTTCGAACGGAACCTCGCCGAACGCCGGTACGTGATCGACCCGCCGGTCCATGCCGGTCTCGTTTTCATGACGGATGAAAACATGGACGTCCGTTGCCTGATGGGGGCAATCGTTGACCAGGAAGACGGTCGACGAATCGCCATCGAATTCGACCCGCCATTTATAGACCGTTTGATCGGCGGTAACGCTCAACGCCCGTTGGCTGATCGAATTCGCGTCTGTGCTTATCTTGTTCGCGTTGCCGGCAAGACGATTGGCGTCTTCGGCGACCCGCTTCGAGTCGGCGGAGATGCCGTTGGCTTCTTCTGCGAGAGCGTTCGCGTCCTGCGCGAGCTTGTTCGTCTTGCGCGTCTGGAACAGGGCGACGATGCCGCAGATGCCGCCGAGCAGGCCGACGAATCCGCCGAAACCGCCGATGCCCGACCATGTCCATTGCAGGAAGGAAACCAGATCGCCCATGAGAACGATTCTACGATGTCGTCGGAATCGCCGTCGCTCTCATCCAACCCAAGTAAGGCGGTGTCGTGATGATGCCTCGCAGCGAGTTTTACTGGCAAGCCGCGAACACGGTGAATTTCGGGAATGAGGCGGAAGCGTCTCGTCCGCTCCTGTGCCGGCCTGACAGAACAAGGGATGGCAGGGTGACCCTGATCCTGCGGGATGCCGATCATGCTTCGAACAGCATCCAACGACACCTGACCGACCAGCAGGCCTTGTGGTTCGCGTATCTCATCCAGACACGAACCAACGGCATCGTAACCACTGATTCCGGTCATCGTCTCGCCGTCAGCGTCTACCGGCATGAGATCGTCCTGCGGTTCCTCGACGGCTACGAGGGACACATCCCCCTGTCCTATAGCGAGGCCGGTGTGCTCGCCGACTGGCTGATCAGTATGGCCAACAAACAGTACGTGGAGGTGGCGTGATGACTGTACTTGGCGGGAACGATTATCGGGACTTCACCGTGCATCGCACGCCGGATGAGGAGTCCCCGGGCTACCCGTGCGTCTTCTCCGTGGCTTTGGACGGGCACACCGCTCGTCGCGTCACCAAGGGCGGTCTGCTCGCCATGAAACGCGAGATCAACCGTTGTCTCAAGGAGGAGGTGACCCGCGATGACCGGGGAAACCATGAGTGAACTGGCCTGCGGGTTGGGACTCGGCGCTTCCTGCGTTGTCTCTCTTGGCTGGCTGCTGACCCATGACGGGTGCGCGCACCCGATCGGGAACCTGCTGGCCATGATCGTGCTCGTGGGTGCGGGCACGATCCTGCTGCTGCCGGCCGCGCTGCGCCTGATGGCCGGTGTGGTGGCCGATTCGGACGAAGGGGAAAGGAGGTAAGTCGGATGCCGTTGCTTGACGAGGGATTCCGCGTGGATCTGAACCCGGTGCCGTTGGAGGCCCGCGAGGCGTGGACGCTGCCGGACGCGGCGCTCGTGTACGGGCTGGACGTGGTGGCGTTGCGCTACGCGTCCAGGCAGGGCGATCTGGACACGTTCAGACCGCCGAACCGTGACGGGCGGCCGGGCAAACGCAAGGTCAGCCGCAAGGCCATGGACCGGTGGATCAAGGAAATGGAGGAATAGGAATGGCTAGGGATCCAAGCATCGCGATCATCAGGGGCCAGCTCGCGGCCGACCCGGAATACCGGACCACGGGCAACGGGGTGCCGGTCGTGAACCTGCGCATCCTGTCGAGCGGATGGGAGAAGGACGCGAACGGCCAGCCGGTCGACGTGACGCCCACGAGCTGACAGTGCGAGGTGTGGCGTGATCTCGCCGACCATATCAACTGCTCGTTCGCCAAGGGGGACCAGGTGCTCGCCACCGTGCATCCCAAAACCGAAACGTACCAGCGGCAGGACGGCAGCACCGCGTGGAGCGTGAAATGGGTGGTGGACGACATCGGCCCGAGCCTCCTGCGCGCCACCGCGCAGATCACCCGATTCAAACGCGGACAGGCGCCATCCCGGCAGCCCATGCAGCCTGCGCAGTCCGTGCCATCGGAGCCGACCGGTTTCGACGAATTCACGAATGACCCATGGAACTGAAAGGAACATCATCATGCCCAGATTGTCGAACGAACAGTTGATCGAATTGTGCGCGACCCCGTACGAACGACTGTCGCCCACGCAGCGGCGCAGCGCCCGCTCCTACAAGCGCAAGGCCATGAACGACGAGTCCCTGACCCAAGAGGCGGAACGCCTCCTGGAAGACCAGCCGCAACTGTCGGTCACCCAGGCGTACTACTCCGTCATGCAGCTCAACAAGCCCAAAGCCTCTCCGAAGGAGTCGGGTCCGGCGGAGTCTCCGAAGACCGGGATCGGCCGCATCGAGGAGGACCTGCCCCGCACGGTCGATGGACTGCTGATCCTGACGGACTGGCCCGAGGACATCGAGACGGTGCATCTGCGGCCCCCGAGCAAATGGGATCATCCCGCGGCAACATTGCAGTCCGGGGGGATAGGCGTGATCGCCCGCGGGATGACGCGCCGGCAGGCGATGAGCCTGCGCCGGAGGATCCGCGCCGGCGAGATCATCGCGTTCCGTCCCAAGGGCGCCTGGCGGGTCGAGATCGCCCCGGATCACGCGCAGGCGGACAAGTGGTGGGTGCTCGCCCAATACCAGGGACGGTGATCGTGGTGGATCTGGAGGATATGAAGCGCTTGTGCGACGAGCTGCATGACGCGCTCGACGAACTGGACGACGACGCGAACGTGCCTGACGATCCGGTCGATGACATGGCCTGTGACGAGCCGGAACTGCCGTTGGGGCTCATCCTGGACGAATGCCGCAGCCTGCTCGCCGTCGCTCACAAGACCGTGCTCAAGGTCGAGGAACTGGGCGTGGAATACCAGATTCCGGGCCTGCCGGAACGATCCAACGCGATCGCGGGGAGCCTGCTCGACGCGATCGGCCTGGTCAACGATGCCGCGGGACGGGAGCCGGACCGATGAAACGGTTGACGCCCAGCATGCGGGAGACGCTGATCGCGTTGCTGAACCGCAACATGTATCCGGTGGACCGCAACAATTCACGCACGTTCGAGTCGTTGGAGGAACGCGGTCTGGTCCACCCGGATTTCTTCGGATTGTGGAGCCTGACCGACCTGGGCCACCGGGTCGCTCTCGGACTGCTCAGGAGGTGACGTCATGAGTTCCCTGTTGTATGGCAAGGCCAAACGCGTCCAAGTGGGGGACAGGTCGGCCAAGCTGATGCTGCTGATCCTGTGCGACTACGCGGACGAGAACAATTGCGCGTGGCCCAGCATCGACCGTCTGATGGCCGAGGGCGAGGCCAGCGCGAGCACGGTCCAACGCGCCCTGCGCTATCTCGAGGACCGTGGGCTGATCGTCCGCGACACGGAGTACGGCACGCGCTACCGGGCCGACCACAGCCCCTACGTGTACCGCATCGTCCTGGACAAGGCCGAACCGGTGGAGTACCGCAATCGCAAGTCCAGGAAACGCTACCCCGAACCACGGGGTGTCATGGATGCTACCCCGTGCGAGGATCCACGGGGTAGCGTGGATGACACCCCGTCCGATTCACGGGGTAGCACCCATGACACCCCGTCACAGGGTCACGGGGTGTCACCCATGACTTCACGGGGTGTCACCGGTGACCGTCACGGGGTGTCACCCATGACGCCACGGGGTGTCACCCATGACACCCAATCTCTTAAAGAACCATCATTAGAACCGTCAGAGAGAGTACGCGCGCGCGAACACCAAGCCCGACGCATCCAACTGCTCGCCGACTTCCGACCCGACGACGAACAACGATCCCTCGCCGACGACTACGGGATGGACTGCGACTGGGAGCTGCGCAAGTTCCGAGCGAAACTCACCGGCACGGGCGAATACCCGGCCGATCCGAAAACCGCGTTCACCCTGTGGCTCGACCGCGGACACGAGCTCAGCATAGGCAAACCACCGGCGAGCGCCGAAGACGACCTGACCCGCAGGGCCCGCAAGCTCCTGACGACCAGCAGCATGCTCAAAACCCTCCAGCCCGACACTGGTGAGCGTTTGCAATGGTTGCCGCAGGTGGTCCGACTGTTGGCTGAGGGTGTCGAGGCTCCGCGGATCGTCGTGCTGATCCGGCGGGCGATGGAGTCCGGGAGTCTGGGGGAGGCGGCATGAGCGGCATTGTCGAGGAGACCGTGGACTGGCGCACCGCCGATCCGGAGACGCTGGATGGTTGTCGGTGCATCGTCACCACGGTGAGTGGCACGGTGATCGACGGATATCTGCGGGCCGTGCCGGGTATGCCGGGCTCGCAGTCGACGCGGTTCACGCTCGCGGACAGCGAGGTCATGCTGGGCGAGCTGAGGATCATGTCGGTCAGTGGCAGGCATCGCACGGCGATCCTGCAACCGCATGTGAGGTCGCTGACGGTGACCCGTGGAAGGAGATGCCATGGGTGACAAGCCGACCCGTGAGACGCTGCGTCTGGTGGAGGGCCGCGAAATGGACCGGTGCATCGTGTGCGACCGATACTGTCGCGACGGGTATTGGCCCGGCGCTTCGCATCATCACAGGAAACGCCGTTCGCAAACCTATGGTGATCCGGAACGGCATGCGCCCAGCAACATCATCCGCGTGTGCGGGCTCGACAATTCGACCGGATGCCACGGATGGATCCACCGTCACCCGACCGAAGCCCGTGCCCTGGGCTATCTGCTCAAAAGCTGGGACCCCGATCCCAGCCGGGTACCCGTCTACAGCAGGCGCAGGGGATGGATCCTGCTCGACGTGGACGGCCAGTACACGCCATGCCCGCCACCGGCAGGCATGCCCAACCATCCCATAATCAACCGAAAGGACCAGCAATGACCAACACAATCACCACAACCACCACCATGCCGGCGAGCGCCAAGACGAGGGATCGTCTGCTGTTGTGGGTGGATACGGAGACGGATGGCGTGAACCCGGAGTTGTGCGAGATTTTCGAGGTCGGGTTGAAGCTCACGGACATGCGAGCGACGCGGATCCTGAGGTCGATGAGTGTGGTGGTGCGTCGTGAGTGCGTGCATGTGGATCGGGGTAATTGGAAGGCGATCCGGATGCATGTGGATAACCGTCTGTTGGATGAGTGTTTGGATGATGAGCGGTCGAGTAGCATGGCGGCTGTCGGGTTGCAGGTGGGTGATTTCATCACCGCGGCCACGAATGATGCGATCGTGTATCCGGCCGGCACGAACCTGACCTTCGACCTGCGGATCATCCGCCGCATCCTGTCCAGCCAGTTGGACGGGCACACCGCCGACCGGATCATGAATACCCTGCATTACCGGCATCTGGACGTCACCTCTTTCCGTCTGGCCGACCAGGCCCTCGACCATGACCCGTACCAGCATCATGCGGGCACCCACAGGGTCGACGACTGCCTGACCCGCGACATACAGGATTACCGCGAATATTTGCAACGCTTGAACGGAGATGAGCAATGAGCAACGACGACATCATCAAACTAATCCGTATGGCGCTCGCCGCCAACTGCCAGATCACCGTGACCATCACACCCAAAGGCTTCGACGGCGACGAGACCGAAACGGGGGAGGAGCAATGAGCCAGAACCGTGGTCCTGTCCGGACAGTGAGAACGGAGGGCATATGGTGACGGCGCGAATCCGCGACATGATCCTCGACTGGCACGACAAGGGCATCAGCGTCGACGAAACCGCCAACGTCCTCAAACTCCCCGAAAACCAGATCAGCGACATCATCAAAGCCGGACACCCCAAGAAACAGCCCGAACCGCCCCGACCGGAACCGCCGGCATTCGACATCTAACCAACCACACCAACCATCAACCACGAACGCCGACAACCACGAACACCGGCAACCATGCCGGCGTTCGCCGGATAAACGGAACCCTCCACCTGTGCGGCGGAGGGCGCGTCCTGCAGACACCACTATAGCCGACGTGGAGGGTTTCGAACAAATGAACGAACACAATGCCGCCAGTTTCCGCCGTGACCTTGCCTCGATCCGCAACGGTCTGCCCGCGCTGCGCGAGATCGCGGCCAAACGCGCCCGCGTCACCAGCCGCCAGACGGGGCATGGCAGCAGGACGGTGGCGCCGATCCCGCTCAACCTCGGCGCGTGGAGCCTCCTGCAGGACATCCTCACCCTCGTCGAGCATATGAGCCGCGTCCTCGGCCTGCCCATGCGCATGGACGCCGAGGGACAGCTCAAAGGCATCATCCCGCACGCCGACAAGCTGCTCGAACGTGCTGACGCGCCGGCGATCATGGAACTCGTCTCGCAGGCCGAACGCCGATTGGATCGTATGCTCAATCCTCCACCCGAAACCAAGATGATCGGCTGGTGCCCAACCTGTGGCTGCGAACTGCGCTGCGATCCGCTGGAACTGCAATCCGGATACAAGGCATGCGACCGTTGCGCCGGCGAATACCGGATCAAGGACATCCATCGCAACAGTATGCTCAAACTCGCGATCGGGGGAGCGCAGGGCACCTCAAGCGGGATCAGGGCGCTATTGGCGCCGTGGGGCATCGACATCAAACGCAACACCATCAGCCAATGGGCCAAACGCGGCATCATCCGCCCCGTCGCCGCGGATGAGCACGGCGATCCTGTGTATCTGGTGTGGGACATCTGGCAGGCACATGTGCGCAAGAACAAGTAGCCCCGATATGGCTATTTGCTATTTGACAAGGACTGTAATAGAATTTTCTTGCTTATCCGAAAGGAGGTGAATAGTATAGCAAATGAGATCAAGGAGCTGCTCGGCAAACTGGAAAAACAGGGATGCACCATCGTCCGCACGAGGAGGGGCCACTACAAGGTCTTCCTCGACGGTAAATGGATCACCACCCTTGCCGGCACGCCGAGCGACTGGCGTTCTCTGAGGAACTCTCTTGCTCCCCTGAAACGCGCGGGCGTACGCCTGTGAACGCCGGGCCGGGCTACCGAAAGGGTGCCCGGCTCCTTGCCCCATGCACACAAGGAGAAACAACCACCATGATGGAGTATTGGAACGTCGTCATCGAGTTCGACCATTGCTACGCGGACGACGGCGTCGATGAAGACATTCTCGATGCTTTCCTGGATTGGCACGCCGCGGTGGCTCAGTCGCCGTCCGGCCGGCTTGAGGTGACTCTTTCGCTCCCCGCCGAGAGTATGCGCCAGGCATGCCTTACCGCGCTGTCGCTGCTTGCGGACAGAAAGTCCCTGCCGGAGGCCATCCAGATCCGCGTCCTCCAGTCCGCGGAATTCGACCGTCTCAATGGCTTTGCCCCCGTGCCTCCCATGCTTTCCGTGACGGAAGCCGCTGCCGTGCTGAACATCAGTCGTCAGCGTGTGTTGCAGATGATCCATGACCACAGCCTGCATGGCGTGAAGGTCGGCAACGGCTGGGCTCTTGTACGCGCGGAGATTGACAGCTTGCTGGCTGCCAAGCATAATGAAAGCATCTCATAAAACTATATATTCACTAATCGGATAAGCAAGTGTTACTTGATTCTGAGTGACCGATGGGTTGGGCCGTAATCCACATGGATTACGGCCCTTTCCGTTTCCTCGCCGAGACTGTCACCGATATTTGACAAACCCAAACTGTCACCGTATACATGTCTACAGTGGTCATTTTCTATCGACGATGGCGGATGTCTGCGCGACTTACAATATTGTCATGGCTTCAAGAATCTGCTGGCACTGCAATCTGAATGGCTTCCTGTGATAGCGGGTTGCCATTTTGAGGCTCAGGATAATCTGCAGTGGTATCCGGCAAAGCCTCTGGGGAAGGAGTATGAGAACGTGCCTCAAGACATTGCCTCTGCCGCTTCGGAAGCATATGCCTGCTTCTCCATCAACGCCAACCGCGCTGCCGTGCTACTCGCCAGAACAGCCGTGCAAGCCATTGCCAAGGACAAGAACATCCATACAAACAATCTCTACGGAGATATCGAGAAAATGGCCGAAACCCATGTCGTCACCGACCAATTGAAGGACGAAGCGCATGAGATCCGCTTCATCGGCAACGATATGGCGCACGGCGATCTCGGAACGCCGGTAGACGCGGACGACGCCGCCGACATCCTCGGCTTCCTCGATTCCCTTCTCGACTACGTATACCAGCAACCCATGGCCATCCAGAAGCGTCGTGAACTGAGAGAGAAACGCAAGCAGCGGCACGCGTGATGCATCGAGTCAAGACCCCGCCAATATGCGGGGTCTTCTCATGCCTGCTTGTTCTTGCGCGGCCTGCCTCCGCCGACGCCTCGACCGGGGCGCTGCGCGTTCCACTTGTCGATCGTCTCCGGAAGCCAGCCGCGCGCTCTGCCCACGGTCACGTCGGCCTCGGGCAGCTTGTACTGGGCGAGCGCCCCCTTGGTGATGCCGAGCTTTTCGGCAACCTCGGTCAGGCTGAGATAATGCCTAGTCATCGTTTCCGCCTTTTCCGTCGTGGTCGAGGCCGGCTGCGAGGCCGAACAGTCCGGCGGTGAGCGCGAAGCCTCCGGCGAACGATCCACCGAAGGACATTCCCAGTGCCAGTACGCCGAAGGCCAGCGACAGCAGGCCCCATATGCGTGATCGTTCCATGGTGCGCTCCGTTCTGGTAGTGTTGGGTAGAGGGGTTCTGGGCGGTACCTGCGCTCGGAACCCCTTGCCCTATTCACTTCTTGTGTCGGGGCTTTTTCCTTTCTCTGGTCCTCCATGCCACCCAGAACGCCGTTCCGGTCGATACGGCTTGGAGGGTCAAGGATAGCCAATCGTTGATGGTCATGGCCGCCCTTTCACTTTTCTGTTGTCGTCGGTCTTCCTTGCCGACATATCTATAATAACATCGTATCTAAAGATATTCAAGCGGAGAACACGACGACACGCCGCATATTTCAACGATCACAACCCCTCGAAGGAGTCTCGCATGGCAAATGACATCACCTACCTGCAGCAGATCAACGATGCGGACGACGTTCCCCAGCCGACCCAGATCCGCAAGGCCCAGTTCGTGGACGCCGACGGCAATCCCGTCGGCGGTCCATCCTCCGCGCCGAGCACGCCGGCCGAGCCGGCGGACGGCAGCATATCGCCGGCCAAGCTCGCCGGCTATTCCGCCGACACCGACCACGGCAGGATCCCGAAGGTCAAGGGCGACGGCACCGGATTCGATTTCGTCGACGTCCCGGCCTCGCCCACGGCGGACACCCTGACAGGCGCGACCGACACCGGCAGGGCACTGCTCAAGGCCAAGGACGCCGCAAGCGCGAGAACCGCCATCGGCGCGGGCACCAGCTCGTTCTCCGGCTCGTACGCCGACCTGACGAACAAGCCGGACATTCCGGCCGCATACACACTGCCCGCGGCGGGCAGCGCCCTCGGCGGCGTCAGACAGGCGGCCTACGTGGCGGATCCGGCGGGCGACACCGTGACCAAGGCCGAGTTCATCGCGTTGCGCGACGCGCTGGTCGCATCCGGCGCCATGGCCGCCAAGGGCTGAGCATGGATGCCGAGATCCTCCACCAGCTGACGCGCATCGCCGACGCACTCAACAACACCGGCATGCAGGTCACCCGCGAGCAGGCGCTCAACGCATGGCCATTGCGCATGTACGAGGACGAATACCTCAACGCATTGCAGCAGCTCGGCATCGAGATCGTCTGATGCCCGGCAAACCCCGCGCCCGCTGCTCCCATCCCGGCTGCACGCTCAAGGCCGTGCGCGACGGATTGTGCGACCGGCACCAACGCCAGCCATGGCAGCATCCCAGCGCCCACACGCGCATGAGAGCCGAATACTCCGCCGAATGGCGACGCGTCCGCTGTTTCGTGCTCGAACGCGACCATCACGCATGCCGGCGATGCGGGCGCACGGGATGCCATATCGTCGACCACATCATCCCCATCGGCGCGGGCGGCGCGTTTCTCGACCCGAACAACTGCCAGACATTGTGCGAACAGTGCAACGACTGGAAGAACGCGGACGACCGGCGACGCTACCCGAAGATCTTCCACTGACAGGGTATGGGAGTCCCGGAAAACACGTTTCGACGGCGAAATCCGCGCCGCCGAAACTCTTTTTTTCGCGTCTCATGTTTTTGGGGTCGAACCACCATTCGGGAGGTACGGGATCATGGGCCAGCGAGGACCGCAGAAGAACCCGCTCGGCCTGCGCATCGTCAACGGGCGCGGCGCCGGCCGCGACTCGGGCGGCAGAAGGATCGCCGACGACGACGCCGGTTTCGAACGCGGCGCGCCGGCCGTGCCGAAATGGCTGACCGGCGAGGCGTTGAACACCTGGCGGCGCATCGTGCCCAAACTCGCCAAACGGGGCATCATCAAACCCGAGGACCGGGACGCGCTGGCCGCCTACTGTCTGGCGGTCGCCTCGATGCGCCAGGCGCAGGAAAGCATCGACGAGCAGGGCGTGCTCATCGCGACCGAACGCGGCGCGCAGAAACTCAACCCGGCGTTCACGATCCTGACGCAGGCGTCGAACACGATCCGCGCGTTCGCGCACGAGTTCGGCCTGACCCCGGCGAGCGAATCGAACGTGGCAAGGAGCGATGATGGCGAGCAGGAAGACAACCCGTTCGCCGCAACCGGCGTGTGATCCGCCATCCGCCGAGGAACTGGCCGGGCTGAAGGTCAGCCCGGAGGTCGCGTGGTACATGCTCGACCGCGGGTATCCGCTCCCGCAGGAATGGCAGGCCCCGAAGACCAAGACGCCCGAACCGCGCGGCGTGGACGGGGCGGTGTTCGACCCGGGACGCGTGGACAAGGTCCTCGCCTGCTTCCACGTATTGCGCCACACGCAGGGCAAATGGGCCGGCCGGCCGCTGGACCCGGACCCGTGGCAGATCGCGTACATCCTCGCCCCGGTGTTCGGCTGGATCCGACGCAACGACGACGGCCAGTGGGTGCGCGTGATCCGCGACCTGTACGTGGACGTGCCGCGCAAGAACGGCAAATCCACGCTGTCGGGCGGCATCGCCGTGTACATGCTGGGCGGCGACGGGGAGCCGGGCGCGCAGGTGGTGTGCGCCGCGTCGACCGAGCATCAGGCCGGATTCGTGTTCCAGCCCATCAAACAGCTCGTCGAGAAGACGCCCGCTCTGAAGGGCGTGATGGTCGCCCATCAGAAACGCATCGTGCACAAGCCGTCCGGCTCCTACATGGAGGTCATCAGCTCGGCCGCGGACGCGGCGCACGGCATGAACCTGCACTGCTTCATTTGCGACGAACTGCACGTGTACAAGACCCCGGACCTGGTACGCACCCTGGAGACCGGCCGCGGTTCGCGCGCCCAACCGTTGGGCGTGCGCATCACCACGCCCGACGACGGCAAGACCAACACGATCTACGATCTGACCCGCACGTACGTGGAGAACGTCGCCAACGGGCTGATCGACGACCCGGCCTACTACGGGGTCATCTGGGGCGCCGACGAGAAGGCCGACCCATACAGCGCGGCCACGCAGATGAGCGCGAACCCCGGATACGGCAAGAGCCCCACCAGCGAATATTTGCGCGACGCGGCCAACAAGGCCAGAAACTCGCCGGCCGAACTGGCCACCTACCAGCGCCTGCACCTGGGCATCCGCACCAAGCAGAAGACCCGTTTCCTGACCCTTGACTCATGGGACCGCAACATGGGCGAACCCTATGATTCGCCCGACCGGTTCTACAAGGAATTCAAGGGGCGCGCCTGCTGGGGAGGATGGGACCTGGCCGCGGTGTCCGACCTGACCGCATGGGCGCTCGCGTTCCCCGACGGCGACGCGTACGACGTGCTCGTCAGGTTCTGGGCCCCCGAAGACGCCCTGCCCGCACTGGACAAGCGCACGGCGGGCTCCGCCGGCGCATGGAGCCGCAAGGGGTGGCTCACGCTGACGCCGGGCGCGGTCACCGACTACGCGTACATCGAGAAGCAGATCCTCGCCGACATGGAAACGTTCGGCCTGCAGACCATCGGATATGATCCCTGGAACGCCACGCAGGTGTCGAACGACCTGCAGGCCGCCGGATTCGACGTGGACCGGCTCACCCCGGTACGCCAGGGCGCCAAGACCCTGAGCCCGGTCCTCAAGGAAATGCAGCGGCTGCTGCTGACCGGCACGCAGGCGCATCCCCTGCTGCGCCATCACGGCAATCCCGTATTGCGCTGGAACGTCGACAACCTCGCCGTCAAGGAGGACGTCAACCAGAACGTCCAACCCGACAAGGCCGACAGCCGCGACAAGATCGACGGCGTGGCCGCACTGTGCAACGCGATGAGCGAGGCCATGACCAGACCGAAACCCAAGGAGACGAGCATCTATGAAACCGAAGGACTCTTCGCCTGAACCGATCCGCGACCTGATCGCAGACCTGCTCGCCATCCTCGGCATGATATTCGCGACGATCGGCTTCGCGCTCATGTGGATCCCGCTCGGCTTCATCGTCGCCGGCATCTGCAGCATTCTCATAGGATGGAGGCTGAGCCAATGAGCATCCTGTTCCGCAGGAAAAGCGCCGTCCGTGATTTCGGGCCGCCGGCGACCGTGACCGGCAAATGGTACGTGGCCGACCCCGGCACCCCACTGACCAGCGAAACGGACCCATGGCGGATCCTCAGCAGCCAGCCGTCGGTGCGCAAGGTCACGTCGTTCATCGCCCGCAACGTGGCCCGCGTGCCCATGGTCGCCTACCGGCACACCAGCCAGGGCCGCGAGAAACTCGGACCCGGCGACGAACTGTCCGACCTGGTCAACGATCCGGCCGGCACCGGCCCCGGCATCAGCCGATACCGGTTCGTCTACGACCTGATGATGGACCTGCTGCTCTACGACAGGTTCGCATCCCCCTACATGCCGGGCAGAGAAAACCGCTTCATCCGCTGGCCCGCCATCCGCTGGCAGTTCCACACGGTCGACGGCGCCTACAACGCGATCGACGGGGTGACGAACGGCAACGGCGAGACCATACCCATCGAAACCTGCTTCTGGGATTGCGGCTACGGATCCAGCCAGGGCATCAGCCCGATCCTCACCCTGCGCCAGACGCTCGACGAATACACCGAAAGCGTCAAATGGCGGCGCGAGATCTGGAAGCACGGCCTGCGCATGCCCGGCTACTGGAGCCAGGCGCTCGGAGAGGCCGCTCTGACGCCCGAAGCCCGACGCCTCCTGCAGCAGGAACTCGCCGACTGGCTCGACGGGGGAGGCAAGGAAGGCGAAAGCCCCGTCCTGCGTGGCATCGAATACAAGGACATGACCGGATTCAGCCCCAAGGACGCGCAGGAGGTCGAGGGACGCACCCTGTCCGACATCGAGGTCGCGTCCGCCTACCAGGTGCCCCCGGAAATGGTCGGCGCCCGGCAAGGCAACTACGCGAGCACGCAGGCGTTCCGCGACGCCCTCTACCGCGAAACGTTGGGCAGCTGGTTCGAACAACTGCAGTCCGCGTTCAACAAGCAGATCTGCGACCGGTATTTTCCCGACTGCTTCGTGGAATTCAACCTCGAAGCCGCGCTGCGCGGCAGCTTCATGGAAGACGCCGTGGTCACCAGCCAGGCGGTCGGCGGGCCATGGCTCTCCGTCAACGAGGCGCGCACCGACCACGGGCGCCAGCCGCTGGGCCCCGAATACGACGAGATCCTCACCCAATTGAACACGGTGCGCGGAGGCGGCGACGCCGCCAGCCCGCACGACACCGGCAGCCAGAACATCGGAGGCGTGAACAATGAGCAAACCCGCTGACAAACGCATGAAACGAACCGTCAAGGCCAGCGTGCAGCCGATGGGCGTGAACAACGGACAATCCCTCGGCGAAGGCCGGTTCACCGCGCTCGTGTCCGTGTTCGGCAACGTCGACTCCTACGGCGAGGTCGTCATGCCCGGCGCGTTCAAGGAATCCCTGGAACGGTGGAAGGCGAGCGGCGACCACATCCCCGTCATGTGGGCGCACGACTGGGACGACCCGTTCTCCCACATCGGCATGGTCACCGACGCGTACGAGACCGACACGGGCCTCATGGTCGACGCGCAGCTCGACATGAGCAACCCCACCGCCGTGCAGGTCTTCAAACTCCTCAAGGACAGGCGGGTCAGGGAATTCTCCTACGCGGGCGACGAAAGCGACTTCACCGTCGTGGACACGCTATCCGGCCCGGTCGTCCAAGTCGGCAGGATCGACCTGATCGAGGTGAGCGCCTGCCTCAAGGGCGCGAACCCCGCCACCGTGCTCGGCGCCACCAAAAGCGACCCCGCCCGGTCCGAAGCGGACACCGTCGACGAAAAAACACCGCCGGACGACGATACCGGCGACACCGGGGACGAGACCCGCGAACCCGACGAGGATTCCGGACCCTTCGCAACCCAACTGACACGCGACGAACTGCGCGACCTCATCCGCGAGGCCATCGCCGAAACCCGACGGCAGGCCGACGACGATCCCGGAACAGGGAACGAATCGGCGGCATCGGAACCAATGAGTTTGCCCGAACTGACCGCGTGGGCGGCGGACATGGAAACCAACCTTATCAAGGAGGAACCAATGAGCTACAAGACCGAGCTCAAGGAAACGCTGATCCGCGTCAAGGCCATCGCGGACAAGGCGAAGAGCGAACACCGCGAATTCACCGACGAGGAGAACGACGAGATCGTCGCCCTGCAGCGCAAGGCCGACGACCTGAACGCCAAAATCAGGAAGTCCGACGAGGCCGCCGTCGCCATGCAGAAGATGCTCGGCGACGAAGAGGCCCCGACGGCCACGCCGGGTATCGCCGCGGCGAAGACCCTCGGCGACGCGTTCGTCGCCTCCGACGCGTACCAGGCGTTCAAGAACGCGCCCATCCCGGACGGCACGCCGGTCAACATCAAGCCCGGCAAGCTGACGGTCAAGGCCGACCCTGCGCCGATCAACACCACGCTTCCGGGCGCGGTCACCCCGCAGATGCAGCCGGGCTACATCGACCTGACCTATCCCACGCCGAACGTGTTCCTCGGACTGATCACCCGCGGCGCCACGGCCGCCAGCTACGTGCAGTACCGCCAGCTGGTCAGCATGGCCAACAACGCGGCGACCGTCGCCGAAGGCGGCGTCAAGCCGCTGTCCACGCTGGGCACGGCACTGGCCGAGGCGAAGGTGTGGACCGCCGCGGACGGCGTGAAGGTCACCAACCAGGAACTCGCCGACGACGGCATCATCAGCACGCTCATCAACACGATGCTGCAGCGCAACCTCGAATCCTACCTGGAGAACATCATCCTCAACGGCAAGGCGCAGACCGACGCCGGCGAGGCGACCGGCAACCCGAACGGCATCCTGAACACGCCCGGCACGCTCTCCCAGGCGTTCGCCACGGACATCTTCACCACGACCCGCAAGGCCAAGACCGCGCTCGGCAAGCTCGGCGTCGCCATCCAGGCGATCGTCCTGAACCCGGAGGACAACGAGACGATCGACCTGACCAAGGACGCCAACGGACGCTTCTTTGGGCAGGGCCCGTTCGCCGCAGGCCCGAACACCCTGTGGGGCATCCCGCGCATCGAATCGCAGGCGGTCCCGGTCGGCACCGCCATCATGGGCGACTTCAGCACGGTCCAGCTGCTCAACCGCGAGCCGCGCACCGTGACCGCGTTCAACCAGAACGAGGACGACGCGCGCCACAACCTGACCTACGTGCGCGCCGAGGAACGCAACCTGCTGTTCATCCGCGAACCCAAGCGCCTCAACATCATCAAGCTCGCCAAGTAGCAGGGAGGCCCCGTCATGGCCAGCAACGACACCCCCGGTCTGACTCCGCTCGTCTCCGTCGAACAACTGGCCGCCAAGACCGGCGCGAAACCGGACGACGACCGGCTCAGACTCGCCGCAGACATGGCCTCGGCCCGATTCCGCGAACAGACCGGCAACCCGATCAGCCTGACCGAGGAGACCATCGTCATGGACTCGCCCGGCTGCAGGACGCTCGTGCTGCCCGTCTGGCCGGTATCGGACGTGCGGGATCTGAGGATAGCCGGCAATCCGGTCGACGACTACGAGTGGACCCATGACGGCATGATCCGCGCCCGCGACCCGCTGCCCGACCTGTGGCGGGGCATCACCCTGACCTACACGCACGGCTACGATCCGATCCCCCAGGGCATACAGGACGTGGTCCTCGAACAGGCGCAGGCCATGGTCGAACTGCTGCCGACCGTCGTGTCCTACACGACCGGCGCGGAAAGCCGCCAGTACTCCAGCGCCCTGACCGTGGGCACCACCGCGCAATGGGCGGCCATGGTCGCCCGGTATTCGATCGGACGTGGCGCCAATGCCGGATAGGGATGGACTGCACGGCGAGACCATAACCGTCATCACCCGCACCGCCAAGCCCACGCCCGGCGAATACGGGATGCCCGACTACGGCAACAGGCGGACCGTGCTCGACGGATGCTCGGTGCAACCCGTCACCGCGGCCGAGACCCCGTTGTTCGCGGACGCCACACGCTACCCGCGATACCGGGTCATCGGCCCCGCAAGCCGGCTGTTCGCCGACCTGGTATCCGGCGACGCGCTCATCGAATGGGCTGGCCGCCTGTGGATCCCGGCCGGCAGCGCGTTCGACTGGAAAACCATGGACGGGCTCGGCAACCACACGGAACTGTACATCAGCCCCGACAACACGACGGAGGTGACCGATGGGCAAACCACGGATCAACGTCACTGACCAGTGGATCCAGCAGAACGTGCTGGCCAATCCCGGGGTGCGCAAGGCATTGAACGCGACGGCCCGACGACTGCTGCCCATCGCCCGGCGCATCGCCTACAAGGAGCACGCCCCCGACTACGCGGACAGCCTGCGCATCGAGACCGGCACCCGTCCCGGCACGAAATCGCCCACCGGCGTCAAACGCCCCTACGCGCGCGTGATCGCCGGCTCGGAGACTGCCGCCGAACAGGAATTCGGCGGCAAAAACATGCCCAAAAGGGGATTCCTGCGCCGGGCAGCCGCCGAACTGGGAGAAAGCGTGGCCCGCTGATGGCCATGCCGATCACCGGAGGATTCCCCTCCGCCACGCGCCTTTTGCGCACCTGGATCGAAGAGCACACCGGCCGCCCCGTATGGACCCGGCTGCCCGACAACATGAGCGCCCTGCTGCCGTTGATCATGGTCTCGCCGGCCCCGTCCGGCGGCATCGACGGCTATGAGCGGCAAAGCTCGCTCGACATCGACGTGTACGTCACCGGCCCCGACCAAATGGAGCCGCTGGTCCGCGAACTGGAGGACAGTCTCGCCAGCCTGCAGGGCGACGGCAACCGGTACGGGTACGCCGACTCGTGCGGCCTGACCGGCTTCTCGGAAATCCCAGGCAGGGATCCGTCCGTCCTGCGCTGGACCGCTACCGCGACGCTCACCATGCGCCCGCAATAACCACCAACCAAAACCCAAGGAGCAATCATGGCCGATCTGGTCAGTCGTCTGAACGACAACAACAAGAACGTGCGCAAATGGGGCACCATGGCGATGCTCGTCGCCGACTACGGCACCCCGGTACCCGACAAGCTGTGGAACGACGACGGCACGCCCGCCGACTTCGGCGCCGAATTCAAGATGATGGGTTACGTGACCACCGACGGCTTCAAGAACAGCCAGAGCGTGGACACGTCCGACACGAACATGCTGCAGGACATCGAACCCGTGCGCAGCGACATCACGTCCAAGACCCGCACCCTGCAGTGCGTGTTCGGCGAGATGAACGCATGGGTCAAGGCCCTCGCCCACAACATCCCGGTCGCCCAGTGGCCCGAAAACAAGGACGGCGACTGGGAATACTCCGACGGGGAGATCAGCGACAACCCGTACTACGTGATCGTGCTGCTCGGACAGGACGGCATCGGCGACAACGCCGTATACCGCGTCGAGATCGCCTACCGGTCCAAGGTCACCGACTACGGCGACCGCACGTCGAACCGCACCGACGCCGAAGGCGAGGACCGCACCTTCACCTGCTTCCGCGACCCGGCGACCGGCAAATCCTACTACGAGGCCACCAAGGCAAAAAAGCGTGACGTCGGTGACGGTAACCGCCCCTAACGGCGGAGCCGCGCCGACGAACGTGCAGGTCGGCAAGACCATCGGCCTGGGAGCCCAAGCCACGTGGAGCGACGAGCACACGAGCATGGCCGAGGCCGACGCATGGACCTCCAAGGACAAGGGCGTCGCCACCGTCGACGCCAAAGGCGTCGTGACCGGGGTCGCGGCCGGCACGGCGCGAATCAACGCCACCATCAACGGGATCACCAGCCCCGACCTGTCGATCACCGTCAGCGCGCCGGCCGGCGCGTGACGTTCCGGCCCGCGCGGTCTTCCCTTCCTTTCGCCGCGCGGGCCCTCCCATCCGAAAGGAAGAATCCGAAAGGAAACCATCATGAAGAAGCTCAGCCTCCACGCGGTACGCCAGAAGTTCAAGGAAACCCATCCGAACGTCTCCGAGACGATCGATTTCACCATCGACGACAAGCCGGACGCCAAGGTGTTCCACATCGAGCACCCCCTGTTCCAATCCAACAAGACCAAACGCGCCCTCGAGAAGGCGCGCGACGCGCAGAACGACCTCGACATGGCCCAAGCCCTGCTCGGCGACCAGTGGGACGACTTCGAACAGGCCGGCGGACAGGCCGGCGACGTGATGCTCATGCTCGCGAGCCTGCAGAACGAACTCACAGACACGCTGCCCGACGGAACCCCTACACGGCGCTAGAACTCCTCGACGGCGACGGGCACCCGGAACTATTGGAGGCCGCATTGTGCGCGGCCTACGCTCCCCGTGACCCGATCGCCGAGTTCTGGCGCGGCGAAATCACCCTGCGCATGCTGCGCGTCCTCATCCAGGGCTTGCCGGCCGGCAACGTCTGGCAGACGGCATGCACCCACAACCCGTGGACCGACCGCGAATACCTCCTGCACGACATCGGCGACGCGATACGCGACCTGACCCTCATGGTCGCCAACTCCAACCCCTACCGGAAAACACCGGTCGGCGAGGAGGCGATACGCCCGCGCATCCCCTACCCGGACGCCCCGCAGCCGCCCATCGACGACGATGCGGAAAGCCGGGCGGCGCGCGACGAACTCGACGCGCTGATCGGCTCGATGAGCGTCGGCAAATAACCCCAGAAAGAGAGCGTGCCCGATGGCCGGAACAGCCGCATTCATCGACGTGCTGCCGAACCTGAACGGTTTCGGCGGCAAACTCGTATCGGGCGCGCAATCCCAGGTCGCCAACGCCGGTACCCGGCTCGGCGACGCGATGGCGAAAAGCATGAACGCCGCCGCATCGAAAAACGGCACGGACGGCATCGTCGCCAACCTCGAAGCAGCCGAGAAAAAAGCCAAGAACGCCGTCAAACAAGCCACCAAGGAAATCGGACAGGCCCGAGACCAGCAGCGCGTAGCCGCGATGAACCTGCAGGCCGCCGAACGCAAACTCGACGAAACCGTCCTGAAGAACGGGCGCAACAGCTCGCAGGCCATCAAGGCGTCGGCCCAACTCGAATCCGCCCGATCCAAGGCCCGCACCGCGACCAGCCGCCTCTCCGACGCGGAAAACACGCTGCGCGAAGCGCAGAACGCCGCCAAGGAAACCACCACACAGCTCAAGGACGCGCAGGAAAAAGCCGCGTCCACGGAAACCAAACGCGTCGGCATATTGGAGCGACTGCGCAACGCCTACGGGGCGACCGCGGACGCAGGCGGCGAACTAGCCGGCAAATCCAAGCTCTCAGCCGGCGCCATAGGCATGATCGGCGGCGTCGCCTCCCAGATATCCGGACGTGTCATCGACGCTTTCAGCGGCATCGGAAGCCAGATCACGGAAGCCTCCGACGCAACCGACAAATTCAAGCAAACCCTGGGCTTCGCCGGAATCGGCGGCAAGGACATCGACAAGCTCACCAAGCAGACGCAGAAATACGCGGACCAGACAGTCTATGACCTTGCCGATATTCAGAACACTACAGCCCAGCTGGCCGCAAACGGCGTTCCCAACTACGAGAAACTGGCCGAGGCGGCGGGCAATCTGAACGCGGTCGCGGGAGGCAACGCCGAAACCTACAAGTCCGTGGCGATGATGCTCACCCAGACGGCCGGCGCGGGAAAACTGACCACGGAGAACTGGAACCAGCTCGCCGACGCCATCCCAGGCGCGTCCGGAAAACTCCAGGAAGCCATGAAAGCCAACGGCGCGGTCACCGGAAACTTTCGCGACGCCATGGCCGACGGGCAGATCACAGCCGATGAGTTCAACAAAGCCATCATGCAGCTCGGCACGCAGGACGTAGCCAAGCAGGCAGCCACCAGCACCAGTACCATCGAGGGCGCATGGGGCAACCTGCAAGCCAGCATCACCGGCGTGGGGACCCAACTGCTCAACACCGTCAAACCGCAGATCACCGGTGTCATGAGCGGCATCGGCGACGTCGTCACCAATGGTTTCGCGTGGCTGCAATCCAATGGTCCGGCACTCATACCGGTGATCGCTGGGATCGGCGCGGGATTCGCGACATGGGCCGCAGGAAGCATCATCGTCTCAGTCACGGGTTGGTTCCAAGGCCTGTCCGCCGCGATAACCGCAGCGGGAGGAGCGGTCAAATTCCTCACCGCGGCGGTATCGGCAAATCCGCTGGGACTGATCATCACCGGCGTGGCTCTTGCCGTAACCGCGCTGACATGGTTTTTCACGTACACCGAAACCGGGCGCCGAGCGTGGTCGTCGTTCACCGGGTTCCTTGCTGGCGCGTGGAATATCGTATGGCCGGCGTTGCAGTCCGGCTTCCAGTGGGTGGTATCCGGCCTGCAAGCACTCGGCACGGCATTGTCCTGGCTGTGGACAAGCATCATCAGCCCGACACTCGGATTCATCAAAACAGCGTTCCAACTGGCGATGACGATACTGGGAACCGTGTTCTTCACTCCATTCCAGCTCGCGTTGAACCTGCTTGGCACCGTATTCAACTGGCTGTACACGAACGTTTTCCAACCGGTGTGGACGGCGATCCAAAGTTCGTTCAACACCGCGTGGAACTGGATCAATCTGAACGTGATCACCCCGTTCAAAACGGCGTTGAATCTGCTCGGCACCGTATTCAATTGGTTGTACGCGAACATAGTGGTCCCTGTATGGAACGGCATCCAATCCGCAATAAGCGCAGTATGGAACTGGCTGAGCACGAACGTCATAGACCCCTTCAAAAGGGGCATAGACAATCTCGGCAAAGCCATGCAAGGCATGAAGGACATGGCGGTCAAGGCATGGGACTCCCTGAAGGACGCGGCCGCGAAACCCGTGCGCTGGATCGTGGACGTCGTCTATACGAACGGCATCCAAAAGGTGTGGAACGGCATCGCCAACGCGGTCGGCCTCGACCTCAAGCTACCGGACGCACAGTTCGCGGCCGGCGGCATCAACCCCGGCTACGCGCCCGGCCATGACAGCATCCTCGCGCTCACCTCGCCCGGCGAGGCGTGGATGGTCCCCGAATGGGTCAGGGCCGTGGGCGCGGGCAACATCCACCGGTGGAACCGCATGGCACGCAGTCAGGGCGCCGGGGCGGTACGCCGCGACATGGGCATGCAGGCCTACAAGGACGGCGGCATCGTCGGCAAGGCCAAGCAGGCCATTAGCGGCATCGCCGACGCGATCGGCTCGTTCGTCGCCGACCCCGGAGCGTTCATCACGTCCCGGATCCTCGACCCCGTACGCAGCATGGTCGCGAGCATCGGATCCGGCAGCTGGGGGCAACTGGTCGCACAACTGCCCGTCAAGGTCGCGTCCGGTCTGATCGACAAGGCCAAAAGCATGGTCGGGAAACTGTTCACGCCGGCCGACACCGCCCAGGGCGGGCCGGTCAGCTGGCAGGGCGGCGCCGGCGTCGAACAATGGCGACCGCTCGTCCTCAAAGCCTTGAACATGCTCGGACAGCCCGCCACATGGGCCGACACCGTGCTGCGACGCATGAACCAGGAGTCCGGCGGCAACCCCAACGCCGTCAACAACTGGGATTCCAACGCCGCGGCCGGCATCCCCTCGCAGGGCCTCATGCAGACCATCCCGCCCACGTTCAACGCGTACGCGGGACCCTTTACAAGCAAGGGCATCCTCGACCCGATGGCCAACATCTACGCGGGCATCAACTATTCGATCCATCGCTACGGATCCATCGCCGGCATGAACCGGCCCGGAGGCTACTCGACCGGCGGCATCGTCCCCACCCGGACGGCCCTCTACGACAAGGGCGGATGGCTGCCGCAAGGCAGGACACTGGTCGAGAACCGGACCGGAGCGCCGGAACTGGTCCTCAACCCCGAACAGGCGAAAACGTACCGGCAGGACTCGCGCAACGTCGAATACAAGCCCACCTACATCATCCAGGGCCTGACCTGGGATGACGTGGAAGCGAAGATCACGGCGCGCAACCGCCATGACATGGCGCCGTTCAGCTAAGGAGGATCCATGGTACGGGTGACGATCGAAACCGACACGGATGTCATCGGCATCCAGTCGCCCATGCTCGACACCCGCTACCACGGGTGGTGGCTCAAATCGATCAAAGGCTGGGACAGCCCGCCGGCCACCGATTACAAGCCACAGCGACGCCCCACGGCGGACGGCTCCTACATGCCGGCAGCCGGCCAACTGACCACCGAGGGACGCACCCTGGAACTCGCGTGCTGGACCGTATGCGAGTCCAGCATCGCACAATCCAACGCATGCGACCGCATCGCCGACCTGATCGGCCGGATCCTGACCATACGCGTCACGGATTCGGCCGGCACCCGCCAAACCAGCGGATGGATCACGGACGACCCCAACGGCACCCGCTGGCGACACGAGGAAAACCTGAACTTCACGCTCGTGATCTACTGTCCGGACCCATTGAAATACGGGCCCCCGATCGAATACCCGGCCAGCGTGGACACGATCACGGTCCGCAACCACGGCACCCAACCCGTCTACCCGATCCTGCACGTCACCGGCACGCCAAAAACAGTCTCCCTGACCTATGACGGACACCGGATCACATGGACACTCCCCGATATCGGCCCCGTGGACGCCAAACTCGACCTCGCCGCCATGATCCCCGACACGGGAACCATAACCATGGACGACGCATTCCGTATCCCGCCAGGAACGCACCTGATCCGCAGTACCACCACCGGCAACGCGAACACATCCCTGATCATCCGCAACGCATGGAGATGACACGCATGGACCCCATCATCCTCAAGGCATACAACGGCCTAACCGGAACCTACCTCGGCCGCCTGCCCTACACGACACTATCCGGCCAGGACTCCATCAGCGACGAAGGATCGATGAACGCCACCATCCCCGACTGCAAGCAGTTGCGCCTCATCCCCGACCTGGACCCGTACCTGCACGACTGGGGCACGATCTACGCGGCGCACATGGGCGCTCGCATCCTGCACGCCGGCTACCTGACATCCCACAGTCTCAACGACACAAGAGACGAGCTGACCCTGACGATCGGCGGCGGGGGCACGATCCTCAACAAACGCAAGGTCCTCAACGTCAAGCTGCGCGACTCGTGGAAGGACGGGTACGTGCTCATCGACGAGGACCATCCACCGGGGGAGTGGGTCCTGAACGCGAAAGGCTCCTACAGCGATCTGATCCGCAGCCTCCTTACGGAAACCATGAAATGGGGGGCGCTGCCGTACGACCTGCCCGACATCGACGGCGACGCCACGCACGAACGCACGTGGAACGGCTGGGAATTCCCTAGCGTGTGGGACGAGATCAGCGATATCGCAGACCTGGACGACGGGCCGGAAATCCGCCTCGACCCCCGAGTCGACTACAACAACCACATCCGTTTCCGACTGCGCGTCGGCACCCCGGAACTCGTCGACCGGACATGGCGGTGGAACCGGCTCGCGCCAGGACAGCGGATCATGCTCGCCGGCACGGACTGCGACGGGAGCAGCCTGACCTGCCAGCACTACATGATCGGAGGCAAAACCGACGACAAAACCCTCGTCGCCAAAGCCGACGGCACGACCCTGCTCGACAACGGCTGGCCACTCCTGCAAACCGCGGACTCCTCCCATTCGACGATCAGCCAACTGCCGACACTGCAAAGCCACGCCAGAGCCGCCATCGCGACAGGCGACGCGGACCAGTCCACCCACGGACTGCAGGCCGGCCTCGAACACGACGTGCACGTCGGCGACCACATCATCCTGCGCGTCACCCACGAAAAACCATCCGTACAGGAACGCGACCTGCTGCTCGACCCGACCATCGAACTCAAAACCACCGACGTCAAATGGAACGCGAACAGCGAATGGCAAACCATCCAGACCAGACCAACGGAGGAATAGGCATGCCACGCAAATACCATCCCGGCACGATCGATAACGCGCAGGTCATCCGCCGCATCAACCAGCGCACGGCCCGACGCCTCAACAACGCGCTCACCTCCGAAGGCACCCGCCCGTTCCAGTCGGTCGAGAAGCTTACCCAGCAGCAGGCTGATCTGCAGGCGTTGGTCGGTTCGGCGCTCAGCGTGGTCGCGGATGAGTCCGCGGTGGAGGGGTTCGGCCCGCCATCCTCGGAGTGGGGTGATCTGTGCGCGGTGCGGGTCAGCGTGCCGGCTGGCCGTTCGGTGAGCGCGGTGCAGGCCACCGGCACCGCGACCATGACCGCCAAAAGCACGAGCGTGGAGACGGGGTGCGTGTTGCGCCTGCTGGTGGACGGCCGGCAGGTGGCGTCGGGGGTGATGTCGCGTGAGAGCGCGGAATCCGACCAGTGGGACGGCCTCGTATCCGGGGTGATCAATTTGAACAATCTCAAGCCGGGAGACGTGATCTCCGTCGTATTGCAGTATCGGGCCGCGACCCCCGCGGACTGGCCGAAACAGGAGTCGAACACGGCGGATCTGACGGTGCAGGCCGCGTTCCCCGTCGTCTCGACGACCCGTGAGGGAGGTGCGTGATGCCGATTGTCGGACGGTGTGTGAAGCACAGGGATGTGCGGTTCATCCGGGGTGATTCATTCCGGTTTGGTTTCCATTGGTCGCGGAGGAATCTGGCGACCGGCGCGAGGAGCGTGGTGGACGCGGCCGAGTATACGGGCGACGCGGACACGCCGGGCGGCCCCCGGTATTCGTGCGTGCTGGAATTGCGTTCCCCGGACGGCAGCGAATTGTGGCTGTCGCGCCGATGCGACCAGTTGACGGTGGACGGGTATGTGACCTGCCTGCTGCCCGCAAGCCTGTTCACGAGTGCGGAATGGCTGTCGCGCGCTTCGGGCCAGTATTTGTTCCGCGTGACCGACGCGGTCGACGGGAGCGTGGGCACGATGTGCTGGGGTTATTTCGCATTGACCGATTGATTGTTATTGATTGTTAAGGAGGGGTTGATCATGGTGGATCAGATCGTGGAGGTGCCGGAGCTGATCTGGCCGGGCGCGACCGGGGATATCACCCCGGAGGCGAGGAGCGCGCTCGAACAGATGCGCGAGCTGCACGGCGGTACCAAGGCGTTCCAGGATGCGGCCGTGTCGAATATCATCGCCGACGCGTCGAGCCAGACGATGCTGACCCTGTACCGGTTGTTCTACTCGCAGGACCAGTCCGACAACCGATACATGAGGGCGGGCGCATTCGCGCCGGTGTCGGCGTGCGTGGCGCGCACCGCGCAGGACAACCAGCGCGTCAACCTCGCGTCCGGCAAGACGCTCGCCCTGCCGTTCACCGGCATGGACGCGACGAGCGCGGACTACAGCGTGCCGGCGGGCGGCGCGGTCATATTGAACAGCCTGTCCGGCCTCTACGAAGTGAGCATCCGGGGCGAGTTGAACGCGTTCGCGAGCCAGTGGGGCGCGAACAGCGCCCATATCCAGCTTGTGAACGCGGCGGGCGGCGTGCGTGACACGTTCCGGCTCGCATCGTCTCCCACGGACGGCGAGACGTACGTGCTGTCCGCGTCCCGCGTCTACGCCCTGGCCGAACTGGAGGGATTGGGCCTGATCGTGCGCAACTCGGGATCGAAGACCATAGGCGTGGGCGTGCTCAACTACTTCTCCCTCTCGATGGTCCGTCTGGGGGACAAGGTGGCCCGCACATGAGCGCGCCGACACCAAGCCCGCACGTTCCGGCCGGCTACCAGTACGTGTGGGGCGACGAATTCGACGGTGACGGCATCGACCAGCAAAAGTGGGCGTACCAGGGCTGGGGACAGGGCGCCATCCCCTACGAGAAACGGCAGATGGTCGACCCGGCCACGGACTCCAAACACATCCGCGTCGAGGATTCCGTGCTGCATCTGACGAGCGTCGCGGAGGCGGACGGGACGGTCAGCGGGCCGCGCGCCCTGCAGACCACGGGAGGACGGTTCGCGTTCAAATACGGGTACCTGGAAATGCGCGCGAACATCAGCTTCACGAACGGCAAATGGCCCGCACTATGGGGACGCTCCATCGCGAAGACCACCGACCGGAGGGAATGGAGGTACTTCTCGGAGCTCGACTTCCTCGAGGCCGTCACATGGCTCGACAATGACTATCTCGGCACGTGGAACCCGAACGTGCAGAAATGGTACGAACCATCCGACGGCAAGACCAACGCCGCCTGGGAGGGCTCGTACACGCCACAGCAGGCATTGACCGCAGGCGAAAGCAAGTGGGCGGTCTACGGGTTCCTGTGGACCCCGACCCTGCTGCGCGTATCCGTGGACGGCGTGGCGCTCAAATCCTACGACCTGACCCGCAACTACGACCGGGCAGGCAAACACACGACCCTGTTGGGCAACCGCGACCCCCACTATCTCATCCTCAACGGGTACGGGGCCGGTGGCGGCGCGGGCAAGGCCGGCGACATGCAGGTCGACTACGTGCGCGTCTACCAACGGGCCAACGAGGGAGCCATCTACCGGACCCTCTACGAGCCGCACGCCGCCTCCGCGACCCTCAGCGAGGATCCCAACGAGGCCGACTGGCTCAACTACACGCGCCTGTGGCACGCCACCCGCGAGGGATTCACCCTCGCGGGATGGAACACCAAACCAGACGGCACCGGACGCATGCTCCAACCCGGGTGGCGACACAACCCACCACCCGGCACCACCACACTCCACGCCATCTGGCAACCCGAAACACCGACAGACGAAACATCGGCAGGCGAAACACCCACGGCGGACACGACGGACTGACCCCGCCTACTTAATTCCGGAGGGCATCACCCTGTCGCCTACCCCACAGGCCACTAGCCACGTCAGGAGACCGTATCATGCCCCCATTCATCCAGCAGGTCCTCGACTGGCTCATCCCCGCCATGTGCGGGGGCGCGGTCACGGTGCTCGCCCTGGCATGGCGGTGGGGCACGGCCATGATCAACGGGATGCGCGAACTCCTGTTGTGCCGGCTCGAGGATCTGCGCCGCGAAATGGTGTACGACAATCACTGGATCGCCGACGAGGACCTCAAGGGCCGGTCCCAACGCCTCTACGACATCTACCACGCCATGGGAGGCAATGGGCACGGGACCGCCCTCAACGACGACATCCAACGAGCCCCCATCCGCAAGGCCGACAAATGATTCCACTACTGATACCAGTCGCATGGCTGATCGGCCTCCTGATCGTCGTCCTGTTCACTCACGGCGCGGACCCGCGCCGATAGTTTTTGGCCCCGCGAACCCCGCGGGGCCAAGTCATATCCAACCCCTTTTTGAGAGGAGACAGATGATCCACAACAAAAACAAGCCGCTCCCGCTGCGCCTGCTCGCGCTCGTGATCGCGTTCGTGGCCGCGGTCCTGATCGGGCTCATGCCCTCGTCGGCGCTGGCGGACAGCGGCGTGGACGCGTCCAACTGGCAGGGCTGCATCACCGACACGCGCGCCGGCCAGGCCAGACGGGCCGGAGCGAGCTTCGCGTTCATCAAGGCGACCGAGGGCGCGGGCTACACGGACCCGCAGGCCGACTGCAGCATGCGGGGCCTCAAGACCGCCGGCGTGCGACGCGGCGTGTACCATTTCGCCCGCCCCGACCTGGGCAATTCGCCGGAGGCCGAGGCCGACTGGTTCAACAGCCAGACCCGCGGATACATGCACGACGGTGTGATCCCGGTCCTGGACTGGGAGCCCGGCGGAGCGTACAACGCGTGGACGTGGTGGGCGTTGCGCTGGTTGCAGCGCGTCGAGAGCGCGTGGGGAGTCAAGCCCCTCATCTACATGTCCGCCAGCGTGATCCAGTCGGCTAATTGGAGCAACGTGGCCGGCGCCGACTACGGCCTGTGGGTCGCGGGTTATCCGCGAGGATACGCGGGCGAACGCCTGCGCGACCCCGGCAACGTGCCCTACAGCGTGGCCCCGTGGCAGTTCGCGGCCGCATGGCAGTACTCGTCCACCGGCAGCGTGGCGGGCATCGGCAACGCGATCGACGTCAACTGGTTCTACGGCGACGCCGGCACCTGGGCCAAATACGCGGGAGGCGACTCCACGCCAGGCACCAGCGCGAACCCGCTGCCCGCGAAACCGGCCGCGACCCCGCAGCAGGGCGCGCCCACCGGGGACACGGACACGCTCGCCCGCGCGGTCATCCGCGGCGACTACGGCAACCTGCCCACCCGCCGCCTCCTGCTCGGCAACCGTTACCAGGAGGTCCAGGACCGCGTCGACCAGCTCCTCGCCAACACCACGCCCACCGGCAACACCAATGGCGCGACGACCAGCGTGACCGTCCAACCGGGCGACACCATGAGCGCCATCGCCACGCGCACCGGCCTATGGCCCCTGTCCGCATGGCGCGTGCCCTCGGGTGATCTCAACAGGATCTATCCAGGTCAGGTCGTCACCTACAACGGCAGTGGCCCCGCCAGCGGCAACAATGCGACGCCGTCCCGCACCGTGACCGTCCGCAGCGGCGACACGCTCACTGGCATCGCCGCACGCCTCGGCATCAGCTACACGCAGCTCACCGGGTACAGGTCCGGCAACCCGAACCTCATCTACCCGGGCGAGACGCTCCGCTACTAGCCCACCCCGAACCAAGGGGCCTCGAAGTCCTGCGCTTCCGAGGCCCCTTGGGTCCGCCCGACAGAATCGAGAAAAAACAATGGCTGAAACCAATCCCGACACCCCCACGCCAAACGTCGACGCCCCCACGGGGAGCCCGGCAGTCGACGTGGACCTCACGCCGCCCGCATGGCTCATCCCCAACCGGCTCTACGACGTGCTCAAATGGCTCGCCATACTCGTGTTCCCCGCCCTCGCGGTATTCGCCCGCACGATAGGCCCCGCATGGGGCCTGCCCTACATGGACGCGATCGCGACCACGCTCGCCGCACTCGGCGTACTATGCGGCGCCATCATCGGCGCCAGCGCGATCAAAGCGCATTTGACCGCATAGACTCTTTCCTTGCATATCGAAGGCCCTGTGCCAGCCGCTTCAATGCGGATGGCACAGGGCCTTTTCGTCGTTCACTGACCTCTCGACTGGATCGCATTGTTCATGGGATAGAGTGGACCATAATCAGAGCATGGAATACAATGGAATGCACCCAAAAACATAGAGTGCACTTTGAGTGGAATCTCACTGCTGACATGCCGAAAAGCGTTACGCGGCAAGCGTTGCGGCGTATCGCGCTATAGTATGAAGCTATGTTGCGTGAATATAGTGTGGCCACGATCCGCCCCACCACCGAGAAAGACACCATTTACTCGCTGCTCGTCGACCGCGTCAGCCGGGATCCGGACGATCTGATCGCGCAGTGGCAGGACGACGAGACGCGCCAGTGGCACGACGTGACGGCCGGCCAGATGCAGGAGCGCGTGCGCGAGATAGCGAAGGGGCTGATCGGCCTGGGCGTCAAGGCCGGCAGCATGGTGGTGATCTACGCCGCGACCTGTTACGAATGGGGCGTCGTGGACTTCGCCTGCGCCGCCATCGGCGCGGTCAGCGTGCCGATCTACGAGACCGACTCAGCCAAGCAGGCGGCCAGCATCGTCGACGACGTCGACCCGGTGATCGCGTTCGCGGGGGACTCCTCGCACGCCCAGACCCTCGACCGGATCCGCGACGGGCGCGACGGGCTCAAGTACGTGTTCAACTTCAAGGCCTCGGGACTGGACGCGGTGGCCGACTTCGGCGAGGCCGTCTCCGACGAGGAGCTCGACCGCACCATCGCGCGCGTGAAGGCCGACGACATGGCCACGATCGTCTACACGTCCGGCTCCACCGGCAAGCCCAAGGGCGCGATGCTCTCGCACCGCAACTTCACCCATACCGTGCTCAACGGCTACGAGGTCCTCAACGACATGCTCTACCAGCCGAGCCGCTTGCTGCTGTTCCTGCCGCTGGCCCACTGCTTCGCGCGCTACATCCAGTACGTGGCGATCGGCTCGCACGGCGTGGTCGGCTACATCCCCAGCGCCAAGCACCTGCTCGCCGACCTGCGCGGCTTCAAGCCGACCTACCTGCTCGGCGTGCCCCGCGTGTTCGAAAAGGTGTACAACGCCGCCTCGCAGAAGGCCGGCGCCGGCATCCAGGGCCGCGTCTTCGCCAAGGCCGTCGACCATTTCGTGCAGTGGTCGAAGGACGAGCAGGACGGCAAGGGCCATACGCTGGTCGCGCGCCTCGAGCACGCCTTCTACATGAAGACGGTCGGATCGTCCATCCGCTCCGCGCTCGGGCCGAACCTCAAGTACCTCGCGTGCGGCGGCGCTCCGCTCAACGTCGATCTGGCCCACTTCTTCAACGGATTCGACGGCATCACCTTCATCCAGGGGTACGGCATGACCGAAACCGCGGCGCCGTGCATGGTCAATTTCCAGGACTCCAACCGCGTCGGTTCGGTCGGTCACCCCGGCTGCGCCGAAGTGAAGCTGGCCGACGACGACGAGCTGCTGATCCGCGGGGCCAGCGTGTTCCTCGGCTACTACAAGCAGCCCGAACTGACTGCCGAGGTGCTCGAGCCCGACGGATGGCTGCACACCGGCGACCTGGCCCGGATCGACGACGACGGGTTCATCTACATCACCGGGCGCAAGAAGGACATCATCATCACCGCCGGCGGCAAGAACATCAGCCCGGCCCCGATGGAGGACACGATTGGCACCTGCCCGATCGTGTCGCACGCGGTGGTCGTCGGCGACGGCAAGCCGTTCATCTCGGCGCTGATCGAGCTCGACCCGGAGATGGTCCGCTCGTGGCTGTCGGCGCAGGGGCTCGACCCGGATATGCCGATGGCCGAGGTGGCCCAGTCCGACGCGGTGCGCGCCTTCGTGCAGCAGTACGTCGACCAGGCCAACAGCAGCGTGTCGCGCGCCGAATCGGTGCGCAAGTTCGTCATCCTCGACGAGGAGTTCAGCCAGGACAAGGGCACGCTGACCGCCAGCATGAAAGTCGTGCGCCCGAAGGTGCTCGAGCGCTACGCCGACGTCATCGACAACGTGATCTACACGCCCAAGAAGGCGGCGCGCCCGGTGCCCCGGACCGTGCAGCTGCTCGACCGCACGACCGAGACCGTGCGCCAGGCGTCCGAGAGCGTGACGCCGAAGGTTCGCCAGGCATTTGATACCATGCAGGACAGGATCAAGCGCCAGCAGCCTGACGCGTCCGATACGGCCTCCTCGGCCGCGAACGCCGAGAACGCCGGCAATACCGACAACACCGAGGAACGTGACGGTGCGGCCGCGGCCGCGCGCACCGGCACCGACGACAATGAGGAGAAATAACGTTGGCCATCCGTGAAATCCGGGTCGTTCCCGACCCCGTGTTGCGCACCCCCTGCGACGAGATCAAGGCCATCACTCCGGCCGTGCGCCGTCTCGTCGACGATCTGCTGGAAACCGTCGACGACCCGGGGCGCGCCGGGCTGTCCGCCAACCAGATCGGCGTGAGCCTGCGCGCGTTCTCCTACAACATCGAGGGCAGGATCGGCTATGTGCTCAATCCGGTGATCGAGGAGAAGCGCGGCGAGCAGTACGGCGACGAGGGGTGCCTGTCCGTGCCCGGCCTGTGGTACAAGACGCGCCGCGCCGACTATGCGCGCGTGCGCGGCATCGACCTGGACGGCAACGAGGTGGTGCTCGAGGGCAGTGGGCTGATGGGCCGCATGCTGCAGCACGAGTGCGACCATCTCGACGGCCACGTCTACCTCGACCGCCTCGAGAAGGAGGAGCGCCGGGCCGCGCTGAAGTACATGCGCGAGCACCAGTCCAAGTGATGCGGGCGCGGTGCGCGCGCGATGCGCGCGGCGCCCAGAAAACGGACGGCGGCGGGCTCCCCAAGCGGCGGGAGCCCGCCGCCGTCCGTTATTCGCCGGTCATGGTACTATGGAAGCTTGTGCGCCATCAGGCGAGAACCGCAGTCGCAGGCGGTTCGGACCGACCATTATCGTCAACCGGCGCACACGAGATCGCGTCATGTCCGCGACGGCCTGTGTCGGTCGGCCGGAACCGCCTTGGATGGGCGGGGAAGGCTGCACGCAGGTGCGCATGGCCAGGCAATAACCGACAATGAAAGGTAGTGCAATGGCACAAATCACGATGAGCGAAATGCTCAAGGCCGGCATCCACTTTGGTCACCAGACCCGCCGCTGGAACCCGAAGATGAAGCAGTACATCCTCACCCAGCGCAACGGCATCCACATCATCAACCTGTTCAAGTCGCTCGAGATGATCGACAAGGCCTATGATTTCATCAAGACCACCGTCGCCCATAACGGCACCGTGCTGTTCGTCGGCACCAAGAAGCAGGCTCAGGAGGCCATCAAGGCCCAGGCCACCCGCGTGAACATGCCTTACGTCTCCGAGCGTTGGCTCGGCGGCATGCTGACCAACTTCCAGACCGTCTCCAAGCGCGTGAGCCGCCTCAAGGAGCTCGAGGAGATGGACTTCTCCGACGTGCACGGCTCCGGTCTGACCAAGAAGGAACTGCTGCTGCTCGAGCGCGAGAAGGACAAGCTCGACAAGCAGCTGGGCGGTATCCGCAACATGAACCGCACTCCTTCCGCGATGTTCGTCGTCGACATCAACAAGGAGGCCCTGGCCGTCGAGGAAGCCCACAAGCTGGGCATCCCGGTCGTGGCCTTGGTCGACACCAACACCGATCCGGAATCCGTCGAGTACCCGATCCCGGCCAACGATGACGCCATCCGCGGCATAGAGCTGCTGACCAGCCTGATGGCCGACGCCGTGGCCGATGGCCTGCTGGAGCGTTCCGGCAAGGCCACCAAGGCCGAGGGCGAAGCCGATCAGCCGATGGCCGCCTGGGAGAAGGAACTCCTGACCAACGAGGCCCCCGCCGAGCAGGCCGCCGAGGCCGCTCCGGCAGCCGCCGAAGCCGAGGGCGAAGCCCAGGCCTGAGCGTGACATCCTCTATGATGGGAGGTGGCAACGCCTCCCGTCATCGGGGGAGAACCAACGAGTCTAGAGGAGACAACACCAATGGCAATTACTGCAGCTTTGATCAAGCAGGTGCGCGAGGAGACCGGCGCCGGCATGATGGACGTCAAGAAGGCCCTGAGCGAGGCCGACGGCGACGTGGCCCGCGCCAAGGAGATCATCCGCGCCAAGGGCATCCAGGCCGCCGGCAAGCGTGAGGGCCGCAAGGCCCAGGAAGGCACCATCGCCTCCAAGGTCGTCGAGTCCGCCGAGGGCCAGACCGGCTACGCCGTCGAACTCAACTCCGAGACCGACTTCGTGGCCAAGACCCCGAAGTTCGTCGAGTTCGCCGACACCGTGCTCGGCTACGCCGTGGCCGCCGACGCGAACAGCGCCGACGAGCTTCTGGCCGCCAACGCCGAGGACGGTACCGTGAAGGTCGCCGTCGAGGAGGCCGCCGCGCTGTTCGGCGAGCACGTCAAGGTCGGACAGTTCGCCAAGATCGCCGGCCCGCACGTCGAGATCTACGCGCACAAGAAGTCCGCCGAGATGCCGCCGAGCATCGTGGCCATGATCGCCACCGACGAGGCCGGTGCCGCCGTGGCCCACGAGGCCGCCCTGCAGATCTCCGCCATGGGCGCCCAGTGGCTGACCCGCGAGGACGTTCCGGCCGACATCGTCGAGTCCGAGCGCCGCGTGGCCACCGAGAAGTCCCTGGCCGAGGGCAAGCCGGAGAAGATCGTTCCCAAGATCGTCGAGGGCCGTCTCAACGCCTTCTTCAAGGAGAACGTGCTGCTCGAGCAGGCCTACGTCAAGGATCCGTCCAAGACCGTCGGCGCCCTGTTCAAGGAAGTCGGCGGCAAGGCCGTGGCCTTCGCCCGCGTCGAGGTCGGCAAGGGCGAGGCCGAGTGATTCCGGTCCGCGCCTGATACGCCGAAAACGGCGGTTCGCGTGTTTCACGCGGACCGCCGTTTTTCGTGCGCGTCGCTGCACGGGACTGTCGTTGTTAGCGGATAATCTGAGAAACGGTAAAATTTCGCGGCTTCGCCGGGCGAGGCGCCGCGAGGCCACCTACGAGAAAGGCTGTTGATGACTGGAGAACACAAGCCGCGAAGGGTACTGCTCAAGCTTTCTGGAGAGGCGTTCGGCGGCGGCAGCGTCGGCATCGACACCCACGTGGTGCGTCGCATCGCCGAGGAGATCGTGCCGGCCGTGCGCCAGGGCGTGCAGGTCGCGATCGTGACCGGCGGCGGCAACTTCTTCCGCGGCGCCGAACTGCAGCAGGCGGGCATCGACCGCTCCCGCGGCGACTACATGGGCATGCTCGGCACCGTGATGAACTGCCTCGCCCTGCAGGACTTCCTGGAGCAGGAGGGGCAGGCCACGCGCGTGCAGACCGCCATCACCATGGGCCAGGTCGCCGAGCCGTACATCCCGCTCAAGGCCATCCGCCATTTGGAAAAGGGCCGTGTGGTGATCTTCGGCGCCGGCGCCGGCATGCCGTACTTCTCCACCGACACCGTGTCGATCCAGCGTTCGCTGGAAATCCACTGCGACGAGGTGCTCATGGGCAAGAACGGGGTCGACGGCGTGTACACCGCCGACCCGCGCAAGGACGACCACGCCAAGCGGTTCAAGACCCTCGACTACAACCGCGCGCTGGTCGACAACCTGGCCGTGATGGACGCCTCGGCGCTGTCCATGGCCCGCGACAACAAGCAGCACATCCGCGTGTTCGGCCTCGAGGGCGAGGGCAACGTGACCAAGGCGCTTCTGGGCGAGGGCATCGGCACGCTCGTGTCCGAGACCGAGGCGACGCTCGCCGACTGACCCGGGCGGGCGCCGCAGCCCGTTCCGTCCAACGAACAATCCATCGATAACCGCAACCAACCAAGGAGCAAACATGGCAAATCTCGTCGATCAGGCCAAGGACCAGATGAACAAGACCGTTGAGAACACGAAGGAGAACTTCTCCGGCATCCGCACCGGCCGCGCCAACCCGGCCCTGCTCAACGGCATCACCGTCGACTACTATGGCGCGCCGACCCCGCTCAAGTCCATGGCGACCATCGGCGTCCCCGAGCCTCGCACCCTGTCGGTCACCCCGTTCGACCCGTCGCAGGCCAACGCCGTCGAAAAGGCGCTGCGTGATTCCGACCTGGGCGCCAGCCCGCGCCGCGACGGCAGCGTGATCCGCCTGACCATGCCCGAGCTGACCGAGGACCGCCGCAAGGAGTACGTCAAGCTCGCCAAGGGCAAGGCCGAGGACGGCAAGGTCGCGGTGCGCAACATCCGCCGCAAGGCCAAGGAGTCCATCGATAAGGCCGTCAAGGACGGCGACATGGGTGAGGACGAGGGCGACCGCCTGCTCAAGGAGCTCGACAAGGTCACCAAGCAGACCACTGACCAGCTCGATGCGCTGCTGGAGACCAAGCAGAAGGAGATCATGGAGGTCTGATCTCCATCCCTTTCGCAGGCCCGGCATCAGGGCTGGCCTGCGGGAAATGGTCCGGCCCGGGGGCGCCGCAGCAGGCGGGTTCCCCGGGCCGGTTCCATGGCAGTAGCCGGGCCCCTATGGGGGCGAATCGTGGAGGATGATGATGGAAACCCGGGAACAGCGCGAAAAAGAGGCCGAGGAAGCCCTCGACGCGATCAACAAGAAAACCGGACGCAACATGCCGCAGGCCATCGGCACGGCGGTGGTGCTCATCGCGGTGATTCTCGCATGCCTGCTGATCAGCATCGACCTGTTCGTGGTGCTCATCGTGGTGTTCATGATCCTCGCGCTGTGGGAGCTGCGTGTCGACTTCGCCACGGCCGGCCTGCACATCCCGGTCGTCATGCTCTGGATCTGCTCGACGTTCACCCTGCTGGCGACCTACTATTCCGAGCACCACATCGTCGCGATGTCGCTGAGCATCATGACGTCCGCCCTGCTGGTCACGCTGGCGGCCAGCGCCAAGATGAGCTTCGGCAGCAGGCTGTCCGCGGCCGTCGCCTCCAAGCTGGCCCACACCGACGCGGGCGCCCGCCTGGAATCCTCCTTCAACCACGAGGGCGGCGAACAGCATCACAGCCGGCTGAGCCACGTCGCCGTGTCACTGTTCACGCTGCTGTACATCCCCCTGCTCGGCTCCTGCCTGGTGATCCCGCTGACCTTCAACGGGCATCCGGTGGCGCACGGCATCATGCTCGTGTTCCTGCCGGCCCTGAGCGACACCGGCGGCCTGTTCGCCGGCGCATGGCTCGGCAAGCACAAGCTGTCCCCGCGCATTTCACCGAAGAAATCCGTGGAGGGCCTGATCGGCTCGATGCTGTTCGCGATGGCCGGCGCGTTCGCCGTCTTCGCCTGCACCTACGACGCCTCGATGTGGGCGACCCGCTGGTGGGTCCCCGTCGTGGCCGGCGTCATGATCGGCATCGTCGGCACCTTCGGCGATCTGTGCGCGTCCATGCTCAAGCGTGACATCGGCATCAAGGACATGGGCCACCTGCTCAAGGGGCACGGCGGCGTGATGGACCGCGTCGACTCGATCCTGCTGTCCGCGCCGTTCACCTGCGTGCTGCTGTGGGCCACGGGACTGTGAGGCGCATATACCATGAACGAAAGCATCGATAAGCCGGGCACCGCATCCGGGCCGTCCGCGGACCTGCCCGAGACCGGCATCACGCCGGGCGGCACCAGCGGCGCGTTCCGCGACGTGCTGGCCAAGGACCACGCGCGTCGCGGCAAGCCGCCGCTGCACTTCGCCGACATGAGCGGCGAGGAGCGCATCGCGAAAGCCGCGGAGCTGGGGCTGCCGAAGTTCCGCGTCAAGCAGCTGGCGAACCACTACTACGGCCATTTCGACGTGAACGCCGAGGAATTCACCGATTTCCCGGTCGCCAAGCGCGCCGAGGCCGCCGAGGCGTTTTTCCCCGAACTCATCCACGAGGTCACCCGGCAGGTCGCCGACGAGGGCACCACCATCAAGGCGCTGTGGCGCCTGTTCGACGGATCGCATATCGAGTCCGTGCTCATGCGCTATCCGACGCGGACCACGCTGTGCATCTCCAGTCAGGTCGGCTGCGGCATGGGCTGCCCGTTCTGCGCCACCGGCAAGCTGGGGCTGACCCGCAACATGTCGGCCGGCGAGATCATCGAGCAGGTGCGCGTCGCCGCCCGCATGATGCGCGACGGCGAGGTGGCCGGAGGCCCGGGACGCCTGAGCAACGTCGTGTTCATGGGCATGGGCGAGCCGATGGGTAACTACCGCTCCGTCATGTCCGCGGTGCGCCAGATCAGCGCGATGCCCCCGGAGGGCTTCGGCATCTCCGCACGCAACATCACCGTCTCGACGGTCGGCGTGGTCCCCGGCATCAGGAAGCTCGCCACCGAGGGCATTCCTGTGCGCCTCGCCGTGTCGCTGCACGCACCGAGCGACGAGCTGCGCGACGAGCTCGTGCCGATGAACAAGCGGTTCAACACCACGCAGGTGCTGGACGCCGCGCACGACTACTATCTGGCGTCCAAGCGCCGGGTGAGCATCGAATACGCGCTGATGCGCGGGATCAACGACCAGGCCGAACACGCCCGGCTGCTCGCCAAGCGCCTCAACCACTACGGCGACAACTGGGCGCACGTCAACCCGATCCCGCTCAATCCGATCGAGGGATCGCGGTGGACCGCCTCCAAGCCCGAGGACGAGCGGCGGTTCCTGGAGATCCTGCACGCCGCCGGCATCACCGCCACGCTGCGCGACACCCGCGGGCAGGACATCGACGGCGCATGCGGGCAGCTCGCCGCCAAGACGAGAGAGTCCTTCAACCGGTAGCGCGCTATTTGGCTCCCCTCGGGGAGGGGAGCCAGATAGAGTTCAACGAAATTGAACTTCCTGTGATGCGCATTCACAGTATCATCACATAAAAATTGAACTTTCCGGAGGCTTCGCCGTTCAGGAGTGCTACAGTTTGAACCAGCGCTTCACGCATCACGTTGAACTTTCGCCATCGTGAAGCGGCAAAGGAGAGGCATGACATCGGAATCGTTTTCCACCAGGCTCGGCAGGGCGATGGCCCTGCGGCGCCTCAAGCAGGTCGACATCGTGCGCGCCGCCGAGAGGCAGGGCGTCAAGCTCGGCAAAAGCCATGTCAGCCAGTACGTCAGCGGCAAGACCGTGCCGCGCCACGACATCATGGCGTTCCTGGCCGATGAGCTGCATGTGCGCCAGGCGTGGCTCGCGGACGGCGAACCGCCCATGGAACCGGCCGGGGACCCCTCGCCGAGCCGGCACGGCGAAGCCGGCCACGCGGCGGATGGACCGTCCGAGCCCGGTCCGCGCGCGGAGCGCGGCGATCATGCCAACCAAACGTCGGAAGAAGGAATCACCATGCGTCATTTCGGCAAATCCCACAAACTCGATGATGTGCTGTACGATGTGCGCGGCCCGGTCGTCGACGAGGCCGCCCGCATGGAGCAGTCGGGCACGCACGTGCTCAAGCTCAACATCGGCAATCCGGCCCCCTTCGGTTTCCGCACGCCGGACGAGGTCGTCTACGACATGGCCCAGCAGCTCACCGAAACCGAGGGCTATTCCGCGTCCAAGGGCCTGTTCTCCGCGCGCAAGGCCATCATGCAGTACGCGCAGCTCAAGAACATCCCCAACGTCGGCATCGAGGACATCTACACCGGCAACGGCGTGAGCGAGCTCATCAACCTGTCGATGTCGGCGCTGCTCGACAGCGGCGACGAGGTGCTGGTGCCCAGCCCCGACTACCCGCTGTGGACCGCATGCGTGAACCTGGCCGGCGGCACCGCCGTGCACTACGTATGCGACGAGGAGTCCGAGTGGTACCCCGACATCGACGACATGCGCGCGAAGATCACCGACCGAACCGTGGCGATCGTGCTCATCAACCCGAACAACCCGACCGGCGCCCTCTACCCGAGGGAGGTGCTCCAGCAGATCGTCGACCTGGCCCGCGAGCACCAGCTCATGATCTTCTCCGACGAGATCTACGACCGCCTGGTCATGGACGGGCTCGAGCACATCTCGATCGCCTCGATGGCGCCCGACCTGTTCTGCGTGACCTTCTCCGGCCTGTCGAAATCGCATATGATCGCCGGATACCGCGTGGGATGGATGATCCTGTCGGGCAACAAGTCGGTCGCGAAGGACTATATCGAGGGCATTAACATGCTCACCAACATGCGCATCTGCTCGAACGTGCCCGCGCAGTCGATCGTGCAGACGGCGCTCGGCGGCCACCAGAGCGTCAACGATTACATCGTGCCGGGCGGGCGCCTCTACGAGCAGCGCGACTTCATCTACAAGGCGCTCAACGAGATCCCCGGCGTCACGGCCGTCAAGCCGAAGGCCGCGTTCTACATCTTCCCGAAGATCGACGTGAAGAAGTTCAACGTGACCGACGACGAGCAGTTCGCCCTCGACCTGCTGCACGACAAGCGCATCCTCGTCACGCGCGGCGGCGGGTTCAACTGGCATGAGCCCGACCACTTCCGCATCGTCTACCTGCCGCGCATCGAGGTGCTCAAGGACGCCTCCGACAAGCTGGCGGACTTCCTGCGCTACTACCGCCAGTGACCGTGACGAGGACGCTGGATTCCGGGCTTGGCACGAAGCCGGTGGCGAGGCTGGCCCTGTCGATGTCGGTGCCGACGATCGTGGCGCAGGGGGCCAACGCCTCGTACACGATCATCGACCGCCTGTTCATCGGCCATATCCCTGAGGTCGGCGACGCCGCGATGACCGGCATCGGCATCTGCTTTCCCATCCTGCTCGCCGTCACCGCCTTCGCCCAGCTGATCGGCTCGGGCGGCGCGCCACGCGCCTCGATCGAGCTCGGGCGCGGCAACTTCAGGAAGGCCGAGCGCATCCTCGGCGCGAGCACCGCCTGCCTGATCGCGATCGCCGTGGTGCTCACCGTCGTGCTGCAACTGGTCAAACGTCCGGTGCTGTACGCCTTCGGGGCCAGCGACGCGACCATCGGCTACGCGACCGATTTCCTCGGCGTGTATCTGGCCGGCACGCTGTTCGTGCAGCTGACGCTCGGCCTCAACAACTTCATCTCCGCGCAGGGCAAGACCGCGATCGCCATGGTGTCGGTGCTCATCGGCACGCTCACCAGCATCGCGCTCGACCCGATCTTCATCTTCGTGTTCGGATGGGGCGTCAGGGGAGCGGCCGCGGCGAACGTGACCGCCCAGCTGCTGTCGGCGATATGGATCGTATGGTTCCTGTCCTCCGGGCGCAGCGCCATACGGCTGCACCCCCAAGCCATCCGCTTCGGCCGGATCATCGTGCCGGTGCTGACCCTTGGTCTGGCGCCGTTCATCATGCAGATCACCGAATGCCTGATCAACGTGGTGTTCAACGTCGGGCTACAGCGGTACGGCGGCGATGACTACATCACGTCGATCACCATCATCACCTCGCTGATGCAGATCGTCAGCGTGCTCACCAGCGGGTTCCAGCAGGGCATCCAGCCGATCATCGGGTTCAATTTCGGCGCGCGCAGCATGGACCGCGTGCGCCAGGCGGTTCGCATGGCCTTCGCCACGCAGATCGTGTCCGCCACGGTGCTCGTGTCGATGTTGGCGGCGTTCCCCGGGTTCTTCGCCTCGTGGTTCACGTCCAAACAGGATGTGATCGACATCGTGACCGCGATGATGCCCATATTCGTGAGCGGATGGGGCATCTTCGGCATCCAGATGGGCGCGCAGTGCGCGCTGGTCGGCATGGGGCAGGCCAGGCAGTCGATCTTCCTCGCGATCTTCCGCAAGGTCATCCTGCTGGTGCCGTTGGCCCTGCTGCTGCCGCGCTGGCTGGGCGTCGACGGCATCTTCATCGCCGAGCCGATCTCCGACGCCAGCGCCGGCATCGTCGCCGGACTCCTGTTCTTCGCCACCTATCGCTCGCTGATGCGCGCCGCGGCCGACGAGCGGCCGTGATCGGCCCGAACCGGGGGTGATCAGCGCTCGGCGACCCATCGGGCGTCGGAATGGATGTGGGGGAGCATCATGCCGATGACCACCAGCAGGCAGACGATCATCAGCATCAGGATGAGGTCCTCGTGCCCGTGCGACTGCAGATAGGCGCCGGTCAGCGAGCCGAGCGCCAAAGCCAGCATGGCGACGGCGCGGCGGCCGAGTTTCGAGTGCTCATGGCCGCGGGCCGACGTGTCGGCGGCGATGCCGGTCAGCGTCATGGTGAGCACGGTGGTCGGCAGGTCCGGCACCGACAGTTTGCGGGCCGTGGAGTTCTGGATGCCCATCGCCGGGGCCAGCAGCACGATGAGCAGGATGATATGCAGGTCGATGTGGCGTGCGGTCGGGAAGTTCAGGCTGGGCTGCGTGGAACGCGCGATGGCCTCGGCGTCGAGCCCGCCCATCGCCGGTTCGGGGGAGAAGCGGTTCAGCAGATAGATGCCGATCAGGGCCGCCAGCACGAACGCCGCCTGCACGCAGGTCGACGCCAGCAGATGCCTGACGTGATGGTCGCCGTAATGCCGGATGATGCGCCCGCCGGTGGAGGCCCCGATGATGAAGGAGACCAGCGTCAGGGCCGAGGTCCACCAGACGAAGCCCTGCGCGTGGGCGATCGCGAAGCCCAGAAAGACGATGTTGCCGGTCACGTTGGCCACGAACACGTGCCCCAGCGCCAGATAGCTCAGGGCGTCCACCAGACCTGCCACGAAGGTGAGTATCACCAGCGCGGGGGAGAGCAGCCCGTAGCGGTCGTCCTTGCGTGGGATCAGCGTGCGTCCTGCTTCGGCGAGATGTGAGGTCATGATGGTGGTTGGGGCTCCTGGTATGCGTGCATCGGCTCGGCCCGCGATGTCGTTTATGCCTGGCTCCCCTCTCTGAGGGGAGCTGTCGACGTGGTCGACTGGGGGAGCTCATGCGGGTCGGCTTGTACCGGGCATCCTCTGGAATGCTTCCCCTCAGACCGTTACGCGTCTGGCTCCCCTCATGGAGGGCAGCCAGACATAACATTCATACGTGGGCTAGGTCATTCTACGCCATGGTGAACGCGATCACGAACGCGGCGGCCGACAGCGCCGAGGCCAGCAGACGGTATACCGTGGCCGCCGTGCGCTGCCCGCCCCGGACGCCGACCCTGACCGCCATTGCCACCGCGATCAGGGATATCGCCGGCAGGATGCGGGCCGTGACGTTGAGCGCGGCCAGCGCGCCCGGCCCTATGCAGTAAGCGACGAGCCCGGCTTCGTCGGTCGCCGACAGCGCCGGGCAGAAATCGGTTATGCCGCTCAGGCCGCCGTATTGGTAGGTCGTCACGGAACTGATCAGCCAGAACAGCGCGAGGACATATATCGGCGTGCGGTCGGCGTGCGGATCACGGCTGCCGGTATGGCCGGCCCGGATCACCGCATAGGCCGCCATGCCAAGGCAACAGGCGATCGTCGCGCCGCCGCTGACGTTGACCTCGTCGGACACCGTGTATTCGCAGACCAGTACCGGCAGCACTCCGATCTGCATGACCAGCAACGTCATGACGGGCGATTCGCCGGTCCGCCACCGGGGTCCGATCAGGCCATAGGCCAGCCAGATCGCCGCATAGGCCGCCCACGCCGCCGCGGTCACCGGATTGGCGCTGAGCAGCAGCATGATCGCGACGGCGACAGTCGATACGGCGGCCGGCACGATGACGGATGCGCGGGTGCGGCGCCGCATGGGGTCATGGCGTCTTGCGGCCGTCAGCCCGGCGATGGTCATCCCCGCGGCCGCGATGGCGCCCAGTACGCTTGCCGCGGCGAACCAGACCGGCGACGTGACGCAGGCCCCGTACTCCCCGTATGACTCCAGCGACCGGTAATACGACATCCGGGCGATAGCCGGGCACGCCGGATGCAGCATCGCGCCTCCCCAGATCCGCTCGTACAACGGCGCGAAGGAGACTCCGGCCCCGCTGAGCGATGCGATGACGGCCATCGCCGCATATGCGGCCGTGTCCGGCGTGTGATGCCGGTGCCTGCCCACTGTCTGATCATCCATATCCGCCCGCCTTTCGTTTCCATCGGCTCGGGCATCGTCCTGGTCGGGATCGATATGCCCCGATCACGACCGATGATGAGGCTCAGCGTAACGGTGCCGGCCCGCGCGGTACAAGGCGGCATACAGAAAAGCTGTATGCGCTGTCATGCCGATTGCGGCAGGAGACACGGCGGTCGGCGCAACGCATGCATATAGCATATATGCTATTATCACTGCATGAAGTCCATGTATGAGCTCAAAGATGATCGCATTCGGCTGGGCCTGAGCCAGAAAGCCGTTGCTGAAGCCATGGGCACCACGCAGTCGGCGCTGTCGCGCGTCGAGAGCGAGGAAGGCAATCCGACGCAGGCGCTTCTTATGCGCTACGAGCATGCGTTGGAAAAGCTCCGTCCCACGCAGAGCGTGCTGGAAATCGTCACTCTGAAGCTGTCCGTCGCCAGGCTGGTCGAGAAGTACCATATCGCCGAGATGTACGTGTTCGGTTCGGTGGCGCGTGGTGATGCCCGGCCTGATTCGGATGTGGATCTGCTATACCGGCTGAAACCGGATGCACCGCGTTCGTTGGGTTCCGTGCAGGAACTGATGGAAGATCTTGAAGCACTGCTGGGGCGCAAGGTGTCGCTCACCTCGTATGACGCCTTGCTGCGCAGCGCGGAACGAAGCCGTGCCAGTCGGCGATTCCTCGAGCATATTCAGCTGGACATGATCAAGGTGGCCTGATGCATATTCATCAGGACCAGGACTTCCGGGACGAGACCAATCTCATCCGGCTGCTCGAACATCTGGATTACGCCATCGAGGATGTGCGGACCATGCGCTCCGCGCGTGCGTTGGAGAACAATCGCGTCCTCTTGAATTCGGTGGCCATGGAAATGACCCAAGTGCAGGAATGCGCACGGCGGCTGTCCGACGCGTTTCATGATGCCAGACCGGATCTCCCGTGGAAGGAGCTCAGGGCGCTGCGCAATGTGCTGGTCCATGAATATGACGAAATCGACGTCGTCGCGTTGTATGGGACGGTGACCGTCGACGCGCCCCGACTTGCAGCAAGTCTGCGTCCCATCGTCGACGCGATCGTATGAGCGTTGCGTGACGGGTGGGGCGGCGCCATCCGGGATGGGGCGATCGTGAGGACAAAGCAACAAACAAGAGACCCCCGACCGATGGGGTCGGGGGTCTCTGTGTGTTCAATCACCGCTGACGCGCGCTCGGCGCGTCAGCAATGGTCTCAGGCGTTCACGCGGTCGATGCCGGACTGCACGTCGGCCAGCACGGAATCCCAGGACTTGATGAAGGCGGCGACGCCGTCGGCCTCCAGCTTGTCGGTGACGTCCTTGAGGTTGATGCCCAGCTCGGCCAGCTTGTTGATGACGGCGTGGGACTCCTCGTAGGTGCCCTCGATGGACGGGGCGCCGTTGCCGTGGTCGGCAAGGGCGTTCAGGGTCTTCTCCGGCATGGTGTTGACGATGTGCTTCGCAACCAGCTCGTCGACGTACTTGCAGTCGGAGTAGGCGGCGTTCTTGGTGCCGGTGGAGGCCCACAGCGGACGCTGGACTTTGGCGCCCTTGGCGGCCAGGCCGGCCCAGCGCAGATCCTCGGCGAACTTCTTCTCGAAGAGCTCGTAGGCCAGGCGGGCGTTGGCCACAGCGGCCTTGCCCTCGAGGGCCTTGGCCTCGTCGGAGCCGTTGGCTTCCAGCAGCTTGTCGACGGCGGTGTCCACGCGGGACACGAAGAAGGAGGCGACGGAGCCGATGTGCTTCAGGTCGTGGCCGTTGGCGTCAGCCTGGGCGATGCCCTCGATGAAGGCGTCGATGACCTGCTCGTAGCGCTCGAGCGAGAAGATCAGGGTGACGTTGACGGAGATGCCCTTGGCCAGGGTGGCGGTGATGGCCGGCAGGCCCTCGAGGGTCGCCGGGATCTTGATCATGGCGTTCGGGCGGTTGACCTTCTCCCAGAGTTCCACGGCCTGCTTGGCGGTGTTCTCGGTGTCGTGGGCCAGGCGCGGGTCGACCTCGATGGAGACGCGGCCGTCGACGAAGTCGGTCTTCTCGGCGATCTCGCGGAAGATGTCGGTGGCGTTGCGCACGTCGGTGGTGGTGAGCTCGCGCACGGCGGTCTCGACGTCGACCTTGCCGAGCTCCTTGAGCTGGGCGTCGTACGGACCGACCTGGCTCAGGGCCTTCTGGAAGATGGACGGGTTGGTGGTCACGCCGACGACGTTCTTGTTGGCGATGAGGTCCTGCAGGGAGCCGGACTCGATGCGGGAGCGGGACAGGTCGTCCAGCCAGATGGAAACGCCGTTGTCGGACGTACGCTGAGTTGCTTCAGTCATTTATTTTTCTCCTTGGATTGTGCCCTGGGCTCCCCTCTCCTTGGGGAGGGGAGCTGCCCGCAACGCGGACTGAGGGGAGTGGGCTCAAGCAGTGCTCCCCTCAGCCACCTACCGGTGGCAGCTCCCCTCGGGGAGGGGAGCCAACAATTATTTAGTTATTGCTCACTTGGCGGCTTCGACTTCGGCGATGGAGGCCTCGGCGGCTTCCACCACGTGCTCGGCGGTGATGCCGAGGTCGATCATGTTCTGCGCGCCATCGCCCTGCAGGCCGAACTGCTCGATGGACACCGGCTTGCCATAGGTGCCGAGGTACTTGTACCACGGCATGGCCACACCGGCCTCGACGGAGACGCGGGCCTTGACGGCGGCCGGAAGCACGGCCTCCTTGTACTCGGCGTCCTGCTCCTCGAACCACTCCATGGACGGGACGGAGACCACGCGGGCCTTGACGCCCTTGCCGGCCAAGGTCTTGGCGGCCTCGACGGCCCACTGGACCTCGGAGCCGGAGGCCATGAGGATGACGTCCGGGGTGCCTTCGGTGTCGACGAGCACGTAAGCGCCCTTGCGCACGCCGTCCTTGGCCTTGTCGGCGGTCTCGGCGAGCACCGGGACGCCCTGGCGGGTCAGGATCATGGCGCCGGGCAGCGTGTTCTTCTTCTCGAAGAAGTAGCGGTAGGCCTCGGCGGTCTCGAAGGCGTCGGCCGGGCGGATGACCTCGAGCTGCGGGATGGCGCGGAAGGAGGCAAGGTGCTCGACCGGCTGGTGGGTCGGGCCGTCCTCGCCGACGGCGACGGAGTCGTGGGACCAGATGTACAGGTTCGGGATCTCCATGAGGGCGGCCAGACGGACGGCGGAGCGCTCGTAGTCCGAGAACATGAAGAAGGTGCCGCCGAACGGACGGGTGTGGGAGCCCAGCAGGATGCCGTTGGTGATGCAGCCCATGGTGAACTCGCGCACGCCGAAGTGCAGCTGGCGGCCGAACTCGTTGCAGACCGGCCACTGCTTGGTGGCGCACTCCGCCGGGGCGAAGGTGGCGGCGCCCTTGAGGTCGGTCTTGTTGGAACCGCCGAGGTCGGCGGAGCCGCCCCACAGTTCCGGCATGACGGCTGCGATGGCGTTGAGCACGGAGCCCGAGGCGCCACGGGTGGCGACCTTCTTGCCGACCTCGAAGGTGGCCTCGAGGTCGTCGAGGGCCTTGTCGAAGCCTTCCGGCAGCTCGCCGGCCTTCAGGCGGTCGTACAGGGCGGCCTTGTCCGGGTTGGCCTTGCGCCACGCGTCGAACTTCTCGTCCCATTCCTTGTGGGCCTCGAGGCCGCGCTCGGCGACCTTGCGGGCGTGGGCGAGGGCTTCCTCGTCGACGTGGAAGGACTCCTCCGGGTCGTAGCCGAGGACCTTCTTGAGGCCGGCGACGGCCTCGGCGCCCAGCTTGGAGCCGTGGGAGGACGGGTCGTTGGTCTTGCCCGGGGTCGGCCAGGCGATCAGGGAGTGGACCTTGATGAGCTTCGGCTGGTCCGGAGCGGCCTTCTCGGCCTTGGCGATGACGTCGGCCAGGCCCTCGACGTCCTCCTTGTAGGAGCCGTCGGGCTGGATGAAGCTGAACTCGTCGGTGTACCAGCCGTAGGCCTGGAAGCGCTTGAGCACGTCCTCGGCCAGCACCAGGTTGGTGTCGCCCTCGATCTGGATGCGGTTGGCGTCGAAGATCACGGTCAGGTTGCCGAGCTTCTGGTTGGCGGCCAGCGAGGCGGCCTCGCCGGAGATGCCTTCCTCGATGTCGCCTTCGCCGCAGATGGCCCAGATCTTGTGGTAGAAGGGGGACTCTTCCTTCGGGGTGTCCGGGTCGAGCAGGCCGCGCTGGAAGCGTTCTCCGTAGGCGAAGCCGATGGCCGAGGCGAAGCCCTGGCCCAGCGGGCCGGTGGTCATTTCGATGCCCGGGGTCAGGCCATACTCGGGGTGGCCCGGGGTGCGGGTGTCAGCGCCGCCGCGGAAGTACTTGAGGTCGTCCAGGGTGACGCCATAGCCGGAGAAGTACAGCTGGACGTACTGCGTCAGCGAAGCGTGTCCACCGGAAAGGATGAAGCGATCGCGGCCCTCCCAGTTGGGATCGTTCGGATCGTGCTTGATGAAATGCTGGTACAGCGTGTAGGCGACAGGCGCCAGGGAGACGGGGGAACCGGGGTGGCCGGAACCAGCCTTCTCAACCGCGTCAGCCGAAAGGACCTTGGCCATCTTGATGGCGCGTTCGTCCAGTTCGGTTTCCTTGAATTCGGTCATGTCTGTAATTTTCCTTCCAATACTTCGGGTACCACGCGTCCGGCTTGTGCCGGGCCATGCATACCCTCACATTGCTCTTACATACTAACCGCCTCAACCGACTTAGCGGTGCGATTTTGGCGTGTTTTTGTTAACTTGTGTGCTGTTAGCGTTCACAGTGAACAAAAATGTGGCATTACGCGCAGTGTCGCCCTGACACGGGCGCTTCGGGGCGCTCCAAGGATGCGTCGGGACGCCCATGGACCGTGCCGAAGGCGGGGGAGGCCCGGCGCGAGGCCTTCGGAATGCCCGCCTTCGGAATACTCCCAGAACGAACGGATTAGCACTCGGCTGCATGGAGTGCTAAAACTTGAGACATACCCAGCCCGCATGCACGGATGCGCGGTCGGCCCGCGAATGGCCGCCCGGCTCGCGCCGGCGTGGCGGGCGGATCGCTGACAGGCGGATCACGGACAACAGGGGAGGCGCGTATGACGCAGTCGAGACGCATGCTGGTATTGCGCGCCGTCGTCGAGGACTACATTCGCTCGCAGGAGCCCATCGGATCGTCGGCGCTCACGAAGACGCACGATCTGGGCGTCAGCTCGGCCACCGTGCGCAACGACATGGCGGCGTTGGAGGACGAGGGCTACCTGATCCAGCCGCACACCTCCGCCGGGCGCATCCCGACGGAAAAGGGGTACCGCTATTTCGTGGACCGGCTCGCCACCGTGGTGCCGCTGTCGCAGGCGCAGCGCCGCGGCATCGGCACGTTCCTCGACGGTTCGGTCAATCTGCAGGACACGCTGCAGCGGGCCGCCCGCCTGCTCTCGCAGATCACCGGACAGGTGGCGGTCGTCGCCTCGCCGGCGCTGTCGAAGGCGACGGTGCGGCATGTGGAGATCGTCACGGTCGGCGTGAACGCGCTGCTCGCCGTCGTGATCACCGATACCGGGCGCGTCGTCCAGCACCTTTTGCACGTCGCCGGGCCGCCCGGGCAGGACCTGCTGGCGCGGTTCACCCGTTCGGTGAACGCCGAATGCGCGTCGGCGTCGCTCTCCGCGAGCGCGGAGACGGTGCGGGCGATGGCCTCGCGCCCCGATTACCGCAGCCTGCGCACCCTGGCTGACTCGCTGGCGACGGCGTTCGAAAGCATGGCCGACGACGAGAGCGCGAGAGAACTGTACATGGCCGGCGCCTCGAAACTGGCCCATCAGCGCACCTTGGCCGATGTGGCGCCGCTGTTCGACGCGCTGGAGGAGCAGGTCGTGCTCATGAAGCTGATGAGCGCGCTGAGCGAGGAGGCGCCGTCCAACGGCGTCGGCGTGGCGATCGGCTCGGAAACGCATACGCCCGGTCTGCTGCACGCCTCCGTGGTGACCAGCGGCTACGGCCGTTCCCCCGACAGCGCGGCCGACGGCCCGGGGGCGCAGTCCGGCGGCTCCGCGGGCGCCGGCGCATCCGGTTCGGACGGCCCGGTCGCCTTCGTCGGATCGATCGGACCGACGCATATGGACTACGCCGCGACCATGGCCGCGGTGAGGGCCGTGGCCCGCTATCTGACGGCGTTCATCGCCCAGGATGGCGGCGACGAGCCGGACTGACCCAGCCTTATGGCACAATAACACGCGTCAAACAACGGATTGAAGGACGAATCAAGTGGCAGCAGACTACTACGAGGTGCTGGGCGTGGAACGCACGGCCAGCGAGGACGAGATCAAGAAGGCCTATCGCAAGATGAGCCGCAAATACCATCCCGACATCGCCGGTCCGGAATTCGAGGACAAGTTCAAGGAAGTCAACAGCGCCTACGACGTGCTCTCCGACCCGGACAAGCGCCGCATGTACGATTCCGGCGTCGACCCGAACGATCCGAACGGCGGCGGCTTCCCCTCCGGCGGCTTCTCCGGCATGGGGGACATGGGTGACATCTTCGGTCAGTTCTTCGGCGGCGCGTTCGGCGGCGCCCAGGGGCCGACCCCGCGCACCCAGCCGGGCCGCGACGCGCTCGCCTCGGCGTCCATCGATCTGAAGACCGCGGTGTTCGGCGGCACCGCGCACATCAAGATCAACACCTTCGGCCTGTGCCAGCAGTGCTCGGGCTCCGGGTCGGCCGACGGCGCGGCTCCGAAGCCGTGCCCGCAGTGCCATGGCCAGGGCTTCACGCAGAAGGTCGTGCGCACGATGCTCGGCCAGATGATGACCTCCGCCCCCTGCGAGCGGTGCGAGGGGCACGGCACCATCATCGAGAACCCGTGCCCGCAGTGCATGGGCCATGGCCGCGTGCGCACCACGCGCTCCGTCGGCGTGTCGGTCCCGGCCGGCATCACCGACAACGCCAGGCTGCGGCTGAGCCATCAGGGCGAGGTCGGCGAGGGCGGCGGCGCCGCCGGCGACCTGTACGTCGACATCCGCATCAAGCCGGACAAGCAGTTCACCCGCGACGGCGACGACCTGCACTGCTGGGTCCAGGTGCCGATGAGCTGGGCCGTGCTCGGCCACGACCTCGATATCGAGACCTTCGACGGCATGCGGACCATCAGCGTGCCCGAGGGCTGCCAGCAGGACGACACCGTCGCGCTCAAGGGCCTGGGCGTCGCTCGCGTGCGCCAGCAGGGCGAGCGCGGCGATCTGATCGCCCATATCGCGGTGCGCGTGCCGACCAAGCTCGACGAACACGAGCGCCAGCTCATGGAGGAATTCGCCGCCAGCCACGATGCCGACGCCTCGCATGTGGCGCAGAGCTCCAAGCCCGCCGCGGGCGGCTCCGGCCGCAAGGGCTTCTTCAGCAAGCTGAAGGACGCGCTGAGCTGAGCGCATATATTGGGCTCCCCGAGAGGGGAGCCCAATAATATTTGTTTGTCAGTGCAGCAGGGAACGGCACATGGAGCGGTATTCGCTGACGTAGCCGCCGCCGAAGAACACGCAGTGGCCGGCGATCGGGTAGAGCTGCCACAGCGTGACGCGTTCCTGCCAGCCGGCCTTCAGCGGGTGCACGGACTGGTAGCCGTCCATGATCTCGCTCAGATAGCTCATGCCGAACAGGTGCAGCATCGCCAGATCCTCCTCGCGGTGCCCGCCGTGCGCCGCGGGATCGATGAGCACCGCCTCGCACTGGCCCGAATCGGCGGTCCACATCACATTGCCGCTCCACAGATCGCCGTGCACGCGCGCTGGCTTGTCCGCCGCGGCGCGCCCCAGCAGCTCGGGAAGACGGTCGATCACGCGCCGGGTGAGGTCCAAGTCCGCGCTCGTCAGCTCGCCGCGGCGTATGCCCAGCTCCACCATCGGCAGCAACCGGCCTTCGGCCCAGTAGGTTGCCGGATCGTCCCACGTTCCGGTGTCCATCGGCACCGGGTCCTGCAGCGGGCCGAAATAGCAGGTTCCCGTGTAGCCCGCCGGCGCGGAGCCGAAGTGGTCGGCGCCGGCGTCGTGCATGCGCGCCAGCGCGGCGCCGAAGTCGTGCGCGGCCTTGGGCGTGGGGGAGCAGGCGTTCACCCGTTCGATGTCCAGATAGTCCTTGCCCCATTCGTAGACGTCCACGACGCGCGGTCCGCCCTGCGCGTGCGCCTCGCCGAGCCACTGCAGTCCGCGGCCCTCGCATTCGAAAAACCCGTCCGGCGCCCACATGCGCGACTTGCGGTATTTGGACATCTTGCCTCCCTGTTCGATGAACCGGGGCGGGCCGTATGCGGCCCTCCCGTATGAGACGATTGTGGGCGCGCGGCGCGACAAAGCAGGCTGCCGGCCGTACCGCGGAATGCGGCAAAAACCGAAGATTATGCGCACGTTCCGCCGCTGCTTGGTGCATTCTTAGGGACCGGTGAGTACTCTTGGGCGAGGCACATGAATCCATGAGCACAATAAGAGGGATTATGAATTTCTTCCAAGCGATCATCCTCGGCATCGTTCAGGCGCTGACCGAGTATCTTCCGGTGTCGTCCAGCGCGCATATCCGCATCATCGGCGACCTGATGCTGGGATCCGACCCGGGCGCGGCCTTCACCGCCATCATCCAGATCGGCACCGAGCTTGCGGTGATCCTGTATTTCCGCCGCGACATCATCAACATCCTCACCCACTGGTTCTCCTGCCTGTTCGGCAAGAACGGCAAGGACTGGAAGTCCAGAATGGGCCGCGGCGACCGCTACGCCACGCTCGGGTGGAACATCATCGTCGGTTCCGTCCCGATCATCATCCTCGGCTTCACCCTGCAGAACGTGATCGAGACCGCGCTGCGCAACCTGTGGATCACGGCCACCGTGCTGCTGGTGTTCGGCATCCTGCTGTGGGTGGTCGACGCGCGCGCCCGCCAGGTCAAGTCCATGGACGACATGACGTACCGCGACGCGTTCCTCTTCGGCCTTGGCCAGTCCATGGCGCTGATCCCCGGCGTGTCCCGTTCCGGCGGCACCATCACCGTCGGCCGTGCGCTCGGTTACCAGCGCGAGCCGGCCGTGCGCCTGAGCTTCCTGATGGCCATCCCGGCGGTGTTCGGCTCCGGCCTGCTGGAGGCGGTCAAGGCCGTCAAGGACTACAAGACCGACGCCATGTTCCCCGGCTGGGGGCCGACGATCGTGGCCATGGTCATCAGCTTCTTCCTCGGCTACATCGTGATCATCGGCTTCCTCAAGTTCGTGTCGACCTTCTCCTACAAGGCCTTCGCGATCTACCGCATCGGCCTGGCCGTCGTCGTCGCGCTCCTGCTGCTGACCGGCGCGCTCTCGCCGCTGGAGGCCGTCGCCGCGGCCTAGCAGTCGGCCGGCGGGGCTTTGTGCCCTCGCCGGCCGCGCTCAGTCGCCCATGCTCTTGAGGTAGGCCTCGGCCTCCCGTATGAGCTGCTCGCATTCGGGTCCGCCGTGGGATGTCTCACGGCGGACCTTCGCGTTGCGGTCGTAGTCCTGCTCGAGATGGCGCACGTACTCCGCCAGCGCGTCGTTGCAGCGGGTGAGCACGGAGGCCTTGGCCTTCCACTGTTCGGATTTGGCGGGCAGGTCGCCCGGGTCGAGGTCCACGCCGAGCAGGTCGGACAGGCCGCCGAGCATCTGCATCGTGGCCTGCGCGCAGCCATCGCTGCCCAGGTACTGCGGGATCGACACCCACATCGTGGCCGTGTCGAGCCCCTCGTCGGCCGCGATCGTGTCCAGCACCGTCGGGATGCCGGCCGGGCCGCTGTAGCGCTGGTCCGGGTCGATATGGCCCGACCCGTCGTCCACCTCGAGCGGCAGGTCGCGGGTGTGCGGGCAGTCGGCGAACATCGAGCCGAGCGTGATCAGCCTGGTGACGTCCAGCTCGTCCGCGATGCGCAGGCTCTGGCGGCAGTACTCGATCCACCGGTAGTTGGGCTCCGGGGCGATCTGCGCATAGACGTGCAGCCCCGGGCGCAGGGTGATGTCGTAGAACGTGGTCTGCGGCCAGACGATGCGCCGGCGCCCCGTGGCGTAGCAGACGATCGGCCTGGTGGCCTGGTAGTCGTAGTATTCGCCGCAGCGGATGTGCCGCACCTCGCGCGATTCGTACTTCGCCACGAGATGGCGCACGACGTCCGTCGCCGCCTGGCAGGCGTCGTTCCACCCCTCGAACGCCGCGATCATCACGGCGCCCGAAGCCTTCATATCTTCCATCATGCTTTCTAATGTACCGTGCCCGAAAACCGTTGGAAATCCTTATGCCAGTGGCGAATCGGGGCCGCTTCGGCCCCCTTGCGACACGCCGGGTTTTGCAAACTACACGGATGTCGGTATAGTAATCACTCGTGCTCAGGCAGCGGCAAGCTGCTGAAGACACTGCGGACATAGCTTAGTTGGTAAAGCGCAACCTTGCCAAGGTTGAGACCGCGGGTTCGAGTCCCGTTGTCCGCTCTAAGGTCCGAAGAGTTGACGACCTTACGGTGGGTTAGCCAAGCGGTTAGGCAGCGGCCTGCAAAGCCGTATAGACGAGTTCGACTCTCGTACCCACCTCTCGGACGGCTGGAGTGATCCGGCCCGACGAGCACGCAGGCCCGGGCGGTTGGCGCAGAGGTAGCGCACTTCCCTGACACGGAAGGGGTCACAAGTTCGAATCTTGTATCGCCCACGGATGCCGAAGTTCGCTTCGGCGTTCACAACTGAACAGAGCACGGGTGATTGGCGCAGCGGCTAGCGCACTTCCTTCACACGGAAGGGGTCGTAGGTTCGATTCCTACATCACCCACGGATCGCAGCCTTGCGCTGCGGTCGTTCGGTTCGGGGCTATGGCGCAGCTGGTAGCGCATCTCCATGGCATGGAGAGGGTCAGGGGTTCGAATCCCCTTAGCTCCACTCGGAATCGGTTCTCACGCCGGCTCCTTCGCGGACATAGCTTAGTTGGTAAAGCGCAACCTTGCCAAGGTTGAGACCGCGGGTTCGAGTCCCGTTGTCCGCTCCGGCATGGCTCCCAGTCGGGAGCTTTTTTGTTATCCGGCGTTCCGCCGGGAATCCGGGCGGGCGCAGTGGGCGGGCCGGGGGAGTCCGGCGTCGTCGGCACGCGCTCACCGTTGTCGGCACACGCTCATATCGTATGCATACGTTGATACCCAGTCCAGGCCTGCACATTGGTAACGCGGACCCCGATAGCAAAGGACACATCATGGCGCAAGCTACCATCTCCATCACAGTCAACGGCGAGGCGAGGGAGGTGGAAGCAACCACCACCGGCGTCGAGCTGTTCGCGGACGACAAGAACATCATCGCGGTCAGGCTCAACGGCGAACCGCGCGACCTGTACACGCCGCTGAACGACGGCGACTCCGTGACCCCGATCGCGCTCGACAGCGAGGACGGCCTGACGATCATGCGCCACTCCGCCACGCACGTCATGGCCCAGGCCGTGCAGGAGATCCGCCCCGACGCCAAGCTCGGCGTCGGCCCGGTGATCAAGGACGGCTTCTACTACGATTTCCAGGTCGACCAGCCCTTCACCCCCGACGACCTCAAGGACATCGAGAAGCGCATGCAGCGCATCGTCAAGTCCTCCCAGTCCTTCCGCCGCCGCGCCGTGAGCGAGGAGGAGGCCCTGAAGGAAGAGGCCGACCAGCCCTTCAAGATCGAGCTGATCGAGGACAAGGAGGCCCACCTCGACCCGGCCGCCGCCACCGAGATCGCCGAAAAGGAACTCAGCTTCTACGACAACGTCGACCGTGACGGCAACGTGGTCTGGAAGGACCTGTGCCGCGGCCCGCACCTGCCGAACACCCGCTACATCAAGGCCTTCAAGATCGAGCGTTCCGCCGCCGCGTACTGGCGCGGCTCCGAGAAGAACCCGACCATGCAGCGCATCTACGGCACCGCATGGGCCACCAAGGAGGACCTCAAGGCCTATCAGACCCGCCTGGAGGAGGCCGCCAAGCGCGACCACCGCAAGCTCGGCGCCGAGATGGACCTGTTCTCCTTCCCGGACGAGATCGGCCCCGGCCTGGCCGTGTTCCACCCGAAGGGCGCCGCCGTGATCAACGCGATGGAGGACTACTCCCGCGAGCAGCACCGCAAGCACCACTACAGCTTCGTGCAGACCCCGCACATCACCAAGGGCGGCCTGTACGAGACCTCCGGCCACCTGCACTGGTACAAGGACGGCATGTATCCGCCGATGCACCTCGACGAGGAGAAGGACGCGGACGGCAACATCGTCAAGCCGGGCGCCGACTACTACCTCAAGCCGATGAACTGCCCGATGCACAACCTGATCTTCAAGTCGCGCCAGCGCTCCTACCGCGAGCTGCCGCTGCGCCTCTTCGAGTTCGGCACCGTGTACCGCTACGAGAAGTCCGGCGAGGTCCACGGCCTGACCCGCGTGCGCGGCCTGACCCAGGACGATTCCCACATCTACTGCACCCGCGAGCAGATGAAGGACGAGCTGACCAGCCTGCTGACCTTCGTGCTGAACCTGCTCAAGGACTTCGGCCTGTCCGACTTCTACCTGGAGCTGTCCACCAAGGACCCGGACAAGTACGTCGGCTCCGACGAGATCTGGGAGGAGGCGACCAACACGCTGCGCGAGGTCGCCGAGGCCTCCCACCTCGACCTCGTGGCCGATCCGGGCGGCGCCGCCTTCTACGGCCCGAAGATCTCCGTGCAGGCCCGCGACGCCATCGGCCGCACCTGGCAGGTCTCGACCATCCAGCTCGACTTCAACCTGCCCGAGCGCTTCCAGCTCGAGTACATCGCGAAGGACGGCACCCACCAGCGCCCGGTGATGATCCACCGCGCCCTGTTCGGTTCCATCGAGCGCTTCTTCGCCGTGCTGCTGGAACACTACGCCGGCGCCTTCCCGGCGTGGCTGGCCCCCGTGCAGGTGCTCGGCGTGCCGGTCGCCGACGAGTTCGCCCCGCATCTGGCCGGTTTCGTCAAGTCCCTCGAGGACGAGATGGTCCGCTGCGAGATCGACTACTCCGACGACCGCTTCGGCAAGAAGATCCGCAACGCCTCCAAGTCCAAGGTGCCGTTCATCCTCATCGTCGGCGAGGAGGACATGAACAACAACGCGGTGAGCTTCCGTTTCCGCGACGGCAGCCAGCTCAACGGCGTGCCGGTGGACCAGGCCCGCGAGCAGATCCTCAAGGTCATCGCCAAGCGCGTGCAGGTCAACTCCGCCGACGACTTCACCGCCGCCGTGGCCGAGTGAATTAAGGAAGTAGTGGGTTGGCTCCCCTCAGTCGCCTGCGGCGACAGCTCCCCTCAGGGAGGGGAGCCATGCCAAACGTATTAGGCTCCCCTCCCTGAGGGGAGCTGTCCGCGCAGCGGACTGAGGGGAGCCTCCCAAGAAAGGGCACAATGATGACTGACGCGCGCGTCGACGATCCGGCGGACTTCCCGCCGCAGGAGGACACGGTCGAGCGGCTGTGGACCCCGCAGCGCATGACCTATGTGCTGCGCAACAGCGAGGACCGGCCGACCAAGCCCAAGGCGAAGGAGTGCCCGTTCTGCGCCGGGCCGAAGAAGTCCGACGAGGACGGCCTCATCGCCTGGCGCGGCGCGCGCGTGTTCGCCATCATGAACCTCTACCCGTACAACGTCGGGCACCTGATGATCTGCCCGTACCGCCACGTCGGGTTCATCACCGAGCTCGACGACGCCGAACTGTTCGAATTCGAGAAGGCCACCACCCTCGCCATGAAGGTGATGGAGGCAGTCTCCCATCCGGACGGCTACAACATCGGCATCAACCAGGGCGAGGTGGCGGGCGCCGGCGTGGCCGCGCACCTGCACCAGCATGTGGTGCCGCGCTGGAACGGCGACGCGAACTTCATGCCGATCGTCGCCCAGACGCGTACCATGCCGATCCTGCTGTCCGACCAGCGCGCCGCATACGCGCAGGCGTTCTCGCGGCTCGCACCGGACTTCGGGCTGCCGCTCGAACGGGGGAGCGCCGCCGCCTAAGGCGGCCCCTCGCCCCCGGAACAGGGGCCCGGGACGGCCCCGTGCGGGGCGCTTGTCGGCGAACCGCTCTAAAATCGTCTCGTTTGTCAGTTTTATCCACTACCTGCTAGGAGCATTATGTCAGGGCATTCCAAGTGGGCGACCACCAAGCACAAGAAGGCCGCCATCGACGCCAAGCGCGGCAAGCTGTTCGCCAAGCTGATCAAGAACATCGAGATCGCGGCCCGCATGGGCGGCGGCGACCCGGACGGCAACCCGTCCCTGTACGATGCCATCTACAAGGCCAAGAAGGCCTCGATGCCGGCCGACAACATCAAGCGCGCCGTCAAGCGCGGCTCCGGTGAGGAAGCCGGCGGCGCCAGCTACGAGGACATCGTGTACGAGGGCTACGCCCCCGCCGGCGTCGGCCTGATCATCGAGTGCTTGACCGACAACCGCAACCGCGCGGCCGCCGAAGTGCGCTCCACGCTGACCAAGGGCAACGGCTCGCTGGCCACCTCCGGCTCCGTGAGCTTCAACTTCGAGCGCAAGGGCCAGATCGAGGTGCCGTCCGAGGGCGTCGACTTCGACGACCTGTTCGAGAAGGCCGGCGACGCCGGTGCCGAGGACGTGATCGACGATGGCGAGGTGTTCACCGTGGTCACCGATCCGTCCGATCTGCACGCCGTGCGCAAGAGCCTGCAGGACGCCGGTTTCGACTACGATTCCGCCGATATGGTCATGCGCCCGAAGAACGAGGTCGAGCTGAGCCTCGAGGACGCCCGCAAGGTGTCCAAGCTCATCGACAACCTCGATGACTTGGACGACGTGCAGAACATCTACTCCAACTGGACCGCCTCCGACGAGGTGATGGCCCAGCTCGACGAGGAGTAGACCTCGTGATCATCCTTGGCGTCGACCCCGGGCTCACCCGGTGCGGGGTCGGCGTGATCGAAGCCGGCGCTCACCGCCGGCTTTCGTTTATCCACGTCGATGTGGTGCGCTCGTCGCCCGATACCTCGCAGGATCTGCGCCTGCTGGCGATCTACAACGGATTGGCCGAGAAGATCGAGCGCTTCGCGCCAGACACCGTGTCGATCGAGCGCGTGTTCGCGCAGGAGAACCGCAACACCGTGCTCGGCACCGCGCAGGCCGCCGGCCTGGCGATGCTCGCGGCCGCGCAGCGGGGCATCCCGGTGGCCCTGCACACGCCGACCGAATCGAAGCTGGCGATCACCGGCAACGGCAAGGCCGAGAAGATCCAGGTCGAGCGCATGGTCGCCCGCATCCTCGGGCTCAACGAGCCGCCGAAGCCCGCCGACGCGGCCGACGCGCTGGCCGTGGCGATCTGCCATGCCCTGCGCCCCGCCGGCGCGCTGCAGGGCGGCGAGCGCGAGCAGCACCTGACGGCGGCCCAGCGGCAGTGGGCCGAAGCAGCGCAGCGATCCAAGCGCCGGCACAGCGTCGACCGCGGCATGTAGACTGATCGAACAGATGTTCGAAACTTTGGAATGCTAGGGGATCGCCATGATTGGAATGCTCAGCGGCCGCGTCGCCGAGGTGAACGCGGACCATGCCATCATCGAGGTCGGCGGCGTCGGGTACGAGACCCGGATGCCCTCGGCCGACCTGTCTGCGCTGCACGCCGGGCAGGAGACGCGCGTGTACACGTCGCTGAGCGTGTCGCAGGACGCGATCACGCTGTTCGGGTTCCTGTCGTCGGCGTCCAAGCGCATGTTCCTGCAGCTGCAGAAGGTCAGCGGCATCGGCCCCAAGGTGGCGCTGTCGCTGCTGTCGACGCTGCCGCCGGACCGGCTGGCCAAGGCCGTCGCCGACGGCGACGCCGCGGCCCTGGCCAAGGCGCCCGGATTGGGCAAGAAGGGCGCGCAGAAGATCATCCTGGAACTGAAGGGCTCGATCGACCTCGACTCGATCGAGGCCGGCCCGGCGCCGGCGCGCCGCCAGGAGGGCGACCCGCATACGGCGCAGGTGGTCGAAGGCCTGATGTCGCTCGGCTGGCGCCAGCCCGACGCGCAGGCGGCCGTGGAGACGGCCTGCGCGGCCAACGGCATCACGCTGCCGCTGGCCGCCGAGGACGTGCCCCGCGCGCTCAAACTCGCCCTGGCCTCCCTCGACCGCGGAAGGTGATAGATGACGATGGCATACAACGAGCGCACCGACGAGCGCACCGAAGGCGAGCAGCCCAACACCGGCGCGAACGAGGAGTCGCTGCGCATGGTGTCCGCCGCGCCGATCGGCAATGAGCCGGTCAGCGACGAGGAGCTGCGCCCCCATGTGCTTGACGGCTTCATCGGCCAGCCCCGGCTCAAGGCGCAGCTGCAGCTGTTCCTCGACGCGGCCCGCAAGCGCGAGGTGCCCCCCGACCACATCCTGCTCGCCGGCCCTCCGGGCCTTGGCAAGACCACCCTGGCGATGATCGTGGCCAACGAGCTCGGCGTGCCCATCCGCATCACCTCCGGCCCGGCCATCCAGCACGCCGGCGACCTCGCGTCGATCCTGAGCTCGCTGGACGCCGGCGAAGTGCTGTTCATCGACGAGATCCACCGCCTGCCGCGGGCCGCCGAGGAGCTGCTGTACATCGCGATGGAGGACTTCCGCGTCGACGTGATGGTCGGCAAGGGGCCGGGGGCCTCCTCGATCCCGCTGACGCTGCCCCGGTTCACGGTGATCGGCGCCACCACGCGCGAGGGCATGCTGCCCTCGCCGCTGCGCGCGCGGTTCGGCTTCACCGCGCATCTGGACTTCTACCCGCACGAGGAGCTGGAGAAGCTCATCGAGCGCTCCTCGCTCGTGCTGGGCGTGCGGCTGGTCGAGGACGCGGCCCACGAGATGGCCGTGCGTTCCCGCGGCACGCCGCGTATCGCCAACCGCCTGCTGCGCCGCGTGCGCGACTGGGCCATCGTCCACGATCTGGATAAGGTCGGCGCGGATGACGTCAAGGAGGCGCTGTCCCTGTACCAGATCGACGCCGAGGGGCTCGACCGGCTCGACATCGCCGTGCTCAACGCCATCGTCAGGCAGTTCAACGGCGGCCCGGTCGGTCTGAACACGCTGTCGGCCATGGTCGGCGAGGAGGCGGAGACCGTCGAGACGGTATGCGAGCCGTACCTGGTGCGCGAGGGATTCCTCGTGCGCACGCCCAAAGGCCGCGTGGCGACGGAGAAGGCATGGGGGCATTTGGGGCTCCACCCCCGCGATGATGTCAGCAAGCTATTCTAAAATCTCAGTTTTGGACCTATCCTCCCGTTCGTTGGGCGGATCAGACGCAAGGAGACTCAATTGGAGCAGTACGGTTTTCTCATCATCATCTTCGTCCTCATGATCGGCATGATGTGGTGGCAGTCGCGCAAGGCGAAGCAGCAGCAGCAGGAGAAGCAGGATTTCCGCGCCAACCTGCAGCCCGGCACCGAGGTCATCACCATCGGCGGCGTGATTGGCAAGGTCGTGTCCGTCGACACGCAGTATGAGGAGATCGTCATCGATTCCGAGGGCTCGAAGCTGCGCTTCGGCTTCAACGCGATCAGCCGCGAGTACGTGCGCCCGGCCTATGTGAGCGACGACGAGGTGGACGAGAACGGCAACCCGCTGCCGCAGGACGGCGGCGACGAGGCACAGGTGCCGGTGGAGCAGACCATCGAGGCACAGCCCGCCGAGGCCGCGTCCGATGACGAGACCGCGAGCGGCGCCGGCGCGTCCTCCGACGAGGCGAAGTGATTCCGCCCGTCGGCCACCCATCCCACGTATTGATGTAATTCTTCGACAAGGCAGGTGCAGAGCATGTCATCGGATATCACGATCACGCAATTGGACAGGATCGGTCGGGAGCAGGCCCAGTACCTGGTCTCCCGCATCCGTTCCGTGCCGGGCTTCCCCAAAGAGGGCATCATCTTCCGTGATTTCATGCCCGTGTTGGCCGATCCCAAGGCGCTGTGCCTGCTGATGGAGGGACTCGAGGCCGCGCTGCCGGTTCCCGCCGACTCCTTCGACGCGGTCGCCGGGCTCGAGGCGAGGGGATTCCTGTTCGGCCCGGCCCTCGCCGCGCATCTGGGCAAGGGGTTCCTCGCCATCCGCAAGGCCGGCAAGCTGCCCCCCGACACCATCGCCGAATCCTATGACCTCGAATACGGCACCGCCTCGGTGGAGATCGAGACCGATCTCGTCCGGCCGGGCGAGCGCGTGCTCATCGTCGACGACCTGATCGCCACGGGCGGCACCGCCAAGGCGGCGGCCGACCTGATCCGCCAGGCGGGCGGCGAGGTCGCCGGCTTCGGCTTCGTCATGGAGCTCGAAGGCCTTGGCGGCGTCGCCAGTCTCGGCGACGTGCCGACCAGCTCGCTGGTCACCATGCCGGCCTGACCGCGCACCCGACAGGACCCCCATCGACAGGAAAGGGCTGGAAGCACCTATGGATCTGTATGAATACCAGGCACGGGAGCTGCTCGAGGAGCAGGACATCCCCACGCCGCGCGCGATCTACGCGCAGAACTCGCATGAGGTCGCCGAGGCGGCCGACAAGCTCGGCTATCCGTGCGTCATCAAGGCGCAGGTGAAGATCGGCCATCGCGGCCAGGCCGGCGGCGTCAAGCTCGCCAGGAACCGCGACGAGGCCATCCTGCTCGCCGAAGGCATCCTGCCCATGACCATCCACGGCCACAAGGTGCACGGCGTGCTCGTCGCGCAGGCCGAGAACATCCTGCACGAGTACTACGTGTCCATCTCCGTGGACCGTTCCTCGCGCGACTTCGACGTGCTGGCCACGGCCAACGGCGGCACCGAGGTCGAGCAGATCGCCAAGGAGCACCCGGAGGCCGTCAAGCGCCTGCACATCGACGCGCTCGGCGACTTCGACCTCGAGGCGGCGACCGCCATGGCCAACAGCATCGGCTTCTACCACGCCGACGAGAACCAGGCGGCGCAGATCCTGCTCAAGATGTGGCAGTGCTTCAAGAACACCGACGCCACGCTGGTGGAGATCAACCCGCTCGCCAAGATCGGCGATCCCGACGACGAGTCCTCGAAGTCCCTGTGCGCGCTCGACGCGAAGATCTCGCTGGACGACAACGCCGCATTCCGCCACGACGACTGGAAGCGCTTCGCCGATTCGGTGGATGCCGACCCTTACGAGCTGCGTGCCCGCGAGCACGGCCTGCACTACGTGCACCTGCACGGCGAGGTCGGCGTGATCGGCAACGGCGCCGGCCTGGTCATGAGCTCCCTGGACGCCGTGTCCGGCGCCGGCCAGGAGCAGGGCACCGGAGTCAAGCCCGCCAACTTCCTCGACATCGGCGGCGGCGCCTCGGCCGAGGTCATGGCCTCCAGCCTGGAGATCGTGCTCGCCGACCCGCAGGTCAGGTCCGTGTTCGTCAACGTGTACGGCGGCATCACCTCCTGCGCGCAGGTCGCCGAAGGCATCCTCGGGGCGCTCGACGCCCTGCACGCGGCCAAGCCGATCGTGGTGCGCTTCGACGGCAACGCGGCCGACGAGGGCCTGAGGATCCTCGCCCACGCGAACAACCCGAACCTGCACGTCGCGGACACCATGGAGCAGGCCGCCCAGCAGGCCGCCCGCCTCGCGGCCGACGCGGCAGACGCAAAGGAGAACGACTGATGGCATTGTTCATCGAAGACGGCGCCCCGGTCATCGTCCAGGGCATGACCGGCCACCAGGGCATGACCCACACCGCGCGCATGCTCAGGGCCGGCACGAACATCGTCGGCGGCGTGAACCCGCGCAAGGCCGGCACCACGGTCACCTTCCCCGCGGCGCGTGACGGCGTCGACGCCGAGGTCCCGGTCTACGCCACCTGCGCCGAGGCGCGCGAGGCCACCGGCGCCAAGGCCAGCGTGGTGTTCGTGCCGCCTCGGTTCGCCAAGGGGGCGGTCGTGGAGGCCGTGGAAGCGGGCATCGAGCTGATCGTGGTCATCACCGAGGGCATCCCGGTCGCCGACAGCGCCTACTTCGTGGAGCTTGCGCTGCGCAAGGGCATCCGCATCGTCGGGCCGAACTGCCCGGGGCTCATGACGCTGCCCTCCTCGCCGCAGTCGCACGGCGTGAACCTGGGCATCATCCCCGACGGCATCGTCTCGCGCGGTCCGCTCGGCCTGGTCTCCAAGTCCGGAACCCTGACCTATCAGCTGATGGGCGAGCTGAGCGACATCGGCTTCACCGCGTGCCTCGGCGCCGGCGGCGATCCGATCGTCGGCACCACGCTGCAGGAGGCGCTCGAGGCCTTCGAGGCGGACGAGAACACCAAGGCCGTCGTCATGATCGGCGAGATCGGCGGCAGCGCCGAACAGGACGCCGCCCGGTGGGCCGCCGAGCACATGACCAAGCCGGTCGTCGCCTACATCGCCGGGTTCACCGCGCCCGAAGGCAAGCAGATGGGCCATGCCGGCGCCATCGTCTCGGGCGGCAAGGGCACCGCGAAGGACAAGAAGGAGGCGCTCGAGGCCGTCGGCATCCGCGTCGGCAGAACCCCCGGCCAGACCGCCGACATCATGCGTGAGGTGCTCGCCGAACATTCGCTGATATGATCGCACGCATCACACCATGGGCCAAGGGGGCGCTGACGGCGATGGCGGCCATGGCCGTGTTCGCCGTGTCGCTCGGCTGCTTCATCGCCCTGATGCTGCTGGTCATCTCGATGGAGGAGGGCGGGGGCAATCTCTCCTCCTATGCCGTGTCGCTCACTTGCGCCGTCATGCTGCTGAGCCAGGGCGTCGGCTTCATCGCGTCCCCGGTCACGCTCACCCTGGTGCCCCTGCTGCTGACCCTGCTGCTGGTCGGCGTGGTACGCGCCTTCGCGCAGCGGTTCTCCACCAGCATTGCCGGCTATTGCTCCGGTCTGGCGGTATGGCTGGTGATGACCGGTCTGCTGCGCCACGGCACGGCCGCCGGCCTGACGGACGACCTGTGGGTCGTGCTGGCCAAAGGCGCCGTGGTCTTCTCCGCCGGCTACGCGCTGGCTGCCCTGCCGGCGTCGGGCGCCGCCGCCAAGGCGATGCGCGCGCTGCACGACGTCATGGGGCCCGAGCTGCGCCGCACGGTGCGCGTCGGACTCACGATGGGCATGGCCACGCTGGCGGGGTACCTGTGCGCCGGCATGGTCACCGTCATCGTCTGGAGCGTGCAGAACCACGCCGCGATGGGCCGCCTGTTCTCCATGATCGGCATGGGCACCGGCTCGCGGATCGTCACGACGATCGCCTGCCTGGCATGGCTGCCGAATCTGTGCATCTGGGCGATGTCGTGGGTATTCGGCGGGGGATTCGCCATCGGCGATCTCGGCTCGTTCACCCTGTGGATCGGGCAGTCCTCCTCGTTGCCGGCGATCCCCGTGTTCGGCCTGCTCCCGCAACCGGTGGCCGACGACCGCGTGCGCATGCTGCTCATGTCGGTGCCGCTGGCCTGCGGGCTGGTCTCCGGCCTGATCGCGATGTGGTCGCGCCGCGGGTTCGCCGTGCGGGCCGGTTCCCCCGAACGCCGGCTCGACGTGCGCGCCACGATCGTCTCGTTCGCCTACCCGGCCGGCGCGTTCTGCATCGCCGGGGCGATGCTGTCGGTCATGTCCTCGCTGGTCTTTCTGCTGTCCAACGGCGGATTGGGCGAAGGGCGCCTCGCGCATCTCGGCGTCGACGTCATGCAGTCGACGCAGACGATCGCCCGGCCGACCGCGATCGGGCTGTTCGCGGCCTGGCTGCTGTCGCTGATTGGCATGGCCGCCATTTTCGGGATACGCTGGGCCTCACGGCGGGTGCGCGAACGCGCCTCCGCGGCGCCGGCGGCCCACGACGCGCCGGCGGACGACGATCGGCCGCGCGCCCCGCGAACCACCGCAAGCATGCCCGGACGCGGGCCCCAATCTTCACAAGCACCAACGCAAGCAACCAAGGAGGAATAGGATGACGAACACGAACCGACCGATACGACGGGCACTGGTTTCCGTCTTCCACAAGGAGGGCATCGAGGTGCTCGCCAAGGCGTTCATCACAGCCGGCGTCGAAGTGGTGTCCACCGGTTCCACGGCGAAGCGCCTCGCCGATCTTGGCGTGCCCGTGACCGAGGTGTCCACGGTCACCGGCTTCCCCGAAAGCCTGGACGGCCGCGTCAAGACGCTCGACCCGCACATCCACGCCGGCATCCTCGCCGACATGACGAACCCGGATCACGCGGCCCAGCTGGAGCAGCTGGGCATCAAGCCCTTCGATCTGGTCGTCGTGAACCTGTACCCGTTCGCCGACACCGTGCGCTCCGGCGCCGACGAGGCAGCCACGATCGAGAAGATCGACATCGGCGGCCCCTCCATGGTGCGCGGCGCCGCCAAGAACAGCGCCACCGTCGCGATCGTCACCGACCCGGCCGACTATGCGCTCGTCGCCTCCCGCGTCGCCAACGGCGAGGGATTCAGCCTGCCCGAGCGCCGCTGGCTCGCCGCCAAGGCGTTCGCGCACACCGCCGCCTACGACGCGACGATCAACGAGTGGACCTCCAAGCACTGGCCGAAGCCCGATACCGTCACGACCGAGGGCGACGACGGCCAGCCGGCGGTGGACGACAAGAAGTTCCCCGCGTCCTTCACCCGCACGTGGGACCGCTCGCACACGCTGCGCTACGGCGAGAACTCCCATCAGCAGGCCGCCCTGTACCTCGACCCGCTGGAGACCGGCGGCTTCGCGCACGCCGAGCAGCTCGGCGGCAAGCCGATGAGCTACAACAACTATGTGGACGCCGACGCCGCGTGGCGCGCCGTGTGGGATCTCGCCCCGCAGATCGCCGTCGCCGTCGTCAAGCACAACAACCCGTGCGGCCTGGCCATCGGCGCCACCGCGGCGGAGGCGCACCGCAAGGCGCACGCCTGCGACCCGATGAGCGCCTACGGCGGCGTGATCGCGTGCAACACGACCGTCACGCTGGAGATGGCCGAAAGCGTTCGCCCGATCTTCACCGAGGTCATCGTCGCGCCCGACTACGAACCGGCCGCCCTTGAACTGCTGCAGACCAAGAAGAAGAACCTGCGTATCCTCAAGGTCGCCGAGCCGCCGAAGGGCCACGAGCAGTTCCGCCAGATCGACGGCGGTCTGCTGGTGCAGGACATGGACCTGATCAACGCCACCGGCGACGATCCGGATGCATGGAAGCTCGTGTCCGGCGAGCCGGCCGACGCGCAGACGCTCAACGACCTGCTGTTCGCCTGGCGCGCGATCCGCTGCGTCAAGTCGAACGCGATCCTGATCGCCCACGATCAGGCCACGGTCGGCATCGGCATGGGCCAGGTCAACCGCGTCGACTCCTGCCACCTGGCGGTCGAGCGCGCCAACACGCTGGCCGACGGCGCCGACCGCGTCACCGGTTCGGTGGCCGCGTCCGACGCGTTCTTCCCGTTCGCCGACGGCGCCGAGATCCTCATCAAGGCCGGCGTCAAGGCGATCGTGCAGCCGGGCGGATCCATCCGCGACGAGGAGGTCATCGAGGCCGCGAAGCAGGCCGGCGTGACCATGTACCTGACCGGTACCCGCCACTTCTTCCACTGATCGTTCAGTGACCGGCTCCCCTCCGCCCGGAGGGGAGCTTTTTGATAGCCGCCCCGAGGCCCGGCGCCGGGCATGCCAAGCAACCAGTGAGGATCAGCATCATGCACGATCATCCGTACGTTTCCGAAGACCATGAGGGCAAGCCGTGGTTCGAATGGGCCGTCGCGGCCGTGGTCGCCCTCGCCGTCGCCGTCGCCGCCCTCGGATACACGACGGCCGCGACGGTGATCATCTCCGTCGCGGCCGTCGTCACCGGGCTGCTGCGCCTGATATTGCGCGAACGCAGCCCTTGGAAGGTCCGATCAGTGGCGTTCGACGCCTTCATCGGCATCGCGCTGGGCATCGGGCTGCTCGCCGTCCACTTCAGCGTCGGCCTGCTCGGCTGAGTCCTGCTCGGCTGAGTCCTGGTCGGCGAAGTCCTGATCCGCGAACACGTCGGCGTCGGCGCTCTCGGGCGCCTCCGCGGCGGCTGCCGCGGCGCGCTTCTTGGCGGCGGCGTCCTTCGCCATCTGCGCGACGATCATCACCAGCGCCACCACGGCGGCCGCCAGCACCGGGCACACCCAGAACACCCACAGCTGCTGCAGGGGCTCGGTGGTCAGGCCCTGGCCCTGGGCGAAGACCGCGATGCCGGTGGCGCGGGCCGGGTTGAGCGCGGCGCCCGTGACCGGATAGGTGATCGCGGCGCCGACGCCGTAGGCGGCGCCCATCGCCGGCGCGTAGGAGGCGCCGGGGCGTCCGGACTCGTCGGTGGAGCGCATCGCCGTGCCGACGACGATCAGGCCGGCGACCACCTCGACGACGATCGCCAGCGTGATGCCGAAGCTGATGCCCACGGAGTTGACCGTCGAATAGGCGACGGAGCCCTCGCCGAAGCCGTTGACGGCCGGGGTGAGCCACACCTTCATCGCGATCGAGTCGGAGGTCGGCAGCAGGAAGCGCAGCAGGGCACCGGCGCCGATGGCGCCGACCAGCTGGGCCACGATGTACGCGACGCCGTCGACCGCGCGCGTCTTGGAGGCGAGCATGGCGGCGACGGTCACCGCCGGGTTGAACTGGCCCCCGGAGACGGAGCCGAGCATCCAGGTCACGGCGCCGTAGGCCAGGGCGACCCCGGCGGCGATGAACGCCATGTTCAGGCCGTAGATCGAGGAGCCCAACGAGCACACCACATAGATCGCGAAGCAGATCAGGAAGCTGCCGGCCAGCTCGGCCAGGGCGCGTTCGGCCAGCGAGTGCGCACCGGCCGCCTTGCTATCGTCTTGTGCTTCAAAAGCAGTCATGAGTCTATCCTTTTATCGTCGTCGCGGGCGCAACACCCGCCGAACGTCTGCCATAGTACCAGCAGGCAGGCAATACGCTATACTGGAAAGGTTGCGTTTTGCTGGACAGGCGGGCGCAGCCACAGCAAGGAATACCATACGGACGTACGCGAAACCGTACGCAAGGCCACGTTGGGAGAACGATGCCAAACGCATATTCCCGCGCCGCGAAGGCGCAAGACAGTAATCAGGAAGGCATTCGCCTGCAGAAGCTGCTGGCGCAGGCCGGATTCGGATCCCGCCGCAAGTGCGAGCAGATCATCACCGAAGGACGCGTCGAGGTCGACGGGGAGCTGGTCACCGAGCTCGGCACGCGCGTCGACATCGACCGTCAGCAGGTGCGCGTCGACGGATCGCGCATCCGCCTCAACCCGAACCACGTCACGCTGGCGCTCAACAAGCCGCGCCGCGTGCTGAGCACGATGGACGACCCGAAGGGCCGCTACACGCTGCGCGACATCGTCGGCGACAAATACGAGCGCATCTTCCACATGGGCCGCCTGGACTACGATTCCGAGGGCCTGATCCTCATGACGAACGACGGCGAGCTGAGCCAGCACGTCATGCACCCCAAGTACGAGGTCGAAAAGACCTATATCGCCACCGTTTCGGGCCGCATCAGCGGCACCGTGTGCCGCCGCCTGGTCACCACGGGCGTGCAGCTGGACGACGGATGGATCAAGCTCGACCACTGCGCGATCATCGACGCGAACCGCGATTCGACCATCGTCAAGGTCGTGCTGCATTCGGGCAAGAACCGCATCGTGCGCCGCATCTTCGGCTCGATCGGCTTCCCCGTCAAGCGCCTCGTGCGCACGCAGATCGGCCCGATCAAGCTCGGCGAGCTGAAGTCCGGGTCGTACCGCGTGCTCTCGCAGGCCGAGGTGCGTTCCCTCTCGAAGGAGGTTGGGCTGTGATCCGCGTCGCCATCGACGGGCCCGCTGGCGTCGGCAAGTCGTCGACGTCGAAGGCGCTGTCCAAATACTACGGTTTCGCTTATCTCGACACGGGCGCGATGTACCGCGCCTGCGCCTGGTGGTGCCTGAAGCGGGGCGTCGACCTCGACGCGCAGGAGGTGGACGAGCGGCTCGTCACCGAAACGGTCGGGGAGTTCTTCACCGGCGACCACTTCGACATCACCGTCGACCCCGACGACCCGCGCGTGCTGTGCGACGGCGAGGACATCAGCGAGGCGATCCGCTCGACCGAGGTGTCGACCCACGTCTCGAAGGTGTCGAACATCATGCCGGTGCGCCATCTGCTGATCGCCGCCCAGCGCGCCACGATCGCGCGCGAGGAGGCCTCCGACTCGTTCTCCGACGGGCGCGGCATCGTCGCCGAGGGCCGCGACATCACCACGGTCGTCGCGCCCGACGCCGAGGTGCGCGTGCTGCTCACCGCCCGCGAGGAGGTGCGCCAGGCGCGCCGCACCGGGCAGGCCGGCGCGGCGGACGGCGTCGGCGCGGAGGACGTCGCGGCCCGCGACAAGGCCGATTCCAAGGTGACGAGCTTCCTGAGCGCCGCCGACGGCGTGACCACGCTCGACAACTCCGACCTCACCTTCGAGCAGACGCTGGACGCGCTGGTCGAGCTGGTCGACCAGGCGATCGAGGAGCAGGAATACGAGCAGTACGCCGCCAACCTGGAGGGCTACGAGCTCGACGAGGCCGACGAGGCGCTGGTCTCCGGCCGGGGAACCGACCGCGGCGAGCGGAACGCCGGGCCCAAGGCGGTCGGCGTGCTCGCGGTGGTCGGCCGGCCGAACGTCGGCAAGTCCACGCTCGTCAACCGCATCCTCGGCCGCCGCGCCGCCGTCGTGGAGGACACGCCAGGCGTGACGCGCGACCGCGTCAGCTACGACGCGGAGTGGGCCGGCACCGACTTCAAGCTCGTCGACACCGGTGGCTGGGAGACCGACGTCGAGGGCATCGACTCGGCCATCGCCTCGCAGGCGCAGGTCGCCGTGCAGCTGGCCGACGCCGTCGTGTTCGTCGTCGACGGGCAGGTCGGCATGACCGACACCGACGAGCGCATCGTCAGGCTGCTGCGCGCCAGCGGCAAGCCGGTCACGCTCGCCGTCAACAAGATCGACGACATGCGCAGCGAATACATGGCCGCCGAATTCTGGAAGCTCGGCCTTGGCGAGCCGTATCCGGTCTCCGCGATGCACGGCCGCGGCGTCGGCGACCTGCTCGACGTGGCGCTCGACTCGCTGAAGAAGGCGGAAAAGACCTCCGGGTTCCTCACGCCGACGCATCTGCGCCGCGTGGCGCTGGTCGGCCGGCCGAACGTCGGCAAGTCGTCGCTGCTCAACCAGCTCGCGCACGAGGATCGCGCCGTGGTCAACGATCTGGCCGGCACCACGCGCGACCCGGTCGACGAGATCGTGCGCGTGGACGGCGAGGACTGGCTGTTCATCGACACGGCCGGCATCAAGCGCCGACTGCACAAGCTGTCGGGTGCCGAATACTACTCGTCGCTGCGTACGCAGGCCGCGATCGAGCGGTGCGAGCTGGCGCTGGTGCTCTTCGACGCCTCCCAGCCGATCTCCGACCAGGACCTCAAGGTCATGAGCTCCGCCGTGGACGCGGGCCGCGCGGTCGTGCTCGTGTTCAACAAGTGGGACCTCATGGACGAGTTCGACCGCCAGCGCATGGAGCGCCTGTGGAAGACCGAGTTCGAGCGGGTCACCTGGGCCTCCCGCGTGAACCTGTCGGCCAAGACCGGCTGGCACACGAACCGCCTGTCGCGCGCGATGCGCGAGGCGCTCGAATCGTGGGACAAGCGCATCCCGACCGGCAAGCTCAACGCGTTCCTCGGGCAGATCCAGGCCGCGCACCCGCACCCGCTGCGCGGAGGCAAGCAGCCGCGCATCCTGTTCGCCACGCAGGCCTCGACGCGCCCGCCGCGCTTCGTGATCTTCGCTACCGGCTTCCTCGAGCACGGCTACCGCCGCTTCCTCGAGCGGTCGCTGCGCGAGGAGTTCGGCTTCGAGGGCTCGCCGATCCAGATTTCGGTGAACATCCGCGAGAAGAAGAAGCGCAAGTAAGCGCAGGCAACGGGAAGGCGCCGCGCCTTCCCGTTGCCGGATCCGAGCCTGCCCGGCGCCCCCGGGCAGGCGTTTTGCTGCCGTGAGGGCCCCGTCCGCCGCGCGCGACGGCGACGGGAACGGGTATGATGCGTATGTTCGCGCACGAAGGCATGAAGGAACAAACATCGATGGCATCTGCATTCTGGTTGATCGTTGGATTGGGCAATCCGGGCAAGAAATACGAGGACACGCGGCACAACATGGGCTTCATGACCGCCGACGTGCTGGCCGAACGCTGGTCCGTCGCGTTCTCCGACCACAAGGGCCTGGCGATGCTCGGCAAGGGCGCGATGAGCCTGAACGGCGGCACCGCGAAGTTCTTCCTCGCCAAGCCGCTGACCTACATGAACGACTCGGGCAACGCGGTCGCCTCGATCAGCGCCTACTACCAGATCACGCCGGACCATATCGTCGTGATCCACGATGACATGGACCTGGACTTCGGCCGCATCAAGGTCAAGGCCGGCGGCTCGGCCGGCGGCCACAACGGCATCAAGTCGATCGACAAGTCGCTCGGCACCCCGAGGTACGCCCGCGTGCGCATGGGCGTCGGGCATTCCCGCCGCGGCGCGAACGCGCACGACAACACGGTCAACTGGGTGCTCGGCGGGTTCGGCCCCGACCAGCGCAAACAGCTGCCCGAATTCCTCGCCGACGGCGCCGACGCCGCCGAGGAAATCATCATCAACGGGCTGGCGAAGACCCAGGAGAAATTCAATGGCCGATAAGGCGAACCAGTCGAACGGCGCCGCGTGCGAGCGGCACCTCGCCCTGATCAACGGATCGCTGTCGGGCATCCTGGAACGGCTCGACGCCGATCCGTCCTTCCATGCGCTGGCCGCCGGGCGCGTCGACCGGGACGACGCGGCGGCCGCCGACCCGTCGATCGTCGTCGGCGCTCCCGCGGGCCTGCGGCCGGCTCTGGCCGCCGCCGTGGCCGCCAGACGGCCGGTCGTGTTCGTCGTCGCCTCGGGCCGCGAGGCCGAGGACACCGTGGACGCGCTGCGCTCGTGGTACGGCGGCGATCCGAACGACATCGCGCAGCTCGAGGCGTGGGAGACGCTGCCGCATGAGCGGCTGAGCCCGCGCGCCGACACCGTGGCGAACCGCATGGCCGTGTTCCGCCGTCTGGCGCACCCGAGCGGGACGAATCCGATGTTCGGCCCGATCCGCATCCTCGTCGTGCCGGTCCGTTCGCTCATCCAGCCCGTGGTCCGTGGCCTGGGCGACGTGGAGCCGCTCGTGTTCACGGCCGGCGAGGAGCTGGCGCTCGACGAGGCGGCCCGCCGTCTGGTCGAAAACTCGTACACGCGCGTTGATCTGGTCATGGACCGCGGCGAATTCGCGGTGCGCGGCGGCATCATCGACGTGTTCCCGCCGACCGCGCCCCACCCGGTGCGCATCGAGTTCTTCGGCGACGAGATCGACACGATCCGGGAGTTCCACGCCTCCGACCAGCGCACCTACGGCGAGCCCAAGCGCACGATCTGGGCCACCGCCTGCCGCGAGCTGCAGCTCACCGAGGCGATCCGCGGCCGCGCGCGGCGGCTGATCGGCCAGATCCCGAACGCCGAGGATATGCTCGAATCGATCGCCAACGCGATTCCGGTCGAGGGCATGGAATCCCTGATGCCCGCGCTCGTGGACGACATGGAGCCGGTGACCGGCATGCTGGACAAGCGCGCGGTCGTGATGCTCTCCGACCCGGAGAAGCTGCGCCGTTCCGCCGAGGACCTGTCCAAGACCGCGAACGAGTTCCTCGCCGCAAGCTGGCATGTGGCCGCATCGGGCCACGGCGCCGGCGCGCCGATCAGCTTCGACCGGGCGAGCTTCCTCGACTTCGACGAGACGATCAGCGCGCTCGAATACGCCAACCACGACATCTACCGACTGACGAGCTTCGGCGTCGACGCGAGCCTGCCCGGCCACGTCAGCCTCGCAGCGGCCAACCCTGGCGCATACCGCGGCGACGAGGCGAAGGCCGCGAGCGGCATCGAGGGGCTCATCGGCGAGGGGATCGACGTCACCGTCACCGCCGCCGCGGCCGGCACGCTCGCGCGGCTCAAGCGCGCGATCAACGAGACCGGCATCGCCAGCTTCGCGGTGATCCGCTCGCAGGCCATCGACGGCTTCGTCGACACGGCGGCCAAGGTCGCGCTGCTCACCGAACGCGACCTGACCGGCCGCACCTCCGCCGCCGGCCAGGCGAAAACGCCGAAGCGCCGCCGCAAGGCCATCGACCTGATGGAGCTGAAGACCGGCGACTACGTGGTGCACGAGCAGCACGGCATCGGCCGGTTCGTCGGCATGCGCCAGCGCACCATCGGTACCGGCGCCAACCGGACGACGCGCGAATACCTGGTCATCGAATACGCGCCGAGCAAACGCGGCGCACCGGCCGACAAGCTGTTCATCCCGACCGACCAGCTCGACCAGATCAGCAAGTACATCGGCGCGGAGGCCCCGAAGCTCAACAAGCTCGGCGGCTCCGACTGGGCGGCTACCAAGGCGAAGGCCCGCAAGCACGTCCACGAGATCGCCGAGGACCTGGTCAAGCTGTATTCGGCCCGCCAGCGCACCCCCGGCTTCGCGTTCAGCCCCGACACCCCGTGGCAGAAGGAGCTGGAGGACGCGTTCCCGTACCAGGAGACCGCCGACCAGCTCACCACCATCGACGAGGTCAAGGCCGACATGGAAAAGCCGGTCCCGATGGACCGCCTGATCTGCGGCGATGTCGGCTTCGGCAAGACCGAGATCGCCGTGCGCGCCGCCTTCAAGGCCATCCAGGACGGCAAGCAGGTCGCCGTGCTCGTGCCGACGACGCTGCTCGTCCAGCAGCACTACGAGACCTTCGCCGAGCGTTACGAGGGATTTCCGGTCACGATCGCCGCCATGAGCCGGTTCCAGACCGCCAAGGAGATCAACGAGACCATCGAGGGGCTGGAGAGCGGCGGCGTCGACATCGTCATCAGCACGCACAAGCTGCTGAACCCGAAGATCAAGTTCAAGGATCTCGGTCTGGTCATCATCGACGAGGAGCAGCGCTTCGGCGTCGAGCACAAGGAGACGCTCAAGGCCCTGCGCACCAACGTCGACGTGCTGTCGCTGTCGGCCACGCCCATCCCTCGCACGCTGGAGATGGCGGTGACCGGCATCCGCGAGATGTCCACGCTGGCCACGCCGCCGGAGGACCGCCTTCCCGTGCTCACCTATGTCGGCGCCTACGAGGACGCGCAGGTCACGGCCGCGGTGCGCCGCGAGCTGCTGCGCGGGGGACAGGTGTTCTACGTGCACAACCGCGTGCAGGACATCGCGAAGACGGCGGCGCGGATCCACGAGCTCGTGCCCGAGGCGCGCGTCGGCATCGCGCACGGCAAGATGGGGGAGAAGCAGCTCGACCAGATCATCCGCGACTTCTGGCACCGCGACATCGACGTGCTCGTGTGCACGACGATCATCGAGACCGGTCTGGATATCTCCAACGCGAACACGCTGATCGTCGACCGCGCCGACCGCTTCGGCCTCTCGCAGCTGCACCAGCTGCGCGGCCGCGTCGGCCGCGGCCGCGAGCGCGCGTACGCGTACTTCCTGTACGACCCATCCAAGCCGCTGACCCAGCAGTCGCACGACCGCCTGGCGACGATCGCGCAGAACACGGCGCTCGGTTCCGGATTCGACGTGGCGATGAAGGACCTGGAGCTGCGCGGCACCGGCAACCTGCTCGGCGACGAGCAGTCCGGGCACATCGAGGGCGTCGGCTTCGACCTGTACATCCGCATGGTGTCCGAGGCGGTCGAGCAGTACAAGGAGCCCGAACGCACCGAGCCGTTGGCCGTGTCGATCGACCTGCCGATCGAGGCGTCGATCCCGGTGGACTACATCGACTCCGACAAGCTGCGGCTCGAGGCGTACCGCAAGCTGGCGGCGGCGCGCACCGAGCAGGATCTCAAGGACCTGGCCGAGGAGCTGACCGACCGCTACGGCAAGCTGCCCGAGGAGTTCGAGACGCTGTTCGGCGTGGCCCGCCTGCGCGCCAAGGCGCGCAAGCTCGGCATCTCCGAGATCATCGCGCAGGGCCGCAACGTGCGCATCGCCAAGGTCGACCCGCCCGAATCGATCCAGATGCGCATCAACCGCATCTACAAGGGCGCGCAGTACCGCCCGGTCACCCACACCTACCTGATCCCGACCCCCTTCGCCGGCTCGCTCGGCGCCGGCCCCATGCCCGGCGAGCAGGTCATGGACTGGACCAGCGACCTCCTCAACGACTTTGCATGGACGCCATCGTTAAACAAACGGCAGAGCCGTTTGTAGATGGCGTGCGAGCCGACAGGCGAGCCAGCAAAGCGCGGCCGAAGGCCGTCCGAAATTGCAGGACCGCCCGCGTTAAACAAACGGCAGAGCCGTTTGTAGCGGGTGTGCGAGCCGACAGGCGAACCAGCGGAGTGCGGCCGAAGGCCGTCCGAAATTGCGGGACCATCGCCGTCCATCACACGAAACGGCCACGGCCGTATGTCAGCCAAGATAAACCAAGTCTGCTGGCATACGGCCGTTCTCACACGTCAATCAGGCCGTAAGTCAGCGGAACGTATGACGGGTGTACTGACATACAGCCTGTTCAGGTCGGTGAAGCGGCCGTAAGCCAGCACAGTAATCGGATCAATTCCTTCGCTGACTTACGGCCTGTATCGGGGCGCGAGACGGCCGTAAGTCAGCACGTATGCGCCATACGGTGTGGCCGCCGATGGCGTGTGCGGCTCGACACGCACCCCCTACCCGACCTTGCCGGCGCGGAATCCGGCGGCCGCCTTGGTGCCGGCGCTCGGGACGAACTTGATCCGGCTGCGCTCCTTCCCGCTCGTGGTGACGATGGTGATCGACGCCGACCCGATGCCGTCGGCCAGGCATTCCAGCGTCTCGTGGCGGATATCCGACTCGTCGGGCTCACCGCCGTCGCCGACGGCCAGCTGCATGTCGAAGCTGCCGGTGCCCGCGCAGTATCCGGTGAGCCGATAGGTGCCGATGGCCCATGGGGCCAGCGACACGGTCATCGTGCTGTGCGGCGGCGCCACGTCGCCGGCGTCGTCGACCGAGGCCTGCGACCACCAGAACCCGCTGGAGACCGTGCCGGGACGGTAGCCGTCCTCGCCGGCATCCATGCCGACCTCGTCCCTGATCCGCTCCAGGCGCGCGACATCGCGTTCGCCGGTCGGCTCGCCGTGCTGCAGGTCGTTGGCGTCGGCGATGCCCAGCTTCACGGCCAGCGAGTCGCTCAACGCCATGGACCCGCTCGGATTCCTCGACGTCGACGGGTCCTGCGCGGTGCCGCCCGTCACCGGGAACACGCTGTCCGCCGGCGTGAGCTGGTATCGGTCACCGTTGAGGAACAGCACGTAGCTCCGCCCGATGGTCATGCGTCCGGCGCCCGATCCCGGGGCGGTGTAGCCGCGCACGTCGATCGTCTCGCCGGCGCTCGGCTTCTTCGCGCCGTCGGCCGCGGCGCCGCCGGCCACGGATCGGATTACCGTGGCGGTGATCGTCGTGTCGTATCCCGGCGACGATCCCTTGGGCTTGGCGCAGGAGACGACCGTCGCGTAGACGATCTCGTCGGCATGCTGAGTCATGTCGTCGATCGATGCATAGCTCGGCCAGTCGTATCGGGCGTTGTCGTCGACGCCGGTGCACGCCGACCCGGCCCTGGCATCGGACGGTCCGCATCCCGCGGCCGCCGCGCAGATCGCGAGCGCCATGGCCGCGCCCACGATGCGGTTGAAGGAGAATATGCGCTGCATGGTATGCCTCCTTGCCTCGATGGTGCCTCCATCATCGCATGCCGGCGGGTGCGGTGGCGAGCGGTTGTCATGCCGCGCATGACGGGCGGGGCGGTGCGTGGCGGGGTGTCCAGAGCGGCGCCTTATATAAGGCGTGTTCTGATCGGTGAGAGTGCGAGGGGAGCGGACGATGGCACAATTCGGCGTCGTGGTCGGCCAGTTGGTCGGATTCCTCATCATGCTGCTGGTCGGGTACGGCTGCGTGCGCCTGAAGTTTTACGGGATGACCGCCCTGAACGGCATGTGCGCCCTGCTGCTCAACGTGCTCATCCCCGTGCTGGTGTTCGCCAACGCCGTGGACGGCACGACGCGCGGCCAGCTGTTCTCCAATGTCGGCGTCATGCTGCTCATCGCCATCATGTACCTGCTGCTGATCGTCGTGTTCCGCGTCCTCGCATGGGCGCTGCGCCTGACGGGCAGCTGCGCCCGCCTGTTCCAGGCCTCCACGATCTTCGGCAACGCCGGGTTCCTCGGCATTCCGCTGGTCATGGCGCTGTTCCCGAAGGAGGGGGCGATCTACGTGGCGCTGATGTCGATCGTCGATCAGGCGCTGCTGTGGACCTACGGCGTCTGGCTGTGCGAGCCGGTGCGGCGCCCCGAGCCGGGGGAGGCCGCGACTGGCGGCGACGGGCATGCCGGCGTCGGCGCGCGGCTGGCCCGGCTGGGGCGGCGCTTCGTCAACCCGGCGTTCATCGCGATCCTGGTCGCGGTCGTGCTGATCCTGCTCGGCGTGAGGATCCCGCGCGTGATCCTCACGCCGCTGCATACGATCGGCGGCATGGCCACGCCGATGTCGCTGATCTATCTCGGCGGCATGTTCGCGCTGACCAAGTGGTGGAGCGTGCTGCGGCGCTATGAGCTGTACGTCGGCATGGTCGCCAAGATGGTGCTGTTCCCGATCGGGCTGTACATGCTGCTCGATGCGCTCGCGTCCGCGTCGGCGCTGCCGGTCACCCACGACATGGTGATCGTGGTGTCGCTGATCGGGGGGCTGCCGACCATGACCACGATCGCGATGTTCGCGGGCCGGCGGGACAACATGCCCGAATACGCCACCGGATTCGTGCTGGTCAGCACCCTGTTCTCGCTGGTGTCGCTGGCCGCCGTGTCGGCGGTCATCCTGTAGCCGGCCGCCGCGAAACGCGCCGCCGGCGCCTCCCGCGGATCGGCGATGATCGGGGGAGCGGCGGCGCATGGACCGGATGGGCCGCTACACTGCATCGGTATGGGCAATGACATGCATATCCGCCGCGCCGAGCCGCGCGACATCGGCCAGCTGCACGCGCTGCTGCGTCAGGTGCTGGAGGTCCACCACCGGGGCAGGCCCGATCTGTTCAGGACCGGGGGCGCCAAATACACCGACGAGGAGCTCGAGTCCATATTGCGAGACGACCGCACGCCGGTGTTCGGCGCATTCGCCGAGGACGACGCGACGCTCTACGGCTACGCGTTCTGCGTGTTCCAACGGCACCCCGACAGCCATATCCTCACCGACATCACCACGCTGTACGTCGACGACATCTGCGTGGACGAGGCCGTGCGCGGCCGCCACGTCGGCACCGCGCTCTACCGGCACGTGCTCGATTTCGCGCGGCGGTCCGGGTGCCATAACCTCACGCTCAACGTGTGGTCGTGCAATCCGGGCGCGCAGGCCTTCTACGAGCGCATGGGGCTCAAGCCGTACCGCGTGGGCATGGAACAGGTGCTCTGACCGGCGCGCCGGCCGGCCGCCTTTGCGCGCACCTGAATGTGAGCGCTAACAAACTTGTTGCCGAAAAGGGTGTCGGTCGTCCATAAATCCCACTATTCTTAGGACTGTCATCACAACCTAACATTAAAGGAGTAGTTGTGGCAGCAATTGAAAGCGTGTACGCGCGTCAAATTCTCGATTCCCGCGGCAACCCGACCGTCGAGGTCTATCTGGAGACCGAAGACGGCGCTCAGGGCAAGGGCCTGGTTCCGTCCGGCGCCTCCACCGGTGAAGCCGAGGCTTGGGAGCGTCGCGACGGCGACAAGTCCGTCTACGGCGGCAAGGGCGTCCTCAACGCGGTCAAGGCCGTGAACGAGGTCATCGCTCCGAAGGTCATCGGCATGGATGCCTCTGACCAGCGCGCTCTCGACGATCTGATGATCGAGCTCGACGGCACCCCGAACAAGGGCAAGCTGGGCGCCAACGCCATCCTCGGCGTCTCCCTGGCCGCCCTGTACGCCTCCGCCGAGTCCGCCGGCCTGCCGCTGTACCGCTACATCGGCGGCACCAACGGCCACATCCTGCCGGTGCCGAACATGAACATCATGAACGGCGGCGCCCACGCTGACTTCGCGACCGACATCCAGGAGTACATGATCTCCCCGTACGGCTTCAGCACCTACTCCGAGGCTCTGCGCGCCGGCGTCGAGGTCTACCACACCCTGAAGAACGTCCTGAAGAAGGAAGGCCTGAACACCGGCCTCGGCGACGAGGGCGGCTTCGCCCCGAAGATGAAGTCCAACGAGGACTCCCTCAAGTACATCATGGACGCCATCTCCGCCGCCGGCTACGAGCCCGGCAAGCAGATCGGCATCTGCCTGGACGTCGCTTCCTCCGAGTTCTACAACAAGGAAACCGGCAAGTACCGCTTCGACGGTGAGGAGCGCGACTCCGCCTACATGCTCGACTACTACGAGAACCTCATCAACGAGTACCCGATCGTCTCCATCGAGGATCCGTTCAACGAGGAGGGCTGGGAAGACTGGGCCGCCATCACCGCTCGCCTCGGCGATCGTCTGCAGTTCGTCGGCGACGACCTGCTGGTGACCAACCCGGCCCGTCTGCAGAAGGCCATCGATCTGGGCGCCGCCAACTCCCTGCTGGTCAAGCTCAACCAGATCGGCTCCGTCACCGAGACCCTCGACGCCATCGAGCTGGCCACCGCCAACGGCTACACCTCCATGGTTTCCCACCGCTCCGGCGAGACCCCGGACACCACCATCTCCGACCTGGCCGTCGCCAAGAACACCCGCCAGATCAAGACCGGTGCCCCGGCCCGCGGCGAGCGCGTCGCCAAGTACAACCGCCTGCTGGAGATCGAGGAGGAGCTCGGCTCCACCGCTCAGTACGCCGGCTACAGCGCCTTCAAGGCCTGCAAGAAGTACCTGGCCAAGTGAATCGAAACGCCCGTGAAGGCGTGACATTCAACTGAAACCCGATACCCGCCGCATTCGCCAAGTCGAATGCGGCGGGTATTTTTATTGCCTATGAGTTCACGATCGACCCGAGACGCCGCGCGGGGCAAGGGCAAAGGCAAGGGCACGGCCCGCGGCGCATCGGCGGCCGTGCGGAACGCCGCCGCGAAGGCCAGGACGCGCAGCAGCGGCCCGATCGTCTTCTTCATCGCGCTGTTCATCGTTGCACTCGGCTCGATACAGCTGCTCTCCACGTTCTACACCTATGCGATCGATCTGTCCGAGCTGAACGGGCTCAAACGGCAGGAGGCCGCGCTCGAGGCGAAGAAGCAGGAGCTGGAGAACGACATCGCCCGTTGGGACGACAAGGCCTATGTCGCCGCGCAGGCCCGCGAACGGCTCGGCTTCGTGTTCCCCGGCGAGCAGGTGGTGCACGTGCTCCACCCGGAGGCGGTGACCGGCAAGACCGAGAGCGGCGATACGTCCGGCGCCGGCGGTTCCGACAAGAAGGCGCTGCCGTGGTATAGCGAGCTCGCCTACTCGCTGGAGAAGGCCGACCGCAAGGAGGCCGATACCAGCCGCAACGGCACCATCAGCGGCGATTCGGGCACCGCGTCCGGCGGCACCGGCACCAATACCGGCACGGACGGCAACGCCAATACCAACACCAACACCAATACCAATACGGAGGATTCCCAACAGTGACGCACCCCGACGATTCGCTGACCCAGACCGCCACGGCCCTGGCGGACCGATGCCTGGCCAACCCGGCAACCGAGGAGGACATCGCCATCGTCGAACGGCAGCTGGGCCGCTATCCGCGAGGCATGGTCGCCGTCGGCGCGCGATGCGCGTGCGGCCGTCCGCTTGCGGTGGTCACCCGGCCGATGCTGCCGGGCGGCGAGCCGTTCCCGACCACCTGCTACCTGACCGGGCCCGAGGCGGTCAAGGCCGTGTCGCATGTCGAGGCGGCGGGGGTGATGCGCGAGTACAACGAGTTGCTGGCGTCCGACGACGCCGTGCGCCAGGCGTACCGGCGCGCGCACGACCTGTACCGCGCGTTCCGCCACGAACTGGCGGAACGGCTCGGCGACAGCGAGGAGCACATCGCCGACACCAGCGCCGGAGGCATGCCGACGCGCGTCAAGTGCCTGCACGCGCTGCTCGCCCAGACGCTGGTGATGGGTGAAGGCGTCAATCCGATCGGCGATCTGACGCTCGAGCGCATCGCCGACGAGTTCGGCCCGTCCGTCTGCCGCTGCGCCATCGACGACTGAACCGTCGACGACTGATCAAGGAGCAATCAAGATGAGCGACACCCAACACGGCGTCACCGTGGCCGGCATCGACTGCGGTACGAACTCGATCCGGCTGAAGATCGCACGCGTCGACGGGAACGGCATGCACGACATCGTGCCGCGCACACTGCGCGTGATCCGCCTCGGACAGGACGTCGACAAGACGCATCGCTTCGCCGACGAGGCGCTGGACCGCGCCTACGCGGCCGCGAGGGAATTCGCGGACATCCTTGCCGGGCACCAGGTGGACGGATTGCGCTTCGTCGCCACGTCCGCCACCCGCGACGCCGCCAACCGCGAGGAGTTCGAAGACGGCATCGAGCGCATCCTCGGCGTGCGTCCCGAAGTGATCCCCGGCACCGAGGAGGCCGATCTGAGCTTCCTGGGCGCCACGAGCGTGGTGCCGCGCACCGACCTGGCGGCCCCCTATCTGGTCGTCGATCTCGGGGGAGGATCCACCGAACTCGTGCTCGGCGGCGACGGGACGAGCGCACCCGACACGCAGGTGCAGGCCGCGTTCTCGATGAACATCGGCTCCGTGCGCATGACGGAGCGCCACCTGCGCACCGACCCGCCGACCGACGCCGAGATCGCCGCGGCCGTGGCGGACATCGACGCGCATATCGACGAGGCCTTCGCCACGGTGCCGGCCGGCCGCGCGCGCACGATCATCGGCGTGTCGGGCACCGTCACCACCATGACGGCGCTCACGCTGGGGCTGAAGGAATACGACCACCGGGCCGTCGACGGGGTGCGCGTGCGCTACGAGGACGCCTACGCGGTCGACGACCGCTTCCTGCGCATGACGCGCGAGGAACGCCGCCGGTATAAGACCATCCACCCCGGCCGCATCGACGTGGTCGGCGGCGGCGCGCTCGTGTGGAGCCGTGTGCTCGCCAAGGTGTCGGCGGCGGCGCTGGCCGACCACGGCGAGGCCATCGACACCTTCATCGCCAGCGAGCACGGCCTGCTCGACGGCATCGTCCTCGACTACGGGAGGCGCCTGCTCGGCGAGTGAGGGTGGATTTGCCGCGGCAAACGTGGCATAATGCCAACGTCGGGTGTTCCCCGGCGCAGGCCCCTGTGGCGAAATGGTATACGCAGTCGACTTAAAATCGATCGCTACGGCTTGCGGGTTCGAGTCCCGCCAGGGGCACGGTCGCGGATCGTTGCTATAAGCCGCTTTTCCTTACGGGAGTAGGGAAGAGCGGCTTTCGCACATCACGGCATATCACGCGATTTAACCCTATCTCACGAAATAATGGGCCCAAAATGTGGGCAAAGAAGTTATGCGTTGCCGCGGTGATATGACGGCCCCGCCGGCAAGGAAGGGGAAGTTGGCGGCAGTCAGGGTCATCGGCGTGTGCAGACCTTTCATGTGTCTATTCTTGACCCACTATGGGTGATGGTAAGTACGGCGAAGCCAACCGCCGCAAACAACGGCGGGAGGATAAAAGGAAACTGGCCGAAGGAATGGCGCCAGCGCCGTATCTCGTCCCGATAAAGGCGGACAATGATGAGTTTTCTGTTTTCTACGATAGCCGTTTGAGGAAATACCCGACGACGGGACCGGCATCGATTTCGTGAATGCGAAATACGAAGAATTATCTGAGTCGATATACGATTTCATTGAAACGCAATATGAAAGATGGCGCGCAGGACGATGACCGAGAACACGCATGTGGATATCACGGCGCTCAAGGCCGTGACGAGGCTTCTGTCTGACTGCAAATCAAGGAAAAGCATTGCGGACGCAGGGTATGGCAACGGAGTCCCGGTCGTTGCGGTAGCTGAGAACGAGACGGTTCGCGAGGTCGAGTGGAAGATGAACGCTACAGGCAGCGCGAAAGTGATTTTGGGCATTTACTTTCCCGGGCGATCAGAAAAGACCACTATCGCCCGGTATCGAAAGGTGCAGATCGTACTGTCAAGGAAGACTCCATCCAAGGATGTTCCTCAGACGGAGGATTTCGAAATGTTCCATGACATCTCGCCGGAGAGCACCATCGGCATGTGTTGCGACTATCTGTGGCAGAAACCGGAACGAACGGTGGGAATACCCGACTTTGCGGGAGTGAAGGGGTTCGTTCCTAGTCGCAAGTCAGCTTTAGTCATGGTGTGAACCAATTTAAGCGCCATTCTTGTGCGGTTCGGGCGATCGCCCGGCGCCTGACATGCGTCCGAAACATTCGGTTTTCCTGATCTCTATAGACTGTCCGCGATATCGGAAGCCGCACGGGCGGCGTGTGGCGGCCGCGATGGCGGCCGCAGGACAGCGAGGTGACCATGACCGGTTGGATGGACGTAAGCCGCAAATCCGAGGACAGCCTGCCCACGATGCTGGTGGAGGCGATCGTCATCGCGGCGGCGATGTGCGTGTGCGAACTGGTCAGCACCCCGATCTACGTGTCGATCTCCGGCGACGCGTTCAACGCGCTGCCGTGGTTCGTGCTCGCCTGCCTGTTCGCCGTGGCGTTCAGCTATACGGTCGGCTTCGTGCTGCTGTGGGCCATCGAATCGTTCACCGGTCGCATGAACAGCCCGCGACTCATGCCGCTGATCCATGCCCTCGTCGGTCTGGTCGCCTTCGCCGTCTGGGGGTACGCGGTGTTCCCGGCGGTGATCGATTCGATCATCGTACCGGCCGGAGGGGCGGCGCTGGGGGCATCGGGCAAGCTGATCATCGGCGTCAACTGCGGGATCGTCGGCATGGTCTCGTTCTTTTTCGGCGCCATCCTGCCCGATCGCATCGCCGCCCGGCGCAAGGCGGTCGTCGGCGTCGGCGCGGCCACCGTGGTCCTCGCCCTGCTGGGCGGCATCGTGCTGGCCATGACCCTGTCGGCGCTGCGCTGAGGCCCCGGCCCGGAATTCCCGCGGCCCGGTCGCGGCCCGTGTGCGCGCCCATCGAAGGGAGCTTGCGCACCGGGGCGGCGCCGAGTAGTCTATAGGACATTGTGCGTGTCAACAAGGAGGAACAATGGCAACGAACATGCCCAAGGTCAACGCCGAATTCGGCGCCACGCCGGTCATCACGTTCGACGGTGACGCTCCCGCCGGCCTCAAGGCCGTGGAACTCGTCGAGGGCGACGGCCCGATCGTGCGCCGCGGCGACACGGTGACCGTCAACTACCACGGCGTGGTATGGGGCAAGAGCGACGCGTTCGATTCCAGCTTCGAGCGCCACCAGCCGGCCAGCTTCGGCATCGGCGTCGGCCAGGTCATCAAGGGATGGGACCAGACCGTGCCGGGGCACAACGTCGGCTCCCGTCTGGTCATCTCGATCCCGCCGGAGTACGGCTACGGTTCGCGCGGCGTGCCGCAGGCCGGCATCGGCGGCGGCGATACGCTCGTGTTCGTGGTCGACATCATCTCGACCCGCTGACACCCGCCGCGGCGATCCCGCGGCGCGTGACCCACGCGTGTGGGCGCCGGCGGCGGCCGGCGCTTTTTTCATACATCATGCCGGTTCGGCGGCCGCCATGCCGGCATCGTACGGAAGCCATCCATCATCACAGCCAAGGAGGCAATCATGGGCAACGAAGAAAAGGCCGTGCTGCTCACGCAGGACGCGTATGACAAGCTGAAGGCGGATCTCGCCTACCGCGAGGGGCAGTACCGCGAGGAGATCACCAAGCGCATCGCCGCGGCGCGCGCCGAGGGCGATCTGTCCGAGAACGGCGGCTACCAGGCCGCCCGCGAGGAGCAGGGCAAGAACGAGGGCCGCATCAACGAGCTGATCGTCAAGCTGCGCAACGCGAAGATCGTCCAGGCGCCCGAGGAGGGCACCGTCGGCAACGGCTCGCTGGTCACGATCGAGCTGGGCGGCAACGAGATGCGCTACGTGCTGGGCGCCCGCGACATGGCGTCCGTCTCCGAATACGACGTGCTGAGCGAGGACTCGCCGATCGGCAAGGCCATCATCGGCGCCAAGACCGGCGACACGGTCAGCTACCAGGCGCCCAACGGCCGCACGATCTCCGTGACCATCAAGGACGCCAAGCCGCTGCAGTAGCGCGTTCGCCCTGCGCGAAGGCCGGAGAAGAGGGGCGCCCGCGGATTCGATCCCGCGGGCGCATCGGGCGCGAATGGGCGGCGACGAACGGCGCATGACATGACGAGGGGCTGGAGCCATGGCGGTTCCAGCCCCTCGTGCCGTATCCGGCGTCGTTATCCGGAGGTCATGCGTCATGCTTGGCGGCGGTCACGCGCTCCACAGCGCGACGATCACCATGTAGATGGCGACCATGTGGCAGGCATAGCCGGCGACGGTGCCGGTGTGGAAGATCTCGTGGAAGCCGAACACGCGGGGCCACGGATCGGGCTTGCGCAGCCCGTAGACGATCGCGCCGGCGATGTAGCAGGCGCCGCCCGAGGCGAGCAGGACCACCACGGCAGGACCGGCGTAGGGCGAGGCCCAGAACAGGCCCATGAACGCCGTGCTGGCCACGCCGAACACGATGTAGACGATCACGTACAGCCAGCGGGGCGCGCCGATCCAGATCACGTGGATGACCAGCGCCACCAGCGTGCACGACCAGATGCCCGCGATGATCGCGTTGCGCCAGAACGGTTCGAGCGCGAACGCCACCGGCGTGTAGGTGCCGGCGATGAGCAGGAAGATGTTCATGTGGTCGATGCGCCGCAGCACGTCGGTGACGCGGGGCGACCAGTCGCCCAGATGATAGGTGGCCGAGTTGGCGAACAGCACCAGCGAGCAGACCATGAACACGGCGCACGCCCACTTGAGCCCGGCGCCGTGCGCCAGGCAGATCAGCACGATGCCCGCGGCCAGGGCCAGCGGCGTGGCCACGGCATGGATCCATCCGCGCAGCAGCGGTTTGGGCCGGCCGTGCACGTCGAGGCGGATCTTGCGCTCCACCTCGGCGGGGGAGATGCCCTCGAGCCGGGCGGCGCGGGCCTCGCCCTTGGCGATCGCCGCGCGGGCCCGCTCCTCGCCTCGCCGGCGGATGTTGTCGGCCTTGTTGTGTGCCCTGATGCGGACCGCGTCGGCCTTCGCCTGCAGGGCCGCCTCCCGGGCCGCCGTCACCACCGCTCGTCTGCGCTCGATCTCGCTTTCAGGGATAGTCGCCATATGTCCTCCCGTGACAGGTGGTTACGATACCGTAACTTACGATAGCGTAGCCGGATGATTTGTCAAGAGGAGACCTCCTTGCCGGGAATCGTCCCGGCCACGGGCGCGGCGCCGTCGCCGTCTGCGGAACACGCAGGGCGGCGCGTCCGCCCCTTGTGCGGGGTCTGCGTATGATGGGGCTATGGCTGATTTCACACAAGTACTGGCTACGCGCCCCGACTTCAACGACGCGGACCGCGAATGGCTGCACCATCTGGTGGGCGACTGGCAGGTCATCGCCGATCTGAGCTTCGCCGACCTGCTGCTCATCGTGCAGGACGGCAACGGCGACTATGTGGTGGCCGAGCAGTGCCGTCCCTCCACCGTGGTCACGCTGCGCTCCGAGGACGTCGTCGGCAAGAAGGCCCCCGCCGACATGACCGGCGAGCTGGATGCGGCGATGCAGTCCGAGGTCGTGTTCCGCTCCACCGTGCTGCGCTCCGTCGGCAAGTCCACCGTGTGCAACGTGTACGCGCCGGTGCGGCACAACGGCAAGACGCTGGGTCTGGTGATCCGCGAGACCAACATGGCCACGCGCGAATCCAACGGCCGCTATGAGTCGGAGAGCATCAACGCGGGCAAGCATCTGTACGAGATGATCCCGCGCGGCCAGTTCCCCTACACCGATGCGGTGATGAGCCAGCGGCACAACGCGCGCGTCGCCGACGGATTCATGATCCTGACCACGGAGGGCGTGGTGCGCTACGCCTCGCCGAACGCCATCAGCTGCTTCCGCCGGCTCGGGTCGTTGACCCCCATGCAGGGCCGGCTGCTCAGCGAGGCCGGGACCCAGCTGCTGCACGAGAACGACCCGCTGCCCGAATCGCTGCCGCTGGTGCTCAGCGGCAAGGCCGCCATCGACTCCGAACTCGCCGCCAACAAGTCCGCCGTGTCGATGCGCTCGCTGCCGCTGTACGACACGAACGGCCGCACCGGCGCGATCGTGCTGTGCCGCGACGTGACCGAGCTGCGCCGGCGCGAGCAGGAATTGCAGACCAAGGACGCGACGATCTCCGAGATCCACCACCGCGTCAAGAACAACCTGCAGGCCGTGTCCGCGCTGCTGCGGCTGCAGGCGCGCAAGACCAAGTCCGACGAGGTCAAGAAGGAGTTGGAGGAGGCCCAGCGCCGCGTGCAGACCATCGCGATGGTGCACGAGGGGCTGAGCCAGACCGCCGACGAGATCGTCGACTTCGACAAGGTGATCTCGAACCTGCTCAAGATGAGCGTCGATCTGGCCACGATGCGCGACCAGCACATCACCATCGGCTACGTCGGCCAGTTCGGCATGATGCCGGCGCAGGACGCGACCCCGCTGTCCCTGGTGCTCACCGAGCTGATCACCAACGCGGTCGAGCATGGGTTCGAGGGGCGCAAGGAGGGGCATATCGTCATCTCCGTGGGCCGCTCCGGCTCCAACCTCAACGTCGTGGTGGAGGATGACGGTTCTGGTCTGGACCATGAGGAACGCAACGGCATGGCGCGCTCCTCCGGCTCCGGTCTGGGCACGCAGATCATCAACACCTTCGTGACCAACGACTTCGGCGGTTCCGTGCACTGGGAGCAGCGCCGCGAAGGCGGCACCCGCGTGGTGCTCGATATGAAGCTGCGCGCCGCGCAGTCCGAATGACCGGCTGCGCCGTTGCGGCTTCCCGGCGGAATGCTTCGCCGAGGAGCCGCAACGGTGGCAGTGCGGGCGGGGGCGGTTCATGTGACGGACGGCAGGCCTACGACAGACGGCTGGGCCGCGGGGAACGTTCCCCGCGGCCCAGCCGTCTGCATAAATACGAATATAAGCCATGTCTGGCGCGTCAGAGCTGCTGCAGCGCCTGCGAGCGGCGGGCGCGCATCGTGCGGCGCTTGAGCGCGCGACGCTCATCCTCGCTCATGCCGCCCCACACGCCGTAATCCTCGCTGGTGTCCAGCGCGTACTTGAGGCACGCATCGATGACCTTGCAGGTGCGGCACACGGCCTTGGCCTCCTCGGTCTGCTGGTATGCGGCGCCCGTGTTGCCGACCGGGAAGAAGAGTTCCGGATCCTTGTCGCGGCACCCGGCCTTGGCACGCCAGTTAAACGCGTTGTTCATCATGTGTTCGCCTTCCTCACTACCAATTAGGTCGTTCATGAAATCCACTACACAGATAACCACGAACGGCGCGACTTTTCAAGACTTTTCACCCACGGATTTGCAGAAAGCACTGGACCGGCGTCGCGCGGCCGCGCTCGATCAGCACAGCCCGGCCGGGAATATCGGCGTCCGCGGGGGGCATGCGGTCGAGCAGCGGTGCGGGAATGCCATTCATCATATCCGTCGTCCGTTCGCCGGTGGGGAACACGATGCGCGCCGCGCAGTGCTCCGGCACGCGCAGATGCCGTGACGTCTCGACCGCGATGATCACCGTGACGGCCGGATCGGCCATCGCCTCGCGCAGCGTGGCCGCCAGCGGATCGGGACACAGCGGGTCCAGCAGGGGATCGGCGTCGTCGACCAGCCATACCAGGCCGGGGCCGGGCGGCGGATCCGTCCCGTCCCGGTGCGGCACGGGTCCCATGCGGGTGTCCGGACGCGCATCAGTGCCCTGCCCGGAGCCTCGGGTGCGTTGCAGCCGGATCCCGGGCAGGACGCGGATCGACTCGGCGAACAGGTCGAGCAGCGTGGTCTTGCCGCGGCCGCGCTGGCCGATGATGGCGATGTTGCCGCGCGACAGGGCGATGGTCTCCTCGCGCAGCGCCACACCGGTATCGCCCATGGCGAACGGTATGGCGTCACGGCTGGCGACCGGGCCGACGCCGGGCCGGGGCGCGACACGCGGCAGGGGCGCGTTGAACAGTGGCGGGGGCGCCGGCGTCGCGCAAAACCGATGCGCCGTGACGACGGCGTCGGCGAGCGCCGTCAGATCGCGTGCCGCGGCGCAGCGCAGGGCCGTCATGTCCATGCCGTCGTGGCAGTAGGCCGCGCCCGGAACGGCCGGGCTGATGGACGCGGCCAGCGGCGAGCCGAGCAGTTCTCGGGACTGCATGGGGTCGCGCACGCGCAGGCAGACGTTCACCGCGATGTTCGCCTTCATGTCGGCGCTGACCTGCCCCAGCGGATTCTGCGTGCAGGCCACCAGATGCATGCCCAGCGAGCGGCCGAGGGCGGCGACGCGCACCAGGCGGTCCACGGAATCGGGCAGCTGGTCGCGCAGCGCATGGAATTCGTCGACCATGATCACCATGCGGGCCGGGGGATCGGCCAACTGCCGCACGTCGGCGGCATGCCGGGCGGCGACCAGACGCTCGCGGCGCGTGATCTCATGCTCCAGCGCGTCCAGCGCGCGCCTGGCGTGGGCCAGATCGAGGTCGCAGACGCATCCGACGGTGTGGGGCAGCCGTTCCAACTCGCTGAATGCGGCGCCTCCCTTGAAGTCGAGGAACACGAATTGGAGCCGGTCCGGCGGATTGGCGCAGGCCAGCGCCATGCACCAGGTCTGCAGCAGCACCGACTTGCCCGAACCCGTCGTGCCGGCCACCAGGGCATGCGGGCCCTGCGCCACCAGATCCAGCGCGAACGGCTCCGATGCGGCGGTGCCGATCAGCGCCGCCGTGTCAGGCGGCTCCAGCCACCGGCGTACGATGCGCTGCCAGCAGCGGCGGTCGCGCGAGGGATCGATGCCGCTCAGCGTCTCCCACGGCGGGCATGGGCCATCGGCGAAATCCCGGGCCGGATCGTGCGGCCGGGCGGAATGCCCGGTGGCGTCGGGGCCGTCCTCGCGTCCGGCGGATGACGGATCCGTCATGCACGCCGCCGGCACGCGGCCCGCTGCCCGCCGCGGCGACGCGTGCGCCTCGCCGGTGGCCGTCCCGTCGGTGGCGCGGCGCAGGGACGGTATGGCGGCGAGCGCCATGGACGCCGCGCATCCGACCAGACCGGGGGCGACCATCGCGGCGAACATCCAGCGGCGCTCGGCCAGCATCGCGACGAGCATCACCAGCTGCGCGCTCAGCGGCGCCGCCATGGCGACCACGGTCAGCACGGATCCAAGGCCGAGCCCGGGCGCGTCGGATCCGCGCCCGCGATGCCGGTGATGCCGGCCATGGCGGGACGCCGGCATCCGGGATGCGCGGGACGTGCTGCTGTCGCTCATGCGTCGAGTCTGGCCGCACGCGGGCGGGCGGCGCAAGCCGGAACGGGCGTTGTGGTCGAAGGCTTGGCGCCCCGCGCGTGTCGCCATCGGCTCGCGCGGGGCGCCGACGATGTCCTATGGCGATGCGGGACGGGCCTGCTGTCCGGTTCCGAGAACCCGCGGACTCAGCCTTCCTCGGCCAGCGTGCCGACATCGCCGGCCTTGTGCGTGCCGCTGGCCAGCTGGGAGAACAGTTCCTTGTTCTTCGCGTCGTCGAGCAGCACGGAGGAGCCGACGCCGTCCACGTAGTAGTTGGGATTGCTCCAGTACACGCTGCCGCTGACGCCGTTGGAGCCGGTGGCGTCGCGGAAGGCGAGCGCCATCTGCAGCAGCGTGTAGGGGTTGGTCTTCTCGTCGACGGTGATGGAGGCCAGCGCCGCGTTCGCCAGCTTGCCGACCTTGGGGAAGTTGAGCAGCGTGCCGCCGCTGAGCGCCTTCTTCATCACCGCGCCGATGACCTGGCGCTGGCGGGCGGCGCGGCCGAAGTCGCCCTGCGCGTCGGCGTACCGCATGCGCGAGAACGCCAGAGCGGTGGTGCCGTCGGCCATATGGCAGCCCGATTTCCATTCCAGCCCGGAATAGCCGTCGCTGACGTCCTGGTCGTAGCATAGTTCGACGCCGCCGATGGCGTCGACGACGTTCTTCAGCCCGCCGAAGCGGATTTCGGCCACATGGTCGATCTTCTGCCCCGAGAGCGACTCGACCTGCCCGACCAGCGCCTTGTCGCCGTAGAACTGGGAGACGGCGTTGATCTTCATGTACTGCCCGTCGACGTTCATCAGCGAGTCGCGGGGGATGGAGATCAGCGAGCTGTGACCGCTTTTCGGCTTGGTGAGCACCAGGATCGTATCGGTGCGCGAGCCGGTGATGTCGCTGGCGTCCGAACCGGCCACGCCTTCGGTGCCGTCCCTCTCGTCGGAGCCGAGCAGCAGCCAGCTGGTGCCCTTGGTGTTGGCCATATCGGTCAGCCAGTCGGATTTGACCAGATGGCCGTTCACCCAGTTCCATGCGCCGAACACGCTGATCACGCCTACGGCGACCAGCAGGGCCAGCGTGATCAGCAGGACGCGCAGCGGGCGGTGGCGGCGGGCGGAACGTCCCGCGCCTCGTCCCGGGCCGCGCAGGGCGATGGCGGGGGTACCGCCGGAGACCGCCTGCCCGTTGCCCGGGCCGGCTTGGGGATGCGCCGCGGCGTTCGACTGGCGGGAGGGGGAGAACTGGCGGGATTGCAGGCGCTCGCGCCGCGATGCGGCTGTGTACGATGCCGGCGCCGGCGAGGCCGTCCTCGACGATCCCGAGGAGCGACGGGGCTGCCGGTCGGGGGCGGCCGCCGGAGCGAAGCTCTGCGGCTGCGCGGCCGGGGACGCGGGCGCCCCGGTGCCGGCCGCGCCGGACTGCCGGGACTGCGAGGTCCGGGACCGGCGCCCCGAGGACGGGGCGAACGCCGGCGGCGCCGACTCGGCGTGCTGGGAGGGCCGTGCCTCGGACGATGACGGTTCGATGCCGGAGGCCTGCGCCGCATTCCCGGCGCGGCTCGCACGGCGGCGTTGCGCGGACGGAATGAAGCTGGGGGGAGTCGATGGCGTTGCCCCGCCGTTGCCGTCAACCATGCTGATATACCCTTCCCTTGGCCATGCACTGCACAATACTCATGCCACTGTTGCACATGCGACGGGTTCCGGACTCGTCGGGCGTGCATTCCTCTGCAGGAACGGCACATACCGCGTCGTCGGGGAGATCGCGGCGGCTCCGACGGGCATGGGCGCGGGCCGGAGACGCAATGTACCACATATCCGTGCAAAAGCCTCGGATTGACACAGTCTGATTTGACAAATCTCAAGTCGCATGTGTGTAATTAACCGATGGTTGGTCATTCGCTTTCGGTAAGGAGGGACGCATGTGGGGTGTCGTCGATGATTCCGCCGAAGAGCCGTTGAAGGGCCTGAAGGAGCTGTGGGGGCTGTTCAAGGCGGATGACGACCTGTCATGGCATCACAAGGCCCTGTGCTCGCAGACCGATCCCGAAGCGTTCTTCCCCGAAAAGGGCGGTTCCACGCGCGACGCCAAGCGGGTGTGCGCGCGGTGCGAGGTGCGCGAGCAGTGCCTGAAATGGGCCATCGACCACGACGAGCGTTTTGGCATCTGGGGCGGTCTGAGCGAACGCGAGCGCCGCCGGTACAAGAAGGAACATAAGGAGCACGCGTGACGCTGCGCCAGCCGCATGCGTACACTGGAACCATGAATCCAACAGGCAGCAGCGCAATTCAACAGGCCATCGCCGCATCGCTGGCGGCCCGCCCGTACTCCCATCGGCAGGACGTCTCCGCCGATGCGGCGGCGGTGATCACCGTGGAGGAGGACCTGCGGTTCCTCCCCGACACCCTGCGCGCCGTGCTCGCCCAAAGCGTGCTGCCCGGCACGATCGTCATCGTCGACTGCAGCGGGGATACCTCCCGGTCCATGGTGACCGATTTCAGCGTCATTCCCTCGCCGGCGGGGCCGATCTCCAGCGTGCCCGAGGCCAAGACCGTCACGGTGCAGGTGGTTGGGGCGAAAGGCGCCTCGTCGTTCGGCGACGCGGTGGCCAAGGGGCTTTCCCAGGCCCGGCTGCCCGGGCAGGTCCGTGCGCTGTGGCTGCTGCACGACGATTCCCGTCCCGCCGACGACGAATGCCTGTCACGGCTGCTTGACGCGTGGCGCAACAATCCGACCGCATCCCTGCTTGGCGCCAAACAGCTGGACTGGGAGGGCTCGTCCCTGCACGACGTCGGTCTGTACGCCGGCCATCACCGTCTCGAATCGCTGGTCGTGGACGGCGAGGAGGACCAGGAGCAGTACGATGCCCGGCAGGACGTGTTCGCGGTGTCCCTGGCCGGCGCGCTGCTGCCGATCGAGACGCTGCACGCGTTGGGCGGCGTGAACCGGTGGTTCACCACCTTCGCCGAATCGGCGGATTTCTGCCGCCGCGTCTGCCTCAACGGAGGCAGGGTCGTCGTGGTGCCCTCCGCCCGCATCGCGCACCGCCGCGCGCGCTTCGAAGGCATCCGCACCCGCGGGGGAGCGCCGGTGGACGAGCGCGGAACGATCGATACGGCGATGACGGTGATGGACTGCGCGCAGCGCTACCGCTACACCGACACCCGTCTGGCGCTCTGGCCCTTGATCTGGCTGTGGAGCCTGATCGGCGGCATCGGGCGCTCGCTCGCGCAGCTGTTCTCCAAGAAGCCGTATGAGGCGTGGTGCGAGCTGTGCATGCCGTGGAGGGCCCTTGCCTCGCTGCCCGGCGGCATCGCCGCACGCCGGCTGGTGTCGCGCCAGACCAACGTGCCGCCCATGCGGCTGACGGCGCTGAGCGTGAACCGGCAGCAGCTGCGCCAATGGCATGATCGCCGGCAGGCGCTCGACGACCAGCGCCGCACCGTGCTGCTCGGCCCGCTGGCCAGGGCGCATCTGCGCGCCCGCCGGATCCGCCGCTGGTCGCTCGCCCTGGGCATGGCGCTGGCGTCGTTCCTCGTCGTCGCCATCGTCTACCGGCAGGTGTTCGCCGCCGTGTTCTCGGGCGGTTCGCTGTACTCCGACCAGTTGCTGCCGACCTCCGCGGATCTCGGCCAGCTCGCCGATTCGGCCACGACCCTGTGGGTGTTCGGCGCGGGAACCGGCGTTCCGGCGCCCCCCGCGCCGTGGCTGCTGGTCTGGCTGGCGGTGTCGGTGGTGACCGCCGGGCACACGACCGCCGCGCTGGCGCTGATCTTCTTCGCCGCGGCCCCGCTGGCCGCGCTGTCGTTCTGGGCTCTGGCCGGCGTGTTCACCCGCTCGGACGCCGTGCGCGTCGTCGGCGGGTTGCTGTGGGTGGCCTTGGGCCTGGCCATGGGGTTGTTCGACGCAGCGAACCTGCCCATGCTGACCGTCATGGTGTTCCTTCCGGCGGCGTTCGCGTTCGCGTTCCGCGCCGTCGGCCTCTATCACACCGAGGACCAGCTGCACCCCCACCGGTCGGTGCAGGCGGCCGCGCTGGCCTCGCTGTGCTTCATCCCCGTCGTGGCCGCCGAGCCGCAGCTGCTGCTGCCGCTGATCGTGACCTTCCTGGTGTTCCTGATCTTCGTGCCGCGCCACCGCGTGATGCTGCTGCTCATGCCGGTGCCGGCCGCGTTCGTGGTCTCGCCGACGCTGGTCAACGCCGTGCGCTATGCGCGCGACGGCGCGTGGCGCCAGCTGTTCGGCGACGTCATGGTCCCGTCCCGCCAGGTCAACGGCGGGCCCGGAGCCGTCAATCTGGCCGACGTGACCGCCCGGGCCTTCGGCCTGGACGCGGGAGGCGGGATCTGGCCGTTCGGCTCCGACCCCTATGCCATCGCGATCGTCGCCGTCTGCGCGCTGCTGGCCATCCTCGCCGTGGTGGCGCTGTGCCTGCCGTTCGCCCTGCGCGTGGCGCGCATGATGTGGGTCGTCAGCCTCACCGGCGCGGCGCTGGCGATCTGCTGCTCGCGCGTGGCCATCGCGGCCGATCTGGACGGCGACGTCGCCGCCTCCGTGCTGCCAGGATTCACGATGATGCTGCTGGGATTCATGTCGTGCATCTGCGTGCTCGCCGGTGGCGCGGTCAAGCGCTTCGTGCCGCTGCGCGTCGCCGCGGGTGCAGCCGCGGACACCTCCGCCGGCACCTCGGGGGCCGCGCATGCGTCACGGCGCGCGGTCGCCGGAACCCGCCCGGCCTCCGCCGCCAGGACGTCCGCCGCCAGGACGTCCGCCGTCGGGACGTCCGCCGCCAGGACGAAGGCGGTTCATCTGGGTCGCGCCCTGCTGGTCGCCGCCCTGGCCCTGTGCACTGTCGCCACCGGCGGCGTGGCGCTGATCGGCCCGCAGCGCCGCAGCGTCGCCGTGTCGCGGTCCGGCCTGCCCATGGTCGCCGTCGACTATCTGCAGCAGGGGGACGATCATCGCATTTTGGCCCTGCGCGCCGCCTCCGAGACCGACGTCGAATTCACGGTGATGCGCACCATGCGCGGCGACCTGGTCGACAGCTCGCCCCTGCAGCGCGTCCGGCTTGCCTTCGAGGGCAACGACGACGCCGACGCCACGATCGCCGCGGCCGGGGCCAGCCTGTTGTCCGGCGCCGATTCGCAGGCCATCGCGCAGATCAGCCGCCTCGGCTTCGGCGGCATCTTCGTGGCCTCCTCGGGCGGCGACGCCGCCACCGCCGGCGAGCAGCTGCAAAGCAACGTGACCGCCTCGGAGGGCACCCAATCCGTGGTCGCCAACGACAGCGGCACGTATTACCGCCTGACCATCAACAGCGCGGACAGCCAGAACATCGATACCTCGTGGCAGCGGCGCACCCAATCCAGCCAATGGCGGTACGCCTGGCTGTGGTGCATGGGCGTGATCGTCACGCTCTACTGCCTGGTGGCGCTGCCGCGACGGTCCTATCGCTATTACCGGGAGGAATCATGAGCGCACAGGCATCACGGCGGCATGCACGGCGCACGGGGGTCCGCATCGTCCTCGGCGTGCTGACCATGCTGGTCATCATCGCGATGTTCGTCGCGCTGCTCATCGTGCGTCCGCTGCCCTCGCTCGTCGACGCGAGCGCCAAGGGCGAGGCGTCCTCCGAGCATACGGTCAGCCAGCTGCAGACGGAATCCTACTGCCCGGCCCGCATGAGCCTGGCCGATACCGGGTCGTACGGCGACAGCGAATTCCAGGCGTCGGCCGGCGATATCGCCTCCTCGGCGCGCTACGCGGCGTTCGGATCGGTATTCCGCTCCGTCATCGGCACCACCGCGTCCATGGACGGCGCAACCGCGCTGCAGTCCGCGGACGCGGCCGACGTCTCGTCGATCATGAGCGCCTCCGGCAACGTCGACGGCGGTTCGACCCTGCTGCAGACCCGCATGCTCGAATCCAAAAGCGGCACGGGGGCCGTGGCGTCCATGGCCTCCTGGGCGACGGAGGGCGATCTCAAGGGCGTGTCCGCCGTATCCTGCGTCACGCCGGCCCTGACGCACGCCTTCGTGGTCGGCGGCACGGCCACCGGCACCACGCAGCAGCTCGTCATCGCCAACCCGTCCTCCAAGGCCACCTCGCTGGGCGTACGGGCGTGGGGCACCTCGGGCACCGGCGCGCTGACCCTGTCGACGGGGGAGACCGTCACCGTCGAGGCGCACGGCGAGACCACGGTGGATCTGTCGGCCGCCGCCCCCAATCAGGACGGGCTGTACGTGACCGTGTCCAGCGAACGCACCCCGGTCGCCGCGGTGATCCGCACGGTCGCCGCCGACGGGCTCACCTCCAAGGGCTCGGAGGTCATGGCGCCGGCGGTCGAACCCGATGCCACCGCGGTCATGCCGTCCGTGCGCAGGGGCGACGATGTGCGGGTGATCGCCTTCGCCGAACGCGACACCACGACGACCCTGTCGTGGGTGACGGACAAGGGACTGGTCCAGTCCGCCGCGCATGACCTGACCGGAGGCAAGGTCACGGTCATCGATATGGGCAAGGCCCCGGCCGGCGCCCTGGCCGTGGCCTCGACCGCGCAGGACAGCATCCGGCTGACCGCCGAGGTCGGCCGTTCCGGCGACGACGGGCAGGCGGATTTCGCGCTGGTGCGCGCCGAGCGTCCGTCCGCGGTCTCGGCGCTGACCGTGCCCGACCATATGGACGCCACGCTCACCGTCGTGAATGCCGGCACCACCGACGCCGACGGCACCCTGATCGGATACGACGGATCCGGCAAGCGCGTCGGCGACGCCAAGCTCGATCTGTCGGCGAACGCGGCCCGGTCCGTGGACGTCTCCGACATCGGCGATGACGCGGTGACCTTCCGCCTCGATGTGGCCGGTGGCCAGATCGTGTGGGGCGCCCGCCTGACGAACGCGCAGGTCGATGACGCGCATCTGGCCGGTCTCGCATCCCTCGCGCCCACCTCGCTGGAGGAGACCACCGAACGCATCTGGTCGAGCCAGAACGCCGCCATCGTGCGCTAGTTCCTCCGCCCATTAGTTCGGGCTCCCCTCTCGGAGGGGAGCTGTCGGCATAGCCGACGGGGGGAAGCACATGCGAATCGGCTCGATTCAGCTTTTGTACAGGCTTTCGCGGCCCACGCCGGCATCCTTGGCGATCTGGGTCATGCCTCGCGCCTTGGCGACGTTGCCGAGCGCCGCCTGCTGTTAAGCCGGGCAATCGCGGGGAAACCTCATCGGCCCCGTTTATCGGCGCGTCATCATGCGATTACGCTCATGCTTGTGAAACGGCAAAGGGGGCGCAAGAATGGGAACCGGCGGACATCGCAGTCGCCGATACTTTTCCGGTCTGAGAGGGTGCGGCGTTCCCAAACCGTCATAACGCGATCCGGCCTATGAGCCGGCGCGAGAATACATGGAGGATGAGGAAATGAAGGTTTCAGGGTTTTCGGGGAACTTGGAGTTCGATGGCGTGATGGTGCGCATCGACAGGTCGGGGCCCGACAAGGCCGCATTCGGCGGATCCGTGTCGTTCCCGGTCGGCGCCGTCAAAGGCGTGACCGCGCAGCAGGTCGACAAAACAGGGACCACGTACGGTTTCGTGAGCTTCAACGTAGCCCAGTCGGACGGATCGTTGACCGGTATCTGCCGGGACGTTACCACGGCGAGCGCCAACCCGTATTCGGTCCTGTTCACCGCCGAGCAGGAGACCGGCGTGATGCAATTGGTGTCGAATATCGTGGATACGGTGCGTGCCAGCATGCCGGCACAGCCGGTTGCCCAGCCGGTGGCGTCCAACGGGTCCGCGCCTGACGCATATGATCGGGCGAGGAATGCTCCGGCGTCCGCCCGGCGCGCGACCGCTCGTCAGGGCACCAGTGGCCTGGCCATAGCCTCGCTCGTGCTCGGCATCATCGGGATCGTGTTGAGTTTCGTGCCGATTATCAACAATGCCGCATTCATTCTCGGCATCATCGGTCTCGTGCTCGGCATCATCGGCATCGTCAAAACCGGACGCAACTCCGTCAGGGGCGGTCGCGTGCTCGCGATAGTCGGCACCATACTGTCCATCCTCGCGATCGTCATCACCCTGGGCATGCAATACGCCGCATCCAAGGCGTTGGACGACATAGCCAAGGGCAATGTCAACGCCGACGCCGAAACCGTGGAACTGTCCGTAACCGCGACCGGCAAGGGCAGCGTTATGTGGAGTACTGGCGGAAGCAGCAACAACGAGGAATTCGACAAAACATGGACCAAGACCCTGACAGGAGAAGATGCCAAAAAGGGGTACACGGTCACCGTGAGCGGAGACATCATGGGAGATTCGTCGCAAGAGGTGTCATGCAGCGTCAAAATCGACGGAAAGGAAAAGAGCAGCAACAAGGCTAGCGGCGCGAACGGTATAGCGACCTGCGACACCTACGGCATATTCTCCAACGACAAATAACGATAGTCCTGTCCGGGGCCACCGACCCCGGACAGGATCCAAACCTTTGAATGTGCCACCAACACGTTCAAGGCATTGATAAAGCAGCCACCTCGAGAGCCGGAATCGAAAGGAAGATGCTTCGCCCATCATTATACGGGCGAAGCCACACCCAAAAATGTCAGTTCTTATCGTCCTCGTCGATCATGACGGGGGAGTAGAAGTAGAGCCTGTCCGTGGAGAACGGTTCGAATTCCTTCGACCAGATGTCGAATTCGGGATCGTTCTCGTCCCGCCCTTCGTTCTCGAAGCCCGCGTCGGAGAAAAGATGGATGCTGGCCTCGTTCCGGGGATCTATCTGGGTAAACACGTAAGGAGTGCGATCGTGTCTGGCGGCGTCGTTCGCCATCCACCGGAGCACGCAGTCCAGCAGTATCGCGCCGAGATGCCTGCCGCGTTCGCTCAACGCGGTGGCGATGAATGATATTGCGTAACCATTAGACTCCGGAGCGGTGGGATCGTAACCGAATTCACAGAAACCGATGACGGACGCGTTTGGGGTCTCCCCGTACTGGAGAACCATACGATACATCCCCGGCTCGTCCTTGATGCGGAGTCCTCGGATATAGCGTTGCACGTCCATCGCGTATTCCGGGCCGTTCGGCTCGCAGCAGACGAAACGGCGCAATGCGAGCTGATCGTCGGAGTCGCACAGACGACTAGTGACGATCGCTATTCTCAATATTCTGCGCCTTCTTCGCGAGTCGCGCCGGACGGTTCATCAGCGCGCGGTGCAGTCGCATCCATTTCTCGTCCACGGCGTTGCGTGGCTTGCCGTCCTCGGGCGGCGCGTAAGCCGGGATTGGCTTTACAGCGGTATCCATCATGGTCATGGCTGCCTCCTTTCCGATTTTGGCGTAAACAGGCAGCTTACGTATTGTCTTGTCCCTTGTCAAATCCCATTAAAACACATCAAAACCGGTTAAAACACGTTAAAACCGGAAAACCCGTACACATGAGTAAAAATCAGGGCAAAAGCCAGCTACGCCAAGATCGATCATGTTTTCGGCCGTGCTGGACGACGCAATGCGCGAACAGCGCGAAGGTGAGACCGATGACGATCTGCTGTTCACGCGCCCATACGACGACGGGTATCGTACCTACATGGTCAACGGTGAAAGTCCATCACGCAAGAACGGGGGGTGGTTGTGGTTCGCGGAACGCCGTGCCGGTGCCCCGTTCGTCACAATCCACGACCTATGTCACACTGCGGACAGCATCATGATCCACGCCGGAGCGAACGTGAAGACGGTGCAGTGCCAACTCGGCCACGCATCGGCCGCCATGACGTTGGATGTGTACGCGGATCTCTTTGATGATGATTTGGATGCGCTCAGCGAGTCGATAGGGAGAGTTGCTGTTGCGCGAAAATGTGGGCAAAATGTGGGCAGACAATGTAGGGGAAGCGGCATAGACTCTTTGGAATGGCGTTATTCCGCCATTTGTGAGAACTTCGGTCACAGGCCCCAGTCGGGGTCGATCTCCTCGGGGTGGCGGCCGTACAGGTCGGCGATGCGCGCGACGATCTCGTCGCGGATGAGCAGCTGCAGGTCCGCGCGGTCACGCGCCAGCGACTGCAGCGGCATGCGGTAGAGCACGATGCGCGCCGGGATACCGTGCGATGCAGGGAAGTACTGCGAGTTGAAGTTCGGCTTGGCCTCCCACGGCGCCGGCTGCGACGGCGGCACGTCCTCGACCGCGAACTGCAGCGGGCGCACCAATTCGGGCCATGCGGCGTCCAGGCGCCTGATCTGGGCCGCCATCATATCGTCGAACATGCCGCTTCGGGTGCGGTATCGGGGCAGCCTCGTGCCGAACATCGGGGTCCTGACCCCGCGGCCGTGGCGGTTGCGGTATATCGACGTGTTCCAAGGAGCTTCAAGCATGACTCCACCTTAAGCCTAGGCGGAGGCAAAATGCGTTAGGATACTGTCATTGGTTTCTGTCGGCGGAAAGGCGGAACGGACGTGGTGAACATACGCTCATGGGCTGATGCCGATTACGACGGGCTGGTCGCGTCCATGCGCGTGCTCGGGTTCGACCTGGACAACACGCTCGCCTGCTCCAAGCAGCCGATGCACGCGGCGATGGCCGACCGTATCACCCGCCTGACCCGCCTGATCCCCGTCGCGATCATCACGGGAGGCCGGTACGAGCTGGTCGTCAGCCAGATCCTCGACGTGCTCGGGAAAGACGCGGATCGCGCCAACCTGCATCTGATGCCCACCAGCGGCACCCGCTACTATCGGTGGAACGGCGCGGATTGGGCGTGCGTGTACGAGCACGAGCTGAGCGAGGAGGACAAGCGGCGCGCCATCGACTCGCTGCGCCGGCACGCCGAGGAGCAGGGCGTGTGGAACGAGCCCTCCTGGGGGCCGCGGATCGAGGATCGCGGCAGCCAGATCACCTTTTCGGCGCTGGGCCAGCTCGCCCCGGCCGAGGCCAAGGAGCGATGGGACCCGGGCGACGCCAAGAAAATGCGTCTGGCCGCGGCGGTGGCCGCCGACCTGCCGCATCTGAAGGTGCGTCCGGGCGGGTACACGAGCATCGACGTTTCGGCCCCCGGCCTCGACAAGGCGTATGCGGTGCGCGCGCTGGCCGACCGGCTCGGCGTCGAGCCGTCGCGGATCGTGTTCGTCGGCGACCGCATGAATCCCGGCGGCAACGACTACCCGGCCGCGCAGGCCGGTGCCGCCGCGTTGAGCGTGACCGGCCCGGACGACACGCTGCGGCTGTGCGACGAGCTGCTGGACCGTCTGGAACGCCAGACGGACCCTGCCGGCCATACGGGCCGGGACTGATCATGATCGGCGCGTCGCTGCGCGGCCTGCTGGGGGAGGCTCGCGACGTGCTGCTGCCGCGCGGTTGCGCCGGATGCGACGAACCGGACCGGGTGCTGTGCCCGGACTGCCGCGCCCTGTTCTCGGAAAGCGGCGTCTTTGCCCTGCCGGGGTGCGAAGCGGGGATCGGCCGCTCCTGCGCGGTGTACCGGGGCCGGGCCCGCCGCGCCATACTGGCATGGAAGGATCACGGCGACGAGGAATGCGACGCGCCGTTCGCCGAATTGCTGGCCGATCTGGCGGTTCGCTGCGGCGCAGTCGATCGGGACCGCCAGATCGCTCTGGTGCCGGCGCCCTCGTCCGCCGCGTCGATGCGGTCGCGCGGCCGTTGGCACATGCGTAATCTGGTCGATCGCACGGCGAGGGTATTGCGGGACCGGGGTTTCGATGCGGTCGCGCTGCCGGTGCTGCGCGCGTCGGGGGTCAGATCCAAATCCGTGCAGGCGGGCGGCGCCGCCCAGCGCGCCGCCCGCATCGGCGGCAACATCGTCGTGGACGACCCGCGGCTGTGCCGTGGCGGGACGGTGGTCCCGATCGACGACATCGTCACCACCGGAGCCACCATGCGTCAGTGCGTCGCCGCCCTCGACGCGGCCGGAGCCCGCGTGCTCACCGCGCTGTCGCTGGCCCGGGTGCCCTGAGCGGGATGCATCGGGGAATGCGGCGAGTCGGGGACGGCGCGAGGCATGCGATGCGAGGCGTTGCGCCGCGCCAAGCGGTCTGGCCGATCACTCGTCGGCGTAGTCGGGCTCGATATGGTATTTCGGCAGCCGCACCTCGAAATCGACGCCACGCTTGTCGTCGACGACATGCACGGTGCCGCCGTGCAGCTGCGCCGCCCAGCGGGCGATCGACAGGCCCAGGCCGGTGCCTCCGGATTCGGTGCCGGGGCCGGCCTTGCCCTTGACGAAGCGCCTGAAGATGTCGGATCGGTCGGAGACCGGGATCTGCGAGCCGAAATTGACCACATTGGTCACGATCATGCCGGCGTCGACGTCCTCGCTCGCCTCGACGAGCACCGTGGTGCCGTTGGCCGAGTGCTTGAGCGCGTTGGCGATGATGTTGGTGAACAGCTGGCGCAGGCGGTCCTGATCGCCTTCCATCTCGATGCCGGCGTCGACGCGCATGAGGATGTCGTGCGCGTGCCCGGCGTCGGCGATCTCCAGCGGCTTGATGGTCTCGTCCAGAAAATCGTGCAGGTTGAACCGTTCGATGTTCAGGCTGGCCGCGCCGGCCTCCATGCGCGACAGGTCGAGCAGGAACGCGATCAGATCGCTCAGCCGGTGCGTCTGGTCGAGGATGCTTTCCAGATTGGCGGGGGAGGCCTCCGTCACGCCGTCGGCCATGTTCTCGACCATGGCCTGCAGCGCGGATACGGGCGTACGCAGCTCATGGCTCACGTTGGCGATCATGTCGAGGCGCATCTGGTCGGCGTGCTGGAGCTCCTCGGCCATATCGTTGAACGCGCGGGTGAGCTGGCCGATCTCGTCGTTGCTGTCGGTGCCCAGCTGCACGCGCACCGTGTAGTCGCCGTCGGCCATCGCGTTGGCCGCGTCGCGCAGCTGGCGCAGCGGGGCGATGAGACCGTACGAGAACAGGTAGGTGATGCCCAGCGCCACGACCAGCGTCAGCGGCATGGCGAGCCATCCGCTCCAGCCGATCTTGAGCAGGAACCAGGCCATGACGAAGGCGATGGCCGTGGCGATGACGATGAGCACGCTCAGTTCGATCTTGAGCGAGGAGAAAAAACCGATCGGGCGCACCCCTTTGCGGCGTGCGCCCGAAGGCTTGCGTGTGGTCGGCGAGGTCATGGTCTCACGCGCTCGGCGGCTCGAACGCATAACCGACGCCGTGCACGGTGCGGATCGTCTCCGAGCCGAGCTTGTGGCGCAGCGCCTTGACGTGGGAATCCACGGTGCGGGTGCCCGAGGCGTCCACCCAGTCCCACACCTCCTCGAGCAGCTTTTCGCGCGTGAGCACCGAACGCGGCTTGCGCGCGAGCGTGGCCAGCAGGTCGAACTCGGTCGGCGTCAGATGCACCTGCTCGCCGTTCACCGTCACGATGCGCTGCGCCGGATCGATGACCAGCGAGCCGAAATCGAGCAGCTTCTCGTTCTCCGAATTCTTCGCGATGACCTTCGCGCGTTCCACGCGCCGCAGCAGCGCCTTGCAGCGGGCGATGAGCTCGCGCATCGAGAACGGCTTGGTCATGTAGTCGTCCGCGCCGGCGCCCAGACCGATCACCTTGTCGGTCTCGTCGTCGCGCGCGGTCAGGATCAGCACCGGCACCGGCCGGTCGGCCACGATGCGTTTCGTGGCCTCCAATCCATCCATGACCGGCAGCATGATGTCCATGATCACCAGATCAGGTTTCAGCTGCTTTGCGGCCTGCACCGCGCTCGCCCCATCGGAGGCCACGCGCGCCGTCCAGCCTTCGGCCGTGATGCGCTGCGCGATGGCGGTGGCCAAGGTCGGTTCATCCTCGACCACCAGCACCGTGCGTGGCGTTGTGGAACGCGTTGAAGTGTTCAGCATTGGAATCCGCCTTTCAGTCTGTCGGTTCCAAGAATACTGCCCCCAGCGCCGGAATGGTGAGTTTCGCGGACCAATCGCGCGAATGGTATTCGCCCGGGACCGCTTCGAAGGTGCCGTTGTGGATGTCGGACCCACCGTACTTGGCGTCGTCGGTGGTCATCACCTCGCGCCACTTGCCGCCCTGAGGCAGCGGCACCTGATAGTCCTGCCACGCCTCGCCGGAGAAGTTGACCACGACGACCATCTGCTCGCCGTCCTTGCCGATGCGCACGAAGCTCAGCGTGTTGTGGTCGGCGTCGTCGCTGGTCAGCCACTGGAAGCCGGCCGGGTCGAAGTCCTGGCTCCACAGGGCGGGGGAGCGCTTGTACAGGTCGTTGAGATCGGCGACCATATGCTGCACGCCGCGGTGATCGGGCCAGTCGAGGGCCGCCCAGTCGACGGAGCCGTCGTGGTCCCACTCGCCCCACTGCGCGACCTCGTTGCCCATGAACGAGAGGTTCTTGCCCGGATGCGCCCAATGGTAGGCGAACAGGGAGCGCACGCCGGCGTACTTCTGCCAGTCGTCGCCCGGCATCTTGCCGAACACCGAGCCCTTGCCGTACACGACCTCGTCGTGGCTGATCGGCAGCACGTAGTGCTCCGAATAGGCGTACACCATCGAGAACGTGATCTCGTTGTGGTGCCACTTGCGGTTGATCGGGGTCTCGTGCAGGTACTCGAGGGTGTCGTGCATCCAGCCCATGTTCCACTTGAGGCCGAAGCCGAGGCCGCCGGCGCTGGTCGGCGCGGTGATGCCCGGGTAGGCGGTCGACTCCTCGGCGATCATCATGACGCCGGGGTTGTTCTTGTACGCGGTGGCGTTCGCCTCCTTGAGGAAGTCGATGGCCTCGAGGTTCTCGCGCCCGCCGTAGATGTTCGGGTGCCACTGGCCGGGCTCGCGGCTGTAGTCGAGGTAGAGCATCGAGGAGACGGCGTCCACGCGCAGCGCGTCGATGTGGTACTCGTCCATCCAGAAGCAGGCGTTGGCCACGAGGAAGTTGCGCACCTCGCGCCGGCCGAAGTTGAACACGTAGGTGCCCCAGTCGGGGTGCTCGCCGCGGGTCGGGTCCGGATCCTCGTACAGCGGCGTGCCGTCGAAGCGGCCGAGGGCGAACGCGTCCTTCGGGAAGTGCGCGGGCACCCAGTCCATGATCACGCCGATGCCGGCCTGATGGAACTGGTCGATCAGGTACTTGAACTGGTCGGGCGAGCCGAGACGGGAGTCCACGGCGTAGTAGCCGGTGACCTGGTAGCCCCACGACCCGGAGAACGGGTGCTGCGCGAGTGGCATGAACTCGACGTGCGTGAATCCCATGGACTTGACGTACGGCACGAGCTTGTCGGCGAGCTCGTGGTAGTTGGACACGTCCTTGCGCCAGCTGCCGGCGTGCACTTCATAGATGCTCACGGGGCCGGCGTGCGGGTCGGTGGCGCGGCGGTGGTCCATCCACTCGCCGTCGTCCCAGTCGTGGGCGGATTCCACGACGATCGAGCCGGTGGCCGGCGGGATCTCGTGGGAGCGTTCCATCGGGTCGGCCTTCATCGTCCAGTCGTAGTTGGCGTTGAGAATCTCGTACTTGTAGACCTCGCCGGCCTGCACGCCGGGGATGAAGATCTCCCACACGCCCGAGGAGCCGATCTCGCGCATGGCGTGGCGGCGGCCGTCCCAGGAGTTGAAGTTGCCGACCACGCGCACGGCGTGGGCATTGGGCGCCCACACGGTGAACGCGGTGCCGACCACCTGCTCGCCGGGCGTGCCGTCGGCGCCGCCCATCGGATCGTCATAGCGCAGCACATGCGCGCCAAGAGCCTCCCAGAGGCGCTCGTGGCGGCCCTCGCCGAACAGGTAGGTGTCCATCTCGCCGATGGTCGGCAGATAGCGGTACGGATCGTCCTCGGTCACGGTCGTGCCGTTCTCGTACGAGGTGCGCACGCGGTAGTCGGGGATGGAGGGCCCGTCCTCGCCCTCGGCGGCGGGGACGACGGCCACGAAGACGCCATTGAATTCGTGGGTCGCCGGGGTTTCGCCGTTCTGGGTGACGATGGTCACGGTCTTGGCCATGGGGCGAAGCACACGGATCGTGACCATGTCCCGATGCTTGCCGGTCCCCAGATGCCCGCCGAGCACTTCATGGGGGTTGTAGAAGGAGGCGTTGCTCACCGCATCCAGGTCGCCCTGGTTGACGGGGACAGCAACGGTATCGTCATTGATGTTCGTGTGTGTAGTCATAGTCAGCAGTCTAGGCCGTTATGGGCGATATGTGGGTACATTGGCGCGTCGCGCCGCCGTTTTTTCGCCGGATTTTTCGTCAGTCCACGGTGCATGGCACAATTATTCGGGTTTTGTATAGGCTCTTACGGAGGATTCATGGGTTACAAGGTCGGCGATATGGTGGTCTATCCGCGTCACGGCGCGGCGAAGGTTGAAGCCATCACCGAACGGACAGTGAAGGGTGTCACCAGGGAGTATCTGCAGCTGTCCGTGCTGTCCTCCGACGGGCTGGTCATCAACGTTCCGGTCGAGAACGCCAAGAAGGTCGGCGTGCGCGACATCGTCGACGCCAACGAGGTCGCGAAGGTGTTCGAGATCCTGCGCACCCCGATCGTCGAGAAGGAAATGAACTGGTCGCGCCGCTACAAGCTGAACGTCGAGAAGATCGCGACCGGCGACGTGAACAAGATCGCCGAGGTGGTGCGCGACCTCGCGCAGCGCGACGTCGACGAGCACGGCCTGTCCGCCGGCGAGAAGCGCATGCTGACCAAGGCGCGCAGCATCCTCACCTCCGAGATCGCGCTGTCCGAGAAGCTGGACGACGAGGACGCGCAGCGACTGCTCGACGTGAACCTCGGCTACGCCGACCCCCAGCCGGGCGACGACAAGCACCACACCAAGGCTCCCGAGGAGCCGGCGACGGCCACGCTCGCCCGCATCGAGGCCGAGCACAAGAAGTCCAAGCGCAAGTGACCCCGTCCGCCGCGCCATCCGCATTGCCGACCGCATTGCCGCGCGTCGGGCAGGGGTTCGACGCGCATCGATTCGCCGATCCCTCCTCGGGTAGGACGTTGTGGCTGGCGTGCCTGGCATGGGACGGCACGGGCATCGAGGGGGACTCCGACGGCGACGTGGCGGCCCATGCGCTGATCGACGCGCTGCTGTCGGGCTCAGGTCTGGGGGATATCGGCTCGCTGTTCGGCGTGGGGGCCGACTCCGCCGGCGCCGGCCGTCATGGCGCCGATATGCTGCGGGTCACCGTCTCGCATCTGCATGATCATGGGTTCGCCCCGGCCAACGCCAGCGTCGCATTGATCGGCAATCGCCCGAAAATCGGCCCGCGCCGGGCCGAAGCCGCGTCGGCGATGTCCGATGCGGTCGGATGCCCGGTCTCGCTGACCGCGACCACCACCGACGGCATGGGCTTCACCGGCCGCGGCGAGGGCATCGCCGCCATCGCCACGGCGCTGATCCTGCCGTGCTGATCCCGCCGTCAGCGGACTGATCTCGATTCCTTGGATCCTCCCGCTGGCGGGAGGTGGCGCGTAGCGCCGGAGGGTGGTCGAATGTTCACCGTTGCGGTCCCGATCAGCTTCAGCGAGGCTTTCGTCGACGGCTTCGGCGCTATATACAACATGCACCCCGTGCACTGCCCGGAGCGGTATACGAGGTGCTTAGTTATCGATGGAATAGGCCGCTAGTGCTTGCGCAGGGCCTCCACGGCCTTGGCGAGCGCCCAGAACAGCGTGGAAAGCGTCACGATGATGAAGCTCGGGGGAGCGGGGAACATCGCCGACAGCACCAGGCCTCCCCAGATCGATATCAGGCACAGCACGCTGGCCACGACCATCGCCTTGAACGGGGAGCCGGCCAGGATGTTCGCCGTCGCCGCCGGCGTGATGACCAGCGCGAAGATCAGCAGCGTGCCGACGGCCGGCACGGCGATGGTGATCACGCCGGCCATGATCGCCATGAACGCCACGTTCATGGCGCCGATCGGCACGCCCTTGGCCTGCGCGACCTGCTCGTCGACCGAGCTGAACAGCAGCGGACGGTAGATGATCGCCAGCACGGCGATCAGGATCACGTCGAAGACGGCGAAACCGATGATCTGCCCGGTGGTGATGGTCAGGATCGAGCCGAAGAGGATCGATTGCATCTGCTGGGATGCGGAGGTGGACAGGCGCGCGAAGAACAGGCCGAGACCGGTGGCGAAGGCCAGCACGGTGCCCGTCGCGATCTCGCGCTGCGAGGCGCGTTTGCCGAGCGCGCCGATCACCAGCGCGCCGCCGAGCGCGAACACGCCGAGCCCGACCGATACGGGCAGGCCGAGCAGCACCGCGCCGGTCGCGCCGGGCAGGCCGATGTGCGCGAGCGCGTGCGCGGCGAACGTGGAGTGCCGGGCGATCGTGAAATATCCCATCACGCCGGCGGCCAGCGCGATGCACAGTCCGGCGAGGAACGCGTTGGTCATGAACGGGGCCGACAGCGTCTCCATCCACTGGGGGTCGAATGAGAATCGAACGGTGTTCATCGCGCGTTCCTTCCTTCCCGGTCGCCGTCCCGGCGGCCGTCATGCGTATCCTGCGTCCCGTCGTGGTGGCCGTGCTGGTGGAACAGGGCGACCTCCGACGGGTCGTGCGTGTCCTGATCGGTCTGCGCCGTCTCGTCCGGCGTCGGCGTGACGAACATGTCGCCCTGCGGCGTGGTGACCACCTGCACCTTCGTGCCGTACAGGTGCGTGAGCAGCTGCGAGTCGAGCACCTGGTTCATCGCGGCGTAGTGCGGGTGCCCGTCCAACAGGTAGACCGCGCCGGTCAGGATCGGCAGCAGCATGTTCAGGTCGTGCGCCACCACCTGGATCGTCATGCCGAGTTCCTTGTTGAGCCGGGCGAGCACGTGCACGGTGGCGCGCTGGCTGGCCAGGTCGAGGTTGGCGAGCGGTTCGTCGAGCATGAGCAGCTTCGGATCGGACACGAGCGCCTGCGCGATGGCGACGCGCTGGCGCAGGCCGCCGGACAGTTCGGACAGCCGGTAGTGCGCCTTGTCGTCGATGCCGGTGAAGCGCATGGCCTCGTACGCCTTGGCCCGCTGCTCGCGCGTGACCGGATGGATGCCGAACCGGGTGCCGGTCAGGCCCAGCAGCACCGACTGCTCGGCGGTCAGATTCGAGTCGATGTCGGAGGTGTAGCTCTGCGGCACGTAGCCGATCTGCCGGTTGGATTCCCCGGCCGGGCGGCCGAGCACCTGGATGGAGCCGGCCGCGGCGGGGATCAGCCCCAGTTCGGCCTTCATCATCGTGGTCTTGCCGGTGCCGTTCGTGCCGACGATCGCGGTCACCGACCCCGAGGGGATGGCGAAGGTGCCATGCTGCCAGATGATGCGCCCGCCGCGCGATACCGCGGCGTCGCGGAAGACGATGCAGTCCGCGGCGGTGCCGTTGTTCAAGTCCGTCATATGTTTTCGTCCCTGTCGTTCTGCCGCGTTCGCGGCGATGTACGCCAAGGATTATGGCAAATAAGGTTGACAATCATTCTCATTTAGAGGCGGTGTGCAGGCGGGTGTCGGCGGGTGTAGGCGGGTGCAGGGCGCCCATGCTCCTCCGCGTGCCGCCGACTGGCATGCCCAAATGCCCGTTCTGCCGTTTGACATGCTGAAATGTCCGGAATCGAGGCCTATTTCGGGCATTTGGGCATGCCAAACGGCAGAACGTCTGTTTCGGCATGCCAAAAACGGGGCATGCGCGAGATCACCTGGGCATGCGCGATGGCGCAATGCGCCGAAGGCGCGCGATGGTTTGACGCATGAGGCGTGTATGCGGTTACTTGCCCGGGTCGGAGGGCGTGTCGGCGGCGCCGCCGGTGGTCGTTGCGGAGCCACCATCCGTCTTGCCCGCCTTATCGGAGTCGTCCGCCTTGCCGGCGTCGCCCGTCTTGTCGGTCTGGCACTGCGCCACGCCGTCGCCCTTGGTGTCGGATGGGCCGGATGCGTCTTTGTCGGCGGTGCCGTCCGAGGAGCCCTTGCCATCCTTGCCGTTCGAGTCGCCCGAGTCAGCCGAGCCGTCCGACGTGGACGCGTCCTCGCAGGACTGAGCGTCTCGCTCGTCGAAGATGCCGTCGATCGCGTCGACCATCGAGTCGATCCAATCGGTGAGATCGGTCTTGTCCTTGGGCATCTGTTCGCTGACGTCGAACACGGGCACCTCGGAGCGGCCGGCGGTTCCCGTGATCAGATTGGTGGCGTCCGACGCCTCCTGCGTGTTGTTGACCAGCAGGTCGACGCTGCGCCCCTCGACCAGTTTCTGGAACGCCTGCAGGTCGGCCGGTGCCGGCTCGCCCTCGGAGGCCGTGGACGCGGCGTAGCCCTCCGGGGTCAGGTCCTTGAATCCCATATCCGACATGAGGTAGTAGGCGACGGCCTCCGTGGCCGCGTACGTCGGATTGGCGTGGTCCTTGGCGAATGCGGCCATTTTGTCCTCGATGGCCTGCTCGCGCTTGAGCCAGGCGTCGTAGCGCTTGGAGAACGCCTTCTTCTTGGCGGGCAACGCCTTGGAGAAGGCGTTCACCAGCTCCTTGGCCATGCCGGTTCGCGCGTCCTTCGAGAACCACAGGTGCGGGTTGTCGCCCTCCATGGCGCCGACGGTCTGCGCCGCCGACACGGTGACGGCGTTCTTGGAGACGTTTTTGGTGGCCCATGCGTCGTAGCCGGCGCCGTTCGACACGACGATGGCGGCCTTCGCGATCGCGGCCATATCCGAGGTCTTCGGCTCGAAGTCATGCGCGTCCACGGTCGTGCTGCTCAGGATCGACGTGACCGTGACGTCGTCGCCGCCGATCTGCTCGGCCAGGGAACCCCACTGGTTGATCGAGGCGACCACCTCGATCGGCCCCTGCTGCGCCGGCTCGCTTGGCTGGGCGGGCTCGGTGCCGGCCTTCGACGCGCCGCAGGCGCCGGTGACCAGCATGAGTCCGGCTGCGGCGACGGCCGCAACGGCCCGCGCCATGTGAGTTCCCCTGATACGCATAATGTCTTCTCCATCGCAGTCGCGAACGGTGCCGGATATCGCGGTGTCGGATATCCTTTTGACCTGCATCCACGATAGCCTAACGCTACGAGGAATGACATCGACACGGGGAAGGACGCACATGACCATCAAACTCGACGGCAAGCAGACTGCCGCGACCATCAAGGCGGATCTGACCGCACGCGTACGGCGACTGCGCGACGCGGGCGTCGAACCGGGGTTGGGGACGCTGCTGGTCGGGTCCGATCCCGGATCGGTCAAGTACGTAGCCGGCAAGCACGCCGACTGCGCCCAGGTCGGCATCCGTTCGATCAAGCGCGAGCTGCCCGCCGACGCGGGCTTCGACGACATCGCCGAGGCAGTTCGCTCGCTCAACGACGATCCGGCCTGCACCGGCTATATCGTGCAGCTGCCGTTGCCGGCGGGCATCGACGAGAACGCGATCATCGGGCTGATCGACCCGGCCAAGGACGCGGACGGCATGCACCCGTACAATCTGGGCGAACTCGTGCTGCACGTGCGCGGGGACATCGCCACGCCGCTGCCGTGCACGCCCCGCGGCGTGCTGGAACTGCTGAACGCCTACGGCATCGACCTGAACGGCAAGGAAGTGTGCGTGCTCGGGCGCGGCATCACGATCGGGCGCACGATCGGCCTGCTGCTGAGCCGCAAGGAGGTCAACGCGACCGTGACCCTGTGCCACACCGGCACGCGCGACATCGCCGAGCACGCGCGCCGCGCCGACGTGATCGTCGCCGCCATGGGCTCCGCCGGATTCGTCACGCCTGACATGGTGCGCGAGGGGGCCGTGCTCGTCGACGTCGGCGTCTCGCGCGTCTTCGACGAGGAGGCCGGTCGCTACCGCATCAAGGGCGACATCGACAAGGCCTGCTACGACAAGGCCTACGCCTACTCGCCGAATCCGGGCGGCGTCGGCCCGATGACCCGGGCCATGCTGCTCGCCAACGTAGTGGAAATGGCCGAACGCCGTCTCGTCTGAATGCGCCCCTAAGGAATCCGGGCGCGACACGCCCACGGAGCCGTGTAGCCGGTAGCCCGGTGGGCTGCCGGTAGGCGACGCCGAGGGGGTGGGGCCCCTCGGTGATGTGACAGTATCCGGGCGCGACACGCCCGGATTCCTATAATCGTTTTGGGCATGGTTGCCGGTATTGTTGAACATTGCGTGTGCGCAAGTATGCGCGTCATAACTGAATAACGATTTTATCCATCCATATTTATTGAAGAAACCACATTAATGGCAGAGAACAACAACGAAGTCACCAAGGTCGCGATCAACGATATCGGCACTGAGGAGGACTTCATCAAGGCAGTCGATTCCACCATCAAGAACTTCGATGATGGTGATCTGGTTGAGGGCACCGTCGTCAAGGTCGATCATGACGAGGTTCTGCTCGACATCGGCTACAAGACCGAGGGTGTGATCCCCTCCCGCGAACTTTCCATCAAGAAGGACGTCGATCCTGACGAGGTCGTCGAGGTCGGCGACACCATCGAGGCCCTTGTCGTCACCAAGGAAGACAAGGAAGGCCGTCTGATCCTGTCCAAGAAGCGCGCCCAGTACGAGCGCGCCTGGGGCGACATCGAGAAGATCAAGGATGCCGACGGCGTCGTCGAGGGCACCGTCATCGAAGCCGTCAAGGGCGGCCTCATCGTGGACATCGGTCTGCGCGGCTTCCTGCCGGCTTCCCTCGTCGAGATGCGTCGCGTGCGCGACCTGTCCCCGTACATCGGCCAGAAGATCAAGGCCAAGATCCTGGAGCTCGACAAGAACCGCAACAACGTGGTCCTGTCCCGTCGCCAGTACCTCGAGGAGACCCAGTCCGAAGTGCGCGAGACCTTCCTCTCGCAGCTCAAGAAGGGCCAGATCCGCGAGGGTGTCGTGTCCTCCATCGTCAACTTCGGCGCGTTCGTCGATCTCGGTGGCGTTGACGGCCTGATCCACGTCTCCGAGCTGTCCTGGAAGCACATCGACCACCCGTCCGAGGTCGTCAAGGTCGGCGACAAGGTCACCGTCGAGGTGCTCGACGTCGATCTGGACCGCGAGCGCATCTCCCTGTCCCTGAAGGCGACCCAGGAGGATCCGTGGCAGCGCTTCGCCCGCACCCACGTCCCCGGCCAGATCGTCAAGGGCAAGGTCACCAAGATCGTCCAGTTCGGCGTGTTCATCTCCGTCGAGGACGGCATCGAGGGCCTGGTGCACATCTCCGAGCTGGCCAACCGCCACGTGGAGAACCCGGAGACCGTCGTCAAGCCCGGCGAAGAGGTCTTCGTCAAGGTCATCGACGTCGATCTCGACCGTCGCCGCATCTCCCTGTCCCTCAAGCAGGCCAACGACTCCGTCGACCCGGCTTCCGAGGACTTCGATCCGGCGCTGTACGGCATGCCGGCCGAGTACGACGAGGACGGCAACTACAAGTACCCCGAAGGCTTCGATCCGAACACCAACGAGTGGATCGCCGGCTTCGAGAAGCAGCGCGAGGAGTGGGAGTCCCAGTACGCGGCCGCCCACGACCTGTGGGAGCAGCACAAGGCGTTCGTGGCCAAGGAGCTCGAGAACGCCGCCGCTTCCGCCGCCGAGGACGGACAGGCCCCGAAGGAAGAGAAGGTCGAAGAGGTGTCCAACTACTCCTCCGATTCCTCTTCCACCGGTACCCTCGCCGATTCCGATCAGCTCGCCGCCCTGCGCGACCAGCTGCTCGGCAAGTGAGCGTCCCTCCCGCACGGGAAGCATGATGATCGCGCCGGGTGACCGGCGCGGATGATCGCAAGGATCCCGGTCTGCAATCGCAGGCCGGGATCCTTTTTTCGTAGTATGGTGGCTGTGATGATGAGAGTTGGGCTGACCGGCGGGATCGCCGCGGGCAAAAGCACGGTGGCGGCGCGGTTGGGCGCCTTGGGCGCATGCGTGATCGGCTACGACGAGCTGGCCCGCGAGGTCGTGGCCCCCGGCGGCGTCGGTCTGCGGCGTATCGCCGCCGCGTTCGGTCCGGACGCGTTGCGCGGGGACGGGAGCCTTGACCGCGCGTGGATGGCCGGGCATGTGTTCGGCGCGTCCGCGCCGGCCGGCGCGCGGGAGCGGCTGGACGCGATCGAGCATCCGCTGATCTACGAGGCGGCGGCCCGTCTGGAGCGCGAGGCCGCGGACCATGGCACGCCGATCGTGGTGCACGACGTGCCGTTGCTGGCGGAGGTGATCGATGTGATCCCGTTCCGATTCGACCATATTGTGACGGTCGAGGCTCCCGAGGACGTGCGGATCGCGCGCATGACGGGGGAGCGGGGCATGAGCCTCGAGCAGGCCGTAGGCCGGATCCGGCACCAATCCAGCGAGTCCGAGCGCCGGGCGATCGCGGACGTCGTGATCGATTCGACACAGCCGATCGAACAAATGTTCGATGTGGTTGATAGGCTATATGCAAGCTGGAAGGAGTAATGATGGGATTCAACATCGAGCGGACGAACAAACCTTTCGTCGTCAAGTCGCCGTATCGGCCCTCCGGTGACCAGCCGCAGGCCATCGAGGAGCTCGCCACGCGCATCGAGAACGGCGAGAACGACGTGGTGCTCATGGGCGCCACCGGCACCGGCAAGACCGCCACCACCGCATGGCTGATCGAGCGGCTGCAGCGGCCCACGCTCATCATCGAGCCGAACAAGACCCTTGCCGCGCAGCTGTGCGCCGAGTTCCGCGAGCTCATGCCCGACAACGCGGTCAGCTATTTCGTGTCCTACTACGACTACTACCAGCCGGAGGCGTACATCCCGCAGACCGACACCTACATCGAGAAGGACTCGAACATCAACGACGATGTGGAGCGCCTGCGCCATGCCGCCACCGCCAACCTGCTCACGCGGCGCGACTGCGTGGTCGTGGCCACCGTCTCGTGCATCTATGGCCTGGGCACGCCGGAGGAATACGCGGGGCGCATGCTCTTCCTCAAGGAGGGTCAGCAGATCGAGCGCGACCAGCTGCTGCGCCAGTTCGTCGCCATGCAGTACAAGCGCAACGACATCGCGTTCACGCGCGGCACCTTCCGCGTGCGCGGCGACACCGTCGAGATCATCCCCGTATACGAGGAGTTGGCGATCCGCATCGAGTTCTTCGGCGACGAGATCGACCGCATCTCCACCCTGCACCCGCTGACGGGCGATGTGATCGACCATGAGAGCGAAGTGCACATCTTCCCGGCCTCGCACTATGTGGCCGGGCCGGAGCGCATGGAACGCGCGCTGAAGACCATCCAGGCCGAGCTGGACCAGCGCGTGGCCGAACTGCGCAAGCAGGGCAAGGAGCTGGAGGCGCAGCGCCTGACCATGCGCACCACCTACGATCTGGAGATGCTCTCCCAGGTGGGCGTGTGCTCGGGCGTGGAGAACTATTCGCGGCACTTCGACGGTCGTGCGGCCGGTACACCGCCGCATACGCTGCTCGACTTCTTCCCCGACGATTTTCTGTTGGTCATCGACGAGTCCCATGTCACCGTGCCCCAGATCGGCGCGATGTACGAGGGGGATGCCTCCCGAAAGCGCACGCTCGTCGACTTCGGCTTCCGGCTGCCCTCGGCGATGGACAACCGGCCGCTCAAATGGCCGGAATTCCTCGACCGCGTCGGGCAGACCGTCTACCTGTCCGCCACGCCCGGCGACTATGAGCTGGGCCTGTCCGACGGGGTCGTCGAGCAGATCATCAGGCCGACCGGTCTGGTCGATCCGAAGATCGAGGTACGCCCGACCGAGGGGCAGATCGACGATCTGCTCGCCGAGATCAAGGACCGCGTCGCCAGGGACGAGCGCACGCTGGTCACCACGCTCACCAAGAAGATGGCCGAGGATCTGACCGACTATCTGCTCGAGCGAGGCATCAAGGTCGAGTACCTGCATTCCGATGTCGACACGCTGCGGCGCGTCGAGCTGCTGCGCGAGCTGCGCGAGGGCAAGATCGACGTGATCGTGGGCATCAACCTGCTGCGCGAGGGCCTGGATCTGCCGGAGGTGTCGCTGGTGGCGATCCTCGACGCCGACAAGGAGGGCTTCCTGCGCTCCTACCGTTCGCTCATCCAGACGATCGGCCGCGCCGCCCGCAACGTGTCGGGCACCGTGCTCATGTACGCCGACGAGATGACCGACGCGATGCACAAGGCCATCGACGAGACCGAACGCCGCCGCGACAAGCAGATCGCCTACAACAAGGAGCACGGCATCGACCCCAAGCCGCTGATCAAAAAGATCAGCGACGTCAACGACATGCTCGCCAAGGAGGACGTCGACACGCAGACCCTGCTGGCCGGCGGCTACCGCAACGCCGGCAAGGCGGGCAACACGCATCTTGGCGTGCCGAGCCTCGACAAGGACGAGGCCGACAAGCGGCACGAGGAGATCCTCAAGGCCGGTCTGCCCGCACAGGATCTGGCCGATCTGATCCGCCAGATGAGCGAGCAGATGCACACCGCCGCCGAACAGCTCCAGTTCGAGCTCGCCGCCCGCCTGCGCGACGAGATCCGAGACCTCAAAAAAGAACTCCGTCAAATGACGGAGGCGAATAAGTGAGCCTCCGTAGCAGCGAGCAGCGGTAGCGTCGCGAGCGTCGCATGTGATGCGGAGGCGAATAAGTGAGCCTCCGTAGCAGCGAGCAGCGAGCAGCGGTAGCGTCGCGCACGCCTCCGCGCCGCCGTCGCCGCAGCCGGCTCCCCTCTCTGAGGGGAGCTGTCCGCAGAGCGGACTGAGGGGAGCAACCCCGCCGGCCATCCGAGATCAAGACCCCTCTTGATGACTCTGCCAATCCAGGCATATTTCGCTTCCGCCAACGGGGCGGCGGCTCCTACCGGCGTCAGCGCCTGTTTCTATGCTGGGAGCCATGTCTGAAACCCCTGTTGCTTTTATGATCGCCACTTTTGTGGTACTCGCCGCATTCTTCATCGTCGATCTGTTCGTCATCGGGCGCAAGCCGCATGTGCCGACCACCAAGGAATGCGTGCAGCACATCGCGTTCTTCGTGGTGACGGCGCTGATCTTCGGCGGCCTGATCTGGGCGGTCGCCGGCTCCAAGCCGGCCGTGGAATTCTATTCCGGCTGGCTCACCGAATACTCGCTGAGCGTGGACAACCTGTTCGTCTTCGTCATCATCATGTCGAACTTCGCCGTGCCGAAGGTCCTGCAGAAGTACGTGCTGTCGGTCGGCATCACCGTGGCGCTGATCCTGCGCGGCATCTTCATCCTCATCGGCGCGGCCCTGATCGAGCGCTTCACCTGGATCTTCTTCATCTTCGGCGTGTTCCTCATCGTCACCGCCGTCAAGCTCGTCGCGGGCGGCGACGATGACGAGGAATACCACGAGAACGGCATCATCAAGGCCCTGCGCAAGGTGATGAAGATCTCCGACGAGTACGACGGTGAGAAGCTGCGCACGGTGAAGAACGGCGTCAAGTACTTCACCCCGATGCTGGTCGTGTTCCTCGCGATCGGCACCACCGACGTGATGTTCGCCTTCGATTCGATCCCCGCCATCTTCGGCCTGACCAAGGATCCGTTCATCGTGTTCACGTCGAACGTCTTCGCGCTGCTCGGCTTGCAGCAGCTCTACTTCCTGCTCGGCGCGCTGCTCGACAAGCTCGTCTATCTGCCGCTTGGCCTGTCCGTGGTGCTCGGGTTCATCGGCATCAAGCTGATCATGGAGGCGCTGCACGGCAATTCCCTGCCGTTCCTCAACGGGGGGCACCCGATCGAATGGGTCCCCGAGGTGCCGACCTGGTTGTCGCTGGCCGTGATCATCGTGTCGCTGGGCACCGCGGCGATCGCGAGCGTGTTGAAGATGCGTGCGATCGAATCGTCGTCCGACGCTGCGCGCTGATCGGCGGGAAATAAACGGTAATCCTTTTCCCGACATAATTGTTAGCGCTCACAACACACCCCGTTCCGTACTGGAGAAGTTGGGGCCAAGCTAGTAGACTATGCCGTGGAAGCCGGGCCGTCAGGTCCGGGTGTACAAGATAAGAATAGGCAGGCATTCATGCGTAAAGCCAAGATCGTAGATACCATCGGTCCCGCTAGCGAGGATTACGACGAGCTCCTGAAGCTCGTCGAAGCCGGTATGGACGTCGCTCGTCTGAACCGCTCCCACGGCACCCCCGAGGATCACCTGCGCGTGTACAACAACGTGCGCAAGGCCGGCAAGGAGACGGGCCGCAACGTGGCCGCCCTGGTCGACCTGCAGGGACCGAAGATCCGCTGCGGCTGGTTCAAGAAGAACGCCGAGGGTGAGGACAAGGTCCAGCTCAAGCTGGGCCAGGAGTTCGTCATCACCACCGACGACGTCGAGGGCGACGAGCACATCACCTCCACCACCTTCAAGGGCCTGCCGGGCGATTGCCACCCGGGCGACCCGATCCTGATCGACGACGGCAAGGTCCGTCTTGAGGTCACCGAGGTCGAGGGAAACAACGTGCACACCAAGGTCGTCGTGGCCGGCCCCGTGTCCTCCCACAAGGGCATCAACCTGCCGGGCGTCGCCGTGAGCCTGCCCGCCCTGACCGAGAAGGACGAGGCCGACCTGCGCTGGGCCATCCGCACCGGCGCCGACATCATCGCCATGTCCTTCGTGCGTTTCGCCACCGACATCGACCGCGCCCACGAGATCATGGACGAGGAAGGCCGCCGCATCCCGATCGTCGCCAAGATCGAGAAGCCGCAGGCCCTGGAGAACCTCGAGGACATCGTGAAGGCCTTCGACGGCGTCATGGCCGCCCGTGGCGACATGGCCGTCGAGTGCCCGCTGGAAGAGGTCCCGCTGGCCACCAAGCGCATCATTGAGCTGGCCCGTCAGTACGCCAAGCCGGTCATCGTGGCCACCGAGGTCCTCGGCTCCATGGTCAACTCCCCGGTGCCGACCCGCGCCGAGGCTTCCGACTGCGCCAACGCCGTCCTCGACGGCGCCGACGCCACCATGACCTCCAACGAGACCGCCGTCGGCAAGTACCCGGACGTCACCGTGGACACCATGTCCCGCATCTCCGGCTACGCCACCGACCACGGCTTCGACCGCATCCCGGAGCTCAAGAACCTCGACATGTCCTCCACCGGCGCCGTCTCCTCCGCCGCCGTGGACCTGGCCGACAAGCTCAACGCCAAGGCCATCGTCGCCTACACCCAGACCGGCAACACCGTGCACCGCGTGTCCCGCGAGCGCCCGGCCGCCCCGATCTACGGCCTGACCAACAACGAGCACACCTACCACTGGCTGGCTCTGTCCTGGGGCACCGAGGCGTTCCTGCTCAGCGAGGACTACCACGACAAGACCCGCCGCGACCTCATGACCTTCACCGACAAGGTCCTCAAGGAAGCTGGCAAGGTCTCCGATGGCGACAAGATCGTCGTGCTGAGCTCCGCTCAGGGCGAGCACGCCGCCGGCAGCACCGACACGATCTACGTGCACACGGTCGGCAACAACGAGTGACCCGAGCGATTCGATCCGCGTGATCCGCAGGCGGTGCGACCGGCCGGTTCCGGCCCGGCCGCACCGCTGATCGGCACGCCGGTCGGAACGTCGATGCAAGGAGGGGCGCCGCGCGAATGCGCGACGCCCCTCCTTGATTATGTTTGATGCATGTGCGGCGGCATCATGCGCGGACGGGCACCGTGGCCGGCTCCGGCCCCGCCTGCCCGCCCGGGCCGTCAGACCTCGTCGAACAGATGATCCGGCGCGCACCTCAGGCGCAACACCGCGATGATCGACTTCGCGTCGATGATCGTGCCGTTGACCACCATCTCGTAGGCCTCGTCCGTGGTGAGCAGGCGCACGTCGGAGCGCGGCGTTTCCGGGCCGAAATCGCCGCGGCTCGTCGGGGTGAGCCCGGTCGCCGCGAACAGGGCCGTATGCTGCGAGGAGAAGCTCGGCGTGTTGATGAACCGCGAGAACTGGGTGAACTTCTTGGCCTCGTACCCGGCCTCCTCGCGCAGCTTGCGGACGGCCACGTCCAAAGGCTTCTCGCTGGGGGCGTTGGCGTGCCCGGCCGGGATTTCCAGCGTCCAGCGGTGGGTCGGGACGCGGTACTGCTCGATGAACGGGATCCGGCCGTCGTCGGTCAGCGCCAGCACGCCGACCGTGTCGCCGTTGTTCTCATGCAGGATGTAGCGCTCGAACTGGCCGACCTGCGGCGAGGAGAAGGCCACGCGATCGACGTTGAAATAGTGGCTCTCGACGATCTGATGGCGGGATTCCTCCCGGACGGGGGACACGCGCCAGGGGTCGAACCGGCGGTACGTCTCATTGGTGCTCATGAATCTGCCTCCTTGTTGGCGATAATGAACTACCTTTTATTCTAGGGTGGGTATGTTCCCGTTCCGGTGTTTTTCGCCGGCGAGCCGAAGGAAACGCGCCCTAAACCGACACCGGGGCCCTCCGTGACGCGGAGCCGGGCGCAAGCCGCGCCACGCTGAAAGTGGAGATGTTCGCCAGATCCTCGATCGTGTGCTATTCTTCCGTAGGTGCATCAAAAGCCCTCGTATCCCAATTGGTAGAGGAAGCAGCCTCAAAATCTGCGCAGTGTGGGTTCGAGTCCCACCGAGGGCACGCGGTGAGGAGCGGGACGCCGTCCCGCCCGAACGACTCGCAATGAAAGTTTGTACACAAAGGTCGGGCGTTGGGGCCTGCGAAGGCTGGCGCATGGATGAAAGAGGCTGGCATGACTGCAAGGAAAAACACCTCGGAAGCACCGGAGGCGTTGGAAGCGGTGTTGACGGAAGATGAGCTGAAGGCGGCGGCCCAGGGTGAGGATCCGGCTGCCGAGGCCGAGCCGGCCGGCGAGACGCAGGATGAGAACCGCGTCCGCACCGTCGTCGTGGCCGAGGACGAATCCGTCAACCGCATGGACCTGGTCGCCATGCTCGAGGACAACGGCTATCAGGTCGTCGGCGAGGCGGCCAATGGCGAGGAGGCCGTCGAGCTGACCCGCAAGTTCCGTCCCGACGTCGTGTGCATGGACGTCAAGATGCCGCGCATGGACGGCATCGCCGCCGCAGGCGTGATCTGCGACGAGAACATCGCCCCGGTGGTCATGCTCACCGCGTTCTCCCAGCCCGATCTGGTCAAGCAGGCCACCGGCGCCGGTGCCATGGCGTATGTGACCAAGCCGTACGAGGAGTCCAAGCTGCTGCCGGCGCTGGAAGTCGCGATGGGCCGCTTCGCCGAGATCAACGACCTGCTCGACAACGTCGAGCGCAGCGAGAACAAGCTGCGCGACGCCCAGGAGCAGCTCAAGAAGACCGAGGAGCAGCTCAAGAAGGCCGAGGACACGCTCGAGGAGCGCAAGCTGGTCGACCGCGCTAAGGGCCTGCTCATGGATAAGGCAGACTTCTCCGAGCAGGGCGCCTTCCGCTGGATCCAGAAGACCTCGATGGATCAGCGCATCCCGAAGAAGCGTCTGGCCATGGCCATCATCGCCAAGTACGGTGATCCCAAGCCGGAAAGCACCGATGACTGAGTCCGCAAACGCATCCGATTCGCGCGGAACGCTGCTGGTCGTTGACGGCCACTCGCTGGCGTTCCGCGCTTTTTTCGCTCTTCCCGTCGAAAACTTCAGCACCGAGGCCGGCCAGGCCACGAACGCGGTGTGGGGTTTCGCGACCATGCTGTCCCAGGTCATCGACGCGGAGCGGCCCGACCGTCTCGCCGTGGCGTTCGACGTCAAGGGCGGCACCTTCCGCAACCAGATGCTGCCCCAGTACAAGGGCACGCGCGAGGCGGCGCCCGAGGAGCTGCTCACCCAGCTGCCGCTGATCCAGCGCATGCTCAAGGCCCTCGGCGTGACCTATATCGAAAAGCCCGGCTATGAGGGCGACGACGTGATCGGCACGCTCGCCACGCTGGGCGACCGGGCCGGCTACCGCACGCTGGTGCTGTCCGGCGACCGCGACGCCTTCCAGCTGATCGACGACAACGTCACCGTGCTGTATCCGGGGCACCATTTCAAGGACCTCAAGCACATGACGCCGCAGGCCGTCGAGGAGAAATACCATGTGGCGCCCGCCCAGTACCCGGATCTGGCCGCGCTGCGCGGCGAGACGGCCGACAACATCCCCGGCGTGCCGGGCGTCGGCGACGGGTTCGCCGCCAAGTGGATCAACCAGTACGGCGGCCTCGACGGCATCATCGCGCACGCCGACGAGATCGGCGGCAAGAAGGGCGAGGCCCTGCGCGCCAACATCGACCAGGTGCGCCTCAACCGCAAGGTCAACGCGCTGGTGCGCGACATCGACCTTGGCGTGGACGTGGACGACCTGACCTACGGCGCCTTCGACGCCGACGAGGTCGACCGCCTGTTCAAGACGCTCGAATTCGGCAAGCGCACGCGCTCCAAGGTGCTCAAATCCTTCAACGGCGGCCAGCGACCGGAGCTCACGCCGGCGCAGGGCGGCGGCGAATTCCGGGACGACGCGCCGGACAACGCGCTCGCCATGCCCGAGCTGACCGTCGCCGGCGGCGCCGAGGACCTGGAGGAGTGGATCGGTCGCCATATGGCGGATCGCGCTCCCGAGCCCGACGCCCGGGACGGGAAGGACGCGGCGGCCGACGCCGGCGCATCCCGGTCCGACGGCCTGATGGCGCGTTCGTGGGTATTGCTGGCCCGCGGCGACGCCCGACCGGGGCGCGCCTCGCTGTCGCGGCTGATGCTGCTGTCCGGCGGCCACGCGCTGCTGGTCGAGGCGCCGTTCGACGAGCGGACCGCCGAATCGCTGCAGCGCCTGCTCGACCGCTGCCACGCCACGGCGATCGTGCACGGCTACAAGGAGCACCTGCACCTGCTGGCGGCCGGCGGCCTGACCATGGGCCTGCCCCTGTTCGACACCAAGCTCGCCGGCTACCTCGCGCACCCCGACTTCCACGCGGACACGCTCGAGCAGGCGGCCGCGCATTTCCTCGACCTGCATATCGAGGAGGAGCAGCATGCGACGCAGGGGCTGCTCGACCTGGACGAGAACGACGCCGCGAGCGGTTCGGACGACGACCTCCACGGGCCGATGCTGTCGCATATCGCGATCGTGCGCGCGCTGGCCGACACGCTGACGCCCATGCTGCGCCGCCGCGAGCAGTTCCACCTGCTCGAGACGATCGAGCTGCCGGTGTCCCGCGTGCTGGGCGGCATGGAAAGCGCCGGTGCGCAGGTCGACGGCCAGCGACTCGTCGACATGCGCGACCAGTTCTCCGCCGGCGCGCGCCAGGCCCAGGAGATGGCGTGGGACGCGGCCGGCAGCCGCGTGAACCTGCAGAGCCCCAAGCAGCTGCAGAAGGTGCTGTTCGAGGATCTGGGGCTCAAGCCGACCAAGCGCACGAAATCCGGCTCGTACACGACCAACGCCTCCGTGCTGCAGGACCTGTACGTCAGATACGCGGACGACGAGCGCGCCAGCGGCTTCCTTGGCGCGCTGCTGCGGCACCGCGAGACCAACAAGCTCAAGCAGATCGTCCAGACGCTCATCGACGCGACCAATCCCGCGGACGGGCGCATCCACACCACCTTCGAACAGACCGTGGCGGCGACCGGGCGCCTGAGTTCGGTCGACCCGAACCTGCAGAACATCCCCAACCGCAACGCGGCCGGCCGGGAGATCCGCTCGGCGTTCGTGCCCGGCGACGGCTACGTCTCACTGCTCAGCTGCGACTATTCGCAGGTCGAGCTGCGCATCATGGCCGACCGCTCCGGCGACGAGGCGCTCATCGAGGCGTTCCGTTCCGGCGCCGATTTCCACAAGTACGTGGCCTCGCTGGTCTACGGCGTGCCCGTGGACCAGATCAGCGCCGACCAGCGCAGCCACGTCAAGGCGATGAGCTACGGCCTCGCCTACGGCCTGAGCACCTATGGCCTCGCGCAGCAGCTCAAGATCAGCCCGACGCAGGCCGACGTGCTCAAAAGCAAGTACTTCGCCACCTTCGGCAAGGTGCACGACTACCTCGAATCCTTGGTGGCCGACGCGCGCAGGCAGGGCTACACGGAGACGATGTTCGGCCGGCGCCGCTACTTCCCGGGGCTCGGCTCGCCGAACCGCAACGTGCGTGAGGCCGCCGAACGCGCCGCGCTCAACGCGCCGATCCAGGGTTCGGCCGCCGACATCATGAAGATCGCGATGGTCCGCGCCGAGCAGGCGCTGCGCGGGGCCGGCGCCGCCAGCCGCATCATCCTGCAGATCCACGACGAACTCGTGGTGGAGATCGCCCCCGGCGAGGCCGAGCAGGTCGGCGCGCTGGTGGCCGACGCCATGGAGCACGCGGTCGACCTGTCCGTGCCGCTCGACGTGTCCACCGGCCTCGGCGACGACTGGCAGCTCGCCGCGCACTGATGGCCGGCCGACCCCGCCGTTTCGCCGTCAGCACAACCCGTAAGGAGAACCGTATGACCACGCTCAAGCAGGCCGTCGACGTGCTGGAGACCCTGTACCCGCTGCGCTACGCGGAGGAGTGGGACGAACCCGGGCTGATCGTCGGCGATCTGGCGGCGCCGGTCACGCGCATCGCGTTCGCCGCCGACCCGACCGCCGCCGTGGTCGGCGAGGCGGTCGCGCGCGGCGCCGACCTGCTGGTGTGCCACCATCCGCTGCTGTTTCGTTCCGTGCATCAGGTGTCCGGGGCGGGCGTGCGCGGCGACATCGTGCGCACCCTGTACCGCAACGACTGCGCGCTGTGGGTCGGCCACACGAACGCCGACGCGGCCTATCGCGGCGTCGGGCAGGCGGCCGCCGACCGGTTCGGCCTGATCGACCAGCATCCGCTGGTGCCGATCCGCGACGAATCCGCCGCTGCGGCCGGGCACGAGGCGGGGCTCGGGCGTGTCGGGCGGCTGCCCGGGGCGATGCCCTTCGAGGCGTTCGCGCGCCGCGTGGCCGAGGTGCTGCCGCATACCGAGCTTGGAGTGCAGGCGTGCGGACCGCTCGGCCAGATGGTCGAGACCGTGGCCGTGCTGCCCGGCTCCGGCGATTCGCTGTTCGACGAGGTGCGCGCCGCCGGCGTCGACGTGTACGTGACCAGCGACCTGCGCCACCATCCGGCCACCGACGCGATCGAGCAGGCGCGCTACGAGGCGAGGATGCGCGCGGACGGCATCATGATCGGCTCGGGCGACGCGCGCGTGCGCCCGCTGCTCGTCAACACGCCGCACTCCGCCATCGAATCGCTGTGGTTCGACTATGCGCTCGAGGACGTGCCCCGGGCGATCGAGGCGGCGACCGGCGAGCGGCCCGCCGCCGAGCGGATCCGCATGAACACGGATCCGTGGAACCTGACCATCGCGCCGTCCGGCGCCGGCCGGTGACCGCGGCGAGGCGGGCGAATGGACGAAGGAACGACGGATGAGGGGGAGCGGCGGATGAACGCGCCATCGATACGCATGCACGAGCACGAACGGGACACGGCCGACGACATCGACATGGACGCGCCGGTCGAGGTCCGCGCGCGCAGCACCGTCTACCGCGGCGCCATCTTCACCGTGGAGGACATGACGATCGCGCTGCGCACCAAGGGCGGCGACGCCGTCGAGATCCGCCGGCAGGTGCTGCGCCACGCGCCCTGCGTCGTCATGCTCGTGCACGACGTGGCCGCCGACCGCTACCTGATCGAACGGGAGTACCGCGTCGGCTCCGACCTGTTCGCCTACGGGCTGCCGGCCGGGCTCATGGACGAGGGCGAAAGCGTGCGCCAGGCGGCGCTGCGCGAACTCGCCGAGGAGACCGGGGTAGAGCCGGTCGGCGACGCCGACCTGACCGTCGACCACGTCGGCGACTACTACTCGTCGGAGGGCATGACCGACGAGCTCGCGCACATCATGGTCCTGCATCTGTCCCGGTACACGCATACGCCGCGCCATTTCGACGCGGACGAGCATGTCGAGTCCGCATGGGTCGGATGGGACGAGCTGCTCGCGCTGCCGATCACCGCGTCGAACTCGATCATCGCGATCCAGCACGAGCGCATCCGCCGGCTGACGGAGCGGTAGGAGGCGGGGACGGTCTGGCCGACGTCTCGCGGCGGTGAATCGCACATGAAGGGAACATGGACGACGCGCGGCGGCCGGCTGAACGCGGGGCGCCGCAAGGGGCGGGACCACGGCGTCCGTCGCCCGTAGACCCCAGCCCCGACAACACCCGGCGCGATTCGTCGGCGAAGAAACCTCGCGCAACATGTCACGAAAGTACACACCGACGTGAGATACTGGTAGCTATGCAGATCAGACCAGGTTCGATGTATCCGCTGGGAGCCAGCTATGACGGCGCCGGCGTGAATTTCGCATTGTTCTCCCAAGTCGCCGAGAAAGTCGAGCTGTGCCTGTTCGACGATAACGATAACGAGACCCGTGTCGCGATGACCGAACAGAACTCCTACGTATGGCACAACTACATTCCCGGGCTCCAGCCGGGGCAGCGCTACGGCTACCGCGTGTACGGCCCGTTCGACCCCGACCGGGGCCTGCGCTGCAACCCGAACAAGCTGCTGCTCGACCCCTACGCCAAGGCCATCGAAGGCAACATCGACGGCGACGAGAGCCTGTTCTCCTACTGGTTCAAGTCCCCGGACAGCATCACGGCGATGAACGACCTCGACTCGGCGGCCCACACGATGAAATCCGTGGTCGTCAACCCGTATTTCGACTGGGGCAACGACCAGCACCCCAACATCCCCTACCATGATTCGGTGATCTACGAGGCGCACGTGCGCGGCATGACCAACCTCAACCAGGACGTGCCGCCCGACATCCGCGGCACCTACGCCGGCCTCGCCTACCCGTCCGTCATCGAATACCTCAAGAAGCTCGGCATCACCGCGATCGAGCTCATGCCGATCCACCAGTTCGTCAACGACTCGTTCCTGCAGGAAAAGGGGCTGAGCAACTACTGGGGCTACAACACGATCGGCTTCTTCGCCCCGCACAACGCCTACTCCAGCTCGGGCGAGCGCGGCGAGCAGGTCAACGAATTCAAGTCGATGGTCAAGGCCTACCACCGCGCCGGCATCGAGGTCATCCTCGACGTGGTGTACAACCATACGGCCGAGGGCAACAACCGCGGGCCCATGCTCAGCTTCAAGGGCATCGACAACAAGGCCTACTACCGTCTGGTCGACAACGACCAGCGGCACTATTTCGATACGACCGGCACCGGCAACTCGCTGCTCATGCGCTCGCCGCACGCCCTGCAGCTGATCACCGACTCGCTGCGCTACTGGGTGACCGAGATGCACGTCGACGGCTTCCGCTTCGATCTGGCCGCCACGCTGGCCCGCCAGTTCCAGGAGGTCGACAAGCTGTCCGCGTTCTTCGACATCGTCGAGCAGGACCCGGTCATCTCCCGCGTCAAGCTCATCGCCGAACCGTGGGATCTCGGTTCCGGCGGCTACCAGGTCGGCGGATTCCCGTCCAGCTGGTCCGAATGGAACGGGCGCTACCGCGACTGCGTGCGCGACTTCTGGCGCTCGCAGCCGTCCACGCTGCCCGAATTCGCGAGCCGCCTCATGGGCAGCTCCGACCTGTACCAGATGAACGGGCGCCGCCCGGTCGCCTCGGTGAACTTCATCACCGCGCACGACGGCTTCACCATGAACGATCTGGTCAGCTACAACGAGAAGCACAACGACGCCAACGGCGAGGGCAACCGCGACGGCGAAAGCAACAACCGCTCGTGGAACTGCGGCGTCGAGGGGCCGACCGTGATCCCCGACGTGGTGGAGCTGCGCGAACGGCAGATGCGCAACATGTTCTCCACGCTGCTGTTCAGCCAGGGCATCCCGATGATCTGCGGCGGCGACGAGGTGGCGCGCACCCAGCAGGGCAACAACAACGCCTACTGTCAGGACAACGAGATCTCGTGGACGAACTGGGAGCTGGACGAATCGCAGAAGAACCTGCTCAGGTTCGTCTCCAAGCTCATCCACCTGCGGCTCGAGCATCCCGTGCTGCACCGGCGCCGCTTCTTCACCGGGCGCGAGCAGGGCGACGGGCCGGAGAAGATCCCGCAGGTCGAATGGTTCGATCACACCGGCTCCATCATGGACATGGACGACTGGTCGAACACGCACGCCTTCTCGGTGATGATCTACCTCAACGGGTCGGACATCCCCGAAACCGACTGGTACGGCAAGCAGATGGTCGACAACGACTTCATTCTCATCTTCAACGCGCACTACGAGCCGATCATGTTCACGCTGCCCGACGAGAAGTACGGGCGCAAGTGGCAGCTGGTCGTCGACACGCATAATCCGGACGGGCCAGAGCTGAACTATGAGGCCGAATTCGTGATCACCGCCCTGTCGCGCAGCTTCCTGCTGCTCATGAGCGCGAAGCTGCCGCAGCAGCAGGAGCAGCTGTTCTGAGCTGCTGCCGGCACAGGCCTTGCGTGAACCGGGTGAGCTGCCGCTGATTGCGGATCACCACGGTTTTCGACGCATGGCGGTGCCGGATGGCGCGATAGCGGTTGCGGTGGCTTGCGTCGCAGCCCTGATGCAGGACCCACCAGACGAATTCCGCGTCGAGGCGCTCCTCGCATCCCGCCGCCATGCTGGGGCGGGAGCGGCCGCGATAGGCGTGCAGCCGTTTGCATACGCGCCACAGGCGGGCGAATCGGTTGAACAGCAGCATGACGATGAGATCCGCCGAGGCGAGCCGTTCCCGCTCGCACAGATCGGAGTAGTTGCCGTCGATCACCCATGCGTCATGCCGTTCCAGGAACTCGGCGACCATGGACCGCTGCTCGCCGACCGGCCGCGTCCGCCAGCCCGGCAGGAACTGCACCGCGTCGAGGTGCAATACCGGCAGCCCCAACGATTCGCCCAGCGCGCGGGCCAGCGTCGATTTGCCGCCGCCGCTGTATCCGATGATCGCGATGCGCCGCGGCGCCCCGCTGGCGACGGCGTCGGCCCCGGTTCCCCCGGGGGTGTCGTGCGCTCCGTATGCTCCCGTTCCGTGTGCAGTCATGTCTGACGATGATACCAGCGGCGCGGGCGTGGTACCGTATGCGGTGTTGATGGTGTATGCGAGCGGTATGTCAGACAGCGGAAAGTGGGGTGCCGATGGCGTTGCCGGTGCGACGGTTCCCTGAATCCGAGGCGGATATCGGGCAATTGGTCGCCGCTGATGGATGGATGATGCGGGTGCTTGCGGCCGCGAAGGCGATGAGCCTCCCCGACTGGTGGATCGGCGCGGGCTTTCTGCGCAATCGTGTCTGGGACGCCATGGAGGGCAATGAACCGGTCCGGCCTCGCGACGTGGACCTGGTGTATTTCCATGCCTCTGATACCGCGCCTGAAACGGATTGGGCCTTAAGCGACCGCGCGAACGAACGTTTCCCGTTCGCCTGCTGGGAGATTCGCAACCAAGCCCGCATGCACGTCAAGGACGGCGTGGCCCCATTCCGCTCCACGGCCGAAGGCATCGCCCACTGGACCGAAACCGCCACCGCCGTTGCCATCAGACTCGACGAGAACGGCAAGCTGTCCTTTCTCTACTGCTACGGCTCCGCCGACCTGCTCGATCTGATAGTCCGTCCGGTGACGGTCGATGGCGCAACCATGCCGCGCGACCTGGTCGAACGCCGCATCCGCGACAAACGATGGCTGGAGCGCTGGCCCGATCTGACCGTCCGCCTGTGATATTGCCGGGGCTCACAACGGTTTGTTGTACCCGCGTTTGACTGGCGGAATGTGCCTTTAGACTGGAATCAGCAAGCGCACGATGAGGCGCGCGACCCTGTTTCCGATATCAGGAGGTAACGATGGCATTCGACTATAAGAAGGAATATAAGGACCTGTATCAGCCGAAGACCGTGCCGGCCATCGTCATGGTGCCGGCGATGCGGTTCGTCGCGGTGGACGGTGTGGGCGACCCGAACGAGGAGGGCGGCGACTACGCCAAGGCGATGCAACTGCTGTATGGCATTTCGTTCACCGTCAAAATGAGCAGGAAATCAAAGAACCCGGCCGAGCATATTGACGGGTACTTCGACTACACCGTGCCTCCGCTGGAGGGTTTATGGAGCATGGGAGAGGGTGTTCCCGGTGTTGATTACGCGCGCAAAACCGACTTCCATTGGACTTCGATGATTCGTCTGCCGGAATTCGTGACCGATGAGGCCTACGCATGGGCCAAGACATCATTTGCCTCCAAGCATCCCGAAGCCGACATCGATCGCGCATATCTTTTCGACTTCGATGAAGGCGTGGTCGCGCAGGTCATGCACAAAGGCCCGTACGACGACGAGCCCGCAACCGTGGCGATTCTGGACGACTACGTGCGCTCGCAAGGCTACGAGCTCGACTTCTCCGACACCCGCCGTCATCACGAAATCTACCTGTCCGATCCGCGCCGGTCCAAACCGGAAAACCTCAAAACCATCATCCGTCATCCGATAGTGAAAGTGAACTGACTCTCGGCGGTCGCCGATGGGTTTGGGCCGTCTTTCGAATGTGAATATGCGGCGTATGCCCGACCTCGATGAATCCATTTGTCGAGGTACCTTGTATTATTTATTAGGTACCTTGCAAAAACGATGGGGGATACTCGGAACATGACGATGGATGACAAGACGTTGGCGGGGCTGTTCTATGAGGTGGCGCGCATCAGCCACCAGCGCGAGACGCGACGCGATCATTCGTTGATATACGGCAGCGGCCAGACGCGCTGCCTGCTGACCGTCAGTGGTCTTGGACCGGTCAGCCAGCGCCGTCTCGCCGCGATCCTCGGCATACGATCGGCGTCGCTGAGTGAGCTGCTCGGCAAGATGGAGACACGCGGTTGGATCGTGCGCACGCCGCATCCCGAAGATGGGCGCACCTATCTGGTCGCGCTCACCGATGAGGGCAAGGCCGAGGCGATGCGCCGGCGCGCGGCCGCCGATGGGTCATCCGGCGAGCTGCTCGAGGCGCTCACCGCGCAGCAGCGCGAGCAATTCGCCGAAATCCTCACCGTGATCAAAGAACACTACCGGGAACTCGACAAGCACGACATTCGGTAATACCTTGGCTCCCCTCCCTGAAGGGAGCTGTCACGAAGTGACTGAGGGGGAGTGGTCGGGCCGGCCCTGTGCGGCTCCCTTCAGCCTCGTTATGCTCGAATTGATATACGAAACGGAATCATGTCAAATACCACAACAACCATTGAACAAGCACCACTCAGCAATCGCCGTCGCACGCTGATCTTCATCAACATCATGCTCTCGTGCATCGCCACCACCATCATGGCCACGGCGCTCACCACGGCGCTGCCTCCCATCGCCAAGGATCTGGGCGTCACCATGCAGACCGGCCAGTGGCTCACCAGCGGATACTCGCTGGCCATGGGCATCGTCATGCCGCTCACCGCGTTCCTCATCACGCGATTCCCCACCAAACCGCTCTATCTGATAGGCGCGGCGCTGTTCATCGCCGGCTCGTCGGTGATGATGCCGCTGTACGTGCAGACCATCAAGGGCGATTCGGCGTCGATGGCCGGACTGGTGGGCCTGCCCGGTTCGCTGGCCATGGCGGTCATCAGCCCGATGGCCGGCAAACTGTACGACCGATTCGGCGTAAAGCGGCTGTTCCTGGTCGGCGGCATCTGCCTGACGGCCAGCAACCTGTGCATGGGGCTCCTGCCGCTGGACGCGTCGATCTGGGTGGCGGCCGCTATCAACGTGATGCGCTCGCTGGCCATCGGCTGTCTGATGATGCCGTTGGTGACCTGGGGCACCGCGTCCGCCGGCGAAGGTCGGCTTGCCGATGCGAACGCCCTACTGACTGCGCTGCGCACCATCGCCGGCGCCATCGGACAGGCTGTGTTCGTGGGCATGATGACGGCGTTGGCCGCCTCGGCGCAGTCCGGTGGCATGGATGCGGCCGCCGCCAACATGCACGGCCTGAACCTGACGTTCCTGGCCATGGGCGCGTGCGCAGTACCGCTGATCATCATCCCGCTCGTGTTCCTGCGTAGGAAGAACGGTTCGGAGCGCTCGGCCCGGTGAATCCTTTCGCGGGTCATCTTTCCCGGTGCAGGAAGCATCCCGGCTCATGCGCATTGATGACGCCGATGGATTGCAGATAGGCGTAGACGATGGTGGTGCCGATGAATCGCATGCCATGCGCCTTGAGATCCGCTGCGACGGCGTCGGACAGACGGGACATCGTCATGCCCGTCTCGTAGATGACGCGACGGCCGGTGAACTGCCAGATATAGTCGTCGAAACTGCCGTACGACGTCTGGATATCCCGGAATGCGTTGGCATTGCCGACCGTCGCGACGATTTTGCGACGGTTGCGGATGATGCCCGGATCGTCCATGAGCTCTGCGATCTTGTTCTCGTCATAGCTCCGGATCCGTTCGATGTCGAACCCATCGAACGCCTGACGGAAACGCTCGCGTTTGTTCAGTATCGTCTCCCATGACAGTCCGGCTTGGAAGGTCTCGAGCACCAGCATCTCAAAGAGGTGGTGGTCGTCATGCGACGGAACCGCCCATTCGGCATCGTGATAGGCAACATAGACGGGATTGCTGAGATTGCACCAGCCGCAGCGCGGGTTCATGTCATCCATGTGCTCTCCCTATGGGTTGTCGGAGACGGTTGGCTTTAGATGTTGATTCGATGTGCGATCCAGTATAAACGGTGCGTCTGGATGGTGGTCCGGATGTGCGGGTTGTCTGAACCGTATTTGCCGGATTGCAGGTATAAAGGGGCTGATTACTGCGGTTGCAGGTATTTCGGTACTAGTTAGGGGCGATTCCGGGCTATAACTCGACACCTTTTACCTGCAACCCATTCCCGTCCACACGATTGCACGGTCGGTTGCAGGTATTTTGGTGTCATCTGAGATCGGGAAAGCTGAATTGATGTCCGTATCTACGTCAGTATCTACGTCACTGTGCTGATTTGACCCTCACATGATGTCATGCTTTAGCCTATAACCATGAATGACCGGCAATCACACGACATGGGTACCCCGGCGGAGCGTATTTCCTATCTCAACGTAGGGGAGGTGTCGCGGCTGACGAACATCAGTATTCGCATGCTGCGGCATTGGGACGAAACGGGTCTGGTGTCTCCACAACGCGACTGGAATGGATACCGACTGTATTCCGATTCGGACCTCAGCCGACTGCGCAGGCTGCTGTTGTATAGGGAGCTCGGCATACCCGTGCCGCGTATCAAGCAGCTGCTCGATGCCAAGCCGAGTGAGGTAATACGCGAGCTGGCGGATCGTCGGGGCCGACTTGCACGCAAGGCGGAACAGATCAATCAGGCATTGGCCGATATCGATCGGCTTATGAACATCGCACAGAAAGGAATCGATATGAATGATGCGACGCGGCAATCCCGCGAATGGGCCGAAGAAGCACAGAGCCGTTGGGGCGGGAGCCGGCAGTGGATGCAGGCTGCGGAATACCAGGTGAGGAGAACGTCTGATATGCGGGAGCGCGACATGAAGCAATTCGAAGCCATCGAGCAGCAGCTCGCCGATGCCATGCGGCGCGGTGTGAATCCCGGCAGCGATGAGGCCAATGAGTTGGCGGAAGCCCACCGTCGTTCCCTGGTATGGTTCGATGTCACCCCGTCAATGCACGTGTGCCTTGGCCGCATGTACGTGGCCGACGAGCGTTTCGTACAGCATTACGATGCTTTGGAACCGGGTTTGGCCCAGTGGCTGCTTACGCTGATCGAAGCCAACGCGACAAGATTCGGTGTGGATCTCGACAATGTGACATGGCAGTGAGATGTGATTGGTCGGTATCGAAATTATCGTGATATGAACGTCGTGCCGGTTAGTTGGCTCACGAATTGGCTCACATCGTGTGAGGGATTGCGGCGATCGCGACGGTATCGTCCAAGACGGATGAGCCGCGGGGCCTTTTGCTATGCTATACTGGCGGCATGTTTCATGGGAATCAGGTTCAAGAGGTGCAGGCCACGCGGGTGGTCCGCTTGACCGTTCCCGTTCTTTTTGTGGGCAACATTCGGCGTTCCTAGGGAGTAGTGTGCCCATTTCCGCGTAATCACGATTCTGTGAGGCGAAAGCATCCGTCATATATGACGAGGCGCTGCCGCTTTTGCCGTTGCGTGCCGCCCGATTTTGCCGCTGTCGGGCATGACTCGGCGTCTTTCCGCGACGATTTGGGCTCGCTGTTCCCGTTCAATCCTCGACATTGTCTGACATTGGATGATTGCGATTGATGGGAAAACGTTATGGAGCTATTGCATCGGGGAGCCGCGCCCAAAGGTAATCTGCGGCTGTATTGCGTCTTTCTTGCCGCCACCGGATTTGTGCTGGACCGGGCCGTGTTCCTGGTATATGTGGGCCAGCATGGTCTGGACGTGCAACAGGTGGCTTTGTGCGAGGCCATGTTCCAATTGGCCACCGTGATGTTCGAGATCCCGACCGGCTGGGTGTCCGACCGGTTCGGGCGTAAGACATCGCTCATGGTCGGCACCTCGCTGCTGGCGGCATACAACATGGGAATGCTGCTGGTCCAAGGTTTTGCGGGCTATATGGGCATGATGGCCCTATGCGCCTTCGCGTACACGTTCTTGTCCGGCTCCGACAACTCGTTGCTGTATGAGCTGGTGGAGGCCGCGCGGGCTGATGCGGGCGGCGGAACGGAAAGGAATTATCTCTCATACAGCTCGCGTGCCATGGCCGGGCAGCAAATCATGCTGGGCGTCTCGGCCTTGTTCGGGGCTCTGTTGGCGTCGTATTCATGGACCATGCTGTACCTGCTGATGGCCGGCGTCTATGCCGCTGAATTCGCGATGCTGGTCGTTGTGAAGGAGCCGCAGGCCGGGCGCGGCGCCGGCGGCGATCCGAGCCGGAACAGACCCGGGAGAGTCCGCCCGCGTACGTTTGCGACGCATTGGACGACATATGCGCCGGCATGGGTGTTCGCCGTCTTTTTGGCCGCGACCGCCGCACTGGATATGACTGCGATGGGCTATGCGAACTCCACGCAGATCATTTTCGCGGCGTCGGGAATCGCCCTGCCGATGATCGGACTGTTCTCCGGTTCATCCCGGATCGCCAACGCCGGTGCCTACCTATTGGCCGGATGGCTGACGAAACGATTCGGCCGCAAGGCGGTGCTCGTGGGGACGCTTGCGGCCCAATCCGCGGCGTTCGTCCTGCTGCCGTTGGCCGCGGGGTCGCCGATGACGCTGCTCTCGGTGAGCGTGATGGCGCTGTTCCTGGCGGAGATGCTGTTCATCGTCGTGGAGAGCGTCACGCAGGATTATCTGGTGAATGCCACCAGGGCGCGCATTCTATCCGTCATTTCCATGGTGCGCTCGCTCATGGGCGTGGCCCTGTACGCCGTCATCGGGACCACGCTGAAGCTATGGGGCGTTGGCGTCACGCTTGGCGTTCTGGCCGTCATGATGCTGGCGCTTACCGTCGTGGCTCTTGCGGTGGCGGCGCAAATGCGGCGGATGCATGAGTGACGGTCCTGCATGCGTGGCGATCCTAGCCTGCGATTCCTGTTGGGTGGGGACGTGAAGGATTCCGAGCCATCGGGGTCGCGGGACTCTTCCAAAACCCGACGGGACTGTGTTCAGAAACGGAATTCGGGGTAATCGGCGTCCGGCCGGCGCGGTGATCCAGCCGGGCCGGCCTGATCCCGGCCAAGGTTCGCCACGAAAACGGAAGGCTCCTCAGGGAACACCCACCGGTTCAGATAGTCGATGAAATCCCGTTCGTCATAGCACAGCCCCCCATGCGCACGGTATTGGCGCGCATGGGGACTCGTCCTCAGCCATCGGGTGCAGAACTCGAGACAGTATTCCTCCAGATCGTCCGCGACGCGGTCCGGAACCGCATACACCTTGCGGTCGTTGTCCGCACTGAGTATGACCCGCTTCATTATGCCTCCCGCAAGTGCCGTCCGGAGCGATGCCCCGACGGCAACCGTTCGTTCATCCTCCGCCACATAGATCCTCCACGATCCCATGCCTGGTTTACACTATCAGGTATGCGGTTCATGATTCGCGGGTATCGGCCCGATGACGCTGAGACCACGATGGCGGTGTTCCGGCGGGCCGTGACCGATACTGCCTCCCGGGATTACAACAGCGAGCAGGTTCACACATGGGCCGGGCATACCGGCACGCTTAGGCAATGGAACGAACGCCGGATGGCGGTGCATACATGGGTCGCCGAAGTCGCGGAATATCCGTTTGGGGGCCCGTTACGGGAATCGTCTGGAAGCGAGAGCGTCCTGGCCGGGTTCATTGACGTCGATGACGCCGGGTACATCGACGTGCTGTTCGTGGATCCTTCATGCTCCCGGCGCGGCGTGGCCTCGCTGCTGCTCGGACAGGTCGAGCGGTTCGCCGGCGCGGCCGGCCTCGACAGGCTCACCGTTCATGCCAGCATCACCGCGCGACCGTTCTTCGCGAAACATGGCTTCCGTGTGATCGGGATTCGGCACCCGGCAATTGGCGCCGTAACGTTCACCAACTATCTGATGTCCAAGCCGTGACCGGAGGCGTTCCGTTGGGAATCGAGGTCTTGGTTTAGGCCAGTCCTCTTGATTCACCGTGGAATCGTTGGAATCAATCCGCTCTTGAATTTCGAGTTTCTTGGTTCAGACCGTTGGAATTGACGAATCGTGACGGCCGCTGTTGACAAAATGTTAGCGTCTCGGAACTTCGGGGCTGCAGAAACGTTCGGCATGTCGAAACATGGTCAAAAACCGTCGCTGTTTTTCGGTGCTGTACCTACGCTCGCCGAAGAGGTGACTGAAGAGAGCGGCAATGGTTGTCTACTCATTGTGCTGTGGCTCATGTTCGAGCACGAGTTTCATCTTGCTGTTGTCCATCAGCCATGCGTGCAGGTCCCGGTCCATGATCATCGCCAGATCGAAACAGGCCTGCACCGCGTCGGCCAGTGTGATGCGCCGGTTCTCGCCCGGCAGCGGGATGCCGTTGACGAGCGGCTCGTGGTGAGCGACTCGGTTGCGCAGGGCATGCACGGTCTTGACGATGTCCAGTGCGTAGTTTCTTGTCCACTTGGCGTTCGTGTCCAATGCGTGCCGACGGCCGCCGGGGAAGGCCTTGGCGATTCCCGCGCGCCAGAGGTCGTTCTCGTAGTCGGCACTTCCCTCGTCTGGCCAATGAGCGTGGATCGCGCCGCCGTTTTCCAGCAGATTGCGCCAGAATCCGAATGTCAATGCAGCGACGAGATGGCCGCGCGTGTGCCGTTTCTTCTGTTGGATGGTGAGGTGGCCCCAAGCCTTGCGGATCTGACGCTGGGTGCGGTCGTCGAATCGAAGTCCTGCCATGTACCAGTCCTCGGTGTCGGCCTGTTCCAAGGAAATGAGGGACAGCTGCCGGTCCATGTGGTTGCGCAAGGCGACTTCGAGGATGGCGATGTCGCCCACGCAGGCACTGGCCATGTCATGATCCCACAGGTACAGTCGCAAAGCCGAGCATGAGCGCCGCTGCGCCTCACGATCATACGCGGTAAGCCGTTCGTCGGTGATGCACGCCCGTAACGCTCTCTCCTGTGGGCTTCCCTTGTGAGGGGTCTGCGAGAGGAAGTCGGGTGCAGGGTTTGGCTGTCGGCTCATGACCCATTATCATATTCCATGAAATCCCCCAAAGGGCCTCTCCGGACGGCCTTCGACTGAGCCGTGATGCACTGGGGGTTCTTTTTTGTCTGACAGCTTTGCGGCGTGATTCGTTCGGTGGGTACTTCGTCGAGTAAAACAGGTGCCGGTGCAGGTATCGCCTAAACCCAAATCGTTGGAAAACCAGGATGCGCGCATAAGCCCGTTCGGAAAATGCCATTCCGACACGCCTCTCTTGGAAGAACAAACCCCCGGTCGCAAACGCCATAGAAGTTCCTATAGGAACCGTCTGCGCAACAAAAAGAACGCCCTACATCCCAGTCGGGAGTAGGGCTTATCTGTCGGGCTGACAGGATTTGAACCTGCGACATCCTGTTAGGATTCGGGGGTTCTTGGCTGGCCCTAGCGCTTTTGGCTCATCCCAAAACCGTTGGAATTAAGCCATTCTTCGTTTTTCTGTTTCTTTGTTCAGACTACTCTGATTGGTTGATTTCGACGGTCATCGTTACGGAATCGTTACGGGGATTTCGTCCTTTTGCCTCAGCCCCGGCAGTTTGGTCAGAGCTACCTGCAATCCAAGATGGCGAACCGTGGATCCATCCAGTTGCGATCCTTTCAGGCCAACCTTATCGCTTGCATCCTGCAACCGTTTTCAGACCCGTCAGCATGCTTGAGCAGTAGAGGGGCACGAGGCCGCAATACCTCAATTCGAGGATTCATCACAGCTTCCGTCCCCGGTCATTCCTCCGAATAAATGGTTGAATAAAGCCTCACCGGCTTCTTGTTCATCGAGTACATCTACCCATGATTATTCTAATCCTTGGATACCTCTACTACCTTGGCAGCCTCTTCAAGTCTTCAAGGCTTGCAGCTTATCCTGATGCAGCAGCTCATCGCGGAACAGCTCCACGTCACCGACATGCAAGTATCCCAACTTCGCTCTCCTCGCTTCTGTTTACTATCTGGTGATTTGCTTAGGCTTGTTCTCCTTGTGAGAGACAAACTTCACTAGAAGTAATACCTCAACAAGCCTATAATTTAAAAAAAGGATCCTTGTCCATCTGCAATTTTTTGCTTATCCTTACCGCTTAGCTTAATGTCATCGCCATCGGGCTGAGAGAGCGCGATGGACTCAATGCGGACTTCTTGGGGGTCAATGATCTCGGCGCCTCGTTGCATTCTTTGCAACGCACCGGTGACAGAAAATGCATGTTGCGTCTTATGGGCTTCAATAGCTTTTTCGTATTGTTCGGCACTCAAGAAAACAGTAACTGTGTTAGGAACATTTTTACCGAATGTCCTAAGGCGAATTTCATGTTGTCCTCTATCTAAAGAATTGTCCAGGCGAACGATTTCACCCACGACTCGCATTGAAACGGGAGTTCCTGTTTCGTCAAAGAACTCTTTGGCTTTTGCGACAATTGGCTGCATTTTAGGGAATACGACAAATTCACAAACTTTATGTGGTGCAGAATTGCCAGAAGAAGCAAAAGATACGGTCACAGAAGATTCATCGACATCGGACAGTTGAGATATTGCATCAAGAAGCTCATAGGACACTCCTTCTTGAACCGCTTCGTCAAAAACTTTATAAGAGCTATCGGCATCATTGCTCTTAATAACTTCAGAAACACTGACATCAACCGCTTTTAGTGCTCGCGTGAGAGTATCGGTCACAGCACGACCAAGAATAACTTTTTGCTTGTCTGACGTTTTTTGCGAATCTGACACTTCAAAAGCATGATTTGAAGGCACATAGGCTGTGACTATATAGCTGCCAATCTGAGTCTGTCCCATAAAGGAATCACGAAGAACAGAGTCCTTAGCTTTGTGATTCGTCGTCCCGAATCTTTTTTGAGTGGAAACGGCAGCTCTAGCGGCGGCACCAAGAAGCCCCTCTGCGCTTGCTATCAAATGACTACCAGATGACCAACTGATCAAGCCGCTTGCAGTTCCCGTATCTTCACGCAAAATGATCGGATCGTAAGCTCCGAAAACGGCTTCTTTGACATAAGCGCTAACCTGATCATACTTTGCACCATACATTGCAGAAAGGCGATTTAGCACACCATCAATCACATTAACGTAATCTGCCGCATCTTTGTTTTTGGGTACAATAAGGGCAGCCGAAACGCCGTCAGCCTCTTTCTCCCTTGAAGGATACCAAAATTCAGCCTGATTAGATTCAAGTGCTCCCTTAACCCAATGCAATTCATCAAACAATGCATAGAGTAGATCAGCGTGTGAGATCATCATAGCTTTTCACCCGCCTTTATCTTTCCAAAAATTGTGCATAGTGCAGCATCATCAAATACCTGAGATCTAGGAGCGGAGACTGTGACATCACTTTCCCCTGAAACCTCACCGAAGCCTTGAATCGAAGTCCAATAACATCGATATTTGATCTTTGAGAAATCATCGTTGGCTTGATACCAATTTTGTATTTCCGGATCGACGTCCATGATGACAATGATTCTTGGATATGCGGGATTGTCTATCCTAAATTGATCATATCTATCATGGCTAAGTTTGGCCGATATTCTTGTTCGATCAGCATTCCACCTGTTTTTACTGGCAGTTGCTTTAAGCTGAACATGCAATGGCCCAGACATCTCATTCCTGCTTGGGCACTCGTGGGTTATCATCAAATCTACGCCATTGTCGATTTGAGGTTGCGCGATATTACAGCCCGCTGCTGCAGCGATCACTTCAATCAGGCCTATCTGTAGCAACTCTTTCAGATTTGATTCCCTAGACGGCATCCCGCGATGAATGTCGAGATTCGAGTGAGATTCTCGCGTGGCAGTCAGGTCGGTCATGTCTGCTTATCCTACAGGAGATCTACGAGATCCCTGCTCTCCCCGCAGGTTTTCGGACATACATCTCACCCAATGGACAGACGGAGCGGCTGTCAAGCCTCGCTCATCCCTTTCCTTGATGGATCTGTCCAGAGAAAATGTCATACTCTACAATAGACATTATCAACAATGAGATCCACTACCACGACGGAGGTGCGAATGGACAGTTTACTCGAAGAAGCTAGCGTCCAGTTCTTCAACGAGACAAAGGGACTGTTTGACATGCTGCCGATGTTCGGCGTCGACGCAAACGATCTCCTCCTCCGTCTCGGCACACCTGAGACAGCGCTCTCTAAGGCATACAACACACCGGAATGGGCGCAGGTGTGCACCCTTTTGATCAGAAAAGGGGAAGAGGAGCCATCCTGGTGGCGAACTCCACTGGGCAACTATGCCGCTCAGAACCTGCCGATTGAGGATCGGACGATTTCGAAGGCGGAAGCCGCGAAGATTCTTGGAGTTAAGAGCGGGACTGTCGCGACGCTTGTCAGTCGGGGTACTCTTCGCTCCGAAGATGGTAATCCTTTCCTCCCCGACGTGCTAGAGCGCATGCTGAAGCCTAAGAAAGTGGGACGTCCCCGTAAGAAAGCTGCCGACAGCGAAGACAAAGCGACAATCGGAGCAGGCGTCACAGCCAACAGAGTGAAGCCCATCCTGAAGTGGGCTGGTGGCAAGTCTCAGATGCTTGACGTGCTTCTCCCGAAGGTGCCTGCGCATTACGGCAAGTACATCGAACCCTTCTTCGGCGGCGGCGCCCTGTTCTTCGCGCTCCAGCCCGAGAACGCTGTGATTGCCGACAGCAACCCTGAACTGGTGAATCTGTACACGCAGGTCAGGGACAACGTGGAGGGCGTGATTTCCGTCCTCTCCGGCTATAGGAACGAAAAGGAGCAGTTCCTGAGCGTCCGCGCGTTGGATTGGTCAGCCCTTCCCCCGGTCGAGGCCGCGGCCCGTACCCTGTATCTGAACAAGACGTGCTTCAACGGCCTGTACCGCGTCAACCGCAAGGGACAGTTCAACACGCCCTTCGCCAACTACAAGAACCCCACGATCTGCGATGTCGAGGCATTGCGTGCCGCTTCGCGCGCACTCGCCAGCGCGACGATCGTGTGCGGTGACTATACCGACGTGCTCTCGGAGTATGCCGAGCCCGATGACTTCGTGTTTCTTGACCCGCCGTACATCCCGGTGTCCGAGTACTCGGATTTCAAGCGATATACGAAGGAACAGTTCGAGATCTCCGATCACTCCCGATTGGCGATCGAGTTCTCCCGACTGCATGCACTGGGTTGTCATCTGCTGCTGACCAACTCGAACCATCCGTTGGTGCACGAACTGTACGGCCAGTATGAGATTCAGGTCATCCCGACGAAACGTTCCGTGGCCTGCCGCGCGAGCAGCCGTACCGGAGAGGATACGCTGGTCATCGCCGAGCCAGAGTCCAAGGCCCTGCCAGCGGCTTCCGTCAATCCGCTTGAACTGTCCAAGCAGGTCGAGTTGTATCCCTCAACCCGTTTCATGGGTTCCAAGCAGAAGCTGCTGACGGAATTGTGGGATGTGGCGTCGCGGTTCAAGTTCAACTCGGTCGTCGATCTGTTCTCCGGTTCGGGCATCGTCAGCTACATGTTCAAGGCGCAGGGCAAGCAGGTCATCAGCAACGACTACATGGCCATGAGCGCGACCTTCACCAAGGCGATGGTCGAAAACCAGACCACTACGCTACCTCTCGATGACGCGCGACGCCTGCTCGAAGACTGCCCGACGGATGATTTCGTGGCGACCACATTCAAGGATTTGTACTACACGGACGAGGAGAACCATCTGATCGACGTGCTACGCACCCATATCAAGTCCATCGAAGACCCCTACCAGAAGGCCATCGCGATGACTGCCCTGATCCGGGCCTGCACGAAGAAGCGCCCGCGCGGCATCTTCACCTATACCGGTCACCGGTACGACGATGGGCGCAAGGATCTCAAGAAATCCCTATCCGAGCAGTTCCTGGATGCCGTGGAGGCGGTCAATAACGCCGTCTTCGACAACCGGCAGCAGAACATGTCCATCCGGGGCGATGCGCTCCAGTTTACGGCCGATCATCCCGATCTCGTGTACATGGATCCGCCTTACTGCTCGCCGTTATCGGACAACGAGTATGTGCGCCGGTACCATTTCGTCGAAGGACTGGCCTGCGACTGGCAAGGCGTTCAGATGCAGGAGCACACCAAGACCAAGAAGTTCAAGTCATACCCGACTCCTTTCTCGTCACGAACCGGTGCCGCCGCAGCATTCGACCAACTGATCGAGCGATTCAAGGACAGCATCCTGATTATCTCCTACTCGTCCAACAGTCAGCCGACGAAGGAAGAGATGCTGGAGATTCTCGGTCGTCACAAGAAGAACGTTGAGGTCGTGCCGGTCGATTACCGATACTCGATCGGCACCCAGCACAAGGGCGACGCGAACCGCAACAAGGTCGAGGAATACTTTTTCCTTGGCTGGTAGATGAATGGTACAGGCGGGGAGAATCATGCCGGAAATGGCGATGTGGTCTTCTCCCCGCCTGTAAGCTGGGGACATGGGTAAGCAAATATCGATTTGGAACATCGGCAACACGGGCCTGCGTAATCCGCTGCGCATCTGGGAAGGACTCCAGCTGTTCGCCGAATCTCCGTTCAACGGCAATCTGCGAGGCGACAATGAAGACCGTTTCCAGACACTGCTCAACAACGCCGGTCTCGTCCACTCAACCGGCAAGGCGGAAGACACCAGCAGCTACGCCAGGAAATGGCGTCTCATGTTCGGCCGGTTCGGTTTCATTTACCCTCAAGTCAAGAAGAAAGAGGGCAAGCAGGAAGATCTCGGACCGATGGACAAGGTGACGCCTTTCGGCGAGACCTTCCTCAAGGCCAAGACCTATCCGGCCCAACAGGAGTGCTTCCTGCGCTCGCTTAGCCTTGAGCAGTTCGAGGTCCCCGGTGATTTTGGCTTCTTCTCTCCGCTACGGTGGATTCTGGCCGTGATGCTCGGACTGGAAAAAAGAACCGGCACCAGTGAGATCAGCCGCATCGAGTTCTCCCTCTGGGGGCACACCACCGATCCCAGTTACGACATCAACGAGGTTGTGGAGCACATCATCGATCTCCGTAATCGACGCAAAACCGCATCGGCCAAGAAAAGGTTCGATGCTGCGGAGATCAAGAAACGTGGTGAGGACTACGACAAGAAGAGTGATAACTTCACTGATTACAGCGACATGAACATGCGCTATCTGCGTATCAGTGGAGTCGTACAGCGAAAAGGCCGCGGTCTCATCATCGTTCCCGCCAAACACCTGCTAGCGGAAAAACTTGCAAAGACCACGGCGAGTCGCCGTCCCATCATGGACGTGTATCGGGAACTCTGCAGCGGTGCCACACTGCCTACGGATGATCTTGGCACCGCCAAGGCCCTACTAGCCAACACAGAGGCACAGCTGAGGAAGAACCATATTCTCTATGATCTGAGTGGCCGTTCTCTGAAGACCATCGCCGAAATCAACATCGCACGTCAGGAACTGGAAGAGCTCTGGCAGCAAACCGACGAGATCAAGTATGCGAAGGAGCAGCCGGCCCAATGGCAGGAGATTTCCGACTACATGACATTGCTCATCAAGGGCGGCGGAAAGAAGATCGACAACGCAGACGAGGACAACGGCATCGAGGTTCCCAAAGATGAAACGCCGGTTTACCTTGAGTGGACGCTTTGGCGCGCCGCACTCGCGCTCGGGAATCTGACCAACCACCCCAGCGAAGTCCGGGGATTCCGCCTTGATTCAGATTTCCTTCCCGTCTCTACGGCAGGTGGTGGCCAAGGCGATCTGTATTGGGAGTACGGAGATTTCACTATTCTGACTGAAGTCACCATGTCCGCGTCTTCCAGACAGGAAGCGATGGAAGGGGAACCGGTCCGGCGTCATGTATCCGACGCGGTGCTGAAGTACGGTGAGAACAACATACCTGTGTATGGTCTGTTTGTCGCGGTGAGAATTGATACCAACACCGCCGAGACCTTCCGACACGGTGTCTGGTATGCCAGAGGCGATGTCAAGCAGCGGCTCAATATCCTTCCTCTGCCGCTTGAACAGTTCCGGGCATATTTCATTTCTCTGTTCCAATCCAAGGAACCGGCAAAGCATAGAAAAGTGAAGGAACTGATCGAAACTTGCGAGGCCCAGCGCGATGTCATGGAAGCCCCTGCGTGGAAGGAATACATCAAACAAGTAGCCTCTGCTGGCGTATGACAATGGATGTCGGGCGATAAGATGACACTGCCCGACATCCATTTTTTCTAAGACAGTACGTCCTTGTCCTTGCTGAATTTGCCGCTGAATACTTGGTTTACCAAGGTGTAGACGGCTTGCGCGACGCCGATGACTCCGGTGAGGATGATGCCCCATCCGTAGCCGTGGAAGCCGTTGGTGGCGGCGATGGCGATGACGCCGAGCAGGATGCTCACGCCGAGGCTGGTCAGGCCCACGTAGTCGGCGGGGATATGCTTCTTGAACGCCTGAATCAGCGCCGGCGCGATTAGGGCAACGATGCCGGCGGCTAGGGTGGTTGCCGTGGGAATGTCCATAAGGTTCTCCTTGGATTGGTCGGTCTTGGATATGAAAGTGGCGGCCTCCGGCGTGGTGCCGAAGGCCGCAGACGATTCGACGGCTGCTTAGTAGCGCAACTGCTGTCCGGGGTAGATGAGATTCGGGTTCCGTAACCCGTTGAGCTGGGCGACGCGCTGCCAGCCGGAAGCGCCGAAGATGCCGCTCAATGTCTCGCCGCTCTTGACGACGTGGATCCGAGTGCCGGTCGCATTGGTGTTGGCGGCGGTGCCATTGCCTCGGTAGGTGACGGTCTGGCCGGGCCAGATGCGGTTGATGTTCCCGCTGGGTACGCTCCATGCGGTCACGGGCCACAGGCCGGTGCGGGCGGCGATGCCGCTGATGGTGTCGCCGGAACGCACCACCACGCTGTAGCCATTACCCGTACTCGGCCTGCTCGGCTGGGGTGCGGGTTGGGGCTGCGGTGCCGGAGCGGGCGTATTAGTGTTGCCGGGGTTGGCGTACTTGTTCCACTGGGCGGCGGTGCCACGGAAGTAGTTCAGATCCAACGGGCCCGCATAACCCGCAATGCGCCCGTTGCTGGTGTACTGGCGCATGGCCTCGCCGTAGAGCCCGTAGTTCCACGGACGGCTCTGGTAGCCGGTCGCCGCGTTGTTGGCGTACTGCGCCACCCACAACCCGCAACGGCCGCGTACATCGGCCGGGATCTGATACAGGTATGCGGCGCTCGTGTAGACGAGCGGCCATACCCCGGTCCTCGCATGCACGCGGTTGACGAAGACGCGCACCCAGTTGGAATCACCCCACGCGGCGTTCTGGTAGCCTTCCCAGTCGAGCACGAGGACCGCCCGGCCGATGTAGGGGCGCACGGTGTTGACGAAGTGGTCGGCCTCGGCCGTGGCGTTGCCGCCGCCGGCGTAGTGGTAGAAGCCGAGGCTCTTGTTCCGCTGCTGTACGCACTGCGCCTGGGATGTCATGTAGCCGTTGGTGAAGCCGGTGCCCTGCGTGGCCTTGACCACGGCGAAGTCGTAGTCGGCGGTGCAGGTGACGGTCGGCGACTGCCAGCCGCTTACGTCGATGCCGCGCATGTCGGCCATCGCGCTGGGCGTGACGGTGAACATGGCGAGCAGCAACGCCACAGTCGCAAGTAATCGGTGTCTGATTTTGGACATGCCTTTGTCCTCTCCTATGGGGAAAGCCCCATGGCGATTGGCGTCGCATGGGGCTTCCGGGTTGACTGATCGGTCTGTTCTGTTGTTCTTCAGTTATGCGGATGTCGTGATTGGTAGTTCCAGTCGTCGGCGTCGAGCCGGTGCCGGTAGTCGTCGTTCAGCTGCTGGTAGCGGGCGTGGCCCGCGCCGTTGCCGCCGCGTTCCACGTATGCCTTGCCGGCGTCGAGCTGATGTTCATGCTGCATACGGCTCGTGGTCGGGAGGAACAGGCTTTGCCGGTAGATCTCCAGTTCGAGCCGGCGGATGGTCGCGGATTCGGCTATGGCCTGTTCCATGTCCCTGCGTTGGTCGATGCGGCGTAGGAGCCATGTGACGAGTGTGGTGAGTGTGCCGGATCCGAGGATCGTGCACACGATGGGGATGGTCATATCCATCAGGACACGCTCTTCAATCCGTTGAGGTGGACACTGAACGGCGGCGAGCACACGCTTGCCGAGTCGCTGCCAGCGAGGGTGAACGCTTTGGCGTTGCCCGCGCCGTCGGTGAACTCGATGGTGATGTTCCGTGTGCCGGTCACGGGCGTGATCTTGGCGATGAGCCATTCCGCGTTGATGGTGCCGCCTGTGGTCTTGCTGACGGATTGCACGAAGACCTGCCGTGTTCCGGCGGAGTCCGAAGTGAATTGGTATTTGCTTGACAATACGGGGAAGGTGACCGGCCCGGTGACGGTTTTGCCGTTGTTGTAGTAGCGGTTGGGTGAGAGCGTGAGTAGCGCGTGACTGTACACGCCCATGCCGGAATACACGACGGTGCAGGCCACGTTGAATGGGTAGTCGAACAGTTCGTACTGGGAATAGAGGCGTCCGTTGTCCTTCAGGTACAGGGTGCCGTCGGAGAATATCCCGAAATCCGATCCCGGCATGACGATGCCCGGCTTGTCTGCCGTGGCGATGCCGCCCGCGTCTCCGGGGTCGCCTTTGTCGCCTTTCTCTCCCTGTTTGCCGCGTGGCAGTCCCAGTGCGACGGTGATGTCGCCGTTCGTATCCGTGCCGGTGGTGACGGTGGGCGTGCCGGTGTCGAGGGCGGCGGCGGTCATGCTGCTGATGGTGCTGCCGCGTGGGAGGGAGAGGTTAAGTTTGCGTTTCCATCCGCTGCCGGTGAGCGCGCCGGTGGCTTTCCTGTTGGGGTTGAGGGTGGTGACGGTGCCGAGGTCGATGCTTGCGGTGTCGATTAGTTCCTGTGCCTGGTCGATGGTGTCGTGCAGGTCTTTCAGGGGGTCGGCGAGTTCTCCTGCCTTGGGGTTGAGGCGGGCGGGGTCGATGAGCACGGGGATGTTTCGGCTGGTGATGACGTTGCCGTCGGCGTCCTCGATGTCGATGCCCGCCACGGTTCGTTCCCCGGCTTGCAGGAGCAGGGCGCGCGGCACCGGTGTAGTGAAACTGACTTGGTGGACGCCGGTGGGGTTGTCGGTGCCGCTGGTCTTGGTCATGCTGGTGTATCCGCCGCCGCTGGCCGGATCCGTGGGGTCGCGGTTCCATGTCAGGTTCGCCTTCAGCCCGTTGAGGTCGTCCACGTCGTTGCCGCCGTCGGTGATGTGGAACTTGAGGATGCGTCCGTCGATGTCTCCGGCGTTCAGCCTGATGGGTGGCGTGTAGTCGTTGGCGAGGTCGAGCGTGGTTTCGATGGTGCGGTATTTCTCGATTTCCAATGCTGTTTCTTTACTCGGTGGTTTCCTGTTTGACGAACGCGCCGTTGGTGAACGTCCATGTGGTGCCGGTTTCGTCGGTCAGGCCGATCGTCTCGCCTAAGGTGATGGCGAGCTGGTCGTGGTGGATGGTGACGCCGCCCGTGGTGGATTGGCTGATTGCCTGCGCGTGGCTGGCGGCGATGGCGGCCGCGTCGTCCCATGCGCGTGATCTCTCCGCCACGCTCGCCGTGGCGGCATCCCAGTCGGGTCGCCGTGCGTCGAGGGTTTCGCTCGCATGGTCCCACGCATCCTGTTTGGCTGCCAGGATTGTCGCCGCGTTGTTCCAGCTGTCGGTGTTCCCGTTGACGGTGTTCGTGGTCGCCTCCCATCGGGATGCGTTGGTTTCGACGGTGTTCGTGGCGTCGTTCCATCGGTTGGTGTTGTCCACGACGGTTTGGGCGACCTGATCCCATTTGGAGGCGTTCTGGGCCACTTGTTGGCTGGTGGACTGCCATGCGCCGGTGTCGGCGATCACGCGGTCGAGACGTTGTTGCACGTTGCGGCTAGACGTGGTGAACCGTTCGATGATGTTGCCGATCGTAATGACCGTCAACGCCGGGTCGAGCAGGTTTTCCTCCAGTTGCAGCACGCGCCCGGAGAGCCGCAGGTCGGGTGTGAAGGTGGTGTCCACGAGCAGCACGCGGTCTCCCAATGCCACGCCTTGCGTGTTCATGCCGGATCTTGCGAGGGTGAGCACGTCGGCCTCGTAGCTGATGGTGGGTGTGCTGCGTCGCTTCAGCTCGGCTTTGGTTTCGGCGAGCAGCTGGGCCTTGTCCTCGCAGTCGCCGTTCTCGTAGATGCCCTCGGCCGGGTGGATACTCGTGGTGGCGACTTCCATGAGGCTGATGTCGTCCACATACATGACGCCGGTGGGCTTCTCGACCTGGATACGGATCGAGTCGCACTTGGCGTGGGTGGTGAACCGGCGCGTGGTCTTCGTCCACCGGCCTGTGTTCGCGGGCGGCGTGAGCACGATGTCGGAGGTCGGGTACACGGTCACGTTCTGCGAGACCTTCAGGCTCACGGTCGCGCTTGCCGCCCCGTGGGTCCACATGGTCAGCTGGTATTCCCGGCCGCCTTTGACTTTGGTGGGGTCGCAGATCGCGGACGTGGCGCATGTGTCGGTGTCGGTGCCCATGCGCAGCATGACCTTCCCCTCGCAGGGGGTGATGTCGCCGTTCTTCTTGACGAGCGCGTCGAGGAATGCCGTGGACGGTGAGAGCAGCCATCCCGCGCCGTAGGTCTTCTCGAACCCGCCGCCCGTGATGAGGTTCGCTCCCAGCGTGCTTACGGCCGGGCCGGGCACGCCCCACAATGCGGTGGCCTGCTGGTCTTCGACGTAGGGTTTGCCGTTGTTGATGTCCTTAAAGTCGATGCGCCGCCCGTAGCCGCCGGTCTCGTTGCCTTCCTCGTCCAAGGTGGGCAGTCCCTTGCCGTACCCATAGAGTCTGGTTTTCACATGGCTGGCGTCCACGGTGCGAACGATGCCCTTGAGATCATGCCCGTACTCGAAGCGGCGTGGTATGCCGGTCTGGTCGCCTTGTGCTTTGACGAGGTTGATGGCCCGGTCGGTGATGTGCGTGTGGGCCGGATCCATGAGGTAGCTGGCGGTGATTTCCAGATTGAACTTGGCGGCGGTCTTCTCCACGGCCTCCCATGCGCTGATATGGTAGAAGCTTAGGTCCGCGGTATCGGAGGGGGTGCGGGCGAAAAGTTGGACGTTTTGGCGTCCGGATTGGAGTCCGCATGTTTTCGATGGAGGATCGGCGCAGGGCCGTTGACCTGTATTTCACGGAGGGCATGACCATCAGGAAGGTCGTCGCCGAGCTCGGCTACCCGTCCGAGGGCGCGGTGGTGAAATGGGTTCGCGAGGACCCGCGCTACACGGGCGAGTGCAGGCGTTCGTATGCGCTGGAGTGCAAGACGAACGCGGCCAGACGCGCGCTCGGCGGCGAGTCCCTCGCCCGCGTGGCGCGCGACGCGGGTTGCACGCCGACGAGCGTGTACCAGTGGATGCGCCGCTACCGGAGCGAGGGGATACTGGGACTGATGGATAGGAGAAACGCGCCGGCACCGGCCGGACCGGTGTCCGCGGCCGGCGATGACGTGGAGGAGCTGCGCCGGCAGGTGGAGGCCCTCAGGTTGGAGAACGCGGTGATGCGGGAGACGATCAATGTTTTAAAAGCCGACGACCCGCGCCTCGACCCGTCCATGCTGACGAACAGGGAGAGGACGCGGGTCGTCGACGCGATCAGGGGTGAATTCGGCCTGGCGTCCTGTCTGAAGGCCGTGGGGCTGAAACGCAGCACCTACTATTACGAGCGCGGCGCGATCACCGCGGGCGACAGGTACGCCGTGCTGCGGGCCCGCGTCACGAGCCTGTTCGAGAAGGGCGGGCGCGTGTGGGGCTACCGGACCATCCACCGCATGCTGCGCCTCGACGAGACGGACCCGCTCGTCGTCTCGGAGAAGGTAGTGCGCCGGATCATGCGCGAGGAGGGACTGCGGCCAGTGTACCTGAAACGCCCGAAGCGGTGGAGCTCCTATGAGGGGGGAGATCGGCGAGGCCCGGCGAACCTCGTGGAGCGGGACTTCCACACCGACGCGCCGAACGCGCTGTGGGTCACGGACGTCACCCAGTTCACCATGGACGGGTACAAGTGCTGGCTCTCCCCGGTGGTCGACTGCTTCGACGGCATGGTCGTCTCCTGGACCTTGTCGCGCTCCCCGAACGCCGACATGGCGAACCGGATGCTCCTCGACGCGGTCGCCACGCTCAGGGATGGTGAACATCCAATCATCCATTCCGACCGCGGCTGCCACTACCGGCGGGACGAATGGATTCGCATCTGCGAGGAGCACGGGCTAATCCGGTCGATGAGCGCCAAGGGATGCAGCCCGGACAACGCAGCCGCCGAGAGGTTCTTCGGCAGGATCAAGAACGAGTTCTTCTACGGGCGGGACTGGAGCGGCGTGGGCTACGAGGAGTTCCGCGAACGCTTATCCGCCTACCTGACCCACTACAATGAGACTAGGATCAAGAAGTCACTGGACTGGATGAGCCCCGTGCAATACCGCAAACACCTTGGACTGGCCGCCTGACCGTCCAAAAAAACATCCGCACCCCCCTACCAACGGCTTCGGTCAATCCGTTAACACTGGAATCGTGTTAACGAACGACCCCAGATCAAAAAGAAGAAGCCCTACATCCCAAGCGGGAGTAGGGCTTTCATTGTCGGGCTGACAGGATTTGAACCTGCGACGTCTTGCTCCCAAAGCAAGCGCGCTACCAAACTGCGCCACAGCCCGTTTCATGCCTTAAGGCATAACTTTTCAATTATACGCACTGAGTGGGACACTCTGCACCTTCAGACACCCGCGGAATCAACCCTTAAAGCATCCGCAAACTCGGAGGTCTGCGGTCATTGTTAACCATTGTTAACGGATGCCATTTTTCAGTTTTTGCCGAAACCTAAAAACCCAAGCGGCAGTAAGCCTCAGCGAGGGTCATAGCTTTGCTGGTTTGGTATCATTCTGCTCCCAAAGCAGACGCGCTACCAAGCTGCGCTACAGCCCGAGGCCGCCGAAGCGACAATCCATTATTGTAGCGTATGCGTGGACGTAGCGGAGACATGCCGGCCATCACGCCCCGTGCGGCTCCGACCCGTGCCGGGAATCCATCGAATACACCATAATCGCATGATTATGCCGCGGCGGGGAATGGGTCGGAATCATGCGAGGGCAAAGCAGGTCACGCTACAATAAGATGTGGCATGGAAGGAGCTGGCATGGGACGACATCAGCGGGCCGAGACGCTCGGCTTGATCTCGTTCCTGTTCTGCTCGATGATCGCGTTCGCGGCCATGAGCCTGTACATTCAGTTCGCCCCGGCCATCTGGCAGGTCACGCAGCGCCGTCTGAGCGTGTGCGCCGGCGTGATCTGCGCATGCGGCGTCGTCTCGTTCTGCATCGGGTACGCGAGCAATTCCAGGTCGCTCACCCTCAAGCACGGCTGGTGGATGCCGATCCGCCGCATCTTCGAAATCGTCGCGTTGTCCGTCGTCTACGCGGCGACGATATTCCTGTCTTCGTTCGCGATGCTCAACGCGGTCAACTCGCTGATGGGCATGCACCTGTTCGGCGGATACCTGCCGGCGGTGTGCGCCGGGTTCGCCGGCGTCGTCGGCTATATCACCTTCGTGCAGGCCGAACTCATGAACGCGAAGACCATCGCCTCGCTGCTGCCCCTGTTCGTCATTTCCGGCGTGGGCACCGCCGGCCTGACCACCGACGATCCGAACTGGTACCACAACAACTTCTCCCAACTGGGCGACCGCACCACCTTCGCCGCGAACATGTTCAACGCGACGCTGATGCTCGCCGGCACCTGCATCATCATCGTCAGCTACTTCGCCGTGTCCGAGCTGATCACGACCGAGCGCCTGCAACGGCTCTGCCGCCGGCAGATGCAGGCGGGCGGCGCCGAGATCTCCTCGGCGGCCAGGCAGGGCGCGGCCGGCGGTCGGCCGGGCGCCGTCGCCGAGGTGAAACATGACGTTGGGCGTGAGACCAGGCATGACGAGATCCCGCATTTCAGGGTCCGCATCGTCATTCTCTCGACGCTGCTGACCGTGTCCGGCCTCGCCTTCATCGGCATCGGCGTGTTCCGCTACACGCCGCACTACATCATGCACAATGTGTGCGCGAAGGGTCTGCCCATCGTGATGGGGGTGCTGCTGCTGGCCCTGCCATGGCTGGCTCCGCGTCTGTCCAAGGCGATGTACGTCGTGTCCGACCTGGCGATTCTGGTGTGCGCCGCGTTCGGCATCAACATGCTCATGGGGTACAACACGCTGACCAATGTGGAAGCGCTGGCCGGCATGTTCTTCCTCGGGTGGTTCATCGTCTTTTCGCGCCAGATCGCCGCTATCGAGGCGGATCGTGTGCAGCAGCAGCTGGTGATCCTGCAGGCCGGCGCAAGCTTGGGCATCGGGGATGCGCAGGTCATCGCGGCAGCCCGATCCGGGAGCGGCGTTGACGCCGGTGCCATGGCCGAGGAGGATCGGTCCGCGGCGGCGTTGGAATCGCGGTTGGCCTCGGATCGGTGAACGGCTGGGGGGCTGCGGCCGGTCCGGTGACGGGGCTGCGGCCGACGGGCTTGAAAAATCTCCTGATGGGATGCAATATGGGGCATACGGGGCCATTGTTCGCGTGAAATGTCGCGGGAATGCGAGTTGTCGGTGCGCGGGGTTGTAGCGAAAGCCCTTTTTCTGCCTCGTTTGCCGCCTGTATAACGTTATGAATCATGGTTTCGCGATGCTCGCGCACCGACAACTCGCGTTTATGGCTCTTGGACCGTCGGATTGGTGCCGAATACGGGTTTGGCGAGAGGCCGTGGTCCTCAGCATGACTGGATCGCGGCGAGCCGGCGCATGCGGCGCATACACTGGAGCCTATGAGCAATGAAGCTGAATCGTCGGATCGCGTCGTGATCGGGCCCATGGACGACCGTGCCGCCGCGCTGCTGCCTGAATTCCTGTATGAGGTGATATTCCAACCCGAGGAGGGGAAACGGTTGCCTCGTACGGTGATCCGGCAGCCGGAACTCTGGCGGTATATCGAGGGTTTCGGCGGACGGCCGGGGGATTGCGGCATGGCCGCCGTGATCGACGGCACGGTGGTCGGCGCCGCATGGAGCCGCCTCATGCGCGGATACGGGTACGTCGATGACGGAACGCCCGAGCTGGCGGTCGCCCTGTATCCGGGATACCGGGGCCGTGGCATCGGCGGTCGTCTGTTGCGGGCGTTGTTCGCGGAACTGCGCGATCGGGGTTTCCGGTCGGTGTCGTTGTCCGTGCAGCACGCGAATCCGGCGCATGCGCTGTACCGGCGACTGGGGTTCGTCGAGGTCCGCGCCATGCCGGACGAATCCATCATGACGCTGCGTCTGGCGGCCGACGACGGCGTACGGTAGATAGGTTGCGGATGGGCCGTGCGGGCGGAATGCCAAAACCCGCGGTCAGGCGATGAATCGTAGATAGGTGCGGTCGTCGAATGAGTCGAGACCGGGCGTAAACCCCTTGGTGGACCGGTATTCGCCGATGAGCGCGGGATCCTCTTGCCGCAGCCGCCGCAACTCATCTTCCGAGCGTTCGAGCGTGGGCCGCAGCAGGGGATAGCCGTCCGATGCGAGCACCACCTCGTCGCCGGGATCGACGCGCACCACACGGATCGGATAGTCCGGATCGGTGAACCCGTCGAACACGAAGTAGCCGTACGGGCCGCGCTTGTTGGCGAACTGCGATTGCAGACGCAGGAACGGCAGGATCATCTCGCGGGCCTGATCTTGGTCCGGGGCGCTGGCGGGAATGCGTGCCGCGTCGCCGTGGCCGTCGGACGTATGGCCGGTGCGGCCGGCGCTGCCGTCCCGTTCGCGCAATGCCAGCGTCGTGAACGCGCGCAGCTCGCCGAGCAGTTCATCCACGCGCTTGACGGTGGGGGTTGGCGTTCCGTTGACCATGATCTGGCAGTCGCCGAACAGCCACGCCTCGTGCCGGGCCTCGCTGTACATCACCGCATTGGCCTGCAGCCGTTCCAGCGGCTCGCGCTCGAAGAAGGCGAAGCCGTATTCGTGCGTGCGATAGGCATCCCGGAACCGTTGATCTACCGCGTGCTGCACCTGCCTCATGGCGGTGTCGGGCGGCAGCGAGGAGATGACATCCACAGCCAAATCCTTGGCGATGACCCCGCCGCTCGGATGCCACGCCTTGCGGACGCTTTTGCCGGTCACCCCATCCACCACCGCGGCGAACCCGTCGGTGACGACCAGTCCGTCCTCGTTGAGGGACTGGTCGGGATTCTTGCCATGCATATACCGCTCAATGATGCGCATAAGACGCCTCCCGTTCCCGTTTCCATACCCACGTTACCGCACGCCGGTCGGGCGCGGCCCATGCCGTCGATACGCTGCGCGCGCCGTCTGTACACAGGTGTGGCGCATGGCATGCCGTTCCCAGCCTATTCTGCTATGGTCTCATTCATACGCCTTGGTGTTTGAGAGGCGCAACCAATCAAACGGATCGGGGAAGATCATGAGCGATGAAGCATTGACCGATGGCACCGACGTGGCGGACGGCGCGAACGCCGTGGACGACACGAATGCGATGGACGACGCGAACGAATCGTGCTGCGCGGCGAACGCGGGGTCCGCGGCATGCGGCGGACTCGGCCGCTGCCCGCTGAAGAAGATCAGCAAGAACGATGCCGTCGCGGGCATCATCACGCTGGCTATCATGGGCGTGACCATCGCGCTGAGCATGTACGCGCAGTACGCGCTCACCAAGTGCGCCGTCAGATCCGCGCTCAAGGGAACGCGACTGCGCTGAGAGCGTTCCGGCCTGCATGCGGGTCTTGCTTCGATCGGATATCCGATCGAAGCAAGACCCGTTTCCGTATATACGGTTCGAGGCCGGGGTCGGGACGGCCGCGCTTTATTGACACAAGGGCGGTGCGAACATCACGCGTATGCGCTCGCCGGTGAACAGACGGCGGGCCCGCGCCTCGATGATGCGCTGCGCCGTGGGGGAGGGCTCGCGGAACGGCGTGATCGTGACCGTGCTCCCCGTCCGTTTCCATCGGGCGCGGGCGCGGCCGCGATACAGCACGATCGGGAAAACGATGCCGGCGATATTGGTGACGAGCTTGAGATCCCGATCGTCGATGATCCGTGACCGGTCGCGATATCCCAGCACCAACTGGTCGAATCCCGCTAGAAACACGCAGGCCGGTACGTGTGTTCCCGCGTCGTCCAGTTCGCCGGCATACAGGTATGACGTGCCGTTGACGAGGGTTTCGGCCAGCTGCGGCCGTATCCGGCGGATCAGTTCGCGCACCTCCGCCACGCGATACCCGAGGAACGCCGCGCAGTCGCCTGCCGTCGCCGGACCATAGTGCTGGAAATAACGCAACGCGAGCAGCGTGCGGGCCTCGTCGCGGTCCATCCATGTGACGGGCGGAGGCAGCATGAACCGTTTCTCCGTACCGGGTTGGTATGCGATCAGACCGCGATTGCACATTTCCTTGAGCAGCCCGCCCCAGCCATGGAATATGCGCGTCAGCAGATCGTCGTCCATGCCGGCGCTGCGGCACGCCTGTTTAAGCCCGTCCCTCCCGTCGATACCGGAGGCGACCTGTTCGCGGATGAACGCCGACCAGCGCGCCGAATCCGCGGGGGAGATGCCCCAGCCCGTCTCGACCCAAGGGCCGCGGATATCCCTCGCCGACAGATACAGGCCCAGTTCATCGGCGCGTACCACATGCATGGTGCCGCGATGCGACCATATCTTCACCAACCCGTCATTCCACGTATCGGGCGTGAAATCATTCGCTCTGATGCGCAATGCGTCGCATGGAGCCTGCGCGAACTGTGCCTGCAGGCCGCACAGATCGGACACGACCGTGCGTTTCGGCGCGCGGTCGGTCACATGCTGGCGGACCAGCGTGCAGGCGAGCAGGTCGGTGCGGTCCATGTGGCTCCTTTGCCGTGCGGTGCGGATAAGTATGGCTACCAGCATACGCAAGCATGTGAACAAATGTTCGATATGCGTGTTATGCGGGTTGTCTGCAGCTTCTTCGGGAAGTGCGACTGCAATGGGGCGTGTTTACGCATACTCGCTATGACGTCGGATGATCGATGCTGTGCGTTCGTTTCGGCGCCTTGGATGCTGGGCGGAGAGGGGTTGCGTATGCCGTCGAACACGTTTTTGGGTTGGCGTATATACATTTTTTGGGCATGAAAAAGGGAGAAACGTTGGAATTTCAACGAATCTCCCTCGCTAGTCGGGCCGGCGGGATTTGAACCCGCGACCCCTTGACCCCCAGTCAAGTGCGCTACCAAACTGCGCTACGGCCCGAACGGTGCTCAAAAGCACCGAGTAGATAACTTACCAGATGTGAAGAAAATTGCAAGTCGCAAACGGTACTACGGCGAGTCTCGCGGAATGATGCGGTTTTTATATGTGGCTCTGTTAGACCATATTCGGCGTATTCCGCTCCCGCTGGCGGGGCTGTCGGCGAAAATCTAGCTGGGGTCGGCGGTGCCGTGCAAACCACCCTCAGTCTCGCTTCGCGAGCCAGCTCCCGCCAGCGGGAGCGCGACAAAGTTGGCCTAACAGAGCTTTCTCGATGCAAGTGCGCCGTGGCCGTTACCGTTCGGCGGCGAACTCGCTATTTTTTGGTGATGAACGCGAGCACGGGATCGCCGCCCCAATTGAACTGCACGCCTTTGAGCCCCTTGGCGGCGGCTCCGACCGTGTTGTAGTTGTAGATCGGGATGGATGGCAGGTCGCGCAGCAGAATCTCTTCGGCCTGCTGGTAGGTCTTGTTCGCCTCGTCGATGGATGCGGCCGACGCGGCCTTGTCCAGAAGCGCGTCGAACTCGGGGTTGAAATACTTGTCTCGGTTGGATCCGCTCTGGTATGCGGACGTCGAATAGACCGGGGCGAGATAGTTCTCGAGCGCCGGATAATCGGGACCCCAATAGTCGTTATATGCGGTGTTGAGCTTGCCGTCGCTCAGTGCGCTCTTGTACTCCTGCTTCGTGGCGAACACGTTGAGCTTCACGTCGATGCCTAGGGCGTTCTTCAGCTCGTTGGCGATGGCCTGGTCGGCGTCCTTGTTGGTGTCGTCGGCGCTATAGGACAGCACGAACTGGCCTTCGAACGGGGAGATCGCGTCGGCCTGAGCCCACAGCTCCTTCGCCTTGGTCTCGTCGTGGGAGAGCACGTCGTTGCCCTTCAGCGAATCCGAATAGCCATCGATCACCTTCGAGGAGAAGTCCTTTGCCGGCTCGGCCATGCCGTTCATGATTTTGGTGCAGATGGCATCGCGGTCCAACGCCAACGAGATGGCCCTGCGGCGCAGCGTTCCCTCCTTGCCGGAGAAATGCGCCAAGTCCATCGGAATGCCCAATGCCAGGCGGCGGGGACCCGATTCGCTGTATCCGGTCAGCCTCTTGTCGGACATGAGGTTCCTCAACGCGGTGGCGGGCACGTCGCCGGTCACGTCAAGGTTCCCGGCCTGCACGTCGGCATATTCGGATTTCGGATCCGTGTACACCTTATAGGTCAGTCCGTCGTTCTTCGGCTTGTAGTATCCGGTGTAATCCGGGTTGGGCACCACTTCGATGCTCTCCCCGTGCTTCCACGCCTTGAACTTGTACGGACCGTTGCCCACGGGCTTTTCCCCGAAGGCCTTGGGGTCCTTGTAGAAGCTTTCGGGCAGCGGGGCAAGGCCGCCGTACGCGAGCATGGTCGGGAAGATCGAGCAGGGCTTGTTGAGCGAAATCGAGAAATGCGTATCGTCCTCGACCTTCAGCCCGGACAGCTGTTCGTCGCCTTTCAAACCATCTTTTTGCAGATCGTCGTATCCTTGGATCAGAGACAGGAAGCTGGAATTCAGCTGGCCGTTCTTCGCATTCGCGGTGTAGCTCCACGCCTTGGTGAAGCTCTCGGAAGTCACCGGCGTGCCGTCGGTGAACTTTCCGCCGCTTTTCAGCGTGACGTCGAACCGGCTGCTGTCCTCGTTCGCCTTGACCGATTCGGCCGCCTCGTCGACCAGCGACCCGTCGGGCTTGGTGGCGACCAGCCCCGAGAACAGCATGCCTACGACCAGCGACCCGCTTCTCTCGTTCGTATTGCCCGGCACCAGCGGGTTCGACGGCTCGCTGATGCCGAAAGTGATGATGTCGTCCTTCGGAGCCGATGACTGGCCACCGGCCCCACAGCCCGACAATCCCATGGATAGCACGGCGATCCCCGCCAGCATTTTCAACGCATTACCGCGCATGATTACTTCCTTTCATAAACTCCGCCAGCCCCAACCACCAGCACTGGCGGAACGTCGCGCGACTCGCATGGGAGTCCCGTGAACAACTTTGATGATAGGCCACGCGAGCGCATCCCGGAATGAACGGCATATCGCTTGGGTGTCGCACGGCGATTCCGATGCGCGGGAGAACCGCGAGAGCAATCCCGAAGGCGCGGACACAGCCGGGACGCAATGACCGACAAGAGCGGCGAAACCGGGGGATAATCAACGAATCTCGTGAAAGTCGTTACCGCAGCGGGTTGTGGGTGCAGAACGGGTGATGCTCGCCCCACCGTAATCGGCGGGTTTCGGGGGCTGTGGGATCCGCCCGCTTGGCTGTAGACTTGGAGTCGAGACCCGTGGCCGGTGGGGGCCGGCCATCCGTGGGCCGGCATCCAGGCCATCAGTGGATCATCGATACGAGGAGGTATCCCATGAGAAAAGTACTGTGCTCTCCCGGAAGCTACATCCAGGAGGAAGGCGCGCTGTCGTCCCTTGCCCGCGAATACGGGGAGCTGGGCTCCGCCGGCGCGTACCTGATCGTCGACCCGTTCATCGACCGGATGTACCGTGACCGGATCGTCTCCGGCTTCGACGAGTCGGACACCGCGTACCGCTATGAGATGTTCGGCGGCGAATGCTCGACGAACGAGGTGAACCGCCATCAGGCCCTGCTGTCCGGCAACGACGCGGTCATCGGCATCGGCGGCGGCAAGACGCTCGACACCGCCAAGGCGGTCGCCCATTTCGCCGGGCTGCCGGTGATCATCGCGCCGACCGCGGCGTCGTCCGACGCGCCGTGCTCCAGACTGTCCGTGCTGTACACCGACGACGGGCAGTTCGACAAGTATCTGCCGTTGCCCGCGAATCCGAACAAGGTCGTCATGGACACGGACCTGATCGCCAAGGCCCCGGCGCGATTCCTCGTCGCCGGACTGGGCGACGCGTACGCCACCTGGTTCGAGGCGGCCGCCTGCGTCAAATCCAACGCCGTCACCATGACCGGGGGCCACGCCACCAATGCGGCCGAAGCCATGGCTCGACTGTGCCATGACATCCTCGTCGCGGACGGCGTCAAGGCGCTGGCCGCCGTCCGCAAGGGCCTGCGCACGCCCGCCGTCGAGCAGATCGTCGAAGCGAACACGCTGCTGAGCGGCATCGGCTTCGAATCCAGCGGGCTGGCCGCGGCCCACGCCGTGCACAACGGACTGACCGCGCTCGAGGGCACGCACCGTTACCTGCATGGCGAGAAGGTCGCCTACGGCACGCTCACGCAGCTGGTGCTCGAGGACCGTCCCGTGGCCGATCTGGAGGAGGCGTATGGGTTCTTCCGTGCGGTCGGACTGCCCACCACCCTGGCCGGCATCGGCGTGGCGGACGCCACCGACGAGGACCTGCTGCGCGTCGGCGAGCTGGCGTGCGCTCCCGAAGACACCATGGGCAACATGCCCTTCGCGGTCACTCCGGCGGACGTGGCGGCCGCGCTGCGCGCCGTCAACGAGCTCGATGCCGTGATCGGCTGACCGCCCGGAACCGGTCGTCGCCGGCGCGTGGCGCGCTACGGCGGCATCCCAGTCCGACTGACGTCGTGGATGCCGCCGTCGCGCGGGCCGGTCGCGCCGGCCCTCCGCCACATGCGCTCCGCGCCAATCCATGTCGTCAAGGATTGACCTATGTCCAATATGTCCAGGTTCTTTGATCAGAACAATCTCTTTTTCCGGTTCATGGGCGTCGTCGGCGATCTGATCCTGCTCAATCTGCTCACGCTGCTGTGCTGCCTGCCGGTGATCACTGCGGGGTCCTCGCTCACGGCGATGCACGCCGTCCTGTGGCGCATGGTCCGGCATGAGGAGACCTATGTCGCGCGTGACTTCCTCACGCGGTTCAGGCGCGATTTCAGGCAGGCGACGCTGTCCTGGCTTGGATTCCTGCTGGCAGGCGCCATAATGGCGGTGGATGCGTGGGCGTCGCCGAGCCTGCCGGGGCATCTGAGGCTGCCGATGCTGGCGTTCCTCGCAATCGTGGGCACCGCGCTGGCCGCGCTCGCGCAATGGTATTTCCCGATGCTGTCACGCTACGAGAACACGATCGCCGGCCATGTGAGGAACGCGGCGTCGCTGGCCGTCGGCTGTTTCCCCCGTACGCTGTGCATGCTGGCGGTTCTCGCCGCGTTCGCGGCGGCGTATCTGATGTATTTCATCCAAGCGGTCCCGTTTTTGGTCATTCTGGGCATCGCTCTTCCCGAATACTGCTGCGCGTGGATCTATGATCCGGTTTTCCGCCGCCTTGACGGCGACGTCGACGCCCGGTACCGGCCCGTACGCGGGAAGTAGCCGGCGGAATCGCCTTCGTGCCGGGAGAATTGTGCCCGTCGGCCCCGTATCGGCGGAATATCAGGCTTGTATAGTCGCTGATCAGCATGATGCAATGTGTCGAACCGATTCGACACGCCGAACGTAAAAGATTTGACGAACCGGTCCGGTGATGATAACTTGAAGCATGGGGATGCCTCGAACCGGTTCGATTCGAGGTGAAAAGGGAGAAATTCAAAAAACGCATGAGACAAGTTGGGACTCGTGCGCTCGCATGCAATTGCCAATGCCACCTTCGCGCGCAAAGCTGCCGTGACGGTGGCGGAGAAAGGAAAATACAATGGCACATTCCTCATGGATGAAAATCGGCGCGGCGGCGACCGCCGCCGTCATGTCGCTCGGCATGCTGTCCGCGTGCGGCGGCACGGCTTCGAGCGACGCCACCAAGATCACCATCTTCAACTCCAAGGTCGAGATCGAGGACCAGATGGAGGCCATGGCCAAGAAATACTCCAAGGAGAAGGGCGTCAACGTCGAGGTCTACTACTCCAACGACACCGTGGCGGCGCACCTTGCCACCAAGTACGCCTCCAAGGAGCCGTACACCATCTCCATGGTCGACGCGAAGGACGTCTACGCCCTCGCCGCCGAGCATGCCGTGGACCTGTCCGGCGAGGCCTGGGTCAAGGACACCGACTACGCCATCGCCATCGACGGCAAGACCTACGGCTTCCCGGTCTCCGTCGAGGCCAGGGGCCTGATCTACAATGCCGATGCCATCAAGAAGGCCACCGGCAAGGACTTTGATCCGGGGAACTACCGGACCCTGGACGACTTCAAGAAGCTCATCGGGGAACTCAAGGCCGGCGGCATGAAGTCGCCGACCGGCGTCATGAAGGAGGACTGGTCGCTGGGCGCGCACTACCTGTCGCAGGCCTACGAGGAGCAGGGCGACGTGCAGGCCTTCATCGACGCGCTGCTCGCCGGCAACGCCGACCTGAAGGGCAACCGCAAGTGGAACTCCCTGATGGACACGTTCGACGTGCTCAAGGAGAATAACTACGCCAAGTCCTCCGCCGTCTCTGCCGAGCGCGAGGTGACCGAGCAGAAGCTGGCCGAAGGGGAGATCGCCTTCATGTTCGGAGGCAACTGGGACTGGTCCGTGCTCAACCAGTACGACTATTCCAAGAACATGGGCATCATGCCGGTCCCGCAGAACATGGACGACGGCTCCAACGAGAAGATCGTCGGCGGCGGGTCCAAGTACCTGTTCATCGATTCCTCGTCCAAGACCACCGACGCGCAGCGCGCCGCGGCCAAGGACTTCCTGAACTGGCTGGCCAATGACAAGGAGGGCCAGTCCTTCGTGGTCAACGACTGCTCCATGGTCTCGCCGTTCAAGACCAACACCCTCGAGGTCTCCGATCCGCTGGGCAAGTCGGTCAAGAAGTTCGCCGACTCCGGCATGATGTACCCGAACTACAACTACCTGCCGGACGACCACTATTCCGTGCTGGGCGCGAGCTTCCAGAAGTACCTCGCCGGCGAGCAGGACCGCGACGGCTTCGCCGACGCGATCACCGCGTACTGGAAGACCGCCAAGCTCTCGGGCTACGTCTCCTGACCGGCTGTCCGGTGTGGCCAGCGCCGGCCGGTTGGCTGACGCCGGCCGGCACCGGCCGGCACATGTAATCGATCGCAATCGGGTCGTGGCGCTCGGCGTTGGGGCGAGCCCCGCGGCCCGATTCATGAATGGAATTGTAATGAAACACAGTAGGTTTTCGTACAAGTTGGGGCAGTTCCTGATATTCGCGGGTCCAGCGGGCATCCTGTTCTGCGCCGTCGTCGTGCTGCCGTTCATCTACGGCATCTATCTGACCTTCACCAGCTGGGACGGCGTCTCGAACTCCAAGCCGTTCGTCGGGCTGTCCAATTACCGGCAGGCCTTCGCCGACGCCATGTACTGGTCCGCGCTGGGGCGGACCGTCGTCTACTCGGTCATCGCCGTGGTACTGGTCAACAGCGTCGCCTTCCTCCTCGCCTACGCGGTGACCAGCGGCATCAAGGGGCAGAACTTCTTCCGCGCCGGATTCTTCATCCCGAATCTGATCGGCGGCATCGTCCTCGGCTACATATGGAAGTTCGTCTTCAACCGCGCCTTCGTCGCCATCGGCGAAGCGTTCGCGGGGTCCAAGCCGGACTCGCTGCTCGGCAGCCCGGGCGGGGCGATGTTCGCCCTGATCCTCGTTTCGGTCTGGCAGTACGCGGGATACATGATGCTGATCTACGTGGCCGGCTTCATGAGCGTCGACCAGAGCCTCAAGGAGGCGGCCATGATCGACGGGTGCAACTCCACCAAGGCCATGTGGCACGTCATCGTCCCGCTCATGCGCTCGTCCTTCGTGCAGTGCATCTTCCTGAGCACCACGCGGTGCTTCATGGTCTACGACCTGAACCTCTCCCTGACCAAGGGCGAGCCGTTCAACCAGTCGGTGCTCGCCGCGATGCACGTCTACAATCAGGCGTTCGTCTACAAGAACTACGGCATCGGGCAGGCGGAGGCCCTGATCCTGTTCGTCATCTGCGCCGTCATCGGCGTGCTGCAGGTGTACATCGGCAAGAAGGGCGAGGTGGAGGCGTGATGACAAGCCAGAACAACATCCGGACAAGGGCCATCCACGCCATCGTGTTCGCCCTGCTGTCGGCGGCGCTGCTGGCGTTCATCCTGCCGTTCCTGCTGGTGGTCATCAACGTCTTCAAGAAGAAGGCCGACATCAACACCGCGCCGCTCGCCCTGATCGGCAAGCGGGGCTTCACCCTGGACAACTTCCCGGACGCCATGGAGAAGATGAACTTCTGGACGGTGTTCGCCAACTCGGCGGTCATCACCGTCTGCGCCACGGTGCTCACGGTGCTGGTGTCGGCGATGGCCGCGTACGTGATCGTCCGCAACCCCGCGTGGAAGGCGTGCTCCATCTTCTTCGCCGCGATGGTGGCCTCGATGGTCATCCCGTTCCAGGTGCTCATGGTCCCGCTGGTCTCCGTGTACGGCGGCATGTTCGGCGTGCTGAACCACAGGGTGACGCTGATCCTCATGCATGTTGGCTTCTCCGTCTCGCTGGCCACGTTCATGTTCCACGGCGCGATCAAGACCAACGTGCCGATCGAGCTCGAGGAGGCCGCCGGCATGGACGGCTGCAGCACATGGCGCACCTTCTGGACCATCGTGTTCCCCCTGCTCAAGCCGACGATCGCCACCATCACGATCATCGACGCGATGGCCTTCTGGAACGACTATCTGCTGCCCTCCCTAGTGCTCGGCAAGCGCGAGCTGTACACCATCCCGATCGCCACGCAGATCTTCTACGGCACGTACTCCAACGACATCGGCCTGATCATGGCGGCGCTGCTGCTGGCCATGCTGCCGATCCTCATCATGTACCTGTTCCTGCAGCGGTTCATCGTCGAGGGGGTCACCGCCGGCGCGGTCAAGGGCTAAGCCGGCCAAGCCGCCGTCCGCGTGGGGCACGGATATGGCAAGTCCTCCGGAACCCTTGATATGCAAGGGTTCCGGAGGACTGTTTCATATTCGAACATAACAGTCGCGATACTGTATCGCTTTACTGTATAACAGTATGCGGCCGGCCCGCGCCGCCCCTACTCCTCGGCGACGAGATCCAGATACGAGTCGTTCCACAGGTCCTCGTCGCCGTCGGGCATGAGCAGCACGCGCTCCGGGTTCAGGGCCTGCACGGCGCCCTCGTCGTGGGTGACGAGCACGATCGCGCCCTCGTACTTGGCGATGGCCTTGAGGATCTCCTCGCGCGAGGCCGGGTCGAGGTTGTTGGTCGGCTCGTCGAGCAGCAGCACGTTGGCGCGCGAGGTCACCAGCGTGGCCAGGGCCAGGCGGGTCTTCTCGCCGCCGGAGAGCACCTTGGCCGGCTTCATTGCGTCGTCGCCCGAGAACAGGAACGATCCGAGGATGGAGCGCGCCTGCGTGTTGTCGAGCTCGGGCGCGACGTGCTGCAGGTTCTCCAGCACGGTGGCGTCGAGATCCAGCGTGTCGTGCTCCTGCGCGAAGTAGCCGATCTTGCAGCCGTGGCCGTAGTCGACCGAGCCGGTGTCCGGCTCCTCGATGTGCGCGAGCAGGCGCAGCGTCGTGGTCTTGCCGGCGCCGTTGTAGCCGAGGATCACCACGCGCGAGCCCTTGTCGACCGCCAGATTCACGCCGGCGAACACGATGTTCGAGCCGTACGCCTTCGAGATCTCCTTGGCCATGATCGGCGTGCGCCCGCAGGGCGCCGGCTCGGGGAAGCGGATGTCCGCCACCTTCTCGGCCTTCTGCGCCTCGCTCGTTTCGGACAGCAGGCGCTCGGCGCGGCGCATCATGTTCTGCGCGGCCACGGCCTTGGTGGCCTTGGCATGCAGGCGGATGCCCTGCTTCATGAGCCGTTCGGCCTTCTTCTCGGCGACCTCGCGCTCGCGGCGGCGGCGCTCCTCGTCGACCACGCGCTGGTGCAGGTACGCCTTCCAGCCGAGCGAGTACATGTCGATCTGGCCCAGCTGGGCGTCCAAGTGCCACACCTTGTTCACCGTCTCGTCGAGCAGCTCGGTCGAGTGCGAGATGACCAGGAACCCGCCCTCGAACTTCTTGAGGAAGCCGCGCAGCCACTCGATCGAATCGGCGTCCAAGTGGTTGGTCGGCTCGTCGAGGATCAGCGTGTCCGCGTCGGAGAACAGGATGCGCGCCAGTTCGATGCGCCGGCGCTGGCCGCCCGAAAGCGTGCCGAGCGGGCGGTTCATCACGTCCTGCGGCAGTCCGAGGCTGTCGGCCATCGCGATCGCCTCGGACTGCGCCGCGTATCCGCCGGCCTTGTCGAAATCCTGCATGATCTTGTCGTAGCGGTTCATCGCGCGCGTCATCACGTCCGGATCGGGATCGGTCATCTCCTTCTCGCACTTGCGCATGCGGCTGATGATCGCGGCGATGTCGCGGGCGCTCATCATGCGGTCGAGCGCGGTCTGCTCCTGATCGGCGGCGTGCGTGTCCTGCGGCAGATAGCCGAGCTTGCCCGAGACGCGCACCTTGCCGGAGGTCGGCAGCATGTCGCCGGTGATCACGCGGGTCAGCGTCGTCTTGCCGGCGCCGTTGCGGCCGACCAGACCGATCTTGTCGCCCTTGGCCACATGAAAGTCCGTCGGATGCAGCAGCGTGCGCGCTCCGATCTGAATCTCGAGTCCCTGCGCCTCAATAGCCATGAATCAACCTACTTGCCTGTAATCGATGCCTGTCAGCAGTGCGTAAAAGTCCAACCGACCATCATAGCGAACGCCCTGCCGATGCGCCCGCGGGGCCGCACGGCGCGGGATTTTTCCGCAACATCTCCCGATCCGAAACGTTTTGGTCGTACACTGTCTATATCCATACACGCTTCCGGCACAATGTCGCGGCTTGACGCGTGTGCATGCGTGTGCAGTACTAGGAAGGAATTCCCGCATGGACCCGAATTATCTCGTGCTTTTGGGAATCGTGATCGTGATAGTGGGCTTCGCCCTCAAGCTCGACGCGATCCTGATCATCATCGTGGCGGCCGTGGTGACCGCGCTCGTCGGCGGCATCGGCGCCGACGGCTTCCTCACCACGCTGGGCACCTCGTTCGTCTCGAACCGGAGCATGGCGATCTTCATCATCGTGCTGCTGGTCACCGGCACCCTGGAGCGCAACGGCCTGAAAACCGCCGCCGCGCAGCTCATCGGCAAGGTGAGGAACGCCACGCCCGGCATGGTGATCGCCCTCTACGGCGTGATGCGTCTCGTGTTCGCCGCGTTCAACGTGAGCTTCGGCGGCGTCGCCGGATTCGTGCGCCCCGTCATCATGCCGATGGCGGTCGGCGCCATCGAGGCCTCCGGGCACAAGCCGAACGACGAGTACGTGGAGGAGCTCAAGGGCATGGCCTCCGGCATGGAGAACGTGGCGTGGTTCTTCGGCCAGGTGCTGTTCGTGGGCACCGCCGGCGCGCTGCTCGTGCAGTCCACCCTGAAGCCGCTCGGCTACGACGTCGAGCTGCTGCGCATGGCCGCCATCGAGGTCCCGGTCGCGGTGATCGCCGTGGCGGTCACCGCCGCCTACTACATGGTCAAGGACGCGCGCCTGCGCAAGAAGTACTACGGCGCGGCCGCCGCGACGGCCGGCAACGGCAAGGAGGCGTGACATGTCGTTCTTCATGGACCCGACCGTTACCATCGGCACGAAGATCCTCGAGGTCTTCTACATCTTCATGGGATTCATGTCCGTGTACGCGGGCGTGCGCAACCTGCTCGACAAGACCAACAAGGCCCGCTACGGCACCTTCGTGTTCTGGACCGCGCTCGGCGTCGTCATCGCGTTCGGCCGGTGGATTCCCGCCGTCGCCGACGGCGTGCTCATCATCGTCATGGTCATCCCCGCGATCTTCCGACAGGTACGCAAGGGCGCAGCCTCCGACGCCGGCGCGCCGAGCGAATCGGAGGTGGCCGCGAACTTCAAGCGCATCGGCATGCGCATCTTCGTTCCGGCCCTGTGCCTCGGCGTGTTCGCGATCATCGGCGCGCTGATCCCGAGCGTCAGCGCCCTGACCGGCTGCTGCATCGGCGTGATGATCGCCGCCGTGATCCTGTACGCCTTCTCGCGCGACAACAAGCCGACCGTCTTCCTCAACGATTCGGAGCGGCTGCTCTCGTCGATGGGTGCGCTGTGCATGCTGCCGATGCTGCTGGCCAGCCTCGGCGCGATCTTCACCGCCGCGGGCGTCGGCGACGTGATCGCCGAACTGGTCGGCGGCATCATCCCCAAGGGCAACGTCACGGTCGGCATCATTGTGTTCGGCGTCGGCATGATGCTGTTCACGATGATCATGGGCAACGCCTTCGCCGCGATCACCGTGATGACCGTGGGCATCGGCGCGCCGTTCGTGCTCGCGTACGGCGCCGACCCGGCCGTGATCGGCATCCTGGCGCTGACCTGCGGCTACTGCGGCACGCTGTGCACGCCGATGGCGGCCAACTTCAACATCGTGCCCGTCGCGATGCTCGACATGAAGGACCGCATGGGCGTGATCAAGAAGCAGGTGCTGCCGGCGCTGGTGATGATCGTCGTGCAGATCGTCTACATGCTGATCGCCCGGTAGCCCGTTCCGAAACCCGTCTCGGCGCGTCCGGCGCGCGGAGGGCGGCCTTCCGGTCGCCGCCGCGCGCCCGTTCATACCAAACCAACAACAACGAAGGAGTGTGCCATGAGCCACAAGATTCTGGTCACCGGATTCGACCCGTTCGGCGGAGAGCCGGTCAACCCCGCATTCGAGGCGGTCAAGCTGCTGCCCGACGAGATCGCCGGGGCGCAGGTGGTCAAGCTGGAGATCCCGACCGTGTTCACGCGCAGTGCACAGGTGGTCGAAGAGGCGATCGCGCGCGAGAGGCCCGACTACGTGCTGTGCATCGGGCAGGCCGGCGGGCGTTCGGCCCTGACCGTCGAGAAGGTCGCGATCAACCTCGCCGAGGCGCGCATCCCCGACAACGACGGCGAACAGCCGTTCGACACGCCCCTGCGCGAGGACGGTGACACCGCGTACTTCGCCACGCTGCCGGTCAAGGCGATGGTCAAGAACATCAACGACCACGGCATTCCCGCGTTCATGTCGTACACGGCCGGCACCTACGTGTGCAACAGCATCATGTACCACGTGCTCTATCTGCTCGACCGCAAGTTCCCCGGCGTCAAGGGCGGGTTCATCCACGTGCCGTACGCCACCGCGCAGGGCGTGGGCAAGGCGAACGGCACTCCGACCATGGAGATAGCGACAATGGCCCGGGGCATCGAGGCCGCCATCGAGGCCGCAGTCAGCGTCGAGGTCGATCACGACGACATCATGGGGGAGACCCACTAGACGCCTCTGATCTCATCCGCGTGGCGGATGGGATCAGGGAATAATCAGGGTATGGTCAGGGTCCAATCATTCCCGTGACCGAGGGCGCAGCCGACCGTTCCTTTCTATGCTGAAGCCAGCAGAGGAAAAGGAGCGACCATGGCACGCGTCATCACCAGCGATTCGATCCCCGTCACCACGCCATGCGTCCGCACGGCCGCCATGCGGCCGCCGGCTTCCGATTCGGCTCCGCATGCCCCTTCCGAGGCTGCACGCCGATCCATGGGGGCCGTGCGTGGTTCCCGCGAAGCCCGCGGCACCGTCGCCGGGGACGGAGCCTCCGCCGGGAGCCACGGCGGGACCCGCAGTTTCCAATCAGTGCGCCGCAAGCGCCTTGCCAAAGCGCTGCTCGGGCGCTTCGCCGGCTGGGGGCCGTTCGCGCCGGGAACCCCGCAGGCCTCCTACGCCGCGGACCGGTGGAACCTGATCATCGTGAACCGCTGGAACCGCATTCCCGACGATTATCCGGCTCCCGAATTGACCGAACTGGGCAACGGCCAGCGCGTGGATTCGCGCATCTACCCCGATCTGCAGCGCATGTTCGACGCGATGCGCGCGGACGGCCTCGATCCGGAGGTGAGCGCGGGATACCGCACGCGCGCCGAACAGCAGCAGCTGATGAACGACAAGGTGATCGTCTACCGCAACGAGGGCATGTCCAAGCAGGAGGCCGAGGACAAAGCCTCGCAGTGGGTGGCGATCCCGGGCACCAGCGAGCACGAGATCGGCCTCGCCGTCGACGTCAATGCGGCTGGCGCGTCCGATGCGGACGCCAATCAGCGGGTGTACGACTGGCTGGCGTCCAACGCATGGCGGTACGGCTTCATCCTGCGCTATCCGGACGGCAAGACGGATTTCACCGGCAACGCGTACGAGGCATGGCACTACCGCTACGTCGGCGCCGACGCCGCGAAAGCCATGCACGAATCCGGCCAATGCCTCGAGGAATACATGAAATAAGCCGGTCGGTTCCTGGGATGTGGCTGGCGGAAGCCGCCCCGCGTGATGGGCGGCACGCCCGCCGCAAAACCAACCACGCCCACCTGCTCGAAGCCGTCCCGCGTGATGAGGCGGCACCCTGCGGCGGCGCGCCCACCGCGCAATCACGTGATACCGCATTCATTGTGCGTTCGTCCTTCCGCTGCGCGGGTGAGGCATCCACTGGGTAATGAGCCTTCCACGACGCAGCGCCATCCACCGCGCGCCAAGTCGTCCACGGCGCGGTAACCCATCCACGGCGTGATAGTAGGAATGGCGGAATGGCGCGGATGCCGTGCGGCGGTGAACCGCGCCGTGGGAACATTACTTCGCGGTGGGATCAATGGTGCGTGGTGGAGACATGATCGCAGTGAAGCATCCACCGCGCGTTAAGGTATCCACGGCGATGCCAGTCGTTCATGACGTGGTAGATCATCTACGGCGCGGAACCCGTCCACCGCGTGGTAAATCGTCCACGGCGCGGTAAACCATCCACGGCGTGATGGCAGGAATGGCGGAATGCCGCGGATGCCGTGCGGCGGCGGACCGCGCCGTGGAAGCATTACCGCGTGGTGGGATCGATGGTGCGCGGTGGATGGGTTGCCGCGTGGTGGAAGCAATGGTGCGCGGTGGAGACATTATCGGATGGCGAAGCATCATCGCGCGGAGGAGGCAATGGTGTGCGGTGGAAGCGGCATCGCGCGGCGGATCGGGGATGAATACGAGGATGCGACGGTGCGTGTTGCGGCATGATGCGGCGGTTCCTTCAGCGAGGCTGTGTCTCATGGCATAAGAAGCCCGCGGACGCGCTAGTGACGGCGGCTCATATCCAGCCGGATCTCGGCGGCGAAATGGGCTGTATCGGGGCGGCTGAGACGCAGTGTCGCGCCCATCGCGCCGGTGGCGGCCTGTGCGATCGACAGGCCGAGTCCCACGCCGGGCACGGCGCTGATACGCGAGTTCTCTCCGCGGCGGAACGGCTGGACGAGTTCGTTCAGATCGTCGGGCAGCATCTCGTCGGTGGTGTTGACGACGGTGATCATCCATCCTCCGGAGCCCGTGGAGGAGGCACTGGGGGAGGGTCGGAGGCTGCGCCGGCACGGGACGCGGCCGTGCTCGTCGGCATCCTCGCGGGCCTCTACCCGGCTTCCCGTGCCGCCCGCCTCACCCCGACCGAAGCCCTGCGCGGCGAATAGCCGGCCCGTCCCATAGGCCCGGCAACTCCCGGGTTTCACACGCAAAACCGTCTCTGCGCGTGTATAACCCGGGGTTTGCCGGACGGTACTCCCGGGTCATACACGGATTGGGGTCGTTTCGCGTGTGGAACCCGAGAGTTGCCCGCCGGTACTCCCGAGGTATACACGCGCAGAGGCCGCTTGGCGTGTATAACCCGGGAATACCGGCCCGTCCCGCCGCCCGGCTGACACGCGCGGGCCGGGCCTTCGGCTACCATGGAGCCTCCACGGGAATGAGGAGGCGTGCTGTGGCCGATGTGAGACGGGAAATGGAACGGCTGCGCCCGGTCTACGAAACCGGCGTGCTCCGTCTGCTGCTGCGCCAGCATTCCATGACCTATGTGGCGCTGCTGCGCGCCGCGTTCGACCCGCTCACCGGCGAGTTGCCGCGCGAGACGCTCGAGGAGCGCTTCGCGCAGAGCCTGTCCGCGCTGGCCGACGCCGGCGAATACGCGCTGCGCGAGGACCAGACCTTCGCCGATGCGGCGCACCGCATCCTCGCCGACCTGACGCGCGAGGGCGAAGGCGACTATGCATGGCTCGCCAACGCCCACGACGCCGCCTCGCACAGATTCCTCTACCGGCTCACCGCCCGCGCCCACCGGGCCATCGAGGCGCTGGGCCGGCTCGAGGACGAGTCGCGCACCCTCTCCGGCGCGCAGGCCAACAGCATCATCATGGAGATCGAGCACGCGCGCATGCAGCTGACCGCCGACCCCGGGGAGCGGATCAGGCTGCTCAACCGCGAGATAAAGGACCGCAAGCACGAGATCAAGCGCATCCAGCAGGGCCAGCAGCACGCCACGCTCTCCGAAGCCCAGGTCGAGGACGTCATCGCCGTCGTGCACAACACGCTGCGCGGCGTGCCGATCGACCTGCGCGAACTCGTGCTCGCCGAACGCGACAACGGCGACGCCCTGCGCCGGCGCATGCAGGCCGGCGACATCAGCGTCGACGAGAACCTGACCCGCTACCAGGACGAATACCGCCGCTCCTTCAGCGAATCGGATTCCGGCCGCCGCTTCGAGGACGCCTTCCAGGTGATCATCACCGACGAGGGCCGCCAGCAGATCGACGAGGCGCTGCGCGACATCGCGAAAACCCCGTACCTGGCCGGCGAATCCGGCGCGCTGCTCGGCCAGATCCGCGACGAGCTCGCGCGCATCTACGACGGCATCGAAGCGGTGCGCCACCAGATGCGCGTCTCAAACGAGGCGATCAGCCGGCTGGTCGGCCAGCAGACCGACACCCGCTACCGCACCATGCTCACCAGGCTCAACCGGCTGTACGCCGCCGTCAGCGCGGACGCCAGAGCGCATCCCGGCGACGGCGCACGCCCCTACGCGACCGGCACTGCCGACGGGCCGATCGCGCCCCTGCCGATGCGCCCGGCGAAATCCATGACGCGGGCCGCGACGCCCGGCCTGCACGACACGCCGGCGCCCGGCGCCGCGGTCGACCTGCGCGTCCTGATCGGCAACGGCGGCCCAAGACTGCGCCGCATGGCCACGCAGATCCGGCGCGACCCGGTGATGCGCGGCGGGCTCGTCGACATCGCCGCCAGCTTCAACCGCCTGCCGGAAACGGAACGCCACGAAAGCGAACTCGTCGGATTCCTCGGCGGGCTGCGCGGCGCCGACGGCGCCGACGCCGCGGTCTGGCACTGCGTATCCCTCGGCGGCGAACCGCGCGACTGGACCACCAGGGCGGTGCTGGCCGACCCGGACGAACTGGACGACATCGTGGAGGAAGGATGACCATGAGCGACGACAACCCATACGCGCTGTTCGAAGGGGACCGCGGAGACATGCCGGCCGACGCGCGCCGCGCCGCCATCGCGCTCAAGCGCGAACGCTACATCGACGGCACGCTCTACGAGCTCGCGCTCGACCACTACGACGCCGTCACGCGCTCGCTCAACAACGACCTGCTCGAACCGGTCATCAACGAACGGTACCGCATCATGTACGCCGCGCCCGTGGCCGGCGAGGACGTGACCCTGCGCTCGCTGAAAACCCGCGCCAGCCTCAAGCGCGAGGAGGCGGCGCTGCTCGCCTTCCTGCGCATCCGCGTGCTCGAATACGAGAACATGCGCGTGGCCGCCGACGAATGGATCGTCAGCCTCGAGGAGATCCGCGCGGCGCTCGCCACCGGCGCCGGCCACCTGTCCGCGCGCAACGACGAGGAGGGCGTGCTCCGCCAGATCGGCGCGCTCATCTCCGCGATGAACACATACGGCTACCTCGAACGGCTGGACGACGACACCATGCTGAGGATCACGCCGCTCGTGCCCGCGGTGCTCGACCGCGAACTGGCCGACGCATGGCTCGGCGTCGCCGCGGCCGACGAGGACGACGAGACCGATGGGCCCGGATCCGACCCGTCGCGCGACGGCACCGACGACGGGCCCGATGACGGGGACGCCGAGCCCGGCGGGACCGGCGAACCCGGCGGCGGGCCGGACGGCGGCAACGGGCGGCGCTCGCCGGGCATGGTCGACGAGCCGCTGTTCGGCGATGACGCGCTCGATGACGATGCGCTCGGCGGCGAGGCCGCCGACGGGGAAGGGGAATGACGATGGCGGCCAAGGACATGCAGATGATCGCGGACCGGTGGATGATGGAATCCCGCCGGCTCGTCAACTGGGGATCCTATGAGGGATACCACGAATTCCGCCCCTCCACGGACGGCCGTCTGCCGGTGACGCTGCTCGCCGGCGCCAGCGAATCGGGCAAGTCCACGCTGGTCGACGCGCAGATCTCCCTGCTCTACCCGACCGGCACCCCGTTCAACAAGGCGTCGAACTCCGGCCGGTCCGAACGCAGCGACTACACGTACCTGCGCGGCATGGTCGGCGTCGGCAACACCGACGAGGGCGACCGGCCGATCTACCTGCGCGGGCTGGACGACAACGGCGCGCCGCAGGCCGTCTGGGGAGCGATCGTCGACACCTACCGCAACACGACGACCGGCCAAGTCCTGTCCTGCGGCAAGTTCCTGTACCTGATGCCCGGCGACAAGGGCAGCGAGGTGCGCCGCCAATACGTCGCATGGGACCGGCCCATCGACCCGCGGGCCATGGACCGGTTCCGCGAATCGGCGTTCACGCCCTCGCAGCTGAAAACGGCCTACCCCGAATGCCTCACCTTCCCCAGCGCCGAGGCGTTCCACACCCACATCTGGAGCGTGATGGGGCTGAGCGCCGACGCCTGCCGGCTGCTGCACAAGATCCAGTCGGCGGACGCGCCCTCGCGGCTCGACGACATCTTCAAGCAGGGCGTGCTCGGCGTGCCCGAGGCCCTCGACCTGGCGCGCTCCACCGTGGAGGACTACGAGCGCTACGACGAGAACTTCCGCACCATGGAGCAGAAGGCCCGGCGCATGGACGCCCTGCAGGGCATCCAACGCGCCCATGGCGGCTATGCGGCGGCCGTGGGCGCGGCGCGGGCCTTCGACCCGGTCGACCCGGCCGGCGAGACGGGTCGCGATACGCTGCGCGCATGGGCCATCGCCCGCATGGCCGGCGAAGTGGCCGCCCAGCTGCCCCTCGACGAGCAGGAGCGGGACGCCCGCATGGCCGCGTCCCGGGCCGCCGGCGCGCGCAGCGAGGAACTGCGCGGACGCATCGACGCGATCCGCGCCCAGATGCAGGGGCTGGACGGCGGCAACCTCGCACGCCTCGAATTCGAACTCGACCAGAGCCGGCGCACGCTCGCCGCCGTGCGCGACAACCGCGCGCACACCGCCGAACTGTTCGACGCGGTCGGCGAGACGATGCCGGCGAGCGAACAGGCGTGGGACCAGCGGCGCGTCGAGGCCGTGAACTTCAAACGCGTATACGACCAGCGCGCCGCCGAACTCGAAACCGAACGCAGCGCCGCCGACCGCGCGCACTACGCCGCGCTCGACACGCTGCAGCGGCTGCGGCACGACTACGAGCGGCAGAAGACGCAGCGCACCCGCATCTCGCGGCAGATGGACGAGACCCGCGCCATGCTGTGCCGGGCGACCGGACTGGACGCCGGCGAACTGCCCTACGTCGCCGAACTCATGGACGTGCGCGAGGACGAGGAAGCCTGGCGCCTCGCCATGAACGTGGCCTACGGGCCGATCGCGCAGACGATCCTCGTGGACAAGCGCCACGAACAGGGCTTCGCCGCCAAGGTGAGCACCATCGACCCGCACCAGATGGCGCGCCGCACCTGGCAGTTCGTCGACACGACGCGCGATTACGGGGCCGCCGCCGCGTCGGAGGACGCCCCGGACGCGCGGCCCGCCGACCGGGCGGCCGCGCCGGAGGACGCATGGCTGTCTTCGAAGCTGCGCTACCGCGACGAATCGCCGTTCGCCGGATGGCTGCGCGAACAGACCCGGTCCGAACGCCTCGACGCCCGATGCGTCGCCGCCATCGACGACGCCGACCGCGACACGCGGCAGGTGCAGGCCGACGGCCAGATCAAATCCGGCAAACGCGGCCAGCACGGCGTCAAGGACCGCCAGCAGGTCATCGGCTACGTCAACGAAAGCTACCTGCACGATCTCGAACGGCAGATCGACCAGGCCTCGGACACGGCGAACGGCACGGAACGGACCCTGACGGCCGCGAAACGCCAGGTCGACGCGCTGCGCCGCGGCCTGACGCTGGCCGACCAGCTCGCCTACACGGCATGGGACCGCATCGACGCCGACGGCGCCGCCGCGGCGGTCACGGAACTGGAAACGACCATCGCCTCGATCAAGAACGACCCCGAACTCGCCAAACTCGCGGCGCTCAAGGACTCGCTGTCCGAGGAACTCGACCGTTCCGAACGCGACCGCATCCAGGACGAACAGGCGGCCGACGCTGCGGCCGACGCCGCCGACGCCGCACGCGCATGGCTCAACTCCCATCAGACGGGTGCCGCCGGGACATCGGCCGGCGCCGACGGTACGGAAGCCGGGCCGGCTCCCTCCGACGCGGCCGCCGCGCCGCTGGACGACGAGGTCGCCTCCGCGCTCGCCGAATCCTACGACGGCAAACTCCCCGGCGACGATCCCGCGCTGCGCGCCCACATGATCATCGGCGCGGGGCAGGCGGCCTCCTCCGGAAACCAGTTCGCCGAACGCGTCATCGCCGGCATCGGCAAGGACATGGCCTCGCGCGTCGACGCGCTGTCCGAACGCGTCGCCGTGGCGCGCGCCGGCGTCGAAACGCGCATGGACTCGTACCTGCACGACTACGCGGCCGACGACGACGCCGTCACCGCCAGCGTGGAGGACTACCGCTACTACCTCGAGGAACTGGAAAGCCTGTCGCGCCTGACGGCCGTCGCCGCCACGGACGGTGAATACCGCCGCTGCCTCGACCAGCTGCTCATGAGCCTGCTGACGATCAAACGCGCGATCGACACGGACGCGAGCGACATCCGCAGCCAGCTGGACCGCATCAACGCGATGCTCGAAGGCCAGCAGTTCGGCCCCAAGCACGGCAGCCTGTCCCTGCACGCGGACGTGCGCCGCCCGGAACGCGCCTTCTCGGCCCAGCTGAGCCGCGCCATCGGCACGCTCAACGACTGGAAGTCGGAGCCGGCGGCCCAAGGCGCCGCCGATTCGCGCCGGGCATTCGCCGCATGCGCACCGATGATCGACCTGCTGCGCGACCAGCTCGCGCAGGTCAAGGACGCCAACGGCGTGAAAAGCTACGGCGCGCGCGACCTCGACCCGCGCTGCCGCTCCTCGTTCTACGCGATCGTCCACCACGAGGACGGCCCGGACGAGCGCATCACCTCCACCGGCGGCCGATCCGGCGGCGCCCTGCAGGAACTCACCTCCTTCGTGTACGGCGCGGCGCTCATCTACCTGCTCGGCGGCGGCATGACCAGCGAACCCTCGTACACCACCCTGTTCCTCGACGAGGCGCTCATCAAAGCCGACGGCCGCTACACGCAGCGCGCCCTCACCGTGCTGCCGCGCCTCGGCTTCCAGGTCATCGTCTCCGCGCCCGAAAGCAAGACCGGCGAAATCCTCGAAGTGTCCACCAAGGCCTACGTCACCTACAAGGACCCCGACACCGGGCTGACCTCCCTGCGCGAAGCCGTGCTCCGGCCGGAGGAGGGCGCGCAGGCCCCGGCCGGCGCAGCCGACGCCGCCGAGGACCGGGACCGGCCATGAGCGAGCCGAAGGACGTCGCCGCGATCACCGACCGGGTGGAGGCCCACATGCGCGCCAACCTGTACCGCATCGAACAGGCCTGGCCGTACACCGTGCCGGTCGGACTGCCCGGCAGAGCCGAATTGGAGAAGCACGCCATCGCGGTGCACAACAACAATAACGACATCAAGAAGTGGGCCGGGCAGCGCGGATGCGAGACCACCGTCACGCAACGGAAAATCGGCACCGCCGTCGGACTCATCTCCGCGGTCACCGTCCCCGACGAGGCGACGGCCCTGCGCGTCGCCGGCCGCGGCCTGGCCACGCAATACCGCGAAGCCAGACGCCGCCTGATCCGTTTGCGCGCCGAATTCGACGCCGAACCGGACACGATCGAAGCCGTGGCCGCCATGACCGGCCACGAGCAGGCGCTGGACTTCGACCTGCTGATCACCGCGGCGCACTACTTCGCGGACTACGACGCCGCCGGCATGAGACCGCGGCAGGTGCCGCTGACGGGATTCAGCGGCAAATGGCTCAACGAATCGAACACCAGACGCCGCAAAGCCATCTGCCGCCTGCTGGGCAGGGAGACGCTGGAGCTGTCGAGCCGCCCGCGCGAACTGCGATTCCGGTACCTCGACCCGCGGCGCGCCGACGCCGAACTCGAACGCATCGCCTGGTGCCCGTGGAACGGCACGGCGCTCGCGGGAATTCGGTACGCGGTCATCATCGAGAACAAGGACACCTACCAGGACATGCCGCCGATCCCCGACGGCATCTGCATCTGGGGCTCCGGCGACGCCATCGGCGCCGTGGCCCCGGAGATTCCCGCGCTGCGGGACATGCGCGTCGTGTATTGGGGCGATATGGACGCAGACGGATTGGAGATCCTCTCGATGCTGCGGGAGCGGGGGCTCGACTGCGACTCCATGTTCATGGATTGCGCCGCATACGAGCGGTACCGCCGGTACGGCACCGACCTGAGCGAGCGCGGCAGACGGCTCGCGCTGCGGGACCCGAAGCCGGCGCCGGGTCTGCGGCCGGCGGAGCGGGAGCTGTACGTCCGGCTCTGCGAGGACGCCGCCATGCCGTTCCGGCGCGTCGAACAGGAGCGCATCACCCTGGCCGACGCGGCCGAAGCGCTGCGGGGACTGGGCGTTCCGGCCGGGCGGGCGTGACCGGGGCGGACGTCGCCCTGCCCGCGGCCGGAGGCGCCCGCGCGGCCCGACAACACGCCGTCGAACATACGTTCGAATTTTGTCGCGGGGTCGGGTATTCTTGGCATGGACTTGGATATGCAGGACACGCGATCGGAGGCAGGGGACCATGGCAGCAACACGAGCCGACGCAGGCGGGGCCGGGGCGGCGAAGCGGCCCGACGCCCGGAGCCGGAAGGCACCCGGCAAGGGCAGAAGCGGCGAGGTCGTGGTCGAAAAGGTGATGACCAGCGACACCTTCCTCGCGCGCGAGATCAGAAAGGCGCCGATGCGCCACATCGGCGATTCGCTCGTAGCTGATATCTCGCATATCCCCAACGACCTGAAGATCACGATCCAGGGCGCCCGCGAGCACAACCTCAAGAACGTGGACCTGGCGGTGCCGCGCAACCGCATGGTCGTGTTCACCGGCCTGTCCGGTTCGGGCAAGTCCTCGCTCGCCTTCGACACGCTGTTCGCCGAGGGGCAGCGCCGGTACGTCGAGTCGTTGTCGGCCTACGCCCGCCAGTTCCTCGGGCAGATGGACAAGCCGGACGTCGATTTCATCGAGGGCCTGAGCCCGGCCGTGTCGATCGACCAGAAGACCACGAACCGCAACCCGCGTTCGACGGTCGGCACGATCACCGAGATCTACGACTACCTGCGCCTGCTGTTCGCACGCACCGGCGTGCCGCACTGCCCCGAATGCGGCGAGCTGGTCAGCGCGCAGACCCCGCAGCAGATGGTCGACACGCTGCTGAAGAACCCTCAGCGCACGCGCTTCCAGATCCTGGCCCCCGTGGTGCGCGGCCGCAAGGGCGAATTCGAGGACCTGCTCGAGCTGCTGCGCGGCGACGGCTACGCCCGCGCGCTCATCGACGGCGAGATGCGCCAGCTGAGCGACGACATCAAGCTCACCAAGCAGAAGAAGCACACGATCGAGGTGGTGATCGACCGTCTGGTCGTCAAGGACGGCATCCGCCAGCGGCTCACCGACTCGATCGAAACGGCGCTGCGCCTCGCCAAGGGCATCGTCGTCGCCGACTACGTCGACCTGGACCCGTCCGACCCGAACCGCCGCCAGCCGTTCTCCGAGAAGCGGGCCTGCCCGAACGGCCACCAGCTCGAGCTCGACGAGATCGAGCCGCGCACCTTCTCCTTCAACGCGCCCTACGGCGCCTGCCCGGCGTGCACGGGCATCGGCTACAACCTGGAGATCGACCCGGAACTGGTCATTCCCGATCCGGACAAGACACTCAACGAAGGCGCGATCGAGCCATGGGGCCTCACCAAGGGCGCCGGCGAGTACTACCGGCATGTGCTCGAGGGTCTCGGCGACGAGATGGGATTCGACCTCGACACCCCGTGGAAGGACCTGCCCGAGGAGGTCCGCCACGCGATCATGTACGGCCGCGACTTCAAGGTCAAGGTCTCCTACCGCAACCGGTGGGGGCGTATGCGCGAGTACTCGACCGGCTTCGAGGGCGTGGTGCGCACGCTCATGCGCCGGCATGACGAGACCGATTCGGACCAGATGAAGCAGTACTACGAGTCGTACATGCGCGAGGTGCCGTGCCAGGCGTGCCAGGGCCGCCGTCTGCGCCCCGAGGTGCTGGCCGTGACCGTCGGCGGCAAGTCCATCGCCGACGTGTGCGACATGCCCGTCGAGCGCGGGCTCGCCTGGGTGAACGGGCTGGATCTGCAGGGCTCGGCCGCGCGGATCGCCGGCGAGGTGCTCAAGGAGATCCGCGCACGGCTCGGGTTCCTCAACGACGTCGGGCTCAACTACCTGACGCTGTCGCGCGCCGCGAAGACCCTGTCGGGCGGCGAGGCGCAGCGCATCCGACTCGCCACGCAGATCGGCTCCGGGCTCGTCGGCGTCATGTACGTGCTCGACGAGCCGTCCATCGGTTTGCACCAGCGCGACAACCAGCGGCTCATCGAAACGCTGCATCACCTGCGCGATCTCGGCAACACGCTGATCGTCGTCGAGCACGACCAGGAGACCATCGAAAAGGCCGACTGGCTGGTCGACATCGGCCCGGGCGCCGGCGAGCACGGCGGCGAGGTCGTCTACTCCGGGCCCGCCTCGCACCTGGTGGACGCGCCGCGTTCGATCACCGGCGACTACATCGCCGGCCGCCGCGAGATCGAGGTGCCCGCCATGCGGCGCAAGACGCGCCGGACCAAGCAGCTCAAAGTCGTCGGCGCGCGCGAGAACAACCTCAAGAACCTCACCGTGAGCTTCCCGCTCGGCGTGATGACCGTCGTCACCGGCGTTTCCGGGTCGGGCAAGTCCACGCTGGTCAACTCGATCCTCTACCCGGTGCTCGCCGACAAGCTCAACGGGGCGCGCATCGTGCCCGGCAAGCACACGCGCGTCGAAGGCGTCGATCAGTGCGACAAGGTGATCCACGTCGATCAGAACCCGATCGGGCGCACGCCGCGCTCGAACCCGGCCACCTACACGGGCGTGTGGGACAAGATCCGCACGCTGTTCGCCAAGACGCCGGAGGCGCAGGTGCGCGGCTACGGTCCGGGCCGGTTCTCGTTCAACGTGAAGGGCGGCCGGTGCGAGGCCTGCCACGGCGACGGCACGCTCAAGATCGAGATGAACTTCCTGCCCGACGTGTACGTGGAATGCGAGGAGTGCCACGGCAAGCGGTACAACCGCGAGACGCTCGAGGTGAAGTACAACGGCAAGTCCGTGGCCGACGTGCTCGACATGCCGATCGAGGAGGCCGCCGCCTTCTTCAAGGCGTACCCGTCGATCTCCCGCTACCTCGACACGCTCGTGCAGGTCGGCCTCGGCTACATCCGGCTCGGCCAGAGCGCGCCGACCCTGTCGGGCGGCGAATCGCAGCGCGTCAAGCTCGCCACCGAACTGCAGCGCCGTTCCACCGGCAAGACCGTGTACATCCTCGACGAGCCGACCACCGGCCTGCACTTCGAGGACGTGCGCAAGCTGCTGCTGGTCCTGCAGGGGCTGGTCGACAAGGGCAATACGGTGATCGTCATCGAGCACAACCTCGACGTGGTCAAGTCCGCGGACTGGCTCATCGACCTCGGCCCCGAGGGCGGCGAGGGCGGCGGCACGGTCGTCACCGAAGGCACGCCGGAGCAGGTGGCGCAGTGCCCCGACTCCTGGACCGGCAGGTTCCTCAAACCGATGCTGGGCTGACGGCCGCCGCCGGCGCGCGGCTCACAGCCCGCCCGGGTGGCGCATGCCCCAGCCGTCCAGCCTCATGAACCGCCCGTCCCGCACATGGCCACTCGGTCGCCGGCGGAACGGGCCGCCGGCACTGCGTCGGAACGAACGGAAAGGAGCGGCGATGACCAACGACAACTTGGAACGGCACGCGCCCGGCACATGGCGCGCGACGGCCGCCGCCCTGCGCGACGGCGACGGCCATGCAGCCGGTTCCGTTCCGACCGTGCCGGGCGCCCAATCCGCCGGGCGCGCCGCCGGGACGAACGTGAACGGCGCTCCGCTGCTCGGCGACTCGCGTGACCTGTTCCGCCCGAAAACCGGCGACATCCCCGCGCAGCCCGGCGTCTACAAGTGGCGCGACGGCGAAGGCCGCGTGATCTACGTCGGCAAGGCGAAGAACCTGCGTAACCGGCTCACCAACTACTTCCAGCCGCTGTACCTGCTGCATCCGCGCACGCAGACCATGGTGCTCACGGCCCGCAGCCTCGAATGGACGGTGGTCGGCACCGAGCTGGAGGCGCTGACGCTCGAATACACGTGGATCAAGGAGTTCGACCCACGGTTCAACGTGCAGTTCCGCGACGACAAGACCTACCCGTACCTGGCGGTTTCGGTGGGGGAGGCGGTGCCGCGCGTCTGGGTGACGCGCAGCCGCAAGCGCCGCGACACCCGATATTTCGGCCCCTACGCGAAGGTGTGGGAGCTGCGCCATTCGCTCGACAAGCTGCTGCGCACCTTCCCGGTGCGCACCTGTACCGGGAGCGTGTACCACAAGGCGGAGCTGACGGACCGCCCCTGTCTGCTCGCGTCGATCGGCAAGTGCTCGGCGCCCTGCGTCGGGCGCATCGAGCCCAAGGAGCACCGCCGCATGTGCGAGCAGCTGGTCGGCGTGATGACCGGACGCCTCGACAAGTCGTACATCGCCCAGCTCACGCGCGACATGAAGGAGGCCAGCGCCGAACTCGAATTCGAGAAGGCGGCCCGGCTGCGCGACGAGATTCAGATGCTGCAGACCGTGGTCGAGCAGAACGCGGTCGTCTTCGACCAGAACGTCGACGCGGATGTGTTCGGTCTCGCCTCCGACGAGCTGGAGGCCTCGGTGCACGCGTTCTACGTGCGCGACGGGTCGATCCGCGGGGAGCGCAACTGGAGCGTCGAACGGGTCGAGGACGTGAGCGACGCCGAGTTGATCGCGGATCTCATCGTGCAGGTGTATTCGGACGTGGCCGGTGAGGCGCTGCCGGCTCGGGCCGGGGCGCCGGAGCTCCCCGACGTCGGCGTGCCGGGCTCCTCGAGCCGCGTCGAGGAGCGGCGCGACGCGATCGGCTCGACGCAGAGCGTGACCGCGACCGACAGCATCGCCCGGGCGCAGGCGACCCGCGAACGGCGCGAGCGGCAGGAGCAGACCGGCCGCGCCGACCTGCTCGCGCCCATCGCGCCGGTGCCGCGCGAGGTGATCGTGCCGGTCGAACCGGCCCGGCGCGGCGAGCTGGAGACGTGGCTGTCGGACCTGCGCGGCGCGGCCGTGACGATACGCACGGCCAGCCGCGGCGAAAAGAAGGCGCTGATGGAACGGGCGAACGAGAACGCGAGCCAGGCGTTGCAGCGCAGCAAGATGAGCCGCATCAGCGACATGGGCACCCGTTCGGCGGCGATGAACGACGTGGCGAAGGCGCTCGGGCTCAAGCAGGCCCCGCTGCGCATCGAATGCTACGACATCTCGAACACGGTCGGCGGCGCGTTCCAGGTGGCGTCGATGGTCGTGTTCGAGGACGCGATCGCCAAAAAGTCCGAGTATCGCCGCTTCGCGATCCGCGGGGCGGACGGCAAGGGCGCGGTCGACGACCTGAGCGCCCTGTACGAGACGCTGACCCGCCGGTTCCGGCACGGCAACATCGCTGGTGACTCGGGCGAGACGATGGACAACGAACGCCGCGAACGGCAGTCGCGCGGCGGCGACGCCCCGGGGCAGGCCGTCTCCGGGCCGGCCGAGGGCCTTGAGACCGGCATCGGGCCTCAGATGACCGGCGGCCGGGACGAGGCCCGAAACGACGGCGCGGGCGGAAACGGCTCGGACGGCGAGCCGGTCGTCCAGCAGAACACGGATCGCCGGCACTTCGCCTACAAGCCGAATCTCATCGTCGTCGACGGCGGGCAGCCGCAGGTCATGGCCGCGGCCAAGGCCCTCGCCGACTGCGGCGTGGACGATGTGGCCCTGTGCGGGCTCGCGAAGCGGCTCGAGGAGGTGTGGGTGCCGGACGACGACTATCCGATCATCCTCAAACGCCAGTCGGAAGGCATGTACCTGCTGCAGCGGGTACGCGACGAATCGCACCGCTTCGCCATCACCTACCATCGCCAGACCCGCCGCAAGGGAGCCCTCCGATCGGCGCTCGACGGCATTCCGGGCGTTGGGGAGTCCTACCAGAAGCGGCTGCTCGCGCATTTCGGTTCGGTGCGCGCGATGCGCGTGGCCAGCGTCGAGCAGCTGCAGGAGGTCAAGGGCGTCGGCCGGGCGAAGGCCGAGGCCATCCACGCCGCGTTGCATGCCGCGCCGCAGGGGCAGGATGCGCCGCACGCGCCGGAGGAGCCGGATCGGTCATGATCCGTCAAGCATCCTTACGGTACGATAGAGACAGCGGAACAAGGAGGGGTATGACTGAGATCACACATCGCTGCGCCGTGCTCGGCAAGCCGATAGCCCATTCGCTGTCACCGGTGCTGCACGCCGCCGCCTACAAGGCGCTCGGGCTGGACGACTGGGCCTACGAACGGCATGAGGTCGGCGAGAGCGACCTCGACGGGTTTCTCAGGGGATTGGACCCGACATGGCGCGGTCTGAGCCTGACCATGCCGCTCAAGAAGACGATCCAGTCCTACGGCACGCCGGCCGACATCTGGGAGCAGCGCCTGAAGGTCGCCAACACCGCGGTCTTCGACTGGTCCGCGCTCGGCGCCGGCGGCCTGCCGTCGATCAGCCTGTACAACACCGACGTGATGGGCATCGTCCTGGCCTTCGGCCACGAGCTGCGGTCCATCGGCCAGCCGGACCGGTGGAGCGGCGCCCATGACGCGCTCGTCATCGGCAACGGCAACACCGCCTCGTCGGCCGTGGCCGCCGCAACGGTGATGCTGGCGAACCGGCAGCCGGACCGGCGCATCACCGTCGCGGCCCGGCACCCCGGCAAGAACCCGCGGCTGCGCGGCATCCTCGACGGGAACGGCCCCGAGGGGAGCGGCGCGTTCGGCTACCGCGAGATCCCGATCGACGCGTCGTTCGACGCCCTGCGCGGCGCGGACATCGTCGTCAGCACGATCCCCGGCCATGCGGCCGACATGATCGCCGAGGTCATCGAAGCCGACGACGCGTTCTTCCCGCGCGGCATCCTGCTTGACGTGGTCTACGACCCGCGCCCCAGCGCGCTCATGCGCGCGTGGCGGGCCAAGGGCGGCCTGGCGATCGGCGGCGAGGAGATGCTGCTGTGGCAGGCGGTCCTGCAGGTCATCCTTATGACCGGCGGGAACCCCTCCGACGACGCCCTGATGGGCGCGTTGGAGCCCGCGATGAGACAAGCCCTTGAGGAGGCGCTGTGACGATGAGCGATTCGGCGAAGACGGATCAGACGGGCATGCAGACCCGAGGCCTTGCTGCGGGCAGCAACCGGCCCGAACCGGCCGACGATTTCGAGGTGCTGCTGATCACCGGCATGTCCGGCGCCGGCCGCTCGCACGCGGCCGACAGCGTGGAGGACATGGGCTGGTACGTGGTCGACAACCTGCCGCCCAAGTTGCTGGTGCCACTGGTCGACATGATGACCAACGCGGGCGCCGGCGACCACGGCGTGCACAAGCTCGCCGCCGTCATCGACGTGCGGTCGCGCGAGTACTTCGACGACCTGTCCGCCGTGCTCAGCCATCTGGACGATCTGGGCGTCAAAACGCGCATCCTCTTCCTCGACGCGAGCAACGACGTGCTGATCAAGCGCTACGAATCGGTGCGCCGCCCGCACCCGCTGCAGCACGGCAACCGGCTGATCGACGGCATCCTCGAGGAGCGCACGCTGCTCGCCAACCTCAAGGAGCGGGCCGACATGGTCATCGACACCTCCTCCCTGAGCATCCACCAGCTGTCGACCAAGCTGTACGAGGCGATGCTCGGCTCGGGGCCGAAGACCGTGGCCGTGCACATCTTCAGCTTCGGCTTCAAGTACGGCATCCCGCTGGACGCCGACTTCGTGGCCGACGTGCGCTTCCTGCCCAACCCCTTCTGGGTGCCGAACCTGCGCGAGCTGACCGGCCAGGACCAGCCGGTCGCCGACTACGTGCTCGGCAGCGAGGGGGCGGCCGCGTTCCTCGACGCGTACGAGCAGGCGATTCTCGTGGCGATCGGGGGGTACGCACAGGAGGACAAGCACTTCGTGACCATCGCCATCGGGTGCACGGGCGGGCAGCACCGCTCCGTCGCCATGAGCGAGGCCCTGGCGTCGCGGCTGCGCGCCCGGGGGCTCGACGTCAGCGTCTCCGCGCGCGAGCTGCAGCGCCGTCACGGCGAGCGGTAGCCGCGTGAGGAAGGCCCCGTCGATGACCACATGCCGAGAAGCATGGGGCCATTGCGTGGACGAATAGGGTTGAGTTGTCCAAGTAGTTAGGTATCACAGTAACCCGGTGGCAACGCGGGATTCGTCTCGCAAAAAGCCTGAAAGCATTGAGAAGAACGGGACATAGGAGGTTGGCTCTTGGCTCTTCTGGATGATGTCAAAAGCGAACTCGCCGCGATCGACAACGAATTGCCCGCCGCCAAGAAGGCGCAGGCGACCGCGATGATCCGGTTCGGCGGCGGTCTGAGGCTCGTGCAGCGTCAGATCATCGTGCAAGCGCAGTTCGATTCGCTGGAAGCCGCGAAATGGCTTCAGGACACCATCAGGACCTTGTACGGACACGAAGCCACGCTAACCCAGGTGGCACGCCAGACCCCGAACGGGGTGGTACAGCGTTATCTGATTCACATCGAGCGCGGAGGCGCGGCACTCGCCCTGCAGACCGGTCTGCTCGACCGGCGCAAGCAGCTGGTGCGCGGCCTGCCCCCCGAAATCATCAACGGCAACATCGCGCAGGTCAAGGCCGCGTGGCGAGGCGCGTTCCTCGCGCACGGTGGGCTGTCGGACCCGGGCAAGGCCAGCTATCTGGAGATCACCTGCCCGTGCAACGAGGCCGCCCTTGCGCTGGCCGGCGCCGCGCGCCGACTGGGCATCAGCGCCAAGCCACGCCAGCTGCGCAGCTCCGAGCGCATCACGCTCAAGGACCCGGACGCGATCGAGCGCATGCTCAACCTGATGGGCGCCCCCCGATCCGCACGCGAGTGGACCGGCAAGCGCTCCGACGGCGAGGCCCGCGGCAAGGCCAACCGCCTGGCCAACTTCGACGACGCCAACATGCGCCGCAGCGCCAAGGCGGCCGCCGAGGCGAGCGAGAAGGTCCGCAAGGCCTTCGAGATTCTGGGCGACGACATCCCCGAAAACCTCAAGGCCGCCGGCCGCCTGCGCCTCGACCACAGCGACGCGAGCCTCGAGGAGCTCGGCCGCCTCGCCGATCCGCCCATCACCAAGGACGCGATCGCCGGCCGCATCCGCCGCCTGCTGCAGCTCGCCGAGAAAACCGCGAAGGCCAACGGCCAGGAGTTCTGACGGCGGCCCGGCCATGCCGGAAAACCCGCGAAACACCGCTTTGCATTTGCCGTGCAAAGCGGTGTTTTGTTCTCTCGCCCCTGTATTATCGCTTATGGCGCTATATCACGCCACCACTCTTCCCGTGGCGCGGCCCAACCACCGCACGCGGTTAGGAAAGGATATTCATGAAGACACTCAAGGATCTCGGAGATCTCAAGGGCAAGCGCGTTCTGGTCCGCGCCGATTTCAACGTCCCGCTGAAGGGCGACGTGATCACCGACGACGGCCGCATCAAGGCCGCCCTGCCCACCATCAAGGCGCTGCGCGAGGAAGGCGCCAAGGTCATCCTCATGGCCCACCTCGGCCGCCCGAAGGGCAAGGTCGTCCCTGAACTGTCCCTGGCCCCGGTCGCCAAGCGCCTGGGCGAGCTGCTCGGCGTCGACGTCCCGCTGGCCAAGGACACCTACGGCGAGGACGCCCAGGCCAAGGTCGCCGCGATGAACGACGGCGACGTCGTGCTGCTTGAGAACGTGCGCTTCAACCCGGAGGAGACCAGCAAGGACGCCGCCGAGCGCGCCTCCTACGCCAAGAAGATCGCCGCCCTCGGCGAGGCCTTCGTCTCCGACGGCTTCGGCGTGGTCCACCGCGCCCAGGGCTCCAACTACGACGTGGCCACCGATCTGCCGGCCGCCGCCGGCCTGCTGGTCGAGAAGGAAGTCAAGGCCCTGTCCAAGGCCACCGAGAACCCGGACCGCCCGTTCACCGTCGTGCTCGGCGGCTCCAAGGTCTCCGACAAGCTCGGCGTGATCGAGAACCTGCTCGACAAGGCCAACCGCCTGGTCATCGGCGGCGGCATGGTGTTCACCTTCCTCAAGGCCAAGGGCTACGAGGTCGGCACCTCCCTGCTCGAGGAGGACCAGCTCGACAAGGTCAAGGGCTACATCGAGACCGCCGAGAAGAACGGCGTTGAACTCGTGCTGCCGACCGACGTCGTCGTGAACGCCGGCTTCCCGGCCGGCGACACCCCGGTCGCCCCCGAAGTCGTGCCCGCCGACGCGATCCCGGCCGACAAGATGGGCCTGGACATCGGCCCGGAGTCCCAGAAGCTCTTCCACGACAAGATCGTCGACTCCAAGACCGTCGTGTGGAACGGCCCGATGGGCGTGTTCGAGGTTCCCGAGTTCGCGGCCGGCACCAAGGCCGTGGCCCAGGGCCTGGTCGACGCGACCGCGGCCGGCGCGTTCACCATCGTCGGTGGCGGCGACTCCGCCTCCGCCGTGCGCAACCTCGGCTTCCCGGAGGACGGCTTCTCGCACATCTCCACCGGTGGCGGCGCCTCCCTCGAGTTCCTCGAGGGCAAGGAGCTCCCGGGCCTGAAGGTGCTCGAGTAGTCGATTGACGCTCTCTGGCTCCCCTCGCAAAAGGGGAGCCATTTATATGTTGGAAGGGGAAGCCCATGGCGTCCAAGCGCATTCCGTTGGTGGCCGGCAACTGGAAGATGAATTTCGACCACCGCGAGGCCACCTATTTCGTGCAGAAGCTGGCATGGCTGCTGCGCGACGCGCGATTCGACTACAAGCGCTGCGAGATCGCGCTGATGCCGTCCTTCACCTCCCTGCGCAGCGTGCAGGTGCTCGTCGAGGCGGATCGGCTCAAGATCCGCTATGGCGCGCAGGCTGTCTCCGTGACGACCCAAGGCGCGTTCACCGGCGACGTCTCCGCCGACATGCTGGCCGCGCTCGGCTGCTCGTACGTGATCGTCGGCCATTCGGAGCGCCGCAAGTACCATCCCGAGGACGACGCGAACATCGTCGATCAGGTGCGTGCCGTGCTGTCGGCCGGCATGCAGCCCATCCTGTGCGTCGGCGAGAGCTTCGAGGAGCGCCGGCAGGGCATCGAGCTCGACTTCGCCGTCGGACAGGTCCACGACGTGACCCGGGACCTGTCCAGCGATCAGGCCGCCAGGCTTGTCATCGCCTACGAGCCGGTATGGGCCATCGGCACCGGCATGGTCGCCACCCCGGATTCGGCGCAGGATGCGGCCAAGGCCATCCGCGACGACCTGAGGCAGTCCTTCGACGCGAAGGTCGCCGACAACGTGCGCATCCTGTACGGCGGATCGGTGTCGTCGAAGAACGCCGTCGAACTCATCGGCGAGCCCGACGTCGACGGGTTCCTCATCGGCGGCGCCGCGCTCGACGTCGACGAACTGGCGACGATCGCGCGCCTGACGCTGAAAACCGTGCGATAACGGCCATCATGCGCCCGGAGGCGCATCAATGTTCATGGCCTTGCGCTATGGTATACAACTAGTAATTGTCGAACTGGAGGTTCTCCCGTGTCCGCTATGGCCATTGTCAAGCTTGTGCTGCAGATCATCGTCGTCATCTTCAGCCTGCTGCTCACCCTGCTCATCCTCATGCACAAGGGCAAGGGCGGCGGTCTGTCCGATATGTTCGGCGGCGGCCTGACCCAGAACGCCGGCTCCTCGGGCGTGGCGGAGAAGAACCTGAACCGCTGGACCGTGATCATCGCCCTGCTGTGGGTCGCGATCATCATCGCCCTGGGCCTGATCACCAAGTTCAACCTCGTCTGATCGGGGCATATCCGCCGATCTTCGGCTATTGCAGTCATTATGAGCCATGATCCAAGGATCATGGCTCTTTTGCCGTTACAGGCCGTGGTAAAGGAGCATACACGCATGGTCACCATGAACAGGAACAAAGTCGTCATCGTCGGCACCGGCCAGGTCGGCGCGACCGCCGCGTTCGGCATCGTCACGCACGGTCTGTGCAACGAACTGGTGCTGATCGACCATTTCGCGGCCAAGGCGTTGGGGGAGAGCCACGACCTCGATGACGGCAGCGAATTCCAGGACCGCCACGTCAAGGTGCGCGCGGGCGACTATGCCGACTGCAAGGACGCCGACATCGTCGTCATCACCGTCGGCCGCAAGCCGCCGGCGCATTCCAACCGGATTGCCGAGCTCGGCTTCACGGTCGGGCTCGTCGGCGAGGTCGTCGACAACGTCATGGCGTCCGGCTTCGACGGCGTGATCATCATGGTGTCCAACCCGGTGGACGTGATGGCCTGGTACGCGTGGAAGCGGTCCGGGCTGCCCCGCACGCAGGTGCTCGGCACCGGCACCGCGCTCGACACCTCGCGCCTCAAGACGATCATCGGCGAGGAGACCGGCCTGGATCCGCGCAACGTCGGCGGCTTCGTCATGGGCGAGCACGGCGACTCGCAGTTCACCGCATGGTCCACCGTCTCGCTCGGCGGCAAGCCGTTCGCACGCTTCCTCGTCGACAACCAGGACCGGTTCTCCTCCGTGTCCGCTGCCGAGATCGAGGAGAAGACGCGCACCCGTGGCGACGAGATCGTCATCGCGAAGGGCGGCACGAACTTCGGCATCGCCTCCACGGTGGCCGGCATCGTGCAGACGATCCTGTGGGACGAGCGGCGCATCGTGCCGGTCTCCACGCTGCTCGACGGCGAATACGGCGAACGCGACGTGTTCCTCGGGGTGCCGACCGAACTGCGCGCTAACGGCGCGAACGAGATCGTCGAACTCGATCTGACCGACGACGAGCTCGCCAAGCTCCATCACTCCGCCGAACTCGTCCGCTCCCACTGCGAAGGACTGCTCTGATCCATGACTGCAACGCACGACGGCACCCCACGACTCATCGTCGCCGACCTCGACGGCACGCTGCTGCATGACGGCGCGACCTTCGAGGAACGGTTCATCACGCAGCGCTCGATCGACACGGTCAGGCGCATGCACGACGCGGGATACCGCTTCGCGATCGCCACGGCCCGGCCGGTGAGCACCGGCCTCGCCTTCGCCGACAAGCTGCCGGCCGATGCGGTGATCTACCTCAACGGCGCGCTCATCGACTTCCGCCCGGCCGAATCGGACTATGCGCTGCTGACCGGCGAACGCCCGGCGGCCGAGGGCCATCTGCTGAAGATCGGCTTCTCCTCGTCCCGGGCCTGCGAGGTGTGCCGTTTCCTGCTCGACGAGATGCCGGGCCTCAAGCTCGGCATCGTCATGGACGACGTGCGCTACACGAATTTCGACGTGAGCGTGTACTGGAAGACGCAGACCTGGCGGTACACCGATTTCACCGACGTGCCCGAGGGCGTGGCCGACAAGCTCATCATCTTCCCCGAGCCCGGGCAATGGGATCGCCTCAGGGCGCTCGTGCCCCCGGATTTCGACGTGCACGTCTCGGAGGGATCGATGTGGATGCTCATGAGCCCCCAGGCCAACAAGGAGCATGCGATGCGCATCCTGTGCGACCGCATGGACGTGCCGCTGCCGGCCACGGCCGCGTTCGGCGACGACCTGATCGACATCGCGATGATGGAGGAGTCCGGCCTCGGCGTGGCCGTGGCCAACGCGAACCCGAAGGTGCTGGGCATCGCCGACGAGGTCTGCCCGGCCAACAACGACGACGGCGTGGCCCAGTGGATCGAGTCCCACCTGCTGCGCTGAGGGCGGAACGCATCGTCGCCGCCGGCCAGCCTTCCACGGCGCCGGCCGATTATGCTCCATACCATGGAAGCGGAACTGAAAGGGGAATCATGGGACAGTACCGGCTGGTGGCCGTGCAGAACGAGGATTACCATTGGTTCGAGGAGGTGGAGAATCCTCCCGTCGGCATGCGGGCCTATGTCGAGAAGACCTGCGACATCACCTCTCCCGACAGGGATGCGTATCTGGTCGGGATCGTCGAACCGGCCGCCGGCATGGCGCCCGGATCCAGGGAATGGATCGAGGACCATGACGGCGTGGTTTCGATCCGCCGCCGTTTTCATGACTTCGAAGCGGACGAGCTTATGGATTGGCTGGAACGGCGCCTCGACGGCACGGTCGCGACGGAGGCGGCCGTCAATGACCGCCAGAATCGCGACTACTATTACGACTACTTGGTCCTGGAGACCGCCGAATACGAGGACGGCGTCGTGGAGGCGCTCGAAACCGGTCCCTGCCCCGTCTGCGGCGACGACCGCCTGGGCGTGGCTCCGGTGATCGAGGCCAGCGATTTCGAATCCACCCCGGTCCATCTCGTGTGCAACTCATGCACCGCCCATACCGCGACCATGGCGGAGCCAAGCTACGGCGGGGAAGCCTACGAAACGACGATACGGCGTCTTGTCGAGGCCTGGAACCGCCACGAAATGTACTGGGACCTGCACGGCGTTCCACAACACGGAATCGCGTAAGCCGGCTGTAACCGCCTGACGCTAACCTGTAAGGCGATACACACCATACGAGCACAGGAGTGAATATGTCGCTGGCCATCCGAGTCATCCCATGTCTGGACGTCGATGCGGGTCGCGTGGTCAAGGGCGTGCATTTCGAGAACCTGCGCGACGCGGGCGATCCGGTCGAACTCGCCGCCGAATACTACCGCCAGGGCGCCGACGAGCTGACCTTCCTCGACGTGACCGCGTCCAGCTCGCACCGCCAGACGATGATCGACGTGGTGGCCCATACCGCCGAGCAGATCTTCATCCCGCTGACCGTCGGCGGCGGCGTGCGCACGCCCGAGGACGTGGACTCGCTGCTGCGCTGCGGCGCGGACAAGGTCGGCGTGAACACGGCGGCGATCAACGATCCGACGCTGATCAGCCGCGTGGCCGACCGGTTCGGCAACCAGGTGCTCGTGCTCTCCGTGGACGCGCGCCGCGAGGAGGGCGAACGGCACACGCAGTCCGGCTTCGAGGTCACCACCATGGGCGGGCGCAAGTCCACCGGCATCGATGCGGTGTGGTGGGCCAAACGCGCCGAGGAACTGGGCGCCGGCGAGATCCTGCTCAACTCGATGGACGCGGACGGCACGCAGAACGGCTTCGATCTGGAGATGATCAAGGCCGTGCGCCGCGAGGTGAAGATCCCGATCATCGCCTCGGGCGGCGCCGGCAAGGCCGCGGATTTCCCGCCGGCCATCGAGGCCGGGGCGGACGCGGTGCTCGCCGCGTCGATCTTCCATTACGGCAAGGTCACCATCGGCGAGGTCAAGGACGCGCTGCGGGGCGCGGGATACACGGTTCGCTGACGGTTTCGGCGGAAACCGCGCGGCCTGTTCGCAGCCTCGCCGGCCGGGTACGGCCGCGGCTCGCCATGGCCGGTCGCGATGCCGCCGCATACGTCCGCTCGACGCCGCGGCGCCCGCCCGTCGCCTCCGGCCGGCCCGGCAGGGCCTGCGTGCCGGTTCCGCCTCAATGGACGCATATCGGATTCACTACTATGGAGAACGCAATCATGGATTTTGACAACAGCGCGACGCTCGACCCGCGCATCGCGGCCCGGCTCAAGCGCGACGACAAGGGGCTGGTCGCGGCCGTGGTGCAGCAGTACGACACCAAGGACGTGCTCATGGTCGGTTATATGAACGACGAGGCGCTGCGGCGCACGCTGACCACCGGCCGCGTGACGTTCTGGTCCCGCTCCCGCCAGGAATACTGGCGCAAGGGCGACACTTCCGGGCACGTGCAGTACGTGAAGGGCGTGTCGCTGGACTGCGACGGCGACGCGCTGCTCGTCGAGGTCGACCAGGTCGGCGCCGCCTGCCACACCGGCAAGCGCAGTTGCTTCCTCGAGGGCGGCCCGCTGCCCGTGGTCGAGGGCCACCGGCCGGCCGGGCTGAAGGACTGAACGCCGCTCCGTCAGCGTGGCTGACCGCAAACAGTGGCACCGGTGCGTACCATGGAACGGGACAATGTGCGAGCAAAAGGAGCGAATATGAGCGAATGCAGCGTCGAGCATCTGCGGTGGGGCGCCACATGGCCGACCCGCGAGCAGTTTCATGAGCTGGCGGATCAGGGGTACCGCGTCATCCCGATCGTGCGCCGCCTGCTCGCCGATTCGCTGACCCCGGTCGGTTTCTACGAGCGGCTCGCCGGCGGCCGGTCCGGCACGTTCATCCTCGAATCCGCCGAATACGGCGGCACTTGGAGCCGGTACAGCTTCATCGGCGTGCGGTCGATGGCGCAGCTGCGTTCGAACGGGGGACAGGCCGACTGGCTGGGACAGGTGCCTGTCGGCGTGCCGACGCACGGCGACGTGACCGAGGTCGCGCACGCCGCGCTCAGGACGCTGAACGCCCCGCACGTCGCCGGACTGCCGAACCTGACCAGCGGTCTGGTCGGCACGGTCGGCTGGGACGCGATCCGCCACTGGGAGCCTACCCTGCGCGCCGAGGCGCCGGACGAGACCGGACAGCCGGAGACCGTGCTCGCCCTGGCCACCGACATCGCCGTGGTGGACCACGTGTCCGGATCGGTGTGGCTCATCGCCAACGCGGTGAACGTGGACGACAAGCCGACCCGGGCCGACGTCGCCTATAACGAGGCCGTGGCCCGGCTTGACCGGATGCAGCGCGACGCGGCGACGCCGGTTGAGGGCGAATCCCGCGTCAACGTGCTCGACGAGACGGTCGCCCAACCCGAGCTGCGTTTCCGCACCGAGAAAAGCCACTACGAGCAGGCCGTCGAGCGCGCCAAGCGGCACATCGTGGACGGCGACGTGTTCCAGGTGGTCATCTCGCAGCGTCTCGACATCGACTCGCCCGCCGACCCCTTCGACGTGTACCGCGTGCTGCGCACCCTGAACCCGAGCCCGTACATGTACTTCATGGCGCTCACCGACGCGCAGGGCCGCGATTTCAACGTGATCGGCTCCAGCCCGGAGACCCTGATCAAGGTGGACAACGGCCATGCGATGACCTTCCCGATCGCCGGGTCGCGCCCGCGCGGCGCCACCCCGGAGGAGGACGAGCAGCTCGCCAAGGATCTGCTCGCCGATCCGAAGGAACGCAGCGAGCACATCATGCTCGTCGATCTGTCGCGCAACGACCTGAGCAAGGTGTGCGTGCCGCAGTCCGTCGAGGTCGTCCAGCTCATGGACATCAAGCGGTTCAGCCACATCATGCACATCTGCTCGACGGTCACCGGCAAGGTCGACCCGTCGCTGACGGCCTTCGACGTGTTCAAGTCGGCGTTCCCGGCCGGCACGCTGTCCGGCGCGCCCAAGCCGCGCGCGGTGGAGATCATCGACGAGCTGGAGCCGGCCGACCGCGGCATCTACGGCGGCACCGTAGGCTACTTCGACTTCTCGGGCAACATGGACATGGCCATCGCCATCCGTACCGCGTTCCTGCGCGGCCACGAGGCGAGCGTGCAGGCCGGCGCCGGCATCGTGCTCGACTCCGTGCCCGCGACCGAATGGCAGGAGACGCGCAACAAGGCCGAGGCCAGCGTCGAGGCCATCCAGATCGCCGCGCAATTGCGCGAGCTGTAGCGCCGCCCGCCCCGCGCGGCTTGCATGTGCTGGCATACGGTCTGCGCATGCGGCGTAAACGGACATATGCCAGCACGCCAGCATACAGAAAATCTGTATCGGCGCATGACGGCGCATGGCCGTGGGCGTAACGTATGGTGTCGGGTTGGGCGGACGGCCCATCGCGAGCTTGGAGGCGGCATGACACGGCATCTGACGGGAACGGACCATCGGGCACGAGGGGCAAGGCGTACGCTCGGCGCGCTGATCGCCGCGATGCTGGTCGCGGCGCTGGCTTTCGGCGGCGCGCTGGCCGTGCGGCACGTCGGGGGACTGTTATGCGGCCCGGCGGGGCGGTCGGCGGCGCAATCGTCGTCGTCGGCAGACCAGGACCCCGGCGTCATGCCGGCGAGCGAGGCCGCGCGCAGGTACCCGAAGGCCGTCAGCCCGGTCGACTTCAACCATAACGGCGTGGACGACTACGCCGACATCGTGGCCGGCGCACGCCAGGACGCCGTCAATCATCCGACGTACGACGACGGCTACTATCAGGGTGGCTACCCGCCGGACGACCGCGGCGCCTGCACCGACGTGGTGTGGCGCGCGTTCCGGCAGGCAGGGTACGATCTCAAGGCCATGGTCGACGCCGACATCGCCGCCGACCCGGCTGGCTACGCGCAGGCCGCGCCGCGCCCCGATCCGAACATCGACTTCCGCCGCACCGGCGTGCTCGACGTGTTCTTCTCCAAATACGGGCAGACGCTCACCACGGACGCCTCCGACGTCTCGCAATGGCAGGGCGGCGACATCGTGGTGTTCGACGGCACCAGGCACATCGGCGTGATCTCGGACCGGCGGGACCGCGACGGCATCGCGTACCTCATCCACAACATGAAGCAGGAACGGCGCGAGAACGACTACCTCTCCTTCAAGCGCCGCATGACGGTCACCGGCCACTACCGCTTCGACGCCTCCAAGGTGCCGCAGTCCGTCCTCAAGGCGTGGCAATAAAGGCGCTTGGTAGCGAGGGCCCTCAGGGCCGGCCGGCGCCATCCTCCGGGCGGTCGGCCGGCCCGGCTTCGCGCTGCTCGTGCGCCAGGAGCCAGTAGTCCTGATGCGATTCCTTGCGCCGGGGCACGAAATGGCTGACGATGGAGCCGCCCTTGCCGCGGTTCCTCACATACACGAATCCGATGATCGAGAAGACGAGCGCGCCGATGAAGTTGACGATGAGATCCTCCATCGTGTCGATCAGGCCGATGTCGAGATAGCCGCCGAGCCCCAGATTACGCCCGTTGACCGCGACCTGCGTGATGTTGTCGATCGTGACCGCATGGTTGGCGTGGGCCGGATCGAGCATCACCGAGCTGATCGTATGTACGACCGTGTCCTTCTGCATGTCCCAGCCGAACAGGCTGTCCATCGAGAACTCGAAGAACTCCCAGATCACGCCGATCGTCATCGAGAAGCAGAACGACACGATCGCCAGATACAGGGGAGAGAGCTCGAATTTCGTCTTCGCCGAGCGGTTGAGCAGATCGACCAGCGAAAAGCCGATCGCCGCGGCGAGGAATCCGTTGAGCGTGTGCAGCACCGTGTCCCAGAACGGGAAGATCTCGTAGAACGCGCTGATCTCGCCGAGGATCTCCGCCGCGAACACGAAGAACAGCATGATGATCTCGAGCACCGACGGCAGCTCGATGCGGAAGCGCACCTGCACGAACGCCGGCGCCACCAGCAGCATCAGCGTGAGTATGCACAGGAACACGTTCTCGTAATTGCCGTTGAAGAACTGCAGCACCGCCATGGCGATCACCAGCAGCCGCAGCGTCATGTAGACCGCGAACGAGCTGCGGTGTTCGCGTATCTCCATGCCCATCGCCCGGCCCATGGTCCGCCATTGCTCCCGGAACGTCGGCAGGCCCTGACGCGGCGGTTCAGGGCCTGCCGATCGGTCCGCCCGCTGATCGGCTTGCTTGGCCGCCTGCGCCCGTGTCTGATCCTCGCCCATGCGCACCTCTTTTCGTTCGAGCCACTGCGCCAGTCTATCCGATTGTGCGGCACGGGGCGAAAGGCCTATGCTGGCTGCTGACGAATCGTCATGCGCGAATGGACGGCGCGGAAAGGAACATGCCCTGATGACGCCTATAGAATTGTCGACCCGGAGGCGGCCCAGAATGTAGGACGCGGAACGCTATCGGGGCAGTCCGTGGTCTAGAGTGGCGCATGACTGAACGTCGACAAAGGGAGGACCATGTCGGTTTTGGACGAACTGGTCGCGGGCGCGCTGGAGGATCAGCAGACCCGCGAACGCACCGTATCGCTTGAGGACGTGAAGAAGGCCGCACTGGCGGCCCCGGCTCCGATCGACGCGACACGATGGCTCAAGCGCGCCGACGGCATCCCGGTGATCGCCGAAATCAAGCGCGCGTCCCCGTCCAAGGGGCATCTGAGCGATATCCCCGATCCGGCTGGCCTGGCCCGCGAGTACGAGAAGGGCGGCGCGAGCGCGATCTCCGTGCTCACCGAGGGCCGCCGCTTCCTCGGCAGCCTCGACGATTTCGACAAGGTGCGCGCCGCCTTGCACATCCCGGTGCTGCGCAAGGACTTCATCGTCACCGACTACCAGATTTTCGAGGCCCGCGCCCACGGCGCCGATCTGGTGCTGCTGATCGTCGCGGCGCTCGACGACGAGCGGCTCAGGCATCTGCTCGCTCTGGCGCACGAGCTCGGCATGACCGTGCTGGTGGAGACCCACACCCGCGAGGAGATCGAGCGCGCCCGCGAGGCCGGCGCCAGGGTGATCGGCATCAACGCCCGCAACCTGAAGAACCTCAGGGTGGACGTGAACAAATACAGCGAACTGGCCGCGGACCTGCCCGAGGACGTCATCAAGGTGGCGGAGTCCGGCGTGTTCGGCGCGGTCGAAGTCGAGGACTACGCCCGCGCGGGAGCGGACGCGGTATTGGTCGGCGAGGGCGTGGCCACCGCCGACGACCATGAACTTGCAGTAGAACGACTAGTGAAGGCAGGAGCACAAGTGAAAGCATCCGAAACCACCCCGTTAAGCGAACATCAGGGACCGTACTGGGGCCAGTTCGGCGGCCGGTACGTGCCGGAGGCGCTGATCACCGCGCTGGACGAGCTGGAGCGCGTCTACGATGAGGCCAAGGCCGATCCCGAATTCCACAAGGAGTTCATGACCCTGCAGCAGCGCTACGTCGGCCGCCCGAGCCCGCTGACCGAGGCCCCGCGCTTCTCCGCGATGGTGCGCGACAGGACCGGCCTCGACGCCCGCATCTTCCTCAAGCGCGAGGACCTCAACCACACCGGCGCGCACAAGATCAACAACGCGCTCGGCCAAGCCCTGCTCGTCAAGCGCATGGGCAAGACCCGCGTGATCGCCGAGACCGGCGCCGGCCAGCACGGCGTGGCCACGGCCACCGTGTGCGCGATGCTCGGCCTCAAGTGCCGCATCTACATGGGCCAGATCGACGCCCGCCGCCAGGCCCTCAACGTGGCCCGCATGCGCATGCTCGGCGCCGAGGTCGTCGAGGTGACGCTCGGCGACAAGATCCTCAAGGACGCGATCAACGAGGCCCTGCGCGACTGGGTGACCAACGTCAAGGACACCCACTACCTGCTCGGCACGGTCGCCGGCCCGCACCCGTTCCCCGCGATGGTGCGCGACTTCCAGAAGATCATCGGCGAGGAGGCCAAGCAGCAGCTCAAGGACTGGTACGGCATCGACCACCCGGATGCGGTCTGCGCCTGCGTGGGCGGCGGCTCCAACGCCATCGGCGTGATGAACGCCTTCCTCGACGACGAGCGCGTGAACCTGTACGGCTACGAGGCCGGCGGCGACGGCCCGAAGTCCGGCAGGCACGCGATCCGCTTCGCCCCGGGCACCGGCCAGCTCGGCATGTTCCAGGGCGCGAAGAGCTACCTGCTGGAGACCGACGAGGGCCAGACGCTCGACACGTACTCCATCTCCGCGGGCCTCGACTACGCCTCGGTCGGCCCCGAGCACGCGTGGCTCAAGGACATCGGCCGCGTGAACTACAGCTGGGCCACCGACGAGGAGGCCATGAACGCCTTCCGCGACCTGAGCCAGAGCGAGGGCATCATCCCCGCCATCGAAAGCTCGCACGCGGTCGCCGGCGCGTACAAGGCCGCCGCCGACCTCAAGGCGAAGGGCTACGACAAGGCCGTGATGATCGTCAACATCTCCGGCCGCGGCGACAAGGACATGGCCACCGCCGGCAAGTGGTTCGGCTACCTGACCGACGATCAGGCCGCGGCCCTGGAAGTCACCGGCGCCCACGGCAACACCGTCGCCTGAACAAGAAGAGGAGATTTTTGATCATGACCAACGAAGCAACCACGCCGTCCGGCCAGCCTCTGGGCATCAGCCACAAGCCCAGCCAGTCGGAGGCGATGTTCGCCAAATTCAAGGCGGAGAACAAGCCGGCCTTCATCGGCTACCTGCCCTACGGCTTCCCGAACCCGGACATCTCGCTCGACGCGTTCAGGACGATGGTCGAGCACGGCGTCGACGCCGTGGAGATCGGCCTGCCGTACTCCGACCCGGTGATGGACGGCCCGGTCATCCAGGCCGCCGCCTCCATCGCCCTGAACAACGGCGAGACCATCAGGCGCGTATTCGAGGCCGTCGAGACCGTGGCCAACGCCGGCGGCGTGCCGCTGGTGATGAGCTACTGGAACCTCGTCTACCACTACGGCGTCGAGCGTTTCGCCCGCGACTTCGAGAACGCCGGCGGCGCCGGACTCATCACCCCGGACCTGATCCCCGACGAGGCCGGCGAATGGATCGAGGCCTCCGACCGCCACGGGCTCGACCGCATCTTCCTGGTCTCCCCGGACTCGGCCACCGAGCGTCTGGAGACCGTGGCCCGCAACTCCCGCGGCTTCGTCTACGCGGCCGCCCGCATGGGCGTGACAGGCGAACGCGCGCAGCTCGACGCCTCGCCCGAACTGCTCGTCGAGCGTACCCGCAAGGCCGGCGCGACGAACGTGTGCGTCGGCATCGGCGTGTCCACGCCGGAGCAGGGCGCGAAGGTCGGCGCGTACGCGGACGGCGTCATCGTCGGTTCGGCGCTCGTGCACACGCTGCTCAACGACGACAACAGAACCGCCAAGGACCCGGCCCAGTGCCTGGAGGATCTCGCCGCCAAGACCGAGGCGCTGGCGGAGGGCATCCACACCGCACGGTGAGCGATCGGCGCGCGTCGGAAAATCGGAAAACCGTCCTCGGGAATGACGCGCGACGGCGCATCCATGCGGTAGGGTGGTAGGCGGCATCAGCAAGCAGTGACAGGTAGGGGCACGATGAATCTGGCGTATATCCCGTCGCCGACGTTCTCGAAGTTCGAGATCGGACCGGTGACCATCCGCATGTATGCGGTCTGCATCCTGATCGGCATCTGCGTGGCCGTGTGGATTCTCACCAAGCGGTGGCGCAAGCTCGGCGGCACCTTCGACCAGGTGCTCGACACCACGCTGGTGACCGTGCCGTGCGCGCTCGTCGGCGCGCGCCTCTACCACTGCATCACCACGCCCGACCAGTACTTCCCGCCGACCGGCGACCTGGTCAACATCCTCAAGGTGTGGGAGGGCGGCATGGCGATCTTCGGCGGCATCTCCGTCGGCGCGCTCACCGCGTTTCTCTGGTGCCGCCACCGGCGCTATCCGTTCGCCCTGCTCGCCGACTCGATCGCACCGGCGCTGATGGTCGCCCAGGCGATCGGCCGTCTCGGCAACTGGTTCAACCAGGAGCTGTACGGCAAGCCGACCACGCTGCCGTGGGGCCTCAAGCTCAACGACGCCGACGCGATCGGCAAGACCGAGATCTGCTACGACGGGCAGGCGTGCCCGACCGGCACGCTGTTCCACCCGACCTTCCTGTACGAGATGATCTGGAACCTGATCGGCGCGGCGCTCATCGTCTGGCTCGGCCACCGGCTGGCGAGCTCGCTCAAGGCCGGACAGCAGTTCGCCATGTACCTGATGTGGTACGGCCTCGGCCGCACCTGGATCGAGTCGATCCGCATCAACTACTCGACGATCATCCTCGGCCTGCGCATCAACGTGTGGACCGCCATCCTGTGCTTCATCCTCGGCGCCATCCTGTTCGTCGTCCTGTGGCGGTACGGCGGGGATACCGCCGACCTGTCCAAGCGGCTGACCGCGGTGACTGCCGACGAGCTCGAGCGCGCCTCGATCGCCGAGGAGCAGGCGCAGGCGAAGAAGCGCAACGCGAACAAATAGACAACCGGACAACTTTAGGCAAACGCCGGCGCCGGGAGCGCGTCGAAAACGCCTCTCGTCGTTCTGATTTCATAGAATGAAGGCCATGACTACTCAAATTCAAATCGCACCGAGCATCCTGTCCGCCGATTTCTGCAACCTTGAGCGCGACCTCAAGGCCATCGCCAACGCGGACCTCGTCCACGTCGACGTGATGGACCACCATTTCGTGCCGAACCTCACGCTCGGCGAGCCGATCGTCAAGCGCATCTGCGAGGTCACCGACCTGCCGGTCGACGTGCATCTGATGATCGAGGACCCGGACCGCTGGGCCCCGGAGTTCGCCAAGTGCGGCGCCTACTCGGTCACCTTCCACATGGGCGCCGTCCATGCGCCGGTGCGCCTGGCCCGCCAGCTGCACGACATGGGCGTCAAGGCCTGCTTCGCGGTGCGCCCGGCCGAGCCGGTCGAGCCGATCTTCGACATCCTCGACGAGTTCGACATGATCCTGATCATGACCGTCGAGCCCGGCTTCGGCGGCCAGAAGTTCCTCGACAACCAGATGGCCAAGGTGCGCCGCCTGCGCGACGAGATCACCCGTCGCGGTCTCGGCACCAAGATCCAGGTCGACGGCGGCGTGAGCCCGAAGACCGCGCACATCGTGGCCGAGGCCGGCGCCGACGTGCTCGTGGCCGGTTCCGCGGTGTACGGCGCCGAGGACCCGGCGCAGGCCATCGACGACATCCGCGACAAGGCCGCGGCCGCATTCCGCGCCTGACGCGGCGGCGCACACCGATTGTTCGTATTTCCCACAAGAAGGCAACCACAAGCATCATGAAGACATTCGAATCACTGTTCGCCGAACTGAGCGAGAAGGCAGCCGCCAAGACGGCGGGGTCCCTGACCGTCGACGAACTGGCCAAGGGCACGCACTTCATCGGCAAGAAGATCGTCGAGGAGGCCGGGGAGACCTGGATCGCCGCCGAGTACGAGGGCGCCGACCGCACCGCCGAGGAGATGAGCCAGCTGCTCTACCACCTGCAGGTGATGATGATCGACCGCGGCATCACGCTCGAGGACGTGTACAAGCACCTGTGACCCGCCGCGCGCCCCGTCCGCCGCGGCCGCGAAGCGCGCGGGCGGCGGGGTGCCGCCATGCGAATGAACCAAGGTGCGTCAAGGGAGGAACACACATGTTACGCATCGCCGTGCCCAACAAGGGCATGCTTTCCGAACCCGCGTGGAATATGCTCGCCGAGGCGGGCTATCGTCTGCGCTCCAACCCGCGCCAGCTCGTGGTCGAGGACCCCGACAACGACGTGGAGCTGTTCTACCTGCGGCCGCTTGACATCGCCGTGTACGTGGGACGCGGGACCATCGATGTCGGCATCACCGGCCACGACCTGCTGCTCAACTCCGGCACGGACGCCAAGGAGCATCTGCAGCTGGGCTTCGGCGCGTCCACGTTCCGCTTCGCCGCGCCCAACGGGTCGCCGATCGACTCGCTCGAGGACATCGAGGGCAAGCGCGTCGCCACCTCGTTCGACAAGCTCGTGCACGACTATCTGGTCGCCCACGGCATCAACGCGGAGACCATCCACCTGGACGGCGCCGTCGAATCCTCCGTGCAGCTGGGCGTCGCCGACCTCATCGCCGACGTGGTGTCCACCGGAACGACGCTGCGCAACGCCGGCCTGCGCATCTTCGGCGACCCGATCCTGCACTCCGAGGCCGTGCTCATCCGCTCGCCCCGCCTCGACGAGCACGACGACCGCCTGACCATCCTCGGCCGCCGCCTGCAGGGCGTGCTCACCGCGCAGCGCTACGTGCTCATGGACTTCGACATCCCCGTCGAGAAGGTGTCCGCCGCCGTGGCCGTGACCCCCGGCTTCGAGAGCCCGACGATCTCGCCGCTGCACGACAAGCAGTGGTCCGCCGTGCGCGTCATGGTGCCCAAGGCGAAGGTCAACCAGCTGATGGACCAGCTGTACGAGGTCGGCGCGCGGGGCATCATCGTCACGGCGCTGCAAGCGTCGAGAATGTAGCAGTGGCTTCGCGTATGGTCAACAAGCAGCAGCTCAATCAGCGGATCAAGCGGAACATCAGCAAGAAGTACAGTCCGGAGCCGAAGGACATCTACATCACGGTGCCGAACCTCATCAGCGTGCTGCGCATCCTGTCGATCCCGGTCATCGCCGTGCTCGTGGCCCGGCACCAGATGGTCGAGGCGTTGGTTGTGCTCGCCATCTCGGCCGTGTCCGACGGCATCGACGGCATCGTGGCGCGCATGTTCGACCAGGTGAGCAAGATCGGCCAGATCCTCGACCCGATCGCCGACCGCCTGCTGATCTTCTGCAGCATCCTGGCGCTGGGCGTCGCCGGGATCATCCCGTGGTGGATGCTCATCATCGTCGGGTTGCGCGACCTGCTCATGGCGTTGCTGGTGCTGCTGCTCGCCCAGCATGACTACGGGCCGCTGCCCGTGCACTTCGTGGGCAAGGCCGGCACCGCCATGCTGATGATCTCCATCACCGCGCTGATCTTCTGCGACATCTGGAGCAACCCGATCGCCGACCTGCTGCATCTGGCGGCGCTGGCGGCCGGCATCTGGGGCATCGGCCTGTACTGGCTCGCCGGATACATCTACATCCGCCAAGGGTTCGAACTGATCAGCAAGGACCGGTGATCGGCGTGCCATCCGAACCGTTCGTCCCCGCGCCGGCGGCGTACCCTCCCTCGACGGAGAACCTGCCGGTGCGCCGCCGCGCCGTCTTCTCCTCGTCGGTGGACGGGCTGGAATCCCACCACGCGCTGCCGGCGAACGCGTCCGGGCAGCACCAGCGCCGGCGCAAGACCGAGGACGATTCGCTTCGGCTGATCGACGATCTGACCAACCGGCCGATGGACCCGCTGTTCACCGATGCGCGGCTCACCCACCATCCGACCTCCGCGCTGGAGCTGTGGGCCACCAGGCTGATCGTCTTCGTGATCTGCGTGGCCGTCGGATTCGCCGGATGCCTGTTCGTGCAGCGGCTGCACACCGACCCGCGCAAGGCCGTGCGGCAGAGCTGGTCCAGCGAACTGCAGGACCTCAACAAGCAGGTCGACCAGCTCACGGCCGACGTCAGCGACCTGCAGTCCCAGGTCGCCAAGCGCTCGAAGCAGCTCGGTGACATCACGCAGAGCGACCAGCTGACCGAGGACAACATGGTCAACGGCCTGGTCCCGGTGACGGGGGAGGGCATCACCCTGACGATCGCCAACCCCATCGCCGCCGACGATTCCGGCGACGGGACCTACCATCGCGAGAACTCCGGCCAGCAGATCCGGCTGGTCACCGACGCCGACCTGCAGATGATGGTCTCGCTGCTGTGGAAGGCCGGGGCCGAGGCGATCTCCATCAACGGGTACCGTCTCGGGGTGCAGACCTCGATCCGCACCGCGGGGCAGACGATCATGGTCGGGGTCAATCCGGTGCAGAGCCCGTATGCGATCGAGGCGATCGGCAACCGCAACGATCTGGCCGACGCGGTCGGCTCGGACCGCCAGCCGCAGCTGTACGAGTCGTTCAAGGAGGCGGGCATCTACCCGCAGGTATCGAAATCAGCATCGATTACACTGGAGGCAGCGGCAGCGAGCAATCTGTCGTATGCGAGGAAGGATGAGTAAATGGCTGCTGTACTGGGTCTGATCATCGGCGTCGTCGTCGGCCTGTTCGTCAAACCGGACATCCCCATCGTGCTGCAACCCTACCTGCCGATCATGGTGGTCGCCGCGCTGGACGCCCTGCTCGGCGCCGCGCGCGCCTACTTCCAGCGCAGCTTCTCCGACAAGGTGTTCGTGATCTCGTTCATCTCCAACGTCGTCACCGCCACGCTGCTCGTGTTCCTCGGCAACCAGCTGGGCGTCGGGTCCCAGCTGCAGACCGCCGTCATCGTCGTGCTCGGCATCCGCATCTTCTCCAACGTGTCCGCGATCCGCCGGTTCATCTTCCGAGGCTGACATGGCGCGGCAAAGCAACAAGACCACACCGGACGTGCTCACCAAAATGCACGTCCAGCACGCGCAGGACAAGGCGAACGACCGCATGGAGACCGGCTCGTTCCCCGTGGTGCGCAAGAAACGCCAGTCGTCGCTCAACGCCAACGCGACGCGCATGCGGCTGCTCACCAGCGTGCTCATCACCGTGATGTGCGCGCTGCTGTCCTTCGCCTACATGATCCAGATCAACAACACGCAGTCGACCTACGAGACAATGAGCGAGGACGAGCTGGTGCGCCTGATCAACGAGACCAGCACCTCCGTGCAGAACCTCGAGGAGCGCAAAAGCGAACTGACCAGCCAGCTCAACACGCTCAAGGCCACCGCCGACAAGCAGGAGGCGGCGCGCAGGATCGCCAAACAGAACGAGGAGACCAGCGGCATCCTCTCCGGCCGCCTGCCGGCCAAGGGCCAGGGCGTGGTCATCCGCATCACCGCGGGATCCAAAGACAGCGTGGACGCCTCGACGATGTTCACCCTGATCGAGGAACTGCGCAACGCCGGCGCCGAGGTGATCGCCCTCAATTCGGTGCGCGTGGTCACCTCCACGTACATCTCCGACGCGGCGGACGGCACGCTGGTCAGCGACGGCGTCACGCTCGAGACGCCGTACGTGATCAAGGCCATCGGCGACCCGCAGTCGCTCGCCAACGCCGTGAACATCGCCGGCGGCATCGGCTCCCGGCTCAAGGTGAAATACGGCTCCAAGGTCACCGTGACCACCCAGGACGAGGTGCAAATCACCGAAGTCCACGAATCTCAACCAAATTCGTACGCGAAGACCGTAGACTAAGGCGCTTGCCGACCTGCCGGGCGCAGCGCCGTGCGCCCGCGTGCCCCTTCGTGGCCGGCCCGGCCGCGGCCAGCCTGTTGTGCTCGGGCTCCCGTACCACAATGACGCTGTACGGAGGCGGGCGCATCCCCTCGCCGAGCAGAGACTGATGCCCGTATGCACACGGGCATCAGGTGGCCGATGTCCATTATTTTGTGTCGATATTGTGGCGCTTTTCCTATATATCGTAACCGCGAAGGGTGGTTATGGTACTTAGGTGTTGTCTGAATGCGGGCAATGCCCGTTTCGTGGCGCAGGGTGCGCCGGCGCGCGGGTTCAGGCGGATATGGGATCGCGGTGCCGTCGGCGGCGTTTCCCGCGCTTCTGCCGCGACATGCCGTAAGCGGCCATTTGGGTGGCATTATGGAGGGTTCCGCGTTCGATTTGCATGCCGCCGCATGCGTTCTGCGCCATTTGCGCGGTGGGATATCGTTGTGGCAATCGCTGCTTGTGGTGGTGTGCAGCGGTAAGGCCGGGGGTTGCGGTCATGGCGTTTCCGGCCGTGCGTTCGGAGCGCGGCGCCATTCACGCCGTCGCTTCGCGCGCCTTCGTTGACAAGGGGAGATGATCGATGATGGCTGATATGGAACGCGACTCCGCGGATGGGATGCCGATGCCGCGGGACGGCGAACCATGGAGAGGCGCGGTGGACGATTCCGCTGCCGGTGCTGCGGGCGGTACCCGCGATGCCGATGAAAAAACGTCCTCCCCCCCCCCCCTCGAGGCTGAAGACCGGTGAGCGGGTCCAGCAGATCGATCCGGCCACGGGCAAGGTCCTGCGCGTGTTCGCCGGCGTGAGCGCAGCGGCGCGGGCCCTTGGCGGCAAAAGCGCGTCGAACGTCAGGAACGCGATTCTGCGGGGCGGCACGGCCTACGGATACCGGTGGCGATACGTGAACGGTCACGAGCGCATGCCCGCATCGACGCCGGCCAGACACGTCGAGATGATCCGGCCCGAAAGCGGGCAGCTCGTGCGCGTGTTCCCGTCCGTCAACCATGCGGCCCGCTACTTCGGACTGCGATCGACGGACGAGCTGTACTCCGCGATACGCGACGGCGAACCGCGATGCGGATTCATGTGGCGCTATAGCGATAGCTGCGGGTATCCGATCGAACAGCTTGACCCGGATACGAACGAGCGGATCGCCCTGTTCCCCGGCATCAACGAGGCCGCGCGGACCGTGAACGGAGGAGACGCGGGCCCCATCTGCCGTGCCCTCATCGAAGGGGGCATCGCCCACGACTCCCGATGGAGACTCGTCGACCTGCCCGGCCTCGGCGTTCCCGCGGATGAGGGGCGGGCGCCGGACGCGGGCACCGGCATCGTGTTCAAAGCGCATGACCGGCGCAACATCGTCTACGGCGTCCGAGACGTCGTCGCCCCGGGCAGGTCGTACGTCTCGGCGAGCGGCAACGATGCCGAGTTGTCCTTCAAATTGGCCGATGCACTCACCCTGTGGGTCGAAACCGGCGTCGACACGCTGCTGCTTCCCTTCATGGAGTGATTGGACGGACGTTCCGCGCGACGAGCGAACAAAGGATAGGCTTCGCTCTTCTCCAACGGCATCGCATCAGGGGCCGTCGGGCGCCGGCGGCGGCGTGCCGGTCGGCCGGACCGCCGCCGTATCGAGGAATACGGGGTAATTGCCGACATTCCTTCCGTATGACGCGGACGACACGCCGAAAACGAGGCTTTTTCCATGTGCGGCGTGCCGGCGCCTTCAGGCGCCGAACGTGAAGGAACAGGCTGCGGCGGCCGGCGGCGCCGTTTCATGGGAGGACCGGCAATGAGCGAATTAGGGTGAAATTCCTTTTTCGCCGAAGGGGGCGCAACGTTCCGGCCAGCCTATACCCTCGCTCGTGAGGACTAAGGAGTTCATCATGAGCACAATGAAATCAAGGGCATTCGCGGTTCTTGCGGCCGCGTGCACGATGCTGTCGGGGGCCGCGCTGGCTTGCCCCGCCATGGCCGCCGACAACACCATGGTCGCGACCGGTGACCTGTCCAAACCCCAGACATTGACCGTTTCCAGCACCGAAGACATCAGCGGGCAGACCTTCAAGGCCATCCGGCTCGCCCGGTATTCGGCCGCCACGACCAACGGCACCGACCTGACCGGCGTGGATGTGGCCGACGAGGGGCATGCGGCGAGCATCGACGCGGCGTTGAAGGCCTCCAAGGCCGTGACCGCGACGACCGCGGGCTATGACGCGACGAACCCGATGGCCTGGGTCGTCTCGAACATGCTCGACAGCGGTGCCAGCCCGTTCGCCGGTAGCCTGCGCGACCTGATCACGGCCCTGTCCAAGGACGCAGGCGTGACCGGGGATTCGAATGCGGTCACGCTTGCCAGGGGCGCGGCCAACACCAGCATGAGCGCCGAGGTGACCCCCGGCCTATACCTGATCGCCGATGCGACGGCGAACGGCAGGACGTCGATCCCCATGCTCGCCGCGACCGGCATCAACGGGATGACCACGCTCAAGAACGCCGGCGGCGCATCCCAGACGCTCGGCTCGGTCGAGTGGAAGCCGAACACGGCGAGCGTCACGAAGAAGATCCTGGAGAACGGCACCGAGGTCGACGCGAACTCGGCGGGCATCTCAGACACGGTCGTCTACCGGCTGGCGGGAGACATCCCGAACTGGACCGGCTACGACAAATTCCGCCTGCTGTTCGAGGACACCCTGTCCAAAGGCCTCACGTTCAAGCGTATCACTAAGGTCACGGTCGACGGCAAGAATCTCGAGGCCACCTTGTATCAGGCGTCCGCGCCTGCCGCCACCGCGGATGGCGGCAGCACGTTCTCCGTCGCGTTCGCGCCCGACTCGAACGGGGTCTCCGATCTGATCGCGCACAAGGACCGGTTCCCGGTCGGCAAGCGGATCGTCGTCGAATACGAGGCGACGGTGAACAAGGACGCGAAGATCAACACGGGCGCCGGCGGCACGTCCAACGACAACACCGTCAGCGTCCGATACTCGCACAGGCCCGGCAACGCCGACGATCTGGGCACCACGCCGGGCAACACGGTGAAGACGTACGTCGGCCGCCTGAACGTCGTCAAGCACGATGCGACCGGCAAGCCGCTCAAAGGCGCCACATTCACCGTCAGCGCCGCCAGTGCCGCCAGCCCCCTGCCCCTGGTGCTGGAGAGCGCCGGGGACAAGACCAAGCCGAGCGTCTACCGCCTCGCGCAAGGCCAGGAAACCGGCGCGACCGGCAAATTCGAGACTCCCGAATCGGGTCTGGTGACCATCAACGGGCTGGGAAGCGGCGGCTACACGGTCAACGAGACCGGCTCGCCCCTGGGCGCGACCATGCTGCCCTCGTTCAACCTGACCATCGACGCGATGCACGGCAAGAATGCGGCGAACCAGTTCACCGCATTCCGGGGCGACGGCAACAAGCTGGCCACATCCGACAACGCCGAGACGGTCACGGTCGTGAACGTGCGCAATATCGGCGAACTGCCGAAGACCGGCGCCACCTGGCTCATGATCTACGGCGTGTGCGCGCTGCTGTGCGTGACCGGCGCGATCATCCTGCTGGCGCGCAGAAGGTCCTGACCCGCCATGGCACGGCATGTGGCGAACTCGGGCCGGGGAAAGGCCAGACGCAATGCGGGAATCGTCCTGCTGGTCCTTTCCGGCCTGTTCGCCACCATGCCGTTCATGCTGATGATCGCCAACCGGCACGCGGACGAATCGCTCGCCGCCAGGCATGAGACGGCGGCCAGATCGATGAGCGACCCGACCGCCGAGCAGGAGCTCGCCAGGGCCCGGCAATACAATGCCGGGCTGTTGTCCGACGGCCGGGGGCGGGTCGGGGAGCAGGCCGATCCATGGTCCGACCCGGGCGAGGATACGGCCGCCGATGAGGACGCGACGTACATGGGCCTGCTGTCGACGCCCAAGGACGGGATCATGGCCACGATCCTCTACCCGCGTCTGGGCATCAACCTGCCCGTGCGCCACGGCACCGGCGAGGCCACGCTGGCGGCTGGTGCCGGGCACATGCACGGCACCAGCCTTCCCGTCGGCGGCGGAAGCACGCACAGCGTGATCAGCGCGCACACCGGTCTGGCGGACCGGCTCATGTTCGACCGCCTGTCGCTGCGCCAGGGGCGTGTCGGAGACCTCTTCTACATCAAGGTACTGGACCGCACGCTCGCCTATAAGGTCACCGACATCCGCGTGGTCGAACCGACCGATCTGAGCGCGATCGGAGTGCAGGCGGACCGGGATCTGGTCACCTTGGTGACCTGCACCCCGTATGGCATCAACACGCAGCGCCTGCTCGTCACCGGCGAGCGCACCGACATGCCCCATCCCGCGCCTGATCCCGCGGTCCCGCCCGGGGCCGGCGGCGATATGCCGATGATTCTGTGGATCGGCGGCGTGTGGGCCGTGCTCGCGCTGGCCGGTCTGGCGGCCACCGGAGCGTTGGCGAAAACGGTGGGGAGAATCCGGGCCAAAGGCCGGACAAACGGCTCGAGAAAAAGGAAAGACAAATGATGAACGTTCTTCGACGTCCCGCCGCCATGATCACCGTGGCGGCGACGCTGATGGTGGGATTGGCCGTGGCGGCCGACGCGTCCGTCCGGTCCGCCGCCGGCGTTGAAGCCAGGCCCTCGTACGCGACCGCCAAGCTCGTGAAGATCGTGGACGGCACCGGGCACGGGACCGCGGCGCAATCGTTCGTGAACAGCAGGAACGGGTTCCAGCCGGGCGATGACGCGCCGGATGACGGGATCGTGTCCAGCGGTGACGTGGTCGAATATGCACTGAGGCTGTCGTTCACCGCGGCCGCGAAACGCCAGGTGCGGGTGGCCTGGGACCTTCGGGAGTCGCCCTGGCTGTCCGCCGGCGACGCGGCGACGGGATTCTGCTCGTCCGGGCAGCAGGTGTCCGCCAAGCGTGACGGGGACGCGTGCGTGTACACGGTCAACGCCGGCGCCGTGGAAGTCCTGGACCAGCGGCTGGTGTTGCGGGCGAAGGACACGGAAGGCACCGCGAAAACCGGACAGAAGCCGCGGCTGACCGTGAGCCGGGTCGGAGAGGATTCGTCCACGGTCTCGTACCCGACCGATGAGGTGACGGTCGTCAGCGCGCCGGCCGCCGATCTGATCATCGACAACGGCGGGTACCCCGACAAACCCCATGAGGCGTGGGCACGCCGCAACGAATGGGTCGCATCGGGAACGATAAGCGGATACTTCGATTTGAAGGTGAAACCGCTCACCTATCCGGGGTACACCACGTCGCACGGCGCCAGCATTAGCGGCCCGTGGTCGGCGAGCGTGGACGTCAGCGCTTTTCCCGAGGGCAGCACCTTCAGCGTGGACGGCACGATGCTGCCGGTGCGCGACGGCAGGCTGCGCTTGGGGGGGATGCGCGGCGACAAGAGGCTGGATTGGAGCGTGCCGGCGGAACGGGTCGCGGATATGAAGCAGAACGACACGCGCATCTACGACATCGCGGTGATCCCCGACAAGACAAGTTTCAGCGCCGACGGGGGGAACGCGCTGCTGAACATGGGCGACGGAACCGAACCCGGCATGAACGCGAAACGCGACAAGGACACCGGTTCGAGGGACACGGGGGCGAAGAGCGGCTACCCGTACGCGAACAACGACTGGTCGCGCGCCATCATCGAACGAAACAACACACGGGGGTCCGTGTTCTCCAAACTGCTGCAACGCCCGTACACGCCAGGAAAAACCCTGTTCGACCCCGAATCGCAGGATTTCGCGAAGGCCTCGTCCGACCAGACGATCATCCACTACTATTCGGCGGACCAGAACGGCGACACGGTCGCAACGGGAACGCAGACGCGCGTCACGCTCAGCATGGCAGCCGACAGAATCGAGGGCGTCCTGTCCTCCGATCCCGTGCTGGGCGACGAATGGGACCCGACCCAGCAGCAATGGCAGGGAGGCCTGTCCGTCACCCGCGGCGGGAAGCCCTTGGACCAGGGCGTGGACTGGAACGCATCATACACGTATGACGATCCCCGATCGGGCAACGCGGCGTGGCATGACGGCGTGCCCGCCGACACCGATGCGAAGGTGCGGGCGATCCGCGTCAGCTTCGACCGCGCGCGGTTCCAGTCGGCCGCGGACACGGGCACGGTCCGGGTCGTCTTCCTGACGCGCGTGACCGTCGACGCGGCGCGGGGCAACGTGAAAAGCTCGGACACGATGACCGGAGAATTCACGACCGACCAGGAGACGGCGCGCGCCGAAGGCGATAACTTCGTATGGGTCATCGCACCGTCCGAACCGGCGGCGTCCATCGATACCGCGGTCACGGTCACGGACGGGATGGGAACGGAACGGGCCGATGGCGCGCAGCCGGGGGATACGGCCGGATACGTGATCCGCCCGCGTCTGACGAACATCCAACGCTCCGGCACCGTGGTCAAGCCCACGATCACGGTCACGTATCCGGACGGGCTGCTCGACCCGGTGATGGCCGGCGGGCCATGGAAGCTCACGATCAGCGGATCCGGAGCGGGCAGGACGATCACGTTCACGTACGATTCGCCGGACGGCACCCTGATCCCCGAGCTGGGCGTGGACGGCTCCGTCGATCTGCCGGCCATCGAATGGCGGGCGACCGTGGGCAACAAGGCCGCGGGCACGATCAGCGCCGCCGCCACCCAGACGACGGACATCGCTCAGAACGGCACGGTCCCCGCCCACCCGCAGGTCACGTCGAACACGGCCGTCGCCCAGTTCATCGTGGATGCGAAAGCCGGGGAAACCGGCGCGTTGAACGCCCTGACCGGCAAGACGGGCATCGGCGATTCCCTGTCCTGGCGCTTCAACCTGTACGCCAAAGGATCGGGACGTACCGGCGGCGCGGACACGATCGTGCGCGTGCCCTCCAACGACGACGCGATCATGGCCGGAGACAACAACACGGGCCTGGACGGCTCCTGGCGCGAATACGACCGCGGCCACTCCGCGTACCACGGCACGTGGAAGCTGACCGAGCCGGTGTCCGTGAACGCGGCCAACAGCACGGCGACGAGCATCCTGTATTCGACGAGCGTCGCCTGGACGGATGAACCGGACGACTACGAGTGGAAAACCTGGGAACAGCTGAGCGACGAGGACAAGTCGAGGATCACCGCGATCCGCGTCCGGTCCGATTTCGAGACCGGTTCCGACGGGAACATGCCCGTGGCCGCCGCGGACGGCACGATCACCCTCATCCCCACGGACGGCACGAAGGACGACCGGTACGTCATGTGGCCCGGCCGCACCCGGTTCAGCGACGGGCATGCCATGGGCAACCTGCCCTGGGCCGACGCGGTCACGGCGACCGCCGGATCGATCAGCGGCACCCTGTGGTGGGACAGGAACGAGAACACCCTGATCGACGCCGGGGAGGAATGCATCGGCGGCATCGAAGTGAGCCTGTGGCGCGCCGACGAGAACGGCGGCCGCATGGGCGACGCGCCGTTGAGGACCGTGAACAGCGACGGCGACGGCCGATACGAGTTCGACCTGCTGCATGCCGGGAACTACCGCGTGCAGGTGAAGCGCTCGACGGGCACGAGCACAGGCGACGGCGTGCAGACCAGCGTCACCACGTACTATTCGCAGGACAAGCCCGTGGCCGGCACTCGATCGTGGAACTCCAGACTCAAGGGCCAGGCACGCGACGAATCGGACGTGATCCGGCTGACGGTCGGCGCGGACCAGCAGAGGGTCGATTTCGGATACGCGAAGCCCGACCCCAAAGCCACCCTCGACAAAACGCAGACCCGCCTGTCATGCACCGCCGACTCATGCGAGATCAACTGGGACGTGAAGGTTACCAATAGCGGCAAAACCACCGACAAAATCCATATACCCCCCACAATTTCCAATGGAGGCGCGAACTCCTTCGCATTGGATTCGACCGGCCACCTATGGGCATGGGGCGACAACAGCTTCGGCCAGCTGGGCGACGGCACCACCACCGAACGGCATACCCCGGTTGCGGTCACGCCCGACCGCACGTACACCACGGTATCCACCGGAACGTATCATTCCCTGGCACTGGATTCGACCGGCCACCTATGGGCATGGGGCGACAACAGCTTCGGCCAGCTGGGCGACGGCACCACCACCGAACGGCATACCCCGGTTGCGGTCACGCCCGACCGCACGTACACCACGGTATCCACCGGAACGTATCATTCCCTGGCACTGGATTCGACCGGCCACCTATGGGCATGGGGCGACAACAGCTTCGGCCAGCTGGGCGACGGCACCACCACCGAACGGCATACCCCGGTTGCGGTCACGCCCGACCGCACGTACACCACGGTATCCACCGGAACGTATCATTCCCTGGCACTGGATTCGACCGGCCACCTATGGGCATGGGGCGACAACAGCTTCGGCCAGCTGGGCGACGGCACCACCACCGAACGGCATACCCCGGTTGCGGTCACGCCCGACCGCACGTACACCACGGTATCCACCGGAACGTATCATTCCCTGGCACTGGATTCGACCGGCCACCTATGGGCATGGGGCGACAACAGCTTCGGCCAGCTGGGCGACGGCACCACCACCGAACGGCATACCCCGGTTGCGGTCACGCCCGACCGCACGTACACCACGGTATCCACCGGAACGTATCATTCCCTGGCACTGGATTCGACCGGCCACCTATGGGCATGGGGCGACAACAGCTTCGGCCAGCTGGGCGACGGCACCACCACCGACCGTCGTGCCCCAGTTGAGATCACGCCCGACCGCACCTATGCCATGGCGTCGGATGCCTCCCCGGAGTCGGCCGGTACCGGGAACCTGCCAGCCGACAGCGTCCTGTCCGACCGGATGAGCGGCATCGTCGAAAACGTGAGGGCGACCGCGGGCACGGTCAGCCGGACCGAGGACTCCTACAATACCTTCAAACAGGTATCCTCCAGTAGTTTCCATACCTTGGCGTTGGACTCCTCCGGCCACGTATGGACCTGGGGCAGCAATTCCAACGGCCAGCTGGGCGACGGGACCAACACCGATCGGCAAACCCCGGCCGATGTGACCACGGTCACGCAGGGCGTGGCCGTGGATCCGACGGCGGTCCCGGTCGACCCCGTATCGGAAACGCAGGATGGCGGCGACGTGATCCGCACGTACAACCCGCCGTACACGATCGCGCCGGGAGGATACATCGTGTTCCATTTCACCGGTACCGTGAGCCGGGCCCAAGCGGATCGGATCGTCCACAATCAGGCATGGTTCGACTCGCCGGACACCCCGTACGCGGGCACGCCGCACGCATTGCGCGAGAACACCACGACCCCGTTCAAACCGGACGACACGAAACTCGACCGGTCGAGCCACGACATCACGGGCAACCCCTCCTGCCGAACCGGCACGGATTACCGGAACCCGGGCATGGAGCACTGGTTCAGCAACGGCAACGAGGACTCCTGCGACCAGGTCGGGGCGCTGATCCCCGCCTATACGACCGAACCCGTCCGGGGCAGCATCAGCGGCATGTACTGGCGCGACCAGAACAGGGACGGCATCAGGCAGGATACGGAGACCGATAGGATCCCCGGCCTCAGCGTCATCCTCGAGAACCAGGCGGGCGAGCGGATCTCCACCACCGTCACCGACCGCAACGGCGCCTACCGGTTCGACAAGCTCCCGCTCGGCTCGTACCGCATCCGGTTCAGCCGCGTGCCGCGCGCCGACTTCACCACACCGGACGCGAGCGACGCGAATCCCGTCGTGGATTCGTCGTCCACCGACTCCGACGCGGGCACGGGGGAGGACTACGGCATGGGCACCCCGCTTATCACGCTGACCGAGACGACGCCCGACCGGGACCACATCGACGCCGGCGTGCTCGCGGACAAGCCGTGGACGGGCATCCTGCCCCATACTGGTCTGTTCGTCCTGCCCTGCCTGATGATCCTCGCCCTCGCGGCCATGATCGCCAGCATCCTGCTGTTGCGCCAGCCAGCCGCCAAGGAACGGGACTCCGAGAAACACGGTTCGTGATCTTCAGGAAGGAGGCTTGGGGCCGGCAGCCCCAAGCCTCGGGGGAGCCCGGATACGGGAACGCCCATGCCGATATGCGCTTTGTCATTCCTCCGTCGATTCGTGAGCCAGCGTCCGACGAAAAGCCAGAGGGTTCGCTAGAATGGAGTATTATGACTGATCCGATTCCAAGCGCAGGCGAAACGACCATCATCGGTCTGCCCGCCATTACCATTCCGATTACCTCCACCGGGGACCGCCCGCTGACCCAGGAGGACCTCGACACGATCGCGCGCCTGTCCGAGGGCACGGCGCTGCTGATCTCCACTCGCGGCGCCGTATCGGGCTCGCGGTACCTGCTCGACGAGGACGAGACGACCGTCGGCCGCGACCCGCGCGCCGACATCCTGCTCGACGATTCGACGGTGTCCCGCTCGCATGCGGTGTTTCGCCGCACCGCCGGCACCTTCGAGGTCATCGACGCCGGCAGCCTCAACGGCACGTACGTGAACCGCCAGCGGGTGGACCGCGCGACGCTGAAGAACGGCGACGAGATCATGATCGGCAAGTTCCGTCTGGTCTTCTTCACGAAGTCCGCCGTCATTTCCTGATTCCCAAGCCCCGGACTGCCGGGGCTTTCCGGTTTTCGGCGGCGTGCGCCGCGCGGGGCCGGATGGCGTAGGCGCCCATGCGGGCGTCGGGCGTCCGCATGACGGCCGTCCGCGAGACACGCTGGCCGGAAGGGAAGAGTGATATGGCCGAAACGCAGGGCAAGCGCCAGGCGGGGGATCTGCATCTGCTGGTGCCCTTGGAGGAACGCGACCGGCTGGACGCCCGCGACGCGGTCCAGGGGGAGCTGTTCGTCACCAGCGACGCCCAGGACGCCAAGCGCGGGTACCGGGGGACCGTCGCCTCGAAAGTCGCCGGCATCACCTACCGGCAGCTCGACTACTGGGCGCGCAAGCAGATCGTGGAGCCGTCGATCACGCCGTCGCACGGCTCGGGGTCCAGGCGGCTGTACTCCTTCAAGGATGTGGTGATCCTCGCCGTGTCCAAGAAGCTGTTGGATGCCGGCGTGAACCTGCAGAACGTGACCGCGGCCATCAGCTTCCTGTCGCAACGCTCCATCGGCCAGCTGGAGAACGTGACCATCATGTGCGATGGGCAGAACGTGCATGAATGCACAACCAGCGAGGAGATGATCGACCTGCTGCGCAGCGGCAAGGCCATGTTCGCGGTGTCCGTCGGCTCGCTGTGGCACCAGATCGAGACGGCGCTCGAGCACGAGGATTACGTTGATCTCGAGAACGCCCCGGCGTCGACCGGCGCCGGCCGGCCGATAGACGAACTGACCGCCATGCGCATGCGCAGAAAGCTGGAGGCGCAGCGCGCCCAGCGAGAATCCGTGTGACCCGGCGTGCGTATGTCCGCCGCCGTGCGGACCGCCGGGGGATGAGTATCGAGGTATGTCATGATCGATGACCTGTTGCCGCTGCTGATGTGGCTGTTCGCCGTGGTCTGGTCGCTCGGCGTGTGCGTGGTCTGCGCGGTGCGCGGGCGCCTGTTCGACCGCGCGCGCCGGCGTGATGTGGATCCGGTGTCGTGGAACGTCGTTGCGGCGCAGGCCGCCTCGGTGGTGTTCGTCGGACTGCCGTTCGTGGTGTATTCGGTGACCCGCGACGAATACGGCCCGGTCATGAGCGGCTTCTACGAGCGCTACCTGATCGCCGGCGTGGTGATCTCGCTGCTGTTGGTCGCCGCCGAATGGGCGCTCATGTACGTGCAGGCGTGGCGGGCCGACCGCAGCATGATCGACCGGCTGCTCAAGCGATAGATAAGAGAGAATCGACGGCGCATCATTCATCCACGGGGTCGATGGACTCGGATGATCAGCACGATGATCCCCGACTTGCGGTGGTTCTCCGATCTGTTGATCGTCCGGCTTGTGGGGTTGCCGATATCATCATGATGTTGCGGGAGCCTTCCGGACGGGCGCCTTGGAATGGTCGATCGTCTGAAAGCGACCGATGTGATGAATCGTAGCCGGTGAACGATTCTGCCCGAAAAAGTTCTGTTATCCTCTTGATCAATTGAAACCCTAACGGACGGTAGTCAGCGCCGGGCTCCGCATCTTGGCCAGTGGATGATCGTCAAAATCTACGACGCTGATATCCTTCGGCGCTCTTTGACCTACGATTATCTGGCGGCGTATATCTGCGGTTCCTGTTTTTTCTATTTGGAATCGGCGTTCTTTGCACTCGAACAGATCGGAGATCGGATACATAGGGGTTTGCGATATCAGGGTAAAGTCCACTCGTTCGCCGGGTCCGTGTCGGTCAGGTCCCGTTCGCCGGCGACGCGTGCGGGACGGATGAGAATGCTATGGTCGTCGATCGGCGTGTATGTCATGCCAATGCGGTCGAGCGCCTCTGATCGGGATCTGGCATCGGGATCAGAAGTGGGAAACGGATCGGCGTCGCACACATACCCGTTCGTGTGCCGGGCGGAGAACAGGACACGGCAGGCGAGTTCGGGAGGAATCCATGAACTGTTGCATTTGCGGGGACGGGCAACCATGATGCCGACGTGTTCCACGCTGGTTCCCATGACGGTGGCGATGGTTCCGCAGGCGACGGCCATGTCCTCGGGCATTCGTCTGAGCATGCACAGGAGGCGCCATTGCGCGGGGAACGTGGGCGCATTGTCGAGCGCGTGATTGCGGATGAGGATCTCCCGTCGAAAACTTGCGGCGATCCCGAACAAGGTCCAGGTCGGCATGGTCGTGCAAGGGGATGGCGTCGTTCGTATTGACGGTCTGCGTGCCGTTGCTTGGACCGAACGCCCCCTCGAAGATTGCCGAAACGGGCATGTTGCTCCGGTCCTTTGGCTGTTGAGAAGACCGGAATCGCCTGCAGGTTCTGTTCTCGCTGCCACCCGACGGGTTAGGAGGGTTGCAGTCCTTCGATTACGGGCGTACGGTTTCGTCCCGAAACGGTCAATTGACCGGCTCGTCATGGCAATCCCGTCTCATCCCAGTCGCGTGACACCATAGCCGTCTTGTCCGGCCGCATGATGGAAGGAACGGTAATGGGAAAGGCATTCAGACCGATGTGCGCGGTCGTGGGAACCGTGCTGCTGCTCATGGCGATCAGCCCCCAATCGATGGCCCACCAGGACGCCGGAGTATCGCAACGCGAAGCGGAACCGGTGCTCGACATGTACGTCGGCCGGCTCAACGAATCGTCAAGCACGACAAGAGGCCGCTCCGCGCCACCGGACGACCGTACGGAACGGGTCGCACGTGATATGGTCGATCTGATCGAACGCCGACGTATGGATCGCCCGAAGCACGTTCGGGAACCTCAAGACGCCTAGCCTGAAATTCTTCGGCGCAGCAACAGCCTTGTCACGTTTCCATCGGTTCCTCTCATTCGAGAGACTACGCAACAGCTCGGACGCCGCACAACGCCTTTAACGCATCGAAGAAGACGGCTGCATCGCCAACGCAGACATTCCGGTCCCAACAACTTGCGCTTTCGAAAGTTGAATGCTATAGTGAATGAAAAGCTTTTCATAAATGCTTTTTTCGTGAACTTGCATATGAAAAGCTTTTCATAGCATCAGAGGCGGCGAATGCACAGTTGCCTTTACCGCTGCGGTCGAAGCGATTCGACGGATATTGCCCAATGAAGGACAGAATTAAGGAATACCGATGAAGATGAGTCTCTACAGCAAAATGCGTAATGCCATATCGGCGGTAGTCGCAAGCTTGGTTTGCGTATCAATGCTTGCTGCTTGCTCCGCAACTACCACGAGCGAGAACGCCAAAGACACTGCAGCCACCGCACTTTCGGTTGCGGAAAAGGCTATCGACGGCAAAGTGCTGTCTACCGGCGCCAACGGCGAGGAAGCGGCATCGGCGGATGTCGCCGATCTTACGGATGCAGAAGTGCAGAAGATCAAGGACGCGCATCTGAAAGCCGCACTAGTGTTCCACTACGCGGGCAATGACTGGTACAACGCGCAGGTTGCCGGCCTGAAGTCCACGTTCAAGGAGCTCGGCGTTGACATCATGGCCATCACCGACGCAGACTTCAGCCCGGACAAGCAGGTGTCCGACATCGAAACCGTGCTGGCCCAGAACCCTGACATCATCATCTCCATACCGACCGATGCCACGGCGACTTCCGCCGCATACAAGAAAGTGGCCGAAGCCGGAGTGACACTGGTGTTCATGGATCAGCCGGCCAACGGTCTCGAAGCCGGCAAGGACTATGTGTCGGTGGTTTCTGCGGATAATTACGGCAATGGTGTGGCCTCTGCCCACATACTCGCCAATTCGATTGGCAAGGAGGGCAAGATCGCGGCACTGTACCATGACGCGGACTTCTTCGTTACCGAACAGCGCTATGAAGGCTTCAAGAAAACCATCAAAGAAAAGTACCCCAATATTGAGATCATCGCAGAAAAGGGTGTTTCCGATTCTGATCTGGTCTCGCAGTCCCAGTCTCAAGCCGACGCGATCATCAATCAGAACCCTGATCTGAAAGGTATGTGGGCACCGTGGGACGTTCCCGCCGAAGGAGTCATGGCCGCGGCCCGTAGCGCCGGTCGTACGGATCTGAAGATCACCACCATTGATCTTGGTGAATCCATCGGCGTAGCCATGGCGCAGAACCAGCTCATTGCGGGCACTTCGGCGCAGCGTCCGTACGATCAGGGCGTTACCGAGGCGAAAATTGCCGCAGGCTCTCGAGTGCTCGGGAAAGATTATCCCACCTATGTGGCGTTGTCTGCGCTCCCCGTGACCCATACCAATCTCTCGGATGCGTGGCAAGAGGTCTACCACGATGCTCTGCCGGGCGATATCTCGAAACTGCTGGACAAGTGAACCGTACATGATCGGAAGCACAATGGAAACTCAAGCCTCAGTGGTGCATATGGAGCATATTCATAAGCAGTTTTCAGGGGTCAGCGTGCTGAATGATGTTTCGTTCGACCTTCGCTGCGGAGAGGTCCACGCGTTGGCAGGGGGCAACGGTGCCGGTAAATCGACGCTGATGAAGATCCTGCAAGGCGTGTACTCGCTGGACTCCGGCACGATACAGATAGGCGAGGAGCAATTCACCTCGCTGTCTATCGAGGCCGCCAGGAAGGCGGGGATTGGCATGGTGTTCCAGGAATTTTCCCTTGTTCCTACGATGAGCGTCACTCAGAACATTTTCATGGGCGCGGAAATGCTGGACAACTGTCGTTTCTTGGATAAAAAAGGCATGCGCCGGCGGGCGAAGCAGATCCTCGAACGGCTGGGTGTCAACCTTGACCAAGACGCCGAAGTGGGAAGCCTGGCAACGGGATATTGGCAGTTGACGGAAATCGCCAAAGCGCTGCGTGCCAACGCCCGAGTGCTCATCCTCGATGAACCTACGGCATCGCTAAGTACAGCGGAGACGGAACGTTTCTTCGACTTGGTGAGACATCTTAAGAACGAGGGCATTTCTCTGATCTATATCTCGCACCGTATGGATGAAATCCGAAAGATCGCCGACCGGATCACAATCCTGCGCAACGGCACCAACCTGCTCACCTCTGATATCGCCGACATCTCCGACGAGGAAATCATCGACGGCATCGTCGGGCAGCACACTGAAAAGCTCGGCAAACACCGTCAGCAAGAGTCAAGCATCGGTGAAACCCTGCTGAAGGTCACTGACCTGAGCACCAATAAGGGCATCCGGCATGTGAGTTTCGAAGTACGTGGCGGTGAGATTGTCGGGCTTGCCGGTCTCATGGGATCAGGCCGCACCGAGGTGACCCGCGCTATGTTCGGCATCGACAGGATCACATCGGGCACGATCGAGCTGAACGGTCGGCCGTATGCTCCGAAATCAGCCAAAGACGCGATGTCTCATGCGGTGGCCTTAGTGCCAGAGGACCGTCGAGAGCAGGGCTTGGTGGTATCCCATTCGGTACGGGACAATCTTACCTTGACCCGCTTGAACGAGTGCCGCAGCAGTGGACTGCTATCCACTAGGAAGATCGAGAAGATCGCCTCGGATCTTATCCGACGCTTCTCGATCAAAGTGGATGATCAGGCTGCCCCCGCATCGCGACTGTCCGGCGGTAACCAGCAGAAGATCGTCATTGCGAAATGGCTCGGGCGCGAGCCTGATCTTCTGATCATGGACGAACCCACTGCCGGAGTGGACATCGGCACGAAATCAGAAGTGCTGGCCAATGTGACCGAGTTCGCCAACAGTGGCAAAGGCGTGCTGTTCATCTCCTCAGAGCTGGCGGAAATGATCGCTGTGTGCGACCGGTACGTGGTAATGAAGCGAGGCGAGGTCGTGGCCGAACTGAGCAGCGAAGGCATCGACACGGAAGCGGATCTGCAACTTGCCATTCAGCATGCCGGCATGACCGTCGATGAAGGCCGGACGATCCAAGACGGCGAAGTATTGGAAGGAAAAGAGTCATAACATGGTACAAGCATTAAAGAAAATAGACATTCGAAATAATATCGTCTATGTCGGCGTTGTCGTGGTGTTTATCCTGTTTGCCCTGATGCTGTCAGGCAAGGGATTCACCAGTACTGTGAACCTGTTGAACATCCTTCGCCAGTCCTCGATCATCATCGTAATGGCCATGGCGATGACATTCGTGATCGGCGCTGCGGAAATCGATCTGTCCGTCGGATCCATCGCAGGCCTGGCATCCGTGGCCACGGCCATGGCCATCGCTCGATTCGGCATCGTCGCGGGCGTCTTCGCCGGACTGCTCGTGGGCGTGCTGTGCGGTGTGACCAACGGCCTGTTGGTGGCCCGTGCGAAAATACCGTCATTCTTGGTGACTTTGGCCACTATGGGCATCACCGTGGGCGTTGCGCAGTGGATCACCAATTCATCACCGCAGCCGATCTTGGACGCGAACTACAACTTCATCTTTGGCGGTGGCCAGATCGGGATCTTTCCCGTGATCATCATTTGGGCCTTGGTGTTCTTCATCATCGGCGTGATCATTCTTGGTAAGACGCGGTTCGGCAAGCACACGCTCGCCGTGGGCGCCAACCCTCTTGCCGCCAAATACTCCGGAATCGATGTGACGAAGATCCGTTTCTCAGTGATGTTCTCCTCCGCGATGTGCGCGGCCGTTGCCGGCATGCTCTACGCGGGACGACTGCAATCAGGCCGGTTCCAGTGGGGAGATGGAGATGAGATGAATGTGATCGCCGCTGTGATCTTGGGCGGCACCGCACTGTCGGGAGGCCGTGGGTCTGCGGTAGGAGCTGCAGCCGGAGCCATCCTCATGGCAATGATCAACAACGGGCTTATCCTCGCAGGCCTGTCTTCCGCCCAGCAACAGGTGGTGCGCGGCATCATCATCGTACTGGCCGTAGCGCTGGCCAAGCGCAACAATGATTGATTTTCCATACATATGGAATAACGAAAGGAACAACCCATGACAACCACAACCCAACGATTCATCACCATTGATGATTCGGCGCTCAAAATCAACGGAAAACGAGCCGAACTCTACGGCGGCGCGATCCACTACTGGCGTCTCGAACGCGACAAGTGGGAGAAGATTCTCGACGAGATCGTCGATCTCGGATTCACCATGGTATCCATCTACATTCCCTGGGAAGCGCACGAGCTATCCCGCGGCGTGTTTGACTTCGGACAAGTGGATCCTCGCACGGACATCGACGCATTCCTAACACTGTGTGAGAAGAGGGGATTGAACATTGTGGTGCGCCCTGGTCCGCAGATCAACTCCGAGATGACCTGGTTCGGATACCCTAAGCGCATCCTTGACGACGAACGTTTGCAGGCCAAGAACTCCAGCGGCGCCCGTGCCGTCCTCAACCAGGTACCGAAGCCGATTCCCGCACTTTCATACGCGGTCGACGCGTTCTTCGAGGAAACCGCGCTGTGGTATGACGCGATTTGTCCGATCCTGGCAAAACATGCGGCGAATAACGGAGGAGGCATCGTCGCTTGCCAAGTCGACAACGAGATGGCGTTCTTCTTCGGCATCAATGCGTATTCCGGCGATTTCTCCGACGCGTCCCTGCAACTGTACCGCAAGTTCCTGATCGACAAGTATGGGTCCGTGGAGGGCGTGGCCAAGGCATACGGGCTCGGACATATCGATGATTTAGACGCATTCCAGCCGCCGCGACGATTCGATCGTGCGGATAAGGCCAGTATTCCGTGGTATGCGGATTGGTCGGAATACCGTGAACGTTACCTGATCGACTCCATGGACAGGTTGGCCGGTATGCTGCGTGACCGTGGCCTCAACCAGATCGCACTGTTCCACAACTATCCGCATCCTCTGGGGCCGGGAGGCGCCGCTTCCGGCTTCACCTGCCCATTCAACCTGCCGAAATTGGAGGAGAAACTCGACTTCGTGGGCTTTGACATCTATTCGCGCAAGCACCTCTACAATCATGTGAAGACCGTTGCGTCATACGTGGTGGGCTCCAGCCGATTCCCGTACATTCCGGAATTTATCGCCGGCGTGTGGGCCTGGTACTTGCACCCGGGCGATGCCGCCGACGAAGAGTTTGTCACCAAGGCCGCCTTGATGCAGGGGATCAAGGGATTCAGCCGTTATATGATCGTCGAGCGAGACAAGTGGTTCTTCTCTCCGATCCGCCGCGATGGAACTGTCCGTCCGATGTCCAAGATGCACAAGACCATGAACGACATTCTCAGGGGAGTCGACTTCGGAAATCTTCGCAGACGCAGCGACGTGCTGCTGCTGGCCAACAGGGAATATGATCGCCTTGAGGCATCTTCGGTGCTGGTCTCATTCCCCGGCGATTTTCTGGAGACGCCGTCCGGCTTCTCCGAATATCCGAACCGTATGACCGTGGCGGATGAGACGTTCGGATTCGACTCCATTGTCTCTCGTGAAAAAGGTGAGTACTTCAACGCGTTCAATGAATCGTTGAAGACTAGCGGCGTTGGATTCGTGCTTTCGGACACCGATCTGAATCCGCGGCGCTGGGCCGGATACCGTGCTGTCGTACTTGTCACGGAAGACTGGCTGAGTGAGGACACGCAGCGCGCCCTGACCGACTACGCCAAGGCCGGAGGTCTTCTGATCATCGGCCCCAAGGTTCCGGCCTTCGGTCATACCATGGAACCTTGCACCGTGCTTGCAGATGAGCTGGGTCTGGCTCCGGGACGAGTCGAGAACGTATCGACCGTGTCGGTCGGGTCCGGTTCCGTCATCGTCGTACCGTCCGTGGAACAGGCCAAGAACGTCGGCGAGATGATTGCGCACAGTGCCGACGTGACTCGATTCATCAGCGATGACGGCCGTGTGGATGTCGTGGTTCACGATGACATCACCGACCCCGGTCGACAAATCGTGTTCGTATGCAACCCCACGGATCAGATCATCTCCACTCATGTGTCCGTGGATCAGCAGCTTGTCAGCGCCCGCGAACTGTGGAATGGCCTGGAGCTGAACGTCGTCAAGGGTGGTCTTGACCTGACCCTCGACCCTTATACGATCATGATCTGCGACTGCGCCGTCAACTGAAAACAACAACTACGTAATACATCGCACGAAAGGAATACACCATGTTGGGCAAAGACGTCCTAATGGAAGATATCGATATTGATCAGTGGCGCAACGCTCAGGACCTGCTACTGGAGTCATCCAAGGAGAAAAGACGCATAATTGTGCTTCATGACAGAGGAGTAGTCCGCAAATGCGAGCATACCGATGGGATACCGGTTATCGGTGCTCCCGACTGCATCACTGACGCTCCGGCACAGGCTCGGACGCTATATGAACAGAACGCTGGCAGAGTGGACTTCGTGGCCATTTTCGAGAGGAGTGCTTTCGATGAGTACTTCTCCCGCATGCAGCAGTCATGGGTGGCCGATGAGCCGCTTGACTCCTTCGTGCACCGCTCCTACGCTCTGCTGGATGAATACCCGGACACTATGGTGACTTATCCGGGGCCGGCCAAGCAGATGCTGGGACTTCAGTATCGTTTCGGAGTCAGCCGCAATGAGGCCATTGTACTGGCCAATCGCTGGCTGAAGCCGGATTCGTCCCTGCTGTTGGGCGTTTACGATGATGGCAGGCTATGGGCCAGCTTGGTGATGACCTTTGACGCCAATATGACCATGGTCGAACTGACAACGGTTGATTCCGAGCGGGTCGACGTCAACGGCGGTCTGGGAGAGGTCACTGCGCGCGCAATGGGGTGGATGACCGAACATCATCGCTCCGAAGCCGTTGCATTGGTCTGGACTCGCGAGGCGTTCGAGAAGTTCCGAGCAGCAAGGAACAAGGAACTGGCAGTTGCTGAATCCATCGCCGACGGTACCGCAATGGCATCGCATTCGTGATCGTCGATGCACCGGGGCGTGGGAAGACAAGCATCTTCCCACGCCCTTTTCCATAATGTCCTAGGATTGGATTCTGCTAATAAAGTGTAACTGTTCCGCAATAGTAGGGGAGGACCTCCATGCATAGCGAGAAAGGTGCGCGATCAGGGATTCTGGACGTAGCGCGGGTCGCTGGAGTCTCTCCAGCCACGGTCTCCAGAGTGATCAACGGCACAGCCAAGGTCTCGCCAGCAACACGCGAGGCGGTACAGTCGGCGATCAGCACCCTGCATTACGAGCCCAACAAATTCGCTCGCTCGCTGATCACCAATCGTTCGGGAATCATTGGTGTGCTTATCGATCGTTCGATCAGATACGCTACGGCAAATGTGTTGGTCCAGCTCGAGGAATATGCCTCGTTAATGGGATATATGTCCGTGGTACTTACCGTAGATAAGCCATTCCGCGAAAGATTCACGCAGTCTTTGACCAAGCTCAGGTCACTTTCCGTAGAAGGTATCATTGTCATTGCTCCGCGTGTGGGACTGTCCAAGACCATCGTGGATTGCCATGTGCCCGAGCCGGTCATCATCGTAAGCTCCGAATTAAGCGACATCGGCATTCCCATGGTGGGCGAAGATCAGTATACCGGCGCTTGTCGGGCGGTTCGTCATCTCGTGCAGTCCGGTCATCGACAGATTTGGCATGTTGCTGGTTCACAGGACTGGTTTGATGAACGTCGACGCATGGAGGGATGGAAAGACACCCTTGAACTGCAGGGGTTAGGAGCGGGGAAGATGCTTCAAGCCTCATGGTCGCCGAAATCAGCATATGAAATTGTGATGGATACGGATTTCTCTCATTGCCCGGACGCCATGTTCGTGGCCTCCGATCATATGGCGATGGCCGTGATTGCGGCGTTGACCAGTAAAGGGCTGCGAGTCCCTGACGATATTTCGATTGTGGGTTTTGATGATGCCGAAGGCACCGCATATGTTACCCCGCCGCTTACAACAGTCAAGCAGAATCTGCCGGCGGTGGCCCGCAAAGCGGTGTCACTGCTGGTCTCCGTCATCGAAGGCAAGCCCGTTGACATGGTGACGATGATGAATTCCGAACTTGTTATACGTAGTTCGACCAAAGATAAGCGTTAAGGATCGCCGTTTTCGCGAGCCGCCCGCGGGATCGGGGGAGAGCGCAACGTACGCCCGGAATCGTCCGTTGCCCAGTTGGATGACGCCTCCGGCGCCCTTGTCCCGTCTGCCGATCCGTTTCGCGCCCGCCGTAAACCTTTTCTGACATAATGTACATTATCGGATTTATATAGACATACGCAGTTACGGCGTACTGGCGCCGTCCGGGAACCATTTTCTTCATCCCATGGATTCGGCTGTCCTCCGGCTATGGAGAATCGACAGCGAGGAATGGAACGTTCATAGAATTCATCGTTCACGTCACGGGCGAACCAACCGTACCCATTGGCACGCACATATCCGATCTGCTGGGCGATCTCCTCATCATCTACCGGCCGAACTTCCACGGGCCGTCTCGGAAGACTCGGTTCGGCCGTGAACACAAGACCTCCCACCGTATCGGCATTGCCCAAGAGAAGAAACGTATCAATCGAATCGATATGCAATCGAAGCGCCATCCGCCGTCGGGCGTTTTCGTCATCGGGAAGCAGGTTCTCCAGAAAAGTCTCGGCCGCCATACGTGAGGCGTTTCCGTTTGCAGGAAGGCTCAGACTGATAGGGGGCTCTCTGTCCGAGTCTATCGGAAGGAGACCCGGCCATGCGGATCCCTCAGAAATCGGCATAGGGTCTGCCGGATGGGACGGCCCCCGCTCAGGCGAAGTACGCCTCGACCGCGCCGGCGAGCTCGCTCACCGTGTCGATGATGCGGTACGCGCCGTGCTGCGCAAGCTCGCCGGGCTCGGCGTAGCCCCAGCCGCAGCCCAGGCAGTCGAGGCCGCAGGCGATCGCGCCGTCGACGTCGGTCCAGCGGTCTCCGACCATGAGCGCCCGGTCGCCGGCCTCGGCGTCGAAGCCGATGTGGTCGAATGCGTATCGGATCACCTGGTCCTTGTTCAGGCGGGAGTTGTCCTTGCTGGCGCCATAGATGCCGTCGACCATGGTGTCGATGCGGAAGTGCTCGCACACCGGCACGGCCTGGTATTCGGGCTTGCAGGTGGCCACCGCAAGATAGTATCCGGCCTCGCGCAGCCGGCGCAGCTGTTCGGGGATGCCGTCGTACACGCGGTTGTACAGCCGGCCCGGCACCTTGTGGCCCGGGTCGTTCGGGTCGTCGAAGACGGCCTTGTCGCCGTAGTACTCGCGGTAGATCTTCACGCCGCGGTCCAGCTGGTCGCCCTTGAGGCCGTTGCGCTTGAGCGACTCGATGATGGCCGGTCCGATGAAGCGGTGCAGCTCGGCGTCGTCGGGCACCGGCAGGCCCTGTTCCTCGAACGCTTTGACCACGCAGGCGATGATGCCGAAATGCGATTGCGTGAGCGTGCCGTCAAGGTCGAGCAGAACGATGCGTCGCGGCTGCGTGGACGTGCTCATAGGTGGTTCTCCCTGTTCATCGATCGTGGGTTGCTGCGGGCTGCTGCCCGTGCGTCGGCATGGCCCGGCCGTGTGCCGCGGCCAAACGGCCAGGCGGCCGCCGTGCGGGTGCCGACCAGAAAATATTATGCCCGGCCATACTGACCGGGCATCGGCTTCATGTGTTGTTCACTCACTCGTAGTCGGGAATCCAACCGTCGCGGTGCATCTGCAGGCGCTTGTCGAGCAGCGTCTTGAGCTCTTCCTCGCTGCGGCGCTCGAGCAGCATGTCCCAGTGGGTGCGGGTCGGCTTGGCGATGTCGTCGCCCTCGCGGTCGGTATCGCCCTCGCGGTGCGCGACGGCGCCGCAACGGCACTCCCACTCGTCCGGGACCTCGGCGCCATCGGCGAACGGCAGGATCGTGCGATGCCCCTTCGGGCACACGTAGGCGACTTCCGTCCTCGCCGCGAAATCCACGTTCTCATCGGATTCCAGCGACTTCGCGCCGATGCTCATGCCGCGCAGACTGCGTTCTGCCATATTCACTCCTTCTTGGACTCAAACCTGTACTACGCTACAAAACAGTTCGGACGACCGTATTATTCCCCGGCATTATTCCCGGCCGGCCCGTCGCCGGGCGGATTGCCCCCCCGCGACGGCACCGCGACCCGCGCCGGCGCGGGGCACGCGGTCAGTCGACGCCGGAATAGGCGACGATGCCGCGGTTGACCATGTCGGCGGCCTCATGGGCCGTGGCCGCCAGCGCCTCGCCGTCCGGCCCGAGCAGCGGAGCCGCGGTGGCGATCTGCTGCAGCACGTCGGTCAGGCGCTTGGCGTTGCGGACGAAATCGCCGCCGGTCAGCTCGACGCCGCGCAGCACGGCGGCAAGATCCTCGCCGTCGGCCCATTCGTACATGATGTCGGCGATGCCGAAATCGGGCTGCGGGGGCGCCGGCAGCCCGTCGTCCTCGCACATCATGCGGATCGACGCGTGGATGCCGCGCAGCTCCTGCGCCGCGATGGCCACCGGCCCCTGCGAGCCGCCCGGGTAGTAGCGGGGCTCTCCCCCGCCGCCGCGCCTCGCCTCGTACACGAGCGACGACAATGCGGAGGCCAGGCATGCGGGCGGCAGCAATTTCAGCGTGCCGTTGCAGATCGCCTGGGCGAGAATCAGATCCTGTTCGCTGTACAGGCGCCGCAGCAGCTGCCCGTGCTCGGTGAGCCGGTAGTCCAGTCCGTTCGGATCCTCGTCGTGGCGTTCGAGATAGCCCAGCGCCGCCAGGATCTCGCATATGCGGTCGAACTGCCTCGCCACCGACCCGGTGCGCGAATCGTAGCGGTCGCGCACCCGTTCGAGCTCGCGCATCTCGCGCGCCCAGCGGTGGCCCCATTTGAGGTGCCGCTGCAGATCCGGGCACTGGCGGCACGGATGGTCGCGGTCGAGCGCCTTGAGCTCGCCGATGCGCCGGTCCAGGTCGCGGAACGCCTGGGAACGTTCCTTGTCGGTACGGAACGCGGTCTGCTTGAGCTTGCGCCGGCCGGCCTTCTCCAGGTCGCTCAGGCGCATGCGGATGGTCATCAGCTCCTTGAAGTCGCCGTGCTCGCATACGAACGCCTGTTCGTATCCTTCGATGGCCTGTTCCAGCGTGCCGATCTGCGATTCGAGCTGCCACGCGGATTCGTTGGCCTCCCACTGGGCGAAGGAATGGTCGAGCGTGACGCGCGCGGTCGCGTAGTCGCTGGAATTGAGCAGGTTGACGGCCATGTTGAACGTCGGTCGGAAACTCGAATGCAGCGGATAGACGCGCTTGCTGGACAGCGACGCGGCCGTGGCCGGCAGGAAGCCGTGATGGTCCACGACCACCGCGTGCCCGATCGTGTCGATACCCCGCCGCCCAGCGCGGCCGGTCAGCTGGGTGAACTCCCCCGGCGTCAGCTGCACATGCCCGGTGCCGTCGAATTTCTCGAGCTTTTCGACCACCACGCAGCGCGCCGGCATGTTGATGCCCAGCGCCAGCGTCTCCGTGGCGAACACCATCTTCACCAGACCCTCTTCGAACAGGCGTTCGACTATCTGGCGGAACAGGGCGATCATGCCCGCATGGTGCGAGGCGAAGCCCTCCTCGAGCGCGAAGCGGAACTTGGAGAACTGCAGCGCCTTGAGATCGTCGGCCGACATCTGGCCCTCGACCATCTCGTCGACGATGCGGCGGATACGGCGCACCTCGGCTTCGCTGGTCAGCTCGAGGCCGGCGTTGATGCACTGCTCGACCGCCTGGTCGCAGCCGTTGCGCGAGAAGATGAAGTAGATGCCGGGCAGCATGTCCAGATAGTTGAGCTCGTCAACCACGGCCCAGCGCCGCGGCGTATGGCGTTCCGGCTTGCGCGCGGCGCGGTCGCGCCCCTTGCCGCCCCGCCCGGCCCCGCCGCGCCGGTTCGGCCGTTCCTCGCCGCGGCGGCGGGCCGCCCTGCGGTCGAGCTGGTCCAGACGGTCGATGAGCCGCGCGTTGATCTTGGTGGTCTGCTCGCCGTCGCCGTCATGGCGGTACAGGTCGATCAGCTCGGGTTCGGTGTGCTCGTCCGCCTGCACCATCACATGCTGCTCGAGCGGCACCGGCCGGCGTTCGGAGACGACCAGCGTGGTCTCGCCGCGCACCGAGGTGATCCACTGCGAGAAGTCCTCGACGTTCGACACGGTGGCGGACAGCCCGACGATGCGCACGGATTCGGGCAGGTGGATGATGACCTCCTCCCACACCGGCCCGCGGAAGCGGTCGGCGAGGTAGTGCACCTCGTCGAGGATCACGTAGCCGAGCGCGTTCAGCGTGGTCGACCGCTCGTAGAGCATGTTGCGCAGCACCTCGGTGGTCATCACCACGATGTCGGCCTCGGAGTTGATCGACGTGTCGCCGGTGAGCAGGCCGACCCGGTCGGGCCCGTACACGGCGGCCAGATCATGGTACTTCTGGTTGCTCAGGGCCTTGATCGGCGTGGTGTAGAACGCCTTGACGTTGCGTTCCTGCGCGAGGAACATCGCGAAGTCGGCGACGACGGTCTTGCCGGCGCCGGTCGGCGCGGCGACCAGCACGTTGCGGCCGGCCTCGAGCGCCTCGTTCGCCTCCCGCTGGAAATCGTCGATGGCGAACGGCAGGGTCGCGGCGAACCGCCCGGCCGCCGAACGGGCCCGGGCGCGGGAGTCGCGGAACGACGCGTACCGCTGCGCCGGCGAGGAGCCGGACGATGCGGACGCGCTGGAGTGATGGTGTCGAGTCATAATTGCCGTTTCCGCCCCGACTGATCCGGTTGACGGGCCGGGGCCTATGGTGATTGGTGTCGAAATCGGCGCCGCCCCGCGCTCAGCGGCTGTTCCAATCGGCCCACTGGCGGGCATGGCGCTCGCGCTTGGTCTGGCGGCGGGCGACCACGGCGGCCTGCGCCTGCGCATAGCGCTCGGATGCGGCGCGCAGCGGTTCGGTGAACACGGGCGGCGACTGGCGGTCGGCCTCCTGGTCGGGCTCGCCCATCGCGGCCATGCGGTCGCCGATCTGCTCGCCGACCTCGCCGACGATCCTCAGCCCGCGCATGCCGTGCACGGCGGCGTAGACGACGCCGGCGACCAGCATGGCGACCATGAACAGCGCCAGCAGCAGCCAAATCCACCAAGGCATGATATTCCTTCCCTGTCGCGGCCCGCCACGCTATTCGGCGTCGGGCCGTGCGGCATCGTCGAGCTGGCCGACGCTCAGCTCGCGCTGGGCGCGGGCGACGATCATCGTGCGCAGCGTTTCGGGCGCCACCGCGGTGATGTGGCGGGCGTGCGCGATGCAGAACGCCACGAACCAGGAGTCGGAGGACACCGTCAGATGCACCTTCTGGCCGTCCGCGCACGGTTCGACCGTGGCGCCGGGCAGCGTCTTGGTGAACGGCAGGTCCTGGCCGTCGGTGATGAACACCGCGGCGGTGCCGTTGTCGAAGCTCCACTTGCGCAGTTCGCCGACCGGCACGTCGGGGATCTCCACCTTGGCCTTCGGCTCGACCAGTTCGGCGCGCTCGATGCGGGCCAGTCGCAGCACCTGCCAGATGCGCGGTTTGCCGTTGGCCTTGTTCAGGCGCGTGTCCTTGTCGACCAGGGACTTCTTGTCCTTGGGGGCCGCGGCGGCCACGTCGGTCCACACGGCCGCGTAGTACACGCCCTCGTCCACGAAGATCTTCGCCGGGGCCACCAGCTTGCGGCGGGTGCGGCCGGCGCCATCCGTGTATTCCATGTCGAGCAGCTTCTCCGTGGAGATCGCGCGCTTGACCACCGAGAAGCTGCGCGGTTCCAGCTCGTAGCCGGTCAGCGACAGCCACGGGGTCTCGCCGGGTACCACATGCGAATGCAGGCGCTCGTACAGCGAGCGGGCCTTCGCGCGCTGCTCGTCGGGCAGCAGCGGGGAGTGGGCCAAGTAGCTCACCGACGCGGTCAGCAGGCTCAGATACTGCGGGGAGATGCCGGCGAGGCGCTCCAGGCCCAGCGAATTGGTGGCGGAGACGATGCCCTCGGCATCGAGCAGCGACCAGTCGATGTCGAAGAACTGGCTGCCGGCCATTTCGCCGTCGTCGGAGACGGTGGTGAGCGTGTTGATGTCCTTGTGGATCACGTTGACGAACTTCTTGAGCTCGTCGTCGCTTTTGGCCTTGCCGATGAAGCGCTCGGCGAGCTCGGCCAGAGAGTATTCCTCGCCCAGGTGGGCCGACAGGAACAGCATGAGCCGCAGCCGGCGGTCCACCTCGCTGCCGGTCTGGAACGAGGCGCCCTTCTTCTGGTGGCCCTTGAGCGATTCGGGATCGTCGTCGTCGGGATCGGTGTGGCTGCTGATCGCCGAGGTGACGACCGTTGAGCCGTTCTCCCCCTCGGATTCGTCGGCCAGCGTGAACGCCGTGGCCGCGTTGAGGCGGCGGCGGAAGGCGTCGACGGCCTCCTGCGGGCTGACGATGTAGGCGCCGGGATGCTCGAGCACGAACATCGCCAGATCGTCGGAATCGGTGTAGGCAACGTTGATATGCTCGCCGTCCACGTCCACGGTGGCGGCGAAACGGCGCGACTCGATGACCTTGACCAGCGTCTCGGGAATGGGCTGCGTGCCCAGCCCGGGCGCGATCGAGTCGAGGCCGAGTCCGGGAATCGGCGTCTGGGGCACGCGCGGCGTCGTGCGGGACGTGTGCACCGGCTGCTGCTGGGACGCGGTGGACGACACGGAGATCGACCGGGCCAGATAGTTCGCCGCGGCCAGCACCGGCAGGTCGTCCTGCTCGAAATGCAGGCGGATGCGCGGCTCGTCGCCCAGCTGCAGGCGATAGGACGCGAAATCCTGTCCTTCGGACTTGGACGAATACTCCGGCTGCCTCGATTCGATGGCGATGCCCATCGCCGCCAGCTTGGCGCGGTCACGCTGGAACTGCTTGGCGAACGCCGCCTTAGCCGCCTGGTCGGCCAGCTCCCCGTACGAATCGGCGTAGGCCTTCACGCGCTGCGCGATCTGACGGGAGGTAAGCCACTGCGGGAAAGCGGATGACAACACGGCCAGCACATCGAGCTCATGCTTGCCCCATTTGTCGGAAAAACGCCTTCTTCCGTTGGTACCCTCTGCCATTAGTCCTCACGTATCGTTATCGTACCGTTATAAGTGTGCGGCAATCGTGTTGCTCGCACTTCATCTATATTAGAGGCTATTTGTGGCCGATGTGTTCATTTCCTCAAAAAAACGGCGTTTTTCCTGTTTTGGCTGAATCCTCGCTGGCGTGCCGTCAGACCCAATCGTCCGGTTCGATGCCCTGGGGGCCTACGTATTCGCCGTTCGGCACGTAGCTCGGCTCGCCGTTGTCCTCGAGGATCGCGTCCGAGAACATGACCACATCGCGGCCGAAGGTCCAGTCGCCCCTGATGGTCACCGAGTTCGCGGCGGCCAGCGACGGGATCGAGTACGGGAAGCGCTCGTTGAAGTCGTGGATGTTCTTGTAGTAGCGCGGATCGAGCGTCACGTTCGGGAAGATGTAGTTGCCGTCCTCCATCTCGTACGAGTCGGTCAGGTGGAAGCGGTCGGAGCGCATGATGAACAGGTCGTCGGTCGTCTTGACCGGCAGGAAGCGCATGCGGTCGACCTGCACGCAGATCGCCCCGTCGAACAGCCCGATCGCGGCGCCCATCGCGGTCTCCAGCTGCACGACCGGCGTCGACTCCGGATCGGTCGGGTCCACGGTCTTGCGGTTGCGGATCACCGGCAGCGGCAGCACGCCGTCGTATTCGGCGAGCTTGGCCTTGAGCGCGTCGATGCGTACCCAGATGCTGTTCGTGTTGAAATACGGGTGCTTCTTGATGTTCTGCGCGTCCGCCTTGTCGTCGGGATGCACCTGGCTCATCTCGCGCAGCATCAGACGGCCGGTGGCCTTGTCGCGCACGATATGGCCGCCCTTGCGGTCGGCGTAGGTGCGCGTGGCCACCTCGATCATGAACGGCGCGCCTGTGTTCTCGAAATGCTGGGCCAGCGTGCGCGAGGGGCGGGCGCCGAGGTTGTCGGAATTGGAGATGAACAGGTACTTGAACCCCCGCTCCTCAAGTGTGTCGAGCAGGCCGGACTCCCAGATCGTGGAGAACAGGTCGCCGTGGCCGGGCGGGCACCATTCCAGCTCGGGGTCGGCATCCCACGTCACCGGTTCGCCGGTCGCCTCGACGATCTTCGGCTCCTGATGCTGCACGATCTCCATCGGCACGTCGTGCTGGCGGAACTTGCGGTGGTGGCGCAGCACCTTCATCGTGTCCTCGGATGTGCAGAAGGAGTTCATCAGCGTCAGCGGCAGCTCCACGCCGAGCCGCGCGCGGGCCGTGAGCACCTGGCCGATGATGATGTCGATGAAGCGCATCTGCTTGGCCTTGTGGCGGCGCACCGGCAGCAGCGACTTCGCGCACTCCAGGCCCATGGAGGTGCCCAGGCCGCCGTTGAGCTTGAGGAACGCGGTCTTGGCGAAGGCCTCGACGGCCTTGTCGTGGTCGATCGTCTCGTAGACGTCGTGGAAGCTCGGCACGCCGGTGAGCGGCGCCACCGCATCCTCGCGGATCCAGCTGCTGGCCTCCTCGTGGCGCCACACGTCGTACAGACGGCGGAACTGGGCGATCGAGACATCGCTCATGCCGTGATCGCGCATTTTAGACGCGGACAGGTCGAACACATCGGACATTTTTTGCACCCCCACCGTAGTACGGCACGTTTGGTTTTGCTTTCGTCAGCTCCAGACCAGTCTAGTGGATGGCCGGCGTTCCGTCTCCCCCTCGGCGTTGTTTCCCTGTGAACATACCGTGAACAAGCTGGATACGGCGGGGCTGGCGGGTGGGTGCGTTAAGGTACGCAATGACATCCCATCGCCCGACCGCGCTTCGGATGCGCGGCTATCAAGGAGGACACCAGTCATGGCATACGCGAAGAACGCGCCGTTCCGCGCCGACGTGGTCGGCAGCTACCTGCGCCCGGCCGAGCTCAAGGAGGCCCGGGCCGATTACGAGGCGGGCCGCATCGACGCCGCGGCGCTCGCGGCCGTGGAGGACAAGGCCATCGAGCATCTGGTGGAGCGCCAGAAGGCGTCCGGCCTGTGCGTGATCACCGATGGCGAGTTCCGCCGCGGGTGGTGGCATCTCGACTGCATGTGGGGCTTCGCCGGGGTCGAGAAGGTCGCCATGGACAAGGGATACGTGTTCCACGACGAGGAGACCCGCGCCGAATCGGCGCGCCTGAGCGGGCGCATCGCCTTCGACGGCGACCACCCGTTCATCAGCCATTTCCGGTTCCTCAAGCGTTTCGAGGACGACACCGTCGTGGCCCGCCAGACGATCCCCTCCCCCTCACAGCTGTACGCCGAGCTGTTCCGCCCGGAGAACATCGCCTCCGTGCACGAGTTCTACGGCGACGACCAGGCCGCGTACGACGCGTTGGCCGACGACACCGCCGCCGCGTTCCGCGGGCTGATCCTCGCGCTGTACGAGGCCGGCTGCCGCAACGTGCAGCTCGACGACTGCACATGGGGCATGTTCTGCGACCCGAACTTCAACTCGCACTATTCGCCCGAGGAGTTCCGCGCGCTGCAGGAGCGGTATGCGGCGATGAACAACGCCGCCATCGCCGGTCTGCCCGGCGACCTGGTGGTCACCACGCACGACTGCCGCGGCAACTACCATTCCACATGGGCCTCCGCTGGCGGCTACGCGACCGTGGCCGACGTGCTGTTCGGCACGGAGAACGTGGACGCCTACTACCTGGAGTTCGACGACGACCGTTCCGGCGACTTCGCGCCGCTGGCCAAGGTCTCGGGCGACAAGAAGGTCGTGCTCGGCCTGATCACCTCGAAGAAGCCCGAGCTCGAGGATCCGGACGTCATCAAGGCCCGCATCGCCGAGGCCGCGAGGTTCCTGCCGCTCGACCGCCTGTGCCTGTCCACCCAGTGCGGATTCGCCTCGACCGAGGAGGGCAACAAGCTCACCGAGGACCAGCAGTGGGCCAAGATCGCCCTCGTCCGTTCGATCGCCAAGGACGTGTGGGGCGAGGACTGACGCCCTGGCCGGCCGGGCCTCGCTTCACGCTTCGCCGTGCGGGCCCGGCCGGCGTTTTTTCGTTCCCGTCACGACGGCTCCCGACGAGGGGAGCCGTTCTCCGTCCGGCGGGGCTTGGTCCGCAATCCCGGACCATGTGAATCACGGGCCGTGGCGGCCCATCATGTGGCCGGGCGATGCGGCCTGGCCGCCCGTCTCGCCCCGATGGCATGGAATTTACGGGCGTTCCTGCGTTTGGTCGGACTTGGCGGATTTGCCGGATTTGGCGATGGCGGCGTTGCTGCGCAGCACGGACAACCAGATGATGGTTTCGTCGATCGCGCCCAGATCCAGCTCGTAATGGATATGGCTGCCCTGACGGGAATCGGATACCAGACCGCCGGCCTTGAGTTTCTTCAGATGGTACGAGAGCCGCGACGGCGCCAGGCCGACGGCGGCCGCCAATTCGCCGGCGCCCATCGCGCGCGAGCACAACGCGTCTAGAATCCGGCGGCGGGCCGGGTCGGACAGCGCGTCCAGGGTCTCCTGCACTCCCATGCCGTTCCTCCGTCTCCGCCAGTGGGCCGTCCGTCTTTGCCTTCCGCCATGACCTCGCCGATCCCTTTCGGGATAAGGCGTTTCAACTTTCCTTGAAATGTTCCGAGACCAGTATACCTCGATTTCAAGAAAAGTTGAAATGATTGGATATGCCTGAATGCGGGGTGGCCAATGAGAGCTACCCTCGAGTTGTCGGTGCGCGCCTATGCATACCGGCCGATATGGAACGTTCCAATGCGCTGTTATGTGCCTGCGCAACCGGTTTCTTTACTGGCCGTCGCACCGACAACTCGCCCCTGCGGCGCATGGCGCGATGCGGGGCGGCGCAGCAAGCTCCGCTGCCCCGCATGGACGCGTGGTTATGCAGCTTTTGCGGCGTCGCTGATGCAACGCAGCGCGTTGAGGGTGCGCGGATAGCCGATGTAGGGCATGCACTGCGAGATGACGGCGATGAGGAAGGGCTTTTCGTTGCCGACGCGCATATTGGCCGCCGCGTGACTGGTCAGCTGCGGTTCGCAGCCGCCTTGCGCGGCGAGGAAGCACAGCGTGATCATCTCGCGTTGGCGCACGTCGAGCCCGCCTCGCGTGTAGTAGTCGCCGAAGCAGTTGTCGGCGAGCCATTTGTTGATGTGGCGCGTCTCCTCGGGGCCGGAGTCCGCGAATCCGCGCATGCGCTCGCCGAAGATGCCGATCTGCGCCCGCTCCCCCGCCGCGGCGCGGGTCTCTGGCGTCGTGGTCGACTGCGGGGGCAACGGCATGGCGACGTTCATCGCGCCGAGGATCTCGTTGGTCTTTTTCAGGAACGGCAGCACGCGCCCGAACCCGAGATAGGCGACGGCCTGGTAGACGATCTCCTTCGCCTGCACGGCGCTCACGCCCGATTCGAAGGCGACCGGCAGCATGAGCTCGTACTCGTCGACGCCCTGGCACCCGATCAGGGCGGCGAGGATCGCCGTCGCGCGGGTGGCGTCGTCCAGATCCGGGTGGTTGGCGCCCGGCTCGTGCACCACCTCGTCGTAGGCGAAGTTCGAGAACAGCTCCACGAATTCCGGGTCGGTTTCGGCGAGCGCCCTGTCGTTGTTCCAGAACTTGTTCATGCGGGTCTTCAGTTCCTCGAACATGATGTCTCCTTTGCGTCCGATTCCTCTATGCGTCCGTGCGTGCGGCCCGGCCGGTTCCCGTCACCGGCCGTCGTTCCGGCCGGGCGTTCGGGCCGGCGTCTGGCCGGAGTTCTGCAACCGTTTGACCTTCTCCACGATATCGTGGTTTTCCTCGAGCAGCCGGTCGGCGTCCTGGCTGCGCCCTTCGGCGATGGCCCGCCAGTACAGGGTCTTGAAGGACACGTACGCCTGCTGCATGCGGATGCTTTCGGCTTTGGCCGCGAGCCGCAGCGATTGGGCGTCCAGCAGCTCCACCTGCCGCCGGGCTCCTTCCGGGCCGTCAAAGCGGTTGCGCAGGTATTCGCGCATCGCGTCCAGCGGCATGCCGGTCGCCGCCAGGCATGACACCGTCGTCAGCGCTTCCAGGTCGTCGTCGGAGTACGCGCGGTGCCCGGAGCTGGGGTCGCGCGCGATGGGGTCGATGATGCCGATCTGCTCGTAGTAGCGCAGCGTCGATTCGGGCAGTCCCGAAATCATCGACGCCTCGCGGATCGTATGCCATGCGGTCGTGCTGTTCATAAGTCCGTACTGTACGAACTTCGAGCGCTTGAAGACAATCGGCGACACTCCGGCGACGGCATGGTTCCGGAGCGTTTGGCCGGCTTTCCCGTTCTCTGCCGGCGAAGACCCGCGCGCCGGGCCGCGGCGCATACAATGTGGCGCGGAGAGGAGTTTCCATGTCGTTGACCAATGAACAGCGCGCCGCGACTATTCGCGAGTTTCGTGAGAACATGCGCAGACTGGGACTGACCGCGGAGCAGGTCGGAGAGGATTTCGGCGTGAGCGCGGCGACCGTGGAGCGGATCGTCGAGCTCAGGTCGGGGGTGCTGGAGTATCCGTGGATCATACGCCGGTATCTGCTGGACAAGGCGCACGAGGCCGGTGTCGAGCTCGTGCCGTTCACCGCATTGCGGGGCGACCCGCATGGGTATTGGTTTCTGGACGGATCGATGATCGATCGGGGCGCGATCGACGGCTGACCGCCGTTCCCCCCTGTGACGCACATCACGTCGCCCTTTGCCGAACAACCCTTGTTTTCCCCGCAACGTGAACGATACCATCTCGAAACATGGCACATAGCGAACATCACACAACCGCACAACATCCCGAGAACGGTCAGGCCGGCGCGCTGCCGCAGTCGGACCGCGACGTGGCGCATATGCAGGGCCATTGGCTGCTGGCGCGCATCGGCAAGCGCGTGCTGCGCCCGGGCGGCGAGAAGCTCACCAGGCGCATGCTGGCGGAGACCCTGATCGCCGGACGCGACGTCGTCGAATTCGCCCCGGCCTCGGCCGCACCACGCGGCTGATCCTGGACGACAGGCCGAAAAGCCACCGCGGCGTCGACCGTGACCCGCAGGTCGTCGACATCATCACGCGTCTGGCCGCCGAACAGACCGGCATTCCCGCGTCCTGCGTGCGCGCCGACGCGGCCGACACCGGACTGGAGCCGGACAGCGCCGACACGGTGATCGGCGAGGCGATGCTGACCATGCAGACCGAAGGCGGCAAGCGCGCGATCATCGCCGAGGCGTTCCGGCTGCTGCGCCCGGGCGGCACGTATTCGATCCATGAGCTAGGCCTGCAGCCCGACAGCCTCGACGAGTCCGTCAAGGACGAGATCAGGCAGGCCCTGGCCCGCAGCATCAAGGTCAACGCGCGCCCGCTCACCGAGGCGGAGTGGCGCCAGCTGCTCGAAAGCGAGGGCTTCGAGGTGCCGCGGAGCGGCAAGGAGCCGATGGCGCTGCTCAACATGAAGCGCAATCTGGCCGACGAGGGCATCGGCGGCGTGCTGCGCATCCTGCGCAACGTGCTCGGCGACAAGGACGTGCGCGCCCGCGTGCTCAGCATGAAGCGCACCTTCAGCAAGTACAGCAAGGAACTGACCGGCATCGCGTTCGTCGTGCGCAAGCCGGCCGAACGGTAGACCGCGGCCGTGCCGCGTCGGTACAATCAACATGCCATCGGTCCCGCCGCCGCAACCGGCGGGGCGACAACCCAAGGAGATCAAGATGAGCGATGAGCAACGCCACTGCAACGGCGACTGCGGTTGCAAGCACAAGAAGGAACAGGCCGCGGCGGGTGCCGAGGCGCATATGGTCGATATCGCCGATCTGGCGTCGATGATCGAGGTCCAGACCGAGGCCACGGTCTCGCGCACCGTGCTGAAGGAGGACGGCCTGCGCACCGTGCTGTTCGGCTTCGACAAGGATCAGGTGCTCACCGAACACACCGCGGCGATGCCCGTCATGATCCAGGTGCTCGAGGGCAAGCTGCGCATCGGCGCCGAAGGGCGCGAGACCGTGCTCCAGCCCGGCGGCGTGGTGTACCTCGGCGCGCGTCTGCCGCACACCGTGTACGCGCTCGAGCCCAGCAAGATGGTGCTGTCGATGTTCGACACCCGCGCCTGACGGCTGCTGGCGCAGCCTGCATCCATTCCGGCTCCTCTCTGTTGAGAGGAGCCTTTTTTGATTGGAATGATCGGCGCGCATCGGGCAGCAAGCGCGCAGGCGTCTTGCCGGGAACCGATGCGGCCGGCCGTTCTCCTGCCGGATGGATAGGCCCGGCGGACCGTCCGTCCGGCGGCAGGGTCAGCTGGGTCAGAAGAGGCTCATCGGCTCGCTGTGATCCAGCGGGGCGATGAGCCTTCTGCCGTCTCCGGACAGCGGGGCGACCTCGTGGAAGCGCAGGGCGCGCGACAGTTCCGCGCCAGCCTCGCATACCGGGCGCAGCAGCCGCGCCCCGTCGATGGACCGGTCGAGCCATTCGCCAGTCATGTCGGCGGGCACCAGCATCGGCATCCGGTCATGGATTCGTGCGAACTCCTCCGCGGCCGGGCAGGTCAGGATCGTGGCGGTGAGCAGCCAGGGCGCCGAGGCGTTGGGGCGCCACCACGAATACAGTCCGGCCATGAGCAGCGGAGCGTCATGCTCCGCGTGGAAGTAGAACGGGCGGCGGCCCTTCCACTCGTAGTATCCGCTCGCCGGGATGACGGCCCTCATCGACTGGACCGATTCGGCGAAGGTGGGCTTGTGCTGCGCAGACTCCATGCGGGCGTTGTAGGTCGGGTACGACAGGGTTTTGCTGGCTGACCAGCGGGGAATCAGCGACCAGTGGGCGCCGTTGAGATGCCTGCGCCCGTCGCGGCCCTGGGCGACGATGCCTATGGTCTGCGTCGGCGCGACGGCGTACGAGGCCGGCGGCAGCCGGTCGGAGACGTCGTCATCGTCCACGGCGAACTGTCGCGCGATGGCGTCCCAGTCGAGGTCCATGGCAAAACGTCTGCACATGAAGGCCCAGTCTACGCGGATTCCGGAGGATACGGCGCGTGCGGGCCGATTACGCCCGGAACATAACCGCCGGCCACGGTGCCTGCGCAACGCTCCCCACGCAATGCCGTCCACCGTGATGGCCGTTGGCCTTGGCGTTAAGAATTCTCTCCGCCCTCGTGTTCCGCGCATCCACCACGCCCCTGCTGGCTTACAGCCCCACCGGAGCCCGAAGCGGACCGTATGCCAGCAACGGCAAGGGTTTCCAGCACTGTATCAGTTGGTTGTATAACAGTTTTGCAACTGTTACTGTCGCTCCTATAACAGTGTGGAACCGCCCGAAAAGCGCGTGATAGGCCGCTTCCCCGCGTACGGTTGCGCGGCTGTGTCGAGTTGTCGGTGCGCGGGAAAGTATAGAAACCGGTTGCCCCGCCCGATATTCGGGGCTTGGAACGTTCCAAACGGCTCCGTCCGGCAACCCGCGCACCGGCAACTCGCATTCCCTTGACCAAACGCGGTCGGCCGGGCCGCCGGGTGTTATCGGACGAGCGAGGCGCCGAGCTCCCGAATGCCATCGAGCTGCGCCGCCGCGGCACGTCGCTTGGCCGGATCGTCGTCGCCCATGGCCAGGTTGTCCACGTAGACGAGTTTGGCATCCGTCACGCCGCAGTATTTGGCGAAGGTCTGGCGGCGGATCTGGTTGTCGAGCGCCTCGCCGATGCCGTCGGACTCGTACCATTCCCGGGACCCGCCGGTCAGCAGGATCACGCGGACGGTCTTGCCCGCCAGCGCGCCCGGGCGCCCGTCGGCGTGGTAGGCGAAATCGCGGCAGATCACCCGGTCGAACAGGCCCTTGACCATGGCCGGCATCGTGTACCAGTAGACCGGGAACACGATCGCGATCACGTCGGCCTCGGCGAGGCGGGCCTGCAGCGCCGCCACGTCCTCGGGCATCGGCCCACGGCCCAGGTAGTGCGCCCGGTCGGCGGCCGTGTACACGGGATCGAACCCGATCCCGTACAGGTCGATCAGTTCGGTGCGCGCGCCCTGCGCGCCGGCGCCCTCGGCGAAGGCCTCGCCCGTGGCGTTGGTCATGCTGGACGGTTCGGGATTGCTGGTGATGACAAGAACATTGCTCATTGCCCCATTGTCTCGCTGATCCGGACGAAAAACCACCCATGACACGCCTTGTCCGGCACCGCGACGCCGCCCGATCAGGGTAGAGTAAGAGCTGGTACCGAATACAAGGGGGTTTGCATCATGACCGAGATCATGGCCGATCACACTGACGAGGGCAGACTGCACACGCTGCGCCACGCGGCGTACCGCGGGGCGGACGTGCGCGCGATGGAACGACCCCTGCTGGACGGCGGCGTGCCGCTGATGCGCATGGCGGCGAACGTCACGGCCCATGTGACCGCCGGACTCATCGACGAGGAGGGGGTGGCGCTCGCGGATGCGCGCATCGCGCTGCTGGCCGGCGCCGGCGACAACGGCGGCGACGGGCTGTACGCCGCGGCCGCGCTGGCGGAGAACGGCGCCGCCGTGACCGCCGTGGTGGTCGGCCGCTCCCTGCACCGCGAGGCGTTCGCCGCGTTCGTGCGCGCCGGGGGCAAGGTGCTGGTGCTCGACCCGGCCTCCGAGGTTCCCGGCTGCGCCGCGGGGTTCGGCGCCGGCGAGGCCGGCGAACGGCTGCGCGCGGCCGTCGAGCTGGCGCAGCACTGCCATGTGATCATCGACGCGATGACCGGCATCGGGCTGACCGGCGAGCTGCGCGGCATCGCCGGCACGCTGGCCGCCTCGCTCGGCGTGACCGGCGGCATCCCCGACCGCACCGCGCTGCCCTACGGCGAGACCGCCGGCGAATTCCCCCTGGTCGTGGCGGTGGACACGCCCTCCGGCGTCGGCGTGGACGACGGCGCGATCACCGGCCCGTACATTCCGGCCGACGTGACCGTGATGTTCGGCGCGATGAAGCCGTGCGCCATGCTGCCTCCGGCCGCCTACGCCTGCGGCCGCGTGACGCTCGTCGACTTCGGCTTCGACCTGGCCGGGCACCGCCCCGTGATCGAATCCGTGTCCGGCGACACCGCCACCGAGGCGATCAGGCTGCCGCGGCTCGCCGACGCGAAGTACTCCCGCGGCGTGACCGGGCTGATCACCGGATCCGCCAGCTACCCGGGCGCCGCCGTGCTCTCGACCAGGGCCGCCGCGCGCACGAACGTCGGCATGATCCGGTACATGGGCCCGGAACGCGCACGCGCCATGGTGCTCGACGTCACCCCGGAGGCCGTGCTCGGCAAGGGGCACGTCCAGGCGTGGGTCGTCGGTTCCGGCGTGCCGTCGGCGGAGGCCGATGAGGATCAGCGCGACGCGCAGCGCCAGACCATCGCGAAGCTGCTGTCGCACTATGCCATCTCCGACGATGACGACGACGATCTCGCCTACGACATGCCGCCGGTGGTCGTGGACGCCGGCGCGCTCGACCTGCTGCCCGACGAGGTGCCGCCGCAGGTGGTGATCACCCCGCACGCCGGCGAATTGGCCGCGCTGCTGTCCGATCGCGGCGAGGACGTCGACGCGGAGGCCGTGCAGCTCGAGCCCCTGCACTGGGCGCTGCGCGCGCACGAGCTGACCGGCGCGACCGTGCTGCTCAAGGGCGCGATCACCATCGTGGTCGGCGAGGCGAACGACGCGGATGACGCCGAGGCCCCGGCCTCCGCGGTGCGCCCGAGCACCGCCGGAACGCTGGACGGCGAAGAGGCCGCCGACATCGAATTCGACGAGTCCGGCCCCGACGACGCCGAACCCCGGATGCTGGTCGTCGGCCGCGCGCCCGCATGGCTGGGCACCGCCGGTGCCGGCGACGTGCTCGCCGGCATGATCGGCGCCCTGATCGCCCAGCAGGACGAGGATGAGCCGGTGATGGACGCCGTCGCCGCCGGCGCCTACCTGCACGGGTACGCGGCGGCCATCGCCTCCGCCTCCGACCAGCGCGGCTTCAACCCGCCGGTGATCTACGGCACCGCCGCGCGCAAGCCGATGGGCACGCTCGGCCATCCGATCATCGCCTCCGACGTGATCGACGCGATCCCCGAGGCGGTCCGGCGCCTGCTGTCGTGAGCGCCGCGCCCGAGCGGCCGGCGCGTTACACTGGGCAACGGCATTGTTCGACCAGCTGATTTGAGGAGCATCATGACCAACGCCCCCATCACCGACGTGATTTTCGACTTCTGCGGCGTGCTGCTGGACTGGCAGACCCGCGCCTGCCTCGAAGGGCATTTCGATCAGGACCTGGTGGACGCGATCTGCGCCGACGACGACCCGCACGGCTTCTTCCGCTACGAGGACCGCATGGACGCCGGCGAGGACTTCGACGCCATCTATCCCGACGTGGTGCGCGAGCAGGGCGACGGGATCGCCGGCGTCTTCCGCTACTACATCGGCCACTACGGCGACGCCCTGCCCCGCATTCTGCCCGGCATGGTCGAGCTGCTCGCCGACCTGCGGGCCAACGGCTACGGCGCGTGGGGGCTGACCAACTGGTCGCATGAGACCTTCCACATCGCGTTCGAGAAGTACCCGCGCCTCGAGGAGCTGCTGCAGGGCACCGTCGTCTCCGGCGTGGAGAAGATGCACAAGCCGAACGCCGACATCTACGAGCTGGCGCTCAGCCGCTTCGGCCTGGACACCGGCCGGTGCGTGTTCTTCGACGATACGGCCAGGAACGTGGTGGGCGCCGACGAGGTCGGCATCCACGGCGTGCTCTTCGAGAACGCGCTGCAGGCGCGCGAGTCCCTCGCCGCCCTCGGCGTGCGGCTCTAGTCCGCCCCGCCGGCGCCCTTCAGCCCGGTGTACAACGTGTAGTACCGGCCCTGCTGGGCGATGAGCTCGTCGTGCGTGCCGCGTTCGATGATGCGCCCGGCCTCGATCACCATGATGCAGTCCGCGTTGCGGATCGTCGAGAGGCGGTGCGCGATCACGAAGGTCGTGCGGCCGCGCATGAGCTGGTCCATGCCCTCCTGGACCAGCGCTTCGGTGCGCGTGTCGATCGAGGAGGTCGCCTCGTCGAGGATCAGCGCCGGCGGATCGGCCACCGCGGCGCGGGCGATCGCCAGCATCTGGCGCTGCCCCTGGCTCAGGGACGCGCCGTCCGCGGACAGCTGCGTGCCGTACCCGCCGGGCAGCCGTTCGATGAAGGTGTGCGCGTTGGCGAGCTTCGCCGCGGCGATCACCTCCTCGTCGGTGGCGTCGAGACGGCCGAAGCGGATGTTCTCCATGATCGACCCGGAGAACAGGTGCGTGTCCTGCAGCACCATGCCCAGCGACCGGCGCAGGTCGGCCTTGCGGATGTCCGCGATGTCGATGCCGTCGTAGGTGATCGACCCGGCGTCGATGTCGTAGAAGCGGGTGATCAGGTTGGTGATCGTCGTCTTGCCGGCGCCCGTCGATCCCACGAGCGCGATTTTCTGGCCCGGCTTGGCGAACATCGACATGTCGTGCAGGATCGTCTTGCCCGGCACGTAGCCGAAGCTCACGTCCCTGAGCCGGATGTCGCCGCGCATCGGCACGATGACGGACGGTTCCGCGGCGCCGGCCTCCCGGCTCCCGGGCTTCCACCCCCACCGGTCCGTGCGCCGGTCGGATTCGACCAGGTTCCCCTCGCCGTCGCGGCGCACGCTGACCAGCGTGACCGTGCCGTCGTCGGATTCGACCCTGCGGTCGAGCAGCTTGAAGATGCGGTCCGCTCCGGCCAGGCCCATGACGATCGCGTTGAGCTGCTGGCTGACCTGGCTGATCGGCATCGTGAAGCTCTTCACGAAGGTCAGGAAGCTGACGAGCGCGCCGAGCGTGAGCCCCGTGGCGCCGCTGACGGCCAGCGCGCCGCCGACCAGCGCGCACAGCACGTACGCCACGTAGCCAAGCTGGTTGTTGATCGGCCCGAGGAACCCGGAGAACTTGTTCGCGTTGTTCGAGGCCTCGTACAGCCGGTCGTTGAGCGCGCGGAAGTCCCGTTTGGCGGCCTGCTCGTGCGTGAACACCTTGACGACCTTCTGCCCGCTCATCATCTCCTCGACATAGCCGTTGAGCGCGCCGACCGACTTCTGCTGGCGCGAGAAGAACGTGCCGGACTTGCCGGTGAGGACCTTCGTGGTCCACACCATGACGCCCGAGACGACGAGCACCACCACGGTCAGCGGCACGCTCAGGTAGATCATGCTCACCAGCACCATCGCGATCGAGATCACCGAGTTGATGATCTGCGGCACCGACTGCGAGACCATCTGGCGCAGCGTGTCGATGTCGTTGGTGTACAGGCTCATCACGTCGCCGCGCGAATTGGTGTCGAAATAGCCGAGCGGCAGCCGCTGCATATGCGAGAACATGCGGTTCCTGAGCTTCATCATGAAGCCCTGCGTGACGAAGGCCTTCATCACCGCGCTGACCGCCGAGGCGGCGATGCCCGCCGCGTACAGGGCCGCCATGGCGCCGATCGCGCCGAGCAGGGGCGCGAAATCGTGGTCGCCGGTGGTGACCATGGGCATGATGTAGTCGTCGATGAGCGTCTGGAAGAACAGATTGCCGCGCACCGACGCGAAGATCGTCACGACGATCATCGCGATCACGACGCAGTACTGCCATCCGTACAGGGACAGCACGAAGCGCATCAGCCGCATGAAGGTGCGGAACGGATGGTCGAGCTCGCGCCCCTGCTTGGCTCCCGCGGCCATGCGGCCGGCATTGCGTGGTCCGGGCATCAGCGCACCTCCCCTTCCTCGGTCCTCTCCTGCGCGGCGGGCGCTTCGCCGTCCACGCCGCCGTCGCGTTCTCCATCCCCGCCGTCCGGCGCGAGCCGGTCGAAGCCGTCCTCGTCGAAGTCGCCGCCGCCGCGGGTCTGCAGCTCGTGGATGCTGCGGTAGATCTCGTTGGAGGCCAGCAGCTCGGCGTGCGTGCCGACGCCGTTGATCCGGCCGCCGTCGAGCACGACGATCATGTCGGCATCCTCGACGCTCGAGAGGCGCTGCGCGATGATGATCTTCGTCACGCCGGGCATCCGGCTGGCGAACGCGCGCCTGATCCGCGCGTCGGTGCCCGTGTCGACGGCCGACGTGGAATCGTCGAGGATCAGCACCTTCGGGTTCTTGAGCAGCGCGCGGGCGATGCACAGCCGCTGCTTCTGGCCGCCGGAGAAGTTCTGCCCTCCCTGCTCGACGACCGACTCGTAGCCGTCCGGCAGCCGGTCGATGAACTCGTCGGCGCAGGCGATGCGGCACGCGCGACGGCAGTCCTCGACGGTGGCGCCGGGGTCGCCCCAGCGCAGATTGCTCAGGATCGTGCCGGAAAACAGCACGTTGTTCTGCAGCACGACGGCCACGTTGTCGCGCAGCGCGCCGCGGTCGTAGTCGCGCACGTCGACGCCGCCGACTTTAAGAGAGCCGTCGGTGACGTCGTACAGGCGCGGGATGAGGTTGACGAGCGTGGTCTTCGACGACCCGGTGCCGCCGATCACGCCGACCACCGCACCGGACGGGATCGTCAGGTCGATGTCGTCGAGCACGTTCTCCGGGCCGCGCGAACCCAGCCGCCGCGTCGCCTCGGCGCGACGCCTCGCGGCCGGATCGTGCTCGGACAGGACGACGGCAGGATAGGCGAAGTCGACATGGCTGAATTCGATCGAGCCGTCGGCCACCTCGGTGACCGGATGGGCGGCGACGGGCATGTCGTCGCGCTCGACCAGCACCTCGACGATGCGCCGCGCGCTCGCCGACGACATGGTGATCATCACGACGGTCATCGACAGCATGACCAGGCTCATGAGGATGTTCATGCAGTACATGAGCAGGCTGGTCAGATCGCCGGTGGTGAGCCGGTCCTGCACGATCAGGTGCGAGCCGACCCAGCTGATGAGCAGCAGGCACCCCCACACGGTGGTCTGGATGATCGGGTCGACGGCCGCGAGCACCAGCTCGGCCTTGAGGAAGATGTCGTAGATGCGCTTCGACGTGGCCTTGAACACGCTGGTCTGCATGTCCTCGCGGGCGAACGACTTGACCGTGCGTATCGCGGTCACGTTCTCCTCGACCGACTCGTTCATTGCGTCGTATTCGGGGAACGCGCGGCGGAAGTACCTTGCCGCGATCGACATGAGCACGCCGAGCACCACGCCCAGCACCACGACCGCGCCGAGATAGATCAGCGCCATCGTGCCGGAGACGACGAACGCCATGCACATGGCGATGATCAGGCTCGAGAACGCGCGCGGCACCATCCTCAGGATCATCATGTACGCGTTCTGGATGTTCATCACGTCGGTGGTGAGCCTGGTGACCAGGCTCGGCGTGGAGAACCGGTCGATGTTCGAGAACGAGAAGGTCTGGATGTTGTCGTACTGGTCCTGGCGCAGGTTCCTGGCGAGGCCGGCGGAGGCGCGCGAGCCGAACACCGATCCCATGCACCCGACGAACAGGCCGACGAGCGCCACGCACACCATGATGTCTGCGGTGCGCGCGATCACCCCCATATCGCCCTTTTCGACGCCTTGGTCGATCAGCACCGCCATCAGCAGCGGGATGATCATCTCGCACACCACCTCGGCGATCATCCACATCGGCGTCAGCAGCGAATCCCGCCGGTACCCGCCGACATGGCGCAGCAATTCCTTCACCGTGTTCACGTAAGCTCTCCTCTTGCGGCGCTTCCGGCGCGCCGCGACGCAAGGCCAAGATTAGCAGAACGGGTGCGCCAAGGGGGTGCCCCGCCCATGGCCGCGGGCGCCGCCGGTCCCGGCGGGCGGCCATGGCGGCGGATCGTACGCTCAGATCAGGTCGTAGGGCATCTTCCTCGCAACGATCCAGAACACGGCGAGCGCGAGCACGAGGGTGCCGGTCAGGGGCAGGTGTCCCCCGAACACGATCATCGCCAGCACGGCGAACCGGGCGGCGTAGAACACCGTGCGGCGCCATCCGGCGCGTGCCCTGGTCTCGCAGGTCATGCGCGTGTAGCTGCCGCCGAGCGTGCGCCCGCCGCGCCGCCACGGGATCGCCCATTCGAATACGGCGAGCGAGGCCAGCATGGTCAGGTCGCCGATCGTCCAGCCGCCGACGAGCTCCCATGTGTGCCAGACGTCGAGCGAGCCGTAGGCGATGGCCGTGTAGGCGACCGAGACCAGCATGGCGGCCGGGACGGCGGCGAGCGCGGTCAGCGCCATGTCGATCGCGAAGGCGACGCAGCGGCGGACGAATCCCGGGTTGGCGGTCGTGGCCGTGTCGGCCGCGCGCGGCGGGAACAGGCGGTCGACGAGCGTGGCCGCACCGAATCCGAGCGCGGCGCCCAGCGTATTCGCGAGCAGGTCGTCGACGTCGAAGAACCGGTAGGCGCACGGGTAGATGCCGAGAACCCCGGTCAGCTGCAGCGTCTCCACCGCCAGCGACGCGGCGAACGCGAACGGCAGCGCGGCGCGCATGCGCCAGCGGAACACGCGGCGGGTGATGTAGCCCAAGGGCAGGAAGAACACGATGTTCATCAGTATCTGCATGACCGCGTTCGCCCCGTCCGTGCGGATGTCGGCGATGAAGCGCAGCGGGTCGAGCTGCGGCGACAGGTGGTGGGTGGCGCAGTAGGCGGCCGGGTCGTCGGGCATCGGGTACAGCGTGAGGCACAGCAGGCCGATGAAGTACAGCACCGTGCCGTAGGCGGCCAGGGCCGCCGGCAGGGTCAGCCGGTTGTCGCGGTGGTAGAGCATGGCGAGCACCGGCACGGTCAGCGCGAACGACAGGACCGGCCACAGCGCGATCGCCAGCATGAACGGCTGGGAAAAGTGCGACAGATACGACAGATACGGCATGGTTGCGTCCCTTTCCCCGGTTCTCTCGGCGCGGCCGGAGCGCGGCGTTGGCGGGCTCCGGCCGGGTAATGCCGACTATACGGATCCGCGGCGGGCGCCGGTATCGGTCTGGGGAGCGAAACGGGCGGACGGGGGCGTCGTTCTCGGGGACGATCCGGACGGGCGCGGGCGGGCGCTGATACCCGCCCATAGATTTTGCGTATAACGGGACGGCCGCTTCGCCGTCCTCGCCGCGATACCCTGCTAACCAAGGCGATGAGGGCGCGGGTTCGTCCGCGCGCCCGTCGCAGGCAGATCACCAGACAGACCCAAGGAACCGAGAGAGGGAACCGAACATGGCCGACATCACCCCGGGCGCCAGCAGGCGCCGCAAGCAGCGCACCTCCATCATCATCGCCGCGATCGTCGCGGTGATCGTCGTCGTCGCGGGCGTATTCGTCGTGCGATCGCTGTCCGGCGGCGCGGGCGCGCCGACCGCGTCGGCGTCGACGAACACGGGCAAGGACGCCGCCCTGGCCGACGACCCGGCCGTCAAGAAGCTCAACGGCACCATCTCGTTCGGCACCGAGGGCACCTATTCGCCGTTCTCCTACCATGACCAGTCCACCGGCGAGCTGACCGGCTACGACATCGAGGTGGCGAAGGCCGTGGCCGCGAAGCTCGGCGTCAAGGCCAAGTTCGTGGAGACCCAGTACGACGGCATCTTCGCCGGCCTGGAGAGCAGCCACTACGACGGCATCGCCAACCAGGTGCAGATCACCCCGGAGCGCGAGCAGAAGTACGAGCTGACCAAGACCTACGCCGTGTCCTACCCGGTCGTCATCACGCGCGCCGACGAGACCGGCATCTCCGGCATCGACGACATCAAGGGGCGTTCGGCCGCCCAGACCGAGGGCTCCAACTGGCGCCAGATCGCCGAGGAGCACGGCGCCAAGGTGCAGACGGTGCCCGGGTTCTCCGAGTCCGTCGCGGCCATCGAGCAGAAGCGCGTGGACCTGACGGTCAACGACAAGCTCGCCGCCAAGGACTACCTCAAGACCACCGGCAACGCGAACATCAGGATCGCGGCCACCGACACCGCCACCAAGCTCGAGCAGGGCTTCGCGTTCCGCAAGGGCTCCGGGCTGGCCGAGCCGGTCAACAAGGCGATCGACGCGCTGCGCGCCGACGGCACGCTCGCCAAGCTCGGCGAGAAGTACTTCGGCGAGGACATCTCCAAGTAGGCCACCGCCGGCGCCCGTGCCGGCGCGCGGACCATATAACAGCCACACACCACCACAGCCATACAAAGGATGGGCTCATGCAGATATTCGACGTACCCCTGGCCATGCATTCCTGGTGGCCGCTGATCCAGAAGGGACTGCTGGTCTCGCTGCCGATGGCGGTCGTCTCGTTCGCGATCGGACTCGTGCTGGCGGTGTTCGTGGCGATGGCGAAGCTGTCGCGCAACCCGGTGGCCAAGGCGATCGGCACCGCATTCGTGTCGGTCATCCGCGGCACGCCCCTGCTCATCCAGCTGTACCTGCCGTTCTACGTGCTGCCGGCGCTGACCGGCATCACGATCCCGCCGGCCACCAGCGCCATCCTCGCCCTGTCGCTCAACGTGGCCGGATACGCGGGCGAGACGATCCGCGGCTCCATCAACGCCGTGCCGCAGGGCCAGTGGGAGGCGGCGCGCATCATCGGGCTGGACCGCATGCAGTCGCTGCGGCGCATCATCCTGCCGCAGGCGTTCCGCATCTCGGTAGCGCCCCTGTCGAACACCTTCATCGGCCTGGTCAAGGACACGTCGCTCACCTCGATCGTCATGGTCACGGAGATGCTGCGCGAGGCCCAGCGCATCGCCACGCCGACCTACGAGTTCACCACCGTGTACATCGTCGCCGCGATCATCTACTGGATCATCTGCACGCCGTTGTCGTTCGCGCAGAAGCGGCTCGAGGAGCGGCTGGACCGCACGTACGCGAAGGCCTCGTGACGGCCGGGCACGGATTACGGACAAGATCGGAGCAACACATCATCATGAACGACACACTGCTGGACGCGCACGGCGTGCGCAAGCAATTCGGCGACAACCACGTGCTCAGGGACGTGGACCTGCAGGTGAGCGCGGGCACGGTCACCGTGCTCATCGGTCCTTCGGGATCGGGCAAGACGACGTTCCTGCGGGCGGTCGCCGGCCTGGAGATCCCCGACGGGGGCGTGATCCGCGTCGGGGACGTGACCGTGGACTACGGGCGGCGGCCCGACGACCGGCTGCTGCGCCGGCTCACCGCGAAATCGGGGTTCGTGTTCCAGCAGCACAACCTCTTTCCGCACATGACCGCTTTGGAGAACGTGACCGAGGGGCCGGTGACCGCGAAGGGGCGCAGCCCCGAGGACGCCGACGCCGAGGGCATCAGGCTGCTCAAGGACATGGGGCTCGAAGGCCGTGAGAACGCCTACCCGTACGAGCTGTCCGGCGGCCAGCAGCAGCGCGTCGGCATCGCCAGGGCGCTCGCCCTGCATCCCCAGCTGCTGCTGTTCGACGAGCCGACGAGCGCCTTGGACCCGGAGGTCGTCGGCGACGTGCTCGGCGTGATGCGCAACCTCGCCGACGCGGGGTGGACGATGCTCGTAGTGACCCACGAGATGTCGTTCGCCCGGCAGGTGGCCGACCGCGTGGTGTTCCTCGACGGCGGCGTGATCGTCGAGCAGGGTGCGCCCGGCGACGTGCTCGAGCACCCGCGCCACGAGCGCACGCGCGCGTTCCTCAGCCGCGTGCTCAACCCGCTCAACGCCAACTAGCGGTCTGTGCCGTCAATTCTTTGACCATGTCTGGCTCCCCTCTCTGAGGGGAACTGGCCGCGAAGCGGTCTGAGGGGAGCCAAACATAAAACCGACACGCCAACCCCTCGACCACCCTCAGTCTCGCTTCGCGAGCCAGCTCCCGCCGGCGGGAGCATGCCGATCCCTCCTGCCACGCATCACCTCCCGCCAGTGCATGCGGCAAGCAAGAAAGGAGCTCCGATGAGCGCCAACGACCTGCTGACCTGGGCCGACCCGTACTATCCGGACGGGCGGCTGCCCGGCTCCGTGCGCGAGGCCATCACCCGCCATCTGGACGGCGGGCTCGCGGCGCACTACACCGACGCGCTTGGCCTACCCTCGCTGCGCGAGGCGATCGCGGCGCGCTTCCCGGCGAGCGCGACCGTCGCGCCGCACGCCAATCAGGTGATCGTGACCGCCGGATCGGCCACCGGACTGTATTTCGCGATGTCGGTGCTCTTCGGGCGCGGCGACGAGATCATCGTCACCGATCCAGGCTTCCCCGACTATCTCTCCGACTGCGCCGGGCTCGGCCTGACGCCGGTCCCCCTCACGCTGCGCGCCGGCGACGGATGGCAGATCGACGAGGACGCGCTGGAGGCGCTGGTCACGGAACGCACGCGCGGCCTGGTGCTGGCGAACCCGCTCAACCCGACGACCACGGTGCTGACCCGCGGCTCGGCCGAGGCGATCGGCAGGGTCGCCGCGCGCCACGGGCTGCTCGTGGTCAACGACGAGGCGTTCGCCGACCATATCCTCGTCGACCGCCCCTATGTCAGCCTGCGTTCGGTTCCCGGCCTGGCCGACCGGACGCTGACCGTGCGCTCCTTCTCCAAAGGGTACGGACTAAGCGGGCTGCGCGTCGGCGCGCTGATCGGCACGGAGCCGGTCATGGGCCGGCTGCGCCCGCTGGCGGAGGACCGGCTCGGGGCCACCGCGTCCCTGTGCCAGCTCGCCGCCGAGGCCGCCCTGGACGACGACAGCCTGCTCGGGCCGATCACGGAGGACTTCCGCGCCCGAGCCGCGCTGGTCGGGCGTATCCTCGGCGGCGTGCCGGGCGTGCGCGTGTCGCCGATCGAAAGCGGGTTCCTGTCATGGCTGGACGTGTCCGCGCTGGGCGGCGGGGATGCGGTGACCCGCCGGCTGGCCGAACGGGGCATCGCCGTCCAGCCGGGATCGCATTACGGGAAGACCGGCGCCGGGTACATCCGCGTCAGCCAGGGCGCGTACCGCGACCGCGACCGGCTCGAACAGGTGTTCGAGCGCATGGCGGGCGCGCTGCGGGCCACGTGACCGGCGAGGGACCGGCAGGCCCGCGCGAGGGGGTATAAGCGCGCTGCTTGTAAGCGCGATGATGTATAAATTGAAGCTATGACACTGCTGCAGCTCAAGTACATCGTCAAAATCGTCGAATGCGGGTCCATGAACGAGGCCTCGCACGAACTGTACGTATCCCAACCCGCGCTGAGCTCCTCGGTCAAGGAGCTGGAGAACGAGCTGGGCATCGAGATCTTCACGCGCTCGTCGCAGGGCATCGCCCTGACCGTGGACGGCGCGGAGTTCCTCACCTACGCGCGCCAGGTGCTCGACCAAGCGGCGCTGCTCGAGGAGCGCTACAAGAACGCGAAGCCGCGCAAGCAGCTGTGCTCGGTGTCCACGCAGCACTACATGTTCGCGGTCGAGGCCTTCGTCGAGATGATCAACGGCACCCGGTCCGACGAGTACGAGTTCTCGATCCGCGAGACCCGCACCAAGGACATCATCAACCAGGTGGCGAACATGCAGTCGGAGATCGGCATCCTCTACCTGTCCGACTTCAACAAGGACGTGCTCGGCAAGATGCTGCGCGAGAAGCACCTCGAGTTCCACCCGCTGTTCCGCGCCCCGTTGCACGTGTTCATCTCGCGCGACAACCCGCTGGCCGGCAAGAAGGTCGTCACCATGGACGACCTCAAGCCGTACCCGTTCCTGCAGTACGAGCAGGGCGAGGAGGGCTCGTTCTACTTCTACGAGGAGGCGGTCTGGCCCGACTACTCCCCCAAGCAGATCAACGTGACCGACCGCGCCACGATCCTCAACTTCATCATCGGCCTCAACGGCTACACGGTGTGCACCGGCATCGACAACGGCGACCTCAACAACGAGAAGATCGTCACCGTGCCGCTCGACACCGACGAGACGATGCTGGTCGGCTGGATCACCAACGAGCGCGCCAAGCTCTCCAAGGCCGCCGAAACCTATCTCGACAGGCTCAAGTCCGTGGTCGCCGACCACGGCTACAAGCTCATCGACTGACGGCGCGCCGAGCCGACAGGCAGCAGAGGAACCGGCCCCGTACCGCACCGCCGCGGTACGGGGCCGGTCGCGTCAGGGAACGGATCACGGCAGGATCGCGAGCGCCAAGGCGTCGTCGGCGATCAGGTCTGATGGGTGCCGAGGAACGATGGAACACTGCGGAGCGTGCTCGGCGCAAATGCTTGGAAACGATGCTGCCGATTCTTGAACGCGAATATGGAGTCGGCGCTTTCGTCCTTGAGAGACGGGACGTTTCGCAGGATCTCAAGGATATCCGATTTGTGGACGCTTTGCGCAGTCGGAAGTATATCTCCGCGATCCGCGTCGAATTTATGGCGTGGAGAGACTGATGCCCGTCTATGGCTGCCGGATCAGCTTCTCGGAGCCTACGGCGACATGCAGGCGGGCAGTCATGACTATGAGAGTTTTCTGGGCAGCGTACGAACCATCCTTATTCAACGTGAATAATATCCGAGAAACGGCTATGCTGAAAGGATAGCCGCCCCGTTGGGGAAATGGAAGTGAGAGCCGGACGCCCTGAGTATCTTAGGGGCCGGCTCTTGCGTTATCCGAGAACCGAGTCTGGCGTATGGGAATCGTCTCCGTAATCAGCGTATGAACGATATTCTTCTCCCCGTTCACTGGTGCGAGGGGATCACCGACGTGGCGGCGGTGGCGGCCAGGCCCTTGACGACGGCGAGGATCACGTCGCGGTCCTCGGCGTCGATGCCGCGCGCGGCGCCGACCATGATCGCGCCCTGCCAACGCGCCGCGATGTCGCCGAGGTACCGGGTCGCTGCCTCCTGCGAGGCGACGGGGCGGCGGAACGCCATCGCGAAGTCCTCCTTCCAGCCGACAACCGAGCTGTCGGTGCCGCGATAGGCGACGTAGAGTGCGCCGTCGCCCAGGTCGAAGGTGCAGGCGGAGAACTGCTTGGTGGTTTCCGGGTCGAACTCGTCCACGTATTCGCCGACGCGCAGCTTCCGCCAGCGCGGGCTTTCGCACATGGCGCGCAGCAGATCGACGTTCATCGGCGGCGACCACACCTTGCCGAACATGTCGTCGTAGCATTCCGCGCGCAGCATGTCGCGGAGGGGAACCATCGCGCCGGCATGATCGTGCGCCCGAAGCCCCGTCATGTGATAATGGAAGCATGCGGGCGTGCCCGCGCGCATCCGACAAAGGAGTCATGATGAACGGTGTTCCTTCCGACGACGGCCCAGGCGCCGATGTCCAGCGGCACGGGTGGCATGCGGGCAAGTTCCGCGTCATCGCGGCGGTCATCGCGGCCGCCGTCGTGCTCCTGATCGCGGGCGGGATCGCATGGGCGGCGATCCGCAACGGCCCGGGGCGGCCGGACCGGCAGGCGGACGACGCGGCGTATGCGCTGCCGGATCCCGCAACCGGCGTCACGGCCAAGTCGGTCGCCGATCGCATGCGAGCCCTCGGCATCGGGCATTCCACGGCGCTTCGCTACTCCGGCCGCGCGCGGGGCACGCTGATCGGCTACGAGGGGGCCTCGGCCGGGGACCGCATCCCGGCGAACACGGCGAACGGGAGCAAGACCGTCACGCTCATCGTGTCGCGCGGCCCGGGCGTGCCGGACGGCATCGTGGGAACGGCGGCCACGGATACGGCCGCCGACCTGCAGGGCATGGGCGTGCCGATCCGGTACGTGCGCATGCCGGTATCGGACACCGCGCGGCACCCCGCCGGAACGATCGTCGCCGCCGATCCCCTGCCCGACAGCGCGGCCAACGCGACCGACGGCATCACCATAGGCGTGGCCGTTCCCGGCGGCGACGGCACGCTCGGCGCGGACATCATCGGGGAGAGACCGGATGGAGTCCGGTCCATGCTCGAAGCGCGCGGATACGCGGTCGAGATGCGACCGCGGTTCTCCTCCGCGGGTCTCGTCGGCGCCGTCGTCGGCAGCGTTCCCGCACCCGGCTCGGCGCTGCTGCCCGGGCAGACGGTGACGCTGTACCGCGGCGTCGACGCGACCGGAACGAAGGACGCGCTGACGGAAACCAACGCCGACACCGGGCTGCGCGCGGTGCGCATGGGCGCGACCTCCGGCATCGCCACGGCCGCGATCGCCGGCACCTACTGCAAGGCCGTGGCGGACGACGCGTACGCGAGCGCCCCCGCCGCCCCAGCGGCATGCCTGACCCTCGACGACCAGCGGATCACCTATGGGGACGGCACGGACGGCGGGCATTATCTGCGACTCAACGGCCGGGAGCCCGATCAGCCGGCCGACCGGCTCGGCTGGACGAATTTCGCGCACGACATCTCGGGGGCGCTGCTCGAACCCGCCCCCGGATCGGCCGACGGCCATTTCGCGATGGAGCATCATCTACTCGCCACCGACTGGGGCATGGCGGAACTGTATGCAGGCATGGATTTTGCGAACTGCGGCGATACCGTGTTCAACGGCACCGTCGGGCAGTACTGCGTGGACGGCAGCTTCGGCACCGGGTTCCAGGCCGGCGGCGGCATCGCCGTGCCCGACGGGTACGCGGGGCCGACCGGCCTGACATACCGGATGAAGGATTTCCTCGTGTATTTCCCGGCCGGCGCCGACGTGCGGGCGCTCGAGGCCAGCGGCTACTTCGCCGAGGACGCGCTCGCCGAGGCGGTCAAACGGCGGGACGCCGACGCGTCGCGCCCGTTCGTGCTCCTGCGCGACCGTGGCCTGTACCGGGACGACGAGACCGGCGCCGCGATCGCCGACTACGCGAACGCCGTCAATCCCTTCGTGCCAACCAGCAGTTTCCGCGACGGCTACCGCAACGCCATGATCGGCATGAAGCCGGCGCCCAGCAGCGAGACCGCCTACTACCTGGTCGAGAACCCCTACGATTGGAACGCTTTGGAAAACTACTGATAATGCCAAACCCAAGCTCTTGTGTACTTTGATCCTCGTCCGTCCCCGTGGCGGCGATCATTGCGACGTCAGATACGCAATCATGTGAAAGAAGCGCCTCCAATGCCACATGCGATCCATGCCCTCACAATGTTGGCTGAATGGGGTAAGGCATGGGAACAAGTTCTCCGCTGGCATCATAGAACTCACGCAGGTTCATGGTGCGCACGTCCATCGCATCAGCCACGTCGGGAATCTTGGGTTCCTTCTTCAAAGGGTTATTGGTCATAGGATGCACGGCACGCTCGTTGGTTACGACGATCGCGTTCTCGACCATTGCGGCAGCAATCAGCCAAGGATCGGCTTTGGTCTCCGGTTCCCACTGACGGTACGAGGCTTCTCGATAGAGCCCGCAAGTGACCAGATAATTCTGAATCCGCACATATGCAGCGCCGATCTTGTCGGTCTTGTGCGAAAGCTGTTTATCCTCAAACAGATTGAATGCCCATTCGGCCAGCTCGTCACGGTTGCCGTTGCTATCCTTTTGCGTGATTTCCTTGAATACAGTATCCAGTATCTGTATTTTACTGTTGCGTGTCATTCGTTCCAGCCATCGCCAAAACGGGTGGAACTCCTTGTAGCCGAATGGATGATGAAGACGGCAAGAGTCAATGAAAACATTCGAGTCCAGTAGGAACAGGTTGCTCATCGGTCCAAGCCTTTCGCCTTAAGCAAGCCGGCATAGGCATGCACGGACTTGATACCCAGCAAGGACAAACCATCGAAATAGGGCAGACTACCTCGGTCAATACCGTCTCGGATCATGCGCACGAACCTCGTGTCCAAATGGGATGCGTTCGTCAGATTCTGATTGCCTCCAGAACCGGTGATCTCCGCATTTGTCACATACTGTTCGCTCAGAGCACGGATCAGATGTACGTCTTCGTCACTGGCCAAGCCAAGCCTATGAGCGTGAATCGTCAATGCCAAAGCACTCAGACCATACCTGCTCGCGCAACCGTCCGCAATGTCCTGCACGCGAGCGCCATTCGCAACCATCTTTTTCCAGTACGTGCGGAATTCCTTTTCATCGTCCACAACCGTCAGGATGACCGCTTGATTAATGTTGCGTTCAACTCTATTACCTCCGTCTGCAGAGAAGTCGTTGTATACCTCATTGGATCCAAGAAGCACATGACCGACCTCATGCAGCAGAGAAAACAACATCGCCGCATAGGAATCGTTACGGTTGACAAAAATCAACGGAGCCACATCATCCAGCAGCACGAACGCACGAAACTCACGTACATCCAAACGGCGCGCGCTAGACATACCCGCCCGGGAATCGACCATCACCATCAGGCCAGTGTCAGAAGCCTTGCCGCGCAGGAAGCGGAACCGTTCGGCATTGCTCTTATGCCGGTACCAACCAGCGTCCAAAGACAATCCCTCACGAATACACGAAGCCAATTCACTCGCGGTTGCGTGAGATGGCACACTACCAACCAGTAGGTTCTCCCCGAATCCCTGCGCAAGCATCTCATCACGCGCCCAATCCTGACGGTTGCGCATAACTGCGATCGTATCCCGAAGATTCCGGCTCGCCCCGACTCCGTGATTATCGATCGTACGATACCGGACCAACTCGTCTTCACAAGATTCAGGAACCACGGAACGCACCAACGCGCCAAACGGCATCTGCAATGCGGAACCAATCGCGGACAGTTTGGTAAAGGACAGACTCAATGGGCCATCCGCGTTCAGCCATTGCGGAAGCTCAGCCAGCCCATCCTTATGCGCCACGGCCGCAGGATCAGCTCCGCTTTGACTGACGGCCCATCGAAGCGTGGCCGGATATACGGTAATGGATGCCATCGCCACACTCCTCTCTGATATCGCAGTCGAAAGGCCCGCCGCATGTCAGAACAGCAAACCGCAGCCCCGGGTGGGCATTAATGTTTTTCATGATATCCGATTGATGTGATTTCAACACGAGCAATAGCAAAGACACTATTCGCTTCGCCGCATGCGCATCCGGCCGGTAGCCGCCGGCCTCGTGTATGATATGAAGCGTTCATGTACATCGCGGCGGCCCGATATGCCAGGGGCGCCGAAACGAAAAGGCCTGATTCTTTTGATTATTCGATAAGCGGCACCGGCGGACGGCTTCATCGGCGAAGCATGCCCGTACCGGTTCGCTTGTCGCGTGTCATGGACATCGGTTCATGCCGCCGCGCATGCCGTTCGCTCGCTGGTGCCATATGCAATCCATCCGTATCCGCCGGGCCGCCGGCGTTCCGGTTCGCCAGCCGGGCGACGCCCACGGCGCGGCATAAGCCATTGGAGCACCATGTCACCGAATTCCGTACTCACCCTTTCCCATATCACCTTCACCTATCCCGAGGCGCCGGAGCCATTGCTCGCCGACGTGTCGGTCACCTTCGCGCGCGGCTGGACCGCCGTGCTGGGCGACAACGGCATCGGCAAGACCACGCTGGTCCGCATCGCCATCGGGCGGCTGCACGCCGATTCGGGCACCATCTCCCCCGCGCCGGACGGCCTGGTCGCCGGCTACTGCCCGCAGGACACGGACGAGAATCCGGAGAACCTGAACGATTTCGCGAACGACTGGTCGCCGGAGACGCTGGCGATCCGCCGCGATCTCGGCATCGGCGACGACTGGCCGTGGCGGGCCGGCACCCTGTCGGGAGGCGAAGCCAAACGGCTGCAGATCGCGTGCGCGATGGCGCTTCGCCCGGATGTGCTCGTACTGGACGAGCCGACGAACCATGTGGACCGGCCGACCCGCGAACATATCATCGCCGCGCTGCGATCGTTCCCCGGCATCGGCATCCTCGTCTCGCATGACGTGGCGCTGATCGACGCGGTGGCCGGCAGCTGCGCGTTCTTCGAACGCGACCATGTGCGCGGCCGCAACGTGACCGTGGTGCGCACCCGGCCCGGCAACTATTCCGCCGCTTCGGCCAGCGCCGCCTCCGACCGGCGGTCCGCGGACGACGCGCTGCGCAACGCCCGGCGCGAGTCCGCGCGCGTCACGGCGGTCAAAATGCAGCGCAAGCATGACGCGACGCTGCAGGTGTCCTCGTCGAGGAACCACCGTTTCGTCGATCCGAAGGACCACGATGCGCGCGGCCTGATCAAGAACAACCACAATCCGGGCAGCCTCGGTCCGGCCAGCGCGCGCATCGACACGCAGGTCGCCGCGGCGCGGGAGAAGGCCGAGGGCATCGTCACCGCGGCGAAACGCTACGACGGCGATCTCTGGACGGATGCCGAGTCAAGCAGCCGGCGCGAGCTGGCGCGGCTGGAGGCCGGCTTCGTCCCCTACGGAGACGGCAAGGACAGAATCAGCGGGAACGGGAGCGCCGGCGGGCAGGGCGTCATGATCCCGATGCTGACGGTCGGCCCGCACGACCATATCGGCGTCAGCGGGCCGAACGGCACCGGCAAGACCACGCTGGTCGACGCGCTGCTGGACGCCGTAACGGCCGAGGAACGGCGCACCGGCGTCACGTTGCCGCGGCTGGTGATCGCGCAGAACACCACGGCGGACGACGCGCGGCGGGCCATGGACCGGCTGGCAGCGCTGCCGGCGGCGGAGCGCGGCGCCGTGCTGTCGGCCGTCGCGCAGCTGAACGCCGATCCGGACCGGCTGCTCGCCGGGGCCAGCCCCTCCCCCGGCGAACTGCGCAAGCTGCTGCTGTGCCTGGGACTGCGGCGGCATCCGCACCTGATCGTCATGGACGAGCCGACCAACCATCTGGATCTGCATTCGATCCAGGCGCTGGGCCGCGCGCTGGCGCAATACCCCGGCGCGCTGCTGCTCGTGTCGCACGACGAGGGCTTCCTCGACCGCACCGCAACGATCCGCTGGACGCTGCGGCCGGGCGACGGATCCGCCCCCGCCCGGCTGATGATCGGCACCTCGGACCGGTGACCGGTCCGGGCTGCGGCTCCCCTCACAGAGGGAGCCAGATTCAGGCGCGAAAACTACGCCCCGTACCGGGCGAGGTACGCGTCGGCCGCGGCCTTGATCCCGGGCGTCACGTACGGCTCGCCGGAGGCGGTGGCGATGTGCTGGCCGGCCTCGAAGATCTCGCGCACGTTGGCGATGGCGAACACCGGGAAGCCGAATTCGGCCTCGACCGCCTTGACCGCGGACAGGTCCGAGTCACGCGTCTTCTCCATGCGGTCCACGGACAGCACCAGGCCGGCGACCTCGACGTCGGCCTCGGCCCCGAGCTTGGGGATGACCTCGCGCACGGCGGTGCCCGCGGTCATCACGTCGTCGACGAGCAGCACCTTCATGCCGTCCTTCAGCTGGGTGCCGACCATCATGCCGCCGTCGCCGTGGTCCTTCTTCTCCTTGCGGTCGAAGGTGTAGCCGGTCTCCATGCCGTGCGCCGAGGTCAGCGCGATGGCGGTGGACACGGCCAGCGGGATGCCCTTGTAGGCCGGGCCGAACACGGTGTCGATGCCGGCCGGCAGGTTGCCGGCCGCGATCTCCTCCGCGATCTTCTCCGCGTAGAACGCGCCGAGCGTGGCGATCTTGCGGCCGTCGTTGAACGCGCCGGCGTTGATGAAGTACGGGGACTTGCGCCCCGACTTCAGGGTGAAGTCGCCGAACTTGAGCGCCTGCGAGGCGAGCAGGAATTCGGTGAAGCGGTGATCGAGCGATGCGGTGGTCATGATGTCTCCTTGTGATGGGTGAGGCGGTGGGCAATCCGTGGTATGTGAAGGCCCCTCGCGGGGAGGGGCCGGCGACAACGCCAATCAGCGCCAGGTGTCGCCGGCGGCGAGCTTGGCCGCAAGTTCCGGGCGCGAGTCGAGCAGGTCGTCGAGCTCGCGGGCCACGCGCAGCGGCGCGGTCGGGTCGTAGAGCGCCGCCGCGCCGACCTCCACGGCGTTCGCGCCGGCGTAGAGGAATTCCAGGGCCTTTTCGCCCGAGTCGATGCCGCCGATGCCGATGATCGGAATGTACGGCAGGGCCTGGCGCACGCGCCACACGCATCCCAGCGCGACCGGGAACACGGCCGGCCCGGACACGCCGCCGGTGCGGTTCGAGATGATCGGCTCGCCGGTGCGGATGTCGATGCGCATGCCGACCAGCGTGTTGATCAGGCTCAGCGCGTCCGCGCCCGATTCGACCGCGGCCCGCGCGATGCCGGCGATGTCGGTGACGTTCGGCGACAGCTTGACGATCATCGGTTTGGAGGTGAGCTTGCGCAGGTGGCCGATCAGACGGCTCAGCGCCACCGGATCGGTGCCGACGCTCATGCCGCCGTGCGACACGTTCGGGCAGCTCACGTTGATCTCCAGCATGTCCGCCGGGGAATCGGCGAGCTTGGCGACGACCTGCGCGTAGTCGTCGTCGCTGTGGCCGGCCACATTGGTGACGACGGTGGCGCCGAGCTCCTTGAGCTTGGGCAGCTCGTCGACCAGGTAGTGGTCGACGCCGGGATTCTGCAGACCGACCGCGTTGACCATGCCAGCCGGCGATTCGGCGGTGCGCGGGCCGGGGTTGCCCTCCCACGGCACCGGGGAGACGCCCTTGGTGCTGATCGCGCCCAGTTGGCTCACATCGTAGAACCAGCGGCATGCGGCCAGCTGGAACGTGCCGGAGGCCGTGCCGACCGGATTCTTCCATTCGACGCCGGCGACGACCGTGCGGTGCTTCCACTCGTGCGGCTCATACACGTTGAACTGATTGCCCTCGCTCATCGTCACGCCTCCCAACCAAGCTGCTGCGCGGTGAACACCGGGCCGTCGGAGCACACCTTCTTGCGGCCGTCCGCCGTATCGACCACGCACACCACGCAGGTGCCGTAGCCGCATCCCATGCGCTGTTCCATGCTCAGCTGGCACTCCAGCCCGCGCTTCGTGGCCCAGCCGGCCACGGCCTTCATCATCGGCAGGGGACCGCAGGAGAGGACCACCGGCGCGAAGCCGTCCGCGGCGAGCGCGCCGTCGGCCTCCATGCGGTCGAGCAGCGTGATTACGTTGCCCTCCGACTCGTCGATGCTCAGGGTACGGTCGGCGTATCGGGAGACGAACCGGTCGGCGAAATGCTCGTTGCGGTACCCGAACACGGCGGTGGTGCGCGCCGACTCGTTCGTGGCGAGGCACTGGGCGGCGTAGATCAGCGGGGGCACGCCCAGCCCGCCGCCGACCAGCAGATAGTCGGCCGGCTGCTTGACGGAGAACGGGCGGCCGAGCGGGCCGAGCACGTCGATCCGCTCGCCCTCGGCCATCCCGGCGAATTCGGCGGTGCCCTCGCCGACCACGGCGAAGATGACGCTGACCAGGTCGCCGTCCACCTCGCTCACGCCGAAGGGGCGCGGCAGCAGCTTCATCGGATCGTGGCTGAACAGGTTCACGAACTGGGCCGGCTTCGCGTGCTTGGCGACGTAGGCGTCGCGGAAGGTCATGCGGTATACGCCGTCGGCGAGTTTCGTGACTTCGGTGACATCGACCGTGTGCCGGCCGGGGAAGAAGCCGGCGGCAGTCGCCTGCGCGACTACGTCGGAGGTGGGGGTGAAGGTCGCTGTGGTCATTACTCTCCTCTTACACATGAACAATCAGCACCGTATTCAAGATTACGCCATCCCCGGCGGATCGAGGCCCATTCGTCCCGCGAGTCGCCGCGAACGGCCCCGCCGTCCCCCGTTATCGGGAGCGGCGGGGCCGTGCCATGGCTGCCGTCAGCGGTACACGCTGACGCGCAGGTCGTCGCGCATGTCGGCCGCCGCGTCGCGGGCGGCGGAGGCGACCAGGTCCAGCGCCTGATCGGCGCTCATGGACTCGTTCCAGGCGCCGGTCTTCTTCCACGCGCCGATGATGCCGCGCGACGAATTGACGATGGCGCCGGAACCGTCCTTGTCGAACATGCCGGCCACGCCGGCGGCCGTGCCGCCCTGGGCGCCGTAGCCGGGGACTAGGAAGAAGGTGTGCGGCATGCGTTCGCGCAGCGCGGCGCCCTCCTCGGGGTGCGTGGCGCCAACCACCGCGCCGACGCGCGAGTAGCCCCGTTCGCCGCGCGTGGGCTCCCCCCATCCCTCGACCAGGTCGGCCACATGCTCGTACAGCTTGCCGCCGCCGGCCAGGTCGAGCTCCTGCAGCTCCTTGCTGGAGGGATTCGAGGTGCGCACAAGCACGAAGACGTCTTTGTCGTGCGCGGCGGCCGCGTCCACGAACGGCGTGATGCCGTCGGTGCCTAGGTACGGGTTGACGGTGACCGCGTCCTCGTGCCACGGATCGTAGGCCGTCTCCCCCGCGCCTACGCCGCTCAGGTGGCCGGCGTAGGCGGCGGCGGTCGAACCGATGTCGCCGCGTTTGATGTCGCCCAGCACGTAGAGCCCCTGCTGCTGCGCGTATTCGCAGGTCATCGTGTACACGTCGATGCCGGCCGGACCGAGCGCCTCGTACATGGCGATCTGCGGCTTGACGGCGGGCACGATGTCGGCCACCGCGTCGATGATCGCCCGGTTGAATTCGAAGTAGGCGACGGCCAGCTGCGCGGCCGGCAGCTCGTTCTCGTCCTCGACCGAGTCGCGCACCTCGTCGGCGAACGAGGCCACGACCTGCGGCGGCACGAGCGCCTCGGTCGGGTCGAGTCCGACGACGCTCGGGTTCTGGGCGTTTTCGATCGCTTCGATCAGACGATCCATGCGTGTTTTCCTTTCCTGCGAATCCTGGGAACAGACAAGTCCACTAGCGTATGCGGCTGAACACCAGCTTGGAGCCGATGATCGTGGCCAGCGGCCGGCCGGTCACCCGCCAGCCGCCGAACGGCGTGTTGCGCGCCTTGGAGTGGAACCGCTCGGGGTCGACGGTCCAGTCGGCGCGGGTGTCGAGCACCACCAGGTCCACGCCGTCGGGGTGCTCCACCGCGCCCAGGTCCAACACGCGCCGCAGCGCGCACTTGGACGAGGTGTTGAGCAGCGCGGCCACGTCCGTCGGGCGGTGCCCCATCAGGCGCGAGGGCGCGACCGACATGAGCTCGATGAGCCGGCGGTCGGTGATGTAACCGCCGTCGACCAGCACCTTGTGGCATACGGCGTACGCGCATTCCAGGCCGATGATGCCGTTGGGCGCCTCGAGGAAGCCGAGCTTCTTCTCCTCGAGCGTGTGCGGGGCGTGGTCGGTGGCCAGCAGGTCCACGGTGCCGTCGGCGATCGCGGCGATCGTGGCCTGGCGGTCGGCGGCCGAACGCAGCGGCGGGTTCATCTTCGCGAGCGTGCCGTAGCGCAGCAGGTCCTCGTCGCACAGGGCGAGGTAATGCGGCGCGGTCTCGCAGGTGACGGGCAGCCCCTCCGCCTTGGCCTGGCGGATCGCGTCGAAGCTGATCGCCGTGCTGACGTGCTGGAAGTGCACGTGCACGCCCGTGTCGCGGGCCTTGGCGATGTCGCGGGCGACGATCCTCAGCTCGGTGTCCTCGGGTATTCCGGGCACGCCGAGCTCGCGGGCCACCGGGCCGTCGTTCACCGCGCCCGTGTCGTGGTGCTCGCAGTGCTCGATCAGATACAGGCCGGAGTCCTTGACGTTGCGCAGCACGTCGTCGAGGATGCCTTCGGTGACGGCCGATCCGTCGTCGCTGACCGCGGTCACCGGGTGCGCGAGCTGGTATTCGTCCTTGCCCGTGTCTCCGTGGTTCGGCAGGTAGCGCAGCCACTTGGACGGGTCGCTCGCCTCGGCCCCGGCGCGCCCCTTGGAGGCGCACACGCACAGGTCGTAGCGCACGGGCAGCGCCGTGCCGTGGGCGCGCTCGTAGTGCTGCAGGTAGTCGATCACCGTGCCGTAGCCGGCGCCGAGCACCTCGTCGGCGCCCGGCTGGCCGGCCTCGACCGCCTCGCCGTCCATCGCGGGGACGGTGTTCGGCATGATCAGCACGTTCGTGTAGCCGCCCGACGCGGAGGCGCGGCAGCCGGAGAGCATCGACTCCTTGTAGGTCTGGCCGGGATCGCGGAAGTGCACGTGCGGATCCTCGAATCCGGGCGCGATGGTCAGCCCGGTGGCGTCGAATTCGCCGTCGGTGACCGCGCCGTCCTCGGTGAACAGGCGCGCCGCGTCGGCGTCGGGGATCACCAGGTCGATGGTCTCGCCGGTATCCCATACCGTGATGTTGCGCAGGGTCAGCATGCGTGGCTCCTTATGCTCGGATTCGTATGATGCTCGGCCGCCGGCCGACGGCGGCGATGCGGGCCGGGCTCCGGCGGCCCCTTGGCGGGGTGCGCCGGAGCCCGGCCGATGGGACTTTAGAACTTGGCTTCCTCGTCGCAGTAGTCGCAGCGGTATTCCTGGCGCTGCGAATGCGCCAGATGGAACATCTGGTCGATGCCGCGCTCGGTGGTGGTCACGCAGCGCGGGTTCACGCACTTGATGATGTTGACCACATGCTCGGGCAGCGTCGGCTTCTTCTTCTCGACGATCCTGCCGCCGCGGACGATGCCGACCGTCGCCTGCCGGGCCACGAGGCCGAGCACGTCGAGGTTGACGTCCTCCTCGTTCTCGATCTTGATGATGTCCTTCGTGCCGTACAGGTGGCTGCTCGCGTTCATGATAAGCGCCAGGCGCGTCTTGGACGGGTCGATTTTGAGGTATTCGAGCACCTTGAGCGCGGTGCCGGCCGGCACATGGTCGATGATGATGCCGTTTTGAATGCTGGTGACTTCCATCAGGCCTGCATCTCCTTGGGGTTGAGCGGTTCGTATCCGGGCAGTTCGTCGCCCACAACCGAGCTTTCCAGCGCCATGCGCATGAGCATGCCGTTCTTCACCTGCTCGAAGTAGGCGGCGCGCGGGTCGTCGTCGACCTCGACGGCGATCTCGTTGACGCGCGGCAGCGGGTGCAGCACGGCCATGGTCGGCTTCGCGTGGCTGAGCTTGTCCTCGTCGAGGATGTACGTATCGCGCAGGCGCAGATAGTCGTCCTCGTTGAAGAAGCGCTCCTGCTGCACTCGGGTCATGTACAGCACGTCGAGGTCGCCGATCACCGACACCAGGTCGCGGCATTCGGTGTAGGAGCAGGTCTCGGTGGCGTTGATGCGGTCGAGCACGTACTGCGGGGTCTTGAGCTCGTCGGGGCTGATGAGCACGAAACGCACATTGCCGAAACGGCACAGCGTCTCGATGAGCGAGTGCACGGTGCGCCCGAAGGTCAGGTCGCCGCACAGGCCGACGGTCAGGTCGGTGACGCGGCCGAAGCGCGACTGCAGCGTGGCGAGGTCGGCGAGCGTCTGCGTGGGGTGCATGTGGCCGCCGTCGCCGGCGTTGATGACCGGCACCGACGCGGCGCGTGACGCCACCAGCGCGGCACCCTCCTTCGGGTGGCGCATCGCGACCACGTCGACGTAGTTCGACACGGTCTTGAGCGTGTCGGCGATGGATTCGCCCTTGGAGGCGGAGCTCAGCTGCGCGCCGGCGAAGCCGATCACCTTGCCGCCCAGACGCAGCATGGCCGTCTCGAAGCTCAGGCGCGTGCGCGTGCTCGGCTCATAAAAAAGCGTGGCCAGCACCCTGCCGTCGCAGGTGTGCGCCACGTCTTTGCGATGAGAATCGATGTACTGCGCCTTGTGCAGCAGCTCTCGAATCTGGGGGATGGAAAGATCATCCAGTGTGATAACGCTTTTACCGACCATCGGCGTCTCCACCGGGGCATGTTCAGAAGACACGGCTCACCTTTCATGCGTGAAGCGGACAAGGTGGCCACTGATGTGACCTATCCGACTATAGACCGTTTTGCGGTTTCGCGCGACACCCGCGCGTCACCGTGCGTTCACCCGCCTGTGCGGCCCGCCGATGCGCGGCAATCGCGAGTTGTCGGTGCGCGGTCTCCGGGCATACGGCTTTTGGAACGTTACAACCGCGTATTTCCCCCATGGAAAAGCGTTTTCTCTACTCACCCGCGCACCGACAACTCGCGGTTGGGACTCAATTCCGTCTCGAAGACGGCCCCGGTTGCCCCTCAGGGCCCCTTGGGGAGAGGGCCGGGACCGTTCGGTCCTCTCCCCGAGGTCGTTCAGCGCCCGTAGAACAGGCGTTCGGCCACGTCGCGGGCCTTGCGCATGGCGCCGAGCAGGTCGTTCTCGAAGTGCTGCCCGCGGTGCGCGTCATAGCCGAGGTAGACGGCGATGCCGCCGAGCGAATAGATGTCGTCGGGCAGGATGTCGGCCTGGGACACGCGCCCGTTCCACAGGTAGTTGCCGTTGCGGGCCGCCGTGCACATGCGCCACGCCTTGCGCAGCACGATCGCGTCGGCCGCGTCGATGCACTTCATCCGCTCCAGCTCGTCCAGCGTCTCCAGCGTGGAGTTGAGCCGCAGCGCGGCGTGGTCGCCGGCATGGCGCAGCTGCAGCAGCTGCACGGTCCACTCCACGTCGGACAGGCCGCCCTTGCCGAGTTTGAGGTGCCGCTCGCGCCGCACGCCGCGCGGCAGGCGCTCGGCCTCCATGCGCGCCTTGAGTTTGCGGATCTCCCCCAGCTGCGCTTCGGTCAGGTCCTGCGCCGGGTAGCGCAGCGGGTCGGCGATGTCGCGCAGGAAGTCGTCGGCGAGCGCCCGACTGCCGGCCGCGTACCGCGCGCGCAGCAGCGCCTGGTGCTCCCATGTGCTCGCCCATGACGCGTAGTATTCGCGGCACGAGTCGTAGGAGCGCACCAGCGGGCCGTTCTTGCCTTCGGGCCGCAGGTCCAGGTCGAGTTCGATCTTCGGTTCGAGCGTGGTCGGCCCCTGCAGGATCTGGCGCAGCGACTCCACAGTCTTGCGGGCGAAGCGGTTGCAGGCCTCGCCGTCGTCCGCGTCCGAGGACCCGTCGCCGCCGACCGGCTGGTAGACGAGGATCACGTCCGCGTCCGAGCTGAAGTTGACCTCGCGGCCGCCGTAGCGGCCCATCGCGATCACCGCGATGTCGACGGGCGCCCGGTCCGCGCCGGTCTGCGCGCATTGGTCGGCGATCGCCCAGCGCAGCGACGCGTCGATGACCGCGTCGTACACGTCGGTCATGCCGCGCAGCGAATCGGCGTCGTTCATCACGCCGCTCATCCAGGCCAGGCCGATGCGCTCGATCTCGTGCCGGCGCATCGCGCGCATCGACGTCGCGAAATCGTTGATGTTGCCGGCGTTGCGGCTCAGCGAGGAGGCGCATTGCACGTCGAGGCTCTCGCGGGATCTGGCGCGCAGCTGGCCGTCGTTGCCGAGCCAGGTCACCGATTCGACGGATTTGCCCAGCGCGTCGCCGAGGAAGCGCGAATTCGACAGGATGTGACACAGACGCTGCGCCGCGGAGGTCGAGTCGCGCAGGAAACCGAGGTATTCGCTGTCCGTGCCGAAGTGCTCCTCGAGCCGGCGCCAGCCCAGCAGCCCCATGTCGGGGTTCTGCCCCTGGCCGAGCCATTGGAGCACGGCCGGCAGCAGGATGCGGTTGATCTTCGAGGCGCGCGAGATGCCGGCGGTCAGCGCGTGCACGTGCCGGATCGCGGCCTGCGGGTCCTCGAACCCGATGGATTCGAAGCGCTCCTGCGCGGCCTGCTGGCTCAGTTCGATGCCGTCACCGTCGGCGGAGGCCGTGATCGGCAGCATCGGCCGGTAATAGATGTCCATGTGCAGGCGGCGCACCTCGCGGCGCGTCTCGTCGTACTTGTTGACGAGCGCTTCGGGGTGCATGCCGAACGCGCGCGCGAGCCGGCGCAGTTCGGGGTTCTGGTTGAGCAGCTCGACGTCGACGGCGCGTTTGCGGTCGAGGCCGCCGAGGTTCGCGTCGCCGCCCAGATCGGGGAACAGGTGGGTGCGCTTGAGCGCCCACATCTGCTGGCGGTGTTCGAGCACGCGTTCGAAGCGGTAGTCCCATGCGAGTCTGGCCGCCTGGCTGCGCGAGACGTACCCGCCGTCGGACAGGCGCTGCAGGGATTCGAGCGTGGCCCTGGTGCGCAGCGCCTCGTCGGTGCGCCCGTGGACGAGCTGGAGCATCTGCACGGTGAATTCCACGTCGCGCAGGCCTCCCCTGCCGAGCTTGATCTCCCGGTCCTTGAGGGGCGCGGCGATGAGGTCCTCGACGCGCCGGCGCATCTTCTGGCAGTCATAGACGAAGTTGTCGCGTTTCGAGGCGCTCCAGACGAGCGGCCGGGTCATGGCCATGTACGCGGCGCCGAGGTCCTCGTCGCCGGCGACCGGGCGCGCCTTGAGCAGCGCCTGGAACTCCCAGTTCTCCGCCCACTGCTCGTAGTAGCCGCGGTGGGAGTCGAGCGTGCGCACGAGCGGGCCGTCCTTGCCTTCGGGGCGCAGCCCGCCGTCGATCTGCCACAGGGCCGGTTCGGCGACGCCCATGATCACGGACTGGCAGACGCGCTGCAGGAGCGTGCCCATCTTCGTGCCGACGCGCGTCAGCCGCTGCCCGTCGATATCGCCGTCGGCCGGTTCGACCACGTAGATGAGGTCCACGTCGGAGACGTAGTTGAGCTCGCGGGCGCCGAGCTTGCCCATGCCGATGATCGAGAAGCGCACGTGCTCGCTGCCCTCGGTCTCGTTGCGGGCGATGGCCAGCGCGCCCTCGAGCGCCGCGTCGGCCAGGTCGGAGAGCTCCTCGCTGATGCGCGGCTGCAACGCGACCGGGTCGTCGGCCATGGTGTCCTGCGCGATGATCGCCGCCAGCTGCTTACGGTAGGTGCGCCGCAGCGCGGTGGTGGCCTCGGCCAGGGGCTTGGTCGCCGTCGGCGCGCGGTGGTCGGCCGGGTCGGCGCCGACCGCGCCGAGCACGTGCGCCCTGCGCTGGTCGTGGTTGAACAGGTGCGAGTCGCAGCCGTCGATGGCCGCCGCCTCGACCAGGTCGATGCGGAAGCGCATGAACTTGCCCATCGCGTCGGACACGCCGAGCACCGCGACCAGTTGGGCGAACGCGCGGTCGTCGGGCAGCACCTCGCCGAGCGAGCGCCCCTGGCTGATCAGCGCGTTGATGATGTCGACCAGGTTGCTCAGCGCCACGTCCGGGTCGCATGCCTTCTGCAGCGCGGCCAGCAGGGCCCTCAGCCGGTCCTCGTCCATCCCGTCGGCGGCCAGCCTGGCGAACTGCGTGCGGGCGCCGTCCAGATCCTGCAGCCCCGCATGGATCAGGTCGCGTGCGCCTACGTTGAATTCTCGCGTGGTTTCCATATCTTCCAATGTACATGCCATCCGCGCCGCGAACCACGCATCGCGGCATATACGCGGCATATATGCGACACCATGCGGCCGCGATGCCGAACCACGGGCGACGTTGCGGGGATAGCGTCGAAGGCCCCGCTACCGGGCCGGCGTCCCGTCCCCGTCGCCGCCACTGCCCTCACCGGCGCCATCGCCGTCCCCGTCGCCGGCGTTCCACCCGGCCACCGCGTTGTACCCGGTGTACCCGACCACGACGATCAGGCAGAGAGCGAGGATGGCCGTCGGCCAGGTCAGGAGCGTGCCGTCGCCGTACGACTGCACCACGGTCTGCACGAGCCAGGCCAGGCAGGCGAGGCAGGTGAGGGCGTACAGCCGGGCCCTCGTGCGCGTGTTGAATTCCATATTCATGCGTTTCCCCCCAGTATCGGGATAAAGGATATCGGTAGCATGCGGCCCCGGGCGCGCTTCGCGGGAAGCGCCCGGGGCCGCACGATGGCCGAGATTGACGGGGTGGGGTCAGCTCTTCTTGCGCTTGGACATGATGTCCACGGCGACGGCGAGCAGGAGCACCAGGCCCTTAATGGTCTTGACCACCGCGGTGTCGACGCCCATGATCGACAGGCCCTGGTTGATCACGCCCATCACGAACGCGCCGACCACGGCGCCCGGGATGGTGCCGATGCCGCCAGTGACGGCGGTGCCGCCGATGAAGCAGGCGGCGATGGCGTCCATCTCGAACTCCATGCCGGCCTGCGCGGTGGCGGAGGCCAGGCGCGAGAGCATGCAGACCGCGGCGACGGCCGACAGGAAGCCCATGTGCACGAAGAGCGTGAAGTCGACGCGCTTGGTGTTGATGCCAGACAGGATGGCGGCCTTGCGGTTGCCGCCGACCGCGTACACGTGGCGGCCGAACACGGTCTTGGTCAGGATGAAGTTGTACACGAACACGAGCACGCCGACGATGACGAGCATGATCGGGATGCCGCCCTGGTCCGCGTTGCCCGAGGAGGCGAGCAGGTAGGTGACGAACGCAATCACGACCGCGGCGATGACGATCTTGAGGACGGTCAGCGTCATCGGCTCGGGCACCAGGCCGACCTTCTCGACGCGCTTGCGCTTGCGCAGCTGGCTGAAGGCGAACCCGGCGATGCACAGCAGGCCGACGACGATGGTCAGGCCGTCGAAGGGCCCCCAGAACCCGAGGATGCTGGGCACGTAGTCGCGGGCGATGCCGCGGAACGCATTGGAGGTGATCGGCACGGACTCGCCGACGATGACGGTGGCCAGGCCGCGGAAGATGAGCATGCCGGCCAGCGTGGTGATGAAGCCGGGGATGCCGACGTAGGCGACCCAGAAGCCCTGCCACACGCCGATGATCAGGCCGACGACCAGCGAGATGGCCACGGCGAGCATCCAGTTCATGCCCTGGCGTTCCATGAGCAGCGCGCACACGCCGCCGATGAAGGCGACCAGCGAGCCGACGGACAGGTCGATGTGCGTGGCGATGATGACCATCACCATGCCGATGGCGAGGATGATCACGTACGCGTTCTGCTGGATGAGCGAGACGAAGCTGTTCGGTTTGAGCAGCACGCCGCCGGTGAGGACCTCGAACACGGCGACGATGACGAGCAGCGCGCCGACGATGCCGTACTGGCGGGCGTTGTTGGCGATGGTGGCCAGCAGGCCGTTCGCTTCATCCTTCTTCTGTGATGGTGCTGCGGTTGCGGAGCTCATCGTGCAGCCACCTCCCTTTCCTTGGTCATTCCCTTCATCAGGTATTCCTGAGTGAAGCCGTTCTTGTCGACGTTGTCGGTGACGACGCCCTGGCTGACCGTGTAGATGCGGTCGCAGATGCCGATGAGTTCCGGCAGCTCGGACGAGATGACGATCACGGCCTTGCCCGCGTCGGCGAGCTGGTCGATGATCTCGTAGATCTCGAACTTGGCGCCGACGTCGATGCCTCGCGTCGGCTCGTCGAGGATCAGCACGTCCGGGTCGGAGATCACCCATTTGGCGAGCACGACCTTCTGCTGGTTGCCGCCGGAGAGCGTGCCGACGTTCACGTCGATGTCATGGCACTTGATGCGGAAGTCCTTGCGGTACTGCTCGACCTCCTTGCGCTCGACGTTGTCGTCCATGATGCCGCCGCGGCTCATCTTGGTCAGCGAGGCCATCGACGCGTTCTCGCGGATGTTCTGCAGCAGGTTGAGCCCGTAGCCCTTGCGGTCCTCGGTGGCGTACGCCAGGCCGGCGTCGATGGCCGACTGCACGTTGGGCAGCGACACCTTCTTGCCCTTGACGTAGACGTTGCCGGAGATGTTGGACCCGTACGAGTGGCCGAACAGGCTCATCGCCATCTCGGTGCGCCCGGCGCCCATCAGGCCGGCCAGGCCGACGATCTCGCCGGCATGCACGTTGATGTTCGCATGGTCGACGATCACGCGCGTCGGGTCGATCGGATGGTGCACGGTCCAGTTCTCGAGCCTCAGGTACTCCTCGCCCGGCGCGTTGGACGGGTGGTCCGGGTAGAGGTTGGTCAGCTCGCGGCCGACCATCTTGCGGATCAGCTCCTCCTGGTCGAGCGGGGTTTCCGGGGTGACGTACATCTGGCCGACGGTGGAGCCGTCGCGGATGATGGTGACGTTGTCCGCCACGGCGGCGACCTCGTTGAGCTTGTGCGTGATGATGATGCTGGTCACGCCGTGCTCGTCGCGCAGCTGGCGGACCAGTCCGAGCAGGTGCGCGGAATCCTCGTCGTTGAGCGCGGCGGTCGGCTCGTCGAGGATCAGCAGCTTCACGTTCTTGGACAGCGCCTTGGCGATCTCGACGAGCTGCTGCTTGCCGACGCCGATGTCCATGATGCGGGTGTCCGGGTTCTCCGGCAGGCCCACGCGCTCGAGGAGCTTCTTGGCCTCGGCCCTGGTGCGGTTCCAGTCGACGACCCCGCCCGAGGCCCGTTCGTTGCCGATGAAGATGTTCTCCGCGATCGACAGGAAGGGGCTCAGCGCCAGCTCCTGGTGGATGATCACGATGCCGTCGGCCTCGGAATCGTTGATCGTGCGGTACCGGCATTCCTTGCCGTCGAAGGTGATGGTGCCGGAATAGCTGCCGTAGGGGTACACACCGGAAAGGACGTTCATCAGCGTCGATTTGCCGGCGCCGTTCTCCCCGCAGATGGCGTGGATCTCTCCGCGCCCGACCTCGAGATTGACGTCGGTCAGGGCCTTGACCGGCCCGAACGTCTTGGTGATGTTCTCCATGGTCAAAATGGTGTCTGGTGCAGACATGTCATCACTCCTATATGGATGGATGTTGGTTGTGGTCGGTGGCCGCCCGCGCCCGCGCGCCCGTCGCCAGCGCCGCGCCCGCGCGGGCGGCCCCTGCCGTCACTTGGTGGCCGAGGAGACCAGCTGGTCGAATCGGTCCTGCGTGATGTATCCGGCCTTCACCAGATCATCGAGGTTGTCCTTGGTGATGTTCTGCGGGTCGAGCAGCTTGGAGGGCACGTCGATCTTGTTGTTGTTGAAGGTGCCGTTGACGCCGGTGACCTCCTTGCCCTCGGCGATCTCGACGATCATCTCATAGACCGCGTCGGCCAGCTTGTTGACGTCCTTGAACACGGTCTCGCCCTGCTTGTCGGCGGAGATGTTGGTCACGGCGAGCTCCATCGCGTCCTGCCCGGTGATGAACGGCCAGGTCTCGGTGCCGGGCTTCATGTCGGGGCGCTTGGACTCGATGGCGTTGATGATGCCCTGGCTGATGCCGTCGTAGGGGCTGAGCACGGCGTCGAGCTTCTCGCCGTGCGCGTAGGTGGAGTCGAGGATGGACTCCATGTCCTTCTGGGCCTGCTCGGCCTTCCAGGACTGCACGGAGATCTTCTGCCAGTCGTCGACCTTGAAGCCCTTGCTCACGCCGCCGCCGTGGTTGGAGGGGTTGACGAGCACGCCGGACTCGAAGTACGGCTGCAGCAGGTCCCAGGCGCCTTTGAAGAAGTACTTGGCGTTGTTGTCGTCGGGCGAGCCGGTGAACAGCTCGATGTTGAACGGGCCCTTCGCCCCGTTCTTGAGGCCGAGCTTGTCGATGAGGTAGGTGGCCTCGAGCACGCCGGTCTGCTCCAGCTGGAACGTGGCGTAGTAGTCGACGGCGTCGGTGTTCATGATCAGGCGGTCGTAGGCGATGACCTTGGCGCCGGCGTCGCGGGCCTTCTCGACCGCGGGGCCGACGGCGGTGCCGTCCTTGGAAGCGACCACGACGATCTTGGCGCTGTTGTTGACCATGTTCTCGATGTCGGAGTTCTGCTGGGCCGGCTTGTCGTCGGCGAAGGACAGGATGACCTTGTAGCCGGCGTCCTCCAGCTTCTTCTTGAGGTTGTTGCCGTCCTTGTTCCAGCGTTCCTCGGATTTGGTCGGCATCGAGATGCCTATGGTGTCGCCCTTCTCGATCTTCGATCCCTCGCCCGAGGCCTGGCCGGTGCGCCCACCGCCGCAGGCCGCCAGTCCGACGCACATCGCGGCGCCGGCCACCACGGCGACGATCTTGTTGGTGAATTTCATGCGATCTCCTTCTTCATTGAGGAAGTGCGGACTACCCTTCGCCCGCACGGCTCCGGGGACGTTCCCGGAGCCGATGGTTCATCAGCATACTCCATTGCGTTCATTTGTCAAACTCAACATGCAATGAATTTTGGTCTTGTGTTATATACATGAACTTAACAATATTGCCAATATTGCGAAATCCGGCGCGAATTCGGCTGTTGCACTGCATTTCGGGGCCATGACGGGTTATGCTGTTGGGTATGGCAGGAAGATTATTCGGTTCACAGACCTCATTGCGTGAGGCCAACCGCGCGAACCTGCTGGAGTGCATACACCGGTTCGGCGCGATGACCCAGGTCGAACTGGCCGAATCGTCCGGATTGTCGACGGCCACGGTGTCCAATCTCGTGCACCAGCTGGTCGACGAAGGCAAACTCGAGACGCAGAACACCGTGCGCAACGGGCGCAGGGCCACGCTGGTCGCGCTGGCCCGCCAGCAGGGGCTCGGCGTCGGCCTGTCCATCGGCAGGCGCGAGCTGCTGCTGGAGATCATCGACTACTCGAAGTCGGTCATCGCCGAGCACCGGCTGCCGCTGGCGCTCAACCACAAGGCCGACACCACGCTGGAACGTGCGATGGTGCTGATCAACGAGACCCTGAGCAACGTCGGCGCCTCCCCCGACGAGATCGTGGGCATCGGTGTCGCGCTCGCCGCGCCGGTCGACAGCCGCACCCACACGATCGCCGTGCCGGGCATCCTCATGGGGTGGGACGGGCTCGACGTGATCGGCCCGCTGTCGACCGCCTTCCATGTGCCGGTGACGGTCGACAACGACGCCAACGCCTCGGCGCTGTGCGAGTCGCGCATGGGCGCGGCCATGGGCAAGCCCGATTTCGTCTACATCCACACCAATGACGGCACCGGCGCCGGCGTGATGATCAACGGCGAGCTGTGGCGGGGCGTCACCGGCCTCGCCGGCGAGATCGGGCACGTCCAGATCGATCCGCTGGGCAGCATCTGCGCCTGCGGCAACCGTGGCTGCCTCGACACCGTGGTCGACGAGCGGCGGCTCGTCTCCCTGCTGAGCGTCACGCACGGCAACATGACCATGAACGACCTGGTGGCGGAGGCCAACGCCGGCGACCCGGGCTGCCGGCGCGTGGTGTCCGACGCCGCCGTGCGCATCGGCCAGGTGGCGGCCGGGCTGTGCATCGCCGTGGACCCCGAGATCGTGGTGCTCGGCGGCAAGCTGGCGATGACCGGCGGCGTGTTCCTCGAACCGTTTGGCGAGTCGCTGCAGCGCCTGCTGTTCCCGAGCGCGCTGACCCCCATCCAGGTGGTCCCCGCGGCCTATCCGGAGACCTGCGCCGCGCTCGGCGCCGCGCTGATGGCCATCGAGCACGTCGAATCCACCCGTATCTCCCAAGCCGCGTAGAAGGGGCACACGCGATGAGAACAGACACCATACCGTTGCTGGAGCTGCGCGACGTCTCCAAGCGCTTCGGCTTCGTCACCGCACTCAAATCCGTCAGTCTGCGCATCGACGCGCAGGAGGTCGTCGCCGTGGTCGGCGACAACGGCGCAGGCAAATCGACGCTGATGAAGATCGTCGGCGGGCTGCTGCAGCCGGACGGCGGCGAGATCGTGTGGCGAGGCGAGCCGGTCACCGTCTCCAGCGTCCGCGAGGCCGACGCCATCGGCATCGCCTCGGTGTTCCAGGGGCAGGAGTTCTGCGACAACCTCAACGTCTCGGCCAACCTGTTCCTCGGCAAGGAGGAGCATGGCCCCGGCGGCATACGCAACGACGAGGCCATGGACGTCAGGGCCCGCGCCGTGCTCAGGACGCTCAGCTCGTCGATCCGCGTCGGCCAGCCAATCGCCTCGCTGTCGGTCGGCCAGAAGCAGACCGTGGCCATCGCGCGCACGTTGCTCAACGACCCGAAGCTCATCCTGCTCGACGAGCCGACCGCCTCGCTGTCGGTGATGCAGACCGCCGAGGTGCTGTCGTACATCAAGCGCCTGCGCGCCGAAGGGCGCGCCGTGGTGATGGTCTGCCACGACCTGCCCGACGTGTTCGCCGTGTCGGACCGCATCGTGGTGCTGCGCCAGGGGCGCGTCCGCGGCGTGCACCGGACCGACGAGACCAGCTACGAGCAGATCATTGCCGAGATCGCCGGGGTCTCCGACGCCGACGACGGACGCGCGGTGTTCGCCGACAGCCAGACCTACGGCAACATGGCCAAGCAGCGCAAGCTGATCGACCGCACCATGCGGCTGCCGCAGGCGCGCCGCTTCGATCGCTGAGGCATGCGCGAGGCCGGCGAATCGCATATCATAATCGCATATCATGAAGTGACGCACACCGAAGGGACACCATGACATCCACCGAAATCACCGTACTGGTCATCGTCGTCATCGCCAGCATGGCCATCGGCCTGTTCTTCGGGCTGCTGCCGCTGAAGGTCGACCGCATGACCGAGGCACAGAACAAGTACCAGCAGTTCGTCGGCATCATCGGCGTCGGCATGGTGATCGTGCTCATCATGGCCAAGCAGGAGATCGCCTCGTGGGCGACCATCGGCGTGATGATCGCCGGCGTGCTCATCGCGAAGATCCCGGCGGTGCACCGCTGGGGACTGGAACGCTTCCCGTTCTTCGAGCCGAAGAAGCCGCAGTCGCCGCTCAAGCGCGCGACAAGTTCCAAACGTCCCAACGGCGGCAAGTCCCGCAAATCCCGCAAGCGCTAGCCTCCGACCCCCTCGCCGCGGTCAAGCAGCTAGGTGAAGGCATGACTTGGCTCCCCTCCCTGAGGGGAGCCAGACAGGATAGGGTGATGCTCCCGCTGGCGGAAGCTGGATCGCGAAGCGAGACTGAGGGTGGTCAAATGTCTGACGTTGCAGCGTTTTCGACCACCCCCCAGTAGGCTGTGCCGACAGCCCCCGCCAGCGGGGGGGCATGCACGACAGGGCATCCCCACTCTTCTCGAAGAGAGAAACGGCCGAAAAGCTACTCCCCGACCGCGAACAGCGCCTCGACGTTGCGCCAGATGCGGCGGGTCGACGCGGGGCGATTCATCGTGTACAGGTGCACGCCGTCCACGCCGTTCGCCACCAGATCGGTAATCTGCTCGCACGCGTAATTGATGCCCGCGGCGCGCAGCGTCGGCACGTCGTCGCCCCAGCGCTCCAGCATGGACTCGACCGCGCGGGGAATGCGCGTGCGGTTGCGTTCGGCCATCGAGCGCGTGGACTTCGCGCCGGCGACCGGCATGATGCCGGCCTCGATCGGCACGTCGATGCCCGCGGCCCGGGCCTTGTCGAGGAATCGGTAGAAATCCTCGTTGTCGTAGAACAGCTGGGAGATGAGGTGGGTGGCCCCGGCGTCGACCTTGGTCTTCAGGTGCGCGATGTCCTCGTCGAGCGAGGCCGACTGGATGTGGCCTTCGGGGTAGCAGGCGGCGAACACCTTCATGTCGGGCTTGTGCTCGCGGATGTAGGCCACCAGATCGCTCGCGTGCGCGAAGTCCCGGCTCGGCTCCAGACCCTCGATCGGGTCGCCGCGCAGGGCGAGCACCGCGCTCACGCCGGCCTGCTCGAACATGTCGAGCGCCTCGTCGATCTTCGCCTTGTCGGAATACAGGGCGGTCAGATGGGCCACGGCCGGGATGCGGTACTCCTTGCGGATCGTGTTCGCGATGCGCGCGGTGGCGGTGCGGTCGGAATGCGTGCCGTGCCCGTAGGTCACCGAGATGAAATCGGGGCTCAGACCTTCAAGGCCGTCAAGGGTGTCGTAGATCGTGCCGACCGGGGCGTTGCGCTTCGGCGGGAACACTTCCAGCGAGAACATCGGGGAATGCATGAAAGATCCTTTTATTCAATGGGCTCCCCTTTGCGAGGGGAGCCCCAGTAGATGAACCTGCAGATGACCTGCTACTTCGCGAGCTTGGCGCGCACGGCCTTGGCGGCGGCGACCATGTGCTCGAGGCTCGGCCAGGTCTCGGCGTTGCCGCGGGTCTTCAGGCCGCAGTCCGGGTTGATCCAGATCTTCTCGACGTCCATCTTCTTGAGGATCTCGTAGATGCGGTCCTCGATCTCCTGCTCGGAGGGGATGCGCGGCGAGTGGATGTCGTAGACGCCCGGGCCGGCCTCGGTCTCGAAGTTGGCCTCGTGGATGGCGTCGAGCACCACCAGATCGCCGCGGGACGCCTCGAAGGAGATCACGTCGGCGTCCATCGCGTCGATGTCACGGATGATGTCGTTGAACTCCGAGTAGCACATGTGCGTGTGGATCTGCGTGGTCGGCTTGACCGCGGAGTGGACCAGGCGGAACGCCGGCACGGCCCAGTCGAGGTACTTCTTGTGCCAGTCGGTGCGGCGCAGCGGCAGCTTCTCGCGCAGAGCGGCCTCGTCGATCTGGATGACCTTGATGCCGGCGGCCTCGAGGTCGAGCACCTCGTCGCGGATGGCGAGGGCCAGCTGCTGGGTCTGCTGCTCGTGGGTGATGTCCTCGCGCGGCCAGGACCAGTTGAGGATGGTCACCGGGCCGGTGAGCATGCCCTTCATAACGTGGCTGGTACGGCTCTGCGCGTACGCGGACCACTCGACGGTGATCGGGTTGGCGCGGGAAACGTCGCCCCACACGATCGGGGGCTTGACGCAGCGGGTGCCGTAGGACTGCACCCACGCGTTCTTGGTGAACAGGAAGCCGTTGAGGTTCTGGCCGAAGTACTCGACCATGTCGTTGCGCTCGAACTCGCCGTGGACGAGCACGTCGAGGCCGATCTCCTCCTGATGCTTGATGACGGCGTCGATCTGGGCCCTCATGAACTCGTCGTAGGCGTCCTTGGTGATCTCGCCCTTGCGCAGCTTGGCACGCTCGGCGCGGATCTCCCTGGTCTGCGGGAACGAGCCGATCGTGGTGGTCGGCAGCAGCGGCAGGCCGAGGGCCTCGCGCTGCTCCTTCTGGCGCTCGGCGCGGGCCGGCTGGCGCACGAAGTCGGCGTCGGTCAGCTTGGCGATGCGCTCGGCCACGGCTGGATCGGCGGCCACGCGGGTGCCGTCGAACAGTGCCTGGTTGGCGGCCAGTTCGGCGGAGGCCTTCTTGTCGTCCTCGGAGGCGTCGGCCAGCACGGCGATCTCGTGCAGTTCGCCGAGCTTTTCGACGGCGAACGCGAAGTGCTTGAGCACATCCGGGTCGAGGGCGGTCTCGCCCTCGGTGCTGAACGGCACGTGCAGCAGGGAGCTGGCGGTGGAGACGGCCACGTTGGCGGTCTTCTGCTTGAGGGCGTCGACCAGGCCGAGGCTCACCGCGTAGTTGTTGCGCCAGATGTTGCGGCCGTTGACCACGCCGGCGAACAGGGTGGTCGCGGAGTTCACGCCGTACTGCTCCACCGCGGCGAGGTTCTCGTCCTTGCCCTCGTTGAGATCGAGGCCAAGGCCGTCGAAGCCGAGCAGGTTGACGGTCTCGTACACGTCGGCGATGTGGCCGAAGTAGGTGTTGAGCAGCACCTTGACCTGGCCCTTGCGGGCGGGCAGGATCTTGGCGTACAGCGACTTGAACAGCTCGACGTCGCCCGGCTCCTTGTCGAGCACGAGGTACGGCTCGTCGATCTGCACCCAGGATGCGCCCAGCTCGATGAACTTGGCGAGCACCTGTGCGTAGACGGCGGCGACGGCGTTGACCAGGCCCTTGTCGTAGGTCAGTTCCTCGGCCTGGGCGTTGCGGGCGAGCTTGAGGAAGGTGTAGGGGCCGATGAGCACCGGCTTGGTGTCGATGCCCAGCGCCTTGGCCTCGAGGTACTCGTCGAACGGCTTGGTGCCGTTGAGCTTGACGTCGGTGGCCTCGTCGATTTCGGGCACGAGGTAGTGGTAGTTGGTGGTGAACCACTTCTTCATGGGCAGGGCGGTCACGTCGCCCTTGTCGCCCTGATAGCCGCGGGCCATCGCGAACAGCGTCTCCTCCGGGTTGTCGAAGGCGAGGCGCTGGTACCGCTGCGGGATCACGTTGAGCAGGATCGCGGTGTCGAGCATCTGATCATAGTAGCTGAAGTCGTTGCTGGGGATCAGGTCGACGCCGGCGTCGGCCTGCAGCTTCCAGTGCTTGGCTCGCAGCTCCTTGGCGGTGGCGCGCACGTCGTCAAGCGATGCGGCGCCCTTCCAATAGGCTTCGATGATCTTCTTCAGTTCACGGTTCTGGCCGACGCGCGGAAAACCGGAAACGGAAGTCAGTGCAGACATGGTTCCTCCCGAATCTTACAAATGCAACCCGCTCAACCTACCACAGATCGTTGCCGCACGGCACATCAGGCGAACTTGGGTGTCGCTATCAGTTTTTCTTATGGCCCTTATGCGGCCCGTACGGCCCTGCTCGGAGCGGATTCCGCATGTCCGCGTTGCTCCCCATACCCGTTTCCCATGCCCGCATCGTTCCTATGCCCGCAGGCCGGTCTCCCGCCGGATCAGTCGAAATCCTTCGGGTTCACCACCGCGAGCAGTTCGCCGTCATGGATCTGCCACTCGCTGAACGGCTTGCTCGAACCGAATATCGCGATCGAGGCGGTCGACATGCCCAGGTTGAGCAGGTCGAGCATCGCCGGTTCGGAATCGGCGGAGGCGATCCACTGGCTGGCGATCGACACGGTCGGCTCATGGCCGATCACCAGCAGCGTGCGCATCTTGCTCTTGGTGTGGGCGAGCTCGTCGAGCACCGACTGCACTCCCCCGTCGTACAGGCTCTGCCGGTAGTCGACGACCGGTACGTCGCCGAAGCTCTTGAGCATCCTCGCGCAGGTCTGCTGGGTGCGCAGCGCGGCCGAGCACGCGATGCGATCGGGGACGAGCTTCAGGACGAGCAGCCCCTTCGCGACGGCCTTCGCCTGCTTGAGGCCCTTGTCCGACAACGGACGTTCGCGGTCCCCGCCCTCGCTGGACGGTTCAGCCTTCGCGTGCCTCATGATGATGAGGATATGATCGTATGACTTCGCCTTCTTGGCGACCTTGCCCAACTTGATGCCCATACCACACCTTTCCCTCACTACGCAGAAAGTCCACCCCATTGTTGCAGATGAAAGTGAACTTCCTGCCGTGTGTCGCGCGTCTTCATGTCGAATTTCGCCGAAATTCACCGAATACGGCGACCGTGCGGGGCTCGGCCAGCCGCCCGGCCGTTCAGAGCGCGGCGACCTGGGCGTCGAGGTCGCGCAGCACCTTGCGCAGCTTGCGGTCGGAGATGTCGCGCAGCTCGAGATCCTCCAGCTGCGCGGCGCGTTCCTCATCGCTCATCCGGTCGATGTCGGTGGTGGTGTCCTTGGTGACGCGGTCGCGCTTCTTCAGCGCCGCGAATCCGTCGGCCATCGCGCGCGAGACGACCAGGAAGCCGGTGTGCCCGATCATCTGGTGGTCGGGGCGCACGGCCAGCCCCTGCACCTTCCAGCTGCGCTCCAGCGTCTCCTGGATCTCCGGTTCGGTCCAGCAGCCGGCGGCGCGCAGGGCTTCGGCCAGGCGGGACAGCTGCGTGGTGGTGGTGACGTAGGCGATGAGCACGCCGCCGGGGGCGATCACGCGATGCGCCTGCTCGAGCCGGTTCCATGGGTCGAGCATGTCGAGCATGATCCGGTCGAACGCATGCTCGTCCAACGTTGCCGCGACCGAATCGAAGTCGCCGACCTTGATGTCCCACCACACGGGGCGTTCGCCGTAGTACAGCGTGCCGTTCGCCTCGGCGACGCGCGCGAAGTCGGGACGCATCTCGATGGTGGTCAGATGGCCGGACTCCCCTACCGCATCGAGCAGATTGAGGCTCATCGCCCCCGACCCGGCGCCGGATTCGAGCACGCTCATGCCGGAGCGGATATCGCCGAGCTGGATGACCTGCGCGATGTCCTTCGGGTACATGATCTGCGCGCCGCGCGGCATCGACAGCACGTAGTCGGCCAGACGCGGGCGCATGACCGCATACTGCCATCCGCCGATCGCGCGCGTCGCCTTCCACGGCTTGGTCCGGTCGCGTTCCGGATGGTCCGCGTTCACCTGCGCCTCGCGCTTGGCGGTGACGGTGGTGACGACTACGCCCTCGGTGCCGCCGATCACATCGTCGTGCAGGATCAGCCCGTGCTCGGTCTGCGTCGTTCCCCCAACGACCAGCTGATCGGTGATCCTCTTGCCCTTGCGATCGGTGAACTGCACCTTCTCGCCGGCATTGAGCGGCCCACGCCTCGATGTCATAACGGCTCCCTGTCCTTGTCGTCCTTATCCATGGGCCTTCCGTCAAATCAGCCCATGCACCATGCAATAACCGTACAAAGTCTAATGCATCCCCCCTGCATAACGGGCCGATCGGACTATTGGGGTGGAGAGCCGGCAGTCAAGACGCATGCCCCCCTGCATGACGGGCTGCTCGGTTTCGTCGTCGGATGCTTGCCGTGGTGGTTGTTCGTGTTCGGTGTGTGGCGGTCTGGTCCCGTTGCCGTTGCCCGTTGGGTTTCCGCCCCGTCCGGCCGGTATCGGCGCCGTGCGCGTGGTGTGTGGTGCGCGCGGTGTGTGGTATGTGTGTTCGTGCCCCCGCTGGCGGGGGCTGGCGGCGCAGCCGCCTGGGGGTGGTCCCACGCCGCCCGCCGCGCCTACGCTGTTTTCGGCTCCCCTCTTGGAGGGGAGCCGGCCGCGAAGCGGCCTGAGGGGAGAAGGACCCCCACACGGGAGAGGATCCGGGCGCATGGGCTCGCATACGCGAAAAGCCCCGACACCAAGTGGTATCGGGGCTTTTCTTACGTGTGATGCGGCGGTGTGCTACTCTCCCACACCCTGTCGAGTGCAGTACCATCGCCGTGCCAGGCCTTAGCTTCCGGGTTCGGAATGGGACCGGGCGTCTCACCTGGGCCATGACCGCCGCAAATCTTCAATTCTCACGGCCATCCTGTAAGGGATGCCGGTCTTGTGGTGGTTCGGGAACCGGATAGTGGACGCGAGTTCCATGACTTGTGTTTGACCGCAAGTGACGTAGTGTTCCTTGCCATCAATCGTTTCCCGCAATAAAGACTCATCGAACCCCCGCAAGGGGGGTTTGCGTGATTGCCTTTCGTCCGTTAGTACCGGTCAGCTCCACCCCTCGCGGGGCTTCCACGTCCGGCCTATCAACCACGTGTTCTGCATGGGGACTACAGGCACTCGAGGGTGCCACGGAATCCTGATCTTGGAGGAGGCTTCCCGCTTAGATGCTTTCAGCGGTTATCCCTTCCGAACGTAGCCAACCGGCCGCGCCACTGGCGTGACGACCGGCATACCAGAGGTTCGTCCACCCAGGTCCTCTCGTACTATGGGCAGGTCTCCTCAAGATTCCAACGAGCGCAGAGGATAGAGACCAAACTGTCTCACGACGTTCTGAACCCAGCTCGCGTGCCGCTTTAATCGGCGAACAGCCGAACCCTTGGGACCTGCTCCAGCCCCAGGATGCGACGAGCCGACATCGAGGTGCCAAACCATCCCGTCGATATGGACTCTTGGGAATGATCAGCCTGTTATCCCCGGGGTACCTTTTATCCGTTGAGCGATGCCGCGCCCGTGCGCCGGCACCGGATCACTATCTCCGACTTTCGTCCCTGCTCGACCCGTCGGTCTCGCAGTCAAGCTCCCTTGTGCGATTACACTCAACACCCGATTGCCAACCGGGCTGAGGGAACCTTTGAGCGCCTCCGTTACTCTTTGGGAGGCAACCGCCCCAGTTAAACTACCCGCCAGGCACTGTCCCTGACCAGGATGACTGGTCGAGGTGAGACATCAAACGAGAACAGAGCGGTATTTCACCTTGCGGCTCCACGGATGCTGGCGCACCCGCTTCGAAGCCTCCCGCCTATGCTACACAATCCGCGCCTAATGCCAATACCAAGGTATAGTAAAGGTCCCGGGGTCTTTTCGTCCTTCTGCGCTTAACGAGCATCTTTACTCGTACTGCAATTTCGCCGAGCTCCTGGTCGAGACAGTGGGGAAGTCGTTACGCCATTCGTGCAGGTCGGAACTTACCCGACAAGGAATTTCGCTACCTTAGGATGGTTATAGTTACCACCGCCGTTTACCGGGGCTTGAATTCACCGCTTCACCCCAACAAAGGGGCTGACGGATCCTCTTAACCTTCCGGCACCGGGCAGGCGTCAGAGCGTATACAGCGGCTTGCGCCTTCGCACGCTCCTGTGTTTTTGGTAAACAGTCGCTACCCCCTGGTCTGTGCCACCCCCAACAGCTCCCCGGGCAAGCCGGTTCACCATCAGGGGCCTCCCTTATACCGAAGGCACGGGAGTAATTTGCCGAGTTCCTTGACCAGGATTCGCTCGATCGCTTTGGTATTCTCTACCTGACCACCAGTGTCGGTTTGGGGTACGGGCGGCACAAGCCCTCACGCCGAAGCTTTTCTCGGCAGCATGGGATCACCGGATTCGCGCCCAACGGCGCCCATCATCGCACCTCACCCTCGCGCCCCCCGGATTTGCCTGGGGGACGGGCCGCGTGCTTGACCACGGAAAACCACCTCCGCGGCCGGCTACCCTCCTGCGTCACTCCTGCGCTGACCTACTACAAGGACCGGTCCCAACACCACCACGCATCCCCCTCCCGAAGGAAAGGTAAGCCCGGGGGCGGAGGTTAGTACTCCAAGCCTCGGTTTTGCCGGTCTCATGCCGGTACGGGAATATCAACCCGTTCATCCATTCGACTACGCCTGTCGGCCTCGCCTTAGGACCCGACTCACCCGGGGACGACGAACGTGGCCCCGGAACCCTTGGTCATCCAGCGGCGGGGATCCTCACCCCGCTTTCGCTACTCATGTCTGCATTCTCACTCCCGCCAAGTCCACGGCCGGCTTGCGCCGCCGCTTCGCCCCTGACAGGACGCTCTCCTACCCAGCACGCCAAAGGCATGCTGCCGCGTCTTCGGTGGTGTGCTTGAGCCCCGCTACATTGTCGGCGCGGAACCACTAGACCAGTGAGCTGTTACGCACTCTTTCAAGGATGGCTGCTTCTGAGCCAACCTCCTGGCTGTCTATGCGACTCCACATCCTTTCCCACTTAGCACACGCTTGGGGACCTTAGACGACGATCTGGGCTGTTTCCCTTTCGACGACGGAGCTTATCCCCCGCCGACTCACTGCCGGGATACGCATCACGGGTATTCGGAGTTTGGTTGCTGTTGGTACCCAGTACGGGCCCGCAAGCATCCAGTAGCTCTACCCCCCGGATGTAATGAATCCGACGCTGCACCTAAATGCATTTCGGAGAGAACCAGCTATCACGGAATTTGATTGGCCTTTCACCCCTAACCCCAAGTCATCCCCCCGGTTTTCAACCCAGGTGGGTCCGGTCCTCCACGCGGTCTTACCCGCGCTTCAACCTGCTCAGGGCTAGATCATCCCGCTTCGGGTCCAGGACACGCGACTCAAAACGCCTTTTAAGACTCGCTTTCGCTACGCGTACCCCACACGGGTTACGCTCGCCACATGCCACTGACTCGCAGACTCATTTTTCGATAGGCACGCCGTCACCCCGAAAGGCTCCGACGGTTTGTAGGCGCACGGTTTCAGGAACTGTTTCACTCCCCTCCCGGGGTGCTTTTCACCTTTCCCTCACGGTACTAGTACGCTATCGGTCGGACAGGAATATTTAGGCTTACCCAACGGTCTGGGCGGATTCACGCGGGATTCCACGAGGCCCGCGCTACTTGGGAAAAACGACCGGCAGACCATGCGCGTACGGCTACGGGGCCATCACCCTCTGCGGCCCGGCATCCAATCCGGTTCGCCTCGCACACGGTTTTATCACTGCCGCCAAGCCCGCCGGAGGCTCGGACGCATTCTCCCACAACACCACGCGCGCAACGGCCGGCGCCTATCACACGCGCGTGGTTTGGCCTGATCCGCTTTCGCTCGCCACTACTCACGGAATATCCTTTCCTGCAGGTACTGAGATGTTTCACTTCCCTGCGTACCCCCCGGCCAAAGCCGGTGACCACCCATGACGGTGGCCGGGTTCCCCCATTCGGAAATCCTCGGATCAAAGCCCGCTCGACGGCTCCCCGAGGCTTATCGCAGCCCGCTACGTCCTTCATCGGTCCTGTCCGCCAAGGCATCCACCACACGCCCTTGCAAGCAACCCAACACGGATCAACCCGCAACAAGCCCACGGCGAAAAACGCTGACGACAAATCATCACACTAAACGATCACAAAACGATCAAACAAAAACCCACGACCAGCAACAACAAGAAGCCGGCCGGAGTCATTGAAATCACAGAACAGGAAAACACCAACAACGGCGTTCTCCCGCTCGCGTCCACTATCCAGTTCTCAAACCACCACGCACCCGCCGAACCAACCGCACGCGAACCAACGCGCCGGCGATCCCGCGGGGCCGACAGACCGCGCCGGGAAACCAATCCCGGGGTGGCGGTCCGGGAACCCAAAAGCATGCCCGCACCACCCCACGGGCCACCCCACGACGGGCGGACCCACAAGCCAACGACCATCTTCCACACCAGCAACCCCCGACCGGCCGGACCATCCGGCCCCGGGGGCACACACCGTCGGACAAACATCCGACCGAATTCTCCGTAGAAAGGAGGTGATCCAGCCGCACCTTCCGGTACGGCTACCTTGTTACGACTTAGTCCCAATCACGAGCCTCACCTTAGACGGCTCCACCCCTCACGGGTTAGGCCACCGGCTTCGGGTGCTGCCCACTTTCATGACTTGACGGGCGGTGTGTACAAGGCCCGGGAACGCATTCACCGCGACGTTGCTGATTCGCGATTACTAGCGACTCCGCCTTCATGGAGTCGGGTTGCAGACTCCAATCCGAACTGAGACCGGTTTTCAGGGATCCGCTCCATGTCGCCATGTCGCATCCCGTTGTACCGGCCATTGTAGCATGCGTGAAGCCCTGGACGTAAGGGGCATGATGATCTGACGTCATCCCCACCTTCCTCCGAGTTAACCCCGGCGGTCCCCCGTGAGTTCCCATCCAAAATGCTGGCAACACGGGGCGAGGGTTGCGCTCGTTGCGGGACTTAACCCAACATCTCACGACACGAGCTGACGACGACCATGCACCACCTGTGAACCCGCCCCGAAGGGAAGCCCCATCTCTGGGGCCGTCGGGAACATGTCAAGCCCAGGTAAGGTTCTTCGCGTTGCATCGAATTAATCCGCATGCTCCGCCGCTTGTGCGGGCCCCCGTCAATTTCTTTGAGTTTTAGCCTTGCGGCCGTACTCCCCAGGCGGGACGCTTAACGCGTTAGCTCCGACACGGAACCCGTGGAATGGGCCCCACATCCAGCGTCCACCGTTTACGGCGTGGACTACCAGGGTATCTAATCCTGTTCGCTCCCCACGCTTTCGCTCCTCAGCGTCAGTAACGGCCCAGAGACCTGCCTTCGCCATTGGTGTTCTTCCCGATATCTACACATTCCACCGTTACACCGGGAATTCCAGTCTCCCCTACCGCACTCCAGCCCGCCCGTACCCGGCGCAGATCCACCGTTAAGCGATGGACTTTCACACCAGACGCGACGAACCGCCTACGAGCCCTTTACGCCCAATAATTCCGGATAACGCTTGCACCCTACGTATTACCGCGGCTGCTGGCACGTAGTTAGCCGGTGCTTATTCAACAGGTACACTCAACCGAAGCCTTGCTCCCTGCTAAAAGAGGTTTACAACCCGAAGGCCTCCATCCCTCACGCGGCGTCGCTGCATCAGGCTTGCGCCCATTGTGCAATATTCCCCACTGCTGCCTCCCGTAGGAGTCTGGGCCGTATCTCAGTCCCAATGTGGCCGGTCGCCCTCTCAGGCCGGCTACCCGTCGAAGCCACGGTAGGCCATCACCCCACCGTCAAGCTGATAGGACGCGACCCCATCCCACGCCGATAAATCTTTCCCAACACGCCATGCAGCATGCTGGACCATCCGGCATTACCACCCGTTTCCAGGAGCTATTCCGGAGCATGGGGCAGGTCGGTCACGCATTACTCACCCGTTCGCCACTCTCACCAACCAGCAAGCTGGCCGGATCCCGTTCGACTTGCATGTGTTAAGCACGCCGCCAGCGTTCATCCTGAGCCAGAATCGAACCCTCCACAAAAAAACATGAAAAGCATCCGAAAGATGACTCACAAACTATTTTCCAAAAAAGAAAATGACAGAAGAATCCTATAAGGAAGGATCCTCACACTAAAAACCTCACTCCAATTCAACCCCTCCCAGGGAACCCCACCACAAGGCAAGGCTTGGAATGAACTGGCAATCATTGACTATAAAGAAGTAGTACAAACACACTCTTGAGTTCTCAAACCACCACCACGTCCAGCAGGCAGCCAACCAAGAGAAGGAAGCCCGCCGCGCTGAGCGGCAACAGATGGATAATCTACACGAACACACCCATCCACGCAAACCAGGCATGACAAAAACACGCCAAATCACTGCAACGACGGCGTTCCATCGGCGTGTCGAAAATCTCCAAAACTACGCCCTTCATCATCACAATACGCCCGAATCGACGCAAACAAATGGTGATTGATCATCTTTCACCGCGTGTCGCACGACAATTCACCCGTCATTCATCCCCGCCCCCATATACATAAGCTCCGCACAGATCCCCACCGGCATACGGCCGTCACAGTCACAGCAAACAACCGGATGCCAGCCACGGGATCGCATCGGTGTGGCGGGATCCGGCTGCGCCGTCTAAGCTGGAAATGCTCATGACCGACATCAGAGAGGAGACGGCATGCAGTTCTTCACCACCGACACCCACTTCGGGCACCCGCTGGTCACGGTGCTGCGCGGATTCACCACCTTCGATCCGGCGCGATCCCATTACACGGACATACTGCGGACCGAGGGACGCAAGGCGGCCGAGGACTGGGCCAAGGGAACCACGCTCGAATCGGGGAGAACGTTCCGCGACATGGCCGACACGGACGCGCACGACCGCGCGATCATCGACCATATCAACGCATCGGTCGGCCCCGACGACGAACTGTGGATCCTCGGCGACATCGGATACCGGACATCAGTCGATCACCTCAAGGAATGCCTGCGCTCCTTGCGCTGCCGCCATCTGCATGGCGTGATCGGCAATCACGACGATTGGTGGATGACCGATCGCCCGGCACGTAATCTGTTCGTCAGTCTCGAACCGAACGATACGGCGGATATCGACGGACTCGGCGTCGTCAATCTGTCGCATTTCCCGTATCGCGAGGATCTCTCCTACAGCTGGCCGGATGACGTGGCGAAGTTCTCCGGCAAGGCGCTGCCTTTCGACGGCCGCAAGCTGCTGTACGGGCACACGCATCAGCTCTCCCCCGCCGGAGCCCGGCCCGAATCGCTGAACGTAGGTCTGGATGCATGGGATCTGATGCCCGTGAGCGCGAAGCAAGTCGCCGCATGGTTCCGCGAGCGACGGCACGACCCCGCACCGGAAGGCGAACGAACCACGCCGTCCATCGATATGCCAAGCTTCTAGGGTCCCACGCCGTTAATTCGTTAACAATGTCTGGCTCCCCTCTCTGAGGCTGAGCTGTGAAGCAAACGCCGGAGGCGTTTGCAGGCGAAGGCGAACGACAGTGAGCGGATAAGACCGCGGCCGCAAGGCCGTCCTTGATTGCGGACGAGCTGTCGGCGCAGCCGACTGAGGGGAGCACACGCATATCGGCTGGATCTAGGCGTTCTTGGAAATCCTCCCCTCAGACCGCTGCGCGGCCAGCTCCCCTCAAAAGGGGAGCCCAGATATAGCAAACAGGGCATCCGACGACAGGAGGCAGCAATGCCATTGCACATCAAGCAGCAGGACATCACCACATTGCATGTGGACGCCATCGTCAACGCGGCGAACACCAGGCTGAGAATGGGCGGCGGGGTATGCGGCGCGATCTTCCGCGCGGCCGACCCCTTCCGGTTGCAGGAAGCCTGCGACGCCCTCGCTCCGATCAGCACCGGAGACGCGGTGGCGACGCCTGGATTCAATCTGCCCGCACGGTATGTGATCCACACCGCCGGACCGATCTGGCGGGGCGGCAACGCCAACGAGGAACAACTGCTGCGTGCATGCTATCGCCACTCGTTGGAGCTCGCGGCGGCACGGGGCTGCACCAGCATCGCGTTTCCGCTGATTTCCGCAGGCATCTACGGCTATCCGAAACAGGAGGCGTTCGACGTGGCCTGCGACGAAATCCAACAGTTCCTCGCCAATTCCGATATGGACGTCACGCTCGCCCTGTACCGGTAGCGATGTGCGGGCGGCTGCGCACGCCATCGCCGCACATGCATCTCAGTGGTATCAGCGGTATCAGCCGTGCTGTCGAGCAGACGCGAACGGGGATTGCCGCGCTGCTCGTTTCCAATATCGGCTGGGGCGTGCTGCCGCTGTACTGGCATGCGCTGTCCGGCATGAACGCCCTCAGCGTGCTGTCGTACCGGCTGATCGCCACGATGGTTTCCATGATCGTGCTGCTGATGGTTCTTCGCCGCTACCGTACGTATCATCGCGCGATCGCCTCGCTATGGCGTGACAAGAAACTGTTCGCGCTGGAGCTGGCGGCCACCGCGGCCATCAGCATTAATTGGCTGCTGTATATCTACCTGGTGGTCAACGGTCAGGCGCTGCAGACCTCGATCGCCTATCTGACCACGCCGCTGCTCAATGTGTCCCTTGCCGGCATCGTGTTCCGCGAGCAGCTGGGACGCATCGAATGGTCGGCGATCGTCATAGCGGCGGTGGGCGTGGGCATGTTCGCCGCCCAGTCGCCGACGTTCCCGTGGATGGCCATCGTACTCGCCGCCAGTTTTTCCGTATACGGACTGCTCAAACGATACGTGCCCCTGGACGCCGCGCAGGCCACCACGTTCGAGACCGAATCGGTGATCCCCTTGGCCCTGCTGTGGCTCGCGTTCCAGCCTCGACTCGGGATGCCTTCGCCGTTGACATGGCCGGTTGCGGTCCTGGTGGCGCTCTCCGGTTTGGCCACCGCGATACCGCTGGTCACGTTTGCGTACGGCGTGCAGCACAGCCATTATCTGACCGTGAGCTTCATCCAGTACCTCAACCCGCTGATCCAGTTCTGCGTGGCGGTCTTTCTGCTGCATGAGCCGATGCGGCCGCAGGGATATATGGCGTTCGCGGTGATCTGGGCGGCGATCGCGGTGTATTCGTTCGGCGCGGTGCGGGCGTATTGGGAGCGGCTGAAGCCCCGCGCCCGTTAAGCGCTTCCTTTGCATCTCATGTGCACGTGCATCGTTGATGATGTTTCTGAAGTCAGCCACAATCCATGCGCGTCATTCTCCCAGAGCACAGCAAAAAGCTTCACTGGCGAGATCTGACGGATAGACGGAAAGGCAATTCATTGACTTTTCATTCAACGGATCTTGTCAAGACAATACGAAAAGAATGGCTCTTCGGGTGTTTGTGTGGGTTGGATTGTGGGTTCGGTTTACTGGTTATTGGCGTCCAGAGAGTTGGAGGTTGAGTCCGCCGCATTTGAGCATGACTAGAGCGATGAGGTCGTCAAGGTTCCTGTACCCATAGCCCATCTTGATGGTGGTCTTGATTTTGTCGTTCACAGCCTCCAGTCAGGCGTTGGAGAGCCCGGAGCGTATGGTGCGCACGATGTTCCGTGCAGCGTCGTCCTGTCTTCTCTCCGAGTCTGGCGAACGGGTCGATGCATTCGCCCCGAGCGCACTGCGCGGCGGTCGGGTCGGATTCGTTCTTGAGCGGCGCCCACCGGGCGCCCTTGACTGGATCGTTCTTGCCTTTCCTCGTGGTGCCGGTTTTCCTGGCATTGCGCCATACGGCCGTGCGGAACCTTGTCGAGCGCGTCCGTGGCCCAGGACAGGATATGGAACCTGCCCCGGGCTCGAAGAACAGGCGGAAGGCGCCCTTCCTGTGGCTAGTCTCGTCCACCCCGATGGAGCGCAGACGGTCGAACAGGCCGGCGCCCTGTTCGACGCGCAGGTCGTCGGCCGCCCGCTTGTACATCCGCACATAGGAAAGCCCCGGCAACGACACCGGAACCCGATCCCTCATCACACAAACTGGCGAAGACTCGAATATTTCTTAGGCACCTTACTCACTTCATAGGCAGGTCCTTCCCTAGACCGCCTCCGACGAGCCCGGTATTTCAGCCTTTGCCGATAACGATATTCCCGAAGATCTGCCTAAGAAACGAAGAATGCGCCTAAGAAATACCGAGGCAACAGGAATCCGGCCAGCAGAGCAACGCACGTTCACCGCCAAGTCGACTTCGCCCGCCCAAGCACGTCATCGATAAGCTCTCGCCCGCGCAATACCGCCAGCCACTCCGCCGGAATGGCATCAAACCCATATTTGACTCCGGCCAAATACCCGGCAACGGCAGCGGTCGTATCCGTATCGTCACCCAGATTGACCGCAGCCAGCACGCAGCTCGCATAATCGTCGGTGTTCGCAAGGCACCAGAGCGCCGCCTTGTACGTATCCCTGACATAGCCGCTGGATCCCAACCGAGTCACGCGGCATACCACACAGCGACTCACCATTCAGCTCCGCAGGCCACGCATCTTCACAGGCTCCGGTTCGCAGCACGCTCACCATATTCACGCATGAGTTCATCGCAATCGCATGGGCGTGCGTGATCGCGGATGCGGCGCGCACATCACCGCCATCGGCATACGCAAAGGCCAACGGCATAATGCGCATCAGCGAACCATTGCCGTTATCCCTCTCGCCATCCAAACCCGTACCCCGATCCAATGCCGCGGAAACCGTCAGTCCGCAGTCGAAGACAAGACCGTCGATAGCATATTCGCCGTCATGCAACCAGGACCGATACCGAGCACGCATGTCATCGACGTCCACCCGCCACTCATTGACGGCGAGGGAATCCAACGTGGCGAGCATCATGCTGGTATCGTCCGACCAAGTGCCCACCGGCTGATTGTGCGTGCCAAACCCCGTCATCTCCGAACACCGGAACGTATCCCTGATCATGAATTCATAGGGCACGCCCAAAGCATCGCCGATGGCCTGCCCATACACGGCCGCTCGCAACTGTTCGAATGTTCCGTTCATCAATGTCGCCTTCCCGCTCATCAGCATTCGTCAAGCAGTTCGAATCGTCGTGATTCTCGCTCCATCTCTACCGTAAACAATCCAGATCACTCATACCAGATCACATCATCCGGCCGACTACGCCAGTCATCAGCGATACAGATCATGCTTCGATCAGCGATTGCAACTCCTTACGCAATTGCGTTCTGCCACGATACCGGTCCGACAATCGCTCAGCTTCCGTCTTCACCCGCTCCGTCCCGGCCACGGAGCCAAGGCGGCGCAGCAGGCTCATGATTCTCGACACATTGCGTGGCGTATTGTTGCGCATCAGATTGGAATCGGCATTGTGCAGAGGACGCAATAGCAGTTCACAGGCTGCCTCCAAATCGCTTTGCACCATCACGTCAAACATATCCGACACCAGCTTATGGTCGTACCACGTACGGCACCGTCGTTGGCAATAACGCAACGCTTCGCCGCCTTGGCGTTCCTGCCGGAGCAGCGCCTCATACCGGTAGTTGCGCGAATGGAACATGGGATCACTGTAATACCGGTCGTAGAGGCTCTCGATCCGCGTGACTGACTCCGGCCATTGGTCCGCTGCGAGCGCACGCAGTTTATTGACATAGTGGGACGCACGCGCCACGCGCTCTTTGTCAGCAGTCATCGGTTCCGTTTCCCACGAGTCACGTTCTTGTGCGGCCTCGTGCGTCGATCCTTGCAAAGTCATGGAATGGTCCATACCATCGCCGGTGATGATGTAATAGGCATACACGCGGCACAGACCGGCCTTGTCGCCCAACCGCTCGTACGCCGCTTCCAGTATGGTGAGCCAACCGTGCGGCAAACTTGGATCACCGACATCGTCGACAGCCGAATCCTCGCCGCAGCTATCAGCCAGCTGCTGCATGCATCGATGCGCGCTCGTCCTTACGGCAGCTTCCAAATCCTGCATTGTCAGCAATCGCTGCAGCACCTCGCGAATGCACTCCCATTGGGCAACGTCCATAATCAGGTCGTAATCGCACGGAATGCCGGCACCGAAAGATAACAGCTCAAAACGATTCTGCGCATATTCGTATGCGGCGCGCCCCGCCTCGCCGTCACCGATCACAGCAGGCTCAGCTGCGGGCTCGACGGCGGATTGCTCGGGGCTTATGCGTTGTGCCACCTTTGGAGCCAATTCGGCATGCTCATTCATGGTTTGTCTCCCCTATGTCATCCGAGTCCGTACCATCTAAGTCAGCATTACCGGAGTCCGCTGCGTCTATGGCATCGACTTCGCCATCTTCCGCGCCATCGTCATCCCCATCATCCTCCACCTCGCATTGAGGAAGATAATCGGCCAGCTTTTCCCGCAATGCGCTGCGGTCCGGGAACATATCGACAATCCGCCCGGCCAAATCGTATGCCTGCTGATAGCCATACACGGAATCGATTTTTCGCAGCCAACGGCAGATTCGCTCCGCCGACTGCTTGGTGTCATGCTCGAATATCGGCGAATCAGGGTTGTCAAGCACGCGCGTAATCACCTTCAACGCCAAGTCAGCATTTTCGGGCTTTATTGCCACGATATCCAACATCCGAATGAGAATATCCCTGGAGTTTATCCAGCAATACTTCCATGCGGCGTCCGAGAGCCGTTCCTCCCGCAGCAATCGCTCATATGCCGGATTGACCGGAGCGCTGCCCATGTGACCACGACGATTCCTCTCGCACAATCCGACGATCCTGTCCCGGTCCTCCTGCCAATGCTCTCCACTGAGGTCACGCAGCTTCTGCACGTACACGGCTTCCGGATCGGTCTGGGCAATGAGAATGTAGTACACATACAAGCGACGCAGCCCTTCACGATCATGCAGATGCTCGTATGCCGCCTCAAGAATCGTCATCCAGGTGTGCGGCAATTCGTCCAAATGCGTTGCATCGAAAAAAGGCACCATGAGACGCATATTCGCCAGTGACGCATACCGCTCACTTGGACGCTTCATCTTGGCCCGATATCTCGATTCATGTTGCTCGGCCAAGGTCTCTGTTCGAGGCTCGTAATCATTCTCTTTTGAACGGCGAAAATCGCAGTACCGCTTCTCCTTGCTCCATGAATCAGACTCGTCATCGTCGTATTGGGCACGACGCGCCTCTCCGTTGGCCCGCCGCTCGTCCGTACTCTCATGAAGCGCCTTCATCGTCTCCCGCATATATGTCTTATCAAGATCGGGAATGCAATACAGAGTCTCGAAAATACGTCTGACGGCTCGCCAATCCTCCTCCGTCAATCCCTGATATTTCGGAAATTCCTTCATTGCATACCAACGCACACAATTCAATGCCTCTCGGGGAAACCGTGGTGATTGATCCGCTGATTCATCCGTCCGCCGCTGTCGTAGGCGTTCCTCACTCATGGCGATCAGCGCCGCCGCCACATGCTTGCAGTACATCGAACGCCGGGCATATGGACAAGTGCAGGCCGCAGAAACCACCCTGCCATGGCGCAATCGGATATCCACCAGATAATCATCGGTTCCGCGAACCACGGTATGCCAAAGATTCTCGGCAATCATTATGGGAGGATCAACCTTGCCGGCGTCATAATAGGCATGCCCTCGATCGAGAATGCGGCGTTCAAACAGGTGATAATAACTGTCGTCCAGTTCATGCAACTGTTCGTCCATGCGGCCTCCTTGCCCCTGTAATCAGCATAGCGCTTGCGCCCCACGCACCCCCTCTTTTTCGGCTTTTCGCACTTTCAGCAGAGAGTTGAAGCCTCTACTCGCGCAGCCGCGGATCGGCGAAGCGGCGGTTTTGTAGCACCGGCAATGTCCGGCTCGCATTATCGAGGATGTCCCGGCTCAGTTCGGCGGCGATCAACGCAGTGGCGCAATCGTCCCCCGCTGCAGCGACGACATCGCCCAACGGATCGACGATCCGACTGCACCCTATGCTCCGCAAGCTCACTTCGCTGCACGCCAGCACGTAGCAGGTGTTCTCCAGCGCTCGGGCCGCGGTCAGCAGCTTCCAATGCCGTTCCTTGCGGGCACCGCGCACCCATGCGGCGCTCACCACGATCGCGTCGGCCCCGCGCACGGCCAGCGAGCGCGCGGTCTCCGGAAAACGCACGTCGTAGCAAGTCATGACGCCGATTCGCCATCCATCGACGTCGACGACCGGCGGCAGCTCGTCGCCGGGCCGCACCGCATCGGACTCCCGGGCGGCGAACGCGTCATACAGGTGCAGTTTACGGTAGGCCGCTTCGATATTCCCCTCACAGATCACGAGGAACACGTTGGAAACGCGACGATCCGTGCCACAGCAATCCATGTCACAACGATCCGCGACATGCACCGTGCCCATCAGCGTGATATGCCGTTCGGCGCCGATCCGCCGCAGGCCGGCCACGAACGGACCGTCCAACGGCTGCGCGTGCGCCGCGGCGAAGGAATCATCATCGCCGTCGCGCGCGATCAGCCCCTCGGGCAACACCAGCAGGCGAGCGCCCTCCGCCGCGGCATCGCGCGCAAGCTTATCGATGATGTCGAGATTGCGTTCCGGCTCGCGCGTCACCGTGAATTGCGCGACCGCGACCGGCAGATCGTTTTCGTTGCTCATAGTCGAATTTGTCAGGCGAACTGCGTCTCAAGCTCTTGTGTGCGGTCTTTGCCGGAAAAATACCTGGAATGCGTATGCATCACCGATTCCAAGGAGTCGGAACCGATTACGGCGATCTCCCAATCCCCCTTCGGTTTGCCCATATCGCGCAGATACGCGGGATCATGTATGGCATCGAGATAGCCATGCGGGCCATCGAATACATGCACTATGCGATCGCCGTTTTTGCGGTTATACCGTATCAGCACGCCAACCATATCTCCTCCTTGTACTCTTTCAGGCTACCGCTTGATCTTTAATATGTCACGGTTGGATTCAAGCATTTCGGCTGTGGATTGAATGATTTCCAACAACTGCGTGTTGGCGGCCAGCGCAGCGTCATTCATGTTCCGGTCCGATGCCTGCTCCATCAGCGCAACCAGTTCGGAAAGATGCTGCAAATGATTTACAAGACCATGGTCGTCATGGTCGGGCTTGCCGCCATATCTGATATCACGTCCGTAGATATCCCCGGCGAGTTCATAGCAGTTCGCCCATGCGTCTTGCAAAACGGTTCTCACTTGCACCTCGCAGAATACCCCGTTGGGAAGCTTGACGATGGCATGTACGGCACGGTATCCGCTATGAGGGTTCTTTCGGATATCCGATACTTGAGCCACCGGCAGCACCTGCTCTATGCGTTTCACGAAAATATCCTGTACGGATAACGACATTTGCGCAGCGACGCGCACGCCCATGACGTCATGCACGCGAGGAATCTGCATGGCAGGATCCCGCTTCAGCTTATCCCGCAAAGTCGTGATGGTCTTTACCCTCGAAGAGACATGGAGATCGGATATGGGCAGATCGACGACGACGATGCCATTGATGCGTTCGACTATGTCACCGATAATCTGGCCGTACCATACCGCGATCTGAGCGTAGCTCAATCCCTCAATGGCATCGCCGCCCTCGACGATGGCTTTACGCAGTTCGCGTATCTGCCTATTCGTCCACGGCTTTTCAGGCGATGACCAATCTTCCATAGGTCAATGGTACGCCGTCACGACAAGGACGATATCTCGCGCGCCATTCACCCATGCTCACGCCAGTCCGAGACGGGCGAAGGCGTTGGCCAGGCCGTCGTCGTGGATGTCGGTGGTGACGATGTCGCAGAAGTCCTTGATGCCGTGGATGGCGTTGCCCATGGCCACGCTGGTGCCGGCAGCCTTGAGCATGGCGGTGTCGTTGTCGGAGTCCCCTATCGCGATCGTGTCGGCGATGTCGTAGCCGAGCGCCGCGGCCACGTCGCGCACGGCGGTGCCCTTGTCGATGCCGTTGATGAGCAGTTCGCCGTTGTTCGGCGAGATCCGGTCGTACGAGCCGTGCACGAGCTCGAACCAGGGACTCAGGTCGCGTTTGGTGTCCTCGAAGGTCACGTCCGGGTCGGGGCCGGTGAAGTACGATCCCTTGCTCACGCGGATCATGCTGCCCAGCGTGGATCCGGCCGGGATCTCGATCTCGTCGATCAGGTGCCAGAAGCGCGCGAATTCGCCGCGGTTCCACGCCTTGCCCTTCGACTCCAGATGCCGGCGGTACCCCTCGGAGATGTACATGCCGTCCGCGCCCTGCCACTGGTAGCTTGCGATGCGGTGCTTGCGGAAGTACGCCATCGCCGCGTCCACGGCCTCGGGCGGCACGAGATGGCGGAACAGCAGTCTGTCGCCGACGTTCGCCTGCGCGCCGGCCACGGAGACCACGCCGTCGAAGCCCAGATCGAGGATGCTGCGCTCGATCTTCGGCATGGATCGCCCGGTGCAGATGAACAGCTTGTGGCCGTTCCCTTGAGCGCGCTTGCACGCCTCGCGCGCCGAATCCGGCACGAGGTGACGCTCGTCCGCCAACGTGCCGTCTATGTCGATGAACACCAGTTTGCTTGCGACCATTGCGCTCTTCCTTCCGCCATTCCATCGTTCCGCCGGCTGCGGCGCCCGATGCCACCGCCACAGCCGCCGTTACCGCCACCGTCACCGTCCGAATATACCAGTCCGAGATCCCGTTCCCCGGATTGCGGCCACGGCACGGCCACGCCGCGGCGACGGATCCGGATACGCATGGCCGCCCCACGTTTCGCCGCGTGGGTCGTTCGCCCGACTGCCCTACGATAGGGGGTATCGCCGTATTCCCAACGGCGCAGGCCGCGCCCGGGACGAGGGGCTCGGCCGAATGGCGCAACGATGCGCCTTGAAGTTAAGGAGTCATGATGAAGTCATGGAGATTCACCGGCACCAATGAACCGTTGCGGCTCGCCGAGCTGCCCGAGCCGACCGCCGGACCGGGGCAGGTCGTCGTCGACGTGAAGGCGGCCGGCATCTGCCACACCGATGTGGGCATTCTCACCGATCCGGGCTGGATGACGATGCTGGCGCAGGTGCCGGTCACGCTCGGCCACGAGGACGCCGGCGTGATCAGCCGGGTCGGCGAGGGCGTGGACGATTTTCAGGTGGGCGACCGCGTGGCGATATGCCCGACCACGCCGGCCGGCTGCCCCGGGTCCTCCTTCGACGGCGGATTCGGCCCGAAGATCGTGGTGGGCACGCAGGCGCTGGTGCGCATTCCCGGCGAAGTGGATTTCGTCAACGGCGCCGCGGCCACCGATGCGGGCATGACCTCGTACGCGGCCGTGGTGCGCCGTGGCGGCGTGAAGGCCGGCGACAGGGTCGGCATCATCGGATTGGGCGGGTTGGGCCAGATCGGCGCCCGCGTGGCCCATCTGCTGGGCGCCGAGGTGCATGTGGCGGAGATCAAGGAGGATATCTGGCCGCTGGCCAAGGAACTGGGTGCGGTGGACGCGCGCCGGTCCATCACGGACTATCCAAAGGGATTCTTCGATGTGATCGTCGACTTCGCCGGATTCGGTGACACCACCGCCGACGCGGTGGACGTGATCAGGCTGGGCGGCGTGGTGGTGCTCGTCGGCATGGGCCGGCTGGAAACCACCATCGATGCCAAGTCGCTCATCGTCAACCAGTGCGATCTGCGCGGATCCAACGGCGGCACGCCCGACGACATCCGGGGCGTCTACGAGCTGATGCGCACCGGCAAGCTCACGCCGGTCACCACGACCGTCTCGTTCGACGAGGTACCGGAGGCGATCGAACGGCTGGAGCGCGGCGACGTGGTCGGCCGTCTGGTCATCAGCTACGAGTGAGGGATGAAGTCAGCTGGGACAGCGTACTGCGGCTATGCTGTCCCGACCATTCGCCTAGGGATGGTTCGTCGGTTCACGCCCCCGCCGGCGGGGGCGTGAACCGACTTACGATCCGGCTCGGTCAGTCTCCGGCAGCGAGGCGTGGGCCGGCGGTCACACTGCGTAGGCTGACCAGCGGCCGTGGGTGTGCTGCACTTCGATCGGCATGCCGAACAGGTCGGAGAGCCGCTCGTCGGTCAGGCCGTCCTCCAACGGGCCGGCGTAGACGATGGTGCCGGCGGAGGGATTGCCCATCGCGTCGATGCCGTCGTCGGTGGCGTCCTCGGCGGAGATGGGCTTGCGGCCCATGATGGCGATATGGTCGAAGCCGGCCGGGATCTCCTCCAGGCGATGGGTCACGAGCACCACGGCGCGCTCGGAGCTTTCCTCACCGATGCGGCTCAGCGTGCGCATCACCTGCTCGCGACCGCCCAGATCGAGGCCGGTGGTCGGCTCGTCCATGATAAGCAGTTCGGGATTGCCCATGAGCGCGCGGGCGATGAGCACGCGGGTGCGCTCACCCTCCGACAGGCGCCACATCATCTTGCCTTCAAGATAGCCCACGCGGAAATCGCGCAACAGCGCGCGGGCGCGGTCGTAGTCCTCGTCGGAGTACGTGTCGCGCCACCGGCCGGTCACGGCGGACAGTCCGGTGACCACGGCGTCCAGCGGGTCCTCGAATTCGGGGAACTGCCGGCCAAGATCGGCCGAGGCGAGGCCGATGCGGGTGCGCAGCTTGAACACGTCGTATTTGCCGAGCTGGTGGCCGAGGATGAACACGCGTCCCTCCGAGGGGAAGGTGCGCGTGGCCAGCATGCCGACGGCGGTGGATTTGCCGATGCCGTTCGGCCCGAAGAGCACCCAGCGCTCCCCCGCATGGATGGTGAGGTTCACGTCGGTGATGATCACGCGGCGATTGCGGCGGAATTCGACGTTGTCGAGCTGGAGGACGGTCTGGGGCATATGCGGAAATTCCTTGTCAAAGTATTCAAAGTATATGGAGACGTGTCGGAGTCAGAAGAGCGGTTCCCCTCAGTCCGCTTCGCGGACGGCTCCCCTCGGAAGAGGGGAGCCGAATGAGATTCGTCGCCTGTCGGACAACTCCCCCTCAGGGAGGGGGCAGGCGCTGCGGCGCTACTTCCGCTGCTCGTCGAGCACGGACTGGTAGACGGCCACGGTCTTGTCGGCGATGGACTCCCAGCTGAACTTGTCGCGGGCGCGCTCGTAGCCGGCCTGGCCCATCTTCCTGGCGAGCTCGGGGTCGGCCATGATCCGGTTGATCGCGTCGGCCATGTCGTGCACGAACTTGTCCGGGTCGGTCGGCGTGCCGGTGCCGTCGCGCAGCTGGTCGATCGGCACCAGATAGCCGGTCTCGCCGTCGACGACGACCTCGGGGATGCCGCCGGTCGCGGAGGCGACGACGGGCAGCCCGCAGGCCATGGCCTCGAGGTTCACGATGCCGAGCGGCTCGTAGATGCTCGGGCAGATGAACGCGTCGCAGCCGTGCTCCAGCGCGTTGAGCTCGGGCTTGGGCAGCATCTCCTCGATCCACACGATGTTGCCGCGCTCCTCGTCGAGCTTGGCGAACGCGTTCTTGACCTCCTCGGCGATCTCCGGGGTGTCGGGCGCGCCGGCGCACAGCACCACCTGGATGCCCGGGTCGACCAGGTGCAGCGCCTTGAGCAGGTACGGCAGGCCCTTCTGGCGGGTGATGCGCCCGACGAACAGCAGGGTCGGCTTCGAGCGGTCGATGTGGTAGCGATCGAACACCTTCCAGCCCGGATCGTCGTCGGCCGGGGTCTCGAAGTCGGCCATGGTGATGCCGTTGTGCACCACGACGACCTTGTCCGGGTCGAGGTTGGGGTATGCGGTGAGGATGTCCTCGCGCATGCCGGCGGACACGGCGATCACGCGGTCGGCGTGCTCATAGGCGTCCTTTTCGGCCCACGAGCTGAGGTTGTAGCCGCCGCCGAGCTGCTCGCGCTTCCACGGGCGGAACGGTTCGAGCGAGTGCGCGGTGATGACCAGCGGCGTGCCGTGCAGCATCTTCGCGAGATAGCCGGCGAGGCAGGCGTACCAGGTGTGCGCGTGGGAGATGTCCGCGTCCACGTCGTTGGCGATCTGCAGGTCCACGCCGAAGGTCTTCAGCGCGGCGTTCGCGTCCGCGAGCTCGGAGGGCGTGCCGTAGCCGACCACCTTGAGCGAGCCCTTCGGATCGTCGCCGGGGATCGCGGGGACGTCGGCCTCGGTGCGGGGGCCGTCGAACGCGCGGACCGTCACGTCGATGCGTTCGGCCAGCACCTTGGACAGTTCCTCGGCGTGCACGCCGGCGCCGCCATAGACATGCGGAGGATATTCGCGCGTCAGAATGTCGACTTTCATACCAATCTGCTCCTTCATCGGACAACCAGAACAGTTTCAGTCTAATACGGGAACCGCGCCGCGCCGTCTTCGGCCGGCGAAGTGTCGCGCGATGGCCCCCGCCGCACGTCCCGCCCGTCCCGTCGTCCGCTCACCGCCCGGCCGCCGCCCGGCCGCAGCAGCCCTCCCATATGGCGATACGCCATCGCGGGCCGTTACACGGTATTGATACATTGTTCACCATTCATACAAACCACCATGTGCAACCCGCGCAACACCGCAGAGAAAGGGAACGCAAATGAACCTGCTCGCCAAGCTGGGCATGGGAGAGAAGACCCGACGCAATTTCGTGGCCATCCTGCTCGTGGCCGCCGGCGGCTCCATCATCTATGGGCTGCCCTACTTCCACTACGATTACTACGAGGCCTACGCGCAGGCCTACCACCTCACCAACACGCAGATCGGCGTGTTCGGCAGCATCTTCGGCGTGTTCGGCATGATCTCCTACCTGTTCGGCGGCTACTTGGCCGATCGGGTCAGCATCCGTCTGCTGCTGTCGCTGTCGCTGATCGGCACCGGCCTCGGCGGCTTCATCCATCTGCTGCCGCTGAACTTCCCCGAGCTCGTGGCCCTGTACTCGTTCTGGGGCTTCACCTCGCTGTTCTCGTTCTGGCCGTGCTGCGTCAAGGCGGTGCGCGTCCTGTCCAGCCCCGAGGACAAGGGCAAGTCCTTCGGCTGGTTCGAGGGCGCGCGCGGCGTGGCCGCCGCGATCATGACCCCGCTGGCCGTCATCGCCTTCCGCCTCGGCATGAACGCGGACGGCAAGCACGACATCGCCGGCATGCGGCAGGTCATCGTCTTCTACTCGGTCATCACCGTGCTCTCCGGCCTGCTCGTCCTGTGGAAGATGCGCGATGACGGCTCGAAGATCGACAAAAGCGAGCAGGTCACGTTCAAGGACATCGGCACCGTGCTGCGGATGCCGGCCATCTGGATCATCGGCCTGGTCACGTTCTGCAACTACGTGTTCACGCTGTCCGTCTACTACTTCACGCCCTACGGCACGTCGCTGCTGGGCATGTCCGTGACCGCCGGCGCGGTGCTCGCCGCCGCCAAGCGCTACGTGACGCCCGTGTCGAACGTCGGCGGCGGCTATCTGGCCGACAAATTCGGCACGAGCCGCCTGCTGCTCATCTCCTTCCTGGTCATGGCCATCGGCACCGCGGTGATCCTGCTCCTGCCGCTGAACGCCTCCTCGACGGTCGTGTTCGTGATCGTGTTCCTCATCATCTACTTCTTCTACAACGTGAACTACCCGCTGACTTGGGCCATGATGGACGAGGGCGCGATCCCCGAGCGCGTGTCGGGCACGGCCGCCGGCATCATCTCCACCATCGGCTATCTGCCCGAGGTGTTCGTCTCTCTGCTCGCCGGCGCCCTGATCGACGGGCATCCGGGAGTCGCCGGCTACCGCATGTTCTTCGGCTTCCTCATCGCCATGCTGCTGTTGGGCGCCGTGTTCGTCGTCGTGTGGCAGCGGTTCCTCCGGAAGCACGGTCTGGGCAAGGGCTCCGCCGCGAAGGCCGATGCGCAGCCCGCGGCGAAGGATGCCGCGGCATGATCCCCTCCCGCCTGAGAGCCCCGACGCGCCCGGTCCACGACGTGCGCTCGTGCATCGTCGAACGCGTGTGGGTCGAAACGCCCGTGGATACGGACGGCGACGGTCTGGCCGACCTGATCGCCGTGTACATCCGCCGCCCGCTGGCGTGCGACGACGGTCTGGTGGTGCCGGCCATCTACGTGGCTGACCCGTACATGCTGGGGTGCGACGACGACGGCTACGCGCCGCATCCCACCGACGTCGAGCTGGGCGGCGCGCAGGCCGCCGGCACCGGAGCGGGCGATGCGACGGCACCGAACGATGCGACGGCACCGGCCGGCCGAGGAGCCGAAGCCGACTCCCCCGCATGGCCGGCCCCCGACCCCGATCCCCGCGAGCGATTCGGCGCGGAGCAGCCGCGGCCGGCCATGGCGCCGGTCCGTTTCCGCACCCCGCGCGGCGCCGGCCCCGCGCACCGCCTCGCCCCGGACGAGATGCCCGAGCTGGAGTGCATCAGCGACTATTACGCGTTCTACAACTCGTGCGGCTACGCCACCGTGTTCGCCGGCGGCCTTGGCACGCGCGGCTCACAGGGGTTCAACGACTGCGGCTCCCCCGAGGAGACCGCCGCGTTCGCCGCCGTGATCGACTGGCTCAACGGGCGCGCCCGCGCGTTCACGAATCCCGCCGACGGCATCGAGGTGCGCGCCGACTGGGCCAGCGGCAAGGTCGCCATGACCGGCAAAAGCTATCTGGGCACGATGTGCGTGGCGCTCGCCGCCGCGGGCATTGACGGGCTGGAGACGATCCTGCCGGTCGCGGGGATCAGCGACTGGTACCGGTACTACCGCTGCAACGGACTGGCGTGCCCCGCGCTCGGATGGCAGGGCGACGACATCGACCTGCTGGCGGCCTACTGCTTCAGCCGGGAACGCGACGGTCTCGATGCCGGCGACCGGCGGCGCTATCAGGCCCATCTCGACGCGATCCGCGCCCATATGGACCGCGAGGGCGGCGCATACAACCGGTGGTGGCATGAACGCAACTATCTGGCCCACCTGCCGGAACATCCCTGCCCCGCGTTCATCGTGCAGGGGCTCAACGACATGAACGTCAAGCCGTCGCAGGCCGTGCGCCTGCGGGATGCCCTGCACGGGCGAGGCACGCGCTCCTGCCTGGTGCTGCACCGTGGAGACCACTGCTACACGCATGATCTCGAGGGCAATCCGGTGAACGGGTACGCGCACCGATGGCTCGACCATTACTTGGTCGACCGCAGCACCGACATCGCGGACATCCCTTCGGCGCTGATCCAGGACGATCTCGATCCCGGCGTATGGCGTGAGGAGCCGTCGTTCCCCACGCCGGATGCGCGCCCGCTGCCGGAGTTCGCGCGCGCGGACCGCACGCAGCGCGATGCATGCGGCGTCATCGCCGACGACGTGGATGCCACCGCGTTCCGCCGCGACGCCCCGGAAGACTCGATCGGCCCGTGGCGCGACGAGCTGATCCTCGCCGACCCCGAGCCGTGCCACTGCCTGCGCTTCGACACCGCCCCGCTGACTGCGACCACGCGATTCGGTGGCACGCCGGTCGTGCGGTTCGCGGCGAAGTTCGACACGCCGGCCGCGATTCTGAGCGTCATGCTGGTCGACATCGGATCGCACCGCCGCCTCACCACGGCTCAGGAGAGCACCGGCAGCCTGGTCTGCGGGCTCGACGGCCCGACCATTCCCACGAAGCGCTTTGCGGTAGAGCGGGAGCCTTCGGCATACCGCATCCTTTCGCGCGGCTGGATGGACGCGCGCAACGCCGAGGCGCCGTGGGCCAGACGCCGTCTGGAACCGGATGCGTGGCACCGCTACGCCATCGCCATGGAGCCATTCGACCAGACCGTCACGGCGGGCGACCGCCTGCGACTCATCGTCTTCGGCACCGACCCGGAAGCCACGGTGAAACCCCGCGGGCAACGGCTGATCACGATCGACACGGCATCCGTCACGCTCGAGCTCGGATGAGCCGCCGACCCCGATCAGGGATCAGAAAGGAAGTAACGCCATGCGACTGGGACGCATAACGGCGGTGTTGGCCGCGGTGGCCGTGGTGCTGGCGCTGGCAGCCGGCTGCGGCGGCGCGCGCACCGGCGCGACGGGCGCCGACGCCACGATATCGGTCTATTCCACCGAGCCCCGTTCCGCGCTGACGCCGGGCGGGGCCGGCGACGCCGGCGGGTTCCGCGTGCTGTCCACGATTCTCGCCGGGCTGGTCGTCTACGACGAGCAGGGCAAGCCCGTCAACGAGGTCGCCTCGTCCATCACGCCGAACGACGATTCCACCGTGTTCACGGTCACGCTCAGCCACGGCTGGACCTTCACCGATGGCACGCCGGTGACGGCGCGGTCCTTCACGCGCGCGTGGAGCTACGCGGCGAATCCCGCGAACGCGCAGATCAACGCCAGCTATTTCGCGAACATCCAGGGCTACGGCGACCTGCAGCGATCCACGGACGGCACGGAGCAGCTGTCCGGGCTCGTCGTCACCGGCGACGAATCCTTCGAGATCCATCTGAGCGCGCCCGATTCGATACTGCCCCAGAAACTCGGCACGGTCCCGTTCCTGCCGCTGCCCGACTCGTTCTACGACGATCCCGACGCGTATGCGAGCAAGCCGGTCGGCAACGGCGCCTACCGCTTCTCGTCGTGGACGCACGGCCAGGATCTCACGGTGACCCGCAACGACGGCTACCGTGGCGCGATGCCCGCGCGCAACGGCGGCATCGACTTCCGCTTCTACACGTCCACGGACGCCGCGTTCGTGGACGTGATCGCCGGCAATCTCGACCTGCTCGACGAGGTGCCGGCCTCGAAGTACGCGGTGTACGCCAGCACCGAGGGCATCCGCTCCTACACGGTGCCGGGCGCCGAAACCCAAGGGCTGAACATCCCCGAGCGGCTCGCCCATTTCGGCGGCGACGAAGGGCGGCTGCGCCGCCAGGCGATCTCCATGGCGATCGACCGCGACCTGATCTGTTCCAAGATCTTCCATGGCACCAGGCAGCCGGCCGTGGATTTCTCCGCGCCGACGATCACCGGGTACAGCGACCAGCTCGCCAACGCGCGGCACCTCGCCCATAATGCCGCGCAGGCCAGAGAGCTCTGGGCGCAGGCCGACGCGATCTCCCTGTGGAGCGGCACGCTGAAGCTGTCATACAGCGCCGATTCCAACGATCAGGCGTGGGTCGAGGCCGTGGCGAACCAGATCGCGAACACGTTGGGCATCAGTGCCCAGGCCGAGCCGTGGACCTCGCGCAAGGAGCTGCGCACCGCCGCCGTCGACGGGACGATCGACTCGCCGTACGGCAGCGAATGGCCTCCGGACTATCCGCATATCGAGAACTATCTGACGCAGCGCTTCGCCTCGAACGGCGGGTACAACGAATTCGGCTACGCGAACCGGCAGGTCGACGATCTGCTGGCGAGCGCCGCGGCAAGCACGGACGAGGATCAGGCCGTCGCGCGCTATCAGGAGGCGGAGGAGATCCTGCTCGACGACCTGCCGCAGATTCCCCTGTGGTACGCCAATGTGGCCGCGGTGTCGTCGACGGCACTGACGCATGCGGCGTTCACGTACAGCAACTATCCGCTGTACGCGGCGCTGGAGAAGTAGCGGGAACCCCGCCCGCCCTATCCGTTCCGCCCGCGGTGGACCGCAACGCAAAACGCCGGCGTCCCTTCCTGATGAGGGAACGCCGGCGTCGTCGTTGCCGGGAATCCGATCAGACGGCGGTGCCGTTCTGGTCGAGGTTGGGATTGTGCTTCGAATCGCCGGCGGTGAAGAACAGGCTGAGCACGCCGACGACGAAGACGCCGGACACCGTGGCGACCAGCCAGATCGGATGGGTCGGCAGCCACATGATCACCAGGAACGCGATCGCGGCGATCACGATCAACACCCAGCTGACCACGCGGAACCACTGGCGCACCGAATGCGGTGCCTTGAACGCCTTCGGGTCGTTGTAGTTCGGGTTGGTGGTCAGCGTGGTGTCCGCCGCAACGGTGCCGCCGGTCGGCTTCCACGGGCCGTCCTCGCCCTCCTGGATGCGGCGCGACTTCTCCTGCAGCGCGTACTCGTCGATCATGCCCCCACGGCCGCGGCCACGGGTCTGGTCGTATTGGGACGGTATTCCCCTGCGCTGGTTCTTCGCGGCCCTGCGGCGTTCGGCACGGTTCGGCATATCACTTCTCCTCACGGTTCGACGGATGACACTGCGTACCACTGTACCTCAGCGCCTTCCCGTTTTCCGCGCCGTTTCCGCATCGTTTCCGCACAGGATGCGGGCAGGATGCGCATGGGGCTCCGAGGGAGTTCCCAGGCGGCGCCCGGATCACCACACGTACGCCGGCTCCTCGTTGGTCACGATGGCGTTCACCATCTCGGCCGCCCCGGCGATCTTGCGGCCGCCGTAGGTGGCGTCCTGCACGCGGTAGTAGGGGTCGATGAAGTGGTAGTTCACGATGGCGCCGCCCGGGTCGGCGTCGTATCCGATGATCACGATCGCATGGCTGATATGGCCGAACTGCGGGTATAGCGCGTGCAGGTCCACGGTGGCGAACACCGGATCGCCGCGACGGCTCGAATACCGGCCGTTCCCGCATGGATCCGCTGCTGTCCGCCGTCCGCAGCCACCGCGTGGTCCTGTTCGGCTGCATCGCCTTGTCGCTGTGCATGATCGGCGCGGCGTGCAACGACGCGTGGTTCCACGGCCTGCGTCTCATCCCGTTCGCGCAGACGCTGTGCGGCGTCGCCGCCGTGATGCTACTGCCGCGCTTCCCCACCTTCGGTGCGACGGCGTTGGTCGTCTCCGCGATGGCGGCCGACTGGCTGCCGTTCCGTCCGATGACGTACGCCTCGCATCTGCTGGCGATAGGCGTCGCGCTGATCGTGCTCGGCTACCGGCGCGCGCCGATCGGCTTCGCCGCGGCGCTGGCGATGCCCGTGAACCGTCTGCTGTTCCTGTGGACGACGGCCGGCATAGCGCCGTTCCACGCCGATCGAGCCATGCTGGATCTGATGGGGTATGCCACGGATATCGGCGATCATCTGGTGTTCGTCGTCACCGGGCTGCTGCTGGCCCGGATGGTACGCGAGGCGCGGGACCAGGAGCGGATGCGGCGGCTGCGGGACCGCGAAATGGTGGCGGACCAGCTGCATGACCGCATCTGCAACGAACTGTCGCTGGTCGTCATGCGCATCGACGACCATCTGGCGTGCGCTGCCGGCGATGACGTCTCCGGTTGTACCGAACGCGACGGCTCCGAGAACGGCGGTACCGAGGCCGGGGAGACGCCTGATGCCGTGCTGGGCGGATTGCGCGGCGAGCTCATGGACACGCTCACGCACACGCGCGCCACGATCGCGGCGTTGCGCCGCTTCCCCGCCGGCACGGAGCCTTCCGACGCAGGGGTTCCGCAGCCGGAACGGGACGGTCTGATCCGCGATGCGGTCGCGCTGTGGCGGCGCCGTCTCGACGATGCCGGGGTGCACGGCGAGATCATCCTGCCCGGCACCGATCTGCCCGAGCTGGACGACGACCGGTTCCGGCTGCTGCGTGGCCTGATCGATGAGCTGTTCGGCGACATCGGCAAATACGCCGATCCGGCGTCCGCCTACATGGTAGCTTTCGGCTGGTCCGCGGACCGGATCACCGTATCGGCCACGGATGCGCCGCGTACCGGTGCGGCCGATACGGCCGATGGACGTACGGCCGACCCGACCACGGGCCGGTCCGGGCTGGACCGTTACGCAGTCGCCGTCCGGCGCCTCGACGGCACATGGAGCATCGGCCGGTCCGCCGGCGAATGGTCGCTGCACTGCGCCCTGCCGGTGCGAGACCCCAGTGTTATGCACTATTGATTCGTTGAGTAATGCTGGTTCCTCTCCCTGAAGGGAGCCAGCATTACTCGGTGATCGGCTACCTCGGCAGCATCATCGGGCGCTGCGAGGCGACGATCGGGGCCGGCAGCTCGGTGGCCGCGCCGGTGAGGTACTCGTCGACGGCGGCCGCGCAGGAGCGGCCCTCCGAGATGGCCCACACCACCAGGCTCTGGCCGCGTCCGGCGTCGCCGCAGGCGAACACGCCGTCCTGCGAGGTGGCGAACTTGTCGTTGCGAGCCACGTTGCCGCGCTTGTCGAGATCGACGGGCAGCTGGTCGAGCAGGGTGGTCGTATCCGGGCGCAGGAAGCCGACCGAGATGAGCACCAGGTCGGCCGGCAGCACGCGTTCGGTGCCCGGCTGGCGGGTGAACGGACCGTTCTCGCCCAGCGCCACGTCGACGACCTTCAGGCCGGTCACATGGCCGTGCTCGTCGGCGACGAACCCTTCGGTGGCGGTCGAGTTCTCGATGTGGATGCGCGACTGCTCCTCGTCGGAGCCGACGAAGTTGATCGAGTCGGTGCTGTACATGTAGGTGCCGCCCTCCTCCATGGAGGAGGTCTTCTGGTACAGGCGGGCGAAGGTCGGCCACGGCTGGTTGTCCGGGCGCTCGCTCGGCTCCTTCGGCATGATCTGCAGCACGGTCACGTCCTTCGCACCCTGGCGGATCGAGGTGCCGAGGCAGTCGGAGCCGGTGTCGCCGCCGCCGATGACGATGACGTGCTTGTCCTTGGCGGTGATGTCGTGCACGGGCTTGACGCCGTAGATGCGGCGGGTCGCGTCGGGCAGGAAGTCCATCGCGAAGTGGATGCCGTCGAGCTGGCGGCCGGGCAGCTTCATGTCGCGCGGCACGCGGGAGCCGATGGCCACGACCACCGCATCGTACCGGGAGCGCAGGTCGTCCCAGGTGATGTCCTTGCCGATCTCCACGCCGGTGCGGAACACGGTGCCCTCGGCCTCCATCTGCTCGACGCGGCGGTCGAGCAGATGCTTGTCGAGCTTAAAGTTCGGGATGCCGTAGCGCATGAGGCCGCCGATCGCGTCGTCGCGCTCATAGACGACGACGGTGTGGCCGGCGCGCGTCAGCTGCTGCGCGCAGGACAGGCCGGCGGGGCCGGAGCCGACGACGGCGACGGTCTGGTCGGACAGGCGCTGCGGCGGCATCGGCTTGACGATGTCGAGCTCCCACGCCTGGTCGATGATCGTCTGCTCGTCGAGCTTGATCATGGTCGGCGGCTGGTGGATGCCGAGCACGCAGGCCTTCTCGCACAGGGCCGGGCAGATGCGGCCGGTCACCTCGGGGAAGTTGTTGGTCATGGACAGCCGGTTGTAGGCGTCCTCCCACTTCTCCTGGCGGACCAGATCGTTGAACTCGGGGATGATGTTGCCGAGCGGGCAGCCGGTCATGCAGAACGGCGTGCCGCAGTCCATGCATCGCGCGGCCTGTTCCTTGGTCCACGGCTGCAGGCCGGACTCGGCGTGCACGTCGAGCCAGTCCTTGATGCGTTCCTCTACGGGGCGTTCGGCCAGTTCGCGACGGGTACGAACCTTCAGGAATCCTCTGGGGTCTCCCATGTCAGCGCGCTCCTTCCATAACCTGCTCGTACACCTGTTCCCAGGCGCCGGGAGCATTGAAATCGATGTTGTTGTCCTCTGCCTCGCGCATGGCCTCGGTCATGGCGACGAACTGCTTGGGCACGACGTGCGTGAACCGCGCCGCCGTGTGCTCCCAGTCGTCGAGCAGCGCGGCCGCGAACGCGGATCCGGTCTCCTCGGCGTGCTGCTTGACCAGCGCGTGCACGACCGGTTCGGTCTGCACGTCGAGCGGCTCGAAGCGCAGCGCGCCCTTGAGCGCGGACGGGTTGACCTTCGCGCGGTCGAGATCGAGCACGTAGGCGTGGCCTCCGGAGAAGCCGGCGCCGAAGTTGCGGCCGGTCGGGCCGAGCACGACAACGGTGCCGCCGGTCATGTACTCGCAGCCGTGGTCGCCGACGCCCTCGACGACGAACGTGGCGCCGCCGTTGCGCACGCCGAAGCGCTCGCCGGCGCGGCCGGCCACGAACATCTGGCCGGACGTGGCGCCGAAGCCGGTCACGTTGCCCGCGATCACGTTGGTGTGCGGGTCGAAGGTGACGCCGTCCTCGGCGCGCACGATCATGCGCCCGCCGGACAAGCCCTTGCCGGCGTAGTCGTTGACCTCGCCGTAGACGCGCATCGTCTCGCCGCGCGGGATGAACGCGCCGATCGACTGGCCGCCCGAACCGTGCAGGGTCATGTCGATCGTGTCGTCGGGCAGGCCCTCGGCGCCGTAGCGGCGGGTGATCTCGTAGCCGACCATCGTGCCGAGCGTGCGGTTCACGTTGCGGATCGGCATGTCGATGCGCACGGGCTCGCGGCGCTCGAGCGCCGGCTCGGCCAGCTCGATGAGCTTGTTGTCGAGCGCCTTGTCGAGCTCGTGGTTCTGCTCCTCGGTGTTGTGCAGGATCGTGCCGGGGACCGGGCCGGGCTGCATGAGCACGTTGCTCAGGTCCACGCCATCGGCCTTCCAGCGCTTGATCGCCTCGTTCTGGTCGAGGCACTCGACGTGGCCGACGGCCTCCTCGAGGGTGCGGAAGCCGAGCTGGGCCAGGATCTCGCGCACCTCCTCGGCGATGAACATGAAGAAGTTGATCACGTGCTCGGGCTTGCCCTTGAACCGCGCGCGCAGCTCCGGGTCCTGGGTGGCGATGCCCTGCGGGCAGGTGTTCTTGTGGCAGGCGCGCATCATGACGCAGCCCTCGACGATCAGCGCCGCGGTGGCGAAGCCGAACTCCTCGGCGCCGAGCAGCGCGGCGATCACCACGTCGCGGCCGGTCTTGAGCTCGCCGTCGCACTGCACGACGATGCGCGAGCGCAGACCGTTGAGGATCAGCGTCTGCTGGGTCTCGGACAGGCCGATCTCCCACGGGGTTCCGGCATGGCGGATCGCGTTGAGCGGGGCCGCGCCGGTGCCGCCGTCGTAGCCGGAGATGAGCACCACGTCGGCATGGCACTTGGCCACGCCGGCGGCGATCGTGCCGACGCCGAACTCGGAGACGAGCTTGACGTGGATGCGCGCCTTCGGGTTCGCCATCTTCGCGTCGTTGATCAGCTGCTTCAGATCCTCGATGGAGTAGATGTCGTGGTGCGGCGGCGGGGAGATGAGCTCCACGCCGGGCGTCGCGTGGCGCACCTTGGCGATCCACGGCGGCACCTTCGCGCCGGGCAGGTGGCCGCCCTCGCCAGGCTTGGCGCCCTGGGCGAGCTTGATCTGCAGGTCGGTGGCGTGCACCAGGTAGTCGGAGGTGACGCCGAAGCGCGCGGAGGCGATCTGCTTGATGCGGCTGTAGCGCAGCGGGTCCTCGATGCGGTCGTCGGACTCTCCTCCCTCGCCCGAGTTGGAGCGGGCGCCGATCGTGTTCATGGCGATGGCGAGCGTCTCGTGGGCCTCCTGCGAGATGGAGCCGTAGCTCATCGCGCCGGTGGAGAAGCGCTTGACGATCTCGGAGGCCGGCTCGACCTCGGAGATGTCGATCGGCTTGCGTTTGTCGTTGAACTTCATCAGGCCGCGCAGGGTCATCAGGCGGTTCGACGTGTCGTTGATGTGCGCCGAATACTTCTTGAACATGGCGTAGTCGCCGCGCTGCGTGGACTGCTGCAGCAGGAAGATCGCCTCGGGGTCGTTGAGGTGGTCCTCGCCGGTGCGGCGCCACTTGTAGAGGCCGCCGGTGCGCAGGTTGCGGTGCGGGGTGGCGGTCCACTGGTTCGGGTAGGCCACGCGGTGGCGGATCGCCACCTCCTCGGCGATCTCGTCGAGGCCGGCGCCGCCGACCTGCGAGGTCGTGCCGGTGAAGTACTCGTCGATGACGGACTTGCTCAGACCGACCGCCTCGAACAGCTGCGCGCCGCGGTAGCTCATGATCGTGGAGACGCCCATCTTGGACATGATCTTGAGCACGCCGGTCGACAGCGCCTTGGTGAGGTTGGTCGCGGCGGTCTGCTCGTCGACGTTCAGGTAGCCGCGGTGGCACAGGTCCTCGACGGATTCGAACGCCATGTACGGGTTGACGCAGGCGGCGCCGTAGGCGATGAGGAGCGCGACATGGTGGATCTCGCGCACGTCGCCGGCCTCGACCACCATCGAGATCTGCGTGCGCGTGTGACGGCGCAGCAGGTGGTGCTGCACGGCCGAGGTGAGCAGCAGCGACGGGATCGGGCCCCACGTGTGGTTCGAGTCGCGGTCGGAGAGCACCAGGAAGTTCTTGCCGCCCTCGATGGCCTCGTCGACCTCGGCGAAGATCTCGTCGAGGCGCTCGGCGAGCGCCTTGCCGCCGCCGGCCACCTGGTACAGGCCCTTGACGACGTACGGCTTGTAGTAACCGCCGAGCTGCGGGGCGCGGTCGAGTCGCTTGAGCTGGGCCATCTGGTCGGAGTTGATGACGGGCAGCGGGATGAGGATCTTCTTGGCGTGCAGTTCGGAGTCGGACAGCAGGTTCGGCTCCGGGCCGATGGCCGATTCGAGGCAGGTGACGATCTCTTCGCGCTCCCAGTCGAGCGGCGGGTTGGTGACCTGCGCGAACTTCTGGGTGAAGTAGTCGAACAGCATGCGGCTGCGCTTGGAGAGCACCGGCATCGGCGCGTCGTTGCCCATCGAGCCGAGCGGCTCCTTGCCGGTGTTGGCCATCGGCGTGAGCAGCATCTTGAGGTCCTCTTCGGTGTAGCCGAAGGCCCGCTGGCGGCGCTGCACGGACTGGCCGGAGTGGCGTACATGCTCGCGCTGCGGCAGCTCGCTCATCTCGACCGAATTGCCCTCGACCCACTTGCGGTACGGGTGCTGGGCGGCGAGGGATGCCTTGATCTCCTCGTCGGGGATGATGCGACCCTCGTCGGTGTCGACCAGGAACATCCTGCCGGGCTCGAGGCGGCCCTTGGCGACGACGTGCTCGTCGGCGATCTCGGGCAGCACGCCTGCCTCGGAGGCGAGCACCACGTAGCCGTCGTCGGTGAGCTGCCAGCGGCCGGGGCGGAAGCCGTTGCGGTCGAGCAGCGCACCGACCTGGGTGCCGTCGGTGAAGATGATGTCGGCCGGGCCATCCCACGGCTCGATCAGCGTGTTGTTGTACTCGTAGAAGGCGCGTACGTCCGGGTCGAGCTGGTCGTTCTTCTCCCATGCGGGCGGCAGCATCATCGAGATCGCGTGCGGCAGGGAGCGGCCGGCCAGGTGCAGCAGCTCGAGGCACTCGTCGAAGGTGCCCGAGTCGGAGTAGCCGGGCGTGGTGATCGGCAGCAGCGGCGCGAACTCTCCGAGCAGTTCGGAGCTCAGGCGGCCCTCGCGGGCGGACAGCCAGTTGCGGTTGCCCTGGATCGTGTTGATCTCGCCGTTGTGGGCGATCAGGCGGAACGGCTGGGCCAGCGGCCAGCTCGGGAAGGTGTTCGTGGAGAAGCGGGAGTGGACGATGGCGACGCGGGCCTTCATGCGCTGATCGGACAGATCGGGGAAGAAGGGGGTCAGCTGCATCGTGGTGAGCATGCCCTTGTAGGTGATGGTGCGCGAGGACAGCGAGGCGAAGTAGATGCCGACCTCGTGCTCGACGCGCTTGCGGATGCGGAAGGTCTTGCGGTCCAGCTCCACGCCGGCGAGGGAGCCGTCCGGGGAGGCCACCACCAGCGTCTTGAAGCTCGGCATGGAGGCCAGCGCCTGCAGGCCGAGACCGTCGGGGTTGGTGGGCACGACGCGCCAGGCGAGGACCTCGAGGCCCTCGTCGCGCACGATGGCGGCGATGGCCTGCTCCTGCTGGCCTGAGGTGGCGATGTCGCGGTCGAGGAAGGCGATGCCGGCCGCGTAGTGGCCCGCCTCGGGCAGCTCGACGCCGACTGTGGCGCGCATGAACTCGTCGGGCATGCTCATGAGGATGCCAGCGCCGTCACCGGTGTTCTCCTCGGCGCCGACCGCGCCGCGGTGATTGAGGTTGACCAGCACCTCAATGGCGTCGTCAACGATTTTTCGCTCCGCACGCTTGTTGAGCGTGGTGACCATGCCCACACCACAGGCATCGCGTTCGGCCCCGGGGTCGTATAGGCCCTGCGAATGATGTACGGTCAGATCCAGGGGAGCGTGGAAAGTCACCGAAACCACCTTCATATCTTTTTTGGGCAGGTCTTGACAACCTGCGGTTCTTTGTGTAATGCGTTGACAGGGTACCGCTCGGGTATGTCATACAAGTTTCGTAGTCCATATACCGAATCATCTCAAAAGTCAATACCCTCAATGTCTGACTTTTCCCGACGCGCGGCGCCGGCGCGGCGCGTCGCGGGGTAGGGCCGGGGACGGGGCCGGACGAGGGCGGGACGGGATATCGGCGTTCGCGGCTGCTTTTCCGGCTTTGTCCCGGCTTTTTCCGTCTTTTTCCCCGGTCCGGCCCCGCCGCTTCGCCGCCGGACGAGTCGCCGGGCCCGTTCCCATACAATGGTCCAGTCATGCATAAGCAGTACAGCGCAAAGGAGAGCGTTCATGACCCAAGTCGACACCACATGCGTGCAGGGCGGCTATCAGCCGGGCAACGGGGAGCCGAGGACCCCTCCGATCGTCCAGGCGACGACCTTCAAATACACGTCCAGCGAGCAGATGAGCCGGCTCTTCGACCTGTCCGAGACCGGCTACTTCTACACCCGCCTGCAGAACCCGACCAACGACACGGTGGCGGCGAAGATCTGCGCGCTCGAGGGAGGCGCGGCCGCGATGCTCACCAGCTCCGGCCAAGCCGCGAATTTCTTCGCATTGTTCAATATATGCAACGCCGGCGATCACATCGTGGCCTCTTCAGCGATTTACGGCGGCACGTTCAACCTGGTCAACGTGACCATGCGCAAGATGGGCGTCGAATGCACCTTCGTCGATCCGAACTGCACGCCCGAGGAGCTGGACGCCGCGTTCCGGCCGAACACCAAGGCCGTGTTCGCCGAGTCGATCTCGAACCCGGCGCTCATCGTGCTCGATTTCGACAAGTTCGTCGCCGCGGCGCACGGCCACGGCGTGCCGATCATCGTCGACAACACCTTCCCCACCCCGGTCAACTGCCGGCCGTTCGAATACGGCGTGGACATCGTCACGCACGCGACCACCAAGTACATGGACGGCCACGGCTCGTGCGTCGGCGGCGCGATCGTCGACTCCGGGCGCTTCGACTGGATGGCGCACGCCAGCAAGTTCCCCGGGCTGACCACGCCGGACGACTCGTACCACGGCGTCACCTACGCCGCCGACTTCGGCCCGGCCGCCTATATCACCAAGGCCACCGCGCAGCTCATGCGCGACTTCGGCTCCACGCCGGCGCCGATCAACAGCTGGATCATGGGCATGCACATGGAATCGCTGGCCGTGCGCATGGAGCGGCACTGCTCGAACGCGCTCAAGGTCGCGCGGTTCCTGCAGGACGACCCGCGCATCTCCTGGGTAAGCTATCCGGGGCTTGAGGGCGACAAATACCATGATCTGGCCGCCCGGTACATGCCGAACGGTACCTGCGGCGTGATCTCCTTCGGCGTGCCCGGCGGGCGGGACACGGTCTCCGCGCTGCTCGACCATTTCAAGATGATCTCGATCGCCACCCACGTGGCCGACGCCCGCAGCTGCACGCTCTACCCGGCCGGCACGACCCACCGCCAGCTCACCGAGGAACAGTTGCGCGAGGCCGGCGTCGGCATCGACCTGGTCCGCCTGAGCTGCGGCATCGAAAACGCCGACGACATCATCGCCGACCTCAGGCAGGCGATGGACGCCACGCTCGGCTGACAGCCCGCGAAGCGGCCGCAACCGCAAGGCCGTCCATAATTGCAGACTGAGCTGTCGGCGTAGCCGACTGAGGGGAGCGAACGATCTGAGTTTGATTCAGATGTTCGCAGGAATGCTCCCCTCAGTCCGCTTCGCGGACAGCTCCCCTCAGGGAGGGGAGCCAGACGGACGCTGGCGTCATCGGTCCTTTCACCGGTAGTCCGGGATGCCGTCTCCGTCGAAGTCGCCGTCGACCGAGCCGGCGTCGTAGCCGTCGCCGGCGCCCATGAACTCGCGCGTGCCCACGCGGTTCACGCTGCGCGCCTCGTCGACCGCGCGCTGCAGCAGCTTGCGCACCGCGAACCCGTCGATGATGTTCTTCAGCACGATCCGCCCGCCCGACGACTGGTCACGGGCCTCCACCACGATCGTGCTCAGGCCGAACACGCGTTGCAGCAGCGAGCGCGTGATCGTGAAATCGACGATGCGGAACAGCTTGGTCGTGTCGAAGGTCTGGCTCAGCAGACCCGACTGCACCACCAGTTCGTCCGAAGTGAGCGTATACACCGTGAAGGTGAACGGTGTGCGGCACCAGTTGCGCTTGCGTTGCGTCCAGATGATGTCGCCGTCGGCCATGATCGCGCCCATGCGTCTCCCCTTTGGTCAGGTTGCGTTGTCCCTGTCCATGGTACCCCGCGCGGACGGCTGTGTGCGGTTGGGCGATGAGGGACTCGAACCCCCATCACCCATGGCCGGCGTGGGCCGACCGCATCGCAGACCTCTTCCCCATCTTCGCCGCAGGCGGCGCGACGGCGTCACAACCCGCACCAGGCGAAGCAGCGTTCGATGATCGTGTCGTTGAGCAGGCGGCCCGCGCGCGTGGGCACGACGCGGTCGCCGTCCAGGGTGACCAGGCCCTCGTCGACCAGCGGCTCGAACCGCGTGCGGTCCAGCGCCGTGATGGAGGGGCCGAGCGTTCCCGCTTCCCGGCCATCCCGGATCAGACGGTTGACCCGGTCAAGGTCAAGGCCCTCGCGGATGCGCAGCCCCAGCATGATGATCTCCTCGAGGTTCTCCTCGGCGGTGATGCTTTCGCTGCCGGACCACGGCACGCGGCCCTCGTTGATGGCCGCGCCCCACAGCCGCGGATGGGCGATATCCCAACCGCGCAGCCCGTGCGTCCCATGGTCGCCGCCGCGGGACAGCCCATCGCCGCCCCCGCCGGCGGGGACTGTCGGCGCAGCCGACTGGGGGTGGTCGGCATCATCACCATTCCCTTCCTCCGCAACCGCGTTGTAGTGGGAGTGTGCCCCGGGTCCGAGGCCCGCCCAGTCGACATTGCGCCAGTACCCCAGATTGTGCCGGCTTTCGCAGCCCGGTCGGGCCCAATTGGACACCTCGTACCATGACAGGCCGGCCGCCGAGAACGCCTCGTCGGCGATCTCGTACTTCGCGGCCTCATCGTCGTCGTTCGGTTTGGGCAGGATGCCCGCCTTGATCTGGCGGCCCATCTTCGTGGTCGGCTCCACGGTGAGCGCATACGCCGAAATATGGTTCACGCCGAGGCCGATGGCCGTTTCGACCGACGTGCGCCAGTCGTCAAGGCTCTCCCCCGGCGCGCCATAGATCAGATCGACGCTGGAGCGCAGGCCGGCCTTGGCCGCGGCCGCGACGCCGGCTTCCACATTGGCGGGCGTATGCGTGCGGTCGAGCGTCCTGAGCACGTGCGGCACCGCCGACTGCATGCCGAACGAAATGCGGGTGAAACCGGCCTCGGCCAGCTTGCCGATATAGTACTCGTTGACGGTGTCGGGATTGGCCTCGGTGGTGATTTCCGCATCGGGCGCGATGCCCCATGTCGAGCGGACGGCATCCAGCATGGCGGCCAGATCGTCCGCGGGAAGAATGGTCGGCGTGCCTCCGCCGAAGAAGACGGTGGACGCGGCAGGCTCCTCGATGCCGTGGACACGCTGCCAGTCGCGCACCAACGCCATCTCGCGAATCACCATATTGGCGTAATTCGCCCGAGAGGCGCCCCCGCCCAGGTCCGTGGCCGTGTAGGTGTTGAAGTCGCAGTAGCCGCAGCGCCGGAGGCAAAACGGCACGTGAATGTATACCTCGAACTCCATTCCAGACGCCTTTCCTTACCTTCGCGAGCGGATTGCGCATTTCTTAGGCAGATTTTGCATTTCGTAGGCAGGTCCCGGCCGATAGGGGCATGGGAATCGCAGTAATTCCCATGCCCCTATCCGGAGGAACCTGCCTACGAGACGACAAATCTGCCTAAGCTGTGCAATAACGCCCGGAAATCAGCCTTCGGTCTTCTGGGCGGCGCGGATCTTGTCCTTGGTATCGCGGTCGTTGCCCTCGTCGCCGGTGGACAGGGCGGCGATGAACGCCTCCTGCGGCACCTCGACATGGCCGAGCATCTTCATGCGCTTCTTGCCGGCCTTCTGTTTCTCGAGCAGCTTGCGCTTGCGGGTGATGTCGCCGCCGTAGCACTTGGCGAGCACGTCCTTGCGCAGCGCGCGGATGTTCTCGCGCGCGATGATGCGCGATCCGATCGCCGCCTGGATCGGAATCTCGAACTGCTGGCGCGGAATCAGCTCGCGCAGCTTCTTCGTCATCATCACGCCGTAGCTGTACGCTTTGTCGCGGTGCACGATCGCGCTGAACGCGTCGACCTTCTCGCCCTGGATCAGGATGTCGACCTTCACCAGGTCGGCCGACTGCTCGCCGTCCTCGTGGTAGTCGAGCGAGGCGTAGCCCTTGGTACGGGACTTGAGCTGGTCGAAGAAGTCGAACACGATCTCGGCCAGCGGGATGCGGTAGTGCATCTCCACCCGATCGGTGGAGATGTACTCCATCGTGCCCATGATGCCGCGGTGGTCCTGGCACAGGTCCATCACCGCGCCGATGAACTCCTTCGGCGTGATGATGTCAGCGGCCACCATCGGCTCGACGATCTTCTTGATCTTGCCGTCGGGGAACTCGCTCGGATTGGTCACATGGTGCTCGGAACCGTCCTCCGACGTGACCTCGTACGGCACGTTCGGCGCGGTGGAGATCAGGTCGAGCCCGAATTCGCGGCTCAGGCGCTCGGAGACGATCTCCATGTGCAGCAAGCCGAGGAAGCCGCAGCGGAAGCCAAAGCCCAGCGCCACCGACGTCTCCGGCTCGTAGATGAGGGCCGCGTCGTTGAGCTTGAGCTTGTCGAGCGCCTCGCGCAGTTCGGGGAACTGCGCGTTGTCGATCGGGAACAGGCCGGAATACACCATCGGCTTGGGGTCGCGGTAGCCGGGCAGTGGCTCGCTGGCCGGGCGCACGGCCGAGGTCAGCGTGTCGCCGACCTTCGACTGGCTCACGTCCTTCGCGCCGGTGATGATGTAGCCGACCTCGCCGGCGCCGAGCGCCTTGGTCGGCGTCATGTCGGGGCTGATCACGCCGATCTCGATGGGCTCGTGCGTCATGCCGATGCCCATCATGTGCACCTTCTCGCGGGACCTGAGCTCGCCGTCCTCCATACGGATGTAGGTGACGATGCCGCGGTACGAGTCGTACACGGAGTCGAAGATCAGCGCGCGGGCCGGGGCCTTCGGATCGCCGTGCGGCGCGGGCACCTCCATGACGATCTGGTCGAGCAGTTCGGCCACGCCCTCGCCGGTCTTGCCCGAGACGCGCAGCACGTCGCTCGTCTCGCAGCCGATCAGGCCGGCGATCTCCTCGGCGTGCTTGTCCGGCTCGGCGCTCGGCAGGTCGATCTTGTTGAGCACCGGGATGATGGTCAGGTCGTGGTCGATGGCCATGTACAGGTTCGAGAGCGTCTGCGCCTCGATGCCCTGCGTGGCGTCGACGAGCAGCACCGCGCCCTCGCACGCGGCCAGCGCGCGCGACACCTCGTAGGTGAAGTCGACGTGACCGGGCGTATCGATCATGCCCAGCGTGTATTCGGTGCCGTCGAAGGTCCACGGCACGCGCACGGCCTGCGACTTGATGGTGATGCCGCGCTCCTGCTCGATGTCCATACGGTCGAGGAAGCGGTCGCGCATCTCGCGCTCGGGCACGATGCCGCTCAGCTGGAGGATGCGGTCGGCCACGGTCGACTTGCCGTGGTCGATGTGCGCGATGATGCAGAAGTTGCGGATCAATGACTGATCGGTAAACCCGGGCTTGTTCTTCGGTTCAATCACCTGATCAGTCTCCTTGTCTCGTGGCTGGCGCGCGTCCTGTGCGCGCATTATCGTTGCGAATACCCTAGTCTACCGGTTCGGGTCGGCAATTTGACGCGACACTCCTGAGAACACTTACGTTTTATCCTTACGACGTGTTATTATCACCGTTTGTATGTCCTTATAGCAAACGTCGTTTGGAGTAAACGTGGCAAACATCAAGTCGCAGAAGAAGCGCATTCTCACCAACGAGAAGGCGCACAAGCGCAACGTGGCCGTCAAGTCCGGCCTGAAGACCGCCGTCCGCGCCACCCGCGAGGCCATCGCCGCCGGCGATAAGGCCGCCGCCGAGGCCGCCTACAAGGTTGCCGCCCAGAAGCTCGACAAGGCTGCTGGCGCTGGCGTGATCCACAAGAACCAGGCCGCCAACCGCAAGTCCGGCCTCGCCGTGCAGATCAACGCGCTGTGAGCTGAGACGCTGTAGCGAGTTCTCGAACGGGCCCCGCAAACCATTCGGTTGCGGGGCCCGTTGCGTTCCGGAGCCCGGGCGAGCCGCGCACGTGTATGAGCGTAAGGAACTCGCTACGTCCGACCTGCTTCCCGTTCCGCCCTGCCCGATCTCCTTCTGCTGACTTACAGCCTGTCCAAAGTTCCAATCAGACCGTAAGTCAGCAGAACAGCGCCCAACGACATGCTGGCTTACAGCCTGATACGACTATCGAACAGGCTGTAAGCCAGCAATGTCGCCGTAATCAACAGCAGTATCAGACAGACAAAGTCCGTGGGCGGCGATCATCCGCCGACGTACCCGTGCCATAGCCTAAAACGACCAGTCTTTCGCTAGTCCTCGTCGGAGGGGGAACCGCCGTGGGGATCCTTGGCATCGGGGTGGATCACCGGACGCTTGAGATAGCGGGTCTGGCCGGGCAGATACACCTCATGGCGCTCCATCGCGCCGGGCAGCGTGATGTTGAATTTGACGGACAGCAGCCGCATCGCCACCACCAGTATGGTGATGACGATATCCAGCGTGATCTCGGCGGTGAGGTCCAGCCACCCGTGCTGCACGCCCTTGCACACGAACACGGTCAGCACGCAGCCGACCGCCGAGGGCACGGCGTACCAGTGCTTGTCGCGGATGACCATCGGCACGTCGTTGAGCAGCATATCGCGCACCAGACCGCCGCCGAGCGCGGTGAACATGCCCATGAACACCGAGGTCATGCCGGACATGCCGTAGATCATCGCCTTCGAGGTGCCGTTGACCGCGAACAGCGCAAGGGCGAGGGCGTCGATGGTGAGCATCGGCCATTTGAGCTTGTCGACCTCCGGGTGGATCACGGCCACCGCGAGCCCCGAAACGAGCGCGGTGATCACGAAGCCCTTGTCGGAGATGCCCACGGGAGGGAACGCGCCGAGCATCACGTCACGGATGATGCCGCCGCCCAGAGCGGTCAGCCACGCGGTGATGAGCATGGCGAACAGGTCGTAGTTCTTGCGGACCGCGCACAATCCCCCCATCAGGCCGCAGCAGAAGATCGCCAGATACTCGATGCCCATGAAAAAGGCATTGCTCTCCAGCGCCACTTCCATGAGTCTCTCCCCTCATCCGCATCGTTCGATCACGCCGTACACGAGCGTACAGCAAGGCTCGTTACGACTCGCAGTACGGCGATGGAAAGCCCCTTGGAATCAGTGGTTCCAAGGGGCTTTTCAGGAGTCAGAGGCGCTTATTCAGCAGACTTTCCACATCCAGTTGTGCGGGTCCTCGACCTCGCCGAGCTGGATGCCGAGCAGCTCGTCGCGCAGCTCGCAGGTGAGCTTGCCGGAGCCGCCGTCGGCGACGGTGACGTCGAACTTCTCGGACTTGAAGCGGCCGATCGGGGTGATGATGGCGGCGGTGCCGCAGGCGAACACCTCGGTGACCTCGCCGGACTTGATGTCGTCGAGCAGCTGGTCGAGAGCGATCATAGTCTCGACCACGTCGTGGCCCTTGTCCTGCAGCAGCTGGATCAGGGAACGGCGGGTCACGCCCGGCAGGATGTTGCCGGTCAGGGACGGGGTCTCCACGTGGCCGTCCTTGTGCACGGCCATCATGTTCATGCCGCCGAGCTCCTCAAGGTAGGTCTTGGTGGCGGCGTCCACGAAGCACACCTGCTCGCAGCCGTTCTCGATGCCCTTGTACTCGCCGAGCAGGGAGGCGGCGTAGTTGCCGCCGCACTTGGCGAAACCGGTGCCGCCGGGGCCGGTGCGGAACCACTTGTCCTCGACCCAGATGCTCACCGGCTTGACGCCGCCCGGGAAGTACGGGCCGGACGGGGAGGCGATCACGCAGTAGTCGACCTCCTGCGGGGCGCGCACGCCGAGGAACGGCTCGGAAGCGAACATGAACGGACGCATGTACAGCGTGTACTCGCGGCGGGACGGCACCCAGGCGGCGTCGCGCTTGACCAGCGCGGCCACGGAACCGAGGAAGTCGTCGATCGGCAGCTCGGGCAGGTACAGGCGCTTGGCGGAGTTCTGGAAGCGCTCGGCGTTCGCGTCCGGGCGGAACAGCCAGGTGGAGCCGTCGGCGTGACGGTAGGCCTTGAGGCCCTCGAAGCACTCTTGCGCGTAGTGCAGCACGGATGCGCCCGGATCCATCTTAAGCGGCGCGTACGGCTCGACGCGGCGGTCGGACCAGCCTTCGCCCTTGGTCCAGGTCATATGGGTCATGTTGTCGGAGAAGACCTGTCCGAATGCCGGCTTGTCGATGAGGGACTGGCGCTTCTCATCGGATGCGGGGTTGTCGTTCGGCAGTACGGTGAACGGTTCGGTGAGCTTGTCGAGCGCCGCCGGATCGTGATGTGTTTGTTCGGTCATTGCACACTTCTTCTTGGAACGCCGCCGTATGCGCGGCGGTCAGAATGGTTGGTGGCCGGTGGCTTGTGGCCCCGGTTCTGGTGATACTTTCTCACACCCGTGTCGTATGAAGCGTGAGCACGTTCACATTATGAAAGAGAGCCCACGGTCCGTGGGCTCTCTTCCTTGGTTCAACGGGATCCGACGATCACTTGGCGTCGTCGGCCGGAGCGGCGGCGGCAGCGGCGTCGGCGTCAGCCGGGGCGGCCTCCGGGGCGGCGGTGGACTCGGTGGCATCCTCCGGCACCTCGACGGTGACGACGGACTCCTCGAGATCATCCATGTCGAGCTCGACGCCCTCGGGCAGGACGACGTCCTTGAGCAGCACCTTGGTGCCGTCGGTCAGGCCATCGACGTTGACCACGATCTTCTCGGGCAGGTTGGCGACATCGGCGCGGACCTTGAGCTCCTGCACGTCGACGAACGCGACGGCGACACCCTTCGGGGTGCCCTCGACGAACACCGGCACCTCGACGTCGATCTTCTCGCCGGCCTTGACCTCGTAGAAGTCAATGTGCTCGACGATGCGCTTGACGGGGTTGCGCTGCACGTCCTTGACGACGGCGAGCTTGTTCTGGTCGCCGTAGGAGATGGAGAACAGGGCGTTGGTGTGGCGCAGCGCCAGGGTGGTCTCCTTCATCGGGAGCTTGACGAACACGGGAGCCTCGCCGCCCGCGTACATGGTGGCGGGGATCTGCTTGGCAACGCGCATGCGGCGGGCAGCGCCCTTGCCGAACTCGTTGCGGGCTTCGCCTTCGAGCTTGATGGTAGTAGCCATAATGGCCTCCTTGGGTTGTTACTTGTCGTTCTGTCTTTTGACGCCACGACGCGCCGCAGAACGCACCTCAAGGAGATGGAACATACGCCGAGTCGATTACGGAGGTTTCCCTCCCTCGCCAAAGCAACATTTCAAGTATATGCACGTCATGGACAAATCACCCGGCTCATGTCCCCCGGCAGAGGCATCCGCCGGAGGCCCGGGCGGCGCGACGGCACGGCAGCGCAAATGCCGGGACTCGCGGCGTTGCCGACATGATCGGGAGCGTCCGGAGGCTTACAATGCTCGGTAAGAGGTTCCCGAAATGCGGAGGTTGCGATGGCGCTGCGGAATTCCACGAAGGTCATGATCGGCTGCGGCGCTGCCGCCGCTCTGGCGGGCGGAGTCTGCCTGACCGCCGAATCGTTGTTCTCGTTCGCGCTGGACACCAAGGCGAAACGGTCGATGTTCCGCCAGCCGCCCGACAACGGCCAGCCCCAACAGCCGATCCGCGACGCCGACGAGTGCGCCGCTGCCGCCGACTGGTTCGCATCCTCCAAGCAGCCGGTCACGCTCGCCAGCGACGACGGGCTGCAGCTGCACGCCTGGCTGTTCGACCCCGATTGCGTGGCGCCCAAGCCGCACCTGTACGCGATCTGCTGCCACGGCTACACCGGGGAGCCCGCGGAGATGGCGAAATGGGCGCATCGCTACGCCAAGCTCGGGTTCACGGTGCTCGTGCCGGCCCAGCGCGCGCATGAACTGAGCGAGGGCCGGTACGTCGGCATGGGGTGGCTGGAGCGCAACGACCTGCTGGGTTGGATCCGGCTGATCACCGACAGCGACGGAGACGCGCGCATCCTGCTGCATGGCAATTCGATGGGCGCCGCCACGGTGATGATGGCGGCCGGCGACCCCCGGCTGCCGCGCAACGTGGCCGCGGCGATCGAGGACTGCGGCTACGCCTCGGTGGCCGGCCAGTTCGAGGACACGGCCCGAGCGATGTTCCATCTGCCCCGCCCGGTGGCGGCGATGCTGGTGCGGGCGGCGGGGCTGGTCTGCAGGCGCCGCGCCGGATACGGCTTCGCCGAGGCGTCGTGCACGCGCATGCTGCGGCACGCGACGATCCCCATGCTGTTCATTCACGGCGGGGCCGACACCTTCGTCTCTCCTCGCTTCCTCGAAGCGAACTACCGCGCCTGCGCGAGCCTCGACCGGGAGAAGCTGCTCGTGCCCGGCGCCGATCACACGATGAGCGCCAGTACCGCACCCGACCTGTACTGGCGCAAGGTCACCGGCTTCGTCAGGCGTGTGTTCGCGCTGTAGGCGAGCCGGCGACAGCCCGATATCAGGCGTTTGCGGCAACGCTCCCCTCAGACCGCTTCGCGGCCAGCTCCCCTCAGCGAGGGGAGCCAGATCAACGTATGCTGCAGCCGCGCTGACCGGAATTGACCGCATAACGCGCGCGTCCCCGGACTCACGGCGGGCGAAGGCGTACAGAGGTACGTCGAGCCTGCCGTGAGTCCGGGGACGCTCCGTTATGCGGTCAATTCCCCGTTATGCGATCAATTCCTTGACCGCGGCGATGACGGCTTGCAGCCCCGCCTTCGCGTCGCCGAACAGCATCTGGGTGTTGGGCTCGAAGTAGAGCTCGTTCTCGATGCCGGCGTAGCCCTTGCCGCGGCCGCGCTTCATGACGACGACGTTCTGGGCCTTGTCGACGTCGAGGATCGGCATGCCGGAGACCGGGGTGCCGGGGCGGCGGGCCGCCGGGTTGGTGACGTCGTTGGCGCCGACGACGAGGGCGACGTTGGCGGTCGGGAACTGCGGGTTGATGTCGTCGAGATCGACGAGCTCCTCGTAGGGCACATTGGCCTCGGCGAGCAGCACGTTCATGTGGCCGGGCATACGGCCGGCGACCGGGTGGATCGCGTACTCGATCTCGACGCCGTGGCCCTTGAGCAGCTCGCCGAGGTCGGCGAGCTCGCGCTGGGCCTGCGCCTGGGCCAGGCCGAAGCCGGGCACGAAGATGACCTTGTCGGCGTAGACGAGCTGGACTGCCACGTCGTCGGCGGTGGTCTCCTTCATGGTGCCTTCCGGGCCGGAGGCGTCGGCCGCCGCGCCCGAGGCCCCGCCGAAGCCGCCGGCGAGCACGCTCATCAGCGGGCGGTTCATGGCCTTGGACATGGCCAGCGACAGGGTGACGCCGGCCGCGCCGACGAGCGCGCCGGCGACGATCAGCGCGATGTTGTTGATCGCGAGGCCGCTCATGGCCACGGCGGTGCCGGTGCAGGCGTTGAGCACGGAGATGACGACGGGCATGTCGGCGCCGCCGATCGGGATGACGAACACCAGGCCGTACGCCAGCGCGAACACGGTGGTCAGGATGCACCAGAGCACCGCGTTGCCCGGCTGCACGCACAGCATGACGAAGGCGATCACGGTCAGCGCGATGAACGCGATGTTCCACACGCCCTTGGCCGGCAGGGTCAGCTTGCGCAGGAACTTGATGCCCTGCAGCTTGCCGGCGGCGACCAGCGAGCCGGTGAACGTGACCGAGCCGATCATGATGCCCAGGCCGGCGGTGATGAGCACGACGATGGTCGGCGTGTCCGACGAGTTGAGGATGTCGTTGAGGGCGACGAGCGCGGCCGCGCCGCCGCCGACCGTGTTGAACACGGAGACGAGCTGCGGCATGTCGGTCATCTTGACCTTCTTGGCGCTCCACACGCCGACGATCGCGCCGATCGCGATGCCCGCGATCAGCAGGACGACGGCGACGCCGTGCTGGAAGCCGTTGCCGATCTCGCCGACGAACAGCACGATGAACGCCATGACGCAGGCCATGACCATGCCGGCCGCGGAGATCAGGTTGCCCTTGCGCGCGGTCTTCGGCGAGTTCATCAGGTGCAGGCCGATCACGAACATCACGGCGGCCAGCAGATAGACGAACCATTCAATGACGCCAAGCGGCGTGCTCAGTATCTCGGAAAGCGCACCCATTTACTTGCCCTCCTCATCTTTCTTCTTCGACTTGTCGGACTTGAACATCTCCAGCATGCGGTCGGTGACCACGTAGCCGCCGACGACGTTCATCGTGCCCAGCACGGCGGCCAGGAAGATGAACACCCAGGCGAGCGGGCTGGTGGCGTGCGCGGCGACGATGACGACGCCGACGATGACGATGCCGTGGATGGAGTTCGCGCCCGACATCAGCGGGGTGTGCAGGGTTGCGGGCACCTTGCCGATGACCTCGACGCCGATGAGCAGCGCCAGTACGAACAGAGTGATTGCGACGACGATATCCATTGTCTTGTTTCTCGCTTTCTTCCCGATTCCTAGGCCTGAGCCGGGGCGGCGGGACGTCCGGCCACGATCAGCGCGTCGTCGAGCTCCTCGTTCAGGTCGATGGCGAGCTTGCCGTCCTTCACGAAGTGGGCGAGCACGTCGGCGACGTTGCGGGCCAGCAGGTTGGAGGCGGTGTTGGCCACTTCGCTGGCCAGGTAGGGGGCGCCGATGATGGTCACGCCGCCGTCGGTTATCCGCGTGCCGACCTCGGAGCCCTCGACGTTGCCGCCGAGCTCGCTGGCGGCGCAGTCCACGATCACCGCGCCGCGCTTGAGGCCGTCGACGCCGGCCTTGGTCAGCAGCAGCGGCGGCTTGCGGCCAGGCACCTTGGCGGTGGTGATGATCACGTCGAATCCGGTGGCCTTCTGATCGACCGCGGCCTGCTGCTGGGCCTGCTCCTCGGCGCTCAGGGCGCGCGCGTAGCCGCCCTCGCCCTGGCCCTTCGAGAAGTCGAGCCCCAGATCGAGGAACTTCGCGCCGAGCGACTCGACCTCGTCGCGGGACGCGGGGCGCACGTCGTACGCGGTGACGACCGCGCCGAGGCGCTTGGCGGTGCCGATGGCCTGCAGGCCGGCGATGCCGGCGCCGAGGATGAGCACCTTGGCCGGGCGGATCGTGCCGGCCGCCGTGGTCATCATCGGGAAGAACGATCCGTAGGCGTTGGCGGCCACGAGCGCGGCCTTGTAGCCCATCACGGAGTTCTGCGAGGTCATCTCGTCCATCGACTGCGCGGAGCTGAGCTGACGGGGCAGCTTCTCGATGCCCACGCCGACCAGTCCGGCCGATTCGAGCGAGGCGACGTAGTCGGCGTCGGTGAACGAGCCAAGCATGCCGATCACCCATGTGCCGGCCTTGATCCCGGCGACGAGATCGGCGGACGGCCGATCCACGAATCCGAGCGCGTCGGCCCGGGCGACCACTTCGTTCGCCGGCAGCACCTCGGCGCCGGCCTTGGCGTAATCCTCATCCGTATACTGCGAGGCGAGTCCCGCACCGTATTCAATCAGGCAGGACACGCCCGCCTTACGCAACCGGGTGACGATGTCCGGCGTCAGGGCGACGCGCGACTCATGCTCCGATGTCTCGTTCAAAACACCGAACACCACGGTGGCTTCTTGGGTTTCAGCCATGAGAGCCCTTTCTTCCATTGCTAAGCATTCTTTGCTTACAGCGCCCCAGTCTAACCGATGACGAGAAGAAACGCTTGGAATCATCCATGTTTCGGGCCATGTGTCGGGCGGGGCACCGAAATCCCCCGTCGAGCCGCCCATGCGCCCGGCGCCGGGCGCGCGCCGGTTTCCCCCGATCGACTCCCCCGCATCTTCCCCGCGCCGCATCCGCATCCGGCCCAAGGCCGGCCCGTGCGGGAACCGCCTTCGCCATGCCCCGCCGTCGTGCGGAACCGCGGGGGTTCCCTACGCTACCGTAAGGTGAAGTTTCGCGCTTTTGGGATTATGATTCGAAGATTGACAGCTTTTCTTTAGGAATCGCCAAGGAGCATTACGTGTCACTTTTCACCTCGGTCAAGCATCAAGCCGTGAGCCTTACGCAGAAGGCGCTCCGTCTGGGGGGTGATTTCGTCCATCCGGTCAGCGACGATTCCTCCAACGGCCCCGATTACCCGGAAGACGGGTTCCCCTCGTCCGACGAGCTCATCGCGCTGCCCCACACCGACGAGTGGGGTCCCGATCGCCCGACGACCACCTTCCTCGACCCGGCCACCGGCCTGCTGACCACCGGCACGCAGGGCAATCCCCCGCTGGACGACGGCATGTCGATCTACGACATCTACGCCGACCGCGCCGCGCGCATGGGCGACGAGCCGCTGTACACGTACAAGGACGACGACGGCCAGTGGCGCACCACCACCGCCAACGAGACGCTCGCCGACATCCGCGCGATCGCCAAGGGCCTGCTGCACTACGGGCTGAAGAAGGGCGACGGCGTGGCGTTCATGTGCCGCACCTCCTATGAGTGGAACATCACCGACGCCGCGGTCATGGCGTGCGGCGGCGTGCTCGCCACCGTGTACGACACCGATTCGGCCGAGCAGATCCGCAACATCGTCAACAATTCCGACGCACGCCTGCTCATCGTCGGCACGACCGACATGCGCGAGAAGGCGGACGGCGCGATCGAGGAGTGCCCGTCGCTTGAGCACATCATCTGCATCGAGACCGGCGGCCTGGACGAGATCCGCGCGTACGGCGCGTCCGTGAGCGACGAGGAGCTCGACGCCCGCATCGAGTCGATCCGGAAGACCGACCTGTGCTCGATCGTGTACACGTCCGGCTCCACCGCCGCGCCGAAGGGCGTGGAGATGACGCACGAGCACTACTGCACCACCGCGCTGAACCTGCCGAACTACATGCCCGAACTGCTGCACGACAAGAAGAACACGGTGCTGCTGTTCCTGCCGCAGGCGCACTCCTTCGCGCGCGCGATCAACTACATCGTGGTCGCCAGCGACATCCACGTCTACATCGCCCAGGGCATCAAGACGCTGATCGCCGATCTGCAGGTCGCCAGGCCGTCCGTCATGATCGTGGTGCCCCGCGTGCTGGAGAAGGTGTACAACGCCGCCTCGCAGAAGGCCGGGCACGGCCCCAAGGGCGTGGCCTTCGCCGCCGCCGTGGTCGCCGCGCAGAACTACATGAAGGAGCTGAGCGCCAAGGGCCATGTCAGCGCGCTGACGCGCACCCGCCGCGCCGCATTCGACCCGCTGGTGTACAAGGCGCTGCGCGACGTGCTCGGCGGGCGGGCCAAGTGGATCGTGGCCGGAGGCGCCCCGCTCGACCCCGAGCTGCTCGCCTTCTTCCGCGGCGCGAACGTGCCGGTCTACGAGGGCTACGGCCTGACCGAGACGACGGCGCCGTGCGCGTTCAATCCGCTCGGCGTACCTTACCATCAGGGTTCGGTCGGCATCGCCTTCCCCGGGTTCGACCTGCGCATCGCCGAGGACGAGGAGATCCAGGTCCGTGGCACGGCGGTCTTCCCGAAGTACCACAAGAACGAAGAGGCCACGGAGGGCTCGTTCACCGAGGACGGCTGGTACCACACCGGCGATCTCGGCCGGCTCGACCATGACGGCTTCCTGTACATCACCGGCCGCAAGAAGGACCTGATCATCACCGCCGGCGGCAAGAACGTGGCGCCGGGGCCGATCGAAGAGGCGATCCAGCGCTGCGAGTTCGTCTCCCAGGCGCTGGTGCTCGGCGACAAACGCCCGTTCATTTCCGCGCTGGTCACGCTGGACGAGGAGACCCTGCGCCCGTGGCTGGAGTCCAAGGGCCTCGACCGCGACATGTCGCTGGAGGATGCGGCGAACAACGCGGCCGTGCGCGCCGAGGTGCAGAAGTGGGTCGACCAGGCCAACGAGGGCGTCTCCCGCGCCGAATCCGTACGCAAGTTCATCATCCTGCCCGAGGAGTTCACGCAGGAGAACGGCCTGATGACCGCCTCCATGAAGGTGATCCGCCCCAAGGTCATCCGCCGCTACGCCACCCTCCTCAACACCCAGATGTACACCAAGCGGAAGTAGGCCCCGGCGCTGGCGGACAAAGCCACCCCCAGTCGGCTACGCCGCCAGCCTCCGCCAGCGGGGGCATGACCGGTCAGGCACTGGCGCATATAAGAAGCGGTGTTTACCCTATTTGGGTAAACACCGCTTCTTATATGCAGTCGGAATGGCTTAGAAGCCTAGTTTCTCCAGTTGCTTGGCTGAGCCGTGAAGTGGACAGTCCGGTGGACTGTCCATAGGCGAAGTGAGCGGACGCCTGGCGGACGCGAAGCGATCCCATGCAGCTGGGGAAACTCCGGAATGGCTTAGAAGCCTAGTTTCTCCAGTTGCTTGGGATCGGACTGCCAGCCTTTGGCCACCTTGACGTGGAGGTCGAGGCGGGCCTTGCCGCCGACGATGCGGTTGACGGGGGTGCGCAGCTTCTTCTTGACGCGCACCAGATGGGAGGCGCCCTTGCCGATGATGATCGGCTTCTGGGAATCGCGCTCCACGTACACCGACACCATCACGTCGATCTTGCCGTCGTACCCCTCGCCGGTCCTGTTGTCGGCGGGGTATTCGATCGAGTCGACCACCACGGCCAGCGAATGCGGCAGCTCGTCGTCCAGCTCCTCGAGGAACGCGCCGCGCACCAGCTCGGCGATGGTCTCCTCGGGCCGCTCCTCGCTGATCTGGTCGTCGGGGTACATCTGCGGGCCTTCGGGCGTGTGGTCGATGAGGACGTTGCGCACCTCGCTGAGGTTGTCGCGCTCGAGCGCGCTCACCGGGACGATGTCCGAGAAGTCGGCGAATTCGTTGATCTCGACGAGCTTGTTGATGAGCTGCTGGCGGTCGAGCTCGTCGATCTTGGTGACGATCGCAATCAGCGGGACCTTCCACCGGAAGGTGCCGTCGTCGCGCTTCTCGGCGAAATCGGAGCGCAGGCGGCTCAGGATGCGCTTGTCGCCGGGGCCTATCTCCTGATCCGCCGGCAGCAGGAAGGCGATCACGTCCACGTCGGACAGGGACTCGTCGACGATGTCGTTGAGCCGCTGGCCCAGCAGGGTGCGCGGGCGATGGATGCCCGGCGTGTCCACCAGCACGAGCTGCGCGTGGTCGGTGGTGAGAATGCCTCGGATCGCCTTGCGCGTGGTCTCGGGGCGCGACGACGCGATGGCGATCTGCTTGCCAATCAGCGCGTTGATCAGGGTCGACTTGCCCACGTTCGGGCGGCCGACCACGGCCACGAAACCGGACCGATAGACGTCCTGGCCCTGCACCGGCTCGCTGTGTTCGCTCATGTTACTCCTTGTCCTCGCCGCGGCCATTCCCGCCGTCGGCGGCTTCCTCATCACGGTTGTCGTCATTCTGCGGCGATGAACCGCCATCTTCTTCGGCGCCCTCGACGTGCGCCGGCTCCACGACGATCGTCGAGACCTTCTTGCGCCGCCCGGCCGAATCCACGGCGGTCAGCCGCAGCCCGCGGGTCACCGCGGACGCGCCGACGATCGGCACGCGGCCGAGCAGCTTGGTCAGCAGGCCGTAGACCGTGTCGACGTCGTCCTCGTCGATGTCGATCTCGAAGATCTCCTCGAGGTCGGCGATCGGCGTGCGCGCCGGCATGCTCCACTTGTTGCCGCCGATCCGCTCCGGCTCGGCGTGCTGGGTGCGGTCGTGCTCGTCCTCCAGCTCGCCGACGATCTGCTCGATCGCGTCCTCGATGGTCACCAGACCGGCGATGCCGCCGTATTCGTCCACGACGACGGCCACATGCTGGCGGGTGCGCTGCATCTCATGGAACAGGTCGTCGACCGGCTTGGATTCGGGCACGAGCATCGGCTGGCGGATGATCGATTCGATCTCGCGGTTCATCGCCGCCGGGTTGAACGCGGTGGCGCGCACGGCGTCCTTGAGGTAGGCCATGCCGATCAGATCGTCCACGTCGTCACCGATCACCGGCACACGGGAGAATCCGGAGCGCGAGCACAGCTTGAGCATGTCGGACAGCGTCTCGTTGCGCTCGATGCAGATCATGTCCGTGCGCGGCACCATGATCTCGCGGGTCAGCGTCTCGGAGAGCGTCAGCACGTTGCGCAGCATCTCGGAGACCTCGGGGTCGAAGTCGTTCGCCTCGACGAGCCGGTCGATCGTGGCCCGCCCCTGCTCGTGCTGGATCTTCTCCAGCTCCTCGTCGTCGGACAGGTCGGATTCGCGCTGACGCTTCTTGCCGCCCGCCTTGCCGCCGTTCGCGCCGCCGACGCGGGCGAAGGGGGTGATCGCCGCGGCGAGGGACACGAGCGAGGCGTTGGCGAGCATGATGTCCACCGGCTTCGACGCGCCAGCGGTCCGGGGCCGCACGAGCACGGAGACCACGGCCACGATCAGCGCGAACACGAAGCCGATCAGCAGCTCGGCCCACAGCGGCGCCTCGAAGATCGCGGCGAGGCACGCGACGAGCACGCCGTCGAGCACGTTGCACGTGATGCGGAAGAACGCGCAGGAGCCGGAGGTCGAGTACCGGTCGGCGATGAGGTGCTGCACCTTGTGGATCCGGTCGATCTTCTTCATGCGGGTGAACTGCGAGGCCTCGCCGTCGGTCTGCACTTCGAGGATCAGATTGTTGAGGCTGGCCCTCGTGACGCGCGCGACCGCGCCTTCGGCGGCGGCCATGGTCAGCGACAGCCATACCAGCAGCGCCGCAATGAGAATCAGAATAACCGTCAATGCGATGGCGGACGGTTCGGTGATCGACATGATGTTCCTTTGATGATTCCTTGATCTGAATGAGTCTGGAATGAGTGCGTAATAGGTCCGAGCGGATGCGCGCCGGCGGCCGGCGCTCAGTGACCGAGCTGCCGGTCCGTGCCGTGGGTGGCCTCGTATTCGGCCAGCGCGTCGGCCGAGCCGGCCGGCAGGGTGACGGGGTCGCCGACGCCGTGGCGCACGGCGATGAAGGTGAGCAGCAGCTGGCGCTGCAGCCCGAACATCTGCCGTTCCTGCTCGGGAGTCACATGGTCGTAACCGAGCAGATGCAGGATGCCGTGGATGGTGAGCAGGGCCATCTCCTCCAGCACACTGTGCCCCGAGGCCGCCGCCTGCTGGGCCGCGACCCACGGGCAGATCACGATGTCGCCGAGCACGCCCTCCATGACGGTCTTGCCGTCGCCGGGCCGCAGCTCGTCCATCGGAAAGCTCATCACATCGGTCGGCCCCTCAAGGTTCATCCACCGCATGTGCAGCTCGGCGATCGGCTCGGGGTCCACGAATATGACGGTCAGATCGGACTGCGTGCTCACGCGCATCTGGTCCATCACCCACACGCCAAGGTCGGAGAACACTTTCGGGTCGATGTTCCATACGGTTTCGTTGGTGACGTCAACGCTCATTCGGACGCGTTCCTTTCCGTTCTGCCGTCCATGCGCCCCTCGCGCCCGTACTGCTTCGCCTCGCCGTGCTCGCGGCGCGCCTTGGTGCTGTGGTCGCCGGCGATGGCCGAATGGCGGTCGTACGCCTCGACGATTTTGCCGACGAGCTGGTGGCGGACCACGTCCTCGGCGGCCAGGTGGGCGAACGCGATGTCGTCGATGCCGCCGAGAATGTGCTCGATCGTGGCGAGGCCCGAACGCGGCACGGTCAGGTCGACCTGCGTAATGTCGCCGGTGATGACCATCGTCGTGTTGAATCCCAGACGGGTCAGGAACATCTTCATCTGCTGCTCGGTGGTGTTCTGCGCCTCGTCGAGGATCACGAACGCGTCGTTGAGCGTGCGCCCGCGCATGTAGGCGAGCGGCGCCACCTCGATGCTGCCGTCGTCCATGTAGCGGCGCAGCTGGTCGGAGCCGAGCATGTCGGACAGGGCGTCGTACAGCGGGCGCAGATACGGGTCCACCTTCTCGTTGAGCGTGCCGGGCAGGAAGCCGAGGTTCTCCCCTGCCTCCACGGCGGGACGGGTCAGGATGATGCGCCTCACGCGCTTCTCCTGGAACGCCTGCACGGCCTTGGCCACGGCCAGATAGGTCTTGCCGGTGCCGGCCGGACCGATGGCGAAGGTGATGGTGTGCGATTCGATCGCGTTGACGTAGGCGATCTGGCCGGCGGTCTTCGGCCGCACGGGCACACCGAGCGCAAAGGTGATCACGCCGGGCACGCGGGGCTTGTTCCGGCCCGGCCCGGAGGACGGCGCATTATTCGCCGGTGCCGCGGCCGCGGGGGCGGTCTGCGCGCCCGCCGCGCGCCCGCGCACGGGCTGGTCCTGGCGCACGCGGTTGCTCAGCACGCGGCGGTCCAGCAGTCGCCGCACGGTGTCGGCGTCCATCGGCGCGCTGTATGCGGCCTGGATGATCGTGTCGAGCATCTGTTCGGCCTGTTCGGCCTGCGTCTCCCCCCGGCGCGTGCGCGACAGGATGGCGATGCGATTGCCCCGCACGATGATCGTCAGCTCGTCGAACGCCTGTTCGATCTCGCGCAGCACCTCGTCGACGGGGCCGAGCACGGCCACCGGGTCGAGTTCGGCCGGGATGGTGATGGTTCGTGTCGTCGTCGCCAACCAGACCCCTTACTCGTCCAGCGTCTCGCCGGTCAGCACGTGCGCGTGCACGTGGAAGACCGTCTGCCCGGCGTCGAGGCCGGTGTTGAAGATCAGGCGGTACGCCCCGTGGAACTCCCGGTCGGCGATCGACTGGGCCACCTCGACGATGTGCGCGAGCTCGGCAGGGTCGGCCTGCGCCAGCTCGGCGACGTTCGCGTAGTGCTTGCGCGGCACGACCAGTACGTGCACCTTGGCCTTCGGGTTGATGTCCTTGAACGCATAGGTGGTGTCGTCCTCATACACCTTGCCGCTGGGGATCTCACCCGCGATGATCTTGCAGAACAGGCAGTCCTCGGACTCGCTCATATTCACTCCTAACCTAATGCCGAACCTATCGACGGCATGCGCGTTTTCGCTGATTCCATGCTATTGCCCCGCACGGATATTGGCATCCGCGGCGCGCTCAGGCGAACCGGCCGAGCGCGCGGGCCAGCAGCGACAGCGCCACGGGGCCGGCCGCCGAGGCGCGCAGGATGTTGGTCCCGAGCACCACGGCGCGGGCGCCGGCGGCCGTGAACGCCTCGACTTCGTCCTCGCTGATGCCGCCCTCCGGCCCGACCACTACGCTGACCGTGCGCGGGCGGCCGTCCTCAAGGCACTTGTCGGCCATCGCCCTGACCAGGCCCTCGATGCCGTCCCATGTATCGGTGGCGTCCTGATGCAGGACAATCACCAGATCGCCGTGCACGCACGCGCGCCGGCAGATGGCGACGATCTGCTTGCTCGAGACGCAGTCGGCCAGGCGGGGCGTCCACGCGCGGCGCGACTGCTCGGTCGCAGCGGTCAGCACCTGCCGCCATTTGCGGTCGGTGCGCCCGGCCTTCCATTTGGCTATGGAGCGGTCCGCCTGCCACGGGATCACCGTGTCGACGCCGATCTGCGTGGCCACGTCGATCGCCTGCTCGTCATGCCCGGTCTTCGCCAGCGCTTGGATCAGCGCGAGGCGGGTGACCGGCTGCGCCTCGCGGCCGACCTCCCTGACCTCGGCCAGCCCGGCGTCCGCATCGGCGATCACGGCACGGATCCGCAGCCCCTCGCCGTCGGAGAGGTCCAGCTCGTCGCCCTCCGACAGGCGCATCGCCTGCACGGCGTGCCTCCTGACCGCCGCGGGAAGCGTGATCTTCCACCCGGTGTTGAGCTCGTCGCAGTTCACCGGCACGTCATCGCGCGATGGATCGAGAAGAAACAAAGGATTCGTCATGCCCTCTAGGCTACACACCCCCTACGGCCAACAGGCGACACGCAGGGACGACACACCGATTTGACGATCGGGGATGTCATGGTAAAGTATCTACTCGTTGCCTCAAACGGCACCTGTCCGGGTGGCGGAATGGTAGACGCGCTAGCTTGAGGTGCTAGTGCCTATTTTATACAGGCGTGTGGGTTCAAGTCCCATCCCGGACACCGAGTACAACCCCGTGGAAACACGGGGTTTTCTTGTATTCATCATCCGTTCGCCCATGACCCCGACCGCTCGCCCGCGCTCGCATCCGTCCGCCGGCGACGTGAGAGAAAGGCTGCCGCATGCGGTTCATCACCATCGATTCGATCGACGACGAGCGCGTGTCCGCGTACACGAACCTGACCGAGATCCAGCTGCGCAACCGCCTCGAGCCCGCCAAGGGCCTGTTCATCGCCGAGTCCCCGAAGGTCATCGACCGCGCGCTGGCGGCCGGCCGCGAACCGATCTCCCTGCTGGTCGAGGAGCCCTGGATCGAGGGCATGGCGGACACCTTCGCCTTCGTCGACGAGCACTGGGGACCGAGTGTCCCCGTCTACGTGGCCTCCTCCGAGCAGCTCAGGCAGCTGACCGGATACCGGCTGCACCGCGGCGCGCTGTCGGCGATGCGCCGCTGGCCGCTGCCGTCGGTGGCCGAGGTGTGCCGCGGCGCCCGGCGCATCGCGATCATGGAGAACATCGTCGACCATACCAATGTCGGCGCGCTCATGCGTTCCGCGGCGGCGCTCGACGTGGATGCGGTGCTGGTGACGCCCTCCTGCGGCGATCCGCTGTACCGGCGCGCGGCGCGCGTGTCGATGGGCACGGTGTTCCAGATCCCGTGGACGCGCATCGGCACGGAGTCCCGCCACGCCTGGCCGTTCGACGGGCTGGAGGAACTGCATGGGCTCGGCTTCACCACGGTCGCCATAGCCCTGACCGACGACTCGATCAGCCTGGACGAGCTGGTCCGCCGCTTGGGCAATGCGCAGGACGAGCCCGATCACATCGACAAGCTGGCGCTGATCTTCGGTACCGAGGGCGACGGGCTAAGCCGCCACACGATCGCGAACGCCGATCTGACGGTGAAGATCCCGATGAGCCACGGCGTCGATTCGCTCAATGTCGCCGCATCGAGCGCCGTGGCGTTCTATTCAACCAGACTTCACTGAGCGGTCATCGAACGGTCATCGTAAAACTTCCGACTCGCCCACGCGCTGCCTTGCGTGTCGCCGAATTTGTGCAAATATTAGGTAGTGTCGAACTACGCAAGGATGCGTGGGGCGCAGGAAGTATCGGTGTCGCAAGACGCTGTTGGTGACCATAGAGAGGAGCATCCATGGCGAAGAACAAGCAGAAGATTCTGTCCATCGTCCTAGCGGGCGGTGAGGGAACGCGCCTGATGCCGTTGACCCGCGATCGAGCGAAGCCCGCCGTCCCGTTCGGCGGAGTATTCCGCCTGATCGATTTCCCGCTGAGTAATCTGGTGAATTCCGATTACCGCCACATCATCGTGCTGACCCAGTACAAGTCCCACTCGCTGGACCGCCACATCTCGCAGATGTGGCGCTTCTCCTCGCTGCTGGGCAACTACGTCTCCCCGGTCCCCGCGCAGCAGCGCCTCGGCAAGCACTGGTACCTCGGCTCCGCCGACGCGATCTACCAGACGATCAACATCATCGAGGACGTGCAGCCCGACATCGTGGTCATCGTCGGCGCCGACCACGTCTACCGCATGGACTTCGGCCAGATGGTCGAGCAGCACATCGCCTCCGGCGCCGAGTTCACGGTGGCCGGCATCCGCCAGCCGATCAGCCAGTCGAACCAGTTCGGCGTGATCGACGTGGACCCGGAGCACCCCAACCAGATCCGCGAGTTCCAGGAGAAGCCCGAGCACGCGGCCGGTCTGCCCGACGATCCGAACTCCTTCCTCGCCTCGATGGGCAACTACGTGGCCAACACGGACGCCCTGTTCGACGCGCTGGCCAAGGACGAGAAGGCCGAGGACACCAAGCACGACATGGGAGGCGACATCGCCCCCTACTTCGCCTCCCGCGGCGAGGCCGGCGTCTACGACTTCAACTCGAACGTGATTCCCGGCGCCACGCCGACCGATCACGCCTACTGGCGCGACGTCGGTACGCTCAAGCAGTTCTACGATGCACACATGGACCTGATCGCCTATGTGCCCGAGTTCAACCTGTACAACCAGGCTTGGCCGATCTACACGAACTCCGGCACGCTGCCGCCCGCCAAGTTCGTGCATGCCGGCCGCGACCGCCTCGGCCACGCGACCGATTCGATCGTCTCCCCCGGCGTGATCGTCTCCGGCGGCGAGGTGCACCACTCCGTGCTCTCGCCGAACGTGCACATCCACTCGTGGGCGCAGGTCGTCGACTCCATCCTGTTCGACGGCGTGACGATCAACCGCCGCGCGCGCGTCTACAAGGCGATCCTCGACAAGAACGTCGTGCTGACCGAGAACTCGACCGTCGGCATCGACACCGAGCACGATCTGGCCCGTGGCTTCACGGTCACGCCGGACGGCATCACCGTGGTGCCGAAGGGCACCGTCGTGGACGACTGATTTTTTAGCCGCGCGTATGCACTTCATTGAGGGGAGCATGGGTACCGCCCGTGCTCCCCTCAATCATGTATGGCGGTAAGTTATTTATGGCGGTAAGTTATTGTTGCGGCACATTCTTCCATCGCGTGATAGCATTTCCCCGTGCGATAGTACCTCCACAGCGCGGAACCCGCCACCCGTCAACCTCTCCACCACGCGGTAAACCATCCACGACGCGGTATTACTCCCCACCGCGCGGTAAACCATCCACCACGCAGCAAGCAAAAACGTTGGAATGACGCGAAAACCCTAAAACACCAAACCACGCGGTGGAAGTAATACCGCGCCGTGGAAGTAATACCGCGCCGTGGATCTATAGCTGAGGCACCATCTATTGGCGGGAAGAGGCTCATTCCGGCATGACGGAAATCATGTAGAAACCCATAACAAAAAGGCTCCCCTGAGGGAGCCTTGATACCGAATGCGCTCAGTACTTTGGCATGTTGTCGAAGTTGAATCCCAGCGCGGCGAGCTGCTCGCGGCCTTCCGGCGTGATCTTGTCCGTCGTCCAGCGGGGCTGCCACGTCCAGTCGATGCGGAATTCCTCGACCAGACCGGCGAGCGTGCTCGCGCACTCGTCCTCGATGAGGTCGGTGAGCGGGCAGGCCGGCGTGGTCAGGGTCATCGTGATGATCGCACGGCCCAGCTCGTCGATCTCGATGCCGTAGACCAGGCCCAGATCGATGACGTCGATGCCGAGCTCCGGGTCGATGACCTGGTGCAGGGCCTCCTTGACGTCGGCTGCGGTGGCACGGCCGATATCGTCGACCGCCTTGAGCGGGATGTCGTCCTCGCCGGACTGGCAGCATTGGCCATCGCCATGACCGCCGCATGCGCATGCGCCGTCGCCGTGCGCGTGCTGGTCGGAAGGCCCGTTGGCGACGGCGACCAGATTCGGGTTCGCCATCACGCGGCGAGCGGCCTCCTCGTCGCCCAGCACCTTGTTCACGGTATCGAACACCGAGGATTCGGGCTCGGGAACCAGATTGTCACTCATATCTCTCCAAACGTTGTGGGTGGGTTGGTGGTGTCCTACGTTATAGGTTGTCGGTGTTTCCGGCTCCCCTCGCTGAGGGGAGCTGTCACGAAGTGACTGAGGTGAGCATTCTCGCAGACGACTGATGTAAGACCGATGCGTTTCCTCCCCTCAGTCGGCCGCGCCGACAGCTCCCCTCAGAGAGGGGAGCCAAAGTTGCTGCTGCTTACCGCTGCGGCTTCGCGGCCAAGGCCTTGGCCACGGCGTCGCGCATGCCCTCCCAGCCGAGCAGCGCGCATTTGATGCGCATCGGGTATTTGGACACGCCCTGGAACACCACGGCGTCGCCCAGCTGTTCCTCCTTGGCGTCGTCGTTCAGACCGGCGCCGCGCGATTCCATGAGCTCGTGGAAGTCGCGGAACAGATCCATCGCCTCGTCGACGGTCCTGCCGGCGACCAGATCAACCATCACCGACAGGCTGGCCTGCGAGATCGAACAGCCGTGGCCGTCCCACACCAGCCGCTCGATGCGATGCGGCTCGGCATCGGACACTTCGGCATGTACGGTGGCCTCGTCGCCGCAGGTCGGGTTGAACTGGTGGGATTCGCCCGGCGTGCAGTACTCGTGGCTGGCGCGCATCGTGCTCTTCCCGGCTCCGGAGGCCTGCTCCGAAGCCAGATCAGGGGCGAAGGTCTCCTTGCCGTGCGGATCGCGGGCGGCTTCGAGAATCACCTCCTGGTACATCTGCTCGAGGCCGTCGCCGCTTATGCCAAAATCACTCATGCTCACCTTTCCCCTCCGCCTGCGTGCGGTGGATGAATGCGCACAACTGCAATGTGCGCAACATACGAATATGTGCAATATGGTACGCCGGGGACCGCTCAAAACACCGCAGCCCAAGATGCCACCGCCCGAGCCGCCGCGGCGTACCGTGCCACATCCCGCTCCGAAGCGGGATCACGCATCACGCCTTGAAGAACGGCCTCACCTTGGCCACGGCCTCGACCAGCGCGCGCGCATCGTCGACGCTGTTGTACACGCCGCTCGACGCGCGGTTGGAGGCGTACAGACCGAAGTGGCGGTGCACCGGCTGGGCGCAATGGTGACCGACGCGGATGGCGATGCCCTGCGCGTCGATGAACTGGCCGACGTCGTGCGGGTGCACGCCGGCCACGTCGAAGGCGACGGTGCCGATGCGGTTCACGTTCTCGCGCGGTCCGAGGATGCGCACGCCGTCGATGTCGCCGAGCTTGAGCAGCTCCGCGGCGATCGTGCGCTCGTGGGCCTCGATGTTCGCCATGCCGACGCCCATCATCCACTCGGCGGCGACCCCGGCCGCCACGACCTGCGCGACCGGCTGCGTGCCGGCCTCGAAGCGCGCCGGAGGCTCCATGTACTGGGCCGGCTGGTCCATCCACGCCAGCTCGACCATAGAACCGCCGAAGTTCGCCGGCGGCAGGGCCTCCAGCATCTCGCGCTTGCCGTACAGGAACCCGACGCCGGTCGGGCCGTACATCTTGTGCGCGCTCCAGGCCGCGAAGTCCACGTCCAGCGCGTGGAAGTCGACGGCCAGATGGGGCACCGACTGACAGGCGTCGAGCACGAACACGGCGCCGACCTCGTGCGCGCGGCGCACGATCGAGGCGATGTCGGTGATCGCGCCGGTGGTGTTGCCCACATGCGTGATCGCCACGACCTTGGTGCGCTCGGTGATCACCTCGCCGGCGGTGTCGGAGCGGATGCGCCCGTCCTCGGTCAGGTCGAACCACTTGAGCGTGGCCCCGGTGCGGTACGCCAGCTCCTGGAACGGCAGCAGCACCGAATGGTGCTCGGCCTTGGAGACCACGATCTCGTCGCCGGGCTTCAGCGCGAAGCGCTTGGCGGCCTCTCCCCCGCGGCCGAGGCTCGCATTGCCGAAGGCGGTGGCGAGCAGGTTCAGGCCGGCGGTCGCACCGGCGGTCACCACGATCTCCTCCTCGCCTTCCGCGGCGTTGGCGCCGACCAGTCTCGCAACCTTGGCGCGCGCATCCTCGAAAGCCGTGGTCGAGCGCGCCGCCAGCTCATGCGCCCCACGGTGCACGCCGGCGTTGATCGTGCGGTAGAACTCGGCTTCCGCATCGATCACGCACTGCGGCTTCTGCGAGGTCGCCGCGGAGTCCAGATACACGAGCGGATGCCCGTGTATCTGCTGATCCAGAATCGGGAACTGCGCCCGAATCGCCTTGAAATCCGTCATATTCCCCTCTTGATTGACTTGACCGGACTGACTTGACCTGACCGACTTGACCGGTCCCTGCCGTGGCAGGGCGCGCTCAGGCCAGCGCCGACTCGGAATCGGACCCTTCGGGCAGGTACTGGTCGTAGCCGTTCTCCTCCAGCTCGTCGGCCAGCTCCGGGCCGCCGGTCTTGACGAAGTGGCCGTCGGCGAAGACGTGCACGATGTCCGGCTTGATGTACTTGAGGATGCGCGTGTAGTGCGTGACCATGAGGATGCCGAAATCGTTGGCTTCCTTGGCGCGGTTCACGCCTTCGGAGACGATGCGCAGCGCGTCGACGTCAAGGCCGGAGTCGGTCTCGTCGAGGATCGCGAACTTGGGCTTGAGCAGCTCGAGCTGCAGCACCTCAGCGCGCTTCTTCTCGCCGCCGGAGAAGCCCTCGTTGACGGAGCGGGTCGCGAACTTCGGGTCCATGCGCAGGCGCTTCATCGCCTCGGACAGCTCCTTGGTCCACGTGCGGATGGCCGGCGCCTTGCCGTCGACCTCCGTCTTCGCGGTGCGCAGGAAGTTGGTCATCGACACGCCCGGCACCTCGACCGGGTACTGCATGGCGAGGAACAGGCCCTCCTTGGCGCGCTCGTCGGGGGTCTGCTTGAGGATGTCGACGCCGTCGAGCAGCACTTCGCCCGAATCGACCTCGTACTTGGGGTGCCCGGCCAGCGTGTAGGCGAGCGTGGACTTGCCGGAGCCGTTGGGGCCCATGATGGCGTGCGTCTCGCCGGAGTTGACGGTCAGGTTCACGCCCTTGAGGATCTGCTTGCGACCCTCCTTGGTTTCGACCGAGGCGTAAAGGTCCTTGATTTCCAGAGTGGACATGGATTCTCCTCGAATTATTCTCGTATGCGTTTACTTGTCTTCCAGAACCGCCTGCATGGCCGCGTCCTCGCCACGGGCCAGACGGCGGTCGATCACGTCCATGAGGTGCTGCGCGATGGCCGGCACGCCGATCTCCTCGACGAGCTCGCCGAAGAAGCCGCGCACCACGAGCTTGCGCGCCTCGGTCTCGGGGATGCCGCGGGACTGCAGGTAGAACAGCTCCTCGTCGTCGAATCGGCCGACGGAGCTGGCGTGGCCGGCGCCGATGATGTTGCCGTTCTCGATCTCCAGATTCGGTTCGGAATCGGCGATCGCGCCCGGGGTCAGCACCAGATTGCGGTTGAGCTCGTAGGAGTCGGTGCCGGGGGCCGTCGGCTCGATCAGCGCGTTGCCGACCCATGTGGAGTGCGCGTCCTTGCCGTCGAGCGCGCCCTTGTAGACCACCCTGGACTTGCACTCGGGGTGGTTGTGCACCACCATCGTGCGATGCTCGATGTGCTCGCCCGGATCCACGAAGTAGATGCCGAGCATGTTGAGATTGCCCTGCGGGCCGCCGAAGTCCTGGTCCATGCGGATGCGCACGATGCTGCCGCTGAGCGTGACGACGGAGTGGCGCAGGGACGCGCCCTCGCCGACGTGGATGCGGTGGTTGCCGACGTGCTTGGATTCCTTGTCCCATTCCTGGACGAACGTGGCGGAGACGTGCGAGTCCCGGCCGGTGGTGATCTCCACGCCTTCGGCCAGACGCGCCTTGCCGTTGTGCTCGACGACCACGTCGGCGTGCGTGCCGTCGTCGGCGATGATCACCAGATGGAGGGCGTCGAGGTCCATGCCTCCGCCGACCACGCGGATCAGCACGGGCTGGTCCAGCTCGCCGTTCAGTTCGACGATGGTGGCGGTGTGGCCGGAGTTCCATTCGACGGCCGAGACGCGGTCGTTCGGCTTGGACACGGTACCCGATCCGCCTTCGCCGAGCCGCTTCTGGCTGACGGCCACCCGCTCCGGGTCGACGGGCGTGCCGTCGACGTTGGAGACCACGATCGCGGTCTCGCCGCTCGGCTTGAACACGTCGAAGAATTCCTCGATGCGCTCGAGCGGCGTATAGCGCCACTCCTCCTGCTTGCGGTCGGGCTGCGGGAACGCGGAGACCTCGAAGGAACGCGGCGCGCGGTCGGCGCTCGACGGCATGGCCGCCGGGATCGCGTACGGATCGTTCGGGTCCGCGACGGGGATATTGAGTTCAGTTTCGTTCGATGCCATGGGAATCAGCCCACCGATCCTTCCATCTGCAGTTCGACCAAACGGTTCAGTTCGAGCGCGTACTCCATCGGCAGCTCGCGGCTGATCGGCTCGACGAAGCCGCGCACGATCATGCCCATGGCCTCCTTCTCCTCGAGGCCGCGGCTCATCAGGTAGAAGAGCTGGTCCTCGGAGACCTTGGAGACGGTGGCCTCGTGCGCCATGGTGACGTCATCCTCGCGCACGTCCACATGCGGGTACGTGTCGGAGCGGCTGAAGTCGTCGACGAGCAGCGCGTCGCACACGGTGGAGTTCGAGGAGCCTTCGGCGCCGTCGACGATCTTGACCAGGCCGCGGTACGCGGAGCGCCCGCCGCCGCGCGAGATCGACTTGGCGACGATCGTGGAGCTGGTGTGCGGGGCGAGATGGATCATCTTCGCGCCGGTGTCCTGATACTGGCCCTTGCCGGCGAAGCCGAGGGACATGGTCGACGCGGTGGCGTACGGCTCGGCGAGGATGCAGGCCGGGTACTTCATCGTAGCCTTGGACCCGATGTTGCCGTCGACCCATTCCATCGTGCCGCCCTCGCGCACGTAGGCGCGCTGGGTGACGAGGTTGTACACGTTGTTCGACCAGTTCTGCACGGTGGTGTAGCGCACGCGGGCGTGCTTCTCGACGATGATCTCGACGATGGCCGCGTGCAGCGAGTCCTCGGACCAGATCGGGGCGGTGCAGCCCTCGACGTAGTGCACGTAGGAGCCCTCGTCCGCAATGATCAGCGTGCGCTCGAACTGGCCCATGGCCGGCGTGTTGATGCGGAAGTAGGCCTGCAGCGGGATGTCGACGTGCACGCCCTTCGGCACGTACACGAACGAGCCGCCGGACCACGCGGCGGTGTTGAGCGCGCCGAACTTGTTGTCCTCCGGGGAGACGACGGTGCCGAAGTACTTGCGCACCAGATCGGGGTATTCGCGCACGGCGGTGTCGGTGTCGACGAAGATCACGCCCTGATCGGCGAGATCCTTCTGGATGGAGTTGTAGATGACCTCGGACTCGTACTGGGCGGCCACGCCGGAGACGAGGCGGCTCTTCTCCGCCTCGGGGATGCCCAGGCGGTCATAGGTGTTGCGGATGTCGTCGGGCAGTTCCTCCCACGTCTTGGCCTGCTTCTCGATCGGCTTGACGTAGTATTTGAAGTCGTCGGCGTTGAAGCCGCTGAGGTCCACGCCCCAATCGGGCATCGGCTTGTCCAGGAACGCCTTGAACCCGCGCAGGCGCATGTCGAGCATCCACTGCGGCTCGCCCTTGTCGGCGCTGATGGAGCGCACGACGTTCTCGTCGATGCCTCGCTTCGCCGCCTCGCCGGCGGCATCGGAATCGTGCCATCCGTAGCTGTAGTCGCCGAACTGCTGGATGATCTCGTCATCCTGTTTGATTTTCTCCTCGTTGACGCGGGCGCGATCAGCCACGTACTGGCTCATCTCCACGTCAGCCGCGGCATTTGGCGCTTGGTTTTCGCTCACCGTACGCTGCCTCCAATCAATTGAACGTTCTTACGCAAACCTAACAGAACTCTAGGCCAAACACTAACCCCGACACTGCATATTGGCTATGCGCTGATATGACATACCCCACACCTGAGAGCCTCCCCCGTTCCGGTCCGCCGGCGCCTGAACGGGCGGACCGGCGAACACAAGCAGAGGGACCCCGTCTGCATGACGGGATCCCTCTGCGAATGCGATGCGTGGGTGCGTGCGCGCCCGGCCTAGGGCTGCACGTGCACGGTGGTGCCCATCAGGCACCAGTTGTAGAACTGCTGCGCGACGTCCCAGCCGATGCCGACGCATCCGTGGGAGGACGCCCCGCCGCCGCCGACCAGCTGCGAGTTGTTCATGGTCGTGGTGATGCGGTGGATCGCGCAGCCGGTCTTCGAGAAGTAGTTGACGAAGCCGACGTTCTTCGCGTCCCAGCTCTCGTTGCTGCCGTCGCTCAGCGTCAGGTTGCCGGTCATGTCCTGGCTCAGGTACTTGAGCCAGATCTTGAAGTCGCCGTTCGGCGTGCAGTTGTCGTAGACGTTCGGATCGCAATAGGTCGGCGTGCACAGGTCGCCCGTGCATTCGCCGGTCTTGGGATCGTTGCCGCGGCCGATGCCCGCGTTGAAGGTCATGATGGCCTTGTCGTTCTCGTAAGCGGTCACGGTGTGGTCGGACAGGTCGATGACCACGTTCCGCTTGGTGGACTTGGTCTGCATCGGGTCGACGGTGCCTTCCACGCTCACCGAGCCGCTGCCCTTGGCCAGAGCCTCGACCACGTCCTTGCCGACGTTCGCGTCGGCCCCCGCGGCCACGGTCACGCCGTCATGGCCCTCCTTGATGACCTGCAGCTCGTCGCCGACGCCGTTGACGATCACCTCGCGGTCCTCGCGGCCGGTGGACAGATTGGCCTTGATCGTGTTGTCGTAGTACTGCTGCAGCTTGTCGGCGTCGAACACGACATAGCCGTTGCGGGTCTCGTTGCCGGAGAGCTTGGCGTTCTCGTTCGCGTTGATGGTCGTCGAGGCGGCCAGCGCGGGGGCGTCGATCGCCGCGATCTGGTGGTCGCCGATCTTGATGGTGACCGGATTCTGCGCCAGCGAGTCCAGCGTGGCCTTCGCCTGATTGGCGATGTCGTCGGTCACGGCCGGATCGGTCGCCTGCAGCTCGACGGTCACGGTGGACGCCGGGCTCGTGCCCAGCGACTCGATACGCGCGACGGCCGCCTTGGCGACGGGCTCGGCGTCCGCGCCCTGCCCCTGCTGGCCGGCGACCACGTCGAAGCCGTTCTGGTCGGCGCTGAGCTGCACCGCGGCGTCGACGGGCGCGACCTCGTCGATGGACAGCTTCTGGCTGAGCTTCGACGAGTCCGCGGCCTTCGGGTTGGCCGGCTCGGTGGTGACGTCATGCTTGACCCAGAAGGCGTAGCGCTGCCACCATGCGCCGTCGCGCTTGGCGTTCGACGCCTCGTTGGCGATGGTGCTGGCGTCGACGCTCAGGCCGAGGTCGTCGAGCGTGACGTCGACGGTTTTGCCGTTGTAGGAGACCGGCACCTTGGTGCCCGACACGGAATCGTTGATGGTGGAGACGATCTGGTCGTAGGTCTTGCCGGTCACCGAATGCCCCCACAGCGTGACGCCGGGCAGCGCGTGCGACTGGAAGAACCAGAAGCCGCCGCCGGCGCAGGCGGCGAGCAGGGCGACGATGCCGACGACGATCCACGGCCAGACCAGACGGCGCTTGCGCGCGCCCGTCTCCTCGGGCACCGCGAAGGCGTCCATGTCCAGCGGGCTGAACACCGCGGTGGCCTCGCCGTCCGCGAATCCACCCGACACGGGCCGCGACGCGCTCGCGTCGAACGTGCCCCTGAATTGCTCGTTACGTTCACTCATACAAGCTCTCGTGCATTCTCTCGTTCCGACGACGGCTCCATCGGGGCCGTCGTCTTTGATACAACAAGGTCTATTATGCTACATGGCCATGAACATCCTCGAATCGGGGCCGCTCGGCCACCCGGAGGCGTATGTGATTTAATTCACACTTGCCGGCGCCCCGCCGGCCGGTCGGGGGTCGATCTCCCCTATCATGGGGTGCAAGGAGCGCTCCAACGGAGGGGCGCCACCGAGAGAAGTGATTTCCCATGAATGCGTCACGGTATATGCGCCTGGGTCTGGTCGACGACGACCCGTTGACGTTGGCGGCGTTGCACGCCTTGGCGAACGGCTGGCGCGCGGAGCACGGCATGGCGGTGGTCTGGGCCGTACGCTCCGGCGACAAGGCGGTGGATCGGTGCGTCGACTCGCGCACCCGCCCCGACGTGGTGCTGGTGGACATGGGCGTTGACGGCGTTGACGGCGCGGCGACCTGCGCGCGGATCCGCCTCTGCTCCGACAGCATCGTCCTGCTGGCGATCACCTGCCATTCGCTGCGCCACTACCGGGACGCCGCACGGCGTTCGGGAGCGCAGGCCCTGCTGGACAAGGCCGATATGGCCGGATTGCGGCGCTGCCTGGCGGCCTGCGCGGCCGGAGAGCCGTATGCGCAGGACGGGTTTCCCTCCCCCGCCCGAGCGTACGGACTCGCGCGGGCGCAGGGACGTACCCATCCGTTGTCCGCGCGGGAGGCCGAGGTCATGGACTGGACCGTCAGGGGGCTTACCGCACGGGAGGTCGCAGACCGGATGGGGTTGAGCGAATCCACGGTCAAGACGCATGTGCGCCATGCCATCACGAAATTGGGCGTGCGCGGCAAGCTGCAGGCGATCATGGCATGGAGCGAGCTGAGGAGACTGCCATGAACGCGCCGGGCGGATCGAAAACGGCGTCGCCGTGGCGCCGGGTGCGGCAACCGGGCGTGGCGGTGGCCATCGCGCTGGCCGAGACGCTCACGGTCATCGAATACTTCGCGATTCCCGACCGCACGATGATCACCGTCGCCGCAAGCATCGTGCAGCTGGCCCTGACGGCCGGCCTGTATTGGAGCGTCGTGCCGTGCAGCGTGGGGATCCTTGCGCTGTGCATCGTGACAGGGATATTGCCGAACGTTTACTTTTCATCGATGATATGGACAGTCTGGCTTTCATTGGGGTTGTTATCGTATCAGGGACTAACCGTACCTGCTCTTGTTCTCGCCCTTGCGGATGTGATCATCAGGTACTACGACGTCCAAATGCTTGAGAATTCCCAATGGACGGTCAATGGACTTGCCACGGTTATGTGCACATATATCGCTGCCATCACTGTAGGACTAGCCGTCTCCGAGCATAAATACAAGGAACGATTAGAGAAGGAAATTCAGGAAACGAAACGGTTGAAAGATGATCGAGACCGACTTCGGCGCAATCTTGTTCTGGCCAGCAGGCTCCACGATTCAACGGCACGCGAGCTGACACTCATCATGCTTTATACGGACAACTAATCCGGGAGCCGACGACGGATGCCGGACACCGGAGTCTGTCATCCGTGCATGCTCTGGCGCAATCGACGTTGGATCAGGTACGGGAGATCATCGACGTCGTGGATGGCGATGCCGCGATCGACGCCGCGGAAAACGAGGAAATCCGCGGGTCGTTGCATGATGCGCTGCGGTGGGTGATAGACGGGAACGAACGATACCTGTCATCGATGCATATGCAAGGCAGGACCGATCTGGCCGGAGGGCGGAACATGCCCGTCGAACGGATCAGCGCGGACACGCTCCGTGAAATCAAGGATTTTCTCGATCATATGTACATGAACATCCTCATACACGGTACCGGCGGCACCGGCGAAGAAGACGCATACTACGCTTCCGTCACCGTCGAAGGCGATCGGATCAGCATCGTGCAATGCAATGAGACCGATGACAGGCATATACAGTCCCATCCGGGCAAAGGACTCACGCTGCATCGGCAGCGCATAGCGCTTCTGGGCGGAACGCTCGTCACTTCCCTCGACGACCGGCTGTGGACGCTGCGCGCCGTCATCCCGCTGCACGAACCGGCCTGAACCGGGCGCCGTGCGCGGCCACGGCGTACACCGCCCGGGCATCATCTTTTGGATGATGCCCGTTTGCGCAACGAGATAGCATGGCCCCATTACCTAACCGACATCGACGAAGGAGCCGATATGGGCGCATGGCATTACGCGGAGAGGCACATGACCTCGTTTACCTTGAAGGTGGTGGCGTGCTGTTGCATGGTCGTGGACCACATCGCCACGTTCATTCCGGGCATGCCGCTGTGGATGCACTGGATCGGCCGACTGTCCAGTCCCCTGTTCATCTTTCTGATCGGGTGGAGCTGCGAGTTCACGCACGACCGCAAGCGGTACCTGACCCGCCTGTACGCCGCCGGCGTACTGATGGCGTTCGTGCAGGGCGCGCTCAACATTCCCAACAACATATTCACCTGCCTGTTCCAGATCGCGCTGATCATCACGTTGCTGTCCGCGGATTCCGCTCGGGACCGGCTGCGCAACATCGCGCTGTATGCCGCCTATCAGCTGGTGGTGATCCCGATATTCTGGTACGTGATATCGCCGCTCCAGCTGCCGTCCATGGCGTCGGCCGTCATCGTGGCCGCAAGCGACACCGTCGTCGGGCTGTCGGGCGGCTTGTTCTATGTGGTGCTGGGCGTGTCGATGTGGGCGGTGCGCGAGAACCGGATCAGGCTGTCCGCCGTGTACCTCGGGCTCAATCTGCTGTTCGCACTGGCGTTGTCGCCGATCGGGGCGCGCGTGGTCCTCGGGCTCGAACACCATGCGAATCTGGCGTTCGGCGTCCAGGGAATCTTCCTGATGGACAAGGTCCTCAGGCTGCTGAGCATCGACTTCATGAGCGTGGGAGGCTCCGCGCTGACGGTGAATTACCAGTGGATGATGGTGTTCGCGCTGCCGCTTATGCTGCTGTACAATCGCCGGCGGGGCCCGGGCGTGAAGTGGTTCTTCTATGCGTTCTACCCCGCGCACATCGTGGCGCTGTACGGCATCGGCATGGCGCTGGGCGGGGCGGCGTAGCTGCGGGACACAAGCCACGTTGAACCTAGTGGTCTGTTTCGCAAATAATGAAATGGTTCGCGCCCCCGCTAGCGGGGGCTGTCGGCGTAGCCGACTGGGGGGTGGTCAAAACCATTGTGACGTCAAGCGTCCAACCACCCTCCGACGCTACGCGCCACCTCCCGCCAGCGGGAGGATCAACCACTCAACCATTTGCGAGATGGACCACTAGCCGCCGAACGAGCGGGGCGACGCGGATCAGATATGCAAGGGGGCGCACCGACATCGGTCGGTGCGCCCCCTTGTGCATATGCGTTCAGTTCCTGCGATCAGCCCCTCAAGGCCGCGTCAGCGGGCCTGCTGGTGATCCAGCGCGGCCTTGACCAGACCGGCGAACAGCGGGTGCGGCTTGGTCGGGCGGGACTTGAACTCCGGGTGGGCCTGCGTGGCCACGTAGAACGGATGCACCTCGCGCGGCAGCTCGACGAACTCGGTAAGCTCGCCGTCCGGGCTCTGGCCGGAGATGCGCAGACCGGCCTCGCGCAGGCGGTCCTTGTAGGCCACGTTCACCTCGTAACGGTGGCGATGGCGCTCGGTGACATGCGTGGTGCCGTACAGCTCGGCGACGATCGAACCCTCCTCGAGTTCGGCCGGGTAGGAGCCGAGGCGCATGGTGTGGCCCATATCGCCGTGGCCGGCGACGATGTCCTTCTGCTCCTCCATCGTGGCGATGACCGGGTTGGCGCAGTCGGGCTCGAACTCGGAGGAATTCGCGTCCTCGATGCCAAGCACGTCGCGCGAGTACTCGATGACCATGGACTGCAGGCCGAGGCACAGGCCAAGGGCCGGCAGCTTGTTCTCGCGGGCGAACTTCAGGGCGCCGATCTTGCCGTCGATGCCGCGGATGCCGAAGCCGCCGGGGATCACGATGCCGTCGACCTGGTCGAGCGCGGCGGCAGCGCCTTCCTGCGTCTCGCACTTGTCGGCCGCGACCCACTTGACGTTGGCCTTCGCCCAGTTGGCGAAACCGCCGGCCTTGATGGCCTCGGTGACGGACAGGTAGGCGTCCGGCAGGTCGATGTACTTGCCGACGATCGCGATGTTGACCTCGTGCTTGGGGTGGTGCACGCGCTCCAGCAGATCGGCCCACTCGTCCCAATCGACGTCGTGGAACGGCAGACCGAGCTCGCGCACCACGTAGGCGTCGAGGCCCTCGTCGAACAGGATCTTCGGCACGTCGTAGATGCTCGGCGCGTCCACGCAGTTGACCACGCCCTCCGCGTCGACGTCGCACATGAGCGAGATCTTGTCCTTGATGGACTGGTTGAGCGGGCGGTCGGAGCGCAGCACGAGCGCGTCGGGCGAAATGCCGAGCTGGCGCAGCATCATCACGGAGTGCTGGGTCGGCTTGGTCTTGAGCTCGTGGGCGGCGGAGATGTACGGCACCAGCGAGACGTGCACGAACATGCAGTTCTCCGGGCCGAGGTCGCGGCGCACCTCGCGCGCGGCCTCAAGGAACGGCTGGGACTCGATGTCGCCGACCGTGCCGCCGATCTCGGTGATGATCACATCGACGTCGTCGGACGCCTGGGCGCGCATGCGCGACTTGATCTCGTTGGTGATGTGCGGGATGACCTGCACGCACTGGCCGAGGTATTCGCCGGCGCGCTCCTTGCGCAGCACCTCCTGGTAGATCTGGCCGGTGGTGACGTTGGCCTTCTGGCTCAGGAAGACATCGAGGAAGCGCTCGTAGTGGCCGATGTCGAGATCGGTTTCGGCGCCGTCCTCGGTCACGTAGACCTCGCCGTGCTGGAACGGGTTCATCGTGCCCGGGTCGACGTTGATGTACGGATCGAGTTTCTGCTGCAGGACGTGGATGCCACGGCTGCGCAGCAAGCGGCCAAGTGAGGATGCGGTCAGGCCCTTACCGAGTGAGGAGACAACGCCGCCGGTGACGAAAATATGTTTGGTGACGTGTTCTTGAGCATTGCCATGTGTTCTTCTAACCATGGAATTTCACTCTATCATTCGCATATGACTCGGCGTGTTACCGATAACGGTATTCCGCAACAGCGAAGGCGCCTGCCGCAACGGTCTGTCAGCGTGCGGGTGCCGGGCTGCGCTGCGGCATAGCCGGACGGCGAAGCGCGCTGACGGCCTCGGCGCCGCACAGCACGCCCAGCACGGCCAACGGCAGGAAGTAGCGATGCTGCATGCCGTCGATCATCGGGGATTCTGCCGGCGTATACTGCAGCCACAGCGCCAGATACGTCAGCAGCATGATGCCGACGATCAGCACCGCCGCGAACCACCAGAACGCCGCATGAACCGGTCGCAGCACACGGCGTGCGGTGGCGGCTGCCAGGACGATCGCCATGCCGGCGATGGCGATCCAGCAGCACCGGATCACCACGGAATCGGGCCGGTTGCCCATGTTGGACCGGCCGGTGACGATGCTCAGCGCGATCGCCTTGACCACGGCAATCATGGTTGCGGGATCGGCGAGCAACGCATGGCGGCGCGCGATCATCTCCTCATATGGCACCAGCATCGGCGTGGTGACGAACCAGCCGGTCACAGACATCCAGAACATCAGCCACGCGGCCGATACGGCATTGCCGGCCACGCCGATCCACAATCGGGGATCGCGCCAGACCGGGACGGCGGCGGACGGGGACGCACCGGATGGGGATGCGCCGAACGGCGATACGCCAACGCCCCGCTGGAGCCACGGCACGGCGAGCGCCAGCAGCATCAACGGCGCATAGGTGAGCTTGCACATCGCCAGCATCAGGCATACGCCCGCCAATGCGGCGCAATAGCCCTTTCCAACCCGTCGGTACATCGTACGGAACACCATGCAGGACAGCAGGAACGCCAACGCCTGAGTCAGGCTATCGGCGGAGATCGCAAACGAATAGCGATGGGTGACCAGCGGGCACAGCATGACCAGACCGACCAGAATGCGCCATCGCGGCAACAGGGCGACCGCGCCCGCCGTGCAGGCCGCGTAGACGACCAGCATGATCGCCTCCGCGAGATGGTAGGTGATTCCCGCGTCCAGCCCCAACGCCTTGCCTACCGCGAATCCTGTCAGTTGCGGCAGGTAGACGGCGGGAGTGTTGGTGGCGGTGTTGTTGTACGGCACATCCGCGCCGGCGTCGTCCGACGCCGTGATGGTATCGACCAGCACCGCGTTGGGATCGTAGCCGTCATAATGCGTCTCGGAGTATTCGATCCATTGCCAGTCCACGCGGCCGCCAACGTTGCCGCTGCCGTCGCCGCCGTGCAGACGGCTCATCGCCTGCACCGGGCGGGCGAGCACATCGCCGTTGAGGATGCCGTCGACACGGTAAACATGCGACCATACGTCGGGGATGTGCCCGGGCGCGGTGACCGCCATATAGCCGATGCCGCCCAGCAACGTGACCGCCAGCACGATCCACGGCATGACGGCGCGAAGCACGGCAAGGGCTCTGGCGGAGGCGGTCTTGCCGGATGGTGCGCCGGATAGCACGCCGGATGATGTGCCGGATGACGGCGTATCCGCCCGCCGGTGATGCGGCGCCCGGTGCCGGGCGCTTGCCCCGTCCTCGCTCGGAGGCAGCCTCTTCGCTCCTCGCATGGCCCGTTCTCCTTCTACCGCTCAAGCACCATCCACAGGCCCCGGCCGGGATGGTAATTCCACGTCACATCAATATCATCCCACGAATCGCTGATATCCATATCCCACCGTCATTAGTTCGTCGCGTCAAACTTTTCGCCCACACCTATTATTTGTCACCAAGCAAGTCCCAGTCATCCCGAACTTCTCAGCCGGGTTATCCACAACACGCCGAAGGGGCTTCCCTGCGTCCACAACGCCCGGAAAACCGTCGATGCAATGGTTCAAGGCGGTATGGTCTGGGCATGAGAACCAACGATTCCATCAATCGGCTTGCGACCGAAGCGCGACGGGGACGGCGATGCATCGCGCCATCCAGCCCGGCGGAGGATCGCGCGCTGCGCCGACGCGCCGCGGTCGGGGAGATGACCAAACCGTTCCCGGGCCTGTTCATTTGCACCGAGTATTGGAACCAGCTCGTCGCCAGCGAGAGAATCGTTCATATCGCCCGGTCATTGGCGGGCCGGCATCCGCAATGGGTGTTCGCCGGACCGACCGCGGCGGCCATCCACGGGTTCGAACATCAGTGGTCCATTCACGAGGACGGCGTATTCATCGTGAGCAGGCATGCCCAATCCGGCCGCAACAAATATGGCGTCAATCGCATCTACATGACGGACGATCAGGCACTGATCGTGCAGAGTCTGGCCGTCACGTCGCCGGCACGCACCGTGCTGGACTGCGCGCGTTTCCTATCATTCCATCATGCGCTGCCCATCGCCGATTCGGCGTTATCCATGCATCCGGATCTGCTGGAGCGAATCGGATCGCTGCGTTGCCGCCGCGACCGCACGCCGGTGGAGCGCATCATGCGATACGCCAACCCGCTCAGCGACAATGGGGGCGAATCCCTTGCCCGGGCGATCATGATCGAGGAGGGGTTCCCGGTCCCGGCATTGCAGCGCGTGTTCACGGACCCGCGGGATCCGCGCCACTGGTACCGCGCCGACTTCACATGGTCGTTCCCCGATGGCCGCATCATCGTGGCGGAATATGACGGTCTGCGCAAATATGTCGATCCGACGATGACCGACCGGCAATCGATCAAATCCGTGGTACATCAGCAAACCCAGCGGGAACGGGATCTTATGGCATGGGGCGTCACGGCGATAGTGCGTTTCGATTATGAGGATGCCGTCAGACGCCAGCCTTTGGCGAACAAGCTGGTCCAGGCCGGAATCCCCCAGTACGCCCGACCGTGGTAGCACGGAATACTCCCTACTTTTACACGCCAAAACCTCTTTTTGCGTGTAAAACCCGGGACCGCCGCCCGCCTATTCCCGGGTTCTACACGCGAACGGCCCCATTAGCGTGTAAGAATCGGGAGTCCCATACGGCAACTCCCGGGTTTTACACGCCAAAAGGGGTTCTGGCGTGTAAAACCCGGGAGCAGGCAGACGCAGCAGCAGCGGATCAGGCGGCGAGCAGATGGGCGATGGCTTCCAGGGCGAGCTTGTAGCCGTAGAAGCCGAGGCCGGTGATGGTGCCGGTGGCGACCGGGCTGATGACCGAGCGCTTGCGGAACTCGTCGCGAGCGGAGGGGTTGGAGATGTGCACCTCCATCAGCGGCAGCCCCGCGTCGCCGATCATGTGGGCGGCGTCGGCCAACCCGTACGAATAGTGCGTGAAGGCGGCCGGGTTCATCACCACCGGGGTCTTCTCGTCGACGGCCTGATGCATCCATCCGATGATCTCGGCCTCGTCGTCGGTCTGGCGCACCTCCACGTCGAGCCCGAGCTCGGCGCCCCACGCGGTGCACAGCCGGCGCAGCTCGGCAAGGTCCTGCCGCCCGTACACATCGGGCTGGCGCACACCAAGGCGCCCGAGGTTCGGTCCGTTGACGACGATGACTTTGATGGTCATGATGACGCTCCTTGCTACTGGTTCTTAAGATTGCCTGCCGACCTGCCGCCTGCCCGTCACCGGCCCGGCCGGATGCGGCGGAAGGCCTCCTCGACGGCCTCGGCCGGCGGGTTGTCCAAATGCACCGGGTGGCCGATCGAATCGAGCACCACGAAGCGCAGCGTGTTGCCGCGCGCCTTCTTGTCGCGGTGCATCAGGGCGAGCACGTCCTCGAACGAGCCGCCGTCCCACGAGGTCGGCAGGCCGAGCGAGGCGAGCAGCGAACGGTGGTAGTCCACCAGATCGGCGTCGATGTAACCGCACAGGTGCGCCAGCTCGGCCGCATAGACCATGCCGACGGCCACCGCATTGCCATGGCGCCAGCGGAAATGCTCGAGCTTCTCGATCGCGTGGCCCATGGTGTGCCCGTAGTTGAGGAACTCGCGCAGGCCGGCCTCCTTGAGATCGGCAGAGACGTGCCGGGCCTTGACGCGCACCGTGCGCTCGATGAGCTCGGCCACCACGTCCTCAAGATCGGAGCCGAGCAGCGAGGCGCCGTCGAAGGCGCGCAGCTCGGCCGCATGCTCCTCGAGGATGCGCAGGATCTCCGGGTCGGAGATGAATCCGGATTTGGCGACTTCGCCGAGCCCCTCGATGAAGATGTCGTTGGGCAGCGAACCCAGCGTGGTCATATCGGCCAGCACGCCGGCCGGCGTATAGAACGAGCCGACCAGGTTCTTGCCGACCTTGGTGTTGATGCCGGTCTTGCCGCCGGTGGAGGCGTCGACCATCGCCAGCAGCGAGGTCGGGCAGTTCACGTAGCGGATGCCGCGCATCCATGTGGCGGCCACGAATCCGGCCAGATCGGTGGCCGCTCCCCCGCCGACGCCGACGACCGCGTCGGAGCGGGTGAAGCCCTCGTCGCCGAGGCGCTCCCAGATGCCGTTCGCCACGGTGATGGTCTTGCCGGCCTCCGCATCGGGAATGACGATGTCGGACACCTGGTACCCGGCCTGCCGCAGCAGGGCGCGGGCGCGGTCGGAATGCCGCTGCACCGGCTGGGTGTGGATCAGCGCGATGCGCGCCGGCTTGCCGCCCAGCACGGCGGGCAGATGGTTCATCGCGCCCTCGCCGATGCGCACGTTGTAATCGTCGGCCGCGACCACGTCGACGTGGACGACACGCTCCTCGATCATGTTCATCACCTTTCTCGCCGCCATCTGCGGCGTGGAACCATGGGTCCGCACATGCACGTTGGCAACCCGGTCGAACACCGGATCGCGCTGCCGGTACAGGCGCATCCAACGCTCGTTCGCGTCGCCGCCGTCGAGCATCGGGCGGCCGCCGCCGCGGTTGGCGCGTTCCATGGCCTCCTGCGGGTCGGCCTGCAGATAGATCACACGCCCCCCGTCCGCGACGTACGCCGCCAGCGCGTCCTGCGTGGCGGGGGTCATCGGGGCACCGCCGCCGAGCGCGAAGATGCCGCCGAAACCGTCGATCGTGCGGCGGATCAAATCGCTCTCGACCTCGCGGAACGCGGGTTCGCCGTACCGCGCGAAATAGTCGGGGATGCGCATGCCGACCTCGCGCTCGATCTCCAGATCGGCGTCCCGGAACGGCAGTCCCATCATCTGCGAGACCTCGCGGCCGACCCGGGTCTTGCCGGCGCCCATCATGCCGATGATCACGGCAACGGGATGAGTGCTCATCTCATGTGCTCCGGCCAGGAGGCGAGGTAGCCCTCGGCGTTGCGGCGGATCTCGTCGACGCTGTCGCCGCCGAATTTCTCCAGCACGAAGCGGGCCAGCGTCAGGCGCACCATCGCCTCGGCCACCACGGAGGCCGCAGGCACGGCGGTCGAATCGGAGCGCTGGTTGATGGCCTGCGCCGCGTCGCCGTTGGCCACGTCGACCGTGCGCAGCGCGCGCGGGATCGAGGGGATCGGCTTCATCGCGGCGCGCACGCGGATCGGCTCGCCGTTGGACATGCCGCCTTCGATGCCGCCGGCGCGGTTCGACAGGCGCGTGATGCGGCCGTCCTCGCCCGGCACCATCTCGTCATGCGCTGCAGAGCCGGCGCGCACCGCCTCGCGAAAACCGTCACCGACCTCCACGCCCTTGATGGCCTGGATGCCCATGAGCGCCCCGGCCAGAGCCGCATCAAGACGACGGTCCGACTCCACGTAGGTGCCCAGACCGGCCGGCACGCCGTAGGCGATCACCTCGACCACGCCGCCGACCGTGTCGGCGTTCGACTTGATCTCGTCGATGCGCGCGATCATGCGCGCCTCGGCGTCCTTGTCCAGCGTGCGCACCGGCGAGGCGTCGAGCGCGGCGACGTCATCGGGGGTCGGCAGCACGCGATCAGCAGTATCGTCCACGCCGGCTCCCCCGATCGAGATCACGTGCGCGACCGTACGGATGCCGAGCGTCTGCTCGAGGAGCAGGGCCGCGATCTGGCCCAGAGCCACGCGCGACGCGGTTTCGCGTGCACTGGAGCGCTCGAGCACCGGGCGGGCGTCGTCGAAGCCGTACTTGCGCATGCCGGTCAGATCGGCATGGCCCGGGCGGGGGCGACTCAGGGGGGCGTTGCGCCCCTCACGGGGAAGTTCGTGGTCGAGCGGATCGGCGCTCATCACCTCGACCCACTTGGGCCATTCGGTGTTCGCGATCTCCACGGCGACCGGCGAGCCGAGCGTGAGCCCGTGACGCACGCCGGTGAGCAGACGGACCTTGTCCTGCTCGAACTTCATGCGCGCGCCGCGGCCGTAGCCGAGGCGGCGGCGCGCCAACGCCGCGACGATGTCGTCCGTGGTGACACCGACGCCCGCGGGAAGCCCCTCGATCATCGCGACCAATGCCTCGCCGTGCGATTCTCCAGCCGTCTGCCAACGCAACATATGCGTGCTCCTCACTTTCGAAAAACCAACTTCGGGCTATTGTAGCGGTTATGACATACCTTGCGTTGCTTCCCGGTCTGATCTGTGGACTGGCGGTCGGCGTCGAAGACGTACGCCACCGCCGCGTGCCCCGCGCGTGGATCGCCGTCGGGTGTCTGCTGCAGCTGGTCGCGATCCTGATCTACGCCCTGGCGGCGAACAACCTGTTCGCGCTTCCGCAGGCCATGCTGTTCGCCGCGCTCAGTGCGGCGGTGCAATGCCTGCTGGCGCTGATCCGGCCCGGCGCGCTCGGTTTCGGGGATGTGACCTGCACGCTGATGACCGGTCTGGGCGTCGGCATGCTCGGTCTGGGCGCCGTGGTCGCATGGTGGCTGGCGATGGGGCTGATCGGCGTGGCGTGGACGCTGCTGTGGATACGGTTCGACCCGCAATCCGATTCGCCGTACGCGGGCAAGGCGCCGTTCGCTCCGGTGATCGTGATCGCGGGTCTGGTGGCGGAACTGGTGTCGTTGGCGTGACGCGGCCATGTCGCGCCAACGGCCGGGGTGATCAGTAGTCGGGGTTGTTCGACTCCCACGTCCGCAGTTCGGCGACGAACTGCTCGAACTCGTCGGCGCTGCTGGTGAACTTGGTCTCGCCGGTCTTGAGGTTGACCGTGCAGAAATACGTCCAGTCGCCCTGCTCGGGGTCGAGCGCGGCCTTGATCGCGCTGTCGCCGGGATTGCTGATCGGCGTCGGTGGCAGACCGGTGTGCTTGCGCAGGTTGTACGGATTGGAGTCGTCGGCCAGCTGGTCGTTGGTCAGATCGGTGCCTTTGATGCCCAGGCCATAGGCCACGGCCGAATCCATACCCAGGGTCATGCCCTGGTCGAGACGGTTGTCGATGACCCTGGTGACCTTGCCGTAATATTCCTCGGAATTCACCTCGGCTTCGGCGATGGACGCGATCTTCAGGATGTCCTCGCGCTTGGCGCCGGCCGGCACGCCCAGCTGGTCGAGCTTGGCGATGCGGGCGTCGACCATGCCCTTGATGATCTCGGTCACGCTGCGGTTCTGCACGTCATAGGTGCCCGGTTCGAGCCAGCCTTCGAAACTGCCCGATGCCTCGGACGGCAGGATGCCGGAGCCGCCGCCCTCGACGACGGTCTTGAACTCCTTTTCATCGATGCCGCTGAGGGTGGCCGCGCTGACGATCACGTCGCTGAGCCGTTCGCCGGGGCGCACCTCGAGGAATCCGCTCGCCTTGGACTGATCGGACAGGATGGCGACCACGTCGGAGGCCTTCATATGCGTCTTGAGCGTATAGGTGCCCGGGTAGAGCACCGCGCCGTTGCCGGACACGGTGCTGGTGAAGGCGGCCTCCGACTTGACGATGTCGGCCTTGACCAGATTCTTCGCCACGTCGACGGCGCTCTGGCCCTTGTCGACGGTGAACGACACCTCGGTGTCGCCGGGGCCGGCGTAGTCCTCCACCACCGAGCTGTCGGCGCGGTTCGCGGCGCGCCACGCCTTGATCATGCGCAGGCCGAAGAAGCCGCCGACGGCGAGCAGCGCCACGATGACCACGATGCTGATCGCGACGGCAACGCGCTTCTGCTGGCGGCGCCTGCGGCGGCGGCGCATTTCAGCGCGTGATTTCGGGGGCAGCGGCGGCTTGTCCGAAGACGCCATGCCGCGATCATCGACCCAGTGGGTGTTATCGGCGAAAAAATCCTCGATATCCTCAGTCACTGATCCGCTCCCTTGTCTTCTCGTCCATCCAATGCCGACTGCAGTATCACCACCGCCGACTGCTGGTCAACCACCGGACGATGCTTCCGACCGGAGACATGCGCCTGTTGCAGTTGTCTGTGAGCGCTGACCGTCGTCAGCCGTTCATCCACCAATGTTACCTGAGGAAGCTGCGGGATCCGGCACTCGCCCTCATCCATCAGATTCCGTATCCGTTTCGTAAGATTCACGGCCCAGCGGCGCGCCTTCTTGGCGCTTTTGCCCTCCGTGCCGTCGAGCATGAGCGGCAACCCGACCACGACGTGGTCCACCGATTCGTCCTCGATGACGTCGATGACCTCGTCCAGAGCCTGGAACGAGTCGCCGTATACCCTGATGTTGCCTATCGGATGCGCAAAGGTGAGCTCAGGGTCGGACAACGCGAGTCCGACCCTGGCATCACCCAGATCAATGCCGAGCCATACCACCGGCTGCTCAGCCCCTCATCGCCTCGTTCGCCAAGGCCTCGAGCGCCGCGTCGATGCGGGTCGCATCCACGCCGCCGCCCTGGGCGAAGTCCGGCTTGCCGCCGCCACCGCCGCCGAGCATCTTGGACGCGCCGCGCACCAGATCGCCGGCCTTGATGCCGGCCTTGCGCGCGGCCTCGTTGGTGGCCACGGCGACCATCGGCTTGTCGTCCTCGGACACGCCGGCCAGCGCCACCACCACGGGGGTGTCGTCGCCGAGACGGCCGCGCACGTCGAGCACGGTCTTGCGCAGCGCGTCGAAGGAACCGAAGTGACCGACGTTCTTCACCGCGGTCTTCACCGGAGCGGTGGATTCGCGCGTGTCGGCCACCAGCTGCGGCACGGCCGCGGCCAGCTGGTCCTCGTACATGGCCGCCAGACGGCGATCGGATTCCTTGAGCTTGGCGAGCAGCGTGTTCACGCGCTCGGCCAGCTCGTCGGGGCGGGCGTTGAGCTTGTCGCTCAGCTGGGAGACGAGCGCGTGCTCGCGCGCGCCGTACTCGTAGGCGCTCTGGCCGACCAGCGCGTCCACGCGGCGCACGCCGGAGCCGATGGAGGCCTCGGACAGGATGTTGACGGCGCCGATCTTGCCGACGCGGTCGACGTGCGTGCCGCCGCACAGCTCGCGGCTCCAGCCGTCCTCGCCGATGGTGACCACGCGCACGATGTCGCCGTACTTCTCGCCGAACAGGTGCATCGCGCCCAGCGCGATCGCGTCGTCGAACTTCATCTCCTGCGTGGTGACCGAGAGGTTGTCGCGCAGGCGGTCGTTGACGCGCGCCTCGACGGCGCTCATCACGCCCTTGGTCGGCGCCTTGGACCACTGGAAGTCGAAGCGCAGGCGGTTCGGGGCGTCCTCGGAGCCGCGCTGGGTGGCCTGCGGGCCGAGCTCTTCGCGCAGCGCCTTGTGCACCATGTGCGTAGCGGTGTGCGAACGGGCGATCGCGCCACGGCGGTCCACGTCGATGTTGGCGCTCACCTGCGTGCCGACGACCAGCGTGCCTTCGGTCAGGCGGCACTGGTGGACGATGAGGTCCTTGATCGGCCTCTGCACGTCGTCGACCTCGAGCACCGCACCGTCGTCGGACAGGATCTCGCCCTGATCGGCGAGCTGGCCGCCGGCCTCCGCGTAGAACGGCGTGCGGTCGAGGATGACCTCGACGGTCGCCGGGGCGGTGACGGCGGGGACGGAGCCCTTACCCTCCTGCATGATGCCGAGCACGGTGCCGCGCGCGGACAGGTCGGTGTAGCCGAGGAAGTCGATCGGGCCGGCCAGCGTCTTCTTGAAGTCGTCGTATACGGACAGATCCACGTTGTGGCGCTTCTTCAGGGCGTCGGCGCGGGCGCGGGACTTCTGCTCGCTCATCAGCTCGCGGAACTTCGCCTCGTCGACCTTCACGCCCTGATCGGCGGCCATCTCGAGCGTCAGCTCGATCGGGAAGCCGTAGGTGTCGTGCAGGGTGAACGCGTCGTCGCCGGAGACGGTCGGGTCGCCGGTCTTCTTGGCGTTGCTCACGGCCACGTCGAGGATCTGGATGCCGTTCTCGAGCGTGCGGCGGAACGCGTCCTCCTCGCCGTAGGCGGCCTCGGACACGTCGTGGAAGGTCTTGTCGAGCTCCGGGTAGCTGGCGACCATGGCGTCCTTGGAGACGGGCAGCAGCTCGGGGATCACCGGATCGGTGACGCCGAGCACGCGCATCGCCTGCACGGTGCGGCGCAGCAGGCGGCGCAGCACGTAGCCGCGGCCGACGTTGCTCGGGCGCACGCCGTCGGACATGATCATCAGCGCGGAGCGCACGTGGTCGGCCACGACGCGGAACTTGACGTCCGCCGCCGCGTCCTCGCCGTACTTGCGGCCGGACAGCCGTTCCGCGGCCTCGATGACCGGGAACACCTCGTCGGTCTCGTAGATGTTCTGCTTGCCCTGCATGAGGTAGGCGAGACGCTCGAGGCCGGCGCCGGTATCGATGTTCTTCTGGTCGAGCTCGCCGACGATGTGCATGTCGGTCTTGGACTTGACGTTGTCGACCGCGTAGTTCTCGAACACGAGGTCCCAGATCTCGATGAATCGGGTCTCGTCGGCCGCGGGGCCGCCGTCCTTGCCGTACTCGGGGCCGCGGTCGACGTAGATCTCGGAGCAGGGGCCGCCGGGGCCGGGGCCGCCGGTGGTCCAGAAGTTGTCCTCCATGCCGAAGATCTGCATGTGCTCGGGGTCGAAGCCCTCGTTCCTCCAGATCGAGCGGGCCTCTTCGTCGTCGGTGTAGGTGGTGACCCACAGCTTCTCCGGGTCGAAGCCGTAGCCGCCCTTGTCCTGCGGGGTGGTCAGCAGCTCCCACGCGAAGTGGATCGCCTCCTCCTTGAAGTAGTCGCCGAAGGAGAAGTTGCCGAGCATCTGGAAGAAGGTGCCGTGGCGGGTGGTCTTGCCGACCTCGTCGATGTCGAGCGTGCGCACGCACTTCTGGTTGGAGGCCATGCGCTTGTACGGCGGGGTCTGCTCGCCGAGCAGGTACGGGATGAACGGCACCATGCCGGCGATGGTGAACAGGGTCGTCGGGTTGGGCGAGATCAGGGACGCGGACGACACCACGAGGTGATCGTGCTTGCCGAAATAGTCAAGATAGCGCTTCGCGATTTCTGAAGTGCGCATGAATGGTTGAACTCCTTGCATGATCGGGCGCAACGGCCCGCAACAGTTGTCGAAAATGAATTATGAAAGCGATTGCTGATCGGCTGGTTTCCACAACGCAGCGCGCGTATCAGCGGCTCACGCGCTGGGCATAGGTGGTGTTGAGCTCAGCCTCGCGGGCTCGACGGGTCGCGTTGAATTCATTGATCAGGCCTTCGAGGGTCCGCATGGTCACGTGATCCTGATCGGGACCAAGCACGAACTGGCGCATCGCATCGGGCGTATTGGCCTTCACGTACGCATTCGCCTTGGACACGGCGATCACGCCGGCGGCGAATCCGACGCCGAACCAGAACAGTCGTTTGAACATCACTCCCCCTTCGCGGACTGTCCGTCGTTATGCTTCACGAAAAACGACTGTGCCGTGCTCTTGAGCGCGTACGCGGCCGAGGCGATCTTGATGATCGGACGGCCAAGGAACGAACCGTACAGATCGGTGAGAGCGCCGACGTTGTTGGCCGTGGTGGATGCCGCCGCGGAGATCCGGTTGACGTCCTCGAGCGACTTGTTCACTTGCTTGACGGTGGTCACGCCCTCGTCAAGCGCCGGGATCGCGTGCTCCCCGGACTGCTTGACCGTGTCGGCGATCTGATCGAACAGTTTGCCTAGACGGATCAGCGGGTAGATCAGGAAGCCAGCAAGGACCGCGAACGCGATCGCCGCGATCAGGCCGGCGATATCTCCAACACCCATCATGAACCTCTTTTCAGCATCACGGCGCAGGGCCGCACACAGTACCCGCACCAGCCTAACGAACGGCCCAGACCGTATCCGGCTTCGGGCCGCCAGTGCGTCACTGGTTGTACGACGCGATGGTGATCGCCTGGTCGAAGGGCTTGCTCGTGTCGAAGTCGAGCACGGTGACCGATCCGTTGGCCGGCCGCTCGCTCAGGTCGAGGTCGCTGCCGCCGAAGCGGCGCCCCAAGCTCAGCAGCGTGTTGCCGTGGGAGATCTGCAGCACGTCGTCGCCGTCCTTGAGATCCGGATTCGCGGCGATCAGCGCGAAGGCGCCCTCGACGCGCTCCCAGTACTCGGCGTCGGATTCCGCATCGTGGAACGGGTCGGCCTCCTTGAGGAAGTCGCGCGTGGCGGCGAGCCCGAACTTGGAGACGATGTCGTTGTAGCTCTTCGCGCCGTGGGGGCCACCCGCCGCGGTCCATGCCATCGACATGTCCTGGCCTTCGAAATAGCCGTAGCACTGCTCGCGGAAGTGCATGTCGGACACCAATTTCGGACGCGCGTGACCGGCCGCCTCGTTGATGTCGAGGATGCGCGCGGCGGTGATCTGCGCGCGGGAGGTGTCGGAGCAGTAAGCCGCGGCGAAGTCGAAGCCGCGCAGCTTGGCGCCGGCCTTGTCGGCGTCGGCGAGCCCGGATTCGGTCAGCGGCGCGTTGCACCAGCCCTGCAGTCGGTTGTAGCGGTTGAACGTGGTCTGCCCATGGCGGACCAGATGCAGATGCAGAATCATGGTTATGATTATGTCACCATATCGCCATGGTTGCTCGCGTAGGCTTGGGGTTATGAGTCATTTTCTTTCCCGTTGGTTGGTATTGACGATCGCGGCCGGCGTCATGGTGGTGGTGCTTCCCGGCATGGAGGCGGTCGGCGAGCCGCCGATCCTTGGCATCGGCGCGTTCGCGCTGTTCATGGCGTTGATCAACGCCTCGATCAAGCCTGTCGTGCATATTCTGGCCTTGCCGTTTTCCATCCTGAGTTTCGGCATCATCGCCTTGGTGATCAACTGGCTGTTCATGCGTCTGGCATCATGGCTCGCCCTGTCGCTGTTCGGCGTCGGCGTGATCATCGACGGATTTCTGTGGTCGGTGCTCGGATCGCTGATCATGACGATCGTCTCCGGTCTGGTCACCGACGTGATCGGCGAATAAGTCGGTCACTTATCCACAATCGGTTATCCACAACACGCCGAGAGTGCCTCCGTGCGTGCACCATGGCCGGTTTCCCGTCTGCGGCCGGAATATCCGCGGTAGCGTTGCCGCATGAAGCCCCATCGAAGAATCATCGAGCTGCTCGGCGAAGCGCAGCGTGCGGACCGATGCGCCATCGCACCGAACAGCGCCGATCATGCAGCGCTGCTTCGCCGCGCGCACAACGGCGAGATCGCCAATCCGTATCGGGGCCTGTTCGCGGACGCCGGGTACTGGAGCCGTCTCGACCCGTCGCAGCAGGCACTCCATATGGCACGGACCCTGACCCTGATGCATCCGCGTTGGGTGTTTGCCGGCCCCACCGCGGCGGCCATCCACCGGTTCGAGCACCCATGGTCGATCCATGGTCCCGGACTCTATATCGCCGATGACGTCAACGGTTCCGGCATGCGGCACAACACGAGGCTTCACCGCGTCTACATGCCGTCCATCCCGATGTGGAAGGTCGACGGCATGCGGGTCACCTCCGCCGCGCGCACGCTGGTCGACTGCGGGCTGTTGCTGCCATTCACCAAAGCCCTTGCCATCTTCGATTCGGCATTCAGAATGACCGCCGTCACCGACGACGAGGTCATGGCGATCTGCGCCGGCATGCGCCGCGACTGCACCGACGTCGAACGACTGCTGGCGTATACGGATGCGCGCAGCGACAATGGGGGCGAGTCGTTGATCCGCGGCGTCATGATCGAAGAGGGATTCGCCGCGCCCGAATTGCAGCAGGTATTCGCCGATCCGGAGAACCCGTCCCACCAGTATCGGGTCGATTTCATGTGGCGATTGCCTGACGGGCGTATCGTCGTGGCGGAATACGACGGCATGACCAAATACGTGGATCCGGCCATGACGGACCGGCGGTCGATCAAAGCAGTGGTCAATCAGCAAACCCAGCGGGAACGATGCCTTCTAGCCTGGGGCGTCAACGCCATTATCCGGCTCGACTACGATGATGCCGTCAACAGAGCGTCGCTGGTCGGCAAACTGCTGCAGATCGGCGTGCCGCGCCGCGGTACCGCGTAGCAAACGGTTGGGTAACAGGCTGGTTCTCGGACACTTTCAACGCCACAGCCCCACCTGGCGTAGAGAAAGGTTGGGTAACAAACCGGTTCTCGGACACTGTCTACGCGTGGAGTCGTTTCAGCGTAGAGACCGGTTGGGTAACAAGCTGCTTCTCGGACACCTTCTACGCCACATGGCTATCCAACGTAGAGGACGGTTGGGTAACAACTTGGTTCTCGGACACTTTCAACGCTGGGAGGGGCTACGGGGTAGAGAACGTCCGAGAAGCAGATTGTTACCCAACCGTCTTCTACGCCGGATGGCCGTACGGCGTAGAAGGTGTCCGAGAACCGGTTTGTTACCCAACCTTTCTCTACGCCAGGTGGGGCTGTGTCGTTGAAAGTGTCCGAGAACCGCACTGTTACCCAACCAGTTTCTACGCCGAAACGGTCCCTCCCACGCGTAGAAAGTGTCCAAGAACCAAGTTGTTACCCAACCGGTTTCTACGCCAAATGCTCGCCTGGCGTAAAGAACGTCCGAGAACCAACCTGTTACCCAACCGGTTTTTACGCCGGATGGCCGTGTGGCGTAGAAAGTGTCCGAGAACCAAGTTGTTACCCAACCGGTTTCTACGCTGAAACGACTCCACGCGTTGAAAGTGTCCGAGAACCGGCCTGTTACCCAACCGGTCTCTACGCCCAAAAACCTACGGCGTATAAAAAAACACGAACGCCCCGGGCGTGAGCCGCGGGGCGTTCGTGCGTATGTATGTCCTTAAGCTGTAAATTCTTACAGTAAGTGGATCCAGATCAGCGAGCGTAGAACTCGACGACGTACTGGATGTTGACCTGCACCGGGATCTCCTCGGCTTCAGGCTTGCGGGTCAGGGTGGCCTTCAGGGAGGCGAGGTTCACGTCGAGGTAGCCGGGAACCGGGGGCAGCACATCGCGGTGCGTGCCTTCGGCGGCGATCTGGAACGGAACGGTGGCCTGGCTCTTGGCCTTCACCTGGATGGTCTGACCGGGCTTGACGCGGTAGGACGGGCGATCCACGATGTTGCCGTCGACAAGGATGTGACGGTGCACCACGAACTGACGGGCCTGGGCGGTGGTGCGGGCGATGCCGGAACGCAGGACCAGGTTGTCGAGGCGGGTCTCGAGATCGGTCAGCATCGCGTTACCGGTCTGGCCGGAGGTGCGGGTAGCCTTCTCGTAAGCGGCGCGCAGCTGCTTCTCGGACACGCCGTACTGGGCGCGAAGACGCTGCTTCTCGCGCAGACGCACCGCGTAATCGGACTCGGTGCGGCGGCGGGTGCGGCCGTGCTCGCCGGGAGCGTACGGACGCTTTTCGAAGATGCGCTGAGCCTTGGGGGTCAGTGCGATGCCGAGGGCGCGGGAAAGACGCACCTGACGGCGGGAACGCTGAACGTTCGTCATTGGTTTAATCCTTTGTTTGTTCTGTCGTTGTCTGAACGGAACGCGGCCCCTGCGGAACCACGTTGAGCCAGCCTCTCCAGCGCTTGTTCGTGCCAGGCACGAACGGCAGGAATCCTTGCGAACCCCGGTCGCCGACCCGCTGACGGGCTAAGGCTCCAGACGGCACACGCCTCGCGGCGCACACCAATCATCAACTATACACACAAGGTACGGACAGCTGGCGCGCCGTCCCGACCACCGCCACAGCCTGCGGCGCATGCCGTCGGCATGGCCCGGACGGCACCCGGCTCAGGCCTCGGCCAGCACGCCGCGGTCCATCCGGTAGATGCGGTCGGCGTACTCGAGCGCGTCGGGATCGTGCGTGACCATGAGCACGGCGGTGCCGCGGCCGGCCACCTCGCGCAGCAGACGCATGACGATGGCCGTGCTTTCGGCGTCGAGATCGCCGGTCGGCTCGTCAGCAATCAGCAGCTTCGGCCGGTTCATCAGCGCACGCGCGATGGACACGCGCCGCATCTCGCCGCCGGACAGCTCCTTCGGATAGCAGGAGGCCAGATCGGCGACCTGCAGCAGGTCGAGCAGCCGGGTCGCACGGCGCTCGAGCGCATCCGGCGCGGCCGCTTCGGCCACCGGCGCCGGCGCGATCACATCGGGCATGCCAGAAGCCGGCGCGGCACCCGCGGGATCGTCCGCAACGTCACCGTCCGCAACATCGCCATCCGCCACGTCGCCGTCCAAGCCGTCATCGTCCACGACGGCGTGCCCCGACAGCACGGCCGGCAGGATCACGTTGTCGATCACGCTCAGGTTGGGCAGCAGCGTCTGGCTCTGCGTGACGAAACCGATCACCTGGTTGCGCAGGGCCGACATCTCGCGGTCGTTGAGCGAGACGACGTCGCGCCCGTCGAGCGTGGCCGTGCCGGAGGTCGGCTTGAGCAGCCCGGTCACCAGGTTGAGCAGGGTGCTTTTGCCGTTGCCGGACCGGCCGACGATCGCGACGAACTCCCCCGCGTCGACGTGCAGGTTCACATGGTCGACGGCCGCGAACGCGCTGCCACGACGGGTGAATTCACGGGTCAGATCCTTGATGTCGAGCATGTCACTCCCCCTCGCGCAGCGTCAGATAGGTTTCGGGCGCGGACAGTTTCACCGCGGTGGCGATCGAAGCGATGAGGCCGGTCGCCACGGCGAACGCGAGGCCGATCACGGCCAGCGCCAGCACGCTGCCGGCGCCGGTCTGCAGATACGGCAGCTGCAGTTGCCGACCGATCAGCGAATTGAACGGCAGGATCACCAGTGAGGCCAGCGCGATGCCGATCACGCCGCCGACGGCGCCGAGCAGGGCCGATTCCCTGACGATCAGGCCGATCAGCGCGCCGCGGGTCGCGCCCATGATGCGGTAGGCGGCGAATTCGCGCTTGCGCTCGTTCATCGCCGACGAGAACACGGCGAGCAGCACGATCAGGCCCATGACCCAGAACACGGCGACGAACACGCTCATGTATCCGGTGAGCGCGTTCAGGCTGGTGCGCGTGGTGGCCGTGACACCGCCGGGATAGACGAATCCGAGCCCCTCAAGACCGGAGGCGTTGGTGATGTTGTTGGCGACGGCGGCGGCGCTGTAGCCGTCCTTGACCTTGACGAGCACGGCGGACACGGCCTTGTCCGCATACTCCTGCGGTACGGCGGTGTGGCCGACCGCCGTGGAATACTCGATCACCCGCGGCACGGTCGCGGTGTTGATGAACACCGAATTGTCCAGGCTCGTGCCGGTGGCGGCGAGCTGCGCGGCGACGGGGAACTCGTGCCCGTACAGCTTGATCGCGCCGTTCTCGGAGACGTTGATGTTCGATCCGACCACGGCCTCGCCGTCGGCCAGCGTGCCGTCGAACTGCGAGGTGATCCACGGGGTGATGACGAAGTCGGTTTTCGGGTTGAAGCCGATGATCTGCACCTTCTCGTCGCAGCAGGCGGCCGCGAGCGACGAGATGTAGGTCTGGGCCGTCGCCTGGGCGATGCCGTCGGCCTTGTTGACCAGCGATTCGATGTCGTTGGTGAAGTAGAACGTGTTGGAGGTCGTGGAGTTGGTCAACAGCGCTTCGGCCTTGGCCTTGGTGTTCTGCGGCACGACCATGAGATCGGCGCCCATCCGCTCCTGCATGCTGTCCAGACCGTTGCGCAGGTTCAGCGACAGCAATGCGCCGCCGTAGAACGCGATCGAGAGCATGGTGACCACGATGATCAGGGCGGCCGTGCGGAACGGCTTGCGTTTGAGATTCTCCAGCGGCAGGCGCTTGAGCGTGATATGGGCCATGGGGGTTCCTGATGTGACGAGGGGTGATGAGGGATAACGAGAATCGACGAGGATCGGCGGGGCCGAGGACGGATGACGCCGGCCGCCTTGTTTTCGGGCGGCCGGCGCGCTTGATCCGTTCGGCCTACTTGGCTTACTTGGCCGGCTTGGCGTCGAGGTATGCGGCGACGAGCGCGCAGACCGCCGCCAGAGCGCCGAGCACGATCAGCGTCGGGCGGGTGGCCATGTGGCAGTGCATCATCGCGCCGGAGCACACGCCGATGAGCACGGTGGGCACGGCGATGGCCAGCAGCGCGTTGAGCGCGACGGCGATGTTCAGCCCGGCCCGCATCTGCGGCTTGACGAACAGCCCGATCACGCCGAGCAGCGCCATGACGACGCCGATGCCGAGCACGGCCTGGGCGGTGTAGTGACAGGCCATCGGCATGTCGTCCTTGACCTCGCACACATGCGCGAAGGTCTGCGGACCGACGGCGATCAGTACGCCGAAAATGATGGCGGGCAGCGTGGCGAACAGTTTTCTGGTCATGTTTTCCTCTCTGGTCATACCTACTGCAGATGACCGTTGGAGATTATTCCAGTCGCGGAATCGAAAAACAAGCCTTGATTTTTTATTTTTCGCCGATATAATTGCGCGCCTGCGGGGTTAATGGGGCATAGCACCGGAGGATAGCCGAAGGCCTGGCATTGCGGTGTCTCGACCACCCCCAGTCGGCTGCGCCGACAGCCCCCGCCAGCGGGGGCATGAACCACCTACGCATTAACGAGATTGATCACGAGAACGAGCCATCATAAGGCCTTCTTCTGCCGGCTCCCCTCCCTGAGGGGATCTGTCCGCGAAGCGGGCTGAGGGAGCGTTCCTGTACACGCACATACAGGCTGTTCCGTTATGACCCCCCTCAGTCGCCTACGGCGACAGCTCCGATCGAAATGCTCGTCAGAGCTTTTCGATTGCTGAGCCGTCATGGGGAGTCCGGTGGACTTCCCATAGGCGAAGTGAGCGGCTTCGCCGCGAAGGCTCCGATCGAAATGCTCGTCAGAGCTTTTCGATCGGAGCGACGCGTAGCATCAGGCGCTTGACGCCGTCGGAGCCGAAATCGACGGTGATCACCGAGTTGCGGCCCTTGTCCTGCGTGTCGACGATCGTGCCGAGCCCGTACTGGTCGTGCGTGATCCTGTCGCCGATGTGGAAATCGGCGATGTTGAGATTGTTGTCCTTGCCGAGCGACGACGACGGCACCGCCTTGGACGAGGAACCGGACGACTTGGGCGCGACGCGGCGCGTCGTGACCTTGCCGCCGCGGGACGACCCGTACGAGCCGTAGCGGGAACCGAAGCCATACCCCGAACCGGAGCCGTACCCGGAGGAGCCATGCCCCGAGGAACCGGACGACCCGTACGACCCGCCGTACGTGGCCCCGGAGCCGAACCGGCGCGACGAGCCGGAGGACGACCCGTACGCCGACCCGGACGACCCCGAACCGTATCCCCCCGATCCGCGGCCGGAACCACCGCGGGAACCGTAGGACGACCCGCCGAAGGTCGTGCCGCTGAAGTCGTCGTCATCCCATCCGCCGAACTCGTCGTCGAACCCGCCGTTGGACCAGTTGGATCGCATGCGCTCCACGCCGGCCTCGCGCCGCTTCCAATCGATCAGCCCGTCGGGGATCTCGTCGAGGAACTGGCTGGGCAGCATCTCGTTGGCCTGCCCCCACTGGGCGCGCACCGCCGCGCGCGTCACGTACAGGCGCCGCTTGGCGCGCGTGATGCCAACATAGGCGAGCCGCCGCTCCTCGGACAGTTCGCTCGTGTCCTCCATCGCGCGCGAATGCGGGAAGGTCCCCTGCTCCATGCCGGTGAGGAACACGACCGGGTATTCCAGGCCCTTGGCGGTGTGCAGGGTCATCAGCGTGACCTTGCCCGAATCCTCGCCCTCGGACGGCAGCTGGTCGGAATCGGCCACGAGCGCGGTGGTCTCCAGGAAGCCGGCCAGCGTGGCGTCGGGCGTGTTCTGCTCGAATTCGGCGGCCACGGACTGCAGCTGGGACAGGTTCTCCACGCGCGAGGCATCCTGCGGGTCCTCCGACTTGCGCAGCTCGTCGAGCAGACCGGACTTGGACAGCATCTCGGCGACGATCTCGCTCGGCTTGCCGTCGTGGGCGACGGCGAACTCGTGCAGGCCGACCATCAGATCGCGGAAGGCCTTGAGCTGCGTGGCGGTGCGCGTCGGCACGCCCTCGACCGACTCGATGTTCGCGATGCCGGCGTAGAAGGTGGTGGCGTGCGCCTCGGCGTAGCCGGCCACGATCGCCTCGGCGCGGGCGCCGAGCCCGCGCTTGGGCACGTTCATGATGCGCCGCATGTTCACGTCGTCGGCCGGGTTGACGATAGCCTGCAGGTAGGCGAGCGCGTCCTTGATCTCGCGCCGCTCGTAGAAGCGCGTGCCGCCTACCAGCTGGTAGGGCAGCCCGGCGTTGATCAGCGCCTCCTCGAGGGACCGGGACTGCGCGTTGGCGCGGTACATGATCGCCATATCCGAATACGCGATGCCCTCCTCGGCGTGCAGCCTCGCGATTTCGGTGCCGATCCACGCCGCCTCCTGCTGCGCGTTGTCGGCCGCGTAGCCGACGATCGGCTCGCCCTTGCCGAGCGCGGTCCACAGCTTCTTCGGCTTGCGGCCCTCGTTACGGGCGATCACCGCGTTGGCCGCGTCGAGGATCGTCTGCGTGGAGCGGTAGTTCTGCTCGAGCATGATCGTCTTCGCGTTCGGGAAGTCCTGCTCGAAGTCCTGGATGTTGCGGATGTCGGCGCCGCGGAAGGCGTAGATCGACTGGTCGGAATCGCCGACCACGGTGATCCACGCCTGCCCTTCGCGCCCGGCCGCCACGGCGGTCGGGGACGTCGCGGCGCCGGGCGCTCCGGCGCCCTCGACCCCGGCGAGCTCGCGCACGAGCACGTACTGCGCGTGGTTCGTGTCCTGGTACTCGTCGACGAGGATGTAGCGGAACTTGTGGCGGTAGTAGTCGGCGACCATCGGGTCGGCGCGCAGCAGCTCGACGGTGCGGCCGATCAGATCGTCGAAGTCCACCGCGTTCGCGGCGGCGAGGCGGTACTGGTATTCGGCGTACATCACCGCATACAGCTCCTCGACGTTGCCGAACCGGCCCATCTGGTAGCCGCGCTGGCCTGGCTTGTAGTCGGGCGCGTACTGCCTGAGCGCGTCGCGCCAGTCCTGAAGGTTGTTCTTGTAGTCGGAGATGCGCCCGAGGATCACGCGCGGCGTGTAGCGCTTGAGATCGACGTTGAGGTCGGCGCCGATGAGCTTGACGAGCCGCTCGCAGTCGGCCGTGTCGTAGATCGAGAACCCGGAGTTCAGGCCGATCGACTTGCCGTCGCGGCGCAGGATGCGCACGCAGGCGGAGTGGAAGGTCGACACCCACATGCGCCGGGCGACCGGGCCGATCAGGCCTTCGAGGCGCTCGCGCATCTCGGCCGCGGCCTTGTTGGTGAAGGTGATCGCGAGGATCTGGCTCGGCCATGCGCCGAGCTGGCTGAGGATGTAGGCGATGCGCCGGGTGAGCACGCGCGTCTTGCCGGAACCGGCGCCCGCGCCGATGAGCAGCGCCGGCCCGCGGTACTGCACGGCCTGCGCCTGCTGCGGGTTGAGGTCGCCGACCAGTTCCTCGGCGGTCCTTGCGATGAGATCCGGATCCTGTTGCACGCTACTCCCCTTGCCTGTATCGATGTCGCCCGCCGTCGCCGCGCGCCGCGGGGACTGCCCGCGCCACGCCGTGCTCGACGCCATATATGTCTACCACATCGTTCGGTCAGCGCCGCCCGGCCAACCGAGCCGGGCCGCCGACCGCGCGATCACCCGTTCCGGTGGTCGCCCGCGTCGTCGGGCTGGTCGCCGACCGGCGGCCGGGCCGCGATCCACGAGGTGATCGTGTCCTTGATCGTCGCCGCGTACAGGTTCTGGCCGTCCGGCTCCGGGTGGATGCCGTCGCTGGACAGCATTTCGGGATGCGCCCCGATCGCGGTGCTCCAATCGACGAGCATCGACGTCGTCGGGTGCGCGCGCACATAGTCGGCGGCCGCCTGATTGGCGACCGGTATCCAGCTGCGGTCGCCGTAGCCGTTGACGATGACCAGGATGTGCCCGTCGCCGGCGGCGTCCGCGATCTGGCCAAATTCGTCGACGGTGGCGGCCGAATTGGTGTTCAGGGAGACGACGACGTACCGGCGCAGCTGGCCCTCCACCTTCATCTGCGCGACGATGTCAGGGGCCGTAGTCACCGCGCGCGAGACCTGCGCGTCGATGACGATGCCCGGCAGCAGGGATTGCAGCGCCGGCGAGGCACCGACCGTGACCGAATCGCCGATCACCGTGATCTGGTCGCCGGTCAGGTTCCGCTCGGCCTCGGCCTTGGCCTTGGCCCGGCGCTCGGCCTCCTCCTTGGCGCGCTTCTTGGCTTCGGCCGCGGTGGCGGCGTCGGCCGTGCGCTGCTGGCGCTGGCCGTCCAGCGCGCTCTGGTTGCGTTCGAGCATGGCCTGCACGCTGGATTTCGCCGGAGCGGCCATGAGGCCGAACGCGAATCCGGTGACGGCCAGCACGACGACCGGAACGGTGACCAACGCGCGCAGCCACGCCGGCACGGCGAAGGCGCGCGCCCCCGCGGCCGGCATCCGCATGGCTTGGCCGGCCGGCCGATACGCCGGCATCGACTGCGACGCGAACGGGCCCTCCGGCACCGGAGCGGACGCGGGGATGCTGCCGACGCTCGAGACCGTGCGCGGATGGCCGCCGGCGGACGGCTGGTCGGACGCGCGATGGAGCCGGGTCCGCGACACCAGCGCGGAGACCGGGCGTTCGGCCATCCACCACGACAGCGCCGCCATCGCCACGCTCAGGGCCAGGGTCAGCAGATAGACCACCCAGACATACCGGCCGCGCAGCTGCGGGAACAGCAGCTGGACCAGCAGATAGAGCGGCCAGTGCCACAGATAGATGCCGTACGAATACTTGCCGAGCAACGCGAGCGGGCGCCACAGGAACAGGCTGGGCATCCAGGATCCCTCGGCGATGCTGCCCGCGATCAGGGCCACGGTCAGCACGGCGGCGAGGACCAGCCCGCCGCGGAATGCCGACTCGTTCTGATCGATGCGCGGCATGAGCAGGATCAGGCCGATCAGGGCGGCCGTCGACAGCCATGGCGCCGCCGCCCGCACCGGCTGCGACGCCGGGGAGCCGGCCGTCTCGTGGCGGTGCACCGCAAACGCGAGCGCCATGCCGAGCAGCAGCCCGAAGCAGTGCGTGTCGGTGCCGAAATAGACGCGGGTCGGATCGTCGCCGGGCCGGTACAGTATCCACATGCCGGCCGCGGACAGCGCCGCCAACGCCACGGCCACACCGATGCGCGCCGCTGCCGCCCGGATGCGGCCGAGCAGCGCCACGATCAGCGGCAGCAGCACGATGGCCTGCGCCAGCAGCGCGACGAACCACAGGTGCCGCAGCAGCTGCGGCGAGGTCATGGCGAAGTAGCTGCCGCCGGAGGCGATCTCGTACCAGTTCGAGCCGAAGACCACGGCGGCGAGGCTCTTGGCCGGCATGCCGACGAGCGCGTCGTGGTCGATGAGGAATCCTAGGGACGTGGCCGCGGCGATCATGAACGCCATGCCGGGCCACAGCCTGGCCAGACGGCGCACGTAGAAGCGGCCGACCGCTATCCGGCCGGTCCGTTCGCGCTCGCGCAGCAGGCTGGTCGTCAGCAGGAACCCCGACACGACGAAGAACACGTCGACGCCGATGAAACCGCCCGGCAGCGTGCGCTGCGACAGGTGATACCAGATGATGCCGATGAGGGCGAAGCCCTTGATGCCGTCCATGCCGTCGTAACGGGGGTATCGTTTCATGCTCGATTGCTGACCTGTCCTGTACACGGGCTTTATGATACGGCACGCCGTCCCGGGACGCGCACGAGCGCCGACTCGCCGCGTCCGTCACCGACGCCGCGTATGCTACGCCAATATCACCGTCCGGTCGGCGCCCACGAGGTCGCGGGCCGGCACCCATATGGATCGCAATACAGCGGACCGGCACGAAGGAGCATCATGCAGGAACTGGAAGATCGCATACGCCGCGAAGGCACCGTCAAAGAGGGCAATGTGCTCAAGGTCGACGCCTTCCTCAACCACCAGTGCGACGTGGCGCTGTACGACGCGATGGGCGCGGCCTGGGCCGGGCATTTCGCAGGTCGCACGATCACCAAGATCCTCACGATCGAGGCGTCCGGCATCGGCATGGCGTGCGTGGCGGCCAGGCATTTCGGCAACGTGCCGGTCGTGTTCGCCAAGAAGGCGCAGTCGATCAACCTCGACGGCGACCAGTACGTCACCACGGTGTACTCCTTCACCAAGCAACGCGAGTTCCCGGTGATCGTCTCGCGCAGGTATCTCGGCCCCGAGGACCACGTGCTGCTCATCGACGACTTCCTGGCCAACGGCAAGGCGCTGCGCGGCCTGATCGACATCTGCGACCATGCCGGCGCCACCGTCGAGGGCATCGGCATCGCGGTGGAGAAGGGCTTCCAGGGCGGCGGCGACCAGCTGCGCGCCGACGGCTACGACGTCGATTCGCTGGCCATCGTCGATTCCATGGACCCGAAGACCGGCGAGATCACCTTCAGGCACTGAAGTCCGGCAGCGGAGCTCCCCTCAGTCAGCCTTCGGCTGCCAGCTCCCCTCAGAGAGGGGAACCATCCAGTCCATGTCCTCGGCTCCCCTCTCTGAGGGTAGCCGTCGAACGCAGTGAGACTGAGGGTAGCCTCCCCGTATCAGAGAGAAAGCACCATGTCAGAGAAGAACAAGAATTCCGTGTCGTTCGAGGCGCTGTCGTCGCTGGACGCGCCGGTGCCCTTCTGGAAGGGCATCCCCTTCGGCCTGCAGCACGTCATGGCGATGTTCGTGGCGAATCTCGCGCCGATCTTCATCGTCGCCTCGGCCGCGAAGATGACGCCGGCCCAATCGGCCACGATCATCCAGGCCGGCCTGCTGGTGGCGGGCCTGGGCACCTGCCTGCAGCTGTACGGCGCGTGGCTGGTCGGCTCGCGGCTGCCGATGGTCACCGGCATCTCCTTCACCTACGTGGCTGCGGCGGTGGCGATCTGCGCCGACAAGGGCTACGGCGCGGTGGTCGGCGCGGTGATGGTCGGCGGCCTGCTGGAGCTGGCGCTCGGCCTCACCGCCAAGTACTGGCGCCGGTTCGTACCGCCGATCGTCTCCGCCATCGTCGTCACCTCGATCGGCTTCTCGCTGCTCAACGTCGGCGCCACGAGCTTCGGCGGCGGCAGCGGCGCCGAGGACTTCGGCTCCTGGCAGAACCTGACGCTGGGCCTCGTCTCGCTGGTGGCCTGCCTGGCGTTCCAGCTGCTCATGAAGGGCACCGCCAAGCAGTTGTCGGTGCTGTTCGGCCTGGTGGTCGGCTATGTGGCGGCGATCGGCATGGGCAAGGTCGACTTCTCCGGGTTCCGGGATCTCGCCATCGTCTCCGTGCCGCAGTTCATGCCGTTCAAGCCGGAGTTCGACTGGGGCGCGATCATCTCGATCGGCCTGCTCTACGTCGTCTCCTCGGTCGAGGTGCTGGGCGACACCGCCGCGCTCACCAAGGTCGGCCTGAACCGCCAGCCCACCGAGCGCGAGACCGCGGGCGCGATCGCCGGCGACGGCCTGATCTCCACCGTGTCCGGCCTGTTCGGCTGCCTGCCGCTGACAAGCTTCGCCCAGAACATCGGCCTGGTGGCCATGACCAAGGTCGTCAACCGCAAGGTGATTCTCTCCGGCGGCCTGATCCTGGTACTCGCCAGCTTCGTGCCGGCCATCGCCGAGATCTTCAACTCGCTGCCGCAGGCCGTGCTCGGCGGCTGCACGATCATGATGTTCGGCAACATCATCCTCTCCGGCTTCCAGATGATCGCCGAAGCCGGCTTCACGCAGCGCAACATCACCATCGCCGCGCTGAGCCTGACCATCGGCATCGGCTTCACGCAGGTGAGCGACATCTTCGCGCACTTCCCGGCGCTGTTCCAGCAGATCTTCGCCTCGAACTGCATCGCCGTCGCCTTCGTCGTGGCCGTGATCCTCAACGCCGTGCTGCCCGGCGAGGAGCATTTCCTCGCTTCCAAGCCCGACCAGCGGTAGGCCAGCCCCCGCTTGCGGCAACGGCCCCCTCGTCACCGAGGGGGCCGTTTGTTCATATGCGGTCCTTGCCGCCCGTACGCCGCAGCACCAGCACGCACGCCAGCATGACCACGGCGAACACCGTGCCGGAGAGGATGCCGGTCCGCAGGTCGTCCCCGTTGGCCGAGGAGACCAGACCGACCATGGTCCCTCCCCCGGCGCAGCCGAGGTCGCCGGCGACGGCGAACAGCGCGAACATGAGCGTGCCGCCGCCGGGCATGCGTTCGGCGGCCAGCGAGAAGGTGCCGGGCCACATGATGCCGACCGCGAACCCGGTCATCGCGCAGCCGACCAGCCCGGCCATCGGCGAGGGCGCGCACGCGGCGAGCAGGTACGTGGCCACGCACAGCGCGGAACTGCCGGCGATGAACGCGCGCAGGTTGATGCGGTGGCCGAACATGCCGTAGACCGTGCGCGACAGGGCCATCATCAGCGCGAACGCGGCCGGGCCGGCCAGATCGCCGACCACCTTGGTCACGCCGAGCGCGGACTCCGCGAAGGCGCTCGCCCACTGGCTCATGCCCTGCTCGGCGGCGCCGGCGCACAGCATCATGACGAACAGCACCCAGAACACCGGCTTGCGCAGCATCTGCCGGCCGCCGATCCGCTCGGCGCCCTCGGGCACGATGGCCGGCATGGGGGCGCCGGCGAACAGGGCGATGCCGAGCAGCGGCACGACCGCCCACAGGCAGGCCAGCACCGGCCACGACCCGATGCCGAACACCCAGAGGAACACCGTGCTGACCGCCACCGTGACCAGCTGGCCCCACGAATAGAACGAATGCAGCAGGCTCATCATCTTCGCCTTGTGCCGCGTCGGGCAGGCCTCGACGATCGGCGAGACCATCACCTCGATCAGCCCGCTGCCGAAGGCGTACAGCACCACGGCGGCCAGGATCGCGGCGAAGGGATCGGCCACGCGATGCGGCAGCAGCCCTAAGGCCAGCAGGCCGGCCGCGGCCAGCACATGGGCCCCGATGATGCACGGCCGGTACCCGATGCGGTCCACGTACCGGCCGGCCAGCAGGTCGACGGCCAGCTGCGTGACGAAGTTGACGGTGATGAGCATCGACAGCCGCGCCAGGTCGATGCCGAAGGTCGCGGCGAAGGTGACGAACAGCAGCGGCGTGTAGTTGTTGATGACCGCCTGCGTCACGTATCCGTTGAAGCAGGCGACAATCGTGCGCCCGTATCGCGCGTCCCCGAGCGCCGCCGGGCGGGGGCCCGAACCCATGGAAGCGCGTCCGTCATCGCGGCCCATCGCCGCCTCCCTCCCGTGCCGTCCCGCGATCATCGCGCGGGATCGCGGCCAGTGCAGTGCGCCGGGCCACGCCGTCATGGTCCGGACAGTTCCCGATCGTAACGGCTCCGACCGACGACGCTCCCGGCGCGAGACGTGAAGAATTGTCATAAAGTCGCGCGATGGCATGGACTCCGTGCGGTCGGGTGTGCCACTCTGGCATGATGGTGGCCGGCGGCGGAACCGGCATCGGAGGCATCGGAACGACGGAGGCACGATGGACCGACAAACGCGGTATGGCAGGCGCCGCTCCCATGGCGCCGGCGTGGTCGTCGCGGCGATCATCGCGTGCGTCGTCGCGGCGCTGGTGGCGTGCTGGACGTTGCTGCCGCAGCTGTTCGCCCCTCGCGAGACCGCGCGTACGGCCGACGATGCGTACTGCGCGGTGGTGTCGGACGGGATCCGGCGCACGCTGGCGCCCGACCAGGCGCGCAATGCGGCGCTGATCGCGAACATCGCCGTCACGAGGGGGCTGCCGGACCATGCGGCGACGGTGGCCATCGCCACGGCCATGCAGGAGTCGCGGCTGACCAATCTGGATTACGGCGACCGCGATTCGCTCGGCTTGTTCCAGCAGCGGCCGAGCCAGGGCTGGGGCACGGAGGAGCAGGTGTCCGACATGACCTACGCCACGAATATCTTCTACGACCATCTGCTGCAGGTGCCGGATTGGGAGACGATTCCGGTGGAGGACGCCGCGCAGGAGGTGCAGCGTTCGGGATATCCGGATCTGTACGCCACCTGGGACGCGATGGCGCACGCCTGGGCCGCCGGCCTGACCGGCGAGCTGCCGGCGGGGGTCTCGTGCGCGTTGGAACCGGCGTCGTCGTCGGATGCGGACGGCCTGACCGGCGCCATCGGCGGCGCGTTGCCGAATGTCGCTGTCGCCGTCGCGCCTGCGGGCGGACAGTCGGACGAGCAATCGGACGGCGGAGCCGGCGACGGCAAAGGCAAGGCGCATGGCTCCGGCGATGCCGGCGACAGCGGCTCCGCATCCGGCACGACGCTGACGCTCACGCTGCCGGACGGCCTGTCAGCCGACGCGCGCGCCCGCCTATGCTGGCAGACGGCGGGCTGGCTGGTCACGCAGGCGCGTCAGTACGGCATCGACGCACTGCGCGCGGACGGCATGGAATGGAACCGCAAATCCGGCGCGTGGACCGGCAGCGAAGCCGCCGAGCAGGTCATCACCGTCACGCTGGCGTAGCTTCGTGGGCCCAGTCCACAACGGCCTCGATGTTGTTGCCGTCCGGGTCCAGCACGAACGCCGAGTAATAGCCGGGATGATACGGCCGCGGCCCGGTGGCGCCGTTGTCGCGGCCGCCGGCGGCGAGCGCGGCCCGGTAGAACTCGTGCACGGCCTGGCGGCTCCCGGCCAGGAACGCGATGTGCGTGACCGGCGAGGCCGGCGAATCTCCGTCGGTTCCGCTTGCGGCCCCGGCGGCCGGCGACACGTAGAAATCGGAATGCGGGGTCCCGTCGTCCACGCCGAAGCCGAGCGTGGGCTCATGATGGGCTTTGGCCACATAACCGAGCGGCGCGAGCGCCCTCTTGTAGAACGCGACGCTGCGGTCGATGTCCCTCACGCGCAATGTCAGATGGTCCAGCATGATCGCTCTCCTCCCGGGCATGTTCCGATTGATAGGTGCAGTGTACTCCCCGCCATGTCAGTGCCGCACCGGCCCGGGCATGGCCTTGAGCAACGGGACGAATCCGGCGCACAGCACCAAGGCCGCGGCGGCGAGGGAGAGCGCCGTGGCGGCCGCCCCGATGGCGGCCACGGCGCGCATGCCAGGTCTCGCGGAGAGCCGCATGTAGACGAACGATCCGACGATGCCGCCGACGCCGCCGAACGCGTAGACCACGGTCAGCGCATCGCCGCCGTAACGGGAGCCGATGCCCAGCAACGCATAGCTTGCCCACAGCGACGGGATCAGCGCGAGCAGCAACGAGGCGGCGAGCAACCTGATCCGGGTCGACCGGGTGACCGTGGCGCGTTGCGGCGTATGCGCCGCATCGGCCGCAGCGGATTCATCGGCGGCTCCGTCACCGCTGCCGCCGGCATCGTCGCCGCCGAATCCCGGCATGAACTCGCGGGTGCGGAACCGCGTCAGCGCGCAGGCGAACGACAGCACCGACGAGGTGAGCAGCATGGCCATGGTGGAGGCGTTGGCCAGGGCCGATCCGGCGACCTGCCCCAGCAGCGTGCCGGCCACGCTGGCGATCACGGCGACGTATCCGCTGTACTTGACGAGCATGTCATCGTCGTCGCCGGCCGCATCCACTTCGAACACCTCGGAGGCCACGTCGATGACCTGCCCGGTCATCAGCAGCAGGCATGACAAGGCCAGCAGCAGCCATTTCCAGTACTCCCAGCCGTCGGGCACCAGCGCGCCCCCCCATGCAACAGTTTTCAAAACGGGATACGGCCACGGCGAGCGGGCCGCCATGCGGTTCTCGAGGCGATGCCGCCCATTCGGCGGCCGCGCCTATCCGCGATTCATCGCATGAGCGGCTATTCCCTGGCGCCGTCGAACAGCAGGCGCATGATGGCGTCGGCCATGACCACGTAGCCGAAGGTGCCGGGGTGGAAGCCGTCGACGGCCCAGAACCGGCTTGGGTCGACCTGATCGGTGTGGGTCAGGTCGAGGAAGGAGACGCCGCGCGCCTCGCACAGCCGGCGGCTCGTGGCGGTCTGCACGTTGATGCGGCGCTCGATGTCGCGGCGCAACGCCCCCGGCAAGACCGGGCTGCGATGCGGCTGTCCGGAGCTGAACAGCACCACCTTGCCGGCCCTGGCCTTGGCCGCGTCCAGCACCGGCGCGATGTCGGCGGCCCATTCGCGCACCGAGCGACCGGCCAGCATGTCGTTGCTGCCGACGCATACGATCAGCACGTCCGGCTTGTCGTCGATATCGCCGATCATCCGGTAGCGCACGCGCCGGGCGGTCGCGCCGAGCCTGCCGACCGTACGCCAGGCCACCGGCCGCCCGGTACGCGCGGCCACGCGCGAGGCGAGCAGCGGCATGATGCCCTTCGACTGGTCGTCCACGCCGCATCCGGCCACCAGCGAATCGCCGACCATGACGGCCCGAATCGGCTTCACGCCGTCCGCGCCTTTCCAACCGGGACCGATCGGCGATTCGATATCCACCGCACGCCCCTCGGCGTCGAACAGGCCGAACCGCTTGCCCTTCGGCTCGGGAGCCAGCTTCACCCGCCCCTTGGCCCACATGCCCTCGATCGGAGCGACGGCGGCATCGATCACGCGCAAAATCCCCATGCCGACCAACATAGTCCGCATACCCCGACCTACCGGCCTCGTCAGCGAACACGCGGAGCCGAACCCCACATCGGCGCTCGTTTCGTCTAGTTCGCCCCGTGAATTCTGGATGAATTGGGGTGAACTGGCGGGGCCGGAGGCGGGCGGGCGGCGGATCATGGGGCACAATGGTGTCAAGGAGGCCGCCATGGTCGATGACTACACCGCGAAGATGACCGAGCTGATCGAGCTGATGCGCATGATCGGCAACGACACGCAGCAGTGCGAGGTCAAGGAGTGCAAGCGCAGGATATCCTCGACCATCACCGACACGCTGTCCGCGTTCTCGAACGGCTCGGGAGGCTGGATCATCCTGGGGCTGTCCGAAAAGAACGGGTTCACGCCGGTCGAGGGGTTCGACGCGCGCGCCATGCAGGAGACGCTGAGCCAGGCCTGCGAGAAGATGACGCCAGTGGTGCGCCCGGTGATCGTCACCTGCCCGTTCGAGGGATCGAATCTCGTGTTCGCGCGCATCGACGAGATGCTGCCGCGCGACAAACCGTGCTTCATCACGGCGCAGGGGCCGCACGGCGGATCGTTCATCCGCACCGGCGACGGCGACCGGCGCATGACCTCCTACGAGGTCGACCGGCTCATCGAGGAGCATCTGCAACCCACCTACGATCTGGATATCGTGCCCGGCGCCACGATCGACGACCTCGATCCGGCGCTCGTGCCGGCCCTGCTGGAACGCGTGCGCGAGCAGCATCCGCGCGTGTTCGCCGGGCGGGACGACACGGCCACGCTGCTGGATCTGCAGGTGCTGCGCCACGACGATTCCGATGGCGCCACGGTCGGCGGCGTATTGCGCCCGACGCTGGCTGGCCTGCTGGCGCTGGGGCGGTATCCGCAGCGTTTTTATCCGCGGCTGAGCATCGCGATCGCCGTATTCCCCGGCATCAGCCGCGATGACGTGTTCCGTGGCGACGAACGGCTGGTGGCCTCGAAGACGGCGGTCGGTTCGATTCCCGTGATGATCGACGACGCGGTGGACTCCCTGATGCGCTGGATCGGCGCGAAGAAACCCGACTATCCGCCCGTGGTGCTGCGCGAGGCCATCGCGAACGCGCTCACCCACCGCGACTACTCCCCCGACGCGCGCGGCACGCAGGTACGGGTCAGCGTGTTCACCGACCGCATCGAGATCACCAATCCCGGTGGCCTGTACGGCACGGTCACGCACGACGTGCTGGCCGGCCCGCACCCGGTGACCGGCACGCCGTTCGTCTCGACCCGCAACCAGTTCCTGTTCACGCTGCTGGAGTCGACGCCGTATCCGGGCGGCGGGTTCGTGAACCCGGAAGGCGGCGACGGATACCAGCGCATCGCCGCGGCATTGCGCGAGGCCGGCATCGAACCGGCGACCACGCGCAACGGCATCAACACCTTCACGATGACGATCACGCGGCAGCGCACGATGGAGAACCGGGCGCCGGGCGATGTGGTGAAGTCGATCATGGCCGTGTTGGAGCGGCATTCGGCGATGAGCGTCAAGGAGATCATGCGCGAATTGCAGTTGACACCGCTGGCCGCCACCTCCGGCATGCGCGAGCTGATGCGCGAGGGCCGGGTCGCCCGCGTCAAGCTCGCCGACGATCCGGTGCAACGATACCGGTTGAAGGGCTGAGGCGGGTGACTCCCCTCAGTCGGCTTCGCCGACAGCTCCCCTCAGGGAGGGGAGCCAGAGATGCAGAGCAGCTCCCGCTCCGAGGGGAGCCGCGCATGGGCGCCGGCATCGGCAGCCGACCGATGCCTCAGGCTTCGGCCAGCTGCGTGGTGGCGGGGGCGGCCAGGGTGGGACGGGAGCGGCGGAACCGGCCGGCGGCCAGGCCGATGCAGATGAACATCACGCCGAACAGCGCGACCAGGCCCACGGAGCCGGCCCATCCGGCGACGCTTACGCCGGTCTCCGCCGCCGTCCCGAAACCGAGCGCGTTGTCGATCGCGGTGCAATACCACCAGCCGGGCAGGAATCTGGCTATGGTCACCATCACGCCGGGCATCATGTCAATCGGCAACGCGACGCCCGACGTGAACATGATGAGCAGGCCGAAGATGTTGGCGAACCCGTTGGCCGCCTCTTCCGAGAACCCGAACTCGCTGAGCATGAATCCGCAGGCGACGGTCATCAGCGCGTACACGCAGGTGGCGCCGAGCGTCATCAGCACTCCCCCGGCGCTCAGGCTCAACGGGTCAAGCCCCGCCGCCATCATCAGACCAATCGACAGCATCAGATAGCCGACGCATACGGCGAGCGCGAATCCGCCCAACGTCAGCAATCGTTGGAGCCCCATCAGGGCCATGCGCCGGGGCGAGGCGGTGAGACGCCGCCGCACTCCGCCGGTGGTGAACGCGCCCAGGATCATCGACCCGCAGATGGTCATCGCCAGGAACAGCGGGTACAGCGCGGTTTTCATGGTGCCGCCGAATCCACTGACCGACGTATCCGTCGCGCTTTCCGGCTCCTCAGCCGGCGTGTCGACCACGGCGACCTGATGGTTCACGTCTTTATCGCTTGCCGATTCGGCGGCCAGCTTGGCGGCCCGGGACAGATCCTCGAGACCCGGCTTGTCGACCGATCCTTCCGGCAGCGAGTCCAGCAAGTCTTGGTCCAGACTCACGCCATCGAAGCCGGCGGCGCCGCCCGTGGCGCCCATCGTGCCGGCGAGCGCCGCCTGGTCGACCGTTGTCCGCGCGCCAATCAGGGCGGTGCGGGTGAGGGAAAGAAACCCGCCGACATTCATCCGGGCCATCGACCCGGAACCTGATGTGTAGCTGGTGACTGTTTCGACGTTCGGCGGATCATCGCCGTCCATCGCCGCAGCAATATAATCGTCGGCGAATCCATTGGGAATGATGACGATCAGGTCCACCCAATTCGATGCGACGGCCTGTTGCAGTGTTTCGCCGGCGTCGTCGAGTTCCACCAGCTCGCTGGAATCCGACAGGTAGGCGCGCATCGACGTGGCGATACCGCCTCGCCCGGAGTCACGGTCGATGATGGCGACACGCGTTTTGGCCGATTCAAACACCGCGGACATGGAATTGGATACGGATGTCAACATCACCCAGCTGATGGAGAGCATCATGATGCCCATGAGCACGAGGTAAATCATCAGGTAGGCCCGGTGCGCGAACAGTACGCGCAGTGTGGCTTTACAGGTGTTCATAGCGTTGCCTCCTCAGCATTGCGATGCCGGTCAAGAGGAATACCGCGCTCATCGCCAGCAGAATGATGCAGGTGGTGATGAACGGCCGGTAGCTGTCGTAGTACAGGATGTCGTAAAACAGGTTTGTCACCTGCTGCGCGGGGTTGATGGTGCCGAGGATGGGCGCGTTGCGGGCTATCCAGTCGCTGAGCTGCATGGCGAAGCCGCCGTACAGTCCGGTGAACAACGAAAGCGTGCAGGAAATGCCGGTCGACAGCCCGTATTTCGTGTTGTACGAGAGTTTAGGCACTGCACCGAGGGCGGTGCCTGCGGAGCTGGTCATGAACGAGGCGATGACGACCGCGAGAATCGCAGCCGGTTCGCGTCCGCCGAATGAAACGTTGCAGGCGAATCGGATATAGGCCAGCGCGATGGACATGGCGACCGACGAGCACAGCCAGCAGGAGAGGAATCCCGCAATGAGCTGTTTGGCTCGGCTCAGCGGCGCCACGCTTCGCCGTATGCCCAGCGCGGACAGGTTGGCCTGCGCGGCGGCGACCATGCTGATGGAGTATCCCATGGCCATCATGCAGGACATGGCCAGCAACGCGTAATAGTATCGGGCGATCGCGTCGGGCCGGAAATGCGTGAGCGTCGTCTCATGGGTCATGTCGACGTTTTGCCCGACGCTCTTCCAGAAGTTCCGGCTGAGCGCCGCCTGCGGGTTGTCGGCGATGGTCTGCCGGGTGACGGAGTCGGTACGGTTGTATAGGTCGATGACGCTGCGCAGGGCCGCGAGGCTGATATCCAATCCGCTGTTTTGCATGAGGTCCTTGGCCTCGATGGTGGTTTCCCGGCTCACGGTCATCGTCAATCGGCCGTTGCCGTCGGCGGTCAGGTAGCCGTTGGCCGTACCGTCGGCGAGCAGCCGCTCGGCCTCCTCCACGGTGCCGACCGTGGTGGTGGTCAGCAGCTTCTGGTCGATGTCGGCGTATGCCGTGCCGTCCGAAGCCGATGCCGTTTTCCCGGCCAGCGCGTCCACGAAGGCGCTGGCAGAGCCAGCCTGCCGCCATCCGGCGTCCTCGACGACGGCCATCGGCACCGGCTTGAGCTCGTATGCCTCGGCCAATCCGCCGAACAGCCCGTTGAACATGGTCGCCAGCACGATCGGGAACACGGTCATCCAGAACAACGCCGACCGGTTGCGCAGGTTCGCTTTCAATGCGACCAGGAATGTGGTCCACATGGTGTCTCTCCTTACCCAGAGACTCCCCTCAGTCACCTTTGGTGACAGCTCCCCTCAGAGAGGGGAGCCAAGTTGCTTAATTGCCTTCTGGTTCCCCTCTCTGAGGGGAGCTGTCGGCGTTAGCCGACTGAGGGGAGCATCGTCAGTCTCTCAGTGCTTTGCCGGTGAGTTCGAGGAACACGTCGTTGAGGGTGGGCGGACGGCTGGTCAGGTGGCCGACGTTGGCGCCGGAGCGTTTGACCGCGTCGAGCACGTCGGTCAGGTTGTGTTCGCCGCGGCGGCACCGCACGTCGAGCTCCTTGCCGTCGTAGGCGGCCTCGATCACGCACGGCAACGCACGGATCCCAGTCATCGCCGAATCCGCCAGATCGAGCGTTTCGATGGTGATGCGCTCGCCCGTGTCGATCATGTTCTTGAGTTCGTCGGCGGTGCCGAGCGCCAAGTGCCGGCCGTGGTCCATGATGAGGATGCGGTCGCAGATCTGCTCGACCTCCTCCATATAATGGCTGGTGTAGATCACCGTGGCGCCGGCCCGGTTGAGCCGCTGGATGCCCTCCAGGATCGAGTTGCGGCTCTGCGGGTCGACGGCGACCGTGGGCTCGTCGAAGAAGATCAGATCAGGCTTGTGCGCGATGCCGCAGGCGATGTTCAGGCGCCTCAGCAGGCCGCCGGACAGCTTGCCGGGCCGGAACTTGCGGAAGTCCTGGAGCCCGACGAATTCGATCGCCTCCTCGACCAGAGGCGCGCGGTCGGTTTTCTTCGGCACGTACAGCGAGCAGAAGTAGTCGATGTTCTCGGCGACGGTCAGTTCGTTGAATACGGCCACGTTCTGCGGCACGATGCCGATGCGGCGTTTCAGCGCATATGAGGTCGGCGTCATCGGCTGGCCGAACACGCGGATCGTGCCCGAATCGTAGGTGAGCAACGCGAGGATGCAGTTGATCGCGGTGGTTTTGCCGGAGCCGTTCGGCCCGAGCAGGCCGAAGATCTCGCCTTGGGCCACGTCGAGGTCGAAGTAGTCGAGCGCCACCATGTCGCCGTAGCGTTTGACCAGCTGGCTGACATGCACGGCCGGCATCGCGCCGCGTTCGAGGGTTCTGTTGTCGGTTGCCATGGCCACTCCCTTCCTTGGTGATCCCATCATCCCAAGCAAGGGCCGCCCGCCGCCACAGGCAAACGTCACGACTCGCCCGTACGGGCATGATATTTGTCACGCATCGCGGCGGAGGCAATGGACCGATCCCGCCCCCGCCAGCGGGGGCGTGCCGGAATAACGTGACGACGATCGCGCCCCCTGCGGACAGCCTAATCGGCAATCCTCACGCCACGCTACATCCGTTCGGAGGGGAAGCGGCACCGCCAGATGAGTTTGCGGAGTTCCTCGATGCCGAGGATCACGAAGGGGATGCAGCACAGGTACAGGTATTCGTCCCAGCTCAGGGGCGCGGTGTGGAAAACGGTCCGCAGGATCGGCACCTCGGTGATGAGCACCAGCAGCACGATCTCGGTCACGATGCCGATGTTGATGGTCCGGTTGGAGAACAGGCCGACAGAGAACGCCGAGTCGCGCCCGGTGCGGCAGTTCCATACGGCTCCGATCTGCGCGAAGACAATCGAGGCGAGCGTCATCGTGGTGGCGGTCACGTACACCGGGTCGGCGTCGTTGCCCAGGCCGGCCAGCGGCACGCCCGGCCATCCGTTGAGCTTGTTGACCAGGAAGTAGCCCATGAGCGAGACCACCGTGGCGAGCACGCCGTACCAGCAGAAGGCCTTGATCATCGTGCGCCGGTCGAGCAGGCGCTCGTTCGGGTCGCGCGGCGGCTGGTTCATCAGCCCCTTTTCGGGCGGCTCGGTGCCCAGGCCCAGCGCCGGCAGCATGTCGGTGCCGAGGTCGATGGTCAGGATCTGCATGGTGGTCAGCGGCAGCGGAATCGCGCCGCCGGAGAACAGGTAGACGGCGCTCGGCACCGCTTCGGGCACGTTCGAGTTGAGGATGTACAGCAGGAACCGGCGGATGTTCGCGTACACCGCGCGGCCTTCCTCGATGGCGGCCACGATGGAGGCGAAGTTGTCGTCGGTCAGGATGATGTCGGCAGCCTCCTTGGCCACGTCGGTGCCGGTGATGCCCATGGCCACGCCGACGTCCGCCTTCTTCAGGGCCGGCGCGTCGTTCACGCCGTCGCCGGTGGTGGCCACGATCTCGCCCATCGCCTACAGGCAGGTGACCACGCGCAGCTTCTGTTCGGGGGCCATGCGCGCGAAGATCACCTCGCCGCGCAGCGCGTCGGTGAGCTCGGCGTCGCTCATCGCGCCCAGATCGGGCCCGGAGATCACGCGCGCGTCCGGGCTGCCGACGATGCCGATGCGCCGGGCGATGGACAGGGCCGTGCGCCCGTAATCGCCGGTGATCATGATGATGCGGATGCCGGCCGCATGGCAGGTGGCCACCGCCTGAGCGACCTCCGGCCGGGGCGGGTCGACCATGACCTGCAGTCCGACAAAGGTCAGGTCCCGTTCGATGGCCTCCGGCGTGCACAGGTCCATCGCCGCCGCGGCGCCGCCGTCGTCCGGAACCGGGGCCGACGCGCCGGATGCCACGGCGTCGTCGACCGGGCCGCCATCCGCTGCGCCGTCATCGGCGCCGGCGGCGCGGTCCAGGTACTCAGCGATGACGCTCGGCACCCTGCGTTCGGCCACGGCCAGCACGCGCAGTCCCTTGTCCGCATAGGCATCGTTGGCCGCCATGATCCGCGAGCGCATGTCGTCGGTCATCGGCTGCGACTCGCCGTCGACCATCACCCGCGTGGCGAGCGCGACCACTTCGTTCGGCGCACCCTTGGTGTAGGCGGCCAAGGTGCCGTCGGGCATGCGGTTGATGACGCTCATGCGCTTGCGCCGCGAGTCGAACGGCAGTTCGCGCACGCGCGGCAGCTTGCGGTTCAGTTCGTCCGGATCGAGCCCGGCCTTGCGGCAGGAGACGAGCAGGCAGGCCTCGGTCGGGTCGCCGTACACCTGCCAGCGGCCGTTGGCGGAGGGCGCATGGGCCTCGCGCACGTCATGGTCCGGCTCGGATTCGTGCAGATGCGCGTTGGAGCAGAGCGCCCCGCCGGTGACCAGCTCGCGCAGCACCGCGTCGTCGGCGGCATGGCGGGCGGCCCCGTCGACGGTGATCTCGCCCTTCGGCGCGTATCCGGTGCCGCTCACCCGGTACTCGTGGGTCACGGTCCACAGGTATTCGACGGTCATCTCGTTGCGGGTCAGCGTGCCGGTCTTGTCGGTGCAGATCACCGACGTGGAGCCCAGGGATTCCACGCTGGAGAGCTTCTTGACCAGCGCGTTGCGCTTGCTCATGCGCTGCACGGCCATGGCGAGCGCCAGGGTCACGGTCGGCAGCAGGCCTTCGGGGATGAAGGCAACCACCATGCCGAGGGAGAAGATGAAGGTTTCGGCCAGCGGATTGTGCACGAACAGCACGTCCAGAACGAAGAACGCGACGCCGATGCACAGGGCGAAGATGGTGATCTGCCGGGTCAGGTGGTTGAGTTCGCGCTGCAGCGGGCTGACGTTGTCCTCCACGTTCTGGGTCAGGCGCGCGATTTTGCCGAATTTGGTGGTCATGCCGGTGTGGATCACCACCGCCCGCCCGTTGCCCTGCGCCACCGAGGTGCCGGCGAACACCAGATTGGGGATTTCGGCGGCCTGCAGGCCCTTGGTGTTGGCCGCGGCCGCGTTCTTGCGCGCTGGCGTGGATTCGCCGTTGAGCGTGGACTGGTTCACCTGCAGGTCGCTGGAGCTGACCAGGCGCGCGTCGGCGGAGATGCTGTCGCCCTCCTCGAGCACCAGCACGTCGCCGGGCACCAGCTCCTCGGCCAGGATCTGCGTGTTCTCGCCGTCGCGGATCACGGTGACGTGCTGCGGCAGCATGTTCTTCAGGGCCTCGGCGGCCTTGCCGGCCCGGTACTCCTGCCAGAAGCTGAACACGCCGTTGATGATGTTCACCAGCCAGACGGCGATGCCGAGCTCCTCCATGCCGGCCAGGAACGCGATGACGCCGGCAGCCCACAGCAGCAGCGCCATCAGGTGGGTGAAGCTCTTGAGGAACGTCACGGCGACGGGCGTCCTGCCTTCCTCCTCGATCAGGTTCTTGCCGTATGTGGACAGCCGTATCTCGGCCTGCGAGCCGGACAGCCCCTCGGCGTCGGTCTGCATGGCCCGGTACACCTTGTCGACCGGCATCAGGCTGATCTCGTCCATCGAATAGTTGGATGCCCTGTGGCTTTGCGTGATCATCGGCTGTCATCCCCCTTGCGGCGGGGCCGGCGCCCCTCGGCGGCGCCCCGCATCCATCTGCAGACAGTGTAGGTCCGCCGCCGCGCAAACGCCATGGGACTAAACCCCACGCCCGGCGCATATGTGGTGTTCCTCCGCACCGGCGGCCCCCTCGGGGAGGGAGCCGGAATCCGGCACGCGATTACGGTACGGGACACTAGTAGTCTCTTGCAAATTGTTGAGTTGATCCTCCCGCTGGCGGGAGGTGGCGCGTAGCGCCGGAGGGTGGTCGGATGCTTGATACGACTATGCTATCGACCACCCCCAGTCGGCTGCGCCGACAGCCCCGACATCACATGCGACGTGCGCTTCACGCACTGCTATGGGCAGTCCACAGGACTGCCCATCCAGCGGGGGCGTGGGCCACTGCATGATGCCACTAGACTGGGGATCGAAGATCCTGACGAACGGGAGGTCCCATGCGCGTGTTGGCCGAGAAGTGCACGCTGCTGGTGCTGGGCATGGCGCTGGCCCTGCTGCTGCCGCCCGGGGCTCAGCCGGACGGCGTGTTCGTCGCCGGGCTGCTGTCGGCCGTGTCCGCCGCCGGGCTGGCCGAATGGCTGCGCGCCGACACGCGATGGTCATGGCTGCCGTGCCTGGCGTATCCGGCCATCGCCGTCGCCGCGCCGGCATGGAGCGCGTTCGTGCCGCTTGTCGCCTACGATGCGGCGCGCCTGACCGGGGCGCCTCGGGCGGGCAAACCCGGCCGCGGCGCCGCCCGGATCACGGCCCCGCTCCCCTTCTCGGCCGGCGGCGCGACTCCGCTTGCATGGCTTGCGGCCGCCGCACGCTGGTTCTGGGCGCTTCCCTTGGCGGCGATGTGGTTCCGCGCCGCCACCGGCGGCAACGGCCTCGCCGGGTACCTGCCCGTGCTGGTGCTTGCGCCGGTCGCGCTGCTCGGGTTCGTTCTGGGCCGCGCCCGCGCCGGTGTGGACGCGGCGCGGCGCGCGCTGCTGCAGGCGCAGGACCGGGCGCGGGAGTCCTCCCGGTCCGCCCGCTCGCGCATCGCCGACATCGACGAGGAACGCGCCCAGTCGGTCCGCATGGCCACGCTCGGCGAACGCACGCGCATCGCCCGCGAGATCCACGACAACGTGGGCCACCTGCTGACCCGCGCGATCATGCAGGCGCAGGCCGGCAAGGCGGTGGCCGAGGCCACGGGCGACGCCGCCGCGGCCCGGGGGTTCGCCGCATTGGGCGGGACGCTGGACGACGCGATGACGATGGTGCGCCGTTCGGTGCACGACCTTGACGACGACGGCACCGATTTCGTCGCGCAGATCGACGATGCGGTCGCCTCGTTCGACGGCATCTCCCCCGGGTTCGCCGTGACGCTGGCCAACGACATCGCCTCGGCGCCGGCGCCGGTCTCGCGCTGCTTCGCCACGGTGATCAGGGAGGCCCTGTCGAATACGGTGCACCACAGCGCGGCCGCCTCCGCCAGCGTGACGCTGCGGGATTTCCCGGCGTTCTGGCAGCTGGTCGTGCAGGATCCGGGCCCGGCGAACGACGGCCATGCGCGGATGGCCGGCGAACCGACGCGGGGCATGGGCCTGGCGGATATCGAATCGCGGGTGCGGGCCCTCGGCGGCACCGCGGTCTGCGGCCCGTACGAGGGCGGCTGGCGCGTGTTCGCATCCGTGCCGAAACGGCGTCGGACCGATCAGCCGGGCACGCCGGCCGAACCGGAAGCGGCCGCGTGGAAGAGCTTGGAACCGACGACGCACCATGAATCGAGGAGCCGATGAGAATCGCAATCGTGGACGACGATCCGATCGTCTGCCAATCGCTGGAGACCATCCTGGCCGCCACGGGAGCGGGCGACGTGCTGTGGACGGCGCATGACGGCGACGCCGCCGTGCGGCGCTATTTCGAAACGCCGTCCAGCCATCCGGACGTGCTGCTCATCGACATCCAGATGCCCGGCCGGGACGGGCTGGACGCCGCCCGGGAGATTCTCGCCAGGGATCCGGCGGCGCGCATCCTGTTCCTGACCACGTTCTCGGACCGGAACTACATCGCGCAGGCGATGGATCTCGGCGCCAAGGGCTATCTCATCAAGCAGGACGTCGCGGCGGTGGCCCCCGCGCTGCAGGCGGTCATGGCCGGGCAGGTGGTGCTCGGAGCGGAGGTGCTCGGCAAGCTCACCGGCGCGGCGGGCCCCTCCGGCACGGGCCCGGCACCCGCCGCGGAAGGCGTGCCGGGCGGGTCCCTCGACGCGCTGCTGGGCGAACGCGAGCGCGACATCGCCGCGCTCGTCGCCGAGGGGCTCGACAACCGCGACATCGCCGCGACCCTGTACCTGAGCGAGGGCACGGTTCGCAACCGCATCAGCGCGATCCTCGACAAGCTGGGGCTCGCCAACCGCACGCAGCTCGCCATCGCGTGGATCAACGGGCACCGCTAATGCCCATCCCGGGTGCTAGCGTGGTCCCTGCATACGCGGAACACTAGGGGTGCCTTTGCGCTGAGATGGCTGCCGCCAATCCCTTCGAACCTGATGTGGGTAATACCAACGTAGGAAAGTGGTTTCGACGTCAGTCACGTCTGGTGGTCCCAGTGTGCGCTCCCATCCATCCCTTTTCGGAAAGCGACACGTACCATGACCGACAACACCGTCTCCTTCTCGCAGCGCCTGCTCAAGGCCGGGCAGCCCATCCTCGAGGAGATCATCAAGCATCCGTTCGTGCAGGGCATCGCCGACGGCGATCTGCCCAAGGAGGCGCTGACCTTCTACGTCGGTCAGGATTTCAACTATCTCAACGCCTTCATCAAGGTGTACTCCGGCGCGATCCAGAAGTGCGTGACCCGCGACCAGATGGCGTTCTTCGCCGGGCAGATCGGCTTCATCCTCAACAGCGAGATCCACCCGCACCACAACTTCTGCAACGTGGCCGGCGTGGCGTACGAATCCCTGCAGCACGAGGCCCAGGCCCCGTTCACCTACCTGTACAACGAGCACATGTACAACGCGGCGCGCACCGGCGATCTGATCGACGTGGTGGCCGCGATGACGCCGTGCCCGTGGACGTACACCGAAATCGCCAACCGCCTGGTGGCCGAGGGCAGGAACACGCCGGACAACGCGTTCAAGCCGTGGATCGACTTCTACGCGCACGTCGACGCAGCGGACGGCGAGGGGCTGCTGCCGAAGATGTACGCCATGATCGACGCCGAGGCCCCCAAGTACGACGCCTCGCATCTGGACCGCACCGAGGAGATCTTCCTCAAGAGCTGCGAACTGGAATGGGAGTTCTGGGATCAGGCGTACCACCAGCGCGGCTGGCGGTTCGTCAAGCCCGCGAACGTGCTCTGACCGGCGGTCTCCTTCCCTCTTGCGTGCGATCGGATCGGTCGGCACCCGACGGCCGTTCCCCGGCCGGTCCGATCGCGCCGTCCTTCAGTCGAAGCCGTCCGTCAGTCGAAGACGAAGTCGACGTCGACGATGTGGAAGCGCTCGGCGAGCGCGCGCTCGAGCGAGCGCTTGCGCCCAACCAGCTCGGTGGCGCTGATGAATTCGTCCCGGCACGCCAGATAGACCTCGACGTTGTAGCTCATGCCGGTCTTGTACACCTGCACGGCGTCCAGCGCGGTGCCGTTCGGCAGGTGGGTGGCGGCCAGATCCGCCGCGTGGGCGGTGGTCGGCCCGTCGGTCACCGCACCGCCGACCAGTTCCACGAACGAATCCCGGAGCACGCCGATCGGCTCCTTGGCCGAAACCGCCACCAGCAGCGTGGTGATGAAGAAGTCGCCGGTGTAGTGCAGGAACGCCAGCGGCGAGCCGTCGGGAACGAACAGCAGCAGCACCGCGACCGCGCCGATGCCCCCGGAGATGACCGCGTCGACGAGCGTCGCCTTGGATTCGGCGACCAGCAGCGTGCTGGATCCCCCGATCCTCGCGTTCTCGCGGCGGTAGTAGGCGAACAGCCCCAATCCGATGGCCACCATCGCGATCTCGTAGTAGACGACCGGCCCGAGCGTCATCTTCTCGCCGATGCCGTACCGCACGTAGTCGAGCGCGCTCTGGCTGACGCTGATCAGCGAGAAGGCGAGCAGCGCGATCGTCAGGATCGCCTTGCCGATGGCGTACACCGGCTCGAGCGCGAACAGCCCGTTGGGGAACCGCTCGGTGGTCCTTACGCTGCGTTTGGAGATCCAGATGGCGACGACGCCCGACACCAATGCGATCAGGGTGATGGCCGCGTCGAGGAAAATCGCCTCGATGCCGGTGGCGAGAAAGACCGCGACCCCGGCGAGGCCCATGACCGCGTTGGCACCGATGCCGACGATCAGCGCGCTGCGTTCCACGCGCTTGTGCTGGACGGTGTGCTGCATAGGGTACTCCTTACCGTTGCATGCGTCGTATACGTTCATGCCCGGTCGTTCAAACGCTGTTCGCGAGTCCCATATGCCCCGTGCGCATGAATCATGGTACCGGAATGCCGGGATCCGTTACGCCCGGGGCGATCCGCGTGTCGGGGGCCGCGCATCCGGCCGGGACCGCGGCGGAGAGCCCCTCCCATGCGACACGCGCCCCCATGCACGGGGGTGCCGTCCGTTGCCGCATGGACCGCGCCCGGTCCACGGCGACGGGCGTTTCGGGGACCGCGCGTTCCCCGAGGTCCCGTTGAACGCGCATCCGGGCCTCAGTACGATGACCCCAAGGCCGCGCCCGCGCACGCCGCGCGATGCCGCCGGCTTCAAGCGCCTACCGTCAGGGGGCCTACCGTCAGGGGGAACACATGGATCACACGCATAACGGTCACCGCTTCGGTGGCGACAATCCGAACGATGGCCGACCACGGAACGATGGCCGGCCGCAGAACGGCACCGCCGGCCAGCAGCCGGCCATGCCGCGCCAGCCGGCGCCGGAGGGGCCCTTCGCGCCGCCGCACCGCCAGCAGCAGTCCCAACAGCCAGGGCAGCCTCAGCGATCCAACCCCCAGCAGCCGACGCAGCCCTGGCCGGCCCAGCCGATCCCGCCGATGCAGGGCGCGCATCCGGCGCGGCCGGGCGCCCAACAGCCCCCGGACCAGTCGCCATGGCAGGGTCGGCCGCAGCCGGCGCAGCAGCACGGCCCCTGGTCGCGGCCCACGCCGAATCAACCGTATCAGCCGTACCAGCCGCAGTCCCAACCGCATCGGCAGCCAGCTCCCTTCCGGCAGCCCCGGCCGGGGCGGTCCGGGCGCCCTGCCGGCGGGCCGCCGAACGGGCGACGGCGCAATCCCGTGGCGGCCGCCTTCGCACGCCATCCGCGCATCATACTGGCGGTTGCCGGCGTCCTGCTCGTGGTGGCGGTCGTCGCGGCCATCGCCATACCCCGCATGCTGCGCCATGACGGCGCGCGGCCGACCGAATCGTACGCCGGCACCGACTACGCCTACGCCGGCGTCAAGGAGCTGTCCGCATTCGAGCCGCTCGACCTGTCCTACATCAAGGACACGCCGGAATTCTCGCAGGCGCTCGGCTCGGGCATCGCCGACTCCAGCGCGCAGGATGACGCCTATGCGCAGGACGCCGTGGCCGAGATCTACACCGATCCCCGCCTGAACCTCAAAATCGACGCGGAATACGATTACCTGACCAAGTCGATCGTGCCGAGCGAGACCATGCGCGCCACGCTCGACATCAACGATGCGACCACGCGGATCCAGGAACGCCTCCGGGCGGAGGGCAAGGACGATCTGTTCTACATGCTCGCCGGCTCCAAGGACATGGACCAAGCCAACAAGGCCCACGACGACTGGTTCAAGAGAATGCGGGACAGGAGCAAGCACGGCGACGCCCCGGACGATCCGTACCAGGGGCAGCCGGATCGCGGCAAGACCGTGCACGGATGGTTCCACCACCCAAGGTATTGGGTGGTCCTGCATTTCGACGGGAACGGCAGGAAGCTCGAGCGGCCCGAGGTGCTGCAGATCAACGTCAAGGAGCACGGACTGGCGGCGCCGGAGCCCCTGTCGGCCACCATCGACGACCAGGGATGGCTCAGCCTGTCGTGGAAGGCGGTCAAGGGCGCCAAGCAGTACGCGATCGCCGTCTTCAACAAGCGCGAATCGGAGCCGACCATCCTGGACATCGCCGACGGGAACGCCACCTCGTGGAGCGCCGCCCGCGCGCCGATCGGCGATTCGAACTCCCCGGCCCTGATGGCCACCGACATCAACGGCGACCAGCTGAAGGACAAGGACCGCACCGACGCCGACAGCCGATACCTGATCACCCAGAACGGCGCCGTCGGCGTCGGCGTGATCGCGATGAACGACGACTTCGCCTCCGCGCCGGCCTACAAGCAGCTGATCGGCAAGGGCGTGTCCGCGGGCAGCGACTTCGCGTCCCTGGCCGTCGGCGAGTTCACCTTCAACTCGGACAGCGAAACCGGGTGGGACCGCGTGAATTCGAAGATCTACCGGCTGCCCGACGATGCCGGCGAGCTGCTGGCTGACATCGCCTCATACCCGCAGACCGTGCCCTACGTCGCCGCGGACGGCTCGCTGCGCAACGGGTCGACGCAGGCGCTTGCCGGCGAGATCGCCCCGGCGAGCAAGGTGCTGGTGAATTCGTTCCTGGGCAGGCCCGACCAGTACCGGATCGACGCGGTCGGCGGCCCCGACACGCTCGTGGCCACGCTGCGGTTCTACGCGGCCGGCACGCGCGCCCCCAAGTCCGTCGAGCACACGCTCGTCGTGCCGAGCGCGGACTACGACATCGCCGGGCTGCTCAAGCAGTACAACACCGATTCGCTCAAGCGCTCCGCCCAGACCGGCATGGTCGTGCAGTCCGTGTCCGACAACGATCTGAAGAAGGCGGTGGAGCAGAACAAGGTCGACAGGAAGAAGGCGGAGGTCAAGCCGGACACGCCGCTCAACCAATTCACCGACAAGGCCAGCGGCGATCCGCTGGTGCAATTCATCATGGCGAAGTTCAGCGCAGGCGAGGGCACCTTCCCGGTCGACCAGTTCAAGCACCCGGGGGAACAGGACGAGGTGTTCGCGGCCCGCGCCACGGACGCCGCGGCGATGGCGTGGTACCAGAACTCCTTCGCCTACGACGGGGGCACGTACGGCCCGTCGTACTACGCCGGCAACATCGTCGCCATCGTGGACAAGGACAAGGTCGACACCGTATCCGCGGCGGCGGATCAGGCGATCGCCGAGATCAAGCCGTCCGGCTCGGACGCGGACAAGATCAAGCAGATCAACGATTGGATCACGGGCAAGGTCGAGTACGACTACGCCGCCTACCAGATGGGGCAGGAACGCCCCGTGCCGATCTATCTGCCCGCGCACAACGCGTGGGACGGCTTCGAGCACGGCAAGGTGGTCTGCGACGGCTACGCGAGCATGTTCCATGCGATCGCGATGAAGGCCGGCCTGCAGACGATGGTCGTCACCGGGCACACGTCGCAGGGCGGGCACGCTTGGAACGTGGTGAAGGTCGACGGCAAGTGGCGCACCGTGGACTGCACCTGGAACGACTCCCCCGCCGGCGACCAGTACCTGCTGGTCGACACCAGCGCGTTCTCCGATCCGCGCACCTACGACGCCGAATGGATCCAGGACGACGACCCGCTGCTCAATACGATCCTCACCGACGTCGGCGGCTCGCTGTCGGTGCAGTGACGAGTAGGTGCGGCGCCGGCCGGCGCCGCACCCGCTTCTGGCGGCCGCTCGAACGACATCGCACACGCGGATACGCATAAGGGAAGGCCCCCGAGGTGATCCTCGGGGGCCTTCCCTTACGGTTTGGCCGGTATGACCGAAGTCAGACCAACGTCACTCGTTGTCGCCGGCAGTGGCAGCGGTGGCGGTGACGGCACCCTGCACGTCGGTCTTCACGCCGGAGTACACCCAGTCGGTGTAATCCGGGTGATCGTAGCCCTTGTCGACCGCGAACTGGAAGGCTTCCTTGCGGAAGGCCTCGAGCTCGTCGATCTTGTCGGCGTACTTCTCGGCATCGATCATGCGCAGGGCCTCGGCGGTCAGCTCGTAGCGATCGATGTTGTTCACGCGCACCATGTCGTACGGCGTGGTGGTGGAGCCCTGCTCCTCGTAGCCGTGAACGTTGAAGTTGTCGTGGTTCGGGCGGTCGTAGATCAGGCCACGGACGTCGCGGGCGTAGGAGTGGTACGCGAACAGCACCGGCTTGTCGGCGGTGAAGATGTCGGCGAACTCCTCGTCGGTCAGCGCCTCGTCGTTCTCCTTGGCGGACTGAAGCTTGACCAGGTCCACCACGTTGACGACCTTGAACTTGACGCCAAGGGCGGCAAGCTTGTCGGCGGCGGCCATGAGCTCCTGCTGCGGAACGTCGCCGGCGGCGGCGAGCACGATGTCGGCCTCGTCGTTGGACTTGACGTTGGAAGCCCACTTCCACTCGGCGGCACCCTTCTCGAGCTCGGCACGAGCCTCGTCGAGGGTCAGCCAGGTGGCGGCCGGCTGCTTGCCGGCGATGATCGCGTTGATCTTGTTGGTGGACTTGTAGCACTTCTCGGCGACGGCCAGCAGCATGTTGGAATCAACCGGGAAGTAGATGCCGATGACGTGGTCGTTGTTGAAGCACTTGTTCAGCAGCAGCGAGGTGACGCCCGGATCCTGGTGCGAGAAGCCGTTGTGGTCCTGACGCCAGACGTGCGAGGAGACCAGCAGGTTCATCGAGGAGATCGGCTTGCGCCACGGGATCTCGCGGACGGTGGCCTCGAGCCACTTCGCATGCTGGTTGAGCATGGAGTCGATCACGTGCACGAAGGACTCGTAGGAGCTCCAGATGCCGTGACGGCCGGTGAGCAGGTAGGCCTCGAGGAAGCCTTCCATCTGGTGCTCGGACAGCTGCTCGGTGACCTGACCGGTGACGGCCATGTGCTCATCGGTCAGCTCGGAGATGTAGCCGGCGTCCCACTGCTTGTTGGTCACCTCGTAGGCGGCCTGCAGACGGTTGGACGCGGTCTCGTCCGGTCCGAAGATACGGAAGGAATCCGGGTTCAGCTTGATGATGTCGCGGGTGTAGACGCCCAGACGACGGGTGGCCTCGAGCTGGCCCCAGCCGTGGCCGAACTCCTTGACTTCCTTGACCTCGTAGTCCTCGAGCGCCGGGAGCTTGAGATCCTCGCGGATCACGCCGCCGTTGGCGTTCGGGTTGGCGCCGATGCGCAGCTCGCCCTTCGGCATGAAGGCCAGGACATCGTCCTTGACCGCGCCGTTGGCGTCGAACAGCTCTTCCGGCTTGTAGGACTCGAGCCAGTTCTTGAGGACCTGGAAGTGGGCCTCGGTGTCGCGGGCGGAAGCCAGCGGGACCTGGTGAGCGCGCCAGGAGCCCTCGGTCTTCTTGCCGTCGATGAACTTCGGGCAGGTCCAGCCCTTCGGGGTGCGGAAGATGATCATCGGGTAGAACGGACGATGCATGTCGTCGGTCTGGGCCGCGGCCTTGATGTCGCAGATCTCGTCCCAGATGGACTCGAACAGGTCGGCGAAGCGGCGGTGGATCGACATGTGGCTCTCATCGTCGAAGCCGGCGACGAACTCGTAGGGCTCGTAACCCATGCCGTGGAAGAACTCGTGGAGCTCCTCGTCGGAGATGCGCGACAGGATGGTCGGGTTGGCGATCTTGTAGCCGTTGAGGTGCAGGATCGGCAGCACGATGCCGTCGGTGCGCGGGTTCACGAGCTTGTTGGACTGCCAGCCGGTGGCCAGCGGGCCGGTCTCGGCCTCGCCGTCGCCGACGATGGCCGGGACGAACAGGCTCGGGTTGTTCATGACGGCGCCGTACGCGTGGGACAGCGCGTAGCCGAGCTCGCCACCCTCGTGGATGGAGCCCGGGGTCTCCGGAGCGAAGTGGGACGGGATGCCGCCCGGGTAGGAGAACTGGCGGAAGAACTTCTGCAGGCCGGCCTCATCCTTGGTGATCTTCGGGAAGGTCTCGGTGTAGGTGCCGTCCAGGTAGGACTGCGAGGTGCCGGCGGGTCCACCGTGGCCCGGTCCCATGATGATCACGGTGTTCTGCTGGTGATCGGCGATGAAGCGGTTGATGTGGCCGATGAGGAAGTTCAGGCCCGGGGTGGTTCCCCAGTGGCCCACCAGGCGGTGCTTCACGTCTTCGCGAGTGAACGGTTCCTTCATCAGCGGGTTGGAACGCAGATAGATCTGGCCAATGGACAGATAGTTGGAGGCGCGCCAGTACTTGTCAACGCCTTCGAGGGCTTCCTCGGAAACCGGAGCGTCAAGCTTCTTCCAAGGGGTGCCAATAACAGGACTCGTCATGTGTACTCCTGTACTCCTGCACAGTATTGTGCGATTGGTTATTATCGGTAGGTCATGAACCGCGTGAAACCTTGCAATCTCACGTTGGCTCAATCCCAATCACTTTGCATCATACGAGCGATTCGCGACTTTTGGCCGTTTTTTGCGTGTGTGTGCAGAAATGTTAACTAAATTACGCAAAATGTTTGCTTTGATTATTCGAATTGTTCACGACGAATTTTCTTGAAGATATCGTGAAAACGGCGGAATACAGCCATAATACGGCATCTCGGGAGCGATCTTCGCGTTCGTTTCAACCCTCGGAAACGCGGCGTGTTGTCAATCGAACGTGCGCATCTGTGAACTTCCCCGGCGTGTTTCGGCCGGGCGCCAATGTCGCCTTACACCGCCACAATGGTGCTACTTGTTGTCGTTCCATGCGACATCGCACCGATACGTATATCGAACATATATAAGGGAGCATTCATGGCATCAGGTCCTGTACTCGTCGTCGACTTCGGAGCCCAATACGCGCAGCTGATCGCACGCCGCGTGCGCGAGGCCAACGTCTATTCGGAACTCGTGCCGCATTCCATGCCGGTCGACGAGATCCTGGCCAAGGATCCGCAGGCCATCATCCTGTCCGGAGGCCCCGCCTCCGTCTTCGAGCCCGGCGCGCCGCGCGTCGACAAGAAGCTGTTCGAGGCCGGCGTTCCGGTGCTCGGCATCTGCTACGGCTTCCAGGCCATGGCCTACGCGCTCGGCGCCGACGTGGACAAGGCGGCGCTCGGCGAATACGGCAAGACCGAAACCGTCATCGACGACGCCGAGGGCCTGCTCGCCGGCTCCCCGGACGAGCAGAACACCTGGATGAGCCACGGCGTCGCGGTCAAGACCGCCCCCGAAGGCTTCGAGGTGCTCGCCCACACCGCCGGCGCGCCCGTCGCCGCCATGCAGGACCCGTCCCGCAAGCTCTACGGCGTGCAGTGGCACCCGGAGGTCAAGCACACCCCGCTCGGCCAGAAGCTCATCGAGACCTTCCTGCACGAGTGCGCCGGCCTGCCCGACAACTGGGACGCCTCCAGCATCATCGAGGACCAGGTCGCGAAGATCCGCGAGAAGGTCGGCGACGCCGAGGTGATCTGCGGCCTGTCCGGCGGCGTCGACTCCGCCGTCGCCGCGGCCCTCGTGCACAAGGCCATCGGTGACCAGCTCACCTGCGTGTTCGTCGACCACGGCCTGCTGCGCAAGGGCGAGGTCGAGCAGGTCAAGCACGACTTCGTCGCCGCCACCGGCATCAGGCTCATCACCGTGGACGCCGAAGCCGACTTCCTCGAGGCCCTCAAGGGCGTCTCCGAGCCCGAGCGCAAGCGCAAGATCATCGGCGAGAAGTTCATCCGCACCTTCGAGAAGGCCCAGCGCCAGGTGCTCGAAGAGGCCGGTGCCCGCGGCAAGGAAGTGAAGTTCCTCGTGCAGGGCACCCTCTACCCCGACGTCGTCGAGTCCGGCGGCGGCGACGGCGCGGCCAACATCAAGTCCCACCACAACGTCGGAGGCCTGCCCAAGGACATCAAGTTCCAGCTCATCGAGCCGCTGCGCACCCTGTTCAAGGACGAGGTGCGCGCCATCGGCACCGAGCTCGGCCTGCCCGACGAGATCGTCTGGCGCCAGCCCTTCCCCGGCCCCGGCCTGGGCATCCGCATCATCGGCGAGATCACCAAGGAGCGCCTCGACCTGCTGCGCGAGGCCGACGCCATCGCCCGCGAGGAACTCTCCAAGGCCGGCCTCGACCGCGACATCTGGCAGTGCCCCGTCGTGCTCCTGGCCGACGTCCACTCCGTCGGCGTCCAGGGCGACGAGCGCACCTACGGCTCCCCCATCGTCCTGCGCCCGGTGAGCTCGGAAGATGCCATGACCGCCGACTGGTCCCGCCTCCCCTACGACGTCCTCGCCACCATCTCCACCCGCATCACCAACGAGTGCCGCCAGATCAACCGCGTGGTGCTGGATTGCACCTCCAAGCCCCCGGCAACCATCGAATGGGAGTAATTGGATGACGGAGTGTCCTCTGCGTTGCTCCCCGGTCGACGTGCCTTAGCACGCCTTCCCTCGGTGCGCCTTGAGGGCACACGCGTCATCCAATTACTCCGCTTGGCCAAGCGCGTGATGGGTTGAAGCGCATTTCGGTATCCTATGTCGTTATTCGTTCAATGATTCCAGCTCCCCTCGGAGAGGGGAGCCAGATGTATGGCGCAGCCCCGTCGGCACCCGCCGGCGGGGCTGCGCCATACGGTATAATCCTTCTGTTTACGATGACGTTCGGAAAGGGATGCCGACCCATGCGACAGGGATTCGACAACGACAAGTACATCGAGCTGCAGGCCGCCAACATCAAGAAGCGCATCGCGCAGTTCGGCGGCAAGCTCTATCTGGAATTCGGCGGCAAGCTGTTCGACGACTACCATGCGTCGCGCGTGCTGCCCGGCTTCGAGCCCGATTCGAAGTTCCGCATGCTCAAAAGCCTGTCGGACGACGTGGAGATCGTCATCGCGATCAACGCCAACCACATCGAAAAGGCCAAGATGCGCGGCGATCTGGGCATCACCTACGACGAGGACGTGCTGCGGCTGATCGATGTGTTCCGCTCCCGCGGATTCCACGTCGGCTCCGTCGTGCTCACCCAGTACGCGGGCCAGCCGGCGGCCGACGCCTACCGCCGGCGCCTCGACCAGCTGGGCATCACCTGCTACCTGCACTACCCCATCGCCGGGTACCCGCACGACATCGAGCACATCGTGTCGGACGAGGGATATGGCAGGAACGACTACATCGTCACCTCCCGCCCGCTCGTCGTGGTCACCGCGCCAGGGCCCGGCTCCGGCAAGCTCGCCACCTGCCTGTCGCAGCTCTACCACGAGAACAAGCGCGGCATCGCCGCCGGTTACGCCAAATTCGAGACCTTCCCGATCTGGAACCTGCCGCTCAACCATCCGGTGAACATCGCGTACGAGGCCGCGACCGCCGACCTCGACGACGCCAACATCATCGACCCGTTCCATCTGGAGGCGTACGGCGAGACCACGGTCAACTACAACCGCGACGTCGAGGCCTTCCCCGTGCTCAAGGCCATGATGGAGCGGATCATGGGCGAAAGCCCCTATCAGAGTCCGACCGACATGGGCGTCAACATGGCCGGCTACGCCATCGTCGACGACGACGCCTGCCGCGAGGCCGCCAGGCTCGAGATCGTGCGGCGCTACTTCGCGGCCGCCGTCAACGCCAAGCGCACCGGCACCGGCGAGGAGCAGGTCGAACGGCTGCGCTCGATCATGAACAGGGCCGGCGTCGACAAGGATCTGTCGCCGGCGCGGTCCGCCGCGCTGCTCAAGGAGGAGACGACCGGCGCCCCGGCCGGCGCCATGGTGTTGCCCGACGGGCGCGTGATCACCGGCAAGACCGGCGATCTGCTGGGCGCCGCCAGCGCGCTGCTCATGAACGCGCTCAAGGCCGTGACCGGCGTGGACGAGGGCACGCGCGTGATCGACGACGCCGCCATCGAGCCGATCTGCCGGCTGAAGACCGAGCATCTGTCCAGTGCGAACCGCCGGCTGCACTCCGACGAGACGCTGATCGCGCTGTCGCTCACCAGCGCGTCCAGCCAGCAGGCCGCCCGCGTGATCGGCGGGCTGGAGAAGCTGCGCGGCTGCGACGCGTTCTTCTCGGTCATCATCTCGTCCACCGACGAGGAGCTGTACCGCAAGCTCGGCATCAACGTGTGCTGCGAGCCCAAGTACGAGCGCATGAGCCTGTACCACAAGTGACGTTCCCGCCGGATCCGCCGTCGCCGCCCCATGCTGTGACCCAGCTCACATTTGATCAATCGCGTCGTCGTGAGCGCTCACGCACTACAATGGGTGCTTGAGTGTGAACAAAGCGGTCACACGAAGCAGTACCAGCCCGACGAGGAGATCACCCGTGACAATAACCAACATCTACATCGCAAGCCCCGAAGGCGCCAATGGCCGCAACGTCGTCGCATACGGCGTGCTCAAGGCGCTGACCTCCAAGTACAAGACCGCCGTGTTCCGCCCCGCCGTCTCCAACCACGACCAGTTCACCCCGATACTGCTCAACGCCTCCAACGCCGGGCTCGGCGTGGCGCTGTCCACCGGCCTTGACGTGCATCAGGTGCGCCGCGACAAGGAAGGCTCGCGTGGCGACATCGTGGCCGCGTTCCACGACGCGATGAGCGTGTCCCGCGCCGACGCGGCGCTGATCGTCGGCACCGACCAGTCCCACGTCAACGATCCGACAACCTACGAGTTCAACGCGAACATCGCGGCCGACCTGCAGGCCGGCGTGTTCCTGGCCGTGTGCACGGTCGACCGCTGGCCCGACGAGCTCAGGGACACGGTGCAGCTGTCCATCGAAGGCATGGAGGCCGCGGGCAACAAGGTGCTCGGCATCTTCGTGACCGGCTGCGAGCCGCGCCACGCCGTCTCCGTCAAGGAGACCCTCGCCGGCTTCGGTCTGCCGGTGTGGACCATCCCCCAGATGCCGTTCTCCGAGACGTCGCACGCCGACGCGGCCCTCGCCGCGTTCCAGGCCAACGTGCCGACCGAAGAGGTGCTCAAGGCGCTCGATGTCGACATCAACTTCCCGATCACCTCCTACGCGTTCCAGCACAGCCTGCTCGGCCGCGCCAAGATCAACAAGAAGACGATCGTGCTGCCGGAGGGCGAGGAGGACCGCATCATCAAGGCGGCCGACTACCTGCTCGAGCGCGAGATCGTGAACCTGATCATCGTGGGCGACAAGGACGCCATCCTGGCGCGGGGCGGCGAACTGGGGCTCAAGTACCTCAACCGCGCCCGCTTCCAGGCGCTGGACGACGAGAACGTCCTCAAGCCCATGGTGGCCAAGCTGTGCGAGCTGCGTGCCAAGAAGGGCATGACCGAGGAGCAGGCGCGCCAGACGCTGGCCGACGCCAGCTACTTCGGCACGATGCTCGTCGTGCTCGGCTACGCCGACGGCCTGGTTTCCGGCTCGGTCAACTCCACGGCGAACACCGTGCGCCCGGCCCTGCAGGTCATCAAGACCAAGCCCGGCCAGAAGATCGTCTCCGGCGCGTTCCTCATGTGCTTCAAGGACCATGTCACCGTGTTCGCCGACTGCGCGATCAACCTCAACCCGGACGCCGAGCAGCTCGCCGAAATCGCGCTGCAGTCGGCCGAGACCGCCAAGGCCTTCGGCATCGACCCGAAGGTCGGCATGCTCTCCTACTCCACGCTCGGTTCCGGCAAGGGCCCCGACGTGGATATCGTCGAGGAGGCCACGAAGATCGTCAAGGAGAAGGCCCCGGACCTGCCGGTCGTCGGCTCCATCCAGTTCGACGCCGCCTGGTCGCCAACCGTGGCCGCCACCAAGGCCAAGGGCAACGACATCGCCGGCCACGTCAACGTGTTCGTGTTCCCCGATCTGTGTGCCGGCAACATCGCGTACAAGGCCGTGCAGCGCTCCTCCGGCGCGCTCGCCATCGGCCCGGTGCTGCAGGGCCTCAACCGCCCGGTCAACGACCTGAGCCGCGGCGCCCTCGTGCAGGACATCATCAACACGATCGCCCTGACCGCCATCGAGGCGCAGTAGCCCGCACCTCCCGCGGCCCGCATGCGCAGGCCGCCCATCCCTGTTCCCAAGGCCCATCGCCCTCCCGGCGGCGGGCCTTTTCTCATAGCCCCATGAGGCCGGCACCGGCGTGCCCCCGCCAGCAGGAACAGCATCAGTCATCATGGGCCTCCCGTGCCATAATTACCCAAATTCCTAGCACGCATATGAGCGGCATTGCGGGCTAAGAATCTCAGGATCAGGCGAGCGGCAACGCAGCACACCGTCATGAGGCATGGCGACATGCCGGATCAGGCCATTGACAATGCAGCTAGTTACTGAGTAACCTAATAACCATCAAGTTGATTACTCAGTAACCATGCAAGGAGGCAGGATGGCGATCAAGGAAGCACTGCTGGCATTGCTGCAGCGGGAACCCGCCAGCGCGTACCAGCTGAAGAAGGATTTCGACGCCACCACCAGCCAGACCTGGCCGCTCAACATCGGCCAGGTCTCCACCACGCTGCAGCGCCTGCAGCGCGACCGGCTCATCGAGCAGAGTCCCGACGCCGCCGATCTCGCCGCCATTCCCGATGCCGGCGCCGCCGCCGGTTCCGGCCCCGGCGTCGCCACCCGCACCCCAACCTCAACCAAGGTCCAGCAGACCGTGCTTTGGCGGCTGACCGATCAGGGCCGGCGGATCGTGGCCCAATGGTGGAGCACGCCGGTGACGCTGGAGCAGCGCGGCCGCGACGAACTGGTGATGAAGCTCGCGTTCGCGGTGGACACGCCGGGAGTCGACGTCGCCGCGCTGGTGCAGCGCCAGCGCACGTCGCTGCAGCAGCTGCTGCACGACGTGACACGGGCCCGGCGGTCCCTGCCCCACGACGATCTCGCCGGCCAGCTGGTGCTCGACCACCACATCTTCGCCACCGAAGCCGAACTGCGCTGGCTGGACACCATCGACGGCGCATGGCTGCGCGCCCATCTGCGCGCGCATGCCGCGACCACCGCAGGCGCGGCCGCGCAGACCCCCGAAGCCCCCGAACGGGCCGACGATTCCGCAACGGCATCAAGGAGATGACATGACCGCAACGACCACCGGCGATCCGACCGCCTCGCCCCGCATCCAAGGCCAGCAATCCGGCAACGACGCGCACGAAGGCCCGATACTGCGGCTGCGCGACGTATCGCGCACGCACGGCGAGGGCGCGCGGCTCGTGCACGCGCTGAACCACGCGAATCTCACGCTGCATCCCGGCGAGTTCGCGGCGATCATGGGCCCCAGCGGTTCCGGCAAATCGACGCTGCTGAACCTGGCGGGAGGATTGGACACGCCGACCAGCGGCCATGTGCTGGTCGAGGGCGTGGATCTCGCCGCGATCGGCGTGGCCGAGCGGGCGCGGATGAGGCGGCGCTCCATCGGCTACGTGTTCCAGGACTTCAATCTGCTGCCCGCCCTGAGCGCACGCGAAAACGTCCAGTTCCCGCTCGAGCTGGACGGCTGGCCGGTCGGCCGCGCCGTGGACGCCGCGATGCGTGCGCTGGACGAGGTCGGCATCCCCGAACTCGCCGACCGCATGCCTGAGGACATGTCGGGAGGCCAGGCACAGCGCGTCGCCATCGCGCGGGCCCTGGTCGGCAGCCGCCGGCTGCTGCTGGCCGACGAGCCGACCGGCGCCCTGGATTCCAACACGGGCACCGCCATCCTCGAGGTGCTGCGCCGCCGCGCCGATCAGGGCGCCGCGGTGCTGCTGGTGACCCATGAGCCGCGGTTCGCGGCGTGGGCCGACCGCACGATTTTCCTGCGCGACGGCTCCATCATCGACGCGACCGAACCCGACGACGTGGATCGGCTGCTCGACGGCGACGGCGCGCCCTTCGCCGGATGACGCCGGCGCCGTGCGCCCGCGCTCCCATTCCGTATCCCCATCCCGTATTCCTGCATTACGACCGCCATCCCGACTGCGAGGCCAATGATGATCCGCTCATCCCTATCCGAACGCATGCTCACCGCGTGCCGCCGCTGGAGGCCGGCGCTGCGCATGGGCTGGCGCGACGCGCGCCGCCATCTGGCGCGCACCGTATTTTCCCTGCTGCTGGTCGTGGTGCCCGTCGCCGCGCTGATCTCCGGACTGGCCGTCACCACCGCGCTGCGGGCCAACCGCCAGCAGGCGCTGGATTCGATTCCCCCGGACGCGCAGGGCGTCATCACCGCGACCGCCGTGCGGCGCGGCGACGAGCCGTTCCCGCAGTTGCCGGAGGGCGCGCCCGGGGTATGGGTGGACGACCTGTCCCAGCAGCCGGCCACCGTCGACGAGCTGCAGCGCATCATCCCGCCGGAGGACACGCTGCTGCCGTTCTGGAAGTCGCCCGATCTGCTGGCCACCACGGCCACGTCCATGCGTCCGGGCGAGCAGAGCGCCGCCGGCGAGAAGGTCAGCGCGGCGGCCGGAAAGACGGATATCGCCGCCACGAGCGTCGTCACCATGACCGAAGCCGGCGCCGAGGCGCTGGACCAGCTGCTGCCGACGCCGTCAAGCGGCTCGGTGCCGCGCGATGCGACCGAGCTGGTGGTCACCACCGGACTTGCCGAGCAACTGCATCTGCGCGTCGGCGATACGATCACGATCACCGCTCCCCCGTTCCAAGGCCATATGAGCACCGACGGCCGCATCGGCGACGTCATCGAGGATTCGCAGCGCGCATGGCGCGTCAGCGGGCTTGTCGACGATGCCGGATCCCATGCCTGGGGGCTTGAGGGATGGATGTCACGCATGGTGGAGCAGGATCCGCTGGGCGTCGACGGCCATTATCTGGTGATGGGAAGCGGCCCGGTGACCTGGGCGCAGGCGAAATCCATGAACGTGCTGCAGGCATTCGTGGTGTCGCGCCACGTGCTGACCGACGGCTATCCCCCGGCCGACCAGCGCTATCCGGTGCGAATCGACGCGCAGGCCGCGCTCGCGCAGGCCGTCGCCGGCATCCTGACCACGGTGCTCGGCGTCGTGGTGGTGCTCTTCTTGGTCACGCCGGCGTTCTCGGTCTCCACCGACCAGCAGCGCCGCACGCTCGGTCTGGCGGCGGCCTGCGGCGCGTCGCCGCGCGACCTCAAGCGCATCGTCACCTCGCAGGGGCTCATCATCGGCCTGTGCGGCGGTCTGATCGGCACGCTGCTCGGGTTCCTGGCCATGCTGGTCGCCGTGCCGCCGCTACGCCACATCAGCATTCCCGAGGTGTTCGGATCCTTCCCGTGGCCGATGATGGCCGCGGTGATCGCCATGGCGATCATCATCGGCTATGTAGCCACGCTGATGCCGGCCCGGCGGGTCGGCAAGCTCAATCCGGTCGAGGCGCTGAAGGACCTGCCCGCGGCCGAGCGCCACGGTCGCGGCCGCATGCACGCCGCCGCACAGTACGCCTCGGGGCCGGCGCTGCTCGTCGCCGCGGTCGCCTGCGGCGCGGCGAGCCTGGCCCTGCCGACGCCGGCCATAACGGACGGCGATGTGTCCGGCGGCGGGGGCACGTCCCTGCATATGACGCTGCTGGTCGTCACCGTCGTGCTGGCGCTGGCTGCCTTGGTGCAGCTGGTGCGCGGCGCCACCGCATGGGGCTCGTCGATCGGGCGGCGCGCTCCCCTGGCGTTGCGCCTGGCCTGCCGCGACGCGGCCAATCACCCGCACCGATTCGTCCCGGCGGCCACCGCGGTGCTCGTCACGATCGCCATCGCCTCGTATTCGCTGGTGCTGATCGGCTCGGCGCTGGCCGACCAGCGCGACAATGAGGGGTTGCCGGTCACCGGCCGCAACCATATGGCGCTGTTCGCGAAGGTTCCCATCAGCAACGACTACGACCGCATGGTCGTCACCGATGCCATCGACAAACTGCGCGCGGACCATCCCATCGTCGACCATCACCCGATCTACGCCGCGGCCAGCCCCAAGGCCGACTACGGTCAGGGGAACGACGCCGCGCAGCGGCGGGAATCCCAGCGGCTGCTTAGCGCGAAGGCGCTGCTGCCGCAGTCCGAGGAATGCCAGGGCAGCCTCACGCAGGACGTGGCCTCGGTCATCCATCCGGGCACGCCCGTGGCCTGCACCGACGTACGGCGGGGGTATCGCGGCAACATCGCCGGCCTGGGACTGGTCAACGCCGATGTCGAGGTGCTGATCATCGACGGCGACGCCATGCGCGACTCGGGGTATCCGAACGCCGATGCCGCGGCCAAGGTGCTCGACGAGGGCGGCATCGTGGTGAACAACGCGGCGCAGGTCGTCGACGGCGCCACCGAACTGGCCGTGGAGCCGCGCGACGGCGACATACCGTCCCGAGCCAACGCCGACCGCATCGTCACGCTGCGATCCGTATTCGTCCGCGGCTTCTATCCGCTGGCCATGAGCGGGAAGACCGCACGCGAGCTGGGCTTCACCGAAGTGCGGTACATCGGCGAGTACGTGAGCCTGGCCGGCGCCGATGGCCATGGTCTGCCCGGATTCATGGATATGGACGGCATCACTGCGGCCGTCGATGCCAAGTATCCGCTGGTCGGCACCAGCCAGGACAAGGGCGTATGGGGGGTCTCCCCCATCACCTTCGCCCAGAGCGCCATGCTGGCGCTGCTGGCGCTTGCGGCGACCCTGATCTCGCTGCTGCTGGCCAGAACTCAGACGCGGCGGGACCTGTCCACGATGCATGCGGTCGGCGCATCGCCGCGGTTCCTGCGGCGTTTCGGTCTGGCGCAGGCCGCGGTGATCCTGCTGACGGGCGTGCCCGGAGGCATGGCGGCCGGTCTGGCCCTCGGCTGGTTCCATGTGGCGTGGAACCGCCGCATCGGCGCCGACGGCGCGTGGCTGCGGACCGATCCGATATGGCCGATGCAGCTCGCATTGGCCATCGCCGTGACCCTGATCGCGCTGGCCATGGCCTATCTCGTCACCCGCCCGGCACGGGATCTGACCAGACGCTCCATCGACTGATTGCAAGGCGCCGTTGTCCGCTCGCCCCGGTCCGTCCTGAGATTCTTAGCACGCAAACCTGCGCATAAGCGTGCTAAGAATCTCAGGACGGACCGGGGGCACGGGGGCGCGGATCCGGCGCAACCGTGGCGGGTCGATGTAGCCACCAACGAGTAGGCTTGCTTACGGACGTGGAGCGTGCACGCTCCCCAATCACAATCAGTATGGAGGATGCCCACAATGGCGAAAACCGTCCTTGTCATCAATTCCGGTTCCAGCTCGATCAAGTACCAGCTGGTGGATCTCGAGTCCGGCGAAGGCCTCGCTTCCGGCCTCGTCGAGAAGATCGGCGAGCCGGTCGACGGCCACTACAAGCACGAGTACAACGGCGAGAAGCACGAGCTTGAGGAGCCGATCCACGATCACGAGCAGGGTCTGAAGCGCGTGCTCGGATTCTTCAAGGAGTACGGCCCGGATCTGTCCGAGGCCGGCATCGTCGCCGTCGGCCACCGCGTGGTCCAGGGCGGTTCCCTCTTCCCGAAGCCGGCGCTCGTCACCGACAAGACCATCAACCAGGTCAAGGATCTGGCCGTACTGGCCCCGCTGCACAACGGCCCGGAGGCCAAGGGCGCCGAAGTCATGCGCGCGCTGCTGCCGGACGTCCCGCAGATCTTCGTGTTCGACTCCTCCTTCTTCTTCCAGCTGCCGAAGGCCGCCAGCACCTACGCGCTGAACAAGGAGATCGCCGACCAGTACCACATCCGCCGTTACGGCGCCCACGGCACCTCCCACGAGTACATCTCCTCCGTGGTGCCGAGCGTCATCGGCAAGCCTGCCGAGGGCCTCAAGCAGATCGTCCTGCACATCGGCAACGGCGCCTCCGCCTCCGCCGAGGTGTCCGGCAAGCCGGTCGAGACCTCCATGGGCCTGACCCCGCTCGAGGGCCTGATGATGGGCGGCCGCACCGGCGACATCGACCCGGCCGTGGTCTTCCACCTCATCCGCAACGCCCACATGAACGTGGACGAGCTCGACGCCCTGTTCAACAAGCGTTCCGGCATGATGGGCATGACCGGTTATGGCGACCTGCGCGAGGTGCACCGTCTGGTGTCCGAGGGCAACGAGGACGCCAAGCTGGCCCTGGACGTCTACGTGCACCGCATCGTCAGCTACATCGGCAACTACACCTACCAGATGGGCGGCTGCGACGTGATCACCTTCACCGCCGGCGTCGGCGAGAACGACGACGTGGTGCGCAAGATGGTGTGCGACAAGCTCGCCCCGTTCGGCGTCAAGCTGGACGAGGAGAAGAACGCGACCCGCTCCAAGGAGCCGCGCATCATCTCCACCCCGGACTCCTCCGTGATCATCGCCGTGATCCCGACCAACGAGGAGCTGGCCATCGCCCGCAAGTCCGCCGAGATCGCCGAGAACGGCACGGACACCTACGGCAACACTTTCGCCAAGTGAGTGGATGCCGAAAGGCTCTGACTAGTCTCTAGTCGCAACGCAGTGAGGGGCTGATTCCGATCGGAATCAGCCCCTCACCTGTTGTGTGCAGTGCCGTGACGACCCGATGCGCCGCACTCCCCTCAGTCGCCTCCGGCGGACAGCTCCCCTCAGGGGGAGGGAGCCAAGTCAAAAAGGGGCTGGCTCCCCTCCCTGAGGGGAGCTGTCCGCGCAGCGGACTGAGAGGAGCATCCTACCGGAAACTACTCCCCCAGCATGCCGTTCCACATGCCGACGAAATCAGGCAGGGTCTTGCGCGTCGTGGCCACGTCGATGACCGTGATGCCGGGAATGCGCAACCCCAGCATCGCGGCGAACGTGGCCATGCGGTGATCGGCATAGGTCTCCATCACGGCGCCGTGCAGCGCATCGGCCGGGACCGGCTCGACGCGCAATCCGTCGGGCAGCTCCTCCGCCACTCCCCCGACGCGACGGATCTCATTCACCAGGGCTTCCAAGCGGTTCGTCTCGTGACCGCGCAGATGCCCGATGCCGACCATGTCGGTGGGCGCATCGGCGAACACCAGGATCGCCGCCAGCGAAGGCGCGATCTCCCCCGCCGCCGTCAGATCGAAGGTGCCAAGACCGTGCACTGTGCCGTCTCCGGCCACCTCGCAGTAGCGCACGCCGTCATCGTCCTGCGGGAAGGACACGGCCGCGCCCATGCGTTCCAGGTATCCCGGCAGCAGTCCGCCCGGCTGCGTGGTTTCGGCCGGCCAATGCGGCACGCGGACCGTGCCCCCGGCGATCAGCGCCGCACCGAGGAACGGCGCGGCATTCGACAGATCCGGCTCCACGACCACGCGGTCCGGCAGCTGCAGCGGCGCCGGACCGGCGGCCCAGACCCGGGCATGCTCGTCGGCCGTGATCCGCCCGCCGGCGCCGTTGACGTCGGCGACGGTCATGCGGATATGCGGCAGGCTCGGGGTCTTCTCCCCCGTGTGCGTCAGCGTCAGACCGCCCGGCAGCCGCGATCCGATCAGCAGCAGGCCGGAGATGAACTGCGAGGAACCGGACGAATCGATCGCGACCCGGCACGTCTCATCCGCCAGCCGGGCCGGCGGCGTGATGGTGAACGGCAGGCGGCCGGTCTCGCCACGGTACTCGACCGTGGCTCCCAGTTGCTCAAGCCCGTCCAGCACGGGCTTCATCGGGCGGGCGTAGGCCTGCTCGTCGCCGTCGAAACGCACCGGACCGTCGGCGAACAAAGCCAGTCCGGGCACGAAGCGCATCACCGTGCCGGCCAGCCCGCAGAACACGTCGACGCCGCCATGGAAACGGCCGTCGGCGGGCGGCGTCACCGTCACGGTGGTGGCGTTGGCCGGGTCGGCCTCGCAGCGCACGCCGAGCGTCTCCAGCGCGCCCATCATGAGTTCGGTGTCGCGCGAGCGCAGGAGCCCAACCAGCGTGACGGGCCGCGAGCCGAGCGCGGCGAGGATCAGGTATCGGTTCGACAGGGATTTGCTGCCCGGAATCGTCACGGTGGCGTCGAGCGGGCGCCCGGCCACCGGCGCGGGCCAAAGCGGTGATGCGGTCGTAGTCATACGCCTATCGTATCCGCTCCGGCCCGCTTTCGGCGCTGCATGGCCGCATCGCGCACGGCATGTCGCATCCGGCCGGCCATGCGGCCTCCGGTTGCGCCGCATGGCGCCTCCCCGCCAACGCATAACGACGGACCGGCCGGCTGGGTCAAATGCCCGGCAAGTTGCCCGGACCGTGATCCGGCGCCCGGGAATGGACCTATACTGGGCATCGGATGGGGTCTGGTGCATCGGCGTGGAGCCGATGCGGAAAAGAGGCGGTCATGGTCACCATGTTGCTGGCGTCGACGCTTCGCGGGGCCACGCACGCCGTGGACCAGCTTGCGCCGTCGTCGCCGCGCACGGTCACCTATATCCCGACGGCGGGGACCGTCGAGCCTTGGGGAGGGCTGCATGCCGCGGCCAACCGCCGCATGCTGCGCCGGATGGGGTTCGCCGTCGACGAAGTGGACATCGCCACGGCCGCGCCGGCCGATATCCGCCGCGCGCTCGAGCGCAACGCGTTCGTCTGCGTGTCGGGCGGCAACACCTTCTTCCTGATGCAGGAGCTGCGGCGCACCGGCGCCGACGCGATGCTGTCGGATCGGGTGCGGGCCGGCACGCCGTACATCGGCGAATCGGCCGGGGCCGTGGTCACCGCCCCGAGCATCGCCTACTGCGCCGACATGGACAGCACGGACAAGGCGCCCGACCTGAACGATTATGCGGGGCTGGGATTGGTCGACTTCCACGTCGTGCCGCATCGCGGCAACCTCACGATGGGGCGTGCCGCGCAGCGCATCGTCGACCGGTACGCCGGCACGCTGGACATGCGCGTGCTCACCGATCGCCAGTCCGTGCTGGTCAAGGACGGGCAGGCGCGCACGCTGACCGCATAGCATCCCGCGTTTGGCTCCCCTCCAAGAGGGGAGCTGTCGGCGTAGCCGACTGAGGGGAGCTCATGCGAATCGGCTTGATTCAAGCGTTCATGGCAATGCTCCCCTCAGGCCGCTTCGCGGCCAGCTCGTCCGCAATCAAGGACGGCCTTACGGCCGCAGTTTTACCTGCTCACTGTCGTTCGCCTTCGCCTACAAACGCCTCCGGCGTTTGCTTCACGGCTCAGCCTCCAAGAGGGGAGCCAAATATAGTACACGAACTTACGGCGCGGGATACTAGCGGGATCGTGCGATCCCCTGCGCGTAGGCGTGCACCTGCGCGACCACATCGTTCAGGTAGGACAGGGACGCGCGCCAGTCGCCGCGCACTTCGATCGAATGGTTGGCGCGGGGATATTCGTGCACGGCATGCGTGAGCCGCACCGCACGGTCGTGGTCGTACAGCGGGTCGGCGGTGCCGGCGCACACCAGCGGTTCGGGTGCCGGCTGTGCGGCCGGGTCATCATCGGTCGTCGGATAGTCGGCGTCGCCGGGCACGGGGATGACCGCATGGGTCGGGTCGAAATCCGCCGGCGCAAGCACCGGAGTGAGCAGCGCGATGGGCACGCCGCGTTCGAAGGCGTGCGGGTACACGAAAGTCGACAGCGATTTGGCGATCAGCAGCGTCGTGGGCGTGCGGCCCGCCGTCTTGGCGTCATCCTTCACCATCGCCAGCCATTCGTCGACGGCCTGGCCCAGCATCGCGATGATCCGCGACGACGGGGTTTTCGACAGATCCGCGTTCACGTCAAGCCGATCCACGTACCAGCCGTCGTCGATTAGCGCCATCGCGGAGCTGTACAGCAGCGGACGGTCGCAGTTGTACCCGGTGCCGGGCATGAGCAGCACGCGCTTGCCGGCGCCGCCGGCTTCGATCCGGTTCCTGCCCCACCGGCGTATGGCATATGTCGGTTCAACCGATCCGTCTCCCGCGCGCGTTTCGATCATGCGTCCGTTCCCTCCGTGCATTCATGACTCGTCGTTATCCGCCCATATTGTACCCGCGAACCGCATAAGACACCGTCGGAGGTCTCAGGCAAGCGGCCGGTTCTCCCCCGCGGCCGGTTTGACGAAATCGCCGCCGTCGAAGTATCCGGCGACGTCGTTCTGCTCGACGATGAGCCTGGGATCGATGGCGAGCGTGTGATGCGGATCCTCGGTGCCGCAATAGACCTTGTCATGGCCGAGCAGCCGGCGGTCGACGTACATCGGCAGGCCGTTCAGAAACAGCGGGCCAACCGTGCCGACGTCGTATCCGGTACGTTCCCTGACCAGCTCGGGCGAGGCGAGATGAATCTGGCGCAATCCCAGCTCACGGCCAAGCTGGCGCCACTTGAGATGCGCGGACGCGCATGCGACCACGGCGAACACGCCTTCCTTCGCCTCGACGATGTACGTGGCCGCCGCCCGGTCGATGTCGAATACCTTCGCCCCGGACACCAGATCCACGATCGCCGTCTCATGCTCGATCAGTTTGGCGCGGTCGCCGTGTTCGGCCGCGAATCGGCGGATCGCCTCGTATTTATCGTTCATGATCTCCCCGCATTGCCGAGTGCATGCCGCACATGTCGATATACCGATAATGTTGTACACGAGCATATCGTCAACGGATACGGCCTCATATGCTGGGCGATTCACGATCCAAGGGGCGAAACAAGGTCTCCGACGACTTCATTCCGCGGTTTGAGGGGTACGATCGACCGCTACTGCGACCGCCACCACGCCGTTTTCCACCAAGATTCCCCGCGCCGGGGATCCGGCTCATGCAAGAGATGCCCCTCAGATCGCCGAATGAGGTCTGCACAAGGCCGATTCTGCCCCTCAGATCGCATTTTCGCTTCCAACCATGTCTCCCGGCGGCCAGACCCTTCGAACACCACGGCGACGAAACCGGGCATGGACCGTCGCCGACGAGGAGGGTGCGCGAGGCGCTGCCGGTGCCGTCCGGTATTCAGGGCGGCACCGGCAGGACGCCCGGCGTCAGCCTTCTTGCTCCTCGAGAGGCGCCAGCAGGCGCTTCAACGCGGCCAGGTATCGGTCGAAGGCCGTTCGCCCTTCCGGGGTGATCGCCGCATAGGTGGCGGGCTTGCGGCCTTCGAAGGTCTTCTCGATACGCACGTACCCGGCTTGTTCCAGCTTGGTCAGGTGCACGGAGAGATTGCCCGGCGTCATGTCGAGCAGATCGGCGAGTTTGGCGAACGAGATCGTCATATCATCGTTCAGCGAGGCCAGCGTGGTCATGATCCGCAGCCGTGACGTGGCATGGATCAGAGGATCGAGTTCGTCACTCATTGACGGCTCCCCTGCATCAGCGCGGCGAAGGTCTTGTTCCGCCGGCCGAAGACCAGCGCCCATACGCCCATCAGGAGCATGGCGCCGCCGCCCAGCAGGGAGAGCATGGCATAGCCCATGACCCCGCTGAGAAACGCCGCCGCGAACGCGAGCACCAGCATCCACACGCCCACGACCAGCTGCGACAGATCTCGCCATATCGCCGCACCGGCCATATACAGGGTTCCGGTGATCAACGGGACGACGATGTTGTACAGCACCGCGGCGGCATTGTCGGACAGGCCGAGCCGGCCGACGGCCACGCCAAGCGATGACATGCCGAGTCCGAACGACAGGCACCACGTCCAGCCATAGATCGCCCCCATCCGCATCTCGCCGGCACCGGATTGATATCCTCGTCTCGTGCTGACGCCAACGACGATCGAGGCGATGATGCCGACCAGCAGAACCCCGCCGAAGACGGCGAACGCCCATGCCGGCATCTTGCCGCCGCCCATTCTGATCCCCACGCTCAGCATGCCGTAGGCGACCAGCCAATCGATGCCCCATATCACGCAGAACGCCCAGTCGAACACGCGGAACACGCGGTCGACGCGCCCCGACTGATGCTCGATGATGCGCAACGCCTCCCGGGCGTCCTGAATGGATTCGCTGCCGCCGCGCGGCTTCCCCTTCGCGTCCATAATGTCTCCTTGATCATCCAGTGAACTTTGTGGACATAATATACTTTACGATACAAAGTAGATTATGTCAATGCACACTTCGGATAGATCAACGCACCCCCGCAATCAGCCGCTCGGCATCTCTCATCGTAAGTTCGTGTATTATTTACGTCTCCAAAACCAATGGTTCAATGCCATACTCTTCCAAGATAGGAAGCAGACGTTCCATGCATTTGCGGCGTGCACGCTCGTCCTTCATATGCGCCATGCGCTCACCGACAACACTGATATGAAATGATTCTATTGTCTCCGGCTCTCTAATGACCTCATCTTTGAACCGCGGTACCATATCATGCCAGTGCAGTTTCCTTGCGCCCTGGCTTGAGTCTTACGAGAGCACGGCGAATGGAGTCCGGGGCACCGGTAATCAGGGGAGCGCCCATCATATGCCACGGATGATCCAAGTCTTTGGCTCGAATGCTCTCCTCACCCCAAACGTGGGCCAGCATGATGAGAACATCCTAATATCAATGCCGTCGTCGATAATCCAGCATGGCACCAGAAGACCGCATCGGCTCAGGCCAGCTGCCCCCATACGCAAGCGCGCAATATGCAACAATGATTTGCATACGCCGCACAGAACCTCAGAACCAAATACGCATTCGCTCACAAGGTCCCGCCCAAACCGGCTTTGTACCACATCACGGCGATGTTGACGCGGGTTTTGGCATCGAGTTTGGAGAGGATGCGGGTGACGGTCTTCTTCACAGAATCAGGTTGGATGCCGAGCCGATCGGCGATTTCCGCGTTGTCCAATCCGTCGGCGACCAGTGCGGCGATCTCCAGCTCGCGCGGCCCCAACGCATCGAATCGGGAGCGCAGCGTGGCACGTTCATCATCGGCGCGGCCGGCGTTGACGGGGATGGCACGGCGGATGACCTCGCCGGTGACGCGGGGCGTAAGAATCGCATCACCGGCCGCGACCGCATGGATCGCCTTGCACAGGTCGGCGGTGCGCACGTCCTTGAGCAGGAAGCCCGACGCCCCGGCGCTTAAGGCACCGAAGGCGTAGGAGTCCTGGTCATAGGTGGTCAGGATCACGACCTTGACGGCCGGCCAGCGACGCGTGATCTCACCGGTCGCATCGATGCCGTCCATGACGGGCATGCGCACGTCCATGAGGATCACGTCGGGCAGCGGCTTGCCCTGCGCCTCGAGCAGGGCGATCGCGTCGACGGCCTCGCGCCCGTTGGCCGCCTGGGCGATCATGGTCAGGGCGGGATCCTTGCGCAGCATGAGAGCGAAGCCCATGCGTGCAGCTCGTTGATCGTCCACGATCATCACGTTGATCATGTCTGCGGCTCCTCGTTCGTGGTGTTTCCGTTTGCTTCATGCCGACCATTACCGTTTCCTCTACCGGATTGCATAGATGGCATCACCGCCTTGAGCATATAGCCCATGTTGTCCGGCCCCGCCTCGAACGAGCCGCCTGCGGCCGCGACCAGTTCGCCTAGCCTGTTCAGACCCATGCCGGTGCCGGTAGCGGCGTCGTTCGCTCCATCGTGTTGTTCCGGATTGCCGCTGGCCCCATCGTCTCTGACGATCACGGTCAGGGATCCGTTATCCGCATGGTCCCATGAGATGACGATGCGGCGCAGATTACGGGCGTGGCGGATGGCGTTGGTGACGGCCTCGCGGGTCACCGTGAAGCACAGATCCGCTTGCCGGGGGTCGTCGGGTCTGTACCCGGTTTCCGTATGCGCGACGATGAATCCGAGCTGCTTGGCATGGCTGAGAATCGGCGCGACGTCATTCCACGTATGCAACTGGCTGAACGTGGAATGGCCGCGATCCATGACCGGACTGGCATCGGGATTCTGCAGGGCGCATACGGCTTGGCGGGTGTCGGCGAGACCGCTGCGGGCGAGCTCGTTGACCGTGGCGATGGCCTCGTCGATCTGCGGGTCGCCGCTCATGCCCCCCAATCCTTCGGTGAGCGCGATGATGGCGGTCAGGTCATGGCCAACGCTGTCGTGCAGTTCGGCGGCGATGTCGGTGCGACGGCGAGCCTCGTCACGCTGACGTTCCAGTTCAACGCCGCGTCTGCGCTGATCCTCGATCACGGCCTTGGCCTCGCGTCGTTCGCGGATGCCGCGCGAGCACAGGCCAAGAGCGATGACCGAGGCATCGAGGAACGCCATCGGCAGCAGAATCGCCCACGGTTCCACTGACGTACGCATGTGCAGCAGGGCTCCGGAAACGAGTACGGCCGCGTTCACGGTGATGCCCACGACCAGGAGCGACGGGACGCAAAGCAGCGTGCACGAGTACAGGGCGAACAGCATGGGCAATGCCATGTACGCTTCCATGCCGAACAGCGCGGCGCACAGGTATGCGGCGCACACCACGCAGGCCGCGACGAACGGACGACGCAGACGTACCAGCAGCGCCCCCACTGAGATGAGGCACAATACGACCATCAGGGGCAGCCCCCACGGCTGGCGTGTCAGCACGCCGGCCTGGGGATCGGCTCCCGGTCCCGCGAATACGATCCGGGTGAGCATCATCACGTCGTAGCACAGGCACAGCACCGGCACGGCCATGCGCGCGACCGAACTCGACCGCCAGAACTTGGCCAGTCCGCCGAATGGGCCGGCGAACGCGTTCCATATGACGCTTCCCGGTTTGGTCTCCTCCGCCATTCCGCTCCTCTCCCCCTCGATGCACCGTCGACCATTCTATTGCTCCTTGGAGGTGAGATTCACGGTTCCGGTGAATTGGTCGCCGGTCACGTAGACATAGAAGCTGGTGCCTTCGACGTCATAGGTCTGATCGATTGCGCCATCCGTGACGGGCACGGCTCGCTTCGCGTCGCTGCCGTTGGCCACAAGGATTTTGCCGATGCCGGACATGTTCTCGATGGTACCGGTCAGGTGGATGGAGGTCTCCTTGCCGGTGCCGCCGAACACGGTCTCCTCGCCGGTGAACTTGTCGTAGTCGGCCTGGTAGACACCCGTGTAGGAGTCGTTGCCCGTGGTGCGCGCGCCCTTGAGGTCCTTGTCTCCGGACACGCCGATGCCGGTCGAGCAGCCGGCGAGCATGATCGCGGCGAAAACCGCGAGGAGGACGGCGATGACGCGATGCGGCAGACGTATGACCCGTTCGCCGCGTCGGTTGGTGATGGTGCGCATGATGAAACCTTTCGATACATATGGATGCCGCATCGGGACGCCCCCCTCAGCGAGGGAGACAAGGTTTGCAATCCGACTCCCCGCTGAAAGGAGCTGGCGTCGAAAGCGGCGGAGAGAAGCGTCAGATGGCTCGTTCGGCGAGCCGGCGGAAGATCAGGGCGCTGACGGCGACCCAGACGGCGGCGGCGATCGTCGAGACGAGCATGGAAGCCGGGCTGGCGACATCGGCGAGGTCGCGGGCGGCGGAGGCGCTGGTGATCAGGGCGAGCGGATACAGCTGGGCGACGGCGGGCGCGGCCAGGCTCAGGGTGCAGCCGCCGATGGTCAGGACCATCATCACGCTCATCGTGCCCGCGAACGATTCCGCCTTCGCGCTCACCGCCTGCGTGAGCGTCATGATCGCCCACACCGACAGCGTCAACGGGATGCCGCGCAGCAGGAACGGGCCGAGTCGCGCCGGATCGAAACCGGCGGCGAGGCGTCCGACGAGGATGAACTCGGCCTCGAACACGAGGACGGTGAGGAACGAGGCCATCAGACCGTACAGCATCTTGCCGGCGATCGCCGCGTTCACGGTGCCGGTGGCGTTCAGGCGCTGCCAGTTGCGGCCTCGATGCTCGTTGGCTTCGACCTGCGCGGCGAATGCGGCCACGAGCACCGGCATGAACACCATGCTCGGCAGGAGGATCGCCTGACCCCAGATCGCCGCCCAGGTCACGCCCTGCCTGGCGAACTCCGCCTGGTAGCCGGCGTACTGGCTCCACCCGTTGAACATGCCGATCGCGTCGAACAGGACGGTCACGATCCAATACCACAGGTTGCCTGCCTTGCGCGACTCCCACCGGAACGCCGCCCACACGGACGGTTTGCGGCGCGGTGCCGCATGCGTGCGGGGCATCGCATGGTTCATTGCCGGATTCATCGTGTTTGCGCGCGTCATCGTCTTGACTCCTTCACCTTGACCACGGCCACCGAGACCAACGTCCAACCGAGGAACGCCACGGCCGCGGCGATGACGAGCATCCACGGGCGTGCGGCGAGCAGCATCGCGGCGTTGCCGTCCACGTCCACGGACCTGACGAACGGGCTTGCGGCCGAACTCAGGCCGGCCGGGAACAGCCAGCCCAATGCCGGCTTGTTCATCGCTCCCAGGCCGGAGGCCAGCACGCCGGCGATCACGCCGATTCCCAAGCCGATGGCCTGACGGTCGATCACCATCGAGAGCATCAGCTGGACCGCGCTCGTGGCCATCGCGGACAGAAAACCGACCGATGCCGGCACCCACAGCAGCGCCGTGAACGAGCCCGCCGCCGTGAAACCAAGGGTCTTGGCCACCAATGGAACCCACAACAGGGGGATGAGGAAGCAGACGCCGACGGCGGCGCCGGCGACGATGAGCTTGCCGACGAACCGGGCCGCGTCCGACTGGCCGAACGACAGCCATTTCACATTCATGCGTTCCGTGGTCTCCAACACGGCGATGCGGCTGGTCAACAGGGCCGCCAGAATCGGGGCCAGGAGGCTCACGATCTGATAGACCTCGCCGTCGGACAACGCAATCGACCGCAACGCCGGGGTGGGGCTGCCGGCGCGTTTCGCGAACGCCATGCCGGCCCACGCCGATACCAGCAGGACCATGCCCAGCCACATCCACCAGAACAACGACCCCCGCACCTTCAACAACTCCATACGCGCCAAGGTGAACGGATCGCCGCTCTTCACACGGGGACGAGATATGCGACGCGATCCCGCGTACACGATCATGCCGCTCATCGTGCGCCTCCGTTCGCCGGAACGAACGCCGCCCGCCCCACGGCAGGCGACGATTGGCGCGAGGATGCGCGCGCGGGCCGCGGCACGGCACCGGAAACCGCCGCGCCCTGCGTCGGATGCGACGCGGGTTCGTGGTTCCGCGGGCTCTCGATCAGTTCGAGGAACGCCTGCTCCAGCGTCTTGCGCTCAGAGGCGACACGATAGACCGCGACACCCTGGCCGACCAGTTGCGTGACCAGGGCGCCGATCCGCTGGTCCGGCAGTTCCGGCAGACGCAGCACGCCGCCATCCCTGTCCGGCAGCCACCGGTAGTCGATCCGATCCGAGCCCAGCATCGCCGCCGCCAGCTTCGCGTCCGAAACCCTCAGGTCGATATGCCCCTCCTCGCGCAGACTATCGAGCGAACCCTGATACAGCAGTCGCCCGGAGGCGATGATGCCCACGACCGGCGCCATCTTCTCGATCTCGGAAAGGATATGGCTGCTGATGATCACCGTGATGCCCTGCTCGCGGCTCAGACCCATGATCATCTCGCGCACCTCGACCACGGCCTCGGCGTCCAACCCGTTCGTCGGCTCGTCCAACAGCAGCAGCTCGGGCTGCGATATCAACGCCATCGCGATGCCGAGCCGCTGCTTCATGCCCAGCGAATAGTCCTTCGCCTTCTTGTCCTCGTGACCGGCCAGGCCGACCCGTTTCAGGATCGCCGGCGCGGCCGAATACGGCAGGTTCAGATAGTCGGCCACCATACGGCAGTTGTCCAGACCGGACAGGCCCGGGTAAAAGCTCGGCCCCTCGATCAGCGAACCCACACGCCCCGGCTGCAACCGGTGCCGGCCGTCCACCTTCTCGCCCAGCATCCACATGTCGCCGCCCGTGGCCGAGGTCAGGCCGAGCAGCAGCTTCATCGTCGTGGACTTGCCCGCGCCGTTCGGCCCCAGCAGACCATACACGCCATGCGCCGGCACATTCAGATTCAACCCGTTCACCGCACGGAAACCGCCATACTGTTTCACCAGCCCACGCGTCAGCACCGCGTCGTCGGCCATATCCGCCAGATGTGTCACATATTGCGGAACGCTCATATCGCATCTCCTTGAATGCCACGTTATTCGTTGACCATTCAAGACAACGCCAAACCGCAACGGAAGGCAACGGATCACGGTCCATCCGCCCCCCTAGGGGGACACCGGCCGGGACACACGTCCCCCATAGAGGACACAGGCCGAACGAAACCCATCCCCGCAGACAGCCAGGGCGGCTCTCCCCTCGTCCGGCATCAATGCGACGGACTGAAACGCCTCCCCGGATGCCGATAACCGGTCAGTCGGCCCGGTGATGCACACTCAGGCGACCCACCGAAGAGTCGGATTGCGGCGGCACGCAGCAGCGCGGGCTACAGGAGCGTGATCACTGAAGCAATAGCCGCCAAGCCCGCAACTGCGCCGATCCCTACGGCAAGGAAGGGCTTTCCATTGGCGCCGCCTTTCAGCGATACGAGCAACGCCACGATCAACAGCAGCACGCCGACGGCTCGACAGAGCAGACTCAGGGCATCTCCCGGAATCGCAAAAGCGAGCGCCTGCAACGCGACGGATACGGACAGCAGTACGGCGACCGGCCGTTGGGCACCGCGTTCCCGCACTGACTCGTCATCATCGGACTTTGCCATGGCGATCGCCCCGTCTTCCTTGAGTTCCGGCTTCATGACGGCACTTATGCCATTCTATTTGATCCGATCGCAGACACAAGTACAACATCATGTCAGGCAATCGCATGACATGATGGCCGGGCACCTCATTGCTCTCCGGTCAGCCGTTCCTCAGCGGTATCGCGGCGTACAAGTTCGTCGCGATACACGTCGCCGAGGGGTTTGAGACGCACACGGGCGGCGCACATACAGGCGCCGAATCGGGTTTCGCCCATCACGCGCGAGGATATACGATGACCCCGGAGTTTCATGATGTTTCGCATGAGTGACTTTCACGGGGCCTTGCATCAAATATTATAGGTCTCATGACCGATGTAACGCAAGTCACGCTCAAGGACCTACGAGACTGGTTCTCCAATGAACGCATGAAACGATATGAGGACGCGGCGGCGGATCCAGTAGCTCTGTATGTGTGGAACGCCCGTCTGTCAAAGGCTTATCTTGAAGACATCGCTCATGTGGAAGTCCTTTTGCGCAATTTCATCGCGAATCGGCTAATCGCTGAATGTGGTCAGAAGAATTGGTATGACTGTTCCGACTACTTTGGTTTTGACTATGAGTTCAAGAAAGCTGTCGAACGAGTCAGGAAACGCATCCGATATTCTGGACGTAGTCTCACCCCTGATCGAGTAATCGCCGGGCTCTCATTAGATTCATGGCGGTTTCTTCTCGTACGCAAGTTAGAGCCGACTGTTTGGAAAGCGCTGCGCGACCAAACCAATGGTGGTATGCCGTATTACCGGTCTCGACGTCGCAAAGAATTCGAGAGCCATGTTGTTCAACTGTTGGAACTGCGCAACCGATGCAGCCATCAAGAACCACTCATCCAGCCAAACGTGACTGAAGAAGACAATTATCTTGATGCCCGATGGGAAAATCTCCTGTGGATCGCGCATATCATCAATCCAAAAGCCGCTGATTGGATTCGCAACCAATCGCGCGTGCCTGATTTACGCGGACAACGGCCCGATCCCCTCAATGGGCTAACATCCATCTGACAATATTGTCATCGGTCAAGGATCCGCATGACTATCGATAAGTAGCCCGCGAGCAGAAAGGTGAACAACCATCCGAACAGCACTGACAGGTTCGGCAGAGGTGTCGTACCGTGGACCATTGCGCGGATCGCCGTCGAATAGAACAGGCCACTGGTAGCCGGCGCAAGATAGACGATGAACGGCTTGAGCAGTATGGGCACCAGAAAGTAGACGGATAATCCAAGTAGCACATTCCCGGCAAGCAAAGACAGCGATAGTGCCGCAACGCCGTTCAGCGTTGCCAACGCCATGTATTGGAGCACAAGACGGCCAGTACTTCCACGCTCATAGACGATGGCATTGCCGATGGTGCCCACCATGGTCAGGAGCAGTCCGAAAACGAGGATGATCACGATTTTCGCCGTCATCAAAGCAGCCGCCGTTCGGCATCGGGAGCCGGCGACGAGCGCGGCGATTGCCGGTTCCCCTGAATTGATATCGATGTTTGCCAGAACGGCGGCGATGATCACGAGAGCCTGTGACGCGAGTGCGACGCTGCTTTCAGCATTCAGCGGGTTGGTTCCGGAAAAGTCCAGGCTTATCGGCAGCCGTGCGACCACATACACGATGGCCACCCAGCAAAGGGCCAGTATGCATGCGATTCGTAGGATTCGTATCGTCGCATCCTTGTAGATCAGGGCTTTGATCATGGCTGCACTCCCCTCATGCTTTCGACTTCAGGAACAGCCGGCTTCGCACCATCACCGCCGCGACGAGCGACGCCACCAGCCAGCATGCCATGACGATTGCAGACGCGGCCACCGGAATTTCTCCGGCCTCGACGGCCCGTCCGAAGGCGAAGCTTTTGCCGCCGATCATCGGCAGCAGCACATCCGCGTGAACCACTTTCAGCACGCCGGACAACGAGACGACAAGCAGCAGGAGAATCACGACCAGCGTCGGCATGTCACGCTTCGTGGCCACCGCCGCGATGTAGCCGATCAGTCCCATGACCACGGCGAACACCGTCACCCGCAAAGGAGCGGTGATAACCGTAGCCGTGAGAAACAGCGGCCGCAGGGCCGGATGCAATGTCACCACGAGTATCGCCGCATTCAGCAGTGATGACAGCAGCGAGACGACGATGCAGTAGAGCACGGTCGCACTCACATCGCCGGCCACGAACGGGTATGGGCGGTTATACAGGAGCCGTAATTGGCGTTCGTCGCCCGATCGGAATCCCGCCGCCACGTTCAACGCCACGATGATCGGGATGAGGATGATCGATGTCTGGTAGGGCGAGGCGAGCACGGCGTCGGACACGATGTGCGCCGGGTTCTGGTCCAGGGCGTCGCGCGAGTGGATGGCACCGTTCGCCGCGATGGATACCGTCGAGGAAATCGTTTGCACGTCGAGTACCGAGAACAGTGCGGTGAACGCCAGGACAGCGCATAGCGACCAGTAGAATTGCCGGTTCGCGCAGTATCGCAGCAGCTGGCAGGACAGTTGGCGGGACGATGATGCCATTGTCATCAGTCTCACCTCTTCACCACGTTGAAGTACGCCTGTTCGAGGCTGCCGTACTTGTCGAGCAGCGCGTCGATATCGCCGTCGAGAACCTTCCGGCCGTTCGACAGACCCACGACGTGATCGGCGACCAGTTCGAGCTCGGCCATGTAATGGCTTGAGACGACGACGGTCCGGTGGCCCGAAACGTAATCCTTGATGAAGTCGCGTACCCATTTGATGCCTTCCGGGTCGAGACCGTTCAAGGGCTCGTCCAGTATGAGGTACGGGGCGTCGGTCAGGATCGCGGTCGCGATGCCCAAGCGCTGCTTCATGCCGAGCGAATAGGTCTTGAACATCCGGTTGCAAGCCTCGCACAATCCCACGAGCCGCAGGCATTCATCGCATCGATTGAACGAAACGCCGGCACCCAGCGCTACCCAGCGAAGATGATTCAGGCCGGTCCGCGACGGATTCGGGGTCAGCCCGTCGATGAACGATCCAACAACATTGAACGGAGACGGCCCCAGTTCGTTGTATCGTTTGCCATCGAACGTGGCCGTACCGCTACTGGCTGGTTCCAGTCCGAGCAAAATGTGCAGCAAGGTTGACTTTCCGGCGCCGTTCGGACCGATCAGCGCGGTGACCTCGGCCGTTTCCAAGGACTTTTATGTCATGTGGGGCACGGGTTCGCCGGCAGTGGCGATCAAGCATTGCCATAACCCGCATACCAGGCCGGATGTGCTGGTGTTGGATATGGCGTTGGGCGGGATCACGGGCGCTGACGTGTGCCGGCGTATCCGGCGCAGGAGCGGAGGGACGGGCATCGTGTGCGTCACCTCGTATTCCGTGGACGTCTACCGGCGGGAGGCGGTCGCGGCCGGCGCGCAGGGACTGTTCGCGAAGGAACGCCTGAAGACCGATATCGCCGACGCGATACGCCTAGCGGCCCAGGGGCTTCCCACCGGCGGACAGGCCGCCTTGGGGTTCCGTGACGCGCAGACCGCCTACGGGTTGCTGTCCGGCACGGTGCCGGCGAAGATGTCCGTTGACATGAGGGATTCCCTGTCCTCGCGCGAGAAGGAGACCCTGCGCCTGTACGCGCGGCGGCTGACCACCGACGAGATCGCGGGCCGGCTGGGCATCTCCAAGGGCAGCGTGTTCACGTACGTGCACCGCGCGGCCGACAAGCTGGGAGTCGCCAGCCGCAAGGAGGTTCTGGACGCATGCGCCAGATACGATCTGCTCTGACCCGGCTCTCCGACCGGCTCGGCCTGCGGCATGCCGGGCATCCGGTGATCGCGGCGTCCTGCGCCGTATTGTCCGTCGCGGCGCTCGCGGAATATGCGTTCTCGATGGCGGCGCGGGTCCCCGGCACCGCGACCGTGCATGACATCGTGTTGGTTCTGGCGGTGCTTGCCAGCCTGGTCGGCGGCATGTTCCGCCCGAAGTGGTTCCTGTTGCCGGCGCTCATTGCGGGCGTGGTCCTTATGCTGGATGTCCCGATGGTCACGCCGATAGCCGTCGGCGTCGCCTGCGCGGGGTTCCTCGCCTACCTCGACGCACGGGCCGGCGTCATCGCCACCGTGATCCTGCTCGCCTCCACCATGGACGGCCTTGATCCCAGCAGGAGCCGGGTGATGGTGGCTACGGTGCAGAGTCTGGCGTTCTACTGCTTCCCGCTCCTGGCCGGCCTGCTATTGCATGTGATGCGCCAGCGCGACCATGACTCGTACCTGTTGCAGCGGCAACGCGAACGCGAGGACACGGCCCGCAGCCTGCACGACACCATCAGCAACGACCTGGCCTACCTGATCCTGCGCATCGACCACGCCGGGACCAACGGCCTGCCCGCCGACGAACACGAATACCGGAGACAGCTCGACGAATTGCGCGACGCCGCCGGCCGGGCCATGGGCCACACGCACGAGGTCATCGACTCGCTCGAAGGCCACACACCAGCACAAGCTGGCCAGACGCCGGATGACGAGAACCCCCGGCCGGCCGGGCCCGCGGAAGCCGACACCGTATCCTCGCAACGTGCCGGACTGCAATCGCTGATCGACGAGGAGGAGGCCAGGCTCGAAGCCCTGGGCTTCACCGGCGACAACCTGCTCGCCGAACCACACCGGCCGCTCACACCGGAGACCATGCGCCTGCTGGCGGGCCTGCTGGCGGAACTGTACGCGAACATCGCCAAGCACGCCGACCCGGGCGAATGGTACGCCATCTGCGTCACCTTCGACACCGACGCCATCCACATCTCCGCCAGCGACACCATCACACCCGATGATACGAAACTCGGCCTGGGCAGCGGCCTCGACCGCTACCGGACCATCATCGAAACACGCGGCGGCACCTTCCAAACCCACACCGAACAAGCCCACTGGCAGTTGGACATCAGTATTCCGGTGTAAGGCCGGAAGGATTCCGGGGAGAGGATCACCCCAAAAAGAATCACGGTTCCGGTGTCACCGGCGCGACGAGTATGCTGTCGCTGCTCCGGTTATCGGGGATATACGCCGGCGTGGTCGTGCGGCTGCCGGCGGCCGTGTCGATGTTGATGATGCTCCCGACCTGTTTCACGCCCCGCTCCGGGACCCGTGAAGCCGGGTTCGAGGAGTCGCGCACCAGCAGGATGATTCGCGTGCCGGCCGCGATCGCCTGCGACACATGCGGCGACGGGACCGTATCGGGAAGCATGATGCACCGCCCGCCTATGCCAAGTATGACGGGCGGCTGTTCATCATCATCGGCGCCTCCGGGTTGAAGCGAATATCCTACGACCGGTTGCGGAAGCAAACCTTGCCGATACCCAAGACTGCCAGGTAAAGCAGGAACGTCACGGGCACGACCCATGCCACCACGTACCGTCACAGGTCGATCTGGAACACCTCGAAGACAATGAACATGACGCCCCACACATCGATGGCGACGATCGCCAGAATCTGGGCGGTCACTCCTAATATGGCGGAAGCACCGAAAAAACCGCAGCAGGCCTTGATTCCGACGTCCACCATGGGAGGCCCGCACCTCATTGTCCGCAGCCGTATCGTCCCCGCATTCCATAAAGTCCGACGCGTACGCGTGCCATCTCGATGAAGGCGCTCAAAGAGCCAAGCAGACAACATGCCTTCAAACAATCGCATGACAGGGCAGATCTTTGTCGAACAAATGCGACGAGAACATCAGATGTTGTTAAGAATCAGTTATCTTTGTTTTTATTGACAGATAAAGCAAAGAAATCGATTATAATCGATTTATATACCATTATGGCTTAAGAACACGATTACAACTGTATTGCCCGGCAAAAGGAGATCGTCATGATCGACCGTCCCATGTACATGGATCAGATACGTCCTTTCGTCGGGAAAAACGTCATCAAGGTACTTGTGGGCGCCCGACGCTCCGGCAAATCAACACTCTTGAAGCTTATCCGCAAACAATTGAGCGCCGAAGGTGTCGCCGAGCGATCCATGCTCCACATCAATGTCGAATCGGGTGAGTTCTCCGGCATTGCGAACGCCGACGACCTCACTCAATACGTCAGTGAGCGCATGAATGTGGTCGAAGGCAAGGTCCGGCTGTTCTTCGATGAGATTCAGGAGGTTGATCACTGGGAGAAGGCCGTACGGTCTTTCATGGTCGACTATGACGCCGATATTTATCTGACCGGGTCGAATGCACGTATGCTGTCCGGCGATCTTGCCACCTATATCACCGGCCGCTACGTCACCATCAATGTATATCCGTTCTCGTTCGCGGAATTTCTCGATGCCTACCGTCAATCGGTCGGCTCGATTGACGAACGCGCGGCATTTCGCCGGTATGTGGCGCAAGGCGGATTCCCGTTCCAAACCGATCTGGCCTTCGACGAGGCCGCTTCCCTGCGCTATCTTGATGACCTGTTCTCGACCATATTGTTCAAAGATGTCGTCCGCCATGCGGGCATACGCGATGCAGATGCCTTGGAGAGGGTCATCCGCTATGTCATCGGCGAGGAGGGACATCTCATCACTGCGGCCAGCATCGCCGCTTACATGAAAAACGAGCATCGCAAGGTATCGGCTGAGACGATCGCAAACTATCTCAATGCGGCGGCCAAAGCTTTCCTTATCTACCGCGTTCCGCGCGAAGATGCCATCGGCAAACGCACATTGAAGATAAACGAGAAATATTATGTGGTTGATCAGGGGCTGCGCCATGCTGTCGGACTCAACAACGCCAATGCGATTGACCAAGTTCTGGAGGGCATCGTCTATATGGAGCTCAGGCGACGCGGATATGACGTTCGCGTCGGCAAGGTGGATGATAAAGAAGTAGATTTCATTGCGAGGCGCGGAGATGCGGTCTCCTACTATCAGGTCACCTATCTCATCGGATCGCAGCAGACGGCAGAGCGCGAGTTCGGGGCTTTCGCCGGCATCCATGACAATTGGCCTAAATTCGTGCTGAGCATGGACGAATTTCCTCAAACGCGAGACGGCATTCAAGGAATCAATATCATCGATTGGCTACTTGCTGGTGATGCTCACCGACTTTGAATTCGTCTTCAAAACGATGGTTGGGCATAACTTTCGCCTAATTCAAGTCCGCTTGCGTCGGCCCATCGCGGCGGCCCGTCAAGCAAGTTCCTCGTCAGCCCAATTTCAGGAAGGTACATTGGTCCTATGGCTAAGCGCAAACATATCGGCACCGTCATTCTCGCGATACTGGTCGCGATGCTGCTGGCGGCGGGCATTGCCGGCTGGATGTTCTGGCAGTCGGCGCAGCGGGTGACCGGCGAGGCGCGGCAGGCGGGCAAATATGCGGCCAAAGCGCGGCAATCCGTCGAGCAGGGCGACTTCAAGCAGGCGCTTGAACAACTGGACGGCGCGGGCGGTCATATCGTCGCGGCGCGCGACGAAACCCAGGGCATGCTGTGGCAGACCGCCGAATACGTGCCGTACTACGGTTCGGATGTGAAGGCGGTGCGCGGCATGCTGGACGCGACCGCCGACGCCGCGACCAACGCCTTGCCCAAGATCGACAGTGCCGCGCAGGGCACGCTGGTGGACTTCGACATCACGGAGCTGCTGTCCGGCATGAGCTTTTCCGACGGCACGCTGTCCATTCCCAAAATCGCGTCCGTCAAACAGGATCTGTCCGACGCCGGCGTGGTCCTGAAACGCGTCAAGACGTCGATCCATGCGCTGCCGCAACCCCACACGGAACAGATCACCGCGATGGTCAACCAGGGCAAACAGGTGGTGGACCAGATCGACGAGACCTTCGACACCCTGAACGCCATCGTCGAAAAGATTCCGGGCTGACGTCGATAACGTTCCGCTTGCAGGATGTGCACCATGGTCGAGTTGCCGCAACCGCAGAATGTCGACTATTAGCATACAAATACATAACTATTGTCTTACATAATGCTGTTCGGAGGGTAATGATGAGCATGGCATCCGTCACCATCCGCGTGGATGCGGACACCAAGCAGAAAGCCGCAAGCATAGCCGAGGATCTCGGTCTGGACTTGTCTTCGGTCACCCGCGCCTTCTACAAGCAGATTGTCCGAGAGAAGCGCATTCCCGACCGTGCCGCCCGAGACCATGAAAGCCTTTAACGAGGCGAAGAACAAGCCCGCCGACGGCAAACCTCGTTTTCAATAATGCCGATGAGATGTTCGATTCGTTGGGAATCTGACATGTTCATGCGAACCGACAATCATGACGAGCTGCTGGGCAAATAGCGGGTCTACATCCCTGCCTTGAACCAGCCGATGGCGATTTGGGTGCGATCGCGCAGACCCAAAGTCGCGAGGATACGGGTTACGGCACGTTTGACGGAGGCTGGTTCGACGGTGAGTTGAACGGCGATTTCCTCGTTGTTGAGTCCTTCCGCGATGAGCGCGCAGATCTCGCGCTGGCGTGGGGTAAGCGCGTCGAATGCCTTGCGTAGTTCTTGCTGGCATTGGCTGCTGGTGGGGTGCGGAACGCCTCGTTCAAGCACTTGTCTGGTGATTCTCGGGGTGAGGATCGCATCACCATTGGCGATGGCGTGAATCGCATCGATGAGGTTGCGCTTGGTGACGTCCTTGAGCAGGAAGCCGCTGGCTCCGGCGTCGAGACCGCCAAAGGCGTAATCGTCCTCGTCGTACGTGGTAAGAATGAGGATGCTGATGGCAGTCCAGCGTCTGGCGATGCGGCGCGTGGCCTCGATGCCGTCCATGCCGGGCATCCGCACATCCATGAGGATTACATTCGGTAATGGCTGATGTAGAACGGCGAGCTGTTCGAGCGTTTCGATGGCGGCTTGGCCGTCAGCGGCCTGGGTGGTGACAACAATGTCGGAAGCACCGTCGAGCATGAGTTGGAAGCCAAGGCGGGCGAAGCGTTGGTCGTCCACGAGCATGACACGGATCATGAGACCGGATCCTTTCCGTTGACGTTGCGGTCCATGGATGGAATGACCGCCGTGACGACCCACTCGCCGTTTTCGTCCGGGCCATATTCGAAGGTACCGCCGATGGATTCGATGCGGTGGGTCAGGCGAGTCAAGCCGGTGCCGGTGTCTTTGCACACTGGGCTCCCCTCAGTCCGCTTCGCGGCCAGCTCCCCTCGGAGAGGGGAGCCAAGAAGGGACGATGTACCATCATTGTGAATAATTGCAGTAACGGCAGCGTTCTCAGTGTGGTTCCACGCGACATTGACATGCGTCACGTTTTGTCCGTGACGGATGGCGTTGGTGATGGCTTCGCGAGTCACATCGAAACACAAATCAGCCTGAGCTTCGTCATCGGCGCGCGTACCGGTCTCGGTGAACACCGTGACGATGCCCAGCGAGCGAGCGTGCGCGAGAATCGGCCGAATGTCATCCCATGAATGCTGGTCTGATTCTTGCGTGTGCGTATCATCACCGTTCGCCGTTCCATCGAACTCGGTCAGTGCGCGGACGGCTTTGCGCGTGTCGGTCAGACTCTCCCGCGCGATTTCGTTGATGCCGTGCAGCGCATCCTCCACGCGCGGGTCATCGGTTTTGCCGGCCAGGCCCTCGGACAGTGCGATGATTGCGGTCAGACCATGGCCCACACTGTCGTGCAGTTGGCCGGCTATGCGCGAACGGCGTATTGCGGCGGATGAGCATCCACTGCATCGCGAACAGCGTCAGACACATCAACGCCACGGCCGCCCCGATAACGACACGCGACTGCGGCGAGGCGACCGTGCCGAACGAGTCGGCAATATGCACGCCGAATATGGACGATGATTCGATGTCGCCCGCCGTGGCGCGGTCGACGCCGCCCAACGCTTCCGCCTTCCCCTCGGCGATGGCGGGTAGGGATTGCAGCGTGTAGAACAGCGAGCACAGAATCGGCGCCTGGATCAGCGAAGGCAGGCATGAGCCAAGTGGATTGGCATTATGCCGCTGCTGCAAGGCCATGATTTCACGTTGCATGGCTTCTTTGGAACGCGGGTCCTTGCGCGCGGCGTACTTGCGCTGGATGCGCCGGATCCGCGGCTGAAGCGCCTGCATGCGGCGCATCGCGCGCATCTGGGAGAGAAACAGCGGCAGCAGGCACAGGCGGATGACGAGCACGAGGCACATGATCGAGATGCCCCACGCGGGGCTGGGACCGGCCGGCATGCCGAACGCGACGAGGACGCGGTGGGACAGGGCGAGCAGTTGGGCGACGGCCCATTCCAGGGGTCGCAGGATATGGTTGAGGATAGTGATGAGGTTCATTGGGGCTTTCCTGATGAAGATGACGAATCTGAAGATGGTATGCGTATATGTAATAAGTCGCATCCATTAGCACAACGGCGACATGTCCTCCCCTCAGTCCGCCTATGGCGGACAGCTCCCCTCCAAAGGGGAGCCGAGAAAATACGGCGCGGTTGGGCCAGCGAGACGAGAGAGAGACCTGAATCAGATTCGGGAATCGGGAAGCGTGTAGCGGGCCCATCGCGGCACCCATTGCGGGCGGGCCCATGAACGGACGGCGTTCATCACCGCCGCGTCGAAGCGGAAGCTGGCCGGCAGCGGACCGCGGCCGGCCGCACCGATGACGGACAACAGCATCGTGGCGGCGCAGCACACGCCTGCGCACACCGCCGTCACCGTGACGGCGAACACCATGGCGGCCAACGTCGCCGGAGAACCGGTACCGCAGGTCCAGCATCCCGAGCAACCCAGCGCCATCAGCACCGTCGCCATCATGACGATGCTCGTCAGCGGCATCGGGCGAGCCAAGGCGCCGCCGCGCGAAGCCAGGAGAATCCTCGCACCGGCCATGCGCTGGCGCAGCGATTCCATGCAGGCCACGGGCAGAAGAACCGGCATCAGCAGCAACATGCATACGGCGAACCCGACCTGGGTGCCGAATGCGATGCCGTCCATGATTCCCCCCATATTCCCCTACGCCCGTGCCACCGTACGTGATGCAGCTTCAGTATACCGCCGATCCGGCGCCACTTCGGCATTGCCCATAGGCGCCGGGCAATGCACCGGGGATGCCGTTGCCCATACGGCGCCCGCCACGCGCCGGCCGCCACAACACCGTATATCGCCTGCTCGTTCGCGAATTATTTTCCTGAATCGTGGAACGCGCCGCAGGCTGGAATTTATTTTGAGTCCTGAGTAGATTAACCGTTCACAAGGCCAATATCGCAACGGCGCAACGGTCGTGCCAACCCACCCGAAAAGCCCGTGATTCCGCCGATGCGAGACGGTCAGCGCACCAACCGAAGCAGCACCGAACACCAACAGGAGGTCATCGATCATGTCGACGAGCATGGCAAAAACAAACAACATTCGATTTACCGTCGGGTTTCTGGCCTTCGGCCTGCTGTGGAGCACCGGCCTGTATGTGGTGGCCACCGTGCTGCTCCCCCAGCTGTTCAAGGACATCGGCGTCGCGAACCCCGACGCCGCGGTCGGCACGCTGAATTCGGTCACCGCCATCGTGGGCCTGGTCTCCAACCTCGTGTTCGGCAACCTGTCCGACCACACGCGCTCCAAGCTGGGCCGGCGCACCCCGTGGATCATCGCCGGCACGGTCCTCGCCGCGATCACGCTCGCCGCGACCGGGCAGATGCCGACCGCCACGCTCATCATCTTCATGTACTGCCTGTGCATGGTCGGGCTCAACGCGCTGCTCGCGCCGGCCCTGGCGGATCCTCTCCGACCGCGTGCCGGCGCAGCTGTGCGGCACCGTCTCCTCGTTCTACGGCGGCGGCGTGGTCGCCGGTCAGCCCATCGGCACGATGATCGGCTCGCGCATGATCAACAACGCGCAGGCCGGCTTCCTCATCGGCGCCGTGATCATGCTGGCGTCGGGCTTCGTGGCGCTCGCCATCTGGCCGCGCGAGGCCTCCTCGAAGGACATGGCGCGCACGAGGATGACCTTCAAGGATCTCGCCGTCTCCTTCCACTTCCCGAAGTTCTCCACCTCGCGCGACTTCTACCGGGCGTTCGGCTGCCGCGTGTGCATGCTGCTCAGCTACCAGATGATCTCCGTGTACCAGCTGTACATCGTCGAGGACTACGTGCACCAGACCAAGACGGAGGCAGCCGGCACGATCGCCACCATGTCCGTCATCACGATGGTCGTCTCGCTGACCGCCTCGCTGATCTCCGGGCCGATCTCCGACCGGATGCACACGCGCAAGGTGCCGGTCATCATTGCCTCGCTGCTGTTCGCCGTCGGCACCGCGATGCCGTGGATCATGCCGAGCGTCACCGGCATGTACCTGTATGCCGGTATCGCCGGCTTCGGCTACGGCGTGTACTCCGCGATCGACCAGGCGCTCAACGTCGACGTGCTGCCGAACAAGGAGGAGGCCGGCAAGGATCTCGGCATCCTCAACCTGGCCACCACGCTCGGCCAGGCCGTCGGCCCGACCATCACGTCGGTGGTCAAGACCATGACCGGCACCTTTACGGTCGCCTTCGCCATCTCCATCGTCATGGCCGTGTGCGCCGCCGCCTTCGTCCTGCGCATCCGGAAGGTGAGGTAGCGCCGGCGCCGGCCCCGCTCACTCCCGTCTCGCGCGGTGGACCGTCAGGCGCAGCGCCATCCCCAGCACGACCCACACCACGACGATCACCCACGAGGTCGGCTTGAGCGCGGCCGGCGAGAACGGCAGCACCTGCAGCGCGATGATGACCGCGCCGGCCGCGATGGCCAGGCCGATGCCGATCTTTCCCCCGGGCACCGTGTACGGGCGCGGCAGATCGGGCTCGCTCCACCGCATCTTCATGCAGGCGGCCGCGGCCATCGTGCACGCGAACACGAACGACAGCGACGAGACCTCGGTCAGCGGGATGAGCAGGTTGCCGCCGAGGAACGGCCCGATGACCGTGGCGACGGCGAGCACGATGTTCGCCGTCTTCGGCGTGCCGGTCCTGCCGTCGATGGACGCGAAGCTCTTCGGCAGATACCCCTTGCGCCCCATGGCGAGCATGATGCGCGCGGTGGCCCCGTAGAACGAGTTCATCGGACCGAGCGGGCCAAGCGTGCCGATCACCAGCATGGGCAGGTAGAACCACATGCTGATCTTCTCGATCGAGGCGAGCGCCGGCACCGGCATCGCCACGGACTGCCGCCACGGGAAGATCGTGCCGAACGCGTAGATGCAGAACACGTAGAACAGGCCGGCGGCGAGCAGCGAGGCGGAGATGACCATGCCGAACTTCTTCCAGTCGAGCCCCTCGCTCGCCTCTTCGGCGCTCTGTGGGATCGTGTCGAATCCGGTGTAGAAGAACGGCGTCATCACCAGCACCGCCAGCACGCCCGGCAGGAACGCCCCGGCCGTGGTGACCGCGCCGGACGCCGATCCCGACTGCGCGGCCTCCACCTTGGCGAACAGCGGCATGAGGTTGCCCGGGCCGCCCTTGAACAGCGAGACGACCATCGCCAGCACCATGCCGGCCAGCAGCGCCTTGGACAGGAACGAGCTGAGCTTGGCGGCGGCGGAGGCGCCGCGGAAGTTCAGCGCGATGACCAGCACGCACACGGCCTCGCTGATCAGCAGCGGCCACAGGTAGACGCTGGACCCGGCGATGTCGTACAGCTTGACGCCGGTGAGCCATCCGAACCCGTCGAGCCGGCTCCACATGGTGGCCAGCAGCGAGCTGATCGCGATCGCCTCCCACGGGCACAGGATGCCGTTGCCGAGGCTCAGGAACCAGCCGGTGATGTGCGCGGCGGTCGGCCCGAAGGTGCGGTCCACGTATTCGACGATGCCGCCGGATATCGGGATCGCGCAGGTCAGCTCGCCGAACACCGCGCCGATCGGCAGCAGGAAGACGGCGCCCAGCACGAAGGCGATCATCGCCTCGACCGGGCCGCCGCCGAGGATCATCCAGTCGCCGACCAGCAGCACCCATCCCGTGCCGATGATCGCGCCGAACCCCATGGTGAAGTAGTTCCACAGGCTCAGCGATTTGACCATGCCGCCGTGCGCCTCGCCGCCGCCGTGCGGCGGGAGTTCGGGGGACGATGCGGTGGATGCGGTTGACATGACAAGCCTCCTTTGATCCGATGTGACGCGACGCGCGGTGCGCCCGGCGCGACCCGGCACGATATGACGCCGGCCGGTCCGCTAGCGCTGCCGGATGACGTCGCCCTCCTTCATGACCATCGTCATGTTCTCCACGGCCAGGTCGCGGATGTCGGCGCTCGGGTCGCCGTCGATCACCAGCAGGTCCGCGGACTTGCCGGCCTCCAGCGTGCCGGTCACGTCGTCCACGCGCAGCATCCTCGCGCCGTTCTTCGTGGCGCAGGTGATCGCGAACAGCGGCGAGAACCCGACCTTTTCGACGAAGGAGTAGACCTCGCCGATCAGCGTGGTGCCGTAGGGCGTGAGCGACGAGCAGAACGAGTCGGAGCCGGTGACCAGCACGATGCCCTTGTCGTTCGCCTTGCGCAGGTTGTCGTAGACGCGGTTGAGCTCGCGTTCGATGCGCGTGGCTCCCGGGTAGGCGTCCTGCGCCGGGTTGTACTCGGGCGGGTAGGTCTTGAACCACTGCTCGAGGAACTGGATCGTCGGGCAGAAGTAGATGCCCTTGTCGGCCATGAGGTCGAGGCATTCGTCGTTGAGCGTCTGACCGTGGATGATCAGGTGCACGCCGGCCTTGGCCGAGGCGAGCGCGCCGCCGTAGCCCTCCGCGTGCGACCAGACCGGCACGTTGCACATCGCGGCCTCGTCGACCACCGCCTGGATCTCCTCGTCGGTGTAGTGCTGCAGCAGCTTGTCGTCGTGCCGCCAGATGCCGCCGCCGGTGGACCAGATCTTGATCGCGTCGACGTTCTCGCGCAGGCGGCGGCGCACCGCGGCGCGCAGGGGCCACGGCCCGTCGACGCGCTCGGCCCACGGGTGGGAGGCCTCGTTGTAGGCCAGCGGCAGCTTGTGCGAGTCGCCGTGCCCGCCGGTGCGGCAGAAGCCGAGGCCGGTGCACACCATGCGCGGGCCCTTCATGATCCCGGCGTTGACCGCGTCGCGGATCGCCACGCCGGAGCGCGAGATCTCGCCCACGGTGGTCAGTCCGCTCTCGAGCGCGTCGTGCGCCTGCTGCACGGCGATCACGGTCTTGAGGGTGACGTCGTCGAGCACCCACTGCGTGTCGTCGTCGCTTTCGTTGCCGGTGAAGTGCAGATGCGAGTCGATCAGGCCCGGCATCACGGTTTGGCCGGTGATGTCGCGGACCGCCGCGCCTTCGGGGATCGGCTGCCCCTCGCGGGGGCCGGCATAGGCGATCGTGGTGCCGTCGACCAGCACCAGCGAGTCCCGGATCGGCTCCGCGCCGTTGCCGTCGATAAGGGTTCCGCCAACCAATGCGATATATGTGACATGGCAAGCTCCTTTGGCTGTCTGACTGATGATCCGTCGTCCTCGACGGGGCATGCGATCATCCCCGATCGCATGGCAGCATCAGTCTACGCCCGGTTGCCGCGACACGCGCGGAGGCCCGGACGGGGCGACGCACGGGCCGAGCATGGGGCCGCACCCGCCCCAGAATCCCCGAAAAACCGGTTCTCCGATGCTAAGCCGATACCGGTCGCAGGCACGCCGAAGCGCCGGTCCAAGCCAATGCGACGAGCCGAAGGGGGCCATGATGAGCAACGTATTCGACCAGTACCCCCTCGACGAATGGAAGGACCCGTCCTACCGGTTCATGGACAAGTTCTCCCTCGCCGGCAAGAAGGGGTTCGTCACCGGCGGCGCCGGCGGGCTGGGCCGCAACGCCGCCGCCGCGTGGGCCGAGGCCGGCGCCGACGTCGCGATCGTCGACTTGCCTTCGAGCAGGGACCGGCTGGAACCGCTCGCCGCCGAGCTGTCCGGGCGCTACGGCGTCCGCGTCGTCCCCCCCCTGTACTGCGACGTCTCGGACAAGGACCAGGTCGGCGCGCTCAAGGAGTCGCTGGTCCGCGAGCTCGGCACCGTCGACGTCGCGTTCATCAACGCCGGCGTCTGCGTGCCCGGCGACGACGTGGACGTCCCCTACGAGGTGTGGAGCAAGACCATCGGCATCAACCTGACCGGCGCCTACCTGACCTCGCAGATCGCGCACCACATCATGCGCGAGCACCGCCATGGCGGGTCGATCATCATCACGTCGTCCCTGTCCGGGCACAACGCGAACTTCATCGGCGGCGGCCCCTCGCCGGTGGCCAGCTACGGCGCCACCAAGGCCGGGGTCTACGAGCTCGCCCGGTACATGGCCGCGGCGCTGGCGCCGCACCATATCCGCGTCAACGCCATCTCCCCGGGGTACGTGTGGTCGGGCATCTTCGACTGCCGCATCACCGAGGAGGGCCACGACGTGATGCTGGAGACCGTGCCGATGAAGCGGTTCGGCACCAACGACGAGATCGTCTCGGCCGTGCTGTTCCTCGCCAGCGACGCCTCGTCGTACGTCACCGGCACCAACCTGCAGATCGACGGCGGCTACTCGGTGTACTGACCGACGCCGCGACAATCCGCGCCCGTCTTCACGGTAAGCAAAAGAGCCCCGCGGCGCCGGTCCGCGGCGCGACAATGATGGGGACGATATTGGCGGGCGCGCGTCCGTGGCGTACGGACGGCGGACCGGCGGCGGATCGGCCGGAGGCATCGGCGCGTTCTCCGGTTCCGCCCGGCCGGGCCGCGGCGCACCCGCGTCACGAACATCATCGAAAGGATCATCGTCATGTCTGATCAACGGGTGAAGGTTGGCAACAGCGATCTGGAGGTGTTCCCGCTGGTGCTGGGCGGCAACACCTTCGGGTGGACGAGCGACGAGGCGGCCAGCCGCGCGGTGCTCGACGAGTACGCGGAGGACGGCGGCAACTTCGTCGACACGGCCGACGTGTATTCGGCGTGGGCGCCGGGCAACGCGGGCGGCGAGTCCGAGATCATCCTCGGCCGCTGGCTGGCGGTGCGCGGCAACCGCGACAGGATGGTCATCGCCACGAAGGTGAGCGAGCATCCGCAGTACAAGGGCCTGTCGCGCGGCAACATCCTGGCCGCCGCCGACGAGTCGCTGCTCGCCTCGGTGGATCTGCAGCTGAGCGCCGACGAGATCGTCGCGCTCGACAAGGCGTCGGAGCCGTTCACCAAGTAACGCGGCCGCGTGTTCCCGCTGGATGGGCAGTCCTGTGAACTGCTTATCCAGCGGGGGCATGCCGATTCGGGCCTCATCGCTGAATAACCGAATGGCCGGTCCTTCTGCTGAAGGACCGGCCATTCGGTATATTTGCATGCCTTATCTACGCGACGTCTAGTATCCCCGCCGTTAATTCGTTGAGTAATTCCGGCTCCCCTCTCCGAGGGGAGCTGTCGGCGTAGCCGACTGAGGGGAGCATATGCAAATCGACTTGATTCAGGCGGTCTCGGTAATGCTCCCCTCAGACCGCTTCGCGGCCAGCTCCCCTCCAAGAGGGGAGCCAGACATAGTACACGAACTTACGACGCAGGATACTAGCCGATGCGTTACAGGTGGATGTCGGGCGCCGGCTCCGCGGGGCGTTCGTCGATAGCGGCGAGCCCGCTGGCGTCCGCGGCGTAGAAGCGCTTGAGATCGGCGGCGAACTTGGCCAGACTCGGTTCGGAGGAGTACAGCATGTGGCCGGCCGGGTAGTACGTGAACGCCACGTTGCCGCGCAGCGGCTTGGGCAGGCCCAGGTGGTCGATGTCGTATTCGGTCTGGAAGAACGGCGTGCACAGGTCGTAGATGCCGTTGCCAAGCAGCACCTTCAGCGTCGGCTGGTGGGTGATCGCCGCCGCCAGATCGGGCAGGACGTTCGGGAACGGGATGCTCGCGTCCCACGAGGACTTCGTGTTGTCGGGCTGCTTGTGCCACCACACCCAGCCCTTGCCCGGCTCGGTCGAATTCCATTCGAGGGCGGCGAAACCGCGGCGTTCATCCCTGCCGGACCATCCGAGCTCGTCGCGCAGGTAGGCGTTGCACAGGCTCGAATACGCCGGGTCGAGATACGCGTCGTCGACGACGAAGGTCTCCGTGTCGTTCAACCGGTCGAGATCGTACCCGGCCACGCGCCCGTCGTACCGGCCGACGATCCGGTCCTCGTCGCGCAGCAGGGCCTTGCGGAAGCGGGTGTCCACCACGCGCAGGTCGGAGTCGTAGACGTATTGCGCGTCCAGTCCGGTCAGTTCGGCGTAGCGCTCGGCCACGCGGCGCTTGGTGCCGTCGTCGAGCGACGCGCCGGCGGCGAGCGCGAGGCGCAGCGGCCCGTTGGCGAAGGCGCGGGCGGCCTGCAGATGGTCGGCGATCTGCGCGCCGGACGCGGCGCGGCCATGATATTTCGCCACGGAGGCGAAGGTCGGGAAATAGCCGATGTAGAACTGGTCGGACGTGTCGATCGTGTACGCGTAGTCGAGGATGTTGGAGATGAGCGTCAGGCCGTTGAGGGCGACGCCGTCCTGCTGCAGGCGGTAGGCGAGCGCCGCGCCGCGCGTGGTGCCGTAGGATTCGCCGAGCACGTACTTCGGCGAATTCCAGCGCCGCTCCTGGCTCAGGTATGCGCGGATGAACGCGCTGAACCCGGCCACGTCGCCGTCCACCGACCACAGTTCCGGCTTGGCGGCGTCGAGGATGCTGGAGAAGCCGGCGCCGGGCGCGTCGACGAAGACGAGATCGGAGACGGGCAGCAGCGTGTACGCGTTGTCGACCAGCGTGTAGGGCGCCGCCGGCACCGGCACCGCGTCGGGCACGCTGATGCGCTTGGGCGCGAGCGAACCCATGAGCAGGAAGGTGCTGGCCGATCCGGGTCCGCCGTTGAAGATGAACGTGACCGGGCGGCTGGGATCCGTCTTACCGGTGGCCGTGGGGTCCAGCGCGAACGAGGCGTAGAAGACGACGGACGCGTCGCGGACCTTCGGGGTGTCGATCGGGATCGTGCCGACGTTCGCTATGTAGCTGATCTCCTTGCCGTCGATCGTCATGGTGTGGCGGGTGGCGTGCGCCGCCGGCGCGATCCGCGCCTGTTCGTTCGCGGGCCGCGCGGCCGCGGTCGAGGCCGCGGTCTCCGCCGTGCCGGCCTTGTCCCCCGTGTTGGTTGCATTGGTATTGTCCGCCATGGTGTTCCCCTTTCATCGTGCGGGCGTTGGTGACTCACACGATAGCACCAAACATCCCGACGCGCGCGGCGGAAAGGGCGCTATCGGGGGGCATTGGCGGCCCTTCGCCCGCGGACGGCTGCGGGCCGGGCGGGCGCCGGCGCGGCCATGCGCGGCCCATCGCGGACGACGCGCGAAAATACGGCAACGGCCCCTCCCCTTCGCGGGGCGGGGCCGTTGCCATGCATGCCGTCGGGCGCGAGGCCCGATCGGGCGTCAGTCCTTGTCGATGGTCTTGCCGGCGGTGGCGCCCGAGGACAGGTCCTGGATCTCGGTGATCTCGAGCACCGGGATGGCCGCGGGCTTCTTGGTGCCCTTCTCCTCGGCGACCTTGACCTGCGCCTCGTAGATGTCGTCGTCGGTGTGCAGGGTCACGACGCCGCGGAAGCGGTAGCCCTTCTTCTCGGCGAGGTTGGCGACGGCGACGACCAGCGGGGAACCGTCCTGCAGGTTGCGGTAGTGCTGGCCGGCGGTGCGCTCGTGGTAGGCGAGGTGGTTGTCGTCGAGCACGAACATCGACATCTTCGGGCCGAGGTCGAGGTTGCCGTCCTTGTCGACGGTGGTGATCCACGCCAGATTGCTCTCGATGAAGGCCTTCATATCGGCGGTAAGCGTTGCCATGGTGCGCGTCCTTTCGTAAAACACCGGTTGTTCAGCTTCTTCAAGAGTACTTCATCGGCCGGTTCGCGCACAGGGAAACAGCGCGGAACGCGGCCGATTGTGAGCAATCTCACTGCCCCGCCCTCACCGACCCGCACGAACGGGGGGGGGAAACGCTCGGGTGCCGCGCGCCACGGGCCGCTGACCGGCATGCGGTCTAGGGTGGACGCAGATCACGGGTGGTTACGGTATACGACGATCCTGAGGCGCGCCGGGCATGCCGCGCCGCCATGGAACCGCCGCGGAAAGGAGCGATGCGATGAATGTTCAGGAGGCCATGGCCGCACGCCATGCGGTGCGCGACTACGCAGACAGCCCCGTCGACGAGGGAACGCTGCTCGCGCTGCGGGAGGCGATCGAGCGCGCCAATGAGGAAGGCGATCTGAATATTCAGCTGATCCACGACGAAACGGACGCCTTCGGCGGATGCCCGACGCATTACGGCCGGTTCAAGGGCGTGCGGTATTGCATCGCGCTGATCGGCCCCGACGCCGCCGACCGTTGCGGACGCGGATTGGATGAGCGCGTCGGCTATTACGGGGAATCTTTGGCGCTCAAGGCAGTGACGCTCGGCCTGTCCACCAGCTGGGTGGTGCTGCACGACACCGAAACGCACGGCACGTGGCGCATCGCGGACGGCGAGCGCATGCCCGCGGCGATCGCGTTCGGCCATGGGGCCCGCGAGGGCAGGCCGCACCGCAGCAAGCCGGCCGAACTGCTGGGCGCCGTGGAGTCGGGCACGCTCGAGACCGCGCCCGACTGGTTCGCGCATGGCCTTGCGGCCGTGCAGTTGGCGCCCAGCGCCCTGGGCAAGCAGCCGTTCCGGTTCACGCTGCTGGCCGATGGCCATACCGTTCGCGCCGAAGCGCTGGAAGGGCTGCAATCCGAAATCTGCCTGGGCATCGCCAAGCTGCATTTCGAGCTGGGCGCCGGCGCGGGCAACTTCGCTTGGCAGGCCAGGGGCTAGTCGGCGGGAGCCGCGATGGCGGCGTCGTAGTCGGGTTCGGTGGTGATCTCCGGCACCTGCTGGGCGTAGGCGACCTTGCCGTCGGCATCGATGACGATGATCGCGCGCGACAGCAGGCCGGCCAGCGGGCCATCGGTCATGGTCACGCCGTAGTCCTCGCCGAAGGTCGAACGGAACGCCGACGCGTTGACGACGTTCTTGATGCCCTCGCTGACGCAGAACCGTTCCTGTGCGAACGGCAGATCCTTGGACACGCAGAGCACGACGGTGTTGCTCATGCCGGCGGCCAATGCATTGAAGCGGCGCACGCTCTGCGCGCACACGCCGGTGTCGAGGCTGGGAAACACGCTGAGGATCACGCGCTTACCGTCGAAATCGGACAGGTGGATGTCCTGCAGGTCGCTGCCGACCAGCGTGAATTCGGGAGCCGGCGAACCGACCTCGGGAAGGGTGCCCGACGTGTGAACGGGAGTCGAATTGAAGGTGATAGTAGTCATGCTCCACATTGTGCCGGCAAATGAGCAATAAGGGCAATCCCCGTTCGCTGATGGGATAACCGGCCCGGACCTCCGGCATCGGCGTGGTCGGCACGCCGAACTGCCATGCCGGCATAACAAAAAATCGGAACCGCCGTATCACCCGACGATTCCGATCCTTCCGGTGGAGCTAAGGGGATTCGAACCCCTGACCCTCTCCATGCCATGGAGATGCGCTACCAGCTGCGCCATAGCCCCGTATTCTGTTATCCGTTCCTTGCGGACCTGTGATAGGTTACGACGAAAACCAATCTGGTGCAAGCACCCGGCGTGTCGCGCGGGATATCGGGCCTGTTCGGCACCGTGCCCCCGCACATGCCGCAGGTCGCCGATTCTGGCTCTCCGCGTTGTGAAGAGCTCATATCCCACGCTATTCATTCGTTTAGTAATTCTGGCTCCCCTCAGAGAGGGGAGCTGTCGGCGCAGCCGACTGAACTGTGCCCCATTTGTTGGACGTGGTTTATTTATAGGGTACCCGGTCAAGCGGTGGGGAACGTGTTGCGGAATTCCTCCGGGGTGCGTCCCTCGAGTCTCGCCTGGCGTCGTTTGGTGTTCCAGTGGACGATGTACGCGTCCAGCCCGGTCCTGAATTCCTCGAAGGAGGCGAACTCGCGCCCGATGCAGAACTCGTCCTTGAGGTGGCCGAACACCTGCTCGGTCGCGGCGTTGTCCAGGCAGTTGCCCTTGCGGCTCATCGACTGGCGGATGCCCAGTTCCTCCAGGCGGGCCCGCCACCAGGAGTGCTGGTACTGCCAGCCCATGTCCGAGTGCAGGATCGGGGACACGCCTTCGGGAAGACGGGTCTCGAGCATGGCCAGCATGCGCTTCTGCTGGGCCAGATCGGGATGACGGCTCACGTCCCAGGCGACGATCTCCTTCGAGCCCATGTCGTACACGGGCGCGAGGTACGCCTTGCCGCCGGCGACCCTGAACTCGGTGACGTCCGTGCCCAGCTTCACCCACGGGGCGTCGGCCGCGAAGTCGCGTTCCAGCAGGTTCGGCGGCTTCGCGCCCGCCTCGCCCCGATAGGAGCTGTACCCGCGGTGGGGGTTCGGCCGGCGTATGACGCACTCCAGGCCCATGCGGCGCATGACCTTGAGCACGCTCTTGGAGCTCACCGTCACGCCGAACTCGTTCACGAGGCACATGCGCACCTGCCGGTGCCCGCACCCGTTGGGCGTGCGGTGGAACACCTCATCGACCAACGGCTCGATGTCGGGCCTGGTGACCCGCTCGGGATGGGACCGGTGGTAGTAGTACGTGCTCCTCGCCAGTCCCGCGGCCCTCAGCAGGAGCGGAAGCGGATGGCCAAGCCCCGCCAGCGCCGAAACGATCACCGTTTTCTCCCGGTTGGTGATCTCGAGGCCGGCAGGGCCAATGCTTTTTCCAGGTATGCGACCCTCGCCCGCAAGAACTCGTTCTCCTCCCGCAACGCCCCCTCGGGCGTCGGATCCGGCTCCGGCCTCGGCCCCGATCCCCTGGGCCTGCCCCTGCGTCCCGGTCTGAGCGCCTCGGCCCCGCCGGCCCGGTACGCACGACACCAGGCCTCCAACGTCGTGACGCACGCGATCGCGTACCGCTCCATCACCACGGACTTCGCCACTCCCCGGTCCACGTGATCGCGCGCGGCCGCGACCTTCGTGTCCCAGTCATAGCTCCTGTTGCCCCCGCGTTTCGCCATAAGCGCCTCCCGTCCGCCGACCCGATACGCCAGCGACCATTTCTTCGCGGTCATCACCGGCATGCCAACCCGACGCGCCGCGGCCTTGTAACCCAACCCCTCACCAAACAGGGCGGCCACCGAACACCTGAAAGCATCATCATACCGACGCCTGCGATCTGCACACACAGAAAACCACACCTCCAATCATCAAACATGAATTACTCCAGTCCAACAATCAGGGTGCAGTTCAGACTGAGGGGAGACCATGCGAATCGGCTTGACTCAGACGTTCGCGGTAACGCTCCCCTCAGACCGCTTCGCGGCCAGCTCCCCTCATGGAGGGGAGCCAGAATTAGTCCACAGATGAATGGCGCGGGATGCTAGTTGGCGCCGGTGGTGGTTCCGCTGCTTGACGAGGAACCGGACGAGCCGCCGTTGGAGGTCGTCGAGCCGGAGGATCCCGAGTCGGACGAACCGGAACCCGAACCCGTCGACCCGGAGGTTCCGGACCCGGAGGTTCCCGAACCGGAGGTATCCGAGCCGGACGAACCGGATCCCGTCGAACCCGCCGAACCCGAGCCGGAGGAGTTCCCCGACGAATCGGTCGACGCCCCGGAGCCGGACCCGCCGCCGGTCGAGGAATCCGTGGAGCCGCCGGTCGTGCCGCTTGTGGAATCACCCGCGCCGCCACTGGTGCCGCCGGTGGAATCGCCCGTGGTGGAGCCACTGGAATCACCGGTGGAACCGCCGGTCGAGCCGCCCGTGGACCCGGTCGAACCGGAATCCGTGGACCCGGAGTCGGTGGGGCTCTTGGAGTCCGTGCCCGTGGAGTTCTTGTCCGTCGTGCCGCCCTGCCCGGTGCCGTTGTCCGCAGGGCTCTTCCTGTCTTCGTTGCCGGGCACGGAGTCGTTGGTGCGCCTCGGCGTCTGGGTGGTGCCAACCAAGTCGCGCACCACGGAGTCGGTGCCTTCTCCTTGGGTGACCAGCATGATGACGCCCGCCGTGGCCGCCACGGCGATCAGCGCGCTGACTATGGCGACCGCGATGGCGATGCGCTTCTGCTTCACGCTGGAAGGCAGCGCGGCCGACGAGGCGGATACATGGCCCCCAGCCAGCACGCCGCCACGGGCTCGACGGCCCGACGCCGAGGCCTCGCCGACCACGCTGCGCGGCGTCGTCGCGCCCGCCGTGCCAACGGGCGTCATCACGGCCGTGCCGTCCTGCACCGCCGTGCCATGCAGCGTTTCGCCCGATGCTCCGCGCCCCGCCTCGTAGGCCGGCATGGTAGCCGTTTCCATCACGCCGGTCGCCGGTCCGTCGCCGGGCACCGGGCCGAGGGCGTCCGTCGAGGACAGCGGCGCCGTATCGTCGCCGGAGCTGACCACGCGCCCAACACGGGACAGGTCCACGGCTCCGGGCGCGATCACCGTGGTCCGGTCATCAACGGAAGAACCACCGTTCGCGGACTCCTCCCCCGGCGCCGCGCCCACGCCGACGGCGCCGGCCGCGTTCTGCAGCTTCTCGCTCGACGCCTTCAATACGTTCTGGTAGATCTGCGATGCCACGGCGGACACCACGGAGCCCGCGGCGACGCCGATCACCGAGCCGGCGATGCCGATCTTCGCCGACAGCAGGAACGACGTGACCGCGGCCAGGGCTCCGGCCGCGATCGAAGTCAGCGATATCCCTTTGAAAAAATTCCTCACGGATACCGACCGTAGCCGCAAACCGTGGCAACGCGCTGAGCGTAACGTGAAAATAACCGAATTCTCACAGCTCGTCCCGCAAATTTTCACGAATTCGCGTACCGTGCAACGGCTTATGCGCGCCAGGCTCGAGTTGTCGGTGCACGGCTCGGTGGAACAGGTCGATTATCCCTGAAATATAACGTTTCATCAGCCTCGATAGAGAGGACGTTCCGCGGCCCCGCACCGACAACTCGCATCCTCGCGGCAAACGGCAGCGGAAACCACGGCGATGGCCGCGCCACGGCGGCGCACGCCCCTCCTCACCGCCCCCGGCCGCTATCCGACGCGGAAGGAACCGCCCTCGTAGGCGATATCGGCGCCAGGCGTCGGCTCGAGATGCAGATCGACGTGCAGCCGCTCCCCGCCGCGCCCGACCGCATCGTACCCGTAATGCAGGTTGCCGAGGTCCGTCGGCACGGTCGTGGCGGTCGCCAGCCACGGATTGCGGCGCCTGACGGAGATCAGGCCCTGCACCAGATGGAGCATCCGGTCCCCGCCGTGGCCCAGCCCGTCCGGCGTGGCCGGGTACATCGGGCGGATCGCGTCGTCGCCGCCCATCGCGTCGGCCTTGACGCCGCGCCATGCCTGCTCGTCGCCGTAGTACAGGCTCGGGCAGCCGCCGACGGTGAACAGGACCGCCATCGCGAGCGCCGCCTCCTGCACGCCGATCTGGCTGACGATGCGCGTCACGTCGTGGTTGCCGACGAAGGTGAGCGGCGTGAACGAGTCCATGAACCCGTTGTGCCGTTTGAGGCTCCAGTCAAGTTCGTAGAAGTTGCCGGATTTGATGGAGCTCCAGATCGCCTTCCACAGCTCGTACTGGGTCACCGAGTCCATGCCGGAGTCCTTCACGATCGCCGGATAGTCGCCGTGGATGACCTCGCCCATGAACCAGGCGTCGGGGAATGCGCGCCGCACGTCGGGCAGCACGCGGGTCCAGAACGCCGGGGGCACCGCGTAGGCGGCATCGAGGCGCCAGGCGTCGACGCCGCGGCGCATCCAGTGCAGCATCACGTCGGTGACGAGCCGCGCGGTTTCCGGGTCGTCGTGGTTGAGCTCCGGCAGGTCCGCGTTGCCCTCAAACCGCGCGTATCCGGTGACGTTGCCGTCCCCGTCGCGCTCGATGCGGAACAGGTTCCCGTGCCCGCGCCCGGCGATCGCGTCGCGAAACAGCGGATGCGCGGAGCCGACATGGTTGAACGCGCCGTCGAGCATGAGCCGGATGCCCCTGCCGTGGCAGGCCTCGACCAGGCGGTCGAACGCGGCGTCGTCGCCGAGCCTCGGGTCGATGCGGTAGTAGTCGACGGTGTCGTAGCCGTGGGAGGTGGAGGCGAAGACCGGGTTGAGCAGCAGCCCGTTGGCGCCGAGGTCGATCAGGTAGTCGAGCCACCCGATCACCATGTCGAGCCGGGGGGTCACGGCGCGTTCCGCGGCGGATTGGGGCCGGATCGGCGCGCCGGTGAACCCCAGCGGATACACCTGCCACCAGATGGTGTTGAGATTCAGATCGTCGCTCATCGCCGCCCCCTGTCCGTAGGCCCGTCAAAAGTCCGTACCCAACCAGCATACGGCCGGCGTGGAGGGATTGACGTTCGCGCCTGTCCCGTCAGCGCTGCCGCCGCCTGCAGGAACCCCGCGGGCGCGGCGCGGCGGGCGCGCTCAGAGCGCCGGATGCTCCCACTGGTCGGTGTCGGCGATGGCCGGACCGTGATTGTAGTCGAGCAGGCGCCAGCGCAGCGTGCCGTCGGCTTGCTCGAACGGGATGAGCCTTGCCCAGTGGGCGTTGCGCATGCCCATCACGCCGGCGAAGTCGGCCCCGGCCCCGCCGAGGCCGAGCAGGGTCTGCAGCGTCTGGGCGATCCAGGCGCCGTGGGAGAACACGTACAGGTCGGTGTCGGCTCCGGCCCGGTGCGCCCAATCGTCCAGCGCGGCCGCGCCGCGCGCGCCGACGGCCTCTTTCGGCTCGGCGCCGTACTTGAGCTCGCCGCCCTTGAATTCGGACCACAGGCGCCAGTCCTGCGGGTAGCGCTCGGCGAGTTCCTCGACCGAGATGCCTTCCCAGTCGCCGAAGCTGCGTTCGCGTACGCGCTCGTCGGGATGCACGTCCAGTCCGAGCGGATCGGCGAAGGCGTGTGCCGTGGCCATGGCCCGGCCCAGATCCGAGGAGACCACGATCCTGTTGGGGATGTCGGGGTGCCGGTCGACGTACAGTTCCCGCAGCGCCTCGGCAGTCCGGAGCACCTGCCATGATCCGATCGCGTCGAGCGGGATGTCGATCTGGCCCTGCAGCCGGTGCTGGGCATTGTATGAGGTGCGCCCGTGGCGCACCAGCGTGATGGAACGAACGTGGGCTGTTCCGGTCATGCCACTCCTTTGGACGATGGTGAACGACGTGGATGCGGGCCGCCGGACGCGTCAGACGGCGGCCGGCGCCGGCGCGTGCTCCGGGTGGGCCAACTGCAGGTCCACCGTCGGGCAGTCGCGCCACAGCCGCTCAAGCCCGTAGAACCCGCGCGACTCCTCATGCATGACGTGGACGACGAAGTCGCCGTAGTCGAGCAGCACCCACTGGGCCTGTTCGAGGCCCTCGCGCGAGCGGGCCTCGCGGTGGCCCGCCTGAAGGTACAGATCCTTCTCGATCTCCTCGGCCACGGCGAGCACCTGCCGTTCGTTCGAGGCCGTGGCGATCATCATGATGTCGGTGATGCCCAGCAGGTTGCTCACGTCGAAGGAGATGATGTCGAAGGCCTTGAGACGGTCGGCTGCGGCTGCGGCGATGCGGATCGCCTCGATCGATTCCTGTGCTGCGGTCAAATTCCTCACTCCTTGTGCGCGGTCGGATGCGGCGTTCCGGTCAGGTCAGCGCTCCCACGCGGGCTTCCAGCCCTCGACGTCGTGCTGCGTGTTCTCCGAGTAGACCATCGTGTCGTCCGGCACGTCGTGGCGGATGACCGAGCCGGCGCCGGACGTGACGTTGTCGCCGACGGTGACCGGCGCGACGAACAGGTTGCCCGCGCCGATGTGCGAGCCGGCGCCGATGTGGGTGCGGTTCTTGTGCACGCCGTCGTAGTTGGCGGTGATCGTGCCGCCGCCGATGTTGGTGTGGTCGCCGAGCTCGGCGTCGCCGACATAGCTCAGATGCGGCACCTTGGTGCCGTTGCCGATGTGCGCCTTCTTCATCTCGACGAACGCGCCGGCCTTCGCCTCCTCGCCGAACTCGTTGCCCGGGCGCAGGTAGGTCCACGGGCCGATGGTGGTGGCGCGGCCGATGTGCGACTCCTGCACGCGGGAGCGCTCCACAGTCGCCTCGGCGTCGACGGTCGCGTCGATCAGCGTGGTGTACGGGCCGATGACCGCCGCCTCGCCGACCACGGTGTGGCCCTGCAGGAAGCTGCCGGGCAGCACGGTCACGTCGCGCGACAGCTCCACGTCGTCCTCGATCCAAGTGGTATCCGGATCGAGGATGGTGACGCCGGCGCGCATCCACGCCTCGCAGACGCGGTGGTTGTGCTCCCTCGCCAGCGCGGCGAGCTGCACGCGGTCGTTGACGCCCTCGACGCTCAGCGGGTCGGGCGCGGCGAAGGCCCCGACGCTGCCGTCGGCCTTGGCGGTCTCCAGCGCGTCGGTCAGGTAGAACTCGCCCTGGGCGTTGTCGTTCTTCAGCCCGGCGATCGCCTTCGCCAGCACCTTCGCGTCGAACACGTACACGGAGGTGTTCACCTCCTGCACGGCCAGTTCGCTGCGGTTGGCGTCCTTCTGCTCCACGATGCGCAGCACGTGGCCCTCGCGGTCGCGGATGATGCGGCCGTATCCGGTCGGATCGTCCAGCATGGTGGTGAGCACGGTGGCCCCGTCGCCGCTGTTCTCATGGAACGCGACGAGCTGGCGCAGCGTGTCCGCGTCGAGCAGCGGCATGTCGGAGGCGGCGATCAGCACCGATCCGTCGAGCTTGCGCTCGGCCTCGAGCTGGGCCATCGCGCACTGCACGGCGCGGCCGGTGCCGGGGATGTCGTCCTGATTGACGATCTCCACGTCCGGATCATAGGATCGCGCTGCCTCGGCCACCCGGTCCGCCTGATAGTGCACCGCCACCGCCAGCGTGGACGGTTCGAGCGCGCTGACCGAATCCATCACACGGTTGAGGAAGGTCTTCCCCGCGAACGTGTGCAGCACCTTCGGCTTGGCGGAACGCATGCGGGTGCCTTCACCTGCGGCGAGAACGATTGCGGCGGATAATGCCATCGACATCTCCCATTCTGTTATGCTGCTGCCTGCGCAATCCGGACAGCAATCAGCGGATAACGAGAGACGCCCGGCCGCGGCGCGCACGATGAATGCGCGCCATGCCGGCCGGGCGTCTGGCTCGTTCCCCCACCTGGACTCGAACCAAGACAAAGGGTTCCAAAGACCCGTGTGCTGCCATTACACCATGGGGGACCGGCGGAACGAGTTCCGCCAAGTGTTTATTATGCCATACCTTTCACGCGCCGCGTGTCGCTCCGGCATTCCCGCACGCTTTCCGCGCACGGCCGGGCGCGATGGGCGCGCGCACACGCTCACGCGAACAGGAAGCCCTGTCCGTGGTGCTCGGGATAGGTGTCGAACAGTTCCGCGACGGAACCGTCCTCGAAGACCGCGCGGATCGCGCTGGCCAGCAGCGGGGCGATCGACAGCACGGTCAGGCCGTCCCAGCGCTTCTCCTCGGGGATCGGCACGGTATCGGTGAGCACGACCTCGCGCGCGCCGCAGCCCTTGAGCCGTTCGACGGCGGGGCCGGACAGCACGCCGTGCGTGGCCACCACGGTCACCGACTTGGCGCCGGCCTCGGCGAGCACGTGGCATGCGCCGGCGATGGTGCCGGCGGTGTCGATCAGATCGTCGACGAGCACGCAGTCCTTGCCGTCCACGTCGCCGACCACGCGGTTGGCGACCGCCTGGTTCGGACGCGTGATATCGCGCGTCTTGTGCACGAAGGCCAGCGGGCCGCCGCCCAAGCGCTGCGCCCACTGCTCGGCCACGCGGATGCGCCCGGCATCCGGGGAGACGACGGTGACGTTGTCGAGCTTGTTCGAGAACCGGTCGCGGATGTAGTCGACCAGCACCGGCATGGCGATCAGATGGTCGACCGGGCCGTCGAAGAAGCCCTGCGACTGCGCGGCGTGCAGGTCGACGCTCATGATGCGGTCGGCGCCGGCCGTGCGCAGCAGGTCGAAGATCAGGCGGCAGGAGATGGGCTCGCGGCCGCGGTGCTTCTTGTCCTGGCGAGAATAGCCCAGCAGCGGGCAGACGGCCGTGATGGAGCGGGCCGAGGCGCGCTTCAGGGCGTCGATCATGATGAGCTGCTCCATGATCGCCTTGTTCACCGGCTTGGAATGGGATTGGAGCACGAACACGTCGGCGCCGCGCACCGATTCGGTGTAGCGCACGTACATCTCGCCGTTCGCGAAATCGTATGCGGTGGTTTCCAGCACGTCGATCCCCAACTGCTCCGCGACATCGGTCGCCAGTTTCGGATGCGATCGGCCTGTTACGAGGATGAGATTCTTATCGGGCTTTCCTTCAAGGATTGCGCTCACCATGATCTCCAAACGTTCGATTCGCTGAAGTGACTGTCCTTCATAGTAACCGTTCACACCGACCGTTGGCCGGACGCGTGTTCCCCGCCGGTGCCCGCATCGCCGTCACCGGTACAGTTTCATGCCCTGCGGGCACGGGGTGAATCCGGCCACATGCAGCATGCGCGTCGTGTCGGTGCGCATCGTCAGGGGCTCCCCGTTGAGGTCGGCGAAGGTGGCTCCCCCGCCCGGATCGGACCTGCGCAGCAGCGCGAAGGCCAGTTCGGCGCAGGCCGGGCGCAGGACGCCTTCGCTGCGGTCGAAGGCGATGAGATGATGGGTTTTGGGCGCCGCATAGAGCACCGGCCTGCCCTGCGCAAGCACGACCATGGTTCCCGCCCGGCGTGCCGGGCGCCTCTCGCCGCGCGGCCACGGCACCGACGCGCCGACCAGCGACGCCGGATCCGTGGCGTCGAGCGCCACGTTCGACCGGTTGTGCCACCGTTCGCCGTCGCGCAGCGCGTCGACGGTGTCCCTGCCGGCGAACTGCGCGGCGCCGAACCCGCGCACGAACATGCCCCGGACCAGCACGCCGGACTCCTCCATGCGCCGAAGCACGGGATACAGTCCCGAAAACCCGCCGGGAATGCGCTCCTTGTCCACCAGCGGCTGGGCGATGACCCCGTAGCGGTCGAGCAGACTGTCCACCTGGGCGAGCGCATACCCTTCCACGGCATGGTCCCGCGCGAAGGACGGCGCCTCGCCGCCCCCGACACCCGCTCCGACACCGCCCGCGGACCCGGAGCCGGCCGTCGCGCCGAAACCGTCACCGGCGTCGTCCGCGCCGCCCTCTGCGGCACCGGCCACGGCGCCGACCGAGGACCATAATCCGCCCATGGTGGCCGGCACGGCGGGTTTCACGCGCACGCGCCGGCGCGACGCGCGGGCCGGCGCCCGGACCGTGCGGCCGCCGGCATTCGCGGCCAAGGCGCGCAGCGGCGCAAGGGAGCTGTTGGTGACCAGCCCCTGCCAGACCAGCGACCACAGCGCCTCTTCGAATTGACCGTCCGACCACGCCGGAACCGTGATCTCGCCGGTCTGCGGATCGACCGACACCGCCGCCGACTGCCACAGCTCGCGCGTCTTCGCGGCCAGCTGCGACGCGTGGTAGGCGCCGCCGGGCCTCAATACGGCGCTTATGGCCTCGGGAATGGTCATGGCGCCATCCGCGGAAGACGCCTCAGCTTCTCCGGAAGCCGCCGCCACCGCCTTGGAAGCGCCGTTGCCGCCCGTCACGCCGTGCGGCCCAGCCGACCCAGACCGCGGCTGGGCGGGATCCGCGCCCACCAGCAGGGAATCGGCCGGATGAAAGGCGATCTGCCCCGACTCTCCCGCCTTGCCGTCGCCGGTGGCGGAGCCGACCCACACCACTTCGCCGTCCGCCAGCAATCCGTCGAGCATCGCCGGATTGTAGTCGCGCACGCGGGACGGGAACACCGAGCAGTCCCACGTCCGTATGGGCAGCGCAATACCCTCCAGCTGCTCGATGACGCGCATCAGGCCGTCAGGCCCCTCATAGCGCTCCCCGCCGACCGGGCCGACGCCCTGCCGGTCCAGCACGAAGGCCTGGTAGACGTCCGGGTCCACGGGTTTGACGGCCTTGCGCGCCTTGGCCAGCGAGCGCGAGCGGATGCGGCGGAACACCTCCTTGTGCAGCCATTGGCGTTGCCCGGCACCGCCGCCGACCGGTTCCACGGCCGAAGAAGCCGCCGCCGTGGGAGCCGACGATGCCACCGTCTTGCCGGAATCGGCATCGCCGCCGGAAGCGAGGAATGCGCCATACAGCAGCTCGCCCCGCTGCTTGAGCTCATCCAAAGCGTGCACGGCCTGCGTCGCGTCCAGGCCGAGATCGGCGATCATCCGGTCCGCGACGAACGGGCCATGGGTTTTCGCGTATCGGGTGACGCGGCCGATGACGTCGTGCTCGTCCAGCTCGTTCCAGAACGTGCGCGAAGCCAGCTGGCTCTCGACCTCGGCGATGGCCTCGGGATCGAGCACCGCCGACAGGTCGGTGGCGCCGATGAGCTTTTCCAGCACCTCCGGATCCATCGACAGGATCTGGGTGCTGCGCTCGGCCTGCGGCACATCGTACTGGTACATGACCGTGCCGACGAAGCCGAACAGCAGGCTTTCGGCGAACGGCGACGGCACCTGCGTCTGGACGTCGCTGAGCCGTATGGTCCCGGCGTTGAGACCGGTCATGATCTCGCGCAGCGCCGGCAGGTCGTATACGTCGCTGAGGCATTCGCGGGCGGTTTCCAGCAGCAGCGGGAAGTTGTGCCTGGTGCGGGCGGCGTTGAGCAGCTGCGCTGCCCGCAGCCGTTGCTGCCATAACGGCACGCGCTTGCCGGGATCGGTTCTGGGCAGGAACAGGGAACGCGCCGCGCATTCCCGGAACCGCGCGGCGAACAGCACCGACTCCCCGACCTGCGTTTCGATGGCGCGCTGCAGGTCGTCCGGATCGAACAGGAACAGGCCGCGCGCGTCGATATGGCCCTCTCCGTCGGGGACGCGCAGGACGATGCCGTCGTCGGCCGCATATGCCTGCCCGTCGAACCCGTAGCGCTGTTTGATGCGCGCGGTGATGGCCATGGCCCATGGCTCGTGGACGCGGCGGCCGAACGGCGAGTGCAGCATGATGCGCCAATCGCCCTCCTCGTCCGGGCAGCGTTCGATGACCAGGTCACGGTCGCCGGGCACCACGCCGGTGGCTCCGCGCTGCTCGCCGAGCAGCGCGGCGAGATTCGACAGGGCGTTGTCGTCCAGCCCGTCGGCGCGCAGCCGGCGCTCGGCCTCCTCATCGAATGACCATCGCCCGGCGCCCGCGTCAAAGAACCGCCCGCCCGGACCCTCCTCCGACGCCAGGCCACCGGCAAGCTCCCGCAGCAGCCGCCCCCGCGCCAGCCCGAACCCGTAGTCGCGCCCGTTGCCCTCGCCGTGCCAGAATGGCAGCCGCGCGGTACGCCCGGGAGCCGGCGTGACGACGACGCGGTCGCGCGTGATCTCCTGGATCTGCCAGGAGGAGGTGCCCAATGTGATCACATCGCCGACGCGCGATTCGTAGACCATTTCCTCGTCGAGCTCGCCGACCCGCTTGGGGCCAGGGCCCGCGTCGGACTCCGGAAGCACCACCGTGTACAGCCCGCGATCGGGGATCGTGCCGCCGCTGGTCACGGCCAGACGCTGCGCGCCGGGCCGTGCGGAGATGATGTCGCCGTCGTGGTTCCAGACCAGCGGAGGCCGGAACGCCGAGAACTCCTCGCTGTTGTAGCCACCGGTCATCATGGCCATGACCGAGTCGAACACGCTTCGGTCGAGATCGGCGAATGGGGCCGACCGGCGTACCGTGGCATACCATTCGTCCGGTTTGAGATCGTCCATCGCCGCGGCCGCCACGGTCTGCTGCGCGAGGATGTCCAACGGGTTGCCGGGCACCGACAATGGCTCGAGTTCCCCGGCCGACATGCCCTCGATGGCCGCCGCCACCCCGATGAGCTGCTCCCGGGTCAGCGGATAGAACAGGGCGTGGGACACGCCGCCGACCCGGTGGTCGGCGCGGCCGACGCGCTGCAGGCCGGAGGCCACGGACAGCGGCGGCGCGATCTGGATAACCAGATCGACCGACCCCATATCGATGCCCAGTTCCAGGCTGCTCGTGGCGACCACGCAGCGCAATTGGCCGCGTTTGAGCTGCTCCTCGATATGCTTGCGGCGATCCTTGGACACCGACCCGTGATGCGCCATCGCGATGACGTCCGCCGGATCATGCGTACCGACCAGCGCGGTGGACGAACCGACGACGGGATCGTAATGGAGGGCGCCGGCGTACCCTTCGCCATCCGGTTTCGCCGGTGCCCCGCCGCCCCTGTGCCGCACCTGCGCGTACAAGTCGTTGAGCCGGGCCGTGAGTTTTTCCGCCAAGCCGCGCGAATTGACGAACACCAGCGTGGTGCGGTGCGACAGAACCTCGTCGAGCACGCTGCGCTCCACCACCGGCCAGATCGAACCGGAGGCCCGGTCGCCAGCGGCCCCGACGATGGCCGAGGAATCGGACGGCAGCCCTTCCGCCCCGCGTGCGCCGGGCGAGGCCGCCGCCCTGGAGCCTTCCGCGGAGCCGACCACTCCCCTGCGCTCCGCAAGGCGCTGCATGGCCGGGGTGACGCCGGTGATGCGCGGAGCCGACGGCTTGCCGGAATCCACGCCGCCGGCCCGGTGCTTCACGTTGGCGGATTGCAGGTCGCGCATATTCGCCAGCGGTTCGACCACGCGCAGATCCATGGCCGGCCTCGACCCGGGGTTCACGATGCGCACCGGACGCACGCCGCCGAGAAAGCGCGCGACCTCCCGGGGCGGGTTCACCGTGGCCGACAGCCCGATGCGCTGCGCCGGGCGCGCGGTCAGTCGGTCGAGCCGTTCCAGGCTCAACGCCAGATGCGCGCCGCGTTTGGTGCCCGCGACCGCATGCACCTCATCCACGATCACGGTGTCGACGGTGGCGAGGATGCGCCGCGCCTTCGACGTGAGGATAAGGTACAGCGATTCGGGCGTGGTGACGAGGATATCGGGCGGATGGGAGACGATCGCGCGGCGCTCCTGCGGCGTCGTGTCGCCGCTGCGCGCCGCCACGCGGATGTCGGGCGAACGCAGCCCCCTCGCCTCGCATTCGGCGGCGATGCCGCTCAAAGGCGCCTGCAGGTTTTTCGCCACGTCCACGGCGAGCGCCTTCAGCGGCGACACATAGAGCACCGTCACGCCGCGGGCGCCGGAACGCTTGGCGCGCCCGCCCGAGCGCGGCTTCGCCGGGACCGGCGCCAGGCGGCCCATCAGACGGTCGATCGCCGACAGGAACGCGGACAGCGTCTTGCCCGAGCCGGTCGGGGCGATCACCAGCACATCCTCGCCCGACCGGATCGCGGGCCACGCCTCGCGCTGCGCTTCGGTCGGCGATCCGAACGCATGCTTGAACCACGCCTCGGTGGGCTCCGAAAACATATCCAAACATTCGTACATATGTTCGATTATGCCGCAATCCACCGACGCGCGACACACCGGCACGCGCCGCGCCGGTCACCTGCCCGCCACACGACAGGATATATCGTTTTTCGATATGATTATTCGGTGAAGAAATGAAATTCGATAGTTATATATCGAATTTCGATAGCTTATGCTTGCGGCAATGACTTCCGAATCAGGAGGAACCATGCACGACCAGCACAAGCACCGCACACCGCACACCGACCCGACCAACGGCGTCGCAGACAAAGTCGCTGCCGCCGCCGGCGAAGGCACCGCCACCGCCATCACTGCCGCCGCGCATTCCCCCACTGCCGCCGCGCCGCAAACCACGATCCAACCCCCACCGGAGCCGGCGTCACGGACGGATGCGGCGGCAGACGCCGCCGCACCGCTCCGCCCGAGAACCCTCCGCCTGCTCGCCGCCGCATTGGCCATATCGCTGCTGTTCGACCGTCTCGTCGCCGCGGACCCGTATCTGGCGCACTGGAATCTGACGCTCGGCGCGTTCTGGATATCATGCGCGGCCATCGTCACCGCACTGCACTGGCGCACGGCAGGATCGCGGCCGGCGATCTGGTTCGTCGACGCGGCGATCATGGCACTGGCCGCATGGCTGGCCCTGCACGGCGGCCCTTCCGGCTCCGATGCCGCATACGCGCTGCTGACCGTCTTCGTCGCCGCGCCCTCGCTGCTCATGCTGCACGCGCAACTGGCGAACGGCCTGTTCAACGTGCGCCGGCCCTGGGGCATCGCGTTGCGATGGCTGTCCGGTTGGATCATCCAGCCGCTGACCGGTTTGGGCGGGTTCGGCCGCGCCGTCGCGGCGCTGGCCCATAGCGCCGCCAGCGGCGGGCAGCGCCCGCTGGCGCGCAAGATCGGCATCGCGCTGGCCATTTCTGTTCCCGTACTGGCGGTGCTTGTCCCGCTGCTGGCGAGCGCCGACATGGTGTTCCGGTACGGCCTGCTGCATCTCATCGGCGACATCGACGCCACCGAGCTGCTGGCGCACGGCGCGCTGGTGCTCATCCCGTTCCCGTTGCTGTTCTCGCTGCTCGCCGGACTTGACGACACCGACGGCGACGCGGCCTCGGCGTATGCGGCGCATCCGCGGATCGCGCTCGACCCGACCGTCACCGCGATCGTGCTGGGCATGGTGCTGGCGGTGTACGCCGGGTTCTGCTCGGTGCAGTTCACGTTCCTGTTCGCCGGCGCCGGTCTGCCCGACGGCCTGACCTACGCCGAGTACGCGCGCGGCGGCTTCTTCCAGCTGCTTGCAGTCGCCTCCATCAACATCGCCGTTTTCGGCGCGGTGCTGTCGCACGCCGCGCGCACGCGGGCGGTCACGGTCTCGCTTGCGGGGCTGATCGCCGCGACCGGCGTGATGCTCGCCTCGGCGGCGAGACGGCTCGCCCTGTACATCGGCGCGTACGGCCTGACCTGGCTGCGGTTCGCGTCGATGACCTTCATCGGTCTGCTGGCCGTGGTGCTGGCGCTGTGCCTGATCCGCATGGCGACGGATCGGCTGCCGCTGGCCGCCGTGTGCTTCGCGCTGTTCGTCGTATGGTACGTGGCGCTCGGCTACTGCGCCGCCCCGGCCATCGCCGGGTTCAACGCCATGCACGGTTTCGGCGCGCCGATGGACCCGCTGCCATGACAGCCACGCCGGATCACGAAAACCACACCGAGACGCACAGGTCGCACCGGAGCGTTGAATCGCCGAGCCCGACGCTCACGCCACCGCGGCGGCGGGCCCGGCGTACGCCCCTTACGCCCGCTTGCGGCGCAGGGACTCGTGCATGGCGACCATGAGCGCCAGGAAGAACAGCATGTAGAACGGGAACAGCCGGATGGAGACATACTGCGCGATCAGGCCGAACAGCGGCGGCATGAGCATCGATCCGATGTAGGCGCACGCCATCTGCACGCCGACGATCGCCTGCGACTTGTCCTCGCCGAAATACGAGGGGGTCGAATGGATGACGCACGGATAGATCGGCGCGCAGCCGAGCCCGATGATCACCAGACCGCCCAGTACGCCGGCATGGTGCGGCAGCGGCACCAGCATGACGGCGATGCCGACGAGCAGCAGGGCCTGCCCCCTGCGGATCATGACCGGATCGCTGAATCGCATGGTCAGGAACCCGCTCAGCGCCCGCCCGACCGTGATGCCGATGCAGAACAGGCTCGCCCAGCGGGCCGCGGTCACCTTGTCGATGCCCTGGCCGATCACCATATAGCTGCTGCCCCACAGCATGGCCGTCTGTTCGATCGCGCAGTAGCACAGGAACATCACCAGGATCTCCTTGGCGCCGCTGATGGCGAGCACGCCCCTCAACCCGAGCGGCTTGCGCTGCTCGGCGCTCTCCCCGGCGCCGGAATCCGACGGCCCGGCCCCGTCCGCCGCGGCGGCCCCGGAGGCCCCTGATCGCGCACGCGACTTCCACAGCGGCAGGCTGAACACCAGGATGACGGTCAGCGCGACCTGCAGGATGCCGATGTACCGGTATCCCCACGGCCACCCCTGGCCGCCGGAGAGCGCATAGCCCATGACGTACGGGCCGATCAGCGTGCCGACGCCCCACATGCAGTGCAGCCAGCTCATATGCCGGCTCTCGTAGTGGATGGCCACATAGTTGTTGAGCGCCGCGTCGACGCCTCCGGCTCCCAGACCGTAGGGAACCGCCATGAGCAGCAGCGTCCAGTAGTTCGGGGCGAGGGAGAAGCCGAACAGCGCGGCGGCGGTCATGCCGACCGACACGGCGGTGACGCGGCCCGCGCCGAACCGCAGCGTCATGCGGTCGCTCAGCAGCGCCGAGACGATGGTGCCGGCGCTGATCGTCATCGAGATGCCGCCGGCCCACGAGACGGGCGCCCCCAGATCCTGGCTCATCGTCGGCCACGCCGCGCCGAGCAGGGCGTCCGGCAGGCCGAGGCTGATGAAGGCGATATAGATCACGGCGAGCAGCAGGTTGACCATGGCGTCTCCTTTCGGCGTTGTTGCATGTCCGCTCACACCGCCACAGCGATGTACGTTCGTACAAGATTATAGGAACACCAAGATAATTACCAGTTGGTAGGTAGCGCGTGTCGCAGTACCCGCCATCTCATCCCGATGTGTCCGGATTCACAGTATCGCGTTGAGCAAAACTATGGCATGTCGTGCGCAAACACGCCATGATAAGGAGCGGGATATGCTAAGGATCGCCGCACCGGGCGATGTACCGAACCGGGGGACGCGATGCACAAGGATGGACGATTATGACGAACGATACGACCACGGTTCCGGCCGCGCCTCACGCGCAGGCCATGCGGACCGAGCATGACTGCATCGGCACGATGGACGTACCTGCGAACGCGTACTGGGGCATCCACACCCAGCGCGCGATCGGCAACTTCACCGTCAGCGGGATCAGCGACATGCAGCACCCGCAGATGATCCGCGCCTACGCCACGGTCAAGCGCGCCTGCGCCGAGGCCAACGAGGAGCTCGGTCTGCTCGACCACGAGCGGGCGCGGGCGATCGCGGCGGCGTGCCTCGAGATCGAGGGCGGCGCGCTGGCCGACCAGTTCCCGGTGGACGTGCTGCAGGGCGGCGCCGGCACCTCGCTGAACATGAACGTCAACGAGGTGATCGCCAACCGCGCGCTGGAGATCGCCGGGCACGCCAAGGGCGACTACGGCTACATCCACCCCAACGACCATGTGAACCACTCGCAGTCCACCAACGACACGTATCCGGCCGCGTGCAAGATCGCGCTGGTCGACGCGCTCGGCCCGATGGCCGAGGAGACGAGGAAGCTCTCCCGCGCCTTCCACGATCTCGCCGACCGGCACGCCAACGACGTGACCATCGGACGCACCCAGCTGCAGGACGCCGTGCCGATGACCTTCGGGCAGGAATTCCACGCCTTCGCCAGCTTCCTGAAAACCGATATCGCCGAGCTGGAGGCACTGGTGCCCCAGCTGACCGTGCTCAATCTCGGCGCGACCGCCATCGGCACCGGCATCTGCGCGGATCTGCGGTTCCGCAACGCCGCCACCGAGCATCTGGCCCGCATCACCGGGCTGCCGATCCGCGCCGCCTCCGACCCGATCGCCTCGGTCACCGACATGAGCGCCTACATCGCCGTCTCCCAGACCGTCAAGAATCTGGCGATCCACCTGAAGAAGGCGGCCGACGACCTGCGCCTGCTCAATTCCGGCCCGCACGCCGGGTTCAACGATCTGACCGTTCCGGCGCGCCAGGCCGGCAGCAGCATCATGCCCGGCAAGGTGAACCCGGTGATCCCCGAATGCGTGGACCAGTGTTGCTTCATGGTGTTCGGCATGGACACGACGGTGACATGGGCCGCATCCGAGGGACAGCTGCAGCTCAACGCCTTCGACCCGGTGATGGCGCACGCGCTGCTCGAGGGCATCGGCGTGCTGACGCGCGCGATGGCGATGTTCCGCGAACGCTGCGTCGAGGGGATCACGGTGCATACGGCGACCGGGCTGCGGTACGCGAATTCCTCGCCGTCTATCGCCGCGGCGCTCAACGGCGAAATCGGCTACGAGCATGCGGCCGACATCGCGAAGGAGGCCATGGAAACGAACCGCAGCGTGCGCGAGGTCGCCGGCGAACGCACCGATCTGCCGGCTGATCGGCTCGACGCGCTGCTCGACCCGATCACGCTGTCGCGCCGCTTGGGCCAGACCTGCCGCGAGCACCGCTGATGTGCCGCGTCATTACTTCGTTAACTATGTCTGGCTCCCCTCTTGGAGGGGAGCTGTCGGCGTAGCCGACTGAGGGGAGACCATGCGAATCGGCTTGACTCAGGCGTTCGCGGTAACGCTCCCCTCAGACCGCTTCGCGGCCAGCTCCCCTCCAAGAGGGGAGCCAGAATTAATAATGATGCAGCACCGCTAGGCGCGCACGTAGAGCAGGTATTCGCTGTTGCCGTGCGTGCCTTCGATGGGCGAGGGCGCGGCGGCGACGACATGCAGGCCGTGCCGCTCGGCGCAGCGCATGACGGCGTCGAGCGCGCGCCGGCGCAGCGCCGGGTCCTCGACGATGCCGTTCTTGCCCAAGCCCTCCCGGCCGACCTCGAACTGCGGCTTGACCAGCAGCACGATATGGGCCCCGGCCGCGGCGATGCGCGCGATGACCGGAATCACATACGTCAGGGAGATGAACGACACGTCGGAGACGACCAGCTGCGGGCGGAAGGCGAGATCGTCGGCAACGACGCCGCGGATGTTGACCCCGTCCATGCGCACGACCCTGCCGTCGCCGGCGATGCGCGGATCGAGCTGCCCGTGGCCCACGTCGAGGGCGATGACCTGTGCGGCGCCGCGCCGCAGCAGCACTTCGGTGAATCCCCCTGTCGAGGCGCCGATGTCCAGGCACCGCATCCCCTCCGGCTCGGGCAGCCCATGCTGGCGGAACGCGTCGAAGGCGCCGACCAGCTTGTAGGCGCCACGCGATACGTAGTCGTCGCCTTTGTCGACGGTGATGACCGAGGCCATGGCCACGTTCGCGGCCGGCTTGGTCGTCACCCTGCCATCGACCAGCACATGGCCGGCCTTGATGAGCCGCTGCGCCTTGGAGCGCGTGTCGACCAGCCCGAGTTCGACGATGACGGCATCCAGTCGTTGCATGTCAGCGGCTTTCGTCAAGGTCGTGCTGCAGCTGGTCAAGGGCATGCTGGAACGCCTCGAGCCGTTCGGCATCGTCCATCGACTCGAGATCGGCCAGTTGCGGGAACCGCCGGAACAACGCGTCGGAATCGGGCATGCACGCTCCTTGAACGAAATCCGGCCCTCCCATGAGGAGAGCCGGAACACGGATGAATCAGAATTGGATGATCGGCAAGCGCAGACGGCCGGCGTCGCCGCCGTTGTCGGCGAAGCGCCATGCGGCGGCGCAGGCCGCGCGCAGGGCGTCGAGGCGGCGCCCGCCGCTCACCGTGAGCGTGTCCGCGTCGAAGCTGGCGACGGCTTCGCCGCACGTCCATGCGCCGTCCGCGGCCTGGTCCACGGCCGGCTGCGCCTCGAGCAGGCCGCGCAGATCCTCGGCGATGAAGGTCGGGCGCAGATGCGCCGGGGCGAGCATCAGTTCGCGGGGATTGGTCACGCCGGTCAGTACGGCCAGCGAATCATAGCCGCCGCGGTTGCCGGCCTCGATGTCGGTGTCGAGGCGATCGCCGATCGCCAGGCACCGGTCCTTGTCGACGGGTTGCTCGCCGGGACCGGCCGCGAGCAGCCGGGCCTCGTCGTACATGGCGGATTCGGGCTTGCCGGCAGAAGCGACCGGTTCGACGCCGGTAGCGTTGATCACGGCCTGGATCATGGAACCGCATCCGGGCGCGATGCCCAACTCGCGCGGGATCGTCAGATCCCGGTTGGTCACGAAGTACGAGGCGCCGCGTTCGACCGCATAGGCCACCTCGGCCATCTCGTTCCACGACATGTCCGGATACCAGCCCTGGATCACAGCGGCCGGATCGTCGGCGGCATGGTCCACGACATGCAGACCCTGCCCGGCGACCTCCTCACGCAGATGCCCGGCGCCCAGCACCAGCACCTTGGCCCCCTGCGGCACATGCCGTGCGACCATGCGCGCGGCCACGACCGAGGAGGTGATCACCTGATGCGGCTCGACGTCCAGATCGAAGCCCCGCAGCTGGTCGGCGACCACGCACTGGAGCCGCGAGGAATTGTTGGTGGTGTATTCGATGGACATGCCCGCCGCTTCGGCGCTGCGGATCGCGTCCGCGGCGTGCTCCACCGGGTTCTTGCCCCGGTAGACCACGCCGTCGAGATCCAGCAGCGCCAGGCGATAGGCTTCCGCGATGGGCCGCGATGTGGATTTCAGCATGGGCGCCATCGCCTACTCGGCGTCGGCGGGCTGGCCGTCGGAGGCGTCCCCGGGCTGCGGCTCGGCGGACTCGTCCGCATCATCGGACCGCTCCTGATCGCCGTCCTCGGCGGACTCGTCGTCGGCGTCCTCGGCATCGCCGTCGGCATCGGCATCGGCATCGGCATCGGCATCATCCGGCTCGGGCGCCTGCGCCGGCTCGACGACGGACTCGGCGCCATCCTGCGTCTCCTGCGCGGGCAGCGTCTCCTCGTCGTCGGCGTCCTCGGCCTTGTCGGCCGCGACGATCGCCTCGGCGGTCCTGATCGGATCGTCGTCGGACTCGTCGCCATCGTCGGCGTCGTTCTCGGCGTCCTCGTCGTCGGACTCGTCGTCGCTGTCGGCGGCGTCGTAGTCGTCCGGCGCGTACCGGGCGTCGTCCTCGCTGATGCCGAGCATGTCGAGCTCGTCGTCGGAGAAGCGCTCGAGATCGTGGTCGATCACCACGTCGTCGATGTTCTCGTCATCGTCGGCGTACTGCGTCTCCAGCTTGTCGAGCAGGCCGTCGAGCGCGGCGGCCTCGTCGGCGCGCCCGGCCTCCTCGAGGAAGTACTGCTCGGCCTGCACCGCGCGCATGCGGTACTCCCCCGGCAGGCCCTTCGAACGGCCGACCGTGTGCACGATGTCGATGGCCTTGTCCCACAGCTTCAGATCGGCGAGCGCGCCGGCATAGACCAGGAACATCTCGACTTTGGCCTCGCCGCGCAGCTGCTTGGCCTCGTCGGAGGTGGCCATCTCGACGGCCTTCTTCGGGTTGCCGGTGCCGCGCTCGCAATCGGCGATGAACGGCAGGTAGTCGAGGAAGCCGTTCATGCGGTACGCGGTGCGGAACTCGCGCAGCGCCAGCTTGTAGTCGCCCTGGCGGTACGCCACGAAGGCGAGCGTCTCGCGCGCGAAATCGATGCGGGAGGCCTGGCGGGCCACCCACTTGGCATGCTCGAGCGCGTTCGCCGGGTCGCTCTCCTCCAGCGCATAGGCGGCCAGAATGTGCAGGCCGATGTTCTCGGCGTGCTCCTTGGACAGGCCGCGCAGACGTTCGCGCTCGTCGGTCGACAGCATCGACCACTCCATGCCCTTGGGCATCTTCGGCTCGTCGGGGCGGCGGTCGGTGTACGGATTCTGCGAGGGGAAGCTTATCGTGCCGTCGGAGTTGCGGCGCGGGCCGCTCTCCAGATAGTCGCGGCGCTTGCTCTCGCGGTATTCGCGCTTCTCCTCGTACGTGAACTCGCGGCGCTCGCCATCGTTGCGGCGCTCGCCGTCACGGCGGTCATCGCGGCGGCCGTCGCGGCGGAAATCCTTGCGGCCGTCGCGGTGGAAGTCACGACGATCGCCGTCGTTGCGGCGGAAATCGCGACGATCCCCGTCACGGCGGTCGCCACGCCTGCGATCGTCACGGTGGAAGTCGCGGCGGTCGCCGTCACGACGGTCATCACGGCGGAAATCGCGACGATCCCCGCCATGGTCACGATAATTGCGGCGCTCACCGTCACGACGGTCATCACGATGGAAATCACGGCGCTCGCCATCGTTGCGGCGCTCGCCATCGTTGCGGCGCTCGCCATCGTTGCGGCGCTCGCCGTCACGGCGGAAGTCACGACGATCGTGATCGCGGCGATCATCACGGCGGAAGTCACGACGATCCCCGCCATGGTCACGATAGTTGCGGCGCTCGCCGTCGCGGCGGTCGTCCCGGCGGAAATCGCGGCGCTCGCCCTGATCGCCGTCGCGGTGCTGGTAGCGGGGCCTGTCACCGTCGCGGCGGTCGTCGCGTCCGCGGTACCCGCCCTTGCCGCGGTACCCGCCGTTGTCACGGCGGAAGCCGCCGTGATCGCCGTCGCGGCGCGGCCCGCGGTGGAAGCCGCGGTCCTGGCCGCCGGATTCTCCGGCCTCGCGATCGCGGCGGAAATCGCCGTCCTTGCGGAAGCCGTCCTTATGGAACCCGCCCGACTTGCGGTAGCCGTCGCGCGATCCGCCGAACGACTTGCCGTCGCGTCCGCCGTTGCCGCGCGGCTTGAATCCCTTGCCGCCGCGCGCACCCGGCCTGCCCGAGCCGTACGATTTGCGGTTGCCGTAGGATTTGCCGCCCGAGCGGCCCTGTTCTTCTGCCATTGATGTCCTTAATGTGTTGATATATGACAAGTCGTTGATTGTTGCGATCCGATGCGGGTGCCGGTGCGGGTCAGTGCCGTTCGACCGCGCCGAGCACCTTCTTGCCTCGGCGGATCAGCGCGAAACGGCCGTGCAGGAAGTCGCCGTCGGCCAGCGTCTGGTCCTCGCCCTCCACGCGGGCGTTGTTGAGGTACACGCCGCCGGACTTGATGGTCTTGCGCGCCTCCGAGATCGACTTGAACAGCCCGGCCTTCACGCCGGCCTCGGCCACGCGGTCGCCGGCCGATGCGGCCGGGAAGGCCTTCTCGCCGTTCTCGTCCTCGACCTTCAGACCGTCGATCGCGGATTCGAGCGTCGGCTCATCGATCGAGGCCAGATCGCCGCCGCGGCCGAACAGCGCGGCCGACGCGTCGATCGCGGCCTGCGTCGCGGCGTCGCCGTGCACGAGGCTGGTGACCTCCCAGGCAAGCGTGCGCTGCGCCTCGCGGGCGCCCGGATTGGTCTTCGACTCCTCCACCAGGCGTTCGATCTCGGCCTTCGGCAGGAAGGTGAACGCCTTGAGCAGGCTCTCCATCTCCACGTCCGGGCGGTTGAACCAGAACTGGTAGAACTTGTAGGGGCTGAGCATGGTGCCGTCGAGCCACACGGCGTTGCCTTCGGACTTGCCGAACTTCTTGCCGGTGGCGTCGGTGATGATCGGGCTGGTGAACACGTTCACCGACGTGCCGCGCACCTTGCGGATCAGGTCCATGCCGGAGGTGAGGTTGCCCCACTGGTCGGAACCGCCGATCTCGAGCGTGCAGCCGTACTCGTCGTACAGGTGCAGGTAGTCGTTGCCCTGCAGCACCTGGTAGCTGAACTCGGTGAACGAGATGCCGTCCTCCGAGTTGAGGCGGCGGGCCACCGTATCCTTGGCGAGCATGGTGCCGAGACGAAAGTTCTTGCCGACGTCGCGCAGGAAGTCGATGACGGACATCTGCGCGGTCCAGTCGTAGTTGGAGACGAAACGCACCGGGTTGTCGCCGGTCGTCTCGAGGATGCCGCCGATCTGGTTCTTGAGGCGTTCGGCCCAGCCGGCCACGACGTCCTTCGGGTTGAGCGTACGCTCGCCCGACTGGCGCGGATCGCCGATCAGGCCGGTGGCGCCGCCGACGAGGGCGATCGGGTGATGCCCGGCCGCCTGCAGGTGACGCATGTTGATGAGCTGCACAAGATTGCCGATATGCAGGGAGGCTGCGGTCGGGTCGAACCCGCAATAATAGGTGACCGGCTCTCCGTTCAACGCTTCGGCGAGCTGATCGCGGTCCGTGGACTGCGAAATCAACCCGCGCCATTCCAGTTCATCGAGGACGGAATCGAATCCGGCCTCCTTGAAATCGATGACGTGAGCCATGTTGTCGTTACTCCCTATCAAATTGTGGGCATTGTGCGCCTCTCAGTTTCTCAGAACAGGCCGACAGGCCCGGCAGGCGCGTCACCTGTTCCGGTACATCTTTTCCAGCATCTCACGCAGCTCCCGGAGCGTATCGTAATTGCGGTCGGTGCGCAGCTTCGGGAACGAGGCGATCATGCGCCTCTGCTGCCGGTTGAGGATGGAACTCGCCGAGTCCCTGACATGCAGCATGAAGTCCATGGACATGTCCATGCCGTTGTTCCACGATTCGCCGACCTTGGCGGAGGCGCCGTTCACGGCCCCCTTCATCGTGTCGCCGTAGTGCGCCATGATCGCCATCACCTGGTCGAGGCTCTTGTCGAAGTCGACGATGCCCGCCACGGTGACCGCCAGATCGATGGCGGTCAGGAGCGCGAACACGACGCTGAGCCAGTGGATGGCCGGCAGCGGCATCAGATCGGTCCATCCGCCGACCACCGGCTGCACGACGTCGACGATGATGATCGCGAAGACGCCGAACACGATGGCGCCCAACAGGCAGATGCGCCCGTCGAGGTTGAACCGAAAGTTCGTGTAGTCCCACCACCGGGCGTGGAACAGCTTCTCCATCGCCCACGAGGTGAAGTATTCGAGGATGCTGGCGCCAACCGCGCCGATGATGAACAGCAGCAGCGGATTGCGGATGTTGCCGAGCACCACGACGCCGCTGACCGCGCCGACCCCGTAGATCGGGCACAGCGGGCCATTGAGGAAGCCTCGGTTGACCGGGCGGCGCTCCTGGCAGGACACCAGGATCGACTCGTATACCCAGCCGCAGAAGCTGTAGAGCAGGAACCACAGGAAGAGCTTTTCGAGAAACAGCATCAGCCCCGGTCCCCCGTTCCCGAGGCCGGCGTGCGCGAGAGTTTCGGCCGGTGGAAGCGCGAGAGGCTGAGCGTCTCACGGGTGGCGCTGATCTTGTCCGCCATGGTGACCAGATAGCCTTCGATATAGCTCGGCGGCTTGGGGGTCATCGGGAACATGTGGCAGGCGATGCTGTCGCGTTCGATCGCGTTGAGGCGGAAGTCACGCAGCGCGTTGCGCAGCGCGGCGCCGCCGTGGGTGAACCCGTGCAGCCGGTGCTCGCCGCCGTCCCAGTCGTGCCAGTCATACAGGAAGTAGTCGTGCAGCAGCGCGGCGCGGATCAGCGAGTGCAGGTCGACGCGGTTCCACAGATGGAGCCGGTCGGCGAGCCACACGGCAAGGCACGCCACACGGATCGAATGGGCGAAGGTCGTCACGCAGCCGTGCTGGTAGCAGCCGCGTTCGATGCGCATATGCTTGTGCCCGATGATGTCCCGCCCGTGCTCCTGCACCAGGCCGCGGATCTGATTGCGCGTCAGCACTACTGGTCTCCCCCTGTATTCGTCATTCGGTCCGTACACATCGTGTCTTGACATATCCGTGCCCGATTGTAGGGCAGACATGCAACGCCCGTGGTCATCCGCAAGGATGACCACGGGCGGATCGAAGAAACGCGGCGCATAGCGGCATCAGTCCGTTGGCTCCCCTCAGGGTGCAGTTCACCCTGAGGGGAGCCAACGGACCGGCGGCTAACGGCTAGCGCAGCGATTCGGGAGCCTTGTAGGCAGGGCCGTCGGAGCTCGAGTTGGCGAAGGCGCGCAGCGATTCGACGGCGCTCTTGGCGGCGACGATCTGCTCGCGCACGCGCAGCGGCGAGGTGCCGCCCTTGCCGTTGCGGGCGGAGACGGAGCCTTCGGTGGAGAGCACCTCGCGCACCTCGGCGGCCTTGTCCGCCGGCAGGAAGTCCTTGAACACGCCGGCGAAGTCCTCGTCGGTCAAGTCCCACAGCTCCTGGCCGCGTTCCTCGGCGATCTTGACGCAGGCGCCCGACAGCTCGTGCGCATGGCGGAACGGCACGCCGTTCTTGACCAGCCACTCGGCGATGTCGGTGGCGAGCGCGAAGCCGGTCGGCGCTTCGGCCTCAAGACGGTCGTGGTCGAAGCTCATGGTGGCCACCATGCCGGTGAAGGCCGGCAGCAGCACCTCGAGCGTGTCGACCTGGTCGAACACGGCTTCCTTGTCCTCCTGCAGGTCGCGGGCGTACGCGGTCGGCAGCCCCTTGAGCGTGGCGAGCAGGCCGGTCAGATCGCCGATCAGGCGGCCGGACTTGCCGCGCGCCAGCTCGGCGATGTCGGGGTTCTTCTTCTGCGGCATGATCGACGAGCCGGTCGAGTAGGCGTCGTCGAGGCGCACGAAGGCGAACTCCTGCGTGTTCCAGATGATGATCTCCTCGCTCAGACGGGAGATGTCGACGCCGGCCATGGCGGCGACGAACGCGAATTCGGCGACCAGATCGCGCGAGGCGGTGCCGTCGATCGAATTGGCGGTGACGTTGGTGAAGCCGAGCTCGCGGGCCACGGCCACAGGCTCGAGGCCGAGGGTGTTACCGGCGAGGGCGCCGGAACCGTACGGGCTGGCGTCGATGCGCTTGTCCCAGTCGACCAGGCGCTGCACGTCGCGCAGCAGCGGCCAGACGTGGGCCATGAGCTGGTGCGCGAGCAGCACCGGCTGGGCGTGCTGCATATGCGTGCGGCCCGGCATCACGGTGCGGCCGGCCTTCTCGGACTGCTCGATGAGCGCGAGGGCGAGCGCGAGCAGCTGCTTGGCGATGACGCGCGCGTGGCGGCGCAGCCACATGCGGATCAGGCAGGCGATCTGGTCGTTGCGCGAGCGGCCGGCGCGCAGCTTGCCGCCGAGCTCGTCGCCGGCGATGTCGAGCAGACCGCGTTCGAGCGCGGTGGCCTCGTCCTCGTCGTCCTCGATCGGCGCGAAGGCGCCGGAGTCGACGCGGCGCTGCAGCTCGTCGAGCGCGGCCTCCATGCGGGCCAGCTCGTCGGCGGTGAGCAGGCCGGCGCGGCCGAGCGCGCGGGCGTGGGCGCGAGAGCCGGCGATGTCGTCGTCGGCCAGTCGCCAGTCGAACTGCGTGGACTTGGACAGGCGCGCCAGCTCGGGCGACGGGCCGGAGGTGAAGCGGCCGCCCCACAGGGCCAGATGTTCGTTGTTCTCAGCCATGAATGCTCCTTGAGACCTTGGATTGCAAACTAATCAGACTGTCTGACAGACTATCAGCGTGAGGCTACATACCGACCCATATCTCTCAATTCTCTCAATCCTCATCGTGCTCTTCGGCATCTATGTCGAAGCCTCCCGCCAAGATGAAACGTCTCAGTGTACGCGTGGCACGCATACGCACTTTGCGCATCGGCAGCACCATATGATCGCGCTGCTCAAAGAACGTTTTCGCCCGTTGCACGTCCACCGAAGCGCGCAACACGTCAAAGCGCCCGAACTCGTTGACGTTCGCCTCATCCACTCGGGCTCCGCAAAACTTCCCAACGGCCGGTTTTACGAGATCCGACTCGCTTGAGCAGACCATACCTGACTAATGATTCGACGTCCCTGCGCACAGTTGCCGAAGACACCCCTACGGCACGAGCCATAACATCATATGTTGCGTCAGGGGTCACTCTCGTAAATTCAAGTACGGCTCGCTGCCTTTCGGTTATCTGCTCATTTATCTGCTCATTATTATCATTTATCCGCTCACTCCGGCCGGATGAATGCTTATTGTGATCGGATATCTGCTCAAAGAAAATAATGCGGACATTCACGCACAATGTCATAGTCATTGCCGAACATCAGCAGGCCACCAAACGTGGGATGGAGCCTACCGTCTTCACGGCTCACCGCTGCCGCACCAACAGCGCGCAGAAAACGCTCGTCATCGAGGCCCGTCCAAGAGCGACCCGGACGGACCGCGCGAAAACGGATACGATACGCCCGCACCGTATCAGCATTGAAATCAGCAACAGTGAGATCGCCCAGTACCTTGGAATCCATCGTTTCGGCCCCTTGATCCCGGAGCATTGCCGAAATCTCCTGTCTCGTGCAACGATAGTCGCCTTCACCGCGTCGGCGATAAGTTCCTGCGAAGAGATTGTCGTTGATATACACGGGGCGCTCCTCACGCGGAGCTCGCGGAACATGAATGGCCACCACTATGCCATCATCCGCTTCAAGCGCTTCGACTTCCGATTCGATAGGCAGCACGGCACTCACTTTGGAGCGGTTGCTTACCGTATTCCAAAAATCCTGACGAAGATGTTCGCCCTCGGCTGCGGTGAGCCCGACTGTCCCGAATGTACCATCTTCGCGCTCTTTGACGCCAAGCAGAATGACACCGCCATAGGTGTTGGCGAAAACGGAGTATGTCTCCCATATGCTGCGCGGGAGTCCACCTTTCGCGGACTTCGCCTCGATCCGGTTGTTCTCACGATATGAGGCGAGCTTCGTGATATCGAATGTCTCCATTGCGGCCCTCCTCACATGAACATCTTATCAAGCAAGGACCTCTTGATGCTTTGCAGCAATTCCTTCTAATCAATTATTCCATCTTCCGACGTCTTCATCCCAAAGAAAAAGCTCAAAAAACAGAAGGCCCCCTCGCCACGGAGGGAGCCTAGGAGCGAAAGCTCGATACGAACTACTCGACGGTGTTGGTCGGGACCTCGATGCCGTTGCCGAACTTGACGTCGCGGGCCGCGGCCACGCGGGACGGCAGGCCGTAGATGTCGATGAAGCCGTTGGAGGACTTCTGGTCGAAGGTGTCGCCCGAATCGTAGGTCGCCAGCTTGTAGTCGTACAGCGAGCTGTCGGAGCGGCGGCCGGTGACCACGGCGCGGCCGCCGTGCAGGGTCATGCGGATCTCGCCGGAGACGTACTGCTGGGTCTCCTCGATGAAGGCGTTGAGCGAACGGACGGCCGGGGAGAACCACTGCGCGTCGTAGACGAGCTCGGCCCAGCGCTTGTCGATGTCGCGCTTGATGCGGTGCTGCTCGCGCTCCAGACAGCAGTTCTCGAGCTCCTGATGGGCGGCGATCAGGGCCACCGCGCCCGGGGCCTCGTACAGCTCGCGCGACTTGATGCCGACCAGACGATCCTCGATCAGGTCGATGCGGCCGATGCCCTGGGCGCCGGCGCGGCGGTTCATCTCCTCGATGGCCTGCAGCGGGGTGACGTCGCGGCCGTCGATCTTGACCGGGACACCCTGCTTGAACTCGATGACGACCTCGTCCTCGACGGGCGGGAATGCCGGGTCGTCGGTGTAGGAGTAGCAGTCCTTGGTCGGACCGTTCCACGGATCCTCGAGGAAGCCGGTCTCGATGGCGCGGCCCCACACGTTCTGGTCGATGGAGTACGGACTCTTCTCGGTCTGCGTGATCGGGAGCTTGTGCTCCTTGGCGAAGGCGATCTCCACGTCGCGGGTCAGCGACAGGTCGCGGATCGGGCTGATGGCCTTCAGGGTCGGGTCGATCGAGGCGATGGATACCTCGAAGCGCACCTGGTCGTTGCCCTTGCCGGTGCAGCCGTGCGAGATGGTGTCGGCGCCGAACTGGTGGGCGGCGCGCACCAGATGCTTGGAGATCAGCGGTCGCGAGATGGCGGAGACCAGCGGGTACACGCCCTCGTACATGGCATTGGCCTTCAGGGCCTTCATGCAGTATTCGTTGGCGAACTCGTCGCGGGCGTCGACCACGTAGGATTCGACGGCGCCGCAGGCGAGGGCGCGCTCCTTGATGGTCTCGAGGCTTTCGCCGCCCTGGCCGACGTCGAGGGACACGGCGACGACGTCCTTGCCCGTGCGCTCCTTGAGGTACGAGATGGCGACGGAGGTGTCCAGGCCGCCGGAATAGGCGAGGACGATACGCTTGTTATCGGTCATGATTACCTTTCTTCAAAGTCGATCTGATGCAAGTATATGCAATGGTATGTATAAGTATGCAGTCGGTGTGGCGCGCGTTCAGCTCTTGGACGCGATGCCGAGCAGCCACTGCGCCCGGTCGGCGGCAACCCCGTCGTCCGAGCAGATCACCATCACGGTGTCGTCGCCGGCGATGGTGCCCAATACCCCGGCGATCGGCTGCTTGTCGACCACGCTCGCCACGTACTGCGCCGCGCCGGACGGCGTGTGCACGACGACGAGGTTCTTGGCAGAGGCCACCGAGGTGACCAGCCCGGAGAGCACGCGGGACATCTGCAGCTCGGCCTTGGCGCCGACCCCCGCTTCGCCGGCGTCCTGGCTTGGCGGCTCGCCTACCGTATAGGCGATCGTGCCGTCGGCGAGCCGGGTCTTCATCGCGTTGATCTCGTCGAGATCGCGGCTGAGCGTCGCCTGGGTCACGTCGATGCCCTCGTCGGAGAGAATGCCGGAAAGCTGCGACTGCGACGTGATGACGTGGCTGAGCAGGATCTTCTCGATGACGCTCAGACGCGCGGCGCGCGTCGCGGGCCGCTGCAGTGACGGGGTGGAGTCGCTCATGGGCACCAGCTACGCCAGCAGGCTTTCGTCGCCTCGCTGCTGGCCGATCAGCCAGGTGAGCAGCGCCTTCTGCGCGTGCAGACGGTTCTCGGCCTCGTCCCACACCACGGACTGCGGGCCGTCGATCACCGACGCGGTGACCTCCTTGCCGCGGTACGCCGGCAGGCAGTGCTGGAACAGCGCGTCCGGCTTGGCGAGCGCCATGAGCTCGTCGTTGACCTGATAATCCCAGAACGGCTTGGAGCGCACCGCGTACTCGGCCTCCTCGCCCATCGACACCCAGGTGTCAGTGAACACGCAGTCGGCGCCGGCCACGGCCTCCTTCGGATCGGTGGTGACGAGGATCGAGCCGCCGTTCTCGGCGGCGATGCGCTCGGCGTCGGCCACGATCGCCGCGTCGGGCAGGTAGCCGTAGGGGCCGGCCACGCGCACGTGCATGCCGGCGACCGCGCCGCCAAGCAGGTAGGAGTTGGCCATGTTGTTGGCGGCGTCGCCCAGGTAGGCGATGGTCTTGCCGGTCAGCGCGTCCACGCCGCCGCGGAACTGCGCGATGGTCAGGAAGTCGGCGAGGATCTGGCAGGGATGGAACTCGTCGGTCAGCGCGTTGACCACCGGGCAGGTGGCGTACCGGGCCATCTCCTCGACGCGGTCCTGGCCGAAGGTGCGCCAAACGATGCCGTAGGCCATGCGGGTGAGCACGCGGGCGGTGTCGGCCACGGGTTCGCCGCGCCCGAGCTGGGAGCCGGACTTGTCGATGACCAGCGGGTATCCGCCGAGCTCGGCGACGCCGATCGAGAAGCTGGAGCGGGTGCGGGTGCTCGGCTTGTCGAAGAGCACGGCCACGCCCTGCGGGCCGGCGAAGGGCTGGCGGTAGAAACGGTTGGCGCGGAACTTCATGCCGAGTTCGAGGATCTGCTTCTGCTCCTCGTGGTTCACATCGTCGTCGCGCAGCATATGGCGAAGTTGACCGGTCATTGGTGGCTCCTTTTGGATTTGGTACGGATGGGTTGCGGGGCCTCCCCCGCTCCGCCGTCGCGGACGGCTCCCCAAAGGAAGGGGAGCCGGGCAGGCATGCGGATCAGTCGTTGGGCAGGTCGGCGGGGATCTGGGCGAGGATGGCGATGGCGTCGTCGACGTCCTTGGCGCTGACGATCAGCGGCGGCGCGAGACGCAGGGCGTCCGGCGCCACGGCGTTGACGATCAGGCCATGCTCCAGGGCCCAGTTCATCGCGGCGTGCGCGCACGGGCGGGTGAGCTGGACGGCGTCGAGCAGGCCGCGGCCGCGCGCGTATTCGAACAGCGGGTTGCCGGCGGCCATGATGCCGGCACGCAACTGCGCGCCGCGCTCCTCGGCGTTGGCGACCAGATGCTCGTCCTCGATCACGCCGATGGTGGCGAGCGCCGCTGCGGTGCCCAGCGGGTTGCCCGCGAAGGTCGACCCGTGGGAGCCCGGGGTGAACAGGTCGGACAGCTCCTTGCCGAAGGCGATCATGCCGCCCATCGGGAAGCCGCCGGCCACGCCCTTGGCGAAGGTGACGATGTCGGGGGTGATACCGCCGGACAGGTCCTCGCGCTGGAACGCGAACCAGGAGCCGGTGCGGCCCATGCCGGTCTGCACCTCGTCGATGATGAGCAGCGCGTTGTTCCTGTCGCACATCTGGCGGGCCTTTTTCACGTAGTCCGCGCCGAGCGGGCGCACACCGGCCTCGCCCTGGATCAGTTCCATGATGACCGCGGCCACCGGCCCCTTGCCGTACCGGCCCTTGCCGGTCTGGGCGAAGGCCTCGTAAAGCGCCACGGGGTCGCCGGCTTCCACGAACTCGATGTTGGGCACCAGCGGCTCGAACGGCTTGCGGATCACGGGCTTCCACGTGGCCGACAGCGCGCCGAGCGTGCGGCCGTGGAATCCGTGGGTGAGCGCGATGATGCGGGCCGGCTTGCCTCCGATGGCCGGCAGCGCGCCGGGCAGCGTGCGGCCGTACAGCTTGGCGAGCTTGATCGCCGCCTCGTTGCCTTCGGCGCCGGAATTGCCGAAGTACACATGCGATCCGGCGGGGGCACCGGCGAGCTCGACGAGCTTGGCGGCGAGCCTGATCTGCGGCTCGGTGGCGAAGTAGTTGCTGGTGTGCGCCACCTTCGCGGCCTGCTCGGCCACGGCCGCGACCCACTTGGGGTGCGCGTAGCCGATCGAGTTGACGGCGATGCCGGCCAGGAAGTCGAGGTATTCGTTGCCGTCGACGTCCCAGACGTGCGCTCCGGCGCCGTGGTCCATGACGCGCAGCGGCGTGCCGAACACGTTCATGTGGACCTGGGAATACTCCCCCAGCCATTTGGCGTCCTCGGCGCCCAGGGTTTCCTCAGCTGTTTGCTCAGCAGCCATATGAGCTCCTCATTTCCACACCATCCTCGGGAACGACCATCGTGCCGATGCCCGCGGTGGTGAAAATCTCGTTCAGGATGGAATGCGGCTTGCGTCCGTCGATGATGTGCGCCTGGGGCACGCCTCCGTCGATCGCGCGCACGCATGCCTCCATCTTAGGCCGCATGCCGCTCTCCAGATCGGGCAGCATGTCGCGCAGGTTCTCCACGCCGATGCGGCCGATGAGCGAATTGCGGTCGGGCCAGTCGGCGTACAGGCCGTCCACGTCGGTGAGCACCACGAGCTTGCGCGCGCCGAGCGCCGCGGCCAGCGCGGCGGCGGCCGAATCGGCGTTGACGTTGAGCACCTCGGTGGCGTCGTCCTCGTTGGGGGCGACCGACGAGACGACCGGGATGCGGCCGGCGTTGATGAGGTCCTCGACCGCCGAGGCGTCGACGCTGACCACATCGCCGACCAGGCCGACGTCGGTGGGCTTGCCGTCGATGACCGGCTTGCGCTGCATCGCGGAGAACAGCGCGCCGTCCTCGCCGGACAGGCCGACCGCGAACGGGCCGTGCGCGTTGATCAGGCCCACGAGCTCGCGCGACACCTTGCCGGTGAGCACCATGCGCACCACGTCCATCGCTTCGGGCGTGGTGACGCGCAGGCCGCCCTTGAACTCGGACTTGATGCCGAGCGCCTTGAGCATCTGCGAGATCTGCGGGCCTCCCCCGTGCACGACGACCGGGTGCAGGCCGACCTGGCGCAGGAACACCATGTCCTCCGCGAAGCACTGCTTGAGATGGTCGTCGATCATCGCGTTGCCGCCGTACTTGACGACGATGCGCTGCCCGGCGAACTCCTCGAGCCACGGCAGCGCCTCGATGAGCACTTCGGCCTTCTGGTCGGCGCGCAGGTCGGTGTGCACGTCGAAATGGAATCCGGGTCCCTTCAATTCCTTACCCATGTTCTTCTTTCGTTTGTTATCGCGTCGCCGGCTCCCCGGCAGGGGGAACCGGCGACGCCAGGCGGCTCGCGGCGCGGGCCGTCAGCTTTCGTAGTCGGCGTTGATGTGCACGTACTCGTGGGTCAGATCGTCGGTCCAGACGGTGGCCTCGGCGTCCCCCGCGTTCAGGTCGATGTCGATGTGCACCTCGCGCGGGGTCATGTCGACCTCGGAGCGGTCGCGCCCGGCACCGCCGTTCTCGCAGATGCGCACGCCGTTGACGTCGACGGTCACCTTGTCCGAATCGTAGGGCGCCACGTCGAGCGGCACGGTGCCCAGCGAGCTGACGATGCGGCCCCAGTTCGGGTCGTTGCCGCTGATCGCGCACTTGAGCAGATTCGAGGCGGCCACGGCGCGGGCGCAGGCCAGGGCCGCGCCCTCGCTGGTCGCGCCGGTGACGGTGATGCGGATGTCGTGGCTCGCGCCCTCGCCGTCGCCGATGATCTGGCGGGCGAGCGAGGCGCACGCCTTATGCACCAGCGCGTTGAACTCGTCGGGATCGGGCTCCACGCCGGAGGCACCCGAGGCGAGCAGCAGCACGGTGTCGTTGGTGGACATGCAGCCGTCCACGTCGATGCGGTTGAACGACGTGTCCACGCCGGCGTTCAGCGCGGCCTGGAGCTGCCCGGCGCCGACCACGGCATCGGTGGTGATGACGCACAGCATGGTGGCCAGCTGCGGCGCGATCATGCCCGAGCCCTTGACCATGCCGCCGATGCGGTAGCCGGCGCCCTGCACCTCGACGGTCTTGGGCTTGGTATCGGTGGTCATGATCGCGCGCGAGGCGACCGCGCCGGCCTCGGCCGTGTCGGACAGCTGTCCGTACGCGGCCTTCGCCCCGGCAAGCACGTTGTCCAGGGGCAGCAGCTCGCCGATCAGGCCGGTGGAGCATACGGCGATGTCGCCCGGCTCGGTGCCGAGCAGCGCGGCGACCGTCTCGGCGGTGGCCTTCGACTGCTCGTATCCGGCCTGCCCGGTGCAGGCGTTGGCGCCGCCCGAGTTGAGGATCACGGCCTTGACGTGGCCGTTGGCCACGGCCTTGCGCGACCACTGCACCGGCGCCGCGCAGAAGCGGTTGAAGGTGAATACGCCGGCCGCCGCGTCCAGCGGGCCGTTGTTGACGACCAGCGCCAGATCCTTCTTGCCGGCCACCGAGGAGATGCCCGCGGCCACGCCGGCCGCGGAGAATCCTTGTGCAAACGTTACGCTCATGGTGCCACTCCGATCTTGGTCAGTCCTGCATCCTCGGGAAGTCCCAGTGCGATGTTCAGCGATTGCACGGCCTGCCCGGCCGTGCCGCGGTTGAGGTTGTCGATCGCCGCGAAGGCGAGCAGACGACCGGCCTTGCGGTCCACGGCCACCTGCAGGTGCGCCGCGTTCGACCCGATGACGTTGGCGGTGGCCGGCATCACGCCGGTCGGCAGCATCACCATAAAGTCCTCGCCGGCATAGGCGCGGGTCCACACCGCGCGGATCTCGTCGTCGCTCATCGCCAGCGCCCTGTCGGACAGCCGCGCCGAGACGGAGGCGAGGATGCCGCGCGCCATCGGCGCCAGGACCGGCGTGAAGCCCAAGGTGAAGCGCGAGGCCTCCGACGCGCCGAGGCCGGCGGCGTGGGCGAAGTTCTGCAGCACTTCGGGGATGTGGCGGTGCGTGCCGCCTACCGAGTACGGCGCCGCCGAACCGAAGGCCTCGGCCGCCAGCAGGTTGGTGCGTTTGAGGTTCTTGCCCGCCCCCGAGTATCCGACGACCAGATCGACGACGATGTCCTTCGGGTCGACCAGCCCTTCGGCCACGCCGGGCTGCAGGGCCAGCGTGGTGGCCGTGACGTTGCAGCCGGGGCCGGCGATACGCTTGGTGCCGGGAAGCGCCTCGCGCTGGCGCGAGTACGTTCCGTCGGCATGGCGGCCGGTGATCAGCTCGGGCATGCCGTAGGTCCAATGCTCGTAGAAGTCGCCGCCGTAGTACTCGTCCCACGCGGACCGCTCCTCGAGACGGTGGTCGGCGCCCAGGTCGACCACCACGGATTCCGGGTCGAGCCGGGCCGCCAACGCGCCCGACGCGCCGTGCGGCAGGGCGAGCACGATCACGTCGTGCCCGTTGAGCGCTTCGGGGGTGGTGTCCTCGACGGTCAGGTCGGCGAGCTGCGGAATATGCGGCATATGCTTGCCGAGCTTGTCCCCCGCCGACGAATGGCCGGCCACGCAGGTCACGTCGAAGTCGGGATGCGCCGCGAGAATGCGCAGCGCCTCGCCTCCGGCGTAACCGGTCGCGCCGGCCACGGCTACCGTGTATTTGGCCATGTCACTTCTCTTTTCCTTGCTGGGCCATGAACTGCATACGACTATACACTTTATGCAGTACATTGCATAACTATGCAATTCGTGTCGGCCGCGGAGCGCCCGTCACCGCACGGCTCGGCACGGCCGACGCCCCGCCGGGCGCGCCCGGCACCGATGCGCTCAGACGCTCAGGCGCTCAGCGAGCCGCCGTCGCCGCCCGTGCCGGCGCCCGAGCCCCGCATCATGTTGAGCAGCTGCAGGTAGTAGTCCTCGGCCGTCATGCCGTGCATCATCAGCCACACGACGAGGATGGTCTGCAGCACGTTGAGCACCACGGCGGCGAGGCCCAGCCAGAATCCCTTCATATGGAAGGTGCGCGTGCGCCACATCGACATCGCGCCCATCAGGGCAGGCATCACGGGCACCGCGAAGAACAGCGCACACAGCAGCGCGATCACGGAATAGGCGTCCCAGCGGCCGTACATCGGGTTCTTGTCCGGGTCGTTGACGTCGATGCCGTTGATGTACCGGGGCTGGCGCCCCTGCCCGTTCGGGGATCCGTCCTGGCCGGTGCCCGGCCGCCGGTATCCGGGGTATCCGGGGTGCTGCTGATACGGCCTGTAGGGCTGGTACGGCTGATACGACCCCGAAGGCATGGGCTGTGCGGACGGCTGTTCGGCGGCAGCGCCGCTCCCCGCCTGCGCGTCGCGCTCCGGCTCCGGCCTGCCGTAGACGTACGGGTCGTATCCGGACGGGAACTGGCTCGACATGGCGCCGTATTCGGGCTGCTGGTACTGCCCGTACCGGGGCTGCCGCCCCTCTCCCGTCTGGTTGTCGTTGTCGGTTCCGGAGTCGGTCATGGGATATCCGTCCTTACGTCTAATGAATAATTCCCCGGTGCGGAGGGCACCGGGGAATATGGTGTGCGGTCGGTCACGCGCGCAGCTGGGCGCCGAGCGTGGCCGCCTTGGCGACGATCGCCTTGCGGATCGCCTCGCTGTCCTCGGCGGTCAGCGTGCGGTCGGGCGCGCGGAACACCACGGCGAACGCGAGCGACTTCAGTCCCTCGCCGATCTGGTCGCCGGTGAACACGTCGAACAGCTCGATGGACTCGAGCGCGTCGCCGGCCGCCTGGCTGATCACGGCCTCCAGCTGATCGGCGCTCACCGTGTCGGGCACGGTGAAGGCGAGATCCTGCTTGACGGGCGGGAACGTGGAGATCGGCTTGGCCTGTACCGGCTTGCCGTCGAGCGTGGCGAACAGGGCCGTCAGGTCGAGCTCGAACGCGGCGGAGTGCGCGGGGAAGCCGAGCGCCTCGTTGACGTGCGGGTGCAGCTCGCCGACGTATCCGACGAACACGTCGCCGGCCATCACGCGCGCGGCGCGGCCCGGGTGCCACTGCACGGGCACGTCGGCGGCGGCCGGCTGGTCGAGGGTCAGCTTGGCGCCGAGACGATCGGCAATGCGGCGGACGGCCTCGACGGCGTCGCTCCAGTCCACGGCGCGGCGGCCGCCCAGCCAGCCGCTGTTCTCGGCGAGCCCGGTGAGGATGCCGGCGACGTGCATCGGCTGGTCGGGCAGACCGGCGTCAAGCGCCGCGAGCTGCTCGTCGGTCGGGCGCACACCGCCCGGCAGGGCCGGGATGGCCGGCGCGTTCGGATCCCACAGATAGACGTGGCCGAGCTCGTACAGGCTGATGTTGTCCAGTCCGCGGCGCAGGTTGAGCTGCACGGTGCCGGCGAGGGTCGGCAGGATGGAGCGGCGCAGGTACGGGCGGTTGCCTGCCAGCGGGTTGGCGATCTCGACGCTCACCGGCTCGATCCGGGCCGGGTCGTAGCCGAAGGCCTTGAAGTCCTCCTCGCCGATGAACGGGTAGCTCAGCGCCTCGATCATGCCGTATTCGGCCAGTTCGCTGGCCACCTCGCGGCGATGGCGCTGCTCGTCGGTCAGGCCGACGCTGCCCTCGACCGGTGCCGGCGGCACGGTGACCGGGATCTGGTCGTAGCCGACCAGTCGGGCCACTTCCTCGACGAGGTCGCACGCCTCGTTGAGATCCGGGCGCCACGTCGGCGCGGTCACGGAGAACTCGCCGTTGCCGCCGCCGGCCACGCGGCAGCCGATGTCGGTGAGGATGTCGCTGATGCGGTTCACGTCAACGTCGAGACCGGCCACGCGCTTGACCTCGGTGGCCTTGAAGTGGATCGGGCGGCGGGTGGCGACATTGTTCACGTCGGTCGGCTTGTCGGAAGGCTCACCGTCGCCGTACTTGGACAGCAGGTCGGCGGCCATCTGCGCGGCGGCGGGCTGCAGCTGCGTGTCGACGCCGCGCTCGAAGCGGCGGGACGCCTCGGACGGGATCTTGTGGCGGCGCGCGGAACGGGCGATCGACACCTGGTCGAAGTGCGCTGCCTCCAGCAGGATGTTCTTGGTGTCGGCGGTCACCTCGCCGTACAGGCCGCCCATCACGCCGGCGATGCCGAGGATGCGCGAGCCGCGCTGGCCGTTCGGCGAATCGGTGATCAGCAGGTCCTCTTCGCTCAGCTCGTGCTCCTTGTCGTCGAGCGTGGTGAGCTTCTCGCCGGCCGCCGCGCGGCGCACGACGATCGGCCCTTCGAGCTTGTCCAGATCGTAGGCGTGCATCGGCTGGCCCAGATCGAGCATCACGTAGTTGGTCACGTCGACGGCGAGCGAGATCGAGCGCATGCCGGCGCGGATCAGGCGGCGGCGCATCCAGTTGGGGGTGTGGCTGCCGGGCTTGAAGCCGTGGATCGCGCGGGCGTAGTACCGGTCGCAGCCGGGCACGCCGTGGATCGGGTTGCTGTCGTCGATCACGACCTCGATGTCGGAGGCGCCGCCGGTCACCACCGGGGCCTTCTCGCCGAGCTCCTCGGCCGGGTCGACGTACGGGGCGCCGGTCGAATGGTGGTACTCGCGGGCGACGCCGCGGTAGGACAGCGCGTAGCCGCGGTCGGGCGTGATGTTGATCTCCAGCAGCGGCTGGTCGAGGTGCAGCAGGTGCATCGCGTCGTCGCCGGGCTTGAGCGCGTCGTACTCGGCCGGGGTGAAGCCGTAGTTGCGCAGCAGGATGATGCCGTCGTGGTTATCGCCGAGCCCCAGCTCGCGCTCGGAGGCGCACATGCCGTCGGAGACGTGGCCGTAGGTCTTGCGCGGCTCGATCTTGAAGTCGCCGGGCAGCACCGCGCCGGGCAGGGTGACGACGACCTTCTCGCCGGCGGCCATGTTCGGGGCGCCGCAGATGATGCCGCGCGGCACCTTGTTGCCGTTCTCGTCGGTCTCGTTGTACTCGTCGCCGACGTCGACGTGGCACCAGTTGATGGTCTTGCCGTTCTTCTGCGGTTCGGGCGTGGCGTCGACCACGTAGCCGACGACGATCGGGCCGGTGATCTGCGAGGAGTGGATCTCCTCCTCCTCGAGGCCGACCTTGACCAGGTCCTTGGCCAGCTGCTCGTAGGTCAGGCCCTCGGGGACCTCGACGTGGTCCTTGAGCCAATCAATATCAACCATGGGCATGGATTATCACTCCCCCATCACAAACTGTTCGCTGAATCGCACGTCGCCCTCGACCAGGTCGTGCATGTCGTTGATGTCGTGGCGCAGCAGCAGGGTGCGCTCGACGCCCACGCCGAAGGCGAATCCGGTGTAGACGTTCGGGTCGATGCCCGCCGACTTGAGCACGTTCGGGTTGACCATGCCGCAGCCGCCCCACTCGAGCCAACCCGGGCCGCCCTTCTTGTCGGGGAACCACAGGTCGAGCTCGGCGCTCGGCTCGGTGAACGGGAAGTAGCTGGGGCGCAGGCGCGTCTTGGCCTCGGGGCCGAACATGGCGACGGCGAGCTTGTCGAGCACGCCCTTGAGGTCGGCCATCGTCAGGTGCTTGTCGACGGCGAGCGCCTCGCACTGGTGGAACACCGGCGTGTGCGTCGCGTCGAGCTCGTCGGTGCGGAACACGCGGCCCGGGCTGGCGATGTACAGCGGCACGCCGCGGGTGATGAGCGCGCGGACCTGGTCGGACGAGGTCTGGGTGCGCACCACCATGTTGGAGCCGACGAACCCGGCGGCGTCCTTGGCCTGGTTGCCCTTGACGTAGAAGGTGTCCTGCATCTGGCGGGCCGGGTGGTCGGGGCCGAAGTTCAGGGAATCGAAGTTGTACCATTCGGATTCGATTTCGGGGCCGGACGAGATCTGCCAGCCCATCGAGACGAAGAAGTCCTCGACGTCCTCCATGACGCGCGACAGCGGGTGGCGCGCGCCGAGCGGCTTGCGGTTCACCGGCAGGGTCATGTCGACGGTCTCGGCCGCGAGGGCCTTCGCCTCCTCCTGCGCCTTGACCGCGGATTCCTTGGCGCCGAACGCGCGGCCGAAGTCGGCGCGCAGCTTGCCCATAAGCTTGCCGGCGTCCTTCTTCTGGTCCGCCGGCAGCGATCCGATGGCCTTGCTGGCCTGGGTCAGCGCCGTGATGACCTCGCTTTTGACGGCTTTCAGTTCCTCCGAGCTGGAGGCGTTCTCGATTCTCGCGATGCCGCCGGTGACCGCGTCGGTCACTGCCTGGGCATCGAATAGCACTTCTGCCACGAGCTACCTTTCCTTGACTTGCAACCTCTTACCACACATGAAAACATGCATTTTTCAAGCTTTTGCCGACTTCACATTCTCCCAAAGCGACTCGACATAGCCATGCTCATGAGCATGACCGCCGCGCTGGTGCCCAGATTCAGGGACTCGGCCTTGCCGTAGAGCGGGATCGCCACGATCCGGTCGGCGCGCTCGAGGATCGCGGCCGGCAGGCCTCGCGCCTCGTTGCCGAACAGGACGGCGCACCCGGCGCGATCCGCCGCGGCTCCGCCTTCCGCGTCGACGCCGGCGAGCATGTCGGGCAGCGGCTGCGGCGGGCGCCCCTCGGTGCCGTACACATCGGCGGCGATCACGCCTGCGCCGTGCTCGGATGCCCACGCGAGGAACTCGTCGGTGCCCATCGTGAGCACCGGCAGGTGGAACAGCGAGCCGGCCGTCGAGCGGATCACCTTGGGGTTGAACATGTCGACGCATTCGTCCACGAACACGATGGCGTCGCAGCCGGCCGCATCGGCCGCCCGGATCACCGTGCCGGCGTTGCCCGGATCGCGCACCTGCCAGAACGCGGCGACGAACGGGCGCTCGGACGGGCCGTCGTACCGCATGGCATCGCGCATGGCGCCGAGGTCGCCGACCGCGACGATGCCCTGCGCGTCGGAGCTGATCTTCGCGATCACATCGCGCGTCGCCTTGTGCACGTACACGCCGGCGGACAGGGCCTTGCCGGCGAGCTGCGCGACGGTCGGATTGGCGAACGGCGCGTCGGGCGCCCCCGAAGCGACCTGGACGTACAGATCCCTCACCACGCCGGGGTGCCACGCGATCGCCTCGCGCACGGACTGTGGTCCCTCGATCAGGAACCTCCCCGCGCGTTCGCGGCTCTTGCGATTGGACAGATCCCCCGCGCGGCGGATGCGTTCGGCTTTCGGATTGGCTAGTACTTCAGCGGAAATCGGCATACCCGATACCCTACCCCATGCCATCGCTATGCCTGACGCCGCCGTTCCGGCACCGGCGGCCGGACGCCCCTCATTCAGCCAATGTCCAGAAAGCACACCAAAACATCACATTTGACCGCCAGTGTCGGTTCAGCGACATTACAGGCCCCTGCCATCGAAGCACGCTGTGATGGCAGCAAGGCGGATTCGCCCAAGTTCGATCCGCCGTACCCACCCGATACCCAATCAAAGGACGACAATGTTCGTAATACGCAACGCATGGCGCAATGTCATACGCAACAAGGGGCGCAATATCCTCATCGCCATCATCGTCGCGATCATCGCGGCGGCGGCCACCATCGGCCTGTCGATCCGCCAGGCGGCGGTCAGCACGCGCGACAGCGGGCTGGAGAACACGACCATCACCGCGCAGATCAGCTTCGACCGCTCCAAGGCGATCAGCGAGATGCGCAACGGCTCCGGCTCATCCGACTCGTCCGATGCATCCGGCTCCCAGCCGGACTTCGAGTCGATGCGCGCATCGCTGAGCGACAAGCAGCTCACCCTGTCCGATTATCAGACCTACGCGAAGGCCTCCGACGCGGTGAAATCGACCTACTACACCCAGACCGCATCGCTGAACGGAACCGACGACTTCCAACCGGTCGAGGACTCGACATCCTCCAGCTCCGGCAGCTCCGGCTCCGGCGGTTCCTCCGACTCCTCCGGTTCCGGTGATTCCGGTGATTCCGGCGACGCCGGGAAGGCCGGCGGCCAGGGCGGGCCCGACGGCATGGGCGGCGGCATGACCATGACCACCGGCGACTTCTCCCTGGTCGGCTTCTCCTCCGACGAGGCCGTCGCCAACGCCGCGAACGGATCGTTCACCATGAGCGACGGCGAGGTGTTCGGCTACGGTTCCGACGCCGACGGCGACGTGATCATCACCAAGGAGCTCGCCGACTTCAACGGGCTGTCCGTGGGCGATACGATCAGCGTGGCCAACGCGAGCGACGAGGACACCACATACACGCTCACCATCGTCGGCATCTACGAGAACGCCACCGAATCCTCCAACCAGATGGGCAGGCCGATGGGCTCGACCGCCTCCGACCCGGCGAACGCGATCTACACCTCCGTCTCCACGCTGCAATCGCTCGGCCTGGACGCCGACTCGACCGCCGAATCCACCGACGCGAACGGCAACACCGTCGAAACCGCCGCGGCCCAGCTCGACTACACGTACGTCTTCGCCAGCAAGGACGACTACGAGACCTTCGTCTCCGACGTGGAGCGGGCCGGCCTGAGCGACGACTACACGGTGTCGTCCGCCGACGTGGAGCAGTACGAGGCGAGCCTCGTGCCGCTGGACAACCTCGCCCGGTTCGCGCTGACGCTGCTGGTCATCGTGCTCGGCGTCGGCGCGGTGGTGCTCGTGGTGCTCACCCTGTTCAACGTGCGCGAGCGCAAGTACGAGGTCGGCGTGCTCACGGCCATCGGCGTCAGGAAAGCCAAGGTGGCCGCGCAGTTCACCTTCGAGCTGCTGGCGGTCACGATGATCGGCCTGGCGATCGGCGCCGCGGCCGGAGCGGTGGCCTCGGTGCCCGTGTCGAACCAGCTGCTGGCCGCGCAGGTCGAGCAGCAGCAGTCGCAGCAGGCCAGCCAGAACGAGCAGTTCGGCCGCGATATGCAGGCGCCCGGCGGGCAGGACGGCGAGTCCGGTTCCTCCGGCGAATCGGCGTCGGGTTCGACCGGCTCCGGTTCGGCCGAAAGCGGCTCGTCGAACGGCTCGGCCTCCGGCGGATCCTCATCCGGCTCCTCGGTCGACGCGCAGGGCCAGCCCGGAGGCGACGCCCCGGGCGGCATGATGGGCGGATTCAACCGGGCCGTCAGCTACGTCTCGTCCGTCAACGCGACCGTCAATCTCAAGGTCGTCGGGCAACTGCTGCTCATCGGGCTCGGCCTGACGCTGGCCGCGGCGCTCGTCGCCGTGATCTTCGTCATGCGCTACGAGCCGCTCCAGATCCTCGCCGACCGCTCCTGACGGCACCGCCCAGAAACCGCTCGGGAACCTCCCAAGACAACAAGGAACCGAATACCATGACCGAATCAACCCCCATTCTCGAACTCGACAACGTGAGCTACGCGTACACCAAGGGCGGCAAGAAGGTGCTGAAGAACATCAGCCGCTCCTTCATGCCCGGCAAGGTCTACTCGATCACCGGCCCGTCCGGAGCGGGCAAGACCACGATGCTGTCGCTGATCTGCGGACTGGCCGGCCCGACCGAGGGCAGGGTGATGTACAACGGCGGGGATCTCGCCAAACAGGACCGCTACGGATACCGCAGCCACGACATCGGCGTGATCTTCCAGAGCTTCAATCTGCTGCCGTCGCTGACCGTGGCCGAGAACATCGTATTGTCGATGGACGCCTCCGGCAAGGCCTTCGGCATGCCGAAGAAGGAACGGGCCGTGCAGCTGCTTAAGGAGGTCCATCTGCCGGCCGAATACGCGAACGAGCGCATCCTGCACCTGTCGGGAGGCGAGCAGCAGCGCGTGGCGATCGCCCGCGCGCTGAGCTACGACCCGTCCGTGATCGTGGCCGACGAGCCGACCGGCAATCTCGATCTCGTCACGCAGGACGACATCATGTCGATCTTCCGTTCCCTCGCCCACGATCAGGGGCGCTGCGTGATCATCGTCACGCACAGCCCGGAAATCGCCGCGGCCTCCGACGAGGTCTTCGAGCTCGCGCCCCTGCGCAAGCGGGCCGGCTGGTCGTCGCCGGCCCCGGCCCAACCCGCTTCCGGCCAGAACCAAGCGGCCGTCTAGTGATTCATTCCGCAATTGGCTGAGGGGCGATCCTCCCGCTGGCGGGAGGTGGCGCGTAGCGCCGGAGGGTGGTCGAATGCTTGATGCTGTGGTGTCCGTCGACCACCCCCCCAGTCGGCTACGCCGACAGCCCCCGCCAGCGGGGGGCATGCACTCCGTGTATTGTTCCACGGACACTCCACCGGATCGTCCGTTCGGCGGGGCGTGGACCACTTCATTATTAACGGCGCGGACCGCCGGCGGGGAAGGCGCGCAGGCGCCGCGGATCGCGGCGCCGCACGGCGTCACGCCAGATCGTAGGCGTCCTCGAAGAAGCGACGTTCCAGATGCACGATGGTGCGGAACACGTCGGCCTCCGGCCCGTCGACGCTGGCGTACTCGTTGACCAGCGCGATCAGCCGGCCGGTCCACGCGCGGAACAGCTCGCCCTCGTGCAGGTCGACCCAGCCCTTGTGGGCGGGCACCTGCTGCACGACGCCGGCGTCGATCGTGCGCTTGGCCCAGGCCAGATACAGCCACTCCATGCAGCACAGCGCCGTGATGAGCTCCTGCCAGGTGCCGTTCACCACCTTGTCGAGGTACGCGCAGTACTCCTTGTTGGCCGGCGTCTGCGGCGCCGCGTCGTACTGCTCGTCGCTGACGCTGTACACCTTGAGGAAGTTCGTGAAGTACGGCGCCTCCTCATTGGCGAAGAACTCGGACTGCTTGCGCAGCATCGCCTTGATCTCCTCCGTGGGGGCCAGCGCGATGGCATGGTCCATGATGCCCTGGTTGAAGAACTTGAAATCCTGGATGAGGTACGAGATCAGCACGCGGTCGGGCAGCGTGTCGTCCAGCAGCTCGTTGACGAAGCGCGAGTTGATCGCGGCGCGCCAGTCGTCGGCCGCCGACAGGTACAGCGCGTCCGCCACGCTGCCGGGCTCGGCGCCGAGGAAGGCGTAGTCGCCGCTGCGGTTCTCCGGTGCTTCGGGTACGTGATTGGTCATGATTGCTCCTTGTTGTTGTGTGGTTTGTTGGTGTGGTTTGTTGGCACGCCGTCTGCCGGCATGCCGTCACGGGTGGTGGCTGACGATTCCGCCCCGCCCGGCGGATCGGGCCGGGCGGAACGGGGACGGGTCAGGAGGTGATCATCGGCTGGCTCCAGAGGCCGGTGGCGATGGCCGCGGCCAGCGCGATCACGGGCACGACGATGCCGATCACGTAGGAGACCCAGTCGATGCGGTGCAGCGAGGACACCCTCGCCGAGGATCGCGGCGTCGAGCCGCCGAAGCCGCGCGCCTCCATGGCCGTCGCGAGCTTGGTGGCGCGTCTGATCGACAGCACGAGCAGCCCGAAGGCCTGCGACATCGCGCGCTTGATGGCGTTGTCGTCGCCGAGCCCGCGCGAGCGGCGCGACAGGCCGAGCGCCCGCCAGTCGTCCTGCAGCAGGGTGAACATGCGCATGCCGGCCAGTCCGCCGTACACGAAGCGCGGCGAGAGATGGGCCACCTGCACCAGGCCGTCGGCCAGATCGGTCGGGTCCAGACCGAACGCCAGCACCACCGAGGGGATGGCGATGGCCAGCACGCGCAGGAACGTGGCGATGGCGAGGTACACCGATCCTTCGGACACATGGATCACGCCCCATTGGAACAACGTCGCCCCGGAGGTCTTGCCGTACATCAGCACGGACAGCAGGCCGCCGCACGCGGCGATCCACACGGGCCATGTCTTGCGGCAGACGGTGATCGGGTCCACGCCGCCGATCCACAGCAGCACGAGTTCGATGCCCAGCGCCACGGTGGCGCTGACCACGTCGAGGCTGAAGAACAGCGGCACGCTGAGCAGCAGCGCCATGACGAAACGGCTCACCGGGTTGAGGCGGGCCACGAACCACGACGGCGACGCCGCCTTGACCGGTTCGTTGCGTTCCGTCTGCGCGCTGACCACGACCGTGCCGCCGCTTGCGGCGGACTGGGCCTCCTGCGCGGCGATGGTAAGGCCTGAAGCCGGTTCGGGCGAAGCCTGCCGCGCGCCGTCGGAGGCTCCGGACGGTTCCGCCGCGGGCGCGGGCGCTTCGGCGCCGCCTGTGGCGCCGGCCGGAGACTCGGCCAGACCGCGCTCGTGGAACAGTATCCGCTTGGCGCCGAGCGCCTCGACCAGGGCCTCGTCATGCGTGACCATGATCACGGCGGAGCCCTCGTCTCGGGCCATGGCGATGAGCTTCACCATCTCGGTCCACGTCGCGAAGTCCTGCCCGAAAGTCGGTTCGTCCATGATGAGCACCTTGGGGGCGGCCGCAAGCATCGAGGCGACCGACAGCCGCCGCTTCTCGCCGCCCGACAGCGTGTAGGGGTTGGCCTTGGCGAAGCGGGCAAGACCGAGCCGGTCCAGCATCCGATCGGCGATGAGATACGCCTCGTCCTGGCCCTTGCCCATGGACTTGGGGCCAAGCGCCACCTCGTCGCGCACGCTCGAGGTGACGAACTGGTGCTCCGGCTCCTGGAACACCATGCCGACGCGGCCGAGCAGCTCACGGCTCTTCCACGCGCGGGGCTCGTCGCCTTTGCCGGCCGGAGCGAGGTCGGCGCGCACGCGCACGTGGCCCTCCAGCGGTTCCAGCAGGCCGGCCAAGGTCAGCGCCATCGTGGACTTTCCGGCGCCGTTCGGCCCCATCATCGCATAGATCTCGCCGCCGTCGAAGCCGAGGTTCACATGCTCGCCAAGCGGCGTGCCGCGGCCGAAGGCCAGATCCTGCGTGTACAGGATCGGACCGGCCGGCACGTCGGCCGCACTCGCTGCGGCGGGTGCGCCGGGTGCGTCGGCGGGCTCGGGCCGCGCATCGTCCTGCACGGGCCGCACCGGCTGCGGGTCGCGGTACTGCATCGGGATCGCGCGGCCGGGCACCCACGCGCCGCCCTCGGCCAGCACGTCGCCCATGGTGGCGAACACCTCGTCAGGCGTGCCGTCGGCGATCACGCCGCCGGCATCGTCATCGGCGTCCGGCTTGCCGAGCACGATGACGCGATCGATCAGGTCCAGCCACACGTCGATATGGTGCTCGACCACAACCATCGTCTCGTGCCCCTGCTCCAGCACATGGCGGACGGCGTCGTGCACCTCGCGCACGCCCTCCGGGTCGAGGTTCGAGGTCGGCTCGTCCAGCAGCAGCAGCCCCGGATGCATGGACAGCACGCCGGCGAGCGCGAGCCGCTGGCGCTGGCCGCCGGACAGATGGCCGGTGGAGCGGGCCAGATCGAGCGCGCCGAGGCCGACGATGCCGAGGGAATCGCGCACCCGGTCCCAAGTCTCCTCCCGCGGCACGTCGAGGTTCTCGCAGCCGAAGGCCGCGTCGTCGCCCAGGCGTTCGAGGATGATCTGCGAATCGGGGTCCTGCAGGACCAGGCCGGCCCGGCCGCGGGCCGCGCTCGGCTTGACACCGTCAAGGGTCAGCGCGCCTTCCTCCTCGCCTTCGTCGCCGCCGCCGAGCACGCCGGCCAGCGCGGCCATCAGCGTACTCTTGCCGGCGCCGGACGCGCCGAGCAGCAGCACGTGCTCGCCGGGGCGGATGTCGAAGTCGACATGGCGCAGCGCGAATTCGCGGCGCGTGGAATGCCGCCATCCCCAATCCCTGGCGCTTACGGCGACCGCGGAGGAGGTGGATTCAGAAGTCTTACTCATGGTTGTGTTCGTCCCCAAGTCTTTCCCCGCGAAGCAGGGAGATATAGCAGAAGCCGGCGGACGGGCCGATGCGGCCTTGTCCGCCGGCTTCATGGGCGATTGGTCAATCGTTGGATTCGGGCCGGATCAGACCAGCGCCTGGCTGCGTCCGGATTCGAAGCGGTCGAGCACGCCGGTCGAGGCGATCGCGCGATGCAGGAACCACATGAGCAGGCCGGCGATCACGGCGCCGGAGACGGCGTCGCTCACCAGGGTGACGACGATCTGCAGCGGGCCCCAACCCGGGCTGGTGATCCAGCCGTACAGCCAGCAGCCGATGCCGGTCATCGTTCCGGAGACCAGCGTGGAGACGAAGTTCCACTTCTTGTAGGCGAACACCGTGAAGCCGAGCTCGGCGAACGCGCCCTGTATGAAGCCGACGATCAGCGAGCCGGCGATGCCCCACGGGTTGCCCAGCAGCAGCTCGATGAAGGCGGCGACCGTTTCGGCGAACAGCGCGGCGCCGGGCTTGCGCACGATGATCGCGGCCAGCGGGCCGGCGAACAGCCACATGCCGCTGACCAGACCGTCGAGGCCCGGGGTCACGCTCTTGAGCACCGCCATCGGCACCGCGCACACGATGTCCCATGCCCAGAAGATGACGCCGGCCGCGACCGCGACGATGGCCGCGACGACGATATCGACGACGCGCCACTTGTTGGAATGTTTGACAGCTGCAGTTGCAGACATGATATGTGCCTTTCCTCTGTGCGCACCGGATTTCGGTGCGGCAAACAAGGCACGGGAAAAGAGCGACGTCCGTGCGCCGGCATTACCCGGATTCACGTTCAATCGGTCGAGGAAACCCTCATCTCAGCCACGCCCGAGCCCATTGCCCGGCCGAAGCCCCCGTGTCAACGCCTTGAGTGTAACCCACCCCCGGAACTTTTTCCCGAGCGCGGTCATTTTCCCGGTCAGCGGAGCTCCCGGCGCAGCGAATGGTTGGGTAACACCATGGTTCTCGGACACTATCTACGCCACACAGCCATTTGGCGTAGAAAACGGTTGAGTAACAACATGATTCTCGGACACTTTCAACGCCACACACCCAATTCGCGTAGAAAACGTCTGGGTAACACACCGGTTCTCGGACACTATCTACGCCACACACCCAATCCGCGTAGAAAACGTCTGGGTAACAACATGGTTCTCGGACACTTTCAACGCCGCGAGGGTGCCGGGCGCACCAGGCCCGGACAGCACAACACCCCGCCGCACCGGGAAAACCGGCGGACGGGGTGCATGTCACCGACGGGTCACTTGCCGAGCTTGGCCAGCAGCAGGGCCTCGGTGATCACGTTGTTCTTCAGGCCCGGCAGGCTGATGGACTCGTTGGGGCTGTGGGCGTTGGCCTTCGGGTCCTCGGGCCCGGTGACCAGCACCTGCGCCTCGGGGAAGATGCGCTGCAGCTCGGGGATGAACGGGATGGACCCGCCCTCGCCCTTGTTGATCGGGGCGACGCCGAAGGCCTCCTCCATCGCCTCGAGCGCGTCCTTGGTGGCCACGGCGTTCGGATCCATCGCCCAGCCCATGCCGCCGTCGCCCGCGTCGACGCTCACTTCGGCGCCGAACGGCGCGTGCGACTTGAGGAAGTCGACGAGCGCGGCCTGCGCCTCCTCGGGGCGCTGGCCCGGGGCGATGCGCAGGGACAGGCGGAACGTGGTCTCGGGGCTGATCACGTTGAACGAGCCTTCGACCGGATGCGCGTCGAATCCGATCACGGTCGCGCTCGGCTTGGTCCACAGGCGCGAGGCGATCGAACCGGTGCCGGCGAGGCGGTACCCATCGACGATGCCGGCGTCCTCGCGCACGGAGCCCTCGTCCAGATCGCGCTGCAGGCCGCCGACCGGCTCCTGCGCGGCGAGACCCGGCACGGCGAGGTCGCCGTTGGCGTCGTACATCGAGGCGATCAGCATCGCGGCGAGCGTGTTGGCGTCGAGGATCGGGCCGCCGTACTGGCCGGAGTGCACCGGGTGCTCGAGCACCTTGACGGTCACGTCCACGCAGGTGTTGCCCCTGAGCGACGTGGTCAGCGACGGGATGTCGGCGGACCAGTTGCCCGAATCGGCGACGACGATCACGTCGGAGTCGAATTCGTCGCGGTGCTCCTCGATGAACGGGATGAAGCTGGGCGAGCCCATCTCCTCCTCGCCCTCGATGAACACCTTGACGTTCACCTTGAGATCGTCGCCGAGCGCCGCGAGCGCGCCGGAGTGGATCGCGATGCCGCCGCCGTCGTCGGCGGCGCCACGACCGTACAGGCGGGTGTCGATCTCGGTGGCGACGAACGGGTCAGTGTCCCATGCGGCCGGGTCGGGCACCGGCTGCACGTCGTGGTGCGCGTACAGCAGCACGGTCGGCGCGTCCGGATCCACGATCCCGGATCCGATGACCTCCCACGCGCCGGGCGTGCCGTCCGGATTGTGCGACTGGACGACCTTCGTGTCGACGCCGACCTTGGCCAGTTCCTCGGCCACGAACTGCGCGGACCGCTTCATATGCCCGGCGGTGATGCCCTCGGCGGACACCGACCTGAGCGCGATCTTGCGGCCCAGCAGGTCAACGATGCGCTGCCAGTCCTTCTCGACGCGGGAACGGATCTCATCGGCGGTAAGTTCGGCCATGATGCTCCTTCTATGCGTGCGCGTGCGGGGCACGCGCACCGGTGTATGCGCCGGCGCTCTGCCGGCGACGGTATTGCCAGCAGCCATTGTATCCGTTCCGTCCAATATTCGGACGCCGCACGCGCCATGCCGCGCCCGGGCTTGCGGGGCTTGGCATTGCAGCGTCTATGCGTCACCGTAATCTGGGCAATCATGACATGGAATCCGTTTAAGAAAGACAAGGCTCAGGAGCCGGTCGAAGAAGCCGCCAAGCCCGCGCCGACCCAGGGCAAGGGCCGCCCGACCCCGAAGATGAAGCAGGCCCAGGCGCAGAACATACGCCCGCTCGTGCCCGCCGACCGCAAGGCCAGCGCCAAGGCCGCCAAGGAGCGCCTGCGCGCCAAGGAGGACGCCGAGTACGAGGCGATGCGCACCGGCGACATCAACCACATGCCGAAGGCCGAGCGCCTGCCGTGGCGCGTGTACATCCGCGACTACGTGGACGCCCGCTTCAACCTCGGCGAGTTCTTCATCCCCGTGGCCTTCGTCATCCTGATCGGGTCGATGCTGGTCACCACCGTCTATCCGGCGCTCTCGCTGCCGATGATGATCCTCATGTACGTCTATCTGTTCGCGGTGATCATCGACGTGGCCATCATGTGGCGCGGGCTGAAGAAGAAGCTCATCGACAAGTTCGGCGAGGCCTCGGTTTCCAAGGGTTCGCGTTCCGGGTCCTACGCCTGGAGCCGCGCGATCCAGGTGCGCCGCTGGCGCCTGCCCAAGCCCCGCTCCCCCAAGCGCGGCAACTGGCCGGAGTGAGCCTCCAGCGAAATCCATGGCCTGAGCACGGGCCGTGTCCGGCGTCCGCCCAGGCGGCGTTCCGGTAGGGACATCGATCGAACAGGTCAGCCTTCGGGCTGGCCTGTTCGCGTATGCGGGCCGGCCTTTCAGGATCGGTCGCAACGGCCGTAATAGTATTGGATCGTCTGCAGCAAGGAGGCATGGTATGAGCGAACAATACGATATCGCGATCATCGGCGCGGGTCCCGGCGGCTATTCGACCGCACTGCGCGCGGCGGAGCTCGGCAGGAAGGTGGCGCTGATCGAACGGGACGGCACGCTCGGCGGCACCTGCCTGAACCGCGGATGCATTCCCTCGAAGGCGCTGATCACCGCCACGCACACCATCGACACCGTGCACCGCGCGGCCGAGCTCGGCGTCAACGCCTCCGTCAACGGCATCGACTTCGGCACGCTGCGCGACTATCGGCTGCGCGTGGTCGACACCATGACCAAGGGGCTGGCCGGGCTGCTCGCGCACCGCGGCGTCGCCGTCTACCACGGCGAGGCGAGCGCCGTGGCGCCAGGCTCGGTCACGGTCAGCCCGTCGCCCGGCTCGGCGCAGGTCGAGCGCTACCTTAAGGCCGGCGTGCCCGAGCCGCTCGACGGCGATGTGACAATCGAGGCCGGCGACGTCGTGATCGCCACCGGGTCGCGCCCGCGCCCGCTGCCGGGCATCCCGTTCCGCGGCGCGCTCATCGATTCGACGACCGCGCTGTCGCTGGACGAGTTCCCCGCCAGCGCCGTCATCATCGGCGCCGGGGCCGTCGCATTGGAGTTCGCGTCGATGTGGCAGGCCGCCGGATGCGAGACGACGCTGCTGATCCGCAAGGACCGCGTGCTGTCGGGATGGGACCGCCGGGCGGCGACGACGCTGACCCGCGAGCTCAAACGGCACGGCCTGACCATCGTGACCCGCACCCATGTCACGCAGGTCGACACCGGAGCCAACCTCGGCGCGACCGTGCACTACACGCGCGACGGCGAGGACGGAGACCACACCGTGTACGGGCAGATCGTGCTGGCCGCGATCGGCCGCGACCCGATCACCGATGCCGGCTGGTTCTCCTCGTCCGGCATCGCGCGCGACGACCACGGCCTGATCGTCACCGACCAGCTGGGCCGCACAAGCGTTCCGGGCATCTGGGCGCTCGGCGACGTCACGCCGGGCCATGCGCTCGCCCACCGCGCGTTCGAGCAGGGCATCACCGTCGCCGAGGCCATCGCCGGTCTCGACCCGAAGCCGGTGGACGACGCGACCATCCCGCAGGTCGTGTTCTCCTCCCCCGAGGCGGCGTGCGTCGGCCTGACGCTCGACCAGGCCTCGGCGCGCGACGATCTGGTCGAGGTGAGCGAGACGGTGTACCCGATGATGGGCAATGCGCGCATGCTGATGAGCGGATCCGGCGGATCCATTTCGCTGGTGTCCGGGGCGAGCGTGGCCGATCCGGATACGCCGGTCGTGCTGGGCGCGCACATCATCGGCCCGATCGCGTCCGACCTGATCGCCGAGGCCGAGCAGCTCATCGGCAACCGCGTGCCGCTGCACGACGCCGCGAGGCTGATCCACCCTCATCCGACCTTCAGCGAAGCGCTCGGCGAGACGCTGCTCAAGGCCGACGGCCGCCCGCTGAATACGCGATGAGGAATACGCGACGATGAACACACGGCGAACGGCGCCTGCCGGCGGTGCTGGCGGCGGATCATGCGCGCCCCGCCGGCATGGCTCCCTCAAACCGCATGGCGGACCCGCCTTGCTGGTAGAGTAGTGAAATAGTGTGTCCATCCCTAGGCAAGTGAGGAAATACATGGCTGCAAAGGAAGCGAAGCCAAAGAAGCAGAGCACGATCAAGCAGGTCATCCAGATCTACAAGTACACGTCCAAGGAGGACAAGCAGCTGCCGTGGCTGCTGGCCGGGGCCGGGCTTGCGCCGATCGTGGTGTTCGTCATCCTGGGGATCGTGCTCAAGTGGACGTGGCTGACGTGGATCTTCATCATGATCACCGCCATCATGCTCGGCCTGCTGTTCGCCACGATGGTGCTCACCCGCCGCGCCGACGCCGTCGGCTACAAGCAGCTGGAGGGCCGCCCGGGCGCCTCGGTCAGCGTGCTCGGCAACATCAACAAGGCCGGCTTCAACTTCCCCGAGCAGCCCGTGTGGATCGACCCGCGCACCAAGGACGCCATCTGGCGCGGCACCGGCTACAACGGCATCTACCTGCTGGGCGAGGGCGAGTACGGCCGCGTCGCCCGTGCGATGGAACGCCAGGAGCAGAGCATCAAGGGCGTCACCGCCGGCTCCCGGATCCCGGTCTACCGCATCTTCGTGGGCACCGGTGACAAGCAGGTCCGCCTCAAGGACCTGCGCAAGACCGTGATGAAGCAGAAGGCCTATATGCCGACCGACCACAAGAACGCGCTGGTGGCCAAGATCCACCCGCGCCGCCGTTTCATGCTCACCAAGGAGGAGCTGGACACGCTCAACGCGCGCCTGCGCACGCTGCAGACCAAGGCCGGCTACGGCATCCCCAAGGGCGTGGATCCGAACCGCCCGCAGCACGTCAGCCGCCGCGCGATGCGCGGTCGATGACCGCCCCGGAAGGCCGTTCCACCCGTTCCAACCCGCCAGCCCCTTCGGTCCGGCGGGTTTTTTCATGCTCCGCCAAACCCGGCATCCCGCGTCATTCCGCCGTAACGCGCATGCCGTGCAACAATCCGAAACATGTTCGTAACCGAACCGTCGAGCCTGCGAAATGCTCCTTTCTAGACTTATAGCCTGTAAGTTACTTCACGAAAGGAGCGGTCCCGTGACTGCACTTGAAACCAAGGCTGACGCCGAGGCCCTTATCAACAAGGAAGGCATCGAGTATGTCTCCGTTCGCTTCACCGATCTGATCGGCGTTCAGCAGCACTTCACCGTGCCGGCGAGCGAATTCCTCAAGGATGCGTTCGATGAGGGCATGCCGTTCGACGGCTCCTCGGTCGAAGGCTTCCAGGCCATCAACGAATCCGACATGAAGCTGGTCCCGGACATCGAGACCGCCTTCGTCGATCCGTTCCGCAAGCACAAGACCCTCGACGTGGCCTTCTCCATCGTCGACCCGCTGACCGACGAGCCGTACTCGCGCGATCCGCGCCAGGTCGCCGGCAAGGCCGAGGCCTACCTGAAGGCGACCGGCATCGCCGACACCGCCTCCTTCGCTCCTGAGGCCGAGTTCTTCATCTTCGACAAGGTGCGCTACGAGAACTCGATGCAGCGCTCCTTCTACGAGGTCGACTCCATCGAGGCCCCGTGGAACACCGGCTTGGACACCGAGGAGGACGGCACCCCGAACATCGCGTTCAAGAACCGCGTCAAGCGCGGCTACTTCCCGGTTCCGCCGATCGACCACACCCAGGATCTGCGCGACGACATGGTCGCCAACCTGCAGAAGGTCGGCCTGATCCTCGAGCGTTCGCACCACGAGGTGGCCGGCGCCGGCCAGCAGGAGATCAACTACCGCTTCAACTCCCTGCAGCACGCGGGCGACGACCTGATGAAGTACAAGTACGTCGTGCACGAGACCGCCGCTCTGGCCGGCAAGGCCGCGACCTTCATGCCGAAGCCGCTCGCGGGCGACAACGGCACCGGCATGCACTGCCACCAGTCCCTGTGGAAAGACGGCAAGCCGCTGTTCTACGATGAGAAGAACTACGGCGGCCTGTCCGATCTGGCCCGCTGGTACATCGGTGGCCTGATCAAGCACTCCTCCTCCGTGCTGGCCTTCACCAACCCGTCGCTGAACTCCTACCACCGCCTGGTTCCGGGCTTCGAGGCGCCGGTCAACCTGGTCTACTCCGCCCGTAACCGTTCCGCAGCCATCCGCATCCCGCTGGCCGGCACCTCCCCGGCCGCGAAGCGCATCGAGTTCCGCGCCCCGGATCCGTCCTGCAACCCGTTCTTGGCCTTCTCCGCCCAGCTCATGGCCGGCCTCGATGGCATCCTCAACCACATCGAGCCCCCGGAGCCGGTCGACAAGGACCTCTACGAGCTGCCTCCGGAAGAGCACGCCGGCATCAAGCAGGTGCCGAGCTCCCTGGCCGAGGCCATGGACGCGCTCGAAGCCGACCACGACTTCCTGACCGCCGGTGACGTGTTCACTGAGGATCTGATCGAGACCTGGATCGACATCAAGCGCGGCGAGATCGATCAGGCCCGTCTGGCCCCGACCCCGCTGGAGTACGAGCTGTACTTCCACATCTGAGTTGCAGAGCGCTGAGATCGTTGGAATTCCAGCGATCCATACTCATGAGGCAGCCACAAGGCAGCTGAATTGAGATAAATCCCCTCTCGGGTTCTTTCCCGAGAGGGGATTTTGTTATGCGGTTTCCACTATCGTGAATCTGCCGGTGCGGGAGGGGAAAGCAGTGATCGAGACGTACGAGCGTGCGTCTGAATTGGACGTGGGCACATGGAATGGCATCATGCCGATGTTGCCGGATATCGCGTTGGGCACGGTGGGATTGGCGTTGCAGGAACGCAACGCTGCCACGGAGATGCGGTACCTGGTCGATGTGGACGGGTCCGGCGCATGGGTTGCTGGCTTGCCGTGCGCGTTGGCCACCGATCGCTCGGTATGGGTCCTGGGCCGTCCCGATCGCATGGTGGTGCGGGCCGCGAACGAGATGGGCGACGCCAAGGCGGCGGCCATGGTCGGCCTGCATGACGATCTTGCCGCCGACCTGCTGCCGTCGCTGGTGTTGGGAGGCCGGCATATGGGCAACAGCGCCGTGCTCTTGTCGGACAAGGTCGCGGACAAGCCCGCCATGCTGGAACGGCTGCTCGACGCCGCGGAAGTTCAGGCACATTCGCTGGGCGCCAGGTCGATGGCGTTTCCGTTCCTTCCCGATACGTCCGAAACACTCATCGGGCTGCTCAGGGAGCGCGGCTGGCGGATGTTCGGCCCGGACGCGCAGGCGGGCGTCATCTGCCGTCAATCACGTTTCACGCATCGACTATGGGACCGGCAGCGAACACACCAAGGCGTTGCTTGCGGCGGCTGTGCTGGAGACTCTGGGCGAGTTCATGAACAAGCAGTCCACGGGCTCGCTGCTCGCCATCATTCCGCCCAAGAGGTTCATCGGCTACGCGACGGGCATCTCCCAGACCATCATCAGTGTGCTGGAGGTATTCGTGCCCCTGCTCGTCGGCGTGGTGCTCTCCTCGAACGTGGCCGTCGGATTCGCGGTCATCTGGGTGTTCACAATCGCCGCCGCGATCATCTCATGCACCGCACGCATACGGGGCGAACTCGGCAAGCCCATCTCCGATATCCAGTAGGCGGCAGACGGGCGACGGGCGGTAAGCATCCGAAGGCCGTTGAATGCCCTAACTTCCAAGGCGTCCAACGGCCTTCTTGCACGATTCGCGCGCCTGGGAGGATTTCGCGAAACGCTCTTGTCACCGCTGTTCTTCAAGCTCCGTCCGTGCCCGATGCCACATGTGCGCGATGATGCCGGCGACTTCATGGTCACGGGCGACGAAGAAGCCCTGCCCCCTCGGGTTCATGGTCTCCCGACCATATTCATCCATGACGACGCCTCCGACTTCATGCACATGGAGGATTGCGGCATAGTGGTCCACTGGACCGAATCGACCGATCAGGCTGGCTACGCCGCGTCCCAAGGCGACCCCGGCGACCGTGCTGGTTCCGGTCCCGGGAATGCGCAGCATACAGAAGCGATCGGAGAGTTCTGTGAACATATGCGGCAGGCACGGCCATGCGACATTGTTCAGGAGCTCAACGGAAACAATGGTTCCGCTGATGGGATCCCGCTCGTCGACGGTCCGCTCCGGCAGTTCCCATTGCCTGTCATCGATCCAAACGCCGTGGCCTCGCCATGAGGTAACGACGCGCCAACCGGCTGGATCGATGGTCGCTCCGACTACAGGCTCGCCATTGCATACGAGTGCGAGCGAAAAGCTGAACCACGGCACTGCGTTGGCGAAGTTGATGGTACCGTCGAGCGGATCGACGAACCAGCACCACCCGCTATCAGGTTCCTTGCCACCCATTTCCTCCCCGACGACGGGAATGTCGGGAAATTGCGCAGCCAAGGCATCGCGCACCTGACATTCGATGAGTCCGTCAAGATCGGTGACAAGGTCAGCGGGAGTGGCTTTGCCATGTATATTGGTACGGTATTCGCTTCCGGATTCACGAATCAGCGCGACTGCCGCCTGCGCAATATGCCGTGCCGTATACAGCGCCCGAAGTTCGTCAACCTCATCGGTACGGGGGCCGTCGGCGGCTTTGAGTGCCGCGGCACGAATCGCACCCATACGGTTGGATGTGATGCCGTCTGCACCAATGCCGGCAAGATACTCGGCGAAGACCGGCTCATCGACGGTCCAACAATGAACGTTGAGCCCAAGTTCATGAGCGCGCCCGACAAGCCGCGGACCGACGATGATATACGGCAGATTGATGACCTGCGGCTTCATGGCTTGCAGATCCGATTCCTGCGGCAGTCGGCCGCTCTCCCATGCAAGCCATATGATCGCCTCGGGGCTCAGATCGCGGATAACCTGCATGCCTTCGGGCAGCCCGCACCATTCGACCTCCTTCTCCATGCCCATATCATGCACGACCTGGTAAGCGGGCTCGGCAACCCGCGCATTGTCCATATCGATGAGCAACAAGGATCCGCTGTTGTGGATGAGCGTCAGCACCTCGGACAGGAGAGGAACCCGGTTGTCGGGATTCTGGTTCGCCTCCTGCAGTTCGGCCAGCGTGACGTCTTCGACACGGCGAGCGTCTCCCCAGACCCGCTCCAGATCGGGATCATGATTGACAACCACTCGTCGGTCTTTGGTGAGTCGTATATCAAGTTCGATCAGATCGGCATGCTCTGCGACCGCGACCTTGAATGCGGCGAGCGTGTTTTCCTTGACGCCTTTGTCGGCGTCATGTACACCGCGATGCGCGGCGAAACGCATATTCATGCGAGAATCTCCTTGAGCTGGTTGTCGTGATAGTGATAGGCCTTGCTTGCAGTGATGTCAACCTGGTCGCCGATATGGAGTCTTGTGTCGCCGAGTGGGCGGAGCCCGATGATGGTTGTTCCGTCGAATGCGTCGAACCACATGTCCTCGTAGCGGCCATGAGGAATGACGCGAGTCAGCCGGGCGGTGAATGACGGGAGTTGACCAGTCACCTGCAATTGGCCTTGCGGGGCGTAGACCACATCTTCCGGGCGGACCAGCCAGTGATCTTTCACACCGTATCCTTTCGGATCGAAGGCTTTGTCGTATTCGCTCATGGTGCCGATGAAACGCGCGATGTTCTCTGTATTCGGATGTGTGTACAGGTCTTCCGGCTTGCTGATTTGCTCGAGCACACCATCGTGCATGACCGCGATCCGATCGGAAACCGCCATGGCCTCCTGCTGGTCGTGGGTGACCATAATCGTGGTGATGCCGAGTCGTTGTTGGATCTCCCGAATGTCCTCACGGACTTTTTCTCGTAGTTTCGCGTCGAGGTTGCTCAGCGGCTCATCCAGCAGAAGGATGCTGGGTTCTTGGACCAGCGCTCGGGCCAGCGCGGCACGCTGCTGCTCGCCACCGGACATTTGGGAGGGACGCACATTGCGCCGAGCGGTCAGATTGACCATTTCAAGCGCGGCGTCGACTCGTTTCACGATTTCGCCCTTGGGACGTTTGGCTACGCGCAGCGGGAAGCTCACGTTCCTTTCGACGGTCATATGAGGCCAGAGCGCATAATTCTGAAAGACAAGGGCGCTGGGGCGTTTTTCCGCGCCGAGATCGGTGACATCGACTCCGTCCATCCATACGCTGCCTCTGTCTGGGTGAAGGAACCCTGCGATCATGCGCAACGTGGTGGTCTTGCCGCATCCGGAGGGTCCGAGCAAACACACCAGTTCACCAGGCTGCACATGGAGAGTAACGTTTTTGATGATTCGACGCCCGCCCAATGATTTGTGCAAACCTTCAAGGCGAAGGCCTCCGGCATCGCTCGCTGTCATATCGTTCATGATTATTCTTTCAACGTGGTTGTCATGGTCATCAGCGGATTTGGAAACCCTCAGCCAACCGCCCGCCGACAATGTACTTGCGGCATGCGAGCAGCAGCACCGTCGACGGGATCGCCAGCAGAAGCGCGAATACGGCTGACACCTGTTCCGGATAATTGAGCACCATGGAATACATCTGCGTCGGCATGGTCATGTACTTGGGCGCTCCGACCAGATACGTTCCCTGGGATTCATCGAACGACGCAAGGAACGACATGACCACGGCGACCAGAATGCCAGGCGCGGCCATCGGCAAGGTCACCGAGAGGAATACGCGGAATTTACCAGCTCCTGCGTCAGCCGCAGCCTCTTCCAGGTTTCGCGGAACGCTGGCGAATGCGGCGGCCGGAATCCAAGTCATGTTCACCAACGTGCTGATGACATGAATGATCAGGATACCGGTCACGGATTCCATGAGATGCATACCGTAGAAAATGGCCGCCATGGATACGAACAATCCCATTTTCGGGAACGCGTTCACCGCAAACAGGCTGATTTGGAACAGTCGGCGACCAGGAAAGTCAAAGCGCGCGAACGCGTACGCGGCGGGCAGACAGATCAGGGAACTGATGGCGACGGTCAGTGGCGCGAAGAACAGGCTGTTGCCGATGGCGGATTCCAGTTTGTCGTCGGCGAATACGACGTTCCACCACTTAAGCGTGAAACCGTCCGGATACAGATTCGGATATTTCCAAGACGTGGCGAATGCATGAACGACGAGCCACAGAAATGGACCGACAATAAACAATGCCGTCAACAGGACGATCAGCCATTTCACGATCGTTCCCAGCACATGCCGGATTTGCCCGTTCATCGTTCACCTTCTTTCTTTCCACTGTCCCCAACTGATACTTTGATGTATGCGACAGCGATGCCGATAGCGAATACAAAAATCACGCAGGCGATCGCCACCGACTGTTGCGGCTGGTTGAATGATTGGAAATATTTGGAAATGTCGACTCCGAGCATGCTTGGGGCGTTCGGCCCGGTGAAATACGGCACGGTGAACTGGCCGAGCACACCGATGGCGGTGAACGTGGATGCGATCAGGATCGGCACTTTGGCGAGTGGAATGAGAATCTCGCAGACGATACGCATGGTCGAGGCACCCGCATCTCTCGCGCTTTCAATCAACGCGTCGGGAATACCCTCGATTCCTGACGTGACCATGAGGGTCGCGAACGGCAGATTCACCCAAATTGATGCAATGATCACACCGGCAGTGGTAAATCCAAGCGTGGGACCTTCCACATGGAATTGGGCGAACAACGATCGGATGAAACCGTTGGATGAGTAGAACGTCAGGTTGGCCCACGAGGCAATCACCACCGGAATGAACAATGGAATGATCGCCATGCTGGTCAGCAGGGTTCCGACCTTTGATCTGGTCAGCCGTGCGTACACTGCGATTCCCACCGTGAACACGAGCACGAACAAGGTACTCACCACGGTAATCAACAGCGTGACCCACAGGTCACGAACAAATCGCGGATCGGAGATGATGTCTCCATACGCAGCCACGGTAAACGGCGTGCCGGCATGAACATGCTGACCGATCTGAGCGGAAACCTGATTCAAACCACCCGTATATCCGAAGCTGAACAGGATTGCGAGGACAACAGGAAGCCCGACGAAAAGCACCAGCACGATGATCGGGGGCAGAGCCATAAGGAACCCAATGAGATTCCTGCGATTCTGCAGACGACGTTTCGTCGTCCTCCCCTGATCCGCCATGCCAGCGTCGGCCGGTGACGTCTGCGAAACCGTCATTTGCCTGGAACCAGCTTGTCCCACTGATTATTCATATCGGAGGTGACTTCCGAATCATAGGACGGGCGGAGAGCGGATGGGTCGGCATCCTTGAACTTCGTCGCTACGGCAGAGTCCATCTTGTCCAGATTGATGACCGGATAGCCGGACACCTGATCGGAAACGATTTCCTGCCCTTCCGGACTGAGCACAAAATCGACGAGCTTCTTGACTGCATCCTTGTTGTCAGCGGTCTTGGGAATCCCCAGGTAAGAAGCGCTGCCATTGAGTGACGGATCGGAAATCTGCGTGTATTTGATGGTCTCGGGAACGGTGCCGTTCTTCTGGGCGGTAATGAACTGATCGGACCACACCGGCGCCATTGCAATGGAACCATTGCCAAGCATCTGAATGACCTGATCGTTGCCATTCGGATACACGCCCTTTTGATATACGTATGGATTGAGCGAAGCAAGCTCGTCAAAGCCAGCCTTCCATGCGGCTTCGGACGCCTGATCCTGTCCCTGGCGCAACTTGTCCTGCTGCTCCTTGTCCAGATGACTATCGAGCACGGTGGTGACAAAAGCACCGCCGGAGCCACCGGTTGCCGGGGAATTGTATGCGAATTGGCCGGGATTCTTCTTGATCCAAGCAATTAGATCGGCAAGGGTCTTCGGAACATCCTTGACCTTGGTGGAATCATACGCAAGCAGTACGGATGACGCACGGTACGGGATGCCGACCCCCTTGCCACCGGCGACCGTATCAGCGGGAATGTCGGCGAAAGCCGGCTCATCGGATTCACTCACTTTGTCGAGCAGATCGGCCTTCGCGGCCTGACCGGTAACCCAACCCGCGTCGATCAGCTGGTATCCGGGATCCTTCTGGTCATTCACTGAGGTGGCGAGCTTGGCCACGGTCTGCTGGTCGTGTTCACCGTGAAGATCCAACTGGGTCCTGACCTGAATGTCGGGATTCTTCTTCTCGAATGCAGGAATGATGCCCTTGCTCCATAAATCATCGACATTCGTATCACCGGAGATGAACACGGTAATGGTCTTCTTGCCGTCGGACGTCGAAGCGGCCTGATCACTGCCATCACTTGCGGTCGCCCCGCAACCGGACAGCAGCAGGCCAGCCGCACACAAGAACGCAATGGCTGAGCCACAACGCTTGATGCTCATAAGTTATTCCTTCCACTGGATTGGGTCGCCGTTTCTTCAGCAACCGGAGGAAAGGAAAACACCGGTACATGAACGCGAAGCCGTTTCGACATGCCATGCACCGAAACTTTCCGAGAACTCTGTCTCGGGATCGATTCAACCGACGTTCATATTGCCGTTAGGCGTGCTCGAGCCATTGTTTGCAAACATTTGCGCTTCCGACTCTTTGACCGGATCCCTGGAAAAGACGCGATAATGTTTCCTGTATTGTTCGTACACGCCAAACGCAGAACAAACTGCGGATAAATATCGTGTAACTCGGTTTATAGATTTGCCAAGCCAAGGCAACCCCGTTATTACAGCAAGTTTCGCGTCTGGATCCGTCCGGTTATCCGTCCTATAGCGCAAAGTGGATCCACGCCTTTGTGAAAGGCATGAAGCCGCTTTGCGTATTGTGCGGATGCTCTCGCGTGCGACATCAATCCCAGCGGACTGCATGCGTATGAGGCCCTTCGGTACCGTATCGACCACCCTCAGTCTCGCTGCGCGAGCCAGCTCCCGCCGGCGGGAGCACGACGATTCCATACGATGGAACTTGTGTCGCAGCGGCCGTGGAGAACCGCGTTCACCTGATTCGGACCATTGCTTTCACTCCCCTCAGACCGCTGCGCGGCCAGCTCGGCCTGCAATCAAGGACGGCCTTGTGGGCCGAGCTTTGTCCGCTCGGCTGTCGCCTCGCCTTCGCCTACAAACGCCTCCGGCGCTTGATCGACGGCTCAGCTTCAGAGAGGAGAGCCAGACATAGTCAACGAATTAACGACACAGCACCCTAAGTACGCGGCAGAGGATGGACTGTCGCATACCGCGATCTTCTCGGCGATGCCTTGGAACGGTCATAACGGCCGTGGCGGTCACTGTGTCGCGAGCACGATGAACGGCAGGAACACCGACAGCACGAGCAGCAGTACGCCGCCGACACGCTGCATGGCCAGATAGAATTCGGTGGGTTCGCCGCCCTTGACGCTGAGGAAATTCTCTATCTTCCACAGGATCTCGGGTTTCCAGATCATGAAGACGCCGATCGCCACGATCACGATCTCCATCAGCACTATGGCAACGATCAGCATTGGGGCCTCCTTACCCTCGTTCCTCTCCGGCGTTCGCACAACCCATATCTCAAGTATGGGGCCCCGAAAACACACGAACCGCGAGTTGTCGGTGCGACCCCTGATATGGCAACCGGTTGCGGCACCGACAACTCGACGAAAAAACCGATATAGAACGTTCCAAAAGCTTGTGGCTACTCCGTCTCGCACCGACAACTCGACATTCCGCGTCCGTCCATCCCGGCGCATGGCGTCATGCCGCGCCACACCACATCACGCCATGCCATGCCACGTCACGACGCGCCCGTCATACCACCCAGCCGCTTTCGCGCCCAAAGCGCGCACGGACCGCAACCGCAGGAGTGCGGCGGGCGCGGAAATCCCTCCACACCGAACGCGCACGGCCGCAATGTCACATCAGGCGTTCGGCCAACGCCTTGAACGCCTCGGCGACCGGCGTGGAGTCCAAAGCCCCGTACCGGTCCAGCACCGCCGGTCGGCCGGACTCCCCCACCTCGCGGACCTCGGGGATGAGCGGCAGCTGGGCCAGCAGCGGCACGTCGTAGCCGAGCGCCTGCGTCAGCTGGCCGGCGACGCGCTCGCCGCCGCCCCGGCCGAAGATCTCCAAGCGCTCGCCCTTGTGCTCGTAATAGCTCATGTTCTCCACGACGCCGCGCACCTTGAACGGCACCTGCAGGGCGACCAGGCCGGAACGCACGGCCACGTCGGAGGCGCTCGGCTGCGGGGTCGTCACGACCACCAGCTCCGCGTTGGGCAGCGCCTGGGCCACCGAAATCGCCATATCGCCGGTGCCCGGCGCCAGATCGAGCAGCAGCACGTCCGGCTCCCCCCACCACACGTCGGAGAGGAACTGCTCCAGCGAGCGCTGCAGCCGGGGCCCGCGCCACAGGATGGCCCGGTCGGCCCCGGCGAACATGCCGATCGAGATCAGCTTGACGCCCCACGCGGTCACGGGCATGAGCATGCCGTTGAGGTTGGTCGGCTGGGTGGTGACGCCGAACAGCTTGGGTTGCGAGAAGCCGTAGATATCCGCGTCGATCACCGCCGTGTCGAGTCCGAGCGCGGCGAAGGTGGCCGCCAGATTCGCGGTCACCGAGGACTTGCCGACGCCGCCCTTGCCGGAGGCGATCGCGAAGATGCGCGTCTTGACGCCCGGCTTGTTGAACGGGTTCTGCTTGCGCTCGGCCTTAAGCCCCGCCACCAGGTCGGCGAGCTTGTCGCGGCTCATCGAGGTGACTTCGATATGCGGCGTGAGCCGGGCGTCCGGGTACGAGGCGACCGCGCCGTTGATCTGGTTGGTGATCGTCTCCGACAGCGGGCACCCCTCGACGGTGAGCTCCACCTGCACGGTCACGTCGTATGCCTGCATGGCATCATCGTTCCCGCCGTTCGCGGTCTCCGTATCGTCGCAGGGCACCGCGTCGATGGCGGCGATCATGCCGAGATCGGTGACCGATCGTCCGAGTTCCGGATCGATGACGCGGCTCAGCCGTTCGTAGATGGCCGTTTCGATGTGCCGGGTGTCTATCATTCGTCCTCCTTGTTGCCCGTACCAGCCTAACGTGAGATGCGGCGGCATGCCAGAGGAAAATGTTGGGAAGATTGTGACGAACCGCACAGCGCCTCGCCGGCGCCGTGCGACACGCCGTCACAGCGCCACGTCGCCGGTTTCGAGCAGCACCTTGAACTGGTCCTCGTCGAGCATGGGGACGCCGAGCGCCTCGGCCTTCTCCGCCTTGGACCCGGCGTTCGCCCCGACGACCACCCAATCGGTCTTCTTGCTCACCGAGCCCGCGGCCTTGCCGCCGCGCTCGATGATCGCCTCCTTGGCGGAGTCGCGCGAGAATCCTTCGAGGGAACCGGTGACCACCACGGTCTTACCGGCCAGGGTCTGCGGCAGATCGCTGGTCCGCGCCTCGCCGACGCCGACGCCGGCCGCCGTCCACGCCTCCAGCACCGCGCCGCGCCAATCGCCGGGCTCGCGCGCGGCCGCGAACCACGACACGACGGATTCGGCGATTTCCGGCCCGATGCCGTCGATCGCCGACAGGTCATCGACCGTGGCGCGCGAGATCGCGTCCAGGGAGCCGAACGCCGAGGCGATCAGCCGCGCGGTCGGCGGGCCGAGACGGCGGATGGACAAAGCGACGAGCACGCGCCACAGGTCGGCGCGCTTGGCCTTGTCCATCTCGTCGAGCATCTTGCGCGTGTTCTCGCCGGGGCGGACGATCACCGGCACCTCGGCCACGCCCGTGCGCGTGGTCTTGCGATCCACCCGCACGATCCGCGCATCGGACGGCACGTCATAGTCGGGATAGCCGGACGCTTGGCCGGTCTGACCGTCGGCAGCGGACCCGGTACCGACCCCGGCGGCGGCGTCCCGTTCGGCGCGCTGCTTGGCCGTCAGCTTGCGGGCCGGGGTCGCGGCGGTCCAGAACGCGGGTACCTGATGCCACAGGCCTGACCCGCCGATGCGCTTGCGCACGGTCTTCTTGCGCCCGTCCGCACCGGTGGTCTCATGCACCTCGACGATCGCGGACTCGCGCCAGACGCGCACGTCGCGCAGGTCGTTGGCGGTCAGGGCGAACAGCCCGGCCTCGCTGGAGAGCACCGGCGTCTGCGCGGCCGGCAGCTCCAGCCCCTCGACCGGCTCGTAAGGCTCCGGCTCCTCGCCCGGGCCGACCAGGATGTCGGTGATGTTCGGCGCGTAGGTGGCGACCGAATCGGGTCGGTTCTCCTCGGGGTTGGTCAGTGCGATGGCCGACTGGTCGCCCAGATGCTCGATGTCGAAGGCCTTGCGCGAGGCGAGGTTGATGATGCGTTCGGTCAGCTGCGCGGGGCAGGATTCGACGTTCGGGCACCGGATGTCCTTGTCGCCCTCCTTCGCCGGCGCCAGCAGGGCGCCGCAGCTGGGGCAATGGGTCGGCATGACGAACGCGCGCAGCGCGTCCTCGCGCCCCTTGCGCCGCTCAAGCACCGGGCCGACGAGTTCGGGGATCACGTCGCCGGCCTTGCGCACGACGACCGTGTCGCCGATGAGCACGCCCTTGCGCTCCACCTCCGAAGGGTTGTGCAGCGTGGTGCGGGCGACGGTCGAGCCGGCCACGTACACGGGCTTGAGCACCGCGACCGGCGTGACGCGGCCGGTGCGCCCGACCTGCACGGTGATGTCGAGCAGCTCGGTGTTGACCTCCTCGGGCGGGTACTTGTAGGCGATCGCCCAGCGCGGCGCCCGGGAGGTGGCGCCCAGCGCGCGCTGCAGCGCCAGGTCGTCGACCTTGACCACGATGCCGTCGAGCGCGTGCTCGATGTCGCCGCGGTGCTCGCCGTAGTAGTCGATCATGTCGAGGATCTCGTGGAACGAGCTGACCGTGCGGTTGTGCGGGGAGACGGGGATGCCCCACTTGGCGTACAGCGCGTAGGCCTCCGACTGGTCGTTGACCGTGTCGTGGGAGTCGGCCGGCCTGCCGGCGCCCCATCGCAGCGTGCCGATGCCGTGCGCGTAGAAGCTCAGGCGGCGGGTCGCGGTGATGCGCGGGTCCTTCTGCCGCAGCGAACCGGCCGCGGCGTTGCGCGGATTGGCGAAGGGCGTTCTGCCGGCGTCCTCGTTCTCGGCATTGAGCGCGGCGAAATCGTCCCAGCGCATGAACACCTCGCCGCGGATCTCCACGAATTCGGGGATGTCCTCGGCCGGGCCGCCGAGATTGGCGGGGATCGAGCCGATCGTGCGCACGTTGAGCGTGATGTCCTCGCCGGTCACGCCGTCGCCGCGCGTCAGCCCCTGCTCGAGCACGCCGTTGCGGTAGATCAGGTTCAGGGCCAGGCCGTCGATCTTGACCTCGCAGCTCATCGGCAGCGGCTTGGATTCGGGCCAGTCGAGGTCGCGCAGCACGCTGTCGTACCAGTCGCGCAGCTCCTCGATGGAGAACACGTCGTCCAGGCTCATCATGCGCGAGGGGTGGCGCACCTCGGTGAAGTCGTTCGAGAACGTGCCGCCGACGCGGTGCGTCGGCGACTGCGGCGAGTCGAGCGCCGGGAACGAGGCCTCGAGCCGTTGCAGGCAGCGCAGTCTGGCGTCGTAGGCGGCGTCGGAGGAGACGGGGGCGTCGTCGATGTAGTAGGCGATCTGGTCGGATTCCACCCATGCGGCGACGCGCGCCCACAGACGGGCCGCGGCCTGGCTGGACATCGCCGGCACGTCGAGGCGGTCGAGGCGCATCGCGTCCGCGTCGTCGGGCTGCAATGCGGCGATCCACCGCTCGCTGCCGGGGGCGAACCGCGCGGCGCCCTCGTCGCTCGCGGGGTCCGTGCCGGTGCCGGCGCCCGGCGCGTCGAAATCCCATGCCAGTTGTTCGCTCGTCATGCTCTCCTGCCTTCGTGTGATGTGCTCACCTGATTGTAAGGCGTGCGCCGGGCGTATGGGGACACGGCCGCGCGGTCACGGGTTGAGGGAGCGCAGGAATTGGTTCTGGACCACGTCGATGCCGTCGTTCGGATCGTCGTTCATGCGCGCGCAGGCCACCGACAGGGTGCGCGCCGGCACGAACATGCCCTCGTCCACGCTCACGCGGGCCGCGTCGTTGACGATCGTGGCGGCCTCGGTGTGCGGCCATACCGGCAGATCGTGCGCGGCCAGCACGGCCTTGGCCGCCTCCACGCTGTCGGGCACGACCACGCACTGCGAATTGGCCCGGGCCACCAGCTCGTGCAGTTCCTCGTCCAACGCGCCGATCTGGCCCGGGCTGATGTACTCGCTCATGATATAGGCCGCGACGCCGACGGCGAACTGGTCGCGCATCCACTCCGCGTAGGCGAACCGGTAGTAGGCGAACGCGGCGTCGTCGCGGTCGAGCGCGACGCGCAGCGCGTTGAGGCACGCGGCCCGCGCCGAATCCCAATCCTCCCGGCGGGCCAGCTGCACCGCAAGCTTCAGGTGGGACAGCGGATAGGCCGGAGCATAGGAGACCATCGCGTTGAGATGCGGCAGCGCCGCCTGCGCGCCCCTGGTCTGCGAGAGCACGTCGGCCGCTTCCGTATGCGCGTAGAACAGATCGTCGGGAATGAGCACCGTCTGTTCGCCGGTGGTGGCGAACAGACGGTTGTACACCACGCGTTCGGCGTACGAGTTGAAATAGCGCGGCACGCCGGGATTGTTGGCGAACATGATGTCGATGCGCTCGAGTTCGGCCTCGATCACCTCGATCGCCCGGTCGGCCTGGCCGGAGAACAGCAGGTCGCGGGCCTTGAGGCGTTCCCGGTCGAGCTCCGCGTTGAGCTGGAACTCGAAATCCGGCGTGTCCTTGCCGTCGATGAGCGCGCTGGTCACCTGCGGCGCCAGCGCGCTCAGCTCCGGATCGCCGATCCGGTCGATCAGGCGCATCGCCCGCTGCGCCTTGGCCACGGAAGGCAGATCCTCGTCCGCGGCAAGCCGGTGGAACGCGGCCACGCCGCGCTGCAGCAGATCGGTGCGCTGAATGGACAGGCCGGCCTCGTCCTCGGCGCCCAGCACCCTCGCCACCGCGGGGGAAAAGGTCCTGTCGGACAGTTCCGGCTCATCCTGCGACCCGTTCGGGGCGAATCTGCTGTCATGCAGATCGAATCCGGGCTCGACGGGGGTCAGGCCGCCGTGCCCGTCCAGCGACATGACCGCGCCGAACATGCGATAGGTGCCGATGGGGTGTTCCAGACCGTCCTCGTACAGACGGCCCAGCAGCTCGTCCCTCGTGAACGTGACGGTGACCATGGTGCGCACGGTCGGGTTGGCGCGCAGCGCGCTCAGCGGATCATCCGGATCGTCCGGATCGTCCGGACCGTCCGCGCCGGCCGGCAGCGCCTCGCGGCCGTCGCCGGCGAATGCGCCGCCATCCGGGCCGTTGCCGATCCCCCCGGCGTCGGGGGCCGCGTCCATGCCGTTGTCCCCCGGCACGTTGAACATGACCTCGTCCAGATCGACGTCGCGCATGAGATCCTCGAACTGGCTGTCCAGAACGTCCTTGTCGGACTGCCCGCCAGGCTTCCCCGCCCCCGCACCGGCGCCGTCTGCTCGGCCCGACGCGGGCAAGTCGCCGCGGCCATCCGCCGGGGCGGCCTCGGCCGGCTCCCCCTCATCCGCGGCATCATCCACGGTGCGGGGCAGCGTGTGCGACGGGTCGCCATGGTAATCGCCGTCCTTGGGGTCGGCCTTGGACCCGCCCAGACCGGCGTCGCCCCAGCGCGCGCTTTCGAAGGAACGCAGCATCCGGCCCATCAGATCGGAAATCGCGGAATCCTGTTCGGCCACGGCCTCCTCAAGGCCGATCGAATCGATGTGCAGCGATACCCGGCGAATGCGCGGGCTCGTCCCGAAGCTCAACGCGGCCATCATCAGCCCGGCCCGCAGGTTGTACTCGGCGCTCAGCGCGGCCCGGTCGTCGTCGCTCAGCGACACCCACGCATGCTTCGCATCGTCGTAGCGGCTGGACGGCATCATCGAGGGGCCGGCCGTGGTGAATCCGATCGCGGTCTCTCCCCCGGTCAGATTCGCGCGGAAGTCCACGTCGAAGCGATACGGCAGCCGCAGCCGGCGCAGCAGCGTCGACAGGGTCCGCCGGTACAGCCATTCGGAATCCGCGAGGATGTCCTCGCCGCTCCCGCCCCGCGCGGCGGCGATGGGGTCGGGATACCGTTCTGACAGGCGGCGCGACTGGTCCCGCGCCTCGTCGATCAGGCGCGTCACCGCGTGCCATCCGCTGCCGGCGGCCACGGCGGCCGGCGACGGATCGGCCTCGCTCTTCAGGGCGATAAGCGCCGGGTTGGTCAGCAGCATCCAGTCGATCTGCGCCGCCTGCGCGCGCGTGACCGTGTCCTCGGTGGGAGTCAGCCCGAGCCGCGCATTGCGTTCGAGCCATGCGCTGACGTTCGCGAAGCGGTTGAGGTTGCCCTCGATCTTCAGCGATTTCAAGGCGGCCGGGAACTGCAGCCCGGAATCCCAGGTGAAGAAGTAGTTGCCCGAATAGGTCGACGTGTACAGGCGCAGCGGCTCCGCGCCGTGCACGGCTTCGAGGCCGGTGGTCTGGTCGAGCACCTTGGCCTCGTGCATGAGGTCGGCGAAATGGTCCTCCAGCCCGGAGGCGCGCATGCCATGGGCGCGCGCGTCCAGGGTATCGCGCAGGCTGCGCCGGATCGCGCCGATCGGCGCCTCGCGGTTGAGCCGGCGGAAGATGTTGCCGGCCCCGAACCCGATGAGCAGGCCGTGCATCTGGGGCAGCATGTAGGTCGCGAAGAACGCGATGGTGATCGCGTCGCGGTATTCCAGATCGAAGCGCATGGACGCCGGCAGCGTGGCGCGCACCTGTTCGAGCGTGTACCGGTTGTTGGTCTTGAGCCACGAGGAGAGCCAGGTCATGCGGCCGGTCTCGTCCCGGCCGACGATGCCGCCCTGGATGGCGTCCACGATGGCGCCGCCGCCCTGCTCCGCGTGGTGCCCCAGACGCGGCCCGTCCGGCAGACGCAGTTCGCCCTCCTTGCCGAACATGAACCGCACGTCCATGCCGTGCGTGTCCATCGCCGGATCGGTGCCGACGAACACGCGCCCCTTGCTGTCGGCGAGCGCGATCTGCGAGAAGTGGTTGCGGTCGGTGAACGCGCCGAGCGAGAACGACGCCCCCTGCGTGACGGGCAGCTGCGCCCACCCGAGCTGCAGGCCTTCGGGCACACCCTCGAAATCGGTAAAGATGCGCCGTTTGACCAACGGGCCGAGCGTGATGGCATGTTCGGTGAGCGCCGCGACGACGTCGCCGCCGTTGCCTGCGCCGCCGGCCGCGCCAAGGGCGGCTTCGAACGGGTTGACGGGGGTCTGCTTCGCGCGGCGGCCCCGAACGGCTGCGCCGAGGGAACGCACCAGCCGCCCGATCGAGGCCGGCACGCCGATGCCACGATTCCTGCGATGTGGTGTGTGTCTGGACATGCCTCACATTCTTCCAATCCAACCAGACATGAAGCCGATAGAATAATGGGGTGCATTCTTCGTTCCGCCGCCCGATCATCAGGCCACGCACCCTGGCGTGCGCCGCGATAGCCATGCTGCTGATCGCGGTGCTGGAGTGCGTCGCCTTCAACCTGCCGTTCTGGACGACGCTGGCCGCCAGCACCGACACCGCGGCCGCCGAGAACACACTGGGACCGGGGCTGACGCGCACCGACGACGGCCTGCTGCGGGTGACCGATCCGACGCAGGCGTATCTCGACGTCGCCGCGGACGGCACGTCGCGCTACGCGCGCGTCGATCTGGTGTCGCCGCGCGACCTGCCCGGCGAGGACAAGCCGCTGGACACCTTCCACCTGCGCGTGGACGGCGACGGCTCCGCCGGCCGCACGCAGTCGATGTCGGCGAGGAGCCCGCGCTCGCTGTACCTCAACACCGACGCCGATGCGACGCTGCGCGTGTGGGTGCAGGAGGCCAAGGGGGCGCTGGTGCCGATCCTCGCGGTGCGCGCGAACGAGCGCGTTCCGTTCTCCTGGAGCTGGACGCGCGTGGCGGCGCTGGCGTGCGCGGTGCTGCTGGTGCTGGCGTGGCGGCCGGGCTCGCGGCTGTGGCGCACTCGGCTCGACCCCTCGGACCGGCGCCAGCGCTGGGGGCTGGCCGCCGCACTGGCGCCTGCTGCGCTGCTGACCTGCGTCAATGTCGTGTGGCAGATCGTCACGGCGGCGCCGCTGTCGTTCCATCAGCAGGGCGGCTACACCTACGATTTCGACCAGTACGCGCATGTGGCCGACGCCCTGATGCACGGCCGTCCGTGGCTGGACCTGCCAGTGCCGGACCAGCTGGCGTCCGCGGCGAATCCCTACGACATCGCCACGCGTGACCGGTTGCTGTCCGGCGGCGTGACGCCGATCTACTGGGATTACGCGTTCCATGGCGGCCACTGGTACTCCTACTTCGGCGTGCTGCCGGCCCTGCTGCTGTTCCTGCCGTACCGCGCCGTCACCTCGCTGTTCACGGACGGGGGCCTGTCGCTGCCGACCGGCGCCGCCGAGCTGCTGCTCATGTTCGGGTTCCTGGTGTTCGGCTGCCTGCTGATCATCCGCCTGGTGCAGCGGCTCACGGCGCAGGCCTCACTGGCCGGCACCTCGATGCTGCTCGTGTTCTTCCTGCTGGCGACGAATTCCAGCTACCTGTGGTTCCGCACGAATTTCTATTCGATCCCGATAGCGGCCTCGCTGCTGCTCACCTGCCTGGGGCTGTGGCTGTGGCTTGGGGCGGTCCGCCGGCCGCGCACCGACGCACAGACGCTGGACTGGTCGATCGACGGCGCCGCCCCCCTGTCGCTGCCGCATCTGGCCGGCGGCGCGCTGTGCATCGCCGCGAATTTCGGATGCCGCCCGACGTTCGCGCTGGCGGCGCTGCTGGGCATCGCGCTGTTCTGGCCGCAGATCACAAGCCTGTGCGCGCTCGTGAAGGCGCGGCGGATCGGCTGGGGGCAGGCGCTGCGGGCGCCGCTGGCCGTGCTGGTCCCGGCGATCGCCGTGGTGGCGCCGCTGATGGCGTACAACGCGATCCGCTTCGGTGGCCCACTGGATTTCGGCAGCGAGTATCAGCTGACCGTCACCGACATGACCCGGTACTCCCTGCCGGCCGCGGACATCCCCTACATGGCGTTCTACTATCTGCTGCTGCCGGCGCGGTTCACCGGGTCGTTCCCGTTCATGTCGATCCAGCCGACGCCGTTGCCGGAATGGGGCTTCACCGAACCGATCGTCGGCGGACTGTTCATGCTGTGCCCGCTGGCGCTGGCCGCGTTCCTGCTGCCCCGGTTCCGCAGGCGGCTGCGCCGCCCGTACGGCATGACGCTGATGCTCGCGCTGGCGCTCGGCATGGTGGTGGTCGCCGTCGACGTGCTGGCCGGCGGTCTGGGATGGCGCTACATGGCCGATTTCGGATGGCTGTTCGCGCTGGCGGCCCTGCCGGCCCTGCTGCGCGCGCTGGAGGGCGGCGCGGTGTTCGACACCCCCCTCGACGAGGATCTGGAAGACCCCTCGTACCGGACCACGCCCGTATGGCGCCTGATCGTGCGGCTGGCCGTCATGCTGGTCCTGCTGTTCTCGCTGGCGATCATGGTCCTCTCCTGCTTCGTGCCGGGACGCGACGATTCCCTGGTCCGCAACAATCCGGCGCTGTTCCACGACGTGCAGTCCTGGTTCACGCTGCTGGGCATCGGGTGACGCGCCCAGCCGACACCCAGCCACGCACCAAGCTTCTCCAAGGCCGGCGGCATACTACTGGTAACGTTGCCCATCCGCCGACCGAAGAGTTGCCATGAACACCCGAACCTCCCCGAAAGCCACCGCAGTACGCGCCGTCGCCGCCACCCTGGCCGCCCTGGCCGCCATCGGGCTGTGCCTGCTCACGCAGGACAACGTCAGCGCCGACATCAAGGCGAAGCGCGTCGAACGTCTCAACGCCCGCATCGCGAACGTGTACACCGCCGACTACCAGCAGATGGCCGAGGAGAACCTGGTCAAGGCTCGCGACAAGCAGGCGCGCACGATCGACGACATCTACGTGCAGGACAACCCGTACGGCACCAACACGACGTCGATGTACGTGTACTTCACCACCGACTACGCGACCAAGATCAAGTACACGGTGTCCGCCGACGGCTATCCCGATTTCACGCGCGCCGTGGCGCAGGACGAGGAGTACCAGAAGGAGCACGAGTTCCTGGTGCTCGGCCTGATCCCGGACGTGGAGAACACGATCACCTTCACCATCACCGACGACAACGGGCTGGACATCACGCAGACGATCACGCACGACGGCCCCTCGCTGCTGGGCGTCGAGGAGGTCCAGCTCGAGCGGACCGTGACCGCCGACGACGGCGCCGATCTGGGCGACGGCCTGTACGCGATTCTCGGCAACGACAGCGACGAGCAGGACTTCATGTACTACTACGACACGAATGGCGTGCTGCGCGGCGAGATCCCGGTCAAGTACTACCGCTCGCACCGGCTGCTGTTCGACGATGACGGGCTGATGTGGTTCTCGGCCTCCACGCACACGATGGTCGGTATGAACCGCCTCGGCAAGCTGGAGAAGATCTACGATCTGGACAGCCGCTTCATCCTGCACCACGACTACGCGCTGGACGCCAACGGCGACATCGTGCTGCTCGCCACCGATCTGGAGCGCGGCGACCACGCCGTGCAGGACCAGGTCGTCAAGCTCGACACCTCCACCGGCGAGACGACGCTGCTGCTCGATTTCGGCGACCTGTTCGACGCGTACAAGCAGTCCACCGACCATTCGGGCATCGACGAATCCGACCCGACCGCCACCAACCGCTGGGACTGGCTGCACTGCAACACGATCCAGCTGCTCGACGACGGCTCGGCGCTGTTCTCGGCGCGCGAGACCTCCACGATCATCAAGATCGACGATCTCGAGGGCACGCCGACGCTCGACTACATGATCGGCGAGCCGAGCGTGTGGGACGGCACCGACGAGCAGGCCGCGTTCCTCACCAAGGACGGCGACTTCGGCGACACCGGCGGCCAGCACTCGATCACCTACGTGGCCGACGACTCGCTCGCGGACGGCCAGTACTACCTGTACATGTTCGACAACAACTACGGCTACGCGATGACCCGTCCCGACTACGACTGGACGGTCATCGACGGCATCAGCACCGCGGCCTCGTCCAAGGACGAAGGCTCCCGTTCGCAGTACCGCAGGTACCTGGTCGACGAGAACGCGGGCACGTACACGCAGGTCGCCGAGTTCGACGTGCCGTATTCGCCGTACGTGAGCTCCGCGCAGGAGCTCGGCAACGGCAACATCCTCATCGATTCGGGCATGCAGGGCCTGTTCGGCGTCTACGGCAAGGACGGCACGCTGCTCGCCCAGTACCGCATGGCGCTCAGCACAAGCTACATCTACCGCGTCTACCAGTACGATTTCAGCGGCTTCTTCTTCGCCTAGTATCCCGCGTCGTAAGTTCGCGCACTATGCCTGGCTCCCCTTCAAGAGGGGAGCCAGATACGGGACGGACCGCTAGTATTGGTGGCATGGGATTGTTCGATTCGCTGTTCGGGGCCAAGGCGCCCGCCGCATGCTCCTCCGTCACCTTCGCCCTTGACCGGGCCGGCCACACCTATGACGACGGCAACGTCGGACTGGAGCCGACCACGCTGCACATCGGCCCGGACGACCGCCGCGTCGGCGTGATCGGGCTCAACGGGTCCGGCAAGACCACGCTGCTCAAGCTCATCGACGGCGCTCTGGCGGCCACGACCAGCACGGTGACGGTCATCGCCGCCGGCGACGACGGCACAGCGGCCACGCCGCTCGACCCGGCCGTCAAACGCGACCGCCGGCGCATCGAGGATCTGGTCGGCCGCGTGCGCCGCGAGGAGATCCCCGAAAGCTACTATCGGGCGGCGTCGATCCGCGAGGCGATCGACCAGCCGCTGAAGAAGCACAAGGTGCCCGAATCGGAACGGCAGGCGATTATCGGCAACCTGTTCGCGCATTTCGATCTGGCCGGCGTGGCGATGCAGCCAGCCAGCGCGCTGGACAGCGAGAAGCGGCACCTGCTGGCGATCGCCTCCGCGCTCAGCTTCTCCCCCGCGGCGATCGTGGCCGACGAGCCGACCAAGGGATTGGACGAGATCGGTTCCGCGTATGTGGCGCGCGCCCTGTTCGGCTACGACAAGCAGGTGGTGTTCGCCACGCACGACGTGGAGATGCTCACGCGCCCCGTCTACGCGATCGACCGCGTGCTGGTGCTCGACGAGCACCGGATCGTCTTCGACGGCGCCCCGGCCGAAGCCGCCGCATACTACAACGACCTGATCCGTCGGCAGTACGAGGCGCTCGGGCGGTAACGGCGCTTCCTTTCCCGGATGCATCCGCCGGCATACGGCCGCCGAGCGCCCGCTGGGAGGCCGTATGCCGGCAGGCGTCTCACAGCATGCCGTTGACGGCGGCGAGCACCGCGCGCACGTTGCGCTCGAATTCGTCGGGTTCGGGCAGCAGGGAGATCGCCAGGTACCCGTTGGACTCCATGTCGAAGAAATACCCGGGCTGGCCGCTGACGCGGTGCGATGCGATCATCGAGAGCACCAGCTCGTTCTCGTCCAGCACGCCGGGCACGCGCAGCAGCACGTTCCAGCCGCCCTCCGCGCGCAGCACGGAGACCAGCCCCCGGTCGTCCCCGTCGAGCAGACGATGCAGCAGCGCGAGATTGCCCGCCACGCGGCGCCGCACGGTCTCGGTCTGCACCGGCGCCGCGGCCAGCAGATCGGGGATGAGGCGCGCGATGAGATCGCTCATCGGCAGATAGTCGTCGGCGATCACGTCGAGGCGGCGCTGCGCCTCGGCGACCTCCGCCTCGGGGCCGGACACCTGGATCCAGCCGACCTTCGCATGGGGCGCGGCGAGCATCTTGGAGAACCCGTCGAGCGCGAAGGTCAGCGCGCCCCGTTCGCCGGCCAGGCGCGCGTTGCCGTCGAAGGGCTCAAGCGCGTAATCGTAGAACACCTCGTCGGCGATGATCGCGACGCCGTGCTCGCGGCACAGGCCGACGATCCGCTCCCGTTCGCCGGCCTTGACATAGGAGCCGGTCGGATTGTTCGGGTTGATGAGCACGAGCGCGCGGATGCGGCCGGATTCCGGCCCTTCCAGCAATGCGGCGAGTTCGGCGACGTCGATGTACCACGACCCGTCGAAGCGCAGCTGGTATTCGACGGCATCCACGCATTCGAGCCACGCGATCGACTCGATCAGCGGGTAGCCGGGCTTGGGGGCGAGCACCGCGTCGCCGGCGTCGCACAGCAGCTTGATCAGCCACGAGTACGCCTCGGACGTGGAGCTGAGCAGATACAGCCGATCCGCGTCGACCGGGCTCCCCTGCGCATGCGACAGGAACGCGGACAGCGCCTCGCGGGCCGCCCGCGGGCCCCGTGGATCGGCCGTGTACACCTCCGGGACCAGGGCCGGGGCCAGCCCATGGCGGGTCGGGTTGGAATCGTTGAGTTTGCCGAGCGTCACCCCCTGCGCCTTGGCGAGGGCTTCCGCCGCCGCGATCGGATTGGGGTCGCTGATGTCGACTCGTGAGGAAAAACGCATGGTCCCCACCATAGTCCGAGCCGCGCTCAAGCCGGCACGGCCACGAACAGAAAACGGGGCGCCCCTCCCCTCGGAAGGGCCGCCCCGCACGGCGCCGGACGACGTCCGCCGGCTCGTTCGGCCGGCGAACCGGCTGCTACTTGGTGCTCGCGTAGTAGGCGGCGCCGACGATGCCGGCCTCGTTGCGCAGCTTCGCCGGAACGATCGGCGTCTTGATGTCGAGATACGGCAGGAACTTGTCGCTCTGGCGGCTCACGCCGCCGCCGACCACGAACAGGTCGGGGTTGAAGTACTTCTCCATCAGGCCGTAGTACTTGGTCAGGCGCTTCGCCCACTTCTTGTAGCCCAGGCCCTCGCGCTCGCGCACGCCGGAGGAGGCGTACTTCTCCGCGTCGCCCTTGCCCTTGGCCAGCTCGATGTGGCCCAGCTCGGTGTTCGGGATGAGCACGCCGTTGTAGATCAGCGCGGTGCCGATGCCCGTGCCCAGCGTGGTGGCGATGACCAGGCCGTTCTGGCCCTTGGCCGCGCCGAACTGCTGCTCGGCGAGACCGGCGGCATCAGCGTCGTTGACGACGACGACCGGGCGGCCGCATGCCTCGGACAGGGCCGCGGTGATGTCCACGCCGACCCACGACTGGTCGAGGTTGGCGATCCATTCCAGTTTCTGCCCCGGCTTGACCGGCGCGGGGAACGCGACGCCGACCGGGACGTTGTCGGGTACGGCGAAATGCTCGAGCTGCTGGCGCACGATGGCGCCGACCGCCTGCGGGCTGGACACCTCGGGCGTGAGAATCTTCAGGCGCGGCTCGGCGAACTCGCCCTTCTCCAGGTTCACGGGCGCCGCCTTGATGCCCGAACCGCCAATATCCACGCCGAACGCTTGTGCCGTCTCAATCATCGTTGACCTCTCTTCATGATAGGTGGGTACCGAATCGGTACCGGCATTGTATAACGGATTTGCGCCGGCGCGCCTCCCGGCGTCCGCATGCCCGACACGCGGCGGCCCCGCGCCGCGCCGTCGCGGCCGCATCGGCGCGGCATCGGTGGGATAATGGGGAAGTATGGCAGAACATACCCAGCTTATCGATGCAATCAACATCCGCACGTCCGTGCGCGCCTATGACGCGGACCCGATCGACGACGACACCGCCCGCCAACTGTCCATGACGCTGGACGCGGTGAACATGCTCAGCGACACGCATATGCAGCTCGTGCGCGACCAGCCGGCCATCTTCGCCGAGGCGAACGCGTCCGGCCATCTGACGAACGCGGCGAATCTCATTGCCGTCATCGGCCCGAAGGACGATCCGCAGGCCCGGGAGCGCGCCGGCTTCTACGCCGAACGCGTGGTGCTCACCGCCACGCTGCGCGGGCTCGGCACGCTGTGGGTCGGCGGCAGCTGGAACCGCGACGAGGCGGCCGGGCATTGCCGTATCGGCGCCGGCGAGGAGCTGTACCTCGGCATCGTCATCGGGCACCCGCGCAACCATGCGGCCCATGTGATGAAGAGTTACGAGGAGCTGACCGAATTCCAGCGCACGCACCGGCCGACCAAGACCTACGAGCAGTTCACACGCACCATGGAGCAGGAGGAGCGCGACGCCGCCCCGGGCTGGTTCAAGGCCGGCGTCGAGGCCGCGATGAAAGCGCCGAGCGCGATGAACCGCCAGCCGATACTGTTCACCTACCGCGCGGCCGACGGCACCGCCGCCGCGCATATCGACCCGGAGGCGGGCAACGGCGAAGCGCTCAACGATCTGGGCATTGCCAAACTGCATTTCCAGATCGGCGCCGGCCAGGGCGAATGGGCGTGGGGCGACGGCGGCCTGTTCATCCACAAGTAGGCGAAGCAGGCGCACCGAAGCAGCCGCACACATCGCCAGGTGAGCGCCGGCGTTACTTGAGCGCCGGCATCGGCTTCCAGTCGGGGTCGTGCATGAGCTTGCGCGAATCCCACCAGCCCCTGGCGATCTGAGCCAGCCCGGTGCGCATGTGCTCGCGGTCGACCATCACCAGCCGGATGACCTCCTTGACCGCCGTGGCGAGCGTGCCGACGCCGAACAGGAACGGGCGGAAATCGCCGTGCACCATGAAGTAGCGGGCCATGTAGCCGCGGTTGCGCATGATGTGGTACCGGTTCGTGTCGGAGGTCGAGTTGAGCTGGCGCAGGCCGGCGATGTCCCAGTTGCCGATCTCGCGCGTGCGGCGCAGCACCACGTCGGGCACGACGATGGGGTTGGTGACCTTGCTGGCCAGATAGCCGTAGATCGTGTCGTCCCAGTAGATGAAGAAGCGGGGATCGGGGAATCCGATCTTCTCGACGACGCTGCGGCGGAACAGGCCGCCCTCGAAGCACAGCGTGTCCATCACCCGGTATCCAGCGCGGCCGAACGCGGCCGGCGCGATCGGGTTCGGGATGCCCAGCGGCACGATGAAGTCGTACTGCCAGTAGAACGGGCCGCCGTCGTAGTCGTAGCGGCTGCCCTGGATCACATCGTGGCGCGCGGTCCACTTGGCGAGCTTTTCGATGCCCTCGGGCTCGACGGCGACGTCGTCGTCCATCACCCAGAACCATTCGGCGCCCAGCTCATACGCCTTCTTCACGCCGGCGGAGAAGCCGCCGGCGCCGCCGAGGTTGCCGGACTGCGGCGCGTACACCACACGGGCATCGTTGCCGGTGCGGTCGGGCACCGTGCCGCCCCACTGCCGGGCGACCGCCGCGCCGAACCGCTCGACCATCGCCTTCGTCTCGTCGGAATGCTCGTTGTCTACGACCACCACGCGCCACGGCGCGACGGTCAGGCGGCGGATCGAATCGAACAGCTTGGTCAGCAGCTGCTGGCGCTTGTACGTCACGACGACGATGGCCAGTTTGTCAATGGTCTTCCTTGCGGCATGCTTTTCGGTCATGCTCTCCATTCTATGCGGTGGACGCGCCCGCGCACCGCAACGACATCCGCCGCGCCAGGAGGCGCCGGCATGCGGAGCATCGCGTCCGCATGCCGGACGCCATCGAACAAGGCCACGCAGCCCGCGACACCGCGGAAAACGGCGGAACGCGCGCCGCGCGCACGCCGCGTCCGGCGTGTCGCATTCCGCTTCCGGCTCATGCGCGCCCGATAAATCCACGGCTTGGCGTATAGATGATCCCGTCAGTTTCAGGGAAGGTGCAATTCCTTACTGGCGGTAACGGCGCAGCCCGCATCCATATGGGCGCCGCCGAAGCCCGCGACCCGCGCAAGCGGCTGATCCGGTGGGATTCCGGAGCCAACGGTACAGTCCGGATGAAAGAAACGGAGCTCATCATGAGCGTCTCTTCGCATACCGATCATCAGGTTTCCGCCACGGCCGCGTCCCGGCCCGACAACGCGCATTCGACCGGCGTGGCCGATTCGGGCCGCTGGTCCACCCGCCGTATCGCCGTGTACGCGCTGTTCGTCGCGCTGGCGATGGCCACGAGCTTCATCGAATTCCCGATCATCCCCGGCGTGCAGTGGCTCAAATACGATCCCTCGGGCATCGTGTGCCTCATCGCCGGATTCGCGTTCGGACCTGCGGCGGCCGCGATCGTCAGCGTGCTCGGCTTCGTGCCGCACCTGTTCCTCAATCCGTGGGGCACGTTGATGGCGGTGCTCGTCGCGCTGACGCTGTCGGTGCCGGCCGCGCTGATCTACCGCGCGAACCGCACGCGCAAGGGCGCGGTGATCGGCCTGATCGTCGGCGCCGTGTGCGCCCTGGCCGCGGCGATCGTCGGCAACCTGATCGTCACGCCGTTCTACGCGCATATGACGGTAGCCCAGGTGGCCGCGCTGATCGTACCGGCCCTGCTGCCGTTCAACCTGGTCAAGTTCGCGATCCACGGCGTGGCCACGTTCCTGATCTACAAGCCGATCAGCACGCTGCTGAACAAGTAGCGGATCCGTTGCGGCCCTTCCCGTCCAGGGAGGGCCGCGACTGCGTTTTTCCATCCCGTTCGAACAGTATCGGAACACATATCATGCACAGCGCTCCGGCAGCCGATCTCACCGGCATCCGATTCAGCTACGACGGCGGCGCGACCTGGGCGCTGGACGGCGTCGATCTGGTCATCCGTCGCGGCGAATACGTATGCCTGACCGGACCGAACGGTTCGGGCAAGTCCACGCTCTCGCGCATTCTCGCCGGCCTTGCCGCGCCCGATGCCGGCACGGTCGTGCTGCTCGGGCACACGGCCTTCGACGGGGCAGCGCACCCCGAAGCCTACCGCGCCGCGCGCCACGGCATCGGCGCGGTGTTCCAGAATCCGGAGGACCAGATCGTCACCACCGTGGTGGAGGACGACGTGGCCTTCGGCCCGGAGAATCTCGGGCTGGACCACCCCCTGATCGGCCGGCGCATCGCCGATTCGCTGCACGCGGTGGATATGGCGGCCCACCGTGCGGACGATCCCACGCGCATGAGCGGCGGCCAGCAGCAGCGCGTGGCCATCGCTGGAATGCTGGCGATGGGTCCGGACATGCTGGTGCTGGACGAGCCGACCGCCATGCTCGACCCGGCCGCGCGCGCCGAGGTCATGCGCATCCTCGACGAACGCCACGCGCAGGGCACGACGATCGTGCACGTCACGCATCATCAGGATGAGACCGCGCACGCCGACCGGGTGATCCGGCTGGAGCGCGGGCGGCTCGTTCCGGCCGATAACGCAGCCGGCCCGGCTGCCGCCGATGACGTTGCCGCTGACGGCGACGCGGCGCCTGCCGGCGGCGCCGCCCAGCCGGGGAACGATGCCGGTGACGGCGCACCGCATGCGGACGGCATGGGCAGCGGCCGCACGCCGGTCATCGATATCCGCCATCTGTCGTACCGCTATCCTGACGCGCCCTCCCCCGCGATCAGCGATCTGTCGCTGTCGGTCGGCCAGGGCGAGATCGTGGCGATCATGGGCGAGAACGGCGCCGGGAAAAGCACGCTGGCACGGCTGATCTGCGCGCTGGACCGGCCGGACGCCGGATCGATCAGCATCGACGGCATTCCCGTCGCCGCTCCGAAGCCGTCCCGAGGCACCGGCGCCGCCGCCGGCACGCCGCGCATGCTTAACCGGCGGCAGCGCGAACGGCTGCGCCGCACGGTCGGACTGGTGATGCAGCATCCCGAACGCCAGTTGTTCGCGGACACCGTGGCCGAGGACGTCGCCTACGGGCCGCGCAACCAGCATCTCGACGAGGCGGCCGTCGCGCAGCGGGTGCGCGAGGCGCTGCGCCTGCTGCGCATCGACCATCTCGCCGACCGTTCGCCCTTCGACCTGTCCGGCGGCCAGCGGCGTCTCGCGGCGATAGCCGGCGTGATCGCCTGCCAGCCCGCGGTGCTGGTGATGGACGAGCCGACGGCCGGCCTCGACGCCGCCGCGAGCGCGCGCATCCGCGAGCTGATCCTCGATCTGCGGCGGCGCGGCGTCACGACGCTCATCATCACGCATTCCCGGCGGGAGGCCCGGCTGCTGGGCGCCCGCATCGTCACCATGCCGGCCGCCCCCGCGGCGGACGCGGCCACGGCCGTGGAAGCCACTGGCGAAGGCGGGAACAACGCCGCGGAAGCAGCGGAACCCGTCGGGACCGGGCGCGAATCCCTCATCGCGCGGCTGGATCCGCGCGTGAAGATGGTCTCGTTCCTGGCGATGATGTTCGCCGCGTTCGCGATCAACACGCCGGCCCAGCTGCTGCTCGGCATCGCGGCGATCGCCGGCATCACCGCGCTGGCGCGGATCACGCCGATGCGCCTGGTCGCCTCGGTGCACATGTTCCTGGCGATGTTCGTCGTGTTCGGCCTGCTCAACGTCTTCTTCGTGCGCACCGGCACGCCGGTCGCCCATCTGGGGCCAATCCCGATCACGGATGACGGCATCGTCATCGCGATCCTCTACGCCTGCCGCTTCGCCCTGGTCGTCATGCTCGGCGCGCTCATGCTCGAGACGACCACGCCGACGGCGATGACCGACGCCTTCGGATCGCTGCTGTCGCCGCTGCGCCGCTTCGGACTGCATGCGCAGGAGATCGCGCTGGTGATGAGCCTGGCGCTGCGGTTCCTGCCAACCCTCGGCACGGAGGCCCGGTCCATCGCCGACGCGCAGGCCGCGCGCGGCGGCAGCATCGAAACCGGCTCCCCCGCCGCGCGCGTCAAGGCCATGGTCGCGATCATCGTGCCAGTCTTCGCGGGAACACTGCGGCACGCGGACAATCTGAGCCTCGCTCTCGACGCGAGGTGCTACGAGGAGGGCATCCGCCGCACGCATTGGCGCGAGCTGCGGGTCCGCCCGCGCGACGCGGCGTTCGCGGCGGCGACGCTCGCGTACATCGCGGCGCTGGTGGCACTGCTGGCGCTGCGCTAAGTGTCGCAGCAGAGCCGCGCCACAATAGGGCCGCGCCGGGATTACAGCGTGCCGGCCCGCAGGATGTCGGCGAACGACCAGACCACGTGGGCGTTGCGGTTCAGCTCGGCGTACCGGCCCGTGGCCAGCCACTCGGCGCGGTAGCGCTCGAACCACCGTTCCAGTTCCTCGGCAAGCGCATAGCGGCGGATCTTCCGCTCGCGCTCCGCGGCATCGTTCACGGCGGAGCGGCCGGAATCGCCGGCCATGGCCAGCAGCTCCTCGCCCAGCCTGTTGAACAGCTGCTGCGCGTCGAGCATGGTCCAGACGAGCGACGGCGCCAACCCGCTTCTGGACTCCCCCGCCAACGCCGCGACGATGGCCTCGCCGCAGTCGGCCAGCATGCCGTTGCGTTCCGGGCGGGTCGTGATCCGCTCCCGGTTGAGCAGCAGCAGACGCCGGCGCGCATCGGCGCAGTCCAGCGCCCGGTCGAAGATCGGCACGCCGCCGTAGGAGCGTTCCACGTACGCGGCCACATCGGCGTTGAGCGCGCCGCCGCCGGCGTCGAGCTCAAGCACCTGCACCGCAAGGTCCCAGGGGAACGACGCGCCGTCGCCGGTGCGCGACAGGCTGCCCATCATCCGCCCCGAGGCATCGCGGTAGACGAGCCGCGAGATGCGCGCGTTCATCGCGTCGGCGCCGATGTCGACGGGATTCCATGCGTTCTGGGCGCCGTAGCACAGGCCCGGCAGGCTCAGCCGAGGATCGTTGACGTGGCCGTAATCGCCCCAGTCGGTGATCACGATGCCCTCGGCGCCGTGCCTGCGCCCGGCGGACGCCATGCGGTAGGTGTTGAGCCACGCGCCCTCGTAGTCGGGGACGAAGCGGCTCCACGCGCGCACGGCCGGGCACACGAACTGGCGGCGGCCCTGGCGTTCGATGGCCGCGATGCTGTCCTCGTTGATGTCGGGGTCGTACATCCAGTTGAGCATCGTGATGTTGCCGGGCAGCAGCTCCATGGTCCCCGGCGATTCGAGCGCGATGTCGGCCCACAGCATAGGCTGGAGCCCCAGCTCGCCGAGGGTGTCGCATAGCCCCTTGACGAAGCCGGCGTACAGTTCGCCTGCGCTCGCGCCGGGGGCGGTCCGCGCGGATTGGCCGCGCCCCAGGTCGAAGGTCTCGTCGCCGCCGATGTTGAACGATCGCGAGTGGAACAGCGGAGCGTATTCGCGGATCAGCCGCTGAGCGAAGGCCAGCGCCTCGGGATCGGCTGCATTGAGCGTATGGTGCTCCATACGTTCGACGAAGCTGAACGGGCGGTCGGCGTCATCGGGGAATTCGCCGAGCCGGCGGTGCGTGCGCGTGCGCAGGTTCATGTACATGTGCCCGAAGGTGGCCAGCGACGGCACCAGTTCGATGCCGCGCCGCGCGCAGTAGTCGTCGAGCCGCACGATGTCGTCGGCGGCCAGCGGGTCGGTGCCGCGCCACGCCTCGCTGAGCTCCCCGAAGGCGAAGGCGTGCTCCACGTACAGCTGGAACTGGTTGTATTTGTAGAAGGCGAGCTGGTCGACGAACCATGTGAGGAAGCCCATCGTCGGCACGCGGCCGCGCGTGACGTCGAGGCTGTAGGCGCGCACCGCGAACGCGGGGTGGTCGCGGATGTGCACGAGGGGCAGCTCGCGCGGCGACTGGCGCAAAATCTGGCGCAGCGTCTGCACGCCGTAGCGCAGCCCGGCCGGTCCCCCGCCGCGCAGCTCCACGGCGGCGCGCCGGTACGCGGGCGAGTCCTCGCCGCCCGGTGCGACCGGCGCGACCGGCTCACCGAGCCCGCGGACATCGATCGCATATTCCTCATCGCCGAGATCCGCGTCCCAAGCCAGCGTGACCACGGCGCCGCGCATGTCCGCGCCCGTGGAGCCGGGGCGCTCCCGATTGTCCGGCTCCCGGCGCACCGCTTCCGGAACCGCCGAATCCGGCACCGCCCCCGAACGACGGATATCCGCCGAGCCGCCCGTGGCCCGGCGATACTCGCCGGCCAGCTGCTCGGCCAGGAACAGGGCGCTTTCGTCGATGCCGGCATCCATGACGATCGTCATCGCGGCGCCAAGCGCCGCCGAGCCGCCGTCGTAGCGCACCGTCACCGGTTGGGGAATCAGCACGAGGCGCTCCGCGCCGCCGTCCGTCGACTGCTGATATGCGAGCATGGGATGGTCCTTTCTTATCGCGCACCGTCGTCACACGATTTTGTAAACGTTTACGAATACTCAGCGTAGCACTGTTGTAAAGGTTTACAACAGCAGTGTGTCGCGCGCGTTCGCAGCCGCGCGCCGCCGACGCGCTACAATCGCCTACAGCGACCCATCGCCGCGCGGAGAGGACGTATACAGCGCATGCCAACCCAGACCATCGAGGACCCGACGCCGAACGGCGCATCGCCGGAACCCGGCTCGCCGCATACGCCCCGCAGGACGGCGACCATCATGGACGTGGCCGCGGAGGCCGGCGTGTCATACGCTACCGTCTCCCGCTACCTCAACGGCAACCCGCACGTGTCGGCCAAGGCGGCCGAGCGCATCGCCGACGCGGTCAGGCAGGTGAACTACACCCCCAACAACGCCGCGCGGTCGCTGGTGCGCCAGCGCACGCAGACCGTGGCGTTCGTGGTGCACGGCCAGCCGGATTCCATCGTCGCCGACCCGAACATCAGCACGATCCTGCTCAACGCGAACCAGACCATCGGCGACGCCGGCTACCAGCTCGTCATCCTGATCGCCGACTCCCCCGAAGCCGGCAGGCGCATCGCCCGCCTCGCCTCCAGCGGATTCGCCGACGGGTGGATCCTCAATTCCTTCCATACCGGCGACCCGCTGTTCGACGTCTTCACCCGCATCGATGCGCCCGTCGCCATCTCCGGCGTCGGCTACGGCGACAGGATCCCCTTCCCCACGGTCGACATCGACAACCGCGCGGCCTCCCGCGCCCTGACCGAACATCTGCGCTCATGCGGGCACCGGCGCATCGCCTATATCTGCGGTCCCGATTATCTGCCCTGCTCGGACGAGCGCCTGCGGGGCTTCCGCGACGCGATGGGCGGCGACGCCGACCCGTCGCTGATCGTCCGGGCCGGGGAATGGACGCGGCAGGAGGGGCGTGCGGCCGTCATCCGGCTGCTCGGCACGCTGGGCGGCGGCGCCGGACACGATGCCGACGCGCGCCGCATCCTCGCCGACCACCGCGTCGATGCGCTGATGTGCGGCAGCGACTGCATCGCGGCCGGGGCCATGCAGTATCTGATCGGGCAGGGCGTGGACGTGCCGGCCGACATGGCCATCGCCGGTTTCGACGACAGCTCCGACGCCACCGCCATGCAGCCCCAGCTGACCACCATCCGCCAGCCGCTCGCGGCGTTCGGCGTCAATCTGGCGTCGATGGTGCTCGATCAGATCGAGGGACGGCCGATCCGGCACACCCTGATCCTGCCGACCGAACTGGTGGTCAGGGGATCCACGGCGCGATAACGGAGATCCAGCCTCGCACGGCGGTTCCCCATATCAGCCCAGTGATCCATTTCGCACATGGATGAGCGGCTGATGCCACGATGCTATCGGCCATCCCCAGTCGGCTTCGCCGACAGCCCCCGCCAGCGGGGGCATGCACTTTGTGCACCACTGCGAACGACCTATCGGACCGCCCGCCCGGCGGGGCGTTCATCGCCTAAGCATTCACAAGACCGACCATCAGAGCACCCGCGGCCGTCAGCCCCGATCCCACTCCGGCTTCCACGAGTAGTGCATGTCGTAGGCGCTCGCCCAGAACATGTACTCGTTCTCGACGCCGGTCACGAAGATGTCGATCAGCTCGCGTTTGCGCTCCTCCGACAGCCCCTCGACCAAGCGCTCGATGTGCTCGATCAGCCACGCCGACCCTTCCCAGAACGAATCGGTCTTGTACATGTCGACCCAGCTCTTGTACGGGTTGGAGTCGAGGGTGCCGGCGAACTCGCGGGCGAGGCGCTGTCCGTAGTCGGCGTAGACCCAGGCGCACGGCAGCACGGCGACGAGCACGTCGACCAGCTGGCCGCCGTAGGCAATCGACAGGATGTTCGAGGTGTAGGCGCGGGCGAACGCGGACTGGCGCACCGCGTTCATCTCCTCCTCGCTCACGCCGTAGCTGGCCATGTAGGAGCGGTGCACCTTCGACTCGACGTTGAAGATGCCGTTCTGCACATTGACCATGAAGGTCATGATCTCGGAATCCATGGTCTTGGTGAGCGCCAGCGCGTGCACCTTGGCATAGTCCTTGAGGTAGCGGTAGTCCTGCAGCAGATAGAAGGCGAAGCGCTCGCGCGCGAGCGTGCCGTTGCCCAGCTCGCGGATGAACGGCTGCCGGTACCCCTGCTCCCAGACCAGATCCGCGGCCTCGCGCATGCGGCGGGCGAACGGCGGAAGGTGGTCCGGGGTGATCGGCCCGAACGCCTCCGCGTCGAACGGCTCGTCGGACGGCACGCCCTGAGCGGCATCGGACAGGGTCGGCTGGATGGACGGACGATACTCCATGATTATGTCTCCCTTCGCTGGTGTTAACCAACAGGTTCTAAGGGTCAGGCCCACGGCCTTTCTCAACCCGTCACCGGGTTCCCCTGCATTACGCCGATCATTATGGCACCGCACACCGACCGGCGGCGTGTGCCGCGCGCCGGTTCAGCCCTCCGCGCCGGGGTTGCCGGGCGTATCGCCCGGGCCGGGCGGGGTGGACAGACCGGCCTGATCGGGCGGATCGGCGAGCGTGGCACGCTTCCCCGCACGGCCGATGAACTAAGCTGGATCGCACGTCATATGCCACAGCGGCATCGCGTTTCGGGAGGCGATATGCACATACGGATGACGGCCAGCATCGAGGGCATCGGCGGCGAAGGTCCGGCCGGCAGCGGCGACGACCGCGTGTTCGTCATGTTCCATGGATACGGCAACGACGAGGACGAGATGGTGCGCATCATCGAGGCCGTCTACCGCACGGATCGGGACGGCGCCGCGCATGGCGGCCAGGCCGGCCCGGACCGGACCGCCCTGGGACCGGAGCCCAGCTACCTGTCGTTCCGCGGCACGCATGCGAGGCCGTATATGGGCGGCAACTACTGGTATCCGGACGGGTGTTCGGTCGGTGAACGGCGCCGCGCATGCTCCGAGGTCGGCGATGCCGTCGCCGCGCTGCTGGCCGGACCGGCGTTCGCACCGCGCCGCAAGATACTCGTCGGATTCTCGCAGGGCGGGTACCTGTCGTACCGCATGGCGCTGGAGCATCCGGGCCTGTTCGACGCCGCGGTCCTGCTCAGCCCGTCGTTCGCCGGCGAGTCCGGCACCGTGCTCGGCCCCGACCGCACGACCGCGTTCTTCCTCGCCTACGGCTCCGAGGACCGCACGATCCCCGCGGACGACCAGCGCACCGCACGGCGGGTGCTGGAGCAAACCGGGCGCCTGACGCACCGCGTCTACCCCGGCATGGGGCACGCGATCAGCGACCAGGAGATCGCGGATATCCGCGCGTTCCTGACCCGGTAGCCCCGCCGGCGACGCGCGGCCGGCGGCACCGGCGTCACTCCACGACGAGTCACTCCACGATGGATAGGCGCGCGACCGACTCCGGCCGCCATGACCCGTAGTGGCGAAGGAACCAGTTGGGCCGGTCCTTGGACGCGGCCCGATAGGAGACCCGGCCGCCCACGGCCAGAGCATGGTCCCGCCCGTAGACGGACGCCGTCGACAGCAGCGAGCCATCGTCGACGGTTCCGCCGGAGCCGGCCTCATCCAGCGTGACCAGCGCGGGAGGGATGCAGGGGTGCAGGCCGACGTTGCGCAGAGTCAATGTCGCATCCGCGGGCGCCCCACCGGCATCGTCCTTATCGTCGGAGTCATCCTTCGCCAGCATGCAGGGCTCATCCAATGCCGGATCGACATCCTCCGCCGCGCCGGATGCGTCGCCGCCGCGCAACGGCCCCAATGCGGCCTGCGAAAAGCCGCTGACGATGACGTCCATCCCCGGATCGGTCGCCAGCAGACCGTCGGCGGCAGCGTTCGCCCCGACGTGCACGGGCAGTGCGGACACTTCGCCGAACGCCAGCGTGATCGAAGTCTTCTCTTCGGCGTCGGCCTGCTGGCCCGCCTTCCATTCGACCGCCGCCGTCACCGACCGGAACGGGGCCAGCACGATGGTTTCGCCATCCGGCACGCTGCTCACGCCGGTCTGGCGGTTGCCCGGCACGACGCGCAGATGCTGGTCCTCATCGCCGCGCACGACCGTGAGCTCCGGAGGCCCCGACGGTACCGAGCACGCTCCGTCCGTCGTGTTCATGACGCGCAGGTACGCGATTGCGTCGCCCATGGCCTGATCCTGTGATTCCGCGACGGCGGCGAGATCATCGTTCCCGCAGGGCGGCGCCCCGGAACCCGCAACGCCCGCATCCTTTCCCGAAGCCACCGTCAGGGCGACGACCGGACGTGCCGGTTCCGGGTGATAGCACAACACGGCGGCGATCAGCCCGGCGATGACCGCCAACGGCGCGATCAGCGCAACGGACCTCGCCGGGCCTTCGGATGCACGACTCATGGTTTCCCCCTCTCGCAGACGATCGCGTCTGTGCCCAACTGGCTGCAAGTATAGCGGATCAAGCATGTAAAACCGCCATTTTCCAAGGGTCGCAAGCCTTCGACCACATACCCCGTTGCTGCTGGACAGCCTGGTTCCGGATCGCCTATCGTCATGCGAAAGACGTTACCGGCAGCGCTACGAAGCGTGGTCGCGACCATGGATCGGAGGCAACATATGAACAATTCCATTCTTCATAACCCCAACTATGCGCTACATCACCGTCTCATCGACGATGACGTCAGACACATCACGCCCGAAGAGGCGTCCTTTGCATGGAGCAACCAGATGTTCCGCCGTCCCCGTCCCCGTACCGATCCTCTGCAGATCGCCGCGCTGGGCCATGACTCACACGGTACAATGATCGAGATGGTCGCCTACGACGCCGGCGCGTATGCGGACAGAAACGGCAACCCGCAGAACTGGCCCAAGGACAAGCCCATGGAGCCATGGTTCCGGAAACTGCTCGACGAACATCCCGAATGGATATGCCGCGAACCGGAGCAGGACCAGGAGCAGGAGCAGGGCTAGCGCCACCCGTGCGCAATCCCGTCCGGCATGATCGCCCTGCGGCGATTCCGGCCCCATACCGGGTCCGCGCGACTAGAGTTGGACCACGGATACCGCACCCGACCAATCGCGGGAGATCCAAAGGAGGACTCATCATGGGATTGTTCGACTCATTGAAGCATGCGTTCGGCCATCACGGCCACGGCAAGCGCGTCGGCGAACCGCTGACCCTCGCCGACGCGAAGGCGCTGCTCGCCTCCATCGTGGTGCGCCAGCAGCTGGCCGACATGCGCAAGGTGGCCGACGCGGTCAAGCAGCTGCAGGACGAGCTGCCCCAATACGCCACTTTCGGGATGTCCCACTACTACAGCGAACCGAAGCGCGTGCGCTTCCAGTCCGAAGGCGGCAGGTTCATCGACGCGGACGCGATCGCGACCGCCTACGCCGCATCCACCATCGTGCGCGACGAATGCGAGATCCAGCATCTTATGGGCGATATCGCCGACAACCGCGAGCACCGTGGCCCGGCGACGACGCCGGCCGTGCCGATCGACGGCCTGCTGCGCGCCACCGCCGAGCGCACGCGGCCCGGCGCCGACGACCGGTCGCGGCGCGACTGGCTGTTCGCCCTGTTCGACCAGTTGGGCGACATCGACGAGGCGACCAAGCACAACCTCGCCCCGTTGGCCGACCAGCTGTCGGATACGCTGCCCGAATCCGGGCAGGCGCAGGCCGCGGCCGACCCGCGCGGGCGGATCACGGCGATGATCGCCGACGCGCTGTACCCGGACGATCAGAACGGGCACGCCGCCGTGCGTGAGCTGATGATGGACCCGAGCGCGACCGCAACGGATTACATGGATGCGGTGACGCTGCTGCACGGGCACGGTCTCGCCGTCCCCGGCATGGCCGACTAATCGCCGAGCAATCGTCCGCACGCGGCATACGCCGGCATACGCGACCGCCGGCCGTCGCCACGGAGGCGCCGCCGCCGCATCCGGCTCGGCCTGCTCCCAGCTCGCTTCCGGCCCGCTCAGTCCGCACCTGCGGAAACGTCCTCGGCCTCGCCGCGGGTGATGAACGGCATGCAGGCCAGCGCGCAGACGAACAGGACCACGGCGTAGATGAACATCCACCGGTACTCGCCGAGCGACTGCTGGATGAGGCCGAAGATCGTGGGGCTGATCGCCGCGCCGAACGACGTGGCGAGATAATAGTAGGCGGTCATGGCGCCGGTGTGCTCGACGCCGCCGAGCTGCGTGATCCACGGCAGGGCGTTGACGACCACCAGGATCCAGAACACGCCGTACGTGAACGCGAGGATCGGCACCATGAACGGCCGGCCGACCCACGGCATCGACACGAACAGCGCGGCGGACAGCACCAGGCCGGCGCTCATCGTGGCGCGGCGGCCGAACCGGCTGCCGATCATGCCCGCGGGAATCGCGAACGCGAGCATGCCCACCGCGTACCACACCAGATCGCCGCCGGCCGTGGCGGCGTCCATGCTCAGATCATGCGTGGCGTACAGCGTGAAATAGGTCTCCACCGCGTTGCCGCCCATCGTGTACAGAAACAGCACGATCAGGATCAGCATGAAGCTGCGCCGCGCCTCGCCGTCCAATCCCAGCCGCGGCACCACAGCCTCGCGGAATTCCTTCCACGACACGAACGGCAGACGAGCCCGCTCGCCGGGCGCCGTCACGAATTCGGCGGGTTCGCGCACCAGGCGCATCAGCGCGGTGACGGCGGCGACCATGATGACCGCCCCGGCCACGAACGCCGCGGACATGCCGAACCGCTTGTACAGCAGGCTGCCGCCAGCGAGCGCGAGCACATTGCCGATGGAACCCATGAAATTGATGATGCCGTTGGCCCTGCTGCGCAGCCTCGAATCGGTCACGTCGGGCATGAGCGCCACGATCGGCGCGCGCGACGTGGCCATGACCACCGCGTAGATCACGATGGCGGTCACGGTGAGCGGCACGTTCGGCGCGACCGAAATCAGGATCAGGCACAGCGCGCCGAGCGGTATGGAGAACAGCGCGAACGGCAGGCGCCGGCCCCAGCGGGTCCTGACCTTGTCCGACAGGATGCCGAACAGCGGTTGGACCGTGAACCCGCAGAAATTGTCGATGCCCATGATCATGCCGACGACGGCGGTCGGCAGCATCAGGCCTTTCAGCTTGATCGGCACATAGGCGTTGTAGAGCGCCCACGCCGCGGATATGGCGAGGAAACCGAACCCGATGGAGAACGTCTGCGCATAGTTGAGTTTCGGCCGTACGGCGGCGCCGGCCGTGGCGCCAGCGGCGCGCCCGGCGGCCGCATCATCGTTTCTCGAAGTCACAGTTCATCCTTAGTCGGCCGATATGGCCGGTCGCCGTATCGCGGGATACCGCAATATGACATGCGCGTGAATTCCAGTCACCACCCACCGCCCATTCTAGCGACTACACTGGTATGTCAATATCCGCGTCCGGGCCGGCCACCGCACGGCACAGCACGGGCGCCCATCCGGATCGGAGGAATCATGACCAATGCAGCCACGGCGATCGCCGCCGACCTGTCGCAGGCCCTGCGCACCATGCCCAAGGCGGAACTGCACGTGCACATCGAGGGCACGCTGGAACCGGAACTGGCGCTGGCGCTGGCCGAGCGCAACCACGTCGCGCTGCCGTGGACCGATCTGGAGGAACTCAGGCGGCAGTACGAGTTCGAGAACCTGCAATCCTTCCTCGACCTGTACTACCAGCTCATGGCCACGCTGAGGACCGCGGACGACTTCCGGGACCTCATGCTCGCCTATCTCGAACGCGCGGCGGCCGATGGCGTGCGGCACGCCGAGATCTTCTTCGACCCGCAGGTGCATGTCGGCAACGGCATCGACCTGGACACGGTGATCGACGGCCTGCTGGAGGGCCTGCGTCTTGGCCGCGAACGCTTCGGCATCACCGGAGGGCTGATCCTGTGCATCGTGCGCGACATGCCGGTCGCCTCGGCCGAGGCGATGCTTACGGCCGCCCGGCACCGCGCCGGCGACCTGATCGGCGTCGGGTTGGATTCGGCGGAGGTCGGCTACCCGCCCTCGCTGTTCGCCGAGGTGTTCGCCAAGGCCCGCGCGCTTGGCCTGCACTGCGTGGCGCACGCCGGCGAGGAGGGCCCGGCCGCATACGTGGCCGAGGCGCTGGATCTGCTGCACGCCGAGCGCATCGACCACGGCATCCACGCGATCGACGACGAGGCGCTGGTGCGCCGACTGGCCGCGGCCGGCACGCCGCTGACCTGCTGCCCGCTGTCGAACCGGCGCCTGCAGGTGGTGCACGACCTGCATGACCTGCCGCTGCGCCGTTTCCTCGACGCCGGGGTCGCGATCACGGTCAACTCCGACGACCCGGCCTATTTCGGCGGCTATATCGCCGCGAACTACGAGGCGATGGCGTCGGTCGGGTTCACGCTGGACGAGCTGTCTCGGCTCGCCGAGAACTCGATCCGGGCCACCTTCCTGCCGAACGCGGACAAGCAGGCGCTGCTTGACGAACTGGACGGCTGGAAAGCGCGGCATCTCGGTGATGAGTGTCCCGCGTCATAAGTTCGCATACTATAGGCTCCCCTCGCTGAAGCTGAGCCAGGATTACGAAACGAATGAATGACGCAGGCCACTAGCGCCCGTCAGTTGCTCTACCTGCGCCGGTCGAGCAGCGCACGGATGCGGGCGGCGAGATGCGCGTCGCGCACGGAGGTCATGGAGGGGAAGGTGCGGATGAGGCGGCGCTGCTGCCAGTTCAGGCGGCGCAGCACACGGTCGGCCTGTTCCTTCGTCCATTGCGCGGACTGGGATACGTATTCGGCCGGGTCGAGCAGCCGCCCGGCGGATTCCTGCAGCCGGCCGGCGGTCTCCTTCCACTGTTCGTTCGCCGCGTCGATGCGCGTATCGATCTGCTCGATCTGCTCGCTCTTGAACGCATCGATCTCCTCGCCGATGCGAGCCAGGCGCGAATCCAGGCTGCACAGCCCGGCGGCGGTGATCGCCGCATCGACCGTGGCCGCCAGGAACAGCACGCCGGCCACGAGATGCAGCATCAACGGCGGCCACGCATCGAGCACGCCCATCAGCCACGGCTGCACCACCAGCTTGACCAGCGTGGCGCCGGCGCCGAAGGCGATGAACCCGTTGAGGTATACGCGCCCGTTGATGTTGAGCGGCTTGCCCGTGTAATCCCACAGCCGCACATGGAACAGCTTCTCGATGGCCCACGACGACAGGTACTCCAGCGTGCAGGCGAGCACGCCGCTGGACAGGAACAGAGCGAGCGGATTGGTCACGTCGGCGAGCAGTACGATCACCAGCAGCGCACCGAAACCGTAGATCGGGCACAGCGGGCCGTTGAGCACACCGCGGTCCTCGAACCGCTTGCGCAGCACGACGCTCAGCATCGTCTCCCACGCCCATCCGACGAACGAGTAGGCCAGCCAGCACAGCAACACCCGTTCCGCCACTCCCAGCACCGTCATATCCGGCTCCTTCCCCGCCCGCGCGGCGACGGTCACCGCCTCGGAGCGGAATCCATGGGAAAACGCTTCGGGCCGGGACCGCGCAATGGAGGCCATTATTCCACCGGCCCAACGCACCCGGCCACAAACCATACAGATTCCCCGGCAATGTCGTGATTGCGGGTTCCCTTCCGCTCCGTCGGCCATCCATCACCGCCGCGAGGACGCCCTCGGGGCGGCTCCGCGCGGCGGCAATGTCGACATGTGTCGAGTTGTCGGTGCGCAGGTCGGCAGCCTCGGCTTGATTACACGTTTCAGCATGCATATTGGAACGTTATAACCGCGCTTGCTCGCAAGCCACGCACCGACAACTCGCCACTGCAGATCATCGGCGTCCCCTGACGCGCCGCTGACGCGCCGCTGACGCGCCTCCGGCACCGCGCATGCATGGCGGCGCCCGAATATTTCCGTATACTTGGCAAGCATGGACATTGCATGTGTTGTACGCAATATCATCAACGGCGACGGATCGGCCACGGTCAGCGACTACGGGGCCCATCTGATCGGCTGGACCCCGGCCGGGCAGGCGCCCGTGCTCTGGCAGCCGAAAACCCTGGCCTTCTCCCCCGGCATCGCGCTGCGCACCGGCATCCCGATCATCTTTCCATGGTTCAACGGCGGCTACGACCACGGCACGATGGCCGCGAAGCGCCCCAAGCACGGGTTCGCCCGTTCCAGCTTCTGGCACGTCGACGAGGCGTCCCTGACCGACCGCCATATCCGCTATACGCTCGACTCGGACGAGTTCGACGGCGCCACGGTGGCGCAGATCATCTCCGGCCCCGGCTCGCGGTTCCGGGCGGCCTACGACATCGAGGTCGGCGAACGGCTTTCGGCCACGCTGACGGTGACCAACACCGGCGAGCGCCCGCTGGAGTACGAGGCCGCGCTGCACACCTATCTGCGTGTGGGCGACGTGGCGGAGGCGCGCGTGCTGGGGTTGGCCGGCACGCGCTATCTCGACGCCACGCGGCCCGGATTCCCCGAATGCGATCAGGCGAATGACGCTCTCGCCTTCGACGGGACCATGGTTGACCGCATCTACTCGTCCGACACTCCGCTGCGCCTGCGCGACGATGCGCTGGACCGCACGATCGTCATCGGCAAATCGGGTTCGCCACAGACCGTGGTGTGGAATCCCGGCGAACGGGCCGGCAATGCGATCGCGGACCTGTCGGACGGAGAATGGCGCGACTTCGTATGCGTCGAGGCCGCGGCTGTCCGGGACCACGCGGCCCGCGTCGAACCCGGCGAATCGCATTCGCTCGGCCAATCCATCAGCGTGGAATGACGAGGCGGGCCGCCGAGACACCCGGCGGCCCGCCTCGTGCATGATCGATCAATCAATCACGCACAGCCCGCTTCTACCGCCTGGCGGCACGTATCCGGAAGGCCGCCGCCAGCGCCACGATCGCGATCACGCACAGCACGGTCATCGTGGCGAACACGCATGCCCCGCCAACCGCGGTGGCGTGGCGGAACGCCGCCGTGCCCTCCTCGCCGGCGCCGGCTTGGGCCACGCCGAGGATCGTGGAGAACAGCGCGGTGCCCACCGCGCCGCCGAACTGCAGGCAGGTCTGGAACACGGCGTTGCCGTCGGGCGTGAACGCGCGGTCGATGCCGCTGAGCGCGCTGGTCATGATGTTCGAATAGCCGAGCGCATAGCACAGGCCGAAAATGAAGTAGAATCCGGCGAGCAGCGCCGGCGTGAGCCGCATGGAGAACACGAGCAGCAGCACCGGGCCGAGCGTGGCCACGCCGATGGCCGAGAGCACCGGCTTCGGCGCGCCGAAGCGGTCGTACAGCATGCCGCCGACCGGGGCGAAGAACGCGCCGATCAGGGCGCCGGGCAGCACCAGGGCACCGGCGACGAACGCCGAGGTGCCGAGCGAGAGCTGCGCGACGTTGGTGATCACGTACCCGAAGCCGATGCCCACGATCGGCAGCAGCGTGTACGCCAGCAGATGCAGCCGCATGACCGGGTCGCGCAGCCACCCGAGGCGGATCAGCGGCGAGAACGAGCGGCGCGACGACCAGCCGAAGAACAGCAGCGACCCGACGCCGACGATCAGGCTGACGATCGCGATGGCCGCGGGGCGCGCCGCCGACCCTCCGGAGACGGCGGAGCCGATGGCCACGCCGGACTGGTTGAGCGCGAGGATCAGCCCGCTCAGCGCCAGCACGACCGCCACGAATTGCAGCGGGTTGAGCCGCGCGTCCTCGGTCGGGCGCTTCTGCTCGATGCAGCGCAGGCCGATCGGCAGGGAGACGAACAGCACGATCGGTATGGCGATCACGAAGATCGCGCGCCACGGCAGCACGCTGGAGATCGCGCCGCCGACGGTCGGCCCGATGGCCGGCGCGACGGTGATGACGAGCGATCCGACGCCCATGAGACGGCCGACCTTGCTGCGCGGGGACTGTTCGAGGATGATGTTCATCATCAGCGGCGTGGCCACGCCCGAGCCGATGCCCTGGATCACGCGGGCCAGCAGGATGAGCGGGAACGCGTGCCCGACGATCATGATGGCCGATCCGGCGACCGCAAGCACCACGGCGGCGACGAACAGCGCCTTCGGCGGGAAGCGCCGGTTGAGGAACGACGACAGCGGCATCGTGGCGGCGACGACCAGCAGGTAGATCGTGGTGATCCACTGCACGGTGGCCGTGTCCACATTGAATTCGCGCATGAGTTCCGGGAACAGCACGGTCATCACGGTTTCGGTGAGGATGCCGATGAACGCCAGCGAGCCGACGGCTACGATCGCGCCGATCAGGCGCTTGGGGATGCGCTCGTCCGAAGGGGTCGAACCCGGGGTCGCGCTCGTGGTTGAAGTCATGGTGATCCGTCCAGACTGACGCCAGTTGTTTCCGGATTAGCCCTTACGATACTCACACTGCGTCAAGCCACACTACAGTGTAGCGGAGGTGCGGACGAACGCGGGCGCCCGGTCCTTCCTCGGGTTCGGGAAGGGCCGGGCGCCCGCAGGGATCGGCGTCGGAGCCGACGCTATTGTTTCTTGCCGACGGCGGTGACCGCGCGCTGCAGCACCACGAAGGCGAGGATCATCAGACCGACCACGATGGTGGTCCACTCCGAGGGCACGCCGAAGTCGGCGGTCAGCGGGTCGATGGTGGAGCGCACGAGGGCGCCGACCACGGAGCCGAGCACGTAGCCGAAGCCGCCGGTGACGATCGCGCCGCCGATGACGACGGAGGCGACCGCGTCGAGCTCCCAGCCCACGCCGACCGTGTTCTTGGCCGAGCCGATGTTCGCCGTGTACACGACCGAGGCGAGCGCGGCGAGCGTGCCGGAGGTCAGGTAGATGATGTACTGCGTGCGCTTGACCGGCAGGCCCATGAGCTCCGCGGAGGAGCGGGAGCCGCCGATGGCGTAGATCGTGCGGCCGGTGCGGGTCTTGTGCAGCAGGATGTAGCCGAACACGACCACCAGCGCGGCGATGATCACGCCGACGTTGATCGACAGGTCGTTCTTGATCTTCGGGTTGTCGATGATCTTGATCGTCTCGGCGATCCAGCCGTAGTTGTTGTTGTCGGGGGCGATCAGCGAGTCGGTGGAGATCATGGCGGCGATGCCGCGGGCGAGGAACATCGTGGACAGCGTCGCGATGAACGGCTGCATGTTGAATTCCTCGATCAGCGTGCCGGCGATCAGGCCGAACACGGCGCCGATGGCCAGCATCACGACGATGACGAGCCAGGAGTTGACGCCCGCGTTGAGCATCGTCATGCCGATGACGCCCGTGATGGCGACGATCGCGCCGATGCTCAGATCGATGCCGCCGGTCAGGACCGGCAGCGTCATGGCGACGGCCAGGATGATCAGGTAGGCGTGGTCGATGAACAGGGACGAGATGAAGCCGAGGCTCGTGTAGGTGCCGAACAGCGCCTGGCCCATGATGATCATGAGGATGAAGATCACCACGGCCGCCACGGTCGGGATCATCTGCGTGTTGAGTTTGAAGCCGCGCTTCCTTGCGGCCTTCTTCACGGTAGGGGTTGCCGTTGCCGAGGTCATGCTGCCACCGCCTTAGCTTGTTCCTTGAGCGCGCGCTTGCGTTTCATTTCGGCGCTCAGGTTGTGGATCTTGGGAGCCTGCATCACGCAGATCACGATCACCACGAGGGCGAAGAAGGCCGGGGTCGCGGCCGAATCGATGCCGAGGGTGATGATGGTCTTGCGGATCATGGCGATGATGACGGCGCCGAGCGCGCTGCCGGTGAGCGAGAACTTGCCGCCGAGCAGCGAGGTTCCGCCGATGACGACCGCGAGGATCGCGTACATTTCGAGGTCCTGGCCGGTCTTGCCGACGTCGACGCGCATCACGGACGCGGTGGCGAACAGGCCGGCGACGGCGGCCAGCAGGCCGGAGACCGCGTAGACCATGAACAGGATCTTCTTGGGCTTGATGCCGGTCATGCGGCTGGCCTCGGGGTTGATACCGACCGATTCGATCATCATGCCCATGGCGGTCTTGCGGCACAGCAGGCCGACCAGCACCACGAGCACCACCGCGATGACGAAGTTGACGGGCAGGCCGAGCACGAAGCCGTTGGCCATCCAGCGCAGCGGCTCGCCGCCGGCGACGCGGGAGGCGTCGGTGTTCTCGCCGGAGGTGATGACCTTGGTCAGGCCGCGGCCGGCGAGCATCATGATCAGTGTGGTGATGAACGGCTGCAGGCCGAGGATGGAGACCAGCGCGCCGTTGACGCACCCGAGCGCGAGGCCGACGACCAACGCGAGCAGGATGGACAGCCACACGTTGGTGCCCGAGGCCAGGGTCTGCATGGCCACGGCGCCGGCGACGGCCATCACGGAGCCGACGGACAGGTCGATGCCGGCGGTGGAGATGACCAGCGTCATGCCGGTGGCGATCATCAGGTAGCGGGCCGATTCCTGCAGCATGGTGATCAGCGGGCCGGACAGGCCGCCGGTGTTGGTGTTCCAGGACAGCTTCAGGAACTGGTGGTCGAAGATGGTGCACAGGATGATCAGCGCGATCAGGGCCACGACCGACCAGGTCAGATTGTTGCCCACCAGTTTCTTGAGGACGGAGTTCTTCTCCTCGCCCTTCTTGGCTGCGTTCGCCATCTCAGGCCTCCTTTCCGTTGACGTTCGTGTTGGCGATCGTCTCGACGATGGTCTGCTGCGAGACGGTGTCGTCGTTCTCGATTTCCGCGATCTTGTGGCGGTCCTTGAGGACCTCGATGTCGTCGGACAGGCGCACGACCTCCTCCAGCTCGGAGGAGATGAAGACCACGCCCATGCCGTCCGCGGCCAGATCGAGCACGGTCTGCTGGATCTCGGCCTTGGCGCCGATGTCGATGCCTCGGGTCGGCTCGTCGAGGATGAGCAGCTCGGGGTGCGTGGCCAGCCAGCGGCCGATGAGCACCTTCTGCTGGTTGCCGCCGGACAGGTTCTTGATGAGCTTGTTCGGGTCGGCCGGGCGGACGTTGAGCTCCTTCATGTACTTGTCGACGATCTCGTCGGCTTCCTTCTTCGGGATCGGCTTGAACATGCCGCGGGTCGCCTGCAGGGCGATGAGGATGTTCTCGCGCACGGTCAGGTCGCCGATGATGCCCTCGTCGCGGCGGTTCTCGGTCGAGTAGGCGATCTTGTTCTTCAGCGCGGTGTACGGGTCGGAGATCTGCACCTGCTTGCCGTTGAGCTCGTAGGTGCCCGAATCCGGCCTGTCGGCGCCGAACAGCAGACGGCCGAGCTCGGTGCGGCCCGAACCGAGCAGGCCGGCGAACCCGACGACCTCGCCGGAGTAGATGTCCAGGTCGCACGGGTTGATCGTGCCCTTCTTGCCCAGCCCCTTGGCGGCGATGATCGGCTTCTCGCCCGCGCCGATCTCGCGGCGGGCCTTCTTGGCGCCGATCTGGCTCAGCTCGGCGGCCGACTTGCCGATCATCATGCCGATCAGCTCGTCGCGCGGCGTCTCGCTGGTCATGACCTCCTTGATGAACTTGCCGTTGCGCAGCACGGTCAGGCGGTCGGTGATCTCGTAGATCTGGTCGAGGAAGTGGGAGACGAACAGGATGGCCACGCCCGAATCGCGCACCTTGCGCATGATCGCGAACAGGTCCTGCACCTCGTTCGCGTCGAGCGAGGAGGTCGGCTCGTCGAGGATCAGCACCTTCGCGTCGATGACCATGGCGCGGGCGATGGCGACCAGCTGCTGCATGGCGATGGAGATGGAGTTGAGCGGCGCATACGAATCGAGATGGTCAAGGCCCATCTGGGCCAGGTACTTGCGGGCCTCGGCGTGGGTCTTCTTCCAGTTGATGCCCAGGGGGCCGCGCACCTCGTGGCCGAGCATCACGTTCTCGCCGATGGACAGGTTGGTGCACAGGTTGACTTCCTGGTACACGGTGGCGATGCCCGCGTTCTGCGCGTCGAGCGTGCCGTTGAAGGTCTGCGGTTTGCCTTCGACCATGATGGTGCCGGCGTTGATCTTGTACACGCCGGTCAGGGCCTTGATCATCGTCGACTTGCCGGCGCCGTTCTCGCCCATCAGGGCGTGGACCTCGCCCGGGTACAGCGTCAGGTCGACGCCGTCCAGAGCCTTGACACCCGGGAATTCGATCGTGATGCCCTTCATCACGACGATGGGTTTCTTGTCTGTCATGTTGCTGCCTTACAGGGAAAGGATTGTTATCGTTTTGTGATATTTCCGCCCGACATGGTGAACGGTGCGCATGCGGCAATCGCGTGCGCACCGTTCGATGCGGTTTTCGGTTATCTCAGGGGGTCGCGCGCTGGTGCGGCGGCCGTGGATGGCGAATGGGGCGGATCAGTACTGGCGCTCGCCGGAGTCCAGCGCGGCCTGGGCCTCGTCCTTGGTGAAGGTCTTGGACTCGATCTCGATGTTCGGCTCGACGTCCTTGCCGTCAAGGTAGTCCTGCACGGCCTGGGCGGTCTCCTTGCCGAAGATCGGGTTGTACTCGATGTCGAAGGCGAGCTCGCCGTCGGCCACGGCCTGCAGGGCGGCCTTGGTGCCGTCGTTGCCGATGATGGTCACCTTGCCCTTGAGACCGGCGGCCTCGACGGCCTGCGCGGCGCCGAGCGCCATCTCGTCGTTCTGGGCCCAGATCCACTGCACGCCGTCGGACTTGTACTTGTCGAGCAGGCCGGCGGTGACGGTCTTGGCCTCATCGGTGGACCAGTTGGCGGACTGGGACTCGAGCACCTTCTGGTTGGAGGCGATCTTCTCGTCGAAGCCGGTCTGGCGGTCCTTGACCACGGACAGGCCGGCGATGCCTTCCAAGATCAGGCCGTTGGCGCCGTCGGGGTACTGCTTGTTGAGGAACTCGGCAGCCTGCTGGCCACACCATTCGTTGGACGGTCCGATGTGGGAGACGATGGCCTTCTTGGCCTCGGCGTCCTTGACGTCCACGTTGCGGTCGACGGTGAAGACCGGGATCTCGGCCTCGGCGGCCTTCTTGAGGGACTCGTCCCAGCCGGAATCCTCGGTGGACGACAGGATGATCGCGTCGACCTCGTCGTTGACGAACTTGTTGAACGCCTGGATCTGCTTCTGCTGGTCGGACTGGGTGGTCGGCGAGTAGATCAGGTCGAAGCCGGCCTCGTCGAACGCGGACTTGATGTCGTTCTCGTTGGCGGTACGGAAGCCGCCCTCGGCGCCGACGGCCACGAAGCCGACGGTCTTCTTGCCGCTGTCGGAGCTGGAACCGCCGTTGTCGCCGGAGCCGGAACCGCAGGCCGCAACGCTCACCAGAGCCGCCGCGGACGCCACCAGGGCGATGGCCTTCTTCCAATTCTTCATGTAAACACTCCTCCTCGAGCTGTGTTTGCGAAGGGTCTTTCCTTCGCGTGGATGACCGGTTGGCCATCGATGGTTCAAGTATGTCGTGAACGTTCGGGGCGTTCAATCCGAGCCAATAACAAAACGATAATGACTGCATAACAGTTTGATAACGGCCGGTAGGGCGGATTGCGCGAACGGCGACGAGCCGTTGGAATGCCCGTGATTCCAGCGTGTTATCGACAGGATGGGGGCTGCGCTTGTCGCGCTTAAGGGGATTGCAGAGACAGGGGGGAGCATCATTCACGGACAGATTGCCGCTCCATAAGTTCGTGTACTAATTCTGGCTCCCCTCTGTGAGGGGAGCCAAGGCTGGGTCGGCGGCTTCGCTTCACCGGCTCGCTCACCGCTCTTTCAGCACTACTGTGCTGTATTCCCGGCGGCCTTACGGCCGCGGCGAGCCGCGCGAAGCCCACCGGGCTTCGCTTCACCGGCTCGCTCACCGCTCTTTCAGCACTACTGTGCTGTATTCCCGGCGGCCTTACGGCCGCGGCGAGCCGCGCGAAGCCCACCGGGCTTCGCTTCACCGGCTCGCTCACCGCTCTTTCAGCACTACTGTGCTGAAAGAGCGGTGACTTGCGAATCGGCTACGGACCAGGCGCCGTCCAGGGAGCCTCGCACGGAGCGGACCATGCCGAGGTCGTCGAGGATGGCCAGGCGGCGGTAGGAGGAGATCTGGCCGGAGGCGAGCGCGGTCACCTCGTCGGAGGGCAGCTTCTGCGCCTCGTTCGGGCCGGGGGCGATCTGGCGGTAGGCGGATTGGCCGGCATCCCCGTCACCGTCGGTGGCGAACACCAGCATGGTGTCGTTGTAGAACGTCATCATCGCGGCGTCCGCGTTCGCCGAGATACGGTCGCAGGCCTCCGACAGCCTGTCCGGCCTGCCGTCGTCGGCCCGCACGATGCCGCTGACCACAACGCCGGCCGTCATTCCCGAATCCAGCGCCAACGCCATGCGGCCGCCCTCCATGGAGACCGCAAGCGAGCGGATCGTCGCGTCGTCGTCCAGCCACGGCACCGCCACCCGGGAGCCGACGCCGTCGCGCGACACGTACAGCCCGGTGCGAGACTCGTCGACCGCCCAAATCTCGCCGCCGAGCCCCTTCACGATCGTGCTCATGCGCCGCCCCTCGAACAGTTCCCCGCATGAGGACCCGTCCGATTTCAGGCATTCGACGACATGGTCGGCGCGCAGCACCGCGCCGCCGTCCGCGGTGAACACGAATCCCCGCGCGTCGTCGAATCCGGCGGTCTGGCCGACGCGCAGCGGACTGGACGAGCTGAGCAGCACGATGTTGCCGGCGCTGAGCGAATAGATCGGCGACGATTCCTGGGCCACGGCCAGCGTCAGGTCCCGGTCCGCGTCGGAGTAGTCCGAATCGCCGTTGACCAGCACGCGGACGTTCCCGTATTCCGCGTTGCCGTCGCCCAGCGTCAGGCGGATCAGACGCACCATCAGCGCGCGGGTGTCGTCGCTCAGCGATTCGAACGCGCTGCCGAGCTGCACCTGCACGTCGTTGTCGGTCAGCGGCACCGTATTCACCGCCAGCGACACCCTGCCGCCATTCAGATCGACGGCCGCGCCGGCCAGCCAATCGGCGGGGGCGTCGAGCGCCTCCCGGACCGCGAGCGTGCGCCAGTTGCGCCATCCCAGCCATCGCACATCGGGGATCAACACGCTATGCGACGCGTCCACGCGGTACACGGAGACCTGCCGGTACACCTGTTCGAAATCGGAATCCGAGATCACCACGCCCTGCGGCAGCTTGACGATGCGCCACTGGCCGTCCTCCTTGGCCAGCGTGTAGTCGAGCGTGACCTCCTGCGCATCGTCCTCGGCGGTGAACAGACCGTGCGAATCCAGCCGCCCGGCGACGCGCAGCGTCACCTCGATGGTCACGCCGCCGCCCTGGCTCCCCGCCGTGTCGCTCGTATGCAGCGCGCGCGTGAATTCCGGGGTGCCCACGTATATGGTCGCCGCCTTGTCGCCGTTCCACGAGGCGACGCCATCGGCGCTGAGGAACTCGCGCGCCACGCGGTACCCGTCGTTCTGCACTCCGGCCGGCATCGCGTTGAAGAATCCCGACACGATGCCTTCGGGCTGGGCGTCCAGCTGCGGGCCGTCCGGCGTGGTGTAGACGCGCTTGTCCTGCTGCTCGACCGGGTCGAGCGTCTGCACGTCGCCGGAGGTCGGCAGCGCGAACGGGCTCGAACAGGCGCCGACCGGCACGGTGAGGGCCGCCACGGCGCACGCGGCCGCCGCGCGCCGCAGCCAAACGCGCCGCAGCGGCCTCGCATGGCGCTTCCATCCGTTCCGCCAGATCATAGCGTTCCCTCCCCGTCGTCCGCCTTCGCGCGGTACCCGTCCTGATAGTCGGCCGCGCCGTTGTCGGCGAGGCCAAACCCGCCGGTCACGTCCATCCGGTCGGGGTCGTCCACGAACGCGACCGGCAGATCGGCGTCCGGCACGCTGCCCCGGTCGGGGTCGCGCGGCAGGGACAGCAGGAACCATGTGCCCTCCCCCAGCCTCGACCGCACGCGCAGCGTGCCCTGATGCAGCCGCGCGTCGGTCGTCGCGATCGACAGGCCGAGCCCCGAACCGCCGGTGGTGCGCGAGCGCGACGGGTCGGCGCGCCAGAACCGGTCGAACACATGCTCGGACTGCTCCCGGCTCATGCCGACGCCGTAGTCGCGCACGCCGATCACCACGGCCTTGCGGTTGGCGGCGAGCCGCACGTCGATCGGGTGCCCTTCGGCGAAATCGATGGCGTTGTTGAGCAGATTGCGGATGATGCGGATGATGCGCCGCGCGTCGATGCGCGCCAATACCTGCACATGCGGCACATCCACCCGGATCGCCACGCCGCGGGCCTCGGCGATGTCATGCACCTGGCCGACCGCTTCCGCGATCGGCTCGCGAACGTCGGTCTCCACCAGATCGAGCGCCGCATACCCGGCGTCGTACCGCGAGATCTCCAGCAGGTCGGCGAGCATGTCCTGGAACCGCGCGATCTGCCCGCCCAGCAGCTCCACCGTCCGGCGCGTCATCGGGTCGAAATCGTCCTTGCGCGATTCCAGCAGGTCGGCGGCCATGCTCATGGTGGTGACCGGCGTGCGCAGCTCGTGGCTCACGTCGGAGACGAACCGCCGCTGGGAGGCGCCGGCCTCCTCCAGCTCGTCGATCTTCTGGTTGAGGGCCACGGCCATCTCGTTGAACGAGCGCTGCAGCGTGCCGATCTCGTCCTTGCGGTTCACGTCGACGCGCACGTCGAGATCGCCGGCCGCCAGCGTTTCGGCGGCGACGGCGACGCGCTCGACCGGATTGACGATGCCGTGCAGCACATACCAGATCAGCAGCCCCATGACGATGCTCAGCAGCACGCTGATAAGGATCAGATTGGTCTGGATCTGCTGCAGCGCGGTCTGCTGGGTCTCGTACGAGTACAGGCCGAATATCGACAGGTCGCCGACCGTGGAGAACTGCAATGTGGTGCCCAGCACGGCGCCGGGCACGGGCTTGCCGCCGTCGCCGGACAGCGCGACCGGCTGGTAGTACACGCTGCCGGCGGTGTCGCCGGCCACGTCGACGCGGATCTCGTCGGAGATCAGTCCGGTGTAGGTCGGATCGGTGGACACGGGGACGATCGACCGGCCGGACGAGCTGCGATTCCACACGTACACGCCGACCAGGTTCGAGGCGCCCTCATTCTGCAGGGTGGCGGCGAGATCGTTGACGAGCTGCTGGTACTGCGCGTACGCGGAGGTGTCGGCCGAATCCAGGTTGTGCTGCGCCTGCTCGATCTGCGCCGAAAAGTCGTTGCGCGACTGGCCGGAGACCTGGCTGAGCAGCGAGGAACGCACCGAGGCCATCGACACCATCGAGAAGACGACCGCGAGCGTGAGCGAGACGATCACGACGAACATCACCGTGCGCGTCTGCAGGGACCGGCGCACCCGGGCCCGGCCCATGCGCCACAGGCGCACGGGACCGACGACGCGGGCGATGAACGGCGACATGCTGGGCTCCCCGTCAGCCGGCGTCCTGCGGGGTGACGAATTTGTAGCCGATGCCGCGCACGGTCTGCACGATCTGTGGGTTCTCCGGGTCGGTTTCGACCTTGGCGCGCAGCCGCTGCACGTGCACGTTGACCAGCCGCGTGTCACCGGAGTTCTCGTACCCCCAGACCTTGCTGAGCAGCGTGGCGCGGCTGATCGCCTCGCCGGCGCTGGCCGCCAGCAGGAACAGCAGTTCGAACTCCATCGGGGTGAGCATGAGGTCGCGGCCGTGCTTGGTGGCCGTGTGCTCGAGCCGGTCCATGACGATCGGGCCGCGCTCGACGTGCTGGACCTCGGCCGCCGATTCCGCGCCGCCGGCCGCCGCGGGGCGCGCGATGCGGAACCGCGTGTGGATGCGGGCCAGCAGCTCGGCGACCTTGAACGGCTTGGCGACGTAGTCGTCGGCGCCGGCCTCGAGACCGGACACCACGTCGAGCGTGTCGGACTTGGCGGTGAGCATGATGATCGGCACGTTGGAGGTCTCGCGGATGCGCCGCGCCACGCCGATGCCGTCGAGCCCCGGCAGCATGACGTCGAGCAGGATCAGATCGGGGCGTATCGTGGGGAACATGTCGACGGCGCGCTGGCCGTCCAGGCAGGTGACGGTGCGGAATCCCTCGTTCTCCAATACGATCGAGAGCATCTCCCCCAACGCCTGATCGTCGTCGACGATCATGATCAGCTTCTCGTCATCGGATTCGGCCGCGGCACCATTGTCCTGCGTCATCGCACTACTCCCTTGGGTCTACTTCAATCCACCCCATCTTAGCGCCATGCCCGGCCGGTTCGATGACGTCCCTTGCATTCCCGCCCCGGCGCCCGCTCCCACCGGATCAGTCCTCCTCGTGGAGGATCCTGCGGATGCGCTCGAGCCGGGGACCGACCTCGTGCTCGTAGCCGCGGTCATTGGGATGGTAGTATTCGCGCCCCTTGAGCTCGTCGGGCAGGTACTGCTGCGGGGCGACCGCGCCCGGCCAGTCGTGCGCGTACCTGTACCCCTCGTGGTTGCCCCACTCCTTCATGAGCTTGGTCCGGGCGTTGCGCAGATGCAGCGGCACCTGGCCGATCATGCCGGCGTCCACGTCGGCGAGCGCCTGGTTGATCGCGTTGTAGCTGGCGTTCGACTTGGGGGCGGTGGCGACGGCGATGGTCGCCTCGGCGAGGATGATGCGCGCCTCGGGCATGCCGATCATCGCCACGGCCTGCGCGGCGGCGACCGTGACCTGCAGGATCTGCGGGGCGGCCATGCCGACCTCCTCGGCGGCGGCGATCATGATGCGCCGGGCGATGAACCGTGGATCCTCGCCGGCCCTGAGCATGCGCGCCAGATAGTGGATGGCCGCGTCCGGGTCGGAGCCGCGCATCGATTTGATGAAGGCGGAGATCACGTCGTAGTGGTCGTCGCCGTCCTTGTCGTAGCGCACCGTGGCCACATCCATGACCTGCGACACGATGTCCGGCGTGATGGTCGGCCGGCGCGCGCCCTTCTTGCGCGCCTGGTCGCCGGTGACGGCGCCGGCCGCCGCCTCGAGGATCGTCAGGGTCTTGCGCGCGTCGCCCCCGGCCATGCGGACGATCTCGTCGACGGCCTCATCGGCGATTTTCACCTCACCCTTGAGCCCCCGCTTGTCCTCGAGCGCCCGCTCGATCAGCGCCTTGAGGTCGTCGGGGCCGAGCGATTCGAGCTTGACGACGACCGAACGGCTCAGCAGCGGCTTGATGACCGAGAAACTCGGGTTTTCGGTGGTGGCGGCGATGAAGGTGACGTCGCGGTTCTCCACGCTGGGCAGCAGCGCGTCCTGCTGCGATTTGGAGAAGCGGTGCACCTCGTCGATGAACAGCACGGTCTCCTTGCCTTCGGCCACCAGCCGCTGGCGGGCGCGGGCGAGCACGTCGCGCACGTCCTTGACGCCGGAGGTGACGGCCGACAGCTCCTCGAACGCGCGGCCGGACTGCTTGGCGACGATGTAGGCGAGCGTGGTCTTGCCCACGCCGGGAGGCCCGAACAGGATGATCGAGCTCGGCGCGGTCAGCGATCCCCTGGACGCCGGGTTCGCCAGCCGGCGCAGCGGGGACCCCTCCCCCAGCACGCGCGACTGGCCGACCACCTCGTCGACGGTTTCCGGCCGCATGCGCACCGCCAGCGGCCGCGTCATGTCCTCGGGCGCGTCGCTCGCCGCAAACAGATCATTGTCGTTCATAACGCCCCATTCTACCCCACCGCTTCGAACATGCGTTCGACCAGCCGCAGGACGGTCCGCCGTTCGAGGCTCCCCTCCCCGAGGGGAGCTGCCGCCGTAGGCGACTGAGGGGAGCATATCCAGAACGCCTAATGTATCAGGCTGCCGCGTTCACTCCCCTCAGTCCGCTTCGCGGCCAGCTCCCCTCAGAGAGGGGAGCCACTAGGCCGTCCGCTAATTGCCGACGTGGTAGTCGAAGAAGACGACCTCGCCGGATTCCTGCGTGGCGTCGAGGTCGACGGTGCCGGTGATGGCCCAGTCATGGTCGCCGTCGGAGTCGTCGATGATCTGGCGCACCTTCCACGCGTGCTCCTTCTGCTCCAGCGAGTCGTCGAGGATGAACAGCTTGCCGGAGCGGGCGGCCGCGTCGATGCCGACGTACTCGTGCTCGTCGTAGTAGTCGTCGAGCACGTCCTCCCACTCGTGCACGCCGTAGCCCCAGTCCCGGTCGAGCGCGCCGAGCTCCTCGGGCTTGTCGAGGTCCATGAGCTGCACGCGGCGGAACATCGCGTTGCGGATCAGCACGATCAGGCCGCGGCGGTCCTCCACCACGGCGTCCTTCGTACCCGGCGCGGCCAGATTCGCCGCGGCTTCGGAGGCGTCCGTCTCGCCGCCGGCGCTCTCCCACTCGTCGACCAGGCTCGAGTCGATCGAACGCACGACCACGCGCAGCCAGGAGATGACGTCGCGCAGCTGCTCGTCGCGCTTCTCCATCGGCACGGTGCGGGCGAGCGCCCGGTACGCGTCGGACAGGTAGCGCAGCAGCGTGCCCTCGGAACGAGCGATGTTGTAGCGGGCGATGTAGCCGGTGAAGTCGGATGCGGTCTCGACCATGTCGCGCACCACGGATTTCGGGCTCAGCCAGTAGTCGTTCGCCCACGGCACGTCGTGGCGGTACTGGTCGAACGCGGCGGTGAGCATGTCCTCCAGCGGCTTGGGATACGTGATCTCCTGCAGCTTGTCCATGCGCTCGTCGTAGTCGAGGCCGTCCTCCTTCATGCGGGCCATGGCCTCGTCGCGCGCCTGCCGCTCCTGCGCGCGCAGCACCTGCTTGGGGTCCTCGAGCGTGGCCTCGACCATCGAGATCACGTCAAGCGCGTAGGTGTCGGATTGCGGATCGAGCAGTTCGAGCGCGGCGAGCAGGAACGGCGACAGCGGCTGGTCGAGGGCGAAGTCCTCGGGCACGTCCACGTCGAGGAAATAGTCCTTGCCGCCGTCGTCGCGGTCCTCGGTCTCGATCACCTTCGTGTCGAACAGTGTCTGGAAGATCTCGTCGGCGCGTTCGTGCAGCTTCTCCTTCTGGTCGGGGCTCTGCGCGGAGTCGTCGATGAGGTCGTCGACGCGGCGGCGCGCGTCGCCGCCCTGCGCCACCTCGTTGAGCACCATCGCATGGGTGATCTTCATGTGGGGCACGAGCGTTTCCGGCGCCGCGTCGATGAGCTTGTCGAAGGTGGACTGGTTCCACGCCACGAACCCTTCGGGCGCCTTCTTGCGCTTGACCTTCTTGAGCTTCTTCGGGTCGTTGCCGGCCTTGGCCACGGCCTTCGCGTTCTCGATCTCGAACTCCGGCGCCTCGGCGATCACCAGCCCTTCGGTGTCGAAGCCCATGCGGCCGGCTCGGCCGGCGATCTGGTGGAATTCGCGGGCGCGCAGCTTGCGCATCCTCGACCCGTCGAACTTGGTCAGGGCGGTGAGCACCACCGAATGGATCGGCACGTTGATGCCGACGCCGAGCGTGTCGGTGCCGCAGATCACGGGCAGCAGGCCCTGCTGGGCGAGCTGCTCGACCAGGCGGCGGTAGCGCGGCAGCATGCCGGCGTGGTGGATGCCGACGCCGGTGCGCAGCAGGCGCTGCAGGATCTTGCCGAACGCGGTGGTGAACTTGGTGCCCTTGATCGCCTCGGCGATCGCGGCGCGCTGCTCCTTGCTGGACACGCCGGTCGAGGCGAGCGCCTGCGCGGTGTCGAGGGCCGCGTCCTGCGAGAAGTGCACGACGTAGATCGGCGTGGAACCTTCGCGGAACGCGAGCTCCACGGTCTTCTCCAACGGGTCGAGCGTGTACTCGTAGGTCAGCGGCACCGGGCGCGGCGCGTCGGCGATCACGTCGACGTCGGCGTCGGTCATGTCCTCGAGCTTGTCGGCGATCGCATCGACGTTGCCCAGCGTGGCGCTCATGAGCAGGAACTGCGTGTCGGGCAGGGTGAGCAGCGGCACCTGCCACGCCCAGCCGCGCTCGGGGTCGCCGTAGTAATGGAACTCGTCCATCGCCACGCAGCCGACATCGGCGTGCCGGCCCTCGCGCAGCGCCTGGTTGGCGAGGATCTCGGCCGTGCAGCAGATGATCGGCGCATCCGCGTTGATATGCGTGTCGCCGGTGATCATGCCCACGTTATCACGGCCGAACACGTCGACCAGATCGAAGAACTTCTCGGAGACGAGCGCCTTGATCGGCGCCGTGTAGTAGGAGCGCCGGCCGGTGCACAGCGCGGCGAAATGCATGCCGAGCGCCACCAGCGACTTGCCCGAACCGGTCGGGGTGTTCAGGATCACATGGTCCCCGGCCAACAGGTCCATGATGGCCTCCTCCTGATGGGGCCACGGCTCGATGCCCTTGACATCGGCCACCCATCCGAAGAAGCGCTCGTAAATCTCGTCCGTGTCGATGTTGCGCTCGCCCTCGTCCCAACGCGGCGCCAACGCGCCCAGCGAGCCATAGTTCTTCTCGTCTGCCATGGTTCCGAGTCTACTATGATGCCGCCGTCAGAAGGGCTCCTTCTGGCCCACGGCGCGCTGGTACCAATAGACGGCCTGCCCGTCATCCTGCTCAATGCCCCGCCCGCTCGCATACATATCGGCCAGCGCGCATTGGGCCTGTACATTGTCCTGATCCGCGGTGGAACGAGATCATCGCATCGGGCGGCGCGCGGCCCTCGTTCGTCGCCGGCCGCATACTCGACGCGATCGGCATGGCCGTGCCCCGCGCGGAAGCATGCCTTGCGCGGATGCGCATCGATCAGGGGCGGTTCGGAGACGCCCAGCTGCTGTACGCGCAGGCCGCGAACGCCGTGGAGGACTATGCCGACCATATCGCCGCCGACGGCGGAAGCGGCGGCCTGTACGATCTGGTGCCGGACCACGCCAAGCTGCTCACCGACTACGCCGACATGCTGTCCAGATGCGGCGAGGCCCCGCATGTGATGGAGCATGTGGCGCAACAGGCCATCGACCTCTATCAGGCCAGAAACAAGGAGACCAGCGGCTACGGACTCCAGCTGTCCCGCCTGTACCTCATTCTCGCCGACGCCGCCCGCCGCCGGCACCTTCCCGAGAAAGCCGAGCTCCTAAGCGAACAGGCCAACGCCTATCTGCAGCAATCCCGCGGCTGACGGACCGGCTCATCAGCAATCCAAAGACGGCCTTACGGCCGCAGGCGACTGAGGGGAGCCAAACGTACGTCACTAGTGGTCCGTCTCGCAAATGGTTGAGTGGCAGTTCCTCCCGCTGGCGGGAGGTGGCGCGTAGCGCCGGAGGGTGGTCGAACGCCTGATGCGGCGATGTTCCCGACCACCTCCAGTCGTCCATCCAGCGGGGGCGTGAACCACTCCATTATGTACAAGACAGATCACTAGCCGTGCCGGAACCCATCGCCTCATCCCAACCGGCGCCGCGCCTCATCCGGGTCGACGCCGGCGGCCAGCGGCGGCCAGGTCATGTTCATGTTCTTGAGCGTGGTGCGCAGCAGCTCGGAGACGACGGCGCGCGAATACCACCGGCTGTCGGCGGGCACGAGATACCACGGCGCGAACGGCGTGCTGGTGAGCTCGAACACCTCCTGCCATGCGGCCATATAGTCGTTCCAACGGTCGCGCGCGTCCAGGTCCGACATGTCGAATTTCCAGAACTTGGTCGGGTCGTCGAGCCGGCCGAGGAAGTGCCGTCGCTGCTCCTCGCGGCTGACCACGAGAAAGATCTTGATGATCCGGCATCCGCTCGACGACAGCTCGCGTTCGAAGGCATTGACCTCGTCGTAGCGCGCCCGCCACACCTCCTCAGGGTGGGTGCCGTACACGCGCGGCATGACGATGTCCTCGTAATGCGAGCGATCGAACACGGCGATCCAGCCGTCGCGCGGCAGTTCGCGCTTCACGCGCCACAGAAAATCATGCTCGAGCTCCTCCCCGGCGGGTGCGGCGAATCCGTGGTAATGGATGCCCATCGGGTCGCCCTGGCGGAACACATGGCGCACGATGCCGCCCTTGCCCGCGGCATCCATGCCCTGCAGCACGATGAGCAGTCTGCGATGCGATCCCCTCACGCCGTTCGCGTACAGCAACCGCTGATAGCGCGCGATCTCCGAGGAGCTGATGTCGATGAACCGTTCGGCGTCGTCCTTGCGCCCGTCGAATCCCGGCGTGGAATCCCCCTCAATGTCGGCGAGCCTCGTGCCATGGTGGAACATGAGCCGCTGCGCCGGCGGCAACGACCATACGGCGCTGAGCAGTTCGGAGGATTTCGCCGCACGGGCCAGCCGTTCGGGCACCGTCAGGCTCGATTCGATGGTGCCGATCTGCGTCTCGGCGCGGTTGAGCGTCTTGCCGATCCGCCCCGGTTTCGCGTTCGGCTTTCCGGATTTCGCATCCGACCTGTCGGATTTCGCATCCGGCGTACGGCTGCCGGCACCCGTATCGTCCGCGGCCCCCGCGGCATCGGCCCTTATGCCGCCGGTCTTCATACCGCGCTTGTCGGCCCCGGCATCCTTGCCATTGGCCTTTCTGCCATCCTTGCCCACGTCGCCCCCCCGTTGTCGCGTCTGTCGGCTTCCGACCACTGCCTTCAGCCCCCATTATGCCAACCCCGCGAATTCGATTGCAAGCGACAATCGAGCCGTTGGTGCCCATTCGCGCCGATTACCGGGTACAAAACGACCGATATCAGACACGATTCACACTGGTCTCGATTATTGTGCACCGACAACTCGCCTGTACTGAGCATGATTAGGGTGCAAACAGCCCTGATGTCGGTGCATCGGCATCGACATCAGGGCCATAGACATTTCCTGGTATCCTGCGTCATTAATTCAACAATGTCTGGCTCCCCTCTCTGAGGGGAGCCAAGCGCCTTATGCGTCCTTCCGGGGCTCCTCGCCATCCTTCGGCGTGGCCGTGTCCTTGGTCTCGGACTTCAGGAACGCCGCGAACTCGCCGGTCGACGGGTCGACCTGCGATTCCGGATGCGTCTCGTCGTAGCCCTGCTCGTAGCGCGTCCGGCGCCACTGGCGGATCGAGGCGTTGGTGCCGCGGTGGTGCACATGGTACTTGCGCGGCGCGCCGCCGAGCGGCAGCTCCTCGACCTCCTTGGCCACGGCGATCTGGTTGACGTTCGAGGGGTCCATGATCGCGATCGGCGCCACCGGCTCGGGCTCGGCCGGCGCGGCCGTGCGCTGCTGCATGCGTGAGGGCAGCCATTCGGCGAGCCTCGACAGCAGCCAGCAGGCCACGAAGTAGATGACCGCGGCCATCACCAGGGTCTGCAGGATATTGAAGTACATCGATCCCAATCGGCGCGATTCCTGCAACAGATCCGTGTACATGATGATCGAGCCGAGCGCGGTGTCCTTCAGCACCACCACAAGCTGCGTGACGGCGGCCGGCAGCATCGCGTACACGGCCTGCGGCACCTCGATCTGCATGAGCGACTGGGTCTCGCTCAATCCGAGGGCGAGCGACGCCTCGCGCTGGCCGTTCGGCAGGTTGCCGACGCCCGAGCGCACGAGTTCGGCGACGACCGAACCGTTGTACAGCACCAGCGCCAGCACCACGGCCCAATACGAGGGGCTGGGCAGCCCGGCGAACGCGAACCAGCGCCAGAAGAAGATCATGAGCAGCAGCACGGGCACCGCGCGGCAGAACTCCACGACGACCGCGGAAACGCCTCTGACCAGCGGATTCGGCAGCAGGCGCCCGACGCCGAACAGCAGGCCGAACGCGACGGCGCCGACCACGGCGACGACGGTGGCCTTGACGGTCATCCACAGGCCGGGCAGGTAGAAGTCGGTCCACGCCTCGCCTTCAAGCGCGGGCTTCCACAGCTCCCAGCTCAGCTGGTTCTCGCCGTACGGCGGGTTGTGCAGCCGCAGGAGGATCAGCACGAGCACGACGGCGAAGATCGCGCCGGCGATCCAGTTGACGATGCGTATGGTGCGCCGCCCCTTGGGGCCGGGCTGGTCGAACAGCACGGAATTCGAAGTATCGGCCATGGGTCACCTCCTCACGGCGAGCTTGTTGGACAGGAACGTGGTGAGCATGCCGATCGGGATGATCAGGATCACGTAGCCGAACGCGAACACCAGGAAGATCTGGACGATCACGTCGGGTCGGAACTCGATCATCGTGCTCATCAGCGACGAGGTCTCGGTCGACACGGACGCGGCGGCGGCCACCGTCGAGTTCTTGAGCAGCGCGATCAGCGTGTTGCCCAGCGGCGCCACCGAGCCGCGGAAGGCCTGCGGCAGGATGATCTCGGTGGCCGATTGCATGAAGCCGAGGCCCAGCGCGCGGGCCGCCTCGGCCTGGCCGAGCGGCACGGTGTTGATGCCGCTTCGCAGCGACTCGCACACGAACGCGGCCGTGTACAGGCTCAGGCCGGTGACGGCCAGCCAGAAGAAGTTCACGGCGAAGGTGTCGGAGAAGCTGAGCTTCAGCTGCGCGTAGGCGCCGAGCACCATGAACACCATGATGATGGTCAGCGGCAGGTTCTTGAACAGTTCGACGTAGGCGCCGGCGACCGCGCGCAGCGAGGAGATCGGCGAGATGCGCATCATGACGAGCACCACGCCGAGGATCATCGAGAACAGCGCCGACCACAGGGTCAGCTCGATGTTGACGAGGAACGCGCCGAGAATGTCGTATTCGCCGAACAGCTGGATGAATCCGTCCATGTCCCTTACTCCTCTCCTTCGTTCGGGGTCGGCGGGTTGTACTTCACGTTCGGCGTGTACGAGGTGCCGGCCGTGTTGTCGGTGATCGCCCGCTGCCACGACCCGTCCTGGATCATGTCGACGATCGCGTTGTTGATCTTGGTGGCGAGCTGGGTGTCGCCCTTCTTGATGCCCACGCCGTAGTATTCCTGCGTGAACGGCTTGCCGACCACCCGGAGCTTGCCGCGCGAGGCCGAGGCGAGGCCGGCGAGGATGATGTCGTCGGTGGTGACCGCGTCCACGATGCCGGAGAACAGCGCGGTGGCGCATTCGGCATAGCCGGGCTGCTCCATGAGCTGCACCTCGGAGGCGAACTTCTCCTTGACGGTGGCCGCCGAGGTCGAGCCGGTGACCGAGCACAGGCGCTTGCCATTGAGATCCTCGGGACCTTTGATCGAGCGGTCGTCCTTGCGCACCAGCAGGTCCTGGCCGGCCACGAAGTACGGGCCGGCGAAGGAGACGGCCTTCTTGCGTTCGTCGGTGATCGAATACGAGGCGAGGATCATGTCCACGTCGCCGTTCTGCAGCATGGCCTCACGCTGCTTGGACGGGGCCTCCTTCCAGACGATCTCGTCCTCGGAGTAGCCGAGTTTCTTGGCCACGTACTTGGCCACGTCCACGTCGAAGCCCACGTAGGTGCCGGACTTCTTGAAGCCGAGGCCCGGCTGGTCGAACTTGATGCCGATGCGGATCTTGCCGCTCTCGTCCTGCCCGCAGGCCGCCAGCGACAGCGTGCAGGCCACGGCGGCGAGCGCGGCGACCACGCGGCAGGCCTTCCGTTTGAAAGTGTTGGTAACAGTCATATCGCGAATCCCCGTATCTCAGTGGGTGAGGATCTTCGACAGGAAGTCCTTGGCGCGCTCGGTGCGCGGATGCTCGAAGAACTCGTCCGGCGTGTTCTCCTCGAGGATCCGGCCGTCGGCCATGAACACGATGCGGTCGGCGGCCTTGCGCGCGAAGCCCATCTCGTGGGTGACGCAGATCATCGTCATGCCCTCGTGCGCGAGCTCGACCATGACGTCGAGCACCTCGTTGACCATCTCCGGGTCGAGCGCGGAGGTCGGCTCGTCGAAGAGCATGACCTTGGGCCGCATGGCGAGCGCCCGGGCGATGGCGACGCGCTGCTGCTGGCCGCCGGAGAGCTGCGAGGGCATCTTGCGGGCCTGCGAGTCGACGCCCACGCGGGCGAGCAGGTCCATGGCCAGCTGTTCGGCCTCCTTCTTGTCCATGTGCCGCACCTTGATCGGCGCAAGCGTCACGTTGTCGAGGATGGTCTTGTTGGCGAACAGGTTGAACGACTGGAACACCATGCCGACTTCGGCCCTGAGGTTCGCGAGTTCCTTGCCCTCCTGGGGCAGGGCCTTGCCGTCGATGCGGATGTCGCCGGAATCGATGGTCTCCAGGCGGTTGATGGTGCGGCACATCGTGGATTTGCCGGAGCCGGAGGGCCCTACGACCACGAGCACCTCGCCCTTGTCGACGGTCAAATTGATGTCCTTGAGGACGTGCAGGTCGCCGAAATGCTTTTCGACATGGGTCAGCTCCACGAGGGGGTGGCCGGCGTTCTCGTTGCCGGGCACGAGCGGCGCCATCGGGCGCGCGGCTGCGGTTTCTTCTTTCTTTTCGGACATAAGCCGTCAGTATAACGGCAGCGTGTTACCGCCCGGCGCCGACAGGCATGCCCGCGCCCACATTGCGGAAGGAGGCCGTGCGCTCAGAGCTCGGCTCGGGGACGGCCCAGCCCCGACACGAACCGCACGCCGGGGATGTCGGCGAAGATCGCGCCGTCGACCACCAGTTTCGACGGGCGGATGCCCGAGCCGATGTACAGCTTCGGCACCGACAGGATGTGCTGGTCCACCAGCAGCGGCCACTGCGCGGGCAATCCGATCGGCGACATGCCGCCCGATTCCATGCCGGTGGCCTCGACCGCCGCGTCGATCGGCGCGAAGCTCACCTTGGAGACCTCGAGCGTGTGCTTGACCACGCCGTTGAGGTCGGCACGGGTGTCGGCCGTGACGAACGCCGCCGCGAAATCCGGCGGGGCCTTGCGAGTCTTGTGCGTGTGGACCACCACGACGTTGCCGGTGGACGCGAACGGCACGCCGTACCGGGGACACCACAGGTCGGTGTCCGATTCCTCGTCGCTGTTGAGGGTCACGCCGAGTATCCTGCTCTCCGGCGTGCCCGCCGCGATCAGCGCGTTCAGCGCGTTGAGCACCGGTGCGGCGAGCAGGTCGCCGTCATGCCAGTCCAGCAATTCCAAAGCCATGGTCATCCCCCATCCGCAAAAATCGCAACGCCCGTTGCGGCGATGTGCGCTCCAGCATACCGTTGCGGAGACGGTGACGGCGCCTATCTCCTATACGCATTGTTTATAGCCGCTTATCGCCCCTCCGGCGCGGCCTCGCGCACGGCATCGTATGCGGTGTCTTGCCTGGTATCCTGCGTCATTAATTCGCTGAGTAGTTCCGGCTCCCCTCCTGGAGGCTGAGCCGTGAAGCAAACGCCGGAGGCGTTTGTGGGCAGATAAAACTGCGGCCGTAAGGCCGTCCTTGATCGCGGACGAGCTGGCCGCGAAGCGGCTTGATTCAGGCGTTCTCGGGAATCCTCCCCTCAGGCCGCTGCGCATGCAGCTCGTCCTGCGATCAAGGACGGGTTGCGTCCGCAGCTTGATTGCTCGTCTGTCGGCGGATATCCGTGGTCGAACGTCACGGTGACGTTGCACGCCCCCGCTGGCGGGGGCTGTCGGCGGAGCCGACTGGGGGTGGTCGTAACCGTAACCACCGCAACGGCAAGCATCCGATCACTCTCCTGTGCCGAACCCCACCTCCCGGCGCTATGGCATCACACACTCCGCGCACCGCCATGGGCAGCCCGCAAGGGTATCCATCCAGCGGGAGGACCAACCAACCATGCACGAGACAGCCCGCCGTCGCCTTGCTTGGTACGGCCGCGCGGTGGGACAATGACGGCATGGCCATGCACCGCATCATCGTTCCGCATTGGCGTACGCCGGCATCCCGCAGGATGCTCCTGGCGTGCGCCGCCATCGCCTGCTGCATTCTGGCCGAGGCGGCACTGCGCTGGCCGGCCGTCAATTTCCATACCTCGTATCTGCTCATACCGCTGCTGGCCCTGGGCACGCTGCCGATGCTCGCGATCATGCCGCAGACCGGCGCATGGCTGGTCACGACGGTGTACTGCGTCGGTTTGGTCTCGCCGTTCCCGATGTCGTATTCGTATACGCTGGCGATGGTGGCGGCGGTGGCCGTCATCTGGCGCGACGGCCGCGCGATGGCGCTGCTTGCGGCGCTGCTCGGACTGTCCGCGCTGCTCGTCGACCAGAAGGTGCTGTTCGGACTGGGCCTGTCCGATTCGGTGGTCGTCTCGTTCGCCTACTGCATGTTCGCCGTGGTGATCGGCATGATCTCCCGCTGGCAGGCCGACCGGGCCCGGCAGGCCGAGCGGGACCGCCGCGAGGCGGAGCGCGACGGGATCGCCCGCGCCCTGCACGACCGGATCTCCAATGATCTGGCTTATGCGATCATGCGCATCGACCGCGATATCGAGCGGTCTGCGGCGCCGCACGACGATGCCGCCGACGGGTTTCCCCCTAAAACGACGGCGAACGACGAGGCCGGGACCCGCTCCCCCGCGCCGGCGGCGTCCCTTCCCGTTCATCCCATCACGGTCCAAGATCTCGCCGACCCTAGTGGTTCCGGAGTTTTCGACATCTCCGTTGCCTCCGCCGTCTCCGGCACAGCGACGTACCGGACCGTGACCGTGGATGAGCTCCGTGAGCTGCGCGGCATCATCGAACAGGCACTCGACGATACGCATCAGGTCATCGATGCGCTTGACGGCGACCCCGATGCAGTCGCAAGGCACGGCGGCCATGCCGTATCGCAGCCCAGCGCACGGCCTCATCTTGCTGCTGCCGGCACGCTCCCCGATCCAAGCGCCGACGCGGCCGAAGCCCTCATCGATCGTATCGACACGCATGAGGAACGACTGCGGGCGCTGGGCTTTGACGGGCAGACGACGCTGGCGGCACATCTGCCGGCGCTGTCGAAGACCGGATCCGAGCTGTTGGCCGATCTGCTCGGCGAGACTTATGCCAATATCGCCAAGCATGGCGATCCCGCCCATGGCTATGTGGTGTCCATCGCCGGCGACGGCGACGACGTCATCGTCACGACCGCCGATACGCCCTTGGGCGGCGGGCGATCAGGCCTTGGACTCGGCAGCGGATTGGACCGATACCGCCGCATGGGCGTCGATATCCGGACCAGCGGCGACGATTCCTCCGGCCAATGGGCGATGACCGCCCGGATTCCCGCTGGCATACAGCCCGTTTGAGTCCCCGCAACGACCGTAAGCCAGCCACACCGTATTAGCTCCAGTGACGGGCAATCCGGGAACGCCCGGCGCGCCGCCGCGCTTCCGCCGCGCACTCCGTCATACAGCGACGCATTCATGGCGCCTGTTGCTTCCCGAGACAAGTACATCCAAAACTTTTTGATACTTCCATCATGAGGCAATGCGATCATGGCACCCGCTGCTTCCCCAAGATGAGCACTCATGAGTCGTTTCCCATGCTTTCATCATGAGGGAACACCTTCATGATGCGATAGCGTCTTTCCCACCGCGCGGTAAAGAATCCACGGCGAGGTAATACTTCCACCGCGCGGGAACCTCTCCACCACGCGGTAGATCCTCCACCACACAGCAAGCAAAACGGCGGAATGGCGCGGATACCATAAATTCGTCAACCGCGCCGTGGAAGCATTACCTCGCCGTGGATTCTTTACCGCGCGGTGGATCGCTCGTCACCGTCCCCTTTTTAAGCGGCATGCGTCGCCAGGAAAACCCGTATCGCCTCGGATCGCGTGTCCACGCCAAGTTTGGCCTTCGCGTGCTTCATGACCACGAAAACGGTGGAAGCCTTGATACCGAGCTTGGCGGCGATCTCCTCGGTGCCGAGGTTCGCCGCATACAATCTCAACACCTCCTTCTCGCGCCTTGACAGGCCGGCAGCCGGCCGGCTGGCCGCGGATAGCGCTTCCTTCGCGTTTTGAGCCGTCATGAACCCCTCACCGAACGCACCGTTGCGCGCAACCCCGCCTATGGCTTCGGCCAATTCACGCGGCGTGACGCTTTTGGAGATCAGCCCCTGCGCGCCGGCTTCGATGGCGGATCGGCGGTAATGCTCCAGCGAATACGACGTGATGCACAGTATGGCGGTCCGATCCTGCGCCTCACGGATACGACGGCATACGTCCGGACCGGGAATATCAGTCAGCGACATGTCCAGCAGCAGCACGTCGGGCATGGCATCATCGCCTTCATACACGCAATGATGCAGCGCCAGCGCACCGAACTCGACCGCCCAAACCACCTTGGCCCCGGCCACGGCGCGACCGACCGTCTGCGCCAGCATGGTCAGCGCAAAACGGTCATTATCCACGATTCCAATCGTCAGCACTCATCCATCATGCGCCTGACACACCGGCATCCGCAAGCAGCTCCACGGATCCTTCCGCCGAATCCGTATCCCATGCATCGGGCAGATACGCTGATCATCGGTGAAAGCGACACGCCCGAACCATGTGGATGACTCGGCCAACGAGACGACATGCCGGTGGATAACCGCTTTCGCTACATCCGAGTTATCCCCATTTATCGTTTTCGCCATCGTGCCGCCGCGCGGTACGCTACGCTCGCCGCATGAACGGTTACAGCGAAGCGCCCAACCCCGGCGAAATCAATGACTACGTGCGCAAGGATCTCAGCGCCAAAGCCGCTGCCAAGAGCGCGGCCTGTTGGAATCTGCTGGGCAGGATGCGTACGGAGCGGATCTGCTTTTCGCTGTTCACGGCATTGGAGCTTTGCGGAGTCGAACCGCCCGCGCGCAGTACGCTACCGCGCAAGGAATTCTATGTGACGGTCGCCAGCGAGCAACGACGCTCCTCATGCAAGGAGATCGACTTCCGCATCTGGAGCCAGCCATTCGGCACCTACACGTTTCCGAACGGCGTGACCTGCATGCATCCCATAGACGTGTGGATACAGTTCGCACGGTATCTCGATCTGACCGAATTGGTGATACTGGCCGAATCGCTGATCAGACGATGCGGCTATACCGTCGAGCAATTCACGGAGAGGCTTGCCACGCTGAGCCGTGTCACCGGACGGGTCCGATGCGAGGAGGCACTGCGACTTGTACAGCCATCGGATTCCGTTCAGGAGACACACACCCGACTGGTTCTACTGCAGTTTGGCCTGCCGGTGCCGCAAACACGCCATGCCATTACCGATCCGCAAACCGGATATGACTATGTTGTCGACATGGCCTATCCACAGCATCAGATCGCTCTCGAATACGATGGCGACCATCATCGGCGCTTTCGGCAGCAGTATCTCCGGGATCAGCATAAACGCCGGCGACTGCGCCAAATGGGCTGGACCGTCCTCGAGGTGTTCGCCGATGACCTGTGGAATGGGTCCAGACAGCGCGCTCTCGCGTCGGAGGTCGCCGGCGCGCTGAAAACGGCGCTGCCAGGCAGGCCGCAAATGCAATACCGATCACTGGCGGATCAGCGGCTGGCGATCAATGCCCGCAAAGGCGAACACGCAAAATACCAAAAGTACCATCGTCCGCGTCAACCGCACGAGTCCGACCCTGAAAGGGCCTAAACTTCCTCGCATGATCGCGCCCACCGCTCGGCTGTTCTTCCACCGCGCGGTAACCCGTCCACCACGCGGTTGTTCCTCCACCACGAGGTAAAGCACCCACCACGCGGTAACCAAAAACGGCGGAATAACGCGAATCCCGCAAAATCGCTAACCGCGCGGTGGAAGAATTACCGCGCCGTGGAAGCTCTAATGCGCGGTGGAGAAACAATGCGGCATGTTCTCCACCGCGCGTGGATGCCATGCTACGACCCCCATCACTGTGTAAAGCCTTTCGTCACAATACAAAACTTCTGCTGCATCACAAGCTGCTATCACGCGGCAAAGATTTTTTCCCCCTGTAACGCTTCCACCGCGGAGTAATGTCCCACCGCATGGTTGTTCCTCCACCACGAGGTAAAGAACCCACCACGCGGTAAAACATCCACCGCGCGGTAACCAAAAACGGCGGAATAACGCGAATCCCATAAAAACACTGACCGCGCGGTGGAAAAATTACCGCGCGGTGCAAGAATTATCACGCCGTGGAAGGGCCACCGCACCGTGGAAGACTTATCGCGCGGTGGAGAAACCAGTATGGTCGTTTCTCCACCGCGCATAGACACCACATTGGGGAAACGTATGCAGACTAATAAGTCCTCACAAAATCTAATGAGTCCTCACAAACCTAAGATCTCAAAAGAGCCCAAAATCTCACAAAACCCAAGACCCCACAAAACCCAAGACCCCACAAAACCCAAGACCCCACAAAACCACAAACCCGTAAAACCCTCAAACCCCCAGCACACGCAAAAACGGTATGGGCCCTTTCACCGCTGGTGGAGAAAGGGCCCATACCGCAAATACCGGCTATCGGCTACCGGCTACCCGGCAGCCTTTACCGCTTACTCCTCCTCGTCCGGGTCGTAGTCGACGCCGGTTTCGGCGCGCTGCTCGGCCGAGATCGGGGCCGGAGCGCCGGTGAGCGGATCGCGGCCGCCGCCGGCCTTCGGGAAGGCGATGACGTCGCGGATGGTATCCGCGCCGGCGAGGATCGACACGGTGCGGTCCCAGCCGAGGGCGATGCCCGCGTGAGGCGGGGCGCCGTACTTGAAGGCCTCGAGCAGGAAGCCGAACTTCTCGTCGGCCTCTTCCTTGGAGATGCCAAGGACGTTGAGCACGCGGTTCTGGATGTCGTCGCGGTGGATACGCACGGAGCCGCCGCCCATCTCCTCGCCGTTGCAGACGATGTCGTAGGAGTCGGACATGGCGTGCTCGGGATCCTGGTCGAACTTGTCGATCCAATCCTTGGACGGCATGGTGAACGGGTGGTGCATCGAGGTCCACTTGGAGTGGCCGACGGCGACATCGTCGTCGTCGGGATCGTCGGTGGGCTTGAACAGCGGGAAGTCCACGACCCAGGTGAAGGCGAACTTCTTCGGGTCGAGCAGTCCCTCGCGGCGGGCGAGCTCAACGCGCACGGCACCGAGCAGCAGCTGAGCGGATTCGCGCGAGCCGGCGCCGAAGAACACGGCGTCGCCCGGTTCCGCGCCGACGGCCTCCATCAGGCCGTTGCGCTCCTCGTCGGACAGGTTCTTGGCGACCGGTCCCTTGAGCTCGCCGTCCTCGGTGAAGGAGACGTACGCGAGGCCCTTGGCTCCGCGCTGCTTCGCCCACTCCTGCCACGCATCGAACTGACGGCGAGGCGTGGAAGCGCCGCCCTTGAAGAGCACCGCGCCGACGTAGGGGGCCTGGAACACGCGGAACGGCGTGTTCTTGAAGTAGTCGGTCAGCTCGACCAGCGGGTTGCCGAAACGCAGATCCGGCTTGTCGGAACCGTACTTGTCCATCGCATCCTTCCAAGTGATGCGCTGGATCGGCAGCTGCACGTCGTAGCCGGCGGTCTTCCAGATCGCGGCGATGACCTTCTCGGCCGTGGCCATCACGTCTTCCTGGTCGACGTACGCCATCTCCATGTCGAGCTGGGTGAACTCGGGCTGGCGGTCGGCGCGGAAGTCCTCGTCGCGGTAGCAGCGGGCGAGCTGGTAGTAACGCTCGACGCCGGAGACCATGAGCAGCTGCTTCAGGAGCTGCGGGGACTGTGGCAGCGCATACCAGGAACCGGGCACGAGGCGCGCGGGCACCACGAAGTCGCGAGCGCCCTCAGGGGTGGACTTGATGAAGGTCGGCGTCTCGACCTCGGTGAAGTCCATGTCCTCGAGCGCGTGGCGGGCGGCCTTGGCCATGTCGGAACGCAGCTTCAGGTTGTACTGCATGGACGGGCGGCGCAGGTCGAGGTAGCGGTACTTCAGGCGCACGTCCTCGCCGGGCAGCTTGTTCTCGGATTCGTTCTCGAGCGCGGTGGACACCTGGAACGGCAGCGCGTCGGACTTGGCGAGAATCTCGATGGATTCGGCCACGACCTCGATCTTGCCGGTGGCCAGATGGGTGTTCTCGTTGCCGTCCGGGCGCAGGCGCACCTCGCCGGTCACCTGGATGACGAACTCGGAGCGCAGCGGACGGGCCATGTCCTCGTCGTAGATCACGACCTGCACCAGCCCGGTGCTGTCGCGAAGATCGATGAACGCCACGCCGCCATGGTCACGGCGACGGTCGACCCAACCCGCGAGCGTCACCTTTTCGCCGACGAGCGCTTCGGTCACGTCGGTGGCATGATGTGTTCTGTAAGCCGTCTGGCTCATGCTTCCTCTTTCTTGTTGCTTGAACTGCTGCTATCGCCGCTTAGATTTCCACGGTTTGCTGGGCATACACAGTATCCGGCTCCCACGACTGAGCATCGGCCGCGGTCTGCTCGCCGGTCACGATGTTCTTGACCTCGTCGCCGGCGCCCTCGCCGGCCTTGTCCGCGGGGAACCACACGTAGGGAATGCCGAGCTTGTCCGCGTACTTGATCTGCTTGCCGAGCTTGGCGGCGGTCGGGGCCACATCGGCCGCGATGCCGCGGGCGCGCAGCGCATTCGCGATCAGATTGGACGCGGGGCGGTCCTCCTCGTCCCACACGGCGACGAGCACGCTGGCCGGGGAGACGCGGCTCGCGTGCGCGCCGGCCGAGTGCAGCATGTAGGACACCAGCCGGGACAGGCCGATAGACAGGCCGACGCCCGGGTACTTGCGGCTGCCCTGCGAGGCGAGATTGTCGTAGCGGCCTCCTGAGCAGATCGAGCCGAGCGAGGCCGCGCCGTCGAGGAAGGTCTCGTAGACGGAGCCGGTGTAGTAATCGAGTCCGCGGGCGATCTTGAGATCGGCGATCACCGCGCCCGGGCGGATGCGCGCCGCCTCGTCGACGATCATCGCCAACGTGTCGAGCCCCTGGCGAGCCAGCTGGTACGCCTCGGAATCGGCGGCGATGCCATGCGCCTCGCACAGCGCGTCGAACTTGGAGGAGAGCTCCTTGCCGTCGGCGGCGGTCAATTCCGCCAGCTCAAGGCAGGCCCTGGCCTGCGCCTCGTCGGCGCCGCAGGTCTCGACGAGCAGCTTGGCCACCTCGTCGGCGCCGATCTTGTCGAGCTTGTCGATCTCGCGCAGCACGCCTTCGACGTCGCTCAGGCCAAGCCCGCGGTAGAACCCTTCGGACAGCTTGCGGTTGTTGGCGTGCACGGTCGCCTTCGGCAGTCCGTACGCGCGCAGCTGCTCAAGGGCGGAGACCATGACCAGCGGCAGCTCGACCTCGTAGTGCTCGGGCAGGTCGCCGTTGCCGACCACGTCGATGTCGGCCTGCACGAACTCGCGGAAACGACCCTCCTGCGGGCGCTCGCCACGCCAGACCTTCTGGATCTGCCAGCGCTTGAACGGGAAGGCGAGATCGCCCGAATGCTCGACCACATACCGGCTCAGCGGCACGGTCAGATCAAAGTGCAGACCGAGGCGATCCTCGATCGGAGTGTCGTTCTCCTGACCGACCTCCTGCAGGCGGCTCAGCAGGTAAATCTCCTTGCTGGTCTCGCCCTTCTTGAGCAGGCTCGAACCCTGCTCAACAGCACGCGTCTCAATGCCTATGAAGCCATTGAGCTCGAACACCCTACGGAGCGTGTCGATGACACGCTGCTCCACAACACGTTCAGAGGGGAGCCACTCTGGAAATCCTGAAATAGATGCGCCTTTAGCCACGGTTCCCTATAATAAGGGAGGTTGCGGAAAACGCGAGTCCGATCCCGCATCGGAAACGCGGCGTACGCAGCCTCTCTACCACCTTGTAGCTTAAGGAGCTGGCCATGGCCGACGAGAACGTCACCGACACCGAAAACACCACCGTAACCACCGAACAGGCAGCGGCGCCTGTTCATGAGGAACAGGCCAGCGCCACTCCCTCGCAGCCGACACCGGCAAGCATGCCGAAGCCTCACGCTCCCTCCCCCGCCGCGTTCGCCAAGAAGCCGGCCCAGCATGTGGCCGCCCCGGCGCCCGCCACCGGCTCGTACACCGACGCGGACGTGAAGGCCGCCGAGGCGTTCGGCCGCGTTGACGACAACGGCACCGTCTTCGTCAAGGACGGTGACACGGAGCGCGAGGTCGGCCAGTTCCCCGACACGTCCAAGGAAGAGGCGCTGGGCCTGTACGCCCGCCGTTACCTGGATCTCAAGGGCAAGCTGAACCTGCTGGCCGGCCGCCTCAAGTCCAGCAACGTCAAGGCGCATGAGATCGACGAGTCGCTCAAGACGCTGGCCGAGGAGACCGCCGAGCCCGCCGTGGTCGGCGACATCGCCGCGCTCAAGGCGCAGTTCGAAAGCCTTAAGGCCGCTGGCGAGGCCAAGAAGGCCGAGCTGTCCGAGGCCCGCAAGGCCGCCGTGGCCAAGGCCGTGGCCGAGCGCACCGAGATCGTGGTCAAGGCCGAAGAGCTGGCCGCCTCGCTGGGTGACAACACGAACTGGCGCTCCACCGCCGACAAGTTCCGTTCCCTGTTCGACCAGTGGCAGCAGCACCAGCGCACCACCGTGCGCATCGACAAGGCCGAGGCCGACGCGCTGTGGAAGCGTTTCTCCGCCGCCCGCACCACCTTCAACCAGTCGCGCCGCAAGTGGGCGCAGGCCCGCGACAACGAGCGCAACACCGCGAAGGCGGCCAAGGAGGCGATCATCGCCGAGGCCGAGGAGCTCAAGGACTCCACCGCATGGGGCGAGACCTCCCGCAAGTTCAACGACCTGATGGACCGCTGGAAGAAGGCCGGCCGCGCCGGGCGCAACGAGGACGACGAGCTGTGGGCCAAGTTCCGCGAGGCCGCCGACACCTTCTTCAACGCGCGCCAGGCCGACCGCGATCAGACCAACTCCTCCGAGCGGGAGAATCTGGCCGCCAAGGAGGCCCTGCTGGCCAAGGCCGAGGCGCTGGTTCCGGTGGCCGACGAGGCCGCGGCGAAAAAGGCCCGCGAGGCCCTCGCCTCCATTCAGGAGGAGTGGGACCAGATCGGCTATGTGCCGCGCGAGGACATGCGCCGCATCGAAGGCCGCCTCGACGCCGTGGACAAGCAGATCAAGGCCGTCGAGGACGCCGCGTGGAAGAAGTCCGATCCCGAGGCCGACGCCCGCAAGTCCAGCTTCGAGGAGCAGCTCAACGCGCAGCTCGAGGAGCTGAGCGCCAAGATCGAGGCCGAGACCGACCCGAAGAAGAAGGCCAAGCTCGAAGCCGAAAAGGCGACCAAGGAGCAGTGGCTCAACGCCATCAAGTAGTCTTCACCCTTGGTTGGTGACGATACGAGCGGGCAGCGTATCAGCGGTCGCCGCACCCCGCGGACCGCAGGTACGCTGCCCGTTCCGTTATCGCCGCTCTCCCGCGGACCGTCCGACGACGGCGGAGTCGCTTATCCCAGTTGACCGATAAGGAGCGCGTGTATGAGTGTGGTTGCTAGCACGGTGTCGTCCGTGTGGGTGGTGTTGTTCGATGACCCCCAGGACTTGGACTCGCCGTCCGTCAAACAACGCTTCGAGGAACTGATCCGCACCACCCTAGCCCCCAAGGACCTCATCACCGCGCTCTACATCACCAACAGCACGGCGCATACGATCATCTCCGGGGCGCCGGCAAGCATCTTCTTCAGCGACTGGAACCGACTGTCCCCCGAACAACTGGCCACACCGCAACGCATGTACGACGGCAGCCACCCGGCCGCACCCGAATGCCAGGCCATATGGTACGTCGTCGCCCAAAACCGCCTGCTGCTGGGCGACGACTCGGACGACATCCCCGTGACCATCCTGTCACTGTGCCACAAGACCCACCCGCAGGCCGACACGGCGATCAACGCCATACCCGGACCAATCAAACAACTCACCGACACCGGGAACGACGTTGATCCCGACGCGGACATACGCCGTATGCTCGACACCTTCCAATCAGACATGAACAACATCCGGCAATCCCTATCCACCATCAGCGCCGCCACCAGCGCCAGCACCACGTCGGCAGCCGATACCGCCAGCACTGCCAAAGGCGCCTAGGAGGCGATCGTCGCCGAGGCCGAGGGACTCAAGAACTCCACCGCATGGGATGAGACCTCTCGCAAGTTCAACGGCCTGATGGACCGCTGGAAGAAGGCCGGCCGCGCCGGGGGCTCCGAAGACGGCGAACTGTGGGACAGATTCCGCAAGGCCGCCGACGTCTTCTTCAACGCGCGCGCGAAGAACTTCCAGTAGACCGGCGCTTTGCGGCCTGAGGGGAGCACTGACGCAAACGCCTGAACCAAGCCGATTCGCATACGCTCCCCTCAGTCGGCTACGCCGGCAGCTCCCTCAGCGAGGGGAGCCATACGTCGATGTTCCGGCCAACCGCCGTATGCGGCCCTCGGCGCGCGGCGAAACATCCGTTGTGCTGTAATGAGAATCACCATGCACGCCGCGCATGCGCCACAGAAGAGAAGAGATGGGAGACGGATATGCTGCCTGGAGCGACGCCATTCTATAAGTCAAAGGTTTCCGTGAGCTTTGTCGAACCGGGCCGGTTCCCCAAACCCAACAGCCTGCTGTGGACCATCGTCAACACGGTGCGCATCTGGCTCAAGAACAAGGCCCGCTACGCCGGCGCCGTGCCGATGATCAACGCCGATGCCTCCGGAGGCATCACGGATCTGTGGGATTACGGCGTTTGGTCCAGGCTCATGGTCTACGGCAACGTGCTGCGCTACCAGACCGGCAACACCAAGGTGATCGTCACCGCCAGATCGCTGCAGGACGAGGACGGCAACGTGGCGCAGTGGGCGTGCCGGATCGTCGAGCAGCCGATCGGCATCGACAAGCAGGACATCGGACTGGAACGCGGCGGCCCGAGCATGACGGTCATCCCGCGCACCTGGTACACCGAATTCGGGTTCACGCTGCACCCGGATACCGGCGAGGAGGCGCGCCACCGCACCGTCAATCCCCTGCTGACGATATCGGTCTCCTACCTGGACCGCCCCGGGTTCCTGGGCGTCACCGAACCGGTGCCGACGCCCAATGTCCCCCGACCGGTGCGGTATCTGGCGTCGAACCGCAACCTGAACGTGACCGTCTCCGGCATGCCGGTGCGCTATATGAAGGCGATCGTCACCGCCGGCGGAGCCGGGACCGCAAACCGGGAACCCGGCGCACCGCAGGACGGCAGGCAGGCCGACGAATCCGATATGATCCTGACCGCTGATCTCGCCCCCAAGGAGTTCTGGGAGCTGGCCTGCGACCCGAAGCGGTCCTTCCCGATCGTCGCCCTGGGCAACGACTCGCAGACCGGACGCCCCATCGTCGACATCGATTCGCTCGCCGAGCTTCTGTTTCCCAACGCCATGGTCGTCACGGCACGGGATGCGGACTCGCTCGGCCTGCTGAGCGGATGCGCCCCGGATGACTCCTTCGCGTTCCCCGAACACGGCCTGCGCGTCTTCTTCCCGTTCCCGGCGATGGCCGACGACGCCGAGACGCTCCGGCGCGAGGCCACCCGTCACCCCGTCCTGTCCGAAACGCAGATATGCTCCTACCGCGATCTGCATGGCTACGACGGGGAGCCCGACCTCACCGATCCGGCACTGTTGCTGCTGCGCCGCACGCTGGCGCGCGCGATCAATCCGTTGGAGAGCGACGTATGGCTCACCACCGATTCGCTCAAGGCCAAGCAGGAACGGCTCAGGCTGCGCGACGAGATCCGCCGGTCGCAGGACGAACTGTCGCAGGCTCGGGAGCGCTTCCACCAGACGCAGCACGATATCGCCGCGCAGCGCGACCGCCTGCAGCAGGAGCTCGACGAACAGACCGAGCTGCTGGAACTGATGCAGCATGCGCCAAGCGAGGAGCCCGACAAGACCGAGAAGGACACGGACCAGCTCAAGACGCGCATCAAAGAACTGACCCAGCAGCGCGACGACGCCCAGCAACTCGCCGAATACGGCGAGGAGGCGGAGAACCGGCTCGAACAGGCGAATCTCAAGATACACGAGTTGGAGCAGGACAACGACCGGCTCGAACAGGACCGGGACAACCTGCGCATCCAGCTGGACCAGATCCGCATGGACGCGGCGTACCAGAACGACTCCGACCAGTCCGGCGCCGTGGATACGACCGGTCTGGTGCGTGCCATGAGCGGCAACAAGCGCAGCTATACCGCGATCGTCGAATTCTTCCAGCGCAAGTATGCCGACCGGATCGAAATCCTCGACAGGGCATGGAAATCCCTGGACGAATGCCGGGCAATGCCGATGCTGCTGTGGCAGAGCATGGAGCTGCTGTGCAGCCTACCAGTGCTACGACGGCACGTATGCGGGAGGCAACCCGGAGAACACGTTCACCGATCACAACACGGTCAACGCGGCCATCACCCTAGCCAGTTCGGAAGGAGCCAAAACCAAGGAGGACAACAAGCTGATCGGCAAAAGGAGGATGACCGCGCCGGACGGCAGCACCTACGTGATGCTCAAGCACCTCAAAAGCGGCGGCAACGAACGCCGCGACAACTTCATCCGCGTCTATTACGAGTGGGATGCGAACAAGCGCCGGCTCGTGGTCGGCAGTATCGGCCCGCATCTGGAGAACTACCAGACCGGCAAGGTGCGGTAGGAAGCCGCCTCATTCATCCTTGTACTGTGTTTGGCTCCCCTCCATGAGGGAAGCTGGCCGCGTAGCGGCCTGAGGGGAGGATTACCGCGAACGCTTGATATTAAGCCGATTCGCGCGTGCTCCCCCTCAGTCGGCTACGCCGACAGCTCCCCTCAGAGAGGGGAGCCAAAAAGTAATGCCGGATATGGAAGAAGCTCCCCACAAGGGGAGCTTCTTCCATATCCGGCAAGGCTCATGCCGCCGGACCGGGTCGCGTCACTGGCGCGGCGTTTCGGTCCTGTCGCCGGCGGCCGCATCGGATGCGGACACGAACTTGGGTTGGTCGTCGCCGGCAGGCGCCTCGGCCTCGGCGTCCTCAGCACCGGCGGCTGCCGCATCGCCGGCCGCATCGCCTTCGGCGCCTTCCGCGGGCTTCGGCTGTTCGAAGTCCTCGCCCTTGAAGGTGAATTCCTCGTCGAGCACGTTGTCGCCCTCGGTGTCCACGGTCACCTTCTGGCCGTCCTCGAGCTCGCCCATCAGGATCTTCTCCGAGATGGCGTCCTCGATGTCGCGCTGGATCACGCGGCGCAGCGGGCGGGCGCCGAGCAGCGGGTCGAAGCCCTTCTGCGCGAGCAGGTCCTTGGCCGCGTCGGTCAGCTCGAGCGACATGTGGCGGTCGAACAGGCGGTCGTTGAGCTGCTTGACGTCGAGGTCAACGATCTGGCGCACCTCCGGCTCGGTCAGCTGCCTGAAGACGATGATGTCGTCCAGACGGTTGAGGAACTCGGGGCGGAACTGCTGCTTGAGCTCGCTCGACACCTGGTCCTTCATGCGCTGGTAGCTCGATTCGTTGTTCGATCCGAGGTTGAAGCCCGTGTTGGCGGCCTTCGCGATGTCGCGCGTGCCGAGGTTCGTGGTCAGGATGATGATGGTGTTCTTGAAGTCCACCTTGCGGCCCTGGCCGTCGGTCAGATGGCCGTCATCCAGCACCTGCAGCAGCGTGTTGAAGATGTCCGGGTGGGCCTTCTCGATCTCGTCGAACAGCACGACGGAGAACGGCTTGCGGCGCACCTTCTCGGTGAGCTCGCCGCCCTCCTCGTAGCCAACGTACCCCGGGGGCGCGCCGAAGAGGCGCGAGGCCGCGTACTTCTCGGAGAACTCGGACATATCCACGCGGATGAGCGCGTCCTCGTCGTCGAACAGGAACTCGGCGAGCGTCTTGGCCAGCTCGGTCTTGCCCACGCCGGTGGGGCCGGCGAAGATGAACGAACCGGCCGGGCGCTTGGGATCCTTCAGGCCGACGCGGGCGCGGCGGATCGAACGGGACAGCGCGGAGACCGCCTCGTCCTGGCCGATGATGCGCTTGTGCAGCTCGGACTCCATGTTCATGAGCTTCTTGGACTCGGCCTGGGTGAGCTTGAACACCGGGATGCCCGTGGTGTTCGAGATCACCTCGGCGATCACGTCCTCGTCCACGACCATCTTGACGTCGGAGCCGCCCTCGCGCCACGAGGCCTCCTTGCTCTTGCGCTCGGCCTCCAGCTTCTCCTGGCTGTCGCGCAGCTCGGCGGCCTTCTCGAAGTCCTGGCCCTTGATGGCCTCGTCCTTCTCCCCCGCGAGCTTGGCGATCTTCTGGTCGAGCTCCTTGAGCTCGGGCGGCGCGGTCAGGCGCTTGATGCGCAAGCGGGCGCCGGCCTCGTCGATCAGGTCGATGGCCTTGTCGGGCAGGTTGCGGTCCTGGATGTAGCGGGCCGACAGTTCGGCCGCGGACTGCAGCGCGCCGTCGGTGATCGTCACCTTGTGGTGGTTCTCGTAGCGCGAACGCAGGCCCTTCAGGATCTCGATGGTCTCGGCGATCGTCGGCTCGTGCACCTGAATCGGCTGGAAACGACGCTCCAGCGCCGCGTCCTTCTCGATGTACTTGCGGTACTCGTCGGTCGTCGTGGCGCCGATGGTCTGCAATTCGCCGCGGGCCAGCATCGGCTTGAGCATATCGGAGGCGCCGAGCGCGCCGTCCGCCGAGCCGGCGCCGACGATCGTGTGGATCTCGTCGATGAACAGCACGATGTCGCCGCGGGTCTTGATCTCCTTGAGGACCTTCTTGAGGCGTTCCTCGAAATCGCCACGGTAGCGCGAACCGGCCACCATGGAGCCCAGATCCAGCGAATAGACCTGCTTGCCCTTCAGCGTCTCGGGCACGTCGCCCGCGTTGATCTTCTGCGCGAGGCCCTCGACGACGGCGGTCTTGCCGACGCCGGGCTCGCCGATCAGCACCGGGTTGTTCTTGGTGCGGCGGGAGAGCACGACCATCACGCGCTCGATCTCCTTGCTGCGGCCGATCACCGGGTCGAGCTTGCCTTCGGCGGCCTCGGCGGTGAGATTGCGGCCGAACTGGTCGAGGATCGCGGAGCCGGTCTGGCTGCGCTTGTCCTGCACACCGCCGGCGTTCGCCAGATCGCCCTTGCCGGCGTCCGTCGTGGCCGAATTGCCGCGGATCATATCGATGGTCGCGCTGCGCAGCTCGCCCAAGTCCACATCCATCTTGATGAGCACCTGCGTGCCGACGCCCTCGCCCTCACGGATCAGGCCGAGCAGGATGTGCTCGGTGCCGATGTAGCTGTGCCCCAGCTGCAGCGCCTCGCGCAGACTCAGCTCCAGCACCTGCTTGGCGTGCGGCGTGAAGGGAATGTGGCCGTTGGGTGCGGCGTTGCCCTTGCCGATCATCTCCTCGACCTGCTTGCGGGTGTCCTCCAGGGTCACGCCCTTCGCGGCGAGCGCCTTCGCTGCGACGCCTTCGCCCTCACGGATCAGGCCGAGCAGCAGATGTTCGGTGCCGATGTAGTTGTGCTGAAGGGTGCGAGCCTCTTCCTGCGCCAACACGATCACGCGCCGGGCACGGTCGGTAAACCGTTCGAACATGCTTGTCCTTCCACTCTTGGTAGTCGTTTCAACACTCTACCGATTCGCGGTGACGTTTATGACGTTTCGCCCCCGAATTGCGCTCTAGACGCAACGAATGACGATATGCTGGACGTATCGGCTCTTCGTGGAGGAGGACATCATGACCGACAACACATCCAATGGAACCATGGCCGACATCATGGTCGGGGTCGACGGTTCCGACGAATCCTTCGCCGCGCTGCGCTGGGCGCTGCGCGAGGCCCAGCTGACCGGGCAGCGGGTCAACGCCGTGTACGGCTGGACCCGATCGTGGGACATGGGCTCCGAACCGGACAGCGACGAGGCCTGGGAGCGCACCCGCCAAAGCATCGTCGAGAAACTGCAGTCGTGGGTCGACGAGGCCGTGGCCGGTCTGGACCTGACGACCGACAACGTCACGCTCACCTCGGTGCACGCGTCCGGCGCGTCCGCGCTGCTGCAGATCGGGCACGACGCCCAGCAGCTGGTGGTCGGGCGCCGCTCGCTCGGCCGCGTGGCCCGCTGGTTCACCGGCTCGTTCTCCGCGTCGCTGGTGCAGGAGGCGAAGGTGCCGGTGACCGTGGTGCGCATCTTCAACGACGAGGACGAGAGCATGCAGGACGCGATCGCCAACGCGCTGACGCCCGGCAACGCCCCAGTCGGGTTCGCCCGCCCGGACACCGAGGAGAACCACCGCCCGGTGGTCGTTGGCGTGGATGGATCGAACACCTCGCGGCACGCCCTGCGGTTCGCGATCCATGAGGCGAGCGTGCACCACCTGCCCCTGCATGTGCTGTTCTGCTGGCAACTGAAGGATCTCGGCACGATCGCGGGCTACGAGAACGCGATCGCCCCGATCGACGAGGGGCAGAAGCGGGCCGAGGATGTGCTGGCGGCCATGGTGGAGAGCGAGGCGCAGACCATACTCGACGCTGGCGTCGAGATCCGCTCGCACGCCTTCCACATCTCCGCGGCCAAGGGGCTGATCTCGGCGTCCCGCTACGCGAGCCATCTGGTGGTCGGGTCGCGCGGCCTGTCCGGATTCGACGCGCACTTCCTCGGCTCGGTGTCCAAGCAACTCGTCAACCTCGCCGAGTGCACGCTCACCGTGGTGCACTGAGCGACCGCGCATACCCGGGACATGAATTTTGGCTCCCCTCTCTGAGGGGAGCCAAAATTCACGACTAATACGAACAAGGGGCTTCCCTCGCTTGAGGGAAGCCCCTTACGTTTGAACGACAGGCAACGTGCGCGGCGATCACTCGGGCAGCTGGGACCTGAGGACGATCGCGCCTTCGGGGATCTCGATGCCGGCGGCCTCAAGCTGCTCGATGAGCTCGACCGGCCCCCGCTCCTCGCGAGGCGCCTGGGCCACCACGTCGATGTGCAGATCGTCGTACGCCGGCTTGGACTGCACCCACAGATGCGTCGGCTCCGGCGGCTCGATCTCCGAATGCTCGCCGCACCCGTGATCCACGGACACCACGCGCCCGTCGTCGGGGCTCCACTTGTTCGCGCACACGCCGAACATCAGGTTCAGATCGCCCTTGAGCTGGATGAAGAAGCCGCAGTTCGCGCAGATGTTGCCGTCCGCGGTCTTGGTGGACAGGGACTTCGGACCGCGGGGACCCTCATACCAGCGCTTCGCCGTCTGGGCGCGCCCGAGCGGGCTCATCACATGCCGGCGCGACAGTTCGAATTCGTTCACCGCATCGGCGATATCCTCCTGCGAGGTCGGTGCCGGGGCATCGGCATCGCCGTCGGCCGCGGTGTCGGCCGCATCGCCGGACGCGTCCGGAGCGGGCGCCGGCGCCGTATCGGCCGCAGCGGCGTCGCCGGACGCGGCGACCGGCGCATCGGCTTGCGCCTTGGCGTCTTTCTCCTCCGCCGCCGGTTCCTCGGACACCTCCGCCACGGCGGCCTGAGCCAGATCCAGGCCCGTCTCCAGGCGCGGATCGTCGGGATCGGTGCCGAGCGCATCGGTGACCGACAGGTCGGTAGGCTCGAGACGGTCCTTCCACGGCACCCATTCCGGCGGGCGCAGCGCGGCATCGGTGGGAATCAGGGACGATTCGTTCACCGTCCAGTGCTCCGCCTCGACGTCGTGGTACAACGTGATCGTCCACTGCCACCCCTCATACCCCTTGGTGGCGCAGACGAAACGGAAATCCGTCACATGGTCGTCAAGTTCGATCGCCTCGACGAAATCGCCGACCTGATCGGGCGCATCCGCCACGTCAAGGGCGACCGCCCGTGCGATCGATACGGGATCCAGTGTCGTTTCGGGCATATATCTCAGTCCTGTACGTCAAAGTTGTCAGCCACCGCGCGCAGCAGCGTGGCCAGCTTCTTGCTGTCGGCCTGCGAAGGGTAGTGGTGGCGGCGCAGGCCGTTGCCCGCGGAGTCCAGCAGCTTGATCAGATCCTCCACGATGGCCGCCATGTCGTCAGGCTTCGGCCTCGTGGCCTTGACCATCGACGGGGCGCTCTCGATAAGGCGGACACCCATCGCCTGGGGCCCCTTGCGGCCGTCGACGACGGAATACTCGACCTTGGCCCCCTTGCGCAGGGTGGTCACGCCATCCGGCAAGGCGACGGCGGGAAGAAACACGTCCGCGCCGGCCTCGTTCGTGATGAAGCCGTATCCCTTGTTCGCATCAAACCAACGCACACGTCCGCTGGGCATCTGAATCACACCTCACTACTGCATCGCAGGCCAATCGCCTATCCGAATCAACCAAATTATCAGTTTACCCCAAGGTCTGTTCAGACCTGCTTGGTTTTCTTGTCGGGCTTAGGGGTTTTCCGATCGGTCTTGCTCGTGCGGTTCCTGCGATCCGCGCCGTCCGCGGCCGTCACGACATGCGGTTCGACGGGGGCGATTGGCAGCACGACGGTGAGGGTCAGCCCCCCGCCATCGGTGCCGGTGGCGCAGATGAAGCCGCGGTGGGCCTTGACCACCGACTGCGCGATCGCCATGCCGAGGCCGGTGCCGCCCTTCTCCCTCGCGCGCGAGGGATCGGCGGTGTAGAACCGCTCGAAGATCTGCGAGCGCGACTCGGCCGGCACGCCGGGCCCGTGGTCGGAGAACCGCACGATCGCGTAGTTCATGCCGACCTGCATGGACTGGCCGACCTCGATGGCCTCGATGAGGTGGCGCATCGACGTCTCGGTGGCGGGCATGCGCGACAGCGATTCGGGGCTGATCGACGCGGGCATCACGATGACCGACACCTCCACCGGCGAGTCGGCCGGCGTGTAGCGGTGGATGTTGCCGACGATGTTGGTAATCACCTGCCGCAGGCGCGATCCGTCGCCGGTGAGCGTCACCTGGGGCATGTCCCCGGGCACGAACACGAAGCGTGAGGGCAGGTCGCCCTCGGCCGGCCGCAACTCGAGCACGCCCTCGCTGATGCCGCGTTCGGGGTCGAGCGCGTGCAGGTCGTCGGAGGCGTCGGAGATCAGCGAGGTCAGGGGCACCTGCTGGGTGATGTCGATGCCGCGGCCCTCGTCGAGGCGGGCCAGCGACAGCAGGTCCTCGACGAGCACGGTCATGCGGGTGCTCGAAGCCTCGATGTGCTCGATCGACTCGTCGGCGCGCTCGAGCGCCCCCGGGAAATCGCGCTGCATCTTGTACAGCTCCGCATAGCCGTGGATGGCGGCCAGCGGGGTGCGCAGCTCGTGGCTGGCGTCGGAGACGAACCGCTTCATCTTGTCGGTGGTCTCCTGCTGTTCGTGGAAGCTCTGCTCGATGCGCGCCAGCATCGCGTTCAGCGAGGCCGACAGCGAGCCGACCTCGGTGTTTTCCGGCGCGCTCGGCACGCGCTGGCTCAGGTCGCCGGCGGCGATCTTCGCCGCGGTCTTTTCGATGCGCTTGAGCGGGGCGAGCGTGGCCTGCACGACGATCGTGCCGATCACGCCGCCGAGCAGCACGATGGCGATGCCGAGCATCGTGCAATACCGGGTGAGCGTGTCCGCGGTGTCGATGACGTCGCTCAGCGACAGGCCGATGAACGCGTAGCCGTTCGGATTGTTGTCCTTGTCGACCAGCTTCAGCGCCAGAACGCGCCAGGGCGAGCGCGCGGACGCCACCGCGGCGTGGTCGGCGTTGGGCGATGTGGTCTTCACCAGTGCCGTGGTGGTGAACGGCACGCCAAGCTCCACCGATCCCATGGATCCGTCGGCCGGCAGCACCGGCTCGGAGGTCACGCCGTCCTGGATGACGATGGCCGGCAGCGGGGTGCGGTAGACCTTGTAGTTCAGATCACGGATCTGCAGGTAGTACTCGTTCAGGCCAAGCGAGGCCTGGCTGTTGTTGTCGGCCTGCTGCAGCAGCTCGCTGCCGTTGACCACCAGCACGCGCTGCTGGATCAGCTGTTTGTCCACCTTTTCGAGCAGATAGTTGCCGACCAGCTGGCGGATCGAGAACGACAGGCCGAAGGATCCGATGGTGAGCAGCACGACGATGCACGCCACCAGCTTGGTGCTCAGCGGAATCGCGTCCACGCGGCGGCGCACATGGCTGGAGAACCACGACGGTTTGGCTTCGGGGGCGGCGGGCTGCGGCGAGCCCTGCGCCGGCTGGGGCGCTTGCTGCGCCTGCTGCTCCGACTGCGTCTCCTGTGCTCCGGCCGCCTGCCCCGGGTTCGGCGAGGCGCCGTTCGGGGACGGATTGCCCATGCCGGTCATGCGCCCTGTGCGGCCCGCGGCTCGCGGATCATGTATCCGATGCCGCGCTTGGTTTCGATCAGCGGGGTCACCTTGCGCTTGCCGCCGTTGCCGTCATCGACCTCGATGCCGTCGACCTTCTTGCGCAGGTAGGAGATGTAGGATTCGACGATCGCCGCGTCGCCGCCCCAGTCGTACTGCCAGACGTGGTCGAGGATCTGCGCCTTGGAGAGCACGCGGCCCTCGTTGTCCATCAGGTAGCGCAGCAGCTTGTATTCGGTGGGGCTCAGATCGATCGGCTGACCGGCGCGGGAGACGTCGTGGGAGTCCTCGTTGATCTCGAGATCGCCGACGCGGATGACCGGGTCGTCCTCGACCTGTTCGCGGGTGCGGCGCAGGATCGCGCGGATGCGGGCGACGACCTCCTCGAGGCTGAACGGCTTGGTGACGTAGTCGTCGCCGCCGACGGTCAGGCCCATCACCTTGTCCTGCGTATCGTCGCGGGCGGTGAGGAAGAGCACCGGCGCATCGACGCCTTCCTGGCGGATGCGGCGGGTGACGGTGAATCCGTCGATGTCCGGGAGCATGACGTCCAGCACGATCAGGTCGGGCTGGGTCTTTTCGATCACCTCGATGGCCTCGGAGCCGGAAGCCGCGGTGGCCACCTCGAAACCCGCGAAGTGCAGGGATGCGACGAGCAGTTCCCGGATGGAGGGTTCGTCGTCGACGACAACAATCGATGCTTCAATAGACTTACTCATGGCTCCCAGCATGTCCCGGCTGTCTGAGGGTTTCCTGAATACCGACTGAATCTTACGGAACAATCACGCCGGAGTCGTCCGGCTGGTCCGATTCCGGCGCCGGGACGGCGGTTTCGGGGCGTTCGGGGGTTTCGTCGGCCGGCGTAACGGACCAAGGAACCTGCGCGTCCGGCACGGCGTCGGCTGCGGATTCATCGGCGATGGGAGCGGCTGCAGGAGCAGCGGCGGAATCGGCGGAGGTGTCGGCCGGCGCGGATGCACGCCCCTTGGCGGACGGCGCCTTGTGGCGGCGGCGAGCCTTGCCCTTCCGGGCCTTCTTCTTGCGATGGCTGCGGATGATCGCGGTCACCACGATGATCACCACAAGCACCGCGAGCACCGCGACCATCACCACGATGCCGACGGTCACGGTGGACGACGACGTCGAGGTCTGCTTCACCTTGGCGATCTCGTCCATCATCGCCGTGGCCGCCCCGGCCCAGTCGGGCGTGTCCTTGAGCAGCGGATCGGTGGCCACCTTCGACAGGTCGTCGACGGTCTGCTGCTTCTTCAGCCACTCGTCGGAGTTCGACGAGACGGCGACCACCAGATTGCCGTCCTCCGAGGCCACCGCCATCATCACGGTGTTGTGCTCGGGCTTGAGCGCCTCGAGCACGTCGCTGGCCCACTTGGCCGGCTTGTCCGTGGTGCCGAAGGAGGGAATGTACATGAGCTTGACCGTCACGCCGGTGTCCTGCTTGGTCTTCTTGATGGCATCGGTGACGGCCGACAGGTCGGCGCCCAGCAGATTGTTGGTGTCCGTGATGTCGTCGGTGAAGGTGGAGGTCCCCTGATCCGTGACGCTGGAATCGCCGGACGAGCCGGTGCCCGATCCGTCGTCGGCCAGCGCCATCGGAGCATACGCACCCCCGAACGCCACCGCCAGCACCATCGCACACACTGCAAGCACTGGCAACACGCCGTGCCGCAAACCTTCGACCACAGAGGCCGATTTTCCGTATCCGTTCTCGCGATCTGTCATATCGTCCACCTTAGCGGTCGGCTTCGCCAAGAGGTCCGCCGCCGGCACAACCGCACAACATCACCTTGGAAAGGAACGATCATGCCGCAGTATCAAGTGGATTCCGAGCAGATCCAGTCCTCATCGGCAGCCGTCAACGCCTCCGTCGCCGCCATCAGGCAGGCGGTGAACGGCATGTACGCGAATCTCAACGCCCTGCAGGGCGTGTGGCGCGGCTCGGCCGCCACGCAATTCGCCTCGGTGGCCGAACAATGGCGCGCCGCGCAGCAGCAGATGGAGGCCTCGCTCGAGTCCATCCAGCGCGCGCTCGCCTCGGCCTCCACCCTCTACGCCGACGCCGAAGCCCAGGCCTCCCGCCTGTTCGCCGGCTAGCGCCGCGAATGCTGGCTCCCCTCAGCGAGGGGAGCCAGCACCATTGGTTCTGTACCACAATCACGATACTAACGTTTGACGTTACTAACGGAATGCGATACTATCATGTCCATAACCACACGAGACAAGGCCTTGAATGATTTCCTGTATGGCGGCCCCTACCCGCCGGGATATCCGACCGGTTGCGAGCGGCAACTCGCCCGCCGCCTTCAAATGCTCAAGGCGGCACATTCGCTCCGCGATCTCAAGGTTCCACCGGGCAACATGCTCGAACGCCTCAAAGGAGATCTGGCAGGTTACTGGAGCATCCGGGTGAACAGGCAATATCGCCTTGTCTTTCGATGGAACGACGAAACCAAGGAGGCGTATGATGTCCGATTCGACGACTACCACAGCTAACCCGTATGTCAGTGCACCCGGGGAGATTCTCAAGGAAGAGTTCTTGGAGCCGATGCACATCAGCAACTATCGCCTTGCCAAAGCCATCGGCGTATCCGAAACGGCGGTCGGCGAAATCATCAACGGACGCCGCCGCATTTCCACGGCTATGGCGCATAGGCTCGCGAAGGCATTTGACATGACCCCCGAATTCTGGATGAACCTGCAACGCGACTACGACATTTTTACTTTTGATTCCGGGAGCATCGGCGACATCACGCCTCTGATCGGGAACCGGACGCGCGACTAATGATGGAGATGCCGTGAAGGCGCCCGAAGTGCGGCGACACTCCCCCGTACGCTGCTCGCACCGTGATATATTGAGCCATAGTCGTACGACTGGCCCCTTCGGGCTCTCCGATTGTCAGCGTCTGGCGCCGCGATAAGCGCCACAGGCGCCGCATGCCGCGGCGCGGGTAGAGAAGGGAGCCAGTACCATGCGTATCGTCAATGACAAATTTATTTTTCCGCTCTTTTTCCTGATCGACACTTCCCAGTCCATGGGCTGACCGGCCGATAACACCGACTCCTCAAAGACCAGCGCGACGCGCATCGACGCCGCGAACCAACTGCTGCCCGCCATCATCGACATCTGCGACTCCAAGCCGACACTGCAGAGCCGCATCCGCTTGGAGTTGATCCCTTTCAATGAGACGGCGGAAGTCGCCATCCCTTTGTGCAAATATCAGGAATTCACTCGGTACAAGAACTATCGTTTCGATACCAACTGGCAGACGCGTTACAGCGAAGCCTTCCACCTGCTGTACGACGAACTCAAGCATCGTATGGACAATCTGCAGCGAGAGGCTTCGCTGGCTGAGATTCAGGTGAACACGCCGGTCGTGTTCTTCCTGACCGACGGCAAGCCCGAAGGTGACGATGACGAACGCATCAACGAATGGTGGAGCAAAATCTCGGCCGACGATTTCGAACACCGGCCGAATTTCATCAGCATCGGCGTCTGCCAGGAAGCCGAAGGAAAGTTGTCGAAATACCAGTGCGGCAACCATGGCAACTACTACATCGATTCCGATCCTTCGAGATCCATCGCCATGATCGAAAAGTTCATCGATGCGGTGCAGTATTCGATATCGTCGATCAAGTCCGGTGCCGGCACGCTTGACGACGCATTCTTCCGTGACTTCGATGAGAGGATGAGGCGCACCGGCGATCCCGACGATCTGCTGGCAGACCTGTGACGATGACGCCGAACGATCCCCGTACTGAGTTTTCCCCGCAAGAAGGCGGCGATCTCTCAAGGGTCTACCGTATCCTCATCCGCATTCGGGAGTTTTTCTTCCGCCGTTCCGGCATCATCTTCGTAAGGAGCGAATATATGGTCGCACCAGCGCAGCATATCGCACCGAAGGCTGGCGACACGTCGCTGCTCCCCTCATCCCCGGACACCACGCCGACCGACCGGGTTGACGCTGCGCCGGTTGAGGGTGCCGCGCAATCCGCTACCGAGGAGCCCACGTCTAACGGCCCCTCGACGTCCGCTCCGGAACCGCAGGCCACGGACTCCGCCGTGGACGAGGACCCCACACGGCCCATCGTCGTCCAGACTGGCCCCGGCACCGCTTCCCCGGACACCGTTCCCACATCTGCCGTACCGTCGCCATCCGCGTCCGAACAGGCTCCGATCGACGCCGCCACGGAATCCGTGCCGGAGCGTATCACCCCCAACCATGCCGCAGATAATGCCGAGCCTCAGCCACCGGCGAACGACGCTCAGCCGGCCCCGACACCGCCGGCCGCTGATTCCTCCTCGGCTGACGATATGGTCCCTGCAGACAACGGCGACACGCAGTCCACGGTGTCGGCACCGTCCGAGGAATTTCCATCTCCGGAAGATTCCGCGACTCCGGCGCCACGCCAGGCTTCCCCGGCCACGCCGTCAACACCAGCCGAAGATGCACCCATTCGGCACGTTGATACCCTCTCCTCAGCATGGCTCGGCCAATACTTGAAGACCGTGAACTCCGGGTGGCGGCGCGGCGTGACGAATATCGGCGAAGCCGATCTGCCCGAAGCACCGCTGTTCGCCGCCGATGAGAACCAGCAGCTGGCGTGCGCGTCCTCCGTGGCGGATGTGGTCTCGCACCAAGGCCTGCTCGTCGGATTCGCCTCCACACGTGGGCTTCACCACCAATCGGACTCTCCCGGCGCGCAGCCCAGCGTGCGCGAGGATGCAGTGGCGTGCGGCACCGCCGCCGAAGGACGTTACATCGTAGGTGCCATCGCCGACGGTGTATCCGCCGCACGGTATTCGCGCTACGGCGCGCAGTTGGCCGTGAAAAGCGCCATCAAGGAGACCCGGCGCCAGCTCGAAGCGTTGACTCCGGGCGAGGCCGAGTGGCAACGGCATCTCGATTTCAGCCAAGTCACCGCATACGTCTGCGCGAGCATGCGGAACTATTGCAGCAAGCTGGGATACGGTCGGGATGGCAAACCGATGCTCAGCGACGACGAGATTGCCGGCGGCATACTGGGCACGACATGCGAGGTACTGGTGGTACGCGCCGCCGACCATGCCGGCGGCGACGCCCCGTCCACAGGTGAGCCGGAACCGACTGAATACGTCCGGGCGATGTTGGCCGGTGACGGCAGCGGATTCATCCTGCACTCCGGTGCCAACTACTCCGAAGATCCAACGGCTGCAGATCGGGTGGAATCCCTGAGCACGGTGCGTTTCAGGAACGGTCTCTATGCCGATTCCAACCGCGTGGTCGCGCTGCCTTCCGTACGGCATGACGACTATTCGATCGTCGGGGCCGGCCACGAGCACCATGGCGATTATCCGATCGTCGAATCCGGTCGCTTGCAGCGCGGCGACTGCATCATGATCACCACCGACGGCATCGGCAAGGATATGGACAAGCATCCGCAGGTCCGTGGCTACTGCGTCAAGGAGCTGGCCGGGCGCAACGTGGACAATCCCATCACCGAATGGGAGCTGCTGCGCGTCATCCAGTATCTGTTCCCTGATTCCGACGACGATAGGACGGTGCTTGCGGTATGGCGCTGAGTGTTGATCTCGCTGATGTCAAAAGTCATATTGTGGCGGAAAAACCCGGGGGCGATGAGGGTAGAATATTCCAACTCAATGACGTCTCAAATCTTCCTCTGTATGGCAGCGGTGACTCGAGTTCCCGTGCCATCGCCCAAAAGCGCTTGCAGGGGAATATCATGTACAAGCATTACAAGCGGCAGCTTCCTACTGCTGTCTGCCATCTCCAGCATCTGATCGATCTGTATGACGAGCTCGACCCCAAGATGCGAGGGTATCTGGATCTGCTGTGCGCATGGCCCATCGTCACCGTCCGCAAAGGGGCGGACTGTACGGGATTCCTGATGAGGGACATGAACATGCAGCGCAACAAGCAGCCGGCCGTCAACGAGGTGTGGCAATCCCGTGAATGCATCACCTGCGGGCAGCTGACCACCTGGCTGCAGGACGAGCACACGCTCATGACCATGGGTTCGCCGCGTATCCCCTTCACTGACAAGGGCCGAATCACCTTTGCCACGAATCTGCTGCAATACTATACCTTTATCCACGCGCTGGGACTGGTCGTCGGCGATATCAGCGATACCAATGTCCTCGCCTATGTGCCCGTTCCCGAACGCCAACCGAAGGAATGCCTGCCGCGCCTGATCGAGGTGGAAACCTATCGCTTCGAGCATTCCCTGCCGCCGGCGCCGCAAAATGACAGTCCGAATTTCATTCCCCCCGAGCACAGCATCGAAATCTCGGACGACACGGCCGTCGACAGCTATGCAAATGCGCATGATCAAGCACGCGCCGCCATGCAGACGAAGGCCACGGACGTGTACAAGGCAGCCCTGATCATCCTGCGCCTGTTCGACGACGAACCCGGGGACGAGGCGAGCGCCAACCGGTACTATGAAAAGCCCGGTGAGCGCTATGCGCTTCACCGGCATATCAGCGATCGTCTCAATCCACGGATCGCCGATGCGCTGCTCGCGGCGTTGTCGGAGTCCCCGGCGGATCGTCCGGCAATGAAGGAACTGTCCGAGCTGTTCACCTCGTTCATCAGGCACGAGGCGCGCGCATGAGTGTGGTTGCTAGCACGGTGTCGTCCGTGTGGGTGGTGTTGTTCGATGACCCCCAGGACTTGGACTCGCCGTCCGTCAAACAACGCTTCGAGGAACTGATCCGCACCACCCTAGCCCCCAAGGACCTCATCACCGCGCTCTACATCACCAACAGCACGGCGCATACGATCATCTCCGGGGCGCCGGCAAGCATCTTCTTCAGCGACTGGAACCGACTGTCCCCCGAACAACTGGCCACACCGCAACGCATGTACGACGGCAGCCACCCGGCCGCACCCGAATGCCAGGCCATATGGTACGTCGTCGCCCAAAACCGCCTGCTGCTGGGCGACGACTCGGACGACATCCCCGTGACCATCCTGTCACTGTGCCACAAGACCCACCCACAGGCCGACACGGCGATCAACGCCATACCCGGACCAATCAAACAACTAACCGACACCACAACGTCCGCACCGACGACCGACGACTCGTCCGCACAGCAGTTCGCCTACACCGCATACAGCGTACAGCCATCGCAGCCGACCGCACCGCCTTCTTCCCGGCCCGATTCCGATGCAGCCAAAGCCAAAGCCCAGGCCGAGGCACTGCAGACCAGCATGAATCAGCTGCAGGAGCTGCTGGGCATGTCTCGCGATGATGCCGCACAGGTGCTTGGCGTCACCCCGAAGGTCCCGTCGGCAAACGCCGCGCGACGATCCACAACGTCACCGTCCGCGGCGGCATCCGCATCGTCCACGATCCGCCGGCCGCACGTCTCCCCCATCAAGCCGGCGGCATCCCGCAAGCAGTCAACCGCCGTTGCGAAGCAGCCGCCCAGCAACACCGTAGCGGCCCTGCTGGCGATCTTCAGCCTATTGGCTCTGACAGCCGCACTGGGTGTGCAGCATCTGACCGAACTGGGCATCAGCTCATGGCCGGGATTCCTCAACCCGCTGATGGGGGCAGTGAGCGGCGAGCCGTTCCCGGCAATCCTGACCGCCGCCTTCCTCAATCTGATGCTGCTGGTCATCACCGGATTGCCCCGGCACACCTGGTCCCGAGTCACGACGGTGCTGGCCGCGGATGCCCTGTATCTGGTGGCCGGCAATATACGGGAACTCACGGTGATGAATCATACGATCGATATCCAGATTCTCGTCGGCCCGGCCCTACTCGTATTCCTCACACTCGGCATCCTGTTACGGCCTTGGTTCGGCCGTCAAGCCACGCCGTACCGTATTTCGGCCACAAGTCTTCGGCGCAAGCGTATCCGCATGGGTTTGACCGGCGCCATCTCGTGGGCGGTGATCTGCATGGCCGGACTGCCTCCCGTTATCCTGACACGGTCGATGCTGATGTGGAGTACCGCCGCGGACAATACGGCGCAGTATGGGCTCATGGAGTTGTACGGGCATCTCATCTTCACGCGCGAGTGGTGGGTCGGCGTACTGCTGCTGCTCATCGTGGCGATCCTCTACGTGCTGGTCGCTCTGGCCGTGTCTGGTCTGACCTATCGTGGCAACGACTTGGCCCATGTCATCCTCGGCGGTATCGCAGTCTTCGGCATCGCTATCGGACTGCCGATCCTAGCCCAAATCCTGATGAGGTGAACGCATGAGTATAACGATTCTGCAACCCGGCACGCAGGTGGTCCTGCGCAATACCGGCATGAAGGCGCACCGCTCGTCGGTGCGGGTGCTCGGCGTTCTCGGCGAGGACGAACGCGCGTGGCATGCCGCCGCCCGTACCGAGGACGGTGAGCAGGTTGGCCTGACGTTGTTCCGGTCGTCGGTTATCCATGCTCCCCAGGAACGCCGCGTCGCATACCGCAACATCGAACGGGCCACGCGCGAGGCGACCTCCCGCTTCGGCCTGCACCCGAGAGATCTGACCCGCGTGGCGCCGAACGGCGGATTCGGTTGCGTCACCGAGCCCTTCCAGCCGGACCGGTCCGGAACGCTGGGCGACCTGGTGCAACTGCCCCGGCGCTTCGATTCCCCGGATGCCCTGGTCACCGCCGCCTTGGAACTGAGCCGCATGCCCAACATACTCGACACGCCCGGAAACCGCCGAGCCGCGATCGACCCATCGACCGGAAAGGTCAGTGTGGCCGACATGGTGCCATCCGGTGCCCGGCCGTCCCTGATGGATGCGGTCAGCCCGCCACATTGGCAGCTGCCGACCCTGACCGACGGTGACGAGGCCATGCACGATGCGATGCTGCGCTACGTGCTGGCGAACTGTCTGCTGCTCCTGTTCGTCTCCGGCTGGGCCGCCCTACCCCGGTGCGCGTCGGCGGACCCGGCGGGGGATCTTCGCAACGGCAAAGCTTCCGGACCGACCTGGGACGCCATACCCCGGTTCGTACGCGACGCCTTCGCTCCCCTGGCCGACACCGGCAAGTCCCTGCGGTTCGGCGGCATACCCCGGCAATACGCACCGGACTGGGAGCATCTGATCGGCCGCCTGCGCACGCATATCATCGCGTGCGGATCCTGCGGCAACCGCATATTCAAGGATGGCGACGCCCCCTACGGCACATGCCCCGTCTGCGCCGCATCCGTATAGGATACCTGCAAACCATAGATCACCCATCGAGGACACATCATGGAACACCCATCACTACCCGCCACACTGAACGTCGCCATCATCAGCACGCCGGACATGGCCAACTATTTTGCCGATCCCCTGAGAGACCCGATAGCGCTGTGGAATCGCACACGCACACCGAGCATACCGATGCTGCGCGTGATAGCGCCGTCCGAGGACGTCACCGGCGCGGACATCGTTCTGGCCATGTTCGGCATGCGCGCCGACCGCGAAGGCGAACCGTTCACGCAGTCGGCCGCGGCTCACGTGCTGGACAAGGCCTCGGCCGCTGGCGTGGTCTGCGGGGCGTTCTTCTACTACGAGTCCTCGTCGAACGCAAAGACGGCCGCGCACAGCGGTCTGACCACGGAGCAGGAGCTGGAGGACCAGCTGGCTTACAAACAACAGTTGCGCGACGCTGGAATACCGATCGGAACCTTCGGTCTGAGCACCGGCGCATCCACTTGGCGGAAAGCTCTGAGCGAGCTCGTGCTGCGTATCAAGCCGAAGCAGCAGCCCGATCGCGTCGTGAGGAACACAACGCCTACGGGCCGCGCCACCCAGGACACGACCGGCACGACAGCACACGCTACGCAACAGGCCGGAGGCCAGACGGCTGCGCCGAAACCCGTGTCCACCCCGAAGCCAGCTTCGACAGCACCGACGCAAAAGCTGAAGTCCACCCCGAAGTCAACTTCGACGGCGCCAACGCAGAAGCCGGTTTCGGCTTCCGTTCCGCCGAAACCGAAGCAGCCGGTCGCGTCGAAACCGACGCAGACGCCTGCTCCTGCACCAAAACCCACTCCGGCGACACCGGCTCCGAAATCGAAGCCCGCCCCTGTTCCGCCGAAGCCGAAGCCAACGCCGAAGCCCGCTCCCCGAAAGCCGGACGATCCGCCGACCCGCGACAGGCTGGTCGAGATCCTGCGCAAGGCGCAGGTCGACCTGACGGGGCCGATTCCCCTCGATACGGTTATGGATGCGCTGTCCCGCAACGGCGTTCGCCCTCCGACCACGCTTCCCGCACGGCTGGCATGGCTGGACGTGATGGCCGCCCGGCCGGATTCGGGCATCATCGTGCGCGACGACGCCGGTCAATCATCCATACTGATATACGACGCCGATGCAACGGGCACGGATCGGTATCGCGGCAAGCCCGATCTCACGACTGACGCCACACCAGCTCAGGCTCCGGCGCCGGCTCCAACCCCCAAGCCCGCATCCACTCCGGCACCAACCCAGGCACCGGCATCTACGCCGGTATCAGCACCAGCTCCCGCATTGGCACCGGCCACCAAGACCAAACCGGTTTCCGCTCCGGCACCAACGCCGGCCCCGGCCCCCGATCCTTCGACGTTGGTGCGCTTGCCGTGGAACCCGGCCCTGTACCGCGGCAAGGGCAGCCTGATCGAGCAATGGGACGACAAGCAGCTCAAGCAGCTCCATCTGAGCCCCCTGCCCGACGACCAATACGACAAGGTTCCCGGTCAGGATGCCCTGCTGTCCGAGGTACGATTGACGCCTGCCGTGGTCGCCGAATTGCAGCGTTGCCTGGTTCCGGCGACCCCGGCCCCGTCGATGCTCGCGTCGGCGTGGTCCGGAGCATGCGCCTCGCGGGCGCTGTATCTCGACAAGGAGCAGCGCGTCGCGTTCCCCATCGACAGCCCCGACATGCGCGATTCCCGCTACCGCATCGGGTTCATCAAGCGGACGGCGGATGGCACGTCACCGTCATGGGAACTCGCCGCCGTAAACGATGGCGACATGTACCCCACTCCCGTGCGCCAATTGGATCATTTCGCCCGGATCGGCCTGTACGACAACAAGACCCATCGATCGGGGAAAAAGGTCGAGGCACTCAGTCGCCTGGCCGAGTACGCCCTGCCGGAGCACTGGCAGCTTGACCGGAAGGACAACAAGAAGGTCTACAACATTCTGGATGGTTACCTTTCATCGACCCTGTGCCGGGCCAAGCGCGAGAACAAGCTGCTGATCAGCCGTGACGGCGATCGCTGGCTGGCGGCGTTCAATACCGGCCTGTACACGCGCGTCGGCAAGCAGCCCATCATCGCCTGTTTCGAGCGCAATAAAGACAAGCACGGCGACTACCGCCCCCAGTGGAAGCTCGTCGATTTCGCCACCCAGAGCGGCAGCATGTCAGGCATGTACTCGCGCAGCGTCAAAAAGGTCCTTGATCGTTTCAACATGCTGCCGGAAGAGGTCACCTACGACGTGCCGACCTTCGACTACCAGTCCCTGACCGACCCGAACCGGTCCATTCTCAACGGCCAGCACATCTTCCAGGAACGGCTCTTCCGCTTCCCCGTGGAGTTCCTGTGGGATGTGACCAGGGACGAGCCGTCGATACAGGAATCATGGCCGAAGCTGCCTCACGGGGTGGACGAGTGCGAGAAGTTCTCCCACGAGGCCCAGACCCTGATCGGCAGGAGCCCGGATCTGCAGGACCGACTGAGGGCCCGGTTCGAGGAACGCCAGCTCCGCGCAGCCCGCGATGCCGCCGCGGGCAGGACGGTGGTTCCCGCCTACCGGCAGCAGGACGATGCCATCAATTTCATGCTGCCCATCTCCCTTGGTCTGCGGGGCGACAATCCGCGGAACCGGCGTGTGCTGGTGGTGAACCAGCAGACCGACGACGATGGCAAGGTCAGCACCAATATCACCACGATATTCACGCTGAGCTACGCGTACGAAGCCGCCCGCATCGTCGGCCCGGTCAGTGCGCCGTGGCTCACCCAGATCTTCCGATCGCCGGCCGATGACCCCGCGGCGGCCAGCGCCCCCGCGCAGTGAGTTTCGTTTGTGTTGGCTCCCCTCTATGAGGCTGAGCCAAACCTAACGCGCTACTGGATCAGGGAGTCGATGCCGACGCGGGACAGGCCGACGCGCATGTCGACCGCCTCGCGCAGTCCGAGGGGCGCATGCTGGAACGAATGCACCGTCAGCGGGGCGAAGGCCAGACGCTCGCCCGCGACGGACCGGTCCAGGCCGGACAGCTCGGCGAAGGCGTCCGCCTGATTCTCGGTCACCGGCCCGTCGGCGCCCAGAACGACGATGTCGTACCCGGTGACCAGCGAGAACGGGTCGAATCCGGGCTCATCCATGCGCTCGACGCGGCGGAACAGCGCGTCGGCCGCATCGGCGACCCCGTCGGATCGGAAGGAGTCGATCATCGTGTCGACCTGATTGCGGCACCGCTTGAGATCACGCGCGGCCACGGCGGAGCCGAGCCCGTCGATCAAATGCGCGATATCCATGCCGAGCGTCACCCCGGTATCGCCATCCCCATCATCCTGAGACCAAGCCGCGACCGACAAGTCGCCGTCCGCGACGGGCTGGATCGCCGTCGCGCCGACGGACTCGTCCGCCGCGTCCATGCTCACGGTTCCCAGGTCGTTGATCATCTGCGTGCCATTGCTGTCCGTGTCGGAGGCGACCGCCATCCGCTGGGTCCCCGCGCTCCTGTGCAGCATCTGGATGCAGTCGAGCACGTCCTTCATGAAATCGGCGCAATTCTGGTAGCGCTGCGACTCATCCATGTTCATCGCCTTGAGGCAGATGCGGTCGAGCTCCTCGGGGATGGAGCCATCGATCCGCACGTCGCTGGGCTTCGGCGTCCGCAGGCTCCGCTCGTGGAGCAGCTGTTCCACGCGCTGGGCCGTGATCACGCCCGCATGCTGCTCCCGCGGGAAGGGCAGCGTGCCGGTGAGCATGTCGAACAGCACGATGCCCAGCGCATACAGATCATCGGAAGGTTTCGCCGAATTCCCCCGGCACCGCTCCGGGGACATGTAAACGAATGACCCGATAGTGCTGCCGGTGGCCGTCAGCGACGGCGAGATCCCGTCGACCGCCACGCCGAAGTCGATGACGTGCACCTGCCTCGGATCGCTCAGATACCGCCCGCCCTCGACAATGATGTTGGACGGCTTGATGTCGCGGTGTTTCACGCCGGCACGGTGGGCGCCGGCCAGGGCCTCCAGCACGCCGACCGTGATCTCCAGGGCCGGCAGCGGATCGTATTGGCCGTATTCCCTGATCCTTGAGGCCAGCGTCTCGCCGGGCACGTAGTCCATGATGATGCAGACACGTCCGTCGTACAATTGGTCGCCAGACCGCATGCCGGCCCTATATCGGCCGTAGTACCGCAGCCGGGGAATGTGCCGGTTCGATATGCGCGACAGGATGTCCGCCTCGCGTTCCATCCGCTGCCTGCTTTCCTCGCTGCCTTCGTTGGAGAGGAACTTGACCGTATAACTGGTCGGATCATCGCCCGCCAACACATCCAGCAGCCGGTGCCGATGTCCCTCGAACACCTCGCCCATGCTGCCGGAGCCGAGGCGCCTGTCGAGCGACATCATCGTCACGTCGAACCCGCTCAATCTGCCATCCTGCTTCATGGCCGTTCCATCCCTTCATGCTCGATGATACGCCGGATCTCCGCCGTGTAATAGCCCAGCACCTCGCTGACGATCATGACCGTCAGCAGGGAGCGCGATACGCGCGTATTGCGGATGAACACCGGGTAGTCCGCCTCGGGCGAGATCGCGCCAGGCGAGATCACCCGGCACGCGTCCCCGTGCAGCCGCACGTTCTTCGGCACCCGATCCTTCAGCGGGCGCCCCATCGTGTCGTCCACGATGCATACCGACACCAGACCGTCCAGGAAGCCCGCCAGCATATCGGCGTCGAGGAACCGGCGGACATCGCCGTCCCTGCTGGAGATCAGCAGCACGGGCACGCGGCGGCGGGAATCGCGCAGCACGCCGAGCAACGCCTCGGCATGGGCCGCATCGCCCACCACCACCGGGGACAGGGACCATGCCCCCTGCCCGGCGCCATGCCTACGCACGCCCATCCACTGCCTTTCCCTCACTCCCAATACCGTACAGATCATCACAGCACTGTCTGGTATCACTTATGATACAACGCGATTGGACCCGATCATCCCCCCCCCCGTATCCGCACTATTATGCCGCACCGACTGGGGCGGCGCACGGAGGCTTCGTTACCATGCGCCGGATCATGCCCGTGACGCAGCGAGGCCCCCGATCCGCGGCAAACGGATCGGGGGCCTCGCGATGCGTCGGATGCCCGGACGGCAAGCGCCCGAACATTCAGTCAGCGTTCAGCGCGACGGGCGAATCAGTAGCCCATGTCGGCGCCGGCGCCAGCGGCCGGAGCGGCTGCCGGCGGCTCCGGCTTGTTGGCGACCACGGCTTCGGTGGTCAGGAACAGGCCGGCGATGGAAGCGGCGTTCTGCAGGGCGGAGCGGGTCACCTTGACCGGGTCGGTGACGCCGGCGGCGAGCAGATCCTCGTACTCGTTGGTCGCGGCGTTCAGGCCCTGGCCGTCGGGCAGGGAACGGACCTTGTCGATGACCACGTCACCGGACAGGCCGGCGTTCTCGGCGATCTGCTTGATCGGGGCCTCGATGGCGCGGAAGACGATCGCGGCACCAGTAGCCTCGTCGCCCTCGAGCTTGACGTCCTTCTCGGCCTTGGCGGCAGCTTGGACGAGGGCCACGCCACCACCGGGCAGCAGGCCTTCCTCAATGGCGGCCTTGGCGTTGCGCACGGCGTCCTCGATGCGGTGCTTGCGCTCCTTGGCCTCGACCTCGGTGGCGGCGCCGACCTTGATGACGGCCACGCCACCGGCCAGCTTGGCCAGGCGCTCCTGCAGCTTCTCGCGGTCGTAGTCGGAGTCGGTGTTCTCGATCTCGGCGCGGATCTGGGCCACGCGGGCGTCGATGTCCTCCTTGGAGCCGGCACCCTGCACGATGGTGGTCTCGTCCTTGGAGACGATGACCTTCTTCGCGTGGCCGAGCACGGAGGCGTCAACGGACTCGAGCTTGAGGCCCAGCTCGTCGGAGACGACCTGAGCGCCGGTCAGGATGGCCATATCCTGCAGCATGGCCTTGCGGCGGTCGCCGAAGCCCGGGGCCTTGACGGCGCAGGACTTGAAGGTGCCGCGGATGTTGTTCAGGATCAGGGTCGGCAGCGCCTCGCCGTCGACGTCCTCGGCGATGATCAGCAGCGGCTTGCCGGTCTTCATGACCAGCTCGGCCACGTGCACGATGTCCTGCTGCGAGGAGACCTTGCCGGAGGTGAGCAGGATGTACGGATCCTCGAGCACGGCGGTCTGGTCGTCGGCGTTGGTCACGAAGTACGGGGCGATGTAGCCCTTGTCGAAGCGCATGCCCTCGGTGAACTCGAGGTCCAGGCCGAAGCGGTTGTTGTCCTCGACGGTCACGACGCCGTCCTGGCCGACCTTGTCCAAGGCCTCGGCGATCTTCTCGCCGACCTCGGGATCGGCGGCGGAGATGGTGGCGGTCGCGGCAATCTGATCCTTGGTCTCCACGTCCTTGGCGGCGGCGATCAGTTCCTTGACGATGGTCTCGGAAGCCTTCTCGATGCCGCGGCGCAGCGCGATCGGGTTGGAGCCGGCGGCCACGTTCTTCAGGCCTTCGTGCACGAGGGCCTGGGCCAGCACGGTCGCGGTGGTGGTGCCGTCGCCGGCGACGTCGTCGGTCTTCTTGGCGACTTCCTTGACCAGCTCGGCGCCGATGCGCTCGTACGGATCCTCGAGGTCGATCTCCTTGGCGATGGACACGCCATCGTTGGTGATGGTGGGAGCGCCATACGTCTTGTCAAGCACGACGTTGCGGCCCTTCGGGCCCAGCGTGACCTTGACGGTGTCGGCGAGCTTGTCGAGGCCCGCAAGCATTCCCTGACGAGCTTCCTCGTCATACGCAATGATCTTTGCCATGGTTGCAATTCCTCCAAATGGCTTCACGGTATTGGTTCCACGTCGCGGGCCGCGAATGGCGCCGGCCGTCAGCTGCCGGTTATCACTCCCAACCCCCGAGTGCTAATTGGGAGATTAGCACTCTCGGGGCCCGAGTGCCAACCGCGGGCATGGCGATTGCGCTGTTGGCATGAAAAAACGGGTTCGGAAACGCAAAAAGGGCCCCGGATCTCGTGATCCGGAGCCCCGAGGGATCGCTCCCAACGCAGTCTCTACAGCTTGACTACCTTGGTAGCCTGCATGCCCTTCGGGCCATGCTCGGCTTCATACTCGACCTTGTCCCCCTCGTTGAACGTCTTAAACCCATCGGCGTGAATCGCCGAATAATGAACGAACACGTCCTCACCACCGTCATCCGGATTGATGAATCCATATCCCTTGCCCGGGCTGAAGAATTTCACGGTTCCGTGTGCCATAACCATTCTCTCCTTGAGAAATTCGGTGCCGCAATACTAGCGGAAGAACACACACAACCCAATCGCATCCCCCTGCCTCGCGACTCTTTACCATTGTAGTGGCATACGGGACTTTACGGGGATATCCCCGAAAAGTTAACGTTATCGGCGTTTCGCGCCGGAAATTCAGTTCATTAGAATGGCGACGACGGGAACGTCGAGCCCCGACGTCTGCTGCACGTCGGCGATGCCGAGCGTGGTGGCCACATCCTGAGCGGTCGCCTTGTCGGCGTCGTTCTGGTACCACACCACCGAAGCGGACGGCAGCGTGCCCGTCGGATTCGCCGCCTCGACGCTCGTGTAGCCGGCTCCGTTCAGCACGCCGGCCTGCTGCGCGGCGTATCCGGAGACACCCGTCGCGTTCACGACGCGCACCGCGGTGGCCTTGTTGGGCTGGGCGTTCTGGTCGGCCTGCTGCTGATCGGTCTGCTGCTGGGACTGGTCGGCCTGCGTGCCGTCGGTCTGGTTCGAGTCGGACGAGCTTCCCTGCTGGTTCGAGTCGGACGAGTTGGCCGAATCGGAGGAATTGGAGTCCGTGCCGTTCGCCGCATCGCCGGACGCGGCGTCTCCAGACTGCTTCGAGTCGGAGGACTTCGTGTCGGACGACTGCGAGCTCTGCGTCGAACCTGGCAGGTTGAGGATCTTCGCGAATTCGCCGGTGGTCAACCCCCAGGTCAGCACGCCCACGAGCAGAGCGACCAGCAGCACGCACAGGTACGGCGCCATGCGGGCCCCCGCGGAACGCGGGCCGCGGTGGACGCCGACCGGCCCGATCGGCGGATTGTCAAACGCGTCCGGAGCATACGAATCGTAGGTTGCCTTGTCTTGCTTCGCCATACCAGCCCTTCCGTCACATCTATGAAAGAGTCTAACCGTCCCCTCTCCCCAAAGCCGGGGAGCGGCACGCGGCGTGCACTGTATATGCACACTCTCCTACAGTGGTATCCATGGATACCACTCACGTCAAACCATTATCCGAACTCGTCGAGGCGGGCTGGGCCGAGGCGCTGGCCCCCGTCGAACCCGACATCCACCGCATGGGCGACTTCCTGCGCGGCGAGCTGGCCGCCGGCCGCCGCTATCTGCCGGCCAGCCGCAACATCCTGCGGGCCTTCACCATCCCCTTCGACTCGATCAAGGTGCTCATCGTCGGGCAGGACCCCTACCCGACCCCGGGGCACCCGGTCGGCCTGAGCTTCTGCGTGGCGCCCGACGTCCGGCCGCTGCCGAAAAGCCTGATCAACATCTATAAGGAGCTGGTCAGCGACCTCGGCGTGCCGGTGCCGGCCAACGGCGACCTGACCCCGTGGACCCGGCAGGGCGTCATGCTGCTCAACAGGTGCCTGACCGTGGGCGTAGGCCGGCCGAACAGCCATCAGGGCAAGGGCTGGGAGCCGATCACCGAGGCCGCGATACGCGCGCTCAACGCGCGCGTCGACGAGCAGGGCCGTCCCAGGCCGCTGATCGCCATTCTCTGGGGGCGAAACGCGCAGAGCCTCGAACCGCTGCTGACCAACGCATTCATCATCAAATCTCCACATCCGAGCCCGCTGTCCGCCTCACGCGGCTTCTTCGGGTCGAAACCGTTCTCCCGGGCCAATGCGGCGCTGGTCGCCGCGGGCGTGCAACCGGTGGACTGGTCGCTGCCGGCGGCCGATCCGGCAGCGCAAGCCGCTACCATGTAATGCAGTCGTGAGAGAACCGCACCGCCCCGCCACAGGGGCCCAATAGCCAAGGAAAGGTGAACAATGCCACTGTTTTCACCCCAGCAACCCGTCGTTCCGGCGGCTCCCGCCGCACAGCCCCCCGCGCCGGCCGCCACGGCCGCGCTCGGCCCCGACGACGTGTCGCGCGCCCGCCAGCTCGCCGGTCGCATCCGCACGCGCTTCGCCTCCACGCTGGTCGGGCAGGACAACCTGCGCGAGTCGCTGATCGTGACGTTGGTCGCCGGCGGCCACATCCTCATCGAATCGGTGCCGGGCCTCGCCAAGACGACCGCCGCGCAGACGCTGGCGACCTCCGTGTCCGGCACGTTCAAGCGCGTGCAGTGCACGCCAGACCTCATGCCCTCCGATCTGGTGGGCACGCAGGTGTTCGACTTCGCCTCGCAGCGCTTCACCACGCAGATCGGCCCGATCCACGCGAATTTCGTGCTGCTCGACGAGATCAACCGCTCGAACGCGAAGACGCAGTCGGCGATGCTCGAGGCGATGGCCGAGGGCGCGACGACGATCGGCGGCGAGCGCATCACGCTGCCCCGCCCGTTCATGGTGATCGCCACCCAGAACCCGATCGAGGAGGAGGGCACCTTCAACCTGCCCGAGGCGCAGATGGACCGCTTCATGATGAAGGCGGTGATGGGATACCCCACCGTCGACGAGGAGACGCGCATGCTCGCGCTGCTCACCAGGCGCGGCTCGGACACCATCGACCCGACCGTGGCGCCGGCCGACGTGATCTCGATCCAGGACGTGGAGTTCCTGCGCTCGGCGGCCCGCCGCGTGCACGTGTCGAACGCGATCATGCAGTACGCGGTCGATATGGCGGCTACCTCGCGCGGCGCCGGCTCGCGCCCGATCAAGGGGCTGGCCCAGCTGGTCCGCCTGGGGGCCAGCCCCCGCGCCTCGATCGCGCTCACGCGCATCGGCCAGGCGAACGCGCTGTTCGCCGGCCGCGACTACGTGGTTCCCGAGGACATCAAGGCCTTCGCCCATGAGGTGCTGCGCCACCGCGTGCTGCTCACCTTCGAGGCGCTGGCCGACGGCGTCACCGCCGATCAGGTGGTCGACTCGATCGTGCAGGCGGTTCCCGTTCCATGATCGAACCAACCCATGCCGCGGATCCGATCCGGTCGAAGATCGAATCCCTCGGCACCTCGCTGAGCCTGCCGACGGTGCGCAAGGCGCTGGGCATCCTCGAAGGGGAACACGCGTCGCAGCGCCGTGGCGGCAATGACGACGTGATGGACATCCGCGCATACGAGCCCGGCGACGAGGCGCGTCTGATCGACTGGAAGATCAGCGCGCGCCAGGGCCGGCCCATGGTGGTGCAGCGGGAGCGCCCGGCCACCAGCCGCGTATGGATGCTCATGGACGTCGGCCGGCAGATGACCGGCTCGTGCGAGCGCGGCGAGCGGGCCTACGAGGTCGCCGCCAACGCGCTGCGCATGTTCGCCGCGCTGTCGCTGCGCCGCTCCGACGACATTTCGCTCGTGTTCGCCGACGCGGCGAGCATCACGCGCATGCCCTTCAACGGCGGGTTCGGCCAGTTCGAGCGCACGCTGGACCAGGCGCTGGAGCGCGGGTGGGACCATGACCGCAACATCGATGCGCTGCTCGGCTACGCGCGGCGCATCCGCGACCGGCGAGCCCTGATCGTGATCGCCACCGACGAGCACGCGCTGGGCGAACGCCACGTCAAGGCCATCGGCCGGATCGCGCGCACGCATCCGGTGGTGCTCATCGACGTGGCGACGGTCAATCCCTTCGACGCCGGCGCCGCGCCGTCCGTCGCGGACGGGCTGGACGGCAAGCGGGTGCCGGCCTTCCTGCGCGTGAAGGCCAACGCCGATCAGGTGGCCGCGCACCGCGGCTTCGTCGCCACGGCCTTGGAGCGCGAGCTGGCGCGCTACGGTTCGCGCATGATACGCGGAGCCTCCAGCGAGGCGATGTTCGACGCGTTCGTCCGGCTCGTATCCCGGTCGCTGGCGCCGACCACGCGCAACCAGCTGCGCCGGGCGCCCGAACTGCCGAACGGGATGCCGAACGCGATGCCGGCCGGAAGGCCGGCCGAACCGCCGCGGGGAGGTGCGCGATGATGGCCGTGACCGAAGCCGCGCGGCATGCCGCCTTGCCGCTTGCCGACGGCGATCTGACGCCGGTCGGCCAGATCGATCTGACGATGCCGCTGCTGGCCGTGGCCGGCGGCTGCCTGGTCGTCGCGATCGTGCTGGTCGCCGTGGCCGTGGTGCTGTCGCGCCCGCGGCGCAAGCCGGCCAAGCCTTCCAGGCAGGGCGCGCACGTCCCGGCCGGCGCCCTGTCCATGTGGCAGCAGCGCATCGACGGCATCGTCGCGCGCCACGCCGACGGGTCGCTGGGCCGAGAGGAGGCGTTCGTGGAGCTGGCCGACGTGGCCCGTTCCTTCGCCACGCAGGCGACCGGCAGCGATCTGAGCGCCAGCACGCTGCGCGATCTCGCAGCCATGCCGCGCACCACCGGTTCGGCGCAGGGGCTGTCCCTGCTGCGCCAGACCGTCGAGGCCCTGTACCCGCCCGAGTTCGCCGATGCCGCCGTCAACCGCCAGGCCGGGCAGGTCGGCGTCGAGGAGGCGGCCGGCTGGGTGTCCGATCTTGTGGAAAGGTGGCGAGGATGACCCTGTCATGGCAATGGCCGTGGGCGGCCGCCACGGGCGCCGCGGCCGCATTGGCCGTCATCGTGCTCGTCGTGGCGCTGACCCGGCCCCGCAAGGGCGCCGCCGACGCCACCGTGTTCTCGCTAGACGACGACCTGGCGACCGAGCATGCGTCCGCCATGCTGCGGCGCTGGCGTGCGCTGTCGCGTTTCGGCACGGTGCTACTGGCCGCCGCCGTGGCGCTCGCGCTCGTGCTGGTCGCCCGCCCCTCGCTCGTCGATCAGGGCGAGGAGCGCTCCAGCAACAGGGACATCGTCCTGTGCCTCGACGTGTCCGGCTCGGCCCTGCCCTATGACCGCGAGGTGCTGGACACCTATCTGAGCCTCGTCTCCAATTTCCAAGGCGAGCGCATCGGGCTGAGCATCTTCAACTCCACGTCGCGCACGGTGTTCCCGCTTACCGACGACTACGCGCTGGTCACCGACCAGCTCACGGCCGCGGCGAAGACGCTCAAGGGCGTGGAGACGCAGGACGACATCGACAAGATGAGCGACGCGCAGTACCAGCGGATCTCCACCTGGCTCGAGGGCACGCAGAACCGCACGAACGCCACCTCGCTGATCGGCGACGGCGTGGTCAGCTGCGCGGCGATGCTGCCGGGATTCGCCTACGGCTCCGCGAATCAGGAGAACGCGACCCGCCAGCGCGCGGCCTCGATCGTGCTCGCCACCGACAACGTGGTGTCCGGCGACCCGACCTACACGCTGTCGGAGGCGCTGGCCCTGACCGAGCAGGCCGGCATCACGGTCGACGGCCTGTTCTCCGGACCCAAGTCGAGCGAAGGCGAGGCGACGACCACCGACATGAAGGACCAGATCGAATCGCACGGAGGCGTGTTCCTCACGCAGTCCAACGGCGCCAGCGTCAACGAGCTGGTGCGCGAGATCAACACGCGGCGCAACGCCGTCAGCCAGCAGGATTCCCATGCCGCGGTGATCGACGCGCCGGGATGGTGGGCGCTCGCGCTGGCGCTGATCGTCGCCGCGTGGCTGATCGGAGCCTGGAGGTTGAGACGATGACCGATCTGACGCTCTCCCCCGCGCTCGGCTGGCCGGCCGGCGCGGCGCTCGCCGCGGCGATGGCCGCTCTGGCGGTGTGCTGCGTGGTGCTGCATGTGCGCCGGCGCGGTTCCAGCGACGAGACGGCGGTCGCCTGCGTGCGCCGCTGCCTGCTGTGCGCCACGATCGCGCTGATGATGCTGACGCCGAGCGTGCTCACGACCACCGACAGCCGCGCGGTGAACGCCACCGACGTGGTGATCGCGGTCGACGTGACCGGCTCGATGGCCGTGTCCGACGCGCATTACGGGTCCGACGCCGCGATCACCCGCATCGACGCGGCGAAACAGGCCGTCAAGGACATCACGTCGCTCTATCAGGACGCCAGCTTCCTCGGGCTGCGATTCGGCGCGACCGGCACCGTGGACGTGCCGCTGACGCCGGACGCGCGCGCCATCGGCACCTGGGCCGACACGCTGAGCGTCGAGGCGACCTCCGTATCGGCCGGATCAAGCCTGGACGCGCCGCTCGACCAGCTGCTGCTGAGCCTCAAGTCGATCCGCGAGTCGAAGCCCGACGACGCGATCATCCTGTACCTGATCACCGACGGCGAGGAGACCGGCACCACCACGCGCCGCTCGTTCTCCACGCTGCGCAAGTACCTCAACGACGGATTCACGGTCGGCGTCGGCTCCACCGAGGGCGGCACCATCCCGATCGTGCGCGACGGCGTCGGCGTCGGGCAGATCGACGGCAACGCCTGGGTGACCGACCCGGCCACCGGCCAGCCCGGCATTTCGAAGATGGACGAGGCGAATCTGTCCGCCATCGCCGACGAGATGAGCGGCACATACCTGAAGACCGGCCCCGATTCGACCATGGCCAACGGCGTGTCCGCCCAGGCGTCGCGCCAATGGCAGGTGACGCGCTCCGCCAAGAAACGCACCCGCGCCATACCGGTGGTCTGGCCGCTGGCGACGGTCGCGGCCGCGCTGCTGGCATGGGAATTCGGCGCCTGGATCTCGACGTCAAGGAGGCTGCTATGAGCCGAGCATCACGTACCGACCGCGCAGGGCGCGCCGCAAGCACAGCGCGCGCCGCTCGCGCGGGGTTGCCCGTGCGCATCATCCTCATCGCGCTCGCCGTGGCCTGCCTGGCCGTCGCGGCGCTCGCCGCGGTGAACCTGCATGCGGTGAACGCGTTCAACCAAGCCACGGCGAGCCTGACGCGGAACATCGAGGACTCCGGCAAGGACACGGTCGACTACGGCAAGCTGCGCACCCGTCAGGAGCAGACCGACGCGCAGTTCGAACAGGCCGCATCCATGGAACCGGTGCTGCTGCCGTCCGTCAAGGCGGCGATCCAAGCCAACGCCGCGGTGTCCGCACGGCTCACCGAACTCGCCAAGCTGCGGCTGAGCGAGCAGCAGGAGGGCTCGGGCGCGCAGAACGACGCCGCGCAGAGCCAGCCCCAGCAGCAGGAGCAGCAGGAGCAGAACGCCGCGAACGGCGGCGGACTGACCGACGAGCAGCGGCAGAAGGTCGAGGAGCTGCTCAAGGCCAACGAGCAGTCCACGCCGGCCGAGTCCACGACCACCGAGCAGGGCGGGCAGTCCGCCGAATCCACCACGACCAACAATTCCGGCAACTCGTCCAAACCCTGGTAGCGCCGCCGGTATCCCGCGCCGTTATTTCATTCGCTATGTCGGGCCCTCTCGGAGGGAGCCCGACATAGCCAGCACACGAACAACGCAGTGCGTCAAAGAATGCAGCGCATGACGTACATGCCCCCGCTGGCGGGGCTGTCGGCGAAGCCGACTGGGGGTGGTCGACACCACTGCAACGCCAAGCATCCGACACACTCCGCACCCCGCCATGGGCAGTCCGGCCACAGGGCTACGCTCCATCCACATCGCATGTGGAACGACACGCCGGGTGTGGATAACCCGGGAGCCTTCGACCACAGCACCCGTTCCGGCTGGACGGGCACCGACGCCATCTCCTTCAATGGGGCCATGAACACCAACGACATACCCGGACCTGCGCCGATACCGCCATTCGGCGCGCTGCCATCCCCGTTCGGCGGCGCACCCGCCGCATTCCCGTCTCTCACCGGCTGCCGCTGCCATGCCGCCGTCGGCCATGGCAGGGACCTTGTCAACGTCAACGCCACACGGGTCGGCATCGCGGCCGACAACACGGTCTCCGCCCGCGCCGCGGCCGACGCGATCGACTGGCAGGGAGCAGCCGCCACCCTGTTCCGCCAGAAACTGGCCCGATGCGTCGCCGACGGCGAGCGCCTGCGCGACGAGGCCTCGGCCACGCTGCGCATGGCATGGATCGGGGGCGAATGATGGGCTGGGAGGTATCCTCATACGTCTACGGCGGCCAGTCGTACACCGCATCGAGCGCCGAGGAGTACACCGCGCTCGCCAAGGCGCTGGAGGGCGCCGCGGCCGAATGGCGCGCGGCCTCCATCTCGTGGGGTGCCGCCTCGCTGCAGCTCGCGCAGCAGTGCGCCGGCATGACGATGTGCCCCGCATCCGTCGCGGGTCTTGCCGGAGTGCCGGTCAGCGGCCATGCCACGCTCCCCTACAGCCAGCTGATCCGGCGATTCTCCGACCATGCCGCCGCATGCGGCGCGATCGCGGCCACGATAGACGAGATGGCGTCGCTGCTGATCCGCGCGCATTCGCTGTACGCCAAATCGGAGCTGTGGACCAGGCGGCTGTTCACCGAGCTGATGCAGCTGATCACCACCGTCCGGCCGAAGGAGGCCTCCCTCGCCATGGGGATATTGGCCGCTGGCGGTATTCTCGGCGGATCGATGATGGACGGCAAATTCGCGCCGTCATACGGCAGCGCGATTACGGCTCCTCTTCAGGAAGGATATCTGAGCGGCATCGCGCCGTACATCGGCACCATCGACCCCGCCAGACCGCAGCAAGTCGATCCGCTGACCGGCCTGTTGCGCACCGACGAGGTGAACGGCGCGGCCGGCGCGATCTCCCAGTACAGCCAACCGGCTGACGGTCTCAGACAGGGCACGCTGCACGTCACGGAGGTGTTCACGGACGTGCCGGTCGTCGGTGCGTCCTCGTCGGTGGCGCAGGCGCTGGAGCAGCTGCGGCGGCTGGCCGAGGAGCGGCTCGGCAAGGTCGATCTCGACAGCGGGCTGAGCTATGCGACGATCGCGGTGCAGCGCTATCGGAGGGATGACGGGTCGCCGGCATGGCTGGTGACGATCCCCGGCACGGACGGCAAGCCCGATTCGCCGTTCGGCTGGCCGCAGAATGTGGAGCTGATGAGCGACGATCCGGCGCAGCGGATAAAGGCCGACAGCGCGATGATGGTGCTCGAGGCGATGCGCCAGGCCGGCATCGGCAAGGACGATCCGGTGGCGCTGATCGGTCACTCGCAGGGCGGCATCACGGCCGCGGCCATCGCCGCCGACATGAGCGAGGAGTACACCATTGAGCATGTGGTGACGGCCGGGTCGCCGGTGGCGAACCATCCGATCCCGCCTTCGACCTGGGTGACGAGCATCGAGATCGGCGACGAACTGGTCGCCGCGCTCGACGGCGCCGCCAATCCCGCCACCGACACCTGGCTGACAGTGCACGGCTACGCCTATCCGACCGGAGCCTCGTCGACCGGGGAGGTCGGTCCGAACGGCGAATGCGCGCCGGGGGACGCCACCTCCTCGTGGAATCGCGGCTACCGGGGCGCCGAGGTCGCCGGGGCCTCCGACGGCAAGGAGCTCACGCACTGGCTCAAGTACCATCAGGCGGCCTACCAGAACGCCACCGACCTCGGTTCGCTTGCCGTGGCGAACCACGAACGCCACTTCCGGCAGGTCATCGAAGGCGAGCTCGAGGAGACGCGCTACTTCCAAGGCCGCATGTCGCACGACAACGAATGACCGGCGCCGCGACACATGGCGCATTGACAATCGGTAGTTAAAACACTACCGTAGGGAGGTGAATTCGATGCTGGAATTCGAGGTGTGTGCATCGGCTGACGGCTCATCGCCGTTCCGCGAATGGATGGACGGTCTCGACCGACGGGAGCGGGCAAAGGTATATGCAACCATCCGCAACGTCGAACGGTACGGGATAGGCACAGCCTTGCGCAACGAGTGGGTGAAGAAGCTCGACGCCGACATCTGGGAGGTCCGCGCGCAGTTCGGAGGCAATGCCCAACGCGCGCCGTTTTTCTTCGTCTGCGGCAATACCTGCGTCATCGCCCACGGCTTCAGCAAGAAGACACCGAAAACACCGCGCCGAGAACTGCGGCGCGCCCACCGCATCATGGCACGGTACAAGGAGGAGCGCGATGCCTACGGAACGATTTGACGATATGTTCGACGATGCCGTGAAGGATCCCCGGATGGCGGAGCTCATCCATGACTGCATGGCGCAGATGACCATCGGCATGCAGCTGGCCGAGGCCCGCGCGGACTCCGGCATGAGCATGGACGCGCTGGCCCGGCGGAGCGGCGTGGCGAAGACCACGATCCTCAACATCGAGCATGGCGACGCATCGCCCACCATCGCCACGCTGACCAAGCTCGCCGACGCCATGGGCAAGCGGCTGCAGACCGCATTCGTGTGACGCCCGTCGCGGATGGCATCCCACGCGGGCGCCGGACACCCCGCACGACAACGAATGACCGGCGCCGCGACACATGGCGGTTCACGGTTGGAAGTACCCTAGGAACCATGAAGCTTACCGATATTTCCCCCGCAATCGCACTGACCCCGCTCGACGGCCGCTACCACAAAGCCACCGCCCCGCTCGTCGAATACCTGAGCGAGCCGGCCCTGAACCGCGAGCGCATGCGCGTCGAGGTCGAGTGGATGATCCTGCTGGCCAACGGCTTCTCCGGCAACGGCAACCAGCCCGTCGTCGAGGGCGTCAAGCCGTTCACCGAGGCCGAGATCGCGTTCCTGCGCGCCATCCCCGAGGACTTCGGCGCCGAGGGCATCAAGCAGCACGCCGCGCACGAGGCGGTCACCCACCACGACGTGAAGGCCGTGGAGTACTACATCGACGACCAGCTCGACAAGGCCCCGGCCGAGCTGACCAACATCAACGACGCGCTCAAGACCCTGGTCCACTTCGCGTGCACCTCCGAGGACATCAACAACCTGTCGATCGCCCGCTGCGTGAAGAACGCCATGGAGAACGTGTGGACCCCGGCGTTCAAGGAGATCATCGACCACCTCGCCGAGAAGGCCGACCAGTACCGCGACAAGTCGCTGCTGAGCCTCACCCATGGCCAGCCGGCAACGCCGACCACGCTCGGCAAGGAGCTCGCCGTCTACGTCTACCGCCTGGGCCGCCAGCTCAAGCGCATCGAGAACCAGGAGTACCTGGGCAAGATCAACGGCGCCACCGGCACCTTCGGCGCGCATCTGGCCGCCTGCCCCGACGTCGATTGGATCGCCGTCTCGCGCGAGTTCGTCACCAACCGCATGGGCCTGACGTGGAACCCGCTGACCACGCAGATCGAAAGCCACGACTGGCAGGCCGAGCTGTACGGCACCGTCGCCCACGCGAACCGCATCATGCACAACCTGTGCGTGGACGTGTGGATGTACATCTCGCGCGGCGTGTTCGCGCAGGTGCCCGTCAAGGGCGCGACCGGCTCCTCCACGATGCCGCACAAGGTCAACCCGATCCGCTTCGAGAACGCGGAGGCGAACTTCGAGATCTCCTGCTCGCTGCTCGACACCCTTGCGGCCACGCTGGTCGAATCCCGCTGGCAGCGCGATCTGACCGACTCGACCACGCAGCGCAACATCGGCTCGGCGCTCGGCTACTCGCTGCTGGCCCTGACCAACCTTATGGGCGGCCTGACGTCCATCCACCCGAACGACGCCGTGATCGAGCGCGAGCTCGACGAGAACTGGGAGGTGCTCGGCGAGCCGATCCAGACCGCGATGCGCGCCTGCGAGCTCAAGGGTCTGCCCGGCATGGACAAACCCTACGAGAAGGTCAAGGAACTCATGCGCGGCCATGAGATCAGCCAGGACGATGTGGAACGCTTCATCGACGGCCTCGCCTTCGATGCGGAGACCGCCGCGCGGCTCAAGGCCCTCACTCCGGCCACCTATACGGGCGTGGCGGCCAAGCTGGTCGATTTCGACCGCTGACCGTGCGGGGCGCCAGCCTTCCGCCAGCGACGATTCCCAATCGCGAAGGGTTCTGATGACCGATCAGACGCATTCGACCGTTTCCGGCGACGATGACACCGTCACGTCGCCGGAAACGCGTTTTTCAGACGTTGTTTCCTCCTCCCCCCGCATCGACGACGTGCCGCCGAGGCGCACCCACGACTTCGGCGACCTGTTCCGCGCCGGGGGCGCCGTGCTGTTCGCCGCCGTCGTGATGCTGTCGGCGACCTACCTGAGCGGCATCACGCGGGGCGTCGAATCGGACGCCCACACCGCAGGCAAGGCCCTGGACTGGATGGTCAACCTGCCGACGTCGATGCTGCAGCAGCTCGCCATCGTGGTCATTGTGGTCGGCGTGCTCGCCCAGCTGCTCATCAGCCGCGAATGGCTGCAGTCGGCGATCTCGATCCTGGCCATGTTCGGCGGCTACGCGCTGGCTGGCGTCCTGTCCATGCTCGTATCGCACAGCGGCAACATCACGCTGATCTCCGCGCTGAGCTCGCCGAGCACCTGGTACGGCCCCGTGTTGCTGCCCGACTTCTACGCCGGCGCCGCGGCGTTGCTCACCGCGGCCGGCCCTCGGCGCACCCGCTCCACGGTCAAATGGGGCTGGAACATCATCTACACCGTCGCCGCGCTGCTGGTGGTGCTGTCCGTCAATTCGGTCGCCGGCGTGCTCGTCTCCTTCGCCACCGGGCGCCTGGTCGGCATGCTCGTGCGCTTCCTGATCGGTACCAAGAACCAGGGTGCGTGGGGCGACGACGTCGTCCAGGCGCTGGCCGGCATCGACCTGCGCGTCGTCTCGCTGGTGCGGCGTCTGGACGAGACGCCGACGCACAGCGCGCTGCGCGCGACGCTGGACGACGATCTGGTCGAAGGATCGCGCCTGTACGACGCCGTGGACGACCACGGCCGGCACTTCGTCGTCTCCGTGCTCGACAGCCAGGTGCGCGCCGCCGGCTATCTCAAGCAGCTGTGGCAGTGGATCCGGTTCACCGGCGTCTCCATGCGCCGCGACCGTTCGCCGCGCGAGGCCACGCAGCACCACATGGCGATGATGCTCGGCCTGAAGAACAGCGGCCTGCCGACCCCGCAGGTCTACGGCATGGCCGATACCGGCGAATCGTCGATTCTGGTGCTGCAGGGCACCGACATCATGCACGAGTGCAATCTCAACGCGCTGTCCGACGACGACGCGATCGCGCTCATGCGCTTCCTGTCGGTGGCGAACCGGCGCGGGTACACGCATCGGCGCATCACGCCCGACACCGTGGCCCGCCTTGAATCGGGCACCCCGATCATCGCCGGATGGCAGAACGGCGACGATGCCAGCACATCAGCCAACGTGGCCCTCGACCACGTGCAGCTGCTGGCCCTCCTCGCGGTGCTGATCGGCCCGGAGCGCACGGTCGCCGCCGCACGGCAGGTGTGGGGCGACGACACCCTGGTCGGATTAGCCCCGTTCGTGCAGAAGGCCGCCGTGCCGTCCGGCACGCGCGCGCTGGACGGCTGGGACCGGCATGTGCTGGATCGGCTGCGCGACCGGCTGCAGGCCCTGGCGCCGCAGGAGGTCACCGAATCGCTCGAGCCGGTGTCCCTGTCGCGCTTCAGCCTGCGCTCGTTCATCGGCATCGCGCTGCTGGTCGTGGCGGTCGCCGTGGTCTTCACCCAGCTCAAGCCGGACGAGGTGATCGACGCGGTCAGGAACGCCAACCCGGAGATGGCGGCCGTCTGCCTGCTGCTGAGCGTGATCGCCTGGCTGGGCTCCGCGCTGGAGCTCGGCGCGTTCATCGAGCCCGGCAAGCGCAACCACCTCGGCATTCTCATGTCTCAGGTGGCGCAGGGGTTCGCGATGGTGTCGATGCCGGCCGGCGTCGGCCCGGCCTTCGTGAACCTGCAGTTCCTGCGCAAAAGCGGGTACCGCAATACGCCGGCGACGGCGATCATGACCGCCGTGCTGGCCGTGTATTACGGCGGCACCATCGCGATGATGATCCTGATCGGCCTGTTCACCGGCAGCGACGCGCTCTCCGGCATGATCCCGACGAACACGCTGATCACCGTCATCGGCATCGTGCTCATGGCGCTGGCCATCGCGATGATGATACCCCCGCTGCGCCATTACGCCACCTCGCACCTGCTGCCCCTGGTCAAGACGTACGCCAGGCAGCTGGTCGAGGTGCTGGGACGGCCCAAGGAACTGGCGTTCAGCGTCATCGGCATGCTGGTACTCAACATCGCCACGGGACTGGGCTTCTGGGTTGCGCTGCTCGCGTTCGGCCACATGACCAGCCCGATCGAGACGGTGTTCATCTTCCTGCTGGCCAACGCGATCGGCTCGGCGATGCCCACGCCCGGCGGCCTGGGCGGTGTCGAGGCGGCGCTGACAGTGTCGTTCGGCGCCGCCGGCGTGCCCGCCGGAGTGGCGCTGTCGGCCACCCTGCTGTACCGCGTGGTCTTCTACTGGCTGCGCATCCCGCTGGGCGCGATGGCCATGAAATGGCTGGACCGCCGCAACCTCATCTAGGGCCGGTCCGCGCCGGCCATCCCCTCGACCGGCGCAACGGGGAACTTCGGGGCTTTTTCCCGTGAAATCCCGTGAAATCCCTTGAAAAATGCGGTAATTGACGGCAACGTGCGCTAATATTCAGTATGAACGTGTGAACCGGCCGACCGAATTAGGCGGTTCCCTAACCACAAGAAGGATGCTTTATGGCATACAACAAGTCTGATCTTGTCTCGAAGATCGCCCAGAAGTCCAACCTGACCAAGGCCCAGGCCGAGGCGGCTGTCAACGCTTTCCAGGACGTGTTCGTCGAGGCCATGCAGTCCGGCGAAGGCCTGAAGCTCACCGGTCTGTTCTCCGCTGAGCGCGTCAAGCGCGCCGCTCGCACCGGCCGCAACCCGCGCACGGGCGAGACCATCGAGATCCCGGCGACCTACGGTGTGCGCATTTCCGCCGGTTCCCTGCTGAAGAAGGCTGTGACCAAGTAGTAGTCGGTTACGCTGGGCGTCACAATGGGAAAGCCCCTGACCATGGTGGTCAGGGGCTTTCTCCGTATCGGGCGGTTGCACCGCTGGCACGCGCCCGCCGGCAATTTCCGATATCTTCCGATATCGCATGCGCTGTATGCCCCACATCTAAGCTGTACCGCCGGTCACGATAGGCAATGGAGGGCTATCGCGACGAACTCGTCTTCATCCTCGCCGGATACACGGATGAAATGACCAAATTCCTCGACACCAATGCCGGCACCAAATCGCACGTGCCCATGTGGCTGAATTTCCTCGACTATTCGTCTGAGGAACTCACCATCATCACCGGCAATCTCGCCAAACGCGATGGCTATCAGCTCGCTCCCGACGTGGCGGAATTCCACCACGCGGTCTTACCTCCACCGCGATGTTTTGTTTCCACGGCGCGGTAAACCTTCCACGGCGTAATAAGCAAAACGTTGAAATACCGCGAATAACCCAAAACGACAAACCGCGCGGTGGAGGTATTACCGCGCCGTGGGAGCTTTACCGCGCCGTGGGAACGCCGTCGCAGATCCAGCCAATGGGGCTTGGCTGGATCCTTCGCGCATCAACAATACGCAGTACTTGCTCCCCTATTCCAGCGCCCGCATCAGACTCTGGCAGTCGGCAGTGGGGGTGGCGTTGAACGGGTCGAGCAGCACCGCCTCGCGGTGCTCCGGGTTGGTCAGCACCAATCGCGTCCAGTCGCACGAGAACTGGGCGCCGGACCGCAGCGCGGCGGCGACGAACGCGCCACGCAGCGCGGCGCGGGTATCGTGCGGCGCCTCGGTCATCGCGCGCTCGATCTCATCTTCATCCACGAGCCGGCGCAGCGCGCCGCGGCGCAGCAGCGATTCATAGAGCGAGCCGTTGGCGATGTCGTGGTAGTCCATGTCCAGCTGCTCGAGCTTCGCCTGGGATACTCCGCCCCTACGGGCGTGCAGCGCCTCGAACAGGCGCATTTTCGCCACCCAGTCGACACGATCGGACAGGGACTCGATCTCGCCGGCGCGCACGGCATCCAGCACGGCCCTCCACTCGCCGAGAATACGGCCGACGCCGGTGGACGGCAAAGCTACGGCCAGCGCCTGCTCGTGGTCCCGCATGAAGCGTTCCACGATGGACAGGTACCGGTACTGGATATCCAGCATGGTGGGCTCGCACGCGGCTTGTGACGAGCCGGCGCATCCACCGCTCAGCGTACGGCCGACGGCACGGTACGCGTCCGGATCGGCCAGAGCCAGCCGGGCCGAGCGGCCGGTCAGATCGCGACTGACCGCCCGATTCGACTCCCCCGGGTCGGCCAAGGCGCATGCCTCGAATCCCGAGGCCACGCCGAGACGCGCGCATTCCTCGATCACGCACAGCACCAAGTGCGTGACGGCGAGCTTCATCCACGTTGCCCACTGCGACCGGTTCGAATCCCCGATGATCACATGCAGACGGCGGAACTCCTCCGGATCGGCATGCGGCTCGTCGCGCGTGTTGACCATCGGCCGAGAGCGCGTGGTGGCCGAGGACACCGCCTCGTCCAGGTAATCGGCCCGCTGCGTGATCTCGAATCCCTCGTCGGTCACGCGCCCTGCGCCGGTATACAGCTGACGGGTGATCAGGAACGGCAGCAGCTCGTGCTCCACCTGCTCGAGCGATACGAAGCGCCGCACCAGGTAGTTCTCGTGGCATCCGAAGGAATGCCCGGCCGAATCGGCGTTGTTCTTGAACATGTGCACGCGCACCCGCTCGCCGCGCGTGGCCTGCAGCCGCTGCTGCGCCTGCAGCGCGAGCCGCGCCATGATCCGCTCGCCGGCCAGATCCTGCGCAAGCGTCCCATGCGGGTCGCGCGCCTCGGCGGTCGCGTACTCGGGGTGCGAGCCGACGTCGAGGTAGAGCCGCGACCCGTTGGACAGATACGTGTTCGTGGACCGCGCGCGCGAGACGATCGGCTGGAACATCATCATCGCCGTCTGGCCGGCCTCCACCGGCCGGTCGGCGCCGGTCACGGCCACGCCGTACTCGGTCTCCACGCCGAAGATGCGCGCGAATCCCTCAAACTGCGGGGAACGCTGCACCCGCGCCGCCGCGCCGCTGTTGGCGCTGTCGCGCAGTTGGGGCATCACTCGCCGCCTTTTTGCACGAAGCTGCTCACATACGCCTCGGCGTTGGTCTCCAGCACGGACTCGATGTCATCGAGCACCGAGTCGAGCACGTCGCCGGCCGCTTCGGCCTGCGTGGCCTCCACCCGCTCGGTCTGCTCGCTGGCTGCGGATTCCTGCGCGGCCTTGGCCTGTTCGAACTGCTGAGGCATTTCCTCTCCCCTTGTCTCTTGTGGCTACTTGCTGGTTGGTCCCGTACCCGATTGCACGACTCATGCCCCCGCTGGCGGGGGGCTGTCGACGCAGTCGACTGGGGGTGGTCGAATGCTTGGTGTTCCGATGCTTCCAGCCACCCCCGTCAGCTTCGCTGACAGCCCCCGCCAGCGGGGGCACAACACAAACCGCTGACCGATGGATGCCGATCGCCGGACCGTCTACTGGAGCGCCGCCTCCAGATACGGGCGCAGCTCGCCGACGATCAGGCCGTTGGAGGCCACCACGTCGTTCTCGCGGCGCCAGTGGACCAGACCGCCGTTCCAGGTACGCAGCTTGGCCTGCGCCTCCCAGATCACGACCGCGCCGGCGGACATGGCCGGCACGTCCCACTTGTGCAGGTTCGGCTCGAAGTAGGCGTCGTAGGTGCCGTCCGCGACCTTGCACAGGTCGAGCGAGGCCGGCCCGACGCGCTTGATGTCGGCCGGGCGGCCGGCGATCGCGCTCACCACGGCCAGCGCGCGCTTCGATTCCTCGGGCACGTACGACATGCCGTAGCTGACCACCGACCCGTCGAGGTGCTCGGTGGTGGAGGGCATGATCTTCTCGCGCTTGTCGCCGATCGGCGTCTTGCGGATGCGGATCGCGCCCTGCCCCTTCGCGGCCAGATAGGTCAGGCCCAGGCCCGGGGCATGCACGACGCCGAGGATCGGCTGGGCCGAGCCCTCCTCGTTGAACTCGAACAGCGAGATCGTGATGGCCCATTCGGGCATGTTGCGCGTGTAGTTGATCACGCCGTCGATGTTGCCGACGCACCAGTAGCGCTCGCCGGGCTTGCACTGCTCGGGGCGGTCGCGCCACTGGCCGTTGAAGCTCTCCACGTAGGAGATGCGGTTGGAGATGAACCGGGACAGGCGGTCGTCGACGTCCAGCGTCGACTGCCGCGACGAGGACAGCTGCAGCCCCTTGAGGTCGCGGGGGTTCGTCTGGTCGGTCAACGCGTGGCGGCCGGCGTCCTGCGCGATGCGCGCTACTTCCATTGTCAGTTCTCGTAATTCCATCGTCATCCTCATCCATGGTGTCGGTACCGCGGGTCCGGATCATCCGGCCACGCGCCCGCGACCGGAGCACCCGGCGCCTGCCTCCCCGTTCCTCGGGTGCCTCGCGCCGCGCATCCGGCCGTCGATCATTGCTGAGTCGATTTTACCGAGAAGACGTGATGTTTGCTGCAAGCTTGGTGAGCGTTTCGGCGGCGGTACCGCATTCGTTCACGATTCGTTCGCATTGCCGCCGGCCGAACGCCAGCGGATCCGACATGTCCAGCGCGAGCAGGTCGGATTGGCGCACGGCATGGCGGCTGGCGTTGCCGTATTCGTCGGCGTACTCGTCGGCGGCCGGGTGGGCGCGCACGGTCAGATGCGACCACGACGCGGCCACGACCTGCTCGGGATACCGCGAGACGATCGCCGCGCGCAGCCAGGCGCGCGTGTCGTCGGGGGCATGGTCCGTGGCGGACCGAACGTCGTCCGGGGTGTCGATGCGTTCGGTGTGCGGCTGGAGCCGGGCGAACACCGAGGTATTCGGATCGAGCGCCGCCCAGCTCAGGTCGAGCGCGGCCAGGCGGGGGTCGCCCCAGCCCGGGCGCACGGCGGACACGGACGCGGTGCCGCTGCGGACCGGCCCGTCCGTGCGCGCCGCGTCGCCGCCGGTCGCGGCGGCCAGCGGATGCGCCTTGCGGCGGGCCTTCTCGAGCAGCTGCCATTTGAACAGCCATTCGACGCGCCGCGCCTCGTCGGACATGCCCAGCCTCGCGTCGTCGTCGGCATGGCGGATGGCCGCCGTGTCGGCGAGCGCCTGCCCCCACATCGCCATCACCGATGCGGTCGGCTTGTCCGGCCACGACGGGTTGCCGGCCGTGTCGGTGCCGTACAGGACCGCAGCCGCCGCGAACACCGCACCGCGCAGCGTGACCTGCATCTGCCACGCGGTGGTGGCGCCGCCATTGGCCAGCGGCAGCGGTGCGGCGAGGCCCAGATCGTGGGATACCGTGTGCAGGGACTCGACCGGGTCGGCGAGCTCGAGCGCGCCGAGCAGGGCGTCCAAGTCGTAGCCGGCCTCGTCGGCATACTCGGCGAGCCACAGCAGCATCGACGTGACGCCGAGTTTGAGCGTCTGCGGCACGTCCATGCGGTTCGCGTCGCCGACGATCACGTGCAGGCGCCGCTGGTCGGCGGTGCTGTGCGACTCGTCGCGCGTGTTGATGATCGGCCGGTCGAAGGTGGTCTGCAGGCCGATCCTCATGTGGATGTAGTCGGCGCGCTGGCTCAACTGGTATCCGGCCGTCTCGCCGTGCTCGCCGATCCCGACGCGCCCGGATCCGGCGTAGATCTGGCGGGAGACGAAGTGCGCGGTCATCAGGCGCGCCACCGTGTCGAACGGCACGCTGCGGCGCATCATGTAGTTCTCGTGCGTGCCCCAGCTGGCGCCCTTGCCGTCCACGTTGTTGCGGTGCAGCACGATGGGCGTGCCGGTGACGTCGCCGGCCTTGCGGGCGGCGGCGAGCATGATCAGGTCGCCGGCGTGGTCGTAGCGCACCGCCTCGAAGGGGTCGACGGTCTCCGGCGCCGAGTATTCGGGGTGGGCGTGGTCCACGTAGACGCGGCCGCCGTTGGCCGCGATCACGTTGGTGATGTTGAGCTGCGGCGCGTCGGTGAGCATGTCGGGACGCGCGGCGGCGCGCTCCAGTCGGTGGCCGCGCGCGTCGTTGACCGGATCCTCCTGCCGATAATCCCACCGGATGTGCGAGGCGCGCTCCGTGCAAGCCGCGCCGACCACGTCGAACGACAGCTGCACCGGATTGAACCGCACCCCATCCGCACGGGACACCGCGTACTCGGTTTCCGTGCCCATCACGCGCCGCACGCTCATGGCGTTTTCCTTTCCTCCCCGCATGCCGGACGCATGCGCCGTTTCCGCCCCCGCCGGCCGGCCGGGGCATCGTCATCGGGCGTCTTCCATGGAACGCCCGGCCAGGGTCTTCGCCGCCCCTACCCCACCGCGCGGATGCGCGTGATGCGGCCGGCGTCCATGCCGTTGATGCGGCTCCACTGCTCGGGGTCGGCGTCGAGCACGGAGTCGCGCGTTTCGGCGAACTCGTCGTCGACCGCGGAGCCCAGCAGCTCCACGTTCAGCGCGACCGGCGAGCCGGATTCGATCGAGGCCTTGACGGCCTTGGTCTTGGCGCGGTCCACGATGTTCTTGAGCATCGCGCCGGAGGCCACATCGGCGAGGAACACGGCCGACCATGCGCCCTGATCGTTGCACACGTCGCACAGGTGGCGGCGTTCGGAGCGCGTGTAGATGTCGCGCACCAGCACCCGGGTGAGCGCCTGCGCGTCCACGCCCTCGGCCAGCGGCAAGTCGTCGGTCAGATAGTGGTTCACGATGGATACGGCCTGCTCGCCGTCCGGGCGCTCCACATGGATCTTCACGTCGAGACGCCCCGGACGCAGCACGGCCGGATCGATCATGTCCACGCGGTTCGAGGCGCCGATCACCATCACGTTGTCGAGGCTCTCCACGCCGTCGAGCTCGGCGAGGAACTGCGGCACGATCGTGGTCTCCACGTCGGAGGACACGCCCGAGCCTCGCGTTCTGAGCAGCGAGTCCATCTCGTCGATGAACACGATGACCGGCTGGCCGCCGGCGGCGCGCTCGCGGGCGCGCTTGAAGATCATGCGGATGAGCCGCTCGGATTCGCCGACGAACTTGTTGAGCAGCTCGGGGCCCTTGACTGACAGGAACACGCCGGAGCCGGACGCCGAACCGTCGGCGAGCGCATGGGCCACGGCCTTGGCGATCAGCGTCTTGCCGTTGCCGGGAGGGCCGTACAGCAGCACGCCCTTCGGCGGCTTCAGGTCGTAGCGTTCGAACAGCGCGCGGTGCAGGAACGGCAGCTGCACGGCGTCGCGGATGCGTTCGATCTGCGCGTCGAGGCCGCCGATGTCCTCGAAGGTCACGTCCGGGGTCTCCTCGAGCACCAGATCGGCGTCGGCCTCCTCGGGCAGCGTCTCGATCGCCATGCGGTTCGACGGGTCGACGACCACGCGGTCCGACTGGTTGATCGCGGCGTGCGCCAGCGCGCTCGCCCTGCGGATCAGCTGCGGGTTGCCGCTGGCGTCGGCGACGATGAGCCGGCCGTCGCCCAGCGTCTCCTTGACGGTGCGGATCGAGCCGACCGTGTCGGTGCCGCGCTGCTCGACCAGCACCATGTTCTCGTTGAGCATCACCGTGTTGCCTGCGCTCAGCCGGGCCGCGTTCACGTTCGCGGCCACGGGGACGACCACGCGGCGCGTGCCGGCGATCACCTCGGCGCTGGCGTGCTGCACGCCGTCCTCGTCGGTACGGGTCGAATCGACCCTGACCATCGTCGCGAAGGTGAGCGGCGGCTGGGCGAGCTGCGCGAGCTGCGATTTCGCCTTGCCGAGCTCCTTGCTCGCGCGGGTCAGCGCCTGGGCGAGCGCATGGTTCTTCTCCATGAGGCGGTCGTTGAGCTCCGCGAGCTCCTCGGCGGTGCCGCCATTCCCGTCAACCGTTGCTCCGGCCATGCATGCTCCTCCATTGTTCGAATCCGGCGGATCGGACGACGTCGAGCACACGCCGGGCGCGCGTCCCGCGCAGCCGTGTGCCGCGTCCGGCCGTCCGGTCACTCGTCGGTGTCCCGATTCCGCTTGCTGAGCACCATGCTACGTACTTTGCGCGCGACGAGCACGACGATGATCACGATGAAGACCGCGATCACCACATCCTCGAACACGCCGAGCGCGCCCTGGATCGAGCACCACTGGTCGCCGAGCAGGTAGCCGGCGGACACGAGGATCGTGTTCCATATGGCGGACCCCAGCAGCGTCCAGCCCGAGAACTGCAGGAAGCTCATCCGGTTGAACCCGGCCGGGATGGAGATCAGCGAGCGCACGACCGGAATGACACGGCCGATGAGCACCGACCAAGTGCCGTACTTGGTGAACCAGGCGTTGGCCTTGCCCACGTCCTTGCGGCTGACGCCGGGGATCTTGTCGGCGGCGAGGTTGATGCGGTGCAGGCCGACCCACCGGGAGATGCCGTACAGGGCCCAGGCGCCGAGCAGCGATCCGACGGTGGCCCAGACGACCGCCTCGACGAGGCTCAGCGTGCCGCGCGCCGCGGTGAAGCCCGCGAGCGGCAGGATCACCTCGCTGGGGATCGGAGGGAAAATCGATTCAAGGGCGATGGCGAGCGCCACGCCGACGCCGCCGATCGTCTCCATAAGGCCGACGAGCCAGTCGGTGACTGCACCGATCAGCCCGGTTTCCCCGGTGGTGCAGACGGAGGTTTCGGCAACGGCGAGAGCAAGTCCGGAAAAAGTCATAGGGGCTATTGTCCCAGCGATTTCAGACAATCGGAAGTATGCCTGAGGAACTATTGCAAGACTTTGACACACCCACGCTGGGCCGGCCCGGTCTGCTGATGATGGATGTGGACTCCACGCTGATCGACGAGGAGGTCATCGACCAGTTGGGAGAGGCCGCCGGATGCGGCGAGCAGATCGCCAAAGTGACCGAGCGCGCGATGCGCGGCGAGATGGAGTTCTGTGAGGCGCTCCGTGCGCGCGTGGCGCTGCTGAAGGGCCTTCCCGTGTCGGTGTTCGACACCGTGCACGACTCGCTGCATTTCACTCGTGGCGCAATCGAACTGATCGAGGAGCTGCATGCGTACGGCTGGAAGGTCGGCGTCGTGTCGGGCGGCTTCCACGAGGTGGTGGACCGTCTGGCGGCGGAGGCGAAGATCGACTACTGGCTGGCGAACCGTCTCGAGCTGGCCGACGGCAAGCTCACCGGCCAGGTGGTCGGCAGCATCGTGTGCAAGACGAGCAAGCTGCACGCCCTGCAGGCGTGGGCCAAGCGCGACGGCGTCGATATGGCCCAGACCGTGGCCGTCGGCGACGGCGCGAACGACATCCCGATGATCCAGACCGCCGGGCTCGGCATCGCGTTCTGCGCGAAGCCGAAGACCCAGCTCGCGGCCGACTACGCGCTCAACGAGCGCGACCTGACCAAGGTGCTCGACCTGCTGCGCCGGTAGCGCGTAGCGGGGTATACGGAACGATCATCCGTCCCCTAATGTCTGAGCAAAGAGCGAAGCCCAGTTCCCCGGGCTCCGCTTTGTAATAATCCCAAAAAAGATCAGATTCCGCTGTTCATCACTTCAACGCGGAAATCGTCTCCCCATGGCAAATCCGGGTCGCAGACCGCCACAGCAAGCGTAGTATCGGATTGTCCGTAATAGGCGAACCATTTGCCATGGAACTTCACCAATCCTTCCACAAAAGTGACGTTCGGGATCAATCCGTTATGATCCTCAAAGGTCTGCGGCTTCAGCCACGGTTCCTGCATGCGGGCGATTACCTTGGTCGGACGAGCAGGATCAACGGCGAACTGTCCGCAACGATAATCCACATCCCACGCGTTCTCTCCACGCGGCGTACGAGTGGCACCATTCATCACGAATAGCAGCAAACCGTTGTCGGTCATCACGGGAGGCGCGCCTATTTCAACCAGATCGGTATCGAAGGTGCCAGGCGTGGGCCGATACATCGGATCGGCATCGGATGTTCCCGGTACCCAGTGGACCAGATCGTCACTGGTCGCCCAATAAATCGAGCCTTCTCCAAAGTACATCCACCACTTGCCTTGGATTTTGAACGGCACGATGACTCCGGCCTTGGACCAATTGAACCCATGCGCATCTGGCGTCGCCGCAAACGTATCGAAATCCGAAAACAACGGCCCATGCTTCGTCCAATGATGCAGGTCGGTCGATGTCGCAAGGCACAGCTGCGCGCTATGACGATCCCAACCGGTGTAGGTCAGGTAGTACACACCATCGATCACGCTGACACGCGGATCCTCGCAGCCATATCGTTCGTAATCCTCGCTTGGAGACAGAACCGGCTCGGACTCACGCTCAAAATGCAGCCCGTCCTTGCTGCGCGCAATACCGATATGCGACACGATATCCTCGGCATGCGCCCGGTACAGCAACACGACCTCATCATCAACCACCAGTGCAGCGGGATTATACAAGTTCGCCGACTCCCACGAGCCACCCAACGGACGAAGGATCGGATTGTGCTCATATGGTACGAATGGACCGAGCGGAAACGAAGCACCGGTAAAAAAGCTGGTGTTGATCATAATGGTTATCCTTTCAGCGCGGAACCGATATCCGACGCGACAAAATATTTCTGGAACAGGCAGAACAGCACAATGACAGGGAATGCGAATGTCGCAGCTCCCGACAGAATGGCACCATTCGGGTTGGCGACGGACTGACTGACCGTCGAGATGTAATTTGCCAGTGATACCGCCAACGGTTGCATAGAGACATCTTTGGTGATAAGGAACGGCCACAGGAACTCATTCCACGGACCGATGAACGTCACTAGCACCACGGTCGCCAACGCCGGACGAACCATTGGAATCGCTATGGTCCACAGGATACGCAGTTCTCCGGCACCATCCACACGAGCTGCCTCAAAGATGTCCGCCGGCAATGACTTGAAGAATTGGATGAAGATGAACACGGCCGTGGTGTTGATCGCAAACGGCAGAATCATGCCCAGGTACGTATCGCCAAGCCCATAGGTTCGGGTCACCTGCACATACAGCGGAATCATGAGCAGTTGGAACGGGACCATCTGCACCAGCAGCATCAGTATCCAGACCACGCCCTTACCGCGAAAATCCATACGTGCGACCGCATATCCGGCCAGCAGCCCGAAGACGACCGTTCCGAGCAACACGCCGCACACGAAGATCAACGAATTGCACAGAGAACCGAGCAGATCGATACGGGCATTGATGTTGATGAAATTACCGGTCGTCCATCCGGACAACGGCAATAGACGGTCCGGGGTATTCGTCGGATTGCTCTGAAACGCTCCAACAACCATGAAATAAAACGGAAAGGCGAAAATGACCGCGGCAAACACCAGTAACGCATAACGTACAATCGTGATGATCGGATGCGATTTTCTCATGGCCTCTCCTCGTTAAGCTTGTTAGCGATTAGCGACAGCACGCCGACAACGATCACCAAAATCATGCCGATTGCAGCAGCCTGATCAGGATTCTGCTGCTGCAGTCCCTTTTGGTAGATGAGCAGCACAGGGGTCGCGGACGCGCCGTCCGGACCGCCGCCGTTGGTGAGCAGATACGGTTCGGTGAACAGATTCGCGCCGGTGATGATCGCCAGTACCAGTACCAATGTGGTTGTGGATCGCACGCCGGGCACCGTCACGTTCAGGAATCGCTGCAACCCGTTGGCGCCATCGACTTCCGCCGCCTCGTGCAGTTCTTTCGGCACATTCTGCAATGCGGCGAGATACAGCAAAATGTAAAAGCCGAGTTGCTTCCATGTCACGTACAGAGCAATCGACGGCATGGCCAGATGCTCGTTTACCAGCCAGGAAGGGTCCGGCGCCAATTTGCCAAGGACGGCATTCACCAGTCCATGGGTGGAAAACAACAGCATCCACACACCGACCAGTGACACGCTCGCCGTGATATACGGCAGATAGAACGCGACCCTGAATGCCGACGCCCACCGGATACCGGCATTCAATGCCGAAGCGAGCACCATGGACAGGATCACGGTCAACGGTACATTGATGATCAGGAATACCGCGATATTGCGGAAGGACTGCAGCACGTCAGGATCGCCGAGGACAGTCAGGAAGTTCCGTATCCCTACGAACGGCTTGGGCGTGCTGACCCCGGGAGCTGTGAAGAAGTAATCGTGGAACGCCATGTATACCGCGAAACATAATGGGTATGCGAATACGACCAGCACGAACACAAAGTACGGCAAGGCGAATATCGTGCCGATAGGCTGCGCGCCGAACAAACGACGACGCAGCCCACGGTTGCTGTCGTTTTCGCTGCCATTCATAGAATGATCAGCCAAACGTTTCATAGTAGTTGTTTCCTTTGCTTGGTCAAAACAATGTGGCGCAGGTCAGTTCTGTTTGAGCAGCTTGTCCACATTGGTCGCGGCCGTATCGAGGAATTCATCAACGGTTCCCTTACCGAAAATCACCGCCGCGGAATAATCCTTCCGGAATTCCTGCCATACCTCCGTGGAATTCGTCAGGCTCGGCACATCGCTGGTATGCTCGGCCTGCTTGGCGAAGACTTCATATGCCGGATTCTTCTGGAAGTATTCCGCATACGTGCCGGGCAAATTCTTCCGCAACGGCATCTGACCAGTAGCCTCGAGAAGTTTGCCGTCCGCGTCCTCGCTGGTGGTGAACTTCAGGAATTCCCAAGCGGTCTGCTGGTATGCGCAGGTGGTGAACATGGACACATTCTTGGCATCGGCATAGGTGTACGGATCGGTTTTACCGTCGCTGGTCGGGACCGGGGCAACTCCGACATTCACGGTGTCCTTGTATGAAGCGATGGCCCATGGACCGGCCATCTGCATGGCGGTCTTGCCGGTGCTCATCGCATCGTCAGTGGATTTCTCCTGAAAAGCAAGTTTCTCATCATAAATCGTCTTCCAGAATGTGGCGACCTTTTTGCCGGCTTCATCATTAAACGTCGCTTTACCATCTTCAGTGAGCGGAGTTCCATCAGTTTCAGCCAGGTATGTCGGGTAAAAATCGAACCACGGCTGGTAGAACTCGTTGGTCGGAGCCGGCCAAATGGCGGTTTGCGCGGCACCGGAACTGACGATCTTGCGCGCTGCATCGAGAAAACCGTCAAAAGTACCGATATTGGGATTGTCTGCGTCAATGCCAGCTTTACTAAAGATATCCTTGTTATACATGACCATTACCGGATTAGACTTCCACGGCATCTGATAATACTTGCCATCCGTCTGGTAAATGTTCACCCCGTCGCCGGAACGTTCTGTAATGTACTGGTTCGCGCCATCGAACTGGCCCAGATCGACCAGACCGCCTTGACGTACCCATCCGGGTACCGCGGCCGCAGAGATGTTGTATACCAGACACGGTGCGGTACCTGCAGTTATAGCGGCAGTGATAGCCTCTTCGGAAGATGAGGAGGCCGGAATCTCTTGATCGGTGATTTTCTGGTCCGGATGCTTCTCATTCCAAGCCTTGACCATGTCCTTGCCCCAAGTGACCTCCTGCTCGTTATTCGACAGCCATATTTTGATCGGGCCTGTGCCGGACGAATCACCTTGAATTTTCGCGCCGCAAGCCCCCATCGATATCGTCATCGCAAGCGCCGCAATCGTGCAGCCGGTCCTACGCAGTAAATGCTTGTTCATGATTACTCCTCTTCGAGTGGATTGGTTTATTACAAAACTCAAATAATGTAAACACACCCTAGTTTGATGAAAAGTTGATTGCAGCTTTGAGAAGGCCGTCAAGACATGGCTTCGCCATGCACGTCATGAATGAAGTCGAAATGATTCAGCCAGTTGGACGCTGACGGAGAATCTAAACATCACGGGGATCGCAGTCTCCGGGCGGAGACTTGCCCTCCGTGCTGCCACGGTACCGGATGACAGGTGCCGGAGCCGTAACGCTTTCGGGGAACGTCTCGGCAACGACTTGCACCAACTGTTGAGCTGCCAGCCGGCCACGTTCCGCCGGCCCGGTATCAACACTGGTGAGAGGGGGATTAAGATGGGCGCATATCTCATCATCCTCGAATCCCGCAAGAGCCAGATCCTCGGGAATGCGCAGCCCCTGTTCCTGTGCATAGGACTGTCCGGCAATAGCCATGACGTTGTTCGAATAGATGATAGCCGTTGGCGGATAAGACAGCGACAGAAGCTCGGATGTCAGCCGACGACCTGACTGCGCGGTGAAATCTCCCTGCCGCAACAGCTCCTTATTGCCGATTGTGCGAACATATGCCGCAGCACGTTCATAAGCATGCACATAATCCAGCGGACCTGACACATGCGCGATACGAGTATGCCCCTGCGCTCGCAAATGGTCGACAAGTTCCTCCATCGACCGACCGCTGTCGATGCGAACCGCGGTGAATCCCGGATAATCACGAGGTACATCCATGAGCACGGCCGGTAGCCTAAGCTTTGCAAGAAATGGAATACGCCAATCCTTACGATGGATGTCCAGCACCACAACGCCGTCGGCACGCCCGTGCGCCATACTCCGATACGCACGTTCCTCGGCGGACTGACTGTCCACCACCTGCATGGCCAGCATGACCTGCCTTTGCGAGAGCTCGGCCTGCATACCGGAGATGAACACCGGAAAGAAGGTATCAACGGCCAACGCATCCGGATTCTTATGCAATACCAGACCAACTGCATTCGTATGGTGTCCCGCCAAAGCAGAAGCATTGGCATTGGGAACCCACCCGAGCTTCTTAGCCGCGGCCCTCACCCGTTCCTTGGTCGGAGCGGAGATGGGACGATGACCGTTGTACACATGGGACACCGTGCCTTTGGTAACTCCCGCTTCGCGCGCGACATCTGCAATCGTTGGTCTCATTCAACTTCACCTCCTTCCCCTGGACTCATCGTCGAATCGTTTGTATTTTCAAGTTATACCGGTTTGATAATGCCGTCAAAACAGTTTGATGATTCGCTGCAGATTCAGAGATAACGCATTTGGGGAGCAGCAAGCAAGGTGTCGTCTCCCATGTTTTTCCCCCAGGGAACATCTTTAGCGAAAGACTGAAACACAAGCATGTTCCACTCATACGAATGTGGACACAGACAAAATTATGAGGGGATTCAAGAGCCATTTCCCGGATACTTACTATGCCCCATCACTTTATCGCCGCATGTCATTCATATCCGCAATGACGGCACTAGGATCAATAACGTCACACCCAGCGCTCCCCTCAGCCCGCTATGCGGACAGCTCCCCTCATAGAGGGAGCCAATGCGTTGGGCAGAGCCCGAATCGCCCACTACGGACATAGGCCGAACGGCAGGAAGATTCCGCAACGGCCGACTACGCGCTCAACGAGCGCGACCTGACCAAGGTGCTCGACCTGCTGCGCCGGTAGCGCAATACGAAATACGAACAGCGGGGCCGCTCCCCTCAATCCGCCACGCGGACGGCTCCCCTCATGGAGGGGAGCCCCCACACCCGCGTTCAGTCGCAGTAGGCGGATTCGGCCAGGCGGGCGCCGCGCGCCCAGTCGGCGGCGCACATGGCCTTCTTGCCCTGCGCCTTGACCTCAAGCAGCTCCAGCACGCCGGACGCGGTGCCGACCCATGCGTTCTTCTTGCCGACGACGAACCGCCCGGCGCCCGGATTGGCCGGCACGTTCGGGCCGTCGGCGTCCGCCGGCTGCGCGCGCAGCACATGCAGCGTGGTCGGCTCGACGGCGTCGTCCCCATCGCCCTCCGCATGCAGAAGGCACCATGCGCCCGGGTTCGGCGTGCACGCGCGAATCTGGCGGTCCACGTCGGCGACGGGCACGCCGAAGCGGATGTGCGCGTCCTCGACGCGGATCTTGTCGGCGATCGGATAGTCGCCGTGCTGCTGCTCGACAGCCGCGGCGCGGCCCTCGTCAAGGGCCTGCAGCGCGCGCACGAACACGCTGGCGCCGCTGACCGCAAGGCGGTTCAGCAGGTCGCCGGCGTTCTCGTGCTTGTCGATGTCGGTGGCGCACTGCGCGATGATCGGACCCTCGTCCATCGCCAGCGTGATGCGGAACACGCTCACGCCGGTCGAGGCGTCGCCCGCCCAGATCGCGCGCTGCACGGGCGCGGCGCCGCGCCACTTGGGCAGCATCGAGAAGTGCAGGTTGTACCAGCCCAGCGGCAGCGCGTCCAGCACCGACTGCCTGAGGATCTTGCCGTAGGCGACCACCGCGGCGGCCTGCGCGCCGGTGGCGGCCAGCTGGCTGACGAAGCAGTCTTCCTCGGACGGGTCGGATTCGATCACCGGCAGGTCGAGCTCCTGCGCGGCCTGCTTGACGGGGCTCGGCATGAGCCTGCGGCCGCGGCCGGTCGGCGCGTCCGGCCTGGTGAGCACGGCCACGATCTCGAAATGCTCGGTGTCGGCGGCCAGTGCGCGCAACGACGGCACGGCCACCTCGGGCGTGCCGGCAAACAGAATCTTCAGCATACGGTCCTTTCAGTCAATGTTCCCTACCGTACTCCCATGCGGATGCCCCGCGGCCGGCGCCGGCGGGACTCGCCGGCAACGCGCCGCGGGGCATGGAAGGCGCTCACTTCACCGCGGGGATGTCCACGCCCTGATTGATGAGGATCTCGCGCAACTTGCGCGAGTCGGAGAAGCGGATGCCTCGAATGCCGGCCTCGTTGGCGCCGACGATGTTCATCGCCTTGTCGTCGATGAACACGCTGGTCGCGGGGTCGATGCCGAACCGGTCCAGCGCCGCCTCGTAGATCTCCTTGTGCGGCTTGCGCAGCTTGACGAATCCGGAGACGAGCTTGCCGTCGAGCTCCTGCAGGATCGCGCAGTTCTCCTCGGCGACGTGGAACAGCTCCTTCTCCCAGTTCGACAGGCCCCACACGCCGACGCCGGCGGCCTTCAGGTCGTTGATCAGCACGCGCATGCCCGGCACGATGCCGGTCAGGGAGTCCTGGAAGTTGTCGAGATAGTAGCGCAGCATGTCGGCCCACCGGTCGCCGTGGGTCTCGCGCATCCACGCCACGCCCTCGTCGACGGTGGCGCCGCCGTCCATCATGTCGTTGCCGTCGTAGAAGCCCGAGATGTCGTTGTCGAGGAACTGGTCGATGTGCTCCTGCGTGTAGCGCGGGATCATCACCGCCTGCGGGTCCCAGTAGATCAGCACGTTGCCGAAGTCGAAGATCACGTCGGTGATCGGCTTGCCCGCCGCCGAAGCGGCGTTGCCGTCCGCCATGAGCACGTCATGTTCCATATCCGGTTCGCCCGGCCAACCCTTCATAAGGCCTCCATTCCCGTTCAGAGCCATGCACTGCGTACGCGGAACACCCGTCATGCGCATGCGGCGCCATGCGCCGCTACGGCTATCGTCCCATGCCGCGCCGACCAGCCGCAGCGGACCGTCACAGATCCTTGGGATCGAGCCGGAAGCGCAGCTCCCCCGGCTCCCGCGAGGCGACGTGCTTGGCGACGGCCGCTCGCAGCCTCGTCGCCAGCTCGGCGCGGCGGGTCAGATCGACGAGCACGACCGCCTTGACCCGGTCGGCGGTGTTCTCCAGCTCGCGAGCGTTGATCGTGGCCGGCTGCGGGATCGGCACCGGGCCGAGCACGGCGGGCACCGGCACGCCGTCGGATTCCACGCGCGTCCAGTCCCCCTCGCCGGTCACGCCGATGCGCGAGAGGGCCGTCATCACCGCGTCGCGGCGACCCCACACGCAGGCCGCGCCCAGCACCGGCGGGAATCCGGTCTGCGCGCGCTCGGCGATCTCCTTGGCGGCGAGCAGCGGGGCATCCCACAGCATCAGCGCCTGGGCCAGCGCCGGATCGGTCTCCCCGATCAGCAATCCCTGGCCGCCCCTCGCGCGGGGCGCGCACATCGCCATGGCGCGCATCCACGAGCACAGCGTGTCGGGCCGCGCGTCCATGCCCAGCGCATACAGGCTCGTCCATGCGTCGAGGATCGCGACCGCGCGGTACTCGTGCCCCTGCGGCCCGTCGTTGCCGGGCACCGGGCTGACGCGCGGCTCGCAGCCGGGCGTCGCGATCACGATCTGCGGCCGGCATTCGATGGATTCGACGACGCCGCGCGGCTGGTTGCGCGATGAGACGACGATCGGCACGCCGCGGAACAGCCCAGCGAGCTCCTGCGCGGTGCCGGCGGCGCCGACGCGCACAACGCGCAGGCGGTCGCCGCCGCACCCGAGACAGGTCCAGTTCACGGCGGCCGCGCCGCACCAACGGCAGCGCACGCCGTCGTCGCGTTCGCGCTGCAACGGGCCAGTGCAGCGCCGGCAGCGCGCCTGACGATGGCATTTGGCGCAGCTGAGCGCCTCGGCCACGCCGTCCGCGGGGATCGACAGGAGCACCGGCCCCTGCTCGAGCGCCTTGGCCAGCACGCGGACCGCCGTATGCGGCACGCGCGCGCCGATCGACGGGTCGGCCAGGCGCGCCAGCTCGTCGCGGTTGAGCCAGCGGATCCACGGGCTCCGTTCCTTGGTGACGGCGGGCAGCGCGTGGATCGGCATGCTGTAGCCGCAGGTCGGCGTCTCGCGCGCCGCGCCGGCCGCCGGATCGCCCGAGGCCCCGGTGCCGCACGCCTCCCACTGGCTGATCGGGCTGCGCGCGTGGGCCATCGCGACGAACACGCCGCCGTGCGCCTTGGCGCGCAGCCTCAGCACGCCGCGCGCGTTCGGATAGGGCATGAACCCGTCCATGTTCTGGTAGGCGAGATCGTCGAATATGGCGAACAGGGCCGGCCCCTCGACCGGCGCGTACATGGCCGCGCGCGGGCCTATCGCGCAGCGCACCTGGCCGTTCGCGATGGAGGTGTAGGCGCGATAGCGCTCGGCCGGCGGCATCGAGGCGCTCAATACGGCGAAATCGCCGCTGTATCCGCCGTTCGAGGCCGGGTTTGGGATGAAGGGCCTGAGCCCGCAGGAACGCAACGCCACCGTCATGTCCTGCACCTCGCGCATGGTCGGCAGCACCAGCACGGCGGCCTTGCCGGCCAGCATCGCCTCCAGGGCCATCCACGCGAGCTCGCGCGCCCAGCGTTCGGGTCCGGGCAGCGCATCGACCACGAACGGCGAGAATCCGCTGCCCTCCAGCGCGGAGCGCAGACGGGCGGCATCGGCGTAGGAGGCCGCGAATCGCGCGGCGCCCCGCTCGGCGGCGCCGGCCACCTGTTCGGACCGCTCGCCGAACCGCTGGCGGCCACGCCACACGGATGAGGCGGCCAGCCGCTGTTCCTCGTCGATGCGCGCCACGCGGGGCGGCACCGCCAGCCGCACGATGTTCGCGCGCGTGCCGCCGTAGGCCTCGGCCACACGGGTGATGTCCTCGCGCATGGACGCCGAGACGATCGGCTGCGGGCCGTACACGCGCTCGACGTAGCGCAGCGACGACATGGGCGTCTCGCCGGCGGCGACGCGGTTCCAGATGATGCCGCCGACCCGCTGCCCGCCGAAGCGCACGCGCACCATGACGCCGGGCTGCGCGGCCTCGGACTGGCTTTCCTCGATGAGATAGTCGAAGGTGCGACCCAGGTGCGTGGCCTGGATGTCGAGCACGACCTGGACGACCGGATCGGTCGAGGCCGGGGTTTTGGCCGCGGGCGCGCGCTTGCGGCGCTTGCGCGGGGCCAGCCCGTCAAGCGCCAGCTGTTCGGCGTCCGGTGAAGTCATAGCTTCCTGTTTTACCACAGATCGCGATCCGGCTCCCCTCTGAAGAAGGGAGCCAGCTGGGCAAGATCATGCGAATCGGCTTAATGTCAAGCGTTCACGGGAATCCTCCCCTCAGACCGCTTCGCGGCCAGCTCCCCTCACCGAGGGTGAGCCAAGCAGAGTGCACGGCTACGCGCGCCACCACTGGCGCAGCGGGTACCAGCGGCCGTCGGGGTGGCCGACGCGGTCGGGCTTGACGGCGAGGAACTGGTGCACCTGAATGCCGTCGATCTCGAAGTTGAGCGCGCAGGCCGCCATGTACAGGCCCCACACCTTGGCGCGTTCGAAACCGACCTCCTTGACGGCCTCGTCCCAATGCTCGGCCAGGTTGCGGTTCCAGTGGTGCAGGGTGAGCGCGTAGTGCTGGCGCAGGTTCTCCTGGTGCACCACGTTGAAGCCGGCATCGTGGATGCAGCTCTCGATGAAGCCCGGCGCGCCCAGGTCGCCGTCGGGGAAGATGTAGCGGTCGAGGAACTCGTCGGTGCCCGGCTTGCCGTGCGGCTTGTCGTGGCTGATGGTGATCTGGTGGTTGAGCAGGTGCCCCATCGGCTTGAGGAGCTTGAACATCTCCTCGAAGTAGCTCTGGTAGTTCTTCACGCCGACGTGCTCCATCATGCCGATCGAGCAGATGCCGTCGAAATCGCGCTCGGGCACGTCGCGATAGTCCATCACGCGCAGTTCGGCCAGATCCTCGAGGCCTTCGCGCTTGATCCACTCCTGGCCGTATTCGATCTGCTCCTTGGACAGGGAGACGCCGAGCGCCTTGATGCCGCGCTTGGCGGCCTCGATGACGAGCGAGCCCCAGCCGCAGCCGATGTCGAGCAGGCGCTCGCCCGGCTTGAGGTCGAGCTTGTCGAGCACCAAGCGGATCTTGTTGAGCTGCGCGTCCTCCAGGCTCATGTCCTCGTTGTCGAACACCGCGCAGGTGTAGGTCATCGAGGGGCCGAGGAAGTTGCGGTAGAACTTGTTCGACAGATCGTAGTGGAAGCTCACCGTCTCGGAGTCGGCCTTCTCGGTGTGCGGCAGCAGGCCGGACTTGATGCGGGCGAACTTGGAGGGGCCTTCGGTCTCGGGCACCGGGGGCTTGCGGATGCCGTGGCTCAGCACGGCGGAGCCGACCTTCGCCACGGAGAGCGGCGACAGGCTCTTCACATACGGCGCCAGCGACAGCAGCTGGCGCAGCTGGGGGTACGGATCGGCGTAATCGATGCCCTCGATGTCGAAATCGCCCAATACGTAGGCGCGCACCGCGCCGATCTCGTTGGGATGCGCCAGCAGCTGGTAGACCGCATTGGGGGTCTTCACCTTCACGACCAGATCGGCCGACGCCGGGCCGAAGGCCGACCCGTCGAACGCCTCGACGCGCAGCAGCGGGTTCGGCTCGATGAATTCGCCCACCATGTCGCTGACGGTCATTGCCTTGCCAATACTCATATTCGCCTCTTTACCTATTCCATATGCATGTCGCATGCATTGCTGCATCGCCCGGGATGCATCGCCCGGACCCTCGCGGGCCCGCGCGCGGCGCCCCGGGGCGAAAAACTCGTTTCCGTATGGCGGCCCGTGCCATGGCGGCCCATACGGCGATAACGCAAAGCCTGCCGTAACCACAGTGGTCCCGGCAGGCTTTCGGTCTGTCTGGATTGTCTCTCCGCCGCCCTGCGTCAGGCGGCGACCTCGGCGACGGCGGCCTTGAGCTCGTCGACCTTGTCGGTGCGCTCCCAGGTGAAGTCGTCGTCCTCGCGGCCGAAGTGGCCGTATGCGGCGGTCTTCGAATAGATCGGGCGCAGCAGGTCGAGCTCGTCGATGATGGCGGCCGGGCGCAGGTCGAACACCTTGCGCACCGCCTCCTGGATCTGCTCGCGGGTCACGCCGCCGATCTCGCTGCCGTACGTCTCCACGTTGACGGACACCGGGTCGGCCACGCCGATCGCGTACGCGACCTGCACCTCGACCTTGTGCGCCAGGCCGGCGGCCACGATGTTCTTGGCCACCCAGCGCGCCGCATAGGCGGCGGAGCGGTCGACCTTGCTCGGGTCCTTGCCGGAGAACGCGCCGCCGCCGTGATGGGCCGCGCCGCCGTAGGTGTCGACGATGATCTTGCGCCCGGTCAGGCCGGAGTCGGCCGCCGGGCCACCCAGCACGAAGGATCCGGTCGGGTTGACCAGCACGCGGTAGTCGTCGTGCTCGACCCTGTCGCCGAGCACCTCGTCCAGCACCGGCTTGATGACGTGCTCGGTGAGCTGCTCGGTGAGCCACTCGTGGCTAGCCTCGGGGTCGTGCTGGGTGGAGACGAGCACGGTGTCCAGGCGCACGGCCTTGTCGTTCTCGTCGTACTCGATGGTCACCTGGGTCTTGCCGTCGGGGCGCAGATGCGGCATCTCGCCGCTCTTGCGCACCTGGGCGAGGCGGTAGGCCAGACGGTGGGCCAGATGGATCGGCAGCGGCATCATCACGTCGGTCTCGTCGGTCGCATAGCCGAACATCACGCCCTGGTCGCCGGCGCCCTGCGCCTCGTAGCGCTCCTCGCGCGAGGCGGCGGACTCCTGGTCGAGGCTCAGGCGGGACACGCCCTGGTTGATCTCGGCGCTCTGGCCGGTGATCGAGACGAGCACGCCGCACGAATCGGCGTCGAGGCCGATCTCGCTGCTCGTATAGCCGATGCGCCGCACCACGTTGCGTACGATGTGCTGCACCTCGCAGTAGCCCTCGCTGTTCACCTCGCCGAACACCAGGAACTGCCCGACGCCGGCCACCGTTTCCACGGCGACGTGCGAGTGGATGTCCTGCCTGAGCAGATCGTCGAGGATCGCGTCGGAGATCTGATCGCAGATCTTGTCGGGATGCCCCTCGGTCACGGATTCGGCGGAAATCAGTCGTCGTTCCATATCGCTCCTCACCATTCCCCGTCCGGTTTCCCCACAGCCGATCCCCGCCGACGGAATGCGGGAACCGTGAAACTTTGGTCAAGAAAAAGATAACACGCCCCGCGGATACTATTCCGCGGGGCGTATATCACACGACAATGCGACGGAACCCGCCAGCCTGCCCAGATATCGGCCCGGCTCAGGGCGCCGCAAGCACCGGATGCGCCGGCGCAGGCCATGCCCTGGGTTCCGGGACAGGCATTGCGGGCGCTGCCGGCGATCAGTTGCCTTCGCTCAGATCGTCCTCGCCGAGGGTCTCCTCGAGCAGACCTTCGTTGATTTCGCGGAAGGCGATCGACAGGGGCTTCTCCTGGTTCTGGTACTCGACCAGCGGGCCGACGTTCTGCAGCAGACCCTCGTTGAGCTGCGTGAAGTAGGAGTTGATCTGACGGGCGCGCTTGGCGGCGAAGATCGCGAGCGCGTACTTCGAATCGGCGTGCTCCATCAGGTCGTCGATCGGCGGGTTCGCGAGTCCCTGCGGGCGGGGATCAGTGCCAAAAGCCATAGTAGTTGTTCTCCAAAATCATCGTGAAAGCGTATGTGAGCTATTCCAGCCTCCTAAGTATACCCCGCCCCCTTGTCAGCGCCGGCGTACCGCCGCCCCGGCCAGCCGGCCAGCCGGCCGGCTTCCGGCTCATGTCAGGAAACGGCTGGGCACGCGGGCCCTGCCGGCCGTGCCGTCCTTGGTCCTCGCATACGACATGTGCAGGCCATCCTCGGCGCGGGTGACGCCCACGTACATGAGCCGGCGCTCCTCCTCGAGCACCTCCCCGCCGGCCGGCGACCCGTAGGGCATGAGTCCCTCCGAACAGCCGATAAGGAACACTTGCTTGAATTCGAGGCCCTTGGAGGCATGGATGGTGGACACGGTCACCGCGCCGGCCACGCCCCCAACGCCCAGCTGCTCCAGCTTCGCCTGGCGCTGCGCGGCGTCGTCGTCCACGCCGCCGCCCGACCACCCGGCGTCGCGGCGGACCCGATAGCGCAGGCCGGCCGCGCGCAGGGCCGAGCACACCGCCGGCTGCTGCGCGTTGATGCGGGTCAGCACCGCGCAGTCGGACGGATCGACGCCGTTCGCGGCCAGACGCAGGATGCGGCCGGCCACGCCGCGCGCCTCCTCGTCGTCGGTGTCGTAGACGGTGTGGCTCACGCGGGCGCCGGATTCGCGGGCGGAGACGAGCTTGAGATAGTCCTGCCGGTTCGGCGCGGCGGCGAGCACGCGGTTCGCGTACCGCACGATCTGCGGCGTGGACCGGTAGTCGGTGTTGAGGCTGACGTCGGCGGCCAGAGGGCCGAACTGGTCGGCGAAGGCCAGCAGATCGTAGCTGCTCGCGCCGGCGAACGAGTAGATCGTCTGCGCGGGGTCGCCGACCACGCACACGTTGCGGTTGTCGCCCAGCCACAGGGTCAGCAGCCGGTGCTGCAGCGGCGAGACGTCCTGGTACTCGTCGACGGTCAGCCACCGGATCGAGCGGCGGATCCGATCGGCCGCGTCCTCGAAATCGTCGAGCACATGGCAGGCGACGAGCAGGATGTCGTCGAAGTCGATCAGGCCGCGGGACGTCTTCTCCTGCTCGTAGCTGTCGTAGACGTCGGCGAATCGCTGCGGGTCCAGCCCGGCCGGCGGCTGGCGGTGCATGGCCGCGCAGACGCGCGGGTAGTCGCCCGGCGCCACCAGGGAGATCTTCGCCCAGTTGATCTCGGCTTGCACGGCGCGCACGGTCGGGTCGTCGGCGTCGGCCCCGCACGCGTGCCGCAGGGCGATGCCGACGATGCGCCGCGGCTCCGGGTCGTCGGCGAGCCGGGGAAACGGGGCGTCGCACACGTCGTCCCATACGCGGCGCAGCTGATGCAGGGCCGCCGAATGGAAGGTGGCCGCCGTCACCTGGTCGCCCACGCCGAGCGAGGCGAGGCGCGAGCGCATCTCGGCGGCCGCCTTGACCGAGAAGGTGACGGCCAGCGCGCCGCTCGCCTCCCACTGCCCGGTGGCGCAGGCATAGGCGATGCGGCGGGTGACCGTGCGGGTCTTGCCGGCGCCGGCGCCGGCGATGATGCGTACCGGGCCGTGCAGCGTCGTCGCCGCGGCGCGCTGCGCCTCGTCGAGCCCCTCAAGCATGTGTTCCGCCGATGCATCCATGGGCTCCATTGTGTCAGCCGCTCTGCCCTTGGCCCCCGGCAGGCGTTTCCCGGAGGCTTTCGCCGAGTCAGCTCCGATTTTTCTCCCAGGATGTATTAGTGTTGAACTGTGAGCGAACGAAGCAATCTTATGTTGGCGGCCCTTGCCTCCGCGGCCATGCCTCAGATCACCGTGGCGGCGGTGCGCGGCGGGTACCAGGCCAACGCCACCGACGACCGCAACGGCATCGACTATGCCATCGTGCAGGATGCCGCAGGCAAGCCGTACGACGTGTACGTGTCCGACACCGACGCGGGCCGCAAGCGCCTGTCCGCGCGCGTGCGGGCGGCGCGGGCGCTGGACGAGGCGCGCGAGCCGAACGGGCTGGGCTTCGGCTTGGACCAGGTGCTCGCGTTCGAGGACGGCGAGCGCAAGAACAGCCCGACCGGCACCACGGCGGTGCTGGTCACCGGCCATTACGACGGCGCGCCGCGCAACCTCGACCTGCTCACCTTCGACGACTGTTCCGCCATCGGCACGGCGATCGGCGCGATCCACCGGCTCAACCCGGCGATGCTGCGCACCGACGACTACCCGAGGTTCTCCACCGGCCAGATCCACGCGCAGCTGACCGCATGGATCCGCCGGCTGCGTTCCGCGGGCCATATCCCGCCCGAAATCACGGGCAGCTGGGAGCGCATCATCGAAACCGAGGGGCTGTGGTCGTTCGGTACCTGCTTCGTGCACGGAGGGTTCTCCGACGGCGACGTGCTGTTCTCCGGCTCCACGATCACGGCGATCACCAACTGGCAGGGCATGCAGACCAACGACCCGGCCCGCGATCTGGCGTGGATCTTCGCCAAGCTCGACGAGGAGCACCGCAATGCCGTGCTCTCGGCCTACGGGCGCATCATGGGCTCCCGGCTCGACGACCTGATCATGCTGCGCGCCAACCTGTGGCTGCAGATGGAGCAGGTCGGCGAATTCATCCAGGCGCTGAGCCGTGCGGACAACGTGAAGATCATGCAGTTCAAGGCCCAGGTCGACCGGCTCGCCCACCAGCTTGGCGTGGCCACGCAGCGCATCGACCACGCGGAGGGCGCCCAGCGGGCCGCCAAGGGCGATCAGCGTTCGCCTTCGACCATCACCGTCGGCACGCTGCTGCACGAGGGCGAACGCCGTCGGGCTGCGGCCGCGCGGCAGGCGCCCGCAGCCACCGAGCCCGCCGCCGGCATCGCCGGAGCGCAGGACGACACCGGCGAGCAGGACCGCACCGACTCCGCGCAGGTGACGGCGGCCGATCCGACCGGCGGTGCGCGGGCCGAAACCGACTCGACGGCGGATCGCCCCGTGGTCGGGGCGGCCGGCGCGACGGGCGGCACGCGGACGACCGATCTGGGCAACGGCGGCGGCACGGCCGGGCACCGGTCGGCGACCTCGCCGACGATCGTGGTCACGCAGCTGGATCAGAGCACGCTGCGCGACGGCATCGCGTCGGAACTGGACGACGAGACCGGCGACTCGCAGCCGCAGGCCGCCGCATCCTTCCCCGCCGGAGGCGCCGCGGCCGATCCGATGTCCACCGCGACGATCGTCATCCCCCTGCTCGAACAGGAGGAACGCGCGCTGCGCGACGCGCAGGCCGGGCTGGACAGCTGGAACGACGCCGACGGGCACGCGCCCGAATCATCCGGCGTGCCGAACTCGCCGGAGACGTCCGGCACGCCGAAGGCGTAACCGGCATGCCGTGTGCACAGGCTGTGTGCACAATGGGAGCAGGTGCACACAGCACAACACAACCACCAACAACTCGCATGTGAGGAGTGACTCATGGATATCGAACTGGGCATTCGCAATGTGGCGCGCACCGTCACCTTCAGCACCGACCAGAGCGCCGACGAGGTGAACGCGGTGATCGCGGACGCCATCGCCGCCAAGACGCCGATCAATCTCACCGACGACAAGGGGCGCCACATCGTGGTGCCCGCCGACGCGCTCGGCTACGCGATCGTCGGTTCCGAAACGAAGCACGCCGTCGGCTTCGGCACGCTCTGAGCGCGGCCGCCCGCAAGGTTTATTGCGCTTGCGCCTGGCTCCTCTCTCTGAGGGGAGCTGTCCGCGAAGCGGGCTGAGGGGAGAAATACCAGAACGTCTGAATCAAGCCGATTCGCGCGATCTCCCCTCAGTCGGCTACGCCGCCAGCTCCCCTCGGAGAGGGGAGCCATTTTTCTCTCTGACGTCACGGCCTGCGGGACGGGCCGTTGGCGGCCCACAGAGGAATCGCGCCACGGCGCACGATCTCGGCCACCGTGTCGGCGTCGGTGAGGTTTTCGCCAAGCCGGTTCGGCTTGCCCCGCCCGTGCCAGTCGGAACCGCCGGTGACCAGCAGATCATGCTTCCGGGCGATGCCCAGCAGCCGTTCGCGCTGTTCGGGGGGATTGCCGCGGTGCCACACCTCCAGCCCGTCAAGGCCCTCGTCGACGAGCCGCAGGATCTGCCCGTCGGACAGCAGGCGCCGATTGCGGCTGATATCGCCGGCGTGGGCGATGATCGTCACGCCGCCGGCCTCGCCGACCGCGCGCACCACCTCGTGCGTGCTCGGCGAGGGCGTGGGGATGTAGTACTTGCTGGACGTGCTCACCACGTCGGCGAAGGCGTCGGAACGGGTCGGGTACACGCCGGCGGCGACCAGCGCGTCGGCGATGTGGGGCCTGCCGATCGTGGTCTTCTCCCCCTCCCTGACCTGTTCGAGCACGCTGTCCCATGTAATCGGGTAATCGCGCGACAGCAGCTCGACCATGCGCTTGGTGCGCTTGAGGCGGGCGGCCCGCGTGCTCGCGAACAGCTCGCAGATGTGGCGGTTGCGCGGATTGTATTGGAAGGCGAGCATGTGCACCGATACGTCCTCGTCGCCGGCGGTGATCTCCGTGCCGCGCAGCAGGGGCATCCCCGCGTCCGATGCGGCCTGTTCGGCCAGCGGCCATCCGGCGGTCGTGTCGTGGTCGGCGATGCCGACCCCGAGCAGCCCCAGATCCTTGGCCTGCCCAATCAGCGTGGCCGGCGTCTCCGTGCCGTCGGAGAAGGCCGTGTGGCAGTGCAGGTCCCATCCGCGCAGCGGCGGAGCGGAAGGAATGTCAACGCGAGTCATATGTCCATCGTAATCTGAGAACCAACCAAGACATACCAGCCGACGATTATCGCGCGGCATCGCCAGTCGGCGCGCCCGGCACCGGCCCCGCTTTTCCCGGGACCACGGGCCGCCGGCCGTTCCCGCAGCAGGAAGGGCCACGTCCCCGACGAGCCCGGCCTGCCGGCGCATGGCGGGGACGGCGCCGCGCACAAGGAGAGATCATGAACTCAGCACAGGCAGCGGATCAGTCGCGCGCGGCGGACGCTTCGGCGTCCCCGGCGCCGCAGGCATTGGCCGGATGGCGGCACGGCGCGACGTGGACGTATCTGGTCATGCTGATCGTCTCCGCCGTGGCGCTGGTCGTCTCGTTCGTGCTTTCGGCAGAAACGCTCCAACTGGCGCGGCATCCGAACCAGATCCTCAGCTGCGACGTCAACAGCGTGCTCTCCTGCTCCGACGTGGCTGAATCATGGCAGGCGGAGATCGTCAAATTCGGCGGGCTGAGCTACCCGAACGCCTTCTTCGGCATCGCCGCCGAATCCGTGTTCGTCACCATCGCGGTGATCGGCCTGGCCCGCGTGCGGGTGCCCCGCTGGTTCGCCGCATGCACCTGGTTCGGCGGGCTCGCCGCGCTGGCCTACTCGTACTGGCTGACCTCGCAGTCGCTGTTCGTGATCAACGCGCTGTGCCCGTGGTGCCTGGCGCTCATGTTCTCCACGACCATCCAGTTCATGGCCCTGAGCCATGCGACCGTCACCGTGCAGGGTCTGCCTCCGCGGGCCAGCGCCAAGGGGCTGCGCACCTACTACCGGCTCAACTACGACCTTATGGCCGACGCGGTGTGGATCCTCGCGATCATCACGCTGATCCTGGTCAAGGACGGCCCCGCGCTCTTCGCGTAGGAACGGTTCAGGGCCGCGGTCCCGGGTCTCGGCCGGCACCTGGACCGCGGCCGAGAGCCCCCGCGATTACAGCAGCTCCACGCGCCCGACGATGGTGGCCGAACCGGTGAGCTTCACGTCCCGGTCGCTCACGTTGACGCGCAGCGTGCCGCCGCGCACGGTGATCTGCCAATGGTCGACGCCGGTCTTCGCGCGCAGCGTGACGCCGGTGGCACACAATCCGGTGCCGCAGGACAGCGTCTCGCCGCATCCGCGCTCATTGACGCGCATCGTCGCCTCGCCGCAGTCGGCAGTCTCGTCGAGCTCGTCGACGCGCACGAATTCCACGTTCTGGTCGGATTCCAGCGCCGGAGCCACAACCGGTTTGGTCACCAAATCCAGATCCTCCACGTTGGGCAGCGTAGCGAACGAATCCTCGATCACCGCCACCACATGCGGGTTGCCCATATCCACGAAGGTGCCGCGGGCCGCGCCCGGCGTGCCGGGAATGGACACTTCGAACGCGTCGGTTGCGCCCGCCTTCCACGGCCCCATGTCCACCTGGAACACATCCTTGCCGTACGGCGCCACGTCGCCGAGCGAGGTCAGCACCTTCACGCCGGCGCGCGTGCCGAGGCGGAACGGCTCGCCTCCAACAGGCTCGGCATAGCCCTGCCGCTGCGCGAACAGCGTGATCGCGCGCGTGCCGTTGCCGCACATCTCGGCCAACGAGCCGTCGGCGTTACGGTAGTCCATGAACCACTGCGCTCCCCCGGCCTCGCACGCGCCGATCTGGTCCTCGCTCAGATCAGACACGGCCCGCGGCCGGGTCAGGCGGATCAGGCCGTCGCCGCCGATGCCGAAATGGCGGTCACACAGGAAGCGGACCTCGTCGGCGGTCGGCTCGAATTCGCCATCGGGATCGGCGTACACGACGAAGTCGTTGCCGGTGGCATGCGCTTTGAACACGATTTGCGGAATACTCATGTTCTTCACTGTACTCCGAACCATACGGAGTACCCTATGAAGAGTCCACCAGTCACCGCGCGCGGCGCGGGAGCGGCGGACGGACGCATGCGCCCGCATGCATCCGCGCGTACCCGCGTGCATCCATGTGCGCGGCGGGCATGGGAGCAAGCAAGGAGAAGGCATGGCTTCGACGGCACCGATCGGCGTATTCGATTCCGGACTGGGCGGCATCTCGGTGGCCCGACAGATCATGAAGGACATGCCGCACGAACGGGTGCTGTACTTCGGCGATTCCGCGAACGCACCGTACGGCACGCGCCCGCCCGAGCAGGTGCGCGAACTGTCGTTCGCCATCGTCGAACGGTTCGTGCGCCAGGGGGTCAAGGCCGTGGTGATCGCCTGCAACACCGCCACCTCGGCCGCCGTCAACGAGCTGCGCGACCACTACGACATCCCGATCATCGGCATGGAGCCGGCGCTCAAGGTGGCCTGCGACCGGGGCGACCGGCCCGATGGCACGCACGTTCCGCAGCGCGTGATCGTGGCGGCCACCCCCCTGACGCTGCGCGAGCACAAATTCGCCGCGCTGATGGACCGGTTCAAGGCGGACAATGTGATTTCCCCCGAACCGTGCCCGGGCCTGGTCGAAATCGTTGAGCATGGGCGGCTGTCGGACCGCGATCTGGTGATGCGCACGCTGCACGGGTACTTCGACCAGTACGATCTGCACGCCATCGACGCGGTGGTGCTCGGATGCACGCATTTCGTGTTCTATCGCGAGTATTTCCGCGATCTGCTGCCCTCCACCGCCGCGATCATCGACGGCAACGAGGGCACGGTGCGCCATCTGGGCGTCGTGCTGGAGTCCTTGGGCAAACTCGCCCCGGAGGCCGCCTCCGGTAGCATCGAACTCGACAACTCGTCCTCCGAGCCGCGGATCGACGCGCTCGCGCACGCCTTGCTTGCGGCGTAGTTTTTGGGGCTTGGGGCTTTGGCTTGGGGTTCTTGGGATGCTTGGGGCTCTTAGGACTTGGGCTTGACTCCGGACTGGGGCTGGGGCTTGAGTTTGCGCGGCACGATCTGACGAGGTGATGGGGCCGAACTCGACCCGTTTTGGTCACTTTCGAAATATCTGTACGGTTTCTCGGAGGGTCGCCGAACACCGCCCTATCTTTGTCCCGACTGCGCGCGTAAGCTCGGATTCCACAGCAGGAAAGGGGTTGCGATGAGCGGTGCGGCGCATAGGACGGCATTGATCGATGTGGGCGGGGGTTTCCGCGCGATTTTCGGCGCGGGCGTGATGGACCGCTGTCTGGAGGACGGCATCGCATTCGACCACTGCTACGGCGTTTCGGCCGGAAGCGCGAATATGGTGTCGTTCATCGCCGAGCAGCACGGCCGCAACCACAAGTTCTACACCGAATACGCGTTCCGCAAGGAATACGCGAGCCTCAACAGCTATGTGAAGCACCACAATTTCGCCAATCTGGATTACATCTACGGCACGCTGAGCAACCATGACGGCGAATACCCGGTCGACTACGCGGCGTTCGAGAAGAACCCCACCGGGTTCACCGTGATCGCGTGCAATGCCGAGGACGGGTCCGCCAAGTACTTCGACAAGTCCGACGTGCATTACGACGACTTCAATGTCATCAAGGCCTCGTCCGCGGTGCCGGTGGCCTGCGAGCCGTACATGATCGACGGGGTGCCGTACTATGACGGCGGCATCGCCGATCCGGTGCCCGTGCAGAAGGCGCTGGATGACGGCTACGACCGGGTGGTGCTGGTGCTGACCCGGCTCAAGGACGTGCTGCGCGAACAGAAGAAGGACATCGCGCCCGCGAAGATCCTGCGGCGCACGTATCCGGCCGCCGCGGAGCGGCTGATGGAACGGTACAAGACGTACAACGACGAGGTGGCCTTGGCCAAGCGCTACGAACAGGAGGGGCTGGTGCTCATCCTGGCGCCAGACGACCTGTACGGGCTGTCCACGCTGTCCAAGTCGTTCGAAGGACTGGAGCGCATGTACCGCAAGGGCTACGCCGACGCCGAGGCGATTCCGGAGTTCCTCGCCAGCTGAATGAGCATCGGTCGCCCGACTGCTGAAGCGGGCATCGGTCATCGTCAGCGTCAGCTTAGGATGGCCGGTTTCAGTGGCCCGCCTCGTACATCCTCCTGCTATGTCGGGCTCCCCTCTGGAGGGGAGCTGGCCGCGAAGCGGACTGAGGGGAGGTCACCCTAACGCCTGATATTTCGTATGATCTCCCTCAACGATGGGAGCCGGAATTATTCATCAAGGAATGAACGCGCGGTACACCAACACCGTCATCGCTCCGAAAACACGCGGAAACCCGCGCCCGTCCCCTCGGATTCCAGCGGCATCGAGCGGACTTCGACGTGTTCGACGCGCGCCCACTGAGGCCCGACCTTCAGCCAGGAAACCAGTTGGGCCACGGCCGCGCGCGTGCCCTGCGCCTCGACCTCCACCGACCCGTCGTAGCAGTTGCGCACCCATCCGCGCACGCCGATCCTTCGGGCGTTCATCACCGTGAAATAGCGGAACCCGACGCCCTGCACCAGGCCGGTCACCGTGGCATGGATGCGGATCTCCGCGTTCCCGTCATCCGCGCTCCCGCCATTCGGCGAATCATCCGGCGAATCGGCGTTGACGCCGCGTTCCGGTTGCCGTTTCGTCTGCCGTGCCGTCTGCCGCATCGCGGTCTCCCTGCCAGTTTTTCCTGCACCGGTTTTGTGGTTGTGCCGGCTTTGTCTTGTGCCGGTTTGTCTTGCCGGTTTTGTCTTGCCGGTTTGTCCTGCCGGATTCACCACCGCTGGATTCGCCTCGCGCCGTCGCGGTATTCGCCGTGATCGGCGTGACGGTCAACGGCGGCGGTTCGCCAGGGGTTCCCCCGCCGCATACCGGCGCACGTTGTCGAGCGCGATGGCGATGATCCGGCGCTCAGTCGAGGCCAGATGATTGCCTCCAGCCACATGCGGGGTGATCAGGCAGTGGGGCTCATCCCACAGCGGGCTGTCGGCCGGCAGCGGTTCGGGCTCGGTCACGTCGATGCCGGCCCCCTGCAGCTGATCCTCACGCAGCGCGAAGGTCAGCGCCACCGGGTCGATGGCCGTGCCACGGCCCGCGTTGAGCAGCACCGCTGTGGATTTCATCGAGGACAGGCGCCGCGCATCGATCAGATGGTACGTGTCCGCGGCGGCCGGCACGACCAGCGCCACCACGTCGGCCTCGGGCAGCAGCGCATCCAGATCATCGAAGCCGTGCATCTCGTCGATGCCGTTCGCCGACTTCGACGGATCACGGCGGACGCCGACCGTACGGGATCCGACGGCCTTGCACAGTCCGGCGAAATGCGAACCGATATCACCGGTGCCGATCACCAGCACGGTGGCGTCTTGCGGGGAGAACGCCGCACCGACGTCATGCCAACGGCGTTCGTTCTGCTGACGAGCATACACCGGAATGTTCTTCATCAGCGACCACATCATCGCGAACAGGTGCTCGGCGACGCTTTGGCCGTACGCACCGGTCGCGTTCGTCACCATCGTGCGCTCGGGCAGCACCCCGTCGGCCACATACCGGTCGACGCCGGCGCTCCAGGTCTGCAGCCACTCAAGACGGGGATACCGCGAGCATTCGAATGGCGGGATGTTGCCGATCACCGCCGTGGCCCGTTCGCACATGCTTGCCGGCGCTGGCACACCGGCATTCCACACCATCATGCCCCGCTGCTTCGAGTCACCGACGAATTCCTGCGGCACGTCACCGGCCGCCTCGGCAAACACCTGCCGCTCCTGATCGGTCAGAGGCAGATAATTGACAATCAATCGATCCGTGTTCTCGCTCATAGCCCCCAACTATAGCGCGATGCGGCCAAATCGGTGAGGAAAGGAGAAGCGTTTTCAGGAGCCTCCTCGGTCTCTGGTTGCTCGGCATTCTCGGGAGCTTCTTCGGTCCCTCGACATTCCCAAGGACCCCTTCGATCCCTCAGCATTCGCAGGAACCCCTTCGGCATCTCGGCATTCCCAAGAACCCCTTCGGCATCTCGGCATTCTTGATGTGCCGCAAACGCCATCTCCTGGCACAATACTCTCGCTGCGCATGCATTCGCCAAGCCAAAACAGCCAGCAGGCGGATAAAGCCTCTCATTAGGTATGCGTTCGGCAAGTCAAAGCATCCACCTATTGGCTGAAATCTCCCGCGCCTACAACTCAGCGAGCCGAAGCAGCCACTTCCCGGCAGAATGCTCTCATCAAGCGAATCTCACTGAGCCGGACCAGCCATTCCCCGGCAAGACGCTCCCACCAAGCAGACCTCACCGAGCCGAAGCAGCCATTCCCCGGCAAGACACTCCCGCTAAGCGAACCTCACCGAGCCACGTCAACCACTCCCCGGCAAAACATTCTTACCAAATAGACCTCAGCGAGCCTGATCAGCCACTTCCCGGCGAAACGCTCTCGCTAAGCAGATCCCACCGAGACGAACCAGCCATCAACCGGCGAGGCAATCCCGCCAATAAGATCCAGCAAGCCATGACAGCCACTAAACAGCGACAATCTCTTACTCAGCACATGCTCAGCGAGCCAAATTCACCACCAACCGGATGGATCCTCCCGCGCAATACTCGAAGCATCAATAACAACACGGTCAATAACCGATACTCGCCCCACAGCAAAAGTCCTCCTGAACGAAACCGTTCAGGAGGACTTCAGCAGGATATCGGATCAGGCCGCGTCACAGCACCAGCCATGACCGCACCGGATCAAAACCTACTTGGTCTCGGTGGTGGTGAGCATCGCCTTGGTGATCTGCTGGTACAGGTCCTCATAGCCACCCGGGGTGGACGCCGGCAACACCACGGTCTTGGCGTTGCTCGACTCGGACAGCGAGCGCATCACATCGAGATACTGGTTGAACAGCACCACATTGTTCACATCGTTGATGTTCATGCCCACGGCCTGCAGGCTCTTGATCTGATCGACGATGCCGTTGGCGATCTCGCGGCGGTAGTTGGCCTGGCCCTCGCCCTGCAACCTCGTCTTTTCGGCGTCGGCGGCGGCCTGCGTCTCGATCTGGATGCGCTGGGCCTCGGCACGCTGGCGGGTGGCTTCCTTCTCGCGCTGCGCAGCGTTGATCGAGTCCATCGCGCTCTTGACCTGCGGGGAGGGATCGATGGCGGTGATCAGCGTCTTGACCACGGTGAAGCCGAAGCGACTCATCTCATTGCCAACGGTCTTCTGCACGTCGAAGGCCACGTCGTCCTTGCGCGCGAACGCATCGTCGAGCGACAGCCCCGGGATGGCGGAACGCAGCGCGTCCTCCATGTAGGACCGCAGCTGGCCGGCGGGATCGCGCAGCTCGTAGTAGGCGGTGGCCACGTTCTCGGAATTCACGCGGAACTGCGTGGAGGCGACGACCGTGACGAACACGTTGTCGAGCGTCTTGGTCTCCAGCTGCACGTTGAGCTGCGAGACGCGCATGTTCGTCTTGGTGGCGATGCGGTCCACGAACGGGATGCGCGCGTGGATGCCGGCGAACTGCACCTTGTGGAATTTGCCGAATCGCTCGATGATGTACGCCTGCTGCTGAGGAACCACGAACACCGACGCGCTCAGCAGCAATATGATGATGACCAGAATGATAGCGGCAACAACCAGTCCCATCATTCCCCCTTTTGTCTCAGGCCATGGCCACTTATTGGCCATTTGGCTCAGTGATGCCCATCCTATCAGGATCGGATTCGGCACGCTCGATGCCCGAATCGCACGTACACGCGTGTGGACGGAAAGATCGACGGCGCACGGCCGCTACGGCAGGCGCCTCAACAATAACGACCGTGCGATCCTGGCGCACGGCCAAGCCTTCACGCATGCATCACAGCGTTTTCGCCGCTCTGCTTGGCAATCAAGGACACCTTTTGCGGCGCAACCTCGAGTTGTCGGTGCACCAACCTTCATAACAGGCGCATTCCAACGTCGTAAACCTTCATTAGAACGTTACAAACCGTCGTTGCTCGATGCTCGCGCACCGACAACTCGCCACTACGCTACAAAAACCACTGCCGAACACGCGAAATGCAATCAGTACGCCCCGGCGATGGCCTGATCGAGATCGGCGATCAGGTCGTGCACGTCCTCCAAACCAATGGACAGGCGGATCAGGTTGTCGCTCACGCCGGCGTCGAGCCGGTATCCGGCCGGCACCTCGCGATGGGTGACCCTGGCCGGGTTGACGATCAGAGAACGGGAATCGCCGATATTCGGCACACAGGAAAACAGCCGGACGCCATCGATGATGCGGTACACGTTCGATTCGTCGCCGTCGACCAGGAACGACAGCACCGTGCCGACGCCTTGCGGGAAGTATTTGGCCACCAGATCGTACTGCGGCGTGTTGCCGAGACCGGAATAGTTGACCTTGACGACGTGCGGCGCATGCAGCAGATGCCCGGCGATCGCGGTCGCGGTATGCACTTCCTGGCTGACGCGCTGGGGCAGCGTCTCCAGTCCGATCAGCGACAGGTAGGCGTTGAATGGGCTCTGAACGGCACCGAAGGTGCGCAGGTATTTGATGCGGATGCGCTTAATGAAAGCCTCGTTGCCGAATCGTTCGGAGAAGCTGTGCCATTCGCCCGTTCGATCATTGCTGATGACCTGCTGACGCTCGGTGAACTGCGGGAATCGTCCGTTGGTCCAGTCGAAGCGACCCGCATCAACGATCACGCCGCCGATGGCGTTGCCATGCCCGGTGATGCCCTTGGTGGTGGAATGCACGACGATGTCGGCACCGAATTCGATGGGCCTCAGCAGGTAAGGCGTCGGGATCGTGTTGTCGACGATCAACGCGATGCCATGCCGATGAGCCAGATCGGCCAGCGGTTCGATGTCGGTGATTGCCGTGCTTGGATTGGCTACGGTCTCGGCGAAGATCGCCCGCGTGTCCGGACCGATCACGGCCGCGACCTCATCGAGATCGTTGATGTCCCGCACGAAATCGACATGGATGCCGAACTGCGGCAGAAAGTCGCCAAGCGCATCGACCGAAGCGCCATACAGATTGGTGGGCGCAATGATGCGGCCGCCGCCCTCCCCCACGCACATCAGCGCATAGGAGACCGCGGCCATGCCCGAGGACACCGCCACCGCGCCGATGCCGCCCTCGAGCGAGGCGATCCTTTTCTCGAGCACATCGACGGTGGGGTTGGCCACACGGGAATATTCGAAACCGCTCAGTTCACCGGATGCCAGAGCGTCGCCTCGGACCGCGTTCTCCAGATCGAATGCGGCCGAAGCGTAGATCGGAGTGCTCACCGCATGTCCGTTTGCGCTCGGATCGTGCCCCGCGCGGACGGCCCGCGTGGCGAAACCCGCCGCAGCACTCTGCTCGTTCCGCGTATCCCCGCTATTACACATACGTTGCTCTCCCAACCGGTTCCTGTCGTTCCACCGACCGACTTTGATATCATCAGCCCACATTAACCGCTCCGACGGCGCAACACGGTGCCCCGATTACAGGCAATGGTTATGAGCCGTTATCAGCGGCATTCATCGCCTTGCATGCGAGCATTCCGCCCACTACGCCATCTATGCATCCGCGTGCGGATGCCGGATGAGCCAGTCGGCCAGGTCGAACGCGCCGTTGACGAAATAGTCGATCGCCACGGGGATCGTCTCGTCCTTGGCCACGAAATCGGGACTGTGCCATGCGGCGGCATCGGCGTCCCCGTTCGATCCGATCAGCGCGAACAGGCCGGGCTTGGTCTTGAGATAATAGCTGAAATCCTCCCCTCCGAACGACGGTTCGGGTTCGATAAGCTGCGCGTAGTCATTGACATGGCCGGACACCGCGTCCACGAACCGCGGGTCGGACACCACGGCGGCGCCCGTGAACAGCCACCGGTCCACGCTTGCCGTGATGCCATACGCCTTCGCCACATGGTCGACCAGTTCGTAGAACCGCGTCTTGATCAGTGCCAGCACCTGCGGGCTGAATTCGCGGATCGTGCCGTCGATCATCGCTTCCGAAGGAATGACGTTGTACACGTCTCCCGCATGGATCTGGGTGACGCTCACCACGGCGGAGTCCAGCGGCGACAGGTTGCGGCTGACGATCGTCTGCAGCGCTCCGACCAGCGTGGCCGCCGCTTCGATGGGGCTGCGTCCCTTGTGCGGATACGCCGCGTGGCAGCCGTGACCGTGCAGCGTCACGGTGAAAATACCGGCGTCGGCCATGATCGGCTTCTTGCTGATGCCGACGGTGCCGGGCGCCGTTCTCGGATCATTGTGGAATCCGACCAGCGCATCCGCATCGTCGATGAGATGCGCCTTGGCGACCACCTCGGCGCCGCCGTACTCCTCCGCCGGCTGGAACAGCAGCGTCACCCGCCCGATGATCAGATCACGGTGCCGCTGCAGATACAGCGCCGCTCCAAGCAATGCCGCCATATGCGTATCGTGACCGCAGGCATGCATCACCCCCTCGCGGTGCGAATGGAACCCGTATGCGCTGTGCTCGGCAACGGGCAAACCGTCGATATCGGCCCGCAGCAGCACGTTGACCGGATCGTCGGTGCCGCGGATCACGCCGATCACACCCGTTTTGAGCGGCGTCGGCACAACTTCGATGCCGTGCCGGGTCAGGAATTCGGTCAGATAGGCCGTCGTGTCGTATTCCTCATGCGATCGTTCCGGCCATTCGTGCAGATGGTGGCGGGCCTCGATCGCCTCGTCGCTGATTTCCCGCCCGACGTGCACGGCGGCACGCGTTTGCCCGCTCATAACGATATTTCCTCCCTAAAAAATGTATGATTCGCTGTATCGGAACCGGCATACCCACGCCGGAAGAAGCTGAAGAGGCTGTTGTCGCAGCCGACTGGGGCGGCCCGACCTGTAGTGAACAACCACCCTCAGTCTCGCTTCGCAAGCCAGCTCCCGCCAGCGGGAGCATGCCGCAATCGGCTAACGGAACCGAATGCATTGCATCCGTGCGTTACGCTCCCATTGGTACCGAATATGCTGTACTACAGCGGGGCGAATTACCGGAATCGAGATATCTCTTTATCCTGATGTGCATCATCAAATAACGCATACCCGATCATCGAATTAATGAATACGGATACACAGCATTAATCCAGCCATGCCTTGCCGATACATGCCGGGCACATGCCCATGACCGCACGGTCACAGCAGCAGCACAGGAACGCTCATGCCAGCCGGCACGTACCCCGCAGCCGGCCGCCCGGTCACGCGAATACGCCGGCGGACAGCTGGCCGAGTACGTCGGCCTCGGCGTGCGTGCTGATGAACGCCCCGTACGCCTTGTCGAGCGCCTGACCGAGATCCTCGATCAGATCGCTCTTGTCCTCGATGCCGATCGACAGTCGGATCAGCTCGTCGGTGATGCCGACCTTCAGCCGCTCCTCGCGGGGCAGTTCGAAATGGGTCATGCGGCACGGCAGTTCGGCGAGGCTTTCCACCGCGCCGAGGCTCACCGCCAGACGGAACACGTTGAGATTGTCGAGGATCACCGAGGGGTCCACACCGGGGATCACCTCGAAGCTCAGCACGCCGCCACCGCCCTTGAGCCCCTTGGCCGCAAGCGCCTCGGCGCTGCTCAGGCCGGTCACATCGTGCCCGGGCAACCCCGGGTAGTGCACGACCTTGACCAGCGGGTGCGCCAGCAGGTAGCGCGCGACCGCGGCTGCGTTCTCCTGCTGCCGGTCCATGCGCAGCGCGAGCGTCTGGATGCCGCGGCGCACCGCGTCGCACTCGACCGGGGCGAGCACGCCGCCCAGTCGGTTCTGCGCGAAATACACCTTTTCCGCGAGATCGTCGCGGGACACGACTACCAGACCGGCGTTCACCTCGGAGTGTCCGGCCAGGTACTTGGTGGCGGAGTGGATCACCACGTCGGCGCCAAGATCGAGCGGCTGCTGCAGGTACGGCGTGACGAAGGTGTTGTCGACGATCGACAGCGCGCCGTACTCGTGGGCGATCGAGGAGATCTCGCGCACGTCGTTGACGTCGAGCAGCGGGTTGGTGATGGTTTCGAAGTAGACGGCTTGCGCAGGCGAGATGCCGTTCTCGCGATCCCCTGCGACTGCGGCCCTGAGGGCTTCGGGATCATGGGTGTCGGCGGCCTCCACCGTCAGTCCCCAACGGGAGAAGAACTCGTTGAACAACGAGTAAGTGCCGCCGTAGATGTTGCGGCCGACGACGATGCGGTCCCCGGCGGAGAACACGCTCAGCACGGCGTGGATCGCCGCCAGGCCGGATGCGAACGCGAATCCTCGCGTGCCGTGCTCCAGCTGCGCGATCTGGCGCTCGAGGAACTCGCGGGTCGGGTTGCCGCTGCGCGCGTAGTCATAGCGGGGCATGGCGTCGACCGATTCGAAAGCATACGTGGATGAGTTGTAGATGGGCGGGTTCACGGCTCCGGTGATGTTGTCATCGATCGGCAGCCCGTGGACCAGCTGAGTGTTGAACCTCGTCATTGCGCACCCCCTTGCGTGTGATTGGCGCTTCGCGCGGAGTCGTTCCCCGTGCGACTAGTTGAGAGCCTACATGACGCGCGGCCGTATGGCCACGGCGTGGCTATATGGCTTTCTTATGGGGTGCTATCGGACGCCCTTCCGCCGCGAGCGCGCGCAGGATGCCGGTTCCCCGAACATTCGGCATCGCCCGCGGCGAGACGGCAGAACTACTCGGTGCGCAGGGCGGTGGCCGGGTCCTGCTTGGCGGCCTTGCGCGAGGGGATCAGACCGCCGATCAGCGTGAGCACGACGCTCAGGATCACCAGCACCACGCCGCCGGTCACGGGCAGGGCCGCATTGACGTCCGCATTGCCGATGAAGTGGTGCAGCACCGCGTTGATCGGGAAGTTGAGCAGCACGGTCAGGCCGACGCCCAGCAGGCCGGAGCACAGGCCGATAATGCCGGTCTCCGCGTTGAACACCTGTGAAACATTGTGCTTCGAGGCGCCCATCGCGCGCAGGATGCCGATCTCCTTGGTGCGCTCGAGCACCGAGATGTAGGTGATGATGCCGATCATGATCGACGAGACGATGAGCGACACCGACACGAACGCGATGAGCACGTAGGAGATCACGTTGACGATCGTGGTCACCGAACTCATCATGAGCCCGACGTAATCCGTGTAGGTGATCTTGTCCTTCTTCGACACGGTCTTGTTGTAGTCGGTGATCGCGTCGGCGATGTGGTCCTTGTCCTCGAAGCTGTCGGCGTAGATGTTGATCGAGCTGGGCGCGTCGCGGCTCACCACGCCGAACGCGGCGAGGTTGTCGTCGTAGGTGCCCGTCGACACGTACTGGTCGTAGATCGCGACGAGCACGTCGTCCGACGCGGTGGCGATGTAGGCGTCGAAGCTGTCGGCGAGCTGCTGCTCGCTCATCGCGGCCATCGCGGTGGCCTGGTCACCGGCCGCACCAGCCGCACCAGCGGCGCCCGAGGCGCCGGACTGCTGCCCCGCTCCCATCATCGACTTGGCCATGTTCGCCTTCTGCGTCACGCCGAGCGATGCCACGTAGGTGCGTGCATCGGCGGCCTTGGTGGCATCGTCGGAGGGCGAGAACGTCATGCCGTTGAGCACGTTCACGTTCGGATCGGCCTTCTGGTCGGTGACGATCGCGCTGGAGGCCGCACGGTCGATCAGGTCGTTGGTTAGGGCGCGCGTGTAGCCCACGCCCGCCGCCAGCGGCGTGGCCGAGGCGTCCTTCTTCGCCTTGACGACGCCGACCACCTTGAGTTTGGTGGCCGAATCGAGCCGCTGCTCGATCGCGTCCTTGTCGTCGCCGATGAACCGGTAGTGGCCGTCATCGCCCTTGACGTACTGGTCGGACGCCGGGATCAGGTACAGCGTCTGGTCGAGCGCCTTCGCATAGTCGATCTTGCCCTGCGGGGTGCTGACCTTGTCGCCGGCGTTGAGCTTGGACATCATCTCGTTGTAGTCGGAGGCGGGCAGCAGGCCGAGCTCGTACAGCGTGGTCAGCGGCACGCTGTTGTTGTCGTCGAGCACCAGCACCACCTCGTCCTTGGACGTCGGCCACGAGCCGTCGACCACCCGGTAGTTGTCGGTGATGACCTTGCCCACGAGCTGGCTGTCGTCGGAACCCGGCATGATCTCGCTGAACGAGTCGGGCGCGGCGTTCTCGTCGGTCTTGCCGGTCAGCATCGACATCTGCTTCGAGGTGATCGACGAGGAGCCCGACATGCCGGTCGAGCTGGTGGAGGCCATCTGCGAGGCCATCGAGGCGGAGCCGTCCGAGCCGATGGTCACGCCGTTCGCGTTGACCAGCGTTCCGTCCGGATCGCGGTCGAACACGGAGAACTTCACGTCGTACGTGTACTGGATGCCGGTGGAGCCCACGTACTGGTGGATCTCGCTGTTCTGGTCGTCCAGGTATTTCTTGAAGCTGGTCAGGTTGTTCTCGGTGATCGAGCTGGTCAGGCTCGACGCCTGCTTGATGCTGCGGTCGTCCGGGTAGATGCCGTCGGACTTGTGCGTCTTGCCGCCGTAGCCGTCGTCGCCGCCCATCTGGCTGCCCATGATGCTCGACATATCGAAGGTCTGCTCGTCGATGGTGATCGGGTAGGCGGTCATCGTGTCGCGCTGGATGTTGTCGATGTACGCGTTCACGCCCGTGGACACCGACAGGATCAGCGCGATGCCGATGATGCCGATCGACCCGGCGAATGAGGTGAGGAGCGTGCGCGCCTTCTTGGTCTTCAGGTTGTTGAAGCTCAGCGCCAGCGAGGTGGCGAACGACATCGACGCCTTGCCCATCGTCTTGTGCACGGCTGGGCTTGCGCTCGCCTCGTCGATCTCGAACGGGGCCGAGTCGGAGCGGATCACGCCGTCGCGCAGGTTGACGATGCGCGTCGCGTACTGTTCGGCGAGCTCGGGGTTGTGGGTGACCATGACGACCAGGCGGTCCTTGGCGACCTCCTTGAGCAGGTTCATGATCTGCACGGAGGTGTCGGAGTCGAGCGCGCCGGTCGGCTCGTCGGCCAGCACGATGTCCGGGTCGTTGACCAGCGCGCGGGCGATGGCCACGCGCTGCATCTGGCCGCCGGAGAGCTGGTTCGGCTTCTTGTTGATGTGGTCGCCGAGGCCGACCCGCTCCAGCGCCTTGCGCGCCCGCTCGCGGCGGTCGGCCTTGCCGATGCCGGAGATCGTGAGCGCGAGCTCGACATTCGACAGGATCGTCTGGTGCGGGATCAGGTTGTAGCTCTGGAACACGAAGCCGACCGTGTGGTTGCGGTACGAATCCCAGTCGCGGTCCTTGTACTGCTTGGTGGAGATGCCGTTGATCACCAGATCGCCGTCATCGTAGCGGTCGAGGCCGCCGATGATGTTGAGCAGCGTGGTCTTGCCCGACCCGGAGGGGCCGAGGATCGCGACGAACTCGCTGTCGCGCAGGTTCAGGCTGACCTTGTCGAGTGCCTGTTGGACGAAATCACCGGTCTTGTAACGCTTGGAGATCGATTTGATCTGCAGCATGGATACCTCATTCCTGACTGACGCTGACTGACGGCATGCTGCTGCCTACTGTATCGTCACACCCCCGAACTACCTCGGGGCATCGCTCCTGGTCTTCGCTCTGAGCGTCATGGCACCCCACTATCGGGCAAAACTGGGCATTCCCGCCGTCACGAGTCCGGTATTCGCCGGGGACCGCTAGAACGTCAGGCGCATCTGGTGCCAGACCACGCCGCCGTGCTCGGAGGAGGAGACGCCCTCATCCACGTAGCCGAAATGCTCGTAGAAGCCGATGAGCCGCTCCTTGCAGGTCAGTACCATGCCCTTGCGGCCGGCCGCCCGCGATTCGTCGATGGCGGCGCGCATCGTGCGGCTCGCGCAGCCGCTCCCCTGCCTCGCCGGCGCGGTGTCGACGCCAAAGACCATCTGCCACGCGCCGTGCCCGTCGTGCATCGAGGCGTCCTCGTACATGTCGTCGGTCAGGTCGGGCAGATCGGTGACCATGCCGTTGACGAACGACACCAGCTCGTCGCCGTCGAACAGCAGCCAGAAATGATCCGGATACACGCGCAGACGGTCCTCGATATCGGCCCGCGTGGCGGCCTCCGCGGCCGGGAAGCACTCCGCCTCAAGCGCCGCGATCGCGGGCGCGTCCTCCAACGTCGCATGTCTGATCATCATGCGCCCAACTGTAGTACCGCCGCCGTCCATCTCACCGCCCGGAGGGCTCGAGCTCCGCCGTCTGTCCCACTCCCGGCTACCCCACGGCCGGCCGCGCATCCGCATCCGGCCGTTCGTTCACGTTCGTCCAGCGCCGGCGCAGCAGCATGAACAAACCGATGACCACCGTGACGCCGCCGAGCCCGATGCCGAACAACCCCGACACCTGCGCGGCGTGGCTGGCCCCCTCGGCCTCCAGCAGCACGTCCTGCGTGACCACGAGCGAGAGCATCGCGTCGATGAAGGTCACGAACTTCACCGACGCGTCGATCGGATTGCGCGTCCGGTGCGAAATGACCATGCCGCGGATCGCGATGCCGATCTTGGTGAAGGTGATCGTCGCCACGGTGATGGCGACGATCACCCCGTACTGATGGGGCGAGCCCGTATAGTACATGGTCAGCGAGAACGCCGCGTACGACAGCCCGATGAAGCACAGCAGCCCGCCCGTACGGTGGTAGACGCCCATCTCCCGGCGCAGGCGCTGCACCCGGTCGGTGATCAGCCGCGTGCTCGTATGGGATTTGACGATGCTGAAGCGGGAGACACACAGCATCGCGTAGTACACCGCGCTCACGATGAACAGCACCGACATCGTCCACAGGCCCATCGCCAGCTTGACGATGGCCATGGCGCCGCCGATCACCGTGGAGACGGCGGTCGACAGCGCCACCTTGTCGTTGTTTTCCATCAGCAGATAGGTGCGGTACGCGCGATCCGCGCGGGTGCCCCGCAACGCGCGCGGCATCCGCAAGGCGCGCGGCTCCCGTTTGTTCCGCACGCGCGCTTTCTTCCGAGTCTCTCGTTCCATCATTCCCGTTCGGTCATGGTCTCGCCCGCGGCCGGACTGCAGCCGCATCCCTTCCATCATGATATCCCGATCAACCAACGAGCTCCCTGCACTCGGACAGGGATCCGTCGGCTTCGTTCGTCTGATGGCAATCATGCTATCGGGAATTCATTGACCGATTGCTTACGGATTATTGATCCTGTATTAACGAGGCCCTGATTGACGGGTCACGACACGGGCCGTCACGGCGCGAGCGGTTCGCCGTCGACGCGCACATCGGCCGGCGCGTAGGTCGCGCAGCCGTCGAGCAGCACGGCCGGACGCTCGTCCGGGCGGATCGCGTGCAGGCGGATGCGGGTCATGTCGAGGCCGCGCACGTTGCGCAGGTCCATGAACGCGGCGCGGGACCAGTCGGGCCAGTAGTTCTCGCTCGACTTCACGCCCGGCTCGGCGAGCTTGTCCACCAGCCGCGGGTATTCGGCCGGGATGTCGGACTGCTTCACGCCGCCGATGAAGGTGTAGCGGATGCCGTCGAGCGCCACGTCCTCGATCGGGTGGCCCTCGGCCGCGTCGAAGCGGATGCCGTTGAAGCGGGGCTCGCCCATCACGTCGTCGGTGAAGCGGCGGTGGACGTTCGCCATCTCCTCATCGTCGGTGGCGGTCAGGTTGGTGATGCTGATCCGCGACATCGCGCCGATCTCGGGCATGTGGTCCAGCTCGACCGACGTGCCGTAGCCGTCAAGCTCGAAACGGCTGTTGAGGATCGCGGACACCGGACGGGTGACGTTGCGCATCACGATGTTGTCGAAGGAGATGTCGCTGATCGCGCCGCCCTCGGTGCATTCGATCTTGATGCCCTCGCGCCACACGCGGTTGAGCGTGCAGTTCGAGACGGTCACGTCGTAGATGTCGCCGATGGACTTGAGGCCGAAGCGCAAGCCGGCGCACACGCCGGTGAACTCGCAGTTGGTAACGTGCACGTCGTGCACCGGATGGTCCTTGCTGCTGGCCTGCAGGCAGAAGTTGTCGTCGGTGCCGCGCACGTAGCAGTCGGAGACGAACACATGGGCGCTGCCGTCGAAGTCGAGGCCGTCGCCGTTGTAGCGCTTGTCGTTCTTGATGTCGACGCCGCGCACCCAGATGTATTCGCTGTCGAGGAACGCGGTGGTCCATGCGGCGGCCTCGTACAGGCGCAGGTTCTCGACGTGCACGTTGCGGCAGCGCAGCAGGCGGATCATCATCGGCCGGTAGATGGAGCCCTCGTTCGGGAAGGCCTAGGCGTTGCCGTCGATCGCCGATTGGATGGCGGCGGCGTCGTTGGTCACACCGTCGGCCTTCGCGCCGTAGTCGCGCACGTTGTACATCATTGCCATCGCATTCCTTGTCTGTATACGGATGAATCGGCTCGTCAGCCTCCGCACCGCGATTATGGATCCCGCCGTGCGGAGGTTCCCTCCGGCCCCCGTTCGGCTAGTATCCCGCGTTGTTAATTCGTTGAGTAATTCCGGCTCCCCCTCTCTGAGGGGAGTCAGACATAGGACACGAACTTACGGCGCGGGATACTAGCGGACCGGCCAGTACGGCGCGACTTCCTTGTCGAAGGAGTCGGCGACCTTGGCGGCGACCTGGTCGAACGGGGTGTCCCAGACGGCCTGATTGAAGATCTCGCATTCGATGTCGCCGCGACAGCCGGTGGCGGCCACGGCCTCAGTGAGGCTCTTGAAGTCGATGACGCCCTCGCCCATGTAGTGGCGGCTCAGGAGCACGTCCTTCTCGAACGGGGTGCGGTAGTCGCACACCTGGTACGTGGCGATGCGCCCCTCGCGGCCGGCGCGCGCGATCGAGTCGAGCACCTGCGGATCCCAGAAGATGTGGAAGGTGTCGACGGTGACGCCGACGGCCTTCGGGTCGAAGGGCGCGGCGAGGTCGAGCGCCTGGCCGAGCGTCGACACGCAGGCGCGGTCGGTGCAGTACATCGGGTGCAGCGGTTCGATGGCCAGCGTCACGCCGGCCGCAAGCGCGTCCTGCTCCAGCTCGGCGAGGGCGTCGGCGACGCGGGCGCGGGCGCCGATCAGGTCCTTGGAACCTTCCGGCAAACCACCGACGACGAGCACGAGCACCTTGCAGCCGAAGGCGGCGGTCTCCTCGATGAGTTTGCGGTTGTCGTCGATGGAGGCGCGGCGGGCGGCGCCCTCGGGCATGGTGAAGAAGCCGCCGCGGCACATCGTGGAGACGCGCAGCCCGGAGTCGGCCACCATCTTGACGGCGGTGTCGAGGCCCACGGCCTCGACGGGCTCGCGCCACAGGCCGACGCTCCGGTATCCGGCCGCGGTGAGCGTGTCGAGGGTCTGGCGCAGGTCGGCGTACTTGATCGTCGCCTGGTTCATGGACAGAATCGGATTGGTCATTGCTTGGTCCTTTGTGGTTGTGATGCGGCTTGGCGATCGCGGATCATCGCGCGATGCCGTTGATGGCGAGCAGGGCGTTCCAGCGCTTGGCCGCGAGATCGGGCGTCTCGAAGGCGCCGCAGGAGTTGGCGAGCTCCACGACGCAGCTCAGGTTCGGCAGGCTGCGGGCGGACTGCAGGCCGCCGACCATCTGGAAGGCGGGCTGGTGGCCGTTGAGCCAGCTCATGAACGCCACGGAGGTCTTGTAGAACTCGGTGGGGTGCACGAACACCTGCTGCGCAAGGGCCTGGGTCGGTTCCAAGATGCGCAGGTACTCGGCCGCGTCGCCCCTGTCTAGCGCCTGGATGGCGGCGGAGGCGTGCGGCGCGAGCACGGAGAACGCGCCGAGCAGCGCGTTGGAGTGCATGACGGCGCGCTTGCCGGTCTTCGGATCGTCCTGCTCGGCGTCCTTGATGAGGTCCACGTAGTGGAAGTCGTCGCCGGTGAGCATCATCGTGCCTTCGGGCAGCATGGCGCGCATGTAGCGTTCGGAGTCGGCGTCGAGCAGCGACATCTTCACGCCGCGCACCTTGCCGGGGTTGTGCTCGATGATGGCGAGCACGGTCTTGGAGGCCTCGCGCCAGTCGGCGGAGCCGAAGTAGCCGTGCAGCTGCGCGTCGAAGACCTCGCCGAGCCAGTGCAGGATGACCGGGCTCTTGGCGGCGCCGATCACCTCGTCGTAGACCTTGATGTAGTCGGCCGGGCTCTGCGCGGTGCGGCACAGGTGGCGCGAGCACATGATGACCGGGCCGTCGCCGGCCTCCTCGCACACGCTCAGCTGCTCGAGATAGGCGTCGACGATCTGCGCGAGCGTGTAGTCGCCGCCCTGCTCCAGCTGATCGGTATTGACGCCGACCGATACCAGATCGGCCACGGAGCGCCCCCAGCCCTCCTTGTCGGCGTATTCCTTGGCGGCGGCCCCAGAGCGGCGCATGAGCTCGGCGGTGGCGGCCCAATCCATGCCGAGGTTGCGCTGCGCGGTATCCATGCAGTCGGCGACGCCGAGTCCCCAGGACCAGACCATGCGGCGGAATCCGATCGTGGATTCCCAGTCGACTTCAGCGGGACGGCCCGGCGTGTTGTCGGCCCAGGCGACCGGCACGACGTGCGCGGCGGCGTAGGCGATGCGCGACTTCAGCGGCGCGGTCGGCTTGCTGAAGGCCGGCGCCGGATTCGCTTCGACCTTGCGGGTGGCGCCGTTCTTATCGATCAGTGTGAATGTTGACATTGTTTCCTCTTTCTGGCTTCCGCCGGCGGGGCTGTCTGCGTCAGCGGACTGAGGGAAGTTCCGGAATCGAGGTAAACTCCCCTCAGCCGCTACGGCGACCGCTCCCCTCAGAGGTGAGCCAATTGCAACGAACTCAGTACCGGCCTTCGGGGACCTGAATCTTGGCGCCCTTTTCAGCGGATTCGTAGCCCAGCTCGGCCAGACGAACGCCGCGCGCACCGGAGGCGAAGTCGTACGGGTAGTCGGCGCCTTCGGCCAGGGAGCGCAGGTACTCCTCCCACTGCACCTTGAAACCGTTCTCGAAGGTCTCGTCGGTGCAGATCTCCTGCCAGTTGTCCATGTACTTGTGCGGATCCGGCACGTCCGGGTTCCAGAAGGCCTTCGGGGTGACGTCGCGCACCTGGATCTCAGCGCCGAACAGGCCGACGACCGCGGAGCCCCTGGTGCCGTCGATCTGGAACTCGAGCAGCTCGTTGCGGTAGACGCGGGTGTTCCACGAGGAGTTCATCTGCACGGTGATGCCGTTGTCCAGCTCGAAGATGGCGTAGGCGGCGTCCTCGGCGGTGGCCTGGTACGTGTTGCCCTTCTCGTCCACGCGCTCGGGGATCTCGGTCTTCGCCTCGGCGTAGACGGTCTTGATCTTGCCGAACAGGCCTTCGATCACGTAGTTCCAGTGCGGGAACATGTCGGAGATCATGCCGCCGCCGAGTTCCTTCTTGTAGTTCCAGCTGGGGCGCTGGGATTCGCGCCAATCGCCTTCGAACACCCAGTAGCCGAACTCGCCGTGCACCGACAGGATGCGGCCGAAGAAGCCGGACTTGATAAGGCGGCGCAGCTTGAGCAGACCGGGCAGGAAGAGCTTGTCGTGCACCACGCCGGTCTTGACGCCCTTGGCCTCGGCCAGGCGGACCAGCTCGCAGGCGTCCTCGTAGGTTTCGGCGATCGGCTTTTCGGTGTAGATGTCCTTGCCGGCGGCGATGGCCTTCTCGATCGCCTCGACGCGCGCCGAGGTGACGAGGAAGTCGGCGTACAGCGAGTAGTGTGGGTCGGCGAGCACCGCGTCGAGATCGGTGGTGTACTTGAGACCGCCGTGCTTTTCGGAGGCCTCCTTGAGCTTGGCTTCGTGGCGGCCGACCAGGATCGGGTCGAGCTGCACGCGCGAGCCGTCGGACAGCTCCACGCCGCCCTGCTCGATGATGGGCAGGATGGAGCGGCACAGGTGCTGGCGGTAGCCCATGCGGCCGGTCGCTCCGTTGAGAATGACTCCGATCGTCTTGTCTGCCATGGTATTCGGTTCCTTTCGCTGATTGCGACGTCGCATCTACAGTTTTCTGGTTTGCTCGGTCTGAAGCTTACCATTTTGGTAAGCGCTTTCCATTAATTGCAGTATACAACGGCAGGAACCGTGACGCAAATCACAAGAAACGCCGAGTGTTACCAGTTTCATCCGCTTCGAATAGTTGCCGTATTACGGTAAGCGATTGCGATTGACGGGACGGCGACCCGGCCAAGAGCGGATTCTCGAATACGGTGCGACTCCCGAGAGTGTATACTATGTATATACACTAAGGAGGTTGCCATGAACACCACCACATTGACGAAATGGGGCAACGGACAAGGCGTTCGCTTGTCCAAGGACACGATGGAAAAAGCCGGTCTGCATGTAGGCGATTCACTGGAAATACATACGGAAAACGGGAAAATCACCCTTCTGGCGGCCAAAAAACGCTATATCGATGTCCTCGACTACCAGGCACTGTTTCGGGACTATGATGGTCCGGCTCCCGAAGAAGACGGCTTCGCCCGGCCCGTCGGTCAGGAGCTCGCATGATACGAAGGCATCACTATGGCGATGTCGTCTGGGCCGATCTCGATCCGGCCGCGGGCCATGAACAGAATAAGCGACGCCCGCTCATCGTGGTCAGCAACGACGAATACAACCGGTACAACAACCTCGTCATGACCGTCCCCATCACCAGCAATCACGAGTACCCGCTCCATATCAACGTAGGCCTCATTCCAACCGAGGATGGCGGCGAGGTATACGGCTGGGCCGAGATCGAGCAGGCGAAAAGCCTGGATCTCGATGCGCGCAACGCCAGCAAGGTCGCATCCCTAGAAGAGGAGACCATGGAACGCATCACCGTAATGCTGCTCAGCGGACTGATGCGCCCCTCGATGCGCATAGAGCGCATCTACTAGTATCCTGCGTCGTTAATTCGTTTAATAATTCTGGCTCCCCTCTCGGAGGCTGAGCCAGACATAGTACACGAACTTACGACGCAGGATACTAGAGGCCTGTCTCAATTTGTTGCATCCGTCACCTTTGCGGATACGGAAGGACCCTGCCTTATACATGCTCTCGCAGAGTTTTACCGAAGACCATGCTGCTCCAGCACATTGTGCGGAACAACATCTTCAGGGGCATCGCATTATCCGGAAACGCCCACCGAACATACTCAGCCCCATTGCCCCCAGTACGAACTGCAGAATCTTGCCTCGCTGAGTATCCGGCTTGAGGCAACACCTTCTTGCGTTGTCGATTCCCTACATATAGCATGGAAAATGCATTCAGGGCCGCTCACATGTGGGGCGGCCGTTTTTGTCGCCTTCAGCTTACCCGCGCCGCACCTCCGACATGCGTCGTTACCGGGGCAGGAGATATTTCAGGCATGCCCTTGTGCAAGGCAGCATGTCACCGTCCCAATAACACAGTAACGGGTTAAGCAACGCATCGTGCGGCATGTATCGGGTGCAATACGCTATTCGATCTACCCACGACGGCCATCCGCGCGTCCCTCAAAAATCGCTCAGTATTCCTCGCGGTATTTCAGCGGCTTGCCGGCGGTGTGGCGCGCCAGCTCCTCGGCCACGTTGAGTCCCATCGCATGCAGTTCGCTGCCGGTGGATCCGGCGATATGCGGGGTGAGGATCACGTTGGGCATGTCCCACAGCGGCGAATCGCCCGGCAGCGGCTCGGGCCAGGTGACGTCGAGGATCGCGTTGATTCTGCCGGTCCTGAGTTCCGCGATCAGGGCGTCGTGGTCCACCACACGGCCGCGCGCCGAATTGAGCAGCGTGGCGCCGTCCTTCATGAGCCCCAGCTCGCGAGCGCCGATCATGCCACGCAACGGCGGAATATCCGGCGCATGAAGGGAGACGATATCGCCGCGGCCCATGACCTCGTCGAGACTGGCCTTGGTCGCGCCGTACGACGCGGTCTCATCGGCGGACATGTCGATGGCGTAGGCCAGCACGTCCAGACGGGTCATCTGCAGCATGGTCATGAGCCGGCGTCCGATGCGCGAGGACGCGCAGACGAGTCCGACCGTCTTCTCATAGTTGCCGACGTTGGCGAACACGCTCTGCACGTCTACCCACGCTCCCCAACCGCGTTGCTCATGGTACATGCGCTCGGCCCGGAAGAACGACTTGTTGGCCAGCAAGATGTTCGCGAAACAGTACTCCGCCACCGGCAATCCGTTGAGGTACCCGGAGTTCGACAGCGCAACGCCGCGCTCCCTCGCCGTCTCCTTGGCCCGGTCATCGGCGAAGATGCGATCGGCGGCGCCGCTGGCCGCGAAGATGCCCCGCAGCTTCGGCATGGCGTCCAGCGCCGCCGCGTCGAGCAGTCCCTCGGCGCCCCACCCGGTGATGATGTAACTGGCGGCGGCGATGCGTTCCGCGTGCACGGGGTCATGGAAATCCTCCACCACCGGGATGCCGCCGTTCGAGTCGTGGTCGAACGCGGCGACGGAAGCAAGCGTCCGCCACGCATCTGCCCCCATGATTTTCCCGATCAGATCGGCCGGACGGAACGAGAAGACCACCGACGGCCCATCGGGCCGTTCGGACGGCACAGCGGCCGACGTGGCCGATGATTCCAACGATGATTCCAACGACGGCGACTGTGCCATAACGGCTCCTTTGCATGGTGGCGATGCAATCAATGTGAATTGTACGCCGAAAGAGCCGCCCGACGACATTGCGCAATGGTCTTTATGCCTTTTTTCAAAACGTCATCCTGAAATTCGCATGCGGCATCATCAGTCGTCAAAAGGTCGTGTGCGCGATGCAAGCATTGCGCACACGACCTTTGCAACACGTTCAGACACGTCGCCGTAGATCAGCCGACAGTAGCGAGTTTCTCATCCATCGCCTTGCCGACCTCAGCCGGAGTGATCTCACCCTGAACCATACGCTGCACCTGAGCGTACATCTCGGCCTGCAGCACATCCGTACCCCTCGGCCAGTTGTTCACCGACAGATAGTACTTGCCCTTCATCAGGTAATTGTCATACAGATCCTTGTATTCGGGAATGACATCGGTCTTGTAGTTCTTCGCAGTGATCACCGTCGCCGTATTCTTCTCCAGAAGAGCCAGACCCTTTTCACTGGTGAGGAATGTCAGGAGCTTCTTGGCAGCCTCGAGCTTGGCACCCTTGGCAGTGGCCGCGATTGCGATACCCTGTGAGGCATTGCCGGACAGATACTGTCCTTCCCCATTTACGGAAGGGTTTGGCGCAAGACCGAACTTCACGCCCGACTGCTTCAATCGGTCCAGATCCCACGTGCCGGACTTGTACACCGCAACCTTGCCGGCGGTGAACATCGCGAACAGATCGTCACCGTTGGCACCGACCATGTCTCGGCTGACCAATCCCTTGTCGAACAAATCGTTCCACTTGGTCAGGTACGGCGTGTATTCCTTTTCGAAAGTCGACTTGCCGTCGAACACCTTACGCTCACCCGCCTTGTCGCCCGTAGCGGCATAGTGTGCCCCCAACATGGCCTGGAACTCGTGCGGGGTCTGATCGACCGGAGTTACATATGGGGCGATCCCGGCGTCCTTGAGTTTCTCAAGCATGGTCATGAAGTCATCCCAGGTCGTCGGAAACTCCGAGTATCCCACCTTGGCCAGCAGATCGGGGTTATACGCCATGGCGTTCGACCACGCTCCGATCGAAGCACCATACACCTTGCCCTTTCTGGTCAGATACTCGCGGTTGCTATCCGACAGGTTCTTCACGAACGGCTCGTTGGTGACATCCAAGGTGTAGCCACTGTCGATCATCTGGTCGCGGATTTCCGAAGCAAGCATGAACACATCCGGAGTCTGATTGCCGGAGATGCGCGTACGCAGCGTCTGCGCGTACTGCGCCGGATTCGCGGCGAAGCTCACATCGACTTTGATATTGGGGTTGTCCTTCTCGAATTCCTCGATGACCGGCTTGATCATGGAACCGTTCCATGTCGAGAAATACGATATGGTGGTCTGCCCGGTCGCGCCGCTTGCGCTGCCGCATGCGGCAAGCCCCGAGAGCATACCGACGATCGAAACCGCAGCGATCACCTTGTTACGTAACTTCATTGTTATTCCTTTCTGGATTACTGCAAAATATTGTCTGACCGATGATGAGGCCGAATGGCACCCCACCGGATTGGAAACTGTTGTGATACTGAAGATCAGCCCTTCACCGAACCGGCGATCAATCCGGCCACGATCCAACGCTGGCATAGGATGAAGAACACGAAGACCGGAATCAGCGCGATGAGCGTCATAGTCATATAGGACGGCCAATCGGTGGTGAACTCCCCCACCGCGTTGTACGTCTGCACGATGATCGTCTGCAACTCCGACGACGACAGGAACACGTTCGGATACATGAAGTTGTTCCACGTTCCCATGGTCTGGAACACGATCACGGTCACCAGAATGGGCCGGATCAGCGGCAATACGATTTGCCAATAGATACGGAGCGGGCCGGCGCCGTCTATTCTGGCCGCCTCGATGAGCTCGTACGGCAGCTTGCGCATATATCCGACAATCAGGAAGTAGCAGAACACCGCACCGCCAAGGTACAGCAGGATCAGTCCCTGCAACGTATTGACCAGGTGCAGCTCCGATTCCATTTTGTACAGCGGGATCAGAATAGCCTGTGTCGGAATGACGAACGCGATCATCAGCAAAGTGCCGATCGCCGCGGTGAACCACGACTTCCTCAGGATCATGCCGTATGCCGCCATAGAACCGATGATCACTTCAATCGCCACTGCCACGACGGTCACGATAATGGTGTTCATGAAACTGCGTCCGACGGGGATTGTCTCCAGAATGTGCCGATAGTTGTCCAATGTCCACTTGGTCGGCAGCCCCAGAGGATTGCTGGCCATGTCATTGATGGTTTTGAAGGTGTTGATGACCACATACCATAACGGAATGGCGCATACGATGGTGATGGGTAATATGATGGCGGACCGCAGTATGGATTCGCGCCGTTCGCGAGCGGACCGACCCAGATTCGATGCCTTGCGCATGATTATTCAAACCTCTTCTCGATAAAGGTGGAGACACCCATTTGCACGAATACGACCACGGCAACGGCGATGGTGAACAACACCGACAACGCGGAGCCAATGCCGTACCGTCCCTGCGAAATACCTTGGATGATGATGGATTGGGTCACGGTATTCGTCGCGAAACCCGGGCCTCCGTTGAGCATGGCAAACGGCAGATCATAAATCTTCAAACCGCCGTTCATCAGTAGGAATGTCGACACCACGATGCCAGGCATAAGCTGCGGCAAGGTGATATGGATGAACTGCTGGCGCGAGGAGGCGCCGTCCACTTCGGCCTGCTCATATAAATCGCTGGGAATCGCCTGCAAGTAAGCGATGTACAGTGTGGCATGCCATCCTATCTGCGCCCAGATGGCGATAAAGATGACGCAAAACCTTGCCAAGTGGGAGTTGGAAAGCCACGGCACGGATTCCCCGCCAAACCAGCGGATCACCGTATTGACCACGCCAGTGTCCAACGGGGAGAAGATGTACCGCCAGACCAAACCAAGAAGGGCCATCGACGGTACCGAAAAGAAGAAGAACATGGACCTGGCGAAATTGCATCCCCAGAATTTCTTATTCAATTCGACGGCAAGCAGAATGGCAAAGATCGTGATGAAAAATGTCGTGCAAACCGCAAAGAGAATTGTGAATCCAAGACCGGTCAGGATAGATTTATCCATAAACACGGTTTTGTAATTAGTTAGACCAATAAATTTTGGATGAAGACTAAATCCGTTGTAGTCAGTGAACGAATAATAGAACGTCCTCATCATTGGAACTGCAATCATTACCGTGAATACGGCAATGATCGGCAGGAGGAACCAGAACGGAGCGAGGTCTACCCCCCCCCCCGGCGTTTTTCCGCTGGACTGGCTGTTTTGCTCAGATTCCGTTTAACGATCAACTCAATTGCTCCTTTGCGCTGACTTCATCTTTGAACAAGTGGGATTTGGATTCAACATCGAATGCACCCAACTCTAACACGCTCTCTCGCATTATGCTGTATTTCGCTGTAATTACAGTATTTTCACGGCGTGTCTTCAGAGAACGTTCATTGTTCTGGCTTCTCCGGCAGCATTCCGTGAGCGTCGCCGAAAATTCAAAGAACCTCCAGCAGTACGTCGAGATCACTACGCGAATCTACGTCTAAAAACAAGAATATTCACGGAGATAAACCTATTTTTTTTCAGTCAGTCTAAGTTTTCATTTCTTTATCCGAATCCAGGCAACCGATCGCAACATGAAGACAACCCTGCTATAAGTACTGCAAGTAAAAGGTTTTCAGCCATCTCTCTCGTCTCATCGGACTTGCAAGACACGCAGGGATATACTTTTATCGCAAACTCATGTATAGTTTAACGACAAACGACTATGTTGATGGATCTCTCCATATATTTCTTTCTCAGGAGCACATCGTGCAACAGCTACTTAAACCAGCGACCTTCCTGCTGATCATTTTGATCGGCTACCTGCTCAAGCGGTGCGGCCTGTTTGGGCCGCGCGACTACCGCATCATGCAGGTGGTGGTGTTCGACTGCACGCTGCCGGCGTCCATCCTAGTCTCGTTCGCCACCAACCCGAACAGCGCGAGCCTGCTGTGGGTCACCCTGTTCGGTTTTCTGGCGGCGTTCATCCCCGTGCCGTTCGTGTTCCTGGCCTCGCGCAAGCGCCCGGTCGCCGACCGCGCGTTCCTGATGCTGAACTCCTCCGGCTACAACATCGGCAACTTCTGCTTCCCGCTGCTGCAGGCCTTCTACGGCGGCGGAGCCATCGTGACCGGCGCGATGTTCGATATCGGCAACGCGATCATGACCACGGCCGGCAGCAATGTGATGACCACCTCGCTGCTGCACATCGACCCGAACAAGCCCCTCACCGAGCAGAATGCCGGCGACGCGCCGACGCTCCCCTACCGCAAGCCGGCGACCAAGCAGGAAAGCCGCGCGCTGCTGCGCGCCCGGCTCAGGACGATCGCCCTGGGATTCCTCAAATCCGGCCCCTTCGACATGTACATGATCATGACGCTGGTGGTGCTGTTCAACCTGCCGATCCCCGCTCTGCTGTCCGACGTGCTGGAACCGCTCGCGAACGCCAATCCCTTCTGCTCGATGCTCATGGTCGGCATGCTCATGGAGCTGCCGGCCAACGGCAAGGACGTGCGCGACCTGCTGCAGGTCATCGGCTGGAGACTGCCGTTCGGCGTGCTGTTCGCCCTTGCGGCGTGGTTCCTGCTGCCGCTCGACCCGGTGACCCGGCAGGCCGTCGCGCTGATGTGCTTCGCGCCGACCGCCGTGTTCTGCACGCTGTTCACCGACCGCGTGCTCGACAACGCCAAACTCGCCGGATTCACGCTGGCCACCACCAGTTTCATCGCGATGTTCCTGATGACCGGACTGCACATGATGATGTGACGTCAGGTCGCACGGTCCCGCACGGCACCGCACCGCACCGCCCTGCACCGCACCCGATCACCATCCAATCTACAATTTTGCAATAACACCAACCCCACAAGGAGAACAATCATGGTCGATACCTGCCGCATCAGCGTCGACGCCGCAACGACGGTCGGAGAGCTGGATCATTCGTGGCGCTTCATCGGATACGACGAGTGCAACTACACCTACATGCCCGAAGGCAAGGAGCTGCTCGCCAAGTTCGGCGGACTGGACGACGCCCCGTACTACGTGCGCACCCACTTCATGTTCTGCAACGGCAGCTGCACCGGAACCCAGAAGTTCGGCTCGACGAACATCTACCGCGAGCTCTCCGACGGCAGGGTGATCTACGACTTCACCTACTACGATCTCATCCTCGACTCGATCCTGGAGTCCGGCAACAAGCCGTTCGTCGAGCTCGGCTTCATGCCGCAGCATCTCGCCGATCCGAAGTACCACGAGCAGCCGTCGCTCGCCGGCTTGGACGTATACAAGGAGATCGGCTGGACGTACCCGCCCGAGGACTACGGCAAGTGGCACGACTTCATCCTCACCACCGCGAGGCATCTGGCCGAGCGCTACGGCGCCGACGAGATCGCCACATGGTATTTCGAGCTGTGGAACGAACCCGACATCTTCTACTGGTCGGGCACCGTCGACGAATACTGCACGCTGTACGACAACACCGAGCACGTCCTGCACGAGGCGCTGCCCGGAGCCCGCCTCTCCGGCCCGGCCTGCACCGGCATCTTCCTGCACAACGGCGCGAACGCGTTCATGAAGCAGTTCTTCAGGCACTGCCGCGAGGGCCGCAACGCCCGCACCGGCCAGACCGGCACCCGCCTCGACTTCATCACCTTCCACGCCAAGGGATCGGTCTTCCCCGCCGACGTGACCGCCACCAAGGCGGTGCCCAGCGTGGGCAGCCTAGTCCATCAGGTGCGGCTCGGCCTCGAAGTGATCGCCCAGGAGGGGTACTCGGACCTCGACGTGGTCATCTCCGAGGCGGACCCGGACGGATGGGCCGCCGGCGGCATCGCCGACAACCCCAACATGAAGTACCGCAACAGCGAGTACTATGCCTCCTACGTGGCCGCCACATACAACGGCATCCACAAGCTCGGCCGCGAGCTCGGCGCCAACGTGTACCCGCTGGCGTGGGCGTTCATGTTCCCGCAGGAGGAATGCTTCGCCGGCACGCGCACCTTCTCCACGCAGGGCATCGACAAGCCGGTGTTCAACCTGTTCCGCATGCTCTCGCGCATGGGCTCCCACGAGCTGGCGATGACGAGCAGCGACGAGGCGGATCCGGCTTACGACCGCAGGCTGATCGACGACTTCGACGAGGAGGCGCCCTCCCATTACGACGGCGCCGGGGCACAGACCGTGCTGTCCGGGTACGCATCCCGTTCGGACGACGGCGCGACGCAGATCCTCGTCTACTCGCACTGCGACGACATCGACCGGCAGGGCGAGCATGAGGTCGAGCTGCACGTCCGGGGCCTGAAGCCCGGCCAGTACCGGCTCTCGCACTATCGCATCGACGGCGACCACTCGAACGCGCACACCGTATGGCAGGCCGAAGGCCGGCCCAAGTACCCGCAAGGGGCGCAGTACGAGACGATCAAGAGCGCCGGGGCGCTTCAGGAGCTGGAACCGGAACGGGTGCTCGACGTGGCCGGTTCGGACGACGAGGCGGGCGCCACGCTGCGCTTCTCCATGCCGGCCCACGCCATCTCGCTGCTGACGCTGCGCGCCGCCTGACCGGGGCGCGGCCGGTGCCGGCCTGCGACGCTGCAAGCCGGCACCGGCCATCACAACCCCGTCAACCCGAATTCGAAAGCCGATCATCTATGATGAATACCATGAGTGGCCAGTCCGAGCACAGCAACGATCGTTCCGAGTTCGAGAATCCCGTCACCTTGGCCGACATCGCCAGGGTGACGGGATTCTCCCAGATGACGGTGTCCAACGCCTTGAGGGACAAGCCCAAGGTCAGTGCCAAGAACCGGGCCAGGATCAAGCAGGTGGCGCAGGAGATGGGCTATCAGGCGAACGTCGCGGCCACCATACTGCGCAACAACCGCAGCGGCATCATCCAGGTCGTGGTCGACGATTTCGAGGTGCCCTTCCATGCGCGCATCGCCAAATACCTCGCCCAGGCCGCCACGGGATACGGCTACCAGCTGCTGGTACGCCAGTCGTCCAGCTTGGAACGCGAAGAGGTCCGAGCGCTGAAATCGACTCCCGGCCTGTTGTACGACGGCATCATCCTGGATGCGCCGAACATCACCGAACAGCAGGTGCTGGAGCATGTGCAGAGCAAGCCGGTGCTGGTCATCGGCGACTGCGCCTCGTTCATCCGCATTAATTCCATGGACACCGCGTGCGTGCAGGGATCGGCGATGGCCGTGGAACATCTGTGGCAGCAGGGCTGCCGCACGTTCCGCGTGCTCGGCGCGGCGCATCCGTCGCTGCAATCCCTGCGCCACGGCAGCGGCAACGGCTTCGCCCCCCGACGCATGGCGGCGATCGACGAGGCGCTGCAACGCCATGGCGTGGAGCTTGCGGCCTCGCAGTGCGTGGATTGCGAGCGCACCTTGCAGGGAGGCCATGACGCGGCGCAGCGCATGCTGGCCGATCCGTCATGGGCCGCCGACGTCAGCGCGGCCGGCGCTCCGGGCATCGGCATCCTGTGCCTGTCCGACACCATCGCGCTGGGCGCGCTGCGCGCCCTGGCGGACCACGACGTGCCGGTGCCGGCCACCGCCAAGATCATGGGCTTTGACGGCATCCCCATGTCCGCATACGCCAATCCTTCGATCAGCACGGTGGAGATGGACGTTCCGGCCATGGCGCAGACCGTCATTCTGCGCATGCTGAGCATGATCGAGGCTCGCAACCACCATGAACCGCTGCCGCCCGTAGCGCACGACAACATTCCGTTCAGGCTGATACCGCGGGGTTCCACGCGCTAGGCCGCATCAAAGCTCTGCCGGGTCCCGGCATAGCCGGTGCCGGGATACGGCCGACCGGGAACCCGAACCAGACCGCATGCCGGCCGGGAAATCGCGCAGGACACCGTCCGATGCGGCGTAGGTTCGAGTTGTCGGTGCGCGCCTTTGTAGACCCAGTTGTTTTAGATTCGATTTATATCGTTTATCAATATAATTTGATACGAAAACGCCTTGGTCTCCGGCATCACGCACCGACAACTCGCATCCTCCGCGCATTCATGCCCACGAATCCGTCTGCTCGGCCATGCGCCGCCCCGCCCGATCGGCAGACGGCCGGCCGTCAACGGCCGTTGCCGCCGAATCAGGCCCTCAGCGGGACAGTTCCACACCTTCGGCATTGGCGAGTACCTGCGCGTTGGCCTCGGCAAGGCTCCCGCACGCGCGCCCGTCGCGGCGCATGCCGCGGATGGTCACGCCGCGCACCGGATGTTCGGCGTCGTATCCGCCGATCAGCGACGGTTCCTCGTCGCCTCCGGTGGTCACGTCCACATCCTCGATGCGCACGTTTTCGATCAGGCGCCCCGGCGCGGGGTTGTAGTCCGTGTTCCACTTGGTTTCGATGTCGAACACGCGGCCGCGCGAGATGCGTTCGATGCGGATGGACCGCCACAACACGTCGCGCACCGTGTTCTTGTCGCCGGCGTTGATCGCCATCACGCCCAGATATCCGCTCTGGTATTCGTTGTGTTCCAGCACGTCGATGTTCTCGAAGCGAAGCCGTTCCAGTACATCGCCATCGTGCTCGTGGTCGCCGTGCGTGCCGATCATCATCGGATGCGCCACATCGGCCCACAGCGTGCAATCGCGCACGCTCACGTCGCTCGACCCGCCACGGTACTGCCAACGGCTGCCGTACACGGCGATGCAGTCGTCGGAGGTACGCAGGAAGCAGTCGGCGATGCGCACGTCCGCGCAGGCCATCATGTCGATGCCGTCGGACCATCCCTCGCAGCTGAACGTTTTGACGCCGCTGATCGCCACATCGCGCGACGAGCCCATGAACACCGTGTAGTGCGGCGGATTGATGAGGATAAGGTCCTCAAGCGTCACGTTCTTGGAGAAGGTGACGACGACGCCGCTCGTACCGGAGAACCGCTTGAAATCGGCGAGGTAGAGCACTCCCCTGCCCCGCACGCGCACGTCCTCGGCGTGGTCGATGACCAGCGATCCCTCGAGCACCGCGCCACCCTCGATGATCACATCGGTGTGCGAGGGGATGTTCCACACGCCGTCGGCGAGGTAGTGGTAGCCGGGCTCGATGAGCACGACGGCGCGGGGGCGCCCGGTATCCAGCGCGGCCTCGATACGCTCGTTGACCTCATAGCACCCGAGCGTGGACGGGCGGGTGAGGGAGCCGGGCACGGTCACGTCGGCGGGTTCGGCGCCGGATTCCGGATCGGGCGCGCAGCGCAGCGAACCGGCGAAGACGTGCAGGTTGTGCTGGCGTTCGCGGTTGATCTCCACGCTCAGGTTCGCCGGCTTGTCGAGCGTGAACACCAGACGGTTCGCCTCCGCCAGGCGCGGTTCGACGCCGAGCGACAGGGGGCGGATGTCCGCGCGGTACATGGTGTACCAGCCCTTGACGCGCACCTCGACCTCGACGCGTCCGTCGAAGTCGAAGTAGCACATCGACGATTCGCGCACGTCATGCATGTTGACCTTCACGCGGTAGACCGGGACCTCCCGTCAGCCGGCATCGGCGACGGAGCCATCACCGGCATCAACGCGCGCGCCGTCCCCGGCATCCCGAAGCGGGCGGACGCGCACCGCGTACTCGTCGCGGAGCACCGCGCCCTCGGGGGCCGGGTACACGCGGACCGACGGATTCGTCCCGTTCAGCGTCTCACTCGATTCACTCATCAGATAACACCCTTCACACAGTCGCGCCGGCGCGCCACGCCCCCGCAACACGCGGGGCGAGGAAACAACGCTCCTCGCCCCGCGAATCTCTTCATATTCAAACCGGCCACGCAACGGACCGGCCATGCCCTACATCACTTCAGGCTACCGACCGTCACGCCGGACTTCCAGTAGCGCTGCAGCGCGATCATCAGGCACACCACCGGGATCATCGAGATGAACGCGCCGGTCAGCACCAGGATCGTCAGATCGTACTGGGAGTCGGTGCCGCGCGCGATCCAGGACTGCAGGCCCAGCATCACGGTCCACTTGTGGTAATCCTTCAGGAAGACCATGGGCCACATGAAGGAGTTCCAGTTGCCCACGAACGACAGCAGGAAGATCGTGGCCGCCGGGGTGACCAGCAGGCGCGAGGAGATCTGCCAGAAGATGCGGTACTCGCCGGCACCGTCGACGCGAGCGGCCTCCATCAGCTCGGTCGGCACCGATCCCTCGGCGTAGACCTTGGCAAGATAGACGTTCATCGGCGTGAACATGCCCGGCAGCAGCATCACCCACCAGGTGTCGTACATGCCGACCTTGTTGAACAGGATGAACGAGGGGACGATGAGCAGCGAGCCGGGGATCAGGAAGGACACGATGATCATGCCCATGATCAGGCCGCGGGTGTGGAACCTGTACTTGGCGAGGCCGTAGCCGGCGGTCACGGTGATGAGCGTCACGCCGGCGGAGCACACCAGCGAGATCCAGATCGTGTTCCACAGCCACTGGCCGTAGATGCCGTCCTGGTAGGTGAACAGGTCATGCAGGTTCTTGACCAGGTTGAAGTCCTTGGCGAACCACAGCCCGTTGGTGGTGTACAGCTCCTGCTTGTTCTTCGTGACCGAGACGATGAGCCACCACAGCGGACCGACCGCGTAGACGGTCAGGATGATGAGGATGGTGAGCACGCCCCATTTCGAGGCGCCCTTGGCCTGGTTCGCGGTGGATTCGCCGATCTGCGAGTTTTCCCTCTCGCGGTGGAACAGTGACTTCTTCGTTGCTGTGGCAGCCATATCACTTCTCCCTGTTCTGCAGCTTGTAGATGATGCCGGATGCGATGCCCATGATCACGGCGAGCACGATCGACAGCGCGGTCGCGTAGTTGAGGTTGCCGACCTGGAACGCCTGGTTGTAGATCATCATCGCCGGGGTGAAGTCCTTGGTGATGGTCTGCGGGCTGACCGAGCGGAACAGGAACGGCTGATCGAACAGCTGCACGGTGCCGATGATGTTGAGCATGGTGGTCAGCGCCACGGAGGTGAGCATGTAGGGCACCTTGATCGAACGGGCGATGCGGAACTCGGAGGCGCCGTCCAGGCGGGCGGCCTCGATAACCTCGCCCGGAATGGCCTGCAGCGAGCCGTACATGATGAGCATGTTGAATCCGAGACCGCCCCAGATGGCCATCTGGCCGATGGATCCCCACACCATGTTCGAGGAGAAGAAGTTCACGTTAAGGCCGATCGCCTTGAAGAACGGGGTGAGCGGGCCGACCGACGGGCTGTACAGGTAGATCCAGATCGTGGTGGCCACGATGCCGGGGGTCATGTACGGCAGCAGCAGGAAAATGCGGAACCGGCCGGCCATCTTGCGCGACGACGCGTCGATCAGCAGCGCGATGGCCATCGACAGGATCTGAGTGAGCGGCACCACGATGACGGCGTACAGCGCCACGCGCCCCAGGCCGGCCCAGAAGGTCGTGTCCCTCATCGCGTTGAGGATGTTCTGCAGGCCGACGAACTTGGTCGTCGCCTCGCCGAGTCCAAGGCCGGATTTCTGCTTGGAGTACAGCGACACCTGCAATGCCATCACCACGGGGATGATGACGAAGAATATGAAGCCGGCCAGGAACGGCCAGGTGAACGAGGCGCCCTTGAGGGCCTCGAGCGTACGCCAGGAAACGTGGCCGCCCTTGCGCTTCGCTGGCGCGGGCGTCGGCACCGCCGCGGCGGATTTCGCGTTCGACATCTGCAATGCTCCTTAATAACGAACTCGGACGAGTGGCATCGGCATGACCCGCCCATGGCAGGGCCGCAGCAGCAGGAGGAGAAATGCCGCTGCGGCCCTGTGGATCGGACGGGACCGGCCGTGTCAGCCGATCGTGTAGTTGATGCCCTTGGACTTGAGGTCCTTGGCGACGAAGTCCTGCGTGTTCTTCAGCGCGTCCTTCACCGTGATCTGGCCGTTGACGGCCTTGCCCCACTGGTCCTGCAGCTCCGGGAACCAAGCGTCGTAGTTCGGGCCGAGGTTGAAGCCGCCCATCACGTCCTTGGTCGCGGTGCCGATGATGTCGACGGCGGCGTCGGGATTGGAGTAGAAGCCGTCGGGGATGTTGGCCTTGACGTACTTGGTCAGGTCGCCGGACAGGCCGGACGGCAGCGGGATGGTGTTGCTGGCCTTGTCGCGGCCGGCCTCAAGGCCCTCGTCGGAGTTGATGTACTTCTCCCACTTCATCACGGCGTCCTGGTGGGCCTTGTCGGTGCCCTTCGGCACGAAGTCGACCTGGCTGACGACGCCCGGCACCTTGAAGGTGCCGTCGATGGTCGGGTATGCGGAGATTTCCCACTTGCCGGAGGTGTTCGGCATGTTGGTCTTGAAGTTCGGCACGGACCAGTACTGCGTGGTCATGAACGCGAGCTTGCCGGAGTCGAAGAACTTGTACAGCGAGCCGGTGTCGGTCCAGGTCTCGTTGGAGACCATCTTGCCGTCGATCATCTGCTGGATGATGTCGGCCGCCTTGAGCGTGCCGTCATCGAGGAAGTTGACCTGCCACTTGTCGCCCTTGATCTTGAACCAGTTGCCGCCGGCCTCCTGGGCCAGCTGCTCGAGCACGGACGGATCCTCGCCCGCGAGGTTGAAGATCTTGACGCCGTCGGCGTTGGCCCTCTTGCCGAGGGCCAGCAGGTCGTCCCAGGTCTTCGGGGCCTCGACGCCGTACTTGGCGAGCACGTCGGCGTCGGAGATGCTGTACTGGCCGGCCGGGGCGACGGGGATGCCGTAGTACTTGCCGTTCAGCTGGGCGTTCGCCTTGGCGCCCTCGTTGAAGATGCCCAGGATCGGCTTGATGGAGTCGGTGATGTCCTCGGCCCAGCCGTTGGACACGTTGGTGGTCAGCGGCGCGAAGCCCTGGACCAGATCGGGCAGCTTGCCCTTGGCTTCGAACGCATTGCGGAAGTTCTGCTGCTGGGCGGTGTTGGAGGCCTGCAGCACGAACTTGACCTTGACGTCGCTCTGCGCCTTGTTGAACGCATCCGCCTGCTGCTGGCCGGTGGTGCTCCAGCTCCACACCTCGATCTCGGTCGGGCCGGAGGACTTCGACGACGTGTCGTCGCCGTTCGAGCTCGAGCCGCATGCGGCCATGCCGACCAGTGTCGCCACGGCGGCGACGCCGGCGCCGACGCGCTTCATCGTTGCCCCAAACGTAGAACGCTTCATGGTTCTATTTCCTTCCTTCACGAAAAACCTCGTTGGTTTTCTGCTTTCGTTCACCAGTTAGTGAATCCATTCACCGGTGAATGGCTTCAATTAAAACACCCTCGGTGAATCGTGTCAAATTGGAAAGGGGTTATCGTTATACTTAACGCTGGAATTCCAATGTTTTTCAGCGATTATGGCGCGACACGCCGTACCATTTAGGCAAGCGTTTTCCGATATCGTGGAACCCACCCATAGCACGAAGTGAATCATTTCACCGGTGAACATCTTCACCGTCGTGCTAAGATGCGCTCAACGGCGCGGCGGAACAGCGCATACGGTTCCCACGGCCCCTCCCCCGACACCAAGGACGATCATGGTTACATTGCGAGACGTGGCGAACGCCGCTGGCGTATCACCGGCGGCCGCCTCCTATGCGCTGTCCGGCAGTTCCAAGGTCACCGAGGAGACCGCGAGGCGGGTGCGCAAGGCCGCCCGCGCGCTGCACTACACCGGCAATTTCGCGGCGCGCAGTCTGCGCAGGGGAAAGAGCGGCATCATCGGCGTCGCCATGTTCGAGCTGCGCCGCGAGTATCCGGCCACCTTGGCCTATGCCATCGGCAACGAGGCGGCGAAGCATGGACGGCAGGCGCTCGTCCAGCAGATCTCCTATTCCGACGAGCGCGAACGCGCGTTCATCCGCAGCATGGCCAACCAGTACAGCGACGGTCTGCTGCTGTGTTCGGCCGGCGTGCCGGAATCCGAGATCGACGCCCTGAGCAAGGGCAAGCCGGTCGTCGTGCTCGACGACGTCTCGATCAAACGGTACGACACCGTCCTCAACCCGCGCGAGGAAGGCGAAAACGCCCTGGTCGGCCATCTGGTCTCCATCGGCAGGACCGACGCGCTGATCATCGGGGCCGATCGGCTCTCCAGGAAGGAGATCATCGCCGCACAGCCGGGGCGGTACCGTTTTCTGGCAAGCTGCTATGCGGCCTATGCGAACCACGGCATGCGGCTGAACAAACGGCGCATCGAGCCGCTGCCCGCCTGGGACATCGAACAGGCCCGGCTCAAGGCGCACGAGCTGGTCGAGCGGCGCTGCATCTTCGACAGCGCCATCTGCGCCACCGACACGGTGGCCCTTGGATTCATCCGCGGACTGCTCGAATGCGGCGTCCGCGTGCCCGACGACGTGGCCGTGGTCGGCTTCGACGGCATCGCCACCGGCCGGTACTGCTCCCCCACGCTCACGACGATCGAAACGGACATCGACGAGGTGGCCCGCCGCGCGGTCGATCTGCTGATGCGGCGCATCGGCAACGCCGAAGACAACGATGACGACGAGGGCGCACCGACCGATCCGCAGCACGTCACCGTCGGGTATCGGCTGCGGATAGGCGAGTCCACCGTCGGGGCGAAGGACTGACCCGACGGCGCCGTTGACCGGTGGCGTCATTGACTGACGGCATCGTCAGCCGGCTGCGCCACCGCCATCGGCGCCGTAGCCGGACCAAATCAGTCGCGGCGGCGCAGGGCGCGGGTCATGGCGACCAGCACGACCACGATGATGACGGCCATGATCGCATAGTCGATCTGCGCGCCGGTCCTAGTCGCCGCGGCATACGCCGGGGAGCCGATCTTGCCGGAGCCGGACTGGAACACGGAGATCACGGTGGCGACGACCGTGGTGCCGGCCGCGCCGGCGAACTGCTGAAGCGTGCTGAACATCGCGTTGCCATCCGGCCGCGCATCGACGGACAGCAGCGACAGGCCGCTGGTCATGATGTTCGCGTAGCACAGCGAGAATCCGACCATATACACCACGTACAGCACGGCGAGCAGGGCCGGGGTCATCATCTGCCCGAGCACGGCGAGCGCCGCCAGCGCCGCCACGGCGAGCACCGAGGCGCTCAGGATCGGCTTGCGCGCGCCGAACCGGTCGAGCAGCATGCCGCCGACCGGCGAGAACAGCGCCCCGACCAGCGATCCGGGCAGGATCAGCAGCCCGGCGACGAGCATCGGCGTGCCCATGCTCATCTGCGGTACGTTCGGGATGATGTAGCCGAAGCCGATCGTCACGCCCTGGTAGAGCATGTACGAGAGCAGGTGGCAGCGGAACGCGCCGTTGCGCAGCACGCCGAGACGGATCATCGGCGTTGGCGAATGCCCGGTCCGGTGCCCGAACGCGGCCAGACCGCCGAGTCCGACAAGCGCTCCGACCACGCACAGCGCAGCGGGCGTGGCGACCGATCCGCCGCCGCGCGACACGCTGACCGCCTCCGCGCCTTGGTTGATGAAGACGATGAGGCCGCAGAAGCCGAGCGACAGCTCAAGGAACTGGATGTACATGAACTTCGGCTTGCCGACCTCGCGCTTCTGCTCGATGGTGGCGACGCCCAGCGCCAGGCACGCGAGCATGATGGGGATGAGCGCGATGAAGATCACGCGCCACGAGACATAGGCCGACACGAACCCGCCGACCGCGGGGCCAAGCGCCGGCGCGGTGCCGACAACCAGCGTTCCGAGGCCCATGAGCTGGCCGATCTTGGAATGCGGCGCCTGTTCGAGGATGATGTTGAACATGAGCGGCAGGGCGAGTCCCGCGCCGATGCCCCCGAGCACGCGCGCGAACAGCAGCACGGGGAACGCGGCGCCGACCGCCATCACCACGCATCCGGCGATGGAGAACAGATCCGCCGCGATGAAGATATCACGCTGCAGGAAGCGACGGCGCAGCCACGGACTCAGCGGCACGGTGATCGACACGACAAGCAGGTAGCCGGTGGTGAGCCATTGGATCGTGGCGGCGCTGACGTGCATCGTGCCCATCAGTTGCGGGAACAGCACGTTCATCACGGTTTCGGTGAGAATGCCGAAGAAGGCCAGCGATCCGACCGCCACGATCGCGCCGATGAGCTTGCCGGGGATGCGCTCGTCCTTGGCGGCGCGCATGGCGGCATCGGCGGCGCCGACGGTTGGTGCATTGGGGTGGGTGTTGGACTGGGCGTTGGCCGCGGCGTTGGCCGCGGCGTCGGGAGCGCCGGTGGAAGCGCCGGTGGAAGCGCCGGTGGAAGTGCCGGCGGAGCTGGAAGCGCCGGGAGCCACAGAAACGGCTGTTGGAGCAATTGCTGATACTTCGGAAGTCATGATTCCAATATACACCATTTTGGTAAGCGCTTGCCATAATGGTCCACACTCTGCTTTTCTGAGATTGCGTTTGAACGCTCGTAGAACCGAGTTATCGCAAGGATAACCGCGATAAAACTCTTAACATAGCGTGGGTCGCACGCAGGTAATTTTCCTATAGCCGATTGTTTTAGGTAAGCGTTTGCCGATTTTGGAACGCCATGTTGCGCATGACGCACGGCAACGCACCGGATGATGCGTTTGACGCGAAGTGCCTTGGATACACAGGATGCGCTGCTCAGTGCTCAGAGCCCCAGCCCACCGGTAGCCCACGTGCGAGCAACCCAAATAGTCCATAGAAGAACCACTCCGACTGCAACACCACAGGCGGAGCAGCTCTCACATCCTCCAGAACACACGCCCCACCAATACACCATCGGCAAAGCAACACCCACAACCTATAGAAGAACCACCCCGCCCATGGCATCCCAAGCGGGGCATAATCCCCATCCTCCAGAACAATCGGATCACCGAAAAATGCAAGCGAAGCACATCACACAGCCCATAGAAGAACCACCCCGCCAGCAATACCCCAAGCGGACCATCCCTCACATCCCCCAGAACACACGCCCCACCAATACACCATCGGCAAAGCAGCACCCACACCCTATAGAAGGCACGCCCCACTCACAACACCCCAAGCGAAGCGCGTCTCATACCTCCTACAACAAACACCCCGCCAATAATCTGCACGCGCAGCAACACCCACATCCTCTAGAAGAACCGCCCTGCCCACAGCCTTCCCGGCGAGGCACAACCCATATCCTCCAAGGTACGCGCCCCGCCGGCAAAGGCCACACGCAAGGCAACACCCACATGCGAGGCAACACCCACTCCGCCGGAAAGCCACCGGTCAGAACCGCTGCAGGCCGCACCGCTCGATATGCCCCTGCCACGCGTCAGGCTTGGGAATCGAGCGAAGCACGCCATTCGACGAGGCGATCAGCGCGGCAATGCCCATGATCCCGGCGAGCGCCAACGCGGCGGTCGTATATCCGAAACGATCCATCATCACGCCGCCGGCCGCGGTCAGCAGCGCGTACGCACCCATACCGCACAGGGTCTGGGCCGCACCGAGCCGCCCCTGATTGCCCTTGGACACCAGTATGCTCAGGTATCCGCCGGCCACCGCGTTGCCGGCCGGCAGCATCAGCAGGCCGACGAACAGCAGCAGCCCCTTGCCCCACACGTTGGGCATTAGCGCCACACCGAACGACCCGACGGCCATCAGCCAGAACGACAGGCAAATGATGATGCCGCCCCGCAACCTGTCGATGATACCGGCCGCCGCAGCGGCGCCGATCAGCATGCCGACCGACCCGATGGTCCCCACCATGGCCGCGACGAAGGTGCTGCCGGTCTGCCGGGTCACCTGCATCTGCGTGATGAGCAGCAGCGCGTTGATCGAACCGTTGAACGCCATGGATGCGATGATGACGCAACGCTGGAACGGCCAGCGGAACAGCCATTCCATGCCGGAGAACGCGACTCGCCAGCCGATCTCCATCTCCTTTCGAACAGTACTGCCACTCGGACCGCCGTGACGCCCGCCATCGCCACCATCTCCATTCCCATCGTCGTCACCGACCTTCCAATAGCGGCGAATGCGCCACGCGCCGATCATCGAGATCACGTTCATCACGGCGCCGGACAGCAATGGCACCGTATTGCCCATATGCATGAGCATGCCGCTGATCGGGTCACTGGCCAGGTTGATCACGGCGTCCCGGGCGCTGTTGAGCGACATGGCGCGAGCCAGTTCCCTGTCGGGAACGACGCCGCGCAGCATCGCGTTCGAGGTGTTGCCCAGCAGGCCGGAACGCAGGCCGAGCAGTATGGCGAGAACCATCAGCCCCGCGACACCCAGCCAGCCCATCCGCCCGAGCAGCCCGGCGCCGCCGAACAGCAGCACACCGGTCGCCGACCAGATCAGCAGCAGCATGCGCCGGTCGCAACGGTCCTGCAGCAGCCCGCCGGGAATATTCGTCGCCGCGGAAACGCAGCTTTGCACCGCGCTGACCAGCGAGGCCTGCGCCGCCGACCCGGTCACCGCCAGCACGATCAGCGGTATCGCGAAGCCGGCCATGCTCGCGCCGAGCGTGCCGGACGTATCGGCCACCAGCCACGGACCGTAGTCGGTCGTTTTCCACAATGAGGGGCGCGCATCGTCGGCCACGATGCCAGCATGGTCGTTTTCGGGCAGGCTCGCGCCAGAGTGTGATGATTGCTTCATGATCAGATCCTCGATCGATAACACATGTTGTGAAATATCATGCGGAAAATAGAAAATGTGATTCGATAAGCCGGAATCGGCATATCATGCCCCTGCGATAGAGCCGTCGGCGAAGCCGACCGGAGAAGCATGGACCATCCTCAGTCTCTCTTCGCGAGCCAGCTCCCGCCGGCGGGAGCATGACGGACTCGGCCGAGCGGAACAAGCACGCACCTGCGGGAAGGCAGCGCCTACACGATTCGCATCGCCGGAATCCCATATCGCCGAAACTCCGCATCGCCGCCGACGATGATCCGTCGACGGCAACCGGCCCATCCGAAAAAACACAGGGACGGATGCGGCCGGCCCGATATGCCGGATCCGTTCAGCGGCCGGCGATCAGCGAACGGATATGCCGCGCCGTGCGCCGCAGATCCTCGTCCAGGGCGCGCACCGCGTCGGCCGACAGCGTTCCGGCCGCGTCGGCCGCGCGCAACGTGTCCCGCATATCCATTCCGAACCGGTATATCATCCGTTCCGCGGTCCCGACGGATCCGCGCCCCGGTTGCCGCGCATCATCGCCGGGAGCATCGCCTCCGCCGCGACCGCCCTCACGTCCTTCGCCGAACGCATCGTCAAACGAATCGCTACGGGGATCGCCCCGGAAGCCGGCACGGGAACCGCCGCGCTGGTCGGATCGTCGCCAATCGGCGCTGTCGGACCGGCCGGACCGGCCACGCCGAGCGTCCCGACCGCCGGCGTCGAACGGCATCCACGACGCATCCGCGCCCGACGGCGAGGAGAACTCGGCGTCGAGATCATCCTTGAGCGACCTCATGGAGCTGCGCACGTCGGAGCGCAGCTGATCGGCCAGCCGATGCACGGATGAGTCGATGTCGTCCTCCAGTCGGTCGGTCTCCGGCTTGCGCCGGTCCAGCTCGGCCCGCCCCTCATCGGTGATCTCATAGACGGTCTTGCGGCCGACCGTCCGCTTGGTGATCAGCCCGTCATCGGCGAGCTTGGCCAAGCGCGGATAGATCGTGCCGGCGCTGGGCACGTATGTGCCGTCGAATCGCTGCTCGATCGCCTGCATCAGCTCGTAGCCGTGCATCGGCGACTCGGCGAGCAGCGTGAGCAGATAGAGCCGCATCTGCCCGTGCGCGAAAATCGGCGCGGCCATTATGATGCGCTTTCCTCACCGCGGACGCCGTCCGAGGAATCCGACGCGCCCGAATCATCCGCGATCCCCTCGCCGCGAGCGCCGCGAGCAGCGCCGCTCCCCCGGCCGCCGTCCGAACCATCATCGTCGCCGGTCTCACCGCCGTCCGGGTCGAACGGCTCGAAGGCCCGGCGGACGACCTTCAGGCTGCCGCCGACCGCATTGAACTCGATGTTCACCGGGCGGCCGTGCTCGGGCCCGTCCGCGAAGTTCAGCGCGTCGCGGATCTTGAATTCCTGCGCGCCGATGCGCGCGCGGCCCCCGATCGAGCTGGCCTTGTACGTGGCGCGCACCTCGGGGTCGAGCCGCACGGCCATGCTGCCGCTGACCGCGTGGTAGCGGATCCGCTCCGGCGCGCCGAACGCATCCACATACAGGTTGCCGCTGACCGCCTCGGCGGAGACGTCCGTGCAGTTGCCGCTGACGACCACGTCGCCGCCGACCGTCTTCGCCCGCACCGAGCCGTGGTGGTTGCGCGCCTCGACCTTGCCGCTGACCGTATCCATGTTCAGCGCGCCGGACACGCCGTCGCTGAGCAGCGTGCCGGACACGGTGTCCAGCTTGGCGCCGCACGTCAGGCCGCTGATCAGCGCATCGCCGCTGATCGTGGAGATCTTCGCCGCCACATCGCGCGGCACCAGCAGGCTGACGTCGGCACGCGCGGTCATCGTCCGCGGAACCCCGCCGAAGCTGACATGAATGCCCAGGAAAGACAGCACGCCATTGGATACCTTGTCGTCGTTGGCGATGACGAGCCTGCGGCCGTCGAAGGAGACGTTCACCGGTGCGCCCTTCACCTTGGTGATCTCCAGACGGCAGCTCTCGTCGTCGTGGCCGATCACGTCGATGCGCCCCTTGAGCAGCGAGACCTTGAGCCGCTCGACGCCGTCGAGATCGAAGGTCTTGGATTCCCCTTCCCCGACGACCCACCGCTCGCCGCCGCGGTGCATGTCACCATCATCCCGGCCATGGCCCTGAATCCGATCACGATCATCCATCGTGTACGACATGATGCCCTCGCATTCCCCGGCGCCTCGCGGCGCCGGATAGATTGTTCGCAATATATCGCGTTTGACATCACTATAACACGATATATCGCGATATATCGTCGGCATGTCGCGATCGTGGGAAACCGGGCCACAGCGGCGGGATGCGATATTTCCCGCCGGAATCGCATCAATCCGTCAGCGTTCCGAATCGCGCAGGCACGGGCGCCCCTGCACCACCTCGACCCGGGCCGGCGGCATTTCGGCGCCCGCGCGCTTGGCCCGGATCTGCTCGAACACCATGCGGAACGCCCGCTCCCCCATGTCCAGGAAATTCTGCGTGTAACTGGTCAGCGCCGGCTCCCACATGGAGGCGAAGTTCCGGTTGTCGAAGCCCACGACGCTGACGTCGCCCGGCACCCGGCGCCCGGCTTCGCGCAACCCCCGCATCACCGCGATGGCGGTCTCGTCGTTGCCGGCGAAGATCGCGGTCACGTCGTCCCGCTCGCCCAGGCTGCGCCCGGCGCGCACCGCCTCGTCCAGGTCGGCGTCGGAGACGATGATCGGGTCGGGCGGCTCGATGCCGCATTCCGTCAACGCGTCGAGCCAGCCATTGGTGCGCGTGTTGTCGGTGGGCCCCTGCGCGCGCGCCACATGGAATACGGTTCGATGTCCCAGATTCAGCAGATGCATGGTCATCCACCGGCCGCCATCGCGCTCGGCGTTGATGATCTGGTAGTCGCCGTCGCCGAAGCTGCCGCCGACCACGACGGTCGGCACGCCCTGCGGGACGTGTTCGAGCGCCTTGATGCCGGATTTGTCGTACTCGTAGACGATGACGCCGGCCGGCCTGACCGACAGCCCCATGCGCACGCGCGCCTCGACGGAATCCATATCCGATTCGTCCAGCGAGACGATGTTGATCAGGAAACCGCGCTTGCGGGCGGCGGCCTCCACGCCGTGGTTCGTCTCGGACGTGGAGAAGGCCGAGGGATTGGCGGCGAACACCACCACGGAATCCATCTCCCGGTTCGACAGGGCGCGCGCCACGACGCTCGGCTCGTAGCCCAGTTCCTCGATGGCCCTGGCGATGCGCTCGCGCTTGTCCTCGGTGACGTTGACCGTGCCGTTGAGGTAGCGGGAGACCGTCGGCGCGGACACGCCGGCGAGCTTGGCGACGTCCTTGATCACCGGCCGCGTACGGCCCTTGCTTTTCGCCATCGAAACCTTTCCATTCCCGTAGTCGTCATTTGGCCGACGGCGATTCAGGTCATACCGAGCCACCCGATCCCGCGGCACAGCCATATTGTAAGACAGGGCGAGGAGTCCGGAAACCGCCGCAAGACGCATCGACGCGATCCGACCAGCCGGCGCCCGCCGCCCGATCAGGGCCGGCATCGCGGCCGAAACGCCGTGGGCGACAAACGCGCCCTTGCATTCGTCGACGATATGCGCTATTCTGAAACCGGTTTCAGAAAGAAGCCGAACAGAATAACACAACACAGTCAAGCTCCCGAGCTTGACCCAAGGAAAGGAAATACGATGTCCTTCAAGGATTCGATGATCCGCGGTCTCGCGATGTACGGCATGAGCGCGATGAGCCAGCACGGCCGCCCCACCACCACGATGATGCGCGACATGATCGACGAGGCCGACAAGAGCGCCCGCTGAGCCCCATTCCGCAACCCGGTCCCCGGACGCCCGGAAGACTGACCCGCCTTACGGCGATACGACCGCAAAGCCCGCAACGGCCTTGCGCAATGACAATTCACGACGAAAGGAAATATCATGATGTCTCTCAAGGATTCGATGGTCCACGGTCTCGCGCTCTACGGCATGGACGCCATGGCCCGTTCCGGCTACGCCAACTCCAAGATGTTCGCCGACATCGTCAACGGAGTCAACAAGAGCGCCCGCTGAACATCCGTTTGGCGGCCGCCACGAGTTTGCCCCGAACGGCAAGCCCCCATCGGTCGACTTCGACCGCATGATTCGGCATCGCGACAACCGGACGGCAGCAACCGGACGGCAGCAACCGGACGGCGATGACTGAGCGATAACCGAACCGATAACCGAACCGATAGCTGAATCGATAACTGAACGATAACCGGACAACGGCGTCCATATATTCTTGTTTTCATCATCTTCTTGTTTCACGCCACCCCGCTTTCCGCACGCGACCAATCGTCCGACTCCCCTTACGCATCCAAACGAGTCCCGACCGAACGGCACGCTGCATCGCAGCCACCGGATATGACAAGGCCCCGTGCGCGCGAAGCACACGGGGCCTGTGATTTCCTCAGAAGCCGGAAAGCGGCTGCGTTCACCATACCGCGCACGCCCCTGCCCGGCCCCCGGAAACACGCCGACGCCGCCCTGAAGGATGTGGCGAAAGCCGCCGGGGTGTCCGTCTCCACCGCCTCGCGGGCCCTTGCCGGCAACACGATGATCAGCGCGGATACGCGGGCGAGGGTCGCGCAGGAGGCCCGGAATCTCAATTATGTGGTCAACGGCCTGGCGCAGTCGATGTCCGGGGCCGGCACCAAGACGCTGGCCTTCGTCACGAACGCCTTTCTCGCCGAACCATTCGCGCGCATCGCCCAGAGCGTGGACGGCGTGGCCAGAAGCCACCGCACCATGCTGCTGACCAATTCGTCGCACACCGACATGGCGGACGAACGCGAATCCATCGAACTGCTCGCCCGGCAACGGGTTTCGGGCGTGTTGCTCATCGGCTCCCGAACGGCAAGCGCGTCGTACCGGGCGCATATCGCCGTCTGCCGGGATATTCTGGCCTCCGTCGGCGCATCGCTGGTGCTGTGCGGCGTCTCGCGCATCCCCGGCTTGGACGAGGTGCCGTCCGTGGCCTACGATCAGCGTGGCGGCGTTCGGGAAGCGACCACAGCGCTGCTCCAAGCCGGTCACCGCCGCATCGCCTTTCTGGGGTACGACGACCGCTCGACCGCACGGGAGCGCTTTCTGGGATATCGCGACGCCCTGCAGGCCAATGGGCAATATGTTGACAACCGAAGCGCACTGGTCGGCCATTCCGACAACTTCAAGGACACCTTGGCTCCGGCCATGGATCGCCTGCTGCGCATGGCCCCGGACCGGCGCCCGACCGCCATCGTCTGCGTCACCGATTTCGCCGCCTACTGCGTGTATTCGATCGCCCGGCGATACGGCTTGCGTATTCCGGAGGATCTGTCGATCACCGGCTTCGACGACCTGTCCAGCAACGAGGTCCTCATCCCGAGACTGAGCAGCGTGGCCGTCCCCTACGAGGACATCGGCCGGTACAGCGCCCGACTGGCGCTGGGATTGCCCGTCGACCAGGGCGAACACCCGGTGTTTCCGGTGACGTTCCACGCCCGCGAGTCCATCGTCCCGCCGCGCGCATGAACCCTGCCCGCAAGTCTCCGCCGCACACGCGACCCGCCACGAATCCGACCTTCCCGCTGACTTACGATCATGCCGCTATTCCACGGGGGCGATCGGGGATCAGTTCACCGGCCCGGTGGATTTGCGGACGACCAGTTCGGCGGGCATCATCACATCCTTGAGGTTGCCGAGACCAATGCGCACGGCGGTGGCGCCCATGTCCGCGAAGGGCACATGCACGGTGGTCAGGGGCACGATGAGATCGCCGGCGTAGGGCATGTCGTCGAAGCCTCCGGCGGAGATCTGCCCGGGCACGGCGACCCCAAGGGACTGCAGGGCGTTGATGGAGTCGAGCGCGGCCACGTCGGTGACGCCGACCACGGCGGTGAACGGGCTGCCATCCCGATATCGGGCGACGACGTTGGCGGCGTCAGCCGCACGGTTGCCGTCGAAGGGCAGGTCGCCGGCGGGATCATGGTCGATGCCGGCATCCGCCAACGCCTTCAGGAATCCCTGATAGCGCTGGGTGAAAATGGGCGAGGCCGTGCGCACGCCGACGAACAGCATGTCCCGATGGCCTAAGGAAATCAGGTATTTGGTCATCATGTACACGCCGCGCTCGTTCGCGTAGTCCACCACGCCGATCCGATCGGCCAGATCGATGCGGGGCCGGGCCAGGGCCACCAGCGTGGTGCCCATCGATTCGAACTGGCCCACGTATTCGTTGAGCTCGGCGTCCTTGATGGAGCCGGGGTCGTCGTCGGCCACGATGATGGCCACGCGCGGGCGCTGCGCCAGCAGGTCGGTAAGCACCGCCTTGCCGTCCACCCGGGCGCCGCCTGTGGCGATGAGCCGGAAGGTCATGCCCCGGCGTATGGCCTCATCGGCGACCGCGCCGGCCATCTCGCTATAGGTGCCGCCGGTGATCGAACGCATCACCAGGGTGACCGAGTTGGGCGGGGTGGTCAGGGCGAGGGCGTGGGCGTTGGGCACGTAGCCGAGGTCCTTGACCGCCTGTTCGACCTTGGCGCGCGTCTCGTCGGAGACCTTGGCGTTGCCGCGCATCACGCGGGAGACGGTGGCCACTGAGACGCCGGCCGCCGCCGCGATGTCGCGGATGTTCGCGCCGGCGGTCTTGGCCGGGCCCTTGCGGCTTTTGCCGTTGCCCGCCGAATGCGCGGAAGCCGCCCCTGGCTGTGCGTCTGTCATCGGGGAATCGCTCCATATCCTTCACACGTCATCGGTGAACATCGAGTGTGTAACTGTTTTCATCTTACGCAGAGTATGGAAAAGGGCGACCGCAACGTCACCCCTCAATATCCTGCGCATGCGCATCGTTCCCGCAAGCGGGAGCCGAATCACACAGCGAGCGCGGCGGAGACCAGCCGCAGTTCCGCGTCAGCGTTCTCGTACAGCCCCCGGCTGATGGCCCAGCTGACCACCTCGTCGGAGAAGCGGACCGGGTCCTCGAGGAACATGAAGTGCCCGTGGCCGCCGGACCAGATCTCCACGTCCGCGGTGCCGCACTCGCGCTCGAATCCGGCCCGGGCCGGCGTCAGGTAGATGCCGAGCGTGGGCTTGGTGCGCTTCAGCCCCATGGCGACGGCCGGCTTGCGGTTGCCGAACGACTCGGGATCCATGTACTCCGAACGGAAGTAGTCGGCGATGGCCTGCGGGTTGGTGCGGCGCACGTCCCCCACGACCATCTCGCGCACGCTCTGCGGCGTGTACGGCGAGAACGCGCCTTGGATGAAGCCCTCCGTGGTGCCGTAGGCGTCATCGGTCAGCGCCTTGAGCAGGGTCGGCTGGCCGGCGATCTCGGCGTCCTCGGCGCCCAGGGCGGGGTCCATGACGACCTCGCCGGCCACCAGCTCGGGATAGTGCACATGCACGTAGAGCGAGAGCTGGCCGCCCATGGAGTGCCCGATGAGTATGGCCCGCTCCCCCGCGGGAACGTTGCGGCGGATGAACTCCGCCAGATCCTCGCCGGCGCCGGGAATGGTCCAGGGGCCCTCGTCCCTGCGGCTGCCATGGCCCGGCAGCTCGTACGGCAGCACGGTCCAGTCGTCGGGCCACCCGATGTGGTCCCAGACCCGTACCGAGCCCGCCCAGCCGTGGATCAGCACGGCATATACCTGTTTCGATTCCATGATGATTGAACTCCCCTGATGCAAGCCACCCGGCTTGCCCATATCCATTCTGTAACTAGTTACAGACATTTGCGTCGGCAGACGGGCCGATGCGGCGGCGATCAGCCCTTCACGCCGCCGAGGGCCACGCCGAACTTCCAGAACCGCTGCATGGCGATCATCACCACGGCCAACGGAATGATGGAGAGCACCGCGCCCGCCAAGGCGATGGTGGTCGGGTCGAACAGCGAGGATTGCTTGGTCTGCATGAAGCTGTAGGGGCCCAGGGACAGGGTCCACTTGTCGCTGCCGCGCAGCCTAGTGATCGGCAGGTAGAAGTTGTTCCACTGCAGCACGAAGGTCAGGATGAAGATGGTGGCGGCCGGGGTCGGCAGCAGCGGCATGACGATCTTGCGGAAGATGTGGAACTCGCCGGCGCCGTCCACGCGGGCGGCCTCGAGCAGTTCGTCCGGCACGGAGCCGTCGATGTATTCCTTGGCCAGGTACACGTCGAAGGTGTTGACGAAGGACGGGATGAGCACGGCCCAGACGGTGTCGGTCAGGTGCAGGCCGGAGAACAGCAGGTACATCGGCAGCGTGAGCAGCGCGGTGGGTACCAGGAAGGACGACATGACCAGGCCCATCTCGACGGCCTTGCCGCGGAACTCGAACTTGCTCAGCGAATAGCCGGCCATGATGGAGATGACCATGCACACCAGGGAGCCGACGCCCGCGTACAGGATCGAGTTGAGCATCCACTTGAAGAAGATGCCGTTCTCGTAGGTGAACAGCTGCTGGAAGTTCTCGACGAGGTGGTTCTCCTTGCCGAACCACAGGCCGTTGGTGTTGTAGAGCTCCACGCGGCTCTTGGTCACGGAGACCACCAGCCACCACAGCGGGGCGATCGAATAGAAGGTGAGGACCGCCAGGGCGATCAGGATGCCGGGGCGGCTCCACTTGGACTTCGGCTTGTTGCTTGCGCCAGCGCCGTACTTGGACTGCATAATCGCGTTGCTCATATCACTCACTTGCCCTTCTTGTTGGTGGCTCCGTAGACGATGGCGGAGATGATGGCGATGACGATGGCGAGCACGACCGACAGGGCCGCCGCATAGTTGTAGTCGCCGCCGGCGGTGAACGTGTAGTTGTAGATGGTCATGATCGGCGTGAAGTTCGCGGTGACCGTCTCGGGCGAGGCGGAGCGGAACAGCAGCGGCTGGTCGAAGAGCTGGAGCATGCCGATCATCGAGAGCAGGCCGGTCAGCACCAGGGTGCCGCGCACCATCGGTATCTTGATGGGCCAGGCGATGCGGAACTCGCCGGCGCCGTCCACCTTGGCGCTCTCGTAGAGCGAGGGGTCGATGGAGGTGAGCGAACCGTAGAGGATCAGCATGTTGAAACCGATGTTGATCCACAGCAGCAGGTTGGCCATGGAGACCCACAGCATCTGCGGGCTGAAGAAGTTGACCGTCAGCCCGAAGACGGCGAAGAACTTCTTGAGCGGGCCGATGTCCGGCGAGTACATGTACACCCAGATCAGCGTGGAGACGATGGAGGGCACCATGTAGGGCACGAGCAGCAGGAAGCGGCAGGCCTTCTTGGCCTTCTTGCGCGCGGAGTCCAGCAGCAGGGCCTCGACGAGCGCGAAGATCATGATCAGTGGGGTCACCACGCAGGTGAACAGGGCGACCCGGCCCATACCGGACCAGAACGCGCCGTCCTTGAAGACGCGCAGGTACTGGCTCAGACCCGCGAAGTGGAGGGTGGCACTGCCGACGCCCAGCCCGCTGGACTTCTTGACGAACAGGCTCTCCCACAGGGCGTACAGGAACGGGATGATGAACGAGAACAGGAACAGGCCGAAGAACGGGACGCCGAACAGGGCGCCTTTCAGGCCAAGCCTCTTCTTCCACACGGGAGTGGCGTTGGTTTTCACTTCCGCGGGCCTGGCCGAAGAGTTTGTTGCACTCACGATAACTCCATTGCTCAGTGATGTGATTGGTTGGTGATGTAATTGGTCGGATGTGATTGGTCGGATTGATGGTGGTATGGGCGGCGCTCCCCTGTCTTGTGGACCGGGGAGCGCCGGTTGAGGACGGAGGGATGGCTGCGGTCGGCCGTGATTGCGGTTGCGACTCGGGGCCTTGGCCGGTCAGACGGATTCGGCGCTGATGCCCTTCTGCTTCAAGTCGTTCAGGGTCCACTCCTGGATGGTGTCGAGCATCTGCTCGCCGGTGACCTGCTTGCTCAGGAACTTGGCCCACTGATCCTGCAGCTGCTTGCACATCGAGGACCAGTTCACGCCGGGGAGTATGGGGTGACGGTCTCGGCGGACTTCTTGACCACGGCATCGGCCTGTGACTTGTCCTTGAGGAGCTTGTCGGGCAGGGAGGCGGCGATGTAGTCGGACGCGTCCTTCAGGGCCGGGAACGTGCCGCTGCCCTTGGTCGGGTCGGCCGCGATCTTCAACGCCTCGTCATCGATGGTGAGCCATTCGGCGAAGGTGACGGCGGCCGCGGTGTTCTTGGCGCCCTTCGGGATGCCGTAACCGGTGGCGTTCAGCGGGGAGACGACGTCGGAATCGGCGGATTCCTTCGGCCAGTCATAGGCCACCCAGTCTCCCAGCGAGTTCTGGAAGTTGGACTGGTAGGCGCTCAGCTGCCAGGTGGAGGTAGGGATGATGGCCAGGTTGCCGGACTGGAAGAACTGCATCAGCGCGTCCCATTCGATGAAGGTCTTCTGGCTGAACATGTCGTTGTCCACGATCTGCTGCAGGTAGTCCACGGCCTTCTTGGACTCGGGGCCGTTGATGTCGATGACCCACTTGTCGCCCTTGACCGAATACCATTTGGCGCCGAACTGCTGGGCCAGCATCACCAGCGTGGATGCGTCCTCGCCGGCCAGGTTCAGGATCTTGATGTCCGGGTTCTTGGCCTTCAGGTCCTTGCCGGCCTGGATGAGCTCGTCCCACGTGGTTGGCACCTTCACGCCGTTGTCGTCGAAGGTCTTCTGGTTGACGATGATGAACTGCGGGGCCGCCTGGAACGGGATGGCGGCCAGCTGGTCGCCCACCTTGAAGGAGTCCACGACGTTCGGGTTCAGCTTGGACAGGTCAGGGTTGAACTGGCTGATGTCCTAGATGGTGCCGTCCGCGAGCAGCGAGATGGCCGAGTCCTTGTCGACCTCGACCAAGTCGGGCACGCCGCTGCCGGCCTTGACGGTGTTGACGAGCGACTCCTCCGCCTTGACGTTGGAGGCCCGCTTCTTGAAGACGACCTTGATCTTGTCCTACGACTTGTTGAAGGCATCGGCCTGTTCCTGCTGGCCCTGCTCCCAGCCCCACCACTCGATGGTGGTGACGCCGTTCGCATCGGCGGAGCCGTTGCCGGCGGTGCCGGAGCCGCATGCGGCGAGCGGTACGAGCATGCCTGCAGCGGCTGCGGCGGAGACGGCGATCTTGGTCCAACGACGTGAAGTGCTCATTGCGAAAACCTTCCTTGGTTCTTCTTTGTAACTAGTTTCATCACTGAAACAACTACAAGCTAACATCTCGGTAAAATCGTTGTCAAATCAACGATAAAACTAGTTACATAGAAGTCTGTTGGCCAAGGTTTCACAACGGTTGTTTGCGCAATCAAGCCAGGCGTCCGGCGTGTCGTTTTTTGATTCAGCCGGCGGGCTCCACGCTCGCTCCCTTCCGCTTCAGATCGTTGACGGTCCGCTCCTGGATGTTGTCGAGCAGCTTGTCCGGCGGGGAGTCAGCGACGAGCCGGCGGCCATCGACGCCAAGGAGATCGCCGAAAGGCATTGAACCGACTCCCGACCCGCATCGAAGACGGAGAGCACCACGCCGACCATCCCGGCCTCAGTCGCCGAAATGGAACATGGACACCATGTATATCGGCAGATATACCACAGGGCCAGAGACCTCCACATTGGTCTCGGCAAGGACATACGCCTCATCGATACCGTTGTTCGCTACATTCAGCGCATTGGTGAGAGAGGCATGCGTTCGATACGAGGACCCCGATTTCACCTCGAACATGATGACGCCGCCATCGGCTCGTTCCGTTACGAAGTCAAGCTCGCCCATGCGTTTGCTCGCGCAATAGTACGTCGAGAGACCATGAGTGTTGAGTTCCTGCGCCACCGCGTTCTCGTACACGCCCCCGACGTTCATATTGGTTCCGCCATCGAGCAGATCGATGGAGGCTCGTTTAATGAATGTGCTGGTCAAAAGACCCACATCGGAATAGAACAACTTGAATCTGCTGTCGTTCTTTGCAATGAGCAATGGATGCCTGGGTTCCGAAGCATTATAGGTGGCGATGGCCACGCCCGCATTAATAAGCCATAGGAACTCGTCGGTCACCTGATCGAATCGCTTCACGTTCTCAATCGAACTGAATTTAAAGCGTTTGCTGGTTCCGGTCAATTCGCTGGGTATCAAGTCATAGATGTTCTGAATGACCAGCCGGTTCTCCTTGGGCGCGTACTTGGCGATATCGCGTTTGTAGACGCGGATGATCTCCGATTGCGACACACGCACCTGATCGATGACGCCGCTGCCAAGGAACGCATTCACCGCATCCGGCATGCCTCCCACCAACAAGTAACGATGGAACAGCTTCAGCAACTTCTCATGGATGAAATCCGGAACGGGCGTGCGTGACACGAACGCCTTGCAGGCCCCGTCCCAAGCCGCCTCGGGCAGTCCGTTCGCCCAGCAGAATTCCTCGAAATCAAGGGGGAACATCTCCACTTGGGTCAGATATCCGCCAGGCAGCGAGTCCGCACCTTCCAATTTCACGCCAAGCAAGGAACCGGACAGTATGAAGTCGTATTCCCCTCTGTCCACGAGCAGTTTGATATGTTCCATCACATTGGGGCATTCCTGGATCTCATCGAGGAAAATCGCCGTCTCATGCGGCACCAAATGCGCATCCGCCGCCACGGAAATTCTGAGCATCAGGTCATCGGCATCGGTGGCCGCCTCGAATGATCTGCGTGCGGCGGCATCGTCGGCAAGGTTGATCTCCACGGAATTCGGATAATGGGACTGCATGAGCTCGCGAACCAGATACGTCTTGCCGACCTGACGAGCCCCGGTTACCAGCAACGCCTGCTTCGACTTGTTCCGCTTCCAGAACTCAAAGCGTTCATATGCCTTGCGTTTCAATGCCATCAGCGCCCGCCTTTCATGCCACACCTAGTTTGATGATATCCTGAATCACATTTTTCCTCAATTTCAAATCAGTGATTTCTGCACTTTTCAGTAATTTCAAATGCGAGTTTTCTGCACTTTTCCGCAAATTCACATAGTCGGGAACAGACCGGGACGACGAGCGGGGTCAACAAACGCATGATCCGAAACGTATGGCCCGTCGAACGCAGCGATACGCGATGCGTTCGACGGGCCATACGCCGATATGAAACAGGAAAACGAAACGGTCAGCTCAGGTCAGCTCACCGCTGGGATTCGGCGGGCAGGGCCTCGATGGCCTTGCGGGCGGCCTTCAGGGCCTCCTCGAGCGGCTCGACCTGCGGGTACCAGCGGCGCTCCCACTCCAGAGACAGCGGGCCGGTGTAGCCGCCGTCCTTGAGGAGCTTGCAGCATTCGGCCAGCGGCACGCGGCCGGTGCCCTGCAGCACCGGGGTCTGGTCGCCGGGGAACGCGCAGTCCTTGATCTGGACGACGCCGCGGCCACCCACCAGGTACGGCTTGAGGTATTCGAAGGTCTTGGCCGGAGCCTCGCCCACGCGCCACGGGTGGGCGATATCCCAGATGGAGCCGGCCTGGTTGCCCGGGGCCAGCTTATCGAGGTAGTAGTGGATGATCGCGTTGCGCTCGCCGTTGGTGTGGCTGTCGTGCGTTTCGATGAGCGGCTGGACGCCGAGCTTGTCGGCGGTCGGCAGGGCGCGGGCGATGATCTCGGCGCCGCGCTTGGAGACGCCGGCCAGGTTCATGCCTTCGGGCAGCACCATGCCGGGCAGGCGGTCCGGATCCCAGCTCGACTCGAGCGGCGCGGTCGGGAAGACGCGCACGTACTTGGCGCCGAGCACGTCGGCCATGTGCAGGCAGTGCTCGAGACTTTCGACCAGTTCGTCGTCCTCGCGGGCGGTGTTGCACACCTGCACGCGCGAGTCGACGGCGAAGATGGAGACGCCGGCTTTCTCGGCCAGTTCGTCGCGCATGGCCTTGAGCTCGTCGTCGGTGGAGGCCATCGTGAACTTCATCTCATCGCCGACGGCCACCTCGATCTGCTTGACGCCGGTGGCCTTGAAGGTCTTGGCGAGCTCGTCCATCGAATCGTACGGAGCGCCGAGGGTCGACGCAGCCAGTTCCCATGTCATTGTTGTTTGTCCTTTCGTTGGGGTTCCGCTCCCGCTGGCGGGAGCTGTCAGCGCAGCTGACTGAGGGTGGTTCGTGACCTCCCCTCAGTCGCTTCGCGACAGCTCCCCTCCAGAGGGGAGCCGAGAACGGTTATTTCTCCCGGTAGTCGAGGTATTGGAAGTCGGCGTGCGAGAGATGGGCGTCCATGTCCTGCGCGCAGATGCCTACCATGGCGCCGGTGAACGCACAGCCCATGATCTGGCTCTCCACGTAGTCGTCGCTGATGTGGTCGGCGGGCTGTGCGCCGCCCACCGCCTTCCACGGAGCGTTGTCGGCGTGCATGTTCTCGCCTTGCGCATAGAAGAAGTTCGCCTTGTCGTGGCGCACCTCGACCTTGATGCGCACCGGCCCGTCCTCGAGCGCGATGGCCTCGGAACCGTATTCCAGCCGCTCGTGGTCGCAGCGCAGCACCTGGATGATGCGCTTGTCGCTGCCTTCGGAGTCGAAGGAGACGTAGGCGTAGATCCAGTTCTGCGTGTCGTAGTAGAGGATCAGGCCGGCCATCTGCTGGTAGTTGGCCGGGTCGAAGTCGAGCACGGTTTCGACGTCGAAATCATAGGCCTCCCAACGGCGGGCGAACAGGGTCTGCAGGTGCTGGGAGCGCAGCGACTGGGCGCCGTAGAGGCGCAGCCAGCCGGGGCGGGCGGTGAGGCTGTAGTGCTCTTCGGCCGTGAGGGCGGTGCGCAGGGTCTTCAGGCTCGGCGGGATGGCCGGGTCGGTCACGGAGGTGAGGGGCGCGTTGGCCTGCGCCACGCCGTCCAGCTCGAACTCCACGCGCTCGGAATGGTCCATGTTCTGCACCACGTTCCGGGCGATCTTGGGGGCCGGGACCTCGAGGTCGGGGCTGATGGTGTCGTTGATCAGGCGCGGCCAGCCGTCCTCGGTCCAGTAGATCTTCTGGATGGCGGTCTCGCGTCCCAGCGTGCAGTTGCCGCGCTCGGTCAGCGGGCGACCGCAGATCTGGGTGACGTACCATTCGTCGCCGATCTGCAGGAAGCAGCAGTGGCCGGACTTCTGCAGCGGGTTGCCCGGCTCGTCGCGCGTGGTCATCAACGGCGTGTACGGCGAATCCTCGAACGGGCCCTCGAGCGAACGGGCGCGGGCCACGGTGGCGGCGTGCATGTAGCCGGTGCCGCCGGCGGCGCACAGCAGATAGTAGTACCCGTCCTTCTTGAGGATCTGCGGGCCCTCGCACACGCCGAGCTTGGTGCCCTTGTAAAAGTGCTTGCGCTCGCCGATCAGGGTCATCGACTCGGGGTCGAACTCCTGGATCACGGTGCCGGCGAACATGGCGTGGCCGGGGCGGTAGTCATAGAGCATGTTGAGGAACCACTTGCGGCCGTCATCATCGTGGAAGATGGCCGGATCGAAGCCGGAGGCGGTCAGGAAGTGCGGTTCGCTCCACGGGCCGGTGATGGACGGCGCGGTGATCACGTAGTTCAGGGTGTCCTTGAACGGCGCGTAGGTTTTCACGTCGGTGTAGACGAGCCAGAACCTGCCGTCGGCGTAGCTCAGGTGGGGCGCCCACAGGGAGCCGGAGTCGTAGTTGCCCTTGAGATCGACCTGGGATTCGCGGTTGACCGGCGAGGCGACCCACTCCCAGTTGACGAGGTCCTTGGAGTGGTAGATGTCGATGCCCGGCCACCATTCGAAGGTGGAGTTGGCGATGTAGTAGTCGTCGCCGACGCGCAGGGCGCTCGAATCCGGGTGGAAGCCCGGCAGGATCGGGTTCTTGATCATCGTGGTCATTGGTGTTCCTTGCTTGGTTGCTTAAGTCTTAAGTTCTGAGTCTTGGCTCCCCTCTTTGAGGGGAGCCAGCATGGGGAGGCTATTCCAGCAGGACGGCGACGCCGTCGAAGTCGGACAGGTCGGTGATGCGCAGCTGGCGGCCGGAACGCTCGACCCGGATGCCGTCGCGGTGGAAGACGCCGACGACCCGGCCGAGCACCGGCAGGTCGATCACGCTGGGGGCGTCGTGGAAGGTATGCAGCACGACGAGCGTGCGGCCCTCCGCCTCGGTGCCGGCCTCGCCGACGCGGGCGATGGCCTGCCAGCCGACCGGCCGGCTGTAGCTGCCGAGCTGCAAGCCGTACCAGCGGCTCTCGCCGTGGTCGATGACCGGCGCGGCCTTGTGGTAGAACGCGACGCCTTCCTTGATGATGTCGTTCTTGCGGCCCGTGAACCCGTTCGGGTCGCCGCTGAAGCACAGGCGGCCCAGGAGGCCGGAGCAGATCTGGTAGTAGAGCTTGTCGGCCGAGGCCTCCTCGCGCACCACGGCCCAGATCTGCGACTGGCGCGGCAGGATCATGCGGTGCATGTTGGCGGCCACGACCGGGATGTAGTCGCATTCGTGGGCGTCGGAGAAGCTGGCCATGGCGCCGATCTCCATGAAGCTCTGCACCAGGCGGTGGCCGCCGGAGGCGCAGATCTCGATCATGAGGTCGGGCAGTTCCTCGCGGATGCGGCGGAAGAACGCCTGCGACGCCTGGATCTGGTCGTACAGGCCCTCGCCGAGCGAGGCGTTCGGATCGCCGGGCGTCTCGCAGCCGATGCCGATCGTGTCGTTGTAGTCGACCTTCATGTAGTCGAAGCCGTTGTCCTTGAGGAAGTCGATGACCTTGTGCGCCAGGTATTCCCGGACCTCCGGATTGCGCATGTCCCACCAGCGGCGGTTGCCGGAGGTGATGGGCAGGCCGTCGCGCTTCAGCAGCCATTCGGCCTTGTTGAAGCAATCCGGCTCCTCGCGGCCGGCGACCTCGAATTCGAACCAGATGCCGGCCTTGAGACCCGCATCGTGGATCCTGTCGACCACCGGCTTCATGCCGTGCGGGAACGCGGTTGCGCTGACCTCCCACTTGCCGAAGCGGCTGGCCGCCTCGAAGGCCTGGTCGTCGAACCAGCCGGCGTCGATGACGAAGTACTCCACGCCGAGCGCCTTGACGGCGTCGAGCTGCTCGGTGACGCTCCGCTCGGTCGGCGTGCCCCAAGTGGAGCAGAATTCGTTGAAGATCACCGGAAGATGAGCTTCGCTCTGCGGCAGTTTCAGGTCCTTGCGCACATTGCCGGCCAGAACCTGCGAGGCCTTGTCGACGCCGCCGACCACGGCGGTGGCGACCGCGTACGGAGCGTCGAAGCGCTCGCCGGGGGCGAGGGTCTTGGTCCACTGGCCGAATTCGCGGTCGGCGATGCCGCCGGACAGGCTCAGTCCGTCATCGCGGCGGTACGCCTCGATCTGCCAGCTGGAGGCGTGCGTGGTGGCCACGGCCCAGGTGACGCCCGCGTGCTGGTCCTCGACGGCGGCGAATGGCACCCATTCGCGCACCGGGAAGCTGCCGACCGAGCCGAAGCGCACGGAGTTCGCGCTGTACTTCTGCCAGCTGGGTTCCAGTTCAAGATTCTCGACCGGCTGCGAGAGCAGCCGTCCCTCGGCGCTCCAGGTGCTGCGCAGACGATGCAGGATCAGGTTCTCCGGGTCGAGTCCCCTGGCGAACGGCGAGATCGATCCGAGCGTGAAGCTCGAGAGCATCTCCAGGGTGATCGGGCGGTTGGATTCGTTGACCACCGCGGTGCGGATCTCCGCGGCACCGCTGGCCGGGGTCATGGTGAGCGTGTGCTCGTAATGCCAGCCGCGCGCGTCGTCGATGCGGGTGACCACGGCGAGTGAGCCGTCCGACGCATTGCGGGAGACGACGGGATCGCCGTACGACATATGGTCGGTCACGGTTTTCGCGTTGCGCATCGTGCGGCCCTGGCTGAAGCCGAACGGATAGTCGTCGCCGACGATCTTGGACTGCACGAGCGGTTCGGCGGCGCAGTCGTCGCGCACGACGTCGTCGATGCGCGCGGTCGGGACCAATACCAGCTCCACGGCTCCGGTCTCGTCGTCCTTGCGGTAGACGGCGGATAGTTCGCCGCAGCTCACGGTTTCCAGTGTGGTACGCATGTTTTCCTTTCCGATACTTGCTCCCGCTGGCGGGAGCTGTCTCGCGTAGCGGGACTGAGGGTGGTTCGGCACCGGCCCCAGTCGAGCAATGCCCGGCAGCCCCGCCAGCGGGGGCCTGTTCACAGTTGCAGGATTCGCACGATCTGTTCGGTGGTGCGGGTCACGTTGGAGGCCGCATCGGCCAGCAGTTCTTCGAGGCTGGCCGCGCCCGGAGCGATGCCGAAGATCGCGTCGATGCCGCAGTCGTGCAGTTCGCCGATGCCTTCGCCGATATGCCCGGCCACGGCGATCACCGGCTTGCCGTGCCGTTTCGCCGTGGCCGCCACGCCGGCCGGGGTCTTGCCGAACTTGGTCTGGAAGTCGATCGACCCTTCGCCGGTGAACACCACGTCGGCCCACTGCGCGGCCTCGTCCAGCCCCGACCGTTCGATCACCAGATCGATGCCGGGTTTGAAGGAGGCGTGGAGGAACGACAGCAGCGCGGCGCCGATGCCGCCGGCCGCGCCACCGCCCGGCCAATTCGATACGCGCACGCCAAGCTGGCGTTCGGCGACGATGGCGAAACGGGTCAGCGCCTTGTCCAGCAGCGCCACGTCGGCGGCGGAGGCGCCTTTTTGCGGTCCGAACACGGCGCTGGCGCCGTTCGGGCCGACCAGAGGATTGGTCACGTCGCAGGCGGCGATCACGGTCGTCTCGCCAAGGCGCGGGTCGAGCCCTCCCATATCGATCAGCGCCAGCTTCGCCAGCGCGGCGCCGCCGCGGGGCAGTTCCCGCCCGCTCGCGTCGAGCAGGCGCACGCCAAGGGCCTGCAGCAGGCCGGCGCCGGCGTCGTTGGTGGCGCTGCCGCCGAGCCCGACGATGATGGTGCGTGCGCCGGCGTCCAGCGCGGCCCGGATCAGCTCGCCGGTGCCGTACGATGCGGCGACGAGCGGATCGCGCTCCTCGGGGGCGAGCAACGCCAAGCCGCTGGCTTCGGCCGTTTCCACGACCGCGGTGGATCCGTCGCCGAGCATCGCATAGCTCGCGCGGACGGGCCGGCCGAGGGGGTCGTGCGCGTCGACCGCATGCATGGCGCCGCCCGTGGCGTCTGCCAGGGCTTGGGCCGTGCCTTCTCCCCCGTCGGCCATGGGCAGGCACCGGACCTGCGCCGCCGGGTCGGCTTGTGTGATGCCCCGTGCCATCGCCTCAGCGGCCTCTTTGGCGGTCAGGCTTTCCTTGAAGGAATCGGGGGCGCATAAGTATCGCGTCATGGCTTCAAGCGTACCGCACGACACGCCAAAACGGAAAGCGCTTACCGATATTTTGTCACGATATATCCCTTAATCGGCAACACACGGCAACGCTTATTCGAGACATCGGCGTCGAATGGCGCTACAATGCATGGTAAACGCTTAAGACAGTTTTCCGTTTTGCGTGCGACGCAGCGGTGCAAGGAGCAGAGAACGTGGCGCAGCATACCGACAAGGACGACAGGGCGGACAAGCCCTCCTCCCCCGCAACGCTGATGGACGTGGCCGCCAAGGCCGGCGTCTCCATCGCCACGGCGTCCCGCGTACTCAACGGCAGCACACGCAAGGTGCGCAACGACTCCTACGTGAAAGTCATGGAGGCCGCGACCAAACTCAACTACCGGCCGAACGCCTACGCGCAGGCCGTGGCCAAGGGCACGGCGCCGAACATCGTGCTGCTCGTCTCCGATATCTCCGACCCGTACTTCGCCTCCGTGTCGCAGAGCGTGGTCAAGGCGGCCGGCGAACAGGGCGTCTCGGTGACCATCGGCGTCGCCGCGAACGCCAAGGCCGAGCTGGAGAGCGTACGCAAGTCGGTGGCCACGCGCCCGCGCGGCATCATCATCTCCGAAAGCGAATACATCGACGCGCCCGAACGGGCCGAACTGGAGCGCGAACTCCGCCAATACGAGGCATCCGGCGGCCGGGCCGTGTTCATCCTCAACCGCAACCTGCCCTTCCCCGCCGTCGACGTGGCCAACGAGGTCGGCGCGCGGGCCATCGCCAAGCTGTTCGTCGACTCGGGGTACACGCGCCCGGCGATCCTCAAGGGCGACGACAACCACCGCTCGTCGAAGGAACGCCTCGCCGGGGTGATGGACGTGCTCGGCAAGGCGGGCATCACCGTCGATCCGCGCGTCATCGCCAACGGTAGGTTCAGCCGCACCGAAGGCTATGCGGCGATCATGCAGATGGCCCGCGCCGGATTGCTTGCGCCGGGCGGCGACGCCGCCTATGACGGGGCCGGCATCGATTCGGTGATCGCGCTCAACGACGTGATGGGCATCGGCGCGATGACCGCGCTGCGCGCCAACGGCATCGAACCCGGCCGCGAGGTCGGGATCACCGGATTCGGCGACATCCCCTATTCCGCGGATGTGCACCCGTCCCTGACGACCGTGCACCTGCCCCTCGCCGAAATAGGCCAAGCGGCCGTCGACTGCGTGCTGGCGGACCGGGACGACGCCGGCGCCGCGGATTCCGCGGCGGGCAACCGCCTGATCTTCGTGCAGAGCGCGCCCGATATCGTGCTGCGCGAGTCCCTGCCGAGGCGCTGAGCCGAGGGGGCCGGTGGCCGGCGTTTGCTTTTTTGACGGTGGCACCGGCTTTGGCGTTAGAGCCGGCATTATTGCCGGCAGAACCGCTTATGCATCCAACTCCAGCGAGAGATACCCGCCACATGACGGCAGGCACCTCTCGCCCAGCCATACCGCAACGAGAGACACCTGCCGCGCAGAGGCAAACACATCTCATGCATGAGATCCATCAAGAGACAACCGCCACCCAATGGCAGGCACCTCTCGCCAAGCTGCCCCGCGCCGAGAGACACCCGCCCCTCAGAGGCAAACACCTCTCGCACATGAGATCCATCAAGAGACAACCGCCACCCAATGGCATGCAACTCCCGGCGAGACAGACCCCAGCGAGAGATGCCCGCCACATGACGGCAAGCACCTCTCACCCGCGGATCCACGCAAGAACCAATCGCCATATACCGGCAAAAACATCTTGCCAGAGCACCTGTCAGCGAGAGATAGCTTCCACGCGGCGGCGGATATCGAACGCATCACGACAACACAAAAGAGGCTCCCGCCATATACAGGCAGGAACCTCTCAATAAGGCCATACTCGTCAAGCCATCACCGCCATCTCATGGCAGAAATGTCTCCGATCAGGCAGAGCTTCCAAGGCGGCCGCAACCCACGCAGCCAGCCGGCGCCCGGCGTCACTCGCTGAATTCGAGCGCTTCGCCCTTGATCATGTGGGTGAGCTCGTTGACCACGTTCTCGCCCATGCCCTGCAGCTCGGTGCCTTCGGAACCGGCGATGTGCGGGGTGAGGATCACGTTCGGCATGTCCCACAGCGGCGAATCGGCGTTCAGCGGCTCGTCCGGATCGGTCACGTCGAGGATCGCGTTGATACGGCCGGTCTTGAGCTCGGCGGTCATCGCGTCGGCATCGACCACGGCGCCGCGGGCGGAGTTGATGAACCAGGCGCCGTCCTTCATCATCTTGAAGTACTTGGCCGTGATCATGCCCTTGGTGGCGGGCAGGCTCGGGGTGTGCAGCGAGACGATGTCGGACTCGCGGAAGATGGTCTCCAGATCGGCCTTCTTGGCGCCGTAGGAGGCGGCCTCCTCCTCGCTCATCGAGCGGGATTCAGCGAGCACGTTCAGGCGGTAGCCCTTGAGCAGGCCCATCAGGTGGCGCGCGATGCGGGCGCCGGCGGTCACCAGGCCGACGGTCTTCTGGTAGTTGCCGGCGGTCGGGAACTCGACCTCGCGGTTGATGTACTCGCGGCGCTCGCGGTAGATGCGCTCGGCGCGGAAGAAATCCTTGTTGGCCATGAGGATCATGGCCATGCAGTATTCGGCGACCGGGATGCCATTGACATAGCCGGAGTTGGACAGCAGGATGCCGCGCTTCTTGACCCCGTCGAGCGCCTCCGGGGTGAGCAGGCGCCACGCGTTGCCGGCAGCGGCGGCGATGCCCTTGAGGTTCGGCATCTTGGCCAAGACATCGGCGTCGATCCTGGCATCGGGGCCCCAGCCTGAGAAGATGTAGTCGACGGCGGCGAGGCGCTCGTCGAGACCCTCCACATGAAAATCGGTGATGACGTCGCGGTCCACATTGGCGACGGACTCAAGACGCGCCCACTGCGTATCGTTCATCAGCTTGTTCACCAGTTCCGGCGGCTGCATGGTCAGGACGACATTGGGCTTGGATTCGGTCATAATCTCCACCTTCCCCACTCTGGGAAACGTTTTCCGTTTAACTTGTTGACGACAGTATCTGTTTGGACATACCCATATTGCTGAAACATCACCGAAATCAATCAGTGTGTCGTTTCCATCGAAACGACCATTGCCACAGCTCTACGGTAAGCCCTTACCGAATAGTGTAACGCATTTTCCGTCCAATGTCGATGCGGGGCCCACCGGCATGTCAGATCGCCGGCCCGGCGGAAACCCGTTCAGTCCTCGAAATGGGCGTTGCGGTAATCGTCCCAATCGGGCGCGGGCGCGTTGCCGCGCAGGTGCTCGCGGATATCACCGTAGAAATGCAGCTTGCGCAGCACATGCGCATGGGCCTCCTCCAGCGCGCGCAGCTGCTCGTCGATCGCGTCGTGGCGCTCCTCAAGCAGCGTCATCATGTCGTCGATATGCGTGCGCTCATCGGCCTCGTAGACGAAGAACCGCTTCAGGTCGGCGATCGACATGCCGGCATGCTTGAAGCAGCAGATCGAGCTCAGCCGATTGATATGGCCCTGCCGATAGACGCGCTGCCCGGTCGACGTGCGCTCGACGTTCGTCAGCAGGCCGGCGTCCTCGTAGTAGCGCAGCGTCGACGGCTCCATATCGAACATATCGGCGACCTGGCGGATCGAATACCGCCGGCCCCCATCCTCGCCGCACGCGTTTTCCAGCGCCTTGTTCCGCTCGTCATCCGACATCGCAATCGCTCCCTTCGCCGGGCGCCATCGCGGCGCCGGCAGCCATCGTCCACGGCCATCAGGCGGCCCGCGGGAACCCGCGAACCGCAGCGCCGGCACACCGTACCGATCGCCGACTTGCCTTCAAGTGTACTTGAGGGTCCATGATGGAACACGCAACACGATACTCGTCCCATCAATGACGACCTCGGGCGCCCCGGCCCTCGCCGCGGGCATCCGATGACACCAGACGACATACGGAGGCATTATGCTCGAACCGACCAACGACTACACGCCGGCACCGACCCGCTACGACTCGATGCGCTACAACCGCTGCGGCGCCAGCGGACTGAAGCTGCCCGCGATCTCGCTGGGCTTCTGGCACAACTTCGGCGACATCACGCCGTACGAGCAGATGAAGCAGCTCGTCTTCACCGCCTTCGACAACGGCATCACCCACTTCGACCTGGCCAACAACTACGGCCCCGAGCCCGGTGCGGCCGAGAAGAGCGCCGGCCGCCTGATCCACCAGTACTTCGCCAAGCACCGCGACGAGCTGATCGTCTCCACCAAGGCCGGCTACGAGATGTGGACCGGCCCCTACGGCGACTGGGGCAGCCGCAAGTACCTGCTCGCCAGCCTCGACCAGTCGCTCGAGCGCCTCGGCCTGGACTACGTGGACATCTTCTACCACCACCGCCCGGACCCGGAGACCCCGCTGGAGGAGACGATGGGCGCGCTCGCGCAGGCCGTCACCAGCGGCAAGGCGCTGTACGTGGGCCTGAGCAACTACGACGGCGAGCGCCTCGAGAAGGCGAGCGCGATCCTGAGCGAGCTGCATGTGCCGTTCGTCATCAACCAGAACAAGTACAACATCCTCGACCGCACGATCGAGAACAACGGGCTCAAGGATACAGCCAAGCGCCTGGGCAAGGGGCTGATCATCTTCAGCCCGCTGCAGCAGGGCCTGCTCACCGAGCGCTATCTCGACGGCATTCCGGCCGACTCGCGCGCCGCGCACGACCCACGCTTCCTGACGCCCACCGACGTGGAGAAGGAGCACGGCAAGATCGTGGCCCTGCACGAGATCGCGCAGCAGCGCGGCCAGACGCTGGCCGAGATGTCCCTCGCATGGCTGCTGCACGACGACGCGGTGACCAGCGTGCTCGCCGGTGCCTCCAAGCCGCAGCAGATCCTCGACAACATCGGCGCGCTCAAGAACACCGAGTTCAGCGCCGAGGAGCTCGCCGCGATCGACGAGATCGCCAAGCGCTGATCCGCGCGGCCCTGCAATTCCCATGGGCGCCGCCCAGCCTCTCTCCGGCCGGGCGGCGCCCATGTTATATGACTAGGCGCCCTTGCGCTCCCAGCGGCGCTTGAGCAGGAAGGCGGCCTCCTTGGGCTGGCGGTCGCGGGTGAAGGCGCCCTTCTTGTTGCCGTCGACGCGCATGATGCCCTCGCCGGTCTGGAAGTCGCACAGGTTCCACATCTGCTCGCCAACCACCGCGTCGAACATGTCGAACACTTCGTGCTGCATGTCCAGGTACTCGCACTGGTATTCCTCGCTCCACTGCACGCTCGGCAGCTTGTGCACGCCGGCGTCCGTGTCCGCGCCGTATTCGGTGAAGACGAAGGGCTTGTCCGGCTCGACCTCCATCCACCGGTTCATCTCGTCGATGAAGGCCTTCCTCGCGCCGGCCAGCTGGTAGCCGCCCTGCACGTACCACCCGTAGTAGCGGTTGAGGCAGATCACGTCCGCGAACTGGTGGCACTTGTCCTTGCCGGCCGCAGCCGACATCAGGTTCGTGTAGGTCAGCGGCCGCCCCTGCGGGTCGAGCGTGCGCGCGTAGCCGAAGATCTCCCTGAAATACGGCACGGCCGCGTCGGCCGCGGAATCCGGCTCGTTCATCAGGCTCCACATGATCACGCTCGGATGGTTGCGGTCGCGTTCGAACAGCTCGCGCACCGCCTCCTTGTGCACGGCGATGGTCTTGCCGCGCACCACCGGGTCGTCGAAGAAGCCGCGGTCACGGTTCGGATTGGCATCGTTGGCCGCGTCGAGGAAGTTCATGAGGCTGGCCATGAAGCCGACGGCCGCGCATTCGTCGATGACCAGGAAGCCCTCGCGGTCGGCCATTCTGAGGTTCTCCTCGCTGTACGGGTAGTGCGAGGTGCGGAACGAGTTCGCGCCGATCCACTTCATAAGTTCGAAGTCGCGCTTGATCACGGCCGGGTTCTCGCCGCGGCCGTTGACGATGCTGTCCTCGTGGCGGCCGAATCCCTTGAGGTACACCGGCTTGCCGTTGACAAGGATCGACCGGCCGCTGACCTCGACCGTGCGGATGCCGATCTCGTCGAAATAGCGGTCGATGACGGCCCCGCCGTCGCCGACGATGGTGAATTCGATGCGGTACAGGTAGGCCGCGCGCACGTTCCACAGATGCGCGTCGGGCACATGCAGCGTGCCCTTCGCCCCGTCGGCCCGGGCTACGAGCGCGCCGCCGGCGTCGTACAGCCGCGCCTCCACCCGGTGCCCGCCGTTGGTTTCGGCCTCGTACCGCACGTCGGCGGAACCGTCGCCGTGAATGGCGTAGGTGGTCGAGTACCCGGTGAGCGCCTCCTTCGGCACGGCGAGCAGACGCACCGGGCGCTGCAGCCCGGCGTAGTTGAAGAAGTCGAAGTACGGGCCGGCCAGCTTCGTACCATCCGGCAGCGCGCCGCCGGTACCGGCCGGCAGCGAGGCGTGGCTGAGCTCGTTGTTGAGCCGAACCGCCACATGGTTGGGCTCGTCGAAGCGGGCGACGTCGTTGATGCGCACCGCGAACGGCGTGAATCCGCCCTCGTGCGAGCCGACCTTCACCCCGTTGACGAACACCGTGGCGCGGTGGGTCGCCGCATCGAAGCGCAGGAACAGATCCTTGTCCCTCCATTCGCCGGGGACCGTGACATCCGTCTCGTACCAGAAATCCCCGGCGTAGTCGCGGCTCGCCTTGTCGATGAACAGGTCGTTGAAGCTGGCGGGCACCGGCATCGCGACCGGATCGGGCAGGCCGTTCGCCGCCCAGCCGTCGCGCTCCCCCACGCCTTCGGGATCGAAGCGGAACCCCCACATGCCGTCCATGCCCTGCACGCGCCGCGTCGCGGTGACCTGCGGGTACAACAGTGCGCCATCCATACTCATGCCTCCTTGGCCATCAATGGAACATTCCCGTTTTCACGATAGCCGATCGCGCCCCACAGAGGCGCCGTTCCCCTTCGGTTTGCGCCGATGGGCTGATTTGTCCGGAGCCGCCGCCCCCGCGGCGCCGCATGCCGCACGCATGCGGCGGCAACGCGGCCGGCCGGACTACACTGTGCGTAGGAATCACGCGCGGGATGCGCGGGGACGGCCACGGCCCCGCCGGCCCGGAATCGGCATGCCCGTCGGCGGGCGGCGCATGCCGCAACCGGCCGCACCGCGCCGGAGCCAAGGAAGGGCGGAAGGATATGGGACGCATGAGACTCGTCGATTGGCTGACGTACGAGCGCGGGCAGTACCGGGACCACGGGCTGTACTACAACACGTAGGTGCTGTTCGCCTATCACGCGAACCGCATGGCGGGTTCCACGCTGACGCCGGCGCAGATCTCCCTGCTGTTCGTCACCGGCTCGTTGCGCCCGGGCGACCTGGACGCCGACGCTCCGGCGGCCGACGTCACCGCGGCCGTCAACCATTTCCGCGCGTTCGACTGGCTGCTCGGGCATGTCGACGATCCGCTCGACGCCGGTCTGATCGGCACGCTCCACGATATGCTGCGGCACGGCGACGGCCGGACGCCGGCCACGGCGGCCACGTCCGACGGATCCGCCACGGCCGATGCGGCCGCCGTGCCCGGAACGGTCGCATCCTCTGCGGACTTGGACCAGGCGCTCGCCCGCTGCGCGTCCCTTGCCGACGACCCGGCCGCCATAGCCGTCGCATACCATGCGCTCGCGGCCGCCGACCCGTTCGCCGACGGCGACGGCAGGCTCGCCGGGCTGGTCCTGTTCAAGGAACTGCTGCGCATCGACGCCGTGCCGGTGGTGCCGCTGAGCTACCACCGCGACGAATACGCACGGGCCCTGAAGCGTTTCCCGTCCGACCCGGAGCCGCTGACCGGGCTGCTGCGCGGCGACCGGGAGATCTACCACCGCATGATGGACGCGTACACGGCCGGCCGCGTCCGCTGCTCCTACCACCGATAGGGTGGGCACAGGCACAAACCCCCGATCGGCGGCTTTGGGCGTTCGCGGCGGGCCGGATCGGAACCGTCCCGCCGCCACGCATTACGCCCTCGACAAAACACGATCTTCCGTTTGACTTCGAGTGCTTGAGGTTTCTAGGTTGTTGCTCAGCACAACACAAGGAGCATGACAGTGAGCAATGCCAATCAGGCGCGCCGGCAGGTGCGTCAGGCCCGTCTGACCGGCGAGCGCGCCGAATTCTTCGCGCACGACGCCGTATACACCGACACGATCTTCGCCGACGGCGAATCGCCGCTGAAGCACTCGCGCGACATCGAGCTGATCGACAGCGCGTTCCAGTGGAAATACCCGCTGTGGTACGCCGAGAACATCGTCGCGCGCGGCTGCACCTGGTTCGAGATGGCGCGCGCCGGCGTGTGGTACACGAACCACATCCACGTCGAGGACTCCACGATCGAGGCGCCCAAGAACTTCCGCCGCTGCAACGGCGTCGCCCTGCTGCGCACCGACCTGACCAACGCCGAGGAGACCTTCTGGAGCTGCACCGACGTGGAACTGGACGACGTGGTGGCGCGCGGCGACTACTTCGCCATGAACTGCACGAACGTCACCGCCCACAGCCTCAGGCTGGTCGGCAACTATCCCTTCGACGGGGCCCGCGACATCACCGTCACCAATTCGCGGCTCATCAGCAAGGACGCCTTCTGGAACACCGAGAACGTCACCGTGCGCGACTCCTACATCTCGGGCGAGTACCTCGGCTGGAACTCGCGCAACCTCACCTTCGAGAACTGCACGATCGAAAGCCTGCAGGGCCTGTGCTACATCGACAATCTCGTGCTGAAGCGCTGCCGCCTGATCAACACCACACGGGCCTTCGAATATTCGACGGTCGACGCCGATGTGCAGGGCGCCATCGACGGCGTGGTCAACCCCGCGGGCGGGGTGATCCGCGCCGAGCGCATCGACGAACTCGCGCTCGAGGCGGACCGGATCGATCCGGGCGCCACGACGATCATCACCGGCGAGACGCCGCGCGAATAGCCGCTTGAAAGGACTGGACATGGCTGCTGGCTTTGACTTCGATACACCGATCGACCGGTCGGGCACGTTCTCCCTCAAGTGGGAGGAGGCCGGCGACGCGCTGCCGATGTGGGTGGCGGATATGGACTTCGCCACCGCGCCGGCGATCCGCGAGGCGCTGCGCCGGCGGCTCGACCACGGCGTGTTCGGCTATTCGATCGTGCCGCCGGAATGGAACCGCGCCTACGCCGACTGGTGGAAGGACCGCCACGGCCTGACGATCGACCCGGAATCGCTGATCTTCACCACCGGCGTGATTCCGGCGATCTCGAGCATGGTGCGCAAGCTGACGACGCCGGCCGAGAACGTGCTGATCCAGACGCCGGTGTACAATATCTTCTTCAATTCGATCCTCAACAACGGCCGCCGCGCGCTCGAGGCGCCCCTGGCCTACGACGGCCGCGGCCATTACTCGGTCGACTGGAACGATCTGGAGTCCAAGCTGGCCGACCCGCAGACCACGCTGATGATCCTGTGCAACCCGCACAACCCGACCGGCATGATCTGGGACCGCGCGACGCTGGCGCGGCTGGGCGAGCTGTGCTGGAAGCACCACGTCACGGTGATCAGCGACGAGATCCACTGCGATCTGACCGACCCGGGATACGGGTATGTGCCGTTCGCCTCGGCCGGCGAGCATTGCGCGATGAATTCGGTGACCTGCCTCGCGCCGACCAAGACCTTCAATATCGCCGGGTTGCACACGGCAGCCGTCATGGCGCCCGATCCGGTGCTACGGCACAAGGTGTGGCGCGGGCTCAACACCGACGAGGTCGCCGAACCGAACGCCTTCGCGGTGGATGCGGCGATCGCCGCGTTCGGGCGCGGCGGCGAGTGGCTCGACGCCCTGCGCGCCTATCTGGCCGACAACAAGCGCGAGGCACATGCCATGATCGACGCCTACAACGCCTCGGCGCCGCTCAACCGCCAGGTCAGGCTGCTCGAGGGCCATGCCACGTATCTGATGTGGCTCGACTGCTCGGCGTTCACGCGTGGCGGCAAGGCGCAGGCCGGCGCGGAAGCCGGCGAGCCGGACGTCGACCCCTTCGACGCCGCGCTGTCGCTCGCCGACCCGGATATCGCCCGCGACACCGCGGATTCCGTCTCATTCGCCGATACGGACGGGCTGTGCGACTATCTGCGGCGCGAACACCGCGTGTTCTTCTCCCCCGGCGCGCAGTTCGGCGGCGACGGCCGTGATTTCATCCGCATCAACGTCGCCACCCAGCGCGCCCGCATGCGCGAGGGTCTGCGCCGCCTCACCGCCGGCCTGGAAGCGCTGCGCTGAATCTCCTGTCTGGCTCCCCCTCAGAGAGGGGAGCCAGACGGAATGCCAGTCGTCTACCTGTCTGTTTCGCGGCTCAGCTTCCCTGAGGGGAGCCGGATATCAGACGGCTTCGCGCGCGACGATGCGGCGGATGCCCTCGCGGATGATCGCCGGATCGCGCGCCACGTTGCCGAGCGCGCGGTGCAGGGTGAGGCCTTCGACCATCGCGTCGAGCAGCACCGCGGTCTCATGGTCGAAGAACCGCTCGTACTGGGTGCGGCTGGCGGCCATCCACCGCTCGCCGATATCGCGGTAGGCGGGATCGCGCGCGGCCAGCGTGTACAGCTCAAGATTGAGGTTGAGATCACGCTGCGTGCGCAGCAGATCGCCTTCGATGTGCACGGCGATCGCCTCGCACGCCTGTGATGCGGTCGAGGCGCCGTCGATGCGCCGGCCGAACTGGTCGATGGCCTGCTGCGCGAACTGCTCGAATGCCTGATGCAGCAGATCGGCCATGCCGTCGAAATAGTAGGTCATCGACCCGAGCGGCACATGCGCGGCCGCGGCGACCACGCGGTGCGAGGTGCCGGTCACGCCGCGCTCGGCGATCACGTCGAGGCATGCGTCGATGATGCGCTGCTTGCGCTCCGGGTCGACCCGACGGGTCGTTTCGGCCATGCGTTCCCCCTCCCGATCGCGCGCTACCGGGCGAAGCGCTCGCCGAGCTTGCGGTCGCGCCAATAATAGACGTCGTCGTGCTCGTTGATCTCGCGCACCACCCTGCACGGGCTGCCGTACGCCACCGTGTCGGCCGGGATGTCCTTGGTGACCAGCGATCCGGCGCCGATCACGGCGTTGTCGCCGATCGTGACGCCGGGCAGCACCGTCACGTTCGCGCCGATCCACACGTTCGCGCCGATGTGGATGGGCAGGGAGTACTGGGCGTAGATGCGGCGCAGGTCGGGGCGCACCGGGTGCCCCGTGGCCACCAGCGTGACGTTCGGCCCGATCATGGTATGGTCGCCGATGAAGATCTCGCCGTCGTCCACCAGCGTCAGGTTGAAGTTCGCATAGCAGTGCGCGCCCCAATACGTGTTGCAGCCCCAGTTCGCATAGACGGGGCATTCCAGGTACAGGTTCTCGCCCGCGGCGCCGAAGAACGCCTTCATCAGCGCGGCACGGCGCGGCCGGTCGGTCAACGGCGTGGCGTTGAGCTCCAGCTGCAGATCGCGCTGGGCCGCCTGCACGGCGAAGAAATCCTCCATATCGTCCGGCAGATAGACGTCGCCGGAATACATCGGCGCCATTTTCGCGCGGAGCTCATCGGTCATGGGCGGAACCGGCGCGGCCTGCCGGCCGGCCTCCGGAGTCTGGGGATCGGTCATCATCACTTCCTTGTACTCGACGGTTTGATACTCGACGGTTCGATACTCGGCGACCTGTCCCTGCGGCGAATCGCCCCGACCATCCATTGTGTCACATGGCCAGCCCCGGCCGCCGGGTCCGGATGCCGCCGCGTTGGAAACGATTACACGAATGGCGAAACGGATATGCGAATGTCCCCCACGCCGATAGACTGTTGCGAGCAATACCGGCAGGGGCCACGGGGCGGCCGTCCCGCTCGGCACGCATCCGATCCGCGCGATACGGGTCGGGGGAAGCGCGCCGAGCGGACCGCACGCGCCGGCCGAGATCGGCTGGGGTCGTATCAGCAAGCAACGAGGTGTCTTATGGAAATCACCATGCTCAAGGACCAGTCCGGCCGCACCGCCGCGCAGCCGCCTTCGTCGAAACGCGAGCTCATCCCCATCCTCGTGATGATGGTCGGCAGCTTCACCGCGATCCTCAACCAGACGCTGATGACCTCCGCGCTGCCGCATCTCATGGCCGAGTTCAGCATCACCAGCAACACCGCGCAGTGGCTGACCACCGCGTTCATGCTCACCAACGGCATCATGATCCCGATCACCGCGTTCCTGATCCAGCGCTTCACCACACGGCAGCTGTTCTTCTACGCGATCGGCATGTTCCTGTTCGGCACCATCGTGTGCACCGCCGCCCCCGGTTTCGGGGTGCTGCTGCTCGGCCGCATCCTGCAGGCCACCGGCGCCGGCATCCTCATGCCGCTGCTGCAGACCGTGCTGTTCGTCGTGTTCCCGCCCAACAAGCGCGGCACCGCGATGGGCTGGTTCGGCATGGTCATCGCGTTCGCGCCGGCGCTGGGCCCGACCCTGTCCGGTCTGATCATCGATTTCCTGCCATGGCGTTTCCTGTTCGTGCCGCTGATCGTCATCGCCGCCGCCGTGCTCGCCGTCGCGGTCCCGACCGTGCGCAACGTGACCGAACGCACCGATCCGCGCATCGACCTCCCGTCGATCGTCCTGTCGACGCTCGGTTTCGGCGGCCTGCTGTACGGGTTCAGCGTCGCCGGCCAGAACGGCTGGTCCGCGCCGCCCACGATCGGCGCGCTGGCCGTCGGCGCGGTCTCGTTGGTCGTCTTCATCGGGCGCCAGATGCGCCTGCGCCAGCCCATGCTCAACTTCCGCGTGTTCGACAGACCGATGTTCACCCTGCCGATGATCGAGGTCGTGCTGGTCTTCGTCACGTTCATCTCCACGATGAGCATCCTGCCCATGTACATCCAGAACGTGCTGGGATTCACGGCGCTGCAGTCCGGCCTGCTGCTGATGGCCGGCGGCGTGGTCGAGGGCGTGCTGAGCCCCATCGCCGGCCGCCTGTTCGACCGGTTCGGCGCCAAGCGTCTGGCCACGCCCGGCCTGGCGCTGATGCTCGCGGCGATGCTCGCGCTCTCGCGCCTGGGCGTCGACTCCCCCGCCTGGTACCCGGCCACATGCTTCACGCTGATGATGGTCGGCGTGGCGTTCAGCCTGATGCCGCTGACCACCACGGCGCTGAACCAGCTGACCGGGCCGCTGATCCCGCACGGCACCGCGATGAACAACACGCTGCGCCAGACGATGGCCGCGATCGGCACCGCCGTGTACTTCACGATCATGACCACGAACACCCTGCCGGCATCGGTCGCCGGCAGCCAGGCGGCGGGCCTCGCGCACGGCGTGTCCGCCGTGTTCGCGGTCTCCACCGGCGTCATCGCACTCGCCTTCGCGCTGTCGTTCCTGATCCGCGAGCACGGCGAGATCTGACCTGCGGCGTTCGGGACCGTCTTTCTTAGCGCCGTCTCAGTGGCATGCCGATAGCATGTGTCTCATCTGACCATCGATGAGGCACACGGAGGAAACGTGCAAGACGAACATATCATCGGACTGACCGGCGCCGAGGTCGCCGAGAGGCGGGCCCGCGGCGAGGGCGAGACGGGCGCGCGCAGCGTCACCAAATCGGTCGGCGCGATCCTGCGCGAGAACATCTGCACGCTGTTCAACGCGCTGAACTTCGCCATCGCGATCATCCTGTTCATGGTCGGCGCCTACACGAACATGCTGTTCATCGCGATCATCATCCTCAACATCGTGATCGGCATCGCCCAGGAGCTCAAGGCGAAGAAGCTGGTCGACGAGCTGACGATCCTCAACCAGCCGCGGGCCGTGGTGCTGCGCGACGGCGCCGAAACCGAGATCGAGGCGTCCGGCATCGTCAAGGACGACATCATCGTGCTCGATGCCGGCCGCCAGATCTGCAACGACGCGGTGGTCGTCTCCGGGGCGCTGGAGGTCAACGAATCGCTGCTCACCGGCGAAAGCGACTCGGTCGACAAGACGGCCGGTGCCCAGCTGTTCTCCGGAAGCTCGGTGATTTCGGGCCGCTGCTACGCGCGCGTGACGCACGTCGGCGACGCGAACTACGCGAACTCGCTGATCAACGAGGTGCGCAAGGAGAAGCGCGTGCACTCCGAGCTGCTCGACTCGATGCGCAAGGTCACCAAGTTCACCAGCTTCCTGATCATCCCGCTGGGCATCGCGCTGTTTACGGAGGCGACGCTGCTGCGGCACGCGGCCATGTACGATTCGGTGGTCGCCTCGGCGGCCGCGCTGCTCGGCATGCTGCCCAAGGGCCTGGTGCTGCTGATCTCCGTGTCGCTGGCCACCGGCGTGATCCGGCTCGCGAAGAGACGGATCCTCGTGCAGAACATCTACGCGCTGGAGACGCTCGCCCATGTGGATACGCTGTGCCTTGACAAGACCGGCACGCTGACCGACGGCAATATGGCCGTCGAGCAGGTGGTGCCGCTCGGCGGCATCGCCGACGCCGACGCCCGCCGCCTGATCGGCGCTTACCTGAATGCCAGCGAGGACAACAACGCCACCATCACCGCGCTGCGCGAATACTGCGCGGCCGCGTCCCCGGCCGGCGCCCCGACCCCGGCCGCCGCCAATGTCATACCGTTCTCGTCGAAGCGCAAATGGGGCGCGATCTCCTTCGCCGCCGGGCTGCCCGGCGGCGAAGGAGCCGGGCCGGGCGCCGCCGGCGGCGCCGTGACCGTGTTCCTCGGCGCGCCAGAACGCATTCTCGGCGCCGACCTGCCCGATCAGGCCGCCGACATGATGAACCGCGGGCTGCGCCTGATCGCCCTGGGGTACCTTCCCGGCGACTGGCGCGACGAGGAGCGCCTGCCCGAGGCCCTGCGCCCGATGACGCTGATCGCCCTCAAGGACACGATCCGCCCGCGCGCCAAGGAGACGCTCCGGTACTTCCGCGACCAGGGCGTCGAGGTGAAGGTCATCTCCGGCGACCATCCGCGCACCGTGGCCGCCGTGACCATGCAGGCCGGCCTAGAGCACTGGAACAACGTGATCGACATGACCGCCATCCCAGCCGACGCCCCGGACGACGTGTTCGACGACGTGGCCGCCCGCTTCACCGTGTTCTCCCGCGTCACGCCGAAGCAGAAGCGCCAGCTGGTGCAGGCCATGCAGCGCGCCGGCCATCAGGTGGCCATGACCGGCGACGGCGTGAACGACCTGCTCGCGCTGCGCGAGGCCGACTGCTCGATCGCCATCGCCTCCGGTTCGGACGCCGCCCGCCAGATCGCGCAGATCGTGCTGCTCGAATCCGACTTCACGCATCTGCCGCAGGTGGTGCTGGAGGGCCGCAAGGTGGTCAACAACGTGACGCGCACCGCCGCCGTGTTCTTCATCAAGACGATCTACTCGGTGCTGGTCTCGTTCTTCTGCCTGGCGCTGAACATCCCGTTCCCGTTCATCCCGATCCAGATCACGCTGGTGGACGCCTGCATCGAGGCGTGGCCGTCGTTCCTGACGATTTTCGAGTCGGACACCGCCCGCATCCGCGGCCGATTCCTGCCGACCGCGCTCGGCAAGGCCGCGCCGTTCGCGCTGGCCGTGACCGGCATGATCGTCGCGTTCAGCCTGATCGCCCCGTTCCCGGAAGCGCAGAACCGGACCGTGATGTACGCGCTGCTCATCGCCATGTCCATGATCGCCGTGGTTCGCAGCTGCGTGCCGTTCACGAGGATCCGCGCGTTCGTGTGTGCGACGATGGCGCTCGGCACGCCGCTCGCGCTGCTGATCCTGCCGCACCTGTTCGAGGTGACGGCGGTCAGCGCGCCGATGTGGGGATGGTTCGCCGTGTCGCTGGCGATCATGGCCGCGGCGGCGGCCGCGATCATCGGCGTGCAGCGCGCCCTCGCCGCGCGCGGCGGCCAGCGCCCCCGCCGCCACTGAGCAGGCGGCACAAACACGCCCCCCGGGGAGCATGTCGGTCCCGTTGAGCGGCGTGTTCGACGAACGGGGCCGGCTACTTGGCCTCGACCTCGACCTTGGCCTTCTTGGCCTTGGCGAGCGGCAGCAGGCCGCTGGTCATGCCGAGGCCCATGCCAAGCGCACCGCAGACCGTGCCGAGCACCTTGCTGATGTTCTGCAAGCCCAGGAACACGGTCATCAGCGCGAAGCTGGCGAGCCACAGGAAACAGAACATCGCGGCCGGAGGGAAGCCGGAACCGGTCATCCACAGGGCGCAGCATGATCCGAATGCCACGACGGCCGACCAGCCAAGTGCGGCGACGAGCTGGCGTCCGAAGGCGATCCAGCGCTCCGACTTGGTGGCGTAGTACTTACGGCCGAATTCGCCAATGAGCAGGATCGCGACGAGCATCGACATCATGTAGGTCGGCATGATGAGCACGTTCTGGCTCATCATCGAGGCGGTGCGCAGGCTGCTGTGGGACTTGAGGCTGCCCTTGTTGAGCACCTTGACGTTCACGGTGGCGCCGGTCGATGCCAGCGCGGTCGGGATGCTCTGCTGCAGCAGGTTGGAGACGAGCGGGCTCTTCGAGTTGTCGACCTTCAGCGTGACGGTCGGGGTGTTCTTGTCGTCGGTCTTGGTGGCGGTGCCGGACTGGGCCTTGGTCATGGCCTGGGCGAGCGTGGTCGCGGATTCGATCTGCTGTTGGGTTAGAAGGAGTCGATGAGATCATCTCGCCGACCACCCTTCAGTCGGCACAGCCGACGGCTTCCCGCCAGCGGAGAGCCGCAAGCATGAAAGGAAACGCCATGGGACGACCGAAATCGGATGAGCAAACCGCGCCGGAGAAGATGCAGGAGGCGTTCTGGCAGTTGTACGAAACCAAGCCGATCGAGAAGATCTCGGTGCGCCAGATCACCGAACTCGCCGGCTACAACCACGCCACGTTCTACCTGTACTTCTCATCGGTGCGCGACGTGCGCGAGCAGATCGAGGACGACCTGCTCGCGCAGCGGGACGTCATATTGCAGCGATGCCTGCACGACGGCACGCTGGAGATGGGCCCGGCCATCTCGGCCCTGGCGACCATGCTCATGCCGTACGGCCATGTGCTGCTCGGCCCGCACGGGGACCCGGCGTTCATCACGCGCGCCGAGGAGACCGCCTGGCCGTTCCTGCAATCGATACTGTTCCCCGGCGAGCCGGATATCGATTCCATCGCCGATCCGGCCGAGCGCAAACGCCGCATCCTCCTGAAGCAGTTCTACGTCTCCGGCATCATCGGCACCTTCCGCGCAGCGCTCAACGGATCGATCATGACCGACCCCGCCGAAATCGGGAGTTTCGTCTCCGAGGAACTGCTCCCCCGCATCACGCCGCACACGCAGGAAGCCGGGTACGTCAGCGCGTAGCGAGGAAGAAGAAGCGCGGGAACGGGAAGATGATGCTGCCGTCCGACTGCACGGGGTATTCCTCGCGCACCTGCGCGAAGACCTCCGCCTCGAACTCCTTGCGCCCGGCCTCGTCGAGCGCCTGCAGGTAGGGCCGCATGCCGGTGCCGCGATACCAGTCCATAATCGCCTCGTGCGAGGGCAGCGTGTGCATGTACGTGATCTTCCATATGCGGAAGGCGCTGGCATGCGCGTGCAGCAGCTCCCAGTACTCGGGCGGCGTGAGGGTGTAGAACTCGCGCTGCTGCGGCAGCTTGTCGGCGTACTTCGGCGAATGCACCAACCGGCCGATGATGCGGTGGATCGCCTCCTCGTAGTTCATCGGCGTCTGCACGGCCAGCACTCCCCCGGCCCTGAGGAGGCCCAGCAACCCGGGAATCAGATGCGGATGGTCCGGCACCCACTGGATGCACGCGTTGGAGAAGACCACGTCGAAACCGCCGGGCAGCTCGCCCAATTGCGAGGACACGTCACACAGCCGAAAATCGATGTCCGGATAGGCTTTGCGCGCCGCTTCGACCATGTCGGGCGAACTGTCGACGCCGAGAATCTCGGCGTGCGGGTAGCGTTCGCGCAGCACGGCCGTGCTGTTGCCCGGCCCGCAGCCGATGTCGAGCACGCGCCGGACGCCGCCGTCGTCCGGCGGCAGCTGCATCGCCAGATCACGCGACGGCTGCGTGCGCTCCTTCTTGAATCGCAGATACTGTTCCGAATCCCAGGTAACCATACCACCCACGCTATTCGCACGACCGCGGTTCGACCATCCCCGTCCCAGCATCCGGCCTTCAAGGCCACCCGCCGGCAACCGTCGCAATCGACATACATAAATACTAATATAGTAGTAGTTATTGCCTATTTTATCAAATATTGCTAATATATTAGTATGTATGATCTGCTGGATGCACCCTTGCCGGGAGAGGTAATGGCCGGAATCGCCCAAAGAATGGCCAAGAGGCGCAAAGAGCATGGCATGACGCAGTCCGGTCTTGCCGAGAAGTCAGGGGTGAGCCTCGGGTCGATTCGCCGATTCGAGCAGCTGCATGAGATATCGCTGAATGCGCTGGTCAGCATCGCTTTCGCCTTGGGCTGCGAGCAGGATTTTGACGTATTGTTTTCACACCCGTATTACCGCTCAATCGACGACGTGGTCGCAGCGACGCGACACGACTGACGTACGGTTTCCCATCAGTCCGACAAGCCTTCCGCCCACGGATGGCATATTCATCGATATCTATCGCCTTCACCGTCCGCTCTGATCGGCGACCATGCGCGCGTAGATGCCGTGCGCGGCCATCAGCGACTCATGCGTGCCCTGTTCGGCGATGCGCCCGTGCTCGATGACCACGATGAGATCGGAATCGCGGATGGTGGACAGGCGGTGCGCGATGACGAAACTGGTCCGCCCGGCGGTCATCGCCAGCATCGCGTCGCGGATCGCGGCCTCGGTGACGGTGTCCACCGCGCTGGTCGCCTCGTCGAGGATGACGATCGGCGCGTCGGCGAGCAGCGCGCGGGCGATGGTGAGCAGCTGGCGCTCGCCCTGGCTCAGCGCAGCCCCGCCGCCTTCGAGCATCGTGCCGTAGCCCTCCGGCAGCCGTTCGATGAACGCGTCGGCTCCCGCCGCCTTCGCCGCGACGCGGATCGCGTCCATGCCCGCTCCCGGCCGCCCGTAGGCGATGTTCGCGGCGACGGTGTCCTCAAACAGGGACGGATCCTGCAGCACCGTGCCGAAGGCGGCGCGCAGATCGGCCAGCCGGTAGTCGCGCAGGTCGTGCCCGTCGAGCAGGATGCGGCCGGCATCCGGATCGTAGAACCGGGCGAGCAGGTTGACCAGCGTGGTCTTGCCCGAACCGGTCTCCCCCACGAACGCTACGCGCGTGCCGGCGGGGATCGCAAGGGTCAGGTCGTGGATCACCGGATTGCCGGGGTCGTAGCCGAAGCGCACATGGTCGAACGCGATGTCGCCTCTCGGGCTGTCCAGCGGCAGCGCGTCCGCCCGGTCGGCGGGCTCCGGCTCCTCGTCCATGATCTGGAAGATGCGTTCGGCTCCGGCCACCGCGGTCTGGAAGGTGTTGTAGATGTTCGCGATGTCCACGAACGGACGGGAGAACTGCCGTACGTACAGCAGGAAGCTGGCGATCACGCCGACGCCGATCCAGCCGCGCACGGCCATCAACCCGCTGATCACCGCCACGAGCAGAAAGCCGAGGTTGTTGATCACGTTCGACAGCGGCATCAGGTATCCGGACCAGGTCTGCGCGCGGACGCCGGTGTCGCACAGCTCGTCGTTGAGCTTCTCGAAGTCGGCGATCATCCGCTCCTCGCGCCCGTAGGCCTTGACCATCGTGAGCCCGGACACGCTCTCCTCCACCAGACCGTCGAGCCGTCCAAGCACCTGCTGCTGGCGCGCGTACAGCGGGCGGGTGCGTGTGGTGACGACCTTGGTCAGGATGAAGACCAGCGCCACGGGCAGCAGCGACACCACGGTGAGCACCGGACTGAGCGCCAGCATGCAGACGAGCGTGCCGGCGATGGTGAACGCGTACACCATGAGTTGCGCAAGCGAATCGGAGATCGTGGTGGATATATTGTCCACGTCGTTGGTCAGGCGGCTCATCAGCTCGCCGTGCTGGTGCCGGTCGAAGAAGCGCAGCGGCAGCGTGGCGAGGGCATCGAACAGGGACATGCGCAGGTGGAGCACGATGCGCTGCCCGGCTGCGGCCATGAGGTACTGCTGGCCGAAATTGACCAGCCAGTCCAGCAGGTACACCGCGGCAAGCAGGGCAAGCGCCATGGCGACCGGGTCGCCTGCCGCGATGGCGTTGACCACCAGCCCGACGAGCAGCGGCGAAAGCACCGCCGAGGCGGAGGACAGCCCGGACAGCGCGAACACCCATCCCAATCCTTGGCGATGGCCGCGCGTGATGTCGTAGAGCCGGCGCAGCGTGCCACGCATGTCCTTGGGCTTGACGACGGCGGCCCCACGCCGGGCCATGCCGCCGCCCATCTGCGGGGGCTGGCCGGGGCGCTGCCCGCCGAAGCCGCCGGTACCGGGGAAAGGCTCCCCGGCGGATTGCGCCGACTGAGTGGATTGCGCCGACTGTGCTTTGCGATCGCTCATCGCACGGCCTCCTTGCCATCGGATTGCGCGGGCGCACGCCGGACGACGCCGACCTGCGAGGCGTAGATCGCCTGATATTGCGGGCAGGCGGCCATGAGCTCGGCATGGGTGCCGACCGCCGCGATACGCCCGCCATGCATGACCGCGATGCGATCGCACCGGCGAACCGTGGCGATGCGTTGGGAGATGAGCAGCACGGTGAGCCCGCGTAGCGCGGCCACATGGTCGAGCACCCGCCGTTCGGTGATGGCGTCGAGCGCGCTGGTGCAGTCGTCGAGGATCAGCATGCGCGGCGTGCGGATCAGCGCGCGGGCCAGACTTAGCCGCTGCTTCTGGCCTCCGGACAGATTCACGCCGCCCTGACCGATCGGGGCGCCGTACCCGCCCGGCAGTTCGCGCACGAATTCGTCGGCGCAGGATTCCCGGCAGGCCCGCTCGAGCCGCTCGTCGCCCGCGTCCGGGTCGCCCCACAGGAGATTCGACCGCACGCTTCCGGTGAACAGCACGGGTTTTTGCGGCACGAGCGCGATGTCCGCGCGCAGCCGTTCGACGTCCATGCCGGCGATGTCACGGCCATTCCACAGGATGTGCCCGGATTGCGGCGCGTAGAAGCGCGGCAGCAGCGAGACCAGCGTGGACTTGCCGGAACCGGTCGGGCCGATGACGCCCAGCGTGCCGCCTTCGGGCACGGCGAGGCTGACATCGGTCAGGGCCGGGCGCGGGCTGTTCGCATACGCGAAGGTGACATGGTCGAACCGCAGTCCGGAGCCGGTGCCATCGCCGTGGCCGTCGTCCGGGCCGCCGCTCGGGCGGGAGTCCCGCGCCGGATCGGCCTGCGTGCCGGCAGCCGCATCGGAGGCGGCCGGCTGGTCGAAGATCTCCTGGATGCGCCGGGCCGACGCGCTGGCCCTGACCGCCGAATTCAGGATCATCGACACGCGCCCCAAGGCGAACAGCACCTGCGTCATGTAGTTCATGGAGGCCATCAGCGCGCCGATGCGCCCCGGATCGGTGGCCCGCGACAGCCACAGCAGCGCGACGATGCCGAGGTTCACCGTCAGGTTGATCAGCGGACCGTATACGGCGTTCACCCGCTGGGCGGCGATGTTCGCCTGCGCGAAATCGCCGGCGGAGGTCCCGAATCGGCCCGACTCCTCCCGTTCCATGCCGAAGGCCTTGACCACGCGCACCGAGCGAAGGAATTCGCGGCTGACGGTGCCGAGCCGGTCGAGCGCGTGCTGCACGGCGAGGAACCGCGGGAAGCTGGCGGCCATGTTGCGCCAGATGAGCACGCCCGACACCGCAAGCAGCATGATGACGACCGGCAGCTGCCCGGGAACCTGCACCACGATCAGCACGATCGCGCCGACGCAGGTGATCGGCGCCTTGAGCATGATGCGCATCAGGCCTTGGGCGAAGTTCTGGATCTGCACCACATCGTTGGTGATGCGCGTGATGATGGCGCCGGGTTGCAGGCGATCCACCTGATCGCAGCTCAGGGACATGACCGTGCGGTAGGCGTCGGAACGGATGTCGCGGCCGATGAGCTGGGCGGCGCGGGAGGCGAAGATGTTGCGCGTGACCGCACCCAACGCGCCAACGGCCGCGACGGCGAGCATCATCGCTCCCCACATGAGCACCCGGTTCAGGTCGCGGTTCGCCACGCCGTCATCCACCACCATCGACATCAGCGTGGGCTGCAGCAGGTCGGCCACGGTCTCGATGCTCAGGAACGAGACCGCGGTCAGGGCCATGGCCCAATGCCTGCGCATATACCGAAAGATGAGTCCCATCGTTCACCTCATGCCCGAGAATCGCCGTCAACCCAGTATAGGCCCGCGTCCGCGCCCGGCCGGGTCAGCAAGGCATAATTGTACGAGACAGACCACTAGAAGCCTGCGTCGTAAGTTCGTGTACTATGTCTGGCTCCCCTCTTGGAGGGGAGCATTACCGCGAACGCCTGATCAAGCCGGCTCTCATGCGCTCCCCTCAGTCGGCCACGCCGACAGCTCCCCTCGGAGAGGGGAGCCTGAATTACTAAACGAATTAACGACGTGAGATACTGGAAGCCTGCGTCCACACCAAAGGAGTCCCAAGGATGGAACTGCGAGTCCTGCGCTATTTTCTGGCGGTCGCCGAGGAAGGCAACATCACATGGGCGGCCCAGCTGCTGCGCATCTCCCAGCCGACGCTCTCCCGCCAGCTCAAACAGCTGGAGGAGGAGTTGGGCGTCACGCTGTTCGAACGCGGCAGCCATACCATCACGCTCACCGAGGAAGGCCGGCTGCTGCGCGAACGCGCGCAGACCATCGTCTCCTTGGCGGACAAAACCGAATTCGAGCTGCGGCAATCCGGCGGCGAATTGAGCGGTGAAATCGCCGTCGGATGCGGCGAATTGCGCGGCATGTCGACGTTGTCCCAACGCATGGCGGCGTTCCGCGAACCGCACCCCGGCGTGCGGTTCCGGGTGACCAGCACCACATCGGACATCATTCAGGATCAGCTCGAGCAGCGTCTTATGGATTTCGGGCTGCTCGCCGACCCGGTGGACGTGAGCCAATACGAATATCGGCGCACCGACTCCACGGAGCCTTGGGCAGCAATGGTTCCCGAGAACCATCCGCTCGCGATGCGCGCATCCCTGACCCCGCAGGATCTCAAGGATTTCCCGCTGCTGTTCCCGGTACGCACACCGGTGCACAATCTGCTGCTGAACTGGTTCGGCCGGTATGCCGACCAGGCCAGAGCGAACATCGCCGGCTATTGCTCGCTGACCAACAACGCCCTCATCATGGTGTCGAATGGCCTCGGCATCTTCCTCGGCATCGATTTGGGCATCGCCTACCCGGGCACGCGCAGCGTCCCGCTCTCCCCCGCGCTGGAGACCAGCTCGTCCATCGTCTGGAAGAAACAGGCCGCGACCTCGCCGGCCGCCGCCGAATTCGCCCGATTCCTGTCGCGGTGAGGCGCATTACGCCAAGCTCTCAGTCAAACTTGGCCCAGCCCGTTACACGGAAGCCTTAGTGAGTTCCCTCACCCACGAATATCGGAATGTATCGGCCTTTATCCATGCGTATCCATTGTTTTGGGCCCGTTTTTGACTTTATATGCCCGTATCCATTCCGCGTCCGCCCGTACCTATGCCGACTTCGAGAACGAATATGAAAAGGCGGCAGCCGGAGGAGGTCGGCTGCCGCCTGATGGGCATGGGCATGGATTCAGGGCAGCGAATCCACACCGCTGAGGATGGGCGACGGTAGGAGGAACCGCCGTCACCCACGTATGGGGTTATTCGGCGTCCGGCTCGGGCGTATCCGTAGTGGGCGGCGCAGTCACGCCGGCAACAGCACCGGCCCCGGTACGGCGACGGCTCACAAACCGCTTGATGGCAATCGCCTCAAGTCCAACCAGCGCCACGCCCAGCACCACGTCGGCCACGATCATCGCAATTTGCCATGCGGGCATCGGGTCAGCGGGCTCACCGTCCGCGTATCGCCAGCTGTTGACGGCTGTGTACAGGATGTTGTGCACGGCCCGACGCATGGCGATCACGGAGGTGGCGGAGTGATCGGTCACATGATTGGTGGTCTCGGTGGAGGCGAGCATGATGTCGGCGTATCCGCGAATCGCCTGATCGGCGGTCTGGTAACCGTAGTTCAGGCCGGAGAAGTGATCGGTTTCCAGCATGCCCTTGAAGCCCCATTCCTCGCGCAATATGGTCTGGTTCAGTCCGACGTGCGCGCTGGCGTAGGTGTTGCCGATGTAGTTGAACGCGCCCATCATGGCCTGCGCGTCGCCGTCGGCCTTGACGACTTCCTCGAACGGACGCAGGTAGATTTCGCGGATTGCCTGCTCGTTCGACCATGTGCACAGCTGCCCGTTGCGCTCGTTTTCCTGCTCGTTCAGGGCGAAGTGCTTGGTGAAGGCGTACACGCCACGGTCGGCCGCGCCAAGCACCTGTTCGGAGGCAAGTCCAGCGGTCAGCACGGGGTCTTCCGAGAAGTATTCGAAGTTACGACCGCCGAATGCCGAACGATGATTGTTGATGGAAGGCGCGTACCAGCCGGACACCTGCATTTCGTGGGCCATGTCACCAATGGTTTCGCCGTACTGGCGGGCCAGATCCTTGTTCCACGAGCAGGCGAGCGCAATGTTGGCGGGCAGGCCGATGGAGCTTACACCGGTGAAATTGTCTTTCAGGGCAGCCGGACCATCCACATCCGACAGACGTATCTTGCCGATGGATTTGATGGCTGTGTTCTGGTAGCCGCCGTTAGCGATGATGTTATCCATCTCATCGAAGGTGAGCTGGTCGAGTAGCTGGTCCCACTGCGCGTTGTCATAGTCCACGCCGCGCAGGTCCACGAGTCTCAGTCCGTTGTTCGCGCCGGTGGTCGGCATCTGGTCATCCGTATTGTCGAATTCGGTGGGATCGTAGTTGCCGATGTTGTAGAACGTGGATTTCACGTCGTCCGACATACTGTAGTCGGCAGGCGCAGCGGTGGCTTCGTCATAGTTGGCGAATCCGTTCGCACGGCTCAGATAGGTCACGTTGCCTTCCGTGTCATCGAACACATTGGTAGCCACGATGGCATCGCCGTTATGCGTGTTGCTGTCGGCAATCGTAGGTGATGGTTTCCGGCACGTTGACCGTTGCCGAATCAATCACGTCATGCGAGTTCTCGTTGATGGACACCGTGTAATCGCCGGCTTCCAGCACATAAGCCTTGGCGTTCTGGTAGTTATAGGAGGCCATGTCATCGTCATCGAATTCGACCGTCACGGTTTCGGATTCGCCGGGTGCGAGTTCGTCGGTTTTCTCTCATAGGCCACGAGGTTGGCAGTGGCTTTTTCGATGCCTCCGTTGGTGTATGGCGGGTTGTAGTAGGCCTCGACCACATCCTTGCCGGTCGTATCACCGGTGTTGGTCACAGTCACGTCGAACGAGACCACGCCGTCAGCGTAAGTCAGGTCGCCCATTTGCTGGCTGAAGGTGGTGTAGCTCAGACCGTAGCCGAACGGGTAGGTTACGGTTGCGTCGCAGTCGATCAGTCCTTCTGCCGCGGCGGTTTCGTAGAACCGATAGCCCACGTAGATGCCTTCCACATAGTTGACGAACTTCGGCGAGCGCACGCCACGCGCGGATTCGACTTCGAATTCAGAGACATTGTCATACTGGAAGGCACCGAAGTTGTCCCAGTTCGGGGTCTGGGTCAGGTCGCCTACGAAGGTGTCGGCGGTGCGTCCGGAAGGGTTCACGGCACCGGTCATAACTTCGCCGAGTGCCGTGAAACCGGCCTGGCCGGGGTGCGGTGCCCACAGCACGGACTTGATTTGCGGGTAATCATCAAGGAATCCGAATTCGAAGGCGTTTGCGCCGTTGTAGACCAGCACCACGTTTTCGAAGTTCGTGGTGACCAGGTCGATCATGTTCTTCTCGCTCTGGCTGAGCTCAAGATAATGGGAGCCTTCGGGGAAGTCCTGATAATCGAAGGAATTGTCGTTGTATGTCACACCGTTCGCGTTCATGTCGGTGGGCAGGTCGAGGCCTTCGCCGCCGACGCGGCCGATAACAATCATGGCGGTGTCGGAGAATTCCTTTTGCGTGTGGCCGTGTTCTGTACGGTTCGGCGGTTGACCGACACCGTGACGACGATGGCGAGCACCAAAAATACCGCAATCGCGATTAATCCGGCCTGGATGGATTGGACGACTGCGATGACGTCATCCATATTGATTTCCAGAATGGTTTCTCCTGTTCTTCGCGTCCGTGCGATGATTCGCAAAGCCTTGGAATCATTGGGATTGTGAGCTGTTCACATTGTTGTGAACGTCATGCCATCATTGTGCTGGATCTGCCTGCGGAGCAACAATGTTCGCCATGCATCGTATAGCATGCGCGTTATGCATAGCTGCACCGTAAACTTGCTCGAACACCAATAATTCCAAGGGTTTATCATTCTCATACCAATTTTTGCAATGCGCACGACCTCACCGATTCGGCCCTAACCTGTCGTTTTGCCCGCATAATCTGACGCCATCGCCTATCGATGTAGCCCCTCCTCACACCAGTACACTGGTTTCACATCCACTTGCAAAGAAGAGGTGCCATGAACAGCGATTCCATCAAGGACATGATGTCGGAGAATCTCTCGACCCCGTCATTTGACCTGCACGCATTACGCATGTTTTTGGCGATCGCGGAGGAATCAAGCATTTCCTCGGCCGCCGACCTACTGCGAATGTCTCAGCCGGCGTTGTCCCGGAATCTGAAGAAGTTGGAACAAGATCTAGGTGTCACCCTTTTCACCCGCGAAGCACGCGGCATCAAACTCACGCCCGAAGGCGCATTCGTGAGGGAGCGAGCGCAGGCCATAGTGGCGATGGCAGATCGTATGGAACGTGAGCTGCACACGGTGCATAGTCGGCTGACCGGATCCGTTGTCATTGGTTGTGCTGAGACATTGAGCATGACACTTCTGGCAGAACGCATCGCCGCATTCCGCATCGCGCACCCTGACGTGCGATTTGATATTCGCACCATGGGTGCCGCACAAGCCAAGCCGCTTATGGAACAAGGCAAATTGGACATGGCACTGCTGTTCGAGCCTGTGGATATGGATCGCTACGACTATGTGCGTATGGAATCGAATGACCGCTGGGGCGCATTGATGCGCAGCAACCATCCTCTGGCAAGCAAGCCGTTCATCCGCCCGAAGGACCTTGACGGGCAAGCGCTGATCCTTCCCGACCGTGATGCGGTACGCGGCCTAGTGATGAGCTGGCTCGGCGACTGGGCCGATACCGTCACGGTTGCGGCCACCGCGAATTTCCTCTCAAACGCGACGGTTCTGGTACATACCGGAGTGGGCATCATCATCGGTATCGACATACCGACCTATGATGCCCAGATGCATTTCATACCATTACGGCCCAAACTGGAGAACAGCACGCTCATCGCATGGAAGAAAGGCCGCCCGACCAGCCCCGCAGTAAGCGCCTTCGCCGATTTTCTCCGAGCCGACTCATGACTGGATGCACCAATCGGCGAGGGAAATGGTCCTATGCCAGTAGTCGGCGTTGATTGGTTTGCCTTGCAACGGCGGGCAATGGCCGAATACCTCGGTTTTGATATCGGCGACGCTTGCACGCAAAGACTTGGTCAAGGTGCGGTCAACCAGCAGTTTGAGCCAGTCGGAGCTGGAACCTTCACAAGTGAGGATAACGCCAAGCCGTTTCTTCGGACCTCGTTCATAACCGTTGCGCAAGGCAATCGGATAGTAGAGACGATCGATTGCGGTGATGAGCCTCGCTTCAAGATTGTTGTAATAGATGGGCGAGATGACGATGATGGCGTCAGCTTGGTGAATCGCAGCGAGTAATTGCGGAAAGTCATCATCGGGCTCATCAGAATGCGCCACTGAATCCTGTCCCGTCGCTATTGGCTGAATATCGAGGTTGCGCAGATTAAGCATAGACGCATTGGCACCTCGAGCAGTCAGTTCGTTTGCCGCGATCGAGGCGATTACATCGCCATTGCCTCCAACAGTGGGAGAGCTAGTAATGATAAGTACATTGTTGGATTGCATGGTGGTTCCTTTGTGATTGGTGAATGATTCAGCGAAGAGAAAGTCGGCCGGACAGCGAGACCCGAATAGGCAGTAACACGAGCAGGATGGCGGCGAATGCACATGCCATGCCGGCAGCGGCACGGATGGATCCGAGAGCGATTGCCGCGCCTCCCGCTGCGGTGCCTACGGCGATGCCGACATTGCCGAAGGCGATGGACATGCCGTTGGCGAAGTCGGGAGCATCAGGCATGGCACCACGAACCGCTGATGGCCGATTCGGGACAGCCGACCAACCATGCCTTTCGCGGACTCCGGTTCTTCATGCATCAGCATACTCTGCACGCTGCGTTTTCCCGCAGACCGGCAATCGCCACGAGTCAACTACTTCACCTCCTGCAGGATCTGGTAAATCTCATCGCGACTGAGGCGAACGCAACAGCCCGGCTGGATGTTGCAGGTGTCGGCCACCTTGCGCAGGATTGCATCGTCATCGGCACCGCCACCAAGCTGGCCGAGCGTGGTGGGAAGCCCGCATTCCTTGATGAACGCGGCAAGAGCATCAATGCCAGCCAGGGCGACTTGGAGTCTATCCTTGTTTTCCGGATCAATGCCCAGATGGCGGTGGCGAATCGGGCGAAACGCTCAGGCGCGGCCGAAACGAGATGACGATAGAGCGCCGGGTGAATGACGGCAAGCCCCTCACCATGGATGCAGTTGGTGAACGCGCCAAGCTGATGCTCGATCTGATGGCATTGGAAATCGGTGACCTTGCCGATTTTCAAGATGCCGTTCTCCGCCATCGCGGAATCCCACATAAGTTCGCTGCGAGCCTCATAATCATCAGGCCGCGCAAGCATCACGCGGATATTGCGAATGATGTTGCGCATAATCGCCTCATTGATGTCGTCGGACACGTTATCGGTACGCGGGGAGCCGAAGTAGGTTTCCATGCAGTGACTGAACGAGTCGAAAGCGCTGGAAATGACTTGGCGGAATGGCACGGACAGGGTGTATGACGGGTCAAGCACCGCGAATACCGGCGCTGCGGAGAACAGCCCACCCTTGATACCGACTTCTTCGTTCGTGATGACAGCTCCCCCGTTCATCTCCGAACCGGTACCTGAAACAGTAGGTACCGCACCGACCGGCAGGGAAGCAGTCGGGAAGCGGTGATCGCGGTATTCCAGATTCCACAGGTCTTCATCGAGTTTGGCCTGTGCGGCCACGGCCTTCGAGCAGTCGATGGTGGAGCCGCCGCCGACCGCAAGAATGAAGTCAACATTGTGTTCGCGAGCGAGAGCCGCGCCTTCCTGCACCTTCGCGTAGGTGGGATTGCCCATGATGCCGCCAAAATCCACGAGATTCTTGCCTGACTCGATGAGGATGGCTGTGATTTCATCATAAATGCCGTTGCGTTTGATGGAGCCGCCGCCGTAGGCGAGCATCACGGTATTTCCCATATTGGGCATTTCTTTGACGAGCGCGTCTCGTACGGAATCTTTGCCAAAGTAGATACGGGTCGGGTAACTGAACGAGAAGTTCTGCATAATATTGCCTCTTTCACTACTTTACGACACACCGTGTTACTTATTTCTCAGTGTGTGGTATAAACAATATAACCGGCCGGAAATTCAAGCAAAGGACAGCAAGAAACAGTATGATGATTACGCCACACAGACATGGATGATGTGGCGTAATCAAGAAAGGAGTATTGCCTATGAACGAATCCGACCTACGAGTATTGAAGACCCGCGCAGCCATACAATCGGCATTCGAGCAGATGATATGCGAGCTTGACTACGATCAGCTTACCGTCAGCGAGCTCGCGTCTCGCGCACACATCAATCGCAAGACCTTCTACCTGCACTACCAGTCCATCGATGAATTGATGGACGAGGTCGTGGTGGAGAGTACGGTCGCGCAGTTCACCAAACAGAACGTTTCCTATGCCAGCCTTGACGACATCGCCGGCATCGTTCGCTTCTATATGACGATGGCCACCAAACAGTCGAAGCTGCACGAACGCATTCTGTGTGAACCGAGCTACCGACCGGTCTACGAGCGCATCAGCCAGCGCATCATGGACTACCGCCGTGAACGCAATCGCGGCGTGCTGGATCTCGATTCGCTCGCCGAGAACATCGTGTACGCTTTCTTCGCGTCGAACTCCCCCACCCTGTATCGCCAATGGGTGGCCGACGGCAAGAAGATGCCGTTGGAGGATTTCATCGAACTGTCGATAGGCCTAATCACCCGCGGCATGTCGTATGCGGTGGAAGGCTACCGCAAGCAGATCGACGCCTGACATGCCTCATGACGTCGGCTCTCCTGTTTCGCCGCATTCCATCGCCTAATATCCATTCCACATCATCCAAACCGTCCATCATCCACGCCTGAAGAAAGGCACTCCCATGACTTCCACGAACCGACCGCGAATCATCATTCTGCGTAAGTCCTTCGCCATCGTCGGCACGGTGATGCTCTCCGGCGCGATGCTTGCCGGCTGCGGCACGAACTCGACAGCCAGCAATGACACAGGCACTGCTTCGACGCCCAATACCAGCGGCCAAAGCGCCGACACCGATCAGCAGACACCGGTATCCACCAGCAACGCGCTAGTCATCTACTTCTCCATGCCCGAGCCGACCGGCACCTACACCAAGGCCGGCGCGAGCCGCGTGGTGCGCGATGGCGAACTGTACGGCAACGTCGAACTTATCGCCAGCCTCATTCAGCAGCAGACCGGTGCTGATATGTTCCGCATCGACACGGTTCAGGAGTATCCGGCTGATCATGACGAGCTCATCGAATTCGCCGTCAACGAGATGAGCAATAACACCGAACCGGAACTGACCGGCAGCATCGCCGATTTCGAGAGCTACGACACGTTCTTCATCGGATTCCCCATCTGGAACGCCGTGCTGCCGATGCCATTGCACACGCTGTTCGACTCCTATGATTTCTCCGGCAAAACCATCATTCCGTTCACCGTGCACGGCGGCTCTGGTTTCGCCGGGACCATCGAACAGATCAAGAATTTCGAGCCGAATGCCACCGTGCTCGACAACGGATTCTCCGTCTCCCGCAATGATGTCGGCGCAGCCGACGCCGATCTGACTGCTTGGGTTGATTCCATCGAAAACTAATTGCTCGCCCCGCTGGCGGGAGCAAAAAACTAACGCAACGCCAATGCCATAGCGTGAGCCTACCCAAAATCACCCTGTTACCCACGAAAAATACCCGCAAAAAGGAGCCAACCATGGCCACTACGACCAACATCCGCCACCATCTGACCGCAATCTTCGCCGCGATAACATTGCTCGCCTGCCCGTTACTCGCAGGATGCTCATCGTCAAGTACCGCGCAGAATCCGTCAGACACGGGTAGTACCCCATCCGAACAATCGGATGGGGCCGCCAATAACACCGATTCCGGCAACCACGACAATGTACTCATCGCCTACTATTCGTACAGCGGCACCACCAAGGCCGTAGCCGAGAAAATCCATGACGCGGTCGGCGGCGACCTAATCGAGATCCAGCCCGCCGAACCATATTCCGACGGTTACGCCGAGGTTGCATCCCGCGCCGAAAAAGAGCACGATGACAATGCGCGGCCAGCCGTGGCAAACACTGTCGAGAACATGGACCAGTACGACACGATTTTCCTGGGCTACCCGATTTGGTACGACACCGCGCCGATGGTGATCGCCACGTTCCTCGAATCCTACGATATGTCCGGCAAGACCATCTACCCGTTCTGCACCAGTTCGCACACGCCGATCGATGACAGCCTCGCCCTGCTCAAGGAAGCGGCCCCGAACGCAACACTTGGCGACGGACTGACCGCGAATTCCGATGCCGACACCGAGGCATGGATCACGCAGGTTTCTTCGGCAATCAACGCCGAGTAACGAGAACGGTCATGCCATACTACCCACATAGCGAGCCTAGCGGCGGCATCGGCGCCACTTCCGACGCCAAAACCGCCGCCCCGGCTCTCGATCCGATTCCCCGTGAACAGCTTGCCTCCATTACCATTGACGACGCAACCCAGCACATCCACTGCCGGTTCTTCGCCTTCGACACCAGCGTGGTCATCGAGTTCGGCCCACACCCGCATCTCGACACCGGCATCGCATTGGCAGGGCAGCTTATTGCCATATGCCGCGAATACGAGCGCCTGTTCTCCCGTACACTCCCCCATTCGGACGTATCACGCATCAACCGCGCGCACGGCGAATGGGTGCGCATCGACCCGCGCACGGCCGACCTCATCGGCGAAGCCGTACACTATTGCACACAAAGCGAAGGTACGTTCGATATCACCATCGGCACCCTGTGCCGGCTGTGGAATTGGAAAGCGCGGCAGGTCCCCAATTCAACCGAAATCGCACAAGCACTGCGGCATGTGAACTACCGCGCCATCGAAATGTCTTATGGCTATTCAGCCGACCAAACCGGCGGCGACAACAGCAACGGCAGCAGCAACGACGACGAAGCATGGTGCCGATTGCGAGATCCGCAGGCGGCCATCGATCTCGGCGGCATCGCCAAAGGCTGGATCGCCGACCGTCTCTGCGAGACGATCCAATTCGCCGGCTACGAGCATTTCCTCATCGATCTCGGCGGCAACACCGTGCTCCACGGACGACCGGCCGACCAGCAACCATGGAATATCGGCATTCCCAATCCACTCGATACCGGCCACTCAATCGCCACGTTGCAGCTCACCGACGTTTCCATCGTCACCAGCGGCATCTACGAGCGCCGGTTCACCGCGGACAACATCACCTACCATCACATCATCGATCCGCACACCGGCTATCCGGCACGCACCAATCTGGTCAGCGTCACCATCATCGCGCGCACTTCACTGGACGCCGAGGGCTATTCCACCACCGTGCTCACCCTCGGCGCTCACCGTGCCGCCCGCTTCATCGCCGCGCACCCGGCGATTCTCGGCGCTCTGCTTATCCGCGATGACGGCACACTGCTGCGATTCGGCATCGGATAGCGACATAATCGGCATAAACGGCATCATGGCCGGCAATCCTTCGCGCATCATCGCAAGCGTGCAGAATGAAGATGCCGTAGAAATGAGCGTGCTCACGAATTGGGTGGCACGCTCTCCTTTTTCCTTTCTTTTGCGGCACTTCTCAGCCCGTTGGCTCTTCGACCGGATTCTCGTAGTATAAATGGCAATCAACCGATGTCACAAGTGTGACAGTTTTGATTCCGTTCAGCAACCACATGCCGGACAGCAAACCGCAAGGAGGATGAGCCCGCTTTTATGAAAGGCCTTGTATATACCGAGATGGGTCGCCCGAACGTTCTGAGGGTCTTGGACGTGAAAAAGCCCATACCGCAACGAAATCAGATTCTCGTGAAGGTAAAAGCGTCTTCGATCAACTCCACGGACTTCGTGCAATTCGAATCAGCAGTGAAGACAGGCAAGGTTTCCGCCTTGTTCCGAATCAAAGAGAAATTAAAAGACAAGAAACTCGGCAAAGTGCTGGGCACGGAATTTGCGGGTATCGTAGCGGAAGTCGGTGCCGATGTTACCGGTTTCAACAAGGGTGATGCCGTGTACGGCATCGCCGACGGCATGCTCGGCGCATGGGCAGAATATGTGTGTGCCGACAGCAACGCCGTGTGCGCCATGCCTGAAACCCTTTCGTTCGAGGAAGCGTCCGCCGTTCCGGTCGCGGGAACCACGGCATTGTCTGCGATACGAAAAGCACAGATAAAGCCAGGGCAACACGTTCTGGTATATGGAGCATCCGGCGGCGTCGGCCAATTCACTGTACAGATTCTCAAAGCGTATGGTGCCACAGTCACCGCAGTATGCAGCACCAAAAACGTTGATACGGCATGGAAATTAGGGGCTGATCACGTTGTGGATTACAAGAGGGAGAACGTTTTCGCTAACGAGAAACAGTATGATGCGATCATCGCCGTCAACGGATTCAATCCCACTCCCGGTTATTCATGTGTTCCGGCACCGGGAACTGACGGCAAAGATTGCGGCGCTGACAGAGGATTTGGAGGAGCTGCGCTCAGAAAAGAATCTGCTTCTGGCGTCGCTGGCCTATACCGAGGAAGATGCCACCGATAAATTTCCTAAAGACATCGCCGCTATGGAGCAGAGCCTGAAACGGCTGGAAGAACAGGAACAGAAATATTCCGCCGAGTTGGATGCTGCCCTGACCGAATATGCCGGGCTTCGGGAACGGGCGCAGGGCTTTGACCCGGTGCAGTTCTATGAGGCGAGGCAGGCCATCCGCCCCGACAAGGAGCAGGAAGCGGAGAACCGGGCACAGCAGGTTTACGGCGAGAAGTACAACCCGCTTTTGATGTTTGACAGCAAAAAGACGGTTTCCCGTATGCTGCATGAAGATGTAGAGCGGCAGGCAGTACGGAGGATGGTGCGGCAAGCGCAGAAGGTACAGCAGACTTTTCAAAAGAAAAAGAGTGAACAGGAACGGTAACCCACCGTTCCTGTTCGATGCTTTCTTACAAGAGACCATTCTATAAATTCATGTACTTTACCTTCTGTTGGAGATTGGTGCTCCCATAGACATTCAAAGTGAACGAAACATTCTTGTGTCCAAGGATTTCGGAGAGGGATTTGATGTCAAACTTCGGTATCTCGATCGCCCGCCCTGCGAAGGTACGCCGGATCTTATGAATTTTCACTTTCCCAGAATGTTACATTTTATTGAATTACGTTAAGGACATAATTCCTAAAATGACCATCCCAAATATTGTTGCTACAACTCCAACAGCTAATAAGATTCCGATTGGCATTCCTACAAATGCAACTGCCCAAAGCACAAACGGATGGTGGCTGAAATATGCTTCCATTTTATCTTCAAGTTCTACTTGTTTGCTTTTTAAAAGAGCAAATATATGTCTATCAGCAAAGTTGCTTTTATTATAGTGATTTATTCCGCATAACTGTCTGGTCATCATTTCAAATACCTCTTTATCAACTCTTTTATGCTTCGGAGTATATCATAAAGTATAAAAAGATAGTGTTAGAGGATACCGAGTGCCATTAATGAGGCATTAAGATTTCTTTCTTAATACAATCTTAATGCCTCAGATGTCTTCTTTACATCACAAAAAGCCCAAATGTGGTATGATCAAAAAAAAATAGAAAAATGGAGTGATGCATCATTGGAAAATATGGAAGGTACTTATAAAGAGCATATAGACAATCAAAGACAAGGGAGTCTGAAGATTTTCTTTGGTTATGCGGCAGGTGTCGGTAAAACCTACGCTATGCTTAAAGCCGCACATCAGGCACAAAAACAAGGGATTGATATCGTAGTTGGGTATATTGAGCGTCACACCAGACCTGATACGCTTGCATTGCTCGAAGGATCAGAACAACTTCCCAACAAAGAAGTTGATTATAAAGGAATTAAACTCAAAGAATTCGATTTAGATGCTTCTCTTAAACGTCATCCTCAAATAGTGCTTGTAGATGAATTAGCACACAGCAATGCGGCAGGATGCCGTCATGCTAAACGGTATCAAGACGTGGAAGAACTCCTGCGGGCAGGCATCGATGTTTATACAACCGTTAATGTTCAGCATTTGGAATCTTTAAATGACTTGGTGGCTTCTATTACACAAGTTGCCGTCAGTGAACGAATTCCCGACTCTGTGTTTGACTCTGCAGATCAAGTGGAACTGGTTGATATTGAACCGGACGATTTAATTGCCCGGTTACAGTCGGGAAAAGTATATCGTAAAAGTCAGGCTTCCCGTGCGCTCAATCATTTCTTTACAAGAGATAATTTGGCGGCGCTTCGTGAAATTGCTTTGCGTCGTACTGCTGATCGATTAAGTCGGAACGCTCAAAAAAGCGGAAATGAAACAGTTGCCAAAGCAGGAGAGCATATTTTAATTTGTCTTTCAAACTCTCCTTCCAACGCCAAAGTAATCCGAACAGCTGCTCGTATGGCAGAGGCATTCCACAGTGGATTTACAGCTTTGTTTGTTGAAACTCCTGAAACAAAAGAATTGAAAGGTGACAGCTTAAAAAGATTACGGGATAATCTTCGGCTTGCAGAGCAATTAGGGGCTCAAATTTCTACTGTTTATGGTGATGATCCGGCTGTACAAATTGCAGAATATGCTAAGGTTAGCGGTATTACGAAAATTGTTCTGGGAAGAACAAATCACAAATCCACAATATTTTTACGGAGTAAGACATTAGCCGACAAATTGACAAAATTAGCTGGAGATATTGATATTTATATCATTCCGGATACTCAGCCGCTCTATAAGAAGAAATTTAATTCACTTCGAAAAGAGGAACCGAAATTTAGGTGGATTGATCTGCTGAAAGTTGTACTGATTACACTTTGTGCAACAATCATCAGTTTTGGATTTTACACCGCTGGTCTTCGGGAAGCGAATATCATTACTGTGTATATTTTGGGAGTTTTACTTACCGCAATTTGGACGCATGGTCATTTATACGGTGCGCTTGCATCACTGCTCAGCGTCATTTCCTTTAATTTCTTTTTTACAGTTCCAAGATTTTCATTAGAAGCCACCGATCCTGACTATCCGGTTACCTTCTTGATTATGTTGGTAGCCAGTATTATTTCTAGTACATTAGCTATCCCTGTAAAAAAACAGGCTCGCCAATCTGCTCAAAAAGCTTACTATATGGAGCTTCTGATGAATAGCAGCCAGAAGATGCAGCAAGGGCGGGATGAACAGGAAATTATTGCTCTTGCAGCAGAACAGGTACGGGCTCTTCTGGATCGGCCGATTTTGTACTCTTTGGTAGTAAAAGAAAAAGAACTTGATTTTCAGGTTTGTCCACAGTCAGAAACCAATAAATTGATTGGAGCAATGACTGCGGAAGAAGTAGGCGTTGCAGACTGGGTTGTAAAAAATAACAAACACGCCGGAGCAACTACTAATACATTATCTCACGCACAGAATCTATATTTATCCGTCCGAGGGAATCAGGAAGTGATGGGCGTGATAGGGATTCCGTCCAAATACTATCCGCCGTTGGATGTGTTTGAGAAAAATTTGCTGATTGCACTTTTAAACGAATGCGGATTGATATTAGAACGCCGCAGACTTCGGGCTGAAAAACAAGCGATTGAAATGGAAACACAGAGAGAACGTCTTCGTTCCAATTTATTGCGTGCGATTTCTCATGACCTTCGTACGCCGCTTACCAGTATCAGCGGTAATGCCGGTGTTTTAATGGAAAAAAGCATTTTGCTGGATGAAAGCAAAAAACAGGAGATCTATAGTTCTATTTATGATGACTCGATGTGGCTTGTAAATCTCACGGAAAATCTTTTGTCGATTACCCGGATTGAAAACGGAACAATGCATCTTCAGATGAATGCGGAACTAATCGACGATGTGTTTCGGGAGGCGATATCTCATGTGGACCGGAAAGCAGCTGAACATGAGATATCGGTAGAGCTTGCGGATGATCTTTTAATGGCGAAAATGGATGTTCGGTTAATTGTTCAAGTGATTATCAACATTGTAAATGACGCCATTAAATATACGCCGGAAGGTTCTCATATCTGTTTATCAGCGAAAAAAGAGAAGAAAATGGTTCGTATCCGTATTGCAGATGACGGACCGGGTATTTCAGATGAAGCCAAGCTGCATTTATTTGATATGTTTTACACGGCAGGTATCGGCAAAGCAGACAGCCGCAGAGGGTTAGGCTTGGGCTTGAGCTTATGTAAATCTATTGTAGACGCTCACGGAGGAGAAATTTCAGTCAGCGATAATAAACCGCATGGTGCGGTGTTCTCCTTTACATTACCTTTAGAGGAAGTGAAATTTGATCATGTATAAACCAAAAATTCTTGTGATAGAGGATGATCCGGCTATCACAAACCTGATACGAACAACGTTGGATACACAGGATTATCAGTATCATACTGCGAAAAATGGAACAGGCGCTCTTTTGGATGCGGTGTCCTATAACGCTGATGTCATTATTTTGGATTTAGGTTTACCGGATATGGATGGGGCTGAAATTATCCAAAAAGTTCGTGGATGGAGCAATGTCCCTATTATCGTCGTAAGCGCTAGAAGCGAGGATCAGGACAAGGTAGAAGCATTAGATGCTGGGGCAGATGATTATTTAACAAAACCATTCAGTATTGATGAACTTTTGGCCCGACTTCGCGTGGCTTTACGCAGAAGCAGGACAGATGAAGCTTCTTCCCAAGTACAAACCAGTGTATACCGCAATGGAGAATTGACCATTGATCTTGCTGCTGGATGCGCATATATGGATGAAAAAGAGATTCATTTGACTCCTATTGAATACAAACTGCTTTGTGTTCTTGCTAAAAATACCGGGAAAGTTTTGACCCATAATTACATTTTAAAAGAAGTATGGGGAATCGCATCTGCATCAGATACACCTTCTTTGCGGGTGTTTATGGCTACTCTGCGGAAAAAGATTGAGAAAAATCCTTCTGCCCCTCAATATATTCAAACACATATTGGTGTAGGGTATCGAATGATACGGCAATAAAGAAAAGTCTATAAATTAAAATTCCTTAATAACGTTGTCCATCTCGCATAAATGGGCAACGTTATTTTTGTTCATCGAGTATGTTTATATAAAAATCCAAGTTGGAAATGTGTACTGTATATCTATGAACAAAAGCTTCATGACTACAAGTAGAGCTTTATCTCCCTCTGATTCTATTCGATAGATAAAAATTTGAAAGCGTCTGACCTGATGGGGCCAGACGCTTTTCTTAATGCAATCTTTATCTGATATAAAAAAAGCTAAGACCAATTTCACAGTAAAACTGCTACAATATTTTGTGTAAAACCAAAGAGGAGGATACCGTTATGATGGATTTTATCATGATAGCAATTTTGGCAGGCTGTGTCGGGCTCGTTTTTTTGTTAATCAGCTGGTGCCAAAAGCAAGTAGATCGAAATGAATAAGGAGGAAAGAACATGATTGTTCTTGGAATTATTGTTTTACTGCTGGGTGGATATTTAGTTTATGCATTGGTACACCCAGAAAAATTTTAAACCAGCAGGAGGAAATTATCATGCTACAAATTATATTGACCATTATCCTTTATCTGATAATGGTAGTTCCAGTAGGTGTTTATGTTTATCATATCGCAGCTGGAAAACATACTTTTGCCGATCCGGTTTTTGACCGTGTAGACGGCGTTATCTATAAAATCAGCGGCATTAAACCGCAAAACGGAATGAACTGGAAAAAATACGCTTTGGCTTTACTTGCAACAAACGGTGTAATGATTCTTCTGGGATACATCATTTTGAGAATTCAAAGTATCGCCCTTTTCAATCCCAACGGAATCGGAGGTATGGAGGAATCCCTTTCCTTCAATACAATTATCAGCTTCATGACCAACACCAATCTCCAGCACTATTCCGGTGAGTCTGGGTTGTCTTACTTATCTCAGATGTTGGTCATTACATTTATGATGTTCGTTTCTGCAGCAAGCGGATATGCTGCTTGTGTTGCATTCATCCGTGGCTTGGCCGGAAAAACAAAAGACAATGTAGGAAACTTTTTCGCAGATCTGGTTCGCATCACTACTCGTGTGCTGTTGCCTTTTTCTATCGTCGGCGGTTTGTTGCTGGTATGGCAGGGCGTTCCGCAGAATTTCTCCGGAAATGTTATGGTAGATACCATTGAAGGAGCCAAACAAGTAATTGCAATGGGCCCTGTTGCAGCATTGGAAATCATCAAGCATTTTGGAACAAACGGCGGTGGATTTTTGGGTGCAAACTCCAGTACACCTATTGAGAATCCAACCATCATTACCAATCTGATTGAGCTTTATTCCATGATGCTGCTGCCGGGTGCGTGCGTTATCACCTTTGGCAAAATGGTGCGTGACCGCAAGCGTGAAATGGCACAGGCAAAGTCTGGTCTGGATGCAGAGCAGGCATTTGAGTCTCAGCGCAAAATTCGCAAGAGCTTTACCGTATGGATGTATGGTCGTGAAGGCCGCAGCATTTTCGCTGCTATGGGTATTATTTTCCTGATTGGTCTTTCTGTATGCTTCTGGGCAGAGAGCCAGGGAAATCCTGCACTTGCGGATGTTGGTTTAAGCCAGTCTATGGGTAGTATGGAAGGTAAGGAAGTCCGCTTCGGTATTGCACAGTCTGCAATGTTTACCACCACTACAACATCCTTTACAACCGGTACTGTGAATAACATGCATGATACCTTAACCCCCTTGGGCGGCATGATCCCGATGCTTCACATGATGCTCAACGTTGTGTTTGGCGGTAAGGGTGTTGGGCTCATGAACATGATCATGTATGCAATCTTGGCGGTATTTATCTGCGGTCTGATGATTGGTCGTACACCTGAATATCTGGGCAAAAAGATTGAAGGCCGTGAGATGAAGCTGACTGCCCTGTGTATCATCATTCATCCGCTGTTGATTCTGGCGTTCTCTGCTTTGGCCGTTGGAACGCAGGCTGGAATGGAAGGAATTACAAATCCGGGATTTCATGGATTTTCTCAGGTGCTTTATGAGTATGCTTCTTCTGCCGCAAACAATGGTTCCGGATTTGAGGGCTTGGCTGACAACACAATGTTCTGGAATATCACCACAGGTCTTGCTATGTTCTTCGGTCGCTATCTCTCCATTGTCATTCAGCTGGCGATTGCAGGATCTTTGATGAAAAAACGCTTTGTGAACGAATTTGCGGGTACCCTGCATACTGATACTGTAAGCTTTGCTGTAATTCTGGTGTTTGTTGTTTACATCTTTGCAGCGCTGACATTTTTCCCGGTACTTGCACTTGGCCCCATTGCGGAACATTTGACCCTTTGGGCATAAGGAAGAACTTTTATGAGCAAGAAAAATCAGAAACTGATTACACCTGAAATATTCCGTCAGGCGATTATCGGCTCCTTTACAAAATTAAATCCCGTGTACATGACGAAAAATCCCGTCATGTTCGTGGTGGAAGTAGGATGTTTTATTACCCTGATTCTTTCCTTTTTCCCCGGGTTGTTTGGTGATGTAAGCGATGGCACCAATTTGAGAGTTTACAATATTATCGTCTGTGTAGTGCTATTCATCACCGTTTTGTTTGCAAACTTCGCTGAATCTGTTGCAGAAGGTCGCGGCAAAGCACAAGCAGCAAGCCTCAAAAAAACGCAGAAAGATACCAAAGCCCGTTTGCTCATGGAAGACGGGACAGAAAAGGTTGTTCTTTCCAGCGAACTGAAAAAAGGCGATGTTGTAATGGTTTCTGCCGGTGAAATTATCCCCGGCGACGGAGAGGTCATTGAAGGCATTGCTTCTGTGGATGAATCTGCCATTACGGGTGAATCTGCTCCCGTTGTTCGGGAATCCGGCGGTGACTTCTGCTCCGTTACCGGTGGTACTACGATTGTATCTGACTGGCTGAAAATCCGTATTACTTCCGATGCAGGTAACAGCTTTCTTGACCGTATGATTGCACTGGTAGAGGGTGCTTCTCGTAAGAAGACTCCGAATGAAATTGCGCTGAGCACTCTGTTGGTATCTCTGACCATTATCTTTATGATCGTCATTGTAACCCTGTATCCTATTGGTATTTATTCCGGTGTGCAGCTGCAAACCTCCACTCTAATCGCCTTGGCTGTCTGTCTGATTCCTACCACCATTGGCGGCCTGCTTTCTGCAATCGGTATTGCTGGCATGGATCGTGTTACCCGCTTTAATGTTATCGCTATGTCCGGTAAAGCTGTGGAGGCTTGCGGCGACGTAGATACCATGATTCTTGATAAAACTGGTACAATCACATATGGTAACCGTCTTGCTGCTGATTTCTTTCCGGTAGGCGGTGCAAACCGCAGTGATTTGATCCGCTGCGCAGCACTCACCAGCCTGCATGACGAAACCCCTGAAGGCAAATCTACCTTGGAGCTTGCCCGTCGTTTGGGCGATAACAGCGAAGAAATTTCCGGTTCGGAATTTATTGAATTTACCGCGCAGACTCGAATGAGCGGCGTCAATCTTCCGGATGGCACAAAGGTTCGTAAAGGCGCAGCAGAAGCGATTGAGCAGTATGTGAAATCTCCTGGAGGAGTAATTCCTGAAGATCTCCATGAACAGGTTGATAAGATTTCCAGCTTAGGCGGCACACCCCTTACTGTCTGTGAGGGTGATCGGATTTTAGGTGTCATTTATCTGAAAGATACTGTAAAGCCCGGTATGGTAGAGCGTTTTGAGCGGCTGCGCGCCATTGGCATCAAAACGATCATGTGCACCGGCGATAATCCGCTTACTGCTGCTACTATTGCAAAGGAAGCCGGTGTTGACGGATTCATTGCAGAATGCAAACCGGAGGACAAAATTGACGTAATTAAGAAAGAACAGTCTGAAGGAAAAATTGTAGCCATGACAGGCGATGGCACAAACGATGCCCCTGCATTGGCTCAAGCAAATGTCGGCTTGGCAATGAACAGCGGTACTACTGCCGCAAAAGAAGCTGCCAACATGGTCGATCTGGATTCCGATCCCACAAAGATTTTGGAAGTTGTGGAAATTGGTAAACAGCTTCTTATTACACGAGGAAGTCTTACCACATTCTCCATTGCAAACGATATTGCAAAATATTTCGCAATTATTCCTGCGATGTTTATGATGGCGATTCCTCAGCTTCAGGTTTTGAACATTATGCACCTGGCTACCCCTTACAGCGCCATTTTGTCCGCCTTAATCTTTAACGCTATTATCATTCCATGCCTGATTCCTCTGGCTATGAAAGGTGTTAAATATCGTCCGATGTCTTCTGGAAAGATGCTGGCAAGAAATATGCTGATTTATGGCTTAGGCGGCATGATTACTCCTTTTATCGGAATTAAAATTATTGATATGATCATTGCTCCTCTGCTTACTTTAATTGGTTTTGGGCTTTAAGAAAGGATGCTTGTGTTATGAAAGAATCAGTGAAAAACTTGCTGCACGGGACACGACAAGCAGTTACAGTTACAGTTGTTTTAATGCTAATTTGCGGACTTTTGTTTCCCTGCCTATTAACTGGATTATCCGCCTTGATTTTCCCGAATCAAGCGGGAGGAAATCTCATTACCGTAAATGGCCAAACAGTTGGCGCAAAATATGTAGGACAGGAATTTACAGAGGATTACTACATGTGGAGCCGTCCTTCTGCTTACCACTATAATGTCTATACCGAGGGTGAGAATGGAAAGCAGTATTATCGGGACGAAACAGAATTTCCGGGGCTCGGATCTGGATCCAATAACTATGCGCCCTCTAATCCTGCACTGACGGAACGTGTGGAAGCAGATATTGAATCATTTTTGGAGAAGAACCCCGAAGTAAAACGGGAAGATATTCCTACCGATTTGTTGACTGCTTCTGGTTCCGGTTTGGACCCACATATTTCTCCCGAATCAGCTGAAATTCAAATTCCCAGAATTGTGGAAGCATCTGGGCTGAGTGAAGACACTGTTCGAGATATTGTTAGAAACAATACGGATGGCAAGTTTCTTGGCATTTTCGGTGAAGAAACAGTCAATGTATTGATGGTCAATATTGAGATTGCTCAAAAGATGGACCTAATCTAACGGAAAGGAGAGGATTAATATGATGGAGATGCATTCCTTCTTGGATAACGTCCGAATTATTGCGCAAATTGGTTGAGGGCTTGGAATAGGGCATGGCCCGTGTCCTGTGTACGATTTTCTGTCGCCAAACAAAACAAATCGCGATTGGAAACGAGGGCACGAAGCCATGTCACAGCAGATTCTACAGGTCGACCAGGCCATGTTGGAGACCACCCTGGACCGGATGGTCCGCAAAAGCGTCGAGGAGACGTTGAACGCGATGCCCGACGCTTCAGGCCTACGAGATCACCGGCGCCGCCCGATACGAGCGCAGCGGGAAGCGGAAGGCGTACCGGGCCGGCCACTACGGGCGGGACCTGACCGTCAAGGCCGGCAAGATGAGCCTCAAAGTACCGAAACTGAAAGGGGCGGTGTTCGAGTCGGCGGTGATCGAACGCTACCGGCGCCGTGAGGAGAGCGCCCGGGGAGGCGCTGATCGACATGTACCTGGCCGGCGTGAGCACCCGGCAGGTCGATGATGTCGCCCAGTTGTTGTGGGGCGATCGCATGCCCTCGCAGACCCTGAGCGACAAGCTCAGGAAGGTGTACGCGGACATTGACGCATGGCGGGAGCGTCCGTTGGAACAGGAGTATGCGTACGTGTTCATGGACGGCGTGTGGCACAAGCGCTGCTGGGGAGGCAGCGTGGAGAACGTGAGCGTGCTGGTGGCCATCGGCGTCGGTGCCGACGGGCGGCGCGAGGTGCTTTCGGTGGCGGAGGGCATGAAGGAGGACGCGGAAAGCTGGCGCTCGTTCATCAAAGGCATGCTCGCACGAGGGTTGAGGGGCGTGCGATTGGTGACGGGAGACCGGTGTGCGGGGCTGGTCGCCGCCGTGGGCGAATTGCTGCCCGGGGCGCGTCATCAGCGGTGCATGGTGCACTTCGAGCGCAACATCCTTGCCAGGGTCAACCCCGGGAACAGGGATTGGGCCGCGGACGCCCTGAAGGCCGTGTTCTCCATGGAGACCCGCGGCAAGGCGCTGGAGAAGGCGGAATCCGTCGCCGAGGAGATGGATTCGAGGAAGCTCGGGGGAGGCCGCCGAATGCCTTCGTGAGGGCATCGGCGAGACCACGACCTACCTGCTCGACGGCTACCCCCGCGAGCATCGCCGCCGCATCCGCACGAACAACATGATCGAACGCCTCAACCGCGAGATCCGCCGGCGCACGCGCGTGGTCGGCAGCTTCCCCGACGGACGCAGCGCGCTCATGCTCATATGCGCGCGCATCCGCTACGTGACCTCCAACGAATGGTCGACACGACGCTACCTCGACATGTCAAGACTCGGTGAGAACGTACCAGCAGCGCACTGATCACCGCCACAGGAACGGGCGAAGACCAAAGTGCGCAAGAATCCGGGCACTACCCCTTTCCTTGGGGAAATTCCCTATATTCAACGTTCTACTGACCTCAAGCACGCGAAGTCAATATCCGATACCTTGCATTACATCGCGCCTGCGTCGCAATATCCAATAGTGTCGTCTCATGCCCAGCCATGCTCTACAGGCATGTGTCTCACGCAGCATCCGCAAACTGTGGTAGCGGTGTGGAGGAGAACTAGGGGTGGCTGCGGAATCCGCGCCGCATCAGGCTTTGCCACCCCCAGTTCGCATCCGCAGACAGCCACCGCCAGCGGGGCAGACCTACAACCGTGCGGCTGGCAGACGCACGGTGATGGTGGTGCCTTTGCCTTTGGCGCTGGCCACGTCGATGAAGCCGCGGCTCAGGTCCACGGCGCGCCTGACCATCGCCATGCCGAGGCCGTTGCCTTGAGAGGCATGCGAGGTGTCGCCCTGATAGAACTTGTCGAACATGTGGGCGGCTTCGTCCGGGGTCATGCCGCAGCCATCGTCGCTGATTTCTACCGACACCATGCTGCCCTGTGAGCGCTGAATCACGCTCACATGGCCGCCTCGCTCAGTGTATTTGAGCGCGTTGCCAAGAACATTGCTCCAGATGAGCGTGGTGATGCCGGGGTCGGCGTGCACCATCGCACGGTCTTCCAGATCGCAGTCCAGGTCGATGTTCTTTTCGGTGAACAGGTCATCAAGCGTGAGGATCTCTTCGGTCAGCTGGCGGGTCAAGTCGTAATCGACGGCTTGTGAAACGATGGTCTGGCTTTCAAGCTTGTTGAGCTTGAGGATATTGGTGACCAGCGCGTTGAGTCGTTCGGACGCGGCAGTGATGATCCGTACGCATTCCTCGCGCTGGTCCTTGTCCATGTCTATGTCGCGCATCATGGTCGCGTAATTCTTGATAACGGCTAGGGGATTGCGGATTTCGTGACTCACGTTGGAAACGAAATCGTTTTTCATGGTCTCGATGCCGCCCAGCTCCTCGACCATGGTGTTGAAGTCGGAGAACATCTGATCGGTCGAATTCCAGTCGCGGCTCCCCTCAATATGCTGAGGTGCCACGTACACGGAAAAATCGCCTTTGGCGACTCGGCTGGTGGCTTCGCCGAGCTTGCGCATCGGCCATTCCACACGATCGTAGATCTGCTTACCCGTCTCCCAGGCGAATAATACGGCCAGCAGCAGCCAGTACGCCAGAATGATGACGGCCTGCAGGTACGCCATATCATCGAAAATCGGGAACAGCCTCGGCAGCCAGACGATCAGGCTCATCTGCCCGGCCGCCGCCGCAATGAACACGATAAACGACCACAGCACGATCCAGCCGGATAACGGGCCGGAAATCATGCTGTATTTGGCTGGCTTGTCTGGCTGTTCTGTTTCGTTCATATCGATTCTCTTATTCTCATTAGCCCCTTCATCAGAGGGGGCTCAGCATGGAAAGTCACTGATTCGGGACGGCTTTGTAGCCCAAGCCACGCATGGTCAGAATGCTGAAGTAGGGGCAATCGGCGAATTTCTGACGCAGGCGGGTGATGTACACGTCGGTGACGCGCAGATTGTTGTCCGCGTCCTGCCCCCAGAATTCGTCCATGAGCTGGCCGCGTGAGAACACCTGGCGCGGGAAGCTCAGTAGTTTGTACAGTATATTGAACTCGCGCACGGTCAGTTCGACCGGATTGCCGTCCCATTGGGCCGACATCTCCCCTGCGTCAAGCACCAGTCCACCCACCTTGAGCAGGTGGCTTTCCTCAATGCCCGCACGGCGCAGAAGCGCCTCGACGCGCAACACCAGCTCGTCCAATTCGACCGGCTTGACCATATAATCATCCACACCGGTATGGAAACCATGCTTCTTCGAGGCCATATCGTCACGCGCGGTCACGAAGATGATCGGCAGATGCTCGTCCATTTGCCGCAATTTCGCCGCAAACTCGAACCCATCGAGACCGGGCATCATGATGTCCGAAATCACCAGATCGATGATTCGCCCATGCATCGCCGCGTACGCCTCGTTGGCCGACAGACACCCGTGCACCGTGTATCCCGCGTCGCGCAGGTACATGCACATGATGTCGTTGAGCTCCTTCTCGTCCTCCACGACCACGATGGTTGCCATAGCCATCCCCTTCTGCTCCTTCAAAAGTTCAATATATTTCAGGCTACTCCAGTGTCTTGCTCTCGCTGCCATCGGCGGTATTAGAGACACTATCGGTGTCGTCGCCGCGCATCAGCAGGGAGTTCGCACGCCGGCATACGTCGTAGTTCACATCATGCAGATGGTCGATTGCCGGCTCATTGCGCTCGGTCATGATCTTGCGTATCCGCTTGGCGAGAGGCCCTGCACCGAGCCAGCAGAGGAAGCCCGGGATCGCCAGCGCGACCATCAGGCCCATCAGTCCACCCAGATACGAGAACGTGGCCCCGCCGAGAAACACGCATCCGATCAGCCCGACGCACCAGCCGATAATCGATGATTTACGGGCAGGAGCCTTTCCCAAGGTCTCCAGCTCGCGCATATGCGAATCGAACTGGCGCTGCAGACGGGTCAGTTCGGTACGATTCAGCAGATTGCGGTCACGCTTGAAGTGCAGCTCACCGCCGCGCCGCGAACCGTCCGGCAGCCAGCCAAAATTCCGGTAGGCGTCGATCACCATCGACTCATGCGCGCCGTCCGCGCGCACGGATGTGTATTCATAGCCGACGAAGTCCGGGGTGATGCCCGCCATTTGCTGTTCCATATGGGGCTCCTGTTGTTCGCCGCCGTATGTGGTACCGCAGCGGTCGCACGATTCGTATATGCGCCCGAATCTAAAAGCAATCGTCAACGCAATATTGAGCCAGTATTAACGATTTATTAAAAGCCAATGGTTGCAACGTTTTTCACGGTTTTTCAGACAGTTTTTGAGCCCGACACACCGTTTAATATCCCATCAATATTTCGTTAGCAATCGGCCGGAAGACGACTCGTAGCTTGTACAGCGTCAACAACGACGGGGCACATCCCGCCAACAAGATTCCAACGCAGTTACGAGAAAGGTCGTCATCATGACGAAGAAGAATTTCGCCTCAATGATCCTGGGCACCATCGGCGGAGTACTGTTCGCCATCGGCATGTGCATGACCATGCTCCCGGAATGGAATGCCTTCAACCAAGGCGTCGGCATCGGAGCCGTGGGCGCCGTAGTGCTGCTCATCACGCTGCTGGTTCGCCGCAAGATGGAAGGCAAGCCCATGTTCGTGCCGCTAAGTTTCAAAACGGTTGGCATCACTCTGCTGGCCATCATCGGGGCTCTGGCGCTCGGTGTCGGCATGTGCATGACCATGATTTGGAACATGCTCGTCTTCGGCATCATCGTCGGACTGGTCGGCATCGTGCTGCTGCTCGCCCTCATTCCCCTATGCAAGGGACTTAAGGACTGAAACAGTCAAGCCACACCAACAAAGAAGTTCATCGTGGCCAAGTCGCCGCCAGGCAACAATCCGATAAATACGGCTAAGGCCCCTGACCGCGCTGTCAGGGGCCTTGCCATGTTCCGTGCCGAATCAGTGATTAAAAGCCATGACGCCGACGAGCTTGTGCGGCACGTACGGTTCCTCCAGATAGGCGATTTCCTCATCCGTGAGTTTGAGCGTCACGGCGGCGAGCGCGCTATCGACATGATGCGGCTTGGTCATGCCGACCACGGGCGCGGTGACCTTGGCTAGCAGCCAGGCGAGCGAGACGGCGGTCATCGAGGTCTCATGGCGCCGGGCGATTTCGGCCACGCGGTTGATGATCACATCGTCCTGGGCTTCGGTGGCGTCGTACTTGGAATGCGCCACCTGATCCTCGACCCGTCGCTTGGTGGCTTCGGCACCGGGCAGACGGGACAGTCGGCCGGCGGCGAGCGCGCTGTACGGGGTCATGGCGATGTTGTCTTCCCGGCACAGGCGGGCCAGTTCGCGCTCGTCTTCGCGGGCGATGAGGTTGTAATGGCTTTGGATGGACACAAACTTCGCCCAGCCGTTGGCTTCGGCGAGCGCGTTCATCTTGGCGAGCTGGTAGGCGTAGCAGTTCGAAATGCCGATGGCGCGCGCCTTGCCGGCCTTGACCGCCTCATTCATGCCTTCCATGACTTCGGCCATGTCGGTGTGGTAGTCCCACATGTGGCAGATGTAGAGGTCCACATAGTCGAGGCCGAGGTGCCTGAGGCTTGCGTCGAGATTCGCGGCCACGTGCCGCTGACCGGTCACGCCGGCTTCCCTTTCGGCATCCGTGCGCGGCAGAAACTTGGTGGTGATCTGGTATTCGTCACGATTGCCGGCAATCGAACGCAACGCTCGGCCCACGTATTCCTCGCTGGTGCCGTCCGCGTATCCGATGGCCGTGTCGTAGAATGTGATGCCATGCTCGAAGCCGTATGCGATGATCTCGCGCGATTGGTCGGCGTCGAGAATCCATGAATGGTGCCCCTTGGCCGCATCGCCGAATCCCATGCATCCCATGCAGATGCGGGACACGGTCACGTCGCTGTTGCCCAGCTTGGTGTATTCCATCAGCCGCTCCTTCGCCGCGTATCCGATATTGCGTGCCGGTCCGGTTCGTCGGTCTGCCTTCCGGCGCCGACGCCGCAGCACATCCCGCATCCATTACACGCCAAACGCGCTGCCATATCCAATAGGTTTGCCCAATGCCCAGCCATACCTTGTGCGTATGGGAGGATCCGCCACAACACATCAGCCGCAGTACCAATGCAGACGCCACTCTCGCCGTGCACCCGTTCACCGGAGAACCGATCATCACCCATTCCCTTGCTCGCCAGTGGCCACATCAGCCGCCGCCCACCCAAGCAGGACAGCCGGGTCATGATGGTCAGCCTCACCAATCGCGGTCGCAAAGCCGCCGATCTGCTTGGGGACAAACCCGATCGACCCTCCTCCATACTGGATTGCCTGAACGACGACGAGCCGCGCACCCAATACGGCTACCTGCAGCGCATCATCGAAGCCTCCTCCGACGGCATACCGATCACCACCGCCGAAAACGCCGGCAAACGGGAACCGCCTATCGCAACATCTCAGGCGCAGGCGCATGGCGGACGATCGCGCATAGGCCGCGAACGAATCGCACGGCGGCGCTCCAGCACCGCATCGCCACAGCCAGCTGCATGATCACACAGCCGCATACGCCCCTTGCCTACACTTTTGAGACGCCATGCGCGCAGCATTCTGCACGACATTTTGAACGGTATTTTGCACCAAAACCCTACTTTAAAATTCGGTATTTTGCACCAAAACCCCATTTCAAAATGCGGTATTTTGTACAAACAGGATGGAAAATGTTACTCTCGTAAGGGATTCGGAAAGGAACTGCCATGCTTGAGCGCAAAATCTCGAACGATCTGCTGGAATGGAAGCGCAGCGGCACCGGCAAAGCACTGCTGCTGACCGGCGCCCGCCAGATCGGCAAGAGCTACGCAGTACGCGAGTTCGCCAAACATGAATACGCCCATTACCTTGAAATCAACCTGTACGAGAACCGGCAGGCGGCCCGCGCGCTCGCATCGGCGAACGACGCGCAGGAGTTCATCAGCCGTCTGACCTTGTTCTCACCTTCAACGCTCGTCCCGGGCAATACATTGATTTTCATCGACGAGGTGCAGGAGGCCCCGGACGTGATGACCATGGTCAAGTTCCTGGTGGCCGACGGTCGTTTCGATTACGTGTTCTCCGGCTCCATGCTTGGCACCGAATTCAAAGGCGTACGATCCTATCCCGTTGGCTCGGTCATCGAAAAAACCATGCGTCCCATGGATTTCGAGGAATTCTGCTGGGCTATCGGCGTACGGAAGACGACACTTGAAAGCATCCGAGAGTCCTGCCGGTCGGTCACACCGATCGACCAGTATGTTCACGATGCGATGATGACGAACTTCCGCACCTATCTGGTGGTCGGCGGCATGCCGGAAGTCGTGCAACGTTTTCTGGACACCAAAGGTGATTTGGCGGCTGTGCGCGCGGTGCAGCACGAGCTGAACCGGCAATATCGACACGATATCTCGCAGTACGCGGGCAATCGTGCATTGCAGGTGCAGGAGATCTTCGATCAGCTCCCCACTCAGCTGACCGACGGCAACGGCAGATTCGCCGTCTCCTCCATCAGCCCCGGCGCCCGGTACGATCGCAATCAGAAGGATTTTCTCTGGCTTGTCGATGCGGGCGTGGCATTGAAAACTGACTGCGTCACCGAACCGAAATTGCCATTGAAACGCACGGCGCAATCGCCGAAGTTCAAACTGTATCAGTCTGATACCGGCATGCTCATGGCACGATACCCGCAGCCGACCGCTCAGGCCGCATACCTCGATGATTCATCCCCGAACCTGGGCGCCATCTACGAGAACGTAATCGCTCAGGAGCTGACGGCGCAAGGCATTCCGCTGTATTACTACATGGCGAAGAAACATGGCGAAGTTGATTTCATCGCAGATACGAATACCGATTCCGTAATGCCGTTCGAGGTCAAGTCGGGGCGAAGCTACCGCACGCACGCCGCCATTGATGCCGTACTGGCCAATGCCGAATATCGCGTCTCGCAGGGCGTGGTGCTGTCCCGCTCCAATATCGCGCAGGACGGCGGAACAACCTATCTCCCACTGTATGCCACGTACTGCTTGCGAGATGTCTGCGATCTGGCCTCGCCCTCGACCATCAGCACCATCGGCGACTTTTCGCTGACGGTGCACCCCGTGTAGACTTCGCATCGGCGCGTGCTTTTACCACTGCGCACGCAGGACGTTGAAGGCGTCATCGAGGCTCGCGCCAAGCCGGCGGGCCTCGTCGGCATAGGTTTTGGCCGCGCGCATCAACGGTTCGGGAATCGGCTTGATCCGTTTCACACGCGCCGCGCGGCCGGCACCGGTGTCGATGATGCCGCAGTCGGCGAGTTCGGCGTATGCCTTGGCCACGGTCCCCGGCGCGATGCGCAGATCGCCGGCAAGCTGGCGGACCGACGGCAGACGGTCGCCATCATGCAACGCGCCGACCCGAACCATGCCTTCGATCTGAGCGCGGATCTGCTCATACACCGGCGTCGGCGACGATTCGCGAATCACCAGCCGCAGCTCGTCGCCACCGTTCACGACCGACCCCCGAACGTTTCGAGCCGCTTCGGCGCCATCCACAGGCGAACCGCCGACATGACCGCCATGACCAGAAACGCCAACGCGGCGATGGCCAGCACATCGCCGACCACGATCTGCGCCCAGCCCAAGGTCGGGTACACGTCATCCGCATACGAAGCCGGCCACGTACCGCCATTGGTGCCGACCCGCACCACCGCAGAGCCGGCGACCAGCAGCACCGCCACGGCATAGGCCAGCATGGAGCCGACGGACAGGAACACCGTAAAGCGCGTCAACGCCACGCGCCACAGCCGATCGGCATGCGCATACCGTTCATCCGGCACACTGGGCGTGTGCGCGATCCGCCATAGCGCGCAGCATGTGAGCGCCAGCAGCAGCACGGTAACGGCGATCAGCGGCACCGAGTAATACGAGCCCGGATACGGACCCGCGCTGCCGGTCAGCTCACCGTCACGCCCATACGTCAGCGAGATGCTGCGCATCAGGCCAGAATCGTCCGGACTGGCCGTGGCCATGGTGAAGCACAGATACGCGATGAGCAGCACGGCGGCAAGAACCGGCTGGATCAGCACATACCGGCGCGCGTACGCCCACGGTTCGCGCGACCGCAGCGACGCCACGCGCACTCCCCCGCCGCCGATCCCCACGGACGATTCGGGGAACGGCAAGGCCAGCACCAGCATCACCGCCGACGCCGCAAGCCCGGGCGTTACGGACGCTATCCGATAGAGCGGGGATATCGCATCATTGACCGCCAGACCCACGACCAGCACCACGACGCCGGCGGCAACGGCCGCCAGCATGCGCCTGCGGGCCGCGCGCACCGGCCCCGCATTCAAGAACTCGCCCTGCGCCGGTGTGATCGCGGTCAACGACGGCTCCCGGTTCATATGCCGGAGCGCCCGCACCACCAGCGTCAGCACCGCGACGGTCAGCACAATCATCAGCAGCCATATCGCCATGGCCATCACTATCCACGATTGAGAAAACAGCATCCCCATACTCCCGTCACATACGGTCACGGCACGGCTTCCTGATGTTCGGCAGCAAACTGTGTCATATTTCTAATACAGTTTAAAGTGTATCAAAAGTATGACACAGTTTCAATGGGTGCGCGCCCGGCACGATCAAGTTCCCCGCATCACAGGCAGTGGGCCATATACAGCGGCAGCTTGATACGTTCTCCATCCACTTCAAGTTGGCGGGGATGCAGAACGTATTCCTTGCCCAATCGCTGGGCATATGTTTTACGGAATTTGTCGAGCGAAGATACGCCGTATCGTTTCGTGGATTTCACTTCAATTGGACTGATACGAGGTTTCATCGCGGCATTATCGTATTCCCGAACGATGAGGAAGTCTATCTCCATGGTCTTCGAGGCATCCGCCCTATCCGAGCGCGAGAAGAAATACAGCTTGCGCCCATTCGCTCGGAACTGCTGAGCGACCGCATTCTCCACCAACATTCCTTCGTTGAGCGAGAGTTTATCGAACAGAATATCCCGATACACATCATCCGGCGTTGTCTCTCGGTCGGCAAACGCCTGCGACACCAGTAAGCCGGTATCTGCCATATAGCATTTGAACGAATCGTTATCTTCGTACAATCCCAGCTCTACCAAAGGGTCAGTCGAATTACGGCACAGGTTCACCAAGCGGGCGTCTTCCAACCAGAAGAATGCCGAATCGTATTCGCGGGATCGAGCATCCTTGTTGACCGATGCCAGAGTGAATCGTTTCTCATGCTTGGACAGCTGCCCTGGAATCTGAGCGAAAATGCCCCTCACGCGGCCGGCATCGCCATTGGCGAACTTGCCGGTATCATCGCTGTACAGTTGCAGAATACCGCGCTTGATTGAATCCACCTCGCCAAAATCGCGATACTCGACATAATCGGCAACAGCCTGCGGCATGCCGCCCACCAACAAGTATTCACGCCATAGTCTCATTGCCCGCTTATGCAGCGCATCAGGCAATGGGATCAAACTCTCGAACGATTTGCGAATCGTTTCAACAAGCAGCTCCTCCCCCATGGCCCAGCAGAACTCCTCAAAATCGAGCGGCCCCATATCCATTTTCCGCTCCTCGGAGGGGATGACGATATTCGCCACGTTCCGCTTGATGGAGATCAGCGAACCAGTTTCCACATAGTCATACCGGCCATCCGCAACCAGATATTTGATGAGTTCCCTCGCCGCCGGATACCGCTGAACCTCATCGAAAATAATCAGCGATTCCCGCTTATACAGTCGCGTACGGTAATACGCAGACAGCAGCATGAAAAATGTGTCAAAGTCGTCACGCTGGTTTTCGAAGATGTCGCGAACGTCACGCGGCAAACGCGCGAAATCGACGAGAATATACGACTTGTACTGAGTGCGGCCGAATTCTTTGGCAATGGTGCTTTTGCCCACACGGCGAGCACCTTCAATGAGAAGCGCCTCACGCCCGCCCGCTTTTTGTTGCCATGCGATCAGCTTATCCAGCACTTTGCGCTTCAACATGAGCAATCACCTCATTACACGAAAACAACAGTATAGATATATGCCATTTTACACGAAAACAGAAGTATAGAAGTAGCTGATCATTCACGAAAACAGAAGTATAAAAACTGCCGATCCTACACGAAAACGCTGAATACAGCCGCCACGGTATAGATCAGCATCGAACATGCGAACGACGACCGCCACAGGCACAGCATGAGCAGGAACAGACTTGCCGCCTGCGCTCGCAGACGGAACAGGTCGCCGAGAAGCACGGCGGCGCTCGTGCCGGCAGCGGTCAGCCACGGCCGTGGCAACCAGCGAATGCTCCAACCAACGCTTATTCCATTTTGGAAACAGTTAAATGCTGATTGACCCTATAAAACACGTTTTCACAGAATGGTTTTTCCTTATCGTGGTAATCACAAACGGTACCAACAGAATACCGGACACCAAACATATTTAATGCACCACAGTAAGGACATTATCATGATGAGGAAAACAGCCGTCACTCTACTGGCCGCGGCATCATTGTTCGTCTTCGCCGGATGCGGAGAAACCTCCGGTGGATCATCGACCGGCAATGATTCCAGCTCGGGTAGCGCCTCGTCCGGTTCGGCGTCGCAGAATGCGACTACTGGCGAGACCGTTGCCGGCAGCGGCGACGGTAAGACGCTGGTCGCGTACTTCTCCCTGCCGGACAGCGAAACGGATGACAGCACCGTTACCGTGGATGGCGAGAATCTCGGCAACGTGCAGTACATGGCGATGACCATCGCCGATTCGACCGGCGCCGACCTGTTCCGCATCGAACCGGCAACCCCGTACACCACTGATCACGACGCGCTTACCGAAGTCGCATTGCAGGAGCAACGTGATAACGCCCGCCCCGAATTGGCCGCGAACGTCGAGAATTTCGACCAGTACGACACGGTGTTCCTCGGCTACCCGATCTGGTGGTCGGATATGCCGCAGATTCTCTACACGTTCATGGAATCCAATGATTTCGCCGGCAAGACTGTGATTCCGTTCAGTTCTCACGGCGGTTCCGGGCTGGCCGGCACGGTCGAATCAATCACACGCACGTTGCCGGATGCCACGGTGGTCGAAAACGCGCTGTCCATCTCCCGCAACGATATGGAGTCCACGCCGGATCGGGTGTCCGCCTGGCTCCAGGAACTCGGATACTGACGAATCATCCCTTAACACGCCACCACACAAGAAAGGAATATGTCACAGCCATGCATACACGCACATTGGGCAAGAATCTGGAGGTCTCGGCCATCGGCTTGGGCTGCATGGGATTCTCGCACGGCTACGGCGAGCCGACCGATGAGAAGGAAGCCATCAAGGCGATTCTCGAGGCCGTGAACATGGGTTACACGTTCTTCGACACAGCCGAAGTGTACGGACCATATGTCAACGAGGAACTGGTGGGCAAGGCGTTGCGCGAGGTGCGCGATCGTGTGGTCATTGCCACGAAGTTCGGCGTGCATCTGGAGCATGTGAGCACCGGCGCACCGATTCCGGACGCCCGCCCCGAGGTCATCCGCCAGTCGGTCGAGGGCTCGCTCAAGCGGCTCGGCACCGAACGCATCGATCTGTATTACCAGCATCGGCTTGACCCGCAGGTGCCGGTCGAGGATGTGGCCGGCGTGATGAGCGAGCTAATCGACGAAGGCAAAATCGCCCACTGGGGGATTTCCGAAGCTGACGAAAATGCGATTCGACGCGCGCATGCGGTCTGCCCGCTCACGGCCGCGGAGAACCGGTATTCGATGATGGCTCGTAAGTACGAGTCACTGTTCCCCGTATTGGAGGAGTTAGGCATCGGTTTTGTTGCCTTCTCCCCTATGGCCAACGGCTTCCTGACCGGTAAATATCTGGGTCAGGACCGGTTCACGCCGGGCACCGACTACCGCAGTGACATGCCGCAGTTCACACCTGAAGCCGTGCGACAGAACCGTGAGCTGCTGCGTCTGATCGCCGACATGGCCGACTCCAAGCATGCGACCAGCGCGCAAATCTCGCTCGCGTGGATGCTGTGCAGGAAGCCCTGGATCGTGCCGATTCCCGGTAGCCGCAAGATTGAGCGACTGCAGGAAAATGCACAGGCCGCGGATATCCAATTGTCCGCCGACGAGGTGCGTGGGCTGGACGCCGCGCTCGACTCGATTCCCATGTCCGCCGTGTTCGGCGGCCACCAAGCGAAGTAACTCTATTCCCACAATACAAGGAGCAATCATGGAATACATCACCCTGAACAATGGCATCAAGATGCCCGCCGCCGGCTTCGGCGTCTTCCAAATCAAGGATGCCGACGAGTGCGCCCGCGTGGTCTACGACGCAATCGCCTCCGGCTATCGCCTCATCGACACCGCCCAGTCCTACTACAACGAGGAAGCGGTAGGCCGGGGCATCGCCCGCGCCATCGATGAGGGCATCGTCAGCCGCGACGAACTGTTCATCACCACTAAGGTCTGGCTCAATGCCGCCGGATACGAGCCGGCCAAGGACTCACTGGCGGAATCGATGCGCAAGCTCGGTCTCGGCTATCTCGACCTCGTGCTCATCCACCAGCCGTACGGCGACTATTACGGCACGTATCGCGCGATGACCGAGCTGTATCAGGCCGGCCGTATTCGCGCGATCGGCGTGAGCAACTTCTACCCCGACCGTCTCGTCGACCTTGCCCTGCATGCGGACGTGGTGCCGGCCGTGGACCAGATCGAGGTCAACCCGTTCGACCAGAAGAACGAGTCCTTGAAGTGGGCCGCCAAATACGGCGTGCAGGTCGAGGCGTGGGCACCGTTCGCCGAGGGCCGGGGCGGTCTGTTCACCAATCCGGAGCTGACCGCAATTGGCGAGAACCACGGCAAGTCGGTAGGCCAAGTCGTGCTGCGTTGGCTCATCCAGCGCGGCATCGTGCCGATTTCCAAAACCACGCGCAAAGAACGTATGGCTGAAAACCTCAACCTGTTCGACTTCCAGCTCACCCCCGACGAAATGGCCGCCATCGCCAAGCTCGATACGGCAACCAGCCAGTTCTTCGACCATCGCACTCCCGAATCCGTCGAATACGTGGCCAAGCTCCACTAAACAGTATTTGCCGATTAACTCGAACCAGGAAGTTCAATGCACCACGCACATTGCGTATCTCACCGGATGGCCGTTGCCTGGCTGATCGCACTGTTCACAGTGCCTATGCCGTTCGTGGCGGTACTGGCTGTGTTCATCGCGCCAGTGTATCGGGAGATGATGATGACGCCAATCACGTTGGGCATCATCGCGTATGTGTGGATGTTGGAGTCCGTGTACCTGAGCTGCCGGCCACACTGGCTCGATAGACTCATCGGACTGCCACATATGTACGTCATGCACGGGACGCTCGGTATGATGGCGTTGTTGCTGGCCGCCTTGCACCGCGTCGATCTGCCCGCGTACGGGTTGCCGAAAACGCTGGGCGATATCGCATTCTGGCTAATGGTTGTTCTCGCGATTCTGGCACTGATGTTCATGGCCAGGCCAGTGGCGGACAGAGTGCCACCAATCGGTTGGCTCCGCCGCAAACTGGAGCATACGTTCCGCCATGAGTTCACGGTATGGCTGCATCGTATTCTACTGGTTGCGGTGATATGCGTGTGGGCGCATTTCCATCTCATCCGGTATATCGCACGCGTCCTGCCATTCACCGTGTTGGTCGACTGCGCAACCATAGCCGTACTGGGCTGCTATGCGTACCGCATGACGCGCGAGCAGTTCTGCGCGTGGCATGGCAAGGTTACGCAATGCCGTACCATAGCGCCGAATGTGGTCGAATTGTCGATCCGCATATCCGCCCCCCGAACCTCGACTTCATGGGAGGAGGGCGATTTTGCATTCATTCGTTTCCCCTCTATTCGCGGCATGCGTGAATACCATCCGTTCTCGATGGTCAATGCGCCGGACGGCACCGGCGTGATACGTTTCGCAATCCGCGCGGATGGCGATTTCACCCGACGCCTGCCATCCGCCGCCAGCCCCGGGACGACAGTCGACTTGCTGCCGCCGTTCGGTCGATACCGTCGTTTCCTTGACGAGCATGAGGCATCACGCCCCATCATCATTTACGCCGGCGGCATCGGCGTCACGCCACTGCTGCCCGTCATATTCCACTACGGCGCACGGAATCGCCGCCGTATCACCATGCTGTATTCCGCACGCACGCAATCCGGCCTTCTCTACCAGAATGAGCTCAGCACATGGCAGCAGGCTACCGGCAATACGTCGATGCTCAAGGCCGGTCAGTTCACGGCCGAAGAACTCCGGCACGCAATAACAACGGATGCTTTGTACCTCATCGCCGGACCCGCAGCTATGACCAGAGCCATCACCAAACTACTGCGCAAAGCGGGCGTCCCGGCCAACGACATCTGCTACGAGCCGTTCTCTTTCTGAGAGTCAGATCTTGGCGACCTTGGTCACGGCATCAAGCATGGCCTGTGTGGCGCCGGAAGGCTGCGGGCCGTGCATCAGACCAAAGGAGATATCGTAATCCCAATCGACTGGCAGCACCTTGAACAGCGGGTGCACTCCGTGCCAGTAGTCGATGGTCAGGATCGCCGCGTCACGCTGCTCGCACTGGTTGAACACATCGATACTGTAGAAATCGAAATCCACAATGGTGATGCCGTGATGGCGCGCTTCGAGATCGTCTCGCAAGGCGTCCACCGACCGGTTCCAACCGCGACGGATGATCATCAGCTCATAGCCGGTCAGGTCCGCCAACCGCAGACGCCGCTTGCCGGCCAGCGGATGATGCACAGATACCGCGCAACGTAGCGGCACGCTGTCCAGCGACAGAGCCTCGCAATGGCGGCTTGCAAGGAACGCCGGATCGTAGACGCCGGCCACCACATCGATGTTGCGGCCCAAGTTGCCGAGGATTTCACGCGCGTTCTGTGGCGTGTTCTCGAACGGCACCAGTTCGAATTTCAATTCCGGCTGCAACCGGTGGATAGCCGGCCACAGGTCGACGAGGAAACCGGCCGGGGTCATCGGCGAGGTGCCGATGCGCACCAGTTCGCCCGCATCCGCCAGCGATGCACGACGTGCACGTTCCAGCGAATCCTTCGCATAGCCGACCATATACCGCGCGTCCGCCAGCAGCGATTCACCTGCCTTGGTGAGTGTCAGGCCGCGTTTCGACCGGTCGAACAGCCGCAATCCCAAGTGCGTTTCCAACCCGTTGATTTGCTTGATCACCGCCGACGGCGTCACATACAGAGCCTTCGCCGCCTGGTTGAAACTGCCCAGCTCAGCCACCGCGACGAACGTCTCCAACTGCGGATTCAACATGACAGAAATGGTATCCCATGTTCGTCCAACCGAAACGTATCCGAATACGGGCGGGCGTGTCGTTCGCGAAGCCGGGTTGCCAGTACCTGGCATAGCGGCTCCGCTGACGCCTCTCTCAGCGAAGCCGACCTGCCAAATACTGGCAACCCGGCACCGCAATCGGCACATTGCCCGTCAACGAATATGGGTGAAGTTCGACGCCACGTTCAGTCAGGAATCGCGTCCCGGAATCACTCAGGATACCACCAGCAATGCCACGTCGGACGCTACCGCGCAGACATGCCTGGCATCCCGCACGAACACGCGCCAGACATTGTGCACCACGTTGCCTTTTCCTTATGCAGAATGCCCTGTTGCTGTGACGAGATAAGCGATTTAATAGACAATGCGAACAATAAAGCCTCCATTACCGCACGGCAATGAACAGTTTTGGCGAAACCGTTAATCGCTGGAAGCCACTGCGAGAATCCGCGACGCCCACAGCTCACGGCCTGAGCGGGCCGTAGAAGTAGCTGGCGGTTGCGCCGCCGTCGATAAGCACATCGGTCCCGGTGATGAATGCACCACGATCGCTCATCAGCAGTTCGGCCACGTTCGCCACCTCATCCGCCGTACCAGGGCGACCCGCCGGGCACTTGGCGAACATGTTCTTGTAGAAGTCGCCGCGCGGCCCGTTGAATTCATCGACGGCCAAGGATCTCAAAGACGTACCGGTCATCGTGCCGCAGGGCGTGCTGGCCCGGCGCGACCTGTCCGGCTGGTTCGGCCGCAACGTCAAGTCATTGAACATCGTCGGCACCATGAACCTCATGCATAACGCCAGCTGCTTTGTGCAAGAGGGCTATGGCTGCGCCATCGGACCAGCCGGACTGGTCAGCGACTCCCCCGATTCAGGGCTCACGTTCCGCCCGCTCGACCCGCCCATGAGCACGCAACTCGCCATTGCCTGGAAAAAGAACCAGCCACTGACACCGGCCGTCAACGCATTCCTCAATGCATTGCGCGAGGTCGTGCAATCCCGCATCGCCCCGGAAGCCTGATTCGGGATTTTCGACAAATGACGAATCCGTGTTCGCCCAGAACGAATCGGATGTTATGCGGGCGTGTCGTTTGCGAAATCGGCGCGCATCATTTAATATCTCGTTTCGAGATATATCGAAACGATACTCATACAGACTTATGACAGCAAGGAGATACACCATGAAGACGCTGGTTCTCGTGTTCCACCCGAATCTGAAGGGACAGTCGCGCGTCAACGCCGCGCTGGCCAAGGCCGCCGAGGAGCTGCCGAACGTGACCGTGCGCGACGAGTACGCGCTGTACCCGGATGGCAAGATCGACGTGAAGGCCGAGCAGAAGGCCGTCGAGGAAGCAGATCGCATTATTTTCCAGTTCCCGATCTTCTGGTTCTCCTCCCCCGCCCTGCTCAAGGAGTGGGAAGACAAGGTGCTTGAGCACGGATGGGCATACGGCTCCGAAGGCCACGCCTTTGAAGGCAAGGAATTTGGCGTCGCCGTGTCCACCGGTTCGCCGGAATCGGCATACCAGACCGGCACCCCCGGCCGCTACCCCATCGAGCAGCTGCTCATTCCGCTTGAGGGCACGGCCTATTACATCGGCGCGACCTGGCTCAAGCCGTTCGCCACGTACGACGCCTTCGGCATCACCGACGAAGCCCTCGCCCAGTCCGCCGCACAGTACAAGGCGCTGCTCGCCGAGTAGTCATGTTCAGCGAACGGTTCTCAATAAGCAACGTGTGAGCCTTCAGCTCGGCCAAACGAACAAGGGGATGCTCGGAACGTTGCAATTCCAGGCATCCCCTTGATGTCCGATTGTGCGGTTTTGCGCGAATGGCTCACACAATTCTTAGTGAGAACCGTTCTCTGCGTACCTGACCCTAGAACCGAATCAGCGCCTTGATCACCTTGCGCCGGTCCATGGCCTCATAGGCGTCCTGGATATGGTCGAGGTCGTACTCGCCGGTGAACACGCGGCCGGGGTTGATTTCGCCCTTGAGTACCGCGTCGAGCAGGCCGTCGTCAAGGCCATAGTGGCGCACCGGCGCCGGGCCGCCTTTGATGCCGACATTGGCGTAGAACGTGCCTTCGGCGCTGACCTCCACATCGTGCGGCAGCCCCACGCGGCCGATCACGCCGCCACGGCGGATCAGGCCGATCGCCGTGTCGAAGGACTGCTTGGAGCCCACGCATTCGAGCACCGCGTCGGCGCCGTAGCCGCCGGTCATCTCCAGCACTTTGTCGATGGCGGCTTGGCCGCGCTCGGGCACGATGTCGGTCGCGCCGAACTCGCGGGCGAGCGCCGCGCGATCCTCATGGCGGCTCATGGCGATGATGCGCGTGGCACCTCGCATCTTGGCGGCGATCACACCGCACAGGCCGACCGCGCCATCGCCCATGACCACGGCGGTGTCGCCGGGCTTGACCTCGGCGGACACGGCAGCATGGTAACCGGTGGACATCACATCGGAGATGGTCAGCAGCGAAGCGAGTGTCGCGTCATCGTAATCCTCAGGGCTTCCGGGCACCTTGACCACGGTGCCGTCGGCCTCGGGCACGCGCAGGTATTCGGCCTGGCATGCGGAGAAGTAGCCGCCGTGCGGGCACACGGATTCGAAACCGGCCTTGCACACGGGGCACCTGCCGCAGCTGTACGGGAAGGGCACGACCACGAAATCGCCCGGCTTGACGGACGTGACTTCGGGGCCGGCTTCCTCGACCACGCCGATCGACTCGTGGCCGGTCTGTCCGCCTGGTTCCTGAGAGGACAGACCGCGGAAGAACCACAGATCCGAACCGCACACGCAGGTGCGCACCACGCGGATGACGATGTCACCATCCGCTTCGAGCCGCGCCTTCGGCATCTCCTTGACGGCCATCTCGCCCGGCTTGACGAACACCGCGGCTTTCATCATGTCACTCATAGCATCTCCTTAGGCAGTGAGTCGCATTGTCTGTTTCACACACCACGCTAAGGACCTCAAGCGCTCGAAGTCAACCGCGCCCGGTGTCGTCCTGAGATTCTTAGCACGCGGCACAGCCCGTCAGCGTACCAGGAATCCGAGAACCGGTATGCTGCCCAAATTCTTAGCACGCAATACGGCGACTTGGCGCGCTAAGAATCTCAGGACGGCACCGGGCGGGAATCACGTGCAGTAGTATCTCGTAGGAGTCATCACAGGAAGGCAGGGCAATGGCATCAGACAGCGACAAGCGGAACGGGCTGGCCGTACTGGGCAAGTATGTGGGAGTCTCGGCCACGCAAACCATCGTCGAATATGCGACCTTCGCCATCCTGCACCTGATCGGCGTTCCCTCGCAGGCGTCCAACGGCATCGCCGTGGTGTGTTCGGCGACCTATAACTTCGTGATGAACCGCAATGTGACGTTCAAATCGTCCAGCAATTTCACCCGCTCCGTGGCGCTGTTCGTGCTGCTGTGGATCTGGAACTTCACGTTCAGCACGCTGCTGATCGGCTGGATGCCGGGCGCGACGGGAATAAGCCCCTACGTGGTGAAGTTCATCGCGATGGCCTGCCAGTTCGGCTGGGGCTATCCGCTGTGCAAATACGTGATTTTCAAGTGACCGTCGGGCTTCGAACAACTTACCGGCGGACGCGTATGGGGACCGGCACGGCGCCGGCACGCACAATCGAGCCCGACATGGCATGATTTTCGGCCGGATTGCCGCTCCGCAACCGCCGGCGCTCGTTTCTTAGGCACTTTCCTCGTTTCTTAGGCAGGCGTCCTGCCGGCCGCCATCCGCAAACGGGCTGAATGGCGGCCTCCGATAAACCGGTCTCGGCGAGCACCTGCCTAAGAAACGAGGAAAGTGCCTAAGAAATGAGCGTCACGGCATCGGTACCGGCTCCGGCGTCAGCCGAGCAGGGCGTCGCGGCGCGCGATCAGCGCGTCGATCGCCTCGGCGCCTTCGATGACGGTGAAGGTCAGCGACTTGCGCTCGGTACCCTGCGGCGCCAGTGTATGCAGATCGCCGCGCTCCTCGTGCCAGCCACGGCCGTGAACGCTGGAGTTCGAGGGTTCGAGACCGACCACGTAGTCGCCGGCACCCATCGACTTCCATTCCATGAAGTACGGGAAGAGGCTCCGGTCGAACTCGACGACCACGCCGAGCCCGAGCTTGCGGTTCACCACCGCGGCGAAGCTGCGGCCGTTCTCGTCGGCGACGAGATCGTGCAGGTACACGCTCTCCGGCCTGTTGGCCACCGGCGCGCCGATCTCGTTCCACGGCGTGGCGTCGGCGGCCGTGGTCTCGTCTCGCGGCGTGGCCTTGCGGCTGGGGATCACGACCTCGGCGCCGGCGTCGAGCAGCGGCCAGCCGAAGTTGCAGTGGTACATCCACATGAGCGGCTCGTCGCGGAAGGATTCGTTGGTCACCTCGTCCTCGACCGTGATCGACGGCTGGCCATACACGCTGGTGATCCTGCGGCGCAGCACCATGTTCTCGCCGAACAGCTCGGCCTCGCGCATCTCGCCGGAGACCTCGAGCACGTATTCGCCTTCGGCGTTCCAGTGCGCGTCGGAGCTCACATGCTCGGCGGGCGTGGTGCGGATGCGGCCGTGCATCGGATAGCTGCCAGCCGGGTACTTGCCGCCTTCCGGCGTGACGTACGGCGCGCAGATGTTCTCGAATCCGCAGGTGAAGAACAGCCCGCCCATGATGGAGCGCTGCGCCTCAAGCCCGTTGGTGTCGAACTGGTTGCGCCCGTTCAGCCCCGGCTTGGACAGGAAGGTGAGGTTCTCGCCGCGGTACTCGAACTGGCAGATGTCGAGGGCCCGGTCGGCCATGGACACGAAGCGCAGCGGGCCGTTCTTCACCTCGATGGCCTTGAGGCCGCGGGCGCGGCCCTCCTGGTACTCGATCGGGCGCGTGTAGGCGGCCTGCTGGAGGCTGCCCATATGGGCCAGCATGTCGGCACGCGCGCCGCCCACACCGGTTTCGTTGGTTTCATTGGTTTCGTTGACGCTCATTGGTTCATTCTCCTTGCGATTATCGGTCCGGCGATCCGGTCCGGCGCCGGGCCTCCGACGCCGGGCCTCCGACGCTGATCGTCGGCGGCCCGTGCTCCGTGGGCGGCGGCTGTCGCACCGCAACCCTGCTGTATATCACTCTACGCCATACTGCAAGCGCTTTCCGTAGTAGTCGGCGGTTCATCGCCCTTCGATGCCGCCCGACACCGTCATGCCCGCATGTCCTCCAGCGCCACGCCCTTGGTCTCGCGCATGCATTTGAGCGCGAAGAAGAACGAGACGAAGGCGAAGAAGGCGAACAGGCCGTAGACCAGCCCCACGTTGATGCCGAGCAGCACCGGGAAGGAGACGGTCACCACGAAGTTGGACAGCCATTGGGCGGCGGTGCCGACCGCCATGCCCGCGCCGCGCATCGTGTTCGGGAACATCTCGGAGAGCATCACCCACGAGGTGGTGCCCCAGGTCACGCCGAACGCGACGACGAACAGATTGGCGCACACCAGCGCCAGAGGCCCGGCGACCGGCCCCAGCACGGGAGAGCCGCCGATCATCGGAGCGGTGCCGAAGAGCACCGCGAGCCCGCCCTGAGCCACGACCATGCCGACGGATCCGGCGAGCAGCATGGGCTTGCGGCCCACACGGTCGATGATCGTCATGCCGATGACGGTGGCCGCGATGTTGATCAGCGAGGTGATGGCGGTGATGGTGAAGGAGTCCTTTTCGCTGAAGCCCACGGCGCTCCACAGCGAGTTCGAATAGTAGAAAATGACGTTGATGCCGGTGAACTGGTTGAGAATCATGAAACCGATGGCGGCCAGGACCACTGGCTTCAGGCGCCCGTTCGAGCCGATGAGATCGCGGAACGAGGGCTTGCGGCCGGCGCCGAGGGACGCGCGGATCGCCGCGAGCTGGCCGTCCACGTCGATTTCGGCGTCGTCGATCTTCGCCAACACCCCGGCCGCCAGCAAGCCCGGCAGCGGCACCAAGCCGAGCCAGCAGCCGATGACCAGCCTGTTCGAGCAGTCGTTGCTGCTGGTCGGCGACGCCATCGCCATGTCCATGGTGCGCAAACGCGATATCGACCTCGATTCCCTGTGGGAGTACCAAGCGAATCTGGAGTAGAAAAGCCGTATTATCGGGCGAGTCCATCGGGCAACAGCATTCGCATGGCGAACGGTGCCGTCTTGCCAGTCTTCGGCAAGACGGCACCGCCGGCAAGAATCACGGTTGTTTTACCGCGTTCGAGCCATCGGGCTATAGCGCCCCATTCGCGCCTTACGCTTCCGCGGCGGCCGCGTCCGCGGCATCGTCCTTCAGGGCGCGCAGCAACGCCTTGTTGCGGGCTTCGATGATGCGCTTGCCGTCCTCGCCCTGCCACGAGAAGAAGCCGCGGCCGGTCTTGGCGCCGAGGTCGCCGGCCTTGACCTTCTCGGCGAGCAACGGGCTCGGGCCGGTGCCGTTGTCCATGTCGTCGAACAGATAGGTGCTGATGTTGTAGAACACGTCGAGCCCGCCGAGATCGATGCTGGCGATCGGGCCGACCAGGTTCCAGCGCCGGCCGAGGCTGTACTTCATCACGTTGTCCACGGTGGCCGCGTCGGCGATCCCCTCCTGAATGATGTGGAATTCCTCGCGCAGCACCGCCATCTGCAGCCGGTTGCCGATGAACCCCAGCGATTCCCTGTTGAGCTTCGCCGGCTTCTTGCCGATCCTGGTCATCAGGTCGAAGGTGAGATCCGCCACATGCGGGTCGGTCCTCTCCCCCGGCACCACCTCGACCAGCGGCATCAGCTGCGCCGGATTCCAGAAATGCGCGACGACGAAGCGTTCCGGATGCGCCAGCACCGACTGGATCTCAGTGGGGCTCAGGCCGGAGGTGTTCGTGGCCAGGATCGCATCGGCCGGAGCGGCCTGTTCGATCTCGGTCCATATGGTTTTCTTGAGTTCCAGGTTCTCGGCCACCGCCTCGATGACGAAATCGGCGCCGGACACGCCGCCGGCGTAGTCGGTGTACCGAGTGATGCGCGCCAGCACGTCGTCCACCGACTCGCCTTCGCGCAGCAATCCGGCGTCGGCGAGTTCGGCGGCATCAGCCCGGATCGCCGCCATCGCCCGATCCAGCGATCCCTCGCTGCGCCCCACCAGATGCACCGGATACCCGGCCACCGCGAACTGCAGCGCGATCGCATGCCCCATGGTTCCCGTGCCGATGTTGGCAATCGTCCTGATATCATCCACCGATTCGATCATGAAGATCCGTCCTTCTTGCCGGCGTGTCGCCCGGCGCGGCGCCACGAGCGATCCCATATCGCCACGCGCGCGCATGCGGGCCATGCCCGCTCGCCGTGAGGGGCATGTACCAAACATTGTACGTTGCGCACGTCACCGATCGGCGAATGACACCGGGCACAGCGCCGGTCTCACGCCCGGCGCGGCGCGGGCGAGCGTGCGGCCGGCCGCTCAGTCGCGGTCGTCGATCGGGCGCAGCACCCGGCACGGATTGCCGACGGCGACCACGTTCGCGGGGATGTCCCTGGTGACCACGGAACCGGCGCCGATCACCGAATTGCTGCCGATGGTCACGCCCGGGCAGACGATGACGCCGCCGCCCAGCCACACGTTGTCGCCGATGACGATGGGTTTGGCGGCCTCCAGCTTGTCGCGGCGCGGAACCGGATCGATGGGATGGACCGGCGTGAGCAGCTGCACGTTGGGGCCGATCTGGCAGTCGTCGCCGATGGTGATGTCGACGACGTCGAGCGCGGTCAGGTTCATGTTGACGAAGGTGCGCCTGCCGATGTGGACATTCTCGCCATAGTCGACGAACAGCGGCGGCTTGACGTAGGAATCCTCGCCGATCGAACCGACGAGCCGTTTCAGGAAACGGCCGGCGTCCGGATCGGCGCCGACGGTGGCGCGGTAGTACTCGTCGCACAGCGCATAGCCCTGCTGGCTGATGCGCGCGCTGTCCGGGTCGTCGCCGCCGATATAGAAGTCGCCGGCGAGCATGCGCTCGCGGTTGGTGCGCGAGTCGTTCTGGAAATAGTGTTCCTCGGCGTATTCGGCCGGGGTCTGCCTGTGCTGCCCACCGGACGCGCCGGCATCGTTGATCGTGACGTCGCTCATAGTGTACGAACGTACACGATAGCGTGTACATCCGCGATTCACGAACGCAACACCCCTACGAACCACCGAGACCAGCCCATGCGGCACTTTCGCCGGTCCAAACGCCGACATGGCCGCGATCAGAAGCGCGCCGAACAAGTCATCGTCGCCGGCGTCCCGGCACGCGTGGTCCGCCCCATCACCGAAGCCGACCGTCTCGGACTCATCCGATGACCCATCGGTTTCCATGCCCGCCCGGCATGGGGACCGATGCCTCAACGGCAATTGTCACGGCGCACGATCGCCCCTATGCTGTGGTGGCGTAGGTTGCAGCGGCCGGCATATCGCACGGCCGGGAACTTCAAGGACGGCATTATGGCAGAGAACAACAGCACCCCGATCACCAATCCCAGCGCGTTCCCGATCGGCGCGCCGAACGACGCATACGCCAGGTATTTCATCGGACAGAGCTATCTGGCGCCGCTGGTCTCGGGCAAGGAAGTCAACGTGTCCAACGTCACGTTCGAGGCGGGCTGCCGCAACAACTGGCACATCCATCACAAGGCCTGCCAGATCCTCATCGCCGTGGGCGGGCGCGGCTACTACCAGGAGTGGGGCAAGGAGCCGGTCGAGCTCAACCCAGGCGACGTGGTGTATGTGGCGCCGGAGACCAAGCACTGGCACGGGGCCGTGCCGGACGCCGACTTCGCGCACATCGCCATCATGAACGTGGTGAACGGCGCCTCGAACGAATGGCTGGAGCCGGTCGAAGCCGAATACGACGCGCTGCGCCGTACCGGTGAGGCCCCGAAGAGCATGGACTGAAGCCTGCATGCATGCATGCATGCATGCACTCATCGCCTTTGGCGGAACAGCGGAAAATGGTTCCTGATGTGTGGTAGAAAAGAATAGCCGCCATTTATTTATGAATGAGGCTCCAAGCGCCGGGGGGGTTCCCCGGCATTCTTTTCGCCGAAGGGGGCAATGATGAGCTCCATCAGTATCTTCGTCGACGAATCAGGAGAACGAGGACAGGAATCTGAATATTACCTGCTGACTCTGGTTTTTCATGATCAGAATGAGGATATCCTCGAGAGAATCCGCATGTACGAACAAGCATTGCGAGACAGACGCCTGCCCGATATCCCATTTCATGCCGGTCCTCTTTTCAACGGGCACGACGATTATGAGTCGATTCCTCTGCCGATACGCAAACAGTTATTTACGGCTTTCTATACGCTTGTCTGGCATCTGCCAATCACCTATACGACATTTACTTACCGCAAGCATGATCTTCGAGGTATCAAAGAACTTGAAACACACATGAAGCAGGACATCATCAACTTCCTCTTCACGCATCTTGAATGGTTCCAGCAATATGATGCCGTAAAAATCTATTACGATGGCGGACAGCCGGTTGTGACGTATGCATTGCGCACGGCCGTCGAGTATGCACTATCAATGACGGCAATCCAGTATCGGAACAGTTCCCCAAGAGATTATCGGCTTTCACAAGTTGCTGACTGCATTTGCGCGCTGGAACTCACTGCACAGAAATACGCGGATAAACGGTCGACAGTAGCTGATGGAAAAATGTTTGGAGGCATCGGTGCCTTCAAACGGAATTATCTCAAAAAGATCCGCCGCATGCGTCTGGATCGCTGACAATCCGCGCTATTGGATCTCCTCATGCCCTTAACCGCAACGCATATTCGCCGCATGGCGGAAGCGGCTCCCCTCAATGACGAGAGGAGCCACGGCACGAGCCGCGATCAGCGGCGCTTGGCGCGCAGCTTGCCGGCGGCCTTGGCGAGTTCCACGCCGATGACCGACAGGGCGGACAGGCCGAGCACGACCAGCCATTCGGCGCCGCCGAGCGCGGTGACCTTGAATGTCAGCCGGCCGGGCCGGCAATCAGGCAACCGATCGGCCAGCCGGCCAACGGTCAGGCCTCCACGCCATCCGCGGCCCGGCGGCGGAAACGCCGGTACTGCTGCGGGGTCATGCCGGTCTGTTTGCGGAAGGCGTGGATGAAGTAGCTGGCGGTGCCGTATCCGCATTTGACGGCGATTTCGCCGACGGTGCCGTCGCTTTCCTCCAGCAGGGTGGCGCTGGTCGAGATGCGGAACCGGTTCAGGTAGGCGTTCGGCGGCGTGCCGGCGAACCGGTCGAACAGCTCGTAGCAGGCGCTGCGGCCGACCAGCCCGGCGCGGGCGATGTCCTCGATGGTCAGGCGCTCGCCGTAATGGTAGTAGATGAACCGCGTCATGCTCCAGAACGCCATCCAATCCGGGTCGTTGCGCGGGTGCGCCGCTTCCAAGCCGACGTGCGCGAGCATGATCGAGGAGATACGCGATGCGGAGGCGATGAGGTCCAGCGGCGTGGCCGGGCCGGCCGGCGATGCGTCCGAGCCGAGCGGTTTGACGGCCGGCGATCCGTCCGCCGCGCCATCCGCCGGCCCGCCCGCCGATTCGACCGGCGACCCGCCGAACAGGGCGCTGGGAGGAACGCCGCCGGCCGGCACGGGAGGCCCGGTCAGTTCGATCTCATCATCCGGCGCCGGACGCACTTGCAGCCGCGCTTTGTCCGAACGCGTCAACGTGTTCGCCGGCGGGGTCGAAGCGATGGCGCACGACCGCATAAGGCCGTTGAGCCGCTGGATCTCGCCGATGACCTCCCGCTGCCACGGTTCGTGGGGTCCAAGCATGATGAAGTCGCTCGCCGATTCGCCGGTCTTCGCATCGAAATAGGCCCGGCCCGCTTCCGCGCCGCCGGTGAACACCGAGGGATGGATGACGGTGGAGATGAAGGTGCAGTCGGTGCGCGTGTCCGAATAGCCGAAATGCAGACGGCGCGAGTTCACGAAAATCGCATGCCCCGATTCGATGGTTTCCACATGCCCGTTGACCGAATACCGCATCGAGCCGGACAGCGCGAGGATGAACTCGAGATCGGGGTGCCAGTGGCAGGCCGAGGTGTAGCCGTAGCGCCACAGATCGTCGCGGAACGAGTAGAGCGGCAGCCCGGGCACGTTGTAGTGCACGCGCTCCGACATGTCGGAGAACACCTCAAGCTTCTTGACCATGCTGCATCACCCCTCATCGCCATCATCAACTGCGGACGATCACGCTATCACCTCGTACATTATCGCAATGCGAGGGGTTTGGCGAAATCATACAATTGGTATCGCAAACAACCTTGAAACCATTGCTGTTTTACCGAGGATTACCACCATGACCGAACTTACCAACGCCGAACGCCGCACCGAACAATTGCCGTATCACTATGACGACCCGAACATCATGGACGGCCAGCTTGAATGTCAGGAGAAGCTCTACGAGTTCAACCGGACCCACCCCACCGACGCGGAAGGCAAGCAGCGCCTGCTCAAGGCGATGTTCGCCGAGATCGGCGAGGGCTGTCACGTCGAGACGCCCGCCCATGCGAACTGGGGATTCGCGCACGTGCACATGGGCAAGGGCATCTATTGCAACGTGAACTTCACCTGCGTGGACGACGCCGACATCACCATCGGCGACTACTGCATGTTCGGCCCGAACGTGGTCATCGCCACCGCCGGGCATCCGGTGCTGCCGGTGCTGCGCGAGCACCACTACGTGTATTGCATTCCGGTGACCATCGGGCGCAACGTGTGGGTCGGCGCCAACGTGTCGATCCTGCCGGGAGTCACCATCGGGGACAATTGCGTGATCGGCGCCGGCTCGGTCGTCACGCACTCCATCCCCGCCAACTCGGTCGCCTACGGCGCGCCTTGCGAGGCCGTGCGCGAGATCGGCGACAAGGACCGCGAGTATTTCTACAAGGACCGCAAGCTCGACGTGTGGGAGTGAGCCGTCGGAACGGACCATGCCATGGCTGCACCAACCAGGACTCGCCGGCGCTTCTTCACGCCGCCGGTCAGCACGCTCATCGCATTGAGTTTCCTGCTCGGCCTCAGCGAGTTCATCGTCGTCGGCATCCTGCCGGACATCGCCGGCGGCATCCACGTACCGGAGGTGATGGTCGGCAATCTCGTATCGCTGTTCGCCATCATCTATGCGCCGCTCACCCCCATCGGCTCGGCGCTGACCGCACGGCTCCCCCGTTTCGCCACGCATCTCGCGTTGGCCGCCGCGTTCCTGGCCGGCAACATACTGTGCGCCGTCGCCCCGAATTATGCGGCGTTGTGCGCGGGGCGCGTCATCATTGCAGCGGCGTCGGGCACGATTCTTTCGCTTTCCATGACGTATGCGGACGACGTCGCAAGCCCCGAACATCGCACGAAGTTCATCGCATGGGTGTTCTCCGGCTTCTCGATCGCCTCCGTGGCCGGCGTGCCGCTGGGCACCTGGGTGGCGGACTCGTTCGGCTGGCGCCGGACGTTCTGGCTGATCGACGCGCTGACCGGCATCGTCATCGCCGCCATGCTGGTTTCGCTGCCGAAGCGGAACGCTCGGGCCTCGGCCCGCGCGCATGAGGTCCGCTTCTTCGCGCAGTTCCGCCTGTTCGGCGATCGCAGGATACAGATCGGCACCGTCGCCATGGTGTGCGGCGCGGCGGCCGGCTACACGTACTACACCTATCTGACGCCGATCCTGCGCGATGAGATCGGGCTGCCGGCGCGGTTCGTCAGCCCCGCGCTGGTCATCTATGGCCTGGCGTGCCTGTGGAGCAGCCTCACCGCCGGCAAACTCGCCGCACGCGGCCACGGCGCACAGCCGATGGCCGGCATCCGGCCGGTATATGCGCTGCAGGCCATACTGCTGTGCACGCTGCCGCTGGCCGGACTGGTTCCGATCTATGGCGCGCTGCTGCTCATCGGGCTCGGCATGCTCATGTACCTGCAGAATTCCGCGGCCCAGGTGCTGTACATGGACGTGGCGGAAGAGGCCTATCCAAGCGCCCTGAATCTGGCGTCCTCCATGAGCTCCACCGCCTGCAACATCGGCATCGCCGTCGGTTCGGCGGTCGGCGGGCTGGCCAACGACGCGTTCGGCCTGACCTGGCTGGGGCCGTTCGGCGCCGTCTTCGCCCTGCTCGCCGTGGGCGCGACCACCCTGCTGAAACATACTGACCGCATACGGCGGCGCGGAGGCGCGGCATGAAGGATGCGGTCAACCAGCCGCGATCATTCGGCTTCGATATCCAGCATCGAACGCAGCCACTCGAGTTCGGCGGCGATTTCGGCGTCGTGCACGGCGATGATGCCGCGGCGGTAGGGGTCGTCGATCTGGTCGATGGAGAGCGGATTGCCGGCGTCGCAGTAGAAGAAATGCACGTCGTGGCCGTTCAGCAGGTCATAGCGGCGGCGCAGCACCGCGTCGCGGTCGGCCTTGCTCGGCACGGCGGCGAGAAAGGTGAGCACGACGGCCCATCGGGTGATGTCGGTGAGGTTGAATCCGCTCGTGTTGCGCAGCTCGTCGACCAGCCTGCCACGCCCGGCCTCAAGCAGGGTGAAGACGCGGCGCTGTCGGCCGTCGCGCGTTTCGGACAGTTCGGAAATCAGGCCGGCTTCGACGAGCCGGTTCGTCGCGGGGTAGATCGCGCCGTCGCTGAATTTGCGCGCGTAGCCCTGCAACTGCTCCATCTTCTTGCGCAGCTCGTACCCGCACATGGACCGCTCGCTCAGGAATCCCAGAATCATCATTTCAATCAGGCTCATGGCCACCAGTTTACCTCGTTTCGACACGCCACGTTTCGATATGTCTCGTTTCGAGGTATTCTATGCCAAGGGAATACAGAGCACCGTCGGGCGGCCTCCATGGGGCATGACCGGCGGTTTTACGGCCGCGAAGCAAGCGACGCGGTGCGATGGGCGGCCAGGAACGACGCGCCTTTGGCCTCCTCGTCACGGTACGCCTTGCCGAATTCGTCGATGAGGCCATGGAATTCCTGCAGATCCCCGACGCTGAGGCTGGTGCCCAGCACCGCGGGCGAATAGGCCTTGTGGAACGCCGAGTAACCGGCCGGCACGTCGAATCCGAGGAAGGCGAACAGCCGCCGCGCGTACGTATCGGCCACGAAGGTGCGCCGGGAGAACACGTACAGCATCAGGTCGTCGGCCGTCTCGCCGCCGATGCCGAACAGGCCGAGCAGTTCGGCGCGCAGCTCGGCATCGGGAATCGTTGCGGCACCTTCGGGCGCGGCTCCGCAACGCTCCTCATACCACCGGCTCAGCGACTGCAGCGTCCTGGATTTGTTGACGTAGAAGCCCGACGGCCTGATCAGGTTCCGCAGACGCTCCGGCTCCATGGTCGCCAGCGCATGGGGTTCGAGCGCACCCGCCGCCTTCAACGCCGCAAGCGAACGGTCGACGTTGCCCCACGCCGTGTTCTGCGTGAGCACCGCGCCGACCATGATCTCGAACGTGATGTCCGCCGGCCACCATCCGGTCGGCCCGAGCGCGCCGGCCATGGTGCGGTACAGCGACTCGATGCGCTCGGGCGCTGGCAGGTGATTCGTCCGCATGGCGGCTCCTCTCTGTTCTCTGTGCGAGCCTAGTATCCCGCGTGTTAATCCGTTGAGTAATTCCGGCTCCCCTCCAAGAGGGGAGCCAGACATAGTACACGAACTTACGGCACGGGACACTAGCGCGTTTTTGACATGCCGAAATACCCGTTATCGCGATTGACATGCCGAAATACCCATTATCGGGCCCTATTTCGCCTGTTTGGGCATGCCAATCGCAATAACGGGTATTTGGGCATGCCTACGGCTACGCCAGCCGCAGATACCGGCCGGTGACGCTGCACGGATCGGCCGCGACCTGCTCCGGCGTGCCGGCGGCGACGATGCGCCCACCGCTTTCGCCGCCCCCGGGGCCCATGTCGATGATCCAGTCCGCGTTGGCGATGACGTCGAGATCATGCTCGATGACCACGACGGTCGCGCCGGCGCCGACCAGACGGTCGAAGACCCCGAGCAGCACGCGCACGTCGAGCGGATGCAGGCCAATGGTCGGTTCGTCGAACACGAACACGGCATCCGACTGGGCCTTGCCCATCTCGCTGGCGAGTTTCAGCCGCTGCGCCTCGCCGCCCGAAAGCACCGGCGTCGGCTCGCCGAGCGTCAGATACCCGAGTCCCAGATCATGCAGCGTGGTCAGGCGCGCATGGACTTTGCGAAGGTCGCCCGTCGCCGCCAGCGCCTGGTCCACGCTCATGGCCATAAACTGCGGCAGGCTCATCTCGCGGCCGTCCCTGGCCCTGCGCCGAATCGCATCGGCGGCTGGCGCATACCGCGATCCCCGGCAATCCGGGCATTCGATGTCGACGTCCGGCAGGAACTGCACGTCCAGCGAGATCGACCCGGTGCCATCGCATGTGGGGCAGCGCAGCCGACCGGTGTTGTACGAGAAGTCGCCGGCCTTGTATCCGGCAGCCTTCGCCTCGTCGCATCGCGCGAAGGCCCGGCGCAGCTCGTCGTGGATGTCGGCGTAGGTGGCCACGGTGGAGCGCACGTTGGCACCGATCGGCGTCGCGTCGATCAAATTCGCCCGGGCGACGCCGTCAGCCTCAATCCCGCGCACATGCTCCGGCAGCCGCTCCCCCGCGGCCTGCGCCTTCAATGTGGGAATCAGCGACTCGAGCACCATCGTGGTCTTGCCTGAGCCGGACACGCCGGTTACGGCGACCAGTCGGCCGCGCGGAACGTCGACGTCCAGCGGATGGACCGTATGCAATCGGCCGGTGCTCATGCGGATATGCCCGGCGGCGAACATACTCTCGAACGGCACACGTTCGCGCACACGCGACTGGCCCCTATCCGACAGGAACGGCGCGATGCGGCTGCCCGGAGCCGCCTCCACCTCACCGACCGTGCCCTGCGCGATCACATGCCCGCCGTCCGCGCCCGCGACCGGACCCATCTCGATGAGATGGTCGCACGCCTTGAGCACGCGTACGTCATGGTCGACGACCACTACGGAGTTACCGTCGGCCACCAGATCATGCATCACGCCGAGCAGCCCGTCCACATTGGCCGGATGCAGGCCGATGGACGGCTCGTCAAGCACATACAGCACGCCGGTGGTGCGGTTGCGCACCGAACGGGCGAGCTGCACGCGCTGGCGTTCGCCGGTGGAGAGCGTGGCGCCGGCACGGTCGAGCGCCAGGTAGCCAAGCCCCAGATCTAGCAGCCGGCGGGCCACGTCCAGGAACGATTCGCAGATGTTCGTCGCCATCGACCGCATGTCGGGCCGCAGCGATTCCGGCACCCCGCGCACCCAATCCACGGCGGCGTCCAGCGTCATCGCACTGGCCTCGGCCAGGTTCAGCCCGCGCACCCGCGGCGCACGGGCCGCCTCGCTGAGGCGCGTGCCGCCGCAATCGGCGCACGGGCCCTCCTTGAGGAACCTCGCCACGCGCTTCAGCCCCTTCTCGTCCTTGGCTTTGGCGAGCGCGTTCTCCACGGTATACACGGCGTTGAAATAGGTGAAGTCGAGCTCGGCGAAATCGTCGCCCTTCTTCGGCTTGTAAAGGATATGCTTCTTGACGGCCGGACCGTTGAACACGATGTCGCGCTCCTCGGGCGTGAGCTCGCTGAACGGCACGTCGGTGCGCACGCCCATCGCGCCGCACACCTGCTTCATCAGGTCCCACATGAGCGAGCCCCATGGCAGCACCGCGCCGTCGTCGATGCTTTTGGATTCGTCGGGCACCAGGGCCGCGCGGTTCACTTCGCGCACGATGCCGGTTCCGGAGCAGGTCGGGCAGGCCCCGGCCGAATTGAAGGCGAGCGATTCCGCGCCGGGCGCATGGAACTCCCTGCCGCAGCCGGCACAAGTAATGGGCAGTCCGGCGGCCACGTTGAGCGCCGGCTCGTTGCGCGCGCCGCAGTGCGGGCACACATGCGAGGCGACGCGGGAGAACAGGAGCCGCAGACTGTTGAGCAGCTCGGTCATCGTGCCGAAGGTCGACCGGATGCCGGGCACGGTCGGCCGCTGGTGCAGGGCCAGCGCGGCGGGCACGTGCAGCACCTCGTCGACTTGCGCGCGGCTGGCCTGGGTCAGGCGCCGGCGCGTGTACGTGGACAGCGCCTCCAGATACCGGCGAGACCCCTCCGCATACAGCACGCCCAGCGCCAGCGAGCTCTTGCCCGACCCGGAGACGCCCGCCACGCCGACCAGCTCGCCCAGCGGGACGTCGACGTCGATGTTCTTGAGATTGTGCACGCGCGCACCGCGTACGGCGATGGCCCTTGGCTGCTCGTTCTGCATACCTCTGGTGTACCAGACCGTGGTCCCGAACGCGGGCGGGCGCACCCGGGCACACCAGGCACACCAGGCCAGCCACGCGCCGGGCGCTTCGGCCTCAGCGCCGGCGCAGCTCCCCGAGGATGCGCACGATGAACGGCACGGTGACGACGGCGGTGAGCACGTCCGACACCGACTGGCCCATCTCGACGCCGAGCAGCCCGACCACATGCGGCAGGATCAGCACGGTCGGGGCCAGGAACAGGCCCTGCCGGCATACCGCCAGGAACGAGGCGATTCCGGTTTTGCCCATCGTCTGGGTCATCATGTTGCCCATCATGTTGAACCCGTTGAGCACCACCGTGCAGCATTGGATGCGCAGCGCGGCCACGCCGACCTCCACCACGGCCGGATCCGAACGGAAGATCTCGACCAGATGTGGGGCGAAGATCCACAGCGTCACGGCCAGCGCGAACAGCACGCAGGTGGACAGGCGCACGCAGAACCAATACCCCTCCTTGACGCGCCCGAACAGCCCGGCGCCGTAGTTGTAGCCGCACACCGGCTGGAACCCCTGCCCCAGACCCACGATCACCGAATTCGCGCCGAGCATGATGCGCATCACGATGGCCATGCCGGCGATCGCCGCGTCGCCGAAGGGGTTGGCCGCGATGTTCACGCAGGTCGTCGCGATCGAACCGGCGCCCTGCCTCAGCAGCGATGGCAGGCCGCCGCCGAGGATCTCGCGCACCAGCAGCGCGTCCGGCTTGCAGTTGCGCAGCGACAGCTTCATCACGCCGAACTTGCGGCTCATCGTGGTCAGGATCGCGAAGCTCAGCGTCTGGCATATGCCGGTGGCCAAGCCGGCGCCGACGATGCCGAGGCCGAGCACGAAGATGAACAGCGGCGCGAGCAGGAAGTTGAGCAGCGCGCCCGACACCAGGCCGATCATGCCGAACGCCGACTGCCCCTGATAGCGCAGCAGGCCGTTGAGCGCGAACGACCCGCAGACGCAGGGCGCCGCGACGAGGATCGGCGTCAGGTATTGCACGGCGTACGGCGCGATCGTCGGCGTGGACCCGAGCATGACCACCAGAGGCCGCAGCGTCAGCAGCCCCAGCACCGCGACGAGCAGGCCGGAGAGCACCGCGCCGGTGAAGCCGATGGCCAGCAGCTTGGCCGCCCGCTCATTGTTCTGCTTGCCCAGCTCGCGGCTCATCGAATTGCCGGCGCCGTTGCCGAAGAAGAATCCCAGCGCCTGCAGGATGGTCATGATGGAGAAGGCGATGCCGATCGCGCCGGATTGGGCCGTGCCCAGCTGGCCGATGAAAAAGGTGTCGGTCAGGTTGTAGGCGGTGGTGACCAGATTGGAGATGACGGCCGGCAGGCACAGCTTCAGAATCAGCGGCTTGACCGGTTTGCCGGTCATCTGCCGGTATTTCGCGTCCGCGCTCGCCCTTTTGATGCCATGAACCTGAACCATACCCGCCACCCTACTCACGGCACCGGCCGAATCCCGGCGCCATGATCACAGTGAGAGAACCGCCGGCTCACACCGGGGTCACGCCAGGCGGGACTGCACCAGACGGTTGAGCGATACGCCCTGCTCCGCGGCCTCGATAACCAGCCGACGATGCATCTCCGGAGGAACGCGCACCATGAAATGCCCCGAATAGGACCGATCCTCAAACGGGACCGGCACCTCGGCCCCGCTGCGGCGCAGCGCGCCGACCCGCTCCTCGACGCGGGACCGGGCGCCGGTCAGCGCCTCGACCGCCGACTGAGCCACGTAGCGCACATCGGGAAGCTCCGCCACGGTGCCGACGAAACCGGATTCCCTGTTCGACCAGTGGATGCGATACACGTATCGGCTGCTCTCATCCGCCATGCAGGCCTCCTCGATAGCACAACTTAATACGCACACCATAGCGCAACTGACCACCACCAAAAATCGCCTTCGACACGCATCGGCCAGCAATCGAACATTTGTACGAGCATTATGGTATCGCTATTAATATCGATATTTTGCATCGTGCAACGGAGACGAAAGGACTGATCATGGCGACCGCAGCTTTCTACGCCCCCGAAATCGACAACCTCATTCGTTTCCGCAATACCACCACACCCGATCTCGACCTGCCGTTCGACACCAAGGCGCAGGCGCTCGTCGCGCTGATCAAGAACATCGCACCGAGCGGCGAGCACCGGGTCAGATCCTTCTGGATCCCCGCAAAACGGGGCCCCATCGAAGCCTTCGGCGACTACGACCAGCTTCATGACGAGGGCGAGTTCGGCACGCCACGGGAGTTCAAGGACCAATGGCTCGCATGCTACCCCAACGAGGAGTGCTGGTACACGATCAGCTATGCCCAGCACCAGCAGGAGCATCTGATTTCGATCAACGGCGGTTTCTCCATCCGATTTGCGCGGAATAATTCTCTTTATTCTGAGCGCGAACACATCGACGTGTTGCTGGATTGGCTGCTAAAAGGCACCGAGGATTGCATTCGCCAGTGCGCGCAGGGCACCTACAACGCATTCGTCGCCGATCATCTGCCCTACGACATGCGTACCGGCACGATCCGCCGCGCGGATCTGTGGCGCATCTTCGCGAAGGATAGGGACTATCTGCTGCCCCGCATCGCCGATGGGGACCTCAGCCGTTTCGCCGGCCTGTTCACCGAGCGGGCGGCGCAGCATTCGCCGACCGACCGTTCGGGAGCCGATCCAACGGGCTCCGAGGGCGGCGCGCCCCACGCCCCGGTTTCCGGGATGACCGCCGCACGCTACCTTGCGGCCTGCGCCTCGGGGTACCGCGCCATAGGGCTCAAACCGCCGCGCAACCACGCCCCATCCCCGGCCGACTGGTACAGGGCCTACGCCAACCCGCGCGGTCTTGAGCTGCTCGACATCGATCAGGACTCACCCGGCGCATTCGCCTCCCTGGCCAACGACGATCAGGGCACCGGGCACACTTGGGAGGTACTCGCGGGAGCCGGATTCTCCTGGATGCCGCTGCTGCCCGTCCAAGACGGCAACGGATGGTCGTTCCACCTCGGCGACGGCAACTACCCGTCCGCCGCGGAAGCCATCGAGTTCGCGCTGGGATTGCATGACGCCGGTCTGCCCGTCACCGTGCAGCAGGCCGATGCCCTCGCGCGCGCCGCCAAAGGCGAGGATCTCGTGGGCGCGGTTCCCCATTACGTCGTGCCGGCGCACGCCGGCGTCCTGTTCCCCGGAGACGAGATCATCGACTTCATGACGCTGCCGAGCAACCACCGCCAGGAGATCATCGACGCCGTCCGCTGGCAGCCGGTGCACGAGGTGACGCTCGCCGCCGAGTGCTAACGCCCCGCCTCGTATACGACCGCACGGCTCACGCATCCACTGCAATCACTGCCATCATCGCCGCAAACTACGTACCCAGCAAGCGTTCAGAAAACCTCCAGAGAATCTTTCCGGCTCGCATAGCCCTTCTTGCGCAGCGGCACAGCGGCCCTTACGAATACAGCCGTTCAATGGGATCATCCAAGCGAAAGGATGATCATGAACGCGCAAGAACCAACGTCACGCCAACGCACGCGGACGCCGCTGCTCGCCACGCGCAGACTCATCGCGCTCACCGCGGCACTCGCCCTGGCCTCCGGCCTCGCCGCCGGCGCCGGCGGCGCCGCGTTGATCCGGAATCTCGGTTCCGGTTCCTCCTCCCCCAACGGCACGACCGGCCCGGGAGGCATGAACGGAACCATAGGCGGCGCGAATACCATGCAATACGACTACAGCGGGTCGTACAGCGCCACGCTCACCGCGGACGGATCCGACGAGACCTCCGACGGCGAGGATATCAACGCATCCGACACCGATGCCAACGTCGCGCTTGCGCGCAACGGCGGCACCCTGACGGTCAGCAACGGCACACTCGCCAAAACCGGCGACGGATCCAACGACGACAACTGCAATTTCTACGGCACGAACGCCATCGCGTTGGTCGTCGGCGACGGTTCGACCGCCATCATCGACGGCAGCGAACTGACCGCGGACAGCACCGGATCGAACGGCGTATTCGCCACCGACTCCGGCACCGCGCTCGTCAACGACACGACGATCACCACCACGGCCGACAATTCCCGCGGGCTCGACGCCACCTATGGCGGCACGATCCTCGCGAGCGCCGTCACGGCCGACACCAGCGGCGACCACAGCGCCACCGCGGCCACGGACCGTGGCGGCGGCACCGTATCGATCACCGATTCGACGCTGACCACCGCGGGGTCCGGTTCCCCGCTGCTGTATTCGACCGGCGACATCCAGGCGAGCGGCGTCACCGGCACCGCGTCCGGCAGCCAGATCGCCGGCATGGAGGGTCTGAACACCATCCTGATCAACGATTCGACGCTCGAGAGCACCAACACCGGCACCACCGGCTCCGATCCGATCGCCAACGGCGTGATCATCTACCAATCCACCTCGGGTGACGCCGAGGCCGCCACGGGCGAGCACGCTACCTTTCAGGCCAAGGATTCCACGCTGACGTCGGCGATCGGTTCCGGCTCGATGTTCTACGTCACGAACACGACCGCCGACGTGGTGCTGTCCGGCACCGCGCTCGATTTCGACACGAGCGCCGCCACGCTGCTGCAGGCGTCCGGCAACGACGCGAACGGCTGGGGTCAGGCCGGCTCGAACGGCGCCACCGTGAACTTCACCGGGCGGGATCAGACGCTTGCCGGCGACGTGGTGGCCGATACGATCTCCACGGTGAACCTGTACCTGCTGGACGGCACGACATGGACCGGCGCGGCGTCGATCACCGACAACGCTTCGGCGGCGTCCGGTTCGACCAGCGACGCTCCGATCACCGTGAACGTCGACGGCACCTCGACCTGGATCGTGACCGACGACACGACGATCTCCGCGCTGAACGTCGCCGACGGAGGATCGGTCGTCGACGCCAACGGCGATACCGTGACGATCATCGCCGACGGCGGCACCGTGGTCAAGGGCACCGGCGACGTGACCGTGACGGTGATCGGCGGCTACACGACCACCGTCGACGAGACCGCTGACACGCAGCTCAGCGACGACATCGCCGACCGCTCCGCCTTCGACGAGCAATTCGGCACCAGCACCGCATGGTCGATGGCGTGATGCGCCGGCGAGCGCCACAGCCATCGCCCGCGTCCCGTTCCACAGACGGCCGGCCCCATCGACCGACCCATCAGCCGGTCAGCCAATCCATCAATCAATCCATCCATCCATCAATCAATCCACCAATCCATCAATCAATCCATCAATCATCCAGCATTCCAACGAAAGGATCATCATGACCAACGACAACACCAACCCCGACACCGTTCCGGGCACCTCCGCCACGGATAGCGGCCAACCTTCCACCCCGGACACGGCGCAACGCGATCCGGACAACGCGCAGACGGCCACCGTCAGCGGAACCGACAACGGATCCGCCGGCAACGGGGCTCCGACGGATGCCGGATCGTCATCCGGAACCGGCGCTGGCAACGCGCAGGACAGCGCGGCTCCCGGCGGCGCGAACCGGCCTGCATGGGACTGGCAGCGAGCCGATTCGCCCGATTCGGACACCCGGCAGGATACGATCCCCCAGTCGGCGGCGGGATCCGACGCTCCGACGACCGGATCGCAGCCCGGTCAGCGTCCGGCCCAGACCACCGGACAGCCCGGATACGCCGCGCAACCGGGGTTCCAAGGATACGGCCAGCCCGGATACGGCCAGCCGAATGGCGTCACCCAACCGGGTTACGCGCCGGGATACATGGCCGGCTACGCCGCTCAGCCGAATTACAGCGGACCCCAGGCCTACGGCGCGCAGCCGGCGTGGCCACAGCCGGCGCCGAATGCCGGAGCCAGCGGCCAGACGGGCACCTTGGGCCGCATCGGCGCGCAGTCCCTGGGGCAGTTGACCAAAAAGACGTGGGCCATTCTCGTCGGGGTCGCGCTCGTCTGCGGACTGGTCGGCGGCGCGATCGGCGCAGCCGGGTTCTCCGCGCTCGACGGCGATTCCAGGTATCGGGTGCAGCAGATGCAGATGCCCGGCGGCATGGGCGAATCGAACGGCAACGGCATGGGCGAGCCGCCGAGCGGCAACGGCCAGTCGGGCAACTCCGGCTCCAACGGCAGCGCCGATTCCGGAACCGGCTCCAGCAGCTACTCCGACGGATCGACGTCCGACCTCATCGAGTCCTGAGATTCTTAGCACGCAGATGCGTCGGTTTGCGTGCTAAGAATCTCAGAACGATACCGGGCGGGGGCCGCACCGCATGTCCGGCCTGCGAGTAGGCTTGGGATGCGGCGATGGGACCCGCCTGAAACTTGTTTTCGAACCGCATCACGCTGATAGTTCCTGCACACGACACCTACTTTAGGGATCGTTGTGCCGTCAGCGGTCCACAGCGATTCGGAAAGGCTTGGGGCTCATCATGAGTTCATCATCAGCCGGCGCGCAACGAACCGCCGGAACCACCGGCGACATGGCGCCATCCACACCACCGGTACCGTCAACACCGCCGGCATCCCCGACTCCATTCGCATCGAAACGCCGTCCCGATATTCGTCTCGACCTGCTCGCCGTCGTCTTCGCCGGCGGTACCATCGGCACCGCGATCCGATATCTGTTCACTCAGGTGCCGCCATCCGGCGCCTTCCACACCGGCACGCTGACCGCCAATCTGCTGGCATGCCTCTGCTATGCCGGGCTGACCGCCTATCTCGCGGCGTCGCCGCGCATCGGATCCCGCGGCAAGGAGCTCGCCAGCCGCGGCCTCGGCATGGGCATGTGCGGCGGACTCTCCACGATGTCGACGCTCGCGCTGGAATGCTTCACCGCGATCCGCTCCGGACAGGCCGCAGCCGGCATCGGCTACCTTGCGGCGACCTTCGCCGCCGGTCTCGCCGCCGCGACCTTCGGCGCATGGGCCGGCACACGTCTGGCCGCGCAAGCCGACCGAACCGGCGCCACGCCCCTTCGCAAGGGAGGCGAGGCCCGATGATGCACGCGACGCTCCCCGTCCTGGTCTGCCTGGCGGAGGCGTCGGCGCCTCCTGCCGCTATCTGCTCGACACGACGATCAAGACGTACTGGTCGAAGGCCTTCCCCCTCTCCACCTTCACGATCAACCTGATCGCCGGTTTCCTCGCCGGCCTGGTCGCCGCGATGGCCATGGGCGGAGCCATCGGGGAACCGTGGCGTCTGGCGCTGGCCACCGGCGCGCTCGGCGGATTCTCCACGTTATCGACCGCCATCAACGAAATGGTCACGCTGGCCCGCAAACACCGCTACCCCACCGCCGCCGGATACCTGCTCGCCAGCGCGGTCGTCCCGGTGGCCGCGGCCGCCTGCGGCTTCCTGCTCTGACCGCGCACCCTGCCGGCGCATCCGCCAAACATCACGCCTCGCGCTTCCCGTTTGCTATCGTAGGAAGGCAACGGGAAGCACGGGACGCATGGAGGCGAAAGATGGTTGCCATTGCCGTGGTCGACGATGATGCCGAGGCACGCGAGCTGCTGGGCGGCTATATCACGCGCTTCGCCGGAGAACGCGGCACGGACGCGCAGATCACCGGTTTCACCGATGCCGCGGAGCTGCTGCACCATTACAAACCGGATTATGACATCATCTTCCTCGACATCGAGATGGCGCAGGTCGACGGCATCAAGGCCGCGCAGGTCATCCGCGAAACCGACCCGTCCACGGTCATCATCTTCGTGACGAACATGGCGCAGCTCGCGATCAAGGGCTATGAAGTCGAGGCGCTCGACTTCGTGGTCAAGCCGGTCGATTACTTCAGCTTCGACATGGTGATGCGCAAGGCCCTGCAGCGTATCAGCCGCCGCAAAACGCAGACCATACGTCTGGTGACGCGCGACGCGATGCAGGTCGTGCCGATCGAGCGCATCGATTACGTGGAAGTGCAGGACCACTACGTCACCTATCACACCGCCGACGGCGACCACACGGTCAAAGGCACGCTCGGCCAGGCCGAGCAGACGCTCGCCGCAGGCAACTTCATGCGCTGCAACCGCTGGTATCTGGTCAATATCGACAACATCACGGCCATTGACGGCAACACGATCACGGTCGGCGGCAACCGCATCGAGGTCAGCCGATCAAAGAAGCAGGAGATCCTGCGAGCGGTGACCATGTCGTTGGGGCGCTGAGCACGATGGAGTTTCCCAACATCATGGTGGGCACCGTGCCGGCGCTCAGCATCTTCAACAACGAAGCCGCCACCGTGGAGATGATCGTGGCGCAGCTGCTGTTCGCCCTGCGCACGCCCGAAAAGCCGGGCGGGCTGCGTCGGCGCGCGGTCGTTGCCCTGCTGGCGATGATGGCGTTCTGCGTGCTGATCACCGAATGCGGCATAATCGTGCTGCCTCAGTATCTGCTGCGCTCCACGGCCAACTTCACGCTGCTGTTCCTCGCGTCCATCACCGCCGTGAAACATGTGTGCCGTTGCGACTGGCGCATGGCCACCGGCATCGCCATGTGCGGATACGCGCTGCAGCATATCGCCGCGGCGGCGGTGGAGATCATCGATCTGGGTCGCATGCGGCTGTCGTGGGCCGCCGGACTGCCGCAACTCGCCTCGTGGACGGCCGGTGAAGCCACGCGTGTGGCGGTGTTCGCCGCTGTCTACGCGATATTCTGGCAGTGGTACATCCGTCGTTTCGACGTGGCCAGGATACGCATGAGCTCGGCGGGCGTATTGGCAGCCTTGGTGGCGAGTACGCTGCTGGTCACCGTCGGGCTGAGCTCCTACGTCTATGCCTCCGATCTGAACGACGAGACCCAGTTCGCGATGCGCGCCATTTCCGTGCTCACCTGCGTGATCATCCTGCTGCTGTTCAACGAATTATCGCGCAATCAGACGCTGAGCGACGAGATCGCCTTCATGCGCCAGATGAACGATCTGCGGACCAACTACTACGAATTGCTCAAAGACACGATCGAGACCACCAACGTGCGCTACCACGATCTCAAGCATCAGATCGGGCGTCTGCGTTCCGCCGTCAACGCGGACGGGGCTGCCGGCGCGGCCCGTTCGAACGCCGTGCTCGACGAGATCTCCGATTCAGTCGGCACCTATGACAGCATCGCCAAAACCGGCAACGCCGCCCTCGACGTGGTGCTCACGCAGAAAAGCCTCGAATGCGCACGGCTCGGCATCAGATTCACGTATATGGCGGACGCGACATGCGTGGATTGGATCAGCGATTACGACATCTATTCGCTGTTCGGCAACGCGCTGGACAACGCGATCGAGGCGCTGCGCCGGCTCGACGACCCGCAGCGGCGTGTAGTGAAGCTGACGATGGCGATCCGTGGCGATCTAGTCAGTATCCGCATCTCCAACTATTTCGACCACGTCATACGCTCCGGCAACGGCGATCTGATCACGACCAAAACCGACCCGGCATCCCATGGATACGGCGTGAAAAGCATCCGCATGATCGTCGATGCCCTCGACGGCGATATGGTGATCACCACCGAGGATGGCGTCTTCGAGCTCGGCATCGTACTGCCCCGGCCTCACTGACGCCGGCTCTCCGACATAGTCGTGCCCCGCCACCGCCCGCCAAGGACGGCTCCATACCGTTCACGTACCTTCGCCAACCTCTCCCGAACCACGGTTCACGCCGCGATTCCCTTTCCCGATATCGTCGCCATCATAAGCAGATACCGGGCGTCGTAGCCCTGTCGCCGCTTATGGATCGGGTCTCCGGTCACGCTTCATGGAAGAACGGCCGGAGGCGGAGAAACACGATAGAAGGAGCAACGTATGCTGGGCATCAATTTCTCGGATGTCATCAGTACCCTCGAATCCATACGCACGCAGCTGATCGTCATCGGCGTGGTGCTCGCGGTGGCGCTACTGGCCACGTTCGCGGTGAACCGCCGTACGGTGAAGAATGCCGGCACACGAAAGCTGGTTCACTCCCAAACGTGGATCGTCACCGCGGTCGCGGTCATCGTGGCAGTGAGCACCATGCTGTTCGGCCCACTGAACACGATGCTGTCGCTGCTGTCGGGCAGCGGCACGCTGACCGACCAGACCATCGCGAAGACCAAGGACCTGGCCGTGGACATCGAACGCGAGGGCATCGTGCTGCTCAGGAATGAGGATGGCACCCTGCCGCTCTCCAGCGATCAGGTCAACGTGTTCGGTTGGGCATCCACCAATCCGATCTACGGCGGTACCGGTTCCGGTTCGATGAACGACCAGTACGAAACCACGTCGATCCTGCAGGGCATGCAGGACGCCGGGCTGAAGACCAACACCACACTGACCGACTTCTACACCGGATACCGCGCCGACCGACCCACCTTCAGCGCCGGCATCCAGGATTGGACGCTGCCCGAGCCGCCGGCCAACACCTACTCAGACCAGCTGATCGCCAACGCGAAGGCATTCTCCAATACGGCGATCGTCGTGCTGGCACGCACCGGAGGCGAATGCTTCGACCTGCCGAACGACATGACCGATACGGGCGCGAACCGCCAGTTCGGCCCCGCGGACAGCGCGGTCACCGATCCGGGCGAGTCGAGCGACGCGGTATCCGTGTATCACAACAATTCCGCCGACTACGCGGATTTCGAGGCCGGGCAGGGGTACCTCGACCTGTCGCGCAGCGAGCGCGACATGCTCGATCTGGTCACCGCGAACTTCGATGACGTCATCGTGGTCTACAACGGCGCCAATGCGCTGAACATGAGCTTCGTCGACGACTACGCGCAGATCAGGTCCGTGCTGTGGGCGCCACCCGCGGGCCAGACCGGCTTCACCGCGCTGGGCGAGGTGCTGACCGGCGCGGTCAACCCGTCCGGCCGCACGACCGACACCTTCGTGCGCGACTTCTCGAAAGCCCCATGGGCCAACAATTTCGGCCAGTTCCAGTACGACAACATGGCCGAGTTCGCGGTGGACACCGCATTCGCCGGCCAGGACCTGCATGTGCTGCCCAGCTTCGTGAACTACGTCGAGGGCATCTACGTCGGGTACAAGTACTATGAAACGGCCGACGACGAGGGCGCGATCGATTACGACGCGGTGGTGCAGTATCCGTTCGGATACGGCCTGAGCTATACGACCTTCGACCAGCGGATGAGCGAGGTGACGTACCGCAACGGCACGATCGGATTCGACGTCACCGTCACCAACACCGGCGAAACGGCAGGCAAGGATGTGGTCGAGGTATTCTACAACCCTCCGTACATCAACGGCGGCATCGAGAAATCCTCCGTCAACCTCATCGACTTCGCGAAGACCGACGAGCTCGAACCCGGCGAGTCCACCACCGTGTCCTTCTCCTTCAAGGACGAGGATATGGCCTCCTACGATGCCGACGACGCACGCGCCTACGTGCTCGAAGCCGGTGACTACGCGATCTCCATCAATGCGGGGTCGCACCGAGTGATCGACCAGAGAACCGTGACCGTGCCCGACACGATCACCTATTCCGGGGACGATCACCGGTCGTCCGACACCTCGGCGGTCACGAACCAGTTCGATGACATCAAGCCCGCATTCGAGACGCTGTCACGAGCCGACCACTTCGCCAACTACGCCGAGGCGACCGCCGCGCCGAGCACCCATGCGATGCCGGACCAGTACAAGGCCTCTTTCGTCAATACGTCGAACTACGAGAACGACAACGACGGCTCCGACGAGATGCCGACGACCGGCGCTAGGAACGGCATCGACCTGTACCAGCTGTACGGTAAGGACTACGACGACCCGATGTGGAACGATCTGCTCGACGAGCTGACCGTGGACGAGATGAACCAGCTCATCGCGTTCGCCGGATACGGCAACGCGGCCGCCGACTCGATCGGCAAACCGCGGCAGTCCGACGTCGACGGTCCCTCGACGCTGAACAACAACTTCACCGGAGTCGGTTCGATTGGCCTGCCTTCGGGCGTGTCCGTGGCGAACACCTTCAGCAAGGATCTGGCGAGGCAGTTCGGCGAGACGATCGGCGCCACGGCCCGAGAAATGAACGTGACCGGCTGGTACGCGCCGGCCATGAACATCCATCGCACGCCGTATGCCGGCCGCAACTTCGAGTATTTTTCCGAAGACGGCGTGCTGTCGGGCATCATGGCCTCCCAGCAGGTGGCCGGCGCGAAGTCCCGCGGCGTGTACCCGTTCATCAAGCATTTCGCGTTGAACGACCAGGAGACGAACCGCGTGGCCATGCTGTGCACCTGGGCCGACGAGCAGACGATGCGCGAGATCTACTTCAAGCCGTTCGAGCTGGCGGTCAAGGACGGCGGAGCCACGGCGGTGATGGCCTCATTCAACTATGTCGGCAACGGTTACTCCTCCGCCAACGAGCATATGCTCAACGGCGTACTGCGCGGCGAATGGGGCTTCCGCGGCTTCGTGGAAACCGACTACTTTGGCGGTTTTGGCTATCAGATCGGCGATCAGGCGATCCGTTCCGGCAACGACGCGATGCTCGCCACCATCGAAGGCGACAACGTAATCAAGGACCGCTCCGCCACCTCCGTGACGGCGATGCGCACCGCTTCGCACAACATCCTGTACACGGCGGTGAACAGCTGGCTATATGAGGATGGCCAGCCGGAGGTAAAGACCCCTGCGTGGCAATATATCTACTACGCGGTGGTCGCCGTATTGGCCATGGCGCTGCTCGCCCTTGAGACGCTGTCCATCCGGCGCTTCCTCACTAGGCGTGCCGCCGGCCGGCGCTGATCCGCCACAGCCGCGTCCTGAGATTCTTAGCACGCCAGCGCACCGCATTGCGTGCTAAGAATCTCAGGATCAACGTGCTATGCGAACTGGGAGTTGTAGAGGGCGGCGTAGCGGCCACCGGCCTCGAGCAGCCCGTGGTGGTCGCCCATCTCGACGATATCGCCGTGCTCCATGTAGAGGATCAGGTCGGCGTCGCGGATCGTGGACAGGCGATGCGCGATCACGAAGCTCGTGCGCCCGGCCATGAGCTTGGCCATCGCCTTGCCGATCTCCGCCTCGGTGCGCGTGTCGACCGAGCTGGTCGCCTCGTCGAGGATGAGGATCGGCGGATCGGTGAGGAACACGCGCGCGATCGTCAGCAGCTGCCGCTGGCCGACCGACAGGTTGCCGGCCTCGTTGTCGAGCACGGTGTCATAACCATTCGGCAGCGTGCGGATGAAGTAGTCCGCACGCGCGGCCTTGGCGGCGGCCACGATCTCGTCGCGCGTCGCATCGGGCTTGCCGTAGGCGAGGTTCTCGGCGACGGTGCCGCCGAACAGCCACGTATCCTGCAGGACCATGCCGAATTCGCGCCGCAGGTCGCCGCGCGTCATGTCCGCGGTCGGCACGCCGTCGAGCGTGATCGACCCGCCGTCGATCTCGTAGAACCGCATGAGCAGGTTGATCAGCGTGGTCTTGCCAGCACCGGTCGAGCCGACGATCGCGATCTTGCGCCCCGGTTCGGCGACGAAGCTCACGTCCCGCATGAGCGGGCGGTCCGGCTCATAGCCGAAGCGCACATGGTCGAACACGATTCGCCCGCGCACCGGCTCGCGCACGGCGAGCGCATCGGCGCGGTCCGGGCGTTCCTCGTCCTCGTCGAGCAGCTCGAAGGTGCGTTCCGCGGAGGCGAGCGCCGACTGCAGCGAGTTGATCATGTAACTCGCCTCGGTCAGCGGCTCGGACACCTGGTTGATGTACTGGTAGAACGCCTGCGCCACACCGACGGTCATGCGTCCGCCGATCACCATCCACCCGGCGATGAGCATGACGAACATCTGCGAGAAGCGCGCGATCATGCGGATCAGAGGGTTCACCGACATGGTGATGAAATCGGCGAGCTGCGCGGCGCGCCGGGTGCGCTCGGCCGCGTCGCGGATCGCGGCGGAGCTCTCCTCCTCGCGGTTGTAGGCCTTGATGATGTTGCGGCCCTTGTAGTATTCCTCGGCCAGACCGGTCAGCTCGCCGATCGTCTCCTGCCGCAGCGAGGCGACCTCGAGGTTCTTGCGCGCGACGAGCTTGGTGACGAGCATGCTCAGCGCCATGAACACGAGGAACACCGCCGTCAGGACCCACGAGTACCAGATCATGATGATCAGCGAGCCGGTGACCGTGGTGATCGCGGTGATCAGGCGCAGCAGGCCGGTCTGCATGACCTCGCTGATGCGGTCGAGATCGTTGGTCACCTTGCTCAGCACCTCGCCCGGCTTGTTGCGGTCGAAGAAGCGCAGCGGCAGGCGCTGGATCTTGCCGCTGATCTGCCTGCGCAGCGTGAGGTTGAGGTTTTCGGCGACCGACGCCATCAGGTAGCACTGCAGGTAGTAGAACGCCCACTCCCCCACGTACAGGATGGCGAGGATGAGGATCGGCCACCCGAGGCCGCCCTCGCCCCAGCCGATCGCGAACGGCGCGCCCGACTGCCATGCGTCCTGCACGGCGTTCCAGATCGCGTCGACGACGACCGCGCTGTACATGGGCGCGCCGATGTGGAAGAAGGTGTACAGGATGATCGACGCGGCGACGACCGCAAGGCGCACGCGCTGGTTGCGCAGCTGCCCGAACAGGCGCCCGGCGGTGGCCATCGCGTTCTTCGGGGCGTCGAGCCCGGCGTCTTCGGCGGCGGTGCCGGTGACGTTGTCGGTATCGTTCGCCATGTCAGGCCTCCTCTCCCATGCTCGGTTCCTTGGTCTGCGATTCGACGATCTCCCGGTACACGTCGCAGGTCTCCATGAGATCGTCGTGCCGCCCCAGCCCAGCGACCCTGCCATCGGACAGGACGATGATCTGGTCGGCGTGCTGTATCGTGCTCACGCGCTGCGCGATGATGAGCACCGCGCGGTCGCCCATTTCCGCGGCGAGCGCGTGGCGCAGCGCGGCGTCGGTCTTGAAGTCGAGCGCGGAGAAGCTGTCGTCGAAGACCACGATCTGCGCGTCGCCGACCAGCGCGCGGGCGATCGACAGGCGCTGCTTCTGCCCGCCGGAGAAGTTCATGCCGCCCTGGGCCACGCGCGAGTCCAGGCCGTCGGGCAGCGAGTCGACGAACTCATCGGCCTGCGCGACCTCGAGCGCATGGTTCAGCTCGCGGTCGGTGGCGTCCTTGTCGCCGTAGCGCAGGTTCTCGGCGATGGTCCCGGAGAACAGCCACGCCTGCTGCTGCACGTAGGCGATGCGCGAGCGCAGGTCGCGCTGGGTCATGTCGCGCACGTCCACGCCGTCGAGCGTGACCTTGCCCCAGCTCGCGTCGTGGAATCGCAGCGCGAGCATCGCGATCGTCGATTTGCCGGAGCCGGTGCCGCCGATGATCGCCGTGATCTGGCCCTTGCGGCAGACGAAGTCGACGTGACTCAGCGCATCCTCCTGCGCGTCGGCGAACCGGAAGGTCACGTCGCGGAAGGCGAGCACCTCGCCGTCGTCCAGCGGGCCGCGGCCGCTCATGTCGACCGCGTCCCCCGGTGCGGGGTCGGCGATCTGCGGGTCGTGGTCGAGCACGAGGCGCACGCGCTCGCAACATTCGAGGGCGCGCGGCAGGGTCATGATCACCATCTGCGCCATCATCAGATAGAACAGCGCCATGATCGCGTATTCCACGATCGCCGTGATGTCGCCGATCCGGAAGCCGCCGGCGCTGATGCGCCCGCCGGCCAGGAAGTACACGACGACGATGAACGCGTTCATGCCGAAGTACGACAGCCCGTCGAGGTTGGCGAACAGCCGGTTCGCCTTGATCGAGGTGGTGGCGTAGTCGGCGAAGGTGTCGTCCATGCGGCGCTGTTCGTGGCGCTCCTTGCCGAAGGCGCGGATCACGCGCACGCCGGTCAGGTTCTCGAGCAGCACGGCGCCGATGCGGTCGAGCAGCTTCTGCAGGCGGCGGAAGAGCGGCGAGGCGGTGCGCATGATGAACCACGCGACGACGCACACGAAGGCGATCGCGGCGAGCAGCCACAGCGACATCGTCACGTCGAGGCGGAACGACAGGGTCAGCGCGATCGCGAAGATGACCGGCACGGGCAGCAGCATGCCCATCACGTTGGTCATGGCCATCTGGATGTTGACCACGTCGTTGATGGTGCGCGTGGTGATCGACGCGGTGCCGAAGTTGCGGAAATCGTAGATCGACAGGTCGAGCGACTTGTTGTACAGCGCCACGCGCATGTCCTTGCCGACCTTCGAGGTCAGCTGCGAGCAGCACCAGCCGCCGGCCACCGCGGCCAGGCCCGAGACCAGCGCGGCGGCGCCCATCTTGGCCGCGGTCGCGACCATCGCGTCGAACGACGCGTGCGTGGCGCTCTCGTTGAGCAGCTCCGCGGCAAAGGTCGGGATGATGAGCGCGCCGATCACATCGGCGAACAACAGCACCGTCGTCACCGCGAACAGCCCCCAGTATGGCTTCATGAAACGGACAACCAGCCGCATAATGACCTTCCTCGTGTTCCGGCCTGTTCCTTGTCTGTGGCCCGCGCGACGGCGCGCCCGGCCAACCCGCCTGTACGGGCATACAATCGCTATATTGTCCTATACTGGGACAGTTGTCAATTTCCGGCGCGCCACATCTGGCGGCGGAATACCTGTCCGTAGATCTCCATGCCGCGCAGCAGCGCATCGCGCAGTTCCCCCGGCATCTCGCTCATTGCGCGGTATTCGGCGGCCCGGCTCGGCGCGATCAGCCCATTGCAGTACCGGCGCCCGGCGTCGGTGAACCGCACGGTCTTCACCCGGCGGTCCTCCTCGGATTCGCCGAGCTCCACCAGGCCGCGCTCGGCGAACGACGCGATGATGTTGTTGACTGTCTGCCTCGGCAGCAGCGTGTATTCGCAGATCGCGCGCTGCGACGCGCCCTCGTGGTCCTTGAGGTAGTCGAGGATGCACATCAGATTGTCGGAGACGCCGGCGCGGCGGGCATAGTCCGAGTAGGCCACGTCGATGCGGTGCAGCTCGTCGAAGAACCGGTCGATCTGCTCGGAGATCGATTCGCGCCGCCCAACCGCGGGATCAAGCTCCCCATCCCCATCCGCATTCCCCGCCACAGCAACCACCGCCCCTTCATCGATTGTCACATCCAAGGACAATTATAGCCGTTGCCGGCAGTACTCCCGAGTTATACACGGAAAAGAGCCGTCCAGCGTGTGAAACCCGGGAGCAGCCGAGGGGAGCTCCCGGGGTTTACACGCCCAGAGGCCGTTTTCCGTGTGAAACCCGGGAGCAGATGACCGCACGCGGGCTACATCACGTCGCTCGCGTAGCCGAGGTGCATGAAGTCCGGCACGCGATACCACTTGACCGGGTAGCCGGCGCCGTGCGCGCAGAACACCGAATCGGGCGTATTGTCGAGGTCCGCTTCCGGGTCGTAGGCGGCCCGCTCGATGACCCCGGCCTCGTCGTGGCAAGGCCGGTACCCGCCGAAAGTGCAGGAGAGCCGCCCGAGCCCATGCGTGTAGGCGTTCACATCCATCGCGTAGTCGCGCATCTCGGAGACCGGGCAATCGCCCTCCAGCACCGCGTACTCCCCGTCCGAGAGCGGCGGGTCGAACCGCCCGGCCATGCGCTGCACGTCAGACATGGCACGGCCGAGCATGTCCTGCGGAATCTCAAGACGGAACCGGTACCACGGCTCGAGCACGCGGCACCAGCCGGGGTGCTCCGCCGCGGCGCGAGCGGCCTCGGGCGCATCCGCCCCGGCATCGCCGGCATCCGCATCGTCGCGCTTCCGCGCGCCGCGCTCCTCCGCGATCTGTTCCGCGGCGTCATCCTCGTCGCGCCCGCCGAACCGCGACTCGACGTCGCCCTCGACCAGCGCCATCATGAGGCCCTGGCGGATCGCGCGATAGGTCGCCTGGCGGAAATCGCCGCCTTCCGTGTGCTTCTCGTGCGCGCGCCCGGCCACCAGCGTCAGCCGCATATCGTTGATCGGCGCGCCGATCAGCACCCCGAGATGCTCCTTTTCCGCGAAATGCGTAAGGATCAGGCGCTGCCAGTTGCGCGCCAGCTCGTTCTCGCTGCATGAGCTGGCGAAGGTCAGCCCGCTGCCCGGATCGCCCGGCTCGAGCAGCACATGAGCCTCGGCATAGTGCCTCAGCGGCTCGAAGTGGCCAACGCCCTCGACCGGGTGCGTGATCGTCTCCTTGTACAGGATGCCGCCAGGGCCGAATTCCACGTCGAGCCCGAACCGGTCGTGCATCATCTGCCGGACGATCTCCAGCTGCACCGCGCCCATCAGCTGCACATGGATCTCCTGCAACCGCTCCTGCCACACGACGTGCAGCAGCGGGTCCTCGTCGTCCAGCTCGCGCAACGCCATCAGGCACTTGTGGACGTCGTTGCCGCCGGGCAGCAGCGTATAGGTGAGCACCGGCTGCAGCACCGGGCTGCCGGCATCGGACTCCAGGCCAAGCCCCTCGCCGGGGAAGGTGCGCGTCAGGCCGGTCACCGCGCAGATGGAACCGGCCGGGGCGCGATCGGAGACCGTGAACTTCGCGCCCGAATACAGGCGTACCTGATCGGCCTTCTCCCGCCATATCCGTTCGGGGTCGACCAAGCTGTCGGCCAAGCCGCCGGCCGGCAGCCCGTTCTCCTGGCCCCGGCCGCCGGCGTCCTCATCGGCCCCGGCGTTCGTCAGCGTCATCTTCGCGCGCAGCTCGCCGCCGGTAACCTTCAGCCAAGTCAGCCGGTTGCCCTGCGCATCGTGCGATACCTTGTACACCCGCGCGCCGAACCCGTCGCCGTATGCCGGCTCGCGCACGTAGCGCCCGAATCCGGCGAGGAACTCGTCGATGCCCTCCATGCGCAGCGCCGAGCCGAAAAAGCAGGGGAACACCTTGCGCTCGGCGATCATGCGCCGGATATCGCCGTCGGGCACGCGGCCCTCCCCCAGCAGGGCATCCGTCGCGCGCTCGTCCTGCATGGCGAGATCCTCCATGACCCCGGGGTCGTTTCCTCCCTCGAAGTCGATGCAGCCGTCGCCGAACCGGCCGCGCAGCTGCGAGAGCAGCGCCGCGCGATCGGCGCCGGGCGCGTCCATCTTGTTCACGAAGATGAAGGTCGGCACCCGGTAGCGCGCCAGCAGCCGCCACAGCGTGGCGGTATGGCCCTGCACGCCGTCGGCGCCCGACACGACGAGGACCGCGTAGTCGAGCACGCGCAACGTGCGCTCGGTCTCGGCCGCGAAATCGACGTGCCCCGGGGTATCGAGCAGGGTGACGGCCAGATCGCCGGTCTGAATGATGGCCGGTTCGGCGAAGATCGTGATGCCGCGGGCGCGCTCCATCGCGTCGGTGTCGAGGAAGGCGTCGCCGTGATCGACACGGCCGAGCTTGCGGATCCGCCCGGTGCGATAGAGCAGCGCCTCCGACAACGTGGTCTTGCCCGCGTCCACATGCGCCAGAATGCCCGCGACGATCTGCTTCATGCCGTTCTCCCTGCCTTCCGTTGCCCCGCCATCCGACCGCACAAACTACAGCAACGATACTCGGCACGCCGGAATCCGCGGGCGTCGGCGGCCGGGACGCCACAGCCACGGAACATCCGGGCTTCCGATATTCTTGGACGGTGACGGACGGGGCTCCAGGCGGGCGCGTCGCCGGCCCGCCGCCGCAGGAATCCCCGCAGAGAGTCCATACACAGAAAGAGGATGCTACCGTGCTGCTGCCCGATGACTACGTCGTGCTGGATTTGGAAACGACCGGCGTGAGCTGGTACCGGGATACGATCATCGAATTCGGCGCGGTCAAGGTGGTCGACCGCAAGCCGATCGCCACGTTCCAGCAGCTGGTGAACCCGTTCCGGCCGCTCAGTCCGCGCATCACGCAGCTGACCGGCATCACCCGCGACATGCTGGCGCCGGCGCCGGATCTCGACGACGTGCTGCCGGCCTTCCTCGACTGGTGCGGCGACGACGCGCTGATCGGCCACAACATCGCGCGTTTCGACATCAAGTTCATCGACATCGCGGCGCAGCGCATCCTGCAGCGTTCGGTGCCCAACCCGGTGATCGACACCCTGCAAATGAGCCGCACGCTGTTCCCGTACGAGCGCCACCACCGGCTGCTCGACCTGATCCAGCGCTTCGGCATCGCCGACGTGGAGGAGCACCGCGCGCTGGCCGACGCCGAGCAGACCCGCATGTGCTTCGAGTGGATGCGCGACTACGAGGAGCGCCACTGACCGCGTGCGGCGTGTCGCGGCGGCGCCGATGCCGCCGGACGCCCATGCCCGTGAGGCTACCGGCGCCGCCGATGGCGTCGACGGAGCACCGTCGGTAGCGCCGTAATGTAAACTCCTCGTAAATTCCACGATGTGACTCTTGACAACGCGCGAGTCCTGCTTACGCGGTTGAATAGAACCATGACCGAAATGCGATCCGCAAAAATCATGAACGGGCGCGTCTTTGCAGGCGCCCGAGCCCTCTACCGTGCAGCCGGCGTCAGTGGCGACGACATGGGCAAGAAGCCCATCATCGCCATCGCGAACTCCTTCGACGAGTTCCTGCCCGGCCACGTCCACCTCAACAAGGTTGGCCGCATCGTCTCCGAAGCCATCCGCGAGGCCGGCGGCATCCCCCGCGAGTTCAACACGATGGCCGTGGACGACGGCATCGCCATGGGCCACACGGGCATGCTGTACTCGCTGCCGAGCCGCGACATCATCGCCGACACCGTCGAGTACCAGTGCAACGCGCACTGCGCCGACGCGCTGATCTGCATCCCGAACTGCGACAAGGTCGTGCCGGGCATGCTGATGGCGGCCCTGCGACTCAACATCCCGACCGTGTTCGTCTCCGGCGGCCCGATGGAGGCCGGCACCACGACGCTCGCCGACGGCACCGTGAAGAGCACCGACCTCATCGACGTGATGTACGCCACCGCCGACGACTCCGTCTCCGACGAGGAGCTGCTCAACTACGAAAAGACCGTCTGCCCGACCTGCGGCTCCTGCGCCGGCATGTTCACCGCCAACTCGATGAACTGCCTGACCGAGGCCATCGGCTTGGCCCTGCCCGGCAACGGCACCATTCTCGCCTCCCACTCCTACCGCAAGGACCTGTTCAGGCGCGCCGCCCGCCAGGTCGTCAAGATCGCTCACCAGTACTACGACGATTCCGACGATTCCGTGCTGCCTCGCTCCATCGCCACCAAGGAGGCCTTCGAGAACGCCATGACCATGGACGTGGCCATGGGCGGCTCCACCAACACCGTGCTGCATATCCTCGCCATGGCCCAGTCCGCCGACGTGGACTTCACCCTGGACGACATCGAGCGCATCTCGCACACCGTGCCGTGCATCTGCAAGGCCAGCCCGTCCGGCAAGTGGGAGATCTCCGACGTGCACCGCGCCGGCGGCATCACCGGCATCCTCGGCGAGCTCGACCGCGCCGGCAAGCTGCACACCAACGTGCATTCCATCGACTACCCGACGCTGGAGGCCAAGCTGGCCGACTGGGACATCATGCGCCCGACCTGCACCGAGGAGGCCCAGCAGATGTACAAGGCCGCTCCCGGCCACATCATCTCCCCGGAGCCGTGGACGCACACCACGCTGTTCGACTCGCTCGACCGCGACCGCACCAACGGCGCCATCCACGACATCAACCACCCGGAGATCCACGAGGGCGGCCTCGCCGTGCTGCGCGGCAACCTGGCGCCCGACGGCTGCGTGGTCAAGACCGCCGGCGTGCCGCCGGAGATCTGGAAGTTCCGCGGACCGGCCCTGGTGGTCGACTCCCAGGAGCAGGCCATCGAGGTCATCCTGAACGACACCCTGAAGCCCGGCATGGCGCTCGTGATCCGCTACGAGGGCCCGAAGGGCGGCCCGGGCATGCAGGAGATGCTGTACCCGACCTCCTTCGTCAAGGGCAAGGGCATCGGCAAGCAGGTCGCCATGCTCACCGACGGCCGCTACTCCGGCGGCTCCTCCGGTCTGGCCATCGGCCACATGGCCCCCGAGGCCGCGAACAAGGGCCCGGTGGCGCTCATCAAGAACGGCGACATCATCGACATCGACATCGAGGCCCGTTCCGTGAACGTGGAGCTGACCGACGAGCAGCTGGACGAGCGCCGCCGCGAGCTCGAAGCCGGCGACGGCTACGTGGCTCACCGCAACCGCCACGTCTCGCAGGCGCTCAAGGCCTACGCCGCCTTCGCCCGCTCCGCCGACAAGGGCGCTACTCGAGATCCCGAGCTGATCAACAAGCTGTCGGGCCTCGCCTGATCCACGCACGGGTCGGTGTCCGCACCGGGGACCGACCCACATATATGATTTGGGGGCTTTCCGCGATCATGCGGAAAGCCCCCAATTTTTTAGATTCACTGAGCCGGAATCGGCGAATAACGCGTGCGGAGACCGCCGTCCGAAGCCGAAGGCGTGCTTCGCACGTCGAGGCTGAGGAAAGGCGGTATACGCTCCGTTATTCGCCGATTCCGTATTCTTTGGCGATGATGGACCATAGCTCCTGTGCCGCCCTCTCGACGTCGTCATTGGTGATGGTGACGTCGAATTCGCCTTCGGCGGCCAGTTCGACCTTGGCGGTTTCCAGGCGGCGGGCGCGCTGCTCGGGGGTTTCGGTACCGCGGCCGGTGAGGCGGCGGACGAGTTCGTCGAAGCTGGGCGGGGCGATGAAGACGGAGACGACCTCGAGGCCGAGCTCGGAGGCGCGCTCCTTGACGCGGCGGGCGCCTTGCAGGTCGATTTCGAGGATGGTCGGGACGTTGTGCGCCAAGTGGTCCTGAACCGGCTTGAGCGGCGTGCCGTAGCGGGCCATGCCGTGCACGGTGGCGGTTTCGAGGAATTCGCCGGCCTGTTCCTTTTTGGCAAACTCCTGATCGTCCATGAACCAATAGTTCACGCCGTTGACCTCGCCGGGGCGGGGCGCGCGGGTGGTCGCGGACACCGACAGCCAGATCTCGGGGTGCTTCTTGCGCAGGGCGGTCTCCACGGTACCCTTGCCGACACCGGCGGGGCCGGTCAGCACCAGCAGACGCCCGCCGCGGGGCTTGGCGGAGGCGGGCGCCGGAGCCGGCGACGACGCGGCCTGCGGCGCAGCACCAGCCGTGGGCGCGACGGCGGCACCGGCCGCCGCCCCCGTCGTCTTCTCGTCGGACGGCATGGAAGTCGCTTCCATCAGCGCCTGGCGCACGTCGAGGGAGATCGCCTCGGTGGCCTGCGCCAGCGCCGAGATGTTCGGCCCGTGGGAGGCGATGAAACGCGATACGGTGACCAGCACGTTGCCCTTGGTACCCTTGAACACAGTGCTCAGGTCCTTGGCCTCGGCGCCCTGCCAGCCGTAGCCGGGAGACAGGATCGGGCCGGTGAACTTGGAGGGGTCGATGCCGCTGTCGTTCATCCACTGGCCGATGGTCGCGCCGATGATCAGGCCGGCCGACCCCATACCCTCGATGCCCTGGTTGAACTTCTGCACGGTGCTGGCGATGCCGAAGGACACGGTCTTGCCCTCGTACTCGCCGCTCTGGCGGATGGCGGTCTGCAGGCTGGCGCCCTCCGGGTTGGAGGTCAGCGACGCGACGAACACGCCGCGGCCGTTGTCCATGGCCTCGTTGATCAGGCTGCCGAGCGAGCGGGCGCCGTAGTACGGCAGCAGCGTGATCGCGTCGGCGAGCAGCGGGGCGCCCGGCTTGAAGTAGGCGTCTGCGATCGCGGAGATCGTGGTGGACAGGCCGCCGTGCAGGCAGTCGACGATGGTGATGATGCCCATCTGGCGCGCCGCGTAGAGCACGCGCTCGAGCGCCGCGAATCCCTTGGATCCGTAGCGCTCGTACATGGGCGTCTGGAATTTGACGGCGGCGGCGCGGCCGCTCGCTGCCTGCAGCATGCGCACCGAGAACAGCTCGGCGCCTTCCGCGTCGACGTTGTACCCCCAGTCGGCAAGGATCTTCCGATGAGGGTCGATGCCTACGCACAACGGCCCGTATTTCGCCATCGAGTTGCTCAGACGCAGACCGAAGTCGGAACGATGGGCAAGGATCTCACTGCTGCTGGGGGTACTGGTCATGATAGGTCCTGCTTCTCCAATGCGAACAATTGCTGTGAATGCTCCTGGATGCTCATGATCTGGTAGTCGTTCTTCTTGACGGCTTCGATGGCCATCAGCACCGCGGAGAACTCGGTCATCGTCGTGAACTGGGGCACGTCGGCGGCGATGGCCGCGGCACGGATCGAGTATCCGTCGGACCGGGAGCCACGCGAATTCGGCGTGTTGAGGATCATGTCGATGCTGCCGTCCTCGATGAGCTCCACCACGTTCTTGCCGATGCTGCCCTCCGCATGGGTGACCTCGACCGGCGCGTCCGGATCGGTGTCGATGCGCGTGCTGATCTTGTCGACGATCTTCGAGTCGATGCCGTAGCGGCGCAGCACGGAGGCGGTGCCCTCGGTGGCCCAGATCGTGAAGCCGAGCTCCACCAGGCGCACCGCGACCATCGGCAGCTGGCGCTTGTCGGTGTCGTTCACGGAGATGAACACGTTGCCGCCGGTCGGCAGGCCGCCCTCGTAGGCGGCGAGCTGGCTCTTGGCGAAGGCGTGCGGGAAGTCGCGGTCGAATCCCATGACCTCGCCGGTGGAACGCATCTCGGGCCCGAGCAGCACGTCGACGGTCTTGCCGACGGGCGTGCGGAAGCGCTTGAACGGCAGCACGGACTCCTTGACGGCGACCTGCTGGCCGCGGTGGATGGTCCCGCCGTCGCCGACCGGCAACAGCAGCCCGTTGGCGCGCTGATCGGCGATGGTCTCCCCCGCCATGATGCGGGCGGCGGCCTTCGCCAGAGCCACGCCGGTGGCCTTGGACGCGAACGGCACGGTGCGCGAGGCGCGCGGGTTGGCTTCGATCACGTACAGCGTGTTCGCCATGAAGGCGTACTGCACGTTGATCAGGCCCTGCACGCCGCAGCCCTTGGCGATGGCGTAGGTGCCCTCGCGCAGGCGGCGGATCTGGTCGTCGGACAGCGTGGAGGGCGGCAGGGTGCAGGCCGCGTCGCCGGAGTGGACGCCGGCCTCCTCGACGTGCTCCATGATGCCGCCGATGTACAGCTCCTCGCCGTCGAACAGCGCGTCGACGTCGATCTCGATGGCGTCCTGCAGGAACTTGTCGATGAGCAGCGGGGAGGGCAGACGGCCGGACACGACGGTGTCGGCCTTCGCCTCGTCGAGCGCGCGGTTGACGTACTTGACCAGCTGGTCGTCGTCGTAGACGATCTCCATGCCACGGCCGCCGAGCACGTAGCTCGGGCGCACGAGCACCGGATAGCCGATGTTGTGCGCGGCCTCGCGGGCCTCCTCGAGGCTGAGCGCGGTACCGTAGCGAGGCGCGTTCATGTGCGCCTTCTTGAGCACCTCGCCGAACAGCTCGCGGTTCTCGGCCAGATCGATCGACTCCGGGGTGGTGCCGAGGATCGGCACACCGGCGGCCTTGAGGCGGGCGGCGAGCGAGAGCGGCGTCTGGCCGCCGAGCTGCACGATCACGCCCTTGACCGGGCCCATCTTCTTCTCGGCCTCGTAGATCTCGAGCACGTCCTCGAAGGTGAGCGGCTCGAAGTACAGGCGATCGGACATGTCGTAGTCGGTGGACACGGTCTCCGGGTTGCAGTTGACCATGATCGTGTCGTAGTCCTTGCCGAGCTCCTGCACCGCGTGCACGCAGGTGTAGTCGAACTCGATGCCCTGGCCGATGCGGTTCGGGCCGGAGCCGAGGATGATGACGGCCTCGCGCTCGCGCGGACGCAGCTCGGACTCGTCGGCGTAGCAGCTGTAGTAGTACGGCGTGACCGCGTCGAATTCGGCGGCGCAGGTGTCGACGGTCTTGTAGACCGGCTTGAGGCCATAGGTCCAGCGCAGCTCGCGCACCGTGTTCTCGCCCTCGTCGCCCAGCTTGCGCAGATGGGCGATCTGCAGGTCGGACAGGCCGGCCAGCTTCGCCTTCTTGAGCAGCTTCTTCGTGAGCGTCTCGGCGTCGCGCACCTCGAGCGCGGTGTCGTTGATCATCGCCAGCTGGCGCACGAACCACGGGTCGATCTTGGTCGAATCGAAGATCTGCCGCTCGGTGGCACCGCCCCACAGGGCGCGCTGGATCTGCAGGTAGCGGTGCTCGGTCGGCACCTTGATCGCCTCGAGCAGTTCGGCGACCTCGGCCTCGCCCGGCTTGTCGCCGTCCCAGTTGAAGCCCATGTGGCGCTTGTCGATCGAGCGCATCGCCTTGCCGAGCGACTCCTGGAAGTTGCCGCCCAGGGCCATCGCCTCGCCGACGGACTTCATCGACGTGGTCAGGCGCGGATCGGCGCCCGGGAACTTCTCGAACGCGAAGCGAGGCACCTTGGTGACCACGTAGTCGATGGTCGGCTCGAAGGAGGCCGGGGTCGACTGGGTGATGTCGTTGCGGATCTCGTCGAGCGTGTAGCCGAGGGCCAGCTTGGTGGCGATCTTGGCGATCGGGAAGCCGGTGGCCTTCGACGCCAGCGCGGACGAGCGCGAGACGCGCGGGTTCATCTCGATGACGATGATGCGGCCGGTGTCCGGGTGCACGGCGAACTGGATGTTGCAGCCGCCGGTGTCGACGCCAACGCCGCGGATGATGGCGATGCCGATGTCGCGCAGCTTCTGGTACTCGCGGTCGGTCAGGGTGAAGCACGGCGCCACGGTGATCGAGTCGCCGGTGTGCACGCCGACCGGGTCGACGTTTTCGATCGGGCAGACGACCACGACGTTGTCGTTGCGGTCGCGCATGAGCTCGAGCTCGAATTCCTTCCAGCCCTCGATGCCCTCTTCGATGAGCACCTCGTCGGTCGGCGAGTAGTGGATGCCGGCGCCGGCGATGCGGTGCAGCTCCTCCTCGTTGTGGGCGATGCCGGAGCCGAGGCCGCCCATGGTGAAGCTCGGGCGCACGACGAGCGGATAGCCGAGCTGGTCCGCGATGCGGTCGCATTCGGCGAGCGTGTGGGCGATGAACGAACGCGCGGATTCGGCGCCGGCCTCGTCCACGACCTTCTTGAACAGCTCGCGGTCCTCGCCACGGTCGATGGCCTCTAGGGAGGCACCGATCAGCTCGACGTTGTACTTCTTGAGCACGCCGGCCTCGCCGAGCGCCATGGCGGCGTTGAGCGCGGTCTGGCCGCCGAGGGTCGGCAGCAGCGCGTCGGGGCGTTCCTTGGCGATGATCTGCTCGAGGATCGGCGTCGCGATCGGCTCGATGTAGGTGGCGTCGGCCATCTCCGGGTCGGTCATGATGGTGGCCGGGTTGGAGTTGACCAGGATCACTCGGATGCCCTCTTCGCGCAGCACGCGGCAGGCCTGGGTGCCCGAGTAGTCGAACTCGGCGGCCTGGCCGATCACGATCGGACCGGAGCCGATCACCATCACGGACTTGATATCGGTGCGCTTAGGCATTGCGGGTATCCTCCTTGGCCGACTTCATCAGGTCGACGAAGCGATCGAACAGGTATGCGGCGTCGTGCGGGCCGGCCGCCGCTTCGGGGTGGTACTGCACGGAGAACGCGGGGATGTCCACGCACTGCAGGCCCTCGACCACATCGTCGTTCAGGTCGACGTGGGAGACGAACACCTTGCCGTAGCGGCCATCGCCGTACGGGGCCTCCACGGTCTCGCCGATCGGCGCGTCCACGGCGAAACCGTGGTTGTGCGCGGTGACCTCGACCTTGCCGGTGGTCACGTCCTTGACCGGCTGGTTGATGCCGCGATGGCCGAACTTGAGCTTGTAGGTGCCGAAGCCGAGCGCGCGGCCGAGCAGCTGGTTGCCGAAGCAGATGCCGAAGAACGGGTAGCCGGCGTCGAGCACCTGGCGTAGCAGCTCGACCTCGGGGCCGGCCTGCTCCGGATCGCCCGGGCCGTTCGAGAAGAACACGCCGTCCGGGTTCAGGGCGGTCAGCTCGTCGAAGGTGATGGTGGACGGCACGACGTGCACGCGGCAGCCGCGCTCGGCCATGCGATGCGGGGTCATGGCCTTGATGCCCAGATCCACGGCGGCCACGGTGAACAGCGGCTCCTTGCCCTCGAACTCGCCGCAGGGCTCGATCGTGTAGGTCTCCTTGGTGCTCACCTCGCCGTACAGGTTCAGGCCCTTCATCTGGGGGGTGGCTTTGACCTCGTCGAGCATCGATTCGACGGTGCGCGGCGCGCCGGTCGCCGGGTCGGTCAGCGCATCGCCGGAGAAGATCGCGGCACGCATCACGCCGGCGGAGCGCAGGTGGCGCACCAGCTTGCGGGTGTCGATATGGCTCAGGCCGACGATGCCCTGCTTCTTGAGGTCGTCGTCCAGCGACCCGGTCGCACGCCAGTTGCTCACGTTCGGGCTGGGATCGCGCACGATGTAGCCCGCCACCCAGATGCGGGAGGATTCGGGATCCTCCTGGTTGATTCCGGTGTCCCCGATATGCGGGAACGTCTGCACCACGATCTGTCGGTCGTAGCTGGGATCGGTCAGCGTCTCCTGGTAGCCGGTCATACCGGTGGCGAACACGATCTCGCCGCTCGTCACACCGGTCGCGCCGTAAGGCTCCCCCACATACACTTGTCCGTCCTCAAGAACAAGAACTGCTTCATCAGGGGAAAAACTCACGGCTTCGGAATCAATCTGGTTCACCAAAACCCCCTATAGTCACTCGGGATATTCGTCATTCACGATAGCGGCCGGCGGGGACTCGAAAACCCGGCGAAACCGCTTGATGTCGGTTGTTTATTCGGACTCGCCGGAGCCCGCGTCCGCCTCGCCTTGCGGGGCCGGTCCGCTCTCCCCGTCCCCCGAGGATCGGTCGGCCGGATCGGCGGCCGGGACATCCCCGGATTCCGGATCGGAGGAATCCTGCGGCTTGGCGTCGGAGACGGCGTCGTCCGCGGTATCGGCGGCGTCCGTCTTCGCCGGGGAACCGGCTTCGGCCTCGGCCTTGGCCGCCTCGCTGGAGCACACCGCGCTGAGCAAGCCGTGGATGAAGGCGGGGGAATCCTCGTCGCACAGGGTCTTCGCCAGACCCAGCGCCTCGTCGATGGCGACCCTGCCGGGCACCTCATCGTTGAACAGGATCTCCCAGACGGCGATGCGCAGGATGTTGCGGTCGACGACCGGCATGCGCCACACCTTCCAGCCGGTGGAGTGCTCGTTCAGCGTGCGGTCGATGTCGCGGCGATGCTCCGCGACGCCACGCACGATCTCGATGGCGTAATCGGGAAGCGGGGTCTGCGCGCCGGGTTCGGCGATGCGCTCAGCAAGAAGGGACAGGATATCCTGTCCCTTCTCGTCCGCTTCGTACAACGTGTTCAGAGCCCTTTTGCGAGCGGTGGAACGTGCCATGAAGCCTGATCTTCCTTTGCGTCTAGCGTCTCAGTTGTTTTCGCGACCGAGGTAGGAGCCGTCGCGGGTGTCGACCTTGACCTTCTCGCCCTCGTTGATGAACAGCGGGACCTGGATCTCGGCGCCGGTCTCGACGGTGGCGGGCTTGGTGCCGGCGTTGGAGCGGTTGCCCTGCAGGCCGGGCTCGGTGTGGGTGATGGTCAGGATCACGAAAGCCGGCAGTTCGACGCTCAGCGGGGTGCCGTCGTGGAAGGAGACGACGCAGTAGGTGCCTTCGAGCAGGAACTTGGCCTGATCGCCGACCAGGGTCTTCGGGATGTAGACCTGATCGTAGGTGGTCATGTCCATGAAGACGAAGTTGTCGCCGTCCTCGTAGGAGTACTGCAGGTTGCGGTTGTCGACGGTCTCGAACTCCATCTTCATGCCGGCGTTGAAGGTCTTGTCGACGATCTTGCCCGAGAGCACGTTCTTGATGGTGGTGCGCACGAAGGCGGGGCCCTTGCCCGGCTTGACGTGCTGGAACTTAGTGACGGTCCACAGCTGTCCGTCGAGGTTCAGGACGGAACCGTTCTTGATGTCATTGGTAGTCTGTGCCACGTTAACTCACCTATTCACTTGACTAACTTGCTGGAGCTTAAAAATAGCCTTCGCCATTATGCCATACCGCCTATACAGGCCTGTCGCGCCCCTTTTTCCCCGTCAATCCGACGGGGCCCGATCGGGACCTGGAATGCGGGAAGCCCCGGAACCTTTGGGGTTCCGGGGCTTCCTTGGAACGCTAGTTCAGAGCGTGTCCGATGCTCGCTGATGGAAATCAGGCGAGGATCTTGGTGACACGGCCCGAGCCGACGGTGTGGCCGCCTTCACGCACGGCGAAGGTCAGGCCCTCCTCCATGGCGATGGGCTGGATCAGCTCAACGGTGAAGGTCGCGTGATCGCCAGGCTGAACCATCTCGACGCCTTCCGGCAGCTCGATGACGCCGGTGACGTCGGTGGTGCGGAAGTAGAACTGCGGACGGTAGTTGGAGAAGAACGGCGAGTGACGGCCGCCCTCGTCCTTGGTCAGCACGTAGACTTCGCCCTCGAACTTGGTGTGCGGGGTGACGGAGCCCGGCTTGGCCACAACCTGGCCACGCTCGACATCGGTACGGTTGATGCCGCGGAGCAGCAGACCGGTGTTGTCGCCAGCCTCGCAGGAGTCCATCGTCTTGTGGAAGGTCTCGATGGAGGTGACGGTAGTGTTCTGGGTCGGACGGATGCCGACGATCTCGACCGGGGAGTTGACGGCCAGCTGGCCACGCTCGACACGGCCGGTGACGACGGTACCACGACCGGAGATCGTGAACACGTCCTCGATCGGCATCAGGAACGGCTTGTCGAGGTCGTGGACCGGGGTCGGGATGTACTCGTCGACGGCGTCCATCAGATCCTTGACGGTCTGGACCCACTTGTCGTGATCCGGGGCGTCATCGTGCAGCGCGCCGTAGGCGGAGGTGCGGATGACCGGGCAGTCGCGATCGAAGCCGTTCTCGTCGAGGAGGTCACGGACCTCTTCCTCGACGAGCTCGATGAGCTCCTCATCGTCGACCATGTCGCACTTGTTCAGGGCGACGAGGATCTTCGGGACACCAACCTGACGGGCGAGCAGGACGTGCTCGCGGGTCTGGGCCATCGGGCCGTCGGTGGCGGCCACAACGAGGATGGCGCCATCCATCTGGGCGGCACCGGTGATCATGTTCTTCACGAAGTCGGCGTGGCCCGGGCAGTCGACGTGAGCGTAGTGACGCTTCGCGGTCTGGTACTCGATGTGGGCAATGTTGATGGTGATACCACGCTGCTGCTCTTCAGGAGCGGCGTCGATCTGGTTGAAGTCGTACTCCGGGTTGAGATCCGGGTACTCCTCGTGCAGGACCTTGGAGATGGCCGCGGTCAGGGTCGTCTTGCCGTGATCGACGTGGCCGATGGTACCGATGTTAACGTGCGGCTTAGTACGCTCGTACTTTTCCTTTGCCATTACTTTTGTCCTCCTGGACGTCTCGTGTAGTCAGCACCGGTCTCATGGACCAGCACCCTACAGTTTACTGGGTTTCTGGGTTATGTGCCACTTTGGAGCCAGAACCCAGTCAGCGCTACACGATATTAGCGCTGACTGGAGACACTGTCATCTCAATGCGGCTGCGCGTGTCACTCGCCGCGCTGGGCCTTGATGATCTCGTCCGAAACGCTCTTCGGCACCTCGGAGTAGGAGTCCATCTGCATGGTGAACATGGCGCGGCCCTGGGTCTTGGAACGCAGATCGCCGATGTAGCCGAACATCTCGCTCAGCGGCACCTTCGCGTCGATGACCTTGACGCCGGTGGCGTCGGTCATGGACTGGATGTTGCCGCGGCGCTGGTTCAGATCGCCGATGACGTCGCCCATGTACTCCTCCGGGGTACGCACTTCCACGGCCATGATCGGCTCGAGGATGACGGGCTTGGCCTTCGGAGCGGCTTCCTTGAACGCCATGGAACCGGCGATCTTGAAGGCCATTTCCGAGGAGTCGACCGGGTGCATCTGGCCGTCGTACACGGTGGCCTTGACGCCCACAACCGGGAAGCCGGCGAGCACGCCGGATTCCATGGCTTCCTTGACGCCGGCCTCGATGGGTCCGATGAACTCGGCGCTGATGTGGCCACCAGTGACCTTGTTCTCGAACTCGAAGGTCTCGCCGGCCTCGGTGTCGAGCGGCTCGAAGTTCATGAAGACCTTCGCGAACTGGCCGGAACCACCGGTCTGCTTCTTGTGCGTGTAGACCTCGTTCATGACGGCCTTGCGGATCGTCTCGCGGTAGGCGACCTGCGGCTTGCCGACGTTGCACTCGACCTTGAACTCGCGGCGCATGCGGTCGACGATGATGTCGAGCTGGAGCTCGCCCATGCCGGCGATCAGCGTCTGGCCGGATTCCTCGTCGGTGGTGACCTGGAAGGTCGGATCCTCGTCGGAGAGCTTCGCCAGGGCGATGCCCATCTTCTCCTGGTCGGCCTTGGTCTTCGGCTCCACGGCAACCTGGATCACCGGATCCGGGAAGGTCATGGACTCGAGGGAGATCGGAGCGTTCTCGGCGCACAGGGTGTCACCGGTGGAGACGTTCTTCAGACCGACGAAGGTGTAGATGTTGCCGGCTTCGGCGGCGTCGACCGGGTTCTCCTTGTCGGCGTGCATCTGGAAGATCTTGCCGATGCGTTCCTTCTTGCCCTTGGTGGAGTCGAGCACGTTGTCGCCGGGCTTGACGGCACCGGAGTAGACGCGCACGAACACGAGCTTGCCGTAGAACGGGTGGGTGGAGATCTTGAACACCAGGGCGGCGAACGGATCGGTGGTCAGCGGCTTGCGGTCGATCTCGATGGACTCGTCCTTCGGGTCGAAGCCCTTGATGGACGGCACGTCCTCCGGGGACGGCAGGTAGTCGACCACGGCGTCCAGCATCGGCTGCACGCCCTTGTCCTTGAACGCGGAACCGCACAGCACCGGGTAGGCGCGACGTTCGATGGTGAGCTGGCGGATGCCCGCACGCAGCTCGTCCTCGGTCAGCTCGCCGGCTTCGAGGTACTTCTCGGTCAGCTCGTCGCTGGCCTCGGCCACGTCGTCGACCAGCTGGGCGCGGTACTCCTCGGCGCGATCCTGCAGATCGGCCGGGATGTCGACGGTGTCGTAGTGGGCGCCCTGATCGGTGGACACGTCGTTCCAGACGTAGGCCTTCATGCGGACCAGGTCGACGACGCCGGCGAAGTCGTTCTCGGCGCCGATCGGCAACTGGACGACGAGCGGCTTGGCGCCGAGCTTGTCCTTGATGGTCTGCACCGAGAAGTAGAAGTCGGCGCCGAGCTTGTCCATCTTGTTGATGAAGCAGATGCGCGGTACGCCGTACTTGTCGGCCTGACGCCACACGGTCTCGGACTGCGGCTCCACGCCTTCCTTGCCGTCGAAGACGGCGACGGCGCCATCGAGCACGCGCAGGGAGCGCTCGACCTCGGCCGTGAAGTCCACGTGGCCGGGGGTGTCGATGATGTTGATCTGGTACTTGTCGCCCGTGTCGTGGGTCTGGCGGTTCCAGAAGCAGGTGGTCGCGGCGGACTGGATGGTGATGCCGCGCTCCTGCTCCTGAGCCATGAAGTCCATCGTCGAGGCACCGTCGTGGGTCTCGCCGATCTTGTAGTTCTTACCGGTGTAGAACAGGATACGCTCGGTGGTGGTGGTCTTACCGGCATCGATGTGAGCCATGATGCCGATGTTGCGGACCTTGTGCAGGTCGTTGAGCACGTCTAGTGCCATGAGTCTTCCTTAGCTCTCGTTCTCGGGTGATTACCAGCGATAGTGAGCGAAGGCCTTGTTGGCCTCTGCCATCTTATGAGTATCCTCGCGACGCTTGACAGAAGCGCCGAGGCCGTTGGAGGCATCCAGGATCTCGTTGGCGAGACGCTCGGCCATGGTCTTCTCGCGGCGGGCGCGGGAGAAGTCGGTCAGCCAGCGCAGCGACAGCGTGTTCGCGCGGTTCGGCTTGACCTCGACCGGCACCTGGTAGGTGGCGCCGCCGACTCGGCGGGAACGCACCTCGAGGGACGGGCGGATGTTGTCAAGAGCGCGCTTGAGAACGGCCACCGGCTCCTGATCGGTCTTTTCCTTGACCATATCGAGAGCGGAGTAGACGATGTCTTCGGCGATCGACTTCTTGCCGTCGAGCAGAATCTTGTTGATCAGCTGCGCCACAACGGTCGAACCGTAGATCGGATCGGGCAGCACGACGTGCTTCTTAGCGGGTCCTTTACGTGACATATCTCTTACTTCGCCTTCTTTGCTCCGTACAGGGAACGACCCTGCTTGCGGTCCTTGACACCCTGGGTATCGAGCGCGCCGCGCACGATGTGGTAGCGCACGCCCGGCAGATCCTTCACACGGCCGCCGCGCACGAGCACGATGGAGTGCTCCTGCAGGTTGTGGCCCTCACCCGGAATGTAGGCGGTGACTTCGATGCCCGAGGAAAGGCGCACACGGGCGACCTTACGCAGAGCCGAGTTCGGCTTCTTCGGGGTGGTGGTGTACACACGGGTGCACACGCCGCGGCGCAGCGGGCTGCCCTTCAAGGCCAAAGTCTTCGACTTCTTCGGCTTGGCCTGACGTCCCTTACGGACAAGCTGTTCAATAGTAGGCAACTTGAATTCTCCGATTCAGTGGTTTCTTGTCTTCGTGCGGCCGCCGCACTGCGCCCACACTCCGCCGACCGAATCGTCGAAGATAGCCACAGTCCACCGGCCCGATGGCCCGATCCTCTTTCACCGGCCGCATTGCTGCGCGTGATCCATGCGATTCACGGGATATCCCAACCCGCACGCCTGTTACATAAGGCATGCCGTTGGCACACACGAATATCTATGATACATGCCGGCACGACAACGCCACGCCGGCGAAGCCGCGCCCGGCGGCGTCGCCGGCACCTAAGGATCCGCCACCCGCACGCGCGATAGTCCACTTGCATGCACAAAAGCATCCGATTGCGGCCCTTCCCCGCCCCGCCCGCGCGGCGGTGATAGATTGAGCGTCGGGGATATCGGATCGGCCCGCATCGGGCCGGAAACAGACCACGAACCGAATCACGAATCGGACCAAAGGAGGGCCGGTTTCATGAATGACACCGCATCCATTCCGTCCCGCAGCGCGCGGGACGCCTATCTCAAGCAGTTCCACGAGCGGACCGGATACGTGAACTTCTCCAGCGTCGGCCCGCCGCCGCTGTGCGTGCTGCAGGCCGACGAGAGCATGGCCGTGCAGCTGGAGCACGCGTCGGTCGGCACCGTGGCCAATCTCATGGAGGCTCACAATTCCGCCGCGCGCCGCATCGCGGATCTGACCGGACGGCGCGTCGAGGAGATCGTCTCGCAGCCCAACACGAGCACGGGCCTGTACCACGCCGCGTTCTCGCTGCCGGTCAAGGGCGGCGACGCGCCGGTCGTGCTGATCAACAACAACGAGTTCCCGGCCAATCTGTACCCGTGGAAGCGCGCCGAATCGATCGGGCTGCTGCGCGTGCGCACCTACGCCGGCCCCGCGAACGCCGCCTCCATCGCGCCGATGCTGGATGGCGTCGACGTCGTGGCCCTGAGCGCGGTGGACTTCCGCACCGGTTACCTCGCCGATCTGGACGAGATACGCGAGACCATCGGCGACCGGCTCATGGTGGTCGACGGCATCCAGGGCTTCGGCGCCGTCGAGGCGAACTGGAACCAGGCCGATCTGCTGGCCGTGGGCGGCCAGAAGTGGATCCGCGCCGGCTGGGGCACCGGGTTCATGGCCTGCTCGCCGCGCGCGCTGGAGCGGCTGAGCCGCCCGCTGCTGTCGGGATGGTCCGGGGCCGCCGACGACGAGCGGTACGACGGCGAGCTCCACGACCCGCTTGGCGACGCCGGGCGGTTCGCCATGACCGTGCCGAGCCCGATCGCCGCCGGCCGGCTGGACGCCGCGCTCGCGCTGATCGAATCGGTCGGCGTGCCGTGGATCCGCCAGCGCATCGAAGACTTCGCGGAACGGCTGGACGACGACGTGCACGCGCTCGGCGGCCATATCGTGCGGGACGTCGACCCGCGCCACTGGTCGACGATCCTGCCGTTGGCCTTCCCCGGCCGGGACATCGCCGCCATCGGCCGCCGGCTCGCCGAGGCGGGCGTCACCTGCTCGGTGCACCCCACGACGATCCGCATCTCCCCGCATGCCTCCGCCAGCGACGCCACCTATCGGCTGCTGACCGACACGCTGAAGGAGGCGGCCACGCGCTGATCGGGCGGCCGCGCGCCCGGACCGGCGCCATCGCCGGCCATGGCATTCACAGCATCACATCGCCGAAGGCCAACGACGGCCATCGGCGGACGCGCGGCGGAAGGCGCGGTTCGGCCTTCCGCCGCCACGACACGGTACATACGGCACAACGGCAAAGGAGCCAATCATGAGCAACGACGCACTCGGCATCATCCGCCAGGCGGCCGCGGGCAACGCGGTCACGCCCGAGGCGAAGCACCAGGCCGGCGGCATGGGCACGCGGCTGCAGGGGCAGGGGTTCCAGGACATCATCTACGGCAACTGGGGCAAGGCGCACCGACCGGAAGCCAAACGCGGCAAGTTCGCCGACGAGGCCGTGGCCCGCCGCGACGCGATCGCGAATCTCCTGCCCGGCGAACGGCTGATCATCCCGGCCGGCATCCCCAAGACCAGGGTCAACGACATCGATTTCCAGCCCTTCCGCATCGGCACGGCCTTCGCCCATCTGACCGGGCTCGGCGAGGGGCACAAGGCCGACTCCGTGCTGGTGATCTCGCCTACCGTGAACGACGACGGCACGGTCGGCCACCACGACGTGCTGTACATCGAGCCGCCGATCGACCGCACCGACCCGCGCTTCTACTCGGATCACAAGCACGGCGAGTTCTGGACCGGACCGCAGCCGACGCTCGCGGACTTCGAGACGATGACCGGCATCGAGACGCGCGACCGCACCGAGCTCGAGGACGCGCTGCGGGCCGGCGCCGGCCCGGACGGCATCCGTCTGCGGCTGTGCCGCGACGTGGACGCCAACGTGGATGCGCTGGTCGACGCCATCCGCGTGGATCTCGGGCTGGGCGGCGCGGACGACAATGCCGGCATCGACGAGGTCTTCCAGGAACGGCTGAGCGAAATCCGCCTGATCAAGTCGCCGCTGGAAATCGAGGAGATGCGCCGGTCGGTGCGCGCCACGCTGCGGGCGTTCGACCGGATCGCCGATCTGCTGCCCATCGCGCGGCAGGTCAAGCGCGGCGAGCGACTGCTCGAAGTGGTGTTCACCGGCACCGCGCGCTACGAGGGCCACGTCGTCGCGGGCATCCCCGCCGTCGCTTCGGGCAAGCGCAGCGGCATCCTGCATTACGAGGACAACATCGGACCGCTCGAGGACGGCGGCCTGGTGTTGATCGACGGCGGCGGCGAGCTGAACTCCCTCTACACCGCCGACATCACGCGCACGTTCCCGGTCAACGGCAAGTTCTCGCCGGCGCAGCGGCGCGTCTACGACGCCGTGGTGGCCAGCGAGATGGCGGGCATCGAGGCGGCCGGCAAGCCCGGTGCGCGCTACTGCGACATCCAGGAGGCCGTGATGGTCAGCGTGGCCCACTCGCTGTACGACATGGGCATCCTGCCGGTCACCCCCGAGGAGGCGCTCCGGCCGGAGGGACAGCAGCAGTGCCGCTGGCTGTACCACGGCACCGGCCACATGCTCGGCATCGACATGCACGATGCGCAGCACGCGCGCAATGAGTACTACCCGTTCGCCGAGCTCAAGCCGGGCATGATCTTCACGATCGAGCCGGGCATCTACATCGACGCGGACGATCTGCTGGTACCCGAGGAATACCGCGGCATCGGCGTGCGCGTTGAGGACGACATCCTCATCACCGAGCACGGCGCCGAGGTGCTGGTCGACTACCCGCGCACCTCCGACGAGATCGAGCAGTGGCTGGCCGAGCACAACCCGCAGCACTTCCTGGACAGCTTCCTCGAGCACGAGAGCATGGCCGTGGAGGACGAGTAGCGCCGCCACTGAGATTCTTGGCACGCAATTGAATCCAGTTGCGTGACAAGAATCTCGGTCTTCCGCGCCGGGGGCCAGCGCGGCACGACACGGCGCGCACAAAACGACGGCCCCGGGGAGTTCTTTCGCTCGCCCGGGGCCGTCGCCCGAAAGGAGGTTGGTCGCCCATCCACTTGCATGCCGCACCACCCTGTGCGGCCTCATCATCTCTATGCCGTTCTCCGCATTCTCATTCTCCGTTCCGCTGACGTGCGGCACCGCGACTCCATCGCCGCGGCTTCACTGCCTTGGTGGCCCGGCTCCCGCCGTATCTCCTCGCTGCCACCGCCTCCGCACACGCCAGTGCGTTCTTCAATTATCCCGAAGGCGTTGCGCATGAACCTCACGGCCGCGGCGCTTCGTTGCTTTCCTCAGGATCCCCTGTTGATTCGCAACTCCGGCCTTCACTTGTAATTATACCCATTAATCCAGGTAAACGCGAGCGTGTCGAACACCAAGATATCCCAATGTTCCCAACTGTTTTGCCACTCAATATAAAATGAACAAAATATAACATTTCATCCATATCGACAATGCGAAACGAACATTATCAACATCCCGCCACCACCGCGACACACGGAAGTGACATATCTCCCCGGTTCGTGTATAGTATCCATCTGTTGCGCGAATCCAGTCCGCTGGAATCGGCTGCAATGGTGGCCATAGCTCAGTTGGTAGAGCATCTGATTGTGGTTCAGAAGGTCGCGCGTTCGAGCCGCGTTGGCCACCCCGGAAAACCCCGGTACCGTATGGTGCCGGGGTTTTGTCATTGCGCATCGGCGGCCGCCGCGCATCGTGCGTATCACACGCCATGCATCACACGCATCGTGTGGGGGCGCTCCCCCGCGTCGCGCTATCGTTCGGGGTAGGCTCGGCTGGGGTATCCACTGGAGTCAGTGCAATCAAGGAGTCACCATGCTGTCCTTCGAAAACGACTATTCGTGCGGGGCATGCCCCGACATCATCGCGCGCCTCGCCGAGACGAACGCCACGCAGTTCCCCGGCTACGGCTCGGACGAGCTGTGCGCGTCCGCCAAGGGCAGGATCCGCGAGGCCTGCGGCGCCCCCGATGCGGACGTGTGGTTCCTGGTCGGCGGCACGCAGACCAACCAGACGGTCATCGACTCCATCACCCCGCAGTACGCCGGCGTCGTCGCGGCGGCGAGCGGGCACGTGAACGTGCATGAAGCCGGCGCCATCGAGGCGACCGGGCACAAGGTGCTCACGCTCCCCCATCACAACGGCAAGATCAACGCCGACGAGCTCGACCGCTACTGCGCCACGTTCTACGGCGACGGCAACTACGAGCACATGGTGTTCCCCGGCAGCGTCTACATCTCGCAGCCGACCGAATACGGCACGCTGTACACGCTCGCCGAGCTGGAGGCGATCGCCGAGACCGCGCACAAGTACGACATGCCGCTGTTCGTGGACGGCGCCCGCCTCGGCTATGCGCTCACCGCCACCGGCAACGACGTGACGCTTCCCGATCTGGCCCGCATCGCCGACGTGTTCTACATCGGCGGCACCAAGGTCGGCGCCCTGTTCGGCGAGGCCGTCGTCTTCACCAACCACGGCGCGTTCAGTGGCACGCCGAAGCATTTCCTGACGCTCATCAAGCAGCACGGCGCGCTGCTGGCCAAGGGCTGGCTGCTCGGGCTGCAGTTCGACACGCTGTTCACCGACGACCTGTACCAGCGCATCGCGCGCAACGCGAACACGGCGGCCGACCGGATCCGCGCAGCGCTCACAGCCAAGGGCTATACGCTCACCTTCGACGCGCCGACCAACCAGATCTTCATCACGCTCGACCAGCCGACCCGCGAACGGCTGGAGGCCGGCGTGCGTCTCGGATTCATGGAGCAGGCCGACGACACGCACACCGTGATGCGCATTTGCACCAGCTGGTCGACCACCGACGAGCAGGTGGACGAGTTGCTCGCGCTGCTCTGAGACGCCCTGAGACGCCCTGAGACGCCCTAAGCCCGGGCGGCGGCATCCTTCCCGTCCGCAGCTGCCCCGTTCACCGCGCATCGCGCGCATTGTCCGCGATGGCCTCGCGCTCCATCGCCACGAATTGCGCGACCGACGCCTCCACCGAATAGTGGGCCTTGGTATGAGCGGCGTAACGCGCGCCCCACTCGGCCAGCTCGGCCGGATGGTCGATCCACCAGTCGATGCGGCGAGCCAGCGTCACCGTGTCATGCGCGGGGAACAACGACTCGTCGAGCAGCGCGAACTGCCCGGCCGCGCTCAATTCGGCCGACGCGATCACCGGCACCAAGCCGGAGGCCATGCCTTCGATCACGCTCAGCGATTCGATATCCACGATCGAAGGATGCACGAACAGGTCGCAGGAGCGCAGCAGCGCCGGCATCTCCGCGTTCTTGTGGAAGCCGATCGACGCCGGGCGCGACAGCAGCATCTTCGCGCGGAATCGCAGATAGCGCCGCAACGGGCCGGTGCCGCAGATCGTCAGCTCGATGTCCTTGGCATGGCGGCATCGGGCGATCGCCTTGATCAGCGTGATATGGTCCTTCTCATGGCTCAGGCGCCCCGAGGCCACGATGCGGAACGGCACCGGCGCCGGAGCGTCGGCCCGGCACTGCCGCTTGGGCGTGAACCGCGGCACGTAGCCGTTGGAGATCACATGCAGCTTCGCCGTGTACCCATGCGCGCGCAGCTGGCCGGCGATCATCTCGGTCGGCACATGGATGTGGCCGATATTGCGGTACAGCCAGTGCCGGAACAATGCATACAAAAAGTTCGAAATGCCCGGGATATATTTGATCGGCCCGGCCGAATAGGTCACGTTCTCGGGCTGGAGATGGAAGCCGGCCGTCACGGCGATGCCCATGCGGCGGGCCACCTTGGCCGCGCAGCGCCCGAATTTGAACGGCAGATAGATGTGCACCACATCCGCGCCCGCAAACGCGGTGCGGAACAGCGTCTCGCTCGGTTCGGCGAACTGCATCTGCTGCTTGGCCGCCACCCAGGAGACCAACGGCACCTTGTTGACGCGCGCGGGGTACTCGGGGGCGCCGATGCCGACAAGCCGCACATGATGGCCCTGACGCTCCAGCTCATGGGCGTATTGCAGCGCCGAGTTCGAGGTGCCGTTGCCCTGATTGCCGATGGTGTCCATGACCAATACGATGGTCAGGGGCCGGTCGATTTCCGGAAGGCCGCCATTGCCTTCGTTCCCGTTTTCAAGCATTGCTCCATCCTAACCCCGCTTCGGCCGGGCCTTTTCAGACATATCGCCACGATTCGACCATTATCCGGTTCCTTCGCCCGGCATTCCGGACGCGGCCGACCCCGCTGAGGTATCCCCTCGATGGCACAATACAACTATGACTGAGATGAACGTTGCCCGTCCCTCCTCCCCCATGGAATCCTCCCCGATCGCCGTCGACGCCGATGCGAAGCGCATGCCCGCCACCGCGGGCCGCGTGCTCGGCACGCCGCTGGGGTCGCATCCGACGCGCGTGCTGTTCCTCGGGTCCGGCGAGCTGGGCAAGGAAGTCGCGATCGAACTGATGCGGCTCGGCGCGTGGGTGTGCGCGGCCGACTCATACCCGGGCGCGCCGGCGCAACAGGTGGCGCATGAGGCGCGCGTGCTCGATATGGCCGACGCCGCTCAGCTGCGCGCGCTGTTCGACGACGTGCACCCGGACATCATCGTGCCGGAGGTCGAGGCGATCGCCACGACCGAGCTGGCCGATGCGGCCTCCCACGGCATACAGGTGGTGCCGAGCGCCGAGATCGCGGCGATCTGCATGGACCGCGAGCGCCTGCGCGTGCTTGCGCATGAAGAGCTTGGGCTGCCGACCACACCGTATCGTTTCGCCGGCTCGCCGGAGGAGCTTCGCGCCGGGGCGACGGCCGTCGGCTACCCGTGCGTGGTCAAGCCGGTGATGAGCTCGTCGGGGCACGGCCAGTCGATCGTGCGTTCGCCCGAGGCGATCGACGCCGCATGGGTCGAGGCCCAGGAAGGCCGGCGCGCCGCCGACGAGGGCGATGTGTCGCGCGTGATCGTCGAGGCGCTGGCGCCTCTGGAACGCGAGCTGACGGTACTGACCGTTTCCTCGTCCGCTGGCATCGTGACGTGCGCGCCGATCGGGCAGCGCCAAGAGAGCGGCGATTACCGCGAGTCCTGGCAGCCGGCCGTCGAACCCGGCGACGAGGCGGAACGCGCGCAGGATATCGCGCGCGCCGCGGTCGAGGGGCTGGTGGCCAAGGCCCGGGCGACCGGCGAAACCGGATGGGGCGTGTTCGGCGTGGAGCTGTTCGTGCTCACTGACGGATCGATCCTGTTCAATGAGGTGTCCCCCCGCCCGCACGACACGGGCATGGTGACGATGGCGTCCCAGCGTCTCAGCGAGTTCGCGCTGCACGCGCGCGCGATCCTGGGGCTGCCGATCGGCCCCGAGCATGTGGCGCTGGGCATTCCCGCCGGTTCGGTGGCCGCCAGCCACGCGATCGTGGTGGCCGGCGACGGTGAGGCCGAGTTCGCCGACGTGGCTGCGGCCTTGGCCGAACCCGGCACGGATCTGCGCATCTTCGCCAAGCCCGAGGTGCACGGCCACCGCCGCATGGCAGTGGCCCTGGCCGTCGACGCATCCGAGGCCGAAGCGCGGTCCAAGGCAGGGCGCGTGGCCGATGCGCTGACGATCACCGTGCGGTAGCCACCGTGCGGTAACGCCAACGAAAAAACGGGGCCGGCTCCCACAGGATGAAGGAGCCGGCCCCGCATGGTTTTTTATGGCTTTCGCCGGTTGCCGGCAGCCGGCTCCGTCAGCTTTCGCCGGCTGTCATCAGCTGAGCATGGCCTCGATGTTGTTGCCGTCCGGGTCGTGGATGAACGCGGCGTAGTACGTGGGGCCATAGTTCGGGCGAGGGCCGGGCGCGCCGTTGTCGGTGCCGCCCGCCGCCAGACCAGCTTCATGGAACGCCTTGACGGCGGCCTCATCCTTGGCGCGGAACGCCACATGGCTCGGCACCACCGGCTCGCCGTCCTTCGGGGACTCCACCCAGATGCTGTCGCCGTCCTCGTCGTTGGCGAAGCACACGGCGGTCGGATAGGCCGCCTTCTTCACGTAGCCCAGCGGAGCCAACAGCTTCTCATAGAAATCCGCTCGCTTCGCGGCATCGGCGACAAACAGCCCAATATGATCGATCATGACGAACCTCCTTGCTGCATGCATCGTCACTCCCATTATCGTGCGTGAGCGGCCGAAGACCCATGTTTTGTCTATTGATGAACATCCCGCCGTCCGGAACGGCAGCGCGCCATAAGCGCCGTAAGCGTGTCACGGCAATGACGGCATCGGATCTCCAACAGTGCCGGCACCTCTATGATGGAAAGCAATACGGTCCAGAATCGCGGCGCAAAGGAGCGCATCATGCGGATGAGACGAATACTTGCCATCATGGCGTTGCTGGCGATGCTGTTGCCGGCCGCGGGATGCGAGAAACCGACGGCTCAGGGCAACGGCACGCAGGCGACCTGTGCGATCAGTTACGCCAATAGCTATGACACCCCGCAGGCGTATATCGATGACGTCAAGCCCGATCTGATTGCCAAGGCGACGTTGAGCGAACCGAAACGATCGTCTTCCGGACGGAGGGTCACGTTCAACGCGCATTTGCTGGACGTTCGATACGGTGATTACTCGGCGGGAGACGATATCAAGGTCTGGTTCGAATGCGACTCAGTAGACACCTTCATGCCGGAAGGCTACACGACCGGCGACGAGCTGATCGTGCTGGCCAATGACGGCCGACTCCGCCACCCCAACAGCGTCTGGCTGTTCGATGAGGAGACCTATGACACGCTGACCGTGGAAGGATAGATTCTGTACGTTCAGCAAGGCTCCCCTCGTTGAGGAGGGCTGTCACCGGTAGTGGGTGAGGGGCTTTCGTATTGCTCCCCTCAGTCGGCTTCGCCGCCAGCTCGCCGCAATTACCGACAAAGCTTCGCTTGCAGATTCTTTGCTCGACTCTCGTCTCGCCCTCGCCTACGGACAGCCTCAAAGAGGGGAGCCAGAAAACGATCAGCGCTGATTTGATGCGTGTGTCCGCAAGGCGCGGAAGGCGCTCATCAGATCAGTGCGGAGCACTGAAACAACGCGTGCGGTATCGGTGCGGTAGAAGGTGAAGGCGTACGAAGGTACGTCGAACCTTCTACCGTGCCGATAACGCTCCGTTATTTCAGTGCTGGCCGTAGACGTTCTGGTAGCGGTCGTTGAGCTTATCGATATCGGCCTGATCGATCTCGATGATGTCGCCAAGCTGACGGGCGGCCCACATCGTATGCGCGACCTCCTCGGTCATCGCCGCAGCCTTGACCGCACCCTCGGCATCCTTGCCGATCGTGAACGGACCATGATTCTGCATCAGCACCGCCGGAGACTTCGGATACTTCTTCAACGTCTCGACGACACCCTCGCCGATCGCCTCGGAACCGATCAGACGGAACGGGCCAACCGGCACCGGGCCACCAAACTCGTCACCCATCATCGTCAGACCGCACGGAATGTTCTGACCCGTCGCCGCCCACGCGGTCGCATACGTGGAATGCGTGTGCACCACGCCGTACACGTCCGGCATGTTGCGGTAGATGTACGCGTGCGACGCGGTATCCGAGGACGGGGCCTCGGCGCCGTCGACCACATTGCCGTCCAGATCGCACACGACCATGGAGGACGGGGTCAGGTACTCATAGCGCAGGCCCGAGGGCTTGATCACCATCAGGTCGGCGGTGTGCAGGCGCTGCGACACGTTACCCGCGGTCCACACGACCAGATTCCACTTGATCAACTGCTCGTGCAGGGCCGCCACGACCTCGCGCACCTGCTTGACCTCGGCACGGACCTCAGGACCGTAATCAGCCAAAGTTGCCATTATTGGATTTCCTTTCCACTTGCGGATGGATTGATGTTGCACTTGCATTCGGTTATGGGTGGGGGCGGTCTTACGGCCGACGGTGTTTTCCGTCGTTCTCCCCCATCCGGCTTGGCCGGGAGCTCCCCTTGGCGAGGGGAGCCGGACCGCGCCCAAGGCGGGATTATGCGGCTTTGCGCAGGATGGGTTCCTGGGTGATGCCTACCCGCTCGAAGAGTCCGTCGAAGTAGGCTTTGGAGGCTGTGACTTCGGCGATGGGGTCGGCGGCCTTGGACGTCCACATTTCCACGGTGTAGCTGCCGTTGTAGCCGAGTCGGTTGAACAGACGCAGCACGGCTTCGAAGTCAACCGTGCCGTCGCCGAACGGCACCTCCTTGAACTGGCCGGGGAAATCGGCGGTGACCGGTTTGGTGTCCTTCAGATGCACGGCGACGATATTGTCGATATTCGATTCGATTTCGTGCGCCACGTCGTTTTCCGGCCAGGCGGTCAGGTTGCCGACGTCCGGATACGCCTGCAGGAACGGGCTGTGGATCTGAGTTTTCAGATAATCGACCTTGCTCAGCGAGTTGAGGAACGGATCGTCCATGGTTTCGATGGACAGCATCACCATTTTCTTGGCGGCCATGTCCACGCAGGTCCGCAGGTTCTCGATGAACCACTCGCGGCTCGATTCGGTTTTCGGCTCGTAGTACACGTCGTATCCGGCCATTTGGATATTGCGCACGCCCAGGTCAACGGCCAGGTCGATGGCCTTGTCCATCATCTCCAGGGCTTTGCCCCGCACGGCCGGATCGGCGGAGCCGAGCGGAAAGCGGCGGTGGCCGGAAAGCATCAGCGTATTGATGCGTGAGCCGGTTTTCCACATCGCCTCGCGGAAGGCGGCGCGCTCGGCCTCGGTCCAGTCGAGGCGGGCAAGCCGTTCATCGCTCTCGTCCACGGAGAACTCCAGGAAGTTGAAGCCGAGTTCGTGAACGAGGTCGAAGGTCTCCTCCCAGCTCAGGCCGGTCGGCAGAGCCTTCTCATAAATGCCAACAGCATTGACGGTCATAATCGTGTCCTTACGTTCTTGAATATCAAACGCACAGCAATGTGCGCAACAAATCACAACACATGATGGCTGCGGCCCGCGTGGTCCGGAACCGCCTTGGATAAGGTAGTGTTCACCCAGACCTTCCGTAACGTCGTATCCGAATCGCACGGGCCGCGGTCAAATCTGTACAAACCGGATCCCGGTAACGGTGGCTGCGGTGCCTGGCCACAGCAGGCGTAGCCGCCGCAGCCGTCACAGGGATTCGAGGTTCTTGCCCTTGGTTTCGCGGGCGAAGAGGTAGATAATCGCGCCGAGCACCAGGCAGCATCCGAAGAAGGTGAACGCGGTGGTGATGACGCTCAGGCTGATGTTCTGCGAAACCGCGCTGCCGCCCACCAGCACGCCCATCAGCGACGGCCCGACGATCTTGGCGATGGCGCCAAGGCCGTAGCCGAGTCCGATGCCGGTGGAACGCACGTCATTCGAGAATTGCTCGGAGCCGAAGGCGTTGATGATGCCGAACACGCCATCGGCGAACATCATGATGACGAGCACCTCGATATAGAACGCCCAGCCGGAGCCGTGGAAGAACACGGCGGCGAAACAGGCCGCAGCGCCGATCATGCCGTAGAGGAACATCGTCCAGCGGCGGCCGATGCGGTCGGCAAGCCACGCGGAGCCGAATCGTCCAAGGCAATCGGCCACGGCCACGCCCATGAACAGGTAGGCGACCATCTCCGTATCGAATCCGAATCCGTCCTTCAGCAGGGTCTGGCCCCACGATTGGATGGCGAAGCTGCCCAGGATGAAGCAGAACGAGCCCAGCGAGACGATGACCAGCGGGCGCAGGTGGTGCGCGAACAGCTCGCCGTAGGAGGCTTTGCGCTCGGCCTTGACCTGCGGCAATGCACCGACTTGCGATTCCGGCACGTCCAGCGCCCAGGCCAGCGATTGGCGCGCCTTGTCCGGCTGGCCGTGCAGCAGGTAGAAGCGCGGCGATTCCGGCACGAAGTGAATCCACACCAGCAGCAGCACGGATACCAGGCTCAGCGAGACGAGCACGCGCCAGTTGTCGCCCACGATGCGCTGGCAAATCGAGCCGAGCAGCAGACCCATCGGAATGAACACGGAGGCCAGCCCGGAGAGCAGGCCGCGCTGCTTGGTCGGCACGAATTCCTGCACATAGGGAATGGAGGTGATGTTGAGCCCGCCAACGCCCATGCCCACGCCGACGCGGCAGATCGCGTAGAAGTACCAGCCGCCTTCGGGAATGAACAGGGTGAGTATGGTGAATACGAGGAAGAACAGCACGCAGCAGCGGAAGGAGGCGCGCCGGCCGATGCGGTCGGACATGCGGCCCCACAGAATCGAGCCGATGACGGTGCCCAGACCGGTGCAGGAGGTGATGATGCCGGCCTGCATGCCGGTCAGGTTCCACGCTCCGGTCAGCAAAGAAATAACGAAGCCGACCATGAAGATGTCGAAGAATTCGGCGATGTTGCCGATTACGGCGAGCGCGACGAGGCTTTTCTGGTGGCCGGTGAGCGGGCGCGAATCAATCTGCTCGTAGGCGGTGAGGCCAGCGTTCGCAGCGGCGGCGTTCGGGGTTGAAGTCGATGCGGTCATGCCTGTTCACCTCAGCGGTCGATGTCGGTGCCGAGCGGAATGTCGAGCTCGCCGGGGCGCACGCGGGTCAAATCGCCCTTGTGGGTGAGCGCCACCTTGGAGGCGTACTGCCCCCACTTCACACCCTCGCGGATGTCGCCGGACAGGTAGCCATGGATGGTGGCGGACACGAAGGAATCGCCCGCGCCCGGACGGTCGATGACGTTGACCGGCGTGGTGCGGTAGGGATAGAAGCCTTCGCGACCGCGCAGGTACGGGCCGTCGGTGTGGTTGGTGGAGACGACGTACTTGCAGCCGAAGCGGTTCTGCAATTCGGCGGTGACTTCTTCGGGGGTGCCGGTGATGCCGAAGACCTTTTCGGCATCGGCGATGGAGCAGAACAGCACGGTCGCCTCGCCGGCGATGGGTTCGAGCACCTCGCGCGCCTTTTCGCCGCTCCACAGCTTGCGGCGGAAGTTGACGTCGAGGATGACCTCGACGCCGCGCTTGACGGCCTCGTCGGCGGCGTAGCGCACCACTTCGGCGGTGGTGTCGGTCAGGGCGGCGGTGATGCCGGTCAGGAAGATGACCTTGGCGTCGAGGATCTCGTCCCAGTCATAGTCGTCGATGCCGGTGGCGCGGAAGGTGGTCCATTCACGGTCGTAGATCACGTTGGCCGGCATCGGGTATTCGCCCGGCTCCATGAAGTACAGGGCGGTGCGGCCGCCGGGGCGGCGGACCATGGCATCCATGTGCACGCCGACGGAGCGGTATTCGGACAGGATGTAGTCGCCGAGATCGCCTTCGGGCAGGGAGCTGGTCCATAGGGTATTGCGTCCGAGCTGGCTGAGCAGGCCGGCCACGTTGGCTTCGGAACAGGCCGGATTCATATGCACGGAACGGGTGAACATCAGTCGTTCGCCACGCTCGACGGTGAGTCGGATCTGGCCTTCGCCGATGGTGGAGAGGTCGTATTTAGGGGTGGATGCGGTCATGTCGCACTTCCTTGTGACTATGATGGTAATGAAAATTCTTGTAAGGGTTTTCGCCATGGGGCATCCCCGGACAGGGGGATGCCCCATTTTTTTTGGGGGGGGGCCGACGAATCGGTCCCCTCCTTGGTGAGGGGAGCATTATTCGTTATGGGGCTCCCCTCAGTCGGCTTCGCTGACAGCTCCCCTCAGGGAGGGGAGCCAACAGATCAATCAGGCCAGACTTCGCGGATCGTGGCTTTGAGCTCGGTGGCCGCGGCAAGCGGGTCGTCGGCCTTGACGATGCCGCGGCCCGAGATGACCACGCCGACCGGCGCTCCGGCGAAGAACGGCAGATCCTTGACGTTCACGCCTCCGGTGACGGTGACCGTGAAGCCCATCGCGTGAAGCTCCCTGATACGCTCCACGTCGTCCGGACCCCAGGTCAGCGTGCCGGCGACCTCCGCATCGCGCGAACGGTGGACGATGACGTGCTTGGCGCCGAGTTCCTTCCACTTGCGCGCCTTGGCGGCGTCATAGTCTTCGCCGAGCTCGATCTGCACTTCGCCGCCGAACTCGTCGGCCACCTTCACGACCTGTTCCACGGTGGTCAGCGAAGCCCCGGCCACCACGGACACCCAGTTCGCCCCGGCCTCGAAGCAGTTGCGGGCGATCAGCGCGCCGGCCTCCGCGATGCGCACATCGGCCAGAATCGTCTTGTCCGGGTACAGGGCGCGAATCTCGCGCACCGCGCGCAGCCCTTCGGCGATAATCAGGATCGTGCCGCATTCGATGACGTCGATCTGGTCGATGGCGGCGTTGAGCGGGCGCAGCGCGCTCGGCATATCGGTGGTGTCGAGCGCGATCTGCAGACGCGGCTGGGCAATCTTGCATGCAGACTGTTCCGTCATGGCCGGTCAGCCTTCCTTCTTGAAGGTGAAGAACTCCTGGGCGTTCTTCATGAGCAGCTTGTCGATGTATTCGCGGTCGAAGCCCTCATCGACCATGCGCGGGCCGTCGACGGCCGGGTTGTAGTCCACGCCGGAGGTGGCGCCGTACGCCTTCTGGTAGCCGCGCTTGCCGGAATCGGTGCCCAGCAGGATGCGGTCGGCGAAGCCGTCCTCGTAGAAGGCCTTGAGCTCCATCATGCGGTTGGAATCCGGCTGGTACTTGATGCGGTTGGTGCCGTCGATCTCCAGGTAGACGCCGAGCTTGAGAATCTGCTCAAGGTAGTACACGTCGGCGTTGCGCTGAATGTGGCCGATGGCGATCTGGTTGGCCGGCACGCCGAGCTCGAGGAAGCCTTCGGCCTGCTCGAGGCCGCAGGTGCCGTAGGTGGTGTGCGTGTTGATCGGGCAGCCGGTTTCGATGGCGGCGATGGCGGCGGCCTCCATGCACTTGCACTCGAACTTGGTGATCTTGCCGTAGGCGGTGCCGACCTTGATCACACCGGCCTTGTACGGGGTGCGATCGACGATGGGGCCGGAGTAGTCGTTCCTGTCGATGCCTTCGCGGATGTCGGCGATGACCAGCTCGGCGACCTTGTCCACGCCGTAGCGGTTGATCCAGTGGGACTGGGTCTCCAGGTAGACATGCTCGCGATGGAAACCGGTGGCGGCGATGACCTGCAGGCCGTCGACCGCCTTGGTCACTTCGGCCAGCTTGTCGAGGTCGCGGCCGCAGTTGATCGGGCACATGTCCACCACAGTGCCGCCGTTGGGGCTCCACTTCCTGGAGGCCTCGGCGAAGTAGCCGCCCTCCTCGATGGCCTTCTCGACGGAATCGAGCTGGTGGTCGCCGTCGATGTAGACCTCGCCTGCGCCCACGCGGATCAGATGGTCGTGGCAATCCACCACACCGAGGGTGCTGGGGTCGACGTCACCGAAAATCGTACGTGCGAATGCCATGATGGTACTCCTTTGTCCTTGTTACCTTTACTCGAGGTTGTGGTTTGGCCTTGGGCTCGCCCCGCGGCCTGCTGACGATTCACAATCTACGGCCGACATCGCGCCGATTCCAGACACCTGATGAACAGATGTTCACGCACACCTTTGCTCGCAACCAAGGAAGACCGAAAATCGCTTGACTTTCCATATTTGCGTAACGCTTTGTCCACTTGCACAGTTACCGAGTCCGGCAATAAGATGAACATATGTTCAACGATGACTCCATAATCGCGACCGCAACGTCACGGAAGCACATCGATCTGATGCTCCGGGTCGCGCGCGCCTACTATCTGGAAGACAGGACGCAGGCCGAGATCGCCAAGGAGATCGGCTATTCCCGACCGACCGTCTCCCGCCTGCTCAAGGAATCCCGCGACCTCGGCATCGTGCATATCACCATCGGGCATACGCTGGAACGCATACGCACGCTGGAGCGCGGGCTGGTGAACAAATACGGGCTGAGATACGCGCGCGTGGCCGAGGTGAAACCGGGCGAGGACCCCAAACTCATCGTGCCCAGATATGCGGCCGCGCTATTCGCCGAGACCTGCTCCCCCAATTCGCTGATCACCGTTTCCAACGGCAGCGCAGTGGCCGCGACCGTGCGCGAAATACCGGTATGCGACTGGCCGAAATCAAACGTGGCGCAAATGCTCGGCACGCTGAGCCCGGACAATCCGATGACCGACTCCCCCGATATCTGCCGCATGCTCGCGCACCGCATCGGCGGCACGTTCACGATCCTGCCGGTGCCGATGATCCTGTCAAGCGGCGAGCTGGCGGCGGCCATGCGCAAGGAACCGCAGATCGCCACGGCATTGGCGCTCGGAGGCGGGGCCGACGTAGCGATCGTCGGCGTCGGCGCGGTGACCACGGAGCGTTCCGGGCACATCTTCGACGCCTACATCGATCAGAAGAAAGTCGCGGAACTGCACCGGCGCGGCATCGTCGGGCATATCTGCGGCCATCATATCGACGGGAACGGCAACCATGTGCGCACCGAACTGTGCGACCGCACGATATCCATCGACATCGAACGCCTGAAGCGCATCCCGCTGGTCATCGGCGTGGCCTGGGGCGCCCCGAAGACCCCGGCGATCCGAGCCTGTCTGGTCGGCAGGCTCATCTCCGCACTGGTCACCGACCAATCCACGGCCGAGGCCCTGCTGGCGTGAGTGTCGGTTGTAGCCCTCGATTGGTACCCTTTTAGCGTTAGTTCACCCAGAATTCCGCTCCTTAAGAACAACTTGAAAGGCAGTCATGGAGAAACTGGAAATGCTCTACAAGGGCAAGGCCAAGAAGATGTACGCGACCGACGATCCGGATGTGCTCTGGGTCGAATACATGAATCAGGCGACCGCCGGCAACGGCGAGAAGAAGGCCCAGATCGAAGGCAAGGGCAACCTGAACAACCACATCACCTCCGTGATCTTCGACCTGCTCAAGGCCCGCGGCGTGGAAAGCCACTTCATCAAGCGCCTCAACGACACCGAGCAGCTGGTCAAGAAGATGGACATGTTCCCGCTTGAGATCATCATGCGCAACACCGCCGCCGGCTCCTTCGCCAAGCGCTACGGCGTCAAGGAGGGCACCCCGCTCAAGAAGCCGATCCTCGAGTTCTGCGTGAAGTCCGACGAGCTCGGCGATCCGTTCATCAACGACGACGGCGTCGTCGCGCTGGGCCTGGCCACCGAAGAGGAACTGGCCGAGATCTCCCGCATCGCCCGCGCCGTCAACGACGGCCTGAAGGACATCTTCTCCAAGATCGACGTGCAGCTGGTCGACTTCAAGATCGAGGAAGGCAAGACCTCCGACGGCACGATCCTGCTCGCCGACGAGATCACGCCCGACACCTGCCGTCTGTGGGACCTGAAGGACAAGAGCGGCAAGATCGAGCACCTCGACAAGGACCTGTTCCGCCGCGACCTCGGCAACATCATCCCCGCCTACGAGGAGATCTACAGCCGACTGACCGCCCTGGCCAAGGCCGAGGGCATCGAGCGCGCCGAGTAACTACTACAACTAATCCGGCTCCCCTCTGGAGGGGAGCTGTCAGCGAAGCTGACTGAGGGGAGGTCAAGACGTTCATCGCCATGATTCCTCCCCTCAGTCAGCTCCGCTGACAGCGTCCTGCAATTAAGGACAGCCTCCGGCTGACCCAATCTGGCTCACTGCCGTTCGCCTTCGCCCAAAAAACGCCTCTGGCGTTTTCTTCACGGCTCAGCCCCTCATAGAGGGGAGCCAAGCTCATTTTTAGAAAAGAAAGGATTTCCATGGTTTTTCGCGTGTACGTGGAAAAGAAGCCCGGCTTTGACATCGAGGCGCAGCAGCTCGCCGGCGAGCTGCGCACGATCCTCGGTCTGACCGGTCTTCAGGGTCTGCGCATCGTGAACCGGTACGACGTCGAGGGCATCTCCCAGGAGCTGTTCGACCAGACCGTGCCCACCGTGTTCAGCGAACCGCAGGTGGACAACGTGGCCTACGATCTGCCCGACTTCGCGGGCGCCAAGGTCTTCGCCACCGAGTTCCTGCCCGGCCAGTTCGACCAGCGGGCCGATTCCGCCGCCGAATGCATCCAGCTCATCTCCCAGGGCGAGCGCCCGACGGTCCGCTCCGCCAAGGTGTACGCGCTCGAAGGCGACCTGACCGACGCCGACGCGGACACCATCAAGCGCTACGTGATCAACCCGGTCGAGGCCCGCGAAGCCAGCCTGGAAACCAAGGAAACCCTGAAGACCCAGGTGCCGGTGCCCGGCACGGTCGAGACCATCGCCGGTTTCAACGAGATGGACGCCGAAGCCGGCCAGAGCTTCATCGACGAGCGCGGTCTGGCCATGGATCTGGCCGACCTCGAATTCTGCCAGAAATACTTCAGCGAGGAGGGCCGCGAGCCCACCATCACCGAGATCAAAGTGATCGACACCTACTGGTCCGACCACTGCCGCCACACCACCTTCGGCACCGAGCTGGACGAGGTCGACATCGACGATGCCGCCGTCAAGGCCGCCTTCGAGCGCTATCTCGAGCTGCGCCACGAGCTGGGCCGCGACGCCAAGCCCGTGTGCCTCATGGACATGGGCACCATCGGCGCGAAGTGGCTCAAGAAGAACGGCGTCCTCACGGGCCTGGACGAGTCCGAGGAGATCAACGCCTGCACCGTCAAGGTCACGGTCGACGTGAACGGCGAGGACCAGGACTGGCTGTTCCTGTTCAAGAACGAGACCCACAACCACCCCACCGAGATCGAACCGTTCGGCGGCGCGGCCACCTGCATCGGCGGCTGCATCCGCGACCCCCTGTCCGGCCGCTCCTACGTGTACCAAGCGATGCGTGTCACCGGCGCCGCGGACCCGACCGTGCCTGTCTCCGAGACGCTGGAGGGCAAGCTCCCCCAGCGCAAGCTCGTCACCACCGCGGCCGCCGGCTACAGCTCCTACGGCAACCAGATCGGCCTGGCCACCGGTCAGGTCGACGAGATCTACCATCCCGGCTACGTGGCCAAGCGCATGGAGGTCGGCGCGGTCGTGGCCGCGACCCCGGCCGACCATGTGCGCCGCGAGACCCCGGCTCCCGGCGACAAAATCATCCTGCTGGGCGGCCGCACCGGCCGTGACGGCATCGGCGGCGCCACCGGCTCGTCCAAGGCGCACAACGTGGAGTCGCTGGAACTCGACGGCGCCGAGGTGCAGAAGGGCAACGCCCCGGTCGAACGCAAGCTCCAGCGCCTGTTCCGCCGCGGCGACGCCTGCCGCCTGATCAAGCGCTGCAACGACTTCGGCGCGGGCGGCGTGTCCGTGGCGGTCGGCGAGCTGGCCGACGGCCTGTTCGTCGATCTCAACACCGTGCCCAAGAAGTACGAGGGCCTCGACGGCACCGAGCTCGCGATCTCCGAATCGCAGGAGCGCATGGCCGTGGACGTGGCCGCCGAGGACGTCGACGAGTTCCTGGGGTACGCCCGCGAGGAGAACCTCGAAGCCACGGTGATCGCCACCGTGACCGAGGACCCGCGCATGGTGATGACCTGGAACGGCGACAAGATCGTGAACCTGTCGCGCGAGTTCCTGGCCTCCAACGGCGCCTCCAAGCACCAGACCGTGCATGTCGAGGAACAGCGGCCCTACGAGACCCCGTGGGGCGAGGGCACGCTGGCCGAGCGCATGAACAAGATGGTCACCGACATCAACGTGGCCTCCAACAAGGGCCTTTCGGAGCGCTTCGACTCCACCATCGGCGCGGGCACCGTGCTCATGCCGTTCGGCGGCAGGCGCCAGCTCACCCCGAACATGGCGATGGTCGCCAAGCTGCCGGTGTTCGGCGAGACCACCACGGCGTCGGCCATGGCGTGGGGCTTCAACCCGTACATCATGTCGAAGAACCAGTTCACGGGCGCCTACCTGTCCGTGGTCGAGTCGCTGGCCAAGCTGGTCGCGGCCGGCTTCGAGCACGAGAAGGCCTACCTGAGCTTCCAGGAGTACTTCGAGAAGCTGCGCGACGAGCCGGAGCGCTGGGGCAAGCCGACGGCCGCCGTGCTCGGCGCGTTGATGGCCCAGATCGATCTGGGCGCCGGCGCGATCGGCGGCAAGGATTCCATGTCCGGCAGCTTCGAGGATCTCGACGTGCCGCCGACCCTGATCTCCTTCGCCGTGGCGGTCGGCAACATGAAGCGCGCCACCTCCCCCGAGTTCAAGGGCGCCGGGCACCGCGTCGTGCGCATCGCGCCGCGCTATCTGGCCGATGGCCTGACCCCGGACAAGGACGCGCTGCTCGAGGCGTTCTCCGTGGTCGAGGAGCTCACCGACTTCCACGACGCGCTGGCCGTCTCCACGCCGGGCTATGGCGCCACCGCCGAGGCCCTGTTCAAGATGACGCTCGGCAACCGCATCGGCGTGACGCTGAACGACGACATCGCCGTGGACGACCTGTTCACGCCGGCGTACGGCTCATTCATCGTCGAGTTGGCGGACGACGCCAAGATCCCGGCCGTCTCGAACCTGGTCGAGGTCGGCGAGATCGGCGTCACCACCTCCGCGTACGTGTTCAAGGCCGCGGGAGAGACGCTGGATCTGGCACAGGTGCAGGAGGCGTGGGAATCTGGCATCGAATCCGTGTTCCCGTACCGCTCCAAGGGCGCCGACAAGGGCAAGACCGTCGAGACCATCGACTTCCACGCCGGCAAGAAGACCGTGTACGTCGGCTCCCCGGTGGCCAAGCCTCATGTGGTGATCCCGGTGTTCCCGGGCAACAACTGCGAGTACGATTCGGCCGCCGCCTTCGAGCGCGCGGGCGCGGACGTGTCGACGCTCATCGTCAACAACCTGACGCCGGCCGCCGTCGCCGAATCGACGCAGGCGCTGGTCGAGGAGATCAACAAGAGCCAGATCGTGATGATTCCCGGCGGGTTCTCGGGCGGCGACGAGCCCGACGGCTCCGCCAAGTTCATCACCGCGTTCTTCCGCGCCCCGGCCGTCACCGAAGCGGTGCGCGACCTGCTGAAGAACCGCGACGGCCTGATGCTCGGCATCTGCAACGGCTTCCAGGCGCTCATCAAGCTGGGTCTGGTGCCGTACGGCGACATCGTGCCGATGACCGACGCCTGCCCGACGCTGACCTTCAACACCATCGGCCGCCACCAGAGCCGACTGGTCCGCACGCGCGTCGCTTCGGACCTCTCCCCCTGGCTGGCCCGCACCGCCGTCGGCGACATCCACACGGTCGCGGTCTCCCACGGCGAGGGCCGCTTCGTGGCCTCCGACGAGGTGCTCGCCCAGCTCAAGGCCAACGGCCAGATCGCCACGCAGTACGTGGATGAGTCCGGCGTGCCCGGCATGGATCTCGACGTGAACCCGAACGGTTCGCTGCTCGCCATCGAGGGCATCACCAGCCCCGACGGCCGCGTGTTCGGCAAGATGGGCCACTCGGAGCGTTCCGGCAACGGCCTGTACGTCAACGTGCCCGGCGACAAGTACCAGCCGCTGTTCGAAGCCGGCGTGGAGTACTTCGCCGCGTAAGCCGACGGCAAACGCGAAGAAGGCGGGGAGGCCCTGTGCGGTCCTCCCCGCCTTTTTCGATGCATGCCTTCTTCATGCGTATGGGAGTACATTGAAGGCATGAGCGAACACGACGCGGCACCGGCCGCACACACGGCATCCACGGCAACGACAGACACGGCGGCACGGACCATGACCTTCCTCACCGGCGGCTTCGGCGCGCTGAACGGGTCGCACTGCCCCGGCATCGAGCGGCTGACCGCCCGTGTCGGCGCCGAGCAGCGTCTCGCGCTGCACCACGGCGAGCTGCTGGCCGACGTGCCGTCGCCGTCATGGATCGAACGCGACGGCGACCTGCTGTACGCGACGCTGGAAAACACCGACGAGATCGCGACGCTGCGGATCGGAACCGATCCCGATTCCGGGGCCTTGCGGCTCACCGAACTGTCCCGAGTGCCGTCCCGCGGTTCGAGCCCGACGCACGCCGCCGTCGCCGCCGACGATACGGGCCGCAAGCATCTGATCGTCGCGAATTATATGGATGGCCACGTCAGCATGCTGCCGATCGCCGACGACGGCTCGGCGCAGGAACCGGCGCAGGTGCTTGCCGGCGCCGGCCACGGCCCGCTGCCGGCTCAGGAGGGGCCGCACGCGCATTGGGCGCTGCCGCTGCCCGACGGCCGCGTGCTCACCACCAATCTGGGCGCGGACCGCATCTACGTGCATCACTGGAACGACGGCGAGCTCGTGCGCGTCGGCGCGGTGCGGCTGGCGCCCGGCACCGGGCCCCGCGACATGCATCTGTTGCCGATGCAGACGTCCGGATCCGGAGACGAGGCCGACTGGCGCGTGGCCGTCGTGGACGAATGGGGCGATACGGTGACGCTGCTGGGGCCGGACGACATCGCACGGCACACCGCCGGCGATGGCAGCGCCACCGACGATGCCGACGGCATCCGCGTCCTGCAGACGATCGACCTTGGCGGCGATGCCAGCGATCAGGCGGCGTCACTGGCCTTTATGCCATGGCAGATTCTACGCGGACATGAGCGGGCGGACCTCCCCGGCACGGATGCGCCGCACGCGGCCGACGGCGCCGATCCCGCCGCCGAGCGGCCCTATGCCGGACTCGTCTACGTCGGGCTGCGCGGTTCCGAACGCATCGTCGCCCTGTCGTGGGACGGCGTGCGACTGGCCCGTCTCGCCGCGCCGGACAAGCCGGGCTGGCGCGGCCGAGGCGTCGACTGCGGCGGCCGCCGCCCCCGTCATATTCTGGCGGTCGGCAATCTGCTGTTCGTCGCCAATGAGGTGTCCGACCGCATCACGGTCTTCGCGATCGGCCCGGACGGCGCCCCGACGCCCGCTGCCGACATGCCGTCCGGCTCCCCAACGGTCGTCGTGCGCCTATAGCCGCCGGCCAAGCGTTCCGGGCGGACCGTCATGCGGCCGTCTTGCCGTGGGAGCCGCCCTTCCGGATGCCCTTCCGGATGCCGGCGACCAGTCGCGACAGCGGCAGCAGGTACAGGAAGCATGCGGCGGCGAGGCTGACCGTCGGCGCGTTGATCGTCGTCAGGGGCAGCGCGCCGGCAATCGACCACGGGATGAGCGGCGCGATCACCACGGCGGTGTCCTCCAGATCGACGGCCATCGCCTGGCCGTTCCGGTCGGCGCGCACGGCACCGCCGTTCGGCCGCGCATACAGCCCCTCGCACAGCTGATGGGTGAGCATGATGGTCAGGGTCTGGTTGCACGCGAACGCCGCCGTGCATGCGGCGGTGACCGCCATGGCCCCGGACGCGCCGATCCTGCGCCCCATCACGCCGATGGCGCGCTGCAGCCGCAGCAGCATGCCGGTCTGCGCGAAAATGCCGGCGTAGGCCGAGGAGATGCACACGATCGCCGCCACGGAGATCATCGACAGCAGCCCGCCCCCGCCCAGCAGGGCGTCGATTCTAGGGTTCGGCGAATCGTAGCCGAACACCAGCAGCCGCGCCAACGCGCGGACGCCCATCCCCTGCATGCCGACGCACACCGCAAGGGACCCGGCGATGCTGGCCAGCATGGTCATCCGCACATCCACGCGCAGCAGCGCCAGCACGATCACCAGCACGGCCGGCACCACGACCGGCCACCGCAGATCGAACGCCGCCGAAAACAGCGCGACGACATCCGAAGCGTCGACCGCAGTTTCAGCAGGGCGGCCAAACGCCTCGGCATCACGCAGCAGACGCTCAGCGCCAACATCGCCGCGCTGGAGAGGGAGCTGGGCTGCGCGCTGTTCGTCCGCCGCGTGCCGCTCGAGCTCACGTATGCCGGCACCGTGTTCGCACGATACGCGAAGCGGTTCCGCCGCGACCGGGACACGCTCGGCCAGGAGATGCGCGACATCGCCGGGGACCGGGCCGGCGTGCTGCGCGTCGGGGTCGCCTACACGCGCAGCCGCGCCATGATGCCGCCGATCATACGGGACTTCCGCTCGGCACGGCCGAAGATCACGGTCGAGCTGTCCGAGGGGCGCAACGACCAGCTGCAGCGCAGGCTGCTGTCCGGCGACCTCGATCTGGCGATCGCCGATTTCGAGGGCAGCCCGACCGGCGTGGAACTGTCGGACTTCTATGCGGAACGCATGGTGCTGGTGGTCGCGCGGTCGCTGTGGATGGATCTCGCCGCGGCCGGCACGCCGCCGGACCAGGCCGCGATCGCGAACGGCGACCTATCGTCGCTGGAGGTGTGCCCGTTCCTGCTCGGCAACCCGGAGGACATCGACGGACGCATCGCGCAGACCCTGTTCCAGCGCTCCGGGGTTCTCCCCGACCGTCGCCGCCCGGTCGGACAACGTGATGACGCTGCTGGAGCTATGCGGGTACGGCATGGGCGCGTGCCTGTGCCCGCAGCAGTTCCTGACCGCGCTGCTCGGCCGGGACCGTCTGCGCGCGCTGCGGATACTGCCCTGCGGCCCCGGCACCGCATACACCATCTGCTTCGGCGTGCCGGCCGCCGACTACCACTGGAGCGCCATCGACGATTTCGTCGCGTGCGCCCGCCGGCATGCGGTGATGCCGGCGCGATGACGGACCGGAACGGCGGCGCGTATGGCGGCGAGTATGGAGGCACCCGGCCGGCGCCTATGCTCTGCGCCAACCCGCGCATCCGGACCACGGCCGTGGGATAATGGGCGTGATTCACCCCCTGCCGAAAGGATTCGCCGACATGCCGATCAACGAGGCGCTGTTCGCCGCGATGAAGGCCGCCAGCTTCGTCAAGCCCAACGCGCGCAAATCGTATCGGCTCCAGCGCATGGCGGAGGAACTGATCGCCCGGGCCGCGCCGGCCAATCCCAAAAGCCGGGTCGACGACGCCACGGCCGCCATGCCGGACGGCCACGCGCTGCCGCTGCGCGTATTCACGCCGGTGGCGCCCTACGGCGCGCCGCCGCCCAAGACGCAGACGGAGGACGGATCGGACGTCCCCATTCCCACGCCGCGCGGCACGATCCTGTTCTTCCACGGCGGCGGATGGGTCACCGGCGGCATCAACCTGTACACCCAGGCGTGCGCGCACATGGCCGTGCGGCTGCAGCGCCGCGTGATCTCGGTTGAATACCGGCTGGCACCCGAATACCGCTTCCCCACCGCCGCCGAGGACTGCTACGAAGCGGCCCGCCAGCTGTTCGCCGGCGAACTCGAACTGCCGGCCACTCCGGCCGGCGAAGGAGCCCCGGACCCGAACGACATCGTTCTGTTCGGCGACAGCGCCGGAGGCAATCTTGCGGCCGCGGTGTCGCTGATGGCCCGCGACCGCGGGGAATTCATGCCGCGCACCCAGATGCTGCTCTACCCGGTGGTCGGCAACGACTACAACCCCGACACCAGCCCGTTCGAATCGGTGCGGTCCAACGGCACGGACTATATCCTCACCGCGCAGGACATGGCCGACTATGTGGATATGTACCGTTCCTCCGTGCAGGACCTGACCAACCCGTATTTCGCGCCGATCACCGCGCACAACCTGAGCGGCCAGCCGCGCACGCTGGTGCTGTCGGCCGAATACTGCCCGCTGCGCGACGAGGACGAGGCCTATGCCCGGCGGCTGCAATTGGTGAACGGCGATCATGCCGTGTCCTGCTACCGGGTCTCCAACGGCGTGCACGGCTATCTGCTCAACACGTCGGCGGTGGAGCTGGTCGCCACCACGTACCGGCTCATCGAGCATTTCCTCGACGGCACGCCGCTGGCGGCCCCTGCGGCCGGCGCGGCGGGCGGCACGGCTGGCGCGGCTGACACCACCATGGCCGCCGCATCTACTGTATCCACCGCATCCACCGCATCGTCGGCGGACGGCGCGCCTCGGACCACGGAAGGAGGCGCCGCGTGGCGCGACGTACTTGGTACCGACTAGACAACATCGGCAAGTTCTACTCGTCGCAGGCCGGCCGCTCCTCGCAGACCGTGTTCCGCTATTCGGCCGGACTGGCGGACGACATCGACCCGACGGCGCTGCAGCACGCGCTGGACCGCGCGATCGCGAAATTCCCCAGTTTCAACGTGCACCTGCTCAACGGCCTGTTCTGGCACTACCTGGAGCAGGCGGACGAGCGCCCGCTCGTGGAGCCGGAGCATCTGCCGATCTGCTCGCGGCTGCACTACGGGCCGAAAAGCATCCTGTTCCGCGTAAGCTATTACCGCGACCGGGTCAATCTGGAGGTCTCGCACATGATCTCCGACGGACGCGGCGCGATGAACCTGTTCAAGGCGCTGCTGCACGAATACATCGCCGAGCGGTACGGCGTGGCCGGCGTGCCGTCCGACTACGACGGCTCGGACAGCGACAAGGCTGAAAACAGCTTCGACAAGTACTACGAACGCGACAAGGCCGGCGCCGCGCCGGGCACGCGCATCTACCGCCTGGCCGGACTGCAGGACCGCGAGGCGCCCACGTTCATGGAATACCACGTCAGCGTGCGGCGCGTGCTCGGCGCGGCCCACGCATGCGGCGTGAGCCTGACCTCGTACATGATCGCGGCGATCATCAGCGCGATCCGCGACGGTATGCCCTCGCGGGCGCGCAGCCGCGCAATCCGCGTGGACATCCCCGTGGATCTGCGCGCGTTCTTCCGCTCGGAGACGGTGCGCAACTTCTATGGCATGACGTACGTCGCCTACACGCCGACCGACGACGAGCCGCTGGGCGACATCGCGCGGCACGTGCAGGAACAGCTGGGGCACGCGACCAGCCGCGAACGCGTTGAGGCGCATATGAACCGGATGATCGCGCTGGAGAAGAATCCAGCGCTGCGCATCGCCCCCTCGCCCATCAAGGACTGGGTGCTGGAGCTGGCCCGGTTCATCGCCGACCACGAGACCACCACGACCGTCTCGAGTCTCGGCAGGATCACCCTGGACGAGCGTCTTGCCGCCTATGTGCGCACGATGAACATCCTGACCACGCCGGCCGGACTGAACTTCACCATCTGCTCGTTCGGCGACGATCTGAGCATCGGCGTCTCCACGATCTACCGCGACCTCAACGTGATCCGCAACCTGTGCCGCATCCTGACCGCGGCGGGCATCGACGGGCTCATCAACATCGGCGGCGCGCACGTCGAGGGGACAGCGGCGCGCAAGGAGGAACCGCCGAGCGGCGTGCAGGCGGATGCGCAGACGGCCGGCAAGGGCGGCACGATTGGCGGGACCGGAACGGCCGACCAATCCGAAGAGAGCGACAAGGACGAAGAGTCCAGCAAGACCGACGAGACCGGGGAGACCAAAGAAGGCGGTACCCATGATGCGATGTGACGCATGCGGCGTCGATTTCTCCGGTTCGCTGGAGCGCTGCCCGCTGTGCCAAAGCGACCTGACCGGCAGCGCCGATCCATCCGTGTTCCCCGCGCAGCGCACCTATCTGCGGCCGCGCCGGCTGGCGGTCGAGATCCTGACGTTCATCGCCGGCGCGACGGTGTTGCTGCTGCTGTTCTTCGGCTATCTGTTCGCGTGGCCGGCGCCGATCGTGTTCTCGTCGGCCGTGGCGCTGATCGTCAGCGTGTTGTTCCTCAACAGCGCGATCCTGCATGCGCCGCAGCCGATCAGGATGCTGTCCCGGTACTTCTACGTCATGCTCGCCATCGCGATGGTGTGGTTCGCCACCACGCGCAAACCGATGATCACCGAATTCGTGATGCCGATCATCTGCCTGGTCTCGCTGGCGGTCGACGTGGTGCTGCTGATCGCGCTGCGGGAACGGGCCATCGCCCAGTACGCCAAATATCTGGTGTTCGACATCGCATTCGGCTTGGCCGCGCTGGCGTTCATTCCGCTGGGATGGGCGCGTTGGGACGTGCTCGTGCTGGTCAGCGCCCTGGTGTCGGCGCTGCTGCTGTTCGGGCTGCTCGTCTTCGCCAGACGGCAGCTGTGGGGCGAGTTCAGCAAGCAGTTCTCCGCGTGAGTCCGTGCGGGCCCGCTGTCGTTGACCCTTTGGCCGTGAGCCCGCTGGCCGTGAGCCCGTTGTGAATCCGCTGTAAGCTCGTTGCCGTTAACCCTTTGGCCGTTTAACCCTTTGGACGCGAGCCCGTGTGAACCCGCTGCCGCCGCCCCTTTGACGGGAGACTGTTGGCCGCAAGACTGTTGGCCGCAAGCCCGTTCTGAACCCGCTACCGCTACCCCTTTGACGGGAGCCTGTTGGCCGCAAGACTGTTGGCCGCAAGCTCGTTATGAACCCGCTGGCCGTAAAACCGTTGTCCCGGTTTTCGCCCGAGCCCTCTCACACGACTCCGAAGGAAGGCGCGCCGGGGCCGCCTCCATCGGATTCGGGCACGACGTCGACGATATCGTCCAGCGGAATCGCCGTACCGTCACGCAGCAGCAGCGTTCCGTGTTCCCTGTCGAGCCCCCGGACCACGCCGGTGACGGTGACGTATGCGCCGCCGTCCTTGCGCGCGTCCTCGCGAAAATACGTGATCGCGGCATGCGGTCGGCTATCCGGCGCGGACGACGTGGTCGCCTCCATGATGTCGCGCAGCTTGCGGGAGACGTTCTCCTTCTCGTCATCGCTCAGCGCCACGCGCTGCCGGGTCTGCCGCGCGGTCTCCATGATGGCCGCATCGTAGCCGGTGAGCGCCGCGAACGGCATGAACTGCACGGCCCGGTTGGCCCGCGGCATATGCGGGTGGGTCCGGGACCGGTGATGCGGCAGGTCGATGATGTCGTCGTACCGCTCCGTGGGGGTCAGCGGCATGAGGCGCCTCCCCTCCCGGCCCCGCCCGGGACCGTCTCCGCCCCGCGCATCGGCCCGCCCATAGTGCGTTCCATATGCAGGTATGTTTCCCGCGGGGCTCCCGTCGTCTCGTTACGGATCGACAGCGGCATGAGCCCCGCATGCGCGTATGTTCTCCGTGTCGGCACCATCATGCGGCATGCCCTCCGATCTGGTTGTTGCGCTGCACGCCGGTGGCGTCTGGCTCAAGGTTCATGCCCTTGAGGATCGCGTTGCGCCCGAATTTGGTCTTGACGGCGAGCAGCGCCTGCTGCATGTCGTGCTCGCGGCGGTCCTGCTCGCGCCGCGCCGCACGATCCCGGTCCACGGTCTCCAAGTCGGAGAACAGATCGGGCTGCTCGTAGCCGCCGCCCGATTCGGCGAGCGCGCCCTCCCCGATCGTGCGCCCGACCGTGACGGTGATGCGCCGCACCAGCAGCTTCGGATCGACGATGCGGTCGTACAGCTCCATCATCGCGGCGACGATGCGCGTGGTGGACGAGGTGTATTCGCCGAGGTCCTTCGAACCGCCGGCCGGTTTCGGCACTGCCCGGCCATAGCGGTCGCTGACCGTATGATCGGCCGGTGAGCTGCGGTCGTACCCGACGTACAGCCCTATGCAGTCGGTGAGCTGGCGCTTGCCGACCATCTCGAGCACCAATGCATCGGTCATCTCGCGCGTGACCAGCCGCGCGGAATCAAAGCCGTACGGCTGCTGCAGCACCTGGCCGGAACTCAGGGAGTTGGCTTCGGGCCGATACGCCTTGATGTCGGCGATCGTGCACGGCTCCCACCCCCACGCGTGGTCAATGAGCAATTCCGCGTTGACGCCGAACAGGCGATACAGCAGGTCCTCATTGTAGTAGTCGCCGGGGCCTCCCGCGGAGCAGCGCGCGATGTCGCCCATGGTCAGCAGCCCGTGCGCCTCCAGCTTCTTCGCATACCCGCGCCCGACCCGCCAGAAGTCGGTGAGCGGCCGGTGATTCCACAGCAGGCGCCGGTACGACGCCTCGTCGAGTTCGGCGACGCGCACCCCGTCCGGCCCGGCCGGGATGTGCTTGGCGACGATATCCATGGCAACCTTGGCCAGGTACAGGTTCGTCCCGATGCCGGCGGTGGCGGTGATGCCGGTCTGACTGAGGATATCGGCTATGATCGCGCGCGACAGCTCGTGCGCGGTGGTGCGGTACAGGCGCAGGTACCGCGTCACGTCGATGAACACCTCGTCGATCGAGTAGACGTGGATGTCCTCGGGCGCCGCGTATTTGAGATAGATCGCGTAGATCCGCGAGCTTTGCCGGATATAGGTGGCCATGCGCGGCTTGGCGATGATATAGGCCGCTTTCAGCGCGGGATTGGCGCTCAGCTCGCGGGCGTCGCAGGACTCGCCGATGAACCTGCGGCCGGGGGCGGCCAGACGCCGGCGCTCGTTGACCTCCCCCATCTTCCGCACGACCTCGAACAGCCTGGCGCGGCCGGGCAGGCCATACGCCTTCAGGGACGGGGACACCGCCAGGCAGATCGTCTTCTCCGTGCGGCTGACATCCGCCACCACCAGATGCGTGTTCAACGGATCGACATGGAGCGCCGCGCACTCCGCCGACGCATAGAACGACTTCAGGTCTATGGCTACATAGGTACGGCCCACGGCACTCACCTCCCGCAAGTATTATCGAACAAATGTTCGACAATATCGGAGGTGCGCGTGTCCCGGGCGCACGCCATCGCAGCCGGCGCGCCTGGCCTTCCCGGTCTCACGAAAACGGCGGCATGCCGGCCTCCCGAACGGGAGAGGCCGGCATGCCGCCGCAGCGTCAGCGAGCGGTCGAATACTTGCCGTTATCGAACGCGAAGCCGGTGCACTGCTCGTATTCGCGCACCATCTGGTCCCAAGAATCCTCGATGCTGTCGGTCAGGCCGAACAGGCCGGAGCGACCGATCACGTAGATGTCCGGGTTGGCGTCGGAAATGAGCTTCCAATGATTGAGGTTCGTGGATCCGTCCATCTCGATCTCGTACCCGTAGCCGCGTTCCTCGCGCAGCCTGCGCAACTCGACGATCTTGTCCAGCGTGACTTCGAGGAATCGCTGCCCCGCGAAGCCCGGATCGATCGTCATAACCGTGACCTTGTCGAGCAGGTCGATATACGGCAGGATCGTGTCGATCGAGGTCTCCGGATTGAGCACGGCGCCGGCCTTGAGCCCGGCCGCATGGATGTCGTCGATCATGCTGAAGGCCACGCCGTTGGCCACTTCGGAGGGAAAGCAGATTTCGTCGCACCTGACGTCGATCAGCTGGCGGACCCAGAACGGGGCGTCGGTGACCATCATATGCGCGGACAGCGGCACGTCGGAGATCTTGCGCACCTGCTCGATGAACCACGGCGAGAGCGTGATGTTCGGCACGAAGTGGCCGTCCATGATGTCGATGTGGTAGGAGTTCACCTTGTCGTTGAGGAAGGTGATCTGCTCCTTGAACTGGTCCAGGTCCATGGTCATCAGCGACGGGGACAGTTTGATTGTTCTGGTCATTCGGATGTGGTCCTTTCTATGCTGTCTATGCCGTTCCGCGCGGCCGGCGCGGCGGCGTCGGATTTCGGCTCCGGCGCCGCATCGCGCCGCCCTGCGCCGGTCACATGACCTGGATGGCGTCCAGATCGAGATCTTCCTCGTCCTCGGCGGAGTTCCTGACCGCGGTCATGGCCTCGGCCGGAATGTCCTTCTTGATCAGCGCGTAGACCGTACCGGCGACCACCACGTTCGCGGCGATGGCCAGCAGGCCGACCCACCAGTTCGCGCCCATCGTCGGCAGCATGAGGAAGCCGCCGAACGGCACGGTGGCGCCCTGCCCGTTGGTCAGGGACATGAGGATGGCGCCCTCGACGCAGCCGCCGAGCCCGGCCGCCACGATGCCGCGGACCAGGTCGTTCATGACGATCGGGATGGAGCCCTCGACGATGTTCACCACGCCCATCGGCACGGCGGACTTGAGGGTCTCGATCTCCTCATGCGTGTAGATGTTCTTGCGCAGCAGGCGGGCGACGAGGAACGCGAAGCCGAAGCCGATCGGGGTCGCGGTGTTGGTCAGCTGCAGCGCGGTGACCGGGCCGTTGATGCCCTCGGCCTGCAGCGTGAGCGCGAACGCGAACGCGGTCTTGTTGATCGGGCCGCCGAAGTCGACGATGGACAGCGTGCCGAGCACGGCGCCGAAGATCAGGTTGGAGGCGCCGGACATGCTGGTCAGCACGCCGGTCAGCCATGAGGTGAACCACGACACCGGGGTGCCGATGATGTACACCATGATCAGGCCGCTGGACAGCGATGCCAGGAACGGCACGATCAACGTGGGCATCAGGCCCTTGGCCCAGCTCGGCACCTTGACGAAGGTGAGCACGGCGAAGGCGATCCAGCCGGCCATATAGCCGCCGATCATGCCGCCGATGAAGCCGGCGCTGATCGCATTGGCGGCCAGACCGGTCACGAAGCCCGGCGCGATGCCCGGCTTGCCGGCGATCGAGAACGCGATGCCGGTGGCGATGATCACCGGCAGCATGCCCAGGGCCTTGCCGCCCAGCGTGGCGAGTGCCTCGAAGAAGTTGAATTTGCCGATGACCAGCGCGTCCTGGCTGGTGCCGCCGAACGCCATGCCGATGGCGATGATGAAGCCCGCGCCGCAGACGATCGGGATCATGTACGAGATGGCGGTCAGCAGATGACCCTTGAAGTTGGCTTTCTTCCAGAAGGTTTTCATGATGCTCTTGCTCCCCTTGACACTAACGGAGAAATGGATGTTGACGCGGCGTCACTTGCCGACAATGTCGTGCAGCTTGGCGATCAGCTTGTTCGGGGACTTGATGGCGGTCTCGGTGGACACCTTGACGACTTTCCTGCCCTCGAAACGGCCCTCGTCGGCGATCTTGATGTCGATGGCCAGCAGCACGACGTCAGCTTCGGCGATGTCCTGCTCGGTCAGCGCGTTCTCGATGCCGATGGTGCCCTGGGTCTCGATCTTGACGTCGTCGCCGGCCGCCTTGGCGGCGTCCTCCAGCTTCTGCTGGGCCATGTAGGTGTGGGCGATGCCGACCGTGCAGGCGCTTACTCCGACGATCTTCATGATGGTTCTCCTTTGTCTTGTGGTTGGGTTGGTTGGGGTATTGGGTTGTTGATTTGTTGGTTTACAGGGTTGCCCGGCGGGCGCGGCTCCGGCGGGCGGGCCGTCAGTCTGCGAAGCAGCCGATGACCTCGTCGATCGTCCCGGCTTTGAGCAGCGCGTCGATGATCTCCTGCTTGGCCATCTTGCGGGCGAACAGCGAGAGCAGGCGCAGATGCTCGTTGGCCCCGTCGCCGCTGGCGCCGACGGTGAACAGCACCACTACCTTCGCGCCGGTATCGTCCAGCGACTCCCACTCGATCTCGTGGTCGAGGACCGCGATGGCCACGCCGTTCTTGTTCACGGTCTCGCTGCGGCCGTGCGGGATGGCGACATGGTTGCCGATGCCGGTGGCGCCTTCCTTCTCGCGCTCGTGCACGGCGTCGACGAACGCGTCGACGGAGGCGATGTAGCCGTGCTCGCGCAGCCGCCGGGCCAGCGCGTCGATGACGTCGTCCTTGGCGTTCGCGTTCAGATTCGTCAGGATCGTGTTCCTGTCGAGAACATCGTTCAGGGAGGATGCGTCCATGGTCAGTTCCTTTCTTGTTGCAATACTGTGAGGACGTCGCTCGGGCCGCCGCCGGCCAACGCCTCAAGCGTCCGGTCGTCGGCGAGCCGCGTGTACAGGCTTTTGATCGCCTCGAGATCGGCGGTCGGGGGGCGTTCGGGGATCAGCGTGAACAGGTACCGGTCGACGGTTGCGCCCGGCTGCCAGTCGTCCAGCCCGTCGCGCAGTTTGACGAACAGCACGACGGACTCGTTGACGGCGTCGCTCATCGCATGCGGGATCGCCAGATGCGGGGCGATCAGCGTATCGCCGAGGCTTTCGCGCAATCGCAGCGCCTCGGCCGCGGCGCACCGGTCGCCGACCAAGCCCTGCCCCGACAGATACGTGGCCACGGCGTCGATCAGCGTGCGCTTGTCCGGTATCGAGGTATCCGGCTCCCAGATCGTCAGGCATCGCATCGCCGCGTCACCCCCTTGCGGATCAGGTCGGCCTCGCGTTCGAGACGGTCCTGGTCCTCCACGGTCAGCATCGCGCTGACCACCAGCGTCGGCAGGTGGACATCGGCTCCGAGACGAATCGTGGACACCACCAGATCGATTTCGGGATGCCGATCGATCGCCTGATCGATGTCGCGCGCCGCCACGGTCTGCACGATGTGGAATCCGGCGAACCGCTTCTCGATCTTGGCGCGCAGCAGCTGCGCCGTGCCCAGCCCCGTGGTGCACACGAGCAGGATGTCGAGCGGCATGCGCCGGTTCTCGACGGCCTGCGCGAAATAGACCGTGATGAATCCGGCCTCCTCGTCGTCGATCCGGTTCAGCCCATAGCGCCGCGCCATGTCTTCGGTCGCAACCTTCACCGTTTCGAACAGGTGCATGTACTCGAGCTTGATCTGCTCGAGCAGGTTGTTCGTCACCCTGATGCCGTTTTCGAGCCGGTTGAGCAGCGGGCGCATATGCTTGGCAAGGCCGATGAACAGGTCCTGACTGTTGATGTCCCGGTATTGGGGATCCTCGATCACCCGCGAGATCAGGTACTCGGTCACGTCGCGCACGAGATCGGGGATCTCGCCGGGGTCGACCCGATTGTCGTCGATGCGCGAGGAGGTCAGGTACCGGTACAGGTTGTACACCTCGATCCGCGGCAAAGGCGTGTCCAGATAGGCGCCCAGATTGGCGATGACCTTGTTGCAGACCGCCACGAGCTCGCCGTTCCTCATCGGCTCGTCCGCCGATGTCCCGCCGTACTCGTCGATGATCGAGCCGGCGCTGCGGAACCGTTCAATGAGGATGTACAGATGGGTGAACAGGTTCACGCTGTACGGGTACGGGATCTCGGAGCGGGTCATGTCCTCGATCAGATCCAGCTGATGGGTCACGAATGCGGCGTCACGCTGCTTGATGAGCTGGTTCGGCTGATCGAACTGGCCGCTGACGATCACGTCGTCGGCGAAAAGCAGCGAGGTGATGGCCCGGCGGATGTCCGACTCCACGCCTTCCACCCAGATGTAGTCGCTGCTGCGGCTGAGCGTGAGATGGAATTTGCCGAGCATGTGCCGCAGGATCTTCATGTCCGAGGCGATCGCGGAATCGCTGATGTAGAACTTGCCCCAGATATCGTTCATGCGGTACTGCTGCGGCGAGGTGATGAGCAGGCGCTTGATGATCTCGTCGCGGCGCTCCACCGAGCTCAGTCCGCCGACGTCGACCGTGGAATCGACCTGATCGCGGTGATCGTAGTAGTTCTGGTAGTTGAGCCGATACCCACGCCCGCGCTGCGATTCGATGATCGGACCGTTCTCATACTGGTCGTTGATCTGCTTGACGATGCGAGAGACGGTCTTGGTGGACACGTCCAGGGTCGCCGACAACTCCTGCCCCGACACGAAATCGCGCCGGTTCAACAGGTAGTTGATAAGTGATTTACCGTGTCCAGTCGTCATTGCCACGCCTCCTTGCACTATCCAAGATACGGGCGGGCCGATGGGAAACGACGGCGTAGTATACACACTCCTGTCCGTTAGCAACGGACATTCGACGGACTGCGGAACGGTACGAGGCCTGATAGGCGTATGGCTGATGGTTGTGAGGATACTGGCTTGCGAGCGCGATACGGGGGTTGACGGGGCTGCTGCGGCAAGGGGCTGCGGACGAGGAGGAGCGGGAAGGAGCGGAAGACGGCGCGGCATGTCATGCGTGTCGCGGTATGGCGGCGTTTTATGCCATACCGTGTTGTGGCGGACCGTGGCACGCTGTGGCGAGCCGTTCGTGCCGCAGCGTGTTATGGCGTGCTGCGATGGAAGCACGCCTCGGAGCCGATTCGAATCGATCGGTGGATAATCCCTCCTGCCCTATAGGCGCTATACCCCGCTGAGTAGCTTCCCAGCGGCGCATCCCACCTACACTCATGCGAATTGCATCGCCACCGACACCCCGACGGAGCACCACCGCGAGCCTCTAGACGGTATACCTCGCTAAGCAAGCGCTCCGCGAGGTTCTTCACCTATACCCCAGACGAAGCACCTTGATGCCAGTACTCAATGGAACGATGCTGCTACCCCGTAGGAGTTATACCCCGCTAAACAGCTTCTCCACGAAGCATCCCGCCTATACCCCATGCAAAACGCATCATCACGGCCACCCCGACGGAGCACCACCGCTATCCTCTAGGCAACTCGCCCCGCTGAGCGAGTTCTCCGCGGCACCATTCATCTACACCCCATACGAATCGCGCCGCCACAGCCACCCCGACGGAGCACCACCGCTATCCTCTAGGCAACTCGCCCCGCTGAGCGAGTTCTCCGCGGGGCTATGCACTTATCCCCCAGACGAATCGCATCGCTGCCAATGCTTAATGGCGCCCCTCTAGTATCCTGCGTCGCAAGTTCGTGCACTATATCTGGCTCCCCTCTTGGAGGGGAGCCAGACAGAGTAAACGAACTTATGACGCGGGATGCCGGCAAAGCCTGACGGTTTTGCCGGCATGAATCCGCATCCTGCAAACATGCGCAGAGTCAATCGACGTGGTCTCATTGAGCTCCGGCCGATCAGCGCCGCAATCGTTAGATCACGCCATCGTGCAGAGGAACGCCGGCCGCGCGCAATCGGTCAAGGACCGGGGACCGCTGCACGACCTCGTCGAAAGTGAACAGGACGATGGCGGTGACACCGGCGCGATGCAGGGCCTGCTCCCGCTCCCGCTCGGCCAGCACCACGCCTTGCACGCTTCTTCGATTCGTCATCGACGGATCCACGTATTTGCCCATGCCATCGAACTCGGCGACGATGATGTCGCTGCCATCGATATGCCATACGAAATCAGCCCGATAGACTTTCCCCGTCTGCGGATCGACAAAGGTTTCCTGCGTGCGCGGCGGCATGAACCCGCAGTCGATGATGGTGCCCCGCATCAGCGATTCGCCGCCATTCTCGCTGTTCGCGTCGGCATAGTGCAGCGCGCGGAACACCGACGAGCAGTCCCTCTGCAGATTGTCGCAGACGGACAGAATATCACCGACCTTCACGCCCTGGCCGAGCGCGGAATCGACAATCGGCAGCGCATAGCGGAAGGGAAACAGGCGGCAGCAGTCCACAACCGTGCGGCCTCGATCCACGAGCGTCAAACCGCTTGCGGTCTCGACCGAGTATCGCGATGCGTAAAGACGCTGGACCCGATGACCTTGCGACTCGGTGCTTTGGGTATGCGAGACGATGGAGATCGTGCCGGTGTGCAGCGACCACTGATGCTCAAACCCATATGCCGCGGCCGCCACTATGCCGGAGAACACCCAATCGGGGTGCTTCACGCCAAGAGTTCTCGCGATATGCAATGTCTGTTCGGGCGGATCGAGAGCATTCCAGTATTCCGGCGTCGCATACATGTTGGGGAACACGCGCTTGAGCTCCAATGCGGCGGCTCGCCGGCCCATCGCGGAACGGACCGATTTCTTCGCGCCGAATGCGCATCGGCGCTGGCTTTCAGCCTCGAGGATCAGTGCCTCGACTTCCTTATGACGTTTCATGGGGAGACCATAGGCACTTCGGCGACTGCGCGTACAGGCGGATCGGAGATTGTGTACAAAGGCTTGGGGCTTCGGCGTGTTGTGGACAACCTGCTGTGGATAACTCATGGCGAAAGGGGTCTTTGTGGATAAGTGACCGTCGATGCCATCTCTGGGTGGGGCAGCTGAAGGTCCGATGAGCAAGGACGTGTGCTTCCGCGATTATGGCGCAAACCCCGTGGGAGGCGTCTTGCGTATAAGCACCAGAAGTTTTGCATCTCTGGGAGGACACGCAGCGGGGTCTCTCGTTTAGAGGGTCAATGGCTCACTTTGCCTAGTGCCTTCTCGGCGGAGTATTCCGACTAGCGGGCAGAAGCATGGACCCGGCAAAATCCATCAGTGAGGAAGATCTACTACAGGATCGAATCAACGCCCCTCTGACAAGCTTCTCCGCGAGGTATACCTGCTATAGAGTGGTGACTTCATCCCGGTAAAAGCAGATAGCGACGCACATTAACTACAGGGCAGAAGAAGCACTTCGCTAAGAACCCCGTTAGCGAGTCTCCTCGTCTAGACACTAGAAGCGCCACGCCGCCGAAAAGAAAAATCGAAAGCATTCCTCCCAGAGGGTAGGTAAAACACCCCGCCAAACCCCGTCAGCGAAGCATATTGTTCAACAGATAGAAGCTTCACCCCGCCAACCGATCCCTCAGCGTCCAATAGATAGAAGCTTCACCCACCGACCGATCCCTCAGCGAAACATATCGTCCAATAGGTAGAAGATTCACCCCGCCAACCGATCCCCCAGCGAAGCAACCCGTCTAGAAAGCCGAGACCCCACCCCGCGGCAGCGCCGAGCCACCTCCGGACGCGAAGGCGCCACAGGTTTCGCCGAGACCCCCGCCCCACGGCGGCGCAGAGCCACCGGCAAGTCGATCGCCGAATACGCGGCCGGCCTGCCCCGCCCCGCGGCGGCGCAGAGCCACCCCCGCCACACACGAACAAGCGGTTGTATTTGGCGATTGGTAGGGTTAACAGGTAAGCGAATCCCCCGTTTTAGCGGTTTTGGAAGGAGCTTTGGCTTGTCGGCTGAACTCGAAGATATCCACGAAGAATGCGGAATTTTCGGCGTCTGGGGCCACCCCGACGCCTCCCGTCTCACCTATTTCGGACTCCACGCCCTGCAGCATCGCGGCCAGGAGGGCGCCGGCATCGTGTCGAACGACAATGGTCATCTGATCGGCCATCGCGGCCTTGGCCTGCTGACCCAGGTGTTCGGCGACGAACGCGAGATCGGCCGGCTCACCGGAGACAAGGCCATCGGCCATGTGCGCTACGCCACCGCCGGCTCCGGCACCACCGACAACATCCAGCCGTTCATCTTCCGCTTCCACGACGGCGACGTGGCGCTGTGCCACAACGGCAACCTCACCAACTGCGTGAGCCTGCGCCGCAACCTCGAGGACGAGGGCGCGATCTTCCACTCGAATTCCGACACCGAGGTGCTCATGCACCTGATCCGCCGCTCCAGCAAGCCGACCTTCATGGACAAGCTCAAGGAGTCGCTCAACACCGTGCACGGCGGCTTCGCCTACCTGCTCATGACCGAGGACGCCATGATCGGCGCCCTCGACCCGAACGGCTTCCGCCCGCTGAGTCTCGGCAAGATGAAGAACGGCGCCTACGTGCTCGCGTCCGAGACCTGCGCGCTCGACGTGGTCGGCGCCGATCTCGTGCGCAACATCCGCCCCGGCGAGATCGTCGTGGTCAACGACCACGGCTACAGGATCGTGCAGTACACCGACAACACGCAGCTGGCCATCTGCTCGATGGAGTACATCTACTTCGCCCGCCCCGACTCGGACATCTACGGCGTCAACGTGCATTCCGCCCGCAAGCGCATGGGCGCGCGCCTGGCCGCCGAATCCCCCGTCGAGGCCGACATGGTGATCGGCGTGCCGAACTCGTCGCTGTCCGCCGCCTCGGGCTACGCCGAAGCCGCCCATCTGCCCAACGAAATGGGCCTGATCAAGAACCAGTACGTGGCCCGCACCTTCATCCAGCCGACGCAGGAGCTGCGCGAGCAGGGCGTGCGCATGAAGCTGTCCGCCGTGCGCGGCGTGGTCAAGGGCAAGCGCGTGATCGTCATCGACGACTCGATCGTGCGCGGCACCACGTCGAAGCGCATCGTGCAGCTGCTCAAGGAGGCCGGCGCGGCCGAGGTGCACATGCGCATCAGCTCGCCGCCGCTCAAGTACCCCTGCTTCTACGGCATCGACATCTCCACCACCAAGGAGCTGATCGCCGCGAAGAAGTCGGTCGAGGAGATCCGCGACTTCATCGGCGCCGATTCGCTCGCCTTCCTCTCGCTCGACGGCCTGGTCGAATCGATCGGGCTCAACGCCGCGGCCCCGTACGGCGGCCTGTGCGTGGCCTACTTCAACGGCGACTACCCGACCGCCCTGGACGACTACGAGGACGACTTCCTGAAGTCCCTCACCCCCGAGGACCGCGTGCGCCTGCCCGAATTCGCGCTCTACAAGAGCAAGTACGAGGGCAACGAGTACGCCACCGTCCAGCCGGGCAACGGATCGGGCGCATCAGCCGGCGAGGAACGGTAGGACGCCGGCGGCAGGCAACCGCAGACACCGCCAACCGCAGACACAACAGAAAACAAGCGGCATACCGCATCCGCCGCCGGTCTACGGCCCGGCGGGAATCCGCGGGACGCCGCAGCAACGGACAACAGCAGACATCAAGACAGCAGACACACAAGAAAGGTACGTTCATGCCACAAGCGTATGAGAACGCTGGAGTCAGCGTCGAAGCCGGCTACGAGGTCGTCAAGCGCATCAAGTCGCACGTCGCGCGCACCACGCGCCCGGGCGTGGTCGGCGGCATCGGAGGCTTCGGCGGCCTGTTCGACCTCGCCTCGCTCGGCTACAAGGAGCCGGTGCTCATCTCGGGCACCGACGGCGTCGGCACCAAGCTCGTCGTCGCCAAGCTGGCGGACAAGCACGACACGATCGGCATCGACTGCGTGGCCATGTGCGTCAACGACATCGCCGCCCAGGGCGCCGAACCGCTGTTCTTCCTCGACTACATCGCGTGCGGCAAGAACGACCCGGCCCTGCTCGAGCAGGTCGTCTCAGGCGTGGCCGACGGCTGCGTGCAGGCCGGCGCCGGCCTGATCGGCGGCGAGACCGCCGAGATGCCCGGCATGTACGACGAGGACGAGTACGATCTGGCCGGCTTCGCGGTCGGCGTGGCCGAGAAGTCCGCGATCGTCGACGGCTCGGGCATCGCCGAGGGCGACGTGCTCATCGGCCTGCCCTCCACCGGCGTGCACTCCAACGGCTTCTCGCTGGTGCGCAAGGCCCTGTTCGAGCAGGCCGGCTACACCGTGGACACCGTGCTGCCCGAGCTCGGCGGCGACAAGCTCGGCGACGTGCTGCTCACCCCGACCAAGATCTACGTCAAGGCCCTCGCCCCCCTGTTCAAGGCCGGTGTGGTCAAGGGCGTCGCGCACATCACGGGCGGCGGCTTCATCGAGAACGTCCCGCGCATGATCCCCGACGGCCTGGCCGCCGAGATCAAGCTCGGCTCCTGGCCGGTGCTGCCGATCTTCGACGTGCTGGAGCGGGCCGGAAGCATCGATCACGCCGAAATGTTCAACATCTTCAACATGGGCATCGGCATGGTGCTCGCCGTGGACGCGGCGCGCGCCGACGAGACGCTCGAGCTGCTCAAGGGCAACGGCGAGGCCGGCTACGTGCTCGGATCGATCGTGCCGGACACGGACGGAACGCAGATCTCGCTGCGATAGAACGGCCCGGCTGCCGGCGGCTTCCCCGGTCGCAGGCAGCGCGCGGCGGCACGCATAGTACTTTGTGGAAAGGATTGGAAATGGGACAGAAGGTTCTGGTCATCGGTTCGGGCGCGCGCGAGCACGCCATCGCCCACGCGCTGCTGCGCGGCGGCAGCGTCGACGAGGTCGCCGTGGCCCCCGGCAACCCGGGCATGGAGCTCGACGGCATCCGCACCGTGGCGCTCGGCTCCTCGAATCAGGCGGCGCTGATCGACTTCGTGAAGGACAACGACTACGACTGGGTGTTCGTAGGCCCGGAAGTGCCGCTGATCGAAGGCATCGTGGACGCGTTCGCCGCCGCCGGCATCAAGGCGTTCGGCCCGTCCAAGGCCGCCGCGCAGATCGAGGGGTCGAAGGACTTCGCCAAGCAGCTCATGGCCCGCCACGGCATCCCGACCGCCCAGTACCGCACCTTCGACGATCTGGAGACGTCCGTCGCCTACGTGCGCGAGCATGGCGCGCCGATCGTCATCAAGGCCGACGGCCTGGCCGCCGGCAAGGGCGTCACCGTCGCCATGGACGAGGATACGGCCGTCGAGGCGCTCAAGGACATCTTCGTCGACCATCGCTTCGGTTCGGCCGGCGCCAAGGTCGTGATCGAGGACTTCCTCGAGGGCCAGGAATTCTCGCTGATGAGCTTCGTGAGCGGCACCGACTTCTGGCCGATGCCGATCTCGCAGGACCACAAGCGCGCCTACGACGACGACAAGGGCCCGAACACGGGCGGCATGGGCGCGTACAGCCCGGTGCCGCAGATCGGCCAGGACGTGGTCGACGCGGCGATCGACACGATCGTGCGCCCGACCGTCGAGGCGATGGCCGCCGAGGGCACGCCGTTCGCCGGCATCCTGTACGCGGGCCTGATCGCCACCGCCGACGGCCCGAAGGTCATCGAGTTCAACGCCCGCTTCGGCGACCCTGAGACCGAGGTCGTGCTGCCCAAGCTCACCTCCGATCTGGGCGCCGGCATCGGCGCGATCCTCAAGGGCGAGACCCCCGAGTTCACCTGGGATGACGCCAACGCCACGCTTGGCGTCGTACTGGCCTCCGACGGCTACCCGGTCAACGTCGTCAAGGGCGCGGCGATCCCCGAGATCCCCGTCGACGAGGACACCCACGTCTACTACGCCGGCGTCGCCAACGGCGAGCACGGCCTCGTCGCCTCCTCCGGCCGCGTGCTGCTGGTCGAGACCACCGCCCCCGACATCAAGGCCGCGCAGGACAAGGTCTACGCGATCCTCGACGGGCTCGACACCACAGGCATGTTCTACCGCCACGACATCGGGTCCAAGGCGCTGAAGTAGGGGCGCGATTCCCCTGCCTCGGGGCATGCGGCACCGGAGGATAGCGGCCGATCCGCGATGATCGGGTTTCGACCACCCTCCGGCGCTGCGCGCCACCTCCCGCCGGCGGGAGGATCACAACTGCCGGCCGGTCACGGTTCGTCAGCCATGATGCGACAGCAACAACAAAGCAAGGGGCGCTCTCCGCGTAACGGAGAGCGCCCCTTATGCGTTTCGGGCTACGGCAGCTTCATGAACGAGGTGTCTTTGAGGTAGTTCTCCCCCGCGGTGATGTCATACTGGATGAGCTTGTAGTCGGCCAGCAGCTGCTTGGTCTGCTCGTCGAACTCGCTTGCGGACATCGGGTTGCCCTTGGCGTCGAGGTAGATGTCCTGCCCAGCGGGGATGCGGTCCCACCCCTGGATCGAGTTGACCACCGGCGGCTCCATCGCGGCGATCTTCTCGTGCATCTCGGTCAGGAAGGCCAGATACGGCGACACCTTCGCGTCCATGTGCTCGGCGGCCTGCGCCACGAAGAAGTTCGGCGACGAATACGTGTCGTCGTCCAGGTCGTTGCCTCGCGAGGAGGACGCCTTGTTCGACCAGATGAAGTAGTCGGTCAGGTGCAGGTCCAGCGAATTGCCCGTATCGGAGCTGGCGGTCTCGTAGATGCCGGGCAGGTGGTCTCCGTAGAAGACGACGGTGACCGGCTTGTCGAGCTTGTCAAGATCGTCGAGGAACTTGCGCGTCGCCTGATCGGTCAGCTCGGCGCCCTTCGCGTAGGTCTGGATCGATTCGGTCTCGTCCCGGCCGAGCGGCTTCGACGGATCGGTCGACTCGGCCGTGAACTCGTTGTTCTCATACCAGTTGTTGTACGGCATGTGGTTCTGCATCGTGATGATCTGGATGAACTGGTTGTCGTCGCTGCCGGAGATCTCCTCGAGCGCGCTGCGGTACGTGGACTCGTCGGACACGTACGGCGACTCGTCGATCTTGTCCTGGTACTTGATGATGTCGCCGCCCTCGTCGTTGCCGGTGAGCGTGTAGAAGTGCGAGAACCCGAACTTCTCGTAGTTGGTGGCGCGCGAGTACATCGACGATTCATAAGGGTGGAACGCCTCGGAGAACTTGGCCGCGCCCCACATCTGGTTGATGGTCGGCGTCCAGTGCTCGCCGGGCACGAGCTGCTGGTACGGGCTGGTCAGCGACGAGTCGAAGTTGGCCATGCTCAGGCCGCTCAGGCCCATGTATTCGAGGTTCGCGGTGCCGCCGCCGTAGCCCGACGACAGCATCAGCCCGGAGGTCGTGTTCTTCTTGATCGAGCGGATGTTGGGCATCGCGTCCTTGTTGATCTTGAGCCCGGGCACGCGCTCCGGGTCGGAGAACGATTCGGACAGCACGTACACGACCGTCGAGTCGGTCATGTTCTCGGAGCGGTTCTCGTTGATCGCATCGGCCTCGGCGGAGTACTTTTCCGCGAGCGCCTTCATCGTCTCCTCGCTGTAGTCGCTCGGCTTGTCCATGATCTTCGGGTTGAGCTGGCGCGTGAAGGAGACGAGCGGGCCGTTGCGCTGCGCGTCGTAGACCGAATCCCACATCGAGGGCATGTCGCCCATCGCGGTGGCGAAGGTCTTCGCCCACGACCCGACCGTGCTCACCTGCATCGTGTACAGGCACAGGAACAGGCCGGGGATGATGATGAGCAGCAGGCGGCTCGCCGCCGCGAGGCCCCTGTTGTCGAAGCGGATCAGGCGGCCGTTGCGCCCGTCGATGTGGTACAGCAGGAAACACAGGCCAACCACGCCGATGAAGATGGCGACGGCGCCGATGATCGTCCAGTGCGCCCCCGGCGGCATGAAGCTGAGCAGATTGCCGGTGTTGGACCCCAGGAAGCTCAGGTCGGAGGGCAGCACCGCCTCGTAGCGGATCTCGATCTTGAAATGCTCGATGACCGCGATGACGATCGCGATGGCCATGAATATGGGCGTGGCGATCCAGAAGCGGTTGATGAGCATGAGCAGCACCAGATAGATGATGCCCCACAGCAGCAGGTTGAGCACCAGCACGTAGTTGCCGTCGGTCCACATCTTGGTGACGAAGCCCCACCCGACGGTCGGGCTCGACAGCTTCACGCGCGTGCTTTTCTGGGACACGCCCCACTGCAGCGCGGCCACCGCGGCCAGGTCGAAGAGGATGAAGCATACGGCATACGCCCATCCGGGGAACGGCGTGCTGCGGAACTTGAACAGCCTGCGGTCGGATGGATCACTGTCCTTGCGCGCGATATCGAGCTCCTCGATATCGTCGTCGGGCATGGTGGTCTGTTGGACGTTCTCGTTGGTCATAACCTGCACTTCACGATTGCTTGATGGTACACGTATGTTCTCGGCCGTAAGGCACATTGCCTGTCCATTGTCCTCGCCATCGCTGACAAAGTGGGGGCAATATCCCATACATTCACGATTGTTTGGCTTTTCGCCAGCTTATCGCGGCACTATCCCCGTAATTGTCGCAAAACCACTGAGATTTCCCTGAAAACACCCTGAATTGCCCCGTCATGATCGGGGAAGGATCATCCCCGCGGTTGATGCATCCGCCGCCGCAGCATGTCTATGATGTCACGTTTGGGATGTGGGTCGGGCCCGGATGCGGGCCGCGCCCATGAGAACACCCGTTGCGGTTTGGGAGGCGCACACATATGGAACACTGGCCCGGATGGCTGCAGTCCCTGATGTCGGTGCACATCACATCGGGACCGCTGTATACCGGTATATGGCTTACGACGATCATCGGCCTGGCGGCCCTGCTGATCTGGCAGGTGCTGCGAACCGACCGACGGCGTGCGTGGTGGCAGCTGCTCGGTGCGGCGGCCCCGGGCGGCGCCGGCCTGCTCGTCGCATGGCTGCTGTCCGACGTGTTCATGGTGTTCGGCGTCTCGCTCGGCTGGGCGGTGATCCGCGGCATCGCCGTCGGATTCGCGATAATCGGCTTCCTGGGCGTCACCGTCGCGCACGCTCGCGCCTGGCGCCGCGCCGTCGCCATCGCCCTGATCCCGGTCGCGCTAGTCGCCACGGCGATGCATGTCGACTCGATATACGGCGAATACCAGACGATCGGCAGCCTGTTCAACTATTCGCCGTACCCGTCGATCCGCAAGAGCCGGAAGACCACGGCCAAGACGACGGTGAAGCAGTGGCGCCGCCTCGCCGAGACGGGCAGGCTGCCCGAACTGCCGGCCGCGGGCAAGCTGTTCACCACGTCCATCGACAACACGAACTCCGGGTTCGCGGCTCGCGACGCGATCGTCTATCTGCCGCCGGCAGCGCTGAGCGACGATCCGCCGGCCCTGCCGGTCATGGTGATGCTCGCCGGGCAGCCGGGCAGCCCGAACCGGTTCTTCACCGCCAGCGGCATCGTGCCGATGCTCGACGCATACGCCGCCGCGCACGACGGGCTGGCGCCCATCGTGGTCTCCCCCGACCAGAACGGGGCGGCCACGATCAACAGCCTGTGCGCCGACACGACCAAGCACGGCAACGCCGAAACCTATCTGACCCAGGACGTGAACGACTGGATCCGCGCCCATCTGCCGGTGGCGACGGCACCGTCGGCATGGACGATCGGCGGATTCTCGCAGGGCGGCACCTGCTCGACCCAGCTGGGGCCGCGCCACCCCGACCAGTACGGCAACGTGCTGGCCGTGGACGGCGAGATCGAGCCAACCGCGGGAAGCGTCGACGAGATGGTGCGCGACTACTTCGGCGGCGACCGAAACGCCTACGAGGCGCAGGTCCCCGTCAACGCGATCGCCGATCACGCGCCGTCGGACCAGACTATGATCCTGGCGGCCGGCGGCAACGACGAGAAATCGGTCGGCAACGTGCGCACGATCGGCAAGGCCGCGCGCAAGGCCGGCATGACCGTGGTGACGCTCACCGTGCCCGGCACGGGGCATGACTGGCATGCGGTGAACGCCGTGCTCGAGGCGTCGCTGCCCTGGCTGTGCGCGCGCATGGGGCTGGGATCCACGGACAAGACTTGGAAGGACTACCCGAAAGTGAGCGAACTGCTATGACCAATACAAACGCATCGAAAGGCGGGAGCAAGGGCGCGGCGCGCAACGACGGTCGCCTCGCGCTGCTGAACGACGTCAGCGGCTGGGCCGTAGCGCATCCGTTCGCGATCGGATTCGCCGCCGAATTCGTGGTGGTGAACCTGGCGATATGGGCGCTGGCGGCGGCCTACGGCCATCCGCTGCCCCTGATCGGGCTCAACACGTCCATCGGCGAGTTCAACCTCACGCACCTGCTCATCACCCTGTTCCTGGCGAAGGGGCCGATACAGCTGATCATCGACACCGTGCTGCTGCTGATCATGATGTCCATGGCCGAGCGGGTGCTGGGCCGCACGCGCATGGCCGTGTACGGCGCGGTCTCCACGCTGGTCGGCGTGGGGCTCGGGCTGGCGCTGTGCGGTGGCGTGGCGGCGCTGCTGCAGGGCAGCCAGGTCGTCGCCCACATCCGGTTCGCGCTCAGCCCGCTGTCGCTCGGCGTCGGCGTGCTGATGGCGGCGAGCGCGCTCAGCCGGCCGCTGTGGCGCCGGCGCATGCAGATCATCGGGTACAGCGCCATCGTGGCCGCGTTGCTGTTCAGCGGCAATCCCGGCGCGTACTGCATGCTGGCCGCCGCACTGATCGGCCATCTGATGGGCGCGGTGACGGCGCGGCACCGTCTTCAGGCCTCCGAAGCCGCCGCGCAGGCCTCGGCGCAGGGCGCGCCGGCCACACCGTACCCCGACGGGCAGGAGGCGGCCGGGACGGCTGGCGCCGATACGAACGCCGCCGAAACCGCCGAAACCGCCGACGCCACGGCGGCGCTTCCCGCTCCGTCCATAGCCGGCAGCGAAACGGATCCGATGCACTGGCGGCTGAGCACCTCCTACGAGGCGCGGCGCATGTTCGCGGCCGTCGCGGTGGTGCTGGCGCTCGGCCCGCTGCTGACGATCACCTCGCCGACCCACGCCGGCCCGCTCAGCTCGCTCGGCCTGATGCTCAGCCCGATCGACCCGGACAGCTCGGTGCTGGCGAAGTGCCTGGCCGGCGCCGCCCGCCGCACCTGCTTCTTCCAGTTTGATCTGCTGCGCACCTCGATGCCCGGCACCATAATGCGCTCCCTGCTGCCGACCGCCATCCTGCTCATCATGGCGTGGGGCCTGTATCGCGGCCGCCGGCTGGCGGCGTGGGCGACGATCTTCTGCAACATGGGCGCGGCCGTGCTGGCCGTGTTCTACTACTTCGTGATGCCGCTCAGCTTCGCACCGAACGGCATGGCCTCGCTGATCCGCCACGGCGCGATCGCGGCGAGCGCGGCCAACGTGCTGCTGCCGGCGTGCTTCGCCATCGCGCTGATGGCGTCGTTGCGCCATTTTCCGATCCGCACCGGCGCGCAGCGCCTGTGGAGGGGGCTGGGCGCCATCGCCGTCACCTTCGTGGCCTGCGTGGCCGTGTACCTGTCGTTCGGCCTGCTCAGGCCGCATGACTTCCGCCCGCCGACCACCCTGCACGATCTGCTGGTCGAGCTGCCGGGGCGGTTCATCCCGATCGGGTTCCTGAGCCGCACCAGGCTCCGCTTCGCGCCGCACACTCCGGTCTCCTCCGCCGTTTACCAGGGCGTCGGCCTGGTGTTCTGGGCGGTGGTACTAGTCGTGTGCATCCGCTGGATGCGCGACATCCTGGTCGTGGATGGCCGGGCCCGCGCCCGCGCCGGCGCCCTGATGGAGCAGAACGGCGAATCGATGACCTTCATGACCAGCTGGGAGGGCAACCACTACTGGTTCTCCCCGACCGGCCGCTCGGCCATCGCCTACCGGGTGATCAACGGCATCGCGCTGACCTGCACCGGTCCGTTCGGCGACCGCGGCGAGTGGATGTCCGACCTGCGCGAATTCGCGCGGTTCTGCGCCCGGCAATCGTGGTCGCCGGCGCTGTACGCGGTGCATCGCGAGCAGCGCGACGCGCTGGTGGACGACGGATGGTACTCGCTCGAGGTCGGCGGCGAGATGGTGGTCGACCCCCGGCAGTGGAAGACGACCGGCAAGAAGTGGCAGGACATCCGCACGGCCATCAACAAGGCGAAGCGCGACGGCATCACCGACGAGCTGACCACCTTCGAGCAGGCCGGCGGCGACATCCGCGAGCAGATCGAGGAGATATCGGAGCAGTGGGCGGCGCTCAAGGCGCTGCCGGAGATGAAGTTCACCCTGGGCGGCGTCGAGGAGCTGCGCGACCCGCGCGTGCGGATCCTCTACGCGATCGACGCGAACGGCACGGTGCTCGGCGTGACCAGCTGGCTGCCGACGTGGCGCGACGGGCGGATCATCGGCTGGACGCTGGACTTCATGCGCCACCGCACCGACAGCCCGAACGGCATCATGGAGTTCCTGATCGCGCGCATGGCCGAGCGCCTGCGCGACGAGGGGCTGAAGCATCCCGAGGCGGCCGCGGAATTCATGAGCCTGTCCGCGGCACCGCTGGCCGGCATGAATCCCGACCGCGACAACGTCGACGAATCCGGGCGCACCGACACCGGCACGGCGATGCTGCAGCACGCGCTGCAGATCGTGGCCGACTGGATGGAGCCGGCGTACGGCTTCCACTCGCTGTTCAATTTCAAGCGCAAGTTCCAGCCCAGCGAGGAGCCGGTGTACGTGTGCTACCCCGACCCGGCGGCCCTGCCCCAGCTCGGGCTCGCGGTGATGCGCGCCTACGTGCCCTCCGTGACCGTCAACGAGGCCATGGGCATGCTCCGCTCGCTCAAGAAGTAGGGCGAGGGTGCGGGCCATGGGGATTCATAGGCCCCGCCTCCACGGTTCAGTGTTGACTTACAGCCTTTTGACGGTGCTGCCCGACCGTAAGTCAGCACACGAATCCCGCATGGTTCCCCGCTCACTCCCCGCTGGCATACAGTCTTTTTGGTTCGCCGAGCAGACTGTAAGTCAGCACAGTGCTCGGCATCCCTGCTGGCTTACAAGTTTCCCGGGAGTTCCACAACGACCGTAAGTCAGCGGGACGAATACGAAAAAGCCGCCGGACAAGATGTCCGGCGGCTTTTGCCATGTCCGCGAACCTACCGCATCAGGCCTTGGCGAATTCGCCGACCAGCGCGGTCATCCACTCGAGCAGGTTCGAGTACTGCTTCGGCATCTGCTCGGTGAGCTCGATGATCGGCACGTTGGCATCCTTGGCCGCACCGGTGATCTGATCGGTGGTGGCGTTGGCCTCCTGCGTGTTGAAGACGAGCATCTTGATCGAACCGCCCTTGAGCGCGTCCTGGAAGGCCTTGATGTCGGCCGGGGTCGGCTCGCTCTCGTTGGCGGAGGCCTGGGCGTAGCCGGTCGGGGTGTCGTCGGTCATGCCCAGATCATCGGCGAGGTACCAGGCCACGGACTCGGTGGCCGCGTACGGCAGCCCCTTGGTCTTCGCGGAGGCCTGCTTGATCGCGTCCTCCAGCTTCTGCTCCTGCTCGTGCCAGGTCTTGTTGAGCTTCTCGTAGTCGTCCTTGTTGCTCGGATCGGCTTTCTGGTAGGCGGCGGTGATCGCGTCGGCGGTGGAGTTGCGCACGGCGGCGGAGAACCAGACGTGCGGGTTGTCGCCCTCCTTCTTGCCGGCGGTCTCGGCCGCGTCGATCAGCGTGGCCTTGGTGGACTTGGCCGCCTTGCTGGCCCACGGGTCGTAGTCGGCGCCGTTCACCACGGCGACCTTGGCGCTGCCGAACTTGGCGACGTCCTGGCTGGTCGGCTCGTAGTCGTGCGCCTCGACGTTGGTGTTGCTCATGATGCTGGTGACGTCGACGTGGTCGCCGCCCAAGTCCTTGGCGACCGATCCCCACTGGTTGATGGACGCGACGACTTCGATCTTGCCGCTCGCCGCGGAACCGGAATCGCTCGACGAACCATTGCTCGCGCCGCTCGTGGAGCCGCAGGCGGCGAGCGAGATCGCCGCCACGCCGGCCACCGCGAGAGCCGCGATGCGCGTGAATGCGGAACGGATGGAACCATGCATGTTATTCATGACCTATACGCTTTCATATCCTCTGCTTGTGTCATCGGCATCGGTGCCGGAACATGCGGCCGGCGGCGCTTACGCCCCCAAACCACGTCCCCCTTGCCGACCATGAGTCACTATACACCGTAATGAGACTCATTTTCATTATCTTTACCAATCGGCGTTTCGCGTTCCTTCGCAGCGCCGGGCACCCCGGCACAACAGGCGCGGCTCCCTCTACAGCAGGCTCACCGCATGGTCCCGCGAGCAGAGCAACTGCAGCGAAACGTCGTGCGCATCCTCATGCACCACCGCGCCGCGCTTGGCGATGGCGCGGATGATGTCGCGGCACGCGCATTCGCCAAGCGCGTCGACGTGACGGGCCAGGCACCCGCTGCCGACCACCGGCAGCTCCAGCACATGCGACGCCTCGCGGATCAGACGGGAGACCACCGCGCCGGTGGAGCGCTCGTCGAACAGGGAATCGTCGGCGCCGACGCCGCACAGGCACAGCAGGTCGTCGTCGAAGAAACGCTCCTCGAACTCGTCCAGACCGACCGCATCGGCGATGGCCGCGACTCGGGACCCCTCGCCCCAGTCGTCGAGCCGGAACAGATCGTCCAGATACTGCGCGACCGGCGTGGCCTCGACGCCGATCGGCAGCGAGATCAGCACCGAGTCGACCCGCCCGGCCACCGATTCGAGCAGCCGGGCGGCATGGTGCTTGACCTCGCAGCTCAGGCAGCAATCCTGCAGGGCGAAGGAATCGGACGTGCCGAACATGGCGCCACCCTCCATCGGCTCATCCATGCGCCAGACGACGTCGAGCCCCGACTCGGCGTCGTCGTCGCGGCGCACGTCGTAGGTGATGGAGCAGACGGACGGGCAGGAGTCGACCAGCGAGAACGCGACCGCGTCCATGCTGAGCCGATCGACCCCGGTGAGCAGCGTCACCGCCATGCCGACCTCCGCGTTTCCCCGTGATTGCAGTACCGAACGAGTCATAACAACCTCTCTGATTTGATAATGATTCTCATTATGCTATATTGGCGGCATGACCAAACAATGTCAAATGCTGGGCAAGCGCGCCTCGAGAGGCAACCGCATATCCCACTCGCACAAGAAAACACGCCGAACCTTCAGCCCGAACCTGCAGTCCAAGAGGTACTGGGTGCCGTCGCTCCAGCGCCACGTCACGCTGACGCTCAGCACGAAGGGGCTCAAGACCGTCGACCGCATCGGCATCGAGGCGGCGCTGGCGCGCATCGCGCGCAACGGCTGAGCGCATCGGAAACCGAAACCGCCACGCCACGCCCGGCGCGGCGACCACATACGCAAGCGGCCACATCGGCCGCGGCGAGCACACATAAAGGACTGTCATGGCAAGCAAATCGGCGGACATCCGCCCGGTGATCACCCTCAAATCCACGGCCGGCACCGGATTCACCTACACCACCACCAAAAACCGGCGCAACACGCCGGACCGCCTCGAGCTGACGAAGTTCGACCCGGTCGTGCGAAAGCGCGTGATCTTCCGCGAGACGCGCTGAATCAGACGCGCCGAATCACACTTCGCCCGGCGGCACATGCAACGCGGCCGCGCCGGCGGCGGATCGCCGTTCCCGGCATCGCCCGCGGTTTCTCCTATCGGCCATCCGCCGCACGCGCGCCGCGCGCCCCTTATCGGGCGCCGTCGGGCGATCATCATCCACCAACATTCCCAAGGAGGCCATTGTGGCCAAAACCAGCAAAATCAACAAGCAGCTGCTGCGCGAACGCATCGTCGCCAAATACGCCGAGCGCCGCGCGCAATACAAGCGGGACAGCGTCAATCCGCATCTGCCGGCCGACGCGCGGGCGGAGGCGATGCGCAAGCTGCAGGCGCTCCCCCGCGACGCCAGCCCGACCAGGCTGCGCAACCGCGATTCGATCGACGGGCGGCCGCGCGCCTACAACCGCAAATTCGGCCTGTCGCGCATCAACCTGCGCGAGAAGGCGCACAAGGGCGAACTGCCCGGAGTCGTGAAGTCCAGCTGGTGACCGCCAGCGGCCGACCGGCCTATCGGAACGACAACGAATAGCACACGAACGACAAGGACAACAACATGAAACCAGACATCCATCCAAGCTACGGCTATGTGGTCTTCCGCGACCGCTCGGCCGGCAAGGCGTTCCTCACGCGCTCGACGCTGGCGGCCAAGGCCTCGAGCCTGCCGACCATCGAATGGGAGGACGGCAACACCTACCCGCTGGTCGACGTGGAGGTGTCGGCCTGCAGCCACCCGTTCTACACCGGCAAGAGCCGCGTGGTCGACTCCGCCGGGCAGGTGCAGAAGTTCAACGCCCGCTACGGCAGGAAATAGCCCGAAAGGAACACAAAGGACACCATGAAGGTCAAGGCATCGATCCGCTCGCTGGCGCGCAAGGACGGCTCATACGTCGTGCGCCGGCGCGGCCACCTGTACGTGATCAACAAGAAGAACCCCCACTGGAAAGCGAGGCAAGGCTGATGGCGCTGCCCAAAGTCAGAACATCACGGGCGAACACGCACGCGCGGCGGGCCAACTGGAAGGCCAAGGCGCCGCAGCTGTCCACGGTGCGCACGCCGGACGGACAGACCGTGCAGGTACCGCAGTACCTGGCGGCCGCCGTGCGCAAGGGCTACGTGAAGCCCTGATCCGTTCCCGGTCGTTTCCGGCCATCTCCGATCGGGGACGACCGGAACACCGCCGAGATACCGCCGGGCGCCGACCCAACGGCCATCCGCCGGCGCAAGAACCACCCATACACGACATCCGACATCCATACGACACGTAGAAAACCAGAGCATGACCGCACCACACACCAGCCCCCACTCCGATTCCACCACGGCCGTCCCCGCAACCGGACCATCGCCGGCCGCCGCAGCGGCGCCGCACGGCAACACCCGGCGCACCGCCGTCCTCAGCATCGCCGTCGCGTTCGTCGTCGGCGCGCTGCTGTCCGGCCTGATCCTCGGCGCCTTCACCTTCCTGCGCCCGGGCCACGCGCAGCCCAACGCCTCCGGCGGCGCCATGGTACCCGCGGCGAGCACGGACAAGGACAGCTGCGACACGACGTTCACCGTGGTCGCCTCGGTCAATCAATGGGGATCACTCGCCCAGGAGCTCATCGGCTCGTGCGCCGAGGTGACCTCGCTGATCAACTCGACCTCCGCCGACCCGCACGACTACGAGGCCACCGCCGCGGATCTGGCGAAGCTCGCCAAGGCCGACATCGTGGTGCTCAACGGCGCCGGATACGACGGCTGGGCCGAAAAGGCGCAGCTCGACAAGTCGCGGCAGTCGATCGTGAACGTGGGCGACCTGATGGGCATCACCGCCACCGACGAGCACTCCCACAGCCACGACGACGCGGATGGCGAGGCCGGCGACTCGCACGCCCACCATCACCACCACGGCTCCACGAACCCGCATCTGTGGTTCAGCCCGGACGCCGTGCTGAAGGCCGCCGAGGCGATCAACGCGGCCTATGCCAAACGCGCCGGCGACGGCTCGGCCACCGCGGCCACCGCGCAGCGGCGGTTCAACGAGTGGAACGGCCGGTACGCCGATTTCGTCACGCTGGTGAACAAGGGACGCGCCGCGGGCGTCACCCGCCGGTATGTGGCCACCGAATCGATCGTCACCTACCTGCTGGAGTACATCGGCGCGGTCGACAAGACCCCGGCCGCCTACACGAACGCGATGAACAACGAGGCCGAGCCGTCAGCGGCCGACCTGAAGAACGCGCTCGCCACCGTCTCGGGCGACGACGTGGACATCCTCGTCGTCAATCCGCAGGAGATGAGCGGCTTCGCCGAAAAGCTCGACGACGCCGCGAAGGCCAGCCACAAGACGATCATCTCCGCCACCGAACAGCTGCCGGAGAACCAGACCACGCTGCTGGGATGGCTGACGCTGATCGCGAACCAGACGCTGGCGACCGACACCACGAACGGCTTCTTCCTGACGCAGGACGTCAAGGACCGCTCGCTCTCCGACTACGAGGGCGAATGGCAGTCCGTGTACCCGCTGCTCAAGGACGGCACGCTCGACGCCGTGATGGAGGCGAAGGCCAAGAAGGGCGGCATGAGCGCGGCGGAATACAAGAAGTACTACGACACCGGCTACCGCACCGATGTGGAGAAGATCGCCATCAGCGGCGACACGATGAGCTTCACGCGCAACGGCAAGACCGCCACGGCGACCTACCGCTACGACGGATACAAGGTCCTCGACTACGCCAAGGGCAACCGCGGCGTGCGCTACCTGTTCACCGCCACCGGCGACGTGCCCGAGGGGGCGCCGAAGATCGTGCAGTTCTCCGACCACGGCATCGCCCCGTCCAAGGCGGCGCACTTCCACATCTTCATGGGTGACGATTCGCAGGAGGAGACGCTCAAGGAGATGGACAACTGGCCGACCTACTACCCCGCCTCGATGGGCAAGGAGGAGGTCGCCACCGAGATGCTGGCGCACTGAGCCGCCCCTCGGGCCGGACCGGACCCCGGCTCGAAGCCCCGATGTTCCCCGTCATTCACGGCGGGGAACATTTTTGTATCGGGAACCATTATCGCTGTGATAGCATGTGGCTTGCCGGGCCGGCATCATGCCCGCACCCCGGCGCAAGGAGCCTGCATGTCAGCAACACCGAACACGACGCCATCGCCTCAGGCCAATGCCGCCATCCGCAATGCCGCCACCCGCGACCAATCGGCGCACTATCTGTTCCTGATCGCCGGCACGCCCCTGATCGCCCTGCTCATCGCGTCCTCCGCGATGTTCGAGGCGCGCGGACTGCCGATCCCGCTGGTGCGCATCGGCACCGGAGCGGCCGGATTGCTGCTGCAGACCATCCCCTTCACCCTGTTCGGCGCGATGATGGCCGCGGCGGTGCGCGTGTGGGCCAACGAAAGCTTCATCGAACGGCATGCGCCGCGGTCACTGGCTTCGGGTCTGGGCATGGCACTGGTCGCCGGGCTGTGCCTGCCGGTCTGCGACTGCATGGTGGTGCCGACCTTCGCGAATCTGGTACGCAAGCGGCTGCCCCTGCCCTGCGCGGTGACCTTCCTGTGCGCCGTGCCGGTGATGAACCCGGTGGCGATCTGGTCGACATGGTTCGCGTTCTCCGACCGGCCCTGGGTGGTGGCGGCGCGCGTGATGCTGGGCATACTCGCGGCGCTGGCGGCCGGCGCGTCCTTCGCGTGCTGGCCGCCCAAGGATGCGCCCATGCGGGAGCGGTCCTGGACGTTTCGCGGCCACCGCGGCGAAGACGCCGGCGATCCGTGCGGCGCATCCCCGTGCGACTGCGCACACGGCCTCTCATGCGGCTGCGCCCCGCAGGCCACCGAACCGGGCCAACCGGACCAATCCCGCGGCGGCGCGCTTCACACCCTCACGCGGTATCTGCGCTACACGCACCACGATTTCATGCGCCTGATGCCGATCATGCTGTTCGGATCGTTCACGGCCGCGATCGTGCGCACGGCCATGCCTTCCGCAACCGCCTCCGCCGGAAGCGCTGCGGGAAGCGGGCAGGGCTCGCTGCTTGGCGACGTCGCCTCCGCATCCGGCTTCGGCGCGGCGGCGCTCGCCGCCGTGATCGCGATCGCCGCCGCAATGGGGCTGGCCTTCCTATGCTCGATGTGTTCCTCCTCCGACGCGGTGATTGCCGCGGGGCTGTCCTCGGCGTTCCCCATGACGGCGATCCTCGCGTTTCTGGTGTTCGGCCCGATGCTTGATCTGAAGAACACCCTGATGCTGGCCGGCGAGTGCCGGCCCCGCTTCGCCGTGCGGCTGGCCGCGACCATCGCCGTCTCGTGCGCCGCCGTCATGCTGGCCGCATCCCCGCTGGTCCTCTGGATGGGAGCATGACCATGCCGCACGACTCCTCACCACACGACATCATGCCGCACGCCGTCACCACGCACGCCGCCCCGCCGCATGCCATTCCGCCGCATGCCACCGTCGCCGACCGTATCGAAGCGCTGTGCCTGGTCGCGCTCGATGCGGCGATCATCCATGCGGTGGCCAGCGGTTCATACACCACGCTGACCACACCCCGCGCGCTCCCCTATCTGATCGCCGCCGCCGTGGCGCTGGTTCCGATCGCCGTGGCGGCGTGGTGCGGCCTGTTCCATGCGACGGCTCGATCCTCGTTCCGGTTGCTGGTCGCGCTGATCGTGCCGGCGCTGATCATCACCGTGCCGTTCCAGCCATCGGGAGGCAGTACCGGCTTCGACCAGTACGCCGGTGGCCGGGCCATCGCGATCCGGCGGGATATTCTCGGCCCCGATGGCGCGAAGCACCTGCACGGGCTTGACGAGCGCCGCCGGACGATCACGATCAGCGACGACGAATTCGGCTCGTGGTATGAGCATATCGACCACAACGCCCGGAAATACGAGGGATACCGCGTGCACCTGACCGGATTCGCCTACCAGCCATCCACCCTCGGCACGGGCGAATTCGTGCTGTCCCGCCAGTTCATGTCCTGCTGCATCCTCGATATGACGCCGTTCGGATTCACCGTGCACGAGGCATCAAGCGCCCGCACCGGCAAGACGGCGGGCGCCATATCCCCGCACGACCACGACTGGATCACCGTCGACGCCACGATCGCATGGGGGTCGTCGGGCACCCCGGGGCACGAGACGCAGGGCCCCATCCTGCAGGTGACGGCCATCACCGCGGCCGACGCCGCACCGACCGGATACTTCTACCGCGCGTAGCGCGCCGGCCGGCAGCAGCCCCACGGTCCGCGCAGACGAACCCTCAAGGTTCGCCGCACCCGCCACGGCCGCCATTCGCCGCTTCATCCCATGGCCGAGCACCCCGAATGAGCCCTACCCTCGAGTTGTCGGTGCGCGCCCCAGTAGCAAAAGCGGTTTCGCATCATCATCGCATCACCAAAACGGCTTGATGCCAACACCGGCAACAGCGAGTCTCCGACCCCGCGCACCGACAACTCGCATCCTCTGAACAATCGTGCCCGAAACGGCCGCCGTCAGGAGCCGTCGCCGGCCGTCACGAGGCCATCACCGGGCCGTCAGCCGGCCTGCAAGCCGCGCACGGCCGCCGGCATCCAAATCGTAGGCGTCCACGACGCGACCGGCATCCATGGTGATGTCGAAATCGCAGGAGGCGATCGCGAATTCCGGATCATGGGTGACGATGACGACGGTGCGCCCCGCGGCGGCCAGGGAACGCACCAGATCCGCGACCTGCCGCATATGGCGCAGGTCGAGTCCGCTGGTCGGCTCGTCCAGAATGACGATGCGCCGTTCGGAGGCCAGCGCGGCGGCGATGGCGACGCGCTGCTTCTGGCCGCCGGACAGGGACAGCGGATGCCGGTCGGCGAATTGCTCCAAATCGAGCCGACGCAGCATGGCCAGCGCGGCGTCCCGGTCTTCGACCGGCTGCGCGAGTTCGATTTCGTCCAACACCGATTCGGCGAACAGCTCGCAGTTGACGTCCTGCATCACGGTGAAGCAGTCTCCCAAGCGGGCTTTGCGATTCAGCCGCGTGCCATCCGGCGTGATCAGGTCGCCTCCGCAACGCCGGTCCAGCCCTTGCAGGCATCGCACGAACGTGGATTTTCCGGCGCCGTTGAACCCGGTTATGGCCGTGGCCCGGCCGGCCGGGAATGCGGTCCGGTCGATGTCCAGTGCGTCACGGCGCTGATGGCGGTATCGGTACCGGAACCCGGACACGGCGTATCGCCCGCCCCCGCTCGGCGACGGGTCCGGCGAGACGGATGCCGGAGGGCCTCCGGCCGCGATCTGTTCGACGCTCACCGGCCGCAGCCCCATCTCCAGCCGTTCCGCATCGGGCAAGGACCGGAACTGCTCGGCGTTCATTTCCCGTTCGATGCGGCCCTCGTGCATGTAGTACACCCGGTCCACCAGACCGGCCAGCCAGTACAGCCGGTGTTCGGCGATCACGATGGTCTTGCCCTGCGCCTTGAGCAGGCCGATGGCCTTGGCGAGCTCGCCGATGGCCCTGGCGTCGAGATTGCTGGACGGCTCGTCGAAAACGAGCACATTGGGCCCGGCCGTGCACACGGATGAGCAGGCGACCTTCTGCTTCTGCCCGCCGGACAGGTCGGCGAGCGGGCGGCCCAGCAGCCGCTCGATGCCGAACCGGCCGGCCTCGCGGGCGATGTCGGCGCGGATCTCGTCGGGAGGCATGACGAAGTTCTCGCAGCCGAAGGCCAGCTCCCCGGTCACGTCAAGGGTGAAGAACTGGCTTTTGGGGTTCTGGAACACCGAGCCGACATGCCGGCCGATCTCCGCCAGCTCGGTGGCCGCGATGTCGAGCCCGTCCACTGCCACCCGCCCGGACAAGGCGCCTTCGAAATAATGCGGGATCAGTCCGTTGATCAGTCTGGTCACCGTGGTTTTGCCGCATCCCGAATCGCCGCACAGCAGCACGGTCTGGCCCGGTTCCACGATGAGGTCGAGATGGCTTACTCCTGACGTGGTCGGGACGCCGGCATCGCCGCCGTTGCCGCTATCATTCCCGGTCCCGTCGCCGACGCTGCCGTAGGCGAAGGTCACGTCCTTGAATTGAATCATGCTCATGGCAGCACTCCAACCGCACTCAGGCCCCAGACCACGAAGCACGCCGCGCACAGGGCCAGCAGCACCGCGTCGGGCGCATGGAAGCCGATGCGCGCGATGCTGGTTCGCCGATCGGCATACCCCAGCCCCCGGGTCAGCGCGGACTGGGTCAGTTCGTCGGCGATGCGCACCGAGTTGGTCATCAGCGGCACCACGCGGTATTCGAGCATCTGCGACACCTTGCCCCCGCCGAACCGCACGCCGCGCATGCGCATCGCGTCGTTGATCGAACGCTGCTCGTCCACCACCACCGGGAAGAACCGGAACATCACGGCGATCGGCACGGTGACGGCCAAGGGCACGTGCATGCGCTGCAGGGAGGCGATCAGCTCGCTGGCCGTGGTGGTGGCCAGCATCCAGTAGGCGACCATCGCACCGGGCAGGATCTGCGTCATCATGCCGATGCTGGCATAGAGCAGCCAACTGACCGCACCGGTCAGCAACGGCAGGACGAATCGCGCGAGCACGGTGAATCCGACCACGCACAGCGTATAGCCGACGCCGGCCCCGATATGCCGGGTCAGCAGCAGCAACGGGATCGGCGTCAAGGAGAGCAGCAACCGCATCACATACACCGAAGGCGAGTCGCCGCCCATCAGCGTCACGCAGAAACAGCCGACGGTGAACACCAGCGCGATCTTGGTGCGCGGATCGCAGCGCAGCCAGCCCCGGTACGGCTGGACGCCGATGGCCGTGCCGGCCGCGGGTTCGGGTCGTGTTCCAGCCATCGGATCAGACCAGGCCGGCACGCTCGAAGTGCTTGCGCATCAGCCGCAGGGCGATCAGCGCGCCGACGCACCCGGCCACGAACAGGCCGACCGGCATCACGTAGGCATACCATTGCGGCAGCAGCGCGGACACCTGGTCCACGTAGTCCTGCCCGTAGCTCTTGGCGATCATCGCCATCGTGGAGTTGCGGTTGAAGAAGAACATCGCGTACCCGGAATAGAACATCAGGTTGAACACGCCGCAGGCCAGGACCAGCTGGATCCTGCCCACGTACCGCCCGCTCAGCGCCACGAGATCGGCGACGAATCCCACGGCCAGCCCCACGAGGATCATCACCGGCAGGCCGAATCCGGCGATCGCGCCGGTCAGCAGGCCGAGCACGGTCAGCGCGCCGAAATGCCTGACCTTCAGCGCCAGCAGCAGCACCGGCGTCTGGCACACGATGCCGTACAGGAACCCGCAGAACGGGTAGATGAACGGCACGTATCCCAGCATGCCGCAGGCATAGATCAGCACGATGTACAGCACGGCGTACACGCCGACGGAGATCCAGTCCTTCGGCCTGAGGCCAAGGCTGCGCCTGGGCGCGGCCGGCCGGGATGCGGTTGGAGTTGTTGAGGTTGATGGCCGGGTCATCCGTTGCTTCTTTCCATGGTTCTCTTGATTGGGTTCACTGCTTGTGCAGGCTCCAGGACTGGGCGTCGGACTGGAGGGCGACCATGTGGGCGAATTCGCCGCCGGCGGCGATGAGCCGGGCCGGCGAGCCCTCCTCCACGACGCGGCCGCCGTCGAGCACCACGATCTTGTCGGCGTTCATCACCGTGCGCATGCGGTGGGCGATGACCAGCACGGTCTTGCCCCGCAGCAGGCGGGAGAGCGCACCCTGCACCTTGGTCTCGTTCTCCACGTCCAGCGAGGCGGTGGCCTCGTCCAGCAGCACGATCGGCGCGTCCTTGAGCAGCGCGCGGGCGATGGAGATGCGCTGGCGTTCGCCGCCGGACAGCGTCGAGCCGTTCTCGCCGATGACCGTGTCGTATCCGCCGGGCAACAGCGAGACGAATTCGTCGCAGTTCGCGGCCCGCGCGGCGGCGAGCACCTCGGCGTCGCTGGCACCGCGGCGGCCCAGCCGGATATTCTCGCGGATCGTGTCGTTGAACAGCACCACATCCTGGAAGACGATCGCGTAGTCGGCGAGCAGGGTCTCCGGCGCCACGCCGGACACGTCCACGCCGCCGACCGTGACCGTGCCGGCATCGGCGTCCCAGAAGCGCGCGGCGAGCTTCGTCACCGTGGACTTGCCGCCGCCGGAGGGGCCGACGAGCGCGGTGACCTCGCCCTGACGGGCGGTGAACGACACGTCGGACAGCACGGTCTCCTTGTTGCCGCCTGCACCGGCGGCGTCCGCGCCGACCTTGCCCGAACCATCCGCATCGCCCGCATAGGAGAACGTGACGTGCTCGAAAGCGACGTCGTGGCCATTCGGCTCGAAGCGTTCGGCGCCCTGCTGCGCCGGTTCGCGGTGGATTTCGCGCAGGCGGGCGGCGTGCGTGCCCACACCCATGAGCTCGGCGATCGATTCGAAGATCACGGCGATGGGAGCGTAGATCAGGGCCGCGCACAGCAGGAACATCACGTAGGTCACGAAGTCGGTCTCGCCGGCGGCGACGAGCTGCGCGCCGACCAGGATGATCGAGGCCTTGCCGACGGTGAGCAGGATCTGCGCGCCGGAAACGATGGTTCCGGGAATCAGCTCGCTGCGGATCTGCGCGCGTTCGGCGGCGTCGATCCTGCGATCCAGCCCGTCGAGGTAGCGGTCCGTCTGGCCGCTCGCGCGCAGCTGGGCCGCGCATTCCAGGCTTTCCTGGATGCCGGAGGCCACGGACAGGCGCGCTTTGGTGAAGGCGCGGGTCAGGGACTGCTGCAGTTTGCGGCTGAGCAGCAGCAGGATCACGGCGATGGGCAGCACCCAGACCATGGCCAGCGCCATGCGCCAGTCGTAGACGAACATGACGACCGCCACCACGGTGGTGGAGATCGTGGCGCCGAACAGCTCCGGCATGACGTGCGAGAACAGCAGCTCCAGCGAGGCGCAGTCGGCGAGCACGGCGGTGGTCAGGTCCGCGATGCTGCGCCGGGAGAAGAACGACATCGGCAGCATGCGCAGCTTTTCGGCCAAGGCCAGTCTGGTGCGCGCGGATTCGCCGTAGATCTCGTTGTAGGTGGAATCGTACTGCCACCACTGCGCGAGGAACATGACGACGAGCACCGTCACGCTCATGGCCACGAACGGCCAGAATTCAGGCAATGGCGCACTGGGGTCGTCCAGATGGCCAACGTAGTGGATCACGGCCAGATAGATCACGCCCATGGGCAGCATCAGGCTGAAGTTGCCGATCGCGCAGGCGATGGCACCGGAGACCAGCGCCTTGACCCCGGTTTCGGTCAGAGCGAAGCGGTCGCGGAAACTGCCCGGCTTCGCGGGCTTGCCGACCAATTGGCGGTAGCTGATGGTCGGTACCGCCGCATCGGCGCCGTTCGCCGCGGCGGCTGCGATCGCCTCGTCGACGGACCTGTCGACGGCGGTGCCCGCCGATTGATTCGAGCGTGCCGCAGCGGTAGCGGTATTCGTGTCGCGCGTGCTCATCGCTGCGCCTCCTTGCTGTTTTCGTCATCGGCGTCCGTGGCATCGGCGTTGTCGTTCGCGCCGTCATTCGCGCCGTCGCTCGCCGCGACGGTCCAGGTCACCGAGGTCTCATAGTCGCGCCACATGCGCGCGTACAGCCCGCCAGCGGCGACCAACTGGTCGTGGGTGCCCTGCTGGGCCACTTGGCCGTGGTCGAGCACGATGATGCTGTCTGCGTCGCGCACGGTGGTGAGGCGGTGGGCGATCATCAGCACGGTACGGCCCTGCGCCAGATGCTCGAAGGCCTTCTGGATGCGCACCTCGTTGTCCGGGTCGGCGAATGCGGTGGCCTCGTCGAGCACGATGATCGGCGCGTCCTTGCAGATGGCCCGGGCCAGGGCAATGCGCTGCGCCTCGCCGCCGGACAGGTACACGCCGCCGGTGCCGATCATCGTGTCCAACCCGTCTGGGAATTTGGCGATGATGTCGTCGCATTGCGCGGCGTGGGCCGCGGCCAGCACCTCCTCGCGGGTGGCTTCTGGCCGGGCGTGGCGGATGTTGTCCATCAGCGACTCGGCGAACAGATGGTCGTTCTGGAAGACGAACGCGACATGCTTCATGAGTTCGGATTCGGGGATGGCGCGCACGTCCGCGCCGCCGATCAGCACCGATCCGGATTGCGGGTCCCAGAACCGGGGCACCAGGCTGGCGGCCGTGGTCTTGCCGGAGCCCGAGGGGCCGACCAGCGCCACGGTGGAGCCCTGCGGCACGGTGAAGCTCAAGTGGTTGAGCGCGGGCTGCTCCGCTCCCTCGTAGGCGAAGGTCACGTCACGGAATTCCACGCTGTTGTCCTGAGGCTCGCAGGCGTGCGCGGCGTCGGGCTGCGGCAGCGGCTTGGCGGAGAGGATGCCGTTCAGGCGGCGCATCGCGTCGTCCGCCTCCATGAAGGACTGCGCGGAGTACATGACCTTGGTCATCATCGGCACCGTGATGGTGCTGAACAGGCAGTAGAACAGGAAGTCGGCCAGGAATCCGCGGAAATCGCCGGTGTTCGAGGCGATGATGATCGACAGGGGCACCAGCAGGGCGAAGGTGCCGTTGATGGCCACCAGCTGCGCGACCTGCGCCGGCTGGCAGAACTTCGAGTAGCGGAACGCCATCTGCCGGTATTCGTTGATGGTCTGGTTGAACACGCGGAAGGAGTACACGGTCTGCTGGAAGGTCTTGACCACGGGGATGCCGCGCACGTATTCGACGGCCGACTTGTTCATGGTGTCGAGCGCCTTCTGGTAGCGGCCCATGAAGTTCGCGCCGGCGCCGGTGCCCATCATGATGCCCATGAGCACGGCCGAGAGGATGGTCGGGATGATGCAGGCGATGCCCGTGCGCCAGTCGAAGACGAAGGAGACGATGATGAACGCCACCGGCGTGGTGATCGCGCCGGCCAAATCCGGCAGGCGGTGCGCCATCACGGCGTGCGTCTCCTCAACCGACCCGTCGATGATGCGGCGCGTCTCGCCGCTGGGGTGCGAATCGAACCAGCCGAGCGGCAGGCTCATCACATGGCGCATGCAGGCCTTGCGGATGTTCGAGGTGGTGCGGAACGCGCTCAGGTGGGTGCACGCCAGAGCGAAGAAGTAGATGACGAGCGCCGCGGCAGCGAAGCCCATGGCCCACCAGGCGTAACGGCCGATGTTGACCGCGCGGCTCCAGTCTGGGGCCACGGCCAGCAGGTCGCGCACCACGAACCAGATGCAGATGAGCACCAGCATGTCCAGCACCGCATGCACCGCGGACAGCACGCAGCCGAATATGGTCAGCGCCTTGTATGGACCGGCGTAGTCCAGCAGTTGCGCGATCGAGGATCGCTGTTTGGTTTTGCTCTTCTTGTTCGCCGCCGATTGTTCCGCGGCCGGACCGGTATCCGTCATTGTGTTCCCTTTTCTCCGCCGTCCATGGCGATTGGCATGCGCGACTGCGCCGTGATTCATGGCTATGCACTAGCCACGGTATTGACTAATTTCATGAAGAACAAGACTGTTCTTTTCCCGGAAAAACGCTTATAATGCTTGGTCCGCGATTCAGCGCGCGGCCGGCGCATCGGCCGAAATCGTTCGGCCACCATGCCTGGTTTCCCGCACGCTTCGCACGCAGTCAACATGCTTCTTTCTACGTCTTTTTTTGATAACGAATATCAATATCATTGATAGACGCCATACCGGACAAACGGGCAGCGACTCACCGCTCTTGCTTTAATAACGATAATGAATATCATTTGTTATCGGAAAGGGGCAGAACGTCATGAGCATCGAGCAAACCGAGACCACCCGGCGCGTGACGCGACCCCGACTCCTCATCACCCAGGTCTTGGCGGAATTGTCCCGATTCGTCACGGCCCAGGAAATCACCGACATCCTACGCGAGCGCGGCACGCGCATCGGCACGGCCACCGCCTACCGCAACCTGCAGATGACGGCCTCCCAAGGCGAGCTCGACGTGATCCACGTCAACGGCGAGGCCCTCTACCGCGAATGTTCCGACCAGCATCATCACCATCACATCGTGTGCCGCGAATGCGGGCGGACCATCGAAATCGAGATTCCCGGACTTGAGCAGTGGATCGACAAAGCCGCCAAGCAGCTGAAGTACCAGGACATCGCCCACGAACTGGAGATTTTCGGCCTGTGTCCCAAGTGCGCGGCGAAGCATGACGCCCAAGGCGATGCGGCTGCGAGACCGGCGATGGTCAAGTAGTCACACCGGCGCAACCGCCCTCCGGCACTTCATATCCTCTTCCGCCAGCGGGAAGGGATGGAGAGCACGGCACAAGCACGCCCTCCCCACCCAACAGGAGGGGCATGGAACGGGCCTGATAATCACTTTCACTAACTTCCGCCGACGACGGGCGCCCGCCTATAGTCTCAGACGAACACACGATGAAAGGACAACTTATGACCATCAAGACTCTTGACCAGCACGCCTACGAGATCGTCACCGAGGAAGGCACCTTCGCCGTCTGCAAGGACACCCTGGCCAAGTTCGATGTCACCAAGCACGAGCACGGCACCGCCGCCTGCGGCTGCTGCGGCTGCTGCTTCACCGGCGACTGCTGCGACGACGCCGACTGCGAGCACGGCAACACCGAGGAGTGCGAGGGCAAGGCCTGCGCGCACACCTGCCACGAGGACCACGAGGGCCACGAGTGCGCGTTCTGCCACCTCGCCTTCGACCCGAGCGAGAAGTGCCACGAGGAGATCCTCGCCGGCCTCAAGGAGCTCAAGGCCGAACTGGCCGCCTGAGGTTAGGTTTCCGCTTTCTCTTGCGGATTGACTCCCTTCAGTCTCACTTCGCACAACAACCGCCGCGTCTATCGCAATATGTCGATGGGCGCGGTGGTTTTGTTTTTCTCGATGATCGCGCAGATCTCCTCCGGCGTCTCCTTGCACCCCCGGCGGATCCACAGCCAGATGATCGACGAGACGGCGGAGACGAGGATCTCCAGCGCATAGTCTCGCGGGATGCCGCTGTAGCGCAGTTCTGCGCCGACATGGGAGGCCTGGCCGAGCAGCATCTGCTTGAGCACGTCCTTGACGCGGTCGTACATCTGCATGTCGTTGCCAGAGCGCGACACCGCATCGAAAAACGCATAGTCGCGCTTGACGTAGCGCAGCGCCTCGGCGATCGCCTCGGGGTCGAAGCAATCGGAGACGCTGCCCGGCCGCCGCTCCCGGCCGCCGGGCCGCGTGATGAGGATCCGCGTCAGATCGGCGATCGTGTCGTCGATCAGCTGCTGGCGCAGATCGAACTTGTCGAGATAATGCAGGTAGAAGGTGCCGCGGTTGATGCCGGCCGCGCGCACGATGCCGCTCACCGTCATCGCGTCGAAGTCCTTGGACTGCATCAGCTCGGTGAACGCCGCCTTGATCTTCGCCTCGGTCATGGTATTGCGCTTGCCGCCGTCAGCCATGGCAACCCCTTTCGCTCGCCTCTCTTCGGTCATGGTTATACGCCACATCATATCAACATGTTGTTCAGATAAAGACAGAATAGACAGCTTTCACCAATATGTTCAAAATGAACATTTTTGCGTTTTCTGCTGATTGACCGGCTTTTCAATCGCCCCATACAATCGGGAACAGTTAAATCAACATGTTGTCTATTCGTAGTGACGATGGCGACGGTCCGCCACATGCGGATCGCACCCGGCGGGTGGGCGGCATGCGCACACGGACACCACCAACGGAAGGGCATCATGGCCTACATCGACATGGTCCACAGCTTCAAGCGCTACCAGATGGGCGACACCACCATCGTCGCCAACAACGACGTGAGCTTCGGCATCGAAAAAGGCGGGCTGGCGATCATCCTCGGCGCCTCGGGCGCCGGCAAATCCACTGTGCTCAACATTCTGGGCGGCATGGACACGAACTCGGAGGGGCAGGTGATCATCGACGGCAAGGACATCTCCGACTACAACGCCCACCAGCTCACCGAGTACCGCCGGCACGACATCGGCTTCGTGTTCCAGTTCTACAACCTCGTCGCGAACCTGACCGCCAAGGAGAACGTGGAGCTCGCCTCCGAACTCGTCAAGGACGCGCAGGACCCGGTGCAGGCGCTGATCGACGTCGGGCTCAAGGACCGCATCAACAACTTCCCCGCGCAGCTCTCCGGCGGCGAGCAGCAGCGCGTGGCCATCGCCCGCGCCGTGGCCAAGAACCCGAAGATCCTGCTGTGCGACGAGCCGACCGGCGCGCTGGACTACAACACCGGCAAGCAGGTGCTGCAGATCCTGCAGGACCAGAGCCGCAAGAAGGGCGCGACCGTGGTGATCGTCACCCACAACTCGGCCATCGCGCCGATCGCCGACCGCGTGATCCACATGCACGACGCGCGCGTCAAATCGATCGACGTGAACGAACAGCCGATGGACATCAAGGATCTGGAGTGGTGAACGGATGACACGCAATCACGCACAACGCCATACGAACGGCCACGCATCGGCCGCCGCCGCAAGCGGCTCCCACGCAAACGGCCGCAACGGCACCCGCACACGCACACGCACACGCACGCGCCTGCGCAAGCGCATGCTGTGGAAGGACATCCGCGTCACGATGGCGAAGTCCAAGGGACGCTTTCTCTCGATCGTCAGCCTGATGGCGCTGGGATCCTTCGCGCTCGTCGGCCTGTTCGTCACCGGCCCGGACATGCGGATCACCGGCACCGACTTCTTCGACGGCAACGACCTGGCCGACGTCACCGTGATCAGCGACTACGGCCTGACCCACGACGACGAGTCGATCATCCGCGGGACCGCAGGCGTGAAAACGGCCGAATTCGGCTATTTCAAGGACGTGACGATCAAGAACAGCAACCACAGCCTGCGCGTGTTCTCCAGGCCGCAGACCGTGTCGACCTACGCCGTGGCCGAGGGGCGCCTGCCGAACAAGGCCACGGAGATCGCGCTGGACACCGACGAACGGGACAAGTTCGCGATCGACAGCACCATCACCGTCACCGAGCAGCCCGACATCGCCGGCGACACCGTGCTGACCAACACGACCTTCACCGTGGTCGGATTCGTCGACTCGAGCGAGGCCATCTCCAACCTGAATCTCGGCCAGTCGACGGCCGGCACCGGCGAGCTCGACGGCTATGCGGTGGTGACCGACGGCGCGTTCGACTCGGACGTGGCGATGATCGGCCGCGTCACGTTCACGGACACCGCCGGGCTCGACTACTGGACCACCGATTACCGCGACCGCGTGCAGGCGCACAAGGAGACGCTCACCAAGCGGCTCGCCGACCAGCCCGAGGCGCGCGAGGCCTCGATCCGCGAGGAACGCCGCGAGCAGATCGACAAGGCGCAGTCCCAGGTCAACGACGCCAAACAGCAGCTGGCCGACGCGCAGCAGCAGCTCGACGACGCGAAATCGCAGATCGACGCCGCCAAGGACCAGGTGTCCGACGGCAGCGCCGAGGCGGTCGATCAGGCCTCCGCCGCCATGGCCCAGCTTTCGGGGGCCACGGCGCAGATCGCCGCGGCCGGTACCCAGCTGACCGGCGCGCAGACGCAGCTGGCGGCCGGCGCGCAGCAGCTGACGCAGGGCCAAGGCCAGCTCGCCTCGTCGTGGAGCCAGCTGTCGGACGCCAAGAAGCAGCTCGACGCGGCGCGCACCGCGCTCGAAGCCGTCAAACCGGCGCTGGACGGCACCGGAACGCTGCTGGGGCAGTGGGCGGACACCGGCCTGACCGGATCGCTGTACAACAGCGTCAAGACGCAGTACGACCAGGCGCTGTCGGGCTACAACGACGCCGCAGCGCAGTACAATGGCAAGCTCAGCGAATACCATACGGCGCTGCGGCAGTGGAACGACGGCGCCGCCAAGCTCGAGCAGGGGTCGGACGACTACCAAAAGAACGCCGCCGCGATCGCCGAGGCCTCCCGCCAGCTCGCCGCCAAGCAGACGGAGCTGGGCAGCGCGGTCTCCACGGCCGCCGGCAGCGTCTCCGGCGGGGCCACGCAGCTGATCGAAGGACAGCGCCAGATCGAGAAGTCCGAAGAGGAATACGACGCGAAGCTCAAGGAATACGAGGACGCCAAGCCGCAGGCCGAGCAGAAGATCGCCGACGCCGAACACGACATCGCACTCGCGCGCGAGAAGGTCGACACGCTCACGGTGCCAGCCTATTCGATCGACGGCCGGCGCGAGTGGCTCACCTCGGAGGGCTACCGCGTGTACGAGATCATCGCGAACATCGTCGAGAAACTGGCGATGATCTTCCCCGTGTTCCTGTACCTGGTGGCCGCGCTCGTCACCTTCACCACCATGGGCCGCATGGTCGACGAGGAGCGCACCAACTCGGGCACGCTCAAGGCGCTCGGCTACGGCGACGCCGACATCATGAAGAAATTCACGTTCTACGGGTTCACCGCCTCGACGCTCGGCACGATCATCGGCGTGGCCGCCGGCCACACGCTGCTGCCGCTCATCGTCGACCACGCGTACAGCACCGGATTCACGGTGCCGCGCATCGCGCTGGCGTTCCACCCGGCCATCACCGCCGTCGCGTTCGCGCTGGCCTGGGTGAGCGCCGTGGTGCCCGCCTGCGCGGCGGCGTCCCGCGAGCTGCGCGAGAAGCCGGCCTCCCTGCTGCTGCCGAAACCCCCTGCGAAGGGCTCGAAGATCTTCCTCGAGCGCATCACCCCGCTGTGGTCGCGTCTGAACTTCACGCGCAAGGTCACCGCGCGCAACATCTTCCGCTACAAGTCGCGCATGTTCATGACGATCTTCGGCGTATGCGGCGCGGTGGCGCTGCTCACCGCCGGCCTTGGCGTGCAGGCGTCGATCGGGCAGATCAACGACCGCCAGTTCGACGATCTGATCCACTACGACATGATCGTCGCCGAGAAATCCGACAACAACGACGAGCAGCGCACGGAAGTCGCCAAGGCGATGCAGGACAAGGAGGTCGACGAATCCTCGCCGATCCGCTACGAGGAGCTCACCAGGATCGCCGGCAAGGACAACGACAAGCAGGACATCACGCTCATCGCCACCGACGACGCCTATAATTTCGGCGACTACATCACGCTGCGCTCGCGCGTCGGGCACAAGCCGCAGGTGCTCACCGACCGCGGCGCGATCATCTCCGAGCGCATGGCCGAGATGCTCGGCGCGCAGCCGGGCGACACGATCAGCGTCACCGACGAGAGCGGCGTGGAGCGCAAGGTGTGCGTCGACGGCGTCACCGAAATGTACATCGGGCATTTCATGTTCATGACCTCGGGCGGCTACGAACACGTCTTCGGCCAGGACTACCGGTCGAACGCGTATCTGGTCAGGCTCAAGGACGGCGATACCGACAACGTCGGCGAGCGGGCAGCCGAGTTCATGACCCTGAGCGGCGTCAGGGGCATCGTGCAGAACACGACATCGAAGAAGCAGGTGGACACGATCGTCGACTCGCTCGACCAGATCATGGAGGTGCTGATCCTCGTGGCCGCGCTGCTGGCCGTGGTGATCCTCTACAACCTGACCAACCTCAACGTATCCGAGCGCATCCGCGAGCTGTCGACCATCAAGGTGCTCGGCTTCCATTCGAACGAGACGACCATGTACATCTACCGCGAGACGATCATGCTGTCCGTGCTGGGCATTCTCGCCGGCTACGGGTTCGGCGGGCTGCTGCACCGCTACATCATCACCGAGGTGCCGCCCGACGAGGTCATGTTCGATCCGGCGCTCGGTTGGCTCGCGTTCGTGGCGCCTCTGGTCGTGGTCGGCGCGGTGCTGGCCGCGCTCGGCGTGCTCGTCTACCGGCGGCTGAAGACCGTGGACATGCTCGCCGCCCTCAAGTCGGTGGAGTGACGGGCCGATGAGATACCTCAGCAAAGTCGATTTCCAGGCCCACTATCCGCCGCCGGTGTATCTGGACTTCCTCGCCCGGCACCACCCGGGCGAGCCGGACGGCTATCCGACGCCCGACTACTGGACCATGGAGTGGCAGCGCGAGAAGATGCGGCTGCTGGACGTGCCCGACACGCATCTGCTGTACGGCTCGGACACGCCTTACACGCCGATCGAGGCGTGCCTCGGGCAGGCGCTGGCCCTGGAAGGCAGCGGACTGATCACCGAAGCGCAGAAACGCAAGGTCTTCACCGGCAACGCGCTGGACGCCAATCCCAAGCTGCGCACGATCCCCGGTCTGGCCTCAGCGGCAGGCACGCCCGCGGCGGAGCCGGAAACGGATCGGGACGCGGCGGCACGTTCCGGGGCCGGCGCGAACGCATCCGCGTGGACACGTCGGCGATGGTCGGCGACATGACCATCATCGCCGACATCGAATTCGACGATATGAGCGACACGCATTTCCACGGGTCGATCACCATGTTCGCCAGCGCGTTCGAGCCCCGGACCGGACAGGTGAGCGGCATGTGGTACCGGATGCAGCGGTCCAACTCACTGGATCTCGACCTCAACCTGCCCTTCGCGCCCAGCCGGCTGACCATCGACGCCTTCTCCGACGCCGAAGGCCGGCTGCACGGGCAGTGGTCGGTGCCCCATGCCGGCCCCCGCCCCATCGACGCGCGCATCATCTTCGACTCGTACGCCTCAGCCCTGCCGCAGCAACCGGGCGGCAGACTGCGCGAGGGTTGAGACGCAACCATCGGACCACCCCCAGTCGGTTTCGCCGACAGCCCCCGCCAGCGGGGGCGGGATATGACAGAATCGACGTAATAAAACCAATAGTCAGAGACGCATGCCCCCGCTGGCGGGGGCTGTCGGCGAAGCCGACTGGGGGTGGTCCGGCGGCGGAACATCAGCATCCGCCATGATCCGCCGACACCTCATGATGGTAATGCGCCGCGCGCTTCGCGCACTGGATAGAACGGTCGATCAGTGACGAGACAGACCGCTAGTGCCTGGCGGCTGCGGCGCGCTCGCGGCAATCGGCGCACAGGCCGAACACCTCGAGCGTGTGGGATTCGACCGTGAAACCGTGGCCGTCGGCGATCTTGCGCAGCCAGGATTCGCTCGGCGGGTCGATTTCGACGGTTTTGCCGCATTCGCGGCACACCAGATGGTGGTGATGTCCCTCGTCGCCGCACAGGCGGAACAGCTGCTGGCCGTTGAGGCGAACCGTGTCCGCGGCGCCCGAGTCGACCAGCGCGTTGAGCTGGCGGTACACGGTGGCCAGGCCGATGCGTGTGCCCTCGTCGTCGAGCTTGCGGTGCAGCTCCTGCGCCGAGACGAAGTCGTCGCTGCTGCGCAGCTGCTGCATCACGGCGTCCTTCTGCTTGGTATGTCGCGCCGGTCCGGTTCCCGTCATCATTCGCTCCCTGGGTCGTGCCGGCATCATCGCGAGCCGACTCTATTATCATTTACAGCTACTTATTGATAATAGCGTCTTCGCGGACAAGAGCAAGAGCGTTATTCCAAAAAAGCAATCGCCCCGCTCGATCGACGGGGCGACAGGAACGGCGAGCCATGCCGCTGCCGGCCGGGCAGGGCATCGAGGCCCCGGCCGGCCGGAGACGACGGCCGCTACTTGAGGTCGTCCCAGCAGCCGGTGGACTCCAGCGCCTTGACGGTGGCGGCCGTATCGTCGGTGAGCACGGTGATGTGGCCCATCTTGCGGTCGTGCTTGACCGCGGCCTTGCCGTAGTCGTGCACGTTCCATTCGGGATGCTCCCCGATCAGCGCTCGAGTCGGCGCGACGTGCTGGCCGAGCACGTTGACCATCACGGCCGGGCTCAGCAGCTTCGGCTGCGGGATCGGCCACCCGGCGATGCCGCGGATGTGCGCGTCGAACTGGTCGATCGAGCACGCCTCGATCGTGTAGTGGCCCGAGTTGTGCGGGCGCGGCGCCAGCTCGTTGACGATCACGCGGTCGTCCTTGGTGACGAACAGCTCGATGGCGAGCGTGCCGGCCAGCTCGAAGCCGCCGGCCAGCGTCCTGGCCAGCTCGTGCGCACGCGCTTCGACCGATGCCGGCACGTCGGCCGGCGCGATCGTCAGGTGCAGGATGTTGTTGCGGTGGATGTTGTGCACGATCGGGAACGTCACATAGTGCTCGCCGTCGCCGGACACCAGGATCGACGCCTCGAAGGCGAAATCGACGAATCCCTCGAGGATCGCCGGCGGGAAGTCGTCATCCGGCCAGACCCGCGCCAGGTCATCCTCGCCGTGCAGCACGATCTGGCCGTGACCGTCGTAGCCGCCCTCGCAGGTCTTGAGCACGGCCGGGTACCCCAGTTCGCCGAGCGCGGCGACCAGATCGGCCCGGCTGTTCACCGCGCGCCACGGCGCGGTCTCGATGCCGTGGCGGTTGATGAAGGTCTTCTCGGCGATGCGGTTCTGCGTCACGCGCAGCAGGTCGGTGCCCTGCGGCACGGCGACCTCGCCGCGCACCTCGTCCAGCGCGTCGGCGTCCACGTTCTCGAACTCATAGGTGAGCACGTCGGACTTCTCGGCCAGCTCGCGGATCGCGGCCTTGTCGTCGTAGTCGGCGACGATCTGGAAGTCGCCGACCTGCGCCGTCGGGCAGTCCGGGGTCGGGTCGAGCACGCCGATGCGGAATCCCATGTATTTCGCGCTCAGCGCCATCATGCGGCCGAGCTGGCCGCCGCCGACGATGCCGATGGTCGAGCCGGGCATCAGGCGCGAGACCGCGCCGTGCGTTTCCTCAGACAAGCTGGGCATTGGATTCGGCCACCTTTTCCTTCAGTCCGTCGCGGTACTCCTGCAGCGCATCCGCCAGCCGCCCGTCGTTGGTCGACAGGATGCTGATCGCGAGCAGGCCGGCGTTGGTCGCGCCCGAGTTGCCGACCGCGGTGGTGGCGACCGGGATGCCGCCGGGCATCTGCACGATCGACAGCAGCGAATCCCAGCCGGACAGCGCATGTGAGCGCACCGGCACGCCGATCACGGGCAGCGTGGTCTGCGCGGCGACCATGCCGGGCAGGTGGGCCGCGCCGCCGGCGCCGGCGATGATGACCTTCAGGCCGTTGGCGCGCGCGTCGTGCGCGAACTCGGCCATGAGTTCGGGGGTGCGGTGCGCGGAAATCACCCGCTTGATGTAGGGGACCCCGAACTGGTCGAGCATGTCGCACGCATGCTTCATGGTCTCCCAGTCGCTTGCCGATCCCATGATCACGGCCACTTCGGGCTTGCTGTCTGCCATACGAACCTCCGTCGCGGAATTGTCACCAATACCGTTCCAACTGTACGCACTGCGGCCTACAGAAAGGCGCCGCGCCGGGCAGCGCCGTACGCCGCGGGGACCCGCCCGACCGCGCCGGCCCGGTCACGCCGCCGGCGCGCGGCTGGTCACACGCGCATCACCACCTTGCCGAACACGTCGCCGGAGAGCACCTTGCCGAAGGCGGCGGGGGCGTCGGCGAGCGCGTACGTCGCATCGATCACCGGATGCAGGTCGGCGTGCTCCACGAATCGCAGCATGCGTGCGAAATCCTCGCGCGAGCCCATCGTGTTGCCCTGCACGCGGATGTCCTGGAAGAAGATGCGGGTCAGTTCGGCGCCGGGCTGGTCGCCGGTCGTGGCGCCGCAGATCGCGATCGTGCCGCCCGGGCGCACCGACTTGACCGAATGGCCCCATGTGGCCGCGCCGACCGACTCGATCACCGCGTCGACCTTGCGCGGCAGCCGCGCGCCGGCCTCGAACGCGGCGTCCGCGCCGAGCGCCAGCGCCTTGCCGCGCTTGGCTTCGGAGCGCGAGGTGACGAACACCTCGAGGCCGGCCGCATGCGCGAGCTGGATCGCCGCGGTCGACACGCCGCCGCCGGCGCCCTGCACGAGGATCGTGTCGCCCGGCTTGACGTTCGCGGACGTGAACAGCAGCGAATACGCGGTGATCCAGCTGGTGCCGAGCGCGGCCGCCTCGTCGAGGGTCAGGTTGGCGGGCTTGGCGAACACGTTCGCGCTCGGCACCTGCGTTTTCTCGGCCATCGTGCCCGCGTATTTCTCGGACAGGATCGTGCGGCGCTCGCCCGGCATCACGCCGGCGCCGTCCGTGCCGACGAAGGTGTAAAGCACGACCTCGCTGCCGGCCTTGAGCCCCTTGCGCACGGGGATGTCCTCGTCGAGCGTGCCGGCCGCGTCGGTGCCGAGGACCATCGGCGCCTGCTCGGCGGACAGGCCGACCCCCTTGAGACTCCAGATATCGTGGTGGTTGACGGTCGTGGCCTTGACGGACACGGTCGACCAGAACGGGCGCGCCTGCGGCTCGGGCAGATCGCCCACCTCAAGCACGGCGAGCGGATTGTCGTAGTCGGTTCCTGCGGCGTATACGGCTTTCATCGGCACTCCTTTGTTCCTGTGTTCCCCGCGGCGGGGGCGGGGCCGCCGTCCGTTGCGGCTGTTCGCGGCGCGCGGCGGATCGTCCGCTATCCATTCAACCACGTTCCGCGGTATTCCGCCGCGGACCGCCGCGGACCGTGCCGGAGCTCGCCGGCGTATACGGAGATGTTGGGGGTATTCGAGCCGATGCGTGCCGCTCGGGATGCGGTTGGGTTAGGATGTCGCATTTGGAACAGCGAGAAAGGACATGCGTATGCGCGACAGCATCCTGGGTACGATTCACGGCCCTGCCGACGTCCATGCCCTCGATGCCGACGCATTGCCCGGGCTCTGCTCGGAAATCCGGCGCACGCTGATCGCGTTCGGCAGGGAGCACGGCGGGCACATCGGGTCGAATCTCGGCCTGGTCGAGGCCACGGTGGCGCTGCACCGCGTGTTCGATTCGCCGCACGACCGCATCGTATTCGACGTGTCCCATCAGAGCTACGTGCACAAGATGCTTACCGGGCGGGCCTCGGCCTACCTCGATCCCGCGCTGCACGATTCGGTCACCGGGTTCACCAACCCCGAGGAAAGCGAGCACGACCAGTTCGTGCTCGGGCATACCGGCACGTCCATTTCGCTCGCCTGCGGCCTGGCCAAGGCGCGCGACATGGCCGGCGGGCACAGCAACGTGATCGCGGTGATCGGCGACGGATCGCTCAGCTCCGCCATCGCGTTCGAGGGGCTGAACAACGCCGCCGAACAGGGCGGCAACCTGATCATCGTCTTCAACGACAACGAGATGTCGATCGCCGAGGATTTCGGCGGCATGTACGGCCCGCTGGCCCGGCTGCGCGCGTCGGGCGGCACGTCGGAGCCGAATATCTTCAGGGCGTTCGGGCTGGACTACCGCTATGTGGAGCGGGGCAACGACGTCGCGGCGCTGGTGCGCGCGTTCCGCAAGGTGAAGGACATCGACCACCCGGTCGTCGTGCACATCCACACGGTGAAGGGCCTTGGACTGCCGGAGACGGCGTCGGACGAGGCAGCGGAACCGCAGACGCTGACCTCCGGCCGCTGCGAGGCGAACCACTGGCAGAATCCGGATTCCGCGGCCGGCCAGCCCGCCGGCGCGCGCAAGCATTACGGGCAACTGGCCATGGCCGCGTTGGAGCCACGATTCGCCCAAGAGCCGGGACTGGTGGTCATCTCCCCCGCGACCCCGGGGTCGAACGGCATCACCAGGGCGTTCCGCGAGCGCGCCGGCCGGCACTATGTAGATACCGGCATCACCGAGGAGCACGCGGTGGCGTTCGCCTCGGGCATCGCCCGGGCCGGCGGGCGGCCGGTGCTGGCCACCTCGGCCACGTTCTTCCAGCGCACCTTCGACCAGCTGCAGCAGGAGCTGGCGCTGAACGGCACCCCGGCGACGCTGCTCGATTTCGGGGGCGGCCTGTCCGGCGCCGACAACACCCATTCCGGCGCATTCGACATCGCCATGTTCGGCAATATTCCGACGCTGACCTGCCTTGCGCCGACCAGCGGGCAGGCGTTTCTCGACATGCTGGCGTGGTCGACCGGCGCCGGCAACACCGGGCCCGTCGTCATCCGCGTGCCCGGCGACACGATTCTCGCCGCGGAACGGGAGGCCGCTCGCATCCGCGAAGGCCGCGATGGCGGCAGCGGCGCGAGCGGAGCCAATGCTGGCGGAACCGATGTTGTCCGAGCCGAAGCTGCCGATGCCGCGCAGCATCAACAACACGGCAATGCCATGCCCTGGAGCGCCTATCGCATCGCGCGGCGAGGCGCCCGGGTCGCGATTCTGGCGTTGGGCAACGCCTACCCGTTGGGATGCGCCGTCGCCGATGCCTTGGCCGGTGACGCCGCGGACCCCATCGTTGCCACGCTGATCGATCCTCAGCAATTCTCCACGCTGGACGAGGAGACCTTGTTGGGGCTGCATACCGATCATCAGGTCGTCGTCACGCTGGAGGACGGGCAGCTCGAAGGCGGCTGGGGCGAGAAGATCGCCGCGTTCTACGCGCGGGCCGATGCGGTTCATGCCGGTGACGAATCGGCCGCCGGTCCGGAACCAATGCGCGTGCTGAATTTCGGCGCGGCGAAGGAATTCACCGATCGGGTGCCCTTGGCGGAACTCGACGAACGCTACGGCCTGACCCGCGACGCCGTGGTCGGCCGCATCCGCAGCGCCTTGGCGGCTCTCTAGCGCCCGCCGTTTCCGGAGCGGTCGTCCCGTCGCGCCGGTTGCGGCATGATCCCGCCGGCGGGGCGTGCGCCACTCTCATATTTATAGTGCGGACCACCAGCATCCAGCGTCCGACCTGTTCGACCGAGCCGCGCAGGCAAAGCAGCTCCACCGTCTTATTCTTCTCGGAGCGTAATGCATTGCCGTGTCTATCAACCCGCGCACCGACAACTCGGGGGTTTGAGACACAGTTATGTCTCAAACCCCCGAGTTGTCGGTGCGCGAATCACGAGACCCTCATTCAGAGCGGTATCGGCACCCCAACAATGCAACATGCATCATCATTCTGTCGCATTATCAGCCCCGTTCGACGGCATACCGCTACCAGCGCCCATGCACTCCGCTACTGCTCGTTCTTGATGGCGTCGAGCGCGGGGATCTTGACCGCCTTGTTGGCCGGGCCGAAGCCCGCTATCAGGCCGACGGCCATCGAGAAGAGGATCGCCGCGACGAACAGCCACCACGGAATGACCGAAATGCGCGCCACGTTTTCGCCCCCGACGATCGCCATCCATATCCTCTCGCCGAGGCCGGCGCCGGCGCCAACCGCACCGGCCCCTCCTCCCCCGCCCATCGAGACGAGGTTGATGATCAGCGACACCAGCGCGGAAATCACGCATCCGATCAGACCGCCGATCAGGCCGATCGCCGAGGCCTCGCCGAGGAACATCACGCGGATGTCGCGCACATAGCAGCCGAGCGCCTTCATGATGCCGATCTCGCGCGTGCGCTCGGTCACGGACATCACCATCGTGTTCGCGATGCCGATCGCCGCCACCAGGAACGACACCGCGCCGATGCCGCCGAGCGCCAGCTGGATGCCCTGCGACTGCTCCTGCAGGCTCTTGCGCATCTCCTCCGAGGACGAGGTGCCGAAGCCCATGTCCTTGATCTGCTGCTCGACGTCCGCGACCTGCGACAGATCGGCGACCTTGACCAGCGCCTGGTCGTAGTTCGAGGCCTTCTTCGCCGCGGCCTTGTCGACCTTGGCGATGATGCCCTTGAGCTGGCCGATATCCATCATGATGCCGTTCGACGTGGCCTCGCCCTTGCTGTAATCCTCCTTGAGGATACCGGTCGTCTTGAGCTTGAACGTGTTCGTCGGCGTCGCCGAGCCGGAGGCTCCCCCGGCCGCACCGGCTATGCCGGCCATGCCGCCCGAGCCGGACATGGAGCCGCCCGAGCCGTCCCCCGCATCGACGGTCATGACGATTTCGGTGTTCATCGGGTCGAAGAACGGGCCTTCCACGTCGCCGGCGGCGACCTGTTCGCATCCGTTATCGTTGCACACCATCATGGTGCCGTTGCCGACGTCGAACGGCTGTTGGCGGATGTTCTGGCCCTCCGGCCGGTATTTGTCGGCGAAGGAGTAGGCGAAGTTCTGTCCGGCGAGCACCTCGCCCTTCCTGGCCGGAGCGGCGCCGGCCGTCAGCTTGTAGCCCATGTTGTCGAGCTGGCCCATGTCGATGGCCTGGATCACGCCGTAATCCGCGTAGTACCTGCCATTGGACGCGGTGAACCTGACGGAGTAGTTCATGTACATCTGACCGGTCGCCCCGGATACGCCGGGAATCCGCCGCATGTTCTCGATGGCCGAATCATCGAGCTTCGCGGCGCCCGATCCGGCGCGCGACGAGCCCGATGACGAGCCGGATCCCATGCCGCCGGAGCCTTGTCTGTACACGTTGATGATGGTCAGATCGCTCATCGACTGGAGCGTCCTCTCGTTCTGCTCGTTGATGCCGGCGCCGAGCGACACCATGATCACGATCGAGCAGCATCCGACGATCACGCCAAGCACGGTCAGTATCGTGCGTGATTTTCGCCGGAACAGGTTCTGGCTGCACATATGCAGGATGTCGGTGAATTTCATGGCATCCCTCAGCTGGCGGAAGGCGCGGCGGCCGGCCCGGATGCGGGCCCGTCGCCGGCGACCGGCCGATCGGCGATGATCTGGGTCGGCGCGCCGTCGGCCTGCGCCGCGGGGCCGGCGGCGTTATCCGCGCCGGCGGCACCGGACGCGGCGCCGGATACGGAACCGCTCTCCCAGTCATCCCATTCCTCGTCGATGCCGCCGTGCTTGCCCTTGGCCTTCTTGCGCCGGCGGACCAGTACGATCGCCATCACGATGACGACGACGATCGCAGCGACGATCGCGACCCACCCCCACAGCGGGAACCCGGCCTGCTGCGAGGCGGACGGGTCGTCATAGGGCAGCCCAGTGTCGGGGTCGATGTTGCTGTGGTCCATCGGTGCCGGCTCCTGTGCGCTGATCGTGATCGGGAATTCCTTGGTCTGCGTCTTGCCGTCCGAGTCCTCGTAGGTGACGCGCAGCTTGGCGCTGATGTCGCCGGCCGTGGTCGGGGTGAACGCGAAGCCGATCGACCCGTTCGCGCCGGACGCCACATTGCCGACGTACTGGGTCTTGACGCTGCTTTCGATGCCCTCACCCTCGATGGTCGCCTCGACGTTGGAGATGTCGCCCTTGCCCTTGTTCACGTAGTCCATCGTGATCGTGTTCTCCTCGCCCGCGTTCACGTGCTCCGGCAGCACCGGGTCGGTGAGCTGGAAACGGTCGGGCTGCGAGACCGGCACCGAGATCTTGATGTCGGAGGAGCTCGCCGAGCGCACGCCGCCGTCCACATACTCGTACTTGAAGCCGACGGTCACGCCCTGGGCGCCGCTTTTCGCGCTGGAAAGCGCCTGCATCGGCAGGCTCTGCGTCATCGCCCACCCGGCGTACAGCGTGTCGAAGTAGAAGGTGTTGGTGCCGCCCGCGATCGCGAAGCTCTCGCCGCCGTCGACGGTGACGACGAGATTGTCGATGGCGACCTTGCCCATGTTCTGGAAGGTGAACGACAGGTTGAAGTCGCTGCCGACCGACACCGAATTGTCGCCATAGGAGAAGTTGGTGATGATGATGTTGGGCACCGGGCCGGCGATCTGGGTGGCGCCCCCGTTGGCGCCGTCCGCGCCCGCCCCGCTGCCGCCCGAGGCGCCGCCGCCCGCACCGCCGTCGACGGTCTTCACGACCGTGCCGGACGTGGCGCTTCCGGCATCGCCGGAGGTGCCGTCGGCCACGCCGGCGCCCTGCGCGGTCTGTACGCTCTGAGCGGTTTTCGCCGCGGCGTCGCCTTCGGCGGTGGCGTAGGCGGCCGGCGTCAGACCCGCCATCGCCGTGCATGCCAGCACGGCGACGATCGCCTTCAGCAGTTTCGCCGTGGTCCGTTGCGTTGCATTTCCCATGAGTCCCTCCGGTCTCCCAGATTGTCGACGCCGAATGTCGGCGATGAGTCTTCCTTGATTGTTGTTCCGTTGCGTGGGTGTTGTGTTGCGTTGCGTTGCGTGCGATGGAGACGAGGCGGCCCTCCATGCGCCCCGGCTGACCGGCGGAGCGGCGCCACCGGTCAGCCGCGCGCGCCGTCCTGGCCGGCGGACCTGCCGCGATGCCGGTCGGCCGGCTCGTCGGCGATGACGCGACCGTCGAGCAGCGTGACGATGCGATCCGCGTACTGCGCCATATTGTCGTCGTGCGTGACCAGCACGATGGTCTGGTTGAAGTCCCGCGCGAACGAGCAGATCATCTCCATCACATCGACTTTGGTGCGCGAATCGAGATTGCCGGTCGGCTCGTCGGCGAACACGACCTCCGGCCGTGCGACGAACGCGCGCGCGATGCCGACGCGCTGCTGTTGGCCGCCGGACATCTGCGTGGGGTAATGCGTCAGGCGCTTGCCGAGCCCGACCCGCTTGAGGATGCCGCGGGCCATCGCCTCGCGCTTGGCCTTGGGCATACCGCGGAACATGAGCGGCATGGCCACATTCTCGACGGCGTTGAGGTTCGGCATCAGATTGTAGGACTGGAACACGAAGCCGAGATGGCGCTGCCGGAACGCGGCCAGTTCCCGCTCGTCCAGATCGGAGACGACCACGCCGCCGATGCGCACGCCGCCGCGCGTGGGCTTTTCCATGCCGGCGAGCTGGTTGAGCAGGGTGGACTTGCCGGAGCCGGATTCGCCGTAGATGCAGCAGATCTGCCCGCGCGGGATGCTCAGGTTGATGCGTTCGAGCGCCACCACGGTCTCGTCCGCGACCGGATACTCCTTGCGCAGGTTCCTCACTTCGATCATCGGGCGCGCGCCGGCTGCCGCCGGGGCGCCGCCCGGACGGCTCTCGGTGCGCAAATCCCCCGTGCGCGCCGTCGACGCGGCCGCTCTCGCGACGGCGCGGTCCTGTTTGGCTGTTGTCTCCATTGATAGAGCCCCTTCTTAGACACTATTGCGTCAAGTGTATAACCCAAACCCTTTCCCGTACAGTTTCCGTCAACAGATGCAGGACGCGCCATCCGCCCTCGGTATGATTCGCCGGGGGGAATTCGATATCATGGAAGCGTGGCGCCTGCGTGGCAGCGGGGCCGCTTCGACAAAGGAGTCGCAATGAAACGATGCCGTCAATGCTCGGCTTCCATGCCCGACGATGTCCGATTCTGCATGGCCTGCGGCAGCGCCATGCGCGCCAAGCCCGTGTCGTTGATCGGCGGCGGATTGCTCGCCTCGCTGGCCAACGGGTTCTCGCTGGCCCCGTTGGTGACGATGGGCGTCGAAAACGGCGCCGGCACCGACCCGCAGACCATCCGCAAGGCCACATCCGCGCATATCCGCCCGTTGCCTGACGGCACCTGGTACTGCCCGGACTGCGGAACGCTCAATCCGAGGTTCGCCTCGTTCTGTTCCGGTTGCGCGCGCGACGCGCTGTGACGGAGCCAAGCGCGGCGGCGGTCCGTATCGACCACCCTCAGTCTCGCTTCGCGAGCCAGCTCCCGCCAGCGGGAGCATGTCCGATTCCGGCGTGACAAAACCGCGATTGTTCAATACTCCATGAGAACGTCCTATGCCGTCTTCCGACCCGCCACTTGAATGAGGCGGTGAGCAACCGCGCTCATGATGGCCCCATGTTGGCCCATGTTGGCCCAGAACAGACCGGCGAGGAACAGTAAACCCCTTGGAACGCCTTGATTCCAAGGGGTTCCGTCGTGACCCCGGACGGGCTCGAACCGTCGACCTTGAGATTAGAAGTCACATGCTCTATCCAGCTGAGCTACGGGGCCAAACGAGAACATACTGTAGCATCCGACGGGTACACCGCGCCATGGATCCGGCCATTGGCGCAAGGTCCGAGGACCGTGACAGCGAAAGATTCCTGCCAGTGCATGGCGGATCCTGCTCATTGAGAGTCCCGCATCGGGATGGTTCTTCCGGCACGCGGCCGGAAAGTCTCTTTGCGGCCCCGCAACAGGAGGTCCCCGCCACGGGCTGACAGAAACCTCTCGCTGAGACACTGCCAGTCGAGCCTATTCCGCCAGGAAATGGCGCGACGCGCTCACCCGGCCGGCATCCGGCTGACGTCCGGCCGGCATCCGGCGAGCGCCCGGCCGGCATCCGGCCCCGCGCCGGCCCGGTATCCCGCGCTTCATATAATCATGGAGGAACGAACACACGATGCAAGGACATGACTCATGACAGGCAACAGCAACAACGCCGGCAAACGGAGGCTGCGCGCCGAACGCCGCGCGGCCGAGGCGGCCGCCGCGAAGGCCAAGGCGGAGCAGGAAGCCAAGGAACGCCGGCAGCAGACGATCATCGGCGCGATCGCGACCTGCATCATCCTCATTCTCATCGCGATCGGCGCATTCGCCATCTACCATGCAACCAGCCAGAACGGCGGGGCAGCCAAGGCCACGGGAAGCGACCAGCAGAGCCAGCAGGCCACCGACACCCAATCGCTCAGCGAGGCGAAAAACGCATTGGCGGCCGTCTCGACCAAACCGGCCCGTGCCGACGACCAGGCCGGCATACTCATCTCGAAGGACGGGTACGGCAAGAAAGCCAGCGGGGCGCCGACCGTCGCCTTCTATATGGAGCCGCTGTGCCCCGGCTGCGCGTCCGTGCATCGCACGCTCGACGGCACGCTGGAATCGATGATCGACGCCGGCCAGCTCAATCTCGAGCTGCATTTCATGACCTTCCAGGATTCCAAGAGCACGGATGAGTATTCGACCCGCGCATTCAACGGCGCGCTGGTCATCGCCGAGAACGACGACGATCCGCAGCATCTGCTCAAGTACCTGTCGAACATCTACGCCGAGGACTTCCAGCCCGGCGAGCTCGACAACTACGAGTCCGTCAGCGACGATCAGCTCAAGCGGCAGGCCCTCGACGCCGGCGTGAGCCAGGAGGTCGCCGACAAGGCGTTCGACGGCAGCACGCCCTATGCCAAGTGGCTCAAGGCCGCCGACGACTACACGATCCTGCGCACCGAGCTGTACGGAGACAACGGCGGATTCTCCTCGCCGACGCTGACGATCAACGGCGCGTATTGGAGCACGCAGGAACCGTCCAAGGCCGGCGTGGAGTTCAAGGCCGGATTCCTGCAGGCCATCGGGCTCAGTGCCGATCAGGTCGGCCAGGCTGGCGCGATGCCATCGATCGGAGCCGACGGCAAGCCGCTCGATCTGGGCTGATCCGCAAGACGCCAGCCGCAGCGCGCGTCGCCGGCGCGGATACCCGTCCGCCTCACGCGCCGAGCGTATCCTCGCCGGGTGTGCTATACCTTGGTCCATGACCGAAACCACCGGCACCGAGCCGACCAAACCGACCGAAACGACCAACGTGACCGAAACGACGGCGCCGGGCGCGGTCGAGCTGCGCACGCCACGCCTGATCCTGCGCCATTGGCGCGCGAACGACGAGGACGACATCGCCGCCAAATACGAGTATGGCCGCAACCCCAAGGTCGCCGAATCGTGCGGATGGCATCATTACGAATCGATCGAGGATTGCCGCGCATACCATCCCGTGCAGGTGAGCGACCCGGAAACCTTCGCGATCGTGCTCAGGGAAACCGGACGGCCGATCGGCTGCATCAGCTTCAAACCGGTCAGCGACGAGACGGAAGCCGTACTGGCGGACCGGCCCGTCGACGATTTCACGCACGAGCGCGAAATCGGCTATTGGCTGGGAGAGCCGTTCTGGGGCAAGGGCATCATGTCGGAGGCCGTGCGCGAAATGCTGCGCTATGGTTTCGAGGACCTGCATCTGACCCGCGTATGGGGCAAGCATTTCCTCAGCAACCGGCGCTCGCGCGCGACCATGGAACGATGCGGCCTCGTATACCACCACACCGAGTACGGCAACCGGTTCCCGCTGATCGGCGAGGTGTGCGACGAGGATGTGCTCGTGATCGACGCCGCCGGCTGGCGCAAGATCCACGAGCAGTCCACGGGCGCATACCGCGTGGCGGGCGAGCCGACGGGCACGCCGAACGGCGGCGTGGCGACCAGCGCGTTCTGGGGCGCCGATCCGAAGGTGGTCAAACGCCCGCAGTGCTGACGCGGTCTGCCGCCGCCAGCATTGCCACACTTCGGCGCTTCCTGTCGAGCGCGGGGAGCGGCCCGGATCCTTACAATGGCATCAGAGCAATGACACCAGAGCATGGCATCGGATGACCGTATTGCGAGGAGGCAGACATGACATCGACGGCGCTTCAGGATGACGCTCGCGGGGAATGCGAGGGACGCGGAGAACGCAGGGAGCAAGAGGCGCATGGAACCGCCGCGCCGGGCTCCCGCCAAGCATCCGCTTCTGCCCCCGATTCCGTTTCCTCCCCCACTCCCGCGCAGGTGGCCGGCGCGCTGCAGCGCGCATTCCGCCAAGGAGTGTCGAAGCCGCTCGCATGGCGCCGCTCCCAATTGGACGCGATGGCCCGCATGCTCAGGGACAACGCCGATGCGATCACGCAGGCCGTGCAGCGGGATTTCGGCAAACCGGCCTCGGAGACCATGCTGATGGAGATCGGACTGGTGCTCGACGAGATACGGTTCGTCCGCCCGCGCATCGCCGGATGGACGGCCCGCCGCTACAAGCCGATGCCATATCTCATGCAGCCGGCGGCCAGCTGGACGGTCGCCGAGCCGAAGGGTGTGGCGCTGATCATCTCGCCGTGGAACTACCCGGTGCTGCTGAGCCTGGAACCGATGGTCGATGCGATCGCCGCAGGCGATTGCATCTGCCTCAAACCGTCGGAGCTCTCCCCCGCCACCAGCCATATGCTGGCCGATCTGGTCGAACGGTATATGGACCGGCGCGCGATCCGCGTGGTGCAGGGCGGGCCTCGGGAGACCGGCGAGCTGCTGGCGCAGCCGTTCGATCACATCTTCTATACGGGCGGAGGGCGCGTCGGGCGAATCGTCATGGAAGCGGCGGCCAAGCGTCTGACGCCGGTCACGCTGGAGCTCGGCGGCAAATCGCCGGTGTTCGTGGACCGCACGGCGAATCTCGCCGTCGCGGCCGACCGCATCGCGTGGGGGCGTTTCATCAACGCCGGGCAGACCTGCGTGGCCCCGGACTACGTGCTGGCCACGCCGTATATCGCCGACCGCCTGGCGGAGCTCATCGCGGCTTCCGCGCGGCGGTTCTTCGGCGACGACCCGCAGCAGTCGCGCAGCTACGCGCGCATCATCAACGAGCGCCATGTCGACCGCCTCAAGGCGCTGATGCCCGACCCTGACGATCCCACGACCGGCCGGCTGGTCTGCGGCGGCACGGTGGACGAGGCCGACCGTTATGTCGCGCCGACCGTCATCACGCGCGTCTCCGCAGAAGCCCCGGTGATGCAGGAGGAGATCTTCGGCCCGATACTGCCGATTCTGGAAGTCGCGGATGCCACCGAAGCCGTGGATTTCATCAATCGCCGCCCTCGCCCGCTGGCCGCCTACGCCTTCACGCGCAGCCGCGCCACACGGCGGCTGTTCGAACGGGAGACCAGCTCGGGTGCACTCGGCTTCAACCTGCCGCTCGGCCATCTGATTTCCAGTCGGCTGCCATTCGGCGGCGTCGGCGCTTCCGGCATAGGCTCCTATCACGGCAAGGCCGGTTTCCTCGAGTTCAGCCATGTCAAGACCGTGGTGCGCAAGCCCGCGTTTCCGGATACGCTGCGGCTCGCCTACCCGCCGTATTCCGGCCTGAGAAAAGTCCTGCTGGAGACCCTGTCCGGCGGCCGGCACGGCGATCGCGACGGTTCCGACCACGCTCCCGGCAATCCATGCCGGCCTACAGCCGCTTATACGCTCACGGGCGACCGTAAGTCAGCACAGAACAGTCCAACCCCGCCCGCTACGGCTCGATGATCCACGAGAGCGTGAGCAGCACGGCCACGAACACGGCGTTGACGCCGGTGTAGACGGCCAAATATTTGCCCTTCTGGTGCGGGTACTTGCGGGTCACGTTCTTGTATCCGATCAGCGAGGCCATCGAGGCGATGAGCGTGCCCATGCCACCCACATTCGTGCCGATGATCAGCGGCCGCCACTGGTCGCAGAACCCGGACAGCAGCAGCGTGGTCGGCACGTTGCTGATGAGCTGGCTGGAGCCGACCGCCACCTCGAGCGGATGCGCGTCCACCAGCGACGCGGCGAGCCGGTAGAACTCCGGCACGCGCTTCATGTTGCCGATGAAGATGAAGAACATGGTGAAGGTGAGCGGCAGACCCCAGTCCACATGCTTGAACACCTTGCGATCGCAGAACAGGAACGCGGCGAACACGATCGCGCACATGAGCCACAGCGGGATGACGCCGTTCACCGCCAGCAGGCAGACGGCGAACAGCAGCGCGTAGACGACGGTGCGCCAGCCGCCGTAGCCCGCGCCGTAGCCGGTGATGCGGATCTCGTCGGGCTGGTGCTTGCCGCTTTCCGGCGCGAGCACGCCCTGCTCGATGCCGCTGCCGTCCAGCTCGTTGAACTCGGAGACCGGCTTCTTGCCGAACACCACGCAGCTGATGACGACGAGCATCACCGCGGCGAGCGCCGAATACGGCGCCATGATGCCGATCATCTCCGTGGCCGGCATGCCGGTGAGCGCCTTGAGGTACAGGTTGTGCGCGTTGCCGATCGGCGTGAGCATGCTGCCGACGTTCGCGCCGATGGTCATCAGCGTGCCGACCAGCACCGCGCGGTCCTCCATGTTCGCCATGATGAGCACGGAGATCGCGAAGGGGATGAAGGTGACGAGCGCCACGTCGTTGGTGATGAGCATCGCGGAAAAGTACGTGAGCGCGATCAGCGTGATCACAAGCCCGCGCGCGGTGCTGACCCGATGCAGCAGCCGCGAGCCGATGATGCGGAACACGCCGATGCGCTGGAACCCACAGACGACAAGCATCAGGCAGCACAGCTGGGAGATCGTGCTCATATGCACGTAGCTCTTGTAGTCGGCGTCCGGCGGCACGATGAGGCACGAGACCAGCGCGAGCACGGATGCGACGATCAGGATCGTCTCGCTTTTGAGCAGCTCGATCAGCCAGCGTCGCATCGGTTCCTCCGTGAATGTTCCAGCCAGTCCCTCGCTTTAATCCTAACCGGGAGGATGCCATACTACGTAGCTTCGGCGTGCTGTTTTCCGACCGTTCCGACGCCGAATCGCCGCCCAGCCTTACTGCGGATTAGGCTGGTTTTCCGACCATCCGCCGGAACCATCCGCCGCAGCTACCCGTTGCAGCCACCCGCCGGCGGCCAAGCACAAGACGCCGGAACGGCCGCCCCTACCCAAGCCGCACCAGGGTGATGCTGTACGGCTCGAGGGCGAGCGCGAACCGGGCCGGCCCGGCGGGCAGGCGCGACTCGCGGACCGTGCGCTGCAGCGCATCGTGCCCGGCTCCCTCATAGGGCAGCGTATTGCGCGCATGCGGATCCGCGTGCAGTGTCTCCACGCGCAGCGCATGGCCGGCCGGATGCAGCGGCACCCGGATCGGCTTCAGATCCGGCACATGCAAACCGTGCGCCGCCGCGATGCCGTCCGCAGCAGAACCCGCCGAGCCATCGCTCGCGCCCGTTCCGCCCATTCCGCCCGCAACGCCAGCAGCGGCAACCGCACGCCCCGCCTCCGCGGAACCGTCACCGCCCGCCAAGTCGCCGAACAGGGCGCCCTGCTGCGCCCCGGCGCCCAGCGCCTGCATCCCCGACGCGATGTCGAGCGTCACGTTGATCCGCTCGCCGCCCGTGTTGATGAGCTTGACGTAGCGGCGAGACCCGCCGTCCCCCGTGGCCGACACGAACAGGTCGTCCCGCGGCCCATCGATCCGGCACGAGTAGGCGAATCGCCCGACATTGGCCGAAAAGAGCCGCTCCGCCTCGTAGTTGACGCTGGGCATCACCCGCGACGGGCTGAACTCGATGAGGTTCTGCTCCCAGCCGTGGCCGGTCACATGCGAGAACAGCGGCGCGTACGACGTCATCGCCACGACGTCGGAGTTACGCTCGCAGCCGGTGAGGAACGCGGCCTCGCCGAGCGCCGAATGCCACTGGCTGGCATGCTCGTAGGTCTGCGGCTGCGCGGCGAAGTAGCCGTTGGCCGAATACTCCCCGAAGTACACGGCGGTGCCGTCGCGCCGGTAGTCGTCGAAGCGGCCGGCCTGCGCGATGAACCAGTCCGCGGAATGGTACGAATGCTCGTCCACCAGTATAGACGGCGCGCCGCCCTCGCGCCCGACGCCCGGCACCCGGCCGGCGGCGACCGCATGCGCGTGGCTCCACGAGCGGCGCATCGGCACCTTGAACGGGAACAGCCCGGCGCTCATCACGCACAGCATGTCGGGGTGGCATTCGTGGATGGCGCGGCAGATGCGGTCGAACTTCTCCACGTAGTCCGCCCCGTAGTTCTCGTTGCCCACGCCGATCATATCGAGCCCGAACGGCTCGGGATGGCCCATGTCACGCCGGATGGCCGCCCATCGGCTGGAGTCCGGATCACCGTTGGCGAATTCGATGAGGTCCAGATAGTCCTGCACCACCGTGCTGCGGAAGTACTCGCCGTCGACGGCGACGTGCTTCGGGTCGCGGTACGGCGACTGGCAGGTGATGCCGGCGAACAGCGTCGGCAGCGGCTTGGCGCCGAGGTCCTCGCACAGGCAGAAGTACTCGTAGAACCCGATCTGGTAGCTCTGCGAGTAGCTGGAGCCGTCAGGCGCCTTGAACGCCCACATGTTGTACTGCTGGCGCCGGGCCGGCAGCGCGCCGATCGTGTCCTTCCAGCGGTACTCGTTGCCCGGCGTGACGCCCTCGACGATGCACCCGCCCGGAAAGCGGAGGAACGCCGGCTTGAGCGCGGCCATGGACTCGACCAGATCGCGCCGCAGCCTGCCGAACCGCCATTTCGGATCGTCTTTGCCCCAGTAGTCGCCGTCCATCAGCGAGACGAGGTCCAGATCGAAGGTCGCGGCCCCGGCCGCCTCCACGTCGATGCGCAGCTTGCCGTACCCGGTGCGCTCGCCCGCCAGCGAGCGCTCGACGCGTATCCAGCCGTCGCTCAGGCTCTCGCCGGCAAAACGGTCGAGATCGAATCGGACCTCGTCGCTCAGCGGCCGGTCCTCGCCGTCCAGCACCCGCACGCGCAGCGCGACCGCGCCGGAGACGGGCCGCACGTATGCGCCGAACGCGTAGTCGTGCCCCTGAACGATCGACATCGCGCATGCGCCGGCGTTGTCGCCGCCGCCGTTGTACCCCAGATTCTCGATGAACGGGCCGTCCGCGGCCGGCGCGTCACCGCCCGCCGAACCGTCGGATTCCGGAGCCGAACCCCAGTCGGCCCCTCCATCGACCGTGACGCGCGCGTACCGGCTGTTGTCGTGCACCGGCGGCGCCGGGCAGTCGGTGTCGACGTATCCGCCGCGTTCGCCGCGCACCCGCGTGCCGCAGCTGACCGCGTCCACGCTGGAAAAACGCCAGAACCGCAGCGGATCGGCCTGCGTGCGCCAGCGCCGGGCCCCATGCAGCCGCAACCGGCTGTGGCTCAGATACACCCCGTCGAAGCTGTAGTTGTTCACCATGTTCGCGTTGAGCCCGCCATCCGCCCCATGGTTGATGTCCTCGAAGAAGACGCCATAGAGCCGGTCGCTGACCGGGTGCGTCGGCTCGTCCACCATTATCGTCGTCATGACTCCCATTATCGGCCATCATCGCCGCTATACCAAGGCCCCGGCGCACGAATTCCCCCTAACGGCGAGACCCCTCGTCCAAAAACTGTTCAACTCGAGTTCATCTGGGGGTCAACTGGCGTCGGTCCTGCGCACACCCTGGTCGGATAGTCTGGCGGATGAATAGTGAGTAAGGCATTCAAGGGAGACGGCATGCAGTCCTCGGTAGGCATCCGCGAGCGCATCGACCATGTGTATTCGTCGCTGCGGCCGGCGGAACGCGCCGTCGCGCAGTTCGTGCGGGACCATCTCGACGAGGCGGCCGAGATGACCGTCGGTCAGTTGGCGCAGGCCACGCAGGTCAGCCAGCCGACGGTGATCCGCTTCTCGCGCAAGCTGGGATTCAGCGGATACCGCGAGCTGCGTTATGTGCTGCGCCACCCCGAGGAGGAGCGCCGGGTCACGTTCGACCCGCTTGAGGGATTCGACCTCAATCCGTGGGACGACGTGGAATCGGTGCCGTCCAAGGCGGTCGCCAGTGCGAAGACGCTGCTCGACGAGCTGGCCGGGTCTCTGGACCAGGCCAAACTGCGCAAAGCCGTCTCCCTGATTGCCGGCGCCCGGCTGATCGACATCTACGGCGTGGAAAATTCCCTGGTTCCGGCCACCGATCTGTTCACCAAGCTCAGTTACCTCGGCCTGACATGCAGGCTGAACACCGACGCCTATCTGCAGCAGATCGGGGCCGGTCACCTCGCCCCGTCCGACGTGGCGGTCGCCTTCTCCTATTCCGGTTCTTCGGCGGACACGGTCAAGGCCCTGCGGCTGGCGAAATCGCAGGGCGCACGCACCGTCGCCGTCACCAACGCCGCCGGTTCGCCGCTGTCGGCGTGGGCTGACGCATGCCTGTACGCCGGCCGCGGCGAGCGCACGATCTACGGCAACGCGATCTTCTCCCGCGTGGCGCATACGACGATCGTCGACATCCTGTACATGAGCGTGATCCTCAGCGACTACGGCAGATTCTCGACCGCGCTCGACCGTTCCGGCCGCATCATCGCCGACCGCGAATTCCACGCCTGACCGGAAGACGCGCGGCGCCGCGGCCGCACATCCGGCATACGCGCCCGATCCAAGGCACACGCGTCAAACAACAAAACTACGTGGAGCACATGTAACTTCGCTTGCAGTTCACCATTCTTTCGTCGAGCTTTCGCCCATTCCGTCCGAAACAGCACCGGATCCGGACGACCATGGAATTGTGCCCGGGATACGCCCCGCAAGCACGCTCGACAACTGAATATCGAACCACGGCGCACCGGCATGACACACCGGCCGGCAGCGCCGCCGTAGCCGCCACGCGCGGCCCATGGAAGGCAAGTTGACGAAATATGCTCGAACTGAAGAACATCACCAAATCGTTCGGGGACGCGAATGTCCTCAACGGCATCAGCCTGACGTTGGACAAGGGCCGGATCATGTCGATCCTCGGTCCCTCCGGCGGCGGCAAGACCACGCTGCTCAACATCATCCTCGGCATCACCGACGCCACTTCAGGCCAGATCCTGTACGACGGCGAGGACCTGACCCACGTGCCGATGGAGAAGCGCGGCTTCAACATCGTGTTCCAGGACTACGCGCTGTTCCCCAACCTCACCGCGTACGAGAACATCACCTACGGCCTGCGCAACAACCCGGGCATCTCCTCCCCCGACGAGATCAGGGAGATGATCGCGCTGCTCGGCCTCGAGGAGCATCTCAACAAGAAGATCGACGAACTGTCCGGCGGCCAGAAGCAGCGCGTCGCGCTCGCCCGCACGCTGGTGATGAAGCCCCGGCTGCTGCTGCTCGACGAGCCGCTCTCCGCGCTCGACGGCGTGATCAAGGAGTCGATCAAGGCCAAGATCAAGCAGATCGTGGACCAGTACCAGCTGACCACCATCATGGTCACCCACGACCCGGAGGAGGCCTGCACGATGAGCGACCGCGTGCTGATCCTCAATCAGGGCCGGATCGCCCAGTATGACACCCCGGAGAACATCATCGAGCATCCGGCGAGCGACTTCGTGAGGACCTTCATCCTGCACCAGCTCGAGGTCAAGCGCAACAACATCTATTCGCTGTTCAACGAGAACACGCCAAACGCGAGCGCGGCCGGCGCGGATAAGGCGGCCTGACATGTCGATCGAATCGATCCAGGCGGGCAAGCAGCTGCCCGGCATCCGCCCCGACCTCGTCAACTACGAGCGCCGCCCCTCCAAGCCGAAGCAGACGGAGCTGTGGACGCTGCTGGCCATCGTGTCCGTCGCGTTCGCCGCGTTCCTGGTGGTGCCGATGGCGATCGTCGTCGTCAAATCCTTCCAGACCGGTTCCGGCGCGGCCACCTTGAGCAATTACGCGGCCGTGCTGGCCCGGCCGGAATTCGGCGCGTCGGTGCTCAACTCGGTCAAGGTGTCCGCCGCCTCCGCGCTGGCGGCCGTGCTGCTCGCGTTCCTGCTGGCCTACACGGTGAACTGCACGAACGTGCCGGGCGGCCTGAAAAAGGCCATCACCCTGCTCACGCAGGTGCCGATGCTGCTGCCGACCATCACCTACGGCTTCGCCATCATCTACTCCTTCGGCAAGCAGGGCCTGATCACCCGGCTGCTCGGCTTCCAGCCCTTCGACATCTACGGGTTCAACGGCCTGCTGATCGGCTACGTGGTCTACACGCTGCCGACCTGCTTCCTGCTCATCCACAACAGCTTCCAGTTCGTGGACAAGAAGTTCATCATCGTCTCGCACATCATGGGAGACAAGCCGGTCACGACCTTCCTCAACACCGTGCTGCGGCCGCTGATCGGCACGATGGCGGTGGCGTTCATCCAGTCGTTCTTCCTGGCGTTCACCGACTACGGCATCCCGACCTCGGTCGGCGGCGAGTACGACGTGCTGGCCATGACCCTGTTCAACCAGATGCTCGGTTCCATCCCGAACTTCAACCGCGGCGCGGTGATCGCCGTGTTCATGCTCATCCCTTCGATCATCTCGATCGTGCTGATGACCGTGCTGGAGCGCTTCTCCATCCGCTACTCGAAGGTCTCGCAGGTGGAGCTGCCGAAGGGCCGCCGCCGCGATTGGCTGTGCGGGCTGGGTTCCGTAGTGTCGCTGGCGTGCGTGCTGAGCCTGTTCGCCGTGATCCTGCTCATTCCGTTCGTGGCCGAGTGGCCGTTCAACACCTCGTTCACGCTGGACCATATCACCTCATTGTTCGCGGATTCCGAACTGACGCAGGTGTACACGAACTCGCTGTACGTGGCGGTGATGACCGCGATCGTCGGCTGCCTGTTCGCCTATGCGGCCGGCCTGGTGACCTCCCGGTCCAAGCTGCCGGTCTGGGCGAAGCGCGCGGTGGATTCGGTCTCCGCGATCATCAACACCGTGCCCGGCATGGTGCTCGGCATCGCGTTCCTGTTCACCTTCTCGGGCTCCGGATTGCAGAACACGTTCTGGATCCTCATCATCGCGAACATCGTGCACTATTTCGCCACGCCGTACCAGATGATCAAGGACTCGCTCTCCAAGATGAACGGCTCGTGGGAGACCACGGCCAAGCTCATGGGCGACAGCTGGCTCAAGACGATCCTGCGCGTGATCACGCCGAACGCCTGGCCGACCATCCTGCAGGTGTTCGGATACTACTTCGTCAACGCGATGGTCACGATCTCCGCGGTCGTGTTCCTGACCGGCGCGCGCACGCAGGTGATCACCACCAAGATCTCCGCGCTGCAGCACATCGCCAAGTTCGACGACGTGTTCGTACTCTCGCTGCTCATCCTGGCCACGAACCTGGCGGTCAAGGGCGTGGTGGCGTTCGCCACCCGCGAGCGCAAGCCGATGGCGGCCAAGGCCAAGGTCCCGGCCAAGGTCCCGGTCGCCGCGGTGCGCAACACCGTGCATGAGGACGACCGGCTGGTCGCCATGCAGCAGGCCGCGACCACCGGCTCGCCCGACTACCCTCTGCCGACCTCGGGCAACCGCCGCGCGCGCAACCTGTTCACCAGCGTGCTCTCCGGCGTGCTGGCGGTGCTGCTCGTGGCCTTCGGCTTCGGCGCGACCTCCACCGCCGCCGCCAACGGCCAGGTCGTGATCTACACGAACGCCGACGACGAGGCCGTGGTGGCCTTCCAGAACGCGCTCGACAGGAACGGATTCAAGGACCAGTACATCATCCAGTCGTTCGGCACCTCGGAGCTCGGCGGCAAGATGCTCGCCGAGGGCAAGGCGCTGGAGGCGGACCTCCTGACCATGAGCTCCTACTACATCGATTCGGCGCAGGAGCGCAACCACATGTTCGCGGATCTGACCGACGTGAAGTCGCGCCTGCTCGGCACGACGGAGAACGCCAAGGCCCCGGCCTGGCGCTCCCCGACCACCGCCCAGGAGGGCGCGATCATCGTCAACACCACGGCGCTGGCCGCGGCCGGCGTGCCCGAGCCGACCAGTCTGGCCGATCTGGCGGACCCGCAGTATTCCGGACTGATCTCGGTGCCGGACATGGAGGGATCCTCCACCGGCTGGCTGATGGTGCAGGCCATCGTCGACGCCTACGGCACCGGGAACCGCGGCCGGGACGTGCTGACCGGCATCTTCCGCAACGCCGGTCCGCATCTGGAGCAGTCCGGATCGGGCCCGCTGAAGGCCGTGCGCTCCGGCGAGGTGGCGATCGGCTTCGGCCTGCGCCATCAGGCGGTGGCCGACAAGGCCAAGGGCCTGCCGATCGACTACGTCGACCCGACCGAGGGCAACTACTCGCTGACCGAATCGGTGGCGGTGCTCGACAAGGGCCGCAACACCAATCCCAAGGCGCAGCGGATGGCCGGCGTGATCATCGACCAGGGCCGCGCGGAACTGCTCAAGACCTATCCGACGCCGCTGTACGAGGGCGAGAAGGCCCCGACCAACGCCTCGAAGCGGTCCAAGTCCTTCCCCAAGGCGCTGACCGTCGACCTGCTCCAGCAGCACCAGGACTTCTCCTCCGAGTGCAAGCGCCTGGCGCAGGGGAAGTAGGCCGGCAGCTTTGCTCCCCTCAGTCTCGCTTCGCGAGCCAGCTCCCCTCATGGAGGGGAGCACACCCCATCCCCACAACAACTTCCAACAACACAGCAAAGGAATACCAATGACCAACGCATACAAGCTGCTCACCCCCGGCCCGCTGACCACCACGCGCACCGTCAAGGAGGAGATGCTCTTCGACCACTGCACTTGGGACGAGGACTACCAGCGGATCACGCAGAAGATCCGCCGCCAGCTGCTCGAGCTCGCCCACTGCAGCGCCGACGACTACACCGTGGTGCTCATGCAGGGTTCCGGCACCTTCGGCGTGGAGAGCGCGCTGACCTCGGTGATCGGCACCGACGAGAAGGTGCTGCTATGCACCAACGGCGCATACGGCGACCGCCAGGCGAAGATCTGCGACCACGCCGGCATCGCGTACACCCAGTACGCCGAACCGTACGACCGCATTCCGGACGCGGCGAAGGTGGCCGAGTACCTGGACGCCGACCCGTCGATCACCCACGTCTCGATGATCCACTCCGAGACCACCTCCGGCCTGCTCAACGACATCGAGGCCGTGGCGAAGGTCGCCAAGGCGCACGACTGCACCTTCATGGTGGACGCGATGAGCTCCTTCGGCGGCGTGGACATCCCCGTGGCCGACTGGGGCATCGACTTCCTCGTCTCCTCGGCGAACAAGTGCATCCAGGGCGTGCCCGGCTTCAGCTTCATCATCTGCAACACAGCGAAGCTCGAGGCCTCGCGCGGCAAGGCCCGCTCGCTCTCGCTGGACCTGTGGGACCAGTGGAACACGCTGGAGAAGGCCAACGGCAAGTGGCGCTACACCTCGCCGACGCATGTGGTGCTCGCCTTCTCCAAGGCCCTCGACGAGATGTTCGCCGAGGGCGGCATCCCCGTCCGCGCGGCCCGCTACGCGACGAACAACCAGCTGCTCATCGCCCGCATGAAGGCGCTCGGCTTCCGCACCTTCCTGGCCGACCACCAGGGCCCGATCATCACCACCTTCCTCTACCCGGAGGGCGCCGACTTCGACTTCCACGACATGTACGAGTTCATCAAGGAGCGCGGCTACGCGATCTACCCGGGCAAGCTCACCGACGAGGAGACCTTCCGCTTGGGCAACATCGGCGAGATCTACGCCGACGATATCGAGAAGGTGACCGAGCTGCTCGCCATGTACATGGGTGAACGCGGTCTGCTGGCCGTAGCCACCGGTTCCGATTCCGTCCCCGCCGCGATCGCCGCGATGGACGCCGCCGGCGCCCCGATCAAGGCCGCCGCCCCCGCCGGTGTCAGGCTCGCCGCCTGATTTCCTATCACCAGCTCCCCTCAGTCAGCTTCGCTGACTGAGGGGAGGGATCTTATTGAGAGACACAAGGAGACACACATGACCAACACCCGTTTCGAAACCGTCATCTTCGACTGGGCCGGCACCACCGTGGACTACGGCTGCTTCGCCCCCGTCCGCGCCTTCCAGGAGGCGTTCCGCGAATTCGGCATCGAGCCGACCATGGACGAGACCCGCAAGCCGATGGGCATGCTCAAGCACGACCACATCAACACCATGCTGCACATGGAGCGCATCGCCCGCGCCTGGGAGGACGCCCATGGCGCCGCCCCGAGCGAGGCCGACGTGGATGCCGTCTACAGCCACTTCGAGCCGAAGCTGCTGTCCATCCTGGACCGGTTCTCCACCCCGAAGCCCGGCGTGCTCGACGCGGTGGCCGCCCTGCGCGGGATGGGCCTGAAGATCGGCTCCACCACCGGCTACACGGACTCGATGATGGACATCGTCGTGCCGAAGGCCGCCGAGGCCGGGTACGCGCCGGACTACTGGATCAGCCCGGACGGCACCGACGGCTACGGCCGCCCCTATCCGTACATGATCTTCCGCAATCTGGAGACCCTGCACGTCACCGACGTGCGCAAGGCCGCCAAGATCGGCGACACCCTCTCCGACATCCGCGAAGGCAAGAACGCCGGCGTCTTCACCATCGGCGTCACGGAGGGCGGCTCCCAGATGGCCCTGAGCCAGACCGAGTTCGAGGCCCTCTCCCCCGCGGACCGCGACGCGGCTCGCGCCGCCGCCCGCACGGCGTTCGTCGCCGCCGGCGCCGATGCCGTCATCGACACGATGGCCGAGCTGCCGACCCTGCTCGCGCAGCTTGCGTGACCCGCACGGGAGGGGCGCCGAACGCCGCCCGGCTCAGTCCTCCTCGTATTCGAGGATGTCGCCGGGCTGGCATTCGAGCGCTTCGCAGATCGCGGCCAACGTGGAGAATCGGATGGCGGAGACGCGGTTGTTCTTGATCTTCGACAGGTTCACGTTGGTGATGCCGACCTGATCGGCCAGCCAGTTGAGCGAACGGCCGCGCTCCACCATCATCCGGTCCAGCCGCAGTACGATATGCCCGCTCACAGCAACCCGTCCACATCCTGCTGCAGGGCCGTGCCATACGCGAAGACGCGCGCCAGCTGCAGCACGATGATGCCGAGCATCACCATCAATGCGCTCATCCACAGGCCGGCGCTGAAGCTGCACCCCAGCAGCGCGCAGATCACCGCCAGCACGAACGCCACGGCCGGAGCCGCGATGAGATACCATCCAACCCGGTTCAGCCGGATCGCGGCGGCCGGGCTGAACGGCGTGCCGTCACCCGAGTCGGCCGCCCCTCCCCAGCGGCCCAGTTCGCCGCACAGCGCCGCCACCTCATGGAACACCAACGCCAGCAGCGCAAATATGATCGCGTCCGTCAAACCGACCATGACCACGACGGGCAAGTCGAGCGGGCCCTCGCCGAAACGCACCAGCCGTATATCGTAGTCCAGCACCGTGCTGCCGATGCTGAAATGCCAGTCGCCGACGTCCATCCGCGCGTCGGCGTCCGGCGACAGGTGGAAGCGGTCGCCGCTGAACAGGAACACGGCGACCAGCAGCACGTACAGCGCCGAGCTGATCCACAGCACCACCTCGCCGATCCGGGCGACGATCTTCGCCGCCGCATTGGCCTTGAGCAGCATGGGAGCCGGCCCCGCCGCGCGACCCTTTTGCCCATTCACACGCTTCACCGTCAGCTGGTTCATGATGACCTCCTTATCATCGAGGCTCCCATGCGGCGTTTCCGCATTCCCGCCATCGCCTCTTGCCTCTAATTATGCGCCCGAATTTATCGTTTGTCAATAAACTTTTAACGGCAAACATATACCGCACTGGTCCGTCGCGACGACTCATCACCTTGGCTCCCCTCAGAGAGGGGAGCCCCCCAATGCGCCACGCTACCGCGGCACGTCCATGAAACCGAGACCGCGCAGGTACCCTTCGCCCGCGGTGACGTCGTACTGGATCATGCGGTAGTCGCTCAGCAGCTGCTTCGTGTCCTTCGAGGCCTTGCTCGCGTCGATCCGTTTGCCCGAGGCGTCGAGGTAAAGCGGCTGGCCGGCCGGAATACGCGTCCATCCCTGCGTTGTGTTGACCACCGGCGGTTCCATGGCCGGAATCGCCCGGTGCATATCCGTCAGGAACGCCAGGAACGGCGACACCTTCGCATTCAGGTGTTCGGCGGTCTGCGCCATGAAGTAGTTCGGCGACGTATAGTCGCTTTCGGCGGCGCCCAGCTTGCGCCCCGAGGCCCCGCTCGCCTTGTTCGACCAGATGAAGTAGTCGGTCTCGTGCAGCGGTAGCGAATTCGCGTCGTCCGCACTGGCGTGCTTGTAGATGCTCGGCAGGTGGTCCCCATAGAAGATCACCGTCACCGGCCGGTCCATCCCGTCGAGCGCGCCGAGAAAGTCCCTGGTAGCCGTATCGGTGTGGCTCATGCCCTTGGCATAGGTATCGACCTGCGTGCGTTCCGCGGCGCTCAGCGGCTGGCCGCCCGTCGCGCTGACGCTGAACTGGTTGCCGTCATACCAGTCGTCGTAGCCCATATGGTTCTGCATCGTCACCAATTGGATGAACTGGCCGCCGTCTTCTCCGCTCTTCCCGGCTGCGCCGCTTTCCCGGCCATTCATCAAGGCGAGCACGCTGTCGTACGCCGATTGGTCGCTGATGTAATGCGACCGGTCGAGCTTCTTCGCCCGGTCGGCGACCAGCGGATCCTTCTGCGAGTAGAAATGCCGGAATCCGAATTTCCGATAGTTGCCGGCGCGCGAATACAGCGCCGGATTGTACGGATGCACCGCCTCGCTGCCGCCGGCCTCCGCATTCCAGATCTGGTTGAACGCCGGAGCCCAGTTCATCCGCGGCACCAGCTGCTGGTACGGGCTCGCCAGCGACGGGTCGAAATTCGCCATGCTCAGCCCGGTCAGCGCCTGGAACTCCAGATTCGCGGTGCCGCCGCCGTACCCCGACGACAGCATCAGGCCGGAGGTCGTCTTCGTCTTGAGATCGCGGATGTACGGCATCGGATCGTCGTTCAGCGTGATGCCGGGCACACGCGTCGGGTCGGAGAAGGACTCCGACAGGATCATGATCACCGTCCCATCGGCCAGGTTCGCGTCGCGGTCCTCGTTCAGTTCGGCCGCGCGGGCCGCGTACCGCTTGGCGATCCGCTTCATCGCCGCCTCGCCGTAGCCGGCCGGCTCGTCCATGACCTTGGGATGCAGCAGACGCTGGAACCCGATCGCCACGCCGTTCGCCTGCGCGTCCGTAATAGAATCCCACAGTTTGGGCTTGTCGCCAAACGCCGCCGCAAAGGAGTTGGCCCACGATCCGGTCTGTCCCAGATCGATCGAGAACGTCACCAGCAGCGCCACGCACATCACCGCGGCCACGCCACGGCGCACGCGGCCGACGATGCGTCTCGGCGTGGCCACCAGCGCGCGCCGGCCGTCGAGGATCGCCGCGGCCACGCAGACCGCGACCAGCACCGCGGCGATCACGCTCATCTGCACGATCGCCTGCACGGATCCGGCCGGCATATTGGTGGCGGTGTCGCCCATGCCGCCGACGCCGCCATTCTGCAGCAGCGTGATGTCGGTCGGCCGTATGGCCTCCGAGCGCACCAGCACCTTCATCCGCTCCAGCACGGCGATGACGCCGATAACGACGGTCAGTGCCGCCGTCGCGGCCCAGAACCGGTTCACGATCAGCACCACCGCCGCATACACCAGTCCGATCACCAGCAGATTGAGCAGGAACTGGCACTGCCCCTGGGTGAACATCTTCACGAAGAAATCCCAAGGGGTGGCACGGGATCGGAATCCCATCATGCTCCACTGCAGCATGGATACGAACGCCGCCGCATACGCGACGAACGCGACGACGTAGGCCCACCACGGGAACGGCGTGCGCCTGCGGGAAGCCGCGGGCAGTGGGGTATCACGCGACGGCGGTTCCGCCGCCGATGCCGATTCGCTCCCCTGCTCCGATCCCACGACCGGCACCACCGACGTTTGCGTTCCATCGTCGCGCCACCGTTCCACTCATGCTCCTCAACCAAGTCATTCGGACACACGGACGCCACCGCATGGCGCCCACGGTTCTCCCGCTTCCCTCCGGTGACAGCATAGAACGCACCCGGGCTCCCGTCATCCCCCGTTCCCAAGAAATCATCGGGGAGGAGCCCATCGTTCATCTTCGCAAGCCGCGCGCCACCCTGCTGGCATACAGCCTGCTACGCACCCATTACAGACCGTATGCCAGCAGACGCGGAATACTCGCGTCGACCGATCGAATCGTCAGCCGACGTTGTTGCCGAAGATCTCGGATTGCAGGTCCTTGCGGGCCGCCTCCATGTCGGTGATCTGGCCGAGCAGCGCGATCTTCTCCGCTCCGTCAGGCATGGCCGCCATCTTGCGCTTGGCAGCGCCGATCCGGCGCATGAAACCCATATCGAGCAGACGGGCCAGCAATTCCGCGGCATACTGCTGTTCGGCCGGCGTGGCCGGACGCAGCTGCACGGCCGCCCCGCCCGTGCCAGCGCCTGCGGCACCGGCCGCGGGGTCTCCCCCGTCGCGCATGTCGGCGTCGCTGGGCGGCAACGGCAGCGGCATCACCGCCAGCTCGTTGACCACCGGTTCGAGCAGCGGACCGCCGGCCTTGGCCAGATTGTGCATCCACAATCCCTGCGGGGTGCCGGCGTCGGGCAGCCCGCCAGCCGCCACGATGGCTTGGAACAGGGACCGGAACACCGGCGTCATGAAGTTCGACAGCGACAGCGAGGCGAACATGTCACGGTTGATCGCCCGGGGCACCTGAATCAGCGTGGCCATGAATTGCTGCTCGCAGATGAACACCGCGTCGTCGATCCGATAGTACGTCTGCTCGCTGGCGCCGCGGCGCTCCAGCGCCTTGCGCACGACGGGATTCTCGTACGGGTTCTGCCCAGGCATCGCGCGCCCGGTCTCCCCGGCGCCCATGCCGGCTCCGGCGCCGATGCCCGCGCCGCCGCCGAACCGGCGCTTCGGCGCATAGGCGTCCTCGTCGCGCACATGCAGCTGCTGGTGGGCCATGCGCACCTCGCGCTGCATGATGTCCAGATCCACGCCGATGCGCCGCGTCGCCTTGCGCGCGTACAGATCCCGCTGCGAGCGGTCGCGGATCTGCGCGATCAGCGGGGCCACGGCCTTCACCGCACCCATCTGGCCGGTCGTGTAGGTGGTGTCGAAGCGGTTGATCGCGGTGTCGATCACGAAATCGTACAGCGGCCGCGCATGCTCCACCAGCGAGCGCACCGCCTCGTTGCCGCGTTCGATACGCAGGTCGCACGGGTCGAGATTGTCGTCGGCCACCGCCACGAAGGTCTGCGACAGGAATGCGGAATCCAGTCCGAAGGCGTGCAGCGCGGCCTTCTGGCCGGCCGCGTCGCCGTCGAAGGTGAACACGATGCGCGAGCTCAGCGACTGGCCGTCGACCTTGAGCGGGCCGACCAGCTGCACGGCGCCGAGCGAATCGTCGGCGATGAGACGGCGCACGATCTTCGCGTGCTCGGCGCCGAACGCGGTGCCGCAGGTGGCGATCGCCGTGTCCACGCCTGCCAGATGCATGGCCATCACGTCGGTGTACCCCTCGACGATCACGACCTGGCGCTTCTTCACGATCGCCGATTTGGCCAGATCGATGCCGTAGAGCACCTGCGTCTTGCGGTAGAGCTGGGTGTCGGGCGTGTTGATGTATTTCGCGTTGATGGCGTCGTCCTCAAACAGCTTGCGCGCGCCGAAGCCGAGCGTGCGGCCTGTCGAATCGCGGATCGGCCAGGTGACGCGGCCGCGGAAGTAGTCGTAGATGCCGCGCTGGCCCTGCCGGGCCAGTCCGGCATCGAGCATCTCCTGCTGCGTGAAGCCCTTCGACGCCAGGTGCCGCACGAGGTTGTCCCACCCCTGCGGCGCATAGCCGCAGCCGAAGCGCTCGCAGTCGGCCTGCGAGAAGTTGCGGCCGTCGAGCAGCTTGTGGGCGGCGAGCGCGTCCTTGGTCATGAGCTGCGCGGTGAAGAAGCGCTGCGCCTCCTCGTTCGCATCGAGCAGGCGGGTGCGCTTCGAGCCGGTGCGCTCGGTGGTTTTCGCGCCCGATTCGTAGTGCAGTTCGATGTGGTACTTGTCGGCGAGCAGCTCCACCGCCTCGCGGAAGTCGATGTTCTCCTGCTGCTCGACGAATCCGAAGACGTCGCCGCCCAGCCCGCATCCGAAGCAGTGCCATACGCCCAACGCCGGGCGCACGTTGAAGCTCGGGGATTTCTCGTCATGGAACGGGCACAGCCCGACGAAGGTGCCCGTGCCCGACGCTTTGAGCGTCACGCTTGCGGACACGATGTCGTACAGGTCCGCTGCCGCGCGCACCTTCTCCACGTCTTCCTTCAGAATCATCCCGGCCATAACGCCCTACCTTACCGCACGCCGCCATGCCACGCGGCGGTGTCCCGGCTCAGGGCGCAACACGAGCCCCCATGCGTCGTACCGTTGTCGGTGCATGGCATTGAAGAACCGGCCGGCAAAAGCCCTTTCCCGGTGAATTATAACGTTACAATCACGGTCGTCTACCGACCCGCGCACCGACAACTCAAAGGTAGCGCGCATTGCGACCCCGATTCGGCTCCGTCTCGGCGTGAGGTGACGTCACCATACCGATTCCGCCCGGTTTTCCACGCCATGAGAACGCCCTCTAACCAACGCCGATAGCCGCCGCCCCGACGACGCCATCGCCAAGGCGTACAAGGGGGCGGCCAAGCCGGCGTTCACGTACTGAGCGCCGAACCCGCGCCGGCGCGCCCGGCGGCGCGGCGCGGGTTACGATGACGGGTATCGGGGCAACGGCAATCGCGAGGAGAGCATATGACAGCGCATTCCGCACACTCACCGGGGGAACGACCGACACCCAAGGCGGGCACGGCGAGCCGGGCGGAGGACAACCGCCGCCGGCCGGTCATCGTGGACACCGATCCGGGCATCGACGATGTGGCCGCGTTGGTGCCGCTGCTGTTCGACGACACGGTCGACGTGAAGCTGATCGCCACGGTCAGCGGCAACGTCGATGTGAGGCGGACCACCGCCAATACCTTGGGACTGCTGGAATTCCTGGGACTCGACATACCGGTTGTCAAGGGAAGCGAAGCCCCGCTGCGGCGCCCGGCCGTCTATGCGCCGCAGGTGCACGGCGAGTCGGGCATCGGCGGGGTCGCACTGCCGGCGCCCGATCCGTCGCGATTGGTGAACGGCGACGTGGTCGAGGCCTACCGCGACGTGCTTGAACGGTCCGCGGAACCGGTCGACGTCATCGCGATCGGGCCGTTGACCAATCTTGGGACACTGTTCGGCGCATATCCGCAAGCGGCGGAGCGCATCGGGCGCATCACGCTGATGGGCGGCAGCTTCGGCCCGAAATATAGCTGGGCGTGCGATTTCAACATCGCGGTCGACCCCGAGGCCGCGCGCATCGTGTTCGGCGCGGGAGTGCCGATCGACATGATCGGCGCGGAGATCGGGCGGAAAACCGTGCTTGACGCCGACGATCTGGCCGCGCTGGCCGGTTCCGGCCCGGTCGGCGGCCTGATCGCGCGCATGCTCGAGTCGTATCACGACGACGCGGCCACGGCCAAGCCCGGCGTCCAGCTGTACGATCCGGCGACCGTGCTGTTCTATCTGCAGCCGGAACTGTATGTGGCCGCCGAAGCGCGGGTGGACATCGTCCCGCAGCCGTATCCGTCACTGCACACGATCACCGAGGTGCGGTTCATGGACGTGCCGGTCAGCGAGCGCACGGTGCGGGTGCCGATCGACGTCGACGTCTACCGGTTCCGCGACGCCTATCTGGAGCGCGTCGCGCGCGTAGACAGGATCCTTGCCGCACGGCGCTAGCGTCCCATATCATCCACCGGCGCCGCACGCCGATAGCGCGGCTCAGCACAGGATGGAGTGCATGGCCAGCGCCGAACTGTCGGTGAGCGAGGCGACCTGATCGACGGCCACGCGCAGTCGCTCGTCGTCGTTGGTGGCCTCGTTCCAGTCGGCGAGGAACACGCTTTCCAGCGCGTCCGACGCCCGCGGGCTGTCGGCCATGAACACGTCGATCAGATCCTCGACGATCTTCTGCTCTTTCTGGTGGAACGGCTCACGCTCGCGCGGGGCCATGACGAAATACACGGCGATGCCCTTGAGCGCGACGATCTCGTAACTGGTCTCCTCGGGGATGACCACGTTGGCGGAATACCGCACGAGCGGGCCATCGCCGTACGTGTCGCGCGTGGCGGTCTCCACTGACCACGCGAACCGGCCGATCAGGTCGGAGGTGATGTTCTTGAGCTGGGCAAGCGCCGCCCTCGACCCGTTGAAATGGGCGGGGAACATATGCAGCCGCTGCAGCCGCTCGAACGCGGCGACCAGCTTGTCGCCGTCCCATTGCGGCCCGTACCATGCACGGGCCTCCTCGACGATGCGATCGATGATGCGCGGATCGGCGAGCGCCAGCGGATTGAACGCGCCCGTGGCGATCGCGTCCTCCACGTCGTGCACGCTGTAGGCGATGTCGTCGGACAGGTCCATCACCTGGCATTCCATCGGCTTGGCGGCCTCGGGCGCGCCGATTTTCAGCCAGCGAAACACGTCCTCGTCGTCCGGGTACACGCAGAATTTCTTGGACCGCTCCCCCTTGGGATGCGCGTCGGCCTCGGCGAGCGTCCACGGATACTTGACCGCCGCGTCGAGCGAGGCACGGGTCAGGTTCACGCCGGCCGACCGGCCATCGGCATGGAACACCTTCGGCTCGAGGCGCGTCAGCAGGCGCAGGGTCTGCGCATTGCCCTCGAATCCGCCGATATGTTCGGCGATGGCGGCCAACGCGTGCTCGCCGTTGTGTCCGAATGGCGGATGCCCCAGATCGTGGGCTAGGCACGCGCAGTCGACGATATCGGGATCGCAGCCGAGCAGCGCGCCGATCTGCCGGCCGATCTGGGCAACCTCCAGCGTATGGGTGAGCCGGGTGCGTGCGAAATCATCGGTTCCGGCGACCAGCACCTGACTTTTGGCGCCGAGCCGGCGCAGTGCGGATGAATGGATCAGCCGCGCGCGATCACGCTCGAACGCCGTACGCGACTTCGATTTGGGCGGTTCGGGTGCCCAGCGCTCCTCATCGAACGCACCATACGCCTCGCCGGCCGGGATACGCTCGCGCCCGGAGGGCGTGGTTCCGACGCCAATGCGATCAGCCTGTATATGCCCCATGCTGAACCTCCCCTCACGCCCAGCTTATCAGCGCGGGTGTCGCTTGCAGCGAACATCGTGGGCCGACGGGGATGACGCGCATCACTCATGCGCATGGTGGAGGGGGTATGACGGCGTTATTCCTGATCGGGGTACACCGGAGCAAGATCGTTTGCCGCATGACGCTCACCACGGCGCGTTCGGCGCATCGACCGGCGCATCGACCGGCGCATTGACCGGCGCATTGACCGGCGCTACGGAGCCGTCACGGCCGTCGGCATCGGACAGCGTCGAATCCACCGACCGAACCGGCGCCGATGCCGTCGCTCCGCGCGGCGCAATCGCCGTAGTCGGCACAGACGGCACAGACAGGTCACCCGTCACGACAGTTCCGTCATCCGAACCGTGGTACCGTCCGTCGATCCACGCATGCAGCTGGGCCACTTCCCGTTCCAGTTCGTCGATGCGACGCACCTGCTGAGCGATCAGCAGATCGCGCAGGTCACGCTTGCCCGAGCGCAGATGCAGGCTCGGCGAGAAGCCGCGCGCCGATTCGTCGTCCTTAGGCTCACCGGTATCCGCGGCGGCGGTCGCGGACACCGAGGAATCACGCCAGCGGGAAATGCACCGTTCGATGCGTTTGTATCCGATCAGGGAGGAATCCAGACCGGCCTCGTGGAAGATCTTGGCCGGAGACTCCCCCGCCGCGTACCGGCGCATGCATTCCCGCCGGAAGTCCTCGGTATAGCGGATGCGCCCGTTCGTCACCCGCGACACCGCCGGCAACGAACGCAGATACGCGATCTCCTCATTGGTGAACTCACCGGTTTTCATGCATCCTCCTTACACGGATCGGGCAATACCGCCCCGCTCCGCTTTGGCGACGCCGTTCCGCCGTCACCGCCTGGTAGCGCCTGTGATACTGACTGTAATCATTATGGGGTGGGATGGCCCCGATGCCAGCCTATTCCCCGATAACGGGGTTTGATAATGGGGGTTGTGAAGCTATGCGAAAGGGGTGGGCTTGCCTGGTAAGGCGAGCCCACCCCTGTGTCATGAACGCCGGTCGACGCTCATGTCACTGACACGGATCAGGCACGCAGGGCGCGCTTGGTCTCGCGGGACTTGAGCGCCACGGTCGCGGCGGCACCGGCCAGCAGCAGGCCGATCACCGTGAACAGCGCGGTGCCGGCGGCACCGGTCAGCGGCAGCTGGGAGAGAGTCTTCACGTTCAGCACGCTGGAACCATCCGCAGTACCCTGCACCTGGCCGAGGGCATCCTTCGCAAACGTGGCGTTACCCTTCGCATCAATGGTGACCTTGAAGGTGACCTTGAAGTTCTGGGCGTAACCGGTCGGCGCCTTGGTCTCCTTGACCACGTACGTGCCCTTGGCAAGACCGTTCACCTTGACGGTACCCTTGTTATCGGTTCCGTTGGAGGAGGTCAGGGTCGAAGTACCGGTCGTCTGGTCCTTAGCCAGCACGTACACGCCGTTGCTGCCCGTGAACTTAAGCGCAGCACCGGTCTCCTTGCCGCTGGCGTCCGTGGCGTACACTTCGAACTCGGCGCCGGCCAGACCGTCCTTGTCGCCGTCGACACCGATCTTCTTGAAGTTGAAGTCGCCGACGTACGTGGTCGTCGTGCCTTCACCGGAGGTACCGGAGTTGGTGGTCACGGTCGCCTTGTTGGTGACCTTGTCCACCGCGGACTCGTTGACGGTCGCCGTGTAGGACAGCACCAGTTTCTTCGAGTCCTTCGCAAGGGCCTGCTCGATGGCGGCCTTGTTCAGCGTCACGGTGAACGCAGTGGCGCCGTTGCCGTCGAACCCGGCGGTCAGGTTGTCGCTGGCCGTAGCCGTAGCCGGCGCAACGAACTCGGAGAGCTTCAAGCCGTTGACGGTCAGCGTGCTCGCTGTGCCCGCGGCGAGGGTCAGGCCAGTGTCCGGAACATCGGTGAAAGTGAAGTCGTACGACTCATACGAGGCAAGGTTCTTCGGCGCGGCGGCGGTGACCTTGTAGGTCAGCTCCTGACCGACCTTCGCGGTGCCCTCAGTGTCACCGGAGACTTCCTTCTTGGGCTGGTCCGGGACCTGGGCCTTGGCGACCATCTCGCCAAGGGCATCCTGAACCGGGGTCTGACCCGTGGTGGCGTCTTCGTCCAGAGTGAACTTCGTATAGGTCTTGGAAGCCGCCGAATCGGTGATCTGCGTGGCGACCACGCCGAGCGGGCCAGCCGCCTTGCCGTTAAGCGTATCGAAGACGAAATACCAGCCCTCGGTCAGACCAGTGGAAATGGCCTTGTCCGCAGCCTCCGTGCCGTCATTCGTCACGGAACCCGCAGCGGTCGGAGCGGGAGTCGGCAGCGCGAAGTTGTTCGCGAACGTGCGCAGCTTGGCGGCATCGAACGTCGCCACGTAAGCGGCGAAGTTGTTCGCGTACAGGGCCGCATCCCCGGCGGACGGCGTCGTCGATGCATCCTTGTCCAGTGCAGTCTTGATCGCGGTGTTCCACGACGCGTCAGCGACATTCACATTGACGCTGGCAAGCGTGCCCTCCGTGTCGCTCGCGACAGGGTTGGCGAACGTCGCGAACTTGTACGCGGTGTACGTGTGACCCGGCTGAGCGGACTTGACCGTGACGGTCGCATCCGTAGTCTCATCCGCGTTGGCGGTGGAGGCGCCGAGGGCCAGACCACCCAGCATCGTCGCCGCAGCGACGACGCCTGCGAAAAGTTTCCTCATCCTCATGAGAAATCCTCTCTTCCTTACTTGTTATTTCCTACTGTTTTCTGCAATCGCGAAAGGCCGAGACCACACAAGCCTCTGCGATCCGCAAATCCTTATTAACTTTTCGGACCACTAGGAACCTTCGCTCCCCTCAGTCCGCCTGCGGCGGCCAGCTCCCCTCACAGAGGGGAGCCAAGACCACCCCAATCCGGCTATCGCCGGCGGGTGCGGTGAAGATCACACCAACTGGCGCTTGCGCCAGATGGTGTAGCCGGCACCGGCGAGCAGGGCCGCCAGGCCCATGCCGCCGCCGTAGATCAGCCAGTCGCGGCCGGTCGTGCCACCGGTAAGCGGCAGGGAGGAGACCGCGACCAACTTGTTGGTGATCTTGCCGCCCTCGACCGCATCGACCGTGAATTCGGCATCAGCCGTCGCATCGCCCGCGGGCAGCACCGTGACCGTGTAGGTCTTGTTGGAAGGCTGGTAGCCGGCCGGCGCCTTGGTCTCCTCCAGCGTGTACTCGCCCCACTTGAGGCCGGTGACCTTCAACGAGCCGGGCTGGCTGGCCGCCGCATCGTTGTTCCCGTCATCGACCACGGTCATGTCGGCGAAACCGGCCACATCGGTGCTGGTCAGCTTCCACTCGGAATCCTTGAGCGTTTTGTTCGTGTCGTTCGCCGCGACCTTCTGCCACGCGATCGACCCCGGCTTGGCGGTATTGACCACCGTGCAGGTGACATCGGTCCCCTGTGCCAGGTTCACGGTCTGGGTACCATCGATTTTCTTGGTGACCTTGACCGTATTGCCGTTGGCATCCACGCATGACCAATCGCCTTCGGTGTAGCCGCCGAAGTACTGATAACCGCTCGCGGAGTCAGCGGCTTCGCTCAGCGTGTAGGTTCCGGGAGCCAGCAGCGTCTTGACCACGGACTTCTTGGACACGGCGCCATCAGCAACGGCTTCACCGGACGGATTCGTGGGATTGATGCCGTAGGCCCCACCGTTCTTCAGCGCGGACAGCTTCCAATTGGATGCATCAGCGCCATACTTGCCGGCATTGGCGTTATCCACGCCCTTCGTCAGCGTCAGGCTGGGCACCTTCACCTGAATGACCGGTCTGTCGTATGCGGAGCTTTGCTGCTCACCTACGGTTTCCTGGCCATTCACGTTGGTGACCACCTTGTAGTACACATTCGCCTGGTTCTCAGCATTGGAGAAGAAGCCAGGCTTGCCGGAGCTGGTGTCATTGCCTTCCGCGTCGGTGCCTTGATCACCGGTGTTCGGGTATTGGCCGGAGTGCTCGATGAAGTACTGGTACGCATCGTCGGACGGTTTCAGCAGAATCGACACGGTATATGTGACATCAGGGCTGAGCTTGGTGCCTGCGTCGAAGCTCAGCGACAGCTGCTTGGATGTCTGGTTATAGTCCACATGCATCTTCGTGGCAGCCGGATCGGTCTTCGATACATCGGTGCCATCCTGATCGCGTGCGGACGCCGACGTCACATATCCGGTACCACCCTGCGCATCGGTCGACACCGCATATCCGGACAGCGTGTCCCTGATCAGCACATCCTGATAGGTGGAGTTCTTGTTGATCTCTTCGACGATGGAATCGAATGCAGCGGCAAGCTTGTCCGCATCCGTGCCATCGAAGAAGGTACCGGCAGGCTGGATTTCCTTGGCGAACTGCTCCATCTTCACATTCGCCTCGGAGCCGGTGCTCACCGCATACAGCGTGGCGCCGGAACGATTGTTGGCGACGTTGACGGCGGCGTCGTAGTTCTTACCATTGTTGTCATTCTGGCCATTGCCGTATACACCATTGCTACTATAGCTACCGCATTCCTCGTCCCGACGGTTAGGACAGCTGGTACCCATGGAACTATTGCGGAAAGTCGGCGTACCATCCGAGACGAAGATGATGTACTTCTTCGTCCCTGCGCGGTTGCTGCTCAGAGAATTTGCGTTACTCAGCGCAGCTTCCCAATTGGTGCCTCCGCCATTGGCGTACGTGGCATCCATCGTGCCAAAGGAATCAACGACATCCTGGGCGGAAGTCGTCCAACTGCTTTGCCCGAACCGCTTAATGGTCGATGCAGTGTCAAAGTCCACCACTGACATCTTCACTTGTTCCGCTTCAGGAAGGGCAGCGTTCTCAGAGGTAAGCAATTCCTGAGCCAATGTCGTAGCCGCGGACGTGGCGATATCCCAACGAGAAGGGCTGGCATAGGCAGCGCAGTAATAGTTACCCTGATGATCCTGTCGCGTATCCGTACACGACGCCATGCTTCCGGAAGAGTCCATGACCAGCACCACGTCGACGGGCTGATGCTTTTCCTCGGTACTCGCACGGGAAGCGCCGGTCACGTCAAGGCTCAGCCAATATGTGCCGTCGTTGTTGTACTTGATGTACTTGCGATGGGTCGGAGCGCCCAGATCTTCGGTATCATCCGCCGCCTGCGCCTCAGGCTTCAGCGCAAGCGTTTCGGCAGCCGCTTCCTTGTTCGAGGCCTCGCCTTGCGCCGTGTCGGACTGCTGGGCGGTCGTATCGCCAGCGGCTTTGTCGTCAGCCACGGTCGTGTCATCCGCGGCGGCTTCGCCAGTCGTGGCCTCGTCCGTCGTTGCGGACTGATCGTCCTGCGCGGCCGCATCACCGGCCTGCGCGACGGCGCTGGCATCCGTCTGGACGCTGGCATCGTCGCCGGAGGTCAGATCCTGCGCGACGGCGGTGGCGCTCACGCCGGCGACCGCGCCAATCATCGCCATCGTGGCCACCAGGGCGATCACCTTGGCGGCAGCACCCTTGCATACCTTGCCTATCGCAACAAGCACATCCACAATCTTCTGCATCGCCGTCCACATCTCTTCCCGCACGGAACATCCGCGCTACAGTGCAGCGAGAATCCGCATCGCTTGTTTCGGGCACAGACTCTCTGAAGGTTCTTCTGGAACGGCATCCTATCAGGTTTCCCCCTTCTCACCCCCACCCCTTAAAACCCCCGCAACTTTGCGATACACCCTCATAACTTCGCACTTTGCCCACTATTGTAAGGAGGGTATAAATACCCCCCTTATTAGAAAAAAGTCACGAAACGCCGCAATGTGCGGCACCGATCACGGCCAACCTGCGGTATCGGCACCCGCAACACAATCAACAACGACGGCAACAACAAAAAAAAACGGCTTTCCCCCGACCGGCGGTGCCGACCAAGGAAAAGCCGTAACGCGGCCCGCGCCCTCCGGCGGCCGCGCCTTGAAAAACTACCGGAAACTACCGGAAACTACACAACAGCAACTCCATCACTACAGCAGACTCGCCGGGTCGAGCTTGCTCAGGTCCGCCGGATCCAGCACGTCGGCGGCGTGCAGGTACAGGCGCGGGATGCGGTTGCGCAGGCAGGTGAAGATCTCGTAGCTGATGGTATCGGCGGCATGACCCCAGTCGTCGGCGGTCGGCTCGTTGAACATCTCGCCGCGGCCCGGGCCGAACAGCTCGACCGTATCGCCCTCGTGCACGCCGAGCTTCTCGGCGGAACCGTGCAGATCCAGCATGAACTGGTCCATGCACACGCGGCCGGACACGCGGTACAGCTTCGGGCCCTCGGTGGTCATCACGCGCACCGGACCGCCCTTCTTCTCCACATGCTTGGTGCCCTGCATGTCGAATCCGGAGGCGGAGCGGTGGATGCCGTCCGCATAGCCGAGCGGCACGATCGCGGTGGACGTGTTGTCCGGCGTCAGATAGGTGCGCCCATAGGAGATGCCATGCCCAGCCGCCACGTCCTTGACCGTGCCGAGCTGCGCCTGCAGGGTCATCGCCGGCTTGAGGTGCCAGTCGCGAGGCGTGCCCATCGCCGGGTCCGGCTCGTAGCCATACAGCCCGATGCCCGGGCGGGTCAGCTCGAAATGGATCTCCGGCCGGCTCAGCGTGGCCGCCGTATTGGCAAGATGGCGGATCTCCGGCGGAATGCCGGCCTTTTCCATACGCGCCGTGAACGCCTTGAAGTTCTCGATCTGCCGGTCCGTCGACGCCACGAACTCGGGCACGTCCGGGCTGTCGGCCACCGCCAGATGGCTCCACTGCCCGACGATATGGAGCACACCCTCCTTCGCCAGCGGCACCAGCTTCGACAGAGCCTCGTCGAAGGACTCCTCGGTGAACCCGTTGCGGCCGAACCCGGAATCGACCTTCACATGCACGCGGGCCGTCTTGCCGAGCCGGCGGGCCGCGGCGGCCACCGCATCGATGCCCGGCAACGACCCGACCGACACGTCGATGTCCTGATCGATCAGCTCGTCGAACGGCACTTCCATGCCGTTATATACCCATGTCAATATGTGGCAGCGGTCCGGCCCGATGCCGAGCCGGCGCAGCAGCAGCGCCTCGTGCGACTGCGCGGTGCCCAGCCACGTCGCGCCGCCGGCGAGCGCCGCCAACGCTCCGGCCATCAGGCCATGCCCGTACGCGTCGGCCTTGACCACGCCCATCACGGCCGTGCCCGAATTCGGGCCGCCGACGACATCCACCAAGTGCCGCATGTTGTCGCGCATGGCGGCGAGGTCTACGATCGCCTGCGCCGGGTAGCGGCGGCGGGCCGCCTGATAGTTCGCCTCGCCGACCGGGGATGAAAAGTGCCATTCGGGTGCTGCATTCAACGTCATGGCTCTTATTGTGGCGCGTCTATGTGACGAATCGCCGCGCTACGCTCCCGGCTCCCCCGCCTCCTTACGATTCCCTTACCGTTTTCCGCCACATGGCCGGCGTTGTCCGCGGCCCTGCCGTACACTGTCCCCCTGTGCGCGCGGTGTCGCAGGCTTCGGCTCCACCGCGGCAACCCCTCGATTCCCGGCGTTGAGGCGTGCCGGGGTCCCGGAATGCCGTCCGGTCCAGCCAATAATCCACTGCTGGCCGCACCGGTGTCCCCTCTGCGGCCGCACTGTCCGTTGAGAGAAGATCATGGATCTGCTTCGTAAGAAATCCGTGGATCAGCTTGTCGCCGAATCCACACCGCTGAAACGCACCATGCACACGTTCGATCTGACGATGCTCGGCATCGGCGCGATCATCGGCACCGGCATCTTCGTGCTGACCGGCAAGGGCGCCCTGACCGCCGGCCCGGCGCTGTCCGTGTCGTTCCTGCTGGCCGCCGTCTGCTGCGGTTTCGCCGGCCTGTGCTATGCGGAGTTCGCCGCCATGGCACCGGTCTCCGGTTCCGCGTACTCGTACGCGTACCTCGCCTTCGGCGAGCTGATCGCGTTCGTGATCGGCTGGGACCTGATCCTGGAATACGCGCTGCAAGCCGCCACCGTGTCGGCCGGATGGTCGGGCTATTTCAACAAGCTGCTCGAGGGCTTCGGCCTGCATCTGCCGGTCGAGCTGACCGCGGCGTACGGCACCACGCCGGGCGTCACCACGTATTTCAACCTGCCCGGATTCGTGATCGTGCTCGCCATCACCTGGGTGCTGTCGATCGGCATCAATCAGACCAAGAAGACGAACGACATCATGGTGATGATCAAGCTGGCGATCATCGTGCTGTTCATCGTGTGCACCGTGTGGTACGTGAACCCGGAGAACTGGAAGCCGTTCTCCCCGTACGGCATCTACACGTTCCAGCCCGGGTCGACCCAGCCCTACGGCATCGTGCCGGCCGCGTCGATCGTGTTCTTCAGCTTCATCGGCTTCGACGCCGTGTCGTCCTCCGCCGAGGAGACCGTGAACCCGAACAAGACGCTGCCGCGCGGCATCCTGATCTCGCTCGCCGTTTCGACCGTGCTGTACATCGTGATGACGCTGATCATGACCGGCGTGGTGCCGTACCAGGACTTCGCGCAGTTCATCGACGCCCCGGTCGCCGGCGTGATCCTCGAGACCGGGCTGAACTGGCTCGCGTTCATCGTGAACCTCGGCGCGCTGATCGGCATGACCACGGTGATGCTCGTGCAGCTGTACGGCCAGAGCCGCATCTGCTACGCGATGAGCCGCGACGGCCTGTTCCCGAAGTTCTTCGGCGACGTGCACCCGAAGTACCGCACGCCGTTCAAGGGCACCTGGTTCTTCGGCCTGCTCACCGCGTTCGCGGGCGGATTCATCAACATCAACGTGCTGTTCGAGCTGGTGAACATCGGCACGCTGAGCGCGTTCATCATCGTTTCGGCCGGCATCCTGTGGATGCGCAGGACCCAGCCTGACACCCACCGCGGGTTCCGCGCGCCGGGCGTGCCGTTCACGCCGATCCTCGCCATCGCGTTCTGCCTGATCCTCATCGCCGGCCTCAACTGGGAGACCTGGCTGCGCTTCGCCGTGTGGTTCGGCCTCGGCCTGATCGTCTACTTCGGCTACAGCCGCAAGCGCTCCAAGCTCAACCAGTGAGCTCGGGCCGGCATCCGTTCTGGCTCCCCTCGGCGAGGGGAGCCAGAACGGTCACATGGCCCAGGCGAAAACCGCTTCTACCATTCGTGGCGCTGATAGGCGATGCGGGTGGTGTCGGCGTCCCGGTCGATCAGCTGGATCAGGCCGCAGCGGGCGAATCCGCTCGTCTCCAGCACATGCTGCATGGCCTTGTTGTTCGGATGCGTATCCGCACGCACGTTCCCGTAGTGCTTCAGCGCCCATGCGATGCAGTCTCGCGCCGCATGCTTGACCAGCCCCGACGCGGCGACCCGGTGCATGGTGACGTAGGTGTCGTCGTCGAGCCACGCCCCGTCGATGGTCTTGTAGGTCGGGTCCTCCCCCGGGCACAGCGCGAACTGCGCGAGGATGCGCTCATGGCCGTGGTGCGTATCGACCAGCAGCATCGTGCGCTGGTTGGCGATGTCGTCGAGCACCACCTCGGCCCGCGGGAACGCGTTGCCCCACTGCGTGGGGTTGCCGTTGCGCGCCATCAGCTCCCTGGCATGCGCGTAGATCTTCTGCATCTGCGGGAAATCACGCATCGTGGCATGGCGGAACCGCCGGGAAGACGCACTGGTATTCACAGGTCACCTCATATCACGCATAACAACAACTGACGGCAAACTACCACAACGTCGGCACATCGGGGGCCGCCGTTCCACCGGGATCCCGACAGGCGGATCCGCCGGCGTCCCGGCCGCCCGGACCGGATCGACCGCTTCGTCAGTCACTCCCCTCGAACCACCCCTTCATGAATCACCCCTTCACAACGACAAAGGGCCGCGCCACAATAGCGGCACGACCCCATAGGAGGCCCGCATGGGACGCATCGGCTCAAACGACGAACCGATCAGCCCGACCGGCCCGCCCGTCAATCCTGATCGGATCCGGACCAGACGACCGGATCAGACGACCTTACGCACGAACGGATCGGAGCTGATGCCCTGCTCGAGGATCTGCTTGGCCCATTCCTTGGCGGTGAACAGGCTGTGGTCGCGGTAGTTGCCGCAGCTCTCGATCGTGGTCGCGGGCACGTCATCCCACGTCGCCTTGTACGCGATGAACTCCAGCGACTCCTTGAGCGCCTTGGCCACATCCTCGGTGGAGTGTTCGCCCCAGGTGAGCAGGTGGAATCCGGTGCGGCAGCCGAACGGCGAGCAGTCGATGTAGCCGGGGATGCGCTCGCGCAGCAGCACGGCGATGGTGTGCTCGATGGTGTGCAGTCCGCCGGTCGGGATGGCCTGCTCGTTCGGCTGGGTCAGGCGCAGGTCATAGTTCGAGATCACGTCGCCGTGAGGGCCGGTTTCGGTGTCGATGTAACGCACGTACGGCGCCTTCACCTTGGTATGGTCCAGCTGGAAGCTTTCGACTACGGGCTTTTCTGCCATGTTTTCACTCCTCGTGTTCATTACCGGCTCGTATGATCGTCCGCCGGCATCAGCTATCTATTCTTCCACGGACGGCCCGTGGCGCAACCCAACATTCCGCGTTCGGCTATAGGCGTTGCTTATGGCGACTTGCAGCCGACAGCCCCTTCGCATCCGGCCGGCATGCCGGCGCATGGCACAGACGCCCTAGGCGGCGCCGAACGCGGCGACCGCCTCCATGAACCGCCTGCCGTACTGGCGCAGCTTGCTCTCGCCGACGCCGTTCACCGCAAGGAACTGCGCGTCGGTGACGGGCCGGATGCGGGCCATATCGCGCAGCGTCCTGTCGGAGAAGACGATATACGGCGGTTTGCCGATCTCCTGCGCGATGTCGCGGCGCAGCTCGCGCAGACGCTGGAACAGCGCCTCCTCGTCGTCATCGGGCACGTACGCGCCGAACGCGACGCCGGAATCGCCCGCCACGGAAGCCGAGGCAAGTCCCCGGGCACGCGAGCCGGACTCGCGCTTACGCTCGATGCGCTTGATCTCATAGTGGAAGTCGGGAGCCACGGTCTGCGCCGCGCGCGTGCCGAATCCCACGATCGGCAACCGCCCTTCGGAGATGAACAGGAAACCGTCGGTCGCCATCTGGCTGAGCACGTCGCGCACCCGCGCCTCGGGCGCGTCCTTGAGCTGCCCGTAGCTGGGGCAGCGGTCGAAGCCCCGGCTCAGCAGGTCCTGCGCCCGCGACCCGCGCAGGATCGCGACGATCTTGCCCGAACCGAGTCCCTGGCGCACGGGCATGCGCGTGGGGCGCCCCTGCTCGTCGAAGTCGTACATGACGTCGTGCACGCACCGGCTGATCGCCCGAGCGATGTCGGTCACGTCGATGGTTTCGAAGGTGCTGACGCAGTTCGTGCACCCGCCGGCGCATTTGCCGCCGTCTGTGGTGCACGGCGTGGTTTCGCCGAAATACCGGGTCATATAGGTGTGCAGGCACTCGGTGGTGCGGCAGTAGCCGATCATGCCGTCGAGCAGGCGGCGCTTGGACATGCGCACGATCTCCTGCTCCTGCGGGGTGAGCCGCTCGTTCTCATAATCGTTGTCGAGCAGACGGCGGCGCGTGACGATATCCGACTCGTTCCACAGCAGCGTGCACCGGCTGGGTTCGCCGTCGCGCCCGGCGCGACCGGCTTCCTGGTAGTAGGCCTCGATGCTTTCCGGCATGTTGTGGTGGATCACGTAACGCACGTTCGACTTGTCGATGCCCATGCCGAACGCGTTGGTGGCCACGACCACGGGCACGCGGTCGGTGACGAAATCGCGCTGCGCCCGCTCGCGCACATCCGGCGACATGCCGCCATGGTAGGCGACGGCGACCGGGCCGTTGGGCATGGCGCTTGCGACACCGGCCCCGGAACCGCCCGCCGCATCGGACGCACCTGCGCCCGCGCCCGCGCCGCGCAGCATCGGCACGGCATGGTTGAGCGAGGCGGCCAGCGCCTCGGTCTCCTTGCGCGTGGCGCAGTAGACGATGCCCGACTCGTCGGCGTGCTCGGCCACGTACTGCGCCACCCATGAGGCCTTGCGCTTGGTTTCCATGCGGATCACGTCGAAATACAGGTTGTCCCGGTCGAAGCCGGTGACGGTGATCTGCGGGTTATTGAGACCGAGCATGGACACGATGTCGCGGCGCACGCGCTCGGTCGCGGTGGCGGTGAACGCGGCGACGATGGGGCGGGAGGGCAGGCCGGCGATGAATTCGCCGATGCCGAGATACGAGGAGCGGAAATCCTGGCCCCACTGCGAGACGCAGTGCGCCTCATCCACCGCGATCAGCGAGATGGACACGCGCGAGGCGAAATTGCGGAACCGCTCCGTCTCCAGGCGTTCGGGGGCCACGTACAGCAGCTTGACGTCGCCGGCCGCCGCCTGGGCCAGTACCATGCCCTGCTCGTCGCCGGCCTGCGTGGTGTTGATGAACGCGGCCGGGATGCCGGCGTCGTTGAGCCCATCCACCTGATCGCGCATGAGTGAGATCAACGGCGAGATCACGACGGTGACGCCGGGCAGCAGCATGGCCGGGATCTGGTAGCACACCGATTTGCCGGCGCCGGTCGGCATCACGCCGAGCGCATCGCGCCCGGCGAGGATCGCGTCGACCAAGCCGGACTGGCCGGGCCGGAACGAATCGTAGCCGAAGTACTGTTTGAGCGCGCCAAGCGCCGCCTCGTTTGCTGTCATGCCCTCCAGTGTAGGGCACGAACCCGGCCCCGATCCGAACCTCGGTCGGCCATCTCGCCAGAGCGCCCCGCCTGTCGCCCGACATGCCGACGGCATGCCGGTTAGGCGGTCCCTTCATCCGCCTACCTACGACATGGATAATCTGCCTAAGAAGTGCGGCGAACATGACCAGGGGCCGCTCCCCCAACGGGGAATGGCCCCTTCAACGGCGATCAGATCGCCTTGAACGCCTGCTCGAGGTCGGCGATCAGATCGTCGGCGTCCTCGATGCCGACGGACAGACGCACCAGGTTCGCCGGCACTTCAAGCGTGGTGCCGGCCACGGAAGCGTGGGTCATCGCGCCCGGGTGCTCGATCAGCGACTCCACGCCGCCCAGCGACTCGGCGAGCGTGAAGACCTGCGTGGCGCCCACGAAGCGCTTGGCCGCGTCGAAGCCGGCCGCGATCTGCACGGAGACCATGCCGCCGAAACCGCCATGCATCTGTCGGGCGGCGATCTCATGGCCGGGGTGCGATTCGAGGCCCGGATACAGCACGCGCTCCACCTCGGGGCGGGTTTCCAGCCACTGCGCGATCTTCAGCGCGTTGCGACTGTGCTGCTTGACGCGCAGGTCCAGCGTCTTGAGACCGCGGATATCCAGCCACGAATCGAACGGCGAAGGCACCGCGCCGGCCGCATTCTGCAGGAACGCCACCTTCTCGCGCAGCTCGTCGTCGTTGAGCAGCACCGCTCCTCCGACCACGTCGGAATGGCCGCCGATGTACTTGGTGGTCGAGTACACCACCACGTCGGCCCCATCGGCCAGCGGGTGCTGCAGGACGGGCGAGGCGAAGGTGTTGTCCACCGCCACCTTGACGCCATGGGCGTGCGCCACCGCGACGGTCGCCGCGATGTCGGTGATGTTGAGCAGCGGGTTCGACGGCGTCTCGACCCAGATATAGGCGTACTGCGCGGCTTCGAGCGCCTTGGACACGGCCACCGTATCGGTGATGTCCACCACGTCGAGGCCGATGCCCCACGGCACGAACACCTTGGACAGCAGTCGGTAGGTGCCGCCGTACACGTCGTTGCCGAGCAGGATGCGGTCGCCGGGCTTGAGCGTCGAACGCAGCAATACGTCGATCGCGGCCAGTCCGGAGGAGAAGCTCAGCGAGTACTTCGCGCCCTCGACGGAGGCGAGCTGCGCGTCGAAGGAGTTGCGCGTCGGGTTGATCGAGCGGCTGTAGTCATAGCCGTTGCGCAATCCGCCAACGCCGTCCTGCTTGAAGGTGGAGGTCATGTAGATCGGCGTGACGACCGCGCCGGTGGTCGGATCGGGCTCCTGCCCGGCGTGGATGGCGCGCGTGGCGGGCGCGGTTGCGGCAAGGGCTGCGGCGTTGGTGGAGATGGTCATGATGACTGGTTCCTTTCGGGATGATTCAATTCGAGGGTAAAACGATGATGGGTGTTTTTCAGGGGTGTCGGTATCGGTTGTGGTGATAACGCGCTATCACAGATACTGTTCGGCGAGGGACGGCTTGGTGGTGCGGTCCACGATGTCGCCGTAGCCGTGCGCGCGCATCCAGTCGTCGTTGAAGATCTTCTCCAGGTAGCTGCGGCCGGAATCGGGCAGCAGCAGCACGACGGTCTGGTTCTCGTCCAGATCGTGCTCGAGCGCGTACTTGATCGCGCTGACCACGGCCATGCCGGACGACCCGCCGACCAGCAGGCCCTCTTCGGCGGCGAGCCGACGCGTCATCTCGAACGCCTCGCGGTCGCTGACCTGCACGATGGCGTCGGTGATGTTGCGGTCGAACGCCTTCGGGTAGAAGTCCTCGCCCACGCCCTCGATGTCGTACTGGTGCACTTCGGCCTCGGAATCGGCGGAATAGATGGAGCCTTGCGGGTCGGAGCCGATCACCGTGACCGCGCCATTCGATGCTTCCTTGAGATATTTGCCGGTGCCGGAGATCGTGCCGCCGGTGCCGATGCCGGCCACGAAATGCGTGACCTTGTGGTCGGTCGCCTCCCAGATTTCCGGACCGGTGGTGTAGTAATGGCTCAGCGGGCCGTTGGGATTGTCGTACTGATTCGGGCGGAACCCTCCCGGAATCGTGTTGGCCAGGCGCTCGGCGACCTGGTAATAGGAGCGAGGATCGTCCGGGCCGGCGTCGGTCGGGGTCACGACGACCTCAGCGCCATAGGCGCGCAGCACCGCGCGCTTGGATTCGGAAACCTTGTCGGGCAGCGTGAAGATCGTGCGGTAGCCGCGCTGCTGGGCTACCAGCGCCAGGCCGACGCCCGTGTTGCCGGACGTGGGCTCGACGATCACGCCGCCGGGCTTGAGCTGGCCGGAACGCTCGGCCGCGTCGATGATGCGCTCGGCGATGCGGTCCTTGGAGGATCCGCCCGGGTTGAAGTACTCCACTTTGACCGCGATGGTGGCCTTGACGCCCGCCGCCTGCGGAATGTGGTTGAGCTTGACGAGCGGGGTGTTGCCGATGAGTTCCGAGAGGCTGTTGTGGATGGTCATGATATGCGTTCCGTTTCTGCTGCTTGCGATCCGAGGTACCGTTCCGGGCCCGGGATTGGTTGTTTTTTCGATTGGATTCCGGTTGATGCGCCGGGCTCATCGGTTGAGGTGCAGATGAAACGGGAGGATTCTTCGCTTTCGGCGCTGCGGCGGTTGCCGCCGGGCTCCGGTCACTTCATTCGGTTCGGAAGCGTTCCGGACCAGCATCCGGCGATCATTCCGAGATACCGCGAAATCCGCCGGAGCGATGCCGCGCGACCGGTACGGTCGGCATGGTTTCCGTTATCGTTCCGATCTGCGATGCGATGTTCCTTGAACATAGCCATGGAGCATTGCCGCACGCCGCATGCGCGATTCACGATGATTGCCGCCCCGCCCCTATTTGCGGGATTGCGAAGAATGAATCCTATTTCAAGTTATGCGTTGTCAACCGCGCGCCTAAGGGCGTCGGTTCAGCGACAACAACAACATGAAAAATAGGTCATGGCTCATACGATACCACGCGCAACGACATCCGCGTGTCGGATTCGGCCGCGATTCCCGGCGGAGGCCTTCCATAAGCGATGCTTCGAGCGGATTGGATTCCAGCGCGAGGCAGGGCACCTATCTTGCAGAAGCATCACTCCGCCTAGGATCATCCCCACCCTGCGACGCCAGACCATGAGACCATATCGGAAGCACCACGCCATAGCAGTCCCAGCGAGGCACCCCTCCTATCCTCCAGAAGCAAGGCCACTCCTGATCGCATCCCGGCGAAGCACAACCACCACCTCGTAGAAACAATGCCATGCCCAGACCCGATCCAGCGAGGCACAACCATGAGACCATGGCGGAAACACCCCGCCGCAACTACTCCAGTGAGCCACCCCTACCACCCTGTGGCAGCAACGTCCCTCCCGGAGCCGTCCAAACGGGACACTTTCACCACCCTGTGGCAGCAACGTCCCGCCACGCCATACCAGCGGGACGCCACCGCCATCCTCCAGAAGAAACGCCCCGCTAAGGCCCGCCCCACCGAGACATAATCGCCATACCCCAGACAAAACGGATCGCTCACGAGCCCGAGAACGGGCCGATACGCACCTGCGATCGGGGTGCGCATGAACGCCCCGGACGGCACGGATCACCGACAAGCCTGAATGGCGGCCCGCCGATAATCGCGAATCGCATCAATCAGCGCATATAGCACACCGACGAGCATCAGGGCATACACCACCGCGGGAACGGTCAACGACGCACTCCATTCGCCATGCACGGCCAGCAGAATCAGCACCGCCACAAGCGTAAGCATCATCACGGTCGACAAGATGCATCCCATCAGCGCCCGGCGCGCACGGACCGCCGTCGCACGCAGCCGATGCGCATACTCGGCGGGCGTGCCGAATTCAGAGACCAGGCTGGAACCGGTTTCAGTGGCATAGTCCCGGGCATCACGGCATATGCGTCTCGCGGCGCGATCGGTGATATCCCCACGCTCTCGCAACAGGCGCCCAACCTCCCGCAGCCATGTGGCGTCATCCACGAATGGGCTCGACGCGGGATCGGCCCCCTCACGCCTACGGGGCTCCTTCCATATCCTGCCGACCACACAGCTTGCGATCCCGCTGAACACCGCCGTCGCCAGCATCCACGCGGCGTTGACATGTCGCGCGCCGAACAGCCACTCGGTCAGGGCCGCGCATCCCACGCCACCACCCACCGCCACGATCGCCGTCGTCACCACCGCCAATGCGTATGACACATCCCGCAGCACGCGGCGATACACACTGGTGGCCAAACCGGAAATCAGCATTACAGCCAGGGGCCACAGCAGCGAAGACATGGGGAACATGCCGTTCCCGCTCCACAATCCCGCATCCGCCGGCAACGCGCCGGCGATCGGCGCGGACGGAACGAACGCCAACGGCAGTGTCAACGCATGACGGCCAGCCGCACTCCACAGCGCGGCCACCCAGAACAGCGCGCACACCGGAGCCGAAGCGCCCAGACCCGCGACCACGATACGTCGCACCGAATCGGGTTTCTCGTACGAAAACACATCGATGCCGTCCTCGCTCCACCGTGACGCCTGCTCGGAGGCCCACCGCTCGGGCGTCCCGAATAACGTCTCGGCGGAGGCGGACGCATATTCGGTCTGCAGCGGATCGCCCGAAACGGCATCGTCATCACGATCGCGGCGCTCCGAAGCCGATCCGCACACCGTAATGGCACCGGAGTCTTCAGCGCCATCGGCGACACCGTTCCCATCGCCCCCGCGGTCATTATCCGCACGGCAAGCGCCCTCGCATCCATGACGAAATTCATCCAGCTGGGCAAGCAGCGCCTCGTCGACCTTCAAGGCCTCGACATGCTGCCGTTCCGCGAGTTCGCAGGCGGCGGCCGCCGCCCATTCGCTGTCCTCGGACCGGCCGCGAACCCGGCCATAGTCCCGTATGGTTCGCATGGTCGAATCCGACCATCGATTGTCGGTCATATATCCCCCATCATGATGATCATCGATTGCTTCGCCGATACGCGCATCTTGTCACCGCCGATCGTCGACCGCCGAACACCCCACCAGCAACGTCGGCAGACAGCGGCATCAGACCGGCCACGAACGCCGCGACCGGCTCGACACAGCATGCATGATGCCATCAGCCGAGACAGCAGCATCAGCCTCGGTGCAACCACTGACCTTGGCGTCATCGCCGGATCGAGCGACCCCGCCGCCTTCCAGCGCCAGAACCATCGCACCCCACTGCCCGCGCTCACGCGCCAGACGATCTTCGCCCGCTGCGGTAAGCCGGTAAACCCTGCGTCCCGGTCCACCTTCGCTCTGCTCCCATTCATCCTCGACGGCGTCCGCGGATTTGAGCTCCTCGAGGATCGGATACAGCGAACCGCCCTTGGGCCGCCCGAAGCCAAGGCCCTCCAACGCGAGAGCTATGGCGTACCCATGCAGCGGACCGGCCTCAAGACAGACGAGAATCGCCGTGCGCATGGCTGCGCGCACCCACAGCGCCGGCCACCTCGCCTCCTGCGGATCATGTTTTATATCGTTCATATATCTAAGTATATAACATATCTAGCCGATCGAGCGAAGCAATTCACCCGCGATCCATCATATGGACGAGCGCTCATCCTTCGGATGGCATCGCAATACGATGAACGGTCAAGCGCGCCCGGCACCCGCATGCACGGTACGGCGCGGAGCACGATACGCCAGCAGATCATCGACAGCACAGGGGATACACAAATGGCCACCACGAATACCGACATCACATACACCGAAGAGAAGAAGTTCACGCAGGATCAGGTGCAGCAGCTGTTCCTGTCGGTCGGATGAGCGTCCGGCCAATACCCGGAACACCTGCACCGGGCGCTGCTCGGCTCGTCGACGGTGATCTCCGCGTGGGACGGCGACCGCCTGGTCGGTCTGGTGCGCACGCTGGACGACGGCGCGATGCTCGCGTACATGCATTACGTGCTGGTCGACCCCGCATACCAAGGACGCGGCATCGCCGGCCATATGGTCGAGATGGTCAAGGAGAAGTACCGCGACTACCTGTATGTCGAAGTCATGCCCGAGGAAAGCAAGAACGCCACGTTCTACCAGAAGCACGGATTCACGCTTATGGCCGACGGCGTAGCCATGCAGACCGTCAACCCCGATTGGCGACGCGACCGATACCGGCACCAGCAGGGATATGCGCTAATTCAGCACAATAATGTGGTCGGGGGCACTGCGCATCGCGTAACGCTCCAACCACATTCAAGTATTTTTTGTCAGCCTTCCGGCACTGCATCCGCATCAGGAGCCTGCAGCTGAATCCGATAGTGGTATTGGTCCCCACGGTAATATATCTCGGCATACTCGACCCGGGTACCAATCCGGTCCTCAGTGATTCTTTGCACGTAGAGCAACGGCGTACCGCTCTGAATCTTCAGAAGATCGGCTAACCGATCATCGCACAAGGCCGCTTCGATGGTCTCCTCAGCCTTGTACACAGCGTGCCCCTTCGCCGACAACGATTCATAAAGACTTACCTCTGGAAGCGAAAGCTCCTTGTCCGTAAGACCGATGGTGGATGGAACATACACTCGCTGGAATCCCAGAGGAACCCCCTCTCCGACACGAACCTTCTCCTGACAAGCAACCTTCGAACCTGGCGTGATATTCAGCTGCGAACACACCAAAGGGGATGCCTCCATTGCCGGGTCTGACATCACAACAACTGAAGATGTTTTTCGAGACTTGTTCTCGTCGGCAAAGCTTACAAGGTTTTTAAGCTGCAAAGTCTGCTTATCGCTGATCACCACGGTACCGACGCCCTGCATACGCTTGAGGAATCCTTCATCCACCAGCATCTGCACCGAACGACGGATCGTAACACGGCTTGCATCAAATCTAGTTTGCAGTTCCGGCTCCGAGGGGAACGTATCCCCCGGCCGATATTTCCCGTCCAGTATCTCGGCTTTCAGCTCATCATGGATGATCTGATATTTGATTGCCGTCTGCATTTGCGAATCCTCACGCGTAGCGTCAATAGTATTGCTGGGATACCAATGTATTCCATGCACTACGACACAGCATGCATTACGCGTGTCTGCAACACCATGCGAATGTTGCCTTTTCTTCGTTCTGCCCCTACAATCAATAGTAGACCTTAAGACGTATTAACGTCTTAAGGTCTGTTCTACTGGATAAAACGTCTCAACGAAGAGAAGTACACGGAGGACAATCATGAACAACGAACAATTCGCAGAACGGCTGCTGGACCTGATGGGAGGGCCCGACAACATCATCTCCGTGACGCACTGCGCCACTCGACTTCGACCTCAAATCAAAGATCGCAGCAAGGTCGATATACCAGGACTAACGTCATTGCCCGAAGTGGCGGGTATCGCCGACAACGACTCAGGCCTGCAGATCGTCATCGGACTGACAGTGGGTGAGGTGTACGAGGCGTTTGTTGCGGCATGGCAAACGGCTCGATCCGGAGTCCCGGATGACGGAATCTCCGCCAAGGGGGAAACCGCCACCTCCGGAGATAAAACCGCACCACAATCCAACAAACGACACAAATGGCTCAACGCTTTCATTGCGCTCGTCGTCAGCATCTTCTCCCCGCTGCTGCCTTTGCTTGCCGGCTCCGGCCTACTGCGCGGATTCACCATTCTTGCCAACGAAACCGGTCTTCTACCGGAAGACAGTAATGCCAACCTGCTCCTCAAACTCGCCGCGACCAGCGTTTTCTATTTCCTTCCGCTACTTGTCGCCCTGACGTCCGCAAAACGATTCGATACGACTCCATACATCGCCATGGCGGTTATGGGGGTTCTCATCATGCCTGACTTCATATCGCTCGTTCAAGGCGACGGCGGCAATTTCGTCAGCTTCTTCGGACTGTCCATTCCGGTTTTCAATTACACCAGCCAGGTAATTCCCGCAATCATCACCACATGGCTGCAATCCAAGGTCGACCACTGGTTGAAGAAGCGGATCCCCAACAGCCTGCACATGATCGTCATCCCCACGGTGCTTCTACTCATTTTCGTTCCCCTAGCCGCATTCCTTATCGGACCCCTGGGCAATTACATCAGCGTCGGCATGGCCGCAGGAGTCGCGTGGCTCGCGAATATCAACCAGATCGTGACTGGAGCCATCACCGGCGGTATTTGGAACATTCTCATCATGTTCGGCGTACACTGGGCTCCTAACACCATGGTCATCATCCCGGAAATCGCCAAAACCGGCAGCAGCCCGTTCATCGCGTACGGCGCCAACGCCAATTTCGGCATGGCTGGCGCCGCATTCGCCATCTTCCTCAAGTCCCGGAATAAGACACTACGCAACTTCTCACTGACCGCCATCGCGTCCGTGATGCTCTCCGGCATCGTGGAGCCGGCCATCTACGGTCTGGGAGTACGATTCAAATCCCCATTAGTCGCAGGATGCCTTGGCGCAGCGATGGGAGGCGCATTCATGGGACTGTTCAGCGTCGTCGGAAACGCGTTCGTCTTCGGAGGCCTGACCACCATTCCGGCATTTGCCGGCCCGACCCTGTGGGCGTACATCATCGGACTGGCCATATCGTTCATCGGAGGCATGGTTCTTACGCTCATCTTCGGAGTCAAGGACCCGGAAGCCGAAATGGGAACAATCAACAAGTAATCGGCATCAGACCATTCAACAGCAAGGAGACACTGCAATGACTACGGAAAACAAAATCCAAGGAGTGCTGGCCATGGCCGCGATCGGCGATTCGATGGGGGCCGCGACCGAGAATCTCACTTTTGATCAAATCAGGGCCATGTATCACGGTCCCGTAAGCACCTTCCTGAAACCAGGAAAACAGAATTTCGCGCTAGGCAATGAAGCCGGGGAATGCACTGACGACTTCTCCCAGATCTGGTTCCTGTCCAATGCGATAGTGGACAACCAAGGAACAATAGACAAGGAGACCGTCATCCGGGCCATGCTGGCCTGGTCCGATGTGCCGAAATACTTCGACCGCTTCGCCGGACCAACAACTCGCACCGCGATCGCCATGTACCGGGATCCAAACCGCAGGATGCAGCCACTTCCCGGAGCCGTGACCGTGGACTACGCATCCAAGGCCACCAATGGGGCCGCGATGAAGATCGCCCCCGCCGCCATGCTGCATTCCGACGATATCGAAGGTGCAGTAGCCGACGCCGTCACCATAACGCAGGTCACTCATGACAACTCACTGGCGATTAGCGGCGCATGCGCCACTGCCGCTGCATCCAGCGCAGGATTGGCAGAGCACGCAACCTATCGCGACATCATTGCGGCGGGAGTCTACGGCGCCATCCGAGGCGAGAATATTGCGGCACGAGTGTCGCGCGTCGTTTCCGGCCCAAGCGTCATTCGCCGTATCAAACTCGCTCTGGAAATCGCAGACAGCGGTCACGCCAAAGACGAAAAACTGCGCGCATTGTCCGAGGTTGTGGGCAGCGGGTTGCATATCAGCGAAGCAGTGCCGTGCGCATTCGGCATTATCGCGCTGAATAAAGGAGATGCCCTGCAATCCGTCATTGATGCCGTCAACATAGGGTACGACACCGACACCGTCGCCACGATCACTGGAACCATGGTCGGAGGACTGGTCGACTGGGACGATCCAAAGGTCAATACACTCTATCAGCAGGTGCAGAAGGCCAACGACATGAATCTGACCGAACTCGCGACGAAACTTGCCACCGCGACTCAACGATCATAGGAATCGACACCATTGCCGTGTGTCCGACGTATGTCCATCGACGCAATAGTCCAGCCGCACGGCAATGGCATCATCCCTCATTCATCAAGCAGATGACGCAGCACCGCCTCGTGGTGGTTGACGAACAGTTCGGTGACGCGGTAGCTTGCGGTGTCCTCGTAGGCGCAGGGGCGTATCGCGCCGCCGTCGAAATCGAGGATCGCGACGCCGGGAAGGCCGAGCAGGATCGGCGAGTGGGTGGCAATGACGAACTGCGAGCCATGGCGGGACCGGTCATGGAGCTGCCCGAGCAGGGTGAGCTGACGCTGCGGGGACAAGGCGGCCTCGGGCTCGTCCATCAGATAGAGCCCCGGGTCGCCGAACGCTTGGAAAAAGTCCAGAAAACTCTCGCCATGAGACCGCTCATGCAAATGCGTCAGTACCGCCGATCTCGGAACGGAACCCCCATATTCCCGCGCCTTGGTCGCCACATTGAAGAAGCTCTCGGCACGGAAGAAATAGCTCGACTGCGTTTTGCCGCGCCCCCGCCCGACGCGCATGGCATCGCCGAGATCTGAGACATCGTCATAGGTGGAGAACCGGTAGTTCAGCGTGCCGCCTTCGGCGTTGAACCCGTAGGCGACGGCGAGCGCCTCCAACAGCGTCGACTTGCCGGTGCCGTTCTCGCCGACGAGAAAAGTCACCGGCTCGTCGAAGTCCAATCGTTCCAATGCGCGCAGCGCCGGAATCCTCCTCACATACGAATGAGGATCGACGGCGTCCCAATCGATTGCGATTCCCTCGATGAATCGCCCATCGTCATACGGATTGCCCATGAACGCCCCTCACAGCACTTTCTGGTAGTACACGGACAGCACCGTGCCGATCACGGTTATGAGCAGCACCACCGCGAACAGGGCCACAGCGGCGTATTCCAACTCGACTCGGCCGAGCCCGCTGCTGACGAAATGCAGAACTATGCCGCATACCAGAATCACCCCTTCGACGATGCGCAGCGTCATCGCATTGGTCTTCATCACGATGAACCGGTCGCGCTCATCCTCGGGCTTGTCGATACCCGCCGCCAGCCGGACCGCCGGGGAAAACGCACCCAGCACGTGGGTGATTCCCAGTACGACGAACATCGCTATGCATATGATCCGAATGGCGTTCACCGGCAACGAATCCGCCGATTGGAATACATCCCGCGCATAGATCACGATCAATATGATGTCAGCCACGGCATTGCCCAGCAGAGACATCTTCCGCGTTTTCATGCCACACCTTCCTTTTACGCTTGACCCTTCGAATTACGCAACGCCATGGCGATAAACCAGTTCGCACGGTTATGGCGCCGGCCTGACTGATGCGTACGCCGGCTCACATCCGGCTCTCGTAATACCGCTGCGCGACGAAGGTCGCGACGAGATGCACGATGTACACAACGTCGACTCCCAGCATCACCAGCGCCAACTCCCTGGCATAGTTCACTCCCCCTCGCCTTCCATGCGCAGATTGTCTTCCAACAGGCACAACTCCTCGACGCTGGTGCCGAACAACCGCGCCATGCGGTAGGCGAGCATGAGCGAGGGGCTGTACTGCTCCTTCTCGATGGAGATGATCGTGCGCGCCGAAACGCCCACGGCATCCGCCAACTGCTGTTGCGTCATGCCGGCCATCCGCCGGTATTCGCGAACCTTGGTCCTCATCGACCCGCATCACCTCCCGCCGGCGCATGAACGGCGCCCACCTTCGCATCGCCGCAAATCTGAAGTTCACTTCATATGAAGTTAACTTCATAATAGCGCATGTCGGCCATTCGAACAAGCGAACGACGCCTCCCCGCCGCCGGAAAACGGGCCCCGCTCCGACGCACGGACTCATACGGCGCCCGTTTGCGCCGTACCCTCAAGTTGTCGGTGCGCGAATCGGAAGACGGCATGATTTCTGCGGCGATATAACGATACATCAGAGAAGATATAACGTTTCATCGCAGGATCTCTACAACCCATCGCACCGACAACTCGGCATACCGGCGCATTCACTCGGGTACCGGACGGTTTAGGGTACAGGTATGAGCACGAGCGAAACCAATCCCCTCATTGAAACGCAACCGGAACGCACCGATCTGCCGCTGGTCGTGATGCCGGTGGTGCTGCATGCGATGATCGAACCGTTCAAGGCGAATCTGCCGCTATTGCACGATATCGCGCGCGTGCGCATGTACACCGACTACACCCTGGACGAGGACACGATCCTCTCGCGCACCGCCGACGCGAGCGCGGTGATGGTGGTCGGCTTCCATGTCACACCCCATATGCTCGACCGGTTCAGCGGCCATGTACGCTGCTTCGCCTTCAGCGGCACCGGCGTGGCCAGCTACATCGATCTCGCCGAAACCCGCAGGCGCGGCATTCGCGTCTGCAATGTGGTGCACTACGGCGACCACGCCGTAGCGGAACACACCTTCGCGCTGCTGTTCGAACTCGCCCGCGAGGTTGGGCGCCTGAACGCCGAGGTGCGCGCAGGCGACTGGACCGGCGCCGACGGCTACGCCCTGCATGACAAGAAGCTGGCGCTGATCGGATTCGGCGGCATCGGCCAGACCGTGGCGCGCATCGCCAACGGATTCGGCATGCAGGTGATGGCGTGGAATTCGCATACGGATCAGGCCGTGGCGGACGCACTCGGCGTCGAGCTGGTCGACGACATGGGCGATCTCATGGAACGCGCGGACATCGTCAGCCTGCATATGCCGCTGCTGCAGGCGACCGCGGGCATCGTCAAGCCGGAGCACCTCGACCGCATGCGCCCGGGAACGCTGTTCATCAACACGGCGCGCGCCGAAGTGATCGAACCAGGCGCCCTGACCGCCCGCCTGCTGCGCGGCGACATCCGCGCAGCGCTCGACGTGTACGAGCACGAACCGTTGCCAATGGACGATCCGCTGCGCGACGTGCCGGGCATCATCCTCACCCCGCATGTCGCCTGGCGCGATGACGAGGCGTATGTGAGCATGACCCGCCAGATCGTGCAGTCGGTCGTCTCGTTCTACACCGGAGGCGACTTCAACATCGCCAACTGAAACCTCCGGTGGCGCGTGCCGCCGGAGGGCGGTCGGATGCTTGGCGTTGTGGTGTTTTCGACCGCCCCCAGCCGGCTACGCCGACAGCCCTCCGCCAGCGGGGGCGTGCACCACTCAATTGCGCACAAGACAAACCACTGCCGCGCCATAAGTTCGTGTACTATGTCTGGCTCCCCTCTTTGAGGCTGAGCCTCAAAGAGGGGAGCCAGACATAGTAAGCGAACCAATGACGCCAATCGCTAGATCAGGCGCTGGCGGGCGGCGTGCAGCTCGCGGCGCCGAGTCAGCAGATGCGCGCCCCACGCGCACAGGCCGAACAGGACCAGCGACGCCATAAGCGGAATCCATACGACATAGGTGTAGATGATCCGCCCCTGCCCCGGGTATGCGGCCAATTGGCCGCCGATCAGCTGCGCCAATCGGTTGAACGGCGATCCGGCCTCGTTCAGCCGCGCCAGCCACGGCATCCGTTCCACGGTCGCCAGCTGAAGCACGCCGTTGCCGACCATCCACAGCATGACGACGGAACACCCAAGCGCCACGGTCCCCTTGCCACCGATCCAGGCCAGCAGCGCGCCAAGCGCCATGCCCAACGCCACGCAGGCGAGCATCAGCGAGAGAAACCCCAGGAACATGAACAGCGTTCCGGCGGGCAGCATCCCGGAATATTCCGGCCCGTGGGCGATCACAACCTTCTCGCCGACGGACTCGTACCATTCGCTTCGCCACGCATACAGGAACCGCTCGGACAGCGGCGCGTGGAACGGATCCTCCACCCCATGCCCGCCGGCTGCGCCCACCCCGCCGATCATCAACACACGGCGGGCGGCGACGACCACCACCGACACGGCCAGCGCCGCGATGCCGCCGCCCGCCGCGGAAACCTTCATGTACGACCGGCGCGATACCCCGTGGCACAGCGCCCCGTCGAAGAAGAACCACTGCCACGCCAGCGCCGCGAACACCATGATCGGGAACAGGAACCACTCGACGTCGACGCTTGCGGCCATGCCGAACCACATATCCTGCAGATGCCAGCGCTGGTAGCACAGTATGGCGAGCACGGCCAGCGCCGCCGCGAGCATCACGCCGTACAGCGTCAGGCACCGGCGCAGGGTGAGCCGGAACTGCCGGCTGAACCTCGGCCTTCCGGAGGCCAATCGTGCAGTGGTCATTTCGATCCCTCCTCGACTCGCGGATCATCGCCGCCCACGGCAGTGGCGCGAATCACGTATTCCTGCAATCCCAGCCCGCTGGCGACGATGCCTTCGGGCAGATCGTTCGCGTCGATCCCGCCGCGAACGGTAACGGTCGCCAGTCGGCCCATATCCTCGCGGGAGATGACCCGTAGCCCGCATTCCTCCACGAACCGCATCACGCGCTCCGCATCGCCGACGAGCGCGGTGGCACGGGAGCCGACCGATTCGGCGGTGAATTCGTCGACGATGCGCCCGCGGTCGAGAATCGCCACGCGCTCGACCACATGGGCGATCTCGTCGATGATGTGCGTGGACACGACGATCGTGCGCGGCCGGTCGTTGTAGGACTCCAGCAGGAACCGGTAGAACAGCTGCCGGTTCGCCGCGTCGAGCCCGATCACCGGCTCGTCGAGCAGCAATACGTCGACCGGCACGCACAGGGCCGCCACCAGCCGCACGATCATGCGCTGGCCGAGCGACAGCGCGCCGTACATCACCCCAGGCAGAATGCCGAATTCGGCGAGCATGCGCGAGCTGAACCCCCAGTCGAAACCGCCATAATACCGGCCCTCGCGGCGGAAGATCGTACTGACGCGCACGCCCATCATGAACGGCACCGTCTCGTCTACCAGGTAGATACGACCCTGCGCGGATTCGTTCTCGCGCACGTTCGCCCCATCAAGCGCGACCGTGCCGCCGCTGGGCAGCAACCGGTTGGCGATGATGCCCATCAACGTGGACTTGCCGGCGCCGTTGCGCCCGACCAGCCCGTAGATGGCCGGCTGCAGGGTGAGATTGACCTTGTCGAGCGCGGCCACGCCGCCGTAGGTCTTGCTGAGATTGGTAATGGTCAGGCACATGGCGTACGCCCCTCCTCTCGATCCCGACCGACGAGCCGCGGCACACATAGCAACAGCCCGGACCCGCCCGTCGCCGCCACCGGCGAATATCCGTTCACCGTCATGACGCATACCCCTTTCTGATCAGCTCGACCAGCTCGTCGGCGTCGAATCCGAGCCGCTTGGCCTCGCCGATGAATTGCTTGAGGCCGGTATCGAGGAATTCCTCGCGTTTGGCCCGCTGCGCGCGCCGCCCCGCACCGGCGGTGACGAACATGCCCAGACCCCTGCGCTTTTCCAACAAGCCCTGATCGACCAGCAGGTTCATGCCCTTGAGCACGGTCGCCGGATTGATGCGGTATGCGGCGGAGATTTCTGTGGTACTGGGCACCTGTTCGCCCTCGCCGTAGACGCCGGCCGCAATCGCCTCGCCAAGCTGGTTCGCCACCTGCCTAAACAGCGGCACGCCGCTGGAATCGTCGAAATGCACGGCCCGACCACCTCCTTCATCCCGGGCGGCCGATACGCGCGCCGTCCGGTCGGCACCCCGACAACCTCATTGGTTAATTACTTATGTAACTAACCATAGCACCAAGCGGCCTCCGCGTCAATCGGCAAAGGTACGCTATCAGTGCACACACGACAGTCAAGACCACCCCCAGTCGGCTGCGCCGCCAGCCCCCGCCAGCGGGGGCATGCACAGAGCAAAGAGCATCTCAGCGCCATACGGACCAAGGAGAACGCATGAGCGCCGTGCATCATCCCAAAACCATCGACGACTACCGCCGCGAACGCGGCATCAGCGACGAAGGACTCGCCGAGACCAACCGCATCACGCAGCGGTATATCGACGACTATGACCGCCGGCATCACCCGCTGCGATATCTGCGCCGCAAGATGCTGCAGCGCGCCGACCGCCGGCATCGGCCGGCGCAGCCCCAACGCGACTACAACGAGGCGGCCTCGATGAGCTGACGGGTGTATGCCGATTGGGGGGCGCCGAGCACGTCGGCCGTGGGGCCGGCCTCCTCGACGCGGCCGTCGTGCAGCACGAGAATGCGATCGGCGATATGCTGCACTACACCCAGATCGTGCGACACCATGATCAACGCCGTTTCACGCCGTGTTTCACGGATCGCGGCGAAGGCGTCGAGGATCTGGATGCGCGCGGCCACATCGATCGCGCTCATCGGCTCATCGGCCAGAATCACCTTGGGCTCGTTGACGATCGCACGCGCGATGACCGCGCGCTGCGCCTGCCCGCCCGACAGGTCGACCGGATACCGGTCCAGAAACACCGCCGGGTCCAGCCCGACCGTCGCCAGCGCCTCGGCCGCACGCGCGGCGATGCGATCCTTCGGCCAGTCACGCCGTTGCAATGCCAGCGGTTCGGCGACCGATCTGCCGATACGCCAGCGCGGGTCGAGCGACGAGAACGGATCCTGGAACACCAGCCCCGATTCATGGCGCAGGGCCCGCAATCCCGCGGATCCGCGCCCGCCGAAGACGGGCAGCCCCCCGTATTCGACCACGCCGGCGTCCGCGGATTCCAACCCGAGCAGAATCCGGGTCAGCGTCGACTTGCCCGAGCCGGAGCCGCCGATCACGGCAAGGCACTCCCCCGCATGCACCTCGACGTCCACGCCGAACAGCACCTGCCGGCGCCCGGACCTCCGGCCGAACGACTTGTCGATGGCCCGCCCGCGAAGCAGCGGCGCTCCATCACGCGCATCAGACCGACCGCTCATGACCGACCTCCCTTGCAACCGTCGCCGCCAACGGAACCAACGCCGGACGCCGGACCACCGTCATCCGCATACGCTTCGGAGCCGCGCACCAGCGACAGGTTACGGGCCGCGTCGACCAGCCGACGGGTCTGCGGCTCGGCCGGGGCGTCGAGCAGCGCCGCGGTTGGGCCGGTTTCGGCGATGCTTCCCGCGTCGAGCACGTAACAGCGCGTGGTGGCGTGGGCGAGCACGGCGAAATCATGGGTGATGAACAGCATCGAGGCGCCGGCGTCGTCGACCAGCGAGACGAGCAGCTCGACGATCTGCCGCTGGATGATCGAATCGAGCGCGGTGGTCGGCTCGTCGGCGATGATGAGCTTCGGCGAGGTGACGAGCGCCGTCGCGATGCCGACGCGCTGCTGCTGCCCGCCCGACAACTCGTGCGGATACTTGCCCTGCGCATCCTGCGGCAGACCGACCTTGTCGAGCATCGCGCGCACGCGGTCCAGCCGCTCCGCGCGGTTCAGGTCGTAGTGCAGCCGCAGCGGCAGCGCGATCTGCTGCGCGACGGTCATCACCGGATTCAACGACGAGCCCGGATTCTGGAACACCATGCCCGCATACCGGCCACGCAGGTCGGCGAGCGCGGCATCCGACGCGCCGACCACCTGCGCGTCGCCCATGAGAATCGACCCGGACACGCTCGCCGTAGCCGGCAGCAATCCCATGATCGCCTTGGAGATCATCGACTTGCCCGATCCCGACGAACCGACGAGCCCGACACGCTCGCCGTCGGCGATGTCCATATTCACGTCTCGCACAATGGACTTGCCGCCGATGGTAATGTTCAATCCCCGAATCGCAACGCTCATGACAACTCCTTTGCCGTTCCGGGCGCGACCTCGGCACCGGACGCATCCGCAGCGTCTGGCGCATCCGCCGATCCTGCCGCACCCGCCGACCGCAGCGTCGGATTGGACAGCGGGTCGGCGGCGTCGCGCAGCAGATCGCCGAACACGTTGAGCGCGACGACCACCAGCGTGACGATCAGGCCGGGCCACAGCACGGTCAGGGGGTATACGTTGATGAATTTGACCGAGGTGGCGAGCGAATGCCCCCAGCTCGGCACGCCGGACGGCACGCCGATGCCCAGATAGGTCAGCCCGCTTTCGGCCAGCACCGCCGTTCCGGCGGACAGCGACAGCTGCACGGACAGCACCGGCATGATGTTCGGCAGGATATGCGCGGCGAACACGCGCGAACCCGAAGCCCCGTTCGCCAAGGCGGACTCCACGTAGGATGACCGCGCGGCGAGCAGTGCGGTGGGCCGTGCCACACGGGCCAGATTCAACCCGTATCCGAACCCGCAGGCGACCACGATCACGGTGATCGACGCGCCGAGCGGCACCGCCAGGATCAGCGCCAGCAGCACGGTCGGAATCGAGATCAGCGCATCGACCACCACGACGGACGTGCTGGCGAGCGCGGTGCTGCGCGCGACCATCGCGGCGACGAGCAGCATGCCGAACGCGGCCGCGAACAGCACGGTCAGCACGACGATGAGCAGATTGGTGCGCGAGCCGGCCATCAGCCAGCTGAACACATCCGCGCCGGTGCCGTCGGTGCCCAGCCAATGGCCGGCCGAAGGCGCGGCCCAGACGTGGTATCCGTCGGTTTCGGAGAGCGGGCGCGGCACCCATACGATCGACACCGCGGCCACCGCCAGCCACAGGCCCAGTACCGTCAGTGCGAATTTGCCCTCGCCGCGCCGCCACATGGAGCGCAGGACGATCGGGACCATACCCGGCGCGCGCGAGGCGCCCGGCCTGTGCCCGGCAACGCCTGCCATGCCGGCGGAAGATGGGGAGGATGCGGATGGGGATGGTTCGTGCACGCTCATGCGCTCACCTCCGTGGTGCTGGTGGCGGTTTTCAGGCGCGGGTCGAGCACGCGATGCGCCAGATCGACGATCAGTCCGATGAACAGGAAGAACGCGGCGAGCATGAACAGCTCGCTCTGCACGGCGATCAGATCGCGGTTGCCGACGTCGGTGACCAGCCCGGAGCCGATGCCGGGCAGCGCGAACAGGTTTTCGATGACCATCACGCCGGTGATCATCTCGGCGAAGGTCAGTCCGATCACCGACACGAGCTGCGGGGTGGCCAGCCGCAGGCCGACGCGCAGCACCGCCTGCGTGCGGGTCATGCCGCAGGCCATCGCCATGTCGATGTGACCGGTCGAGGCGACGTCGCCGAGCGCGGACCGCGTGTACCGCATGATGCCGGCGCCGACGATGATGCCGACCGACAGGGCCGGCAGGATCAGCGAGACAATCGCCGAGCCGGGCGACGCCCAACCGTCGAGCGGGAACCCCTGCGAGGGGAAGATGCCGATCAGTCCGGTGCCCTTCGAGAACAGCAGGATCAGCAGCAGGCCGCTCCACAGGGCGGGGATCGCGCCGCCGATCAGACCGGCGACGTGGAACGCGGCGCGCACGCGCGGCGAACGGGCGAGCGTCGCCGCGCAGCCCAGCGGGATGCCGATCGCCATGGCGATCGCCAGGCCGAGCACGATCAGCGGGAACGTGATCGCGGCGCGCGAGCCGACCAGGGCCGTCACTGATCGGCCGGTCAGGATCGAGGTGCCGAAGTCGCCGCGCAGCAGCGCGCCCATCCAGTCGGCGTACTGCGCGACCAGCGGGCGGTCAAGACCGAGCTGCGCGCGCAGCGCGGCGACGCGCTCGGGCGGCGAGTTGAGGCCCGCCATCACCGATGCCACGTCGCCGGGCAGGATGCGCAACGCGGCGAACACGACGACGGACACGCCGAACAGCGCCGCTATGAACAGCAACAGGCGCCGGGCCACGAATCGCATGGCGGTTCCTTTCCGAGAAAGCGATGAGGCGCGGAAGGCGGGGCCGAGAGCGGCCGGGATTCCGCGTCATTGCTTCGCTTACGAATTTGTTTACGGTGTTTGGCTCCCCTCAAGGAGGGGAGCCAGAGCGTTACTTGGCGGGCGTGTAGGCCAGGTTGTAGAGCGGCAGGAGCGTCTGGTTGAGGTTGACGGGGAAGCCGGTCACTCCGTTCGCCCACGCGGTGGTGACGCGGTAGTTGAACAGCCAGTCGGCCGGCGCATCCTCGGAGACGATCTTCGCGGCCTTGGCCAGCAGCTCGTCGCGCGTCTTGTCGGAGGTCGAGGCGATGGCCTGCTGGTAGAGCTTCTGCACCTCGGCGTTGTCGTAGTTGTAGTAGTAGTCCGGCGTGGCCCACTGGTAGAAGTCATGGCTCTCGTTGTGGTCCACGAGCGAGATGTCGTAGTCCTTGTTCGTGTACACGTCCTGCAGCCAGGTGGAGAACTCGACCACGTTGACCTTCAGGTCGATGCCGATCTTCGCCAGCTGCGAGCGCAGCTGGTCTCCGAGCTCGGTGCCGTACGTGTTCGCGTAGGTCAGGCGCAGCTCGAGCGGCTTCGACTCCGAGTAGCCGGCCTCGGCCATCAGCGACTTGGCCTTGTCCAGATCGTACGGGTACAGGCCGGTCAGGTCCTCGTAACCGGGGTCGAGCGACGGGATCGGGCCGCCGAGCGCCGTGTCGGCGCCACCGCGCGAGGCGATGAGCTCGTCGTGGTTGATCGCGTAGCGGATCGCCTGGCGCACGCGCTTGTCGGAGGTCTTCGCGCCGATGGAGTTGAAGGCCATCACGTACTTGTCGGTGTCGTCGCCGGCCTTGACCGTGAACTTGGCGCTGTCCAGGGACGAGGACAGGTTCGGGCTGATCGGCGCGAGCACCTGCACGCTGCCGGACTTGAGCGCGTTGACCGCCGCGTTGTCGTCGGCGAAGTACTTGACGACGACGGTGCCGGTCTTGGCCTTGTTCTTGCCCCAGTACTTGTCGTTGGCCTTGAAGGTGATCGAGTCGTTGGTCACGAATTTGGAGACGGTGTACGGGCCGGAGCCGATCGCCTCGGTCTTCGCGTCATACTTCGCGTCCTTGTCGAACACCAGGCCCGGGCGGCCGGTAAGCGTCCACAGCAGGTTCGCGTTCGGGGTCTTCAGCGTCAGCACCACGGTGTCGTCGCCCTGCGCCTCGACCGATTTGACCATGCTCAGCGAGTCGGCGTCGTGGTACTGGTTCTTGATGAGGTCGTTGATCGACCACACCACATCCTCGGCGGTGAGCGCGTCGCCGTTGGAGAAGGTCATGCCGCTGTTGAGATGGAAGGTGTAGGTCAGGCCGTCGGAGGACTCATCCCAGCTCTTGGCGATGGCGGACACGACTTGGTTGTCCGAGTCGCGCGCGACAAGTCCCTCGTACACGTTGCCGATGAGCACCTGGTCGAGCGAGGAGCCGGACTGGTTGCGGATGTCAAGATTGGTCGGGGCGAGCTTCAGACCGATGGTGACGGTGCCGGCCGCGCTGCCGGAGTCGGCCGCGGCGTTGCCGTTCGCGTCGGATTTGGGCTTGAACAGGGTGACGCCCAGTACGACCGCCACCACCGCGATGATGGCGATGACGGCGACCACCCACCAATTGAAGCCCTGCTTTGCGGTCTTGGCGCGTGATTCCAGGCTCGCGTCGGTGCTGGCCGCGCTGCCTGCGCCGGGCGCGCTGCCTGCGCCGTTCGGCGCGTTGCCCGCGCCGGTCGTGTTGTCGATGTCGTCGGTTGCGCCGGATTCGCCGTGCGCACCATTGTTTTCGGACATGGTTCCCTCTTTTATTTATGTGATATGCCGGCTGGCCGCCCTTGCGGGTCGTCCGCCGCACGCCATTATAGCGACGGGGCTACACTGGAAAGCCGGGCACCACGCTGGGTCCCACGTCGGATTAAGGGGGCATCATGCTCATCGCGGTCGATATCGGCAACACGAACATCGTTCTGGGCTTTTTGGACGGCGACGACATCGTCGGCACATACCGCATCACCACCAAGTCGAACCACACCTCGGACGAGTACGGGCTGATGATCACCCAGTTCCTCGCGCTGAGCGGCTTCGAACCGCAGGATGTGGACGACGTGATCATCGCCTCCGTGGTGCCGAAGGTCATGCATTCGTTCCGCGCGAGCATCGTCAAGTTCCTGCGGATCGACCCGATGGTCGTGGGCCCCGGCATCAGAACCGGCATCAACATCCGCATCGACGACCCGAAGTCGCTGGGCGCCGACATGCTCGCCGACAGCGTCGGGGCCTACGTCTCCTACGGCGGGCCGGTACTGGTGGCCGATTTCGGCACGGCCACCACCTTCGATTACGTGGACGCCTCGGGAACCATCACGGCCGGCATCATCACCACGGGCATCCGCACCGCCGCCGCGGCGCTGTGGGGCGAGACCGCGCAGCTGCCCGAGATCGAGATCACGCGCCCGCAGTCGATCCTGGCCACGTCCACGAAGACCGCGATGCAGGCCGGCCTGTACTACAACTTCCTCGGCGGCATCGAGAGGACCATCCAGCAGTTCCACGACGAGATCGACGAGGACTTCAAGGTCGTGGCCACCGGCGGGCTCGGCCGCGTGTTCAAGGACGACACCACGCTGATCGACATCTACGACCCCGACCTCATCTTCAAGGGCATGGCCGCGATCTACGACCGCAACACGCGCTGAGGGCGCGTGGGCCGGCTTCTTGCACCGAAACCGGCAGTCCCCCGTTGGGCGGTCAGGCCGCCCAACGGGGGACATGGAGTGCAGGTTGCATACGATAAGCGGGAACTGAAGGCGAAATGAGACTGGGGACAGCCCGGCGCCCCCCAGTCTCGCTTCGCGAGCCAGCCCCCGCTAGCGGGGGCATGTGGCAACACATCCCTCGATTCGGGCCCGCTCGCACGCTCCATTGCGATCTAACGTCGAGTTGTCGGTGCGGGGCTCGCTATAGCAATCGTTTGCATATGCCGTTCATCATGTGATATAACGCTTCACCACACGCCGGCCCGACACCCGCACACCGACAACTCGCGTGTACGGCTCCTACCGCACGCGGATCACGCGCAGGCCGTAGGGTTCGATGTCGAACAGCCCGGCCAGGCGCTTGCCGTCGAACACCGACGTGCCGCTCAGGCGTTCGGGCAGGTCGACGGTCTGCGTGTCGCCGCCGTTGTTGAGCACGAACACCAATCGCCGGCCGTCGTCGTAGTCGCGCACGCGCACCTCGACGTCATGCGGGGTCTCGACCGTGTCCAGCCCGGAGTCGCGCACCAACACGTCGGCCAGCCAGTCCATGCCGGCCTCGTCCATATCGGTGCCCACGTAGTAGGCCTTGCCCTCGCCCGCCTCGTTGACGGTCGCCGCGGCCACGCCGGCGTAGAAATCGCTGGCATAGGAGGCGAGCACCCTGGAGGAGACCGGGTGGATGAGCTCGGCCACGATGGAGCCGCTCACCTCGCGCCCGTCCTCCAGCCGCACGCTGACCGGCCGCTCGGGCGGCAGCGCGTCGATCTCCTCGCCCCACGAGCCGACCAGCTCGCGGAACGCGCCCGGATAGCCGCCCAGGAACACCTGATCGTTCTCGTCGGCGATGCCCGACATCGTGGTGGCCACGAACCGGCCGCCGCCGCGCACATACGACTCGACCGCCTCGGCCACGCCGGGCTTGACCATGATCAGCGCCGGCGCGAGCACCACCTTGTACTTGGCCAGCTGGTCGGCCGGCGTGGTGCTGGGGATCATGTCGACCTGCACGTTGCGCCGGTACAGGGCCGCGTAGTAGCGGTGGACCTCGTCGACGTACTTGAGCAGCACGGACGGGCCGGACGAGTAGTACATCGCCCAGTAGCTCTCCCAGTCGAACATGATGGCCGCCTGCGATTCGACGCTGCCGCCCATGTACTCCTTGCCGTACGTCTTCAGTTCGGCGCCGAGCTGGCTCACCTCGCGGAACACGCGCGTGTTCTCGGTGTCGGCGTGGCTGATCACCGCGCCGTGGAAGCGCTCGGTGCCGCCGATGGAGCGCCGCAGCTGGAAGAACTGCACGGTATCGGCGCCGTGCGCGATGGCCTGATAGCTCATCACGCGCATCTGGCCGGGGCGCTTGAGCGAGTTGTACGGCTGCCAGTTCTGCTGGCTCGGCGTCTGCTCCATGAGCATGTACGGCTTGCCGCCGCCGACGCCGCGCATCAGATCGTGGCGCATGGCCACAGCCGAGGCCGGGAAGTCGTAGCGCGGATAGCTGTCCCAGCTGATGACGTCGAGCTCCTTGCCCAGATCGAAGTAGTCGATGTCCATGAACACGCTCATCAGATTGGTGGTGATCGGCGTCTTCGTGTCGAACTGGCGGATCGCGGCCTTCTCGTCGGTGAAGCAGCGCGTGATGGACCGGCTCATGAACCGGCGGTAGTCGATGGCGGCGGCGGACAGCGTGGCGCACCCGGGCGTCCATTCGTCGCTCAGGGCGTTGGGCACCACGATGTCGTCCCAGTCGTAGATCGTGTGCCCCCAGAAATGCGAGTACCACGCCTTGTTCAGCGCCTCGACGGTGCCGTACTTCGCCTTGAGCCACTCGATCCACGCCTCGCGGCAGTTGTCGCAATAGCAGTAGGCCCCGTATTCGTTGGAGACGTGCCACGCGACCAGGCCCGGCGTGTCGGCGTACCGCTCGGCGAGCTTGCCGGCCAGTTTCGGCGCGTACTTGCGGAAGGTCGGCGAGTTCGGGCAGGGGTTGTGTCGATCGCCGAACTTGTGGCGGGCGCCGTTGAAGTCGGTGTACATCACGTCCGGATGGCGGCGGGCCATCCACGCGGGGATGGCCGCGGTGGACGTGGCCAGCACGATGCCGAAGTGGTGGTCGACGAGCAGCTTGACGATGCGGTCGAGCGTGGAGAAGTCGTACTCGTCCTCGCTGGGCTGCAGCTGCGCCCACGAGAACACGTTGATCGTGGCCTCGTTGATGCCGGCGTCCTCCAGCATCTTGATGTCCTTGAGCCAGACGTCCTCGCTCCACTGCTCCGGGTTCCAGTCGCCGCCGTAGTAGAAGCGGTCGAATATCGGTTGTGCCATTATCGGTTCCTTAATCGTTGCGAATGATTGATGTCTTTGGGTTCCTGTTCCCCTCTCCGCCAGGAGAGGGGAACCGCCATTCGGCCGGCTGGCCGGTGAGTCCGAGCCGGGGCTCAGTCGCCGTTCAGGGTGTTCCCGACGCCCATGGCCCGGGTCAGCTTCTTCGAGAAGATGAGCACGACCACGCCGACCACCAGGGTGAGTCCGCCGACGAACAGGAAGTACGGCGCCTCGCCGCCCTTGTGGTAGAAGTTGATCGACAGCGAGTTGAGCGCCGAACCCGTGGACTGGGACAGGGCCCAGACGGTCATCATCTGCGTGGCGAACGCCTTCGGCGCCACGTCGGAGGCGGCGGCGTATCCGGCGGGGCCACCGCTGGCCTCGCCGATCATGATGAGCACCCAGAACACCAGGATCCACAGCGGGCTGACCTTCACCCCCCGCCGGGTACAGCATGAACGGCAGGATCATGAGCAGCGGGCCGGCGGCGTACATGATGGTCGAGAAGCCCATCTTCGCCGCGTTCGACGGCCGATGCGAGCCGAGCTTGGTCCACAGGGTCACGAACAGCGTGCCGAAGGCCACGGCGAGGAAGCTGCCCCACGTCTGGAAGGCCGCCGGCGTGATCTCGAAGCCGAACAGGTTGCGGTTCACGGAGGTCTCGGAGTAGATCGAGATGATGGTCATGGTCTGCGTCCACACCCACATCGCCACGGCGTTGCAGACGAACAGCGGAAGGATCGCGATCACATGGCCGGATTCGGCCGGCGTGGTCTTGCGGCTCTTGATGATGTACGCCAAGTAGACGATCGGGATGAAGATGGCCGCCGTGCTCACGGCGTTCGAGAACGAGTTGATGGTGATGACGCCGGCGATGAACAGCACGGCCACGACGGCGATGACCACCACCACGATGGAGACCAGGCGGACCACGAAGGCGCGGCGCTTGTCCGGGGCGATGGGATCGCCGGGGTACAGGCCGATCGGGCCGAAGAACTTCTTCTCGGTCAGGAAGTAGGTGAGCCAGCCGACGAGCGCGAACACGGCGCCGAAGGCGAAGCCGGCCCAGTAGCCGGCGAACTGGGAGATCGTGCCGACGATGAGCGGCGTGAAGATGCCGGCGATGTTCGAGAACACGTAGGTCATGGTGAACGCGGCGGCACGGCGGCCGTCACCTTCCGCATACAGCTTGCCGAGCAGCGCCTCGAGGCTGCGGCCGCCGCACATGGCGGAGATGCTCAGCAGCGTCAGGCTGGCCATGGTGCCGGCGATGCCGAGGAACGGGAACACCAGCAGGGTGAAGCCGATGACCTGCCCGAGGCGCGCGTAGCGCAGTCCCCTGCGCGGGCCGAGGATGCGGTCGGCCACGTAGCTGCCGACCAGACCGCACAGCACGAGGATCGTGCTGTACAGCGAGAAGATCTGCGCCGCCTCTGCCTGGCTGAAGCCGAGGCCGCCCGGAACCTTCGCGTACATGTAGTAGATGAGGATCGCGTTGATCGATCCGTGGCCCACGCCCATGCCGAGGTTGAGCAGGGACAGCGACCCCGTGCCCCGCGGGTGGCCCAGGAACTTGCGCTCCTTGTGGATCTGTTCGATGCGGCGTTCGTCATCGAGTTCGCCGGCCTTCGTGCCGACGGCACCGGCCGCCGACGCCGTGCGTGCTGTTGCCGCAGATGCCATGTTCCCTCCTTGTGCATACTGCTCTCCGGGCTGGCGCCACATCAGCGTCGCGCCGCCCCACGCGCCTGCCGGGCGGCATGGCCGCGTACCGCCACTGTCGCCGCGTCATCGCCGCGCCGTGGAGCCGCCTGCCGTGTGCCGTCCGCCCTGCGTTCAGTGGCCACTATACGATCGTCGGCCGGTTGCGCGCCATGGACGAAATCAGAAGAATCATGCACAAAACCTGATCGAAGAATCATGCACAAAACCTGATCGAAGAATCATCCACCTGCACTGCGATGCGGCGCTGCATAGAATGGGCATACACAAAAACGGAAAGGCTTTCGGCATGTATGTCAACAACGCCTACCTCACTTTCGAGCACGACGAGGTCGTCGACGACGTCCATCCGCTGACGGTCGGCAGCTGCGGATGCTACCGGATGATCAACCGGCCGAGGCTGCGCACCTGGCGGCCCGAGGCACGCAAGGACTACCAGCTCGTCTACATCAACGCCGGCCAGGCCTGGTTCGACAAGACCATGGACGGGCAGGGCACGGTGTACGGCGCCGGCACGATGGTGGCCTATCTCCCCAACGAGCCGCAGTGGTACACCTACACCGCCGCCTATCACACCGACGCCTGCTGGGTGCATTTCTCCGGCACCGAGGCCGGCGCGCTGCTGCGCGACGCCGGGTTCAACGAGGAGAATCACGGCGTGCTGCAGGCCGGGGCCGACCCGGAGATACGCCGTCTGTTCGAACTGATGATCCGCGAGCTGCAGCTGCGGCGCGAGGGGTTCCGCGAACTGCTCGAGTACGAGCTGCGGTCGCTGCTCGTGCGGGTCCGCCGCCAGCGCGTGGAGAGCGGGTCCCCGTCCGACGATGCCGCCGCGACGCTGGTGCAGAACGCGATCCTCTACTTCAACGAGCATTTCAGCGAGGCCATCAGCATCGCGCAATACGCGGAACAGCTGCATGTGAGCGAGTCCTGGTTCAACAACGCGTTCAAGAACGCGGTCGGCGTGCCGCCGAAGCGCTACATCACCGCCATCCGCATGCAGCGGGCGCGAGGTCTGCTGATCGATACGGATTATCCGATCAACGAGGTCGCCTTCCTGGTCGGTTACGACAATCCCCTGTACTTCTCCCGGCTGTACGGCAAGTATGCGGGGCTGTCCCCCTCGCAGCAGCGCGCGCAGGGCGCCGCGCCGCTATCCATCACCGTCGAGCCGGCCATGGACGGTTCCCTCGCCGACCCCGCCGACAAGCCCGCGGCCAATCCCGCCGACAAGACGATGCGATAACCCGTCAGCCAGTGTTTCTTCATGCTGGCTCAGCCTCCCTGAGGGGAGCCAGAATTAATCAACGAATTAATGGCGCGGGATGCCAATGATCGGTCAGCGGATCGTGAAGCCCTGGTTGAAGCCGTATTCCTTGAGATCCTTCTGCCAGTCGGCGATGCCGTCCATCAGCGTGATGCGCTTGCCTGGGTGCTCCGGCAGCTTGATCTCGCTGCCGTCCTCGTTGGTCAGCCCGGCCTCGATGCGGTCCTTGGCGGTCTCGTACTCGTATTTCGCGCCGGACCATGCATACGCCTTGCCGACCGTGGTGCTGAAGTCGCTGCGCGCGTACACCTCGAACGGCAGGTACTGGTACCCGGTCGATACGTTTTCCGCCGCCTCGGAGAGCACGGAGTTGAACTTCTGCCCGCCGAAATACGGTATGGAGATGCCGCGCTGGTCCTTGACCGTCGTCTTGTTGAGGAAGTCGGCGCTGGCGAGCGTCTCGTTGTCGGCAGGGAACGCGCCGCCGTCTACTCGCTCGGCGATGCCGGCCGCATCATGGCAGACATAGTCCACGAAGCGGAACGCGGCGTCCGGCTTGCGCGTCGACTGCAGCACCGCCAGCGACGACCCGCCGTTTTCCGCGTTGGTCCGGCGGCCGTCGGCGGTGGGCATCTGGGCGACCCGCCACAGCCCGGCGCCTCCGGGCACATCGGACAGCAGCATGGCGGGCATCCACGCCCCCGCGAACACCGAGGCGACATCGCCCGACCCGAGCTGGCGCTTCCACTTTTCGGACCAGGTTTCGGCCTTGGTGTCGATCAGCCCCTCGTCGATCATCTTCTGCCAGAATTCGGTGAAGATCTTGGTGCCGTCATCGCCGGTCAGGTCGACGGTCACGGTCTTGCCGTCGGCCGAAGTGGCGAACGGATGGCCGCCGGCCAACCATATCATCGCGTCGTAGAAGCTGGCGTCGCCCGTATCCGCCGCGATGTAGACGCCGATTTTCTTGAGTTTTTTGGCGGCCTCGTAGTAGTCGTCCCACGTCCTGATCTTCGTGGCGTCCACGCCGGCCTGCGCGAACACGTCCTCGTTGTAGAAGAACGCCATCGGGCCCGAATCCATCGGCAGGCCGTAGGTGCTGCCGCCCAGCTGCACCGACGCCCAGGTGCCGGGCGTGTAGAAGCCGCCGTAGCCGGACACGCGGTCGGTGATGTCGAGCAGCTGGCCGCTGACCGCGTACTGCTGGATCGCGAAATACTCGAGCTGCGCCACATCCGGCAGCCCGTAGCCGTCCTGGATGGCGCTGTTGAGGTTCTCGTAGCCGCTCGTGTTCCTGATCGTAACGCGGATGTCGGGATTGTTCGCCTCGAACTGGCGCGCCACCGCCTCCATGCTGGGTTCCCACGACCATACGACGATCTCGGTGCGGGTGTCGGTTTCGCCGCAGGCTCCAACGGCCAGCAGCACGCTGGCGCACGCGGCCGCCATGATGCGTTTCGTCCGATCGACCATCGTCCCTCCTTGCCCGCCCGACAATGCCATCGAGGGTAGTCTACGGCACGCGCCTGAAGAACGCCGCCGCGCGGGTCAGGCGCCGTTCGCGTGCGCGCCCGTACAGCAAACCCATACAGCAGAACAGGGCCCCCGATGATCGGGAGCCCTGTATCTCATGCGGTCCGCGACCGCCCGGCCTTCCCTGCCGGGAAGGTCCGGGCGATGGTCACTTCACATCGAAGCCCTGGCGGCCGGCGTAGGCCTTGAGGTCGTCCTGCCAGGCGGCCACGCCGTCGGACAGCTTCTGGTTGCCGGTGTAGGACTTGCCGACGAAGTCGCCGAACTTGCCGCGGGCGTACACCTCGAACGGCAGGAACTTGTAGTCGGTGGAGACGTTCTCGGCGGCCTTGGCCAGAACCTCGTTGTACTTCTGCCCGCCGAAGTAGTCGACGTCCTCGCCGTCGGCGTTCTTGACCGTCGTGGCGTTGAGGAAGCTGTCGGACTTCATCGAAGCGGTGTCGGCCGGGAAGGCGCCGCCGGCCACACGGGTGGCCACGCCGTCGCCGTGGTTCGCGTACTCGATGAACTTGAGCGCGGCGTCCTGCTTCTTGGAGGAGGCGAGGATGGCCAGCGACGAACCGCCGTTCTCGGAGTTGGTCGTGGAGCCGTCAGCGGTCGGCATCTGGGTCACGCGCCACTTGCCGGCGCCGCCGGCGGCCGAGTTGGCGAGGTTGGCGGGCATCCAGGCGCCGGTGAACAGCGAGGCGATCGTGCCGTCGACCATGCCCTTGAACCATTCGTCGGACCAGCCGGAGGTCTTGGTGTCGAGCAGGCCCTCATCGAGCAGCTTCTGCCAGAAGTCGTTGAAGGTCTTCACCTTCGGGTCGCTGGTCAGGTTGATCGACACGGTCTTGCCGTCGGCGGAGGTCTGGAACGGCGTCGCGCCGGCCAGCCACGTCATCGAATCGTAGAAGCCGGCGTCGCCGGTGTCGGACGTGATGTAGTAGTTGTCGCCGAGGGCGTGGATCTTCTTGGCGGCCTCGTAGTAGTCGTCCCAGGTCTTGATCTGCTCGGCGTCGACGCCGGCCTTGTCGAAGACCTCCTTGTCGTAGAAGAAGGCCATCGGGCCGGAATCCATCGGCAGCGCGTAGACCTTGTCGCCCCAGTGCACGGAGGACCAGGTGCCGGGCGTGTAGTAGCTGTCGTAGCCCGAGGTCTTGTCGGTGATGTCCTGCAGCGCGCCGTTGATGGCGTACTCGGGGATGGCGTAGTACTCGATCTGGGCCACGTCCGGGGCGCCGGAGCCGGCGTTGATCGCGTTGGTCAGCGCGGTGTAGGTCTTGTTGCCCTGACCGGAGTTGGTGAGCTTGACCGTGATGTTGGAGTTGGCCTTTTCGAAGTCCTTGACGACCTGGGTCAGCGTCGGTTCCCACGCCCACACGTTGAGTTCGACCTTATCCCCGCTGGAGGATGCGTCGCTGGAATTGTCGGCGCTGTTGCTGGAATTACCGCACGCCGCCACACTGACCAGCATCGCTGCCGCACCGGTGAGCGCCACGACTTTCTTTCCCATAGTGAACTTCATCGTTCTGTATCTCCTTCCGTACGCCGCCGTATGGCGAGCGATGAAATGTTTGACGTTACCATCAGTCTTGTTCCTCAGCGGCACTGCTATCGAGTAACAACCATCGTGTATCCTCACCGCCGAGGATCGGCTTGTTATCGCCGATTTCAACTTATGATTGCGTTAACATGTTTTATTATACACAGCTCCGTGAAGATTGCAAACGAACCACCGGTATGTCGCGAATGCTATCGCAATCATTTTTTATTCATACTACGCGGCCGTTCCCGGATATGATTCGTCCCGTCCCGCCCCTGTTCGGAGGCGAAACGGGACGAATCCCCGATGGTCTACTGTGAAAGCCGCTGTTATCGCGCTAGGATCCCCTCGCAGAGGGGAGCCGTCACGAAACGGACCCGCCACCTCTGGCTCCCCTCTGCGAGGGGAGCCAGAGATACGATGCCAACCCAATTCCGCGGTCAGCTCCCCTCAGAAAAGGGAGCCAGATACGGAGCCGCCCCGCCTCACGGACAGCTTATCCGCGATTGACGAACGGGCCGATCCCGCGCTACCGCTTGACGACTGCCACGCCGTTGGGGTCAATGGCGACCGTGCCGTCATCGCCGGTGTGGGCCAGCGAGGCGACGACGACTTCGCCGCCGGCCGGAACGGTCACCGTGCGATGCGTGCGGTTGAACAGGAACGAGAACGCGCTCTCCCCCGCGGCGTCGACGCGGTCGACGCGCAGCAGGTCGCCGGCACCGGACTCGGCCGGCGCCTCGACGTCCATCGCCTGGAGCAGCTCGGGCAGGCTCGCCGCCAGACCCTCGCGGCCCAGACGGCAGCCGACGTACGCCGCCTTGCCGTCGCCGTATTCGTTGACGGTGATGGCGGGGACCCCGTTCATACCGGTCCACGGATCGGCCTGATACGAGGCGAGCACGCGGGTCGTGTCGGCGGTGGACGTGATCCAGTCGGCGAAGTCGTGCGCGACCGTGCCGTTGGTCAGATCGAGGTGATCGAGCGTGCCGGCGTAGTCGTCGCCCATCGGGGCGAATTCCTCGACGCGCACGCCGACCACATCGCGGATCGAACCGGGATAGCCGCCCAGCCAGATGTGGTCGCGCTCATCGGAGATGCCGGTGTAGTAGGTCACGAACAGCTTGCCGCCCTTGGCCACGTAGTCACGCACGCGGCTCGTGGCGTCCTCGCTGAGCAGGTAGAGCGACGGCAGCACCGCGGCCTCATACGTATCCCAGTCGGAACGGACCGGCACCACATCGGCGGTGATGCCGTTGTCGGCCAGCGCGCGGAACCAGTCGAGCGGCTCGGTCCAGTGCCGCACCTGCTGGGTCGGCGTGGCGGTGTGCTCGGTGGCCCACTGCGACTCGTAGTCGAAGACGACGGCGACTCGGGACTTCGCCAGGCGCGTGTCCAGCAGACCCTCGTCCGACAGGCGGTCCAGATCGGCGCCCAGCTCGCAGACGTCGCGGAAGTCCTGCGAATCCTCGCCGGCATGCGGCACCATCGCGGTGTGGAACTTCTCGGCGCCGGCCTTGGACTGCCGCCACTGGAAGTAGCAGATCGCGTTCGAGCCCATCGCCAGATGCGCCAGCGCGTCGCGCACCAGCTGACCCGGTTCCTTCTTGTAGTTGATCGGGCGCCAGTTGACCGCGCCGGTGGAATTCTCCATCAGGAACCACGGGTTCTTGCGCGCGATGCCGTCGGTGAGCGAGGCGGAGTACGCCAGCTCGTCGAGATGCGACTCGCCGGGCGTGAAGTAGTGATCGTTGGAGACGAAGTCGACGTCGTAGCCCCACTTGTCGTAATCGATGCCGGTGCCGCCCGCGGAGATCATGAAGTTGGTGGTCTGCGGCTTGGGCGCGATTTCGAGCAGCGCGTCGCGCTCGGCCTTGTAGAAGTCGAGCAGGGCGTCGGAGCTGAACCGCTTCCAGTCGAGCAGCTTGCCCGGGTTCATGAAGTTGCCGTCGCCGATGAAACGCGGCGGGATGATCTCGGAGAAGTTGTTCATGCGCTGAGCCCAGAAGGCGGTGCCCCACGCGTCATTGACGGCGTCGATGGTGCCGTACCGCTTCTCGCACCACTTCTGGAAGGCGCGCTCGGCGTCTTTGGAGTAGTCGAAGCGGTTGTGGCAGCCGTACTCGTTGCTCACGTGCCACGAGACCACATGGGGGTTGTCCTTGTAGTGCTCGGCCATCTTGCGGCACAGGTTGAGCGCATAGTCGAGGAACACCGGGCTGGTGGCGCGCCAGTGCTGGCGGGCGCCGGGCTGGCAGACGTCGCCGCGGTAGTCCACCCAGAGGATCTCCGGGTGAGCCTGGGTCAGCCACATCGGCGGGGACGCGGTGCCCGAGGCGAGATCGACGGCGATGCCGGCCTTGCCCAGCTTGTCGATGACCCGATCGAGCCAATCAAAGTCATACACGCCTTCTTCCGGCTCGAGCTTGGCCCAGGAGAAGATGGCCACGGAGACGAGATTGACGCCGGACTTCTTCATCAGCTCGATGTCCTCGTCCCACACCTCTTCGGGCCACTGGTCGGGGTTGTAGTCACCGCCGTACCAGATGCGCTGCGCCTGGCCCTCCAGGGGCTGAGGCCATCGGAATGGTCTGTGTTCTTTCATGTATTCCATCCTTTTCGTGCAATATAACAATACGACTTCACTGCGGGGAGGTCGACGGCCATCCGCCGGGATGCCCATCGACCCCATCTTCGAGTAGAGACATATCCGGGAACCGGACGTTACCCCAACATGTTCTACACCATATCGAGTTGTTGCGTACAGCGTGTCCGAGAATCAGGGTGTTTACCCAACCATTCTCTACGCCGAACGAGCTTCCCGCGTAGAGAGTGTCCGAGAACCAACCTGTTACCCAAACGTTCTCTACGCCAGAGAGCCTCACAGCGTTGAAAACGTCCGAGAACCAACCTGTTACCCAACCACTCTCTACGCCAGAGAGCCTCACAGCGTTGAAACCGTCCGAGAAGCAGGCTGTTACCCAGACGCTTTCTACGCCGGGAACGTCCCGGTGGTTATTCCTTGACGGCGCCGGCTGCCAGGCCGGACTGCCAGTACTTCTGCAAACACAGGAACGCGATCACCAACGGGATGATCGTGATCAGCGAACCCGTGATCACCAGGTTCTGGATCGCCTGCCCACCAGCCGTGGACGCCTGGTCCTTCCACTGGTTCAGACCGATCGTCAACGGATACCAATCCGCATCCTTGAGCATGATCAGGGGCAGGAAGTAGTTGTTCCACGTCGCCACGATCGTGAACAATGCGGTCGTCACGATACCGGGGGCCAACAGGGGCAGGCTGATCGTCCAGAACGTGCGGAACTCACTCGCCCCATCCACGCGCGCCGCCTCCAGCAACTCCGTGGGCACGGCCTGCTCCGAGAAGATCCACATCAGATACAAGCCAAACGGACTAATCAACGACGGGATGATCATGGCCCACGGCGTGTTCGTCAAATTCAGCTTCGCGAACAGCAAAAACTGCGGGATCGCCAACGCGATGCCCGGCACCGAAATCGCGCCGATGATCACCGCGAACACCGCCTTGCGGCCCGGGAAACGGAACTTCGCCAACGCGTAGCCGCCCATGATCGCCAGCAGGGTCGCCCCGCCCGCGCCCACCACCACGTACAACAGCGTGTTGAACAGCCAACGCGCGAAGATCCCGTCCTGATAACCGAACACCGTCGCGATGTTGTCGAACAAGGCGAACGTGCGACCGAACCCCAACCCGAACGTCGACGTGAAATCCGCCTGCGTCTTCGTCGCGTTGATCACCAGATACACGAACGGGAACAAGCAGTACACCGCGAACAGGGCGCACACCACCGTCATCACGGTCGAACGCCGCGGATTGTTCACGTTCGCGAACCCGCTTTTCGCCGCCCGCCTGCGCTCCGCGGCCTCATCGACGGCCACGCGCCTCTGACGCTCACGCTCCGCCCTCTTCGCAGCACGCTCACGATCACGCAACGACACGGACCGCGCATCCACACCACTCATCACACACACTCCCTCACGAACACGCCGGACACCACCGACACCGACACCGACACCGACACGACGGGAACCACGCGCCCGCCCGCACGACGCACACGCACCGTCACTTCATCTGCTCCCTCATGCCGCGCAACTGGACCGCGTACGCGATGCCCATCGTGATCACCGCCATCACGATCGCCAACGCCGCCGCATAATTGCTCTGGTTGCCCGTGAACGACAGGTTGTACGCGTACATGTTCGGCGTGTAATACGTCGTGATCGCATTACCCGGCACCATGTTCTGCAAAATGCTCGGCTCATTGAACAACTGGAACGAACCAATAATGCTGAAGATCACCGTGATCGCCAAACTGCCCTTCAACTCCGGCAACTTGATCGACTTGACGATCCCCCACTCCGACGCGCCATCAATCGACGCCGCCTCATACAACGAATGCGGAATCGTCGACAGGGAACTGTAGAAGATCAGCATGTTATAGCCCGTGAACTCCCACGTGTTGATGTTCCCGATCGCCGCCAACAACACCGACGGGTCCAACACGTCGATATGCGTGCCCAACACGTCGTTCAACGAACCCACCAAACCGTACTTCGCGCCATACACGAAACCCCAGATCATCGTCGAGACCACCGCGGGCACCGCATACGGCAAAAACGTGCTGATACGGAAGAACTTCGTGCCGTGCAACTTCATCGAATCCAAACACAGGGCCATCGCCGCCGCCAGGAACAACATGATCGGCACCTGCACCACCGTGAACAAGGCCACACGACCAACACTGCTCCAGAACTGCGCGTCACCAAACAAACGAACGTAATTCGCCACACCAACGAACACGTTCCCACCAATCATCTTCTTCTGAAAAAACGAGATATACACCGCATACACAATCGGCACGATGAACACAAAAACAAACACCACCGCAAACGGCCACATAAACTTCCAACCACGCCAATCAGCCTTACGCCGATTCACACGCACATCACTGTGCGCATTCAACGGCGAGGCCACGGCCGAGACATCAACTGAGGTCATGCCAACCCTCTCCTTCGAAGGACTTCATTATCGGATATGCAATGTTCGAGGCACTGTATACCCTCCAAAATGTTTGCGTTACCATAATATCACCATCGCCGATTTTGTCCACCTTCGGCGTGGTCAGGCCACCATATGACGTGTTACAATTTGATAACGAAAACACTGTCGCTTGATGGAGTGGCGCAATGGGAAACACATCAACGGCCTCAATGCAGGACGTCGCCAGGGAAGCCGGCGTATCGCCCCAGACCGTCTCGCGAGTGGCCAACGGCAGCAACGCCGTGCGCCCGGAAACCCGACGCAAGGTCGAAGCCGCCATGGACAAGCTGGGATATCGTCCGAATTACGCGGCACGCGCGCTCAAGCACGGCAAGTTCAAGGACATCGGCGTGGTCATGTTCAACATGACCACCTTCGGCAACGCCCGTATCCTCAACGGCATCGCCGCAGCGGCGAACGACAATGGCTACGCCACCACCGTGCAGTCCATCGGCCGGGGCCGCGAACGGACCCTGCAGGCCGCCATCGAACGCATGAAGCAGCTGCCGGTCGACGGGGTCGTCGTCGTCATGGAAGAACGAGTGCCCGACTTCGACGAGTTCCAGCCGCCGCAGGATCTGCCGGTGGTGCTGATCTCGGAGGACCCGGCCAACCACTGCCCCACCATCGACGCCGACCAGTACGGCTGTTCCACCGCCATCGTCGACTATCTGCTGAGCAAGGGCCACCGGACCGTGTATCACATCGCCGGACCGTCCTCGTCCCGCGCCGCCGAAAGCCGCGCCCAGGGATGGCGCGACGCGCTGGAACAGATGGGCATCCCCGTGCCGCCGACCTATGTGGGCGATTGGGAGGCCGACAGCGGATACCAGGCCGGGCTGTCGCTGGCACGCGACCCCGGGTGCACCGCGATCTACGCGGCCAATGACCAGATGGCCTACGGCGCGATGCTCGGTCTCAGGGCCGGGGGCAAGTGTGTGCCCGAAGACGTGAGCGTGGTCGGCGTCGACGATTCCCTGGTCGGCATGGTGCCGCGGCTCAATCTGACCACCATGCGCATGAAGTTCACCGAGATCGGCCGCGAGGCGTTTTCCATAGTCAAGCGCATCTGCGAGGGCGAACGCATACCATCCGGCGTCAAGACCGTGATCCCGCCCGAATTCATCGAACGCGGTTCGGTGCGCGATATCGCGCGCTAGTGGTCCGCGCCATAAGCTCGTGTACTATGCCTGGCTCCCCCTCTTGGAGGCTGATCCGTGAAGCAAACGCCGGAGGCGTTTGTAGGCGAAGGCGAACGACAGTGAGCGGATAGGACTACGGCCGTAAGGCCGTCCGTGATTGCAGGACGAGCTGACCTCGAAGCGGCCTGAGGGGAGCATTACCGCGAACGCCTGAATCAAGCCGATTCGCATGGCCTCCCCTCAGTCGGCTGCGCCGACAGCTCCCCTCGGAGAGGAGAGCCAGAATTACCAAACGAATTAACGGCGTGGGATACTAGCATCCTGCGCCGTCGGTTCGTTGCGTCATATGCCGAGCGGCACCTGCGACACGAACTCGCGCGGCTCATGGGTGATGGGGTCCGTGAACGACAGCCTTCTGGCGACCAACTCGAGCGGCTGACTGAAATCGTCGTAGGCGCGCTCGATGATGCGTGGGTAGAAGTCGTCGCCGAGAATCGGCAGTCCCAGTCACGCGCAGCTGGTGCGTCTTGCCGGTGCGCGGGTGCAGCGTATATGCGCGCACGGCACAGCCGGGAGGCGGCACAGCCGAATCCCGCGCCGACGCGGTAACCAAACCACCAGGAACGCCAAAACCACCAAAACCACCAGAAATGCCCGAGCCACCCGGAACGCCACCCACCATGCCCGAGCCACCCGGAACGCCACCCACCATGCCCGAGCCACCCGGAACGCCACCCACCATGCCCGAGCCACCCGGAACGCCACCCACCATGCCCGAGCCACCCGGAACGCCCAGTTCGATCACCGTCTCCGCATTGACCGCCCCCGGTTCCTCGTACGCCTGCAGCACCCCGCGCCGCTTGACGATGCGCGAGCGCCGCCGCAGCGGGAACACGCGCGGCGGTTCCAGCCGTTCGATCGTGCCGTAGCGGGGCCTGCGAACCGGCCGGGCCGGCGCCACGCACTCGTAGGTCTTCACGGCCCGGTGCCCCTGGAACAGCATCTGGTAGGCGCCGCGCACCGCTGGGTCGCGCACGAACACCACGATTCCGGCGGTCAGCCGATCCAATCGGTGCGCCGGAATGATGCCCGGGTCGCCGTACCGCTCGCGCAGCCGGATCAGCGCGGTCTCGCGGTGCCACATGCCCCGCGGCGTCGTGGCGAGGAAATGCGGCTTGTCCACGACGATGATCCGCTCGTCCTCGTACAGCACACTCAGGTCGAACGGGATATGCGGCTCGTCGGTCACATAACGGTGCGGTTTTCGGGGCCTGCTTCCGCCGCCCGCGGCCGAGCGCTCCCCTTCCGGGGCCAGTCGGGCCGCGCTACTCAACGGTGACGGACTTGGCGAGGTTGCGCGGCTTGTCGACGTCGTAGCCCTTGAGCTTGGCCATGTCCATCGCGAACAGCTGCAGCGGCACGACATCCACCAGCGGGCTCATCAGCGTCGGGCACGCCGGGCGCCAGAAGACGATGTCGGCATACCGCTCGACGTCCGTATCGCCCTCTTCGGCCACGGCGATGATGGTCGCGCCGCGAGCCTTGACCTCCTCGATGCCGGAAAGCACCTTGGCGTGCAGCACGTTGCGCCCGCGTTCGGGCGGCACGATGAACACCACCGGTTCGCCCTCGTCGACCAGCGCGATCGGACCGTGCTTCAGCTCGCCGGCGGCGAAGCCCTCGGTGAAGGTGTAGGCGATCTCCTTGAGCTTGAGCGCGCCCTCGAGCGCCACCGGATAGCCGACATGCCGCCCGAGGAACAGGAAGGACTTCGCGTCGACCATCTGCTTGGCGGCCGCGCGCACGGCGTCGGTCTGCGTGTCGAGGATCCACTGGATCTTCGCCGGCATGGCCTTGAGCGAGTCGAGCACCTGATTGATCTCGTCGCGGAACATCGCGCCCTTGACCTGCGCAAGGTACAGTCCAAGCACATAGGCGGCGGTGATCTGCGCGACGAAGGCCTTGGTCGAGGCGACGGCGACCTCCGGCCCGGCGTGCGTGTAGAGCACCGCGTCGGATTCGCGCGGGATCGACGCGCCCTGCGTGTTGCAGATCGCCAGCACCTTCGACCCCTGCTCGCGCGCGTGGCGCAGCGCCATCAGCGTGTCCATCGTCTCGCCGGACTGCGAGATCGCGACGACGAGCGTGCGCGGCGTGAGGATCGGGTCGCGGTAGCGGAACTCGTGCGCAAGTTCGACCTCGACGGGGATGCGCACCCAGTGTTCGATCGCGTACTTGGCGACGAGCCCCGCGTAGGATGCGGTGCCGCACGCGATCACGATGATCTTGTCGATCGCCTTGAAGTCATGCTCGTCGATGCGCACCTCGTCGAGGTTGAGATCGCCGTGCGCGTCGAGACGACCGAGCAGCGTGCGCTGCACGGCGGCCGGGTCCTCGTGGATCTCCTTGTCCATGAACGAGTCCCAACCGCCCTTCTCGGCGGCCGAGGCGTCCCAGTCCACGGTGTAGGTCTTCGGGTCCTCGACCACGTTGCCGAAGAAGTCGGTGACGACGACGCTGCCGGCGGAGACGCACACGGCCTGGTCCTGATCGACTTCGAGCGCGCGGTTGGTGTAGGCCACGAATGCGGCCACGTCGGAGCCGAGGAAGTTCTCCCCATCGCCCAAGCCGACGACGAGCGGCGAATCATGCCGGGCGCCGACGACGATGTCGGGCTGGCGGCAGTCGGTGGCGAGGATCGTGAACGCGCCCTGCAGCATGCGGGCGAGTCGGCGCACCGCCTTGAACAGATCGGGCCTGCCCTCCTCGGCGATGATGGTATCGACGATCTTGCCGAGCAGCTTGGCGGCGACTTCGGTGTCGGTGCTCGAGGAGAACCGGTATCCCTCCGACTGCAGGTCGAGCCGCAGCTGGGAGGCGTTTTCGATGATGCCGTTGTGGATGATCGCGACCTTGCCGTCGCGGCTGGTATGCGGGTGCGCGTTCACGTCGGACGGCACGCCGTTGGTGGCCCAGCGCGTGTGGCCGATGCCGACGGTCGCGGCCGGCATGGGCTTGCGCTCGATGCTGTCGACCAGATTGGAGAGGCGCCCGGCCTTCTTGCGCACGGCGACCTGCTCCATGCCGGGCGCACTCAGCGCGACGCCGGCCGAATCATAGCCGCGGTACTCCAACCGCGCCAGTCCCTGCAGGCAGACCTCCAGGGGCTTGCCGCACGCGGTCGCTACGTTTCCTGCATATCCAACGATTCCACACATGGTTCACCACCCTACCGGACTCATATTGCCAAATGTGAATCCGACCCACCGCCTTTGCAGTATTGGAACATGCGAGCGCCCTTGCCCTTCAAGAGAGGAGCCAAAACGGGCCGTACGGCGCTACAGCACGTGCTGCAGGAAGTCCTTGAACCGCGGTTCGCTCGGGTGGTCGATGATCTCGGGGCCGCCCTGCTCGACGACCACGCCGCCGTCCATGAACACGACCTGATCGGCCACCTCGCGCGCAAAGCCGATCTCGTGCGTGACGACGATCATCGTCATGCCCTCCCTGGCGAGCGAGAGCATCACGCCAAGCACCTCGCCGACCAGCTCGGGGTCGAGCGCGGAGGTCGGCTCGTCGAACAGCATGATCTCGGGCTTCATCGCCAGCGCGCGGGCGATGGCCACGCGCTGCTGCTGGCCGCCCGAGAGCTCGGACGGGTAGTAGTCGAGCCGGTCACCGAGCCCGACGCGACCGAGCTCCTCGGCGGCGAGCGCACGCGCATCGGCACGGCTCATATGCTTGACGTGCACGGGGGCTTCCATCACGTTCTCGATGGCGGTCATGTGCGGGAACAGGTTGAACCGCTGGAACACCATGCCGAGCTTGGAGCGCTGCGCGGCGATGGCCTTGTCGTCGAGGGTCTGCAGCACCTGCCGCCCGCCCTTGTCCACGCGCTTGTAGCCGATCAGCTCACCGTCGACCTCGATCGAGCCGCCGGTCAGGGTCTCCAGCTGGTTGATCAGACGCAGGAACGTGGATTTGCCGGAGCCGGAGGGGCCGAGGATCACGGTCACCGTGCCGGGCATGATGGTCATGTCGACGCCCTTGAGCACGTGCAGCGAGCCGAAGGCCTTGTGCACCTGGGTGGCCTTGACGGCCGGAGCGCGCCCGCCGGCGGGCTCCGGGCGGTCCGCCGTGGGCCGGATGGAATCGTTCTGTCCGCTCATCGCTGTTGTCTCTCCCCTATGCGGTCAGGCCGTTGAATGCGGCTTCGTTGAGCTTGTTCACGTCGTCCTTCGGCTCGCCGTCGGTCTTGCCCGGCAGCGGCGGCTGCTTGCCGCGCGTGCCCATCGCGCGCGCGTCGAAGCCCTTGCCGAAGTGCTTTTCCAGCCGCGACTGGACGACCATGAGGATCGAGGTGATGAGCAAATACCAGAAGCAGGCCACGATGAGCAGCGGGATCGGCTTGTAGATGCGATTGGCGATCGCGTTGGTGGCGAACTGCAGCTCGAGCGTAAACGGCACGGCGAGCACGAGCGACGTGGTCTTGAGCATGCCGATCGTCTCGTTGCCGGTCGGCGGGATGATGATGCGCATGGCCTGGGGCAGGATGATGCGCCGCATGATCAGGGTGCGGTTCATGCCGAGCGCCTTCGCGGCCTCGGTCTGGCCGGGGTCGACCGCCTCGAGGCCGGCGCGCACGATCTCCGACAGGTAGGCCGCCTCGTTGAGGGCCAAGCCGATCCACGCCGCGTTGAATGCGGTGATGACCACGTCGGAGTCGATGCTCCAGAAGCTGATCGACGTGAACGGCACGCCGAGGCTGATCTTCGGGATCAGCACGGCGAACAGGCCCCAGAACACGAGCTGCGTGTACACCGGGGTGCCGCGGAAGAACCAGATGAAGAACCAGCTGACGCCGCGCAGCACCGGGTTGATGGACTTGCGCATGATCGCGAGGATCACCGACAGGATGATCGCCACCACCATCGAGATCACGGTCAGCAGCAGCGTGTAGCCGATGCCCTCGAGCACGTTCTCGTTGAACAGGTACTTCCAAACGGTCGGCCAGTCCAGCTTCGGGTTGGTGATCAGCCCCTGGACCAGCATCGCGGCAAGCAGCACGACGATGACGGCCGCCACCACCGGGCCGACGCGCCTGACCGGCAGCGCCGTGATGCGGTTCGGGATGTTCAGGCCATCGCCGTCGGCCTGTTTCTTCGCCATAATCGTGGCTCCTCTGTGTTCGCTAGCGTTTCACGGGGTGTTTCACATGCTGGCCGGCCGTCTCACGACAGGTCGGTCGGATTGATCTCGGCCTTGTCGAGCGCGCCGGACTCGACGCCCCAGTGCTTGAGGATCTTCAGGTACGTGCCGTCGTCCATGAGCTTCTGGACGGCCTGGCGCACGGCCTCGTCCATCTGCGTGTCGCCCTTCTTGATGGCGATGCCCTGCTTGGCGGTACCCTCGACGTCGCCGAGTGCCTCCAGCTGGCCGTCGGTCTGGGTGATCGCGTAGGCGCCGACCGGGGAATCCGCGTAGAACACGTCGGCCTTGCCGGTCACCACGCTGGTGGCCGCATCGGTCTGCAGCTTGGTGGAGAGCACCTCGACCTTGTCCTTGCCGTCGGCCTTGCACTGCTCGGCGGCCTTGTTGGCGTCCTCCTCCTGCACGGTGCCGGTCTGCACCGCGATCTTCAGACCGCACAGGTCGGACGTGTCCACCTTGTTCGGGTTGCCCTTGGCCACCACCCAGCTGGAGCCGGCCTTGTAGTAGCTCACGAAGTCGACGGCCTGCATGCGGTCCTCGTTGATGGTCATCGCCGTGATGCCGAGATCGTACTTGGCGCCCACGGACGGCACGATCGAATCGAAGGTGGAGGAGACGATCTTGGTCTCCAGACCGAACACCTTGCCGAGCGCCGTGGCGATGTCCACATCGTAGCCGACCGGGGTCTTGCCGTCCTCGGCCAGGAATTCGGCCGGAGCGTACGACAGCTCCATACCGACCGACAGCTCGCCGTCCTTGGCGACCGACTCGGGCACGAGCGCGGCGATCGCATCGTCCTTGGCGACCGCGCTCACGTCGTAGCCGGTGGTGGTGTTGGATGCCTTGCCCTGCCCGTCGGTGGCGGCGTCGCTGGTGCCGCACGCGGCGACGGCCAGCAGCATGGCCGCGCTCAGCGCCGCCGCGGCCGCGGATTTCATGATCTTGAACATGGGGTTCCGTCCTCTCTGCTTCTCAGCTCTCACTATGCCACCGATTATACAGAGAGGGTGGTGCTTCGCGCCCCCGTCAGCGGGCGCGCATGTTCTTGTAGCGCATGACGCGCAGCGCCTCACGCTTGTCCTGCTCCTCGCGCAGGGCCTGGCGCTTGTCGAATTCCCTCTTGCCCCGGGCCAACGCGATTTCGGCCTTGACCCGCCCGTTCTTGAAATACAGGCTGATCGGGATGATGGTGTAGCCCTTCGCCTCGGACTGGCGGGACAGCTTGACGATCTCGCGCTCGTGCAGCAGCAGCTTGCGCTTGCGCTTGGGCGCGTGGTTGTTCCACGTGCCGTTCAGGTATTCGGGGATGTTCGCGCCTTCGAGCCACATCTCGCCGCGCCGGTCGATGGAGATGAACGCCTCCGCCAGCGAGGCCCTGCCCTCGCGCAGCGACTTGACCTCCGTGCCGGTCAGGACGAGGCCGGCCTCGTAATGGTCCTCGATGGCATAGTCGTGCCGGGCCTTCTTGTTCTGCACGATCAGCTTCGTGCCGCTTTCCTTGGCCATGTGCCTCCTCCTTTCGCCATGCAACGCAACATCCGAGAATATCACAGATGCCTTTGTCCCGCAGGCGCCCGAAGGTCAGTGCACGAACCAGTACTGGCCCATATTGGTCAGCACGCGGCTGTGCAGCTGGTACGGACCGCCCCAGTTCATCTCGGAGATCAGGAAAGTGCCGTCGCCGTACACGGCCTCGACCACGGCGACATGGCCGTAGACGCCATCGGAGAAATCCTGACCGGGGATGAACGACAGCGCCGCGCCGACCTGCGGATTGTGGTCCACGCGCAGCCCGTAGCTGGGCGCGGTGCGCCACCAGTCGCCGCCGTTGCCCAGGTAGGAGGGCGTGCCGATGCCCATCTCCGCACGGCGGTTGTAGACGTACCACGTGCACTGGCCGGCCACGTACGCGTTGCCGTAATCGCCGTTGGACGTGCCCTGGCCGGTGGATGAGCCGCCGGTCGATCCGCCGCCCGTGGAGCCGCCTCCGGTCGAACCGCCGGTGGTGCCGCCTCCGGTGGATCCGCCCGTGTTGCCGCCGCTGCTCGGCGGCTGGTAGGTGCCCTGCCCGTCGGTGTTCGGCTTCTGCGCCGCGGCTGCCTGCTCCTGCAGATACTGGTTGTTCAGCGAATCGACCTGCGACTGGATGAGCACGGTCTGCGCGGCCTGCTTGGCGCTGTCGCTTTCCAGCTGCCCCTGCAGCGACTCCAGTTCGGCGCGCTTCGCCTCGCCGCTCTGGCGCAGCTCCTCCAGCGAATCGCGCTTGTTCTGCGCGGCGGTGGCGGACGACTGCGCGGCCGCGGCGGCCTCGTCGGCCTTGGACTTGAGCTGGGTGATCTGCTTTTCGATGGCCGCCAGGCGGTCGCTGCGGTTCATCGAGGTGTTCAGCGAGACCGCGGCGTCGGATGCCGCGTTGGCCTCGGTGCGCGACAGCGCGTCGCGCGTCTGCATCGAATTGACGAATTCCTTGGTGCTGGTCGACCCGGTGACCACGCTCATCACGTCGGATGCGTCCGAGCCGTGCATCGAATCGCGCGCCATCTGGGCGACCGCCGCGTGCGCGTCGTCGTAGTCCTCGCCGGTCTGCGCGATCTGCGCCTCGAGGGTCTCCTTGTCCTTCTGCGCGGCGGCGAGGCGCTCGGCCACGGCGTCGGCCTCGCTCTGGGCGGCGGCCGCTGCCTCGTTGGCCGCGGTCACGTTGTTCTGCGCTTCGGGGATCGTCGTGTTGGTCAGCGTATCCAGCTCGATGATCTTGTCGGCCAGCTCGCTGTTGACACCCGACAGCTGCGCGCGCAATTCCGCCTCGCGCTGCGCGCTGGACTGCTGCTGCGCCTGCGCGTTGACCAGATCGCTGTATGTGTCGGCCCGCGCCTGGGGCACCGGTGCGGTCATGGCGAATCCCAGGGACGCGCACATCGCGGTGACGGAAAGCGCCGCCATCGCCGGCCTGCTGATTCGGGTCAAAGACATCAGACCATCCTTTCGTTAACGGGCATCACCATAACAGATGAACCTGAGAGGCGACGACGCCGTTGGCGCGGGGCCGTCCCCCTCGATCCGGCCCGTCGCAACCTCGCCGCGGTCCCCGTCACGGGCTTTGCCGCGGGGCAGCGGGCTTATCCGTGGGAGCGCCGGCCGCTTCCCCGGCGATCCCCCTCGTTCCTTGCGCGTTCTGCGTGTTCTTTGCCGGCGAACACAGGCACCGGCCGCGGCTCGCCGGCGGCGGCGGAAACTACGCCTTGAGATACCGCCGCAGCGAGATCGTCGAGGCGATCACCGACAGCAGCACGGCGCCGAGCACCAGGAACGGCGACATCAGCAGCACGGTGGTCTGGTCGACGTAGGGGATCCACGTCACCGACTGCGACAGCCACCCGGTGATGAACACCCTGACGATCACCGATATCGTCACGCACGACAGGATCGAACCGACCAGCGAGGCGAGCGTGCCCTCCAGGATGAACGGCAGGCGGATCGTCCAGTTCGAGGCGCCGACCAGCCGCATGATCTCGGTCTCCTTGCTGCGCGAAGCGGCCGACATGCGGATCGTGGTGCTGGTGAGCAGGATGGCGACCAGCACCATCACGGCGGCCAGCACCGCCGTCGTCACCGTCGCCCGGTTGAGCACCGCGAACACCGGCTCGAAGATCTGGCGCTGGTCGGAGACCTCCTCCACGCCGTTCTGCCCGGACAGCACCTCGGCCACGACCTGGTATTTCTCCGGATTCTTGAGCTTGAGCCACAGCGAGTCCTGCATGTCGTCGGCCGTCATCGTGCGGCCCTGGTACTCGCCGTTCGGATACTGCTTGAGGAAGGTGTCCTTGTAGAAATCCTGCTTCGACACGTACGTGATCTTCGACACCACATCGGGCAGCTCGTCGCGGATCGTCTTCTGCAGGGCGTCGATCTCAGGCGCGGTCGGCGACTTGCCGCTGGCGCAGTTCGCCGACTGGCTGGTCCCGTCCGGGCACAGCCACACCACGACCTCGACCTGGTCGTACCACCCGGCCTTGGCCTTGGTGATCTGCGCCTGGGTCAGCACCGACGCGCCGATGAACAGGAACGAAATGAACGTGACCAGCATCACCGACAGCAGCATCGGCACGTTGCGCCTCAGGCTGGTCCACGTTTCGGACAGAATGAATCGCGCTCTCATCGACGGTCCCCCTTCGCGTCGTGCTGATCATGGCGATGCCCGGCAACCGGCGGTGCCGGAGGAGCGGGCGGAGCCGGCGGCAGATCCCTCGTTGCCGGCGGCACGGGCCGCTCGTCGGCGGAACCGCCGTCGGACGGCGTGTCCGCGGGCGATCCCCCGTCCGATGCCGACGATGCCGCTGCCGACGACGATGTTGCCGACGATGCGGACGATGCCGTCGCCGGGGCATCGGCCGGATGCGCATCCGCCTGCGCCGACGGCTGCCCGGCCGAGGCCGCGTCCTTCTCCTTCTGGGCCGCGTATTCGTCCAGTTTCAGGCCCTTGCCCCAGGTCAGCGTCTGCTCGACAGGGGCAAAGGCCTCGCCGTAGCGGCCGGTGCGCCCGGAATGCACGGAATTCGCCAGCCGCGCGATCCCCGCATCCGTCTCGTCGGCGTTGATCGACGCGGAAACGGCGTCCACCACGCGCTCCGCCTGCTCGACGCGCGTGACATGCCCGTCACGGGCATCGGCTTGCTCGATCACGGTCTGCGATTCGATGGTCTGCACCCTGCGGAAACGCTCGTCGCCGGCCGTGCCGGAAGTACCGGAAGTGCCGGAGCCGGCGGCTCCATCGTCGGCCGACGCGGCTGGCGCCGTGGCACCGATCGCCTGCTGGCTCTTCGACTCGGTCTCGGCGTCCGGGAAGAACAATGCGGAATCATACGATCCCTGGGCCTCGTCGCGCACGATCCTGCCGGTGTGCAGCTCGACCACGCGCTTGCGCATCGAATTGACGATCTCCTCGTTGTGCGTGGCCATGACGATCGTGGTGCCGGTGCGGTTGATCGCGTCCAGCACCTCCATGATGCCCAGCGACGTGGTCGGGTCGAGGTTGCCCGTCGGCTCGTCGGCCAGCAGGATCTGCGGGTGGTTCACGTAGGCGCGGGCGATCGTCACGCGCTGCTGCTCGCCGCCGGACAGCTCGTGCGGGTAGCTGTTCTCCTTGCCGGTCAACCCGACGGTCTGCAGCACCTTCGGCACCAGCGACTTGATGGTGGAACGGCGGGTGCCGATCACCTCGAGCGCGAACGCCACGTTCTGCCAGACCGTCTTGTTGTTGAGCAGCTTGTAGTCCTGGAAGATAAAGCCGATGGAACGGCGGTACTGCGGCACCTGCCGGTTCGTCAGGCGGCGCAGGTCGCTGCCGGCCACGTGGATCTCGCCGTCCGAGGCCTCCTCCTCGCGCAGCAGCAGGCTCAGCAGCGTGGTCTTGCCCGAGCCGGACGCGCCGACCAGGAACACGAAATCGCCGCGTTCGATGTGCAGGTTGATATCGTCCAACGCCGGACGCGTGCCCTTGGGGTAGATCTTGCTCACATGGTCCAACGAGATGAGTGCCATGGCTGGTCGCTTCCTTGTATGCCCGGCCCCTCTGCCGTAAGGAGCCGGAAATGGCTTAGTTCTCCGCTTCGGCTGCGGCTTCGCGGCGCTGTTCGTGGCGCCAGCGGATGCCGGCCTCGATGAACGCGTCGATGTCGCCGTCGAACACCGCTTGGGTCTGCGACGTCTCGTACCCGGTGCGCAGATCCTTGACCATCTGGTACGGGTGCAGCACGTAGGAACGCATCTGGTCGCCCCAGCTGGCCTTGATGTCGCCGGCGATCTCCTTCTTCTTCTTGGCCTCTTCCTCATGGCGCAGCACCAGCAGCCTGGACTGCAGCACGGCCATCGCGGCCGCGCGGTTCTGGATCTGCGAGCGCTCGTCCTGCATCGTCACGACGATGCCGGTGGGCAGGTGGGTGATGCGCACCGCGGAGTACGTGGTGTTCACGCCCTGACCGCCGGGGCCGGACGAGCAGTAGGTGTCGATGCGGATATCGGTATCCGGGATGTCGATGTGGTCGGTCGCCTCGACGAGCGGCACCACCTCGACCGCGGCGAAGCTGGTCTGGCGGCGGCCCTGGTTGTCGAACGGCGAGATGCGCACCAGGCGGTGCGTGCCGCCCTCGACCGACAGGCGGCCGAACGCGTACGGCGCGTCGACCTGGAAGGTGGCGGACTTGATGCCGGCCTCCTCGGCGTACGAGGTGTCCATCACCTTGGCCTTGTAGCCGTTGCGCTCGGCCCAGCGCAGGTACATGCGCAGCAGCATCTGCGCGAAGTCGGCCGCGTCGACGCCGCCGGCGCCGGAGCGGATCGTGACCACCGCGGAGCGCTCGTCGTACTCGCCGTCAAGCAGCGTCTGGATCTCCATGTCGTCGAGGTCCTGCTGGATGGAACCGATCTCGGTCTTCGCCTCGGCCAGGGAGTCGTCGTCCTCCATCTCGCGGCCGAGCTCGACCAGCGTCTCGACATCGTCGATGCGCTGGCTGGCCGAGTTCAGTCGGCGCAGCTGGGCCTGCGCGGCCGACAGCTTGCTCGTGATCTTCTGCGCGTTCTCGGGATCGTCCCACAGGCCGGGTTCGGCCGCCTTGGTCTCCAGATCCTTGATATCGGCCTTGAGCCGATCGAGGTCCAGCGCCTTGGCAATGGATTCGTATTTGGCGCGCGCGTCGCCAATCGCCTGGGAATAGTCAAATTCTGCCATCGTTACCACCGTACATTGTTGTTATCGAAAAATCCGGTTGTTCCCTGAGTTTGCACACAGTGCGCAAAACCGCGCATACGGTGCGGATTCGCGCGTATCCTCCATCGGGTCCCCTCATGGGGATATGCGCGCGGAAGGCGCGTCAAAGACCCGCGTAGATCGCGGGGACGACAAGGCTGACGAGCATGGCTGCAGCCACGACGATGCACACCGCGCGCATGATGTTGCGGCGGCGGCGTTCGCGCTGCTCTCGTTCGGTCCTGTACTCGTTCACAGTCCGCCATTGTAACGAGGGAGGCGGATTTATGCCGTATCCGCCTTATGCTTGAAGCATCAACGGAACCCCGTACATTAAGGAGAACATCGCAATGACGAACGAACGCACCGCATGGGGCTGGGGTCTGGCCTCGGTGGACGCCGCCGGCAACACACTGGACGTGTGGTATCCCACGCTTTCCCTCGGCGAGGCTCCCGCCGAAGCCGACCGTCCGAACCACGGGTTCGGCGCGCTGACGCACGAGACGGCCGACGCCCGCGGCGTGCGCCGCATCCCCGTGTTCACGGTCTCCTCGCTGGACGAGCCGATCGCCGACACCGCCGACGCATACCTGCGTCTGCATCTGATGAGCCTGCGCCTGGCCAAGCCGAACACGCTGAACCTCGACGGCATCTTCGCCAAGCTCACCAACGTGGTGTGGACCAACTACGGCCCGTTCGCCGTCGACGATTTCGCGCTGCGTAAGATCGACGTGGAGTCCGCGCTGCGCGCCTCCGCCCCGGCCGCGGCCGGCGTCCCCGCGCCGATCGCCACGGTGAACGTGTTCGGCGTGGACAAGTTCCCGCGCATGATCGACTACGTCACGCCGACCGGCGTGCGCATCGGCGACGCGGACCGCGTGCGTCTGGGCGCATATCTGTCCGAGGGCACCACCGTCATGCACGCCGGATTCGTGAACTTCAACGCCGGCACCCTCGGCGTCTCCATGGTCGAGGGGCGCGTCTCGCAAGGCGTGGTGGTCGGCAACGGCTCCGACATCGGCGGCGGCGCCTCGATCATGGGCACGCTCTCCGGCGGCGGCAAGCTGCGCAACTCGATCGGCGAGCATTCGCTGCTCGGCGCGAACGCCGGCATCGGCATCTCGCTGGGTGACAACTGCGTGGTCGAGGCTGGCCTGTACGTGACCGCCGGCACCAAGATCACCATCTGGGACAAGGCCAAGGCCGCCGCCGGCGAACCGCTTGAGGTCGTCAAGGGCGCCGACCTGTCCGGCAAGGACAACATCCTGTTCATCCGCAACTCGGTCAACGGCCGCATCGAGGCCCGCTACCGCAAGACCGGTATCGAGCTCAACGCCAAGCTGCACAAGAACTGAGCCCGCTGCGGCGGCGTTTGGCCGCAACGGCAAGACGGAGAGGCCCGGACGCTTGTTGAGCGTCCGGGCCTCTTGCTGTTCGAAAAATGTATGCTGGCGGGCTACCGCTCGTCCATCGGCACGTAGTCGCGCAGGTCCTCACCGGTGTAGACCTGGCGCGGGCGGCCGATCTTCGTGTTCGGGTCGGCGAGCATCTCGCGGTACTGCGCGATCCAGCCGGGGATGCGGCCGAGCGCGAACAGCGTGGTGAACATGGCCGGGTCGAAGCCGATCGCGCGGTAGATCAGACCCGTGTAGAAATCGACGTTCGGATACAGGTGGCGAGACACGAAATATTCGTCGCTCAGCGCGATGCCTTCCAGCTCGGTGGCCACGTCGAACAGCGCCCGCTCGTCGGCCGGCAGCCGAAGCGTGTCCTCGCGCTCCATGATCTTCTGCAGATACGTCTTGGCGATGGCCGCGCGCGGATCGTACGACTTGTACACGCGGTGCCCGAGCCCGGAGATGCGCTTGCCGTTCTCCTTGGCCCATTCCACGAATTCCCCGACCGTCTTGCCCGAATCGCGGATGGCCTTGAGCTGGCGCAGCACCGCCTCGTTCGCCCCGCCGTGCAGCGGGCCGGACAGCGCGTTGACGCCGGCGGCGACCGCCGAATACAGGTTCGCATGGGCGGAGCCGGCGATGCGCACCACGGAGGTCGAGCAATTCTGCTCGTGGTCGGCGTGGATGATGAGCAGACGGCCGAGCGCATGCACGTACAGCGGATCGGATTCGAACGGCTCGTACGGCACGGCGAAGCACATGCGCACGAAGTCGTCGACGTAGCCGCGCGCGTAGTCCGGGTAGAGCATCGGCTCGTCACGGCGGCGGCGGAAGATGTAGCTCACGATCGTGCGCACCTTCGCCATGATGATCGTCGCGGCCTCATCCAGCTGGTCCGAGTCGTTGACGTCGGTGGTGTCCGGGTAGAACGTGGCGAGCGCGTTGATCGCGGAGGCGAGCACGCTCATCGGGTGCGCGGTGCGCGGGAACGAGCCCATGAAGGTGCGGAAATCCTCGCCGACCATCGTGCGGTGGTTCACGTCGGAGCAGAATTTGTCGTACTGGTCCTTGGTCGGCAGCTCGCCGTGGCGCAGCAGCCAGGCGACCTCGAGAAAATCGGACTGCTCGCACAGCTGCTCGATCGGATAGCCGCGGTAGCGCAGGATCGAGTTGTTGCCGTCGATGAAGGTGATCTTCGACTCGCACTGCGCGGTGGTCAGGAATCCGGGATCGAGCGTGACCCAGCCGTCGTTGCGCAGATCGGAGACGACGATGCCGTCCGGCCCCGCGGTGGCCTTGACGACCGGAAGCGTGTACTTGCCCTCATCCACATTCAGCTGGGCGGTTGCCATATCCGCGCTCCCCTCGTTCTATCGATCAGATGCCAGAAGTATGGCTCACTATATGGCATATCTGTTTCAACGCCAATTCCCCGTCTCATTTCCACCTTCGGCGCATGGACATCCCGCATCAGACGTCACCGCCGGGAATCCTCAACGTTGATGATCCGATCTCGTAAGGACCGTCATGCCGGCACGCCACCGCAGTACGCCGTTGTTATCGCGCGGAACCCCGCCGTGTAACGCGCGTTGCGGCGAAATATCGAGTTGTCGGTGCACGGGTGACGAGAGAACGGGTTTTGGAACGTTATACAAGCACCATTTGGCGCTAGGCAACCGGTTTTCTATACTGATCCATGCACCGACAACTCGAAGGTAGCGATCATCGGAGTTCCGGGTACGGGCCCGATACCTATGACACCGCGGCACCGCGGCAAAACGGGGCGCCCATCGGCATACCCGGGCGGCAATACGACGCAGGCGGCGCCGACCCCTGAGGTCGGCGCCGCCTGCGTTCATGCATTCAGCACACTCAGCACGTTCAGCGCGCGCGATCGGTCATGATCACAGATTGGTGCGATCGGTGAAGATGATCGGGCCATTGTCGGTGATGGCGATCGTGTGCTCGCTGTGGGCTCCGCGCGAACCGTCCTGGGCGCGCAGGGTCCAGCCGTCCTTCGGATCCTGATAGATCTCGTCGGTGGTCTTGAGGAACCACGGCTCGATCGCGATGACCAGACCCGGGCGCAGACGGTAGCCGTGGTGAGCCCTGCCGTCGTTGGGCACATGCGGGTCGCCGTGCATGATATGGCCGACGCCGTGGCCGCCGAAGTCGAGGTTGATCGGGTAGCCGTACTCGCGCGCCACATCGCCGATGGTCGACGAGATGTCGCCCAACCGGTTGCCCGGCTTGGCCACATCGATGGCGGCGGCGAGCGCCTCCTCGGTGCACTTGATGATGCGCAGGTCGGAGGGATCGGGATCCTTGCCGACCACGAAGCTGACGGCCGAATCGGCCACCCATCCGTCGACGTTGATCGCGAGGTCGAGGCTGACCAGATCGCCGTCCTTGAGGCTGTAGTCGTACGGCACGCCATGCAGCACCGCATCGTTGACCGAAGTGCAGATGTAATGCGCGAACGGGCCGGTGCCGAAGTCCGGCGCATAGTTCACGTAGCAGGACTCGGCGCCTTTGCGGTCGACGATCTTCTTGTGGACGAACTCGTCGATCTCAAGCAGATTGGTGCCGACCTTGGTGGTCTCCTTGAGTTCCTTGAGAATGCCGCCGACAAAACGACCCGCCGGCTTCATCTCCTCGATTTCCTTCGGTGTTTTCAGTTCGATCATGAGGCTCTTTCTACCTTATTGAGAGTTGTTCTCACATTATCGCGTCGCCTCGTCAATTACGCACGCCCATCGAAGGTATCACCGGCCACGGATCATCTCTGGTCAAGAACACTCTTCATGCACATACAGCGAATCTTCCGGCCTCGAGGAGCAAATCTCCTAGCTTCCAAAGGTTTCGTCCTGCCGATTTGCACCCTAGCGGGGCAAAGCTCCCAGCCTCTGACAAAACCGCCTTCATCGAACCGTCTTGGCGCGGCAAAGCGCCAAACCCATAGAAGCCCAGCCCCGCCAAGCCCATATAGAGCGAAGCAGAACTCCCATCCAATAATGGGAGCACCCCGCCAGCATGCTCCTCAGCGAGGCAGAACTCTTACCCCTTACCAGCAACGCCTTACCGGCCGACCGCGGCAGAGCAACGGTCACAACATCCAGAAGATTGGCCCCGCCGAGGGCATGCCAAGCGAAGCAGAGCTTCTACCCTCTAACGGGGCCGCTCCGTTGATCCGCCTCAGCACGACAACACTTTTAACCTATAGGAGCCTTGCCCCGCCGGCATACTTCCCAGCGGGGCAAGGCTCCTAGTATCTAGCAGAAAAACCGTGCTAGCCGGCCCTAACGGAATAACAGCCATAGACCCTAGAAGCCCGGCCTCGCCGAAAATACGCCAGGTGAGGCCATACTCCTAGAGTCCCAAAACATGATCCGCGCGCGGGAAGCGACCTACTTCTTCGACGGCTTGCCGAAGGTGAAGGCGCGGACCACGGAGGAGATGCCCATCACGATCAGCGCGCAGCCGGCGAAAACCACCAGCCACACGGTCGAGTTGACCGGGGAGAACAGGATCACGGCTCCGGCGATGATCGAGACGATCGCATACAGCACGGCCCATCCCGAACTCGGCATGCGCCAGGACTCCGCCAACGCCATCACACCTTCCAGAATCCAGCCGATGCCCACGGTCAGCGTGACCAGCATGGCCAGCGTGGTGCCGGAGAGTGCGATGTTCTTGAGCACGGAGACGCCGCCGATCGTCAGCAGGAAGCCGATGAAGATGTCGAGGATGCGCCACCCGGCGGGCAGCCCCAGCTCCACGATGGCGCTGACCATGCGGATCACGCCGGACACCACGAAGTAGATGCCCAGCGCCACGGCGAACACCATCAGCGTCTTGCCCGGCCAGAACAGCAACGCGGCGCCGAGCACGATCGCCGCGACGCCGATGACGCCGTAGATCGCGCGGATGGCGCTCTTGGCCTTCTGCGGCAGCATCTCCTCAATCAGCTTGAACGGGTTGAACTGCCGCCCCATGTTGGGCCACTGGCCACCCTGCTGCCCCTGCGCATTGGGATCGGTGTAGGCGTATGGCTGCCCGTACGGGACCTGCCCATACGGGTTCTGCCCGTAGTACTGGCCTCCGTTGGGATTTGAATACTGCCCCTGCTGGCCGTATTGGCCATTGGGGTTGCCATTCGGATTGGCCGCATACGGCCCGTACCCGGGCTGACCATTCTGGCCGTACTGCTGCCCGGCGTTCCCCTGGGCGCCTGACTGGTTCGGCGCATAGGCGCCGTATTCCGGCTGCCCCTGCTGGCCTGACTGGTTCTGCCCATTGGCGTTCGGATCGCTCATCGTGGCTCCTTCCATCATCGATGCTATTGATGCGTTGATACTAATTCTAGGCAACTTGTCTAATTCTCACCGCCGGCATAATAGGCCATTATGTCTAATTATTCGGCCATGCATCCCTTGGCTCGGTCCGCCGATTGTCATTCAACGCGAATAGGCTTTGAACCATGACTACAGATTTGACTTCCGGCATCGATCCGGCATCGTTCTCCTCCGTCATCGCCCCTTCCCATGACCTGTTCCGCTATGTCAACGGCCCGTGGATCGACACCTACCGCCTGCCTGACGACAAGGCGCGGTACGGCTCCTTCGACAAGCTCGCCGAGGAGTCCGAAAACCAGATCCGCGACATCCTCGAGGAGGACGGCTGCCCCGCGACCAAGTCGCGCATCCTCTACCGCTCCTTCACCGACACCGACGCCGTCGAGGCCGCCGGCGTCACCCCGATCAAACCAGCGCTCGATGCGGTCGACGCCGCCGCGGACAAGGCCGAGCTCACCCGCGTGCTCGGCGCGCTCAACCCCACCGACATGACGCCCAGCCCGTTCGACATCGGCACCGCCGGCGACCCGGCGGATCCGGACACCTATATCATGTTCGTCGAACAGTCCGGCCTCGGCCTGCCCGACGAGGCCTACTACCGCGAAGATCACTACGCCCCGATCCGCGAGGCGTACGTGGAGATGGTCGCCAAGCAGCTGTGCCTGGCCGGCTGCGCGGATACAACGCACGCCGAGGACCAGGCCCGCCGGTTCCTCGCCATCGAGACGCGCATCGCCGCGAGCCACTGGGACAACGTCACCACCCGCGATCCGCAGAAGACCAACAATCCGACCGACTACGCCACGCTGACCGGCGAGCTCGCCCACTTCGACGTCGCGGCGTGGGCCAAAGCCTGGCAGACCGCCTATGACAAGACCGCGGCGGCCGCGGCCCAGCCCGTGGACCTGGTCGCCGCCCTGCAGCGCACGATCGTGCGCGAGCCGAGCTTCCTCACCGGCTTCGACGCGTTCTGGGACGAGGCCGACCTCGAGGATCTCAAGCTGTGGGCCCGGGTGCACGTCATCATCGGCTCCGCGAGCATGCTCAGCCACGATTTCGACGCCACGAACTTCGACTTCTACGGCAAGGTGCTCTCCGGCACCACGCAGCAGCGCGACCGCTGGAAGCGCGGCGTATCGCTGGTCAACAGCGTCTGCGGCGAGGAGGTCGGCCAGGAGTACGTCAAGCACCACTTCCCCGAAAGCTCCAAGCAGCGCATGGAGCAGCTCGTCGCCAACCTGATCGACGCCTACCGCGTGTCCATCACGAACAGTACCTGGCTGGGCGAGGAAACCAAGACCAAGGCGCTCGAGAAGCTCTCCAAGTTCACCCCGATGATCGGCTACCCGGATCGCTGGCGCGACTACAGCGCGCTCGACGTGCGCGAGGGGAACGGCCTGATCGCCAATATGGCCGCGGCGGCCCTGTATGAGTATGGTTACCAGCTGGCCAAGGCCGGCAAGCCGGTGGACAAGAGCGAATGGTTCATGAACCCGCAGACCGTGAACGCCTACTACGAGCCGAGCATGAACGAGATCGTGTTCCCGGCCGCGATCCTGCAGCCGCCGTTCTTCAACCCGCAAGCCGATGATGCGGCCAACTACGGCGGCATCGGCGCGGTGATCGGTCACGAGATCGGCCACGGATTCGACGACCAGGGGTCACAGTACGACGGCGACGGCGCGCTGCGCGACTGGTGGACCGCCGAGGACAAGGCGAACTTCAAGAAGCGCACCACGGCGCTGATCGAGCAGTACAACGCGTTCGTGCCCCCGCAACTCGCCGAGAAGTACGCGGACGACCCGAGCAGGGCCCCGCACGTCAACGGCGCGCTGACCATCGGCGAGAACATCGGCGATCTGGGCGGCGTGAACATCGCGCTCAAGGCGTACGCGTTCGCGCTGGACAAGGCCGCCGGCCGCCCCGAGGATGGTTCGCCCGAGGCGATCGAGGCGTCGCTCGCCACCGCCCCGGTCATGGACGGCTTCACCGGACTGCAGCGCTTCTTCCTGAGCTACGCTTCGATCTGGCGCTCGAAGAACCGCGACGAGCTGGCCGAGCAGTTCCTGCAGATCGACCCGCACTCCCCCGCCGAGTGCCGCACCAACGGCATCGTGCGCAACGTCGACCTGTTCTATAAGGCCTTCGACGTGCACGAGGGCGACGCCATGTGGCTCGCGCCCGAGGCACGCGTCGCGATCTGGTGACGGCCGCCGGAGATGATGCCGACGCTGCACACGGCGTCGGCATCATCTCCGGTATCGAACCGCCGTCTTACGGGGATGTGAACCGAACCGCCTCATTATTTGCAAGGTAGACCGCTAGAACTCCGGTCCGGCGAATTCCCCGCTCGCAGCAACCCCGGCACTTGGCGCGCTGCCCCCATCCACCGCGGCCGCGCTGTCGGTGGACGCACCACTGCTGGTTACGCTTTCGCCAACCGTGCTTTCACCAACCGCATCGGGGCCGCCATAGGAACCTTCGCCGGAACCACCGTCGGAGACTCCGGCCGCCGCGGCGGCTTGATTTACGCCGGCCTGGCCCGCACCGCCCTGCCCTGCGCCGGAATCCCCTCCGGTCTGGCCCATCCCATGCTGATTCAGGCCGCCCTGATTTGGCTCCGGCTGCGGATCGATCTGCACACCGAGCGGCATGCCGCCCTGAGGCCCGATCGATGCGCCCTGCGGCGAACCGTTCCGTTGGTCGCGCGGCGCATCGGTGGCCTCCCGTCTTGGCCGGTTCAGATAGGTGGTGCCGTAGTTGAGGTCGTGACCGATATTGCTGGCCACCAGAAACGTCCTCGCACGCTTTTCGTTGGTTTCGGTCTGCCATTCCTCCGTGCCGAGCACCCCGGTGACGATGACCGGATCGCCGACGCGCAGGGACACCAGCACGTTCGAGGCCAGCGCGCGATACGCCTTGACCGTGATCCATGTGGTCGGCAACGACACCCATTGACGATTGGCGTCATAGTAGCCGCGGGAGCATCCCAGCCGAAAAGAACACACCGTTGGCGGATTGTTGGTTCCGTATGCCTGCGGGGCTCCGCCCACTCGCCCGGTCATAGTGATGACGCCCTGCTGCAATGCCATAATGGTCCTTCCGCCGATTGCCAAGTTGGACTGCGCGAGCCACAACGCAAGGGACCTTCGGGAACCGTTCCCTCGTCAACCAGCACTGTGAACCGCGCGGTGCACACCACTATGCCCCGATCCCGCGCGGCGCCGGACGGTTCGCGGGCATTGTGCACGCAGAGACGACCCTTCGGCGTGTTGTGGATAACTTTTTGTGGACAACCCAGCATGTTATCCACACCATGCCGCTCCGGCGCGATGCGACCGGCTCCGTCACACCACAATTGACACGCTCCCGCCAGCGAGGCGAAATACGTCGAAACCAGTCTGGTATCCTGCGTCGTAAGTTCGTGTACTATGTCTGGCTCCACTCTTGGAGGCTGAGCCGTGAAGCAAACAGCGGAGCTGTTTGCAAGCGAAGGCGAGACGACAGCCGAGCAGACAAGGCTGCGGCCGCAAGGCCGTCCGTGATTGCAGGACGAGCCGGCCGCGAAGCGGCCTGAGGGGAGCATTACCACGAACACCTGAATCAAGCCGATTCGCATGAGTTCCCCTCAGTCGGCCACGCCGACAGCTCCCCTCAGAGAGGGGAGCCAGAATTACTCAACGAACTCACGGCACAGGACATTGGCCATAAAAAATCCCCCGCCCGCAACATACGGGCGAGGGATCGGAAGCAGCGAAAAACGGCAGCCGATTACAGGCGATCCGCGATCACCTGGGCGGCCTCGGCGACCGGCACGGCGACGGAGTTGCCGCCATCGCGGTCGCGCACCTCGATGGTGCCGTTGTTGACCGTGTCGCGGCCGGCGACGGCGATCAGCGGCACGCCGATCAGCTCGGCGTCCTTGAACTTGACGCCCGGCGACACCTTCTTGCGATCGTCATAGATGACCTCGACGCCTCGGGCCTCCAGCTCGCCGACCAGCTTCTCGGCGGCCTCGAACGCGGCCTCGTCCTTGCCGGTGGCCATCACATGCACCTGCGCGGGGGCGATGACCGCCGGCCACGCCAGGCCCTTGTCGTCGTGATGGGTCTCGGCGATGCAGGCGAGCACGCGGGAGACGCCGATGCCGTAGCAGCCCATCCACACCGGCACGGTCTTGCCGTTCTGGTCGAGCACCTTCAGGTCCAGTGCCTTGGAGTACTTGAGGCCCAGCTGGAACACCTGGCCGATCTCCACGCCGCGCTCGAAGCTCAGCGGGCCGGAACCGTCCGGGCTCATGTCGCCATGACGCACCTCGACGGCCTCGACGGTGCCATCGGCCACGAAATCGCGGCCGTACACGGCGTGGAAGCGGTGCTCGCCGGCCTTGTCGCCGCCGATGATCCACTCGGAGCCCTCGGCGACGTGCGCGTCGATGAAGAACCGCACCGGTTCCTTGACGCCCGCGGCCTCGCCCTGCTTGCCGAACACCATCGGGCCCATGTACCCGGCGACCATTTCGGGATGCGCCTTGAGGTCCTCTTCGGTGGACTCCTCGATCTCGGCGGGCGCGAACTGCGCCTCGAGACGCTTCATATCGACCTGGCGATCACCCGGCAGCGCCACGGCGACGACCTCGCGCCACGGCTCGTCGTGGTCCTCGTCCTCGGCATGCAGCAGGGTGACGGCCACGGTCTTGAGCGTGTCGGCGGCGGTCCATTCGCGGCCGTCCTCGCGCGGATACAGCTTGTTAGCGGTGGTGACCAGCGCCTCGATGGTCTTGGAATCCGGGGTCTCATGGCTCGCCATGGCGGGCGTTGCGGAGCAGTCGACGGCCGGCACCTCGGGCGTGGTCAGCGCCTCGACGTTCCAGGCCTTGCCGGACGGGGCGAGCGCGAAGGTGTCCTCGCCGATCGGCATCGGGGCGAGGAACTCCTCGGACGCGGAACCGCCCATCGGGCCGGACATCGCGAACACCGGCACGTACCTGAGATCGAGGCGCCGGAAGATGCGCTCATAGGCGCCGCGCTCGTCGTAGTAGGCCTTGCGCATGCCCTCCTCGTCGATGGTGAACGAGTAGGCGTCCTTCATGATGAACTCGCGGCCGCGGATCAGGCCGGCGCGCGGGCGGAACTCGTCGCGGTATTTGGTCTGGATCTGGTAGAGCGTGACCGGCAGGTCCTTGTACGACGAGTACATGTCCTTGACCAGCAGCGTGAACATCTCCTCGTGCGTGGGCGCGAGCAGGTAGTCGGCCTCGTGGCGGTCCTTGAGACGGAAGATGTTGTCGCCGTACTCCTCCCAGCGGTGGGTGGCCTCATACGGCTCGCGAGGCAGCAGCGCGGGGAAATGCACCTCCTGGGCGCCGATGCCGTCGATCTCCTCGCGGACGATGGCCTCGATCTTGTTGAGGACGCGCAGGCCGAGGGGCAGCCACGTCCAAATGCCGGGCGCGGCCTTGCGGATATAGCCGGCGCGCTGCAGCAACTTGGCGGAATCGACATCCGCATCGGCGGGGTCCTCGCGCAGGGTGCGCAGGAACATGGTAGACATACGAAGTGCTGTGGAACTCATGGGTTCCAAGGTACTCAATCAAGGGGACGTATACGGGACCTTCTGCCGGCATACGGCCCCGTTCGGCGCCCCGGCGGGCCGTATGCCGGCAAGTGCCGGCCCGGCGGAACGTCCGACCGCCTACGCGGGATCGCCGAGATAGTAGTACATGGCGCCGGGAGTCAGGTCGCCGTCGAGCAGGTGCGGGATCGTGACCGGGGTGAGCCCCTTGTCCCTCAGCCCCTGCACGATGCCGGGGATCGCCTCGATCGTGTCCTCGTTGCCGTCATGCAGGGATATGATCGACCCGCGCGTCGCAGCGCCGACGACGTTGTCGCGGATGCCGGGCGCGCTGGCGCCGCGCTCCCAGTCGCGGGAGTCGACGTTCCACAGGATCATCGTCTGACCGCTGGCCTTCGCCTGCTCCCTGACCGCATCGCTCCATGCGCCGTCCGGAGGCCGGAACAGCGTGACCGGCTGCCCGGTGGCCGCCGAAATCACGGCATCGGTGTCGTCGAACCATTTCTTCAGCTGGTCGGCCGGCATGTCATGCAACTGCGTGTGGCGCCACGACATGCTGCCCACCGCGTGCCCCTCGGCGACCTCGCGCTGCACCAGTTTCACGTTGCTTCCCGATACGTACTGCCCCTGCACGAAGAACGTGGCCTGGACGCCGGCCGCCGCCAGCGCGTCCAGCAGTTTCGGCGTGAGCTGCTTGTTCGGCCCGTCGTCGAAGGTGAGGGCCACGCAGGCGTGGAAGTGGCAGTCGTTCGGCAGCGCGCCGACCACTGCGTCATAGGAGGATTGCAGCGAGACCAGTATGTCCAGATACCGGTCGTTGCCGACGTCGGTTCCGCCGTTCATCGCCTGGTTCGCCGCATCGACGGCCGACTGCAGCGCGGCGCGCAGCCCCTCGTCGGCCTTGCCGGCGCTACGAGACATCGCCAGCGTGGCGTCGGGCAGCAGCGCCGCGATCTGGCTGCGCGAATCGCTGTTGCGCTTGCCCTCGATGCTCTGCTTGACGATGTCGGCCTGATACTGCACGGTAATCATGCGGTTGGTCATCTGGCTGTCGGCCCGGCCGAGCGCGTCGGCGCGATCGTCGAGATTCGCGACCGCCATATCCTCGGCGCATGATCCGCTCGCCAGCTCGTCCATGTCCGTGCCGTCGCTTCCCGACGTCATCGGCGCGATGGTCGACTTGAGATCGTCGAGGTATTCGGGATTCGCCACATACGCCGGGTCGGTCCGCGCCAGTTTGCCGGCGGCGCCGACCGTGGACGCATACGAGGTGTAGGTCTTGGCGAAGTCCGACTGCGCGCTGACGCAGGAGGCCAGCGCCTTGGCGTGATTCGCCGCGCGGACATCGAGGATACGCTTCGTGATCGTGTACCCGGCGAACACCACCGCGGCAACGAAGGCGCCGATCAGTATCACCGTCAGCGGATGCACGCGGCGGGCGCCGCGCCGGGAACCTCCTTTGGCCATCCCGTGCTCCTTCCTCGCCGCGAGACGCAGACATGCGGCCGCCTGCTTCGCGCCTGCGGACCGGCCACGGCCGCATGGCCCGTTCCCGCCCGCAGCGCCGCATACGCGCCGGTCCGCAGCGCTTCGTCAACGCCAACGATACTCCCGCGCGCCCGTTGTACGGCATGTGGTATCAAAGACGCGAGTTGTCGGTGCGAGGGGTTTTATGCAACCGATTGTTGTAACGTTCAAAAGCCCCGTTAACCCCATGCGCAACCGGTTTCTATACCGAGCCGCGCACCGACAACTCGCCATTACCGTGCAATTCGCCGAACCCGAGCCGCCGATTCGGCCATCCGCCGACGCGAACACGCATCGGCGGATGGCCGTTCACCGGTTCACCGCCGCGATTGCCCGTCGATCTGCTCGTCGATCTCATCCTCGAGTATCTCCCGGTTGAGGTCGAACATCGGGTAGGCGAACACCGGCAGGATCAGCAGGCATCCGACCAGATAGAACAGATCCGCCAGCGGGAACAGCCCAAAAAAGCCGACCGCGTTGGGGATCAGCAGGCCTACGCACACGACGGCCATGCCGACCGGCGGCAGCGTATACCAGATCACCCGATTCGGCGCATCGTCGGCGGTCTTGCGCGCCACCGAATCCTGATAGATCGGCACGATGAACATCAGCCCGCCGACGATCATCATCACGTCGGTGAGCTTGACGGTGCCGAGCGCCGGCACCGCAGGCGTCTGGAACATCAGGAACGCCAGGAACAACACCACCATGCCGGCCAGGGAGACCACATACTTCCATGTACGCTTCATCACGCACCTCCTGATTCATCGCCCGGCAAACCACGCCCAACGATGCGCGAAGCCGCCGAGATACCCCCATCCTACCTCGCACGCGGCGCCGGGTCACGGTACGACGCGGCATCGCCCCGGCCCGCTTCGCGTAGCGGCGCGTCAGAACAGCTCCGCCTGCTCGAATTCCCCGCCGGAATCGGATTCCGGATGCTCCGGCGCCGGTTTGAACGCGGCGACGCCCTCCTCGGCAAGCCGGTCCGAAGCCGCAGCCGAACCGGAACGCAGCGTGCCGTCGAGCATCACCGCGTCAGGGGACACGAAGAACATGCGTTCGCTCACCCCGGCCAGATACAGGCCGTTCATGCTTTCCACGCGGGACAGCGCCACGTAGCCCATGCCGGGCGCGAAGGTGCGCTTCAGGTCCATGACGGCCCGGTCGAGCGTCATGCCCTGCGACTTGTGGATCGTGATCGCCCATGCGCAGCGCAGCGGCACCTGGTTGACGGACGCCAGCACGGTCTCGCCGTCCATCATCTCCCACGCGGCCTGCTTCATGGTCACGATGTTGCCGTTCTCGAATTCCACGATGGGCCAGCCGCCCTTGGCCTCGGGCGCGAAGCCGCGCACCGTGCCGATCGACCCGTTGACGTACTGGCGGTCCGTGTCGTTGCGCAGCGCCATGACCGCCGCGCCCTCCTTGAGCACGAGCTTGTCCGGGGCGAGCATGTTCTTCTTCAGCCGTTCGACCAGATTCGCCGGCCCGGCCTGCTCGGCGAAGAAGGTGTGCTCCTCGCTGGCGATCTGCGCGAGCCGCAGATCGTTGAGCCCGTCGGCCTGCCGGTTGACCGGGAACAGATGCACGGCCACCTCGCCGGGAGCCGGGGCGAGGCCGAGGCGGGCGGCGAGCACGTCGTGGTCCTCGGCCGACACGCAGCCCTCGCGGATGTCGGTGAGCACGGTGAGCAGCTGGCCGTCGTCCTGGCGATGCTGCTCGGTCAGATAGCAGATCACCGGGTCGAGTTCGTCCCACACCAGCGATTCGGTGACGAACCCCTCGGGATTGCGCCCGGCCTTCGCGTACCGCTCGCGGGACGCGAGGAATTCCGGCGTCGGAGAGACCATGTCGTTGTTGCGGCCGGACACGCTCACCGGCGGCAGCTGGAAGAAGTCGCCGGAGAGCACCACCTGCAGCCCGCCGAACGGACGGGGGTCGCGGCGCACCTCGCGGCACACCTGATCGACCATGTCGAACAGCCACGCGTGCATCATCGACACCTCGTCGATGACCAGGATGTCGGTGGACTGTATCTTGCGCCGGCGCCTGGTCTTGATGAGCTTGAGCAGGTTCGCGCTCAGCGACGTGGCCACGCCGACGCCGCTCCACGAGTGGATCGTCTGGCCGTTCACATGCGTCGACGCGATGCCGGTCGACGCGGTGACGGCCACGGAGGCGCCGTCCGCCCTCGCCTGCCGGATGAACTCGTTGAGCACGTAGGTCTTGCCGGCACCGGGCGCACCGGTGAGGAACACGTTGGCTCCGGCGTTCAGAATCGCCAGGGCTTCGGATTGACGCATGCCACTCCCCTCTCATTCATGCCGGCACGCCGCATTCGAACCGCAGCGACCCGAACCGCACCGAACCGACCCCGGCCCGCCCGGGAACGACCCGGCCGCACGGCCAGTGCGCCCTACGCTACACCAGCCGATCGAGCACCGCGAGCACGCCGTGGTCGGCGTTGGACGGGGCGATGTACCGGGCCGCCTCCTTGAGCGCGGGATGCGCGTTGCCCATCGCGAACGAGTAGTCGCCGGCCCCGAGCATCTCCAGATCGTTGAGATAGTCGCCGAACACGGCGGTCTGCGACCGGCTGACGCCCAGATCGCGCTGCAGGGCCTCCACGCCGCGGCGTTTGTCGGCGTCCGGATTCATGATGTCGACCCAATGCGCGCCCGACACGACGACCTGATGGTCGCGCGAGATGTCCCCGAGCAGGTCGGCGGCCATCGCCTCGGCGTCGGCGAAGTCGAAGATCGCGAGCTTCAGGATCGTCTCGTCGGCGTTGTCCAGCACCGCGTACAGATCGTCCACGATCTCCAGCGCCGCATAGTACTTGCGGCATTCGGCGACGAACGCCTCGTCGGCGCGCTGCACGTAGGCGGACGCCAACCCGCATACCACCAGTCCGATGTCATGCGCCCCCGATGCCACCGCATCGTTCACCATGCCGATCACCCGGCGCGCGAGGTCGAACCCGATGCCGTGCACCTCGACGATCCGGCCGTCGGCGGCCACCACGTTGCCGTTTTCGGCGATGTACGACAGTTCGCCGCCGGCCCGGTCTGCGAACATGGCGCGCAGGGTGGCGTACTGGCGGCCGGACGCGGGCACGAACTCGACGCCCCGGGCGCGCAGCCGGTCGAGCACGCCCCAGAATTCCTCGGGAATGCGGCTGTGCTCGTCGAGCAGCGTGCCGTCCATGTCGGCCACGACGAGCCGGATGTCCAGAGGCCCGGCGATGGCGGCCCAATCAGTTGCGGTCATATGGGTCCTTTCGGAGCGGATGGCCGGAATCCGGCGGAACTACTTGTTGAGGATGCTGGTGGCCGTGATGTCGGCGCAGATCCGCTGCGCGGTCTCGGCGTCCGGGCCGGGGGCCGGGGCCATGAACGCCTCGCGGTAGTAGCGCAGCTCGTCCAGCGACTCGATGATATCGGCGAGCGCGCGGTGCCCGCCGTTCTTGGCCGGGCGGTGCTCGTACACGTCCGGGTACCAGCGGCGGGCGAGCTCCTTCAGGGTGCTCACGTCGACGCTGCGGTAGTGCAGGTGGCTCATCAGACCGGGCATGTAGTGGTCGAGGAACTTCTTGTCGGACCCGATGGTGTTGCCGGCGAGCAGCGGGCGCACGCCGTCCGGGGTGAAGCGCAGCACGTACTCGGTGACCTTGCGCTCGGCCTCGGCGAGCGGCAGGCCGTGCTCCCACTCGTTAATCAGGCCGGAGCGGGTGTGCATGTTGCGCACGAAGTCGTTCATATGCGCCACGGCGGCGTCGGACGGCTTGATCACGTAGTCGACGCCCTCATCGAGCACGTTCAGATCGAAATCGGTGGGGACGACGGACACTTCGACCAGCTCGTCGCCGCCGAAGATATCGAGACCCGTCATCTCGCAATCGATCCAGATCAGGCGCGATTCCTTCGCGCCGTAGGTTTCCGCATCATGGCTGTCCACCATCGCCGTACCTCTTTCCGTTACGTGCTGAACATCCGAGACTATCGCGCGGCCGATACAAAAGCGCCGCCGCGAACGGCTTCGGAAACATCGCCCGATATCTCGCCGATCACCCCTGCTGGCATACAGCCGGATCCGGGGCTTCTGCGGGCCATATGCCAGCACGGGTGGACGGTGGATGGATAGATGGATGATGTTGCGTCTCGCGGACCCGCAAAAAGCTAGGTCTGAGCATGCCGAACAACGAAAAACGCCCCCCTGCGGATGCAGGGGAGCGTTGCGTGGGCTAACGGCCGAAACGGCCCGGGATGCGCCTTACTGGCGGCCCGAGTAGTTCGGGGCCTCGGCGGTCATCACGATGTCGTGCGGGTGGGACTCGCGCAGGCCGGCGTCGGTGATGCGGATGAAGCGGCCCTTCTCGCTCATCTCCTTGATGTTGTGCGCGCCGATGTAGAACATCGACTGGTGCAGGCCGCCGATCATCTGGTAGAGCACGGCGTTGAGCGGCCCGCGGTACGGCACCTCGCCCTCGACGCCTTCCGGCACGACCTTGTCGCTGCTGGTCACGTCGGCCTGGAAGTAACGGTCCTTCGAGTAGCTCTTCTTGCCGCGCGGGGCCATCGCGCCGAGCGAGCCCATGCCGCGGTACAGCTTGTACTGCTTGCCGTGCAGGAGCACCTTTTCGCCGGGGGCTTCCTCGCAGCCGGCGAGCGTGCCACCGAGCATCACGGAGGAGGCGCCGGCCACCAGGGCCTTGGCGATGTCGCCGGAGTAGTGGATGCCGCCGTCGGCGATGCACGGCACGCCGGCGGCCTTGCAGGCCAGGGAGGCTTCGTACACGGCGGTGAGCTGCGGGACGCCGACGCCGGCGACCACGCGCGTGGTGCAGATCGAGCCGGGGCCGACACCGACCTTGACCGCGTCGACGCCCGCGTCGATCATGGCCTGGGCACCGGAGCGGGTGGCGATGTTGCCGCCGATGACCTGCACGTCGCGGAACGCCGGATCGGACTTGATGCGGCGGATCATGTCAAGCGCCAGACGGGCCTCGCCGTTGGCGGTGTCGACGACGAGCACGTCGACACCGGCCTCCATCAAGGCGGAGGCGCGCTGCCAGGCGTCGCCGAGGAAGCCGACGCCGGCGGCCACGCGCAGGCGGCCCTGGCCGTCCTTGGTGGCGTCCGGGTACTGCTCGGTCTTGACGAAGTCCTTGACGGTGATCAGGCCGGTCAGGTGGCCCTCGCCGTCGACCAGCGGCAGCTTCTCGACCTTGTGCTCGGCGAGCAGGCGGTGCGCGTCGTCCTTGGAGATGTCGGACGGACCGGTGACCAGGTTCTCCTTGGTCATCACGTCGCGCACCTTGAGGTGGTCGTAGTCGTCGGACGCGATGAAGCGCATGTCGCGGTTGGTGATGATGCCGACGAGCTTGTTCTCCTTGTCCACGACCGGCAGGCCGGAGATGTGGAACTTGCCGCACAGCTTGTCGAGGTCGGCGAGCGTGACGTCCGGGTTGACGGTCAGCGGATCGGTGATCATGCCGGACTCGGAGCGCTTGACGACGTCGACCTGGGCGGCCTGGTCGTCGATCGACAGGTTGCGGTGCAGCACGCCGATGCCGCCGTTGCGGGCCATGGCGATGGCCATCTCGGACTCGGTGACGGTATCCATGGCAGCGGAGATCGCCGGAACCTTCATGGTGATCTCGCGGGTCAGATGCGTGGTGGTATCGACTTCGGAGGGGATGACGTCCGTCTCGTTCGGCAGCAGCAGCACATCGTCATAGGCGAGGCCGAGCTGGGCGAAGATCGGAGGAAGGGGGGCGTACGAGGAATCTGCATTCATGTCAGGAGTTAAAGCCATAGAACCACTATATGAGCGCGGGGTGACGAACTGGCGGCTCGCTGTCGGGACCCGTGTCTACCGCCCGATCTACCGCTTCCCCGACTTCTCCCCCGTGGAGTGCTTGGCCCTGTCCAACGCGGCGTTTTCCGCGCGCAATTCGGGCAGGCGGTGGCGCAGGTACGGATACATCGTGACCACGGCGAGCACGACCGTCGCGACGGCCATGCCGATCGCCACATAGCGCGCGCGGAAGAACAGGATCATGATCGAGCCGAACGAGATCAGGGCGGCCCAGCCCCACAGCGTGAGCACCGCGCCCTGCACGCTGTGCCCGATCTTGAGCATGCGGTGGTGCAGGTGCATGCGGTCCGGGTGCATCGGCGACTGCCCCTTGGCCAGGCGCCGCACGATCGCCATGCACATGTCGAGCACCGGCAGGAACAGCACGAGGATCGGCAGCAGGATCGGCATGAACACCGGCAGGTACACGCTGGCGTGGATCGAGGCCGGGTCGAGCCGGCCGGTCATGATGATCGACGCGCAGGTGATGAGGTAGCCGAGCAGCATGGAGCCCGAGTCGCCCATGAACAGCTTCGCCGGGTGCCAGTTGTGCAGGATGAACCCGACGCAGATGCCGACCATCGCCACGTCGATCAGCGTCGCCATCGATGCGTAGGACGGCGAGCTGCGCGCGATGATGTACGAGTAGATGGCGAAGGCGATGCCGCCGATCGCCACGATGCCCGAGGCGAGGCCATCCAGCCCGTCGACGAAGTTGACGGCGTTGATCGAGGCCACGATCAGGAACGCGGTGATCGTGATCGAGATGCTCGGCGATGCGGTGACCAGCGACCCCAGCGGCAGCGAGATGATCTGCAGGCCGCCCCACGCCACGAACACGGCGATGAGCAGCTGCCCGGCCATCTTGAGCATCCAGTCGAGGTCCCACAGGTCGTCGGCCATGCCGAGCAGGCAGATCAGCACCGCGCCGGCCATCACCACCCACGCCTGATGGCTGGATCGGAACAGCACGGAGATGAACGGCACGCGGCTGGCCACCAGCATCGCACCGATGAATCCGGCGAGCATGCCGAGCCCGCCCATGCGCGGCGTCGGGATCGTGTGCACGTCGCGCGCACGCACCTTGCCGACCGCGCCGATGCGGATCGCGATATGGCGGATCAGCGGCGTGATCAGCCAGGTGATGCCGCCGGCGACCGCAGCGATGAACAGATAGACCCTCATGCGCCGAGTCCCCCGCCGTTCAGGTGAATGGCACGGCGGATCACCGACTGGGGGATCACGCCCTCGCGCAGGATGTCGATGCCATCACGGGACAGCGGGTTGGCGGCCACCACGGTGCTGGCGACATGGCCTTGGGTCGGGCCGCCGTTCAGATACAGGTCGACGGCGTCGCCGAGCGAGGCCTGCGCCTCCTCGACGGTCTGCGCGCTCTCCTCGCCCGAACGGTTCGCGCTGGATGCCGCCAGCGGGCCGATCTGCCTGAGGATGCGCAGCGTGACCGCGGAATTGGGGATGCGGATGCCCTGCGTGGCGAAGCCCTGCCGCGCGCGGTTGACCGTGGCCAGGTCGCAGTCTTCGCGGGCCACGGCGATCGGGGAGAACGCGCCGGGCAGGAACTGCGCGGCGAGACGGTTCAGCGGCGCCGGCAGGTCGAGACCGAGCTCGTCGAGCTGGTCGACGGAGGCGAGCAGCACCTGCAGTGCCTTGAAGCGGGGGCGGTGCTTGGCCTCGTAGATGCGCGCGATCGCCTTGGCGTTGCGCGGGTCGCAGGCCACACCGTACACCGTGTCGGTCGGAATGACGACCAGACCGCCATTGCCGATGATGGTCCTCGCCTTGGCGAGGGATTCGTCATCCACCGTGCGTACTGAACTCATGGCACCTCCCATTGTCGTTCACCACAACCAACTATTGCACCATTGTGCCGCGACTTGGAACCGGGAGGGCTCCCGAGCGCCTGCCGCCATGCCGATGCCGGCCCGGCGCCGCCTTATTCCGGGCGATCGGCGGCGGCGCACGGCGTGTCCCGGCACTGACAGGCGCGAATATATGACGTATGACCATTCACAACGCCACGACCCCGCCCGTCGAACTGCGCCTGCCGCGCCGCTCCGAACGCGAGGAGATGCTTGACGGCAAACTGTACAATCCCGCCGATCCCGAGCTCAGCGCGCTGCGCGAGCGCTCCGCCGACCTGTGCTCGCGGTTCAACGCGCTGCCCAGGGGCGCCCACGCCGAGCGCGCGGCCGTGCTCGACGAGCTGCTGCCCCACCACGGCGAGGGGCTCGACGTGCTCGGACCGGTGTTCTTCGACTACGGCTGCCATACGACGATCGGCAGCCGCGTGTTCGCGAATTTCAACTTCACCGTACTCGACTGCGCGCCGGTGACCATCGGCGACGACGTGCTGTTCGGCCCGAACGTGTCGCTGCTGCCGCCGATGCACCCGCTGCGCTGGCAGGACCGCAACACGCGCATCGCCGACGACGGGTCGTCGTACGACTACGAGTACGGCCGGCCGATCGTCATCGGCTCGAACTGCTGGTTCGGCGGCAACGTGACGGTGCTCGGCGGCGTGACCATCGGCGACGGATGCGTGATCGGCGCCGGCGCGGTCGTCACCCGCGACATCCCGGCCGGCTCGGTGGCGGTCGGCAACCCGGCGCGCGCGATCCGCGCCATCACCGACGCGGACGCCTCCGTATACCAGGAGTACGCGCGGTAGGAGCGGATCAGGCGCCGAGGTACGCCTTGCGCACCTTCTCGTCGTGCAGCAGGTCGGAGGCCTTGCCCTCCATGGTGATCCGCCCGGTCTCCAGCACGTAGGCGCGGTCCGCGATGGACAGCGCCATCTTCGCGTTCTGCTCGACCAGCAGCACGGTGATGCCCTTGTCGCGCAGCGTGACGATGATGTCGAAGATCTCCTTGACCAGCAGCGGCGACAGGCCCATCGACGGCTCGTCCATCAGCACGGTCTTCGGATGGCTCATCAGCGCGCGGCCCATGGCCACCATCTGCTGCTCGCCGCCGGAAAGCGTGCCGGCCAGCTGGCGGCGGCGCTCCTTCAGGCGCGGGAAATAGTCGAACACCATGTCGAGGTCCTTGCCGAGCCCGGACTGGTCCTTGAGGCTGAACGCACCCATCTCCAGGTTCTCCTGCACGGTCATGCGGGTGAACACGTGGCGCCCTTCGGGCACGTGGGCCATGCCCAGCGTGACGATCTTGTTGGGATGCGTCCTGAGCAGGTCGTGGCCGTCGTAGGTGATGGAGCCGGACTTGGCCTGCACCAGACCGGTGATGGTGTGCAGCGTGGTCGTCTTGCCGGCGCCGTTGGCGCCGATCAGCGAGACGATCTCGCCGTCGTCCACATGCAGGCTGATGCCCTTGACCGCCTCGATGGCGCCGTATGCGACGCTCAGATCCTTGATGTCCAGCATCAGCGTTCACCTTCCTGAATCGTCGTGGCGATGCTCGGCTCCGCCTGCGCGTGGCTGGTGGAGTCGCCCGCGGCGTCATCGTCGTCGCTGCTGCCCAGATAGGCGGAGATGACCTGCGGGTTGCTGGCGATCTCCTCGGGCGTGCCGGACGCGATCGTGCGGCCGTAGTCGAGCACCTGGATGCGCTGGCACACGCTCATCACCAGGCTCATGTCGTGTTCGATGAGCAGGATGGCGATGCCGAAGCGGTCGCGGATCACGTTGATGCAGCGCAGCAGGTCCTCGGTCTCGGTCGGGTTCATGCCGGCCGCCGGCTCGTCGAGCAGCAGCAGTTTCATGCCGGTCGCCAGGGCTCGCGCGATCTCCAGCTTGCGCTGCTGGCCGTACGGCAGGTTCGCCGCCTGCGTGGAGGCCAGGCCGTCGAGGTCGAAGATGCGCAGCAGATCCATGGCCTTGGCGTGCATCTCGCGCTCCTGCCGCCAGAACGCGGGCAGGCGGAGGATGGCGCCGCCCATGCGGTAGGAGAAGGACCGGTCGAAGGCGACCAGCACGTTCTCCTCGACCGTGAGCTGCTTGAACAGGCGGATGTTCTGGAAGGTGCGGGCGATGCCGGCGCGCACGACCTGATAGGTCTTCTTGCCGTTCATCCGCTCGCCGTCCAGGCGGAATTCGCCTTCGGTCGGCCGGTACACGCCGGTGAGCAGGTTGAACACCGTGGTCTTGCCGGCGCCGTTGGGGCCGATCAGGCCCACGAGCTCGCCCTTGTTGATGGTCATGGTGAAGTCGGACACGGCCTTGAGGCCGCCGAACGTGATGCCGAGATGCTCGGCCTGCAGGATGGGCTGCGCGTTGTCGCTCATATCAGGCCTCCTTCGATGACGTGGCTTGCGGCTTGGCCTGTGCCCCGGCCGGCAAGCCGGGGACCCCGAGCGTGCCCGGCGCCCCCGGCTTGCCGGCCTTGGTGGCCTTGTTGCGGAACAGCAGACGGTTGACCACGCGCGGCAGCGAGAACTCCCACGAGCCGAAGATGCCCTGCGGGCGGAAGATCATGACCAGCACGAGCACCACCGAGTAGGCCAGCATGCGGTAGTCCGCGAAGGCGCGCAGCAGCTCGGGCAGGATGGTCAGGCCGACGGCCGACACGATCGAGCCGGTGATCGAGCCCATGCCGCCGAACACCACCATGATCACGTAGTTGATGGAATTGAGCCAGCCGGCCATCGTCGGGTTCAGCGAACCGATGTACTGGGCGAAGATGCCGCCGGCGATGCCTGCGAAGAACGCGGAAATCGCGAAGACCAGCACCTTGAGGTAGGTGGTGTTCAGGCCCGACGCCCCTGCGGCGATCTCGTCGTCGCGGATGGCCTTGACGGCTCGCCCGTAGCGCGAGCGGCCGAACATGAACAGCACCACCACGGTGACGACCATGATCCAGAACACGACGTACAGGTTGGCGGTGCGGTCGATGCCGATCAGCGCCTGCCCGGCCGCGCCCTTGTCGAGGCCCATGCCGCCGGCGACCTTGAGGTTCTGGATGATCACGCGGATGATCTCGCCGAAACCGAGGGTGATGATCGCCAGATAATCGCCGTGCAGGCGCAGCGCCGGGATGCCGATGAGGATGCCGAACACGCAGGCGACGACCCCGCCGAGCAGCGTGGTGACCAGGAAGCGCGTGGTCGGGTCGAGCGCCATGCCGCTGGCGACCATGTACTTGCTGGCCAGCGCGGCCACGTAGGCGCCGATGGCCTCGAAGCCGCAGCAGCCCAGCGTCAGCTGGCCGAGCACGCCGATGGTGAGGTTCAGGGAGGTGGTCATGATGATGGCGATGCACGCGGTCATCATGATGCCCTTGATGTAGGAATCGGCCAGTCCCGTCTCGCACACGGCCATGACCGCGCCGAAGATGGCGAGGACGCCGACGAGGCACACCAGATAGGACTGTGCGGTGGAAAGCATTGTCTTCTTCATCGTCAGACCTTCTCTCCCTCGTTCTTGCCCATGATGCCGGAGGGCTTGACAAGCAGCACGATGATGAGGATGGCGAACACGATGGCGTCGGAGAACGCCGAGGTGATGATGCCACCGGTGATGGTGCCGATGTACGCCTTGGTCAGGCTCTCGATCAGGCCGATGGCCAGACCGCCGACCATGGCGCCGGGGATGGACCCAATGCCGCCGAGCACCGCGGCGACGAAGGCCTTGAGGCCCAGCATGGCGCCCATCATCGGGGAGACCTGCGGATAGGCGGCGCAGTACATCAGCGAGGCCACCGCGGCCAGGCCGGAACCGATGGCGAAGGTCAGCGCGATGGTGGAGTTGACGTTGATGCCCATCAGCACGGCGGCCTCCTTGTCCTCGGAGACGGCGCGCATGGCCTTGCCCTGCCGCGTGAACTTGACGAACAGCTGCAGCCCGACCATGATGACGATGCCGATGACGATGGTCAGCAGCGTGTCGCCGGCGAGCTTGAGCTTGCCGAAGGTGATCGAGGGCAGGTGGAAGATCGTCGGCACGGTCTGGAAGTCGGCGCCGAACACGGCCTGGGCGCCGTTCTCCAGCAGCAGGGACATGGCTATGGCGGTGATCAGGGCGGTCATCGAGTTACCCTTTTCGCGCACCGGCTTGTAGGCGGCCTTCTCGACGATGACGCCGACGGCCACGCACACGAGGATGGCGGGGATGATGGCCAGCCAGGCGGGCATGCCGAGGCTGACGACGACGGGAATGGTGAGCATCAGCACATAGGCGCCGACCATGATGAAATCGCCGTGGGCGAAGTTGATCAGTCGGATGATGCCGTAGACCATGGTGTAGCCCAGAGCCACCAGCGCGTACACGCTGCCGATCTTCAGGCCGTTGAACAGCTGGCTGACGAACATGATGAGTTGATCGGTCATCGTTCCCCCTTTCTGAATCTCAATATTCTGAATCTCAATATGTTGAATACGGTTATCGAATGTCCGGAAACGCGCCATGAAAACGCGAAAGGGAGAGGGCCGGGCAAACCGGCCACTCTCCTGCATCGCATCCCATGCTAGAGCGCGGGGACTGGAATCATGCGGCGGTGATTCACTCGGGCTGGACGGTGGTGTTGTAGACGGGCTTGCCGTCCTTGAGCTCCAGCACGATCACGGACTTGGTCGGCGAGCCGGACTTGTCGAGCGTGAACTTGCCGGTCACGCCGTCGAAGCTCATGCCGGACACGGCGTTGCGCACGTCCTCGCGGGTGGCGTTCTTGCCGGCCTTCTCGATGGCCTGCTTGAGCATGTAGATGGTGTCGTAGCCCAGGGCGGCGAAGGTGTTCGGGTCGCTGTTGTTCTTGGACTTGTAGGACTTGATGAAGTCCTGCACCTTGGAGTTGGAGGTGTCGTCGGCCGAGTAGTGGGTGGTGTAGAAGGTCTTGTCGTACTGCGCCTTGTCGCCCACGAGCTTGAGGCCGTCGTAGCCGTCGGGGCCCATCACGTAGCCGGTGAAGCCGACGGAGCGGGCCTGCGGGATGATGTACGGCCCGGCGACCGAGTAGTAGTACGGGGCGTAGAGGAACTCGGCGCCCGAGGCCTGGATCTTCTGCAGCTGGGCCGAGTACTCGGTGTCGTCGGCCGAGGAGGAGCTCTCCTTGGCCACCACGTCGAGGCCGAGCTTCTCGGCGGCCTTGGCGAAGGCCTCGCCCACGCCGGAGGAGTACGGGTCGCCGGTGCCGTACAGCACGGCGACCTTCTTGACCTTCAGGTTCTCGGCGGCGAAGCGGGCGGCCACCTCGCCCTGGTACGAATCCTTGAAGCAGGTGCGGAACAGGTAGTTGCCGGTCTCGATGGAGTCGGAGGTGGCGGCCGGGGCGATGGCGACCAGCTTGGACTGGTCGGCCAGCGGCGCGACGGCGGCGGTGGTGGCGGAGATGGTCGGGCCGGCCACGGCGAGCACGTTGTTGTCGCCGGCGAGCTTGTTGAACGCGTTGGAGGCCTCGGTGGCGTCGCCCTTGTCGTCCATGGACTCGAGCTTGACCTTCTTGCCGTTGATGCCGCCCTTGTCGTTGATCTCGGACACGGCCAGCTCGAAGCCCTTGACCTCGGCCTCGCCGTATGCCGCGGCGGTGCCGGAGTTGGTGGTGACCGAACCGATGGTGATGGTGTCGCCCGATGCGGCGCTGGAGCCGGAGTCGGACGAATCGTCCATGCTGCCGCCGGAGCAGCCGGCAAGCGACATGGCCATGGCAGCCGCGGCGCCCGCGGCAACGAACTTATTGGAGAGCTTCACACTCATTCCTGAATTCCTTCTTCTGGATTCTTCCGAAAAAACATCGACGATATGGCGGTGTATCCCGCTGTCGTCCGTATCGATTCATGATTGCTTCATGCTTCATCCGCCCAGGTTGCGGCGGATATACCCATATGAAACACATCCGTGAGCGACGGCTTGTGGCCAGCTCACATAAACCCCTCATGATGTCTTCAGGTGACTGTTATACGGGCACCCCCGCGAAAAGCGCAAGGCCCATGTCCTCATCGTGAGACGCGATGCCGGAGGAATGCGAGGCTAGACCGCCCCGCGCGCGTCCGCCGAGGCCACGGCGAACAGGTAGCGATCCCTGCCGGTCCAGTCCTTGCCGGTGTATGCCCCGGTGAATCCGGCGTGTGCGGCGAAGGACACCAGCCGGTCGCCCTGCGAGACGTCGTGTTCCATGATCAGGACGCCGCCGGGCCTGAGCAGCCGGCGGGCGCGCGTGATGATGCGCTCGGGGATCAGCGTGCCGTCCGCGGACCCGCCGTACAGGGCCAGTTCCGGATCGTGGTCGCGCACTTCGGGCTGTTGGGGGACCTGCGTGAGCGGCACATACGGCGGATTGGAGATGACGATGTCGATCGCGCCGTCGAGATGGGCCAGCGTGGTCAGCGCCGTGGCGTCGGCGATCTCCAGCTGGTAGTTGGACGCGATGGAGGGGTGGCTGCGCGAGGCCTCCATCAGATTGCGCCGGGTCCATTGCGCGGTGTCCCGGGACAATTCCACGGCCCATACCCTGCTGCCGGGCAGTTCGGTGGCCACGGACAGGCCGATCGCGCCGGAGCCTGCGCACAGGTCGACCACGCGCGGGTGGTCCAGCCCGTTCGCGGTCAGCCAGTCCATGCCGGCCTGCACCACGGTTTCGGTCTCCGGCCGCGGGATGAACACGCCGGGGCCGACCTTGAGGTCGAGATAGCGGAAGGGCGCGTGCCCGACGATGTACTGCAGGGGCTCGCGCTTGGCACGCCGATCGAGCATGGCCCGGAAATCGGCGAGCTGTTCGGAGGTGCCGACGCACTCCCCCATCATCATCGCCCTGTCGACGTCGCGCAATTCGGCGCCGGTGGCCTCGGCCAGCAGCAGCTTGGCGTCATGTTCGGGCGTGTCGATGCCCGCCTCGCGCAATTGCGAAGAGGCTTGGCTGATGATGTCGGTAATAAGCACTGGCGGTCTCCGTTGGTCGGGCATTAGGCTCCCCTCAGTCTCGCTTCGCGAGCCAGCTCCCCTCAGAGAGGGGAGCCATTGGAATAGCTCTGGCTCCCCTCTCTGAGGGGAGCTGTCAGCGGAGCTGACTGAGGGAAGTCGCCCGACAAAATCACTTCTGGTTGGCGAGGCGTTCGGCCTCGTCGGCCTGGATGTCGGAGTCGATCACGGCCTGCAGATCACCGTTGAGCACCGCGTCCAGGTTGTACGCCTTGTAGTTCGTGCGATGGTCGACGATGCGGTTCTCCGGGAAGTTGTACGTGCGGATGCGCTCGGAGCGGTCGAGCGAACGCACCTGCGAGTGGCGCATGTCGGCGGCCTCGGCGGCCTCCTGCTCGTGCTTCATGGCCAGCAGACGGGACTTGAGCACGCGCAGCGCGGCCGCGCGGTTCTGGATCTGCGACTTCTCGTCCTGCATGCTCACGACGATGCCGGTGGGGATGTGGGTCATGCGCACCGCGGAATACGTGGTGTTCACGGACTGGCCGCCGGGGCCGGAGCTCATGAAGATGTCGATCTTCAGGTCCTTCGGATCGATCTCGATCTCGTCGTCGTCCTCATCAGCTTCAGGGAACACGATCACGCCGGCCGCCGAGGTCTGGATGCGCCCCTGCGATTCGGTGACGGGGATGCGCTGCACGCGGTGCACGCCGCCCTCGTATTTCAGGCTGGCCCATACGCCGTCCTCGGGCGCAGGGGTGCCCTTGGCGCGGATCGCGATCTGCACGTCCTTGACGCCGCCCAGCTCGGTTGTGTTCTCGGACTGCACGGCGACCGTCCAGCCGCGCTTCTCGGCGTAGCGCGTGTACATGCGCAGCAGGTCGCCGGCGAACAGCGCGGCCTCCTCGCCGCCGGTGCCGGCCTTGATCTCCATGATCGTGTCGCGGGCGTCGTCGGGGTCGCGCGGGATCAGCGCGTTGCGCAGCTTGTCCTCGGCCTGGGGCAGCTCGTTTTCGAGGCGCTTGGCCTCCTCGGCGAAGTCGGCGTCCTCGCCGGCCATCTCGCGCGCGGCCTCCAGATCGTCGCGGACCCGCAGGTATGCGGTGTATGCGGAGACGATGGCGCCGAGTTCGGCATGGCGCCGTCCGAGCTTGCGGATCTTGTCCGGATTGGACACCACGTCGGGATCGGCCATCTGCATTTCGAGATCGCGATACTCCTTGAGCGCGGTTTCGGCCGCGGGGAACTGTTCTTCTGCCATGTCGATCCTTATGTCCGATCCTTGTGTCCGGTGGCGCCCGCCCGGAAGGGGCGGCGCCTGTTGCTGGGCGCGGCCGGCCGCGCAGGCCGGAGTGCCGCATATACAAAAACGCCAGTCCGCGACACGGTGCGCCGAAGCGCGCCGCATCGCATGGACTGGCGTCGTGGAAGCTACTTGGCCTTCTTGCCGTAGCGCTTCTCGAAGCGAGCCACGCGGCCGCCGGTGTCGAGAATCTTCTGCTTGCCGGTGTAGAAGGGGTGGCACTTCGAGCACACGTCGACCGTCATGTGGTCTTCCTTGGCGGTGGAACGGGTGACGAAGGTGTTGCCGCACGAGCAGGTGACCTGCACGGCATGATAATCGGGGTGGATACCCTGCTTCATGGTATGTCTCCTATGGAATTCGGGGGACCCGGGTCGCCAGCCCCTATGGCGGGCGTGAACCGGAACCTATGGGATTGTACGCCGGGGTGAGGACGGCATGCGCCGCGCCCGGCGCGCATGCGGAAAGTGGGGCCGCAGGGGCTTGAACCCTGGACCGGCGGATTATGAGTCCGATGCTCTAACCGACTGAGCTACAGCCCCACGCTGGACGCCCAGCTTGCGGGAAACCAACCTGACCAGTGTAGCAAACCGCCTGACCGGCCAGGCCGGCGCACCGGCGCCGGGGTGTCGGGCGCCGTACCCGCGCCGTCACGCCTCGCGCTGGCGCTGCGACAGCGCGCGCCCGGACGCGAGCCGTTCCAGCACGCCGGTCTTGGCGAGCGCGATATAGAGCCACCAGCTCATGACGCCGCTGAAGACGACGCCGCCGACGAGCTCGGCGATCATGTGCACGATGCCGCGCGGGCTGAGGAACGACACGCCCTGATAGTAGAACAGCATGAGATAGCAGCCGTAGACCAGCGCCGTCAGCGCGCCCGAGACGATGGCCGTCGGCAGGTTGAACACGCGGTACCGCGTCACCGCGAAGGGTATTTCGGCGGCGAGCCCCTGCAGCAGGGTGGAGATGAGGATGAGCGCGATGGAGAATTGGCTGCCGATGGTCGACTCGATGAGCGAGCCGACCAGGTTGACGTAGACGGCCGCGCCCGGCTTGCGCAGGATCAGCAGCGCGAGCGTGCCGGAGAAATACCACATGGCGTGGAACATGCTCATCAGGCCCGGCAGGATCGCGCCGAGCAACGCGGAGAGCGGCGCATACCCGAAGTTGAGGCCCCAGAACAGCACGCCGCACGCCGCGCCCAGCGCCGCCCCGACGGCGATGTCCTGCGGCTTCCAGCGCAACCGGGAACCGGCTTGGCCGCCGGCCGCCGGGCTGGACGGCGAATCGGACGTTGATGGATTGACTGACTGATCGATCGGATGCTTGGCCGCATCGGACATGGCATGCTCCTGCCTGCTACCGCCGCACACGGCATGGGCATGGCAGCCGGCGCAAGCGGCGCCGCGACCCGCCATGAGCGCTCCTTGACCTGTGCGGCTCGGGCGGGAACGCCGCACGTCACGTTAGCATCGGCCCGGCCCGGGCGCAATCGCCGCCGTTTCCGTCCCGCGCGCGGCACGGCCGCAGGGCGGAAACGACATGACCGTGACATGACCGCGGAAAACGACAGGGCAGGTGTTACACTGAAGTTATAGTTCATTCATCTAACTATGTTCCTCGGGCCCTTCGCCCGAGGCCGTTTGCAAGGAGGCACCATGGCCCGAATTCTCGTAGCCGGCGTCGATACCTCGACCCAGTCCTGCAAGGTGCGCGTGACCGACGCCGCCACCGGGGAGCTGGTCCGTTTCGGTCAGGCCCGGCACCCGGACGGCACCAGCGTCGATCCGAACGCGTGGTGGAGCGCCTTTCAGGAGGCCGCTGCCCAGGCCGGCGGCCTCGACGACGTCGCCGCGCTGGCGGTCGGCGGCCAGCAGCACGGCATGGTGCTGCTCGACCGGCAGGGGCGCGTGGTGCGCGACGCGCTGCTGTGGAACGATACCCGCTCCGCCCCACAGGCCGCGTCGCTGATCGCGCAGCTTGGCGCCGCACCGGCCCGCGCGGACGAGATCGCCGACGGCATCGCGGACGGGGACGACCCGGCCGCCGCCGAACTGCGCGGCAAGCAGCGCTGGGTGCGCGCCACCGGGTCCTCCCCCGTCGCCTCCTATACGCTCACCAAGCTCGCCTGGACCGCTCAAGCGGAACCCGACAACGCGCGGCGCGCGGCGGCCGTCTGCCTGCCGCACGACTGGCTCAGCTGGCGCATCGCCGGATTCGGCCCGGTCGGCGACGGCAGCGCCCGGCTCGACACCCTGTTCACCGACCGCTCCGACGCCTCGGGCACCAGCTATTACGATTCCGCCGCGAACGTCTACCGCCGAGACCTGATCGCGCTCGCCCTGGCGCCGGCCTACGGCGCCGAGGGGTCCATCGATGCGGCCGGCAACATCGACGTCCCGGCACAGGCCTTCGACCATGCCAACGCGCTGGTCCTCCCGACCGTGCTCGGCCCGCGCGACGCGGCTCCGGTCAAGGCCGATCCGTCGATCGCCGGCAAGGACGTGCCCGGCGGCTGCATCATCGCCCCCGGCGGCGGCGACAATGCGATGGCGTCGCTGGGGCTCGGGCTGGAGGTCGGCGACGTCTCGATCTCGCTGGGCACGTCCGGCGTCGCGGCCGCGATCGCCCAGAACCCGACCTACGACATGACCGGGGCGATCTCCGGCTTCGCCGACTGCACCGGCCACTGGCTGCCGCTGGCCTGCACGATCAACGGCTCGCGCATCGCCGACGCCGGCCGCGCGGCGCTCGGCGTGGACTACGACGAGCTGGCCGATCTGGCCTCGCAGTCGGTTCCGGGAGCCGAGGGCGTCACCCTGACCCCCTACTTCGACGGCGAGCGCACCCCGAACCGCCCGGACGCCACCGCCACGCTCCACGGCATGACGCTGGCGAACACCACGCGCGCGAACATCGCCCGGGCCTTCGTCGAGGGGCTGCTGTGCTCCCAGCGCGATTGCCTCGAACTGGTCAGGGGGCTCGGCGTGGACGTCAAGCGCATCCTGCTGATCGGCGGCGGCGCAAAATCCGCGGCCGTGCGCGCCTACGCGCCGGGAATCCTCGGCATGGACGTGCAGCTGCCGGCCACCGACGAATACGTGGCGATCGGCGCCGCGCGCCAGGCCGCATGGGTGCTCGGCGGCGAGGGCGAGCCGCCGGCATGGCCGCTGACCATCGAGGGGACGCTGACCGGCGACCCCACGCCGGAGGTCTACGCGCAGTACGCCCGGTATCGCGGCTGACCGGCACGCCCCGCATCACACGGCAAGGGCGCTGTTCCTTCCGGAGCGGGGCCCTTGCCATCAGACAGCACGACCCAGTGGCCCGCGTCGTTAATTCGTTGAGTAATTCTGGCTCCCCTCTATGAGGCTGAGCCGTGAAGCAAACGCCGGAGGCGTTTGTAGGCGAAGGCGAACGACAGTGAGCAGATAAGACTGCGGCCGTAAGGCCATCCTTGATCGCGGACGAGCTGTCGGCGTAGCCGACTGAGGGGAGAGCACACGAATCGGCTTGATTCAGACGTTCTCGGCAATGCTCCCCTCAGACCGCTTCGCGGCCAGCTCCCCTCAGAGAGGGGAGCCAGAATTACTCAACGAATCACATGGGATGCCGGCGGCCCGTCTCGTGCATAATGAGGCGGGTCATGCCATCCAGGCCTCGCCTTCGACGGCCACGTCGCGGCCGAGGCGAGCCGACTCGTCCATGGCCAGGGCGATCGCATGATCGTGGATGCCCTCGGCGAGCGGATAGACCGCTGGCCCCTCGCCGCGCGCGTACCGGCCCATGGCCACCAGATGATCGGCGACGGCGAGGTCGTCCTCGGACAGGCGCGACTCCATGTACGCGTTGCGGTACACGATGTTCCCGTCGAAGCTGGCGGTCGCGATCCCGTTGCCCTCCAGGTTCATGTCGACGCCCAGCCGTCGGTATTCGATACGCGACGGGATCGGCGCGCCGTCCTTCCACCGCATCACCCGGTCGTCGACGATCTCCCCGAGGGTGCCGCGGACGGCCGCGCGCCGGCTCAGCAGCGGGTTCCACCACTGGTTGTCCACGAAGTTGTACAGCCCATACCGCCCCTCGCCGAAATCGATGGTGGCGATGGTCGTCTTCAGGTCGCTCAGCCGGGCCGGGTCGTCCCAGCCTTCGACCTGGCGGGGGTTCATCATCGGGGCGGTGAACTCGCGCGCGTTCACCGTGGCCCGGATGGCGCCGACGCCCAGATACGCCCGGATCAGCGCGACCGCGTGGTACATGTGCGTCGACGCGATCTCGGCCGAGTTCGGCGTGCCGATCGCCCCCGACCGGATCACCGCCAGCCGCGCCGCATGGCCGGGCATGCGATGGTACTGCTCCCCGACCTGCACCAGTTCGGCCCGGTCGGCCACACGCGACCACAGCCCGCGCAGCCCTTCAAGATCGGGAGCCGGCGGGGTCTCGCACAGCACATGGCACCCCTCGCCGGCCATCGTCTCGATCATCCCCGGCATCGCCGGCCACGACACCGCGAGCGCCACGAAATCAGGATCGCACCGGCGCAGCAGCGCCGCATCCGTCGACGCACGCACGCCGTACTCCCGTTCGATCGATTCCAGGCGGTCTCGGTGATGGCCGATCACCGCCCGCACCTCCAGGGCATCGGGGATCGCGGCCGCCATGCGGCAGAAGAAGCGCGCACGCCAGCCGTCCCCGAAGACCACCATCGAGTAGGGCGCCATCGCGTTCACCGCCCCTCCCGATCGCAGGGCGCATCCGGGGCGCGCCAGACGAGCCGTTCGCCGCCGCCGAGCGCCGCGAGGGGGCCTCGGGCGGACCGCGGCGCACGCGGCGCACCGGTGATGTCGCGGTCCACGACGATGGGCGATCCGTCGGCGTGCTCGAAGTACTCCTCCACGATGCGCGGCTGCCCAAGGTCCTCGGTGGAGACCACCGGCCCCGTGGCCCCGGATGCCGCCTCGGGCAGGGCGAGGGAGAGCCACAGCCCGTCGTCGGCCTCCCGCAGGTTCAGCGTACCGGGCTCGCCGCTCACCGTGGCACCGGGCTCCCCCGTCGCCGGGACGGCGCCGCCGAGGTAGGTGTTATCGGCCAGATACACGGGCTGGGGCATCTCACGGTACAGCTCCTCGTCGCCGAGCCCGGCCTCGTCGACCGCGCGTTCGTAGTCGGCCAGGGAACGCGGATTGTCGGAGAAGCGGGCGGTGCCGCAGTCGGCCAGGTACCGCTCCCTCGCGGCCGGCGCGTCGTCGGCCTCGCCCGCGAGCGACGGGCGCTCGGCGCCGACCGCCATGAAGACGTTGTTGAAATACCGGTCGTCGCCGCCGTAGACGAACGCCTCGCCGGCCACGTCGGTGGCGTGGGGGAAGTGATACGGCGTGGAACGATCGAGCACCTGGGTGTGGCGCACGCGCCCGGCGAACAGGTTGTTGACGAAGGCCGCGCCCTGCGCGAAGTCGTCGAAGCTGAACGCCGAGGCGAAGACGTTGTTCGCGAAGGTGATCGGTCCGTGCGTGACCTCGGTCATCACATCGCGCGTGTTGCGGTAGAACACGTTGGCGTCCACGAAGGTGCCCTGCGCCTGCCAGTCGAGCCACATGCCGAGCACCGAGTCATGCACGCGGTTGGCGCGCACCACCGTGTCGACCGCGGCGTGCATCTTGATGGCGGCGACCTCCCAGCCGAAGAACTCGCGCTTGGTGCCGATGCGGTAGATGTGATTGCGCTCCACGGTGCTGAACGCGCAGCCCATGTGGCCGACCACGCCGTTCTGGCCGCAATCGCGGATCACGTTGCCGCGCACGGTGTGGCCGCCGACGACGCCCCGCTTCCAGCCGACGCGCAGGGCCTTGTACACGGCCTCCTTCTGGTACTGGTAGCCGGATTTGCGGTGCGTGCGCGTCGAGTCGTTGTCGCCGGTGGAGATCTCCTTGCCGAGACTGATCGCCGAGCATTTGGCGTCGTGGATGACGTTGTCCTCGATCACCCATCCGCGCGACCAATGCGGGCCGATCAGGCCGACCTGATCGGCGGTCGGCGGCGTGTACGGGCAGGCCGCCTGCGCCATCTCGAAGCCGCGGACCGTGATGTAGTTGACGAACGGCCGGCTCGGATAGAAGCACGTCTCGCGCACGTTGATCTCGACGAGTTCCGCGTTCGGGTCGGCATCGTGGAAATTCGCCCAGATGGTCGTGCGTTCGGCATCGGCCTCGCAGTACCAGACATTCACCGTAGCGTCCGGGTCGATGAGCGGCACCACGGTGCCGGTGGCCGCGTCGCGCCCGGTGCCCCACCGCTCGGGGTCGCGCACCTTGCCCAGCGAGGAGACCTCATAGAACGACTTGCCGTTGAGGTACACGTCGCCAAGATGGCGCACCTCGACCTTCGGGTCGGGGTACACGGTCCAGTCGCCGAACACGGTTTGCCGGTACGGGTTGTAGCCGCCGAAGAACGCGTCGGGAAGCGTCACGCTCCACACGCCGCCGCCCTGCGGCTTCCACGACCCGATCCGCTCCGATCCCTTGACGACGGGGCGGGGTTCCCCCTCCGCCGCCCGATAGACGATGCGGTCCGTCGCGCTTTCGCCGCCGTAACGGGGGTCGACCGACTCGCGGTACGTGCCCGCGTGCACGATCACCTCGTCGCCGGCGCGGGCTATCGCCGCCGCCTGCCCGATGGTGCGGAAGGGATCGGATTCGGTGCCGGCGCCGGCACCGACCGCGCTCGCCGAAACATGGTATTGCGTCATCGCATTGCTCCTTCGCATGTGGACGATCACATTCATTGATCGATTTAACTATATTGCATGCAAACGACGCAAGGCGGCAGCAGCGCGCATGCCCCGTGCACGGCGCATGCGGGAAATCAGAGCCGGCCGTCGCGGCGCAGGCGTGCACGCATGACGATGCCGAAACCGGACAGGATGAAAGCGAGGCATGCTGCGATGGCCATGATGGCACCGATCCTTTCTCACGACGGCATCCGAATGACAATGCCCATGGTATCAAGCTGAGATTTCGTGGAATATTGCGCGATGTTGCGGGACTAGCCGGACGCGCCGGCGGGGCGCCGCCCGAAACGACGAACCCGCCCATGGTGCGGGCCATGGGCGGGTTCGTCGGGAAGGAGACGGACGGTCGCTTACTCGGCCAGGACGTCGATGATGTAGTTGTTGATCGTGGCCTTGACGGACTCGAGGTGATCGGACTTGGTGGCGGCGATCAGCTCTGACTGCGGCTTGTCGATCGCGTACGCCTCGAGGGTCGCCAGCGTGGCGGTGCCGTTCTCGACGGTCGCGCCGATGCCGGAGTCGAAGGAGCTGTAGCGCTCGGCCTGAAGATCCTCGATGTAGTTGTCCTCGTGCATTTTGGCCGCGACGAGCAGACCGGCCGCGTAGGCGTCCATGCCCGCGATGTGCGAGCGGAACAGATCCTCCGGCGTGAAGGAGGTGCGGCGCGGCTTGGCGTCGAAGTTCAGGCCGCCGTGGGGGCCGATCGAACCCGCGGCGAGCACCTCCCACATGACGGCGACGGTCTCGTACAGGTCGGTCGGGAACTCGTCCATGTCCCAGCCGATGAGCTTGTCGCCCTGGTTGGCGTCGAGGGAGCCCAGGAACCCGGCCTCGCGGGCCACGCGGATCTCGTGCTGGTAGGTGTGGCCGGCCAGGTTGGCGTGGTTGCCCTCGAGGTTCAGCTTGAAGACGTCGGTCAGGTCGTAGGTCTTGAGGAATTCGATGGCGGTCGCGGCGTCGAAGTCGTACTGATGCAGCGTCGGCTCCTTCGGCTTCGGCTCGATCAGGAACTGGGCGTCCATGCCGATTTCCTTGGCGTAATCCGCGCACATGTGGAAGAACTTGGCGATATGGTCCTGCTCGCGCTTCATCTGCGTGTTCCACAGGTTCTCATAGCCCTCGCGGCCGCCCCAGAACACGTAGTTCTCGGCGCCAAGGCGCTTGCCGATCTCCAGGCTCTTCTTGAGCTGGCCGCCGGCGTAGGCGTAGACGTCGGCGAACGGCGAGGTCGCGGCGCCGGAGACGAAGCGCGGGTTGGTGAACAGGGAGGAGGTGTTCCACAGCAGCTTGACGCCGGTGACCTTCATGTTCTCGTCGATCTTGTCGACGACCTTGTCGAGGTTCGCGTTGGTCTCGCGCAGGGTGTCACCCTCGGGGGCGATGTCGCGGTCATGGAAGCAGAAGTACTCGACGCCGAGCTTCTGGAACAGCTCGAAGGCGTAGTCGACCTTGGCCAGGGCCTGATCCATCGGATCGGTGTACTTGTAGTACGGGCGCTGCGCGGTGCCGGTGCCGAACGGATCGACGAGCTCCTGGTTGAAGGTGTGCCACCAAGCGACGCCGAAGCGCAGCCAATCCTTCATCTTCTTGCCGGCGACGACGCGGTCGGCATCGTAATAGTGGAACGCCAGGCTCTCCTGAGGCCCCTTCGCGCGGCCGACGTACTCGATCTTGTCGATATCCCACAGACCCATAAGAATCTCCTCATGTAACTTCGTTGTCTGTCCCGCTTCCGCATGTCCCGCGCTGCCGCGCGTTCCGGAAGCGGATTTGGCTTACACATATAATATACGACCGTTTAACTTTGTTTGTCAAATCACTTAACTTTAAAGGATATATGAGCGTGTCGCCTGGAATTCCAAGGAAACCATCTCTTGCGCAGCATGCGCTTCAACGCATTGGCACCGCTGTTTTCAAATCCCGCAACCGACACATAGTTCTATGATCTAACTCATAAATGCCGTTCTATGATCTAACTCATAAATGCCGTGCATGCCCGCCCTCTCCATGAAGGGGGAACGTGCGCATCGTCCCGATTCGGGCGTTCGCGGCGCCCCGGACGGAACCAACCCTATTCGACGGTCATGAACGACAGCGGATCGCGGAACAGCCGGTCCAGACCCATCACGGCGGCGCCGTACATCGCGGGATGATCGGTGACCGGCGGGAACATCAGCCGCACCTTCACCGAGTCCCGGGCCAGTATCTGCGACTGGACGCGCTGCTCGAGATTCCCGCGCAGGTCCTCGCCGAACTCGCTCCACAGGCCGCCGAGCACGATGTTCTCGGTGTCGATGACGTTCAGCGTGGAGGCCAGCGCGCTCGCCAGCGCCGCCACCGCGTTCTCCACGGCGAACACGGCCTTGGTCTCCCCTCCCCGCCAGGCCGCGTGCAGCCTCGGCAGCAGGTCGGTGCGCGCGGCGTCCCGTTCGCCGGCGATGCCCGACGCGACCATCATCGCGCGCCGCCCGGCGTACAGCTCCAGGCATCCATGGCGCCCGCAACGGCACTGCGGCCCGCGCATATTGACGCTGATATGGCCGATCTCGCCGGCGAAGCCGTGGTCCCCCTTGACGATCTGCCCCTCGCGCACGTAGGCGCCGCCGATGCCCACGTCGGTGGACACATAGACGAACGAATCCAGGGTGTCGATCGGCCAATCCCGTTCCGGCCGCTGCGAGGCGTAGCCGGGGATCTGCGCGATGGCCGCCAGCGTGGCCTCGTTGTTGGCGTCGGCGCCCAGCCTGCGGAACACCTCGTACCGGTTCAGGTCGATGTCGCGCCAGCCGAGATTGCGCGCCACCAGCAGCGTGTTGTGATTGGTCACCAGCCCGGGAAGGGCCAGCTCGGCGCCCGTGATCGTATAGCCGTAACGCTGCAGGTTGCGCTCAACCGGCCTCATCAGCTCGTCCAGCTGGGCGAAGACGTCGTCGGGGTCGACATCGTCCATCGTGCGTTCCCGCCATGCCGTGTCCACGATGGTGCCGTTCAGATCGAGCACGGTGTACCCGAAGCCGTCGGTGTTGATCTGCATGCCGACGCCGGCCCACCGCCCCGAGTCGAACGCCAGCGGCGTGCTGGGCCTGCCGAACGAGGAATCCGACGTGGGCTTGAGCTGGCGTATGACCTCGTTGCGCAGCAGGATGTCGCTCAGCAGCGACAGCGTCGCCTTGGTCAGGCCGGTCTCCTTGGCGAGCGCCGCGCGGCTCATGGGCCGCTTGGAGCGTGCCATCGACGAGAGCACCACCGACAGATTGTGATTGCGCAGATCATCCTGGTTGATCCTTCTTGCCACCGGCATAGCAATCACTCCCTTATTCGTAGGTCCCGCCGCCACGGCCGGGCACATCGATTTTCCTCTACCATAACTTATCCCGCAAGCATTCCCCGGCCGCTCAGCGAAAATCCCGGCGGAACGGCGCTTGCACGGTCATGCCGTCTGACGGATGGACCGCCGCACGCGCCAGCCCGATATGACAAAACGGGGTTCGGGGCACTATGCTGTTCTCGGCTTGAACGCGTGCCGTGCGGGCGCAATGGCGCAGACGCGCCCGATGCAGGCGCGACGATATGGAAGGAGCATGCCGCGATGACGCGCAAGATCACGCTCTCCCCCGCCCTCGGCAAGATGATGCTGCTGGGATGCGCGATGCTCTGGGGCGGCAGCTATCCGATCGCCAAGGTCGCCATGAGCGTCGTCACCCCGCAGTGGCTGATGTGCTTCCGGCTGCTCGCGGCCTCGGCGATCATGCTCATCCTGTTCCGCAAGCAGATCATGCCGTATCTCAACCGTTCCATCATCCTGCCGGGGCTGCTCGTCGGCCTGACCTACTGGGGCACCATGGTCAGCCAGACGGTCGGCCTGACCATGATCGAGCCGGGCCGCAGCGCCTTCCTGACCGCGGCCTACTGCGTGATCGTGCCGTTCACGTCGTGGATCCTGCTCAAGCAGCGCCCGACGCCGCGCAATCTGCTGTCCGCCGTGCTGTGCCTGATCGGCGTCGGATTCGTGTCGCTCAGCTCGGGGCTCGGCGGATTCTCCATCGGGACCGGCGATCTGCTGACGCTGACCTGCGCGCTCGTCTTCTCCTTCAATCTGGTGTGGTTGGGCAAATTCGGCCAGACCATCCATCCGGTGGCGCTGACCTTCGCGCAGTTCATGGTGGCCGGCGTCTGCTGCCTGATCGGCGCGGCCCTCACCGAACCGGCCCCGACCGCGGCATGGCTGCGCCCCTCGATCCTGGCCTGCCTGGTCTATCTGTTCTTCGGCGCGACCATGATGGCGCAGATCATGCAGAATTTCGGGCTGAAGGTCACGCCGCCGTCACAGGCCTCGCTCATCATGTGCCTGGAAACCGTCTTCGGACTGCTGTTCTCGGTGGCGTTCTACGGCGAGCGCGTCAGCGGCGCGTCCGGCGTCGGCTTCGCGCTGATCTTCCTGGCGATCCTCGGCTCGCAGATCCGCCTGTCCGGCCGCATGCTCGAGCGCCGTCCCCGCCGGCCGCGCGCCGGCGGACCGGATCACCAATAGGTCTTCATCGCCAGGTCGAGCGTGAGGATCACGCCGGCGATCACGGCGGCGGCGCGCATGACGTTCGCCGGGATGCGCCGGGTGATCGGAGGCGCGATATAGCCGCCGATGAAGCAGCCGATGCACAGCATGATCGCGGCCGGCCAATCGACCACGCCGCGGATGATGAAGATCACCGACGCGCTGATGTTCGCGCCGGTGCCGATCAGCGTCTTCAACGCGTTGATCTGGTGGAACGGGCCGACCTTGCCGGCATCCAGCACGGCCAGGCCGCAGGTGCCTGCGCCGGCGCCGAAATACCCGCTGTACACGGCCACGAAGCACACGCCGAGCCACACCCACCACGGATCGCTGCCCATGGGCTGGGTGACGGCCGGCTGAACGGCGGCGCCCCATTCGACGCGTTCGCCATCACCGGCGGTATGCCGAGCGCCAGCAGCGCGGGGTACGACACCAACGACGACGCGCCGACCGCGTATCCAACGAATCCCGCGCCGACGCCGGCCACCAGAATCAGCAGCAGCGTCGTCACCGACAGTCCGGCAACCATCATTCGTCAGCCTCCTCAGCACCCGATGCGCATCCAACTCAGGGAGGATACATCAGCGTGCGGCGCGGCCCCCGAAACTGTCAACATACTGAAACGCGAAGCAACGAGCCGGCGTTCGCGAGGCCGGCGCGATTCACCCCGTCTTCGCCGGACCGACCCGCACTGTTCACCCCGGCCGGCGCGACACGGCTCCGGCACGGCCCGCTGCACCGCTACCATTGATCCGGTACCTACGACCCGGTACCTACGACCCACAGCTACGACCATAGGGGTGGCGATATGACTCAAGGAGGGCGCGGTTCGATGGCGGTGACATGGATGCTGCTGTTTGCGACGATCATCTGCGAGGTCATCGCCACGCTGTCCCTGCGGGCGTCGGCCGGCTTCTCCAAGCCGGTCTGGGCGATCCCGGTCGTGATCGGCTACGTGGTGTGCTTCTATCTGCTGTCGGTGGTGCTGGAGCGCGGCATGCCGACCGCGCTGGCGTACGGCGTGTGGTCATGCGTCGGCATCATCCTGACGGCGGTCGCCGCGCGGTTCCTGTTCCACGATCCGCTGAACTGGAGGATGTTCCTCGGCATGGCCATCATGATCATCGGCATCATCGTCATGCAGTGGGGCACGCACACCGCATAGCGCCCTACGTCATTAATTCGCGTATTATTTTCGGCTCCCCTCCATGAGGGGAGCCGGCCGCGCAGCGGCCTGAGGGGAGCATTGCCACAGACGCCTGAATCAAGCTGATTCGGATGCCTTCCCTCACCGTTTTCGCTTGCCCGCCGGCCGGCGCCGGCGCCATGCAGACATTCGCGCACCGCGTGTCGCATCGTGATTCCCTCATCCCCCGAAGACCTACGCAGAGTTCGCGATGACGCATCTGATGCAATCGTTTGCCTACCAAATGGTAGTTATTTTCCGGGTGTCGCGCGCAGTGAACGCTAACAAACGGTGCACGACATGCGACAGGTTATGAAACGCTTGTGGCGCAAGGTCTCACGCTATAGTTATCATTTCGTTATCCAATAGGCATAGCCCAATGATCAAAGGAGAATCATGTCCACACTTGCCATCGATATCGGAGGAACCAAGATCGCCGCCGCCGTGTGCGATGCAAACGATGCCATCGTGCAGCGCTGGCGAGTGCCCACGCCGATGGACGCCGACGCGATCAACAACCACATCGCCGAGATCTACCAGGAGGCCGCCAAGGCGCATCCCGGCATCGAGGCGATCGGCATCTCCGCGGCGGGCAACGTCAGCGCGGACCGCAAGACTCTGACCTTCTCCGCGAACATCCCCGCCTGGATCAACTACAACCTGTCCGAGCACATCGGCGAGCTCATCGGCAACGCCGTGCCGGTCATCGTCGAGAATGACGCGAACTGCGCCGGCTGGGGCGAATTCGTGCACGGCGCCGGCCAGGGCACGTCCAACATGGTGGCGCTCACCGTCGGCACGGGCCTCGGCGGCGCGATCGTGATCAACGGCGAGCTGTACCGCGGCTCCTTCGGCATGGCCGCCGAGCTGGGCCACCTGCCCATGGTGCCGGACGGCGACACCTGCGGCTGCGGTCTGCGCGGCTGCGCCGAGCGCTACACCTCCGGCAGCGCGCTGGAGCACTTCGCCAAGTCGGCGGTGCGCCGCCGCCCGCAGGACGCCGCCCGCCTGCTGGAACTGTGCGACGGCGACGTGAACAAGCTGGAGGGCCCGATGGTCTCCCAGGCCGCCCAGGAGGGCGACGTGCTCGGCCTGTACGCCTTCGGCAAGATCGGCGAATGGCTCGGCCGCACGATGGCCGCGACCGCCGCCGTGCTCGACCCGGACGTGTTCGTGATCGGCGGCGGCGTGGTGGCCGTCGGCGACATCCTGCTTGAGCCGGCCCGCTACAACTACGCGCGCTTCCTCGAGGGCAGCGCCTACCGCGGCCACGCCAAGATCGTCGCCGCGACCGCGGGGCAGGACGCCGGCCTGATCGGCGCCGCGAACCTCGCCCTGCGCTGACCCTCCAACGCGGGCGGGCATCCCGCTCTCCCGCACATGCCAGGAAGGCCCGCCCCGACGCGTCGGAGCGGGCCTCTCGCGGCATTCCGGCCTACAATGCAAGGCAACGGCACAATCCACACCAATCCGCGATGCGGTTCCCGTCCGGCGCGACGACGGCCCGGCGGAAGCATCCGGAGCGACACGAAAGGCGGCGCGCGATGGCGGCGATCACCTCCACACCTATCCACGGCACGACCGACGGCGGCAGCGGCAACGCCGGCGCCGGGGTCCCCGAATCCCCTGTTCGCTATGACCCCGAACTCATCAGCCGTTTCGAGACGTGGACGGAAATCGACGCCGATCTCGCCGGCCTGCCCGAGAGCACGGCCGAACGCTTCCGCCGCAACCGATACGACACCGCATCCTTCGACCTGCCCCGCAGCGCCTTCTGGCACGACCCGGACACCGTCGACGCGATATGCGATCTGCACTACCTGCCCGACGGCGGCACCGACCGCACCGCCGGCCAAGTGCGCGGGCACCTGCTCGACGTCTATCTGCCGCACGACGCCACGGTGCGCGGCGGCCACACCCTGCCCGTGTACATCGACATCCACGGCGGCGGGTTCACCTATGGGTACAAGGAGCTCAACCGCAACTTCAACACGCATCTGGCGGCACGGGGCTTCGCGGTCTTCTCGCTGAACTACCGCCCGGCCCCGCAGACCGACCTCAAGGGCCAGCTGGCGGACGTACAGGCCGCACTGCGCTGGATCCGCGCCAATCTCGCGGACTATCCGGTTGACCCGAACGCCGTGTTCGTCACCGGCGACTCGGCCGGCGGCGCGCTGGCACTGCTGACGCTGGCCATCGAGAACAGCGCCGAGGCGGCCCGCGCGTTCGGCGTCGAGAAGCCATCGGGACTGAGGTTCTCCGGCGGCGCGCTGGTGTGCGGCGTCTATTCGCTCGCCTCGCCGGCCAGGGCCGGAGCCGACGGGCTGGGGTACGATTCCGGCAAGCGCGCGATGCTGGAACGCATGCTCGGCGCCGAATTCTTCGCCGGGCTGGACGCCGCCGACCCGACCTATCTGACGCCCGAGGGCATTGTTGGCAACGTCGACCTCCCGCCGCTGTTCCTGCTCACGTCCAGCGACGATTTCCTCGAAGCGGACGCGCTGGCCCTCGCCACCGCGCTGTCGCGCAAGGGCGCCGATTTCGAACTGAACGACCGCAAGGTCGGGCGCCACGAGTCGCTCGGCCACGTATACCCGATCGGCATGACATGGCTCGACGAGAGCCAGCAGGCACTCGACGCGATCCGCCGCTTCTCATACGAACGCTGCTGACCGGCGATGTACTCGACGGTTGGATAAGTACCGGCATGCCCCCGCTGGCGGGGGCTGTCGACGCAGCCGACTGAGGGTGGTCGATGCTGCCACCTTCGAACCACCCCCAGTCTCGCTTCGCGAGCCAGCCCCCGCCAGCGGGGGCATGACGTGCCGCGGTAGCACATGGTCCGCATCGCGTTCCGACAGCCGCGCCAGCGGGGGCATGACCCCTTCTGGGCGAGAAGGATCACCGGGGCCGCAAGACCCCGCGCCGAATACGGAAACGGCCCGGGCCCCGCGAACGGGACCCGGACCGCATGCGTCGGCGACGGCGATCAGCCGACGTGTCGCTCGAAGCGGTGGAAGCCGAGGATCTCCTCGATCTGCGCCATCGCGTCGGCCGGGATCACGAAGCCGGAGGCCTTCATGTTGTTCTCCAGCTGGCTGGGCTTGCTGGCGCCGGCGATCACGCAGCTGATCTCCGGGTGCTGCAGGATCCACGCCATCGCGAGGATCGGCATGTTGGTGCCCAGCTCGTCGGCGATCTTGGACAGGCGCTCGACCTTGTCGAGGTTCTCGTCGGTGAGCAGATCGTTGATCTGGTGGTCGGCCTGCCACGTGGCGCGCGAGCCGGCCGGCAGCGGCTGGCCCTTGCGGTACTTGCCGGTCAGCAGGCCCTGAGCCAGCGGCGAGAAGGTGGTGATGCCGATGCCGTGCTTGCGGCAGGTGCCCATGATCTCGTGCTCGATGTAGCGGTCGACCATGTTGTACTGCGGCTGGACCACGGTGATCGGGTACAGGTTGTAGCGGTCGATGATGTTCTGCGCCTCCTCGAGGCGGGCGCTGCCCCACTCCTCGGACACGCCGTAGTACAGCACCTTGCCCTGCGCCACCAGATCGCTCATCGCGCGCAGCGTCTCGGTCAGATCGCAGGTCTCGTCGAAGCGGTGGCAGTAGTACAGGTCGATGTAGTCGGTCTGCATGTTCTTCAGCGTCTGGTCGATGCTCTCGAAGATGTGCTTGCGCGACAGGCCGTGGTCGTTCACACCGGGGCCAGTGCCGAAGAAGACCTTGCTGGAGATGACCAGCTCCTTGCGCGGATACTGCTTGAGGGTCTCGCCGAGGAAGCGTTCGGCCGCGCCGCCCGAGTAGGCGTCCGCGCAGTCGAAGAAGTTGACGCCGGACTCATAGGCGAGCTTCACGGTCTGCTTGGCGACGTCCTCGGCCGCCGTGCCCTTGAGGTCGGTCACCCAGCTGCCGAGAGCGACCTCGCTGATCTTCAGTCCCGACTTGCCCACGTTACGATACTGCATATGCCATCCTTGCCTGTGATGCACGACTGTGTTGTGCATGCATGCGATGGCGGTCGCCGTAACCGCTGCGCCCGCCACCTATCTTCGTTTACACGATTCATCAAAACACTTCAAGCACACTTGAGCGCAAATCGGCGTGGCATACCGACACTCCGGGGACGGAGCCGGGCGGCACGTCCCCGGCACGGAACGGTCTCAGATCACGATGCCGTTGCAGTGGTCGACCTCATGCTGGATGATCTGCGCGGTCCAGCCGGTGAACGTGGCGTGGCGCGCCCGGAAGCGGCGGTCCTCGTAATTGACCTCGATGCGGCGGTAGCGCAGGGTGCGGCGCTCGCCGGTCAGGGACAGGCAGCCTTCCTGGGTGTCGAAGGCGCCGTCCGAGGCGGTGATCACAGGGTTGAGCATCACCGTGATACGGCCGCCGAGATCCTCGTCCACGACGGCGATGATGCGTTTGCCCACGCCGATCATGTTGGCGGCCATGCCGACGCAGCGGGACCGGTTGGCCTCCAGCGTGTCCACGAGATCCTGAATGGTCCCCTCGTCGCCGGGCCCGGCCGGTTCGGACGGCGTGCGCAGGAACGAGCGGGAGGTCATGATGGGGCGTTGCATATCGAATCAGGCTTCCTCGTGCCAGTGCGGGTTCTGGGCGTGGGTGTAGCCCTCGGGATTGTCCAGCGCGGCGATGTCGGCCATGTCCCGCTCATCAAGCTCGAAGGCGGTCAGCTCGAGGTTCTGGCGCTGGCGCTCGGGGTTCAGGGACTTCGGGATGGCCACGTCGCCGAGCTGGAGGTGCCAGCGCAGAATGGCCTGCACCACGGAGATGCCGTGCTTGGCGGCGATGCGCTTCAGATCCGGGTCGCGCAGCATCTGGTTGGCGCGGCCCAGCGGGCTCCACGCCTCGGTGATGATGCCGTGCGCCTGGTCGTAGGCCAGCTGTTCGCGCTGCTGGAAGTACGGGTGCAGCTCGACCTGGTTGACGGCCGGGGTCACGCCCGTGTCACGGATGAGCAGGTCGATGTGGCCGGGCAGGAAGTTGCTGACGCCGATATGCCTGACCAGGCCGCGTTCGCGGGCCTCGACCAGCGCCTCCCACGCTTCGACGAACCGGCCCTGGCTCGGGTTCGGCCAGTGGATCAGGTACAGGTCGATGTAGTCGAGACCCATGCGGCACACGCTCTCCTCGATGGTGAGCAGCGCCTCGTCATGGGCGTGGTGGCGCCCCGGCAGCTTGGACGTGACGATGATGTCCTCGCGCGGCACGCCGGACTCGCGGATGGCGCGGCCGACCACGCCCTCGTTCTCGTAGTTGAAGGCGGAGTCGATAAGCCGGTAGCCCTGATGGATGGCGGACTCGATGGCCTCCACGCCGGCCAGGCCGTTGACCTTGTAGGTGCCGAAGCCGGTGGCGGGCAGTTCGAGTCCGTCGTTGGCCTTGCGAATCGGGGTGACTGGTGGTTCAGGCATGGTGATCCTCCTGCTGTGTTTCGTTCATGGAATCGTTCCGTTCATGGGATAACGGTTCAATCATAGAACTTGCAGCCACGCCGCAGGCGCACCGCTTGGCCTCACCTGACTTCCACGAGCTCCGGCGGGCGGCGCGTGGAGAAGCGGAACATGAGCGCGGCGAGAATCACACCGAGCACGGCCATGACGGTGAACACCATCATGCTGCGCGGGAATGCGGTCATATACGAACCGGCCGCGTCCGCCCCATCGTTCACGGCGATGGCGGAGAATTCGGAAATCAGCGCGCTGGCCACGGCGGTGCCGATGGCGCCGGCGAGCTGCTGGATCGTGTTCATCGCGGCGGATCCGTCGGCGTTGAGCCGCGCGGGCAGCTGGTTCAGGGCGTGCGTCTGGTCGGGCACGAGCACGAATCCGGAGAAGGCCATGAAGAAGGCGTAGGCGATGGCCACCACCCACACATTGCCGGACAGCGTCACGAATATCACATCCATGATCATCGTGCCGATGAATCCGATGATGATGAACTTGGGCGGGAAGTGGTTCTTCAGCATGCCGCCGATCACCGGCGCGGAGACCGCGCCGGCCACCGCACCGGGCAGCAGGGCGAGCGCGGCGACCAGGCTGCCCATGCCGAAACCGCGCTGCAGCAGAATCGGCAGCAGGAAGTTCAGGCCGAGCACGCTGCCGGAGGCGATGAGCAGGATCAGCATGCCGAGCGAGAAGCCGGAGTAGGCGAACACGCGCACCTCGATCAGCGGATGGTCCATCCTGAGCTGCACCCAGGCGAAGGCGGCGCTCATCGCCACGCCGAACATGAGCACGACCCAGAATCGCCAATCGCCGTTCCATTCGGAGAAGAAGCTGACGGCCAGAATCACGCTGGCCAGGCCGACCGCCACCATGAGCAGCGACGGCACGCTGATCGCGGCCTTCTCGCCGTGGCGGATTTCCGGCACCGTGCCGATACCGAGCAGGAACGCGAGCAGCAGGAACGGCAGCATGATGTAGAAGATCCAATGCCAGTTGAGGTATTCCATGACCACGCCGCCGAACACCGGGCCGATGGCCGGTGCGGCGCAGGTGACCAGGCTGACGATGCCGAGCATCGAGCCGCGCTGCTCAAGCGGCGCCTTCTCCAGAATGATGTTGGTGATGAGCGGCAGGGAGATGCCGGTGCCGAGCGACATAATCAGTCGGGCGGCAAGCAGCATCGGGAAGTTGACGGCGAGCGCGCCCAGCAATGTGCCGGCGGCGAAGATCACGATGGCCATGATGAACAGGGTTTTGGCGGCGAACTTGCGCACCATGAACGGCGAGCTCGGAATCGACACCGAGAGCAACAGCAGGTAGCCGGTGGTGAGCCACTGCACCACCGAGGCGTCGAGCGAGAACTCCTCCATCAGCGTGGAATAGGCGATGTTCAGCGAGGTCTCCGACAGGATGCCGAGGAAGGTCAGGATCGCCAGCGAGACGACCGCGATGACGAGTGTGGTCGAAACGGCCCGTTTGCCGCCGTTGGGCAGTGTTGTCGATTGTTCATTCATGATGGTTGCGCTCTCCTCCGTTCATTCGTTGCGCTGCGGCGTCGGCGTTGTCCCGCTGCATGAGCCGCAGGACCTCGGTCAGTGTGCGCACCGTGGTCTCGCATTCGCCGGCGGGCAGACCGCCCAGCAGCCGGCTCAGATGTGCATGGTATTCCTCGACGTACGTGCGGTGCAGGTCAAGCCCCCGCTCGGTGAGCGTCAGCGTCACCACGCGGCGGTCGGCGGCGTCGTCATGCTTGACGACGAGCCCGAGGCGGGCCATTTCCCCGACGAGCTTGGTGACGCTCGGCGTGGTCACGCCGAGGAACGCGCTGACGTCGCCCACGCGCGCGGTGCCGACCGCCTGGCCGGCCGACGCGTTGAGGTGCCAGACGGCGTCGATGACATGGATGTACCGCGGTTTCAGCCCCCGCGGCAGCGCCGGCATCAATTCGGCGACGGTCTTCGCCTTCCAGCAGGCGTCCATCAGCCGGCGCACCTCCTCGACCGGCAGACCGGCCGGAGCGGAGCCGGAACCGCCTTGGATCCCGACCCCACCGGTTTCGGCGGCATCCGCGGCAATTCCCGCGGCAGCGCCCATGATGGCACCCATACCTAGTCACCTCCAAATTAGTTACCTATAGTCATTACCTTTAGTAACTATATGACGGGCCGCGACAATCCGACACACCCCCGAATCGCAGGCCCGCCGCATCCGCGCCGCGGTCACGCCTTCGGCATGCCCATCAGATAGTCGCGCAGCACCAGCGCATGGTTGACCGCCGGGTCCTTGGCCGCATACAGCAGCGTGACCGTATCATGCCGCGCGCAGATGCCGCGCAGACGACCGACCGCATCCGGCGCCGCGTCCAACTCCGCGACGTATCTTGCGCCGAATTCGGCAAACCGCGCCGGATCATGGCCGAACCACTTGCGCAGCTGCGTCGACGGCGCGACGTCCTTGTCCCACAGATCCAGCGCCGCCCGCTCCTTCGACAGACCGCGCGGCCACAGCCGATCGACCAGCACACGGTATCCGTCCGATGGCTCCGCCGGATCATACGCACGTTTGATTGATATCGTCCCCATCATCGCCCCCCATGCCATCCATGATGGAACCCACCGCCCGACTCCGCAACCCCCGTTCGCCCCACGGCGATCCCGGTGCCACGGCGAGGCGGGAAACGAAGACAGAAAACAAAAAAGGCTCCCGACGAGTGACGGAAGCCTGATGGCGACCCCGGCCGGACTTGAACCGGTGACCTCCGCCGTGACAGGGCGGCGCTCTAACCAACTGAGCTACGGGGCCGTTGCGCCTCTTCACAAGGCACAAGAGGATATATTACAGGATCGCCGGACCTCGGCGTGTCGCGTCCGCCCCTCCGCCCCGGCAGACCGGCTGATCACCCCACGCACGTCTCATCCCAAAACCGCGGATCATCAGACTCTCTCGTCAAACGGGATGCCGTCTCAAGGCATTCATCATATGGCGTATTTGCGTGTCACCTATTTGGCCGGTACGATAACTTGTACGCAGATCAGCGACAACGCGAGATCTCCAAGAGCCGGGGGTTGTCCCCCGGCATTTTTCGTTCCGGGGCGGGAGCGGCCGATGACAGACATCTCGATTTACGAGTCCTCGTCTTCCATACCAAAGCGATATTAGCTGACGTCGTACCGGTTTGCTCGCCAACCGGTACGATAGTCGATATCATTCATTCATCCCGCACGCCACGCAAGCCCCGCCATTCCAGCCCTTCCGATACCATGGTGGGCGGTGGTTTGGCATGGAGACGACCGTTATGCGGACAGGGCATCGCATGGCCCGGTCCGGTTCATCGGAGTCGCGACCCATGCCGGACAGGACTGCGCAACCCGCGTCCCCGCACAGGCTAGAAACGGTGGAATTCCAACCTTCTTAAGGAGCAACTGCACGATATGGCAGAATTCGTATTTCAGATGATCAAGGCGCGCAAGGCCTTCGGCGACCGCGTGATCCTCGACGACGTGACCCTGAGCTTCCTGCCGGGCGCCAAGATCGGCGTAGTCGGCCCCAACGGCATGGGCAAGTCCACCCTGCTCAAGATCATGGCCGGCCTCGAGACCGTGAGCAACGGCGAAGCCACGCTGACCCCCGGCTTCACGGTCGGCATCCTGCAGCAGGAGCCGCCGCTGGACGACACCAAGACCGTCGGCGAGAACATCAAGATGGCGTTCGGCCCGATCGCCGAGAAGGTCGCCCGATTCAACGAGATCGGCGAGGAGATGGCGAATCCGGACGCCGACTTCGACGCGCTGATGGACGAGATGGGCAAGCTGCAGACCGAGATCGACGCCGCGAACGGCTGGGATCTCGATTCCCAGCTCGAGCAGGCGATGGACGCGCTGCAGTGCCCGGACCCGGACACCGACGTGGCCGTGTGCTCGGGCGGCGAGCGCCGCCGCGTCGCGCTGTGCAAGCTGCTGCTCGAGGCGCCTGACCTGCTGCTGCTCGACGAGCCCACCAACCACCTGGACGCCGAGTCGATCCTGTGGCTGGAGAAGTTCCTGCACCAGTACAAGGGCGCCGTCATCGCCGTCACCCACGACCGTTACTTCATGGACAACGTGGCCGAGTGGATCTGCGAGGTCGACCGCGGCCACCTGTACCCGTACAAGGGCAACTACTCCACCTATCTGGAGACCAAGGCGAAGCGTCTGGAGATTCAGGGCGCCAAGGACGCCAAGCTCGCCAAGCGCCTGAAGAACGAGCTGGATTGGGTGCGCTCATCCCCCAAGGCCCGCCAGGCCAAGAACAAGGCCCGTCTGGAACGTTACGACCAGATGGAGAACGAGGCGCGCAACAACAAGAAGCTCGACTTCTCCGAGATCCAGATCCCCGCCGGCCCGCGCCTGGGCTCCACGGTGCTGGAGGCCAAGCACATCCACAAGGCGTTCGGCGACCGCGTGCTCATCGACGACCTGTCCTTCACGCTGCCGCGCAACGGCATCGTCGGCGTGATCGGTCCGAACGGCGTCGGCAAGACCACACTGTTCAAGACGATCGTCGGCCTGGAGCCGCTCACCAGCGGCGAGCTGAAGATCGGCGACACCGTGAAGATCAGCTACGTCGACCAGAACCGCGCCGGCCTGGACCCGAACAAGAACCTGTGGGAGGCCGTGTCCGGCGGACTCGACTTCATCGAGGTCGCCGGTGTCGAGGTGCCGACCCGCGCCTACGTCGCCAGCTTCGGCTTCAAGGGCTCGGACCAGCAGAAGCTCACCGGCGTGCTTTCCGGCGGCGAGCGCAACCGCCTGAACCTGGCGCTGACCCTCAAGCAGGGCGGCAACCTGCTGCTGCTCGACGAGCCGACCAACGATCTCGACGTCGAGACGCTCGAATCGCTGGAAAACGCGCTCATCGAGTTCCCCGGCTGCGCCGTGGTCGTCTCCCACGACCGCTGGTTCCTCGACCGCGTCGCCACGCACATCCTCGCGTGGGAGGGCGATGACGAGAACCCGGCCAAGTGGTACTGGTTCGAGGGCAACTTCCAGGCCTATCAGGAGAACAAGGTCGCGCGTCTGGGCGAGGAGGCCTCCAAGCCCCACCGCCTGCACCGCAAGCTGACCCGCTAGTCTCTTCTGCATACACAAGGCTCCCCTCTATGAGGGGAGCCACTTTTTTTATTCAGGGATCGGCCCCCGCCAGCACTCCTCTTCACCCCATGTTCACGCTCGTTGTTCGCTTGTTACAAAACCCCGCGACACTCTTTACCTGCGCCCGGTAGACTGCTCACAGCACAATCAAATAACCGAACGTCGTGACAGGAGTTGCAGCAATGACACAGACGGATGATCTCACACCACTGGAGCGGCTGGTGAAGGTGCTGAGACTGGGGGAACCGTCCGAATACCGCGGGCACACCTACATCAACGGCGAAAGCATGTATTTCCCGACCGGCCGCGTGTACGGGGGCCAGGTGATCGCGCAGTCGCTGGTCGCCGCCTCGAAGACCGTGGCGCCGAGCCGTCTACCGCATTCCATCCACGGCTATTTCATCACCGCCGGCGACATCCGCCAGGACCTGCTGTTCGACGTGGAGTCGCTGCGCGACGGCCGTTCGTTCTCCGCCCGCCGCGTGAACGTCACCCAATCGCAGGGGCCGATCCTCACGGCGATCGCCAGTTTCCAGGAGACCGGGCAGGCCGGGGTCGAGTTCGCCGATCCGATGCCGTCCGACGTGCCCGATCCGGAAGGCCTGACCTCCGCCAAGGAGCTGATGGCCCCGTTCGCCGGCAAGTCGCCGTTCGCGGATTATTACGCGGAGAAGTCGCCGTTCGACATCCGCCATGTCACGCCGACGATCATGTTGGGGGCCGACAACGACAGCGCGAAGCAGGATTCCGGCAAGCAGCTGGTGTGGATGCGCGCCGACGGCCACGCCGACATGCCGCAGGTGATGCACCGCGCGATGCTGGCGCTCGGCTGCGACCAGGTGATGATGGAGCCGGTGCTGCGCCGCGCAGGGCTGAGCATCGCCACGCCCGGCATCTCGTACGCGTCCATCGACCACTCGATGTGGTGGTACCGCGACGTGGACATCAACCAGTGGCATCTGTACGTGCAGGACACGCCGACCGCCGCGCACGGACGCGGGCTCGGCGTCGCGAAGGTCTACTCGCAGGACGGCGAGCTGGTCGCCGCCATGGCGCAGGAGGCCATGATCCGCGTGCCGCAGGACTAACGGCCCGCGTTATTAATTCACTTAGTATGTCTGGCTCCCCTCTTGGAGGGGAGCTGGAATCACTAAGCGAATTGACGACGCGGACCACTAATTCGAGGTCTTGGCCGTGGCGGGGCTCACGCCGCGGCGGCGCTGGGCCTCCTTCATCTTGGGGTGCTCCGCGCCCTCGCTCGGCGGCAGCTGGCACAGCCACTCCCCCACGATGCCGATGATCATGTCGGCAAGGCACACCACCGCCGCGACGGCGCATTCGGCGACGGCCTGCGTGTAGAAGGCCGCTTCGATATGGCCGACGATCATGATGATCTGGCCGCCGTACCAGCCGACAAGGGCCGCTCCGGCCAGTCCGAGCGCCTTGGCGAGCACCAGCGTGTTGACGGCCCTGTCGGGGTTCAGCGGCTTCATGTCGGCGCGCTTGCGCGGGTCGGTCGTGGCGTACTTGTGCACCTGCAACGCCAGTATCAGCACCGTGATGCCCAGAACGCCCAGCAGCACGGATACGATCCATGGCGCCCCGATCAGCGACAGATCGGACGATTCGCTGTACCGCGCCAGCCCGATGCCGGCGAGCAGTCCCAGCGCGCAGGCGACCACATAATGCCACCATGGGGTTCGTCTTGCTCTCATACCGTGCCTCCGATGATCCAATTGTCGGATATCATGCCGACACGCCCCGCATCCGGGGCCATGGCCAGCAGGAACGACACGGGGTCCTTGCCCAGCCGGGCCTCCGGATCCATGTCCATCCACGGCGCCAGCACCGAGGCGTGCTCGCGTGCGCTCGGCCATGGCACGCGGCAGTCGGGCTCGTCCATGGTCACGCCGGCCATGTCGACTAGGTCCAGATCGATGTCGCCGGGCAGCGACGATTCGACCGTGCCGAGCGCGGCGACCAGCGCCCTGGCGTCCAGCTTGGTGGTCAGCTGCATCACCGCCGACATCATGTCCGGACCGTCGAAGTCGCTCACATGGTAGAGCGGCGAAATGCCCTCCACCTGATTGCCCGGAATGCCGTCCAGCGCCACGATGGCCGTACGGAACAGATGCTCCGCGTCCTTCGACACGCTGTCCATCGAAACGACCGCGGTACGACTCACCGGAGCCTCGTCATCGCGCGGTGAGACTCCGGATGCACGGGAACCGGATTCCCCGTCAACGCGAGCCCCGTTCCCGGCGTCGGCATCGGCATCGGTGCCGACGGAGACGTCGGCGGCGGCGGGGACGTCTCCGCCCGCGCCGCCCGCGCTCATCCACCCGCGCGATTCGAGCCGCACGTCGTCGCGGTCGGGCGCGGCGGACAGCAGCTCGGCGACGGGTCCCCCGTGTCGGCCGCCCAGCACGGCCAGCGGATCGAGTTCATGCCACGGCGCCAGCACGAAGGCGCGCTGCCATGCACGCGGATGGGGCAGCGTCAGCTGCGGATCGTCGCGGGCTTCCCCCTCGAAATCGATGATGTCCAGGTCGATGGGGCGCGACGCCCAGTGCGATTCGCGCGTGCGCCCATGCACCGCTTCGATGGACTGCAGCGCGGACAGCAGCTCCTCCGGGCGCTGCGTGGTCGACACCTCGACCACGGCGTTGCGGAAATCCGGCGTGCCCTCGGCCATGCCCCACGCCGCGGTGCGGTACAACGGCGACACCCCGGTCACCTGCGTGCCGTCGAGTCCGTCGATGGCCGCGATCGCGGACCGCATCGACGCCGCCACATCACCCTGATTGCCGCCGAGCGCGATCACGGCATGCCGCGTCAGCGGAGCGGCATGCGCGTCCGCGGCGCCGGCTGGGGCGGCGGTTGCCCCGTGGCCGTTCCGCCACCGGTCGATGGTGACGCTCACGTCGGCGAACGGCACGGTGATCGGTGCCTTGGGCTTGTGCACGGTGACGGTCACGCCTTGGACCGCGGGATGGTCGGCGATCACGGCATCCGCGATAAGGGCCGCCAGCCGTTCGATCAGATCGACATGATCCCCTTCGATGACGGATACGATCCGCTTGGCGACGCGGCCGTAGTCGACCGTATCGTGCAGGTCGTCGCTGGCGCCGGCGCGCGACAGGTCAAGGTGCAGCACGGCATCGACGACGAACGGCTGCGCGCGCTGATGCTCATAGTCCAGCACGCCGTGCGTGCCCATGCCCTGAACGCCGGTGAGGCGAATCGTGTCCATGACTACGTCCTTTCGCATACGTTAAGTTGAGTGTGGTGAGGGGCGGAACACATCGCGAAGTGGCTCCCCTCTGGCGGTCTGTCTCGTAAATGGCTGAGTAGTTCATGCCCCCGCTGGCGGGGGCTGGCGGCGAAGCCGACTGGGAGTGGTCGAAAACAATGCAACATCAAACGTCCGACCACCCTCCGGCGCTGCGCGCCACCTCCCGCCAGCGGGAGGATCAATCAATTATTCACGGAACAAGCCGTTAGAGGGGAGCCAGCTGCATGATCCGCTAGCGCGCGGATTCCCGGTACTCGCGCCAGAGCGAACCCATCGTCACGGCGGCGCGGGAACGGGCCACATCGTGCACGCGCACGCCCCAGGCGCCGTGTTCGGCGCACAGCGCCGACAGCGCGGCCGTGGCGTTGTCAAGGTCCGCCAGCGAGGGCTGGTCCGGTGCAGTGGCGCCGGCCGGTTCCCCGAATCCGGGCCGCGCCTGCGCGAGCGCCGCCTTGACGAAACGCTTGCGCGAAGCGCCGATCAGCACGGGGTATCCCGAATCCCGGAAGGCGTCCAAACCGGCGAGCAGCGGCAGATTGTGCTCGATGCCCGGCTTGGAGAACCCGAGTCCCGGATCGATGACGATGCGCTCGGGGGCGACGCCGGCGGCGACCACGGCGTCGACCTGCCGCAGCAGCTCGTCGCGCACGTCCGCGAGCACGCCATGCTCGTAGTGCGAGGTGTCGGCGTCGGGCGTGCCGCCGTGCGCCCCGGTCAGCCAGCCCCGCCAGTGCTGCACGATGTACAGGCAGTCGTGATCGGCCACGACGCGCGGCAGGTCGGCGTCCAGCGTGCCACCGGACACGTCGTTGATGATCAGCGCGCCCTTATCGAGCGCCGCCGCGGCGACGGAGGCCCTCGTCGTGTCGATGGACAGCACCGCGCCGTGGGGCACCAGCGCCTCGACCGCGCCGGTGACGCGCGCGAGCTCGTCCTCCTCGCCGACGCGCTTGGCGCCGGGACGGGTGGATTCCGCGCCGATGTCGATGATGTCGGCGCCCTCGTCGAGCATCGCGAGGCCGTGCCCGCAGGCCTTGTCCGGGTCGAGCCACAGCCCGCCGTCGGAGAAGGAATCCTCGGTGATGTTGAGCACGCCCATCACCAGCGTGCGGGTCGGATTGTGCAGATCATTCAGACTGGTCATACGATGTACGCTCCTTGGTTGTCGTCCGCGGTTTATCATGTGCGGCGCCGCGTCCAGGCCCGGCGCCATTCGCACCATTGCGGCGGACCCGGCCCGTCAGTGTTTGGCCATGATCAGGCTCATGGCCTCGGCCCGGGTGGCCGGATTGCGCATGACGCCGCGCACCGCGGAGGTGACCGTGCGCGACTGCGGCTTGTTGACGCCGCGCATCGCCATGCACATGTGCTCGCATTCGGTCACGACGATCACGCCGCGCGCGTCCGCGTATTCCATCAGCGCGTCGGCCACCTGCTGGGTGATGCGCTCCTGCACCTGCGGGCGGCGCGCATAGAGTTCCACGAGCCGGGCGAGCTTGCTCAGCCCGACGACCCGCCCGTTGGACGGGATGTAGCCGACATGCGCGAACCCGTGGAACGGCAGCAGATGATGCTCGCACACCGAGTACAGCTCGATGTCGCGCACCAGCACCATCTCGTCGGTGTCGACCGGGAACCGCTTGGACAGCACCTCGCGCGGGTCGCGGCCAAGGCCCGAAAAGATCTCGCGGCAGGCGCGGGCGATGCGGTCGGGGGTCTCGACCAGCCCCTCGCGTTCCGGATCCTCGCCGATCGACCGCAGAAACAGGCGCACGGCCTCGCGCACGCCCTCCTCATCGTATGGCATGATTCCTCTCCTTACATCTCGACATCTCGCATGGCATTCGCGGCACGCCGCAACGCGCGGCCGCGCCACGTCCATCCCGCCCCAGACATACGTTGCGGCGTGCTGCACGCCTGCAGCACGCCGCAACGTAGTCATTCAGGGCACGATGGCGATGGCATCGGTCACTCGCCGGGCTTCATGCCGACCGAACGCTTGAGCGATTCGGGGATCTCGACCGGGGGCTTGTCCGAATCGGGCCGGCGGTCGTTGGACAGCCAAGTCTCGCGCACCGGGGCCTTCTTCACGTTCGCGAAGATCGCGGCCAGCTCCTTCTCGTTCAGAGTCTCCTTGACGAGCAGCTGGCGCACCAGCTCATCAAGCACGTCGCGGTTCTCGTTGATCACGTTCCACGCCTCGGTGTGCGCGGTCTCGACGAGCTTGAGCACCTCGTCGTCGATGACCTGCGCGGTGCGGTCGGAGTACTTGCGCGGCTGCAGACCGTCCATCACCGTGGTCTGCTCGTCCTCGTCGCCCCACTTGATCGCGCCGAGCTGGGCGGAGAAGCCATACTGGGTGACCATCGTGCGGGCGATGGCGGTCGCCTTCTCGATGTCGTTGGACGCGCCGGTGGTCGGGTCGTGGAACACGATCTCCTCGGCGGTGCGCCCGCCCATCGCGTAGGCCATCTGGTCGAGCAGCTGGTTGCGCGACTGCGAGTATCGGTCGGTGGTCGGCATGACGGCGGTATAGCCGAGCGCGCGGCCTCGCGGCAGGATGGTGACCTTGGTCACCGGGTCGGTGTCGTGCATCGCGGCGGCGACCAGCGCGTGGCCGCCCTCGTGGTACGCGGTGTTGCGCAGCTCCTCAAGGGCCATGCCCTTGGACTTGCGGCGCGGGCCGGACTGGACGCGGTCGATGGCCTCGTCGATGGCGCGGTTGTCGATGAGCTGCGCGCCGACGCGGGCGCACAGCAGCGCGGCCTCGTTGAGCACGTTGGCCAGATCGGCGCCGGTGAAGCCCGGGGTGCGCACGGCGATCATGTGCAGGTCGACGTCCGGCACGAACGGCTTGCCCTTGGCGTGCACCTTGAGGATCGCCTCGCGGCCTTCCAGATCCGGCGCGGCCACGCCGACCTGGCGGTCGAAACGGCCTGGGCGCAGCAGGGCCGGGTCGAGCACGTCGGGGCGGTTGGTCGCGGCGATGATGATGAGGTTGGTGTCGTTGTCGAAGCCGTCCATCTCGACGAGCAGCTGGTTCAGCGTCTGCTCGCGCTCGTCGTGGCCGCCGCCCATGCCGGAGCCGCGCTTGCGGCCGACGGCGTCGATCTCGTCGATGAAGATGATGGCGGGGGCGTTCTTCTTCGCCTCGTCGAACAGGTCACGCACGCGGGAGGCGCCGAGGCCGACGAACATCTCGACGAAGTCGGAGCCGGCCATCGAATAGAACGGCACGCCGGCCTCGCCTGCGATCGCGCGGGCGAGCAGCGTCTTGCCGGTGCCGGGAGGGCCGTACAGCAGCACGCCGCGCGGGATGCGCGCGCCCAGCGCCTTGTACTTGGAGGGGTCCTTGAGGAAGTCCTTGATCTCCTCGACCTCGGCCACGGCCTCGTCCTCACCGGCGACGTCGGAGAACTTGGTGGTCGGCGTCTGGCCCTCGAGCAGTTTGCCGCTGTTCTTCTTGCCGCCCATGCCGAACATGCCGTTGGCGCCGCCCATGTTGCGCATGAGCAGCCACCATAGGGCCACCAGCAGCAGGATCGGCAGCAGCGAACTGAGCATGTAGCTCATCATGCTGGACGACTGCATGTCGGAGGTCCAGCCCTTGGACGGGTTGGCCTTCTCCACGGCCTGCACCACCTGGGCGCCCTGCGCGAAGGTGTAGTAGAACTGCACGTCCTTGCCGTAGTTGCGCTGCCGTCCGGTGTCCGGGTCGGTCTTGGTGTAGTCGCTCGTCAGCTCGAGCTTGACCAGCTGCTTGTTGTCGATGATCTTGGCGTAGCTCACGGTGCCGTTCTTGAGCAGCGCGAAGCCATCCTTGGTGTCGATGGTCTGCGTGCCGGAACCGGCGAAGATCTGGAACGACCCGATGGCGATCAGCACCACCAGCACGCCCCACAGCCACGGCGACTGCCAGAACGGGCGCTGCCCGTTGCCGTTGCCGTTCTGCCCGCTGTTCCCGCCGTTGTTGTTGCGGTTGAACGGGTTGCCGTTAAACGGATTGTTGCTGGGCCGGTTGTTGCCCGGCCCCTGTTGCGGCCCCTGGGGATAACTCATGCATGCACTCCTTGATACACTTCGGGCTTCAGCACCGCGATCGAATCGAGATTACGGAACCGCTCGTCGTAGTCCAGCCCGAAACCGACCACGAACTCGTCCGGGATCTCGTAGCCGCGGTATTTCACGTCCACGTCGACTTCGCGGCGAGCCGGCTTCTCCAGCAGCGCGAAGATCTCGACGGATGCCGCGCCGCGGCGCTTCAGCTCCTCGGACAGCCATGCGAGCGTCCGCCCCGAATCAACGATATCCTCGACGATCAGAATGTGCCTGCCGCGAACATCGGTCGACAGATCCTGCCGGATCGTCACGCTTCCGCTGGACTGGGTGCCCGAACCATAGCTGGACAGGCTCATGAAGTCGATCTGCACGGGAATGCTCACGGCCTGGGACAGCGCGGCGAGCGTGTTGACCGCCCCCTTCAGCACGGCGACGAACAGCGGGTTCTTCCCGGCGTAGTCCGCGCTCACCCGTGCGGCGACCTCTTGGATCTTATGGTCTATCTGTGTTCTGCTGACCAGCTCGTGGTCAATCTGATCTTGAACGTCGGCGATACGCATGCCCACCATATTGGCACACACGAATGACGTGTTTCTGACGGAAAGCTGAATAACCACTGGGAAGTGAGACCGGTCCCTGACCGTGCCAATCGGAGACCAGACGCTCCACCGACGCCACCTGCGCGGAGGTCGCCCCGGCGCCGGCCGACGCCAGCAGATGGGCGATGACGCGCAACCGGATCGCCGGATGCTCCCGTTCCAGCGCCTTCACGCCCATGCGCAGCAGGTCGCCGTCCGGCTCCAGCGCGATGCGGGCGGCCGCCGCGTCGGCCTGGCCGTCAAGATAGTCCTTGTCCAGACGCAGCAGGCGGGATCCGCCGGCCAGATGCGCAACGATATCGCCGCCGGCGAACCGGCGCAGGAACGGCATCAGCTGGTGGCGAATCCGCGAGCGCAGCGGCAGCCCCGCGTCCTCGGATGCGGGGACGCCGTCGCCGTTGGTCGGATCGTCCCACCACGTCAGGCCCAGATCCTCGCAGATGCCGGTCGTGTCGGCACGGCTCAGGTCCAGCAGCGGGCGGGCGTAGCGCACTCCCCCGCGTTCGAAGTGTTCCGGCATGCCGGCGAGCGCGTCGACGCCGGCGGAGCGCAGCAGCCCGATCAGGACCGTCTCCGCCTGATCGTCGCTGGTGTGGGCCAGCAGCACCACGGCGGCGCCTGATTCCCGCGCGATGGCGCCCAGCGCCCGGTACCGCGCGTCGCGCGCCGCGGCCTCGGCGCCCCTGCCGTCGCCGGTGACCTCGACGGCCCGCACGGTCACCGGGTCCAGTCCGAGCGCCCGGCAGCGCCGTGCCGCCCGCTCGGCCACGTCGGCGGAACCGGGCTGCATGCCGTGGTCGATGACCGCGGCGCCGCAGCGCACGCCGAGCGTGGCGCACACGGTGGCGGCCAGCGCGGCCAGCGCCATGGAATCGCGGCCGCCGGAACAGGCGACCAGCACAAGCGGCGCATCCGCATCGGGGCGATGCTCGCCGTGCTCGGCGAACCGCCCGTCCTGCCGGCGCACGCCCGATGCGGCGAGCGAGGCGCGCACCGCGCCGATGCCGGCCCTGATCCATGCCGAATACGCCATTACAGTGATGCCAGCCGATCCACGAACGCGTCGATCGCATTGCGCGCCGCCGTCATGTCGTCGGGCTGGTTGACGATCACGGCGAACGCCAGCGCCCCGCCTTCGGTGCGCGAGACGTTGCCGACCATCGAGGTGACCTCGCCGAGGCTGCCGGTTTTCACGCGCAGCAGGCCAAGGGTGCCGCCGCTGACCGCGCGGTTGGCGGCGGTGCCGACCAATCCGGGGACGGACAGGCCTTCGGCCGCGCCCGCAGCGCCCGAGGCGGTGAGGTTGCGGGCCTGCACGGCGACCATCGTGCGCACGCTCACCTTCGACCCGGTCGACAGGCCGGAGCAGTCGGCCATGGTCAGGCCGGCAGTGTCGATGCCGAGATCGCCAAGCACGGCGCGCACGGCTGCGGTCCCGCCCTGCGGCGAGTTCTCCTGGCGCCGCGCGATCGCGGTCAGCCGGCCGAACTCCTCGGCGAGCGTGTTGTCGGAATGCTGCAGGGTGAACGCCAGGATCTCGCTCAGCGTGGCGGAGCTGACAGAGGCGATCGGCTCAAGCCCCTCGGGCACGGTGCCGTCGGCGGCATCGCCGTCGACGGTGATGCCCTGTTCGGCGAGCCCGGCGACGAATACGACCGTCGCGTCCTGCACGGTGGTGGTACTCAGGGTCGGATAGGCGCTGAACACGTCCGGATCGGCCGGGGCGGCGCCGTCCGCCCACTGGCGGCCGCCGTCGATGGCCATCGACGTGACGCCGGTGTAGTACAGGTTGTCCGGATTGTTGAACGCGATGGTGGCCGGGTAGCGCTCGCTGCCGAACAGGCTGTCGTCAACGGTCAGCGACACATGGGTCACGCCGCGCTGGCGCAGGGCCTGGGCGGTCCGCTCGGCGAGCGTGGCCAGCCCGGCGCGCCCGTTGACGTGGTCGGGGTCGCTGGCTCCGGCCGACAGCAGCATGTCGCCGTTGCCCTTGAGGAACAACGTGTCGGACCCGTCGCCCTGGACCAGATAGGTCTGCGTGTCGAGGGTCGATCCCATGTCGAGCGTGCTGGACGCGGCGAGCGCGGTCAACGTCTTCATCGTGGAGGCGGGTTCCCTGGGCGTATCGACGGCGCGCTGCGCGACGATGGTACCCTGCGCGTCGGCGATGGCCACGGACAGGGCATCGCCGACGCCCTCCGCCGCGGCGAGCTGGTCGATCAGCTTGGCGGCGGCCGAGGCGTCGACGGCCTTGGTCGCATCGAGCGCGCCGGCAAGCTCGCCGGCGGGGCGCGACCGGCGTGCGGCGGGGACCGCAGGCCGTTCCACCGGCTGCAGGGTCAGCACCCCCGGAGCCAGATCGGCGATGTCGGCGATCAGATATCCCGTAAACAGCGCGACCGTGGCGCATGCGGCGATCGTGACGGTGACGGCTCGGCGCCTTCGAGGATCCCGGGATCGGTAGACCGTCGATCTTCTGGCCACGCCGTGCTCCTTGTCTGCGACGAACGGTTATTTCTGCAGCGAGGCGAACGAATCGAGCGTCTTGACGATCGACAGCATCCGCGCATCCATCAGCTTACCGCCAAGCCATGAACCAATCGCAAGCGCCGCGGCGCCGTTGACGAGCGCGATCGGGATCAGCAGCCAGTACGCCGTATCCCACACGCCGGTCAGCGCCAGCGCAACCGCGGCGATGCCGGTCGGCAGGACCAGCAGCAAGCTGCCGAGCATGTAGATGAACGGGAAGAAGCCCTGCGCCATCGCGCGGCCCTGCGGCGACGAGAACGGCTTGTCCATCGAGGGCACCGGGTACATGAACACACAGGAGACCACCTCGGCCAATCCCAGCGAGCAGAAGGCCGCGTCATAGCCGAGCGCCAGGAACACCAGACCGGTCAGCGCGCCGGACGGCGTGAACCAGTCGCCGGTGTACAGGCCGATCGCCACGGCGAGCACCGCCAGATAGACCACGATGATGCCCGCGTAGACCCGGACTCGGCCGATGCGGTCGTCGAGACCGCGCACGCCGCTGATCGCCTGCATGGTGAAGCCGCGGCCGTCGTAGGACAGGCCGTTGCTCTCCACGATCGAGAACATCCAGCCGCCCCAGATCAGCGACTGCCAGACCATGACGTTGATGTCGTGGGACTGCAGGCCGAAGATCACGGCGAAGAACGCCGGCATCGCGAACATCATGGCCAGGCGCGGGTCACGCCGCAGATAGGTGACCAGGCGCGCGGACACCGCGCCGGAGACGCTGTCCGGCATGGACCGGAACGCGCCGACCCCCTTGATCCTGACGGCCGGGCCCCCCGCTCCCAAAGTCAGGCGCTCCCGCTTGAGGCACCAGGTGCAGCCCAGAAAGCACACCGCCCAGGTGGCGGCCAGGATGGCGACGCGCGCCGCCAAGGGCAGCCAATCGCCGGCCATCGCGTCGAAGGGCAGCTGGAATCCGGCGCCGAGCGGCGTCCATGCGGCGACGGCAGCGAACGGGGCCAGCTGGCGCAGGTCGAGGTTGATGCCGGGGCCAAACCCGTTGCCGGGGTCGAACCCGTTGTTGAGGAGGATCGACGGGATCTGGCAGATCGTGACGAACACCAGCACGGTGACTATGTAGAAGACACTCTTGCCCCGCTTGGAGGTGACCAGCGTGGTGGACAGCGAGATGATCAGCTTGGCGATGCTCATCATCGTGACGATGATGAGCGGCGCGGCGACCAGCTCGGCGACCACGGCGGCCGACCCCATCGGCCGGTAGGCCATGGCCCATGCCAGCATGCACACCACGCCGGTGATCGCCGGCAGTCCGGACAGGCCGGAGGCCAGCAGACCGAACTGCAGCCGCCGGTCCTCGATGCCGTACAGCGCGAACCTGCGCGAGCTCATCGTCGATCCCTCGCCGATCAGCATCAGCTGGATCATCGCGATGAACAGCGTCAGGGACGTCCCTCCGATGACGACGAGGCTGCGAATGACGCCATCGGAGCCGTATACCCGCTCAAGCAGATCCGCCGGTATGGCGGCGTGGAACTCGCCGCCGACCTGGAAGGCGAGGGCGGCGGTGCCGACCATCGCGCCAAGCGCCATCAGCGAGGCGATGATGTAGCCGATGGTCTGCAATGTGGACTTGCGCAGGATGGCCCAGGTGAGCGCCCAGCGCAGTTGTATCAGCGTGCGTGCGGTGGCGATCATCGTTCGCCCCGCATGCCGTCGGCCGGTGCTCCGGTGCTGCCGGCATCGGGCTGGTCGACCGGACGACCCGTCTGCCCGCCCGCCGGATCGTCCGGGCCGCCGCCGTCGAGCCATGCAAGATGCGCGGCCTCGTGGCGCCCGCCGACCAGCTGCAGGAACCGGTCCTCAAGGTCCTCGCCCGCGGCGACCTCGTCGACGGTGCCGGCCGCGCGCACCTGGCCATTGTTGATCACAGCCACATGCGTGCACATCTTCTCGACCAGGGACATCACGTGCGAGGAGATGATCACCGTGCCGCCGGTGCGCGCGTATTCGATGAGGATGTCCTTGAGGTTCGCGCTGGAGACCGGATCGACCGATTCGAAGGGCTCGTCGAGCACCAGGATGCGCGGGCTGTGGATCATCGCCGAGGCCAGGCAGATCTTCTTGGTCATGCCGGCCGAATAGTCGGTGACCATGGTGTTCGCCGCCTGGGCGAGGTCGAAGGCGTTCAGCAGGTCCTTCGCGCGGCGCATCGTCTCGTCGCGGGACATGCCGCGCAGCATGCCGGCGTACACCAGCAGCTGCAGGCCGGTGAGCCGATCGAAGATCTGGTCGGGCTGGGGCATCACGCCGATCATGCGCTTGGCCGTGTTCACGTCGCTCCACACGTCGCGCCCGAGGATCATCGCCGTGCCGGCGTCGGGCACCAGCAGACCGGTCACCATGTTGAGCGTGGTCGTCTTGCCGGCGCCGTTCGGGCCGACCAGGCCGTAGAACGAGCCGATCGGGATGTCGAGCGCCAGCCCGTTGACCGCGATCTTCCGGTCGAAACGCTTGAACAGGCCGCGGATGGAGACGGCGGCCTGCGGGTTCGGCGGCACCGCCGGCATGGCGGGGGCCGGCGCGGCGGGCATGGCCGGCGGCATGGCGGTCGGCGCGCCCGGTTGCATCACCGGCAGCGGCTGCCGCGCCGGCGCCGGCCGCCCGGGCTGCACCATCGGGCCAAAATTGACATTCGCCTGATCATTGTCTGTACTCATGGATTTCAGTCTAGCCGAGGCGCACAGCGGGACCGCATCCGTGTACACAAATCTCGGCGCGCGCCTCAGCCTCCGCCCGCCGCTACCCGACGCTACCCGCCGTTACCCCTTATGCGCGATGGGTTTCCACTGGGCCTTCGCGAAGATGGCCTGGAACGAGATCGGCACATAGCTGAGCATGTAGATCGGGAAGCTCAGCACATACGCGAACAGCTCCTTGTTCGTCGCGCCGATCTGGTCGCGCTCGGCGATGATCGTCAGCGCGGCGAGCGCCATCATGCCGAGCACGCTCAGCACGATGCCCGACGCCCAGCCGCTCATCGAGGCGATCTGGCTCTGCCAGGTCACGAACCCGAACGCGACGAACAGGCATCCGAGCAGCACGCGGGTGATGCCCAGCACGGTGAACGGGCACAGCAGCAGCGTGAAGTCCACGGCGGAGAAGTCGCGCTCGCGCACCGCGCGCTTGATGAGGGCGGGGCCGTAGTAGCGGAACACCTGCAGGAATCCCTTGCTCCAGCGCAGGCGCTGCCGCCAGCTCTGCTGGAAGGTGACCGGCTGCTCGTCGTAGAGGATCGCGGTGCCGCAGTAGCCGATGCGGTCGCCGTGCAGCACCGAGTCCATCGTGAATTCGAGGTCCTCGGTGAGCAGGTGGAATTTCCAGCCGTTGTTGCGCTTCATGACCTCCTTGGAGAACATGAAGCCGGTGCCGCCGACGTGGCAGCTGTTGCCAAGCCGCATGCGCGAGGCGCTCAGGAACCGCGACTCGCGGATGAACCACAGGGCCGAGCCGGACGAGACCCAGTTATCCGACAGGTTGACCGAGTTGCGGTAGCTGGTGAGGATGCGGAACCCGGCCTGGAAGGCCTTGTTCATCTCCTCGAAGTAGTGCTTGTCGAGGCGGTTGTCGGCGTCGAACACGAAGAACGCGTCGTACTTGTCGGACGCGCCGGACTCGTTCATGCGGTCGAGCAGGTAGGTCAGCGCGTAGCCCTTGCCGATCAGCTGCTTGTTGAAGCGTTCGATGACATGGCAGCCCTTGGACCGCGCGACCTCGGCGGTGCCGTCGTCGCAGTTGTCGGCGACAAGCCAGATGTCGATCAGCTCTCTCGGATAGGTCTGCGTCTGGATGCAGTCGATGAGGTTGCCGATCACCTGCTCCTCGTTGCGCGCCGAGATCAGCACGGCGTAGTGCCGGTCCATCGGGGCCGTGGGGAAGGTGACCGGCTTGGCGAACAGCGAGATGAGGATGCACAGCGCCTGGTAGCCGATGCCGACGGCGCCGACGAGGACCATCAGCAGATCGAGAACGGACAGTAATGCCATCAGCGCCACTTGCTCCTTGGGTTGTCGTGCGTCGTATCGCTTGCGGGGCCGGCCGCCGGGCCGGCTTCCGGTTTGGTTCCGGACGTGGCTTCGGGGTCGGTTCCGCGATCGGTTCCGGGGTCGGGGGATGCGTCATCCGCGCCGGGCTCGTCGGCGCCGGGCCGCGCGTCCGCCGGCTCCGATCCGGCCAGCCCGGCGAACCCAGCCTTGCCCCGCCCGCCGAGCACGCCCTTCGGGATCGCCACCGTTTCCGAATCGTCGAGCTGCTGCGCGGTCGGGCGCCGGTACACCTGCTCGGTCAGCTCCTGCAGCTCGTCGTTGATCGGCACACGGGCGCTCGTGCCCTTCGCCGCGCGCGGCATATGGTCGCTCATCGGCTTGATGACGCGCTCGCTGAACGCCTCGGCGCCTTCCACGACCTTCGATTTCTTTTCCGGATCCGGGTCATACAGCAGCGGCGAGTCGACCAGCTCGTAGCGCTTGGTGTACACCTTGAAAATCGCCTGCAGGCTGGCGGTGATCGGCAGGGCGAGGAACGCGCCGAGCGCGCCGAACAGCGATCCGAACACCAGCACGGCAAGGAACGCGATGGCCGGGTTGAGGTCCATGGTGCGCTGCGAGATCTTCGGAGACAGGATCAGGTTCTCGATCTGCTGGTACACGATGATGAACACCAGCACGCCGACCGCGTACGTCGCGCCGTTGGATCCCCAGGCGAACAGGACCGGCAGCGCGCCGCCGATGTACGTGCCGACGGTCGGGATGAACTGGGATACCACGCCGCAGAACAGCGCCAACGGCAGCCAATAGGGCACGTTGATGATCTCCAGGAAAATCGCCGTGCACGTCGCGTTGATCAGCGCCAGGATCGTGCGGGAAAACAGGAAGCCCGAGATCTGGTCCTGCACGATCGTCCACGCGAGCAGGAAGCGGCGCTGCTGCGATTCGCCGAGCCACTGGCAGGCCGCCCGGCGCATCTTGGGACCGGCCGCGGAGATGTAGTACGTCACCATGTACACGGTCAGCAGGTTGATCAGCACGCTGAAGAGCCCCATCGTCGTGGTGATCGCCTGACCGGCGACGTTGGTGACCCAGGAGGTCTGCAGGTTCTTGAAGATCTCGCCGCCCAGATTGGCGATGTCCGGCATCCTGAACGAGGAGTACTGCTCCACGGCATCCTTGATCTGGTTGTACAGATCCGGCAGGCCGCCGACCATCGAGATCATCTGCTGCACGAACACGCTGCCGAACAGGGTGAGCATCGCGACGACGATCACCGTCAGCCCCAGCAGGGTCACCGCCGAAGCCGCGCCGCGCTTCCAGCCGTGCCGGACCATCATCACCACCATCGGTTCCATCGCCAGCGCGAGGAACATCGAGATGACGACGTCGAGCACCACGTACGACACCTCGCCCCACGAGCGCCATACGAAAATCGACAGGAACACCGCGATGGCCGCGTACAGCAGGCCCCGCCCCCACCAGTCCGGCGGCCGGCGCGAGTCCCCCTTGGCCGGAAACACCGATGCGAAGTCAATCCTCTGTTCATCCTGTTGCGTCATGGCTCCCTATTCTATCGTCCCGCCGGCACGTCGCCGTCGGTAGCCGCGAAAATGTATGCTGTAAGCATGCTGAACGTTTCGATCATCATTCCGGCCTGGAATGAACAGGACAGGATAGCTGACTGCCTGACCAACGCGATCCGTCAGACCGTCATGCCCCATGAGGTGATCGTCGTCGACAACCGGTCCACCGACGACACCACCGGCGCGGTTGAGCGGTTCATGGAGGCTCATCCCCAAGCGCCGATCCGGCTGCTGCATCAGGACGCCGAACAGGGGCTCATCCCCACGCGCAATTTCGGGCTGAACGCGGCGACCGGCGACGTGCTGGGCCGCATCGACGCCGACTGCATGCTCAAGCCCGACTGGGTCGAGGTCGTGGCCGGCATCTTCACCGAGGACGCCGAGGCGATGGGGGCCACCGGCCCGGTGGTGTACTACGACATGCCCGGCAAGCGCGTCGGTCTCATGGGCGACGACCACGTGCGCAGGCATACGTACCGCGCGGACGGCGGGCAGGTGCTGCTGTTCGGCTCGAACATGGCGCTGCGCGCGACCGCATGGCACCGCATCGCCGACGAGGTGTGCCCCGACAAGGAAGACGTGATGCACGAGGACATCGACGTCTCGCTGCACCTGCTCGGCCTGGGGATGAAAACCGTGTATTCGCAGCGCATGATCTGCGGCATCTCCGCCCGGCGCATGGACACGTCCTTCAAATCGTTCCACAGCTACATGCGGCGGTTCAGAAACACCTTCGAGGCGCATCCCGAGCACTGGCGCGAGCACCGCTCGGAGCGGCGCCTCTACGCGATGTACCCGTGGCTGCACGCGCTGTACCCGGTATACCAGAAGCTGCTCGAGGCGCAGGACGTGAACCCGGCGGAGCAGGTCTGGTTCAAGGAGCAGATGGAGCTCGCCAAGCGCGAAGGCGAGGACCTGTAAACCGAGAGGCGCCCCTCTCTGAGGGGAGCTGGCCGCGAAGCGGACTGAGGGGAGTAAAACCGTGACGACTGACGGTTGAGGGGAGTGAAAGCGGCATGTTCCGCTTTCACTCCCCTCAACCGTCAGTCGTCACGGTTCGGCCCCGTCGGGGCCGGCCGGATCACATCAGCGAAGTATCACATCAGCGAGGTGTAGATCTTGAGGATGTCCTCTTCGGTGGCCTGGCGCGGGTTGCCCGGCGTGCACACGTCGTTGAAGGCGTCATGGGCCAGCGGGGCCAGATCGGCCTCGGTGGCGCCGACCTCGGAGATCGTGGTCGGGTTCTTCAGGTCCACGGTCAGCTGGTGCACGGCCTGCACGGCCTCCTCGCGCACCTTCTCGAGATCGCCGGTGTAGGCGTCCTCGACGCCGAAGGCGTCGGCGATGTCGCGGTACTTCTCGCCGGTGAAGTCCTTGTTGTACTCCATCACCGGGGCCAGCAGGATGCCGTTGGCCACGCCGTGCGCCACGCCGAGGCGGCCGCCCAGCGGATGGGCCATGCCGTGCACCAGGCCGAGGCCGACGTTGGAGTACGCCATGCCGGTGATGTAGCTGGCGTAGGCCATCTGCTCGCCGGCCGGAATGTCACCGTCGGCGGACTTGGCCAGGTTCTTGGCGATCATGCGGATCGTCTGCATCGACAGGCAGTCGGACAGGCTCCACGCGCCCGGCGTGATGTAGCCCTCGATCGCGTGGGTCAGGGCGTCCAGACCGGTGGCGACCTTGAGGCCGCGCGGCATCGTGTCGGTCAGATCGGGGTCGACGAAGGCGACGATCGGGATGTCGTGCGGGTCGACGGCCACGAACTTGCGCTTGTTCGCGGTGTCGGTGACCACGTAGTTGATGGTCGTCTCGGAGGCGGTGCCGGCGGTGGTCGGCACGCCGAAGATCGGGACGGACGGGTTCTTGGTGTCGGCCACGCCCTCGAGGGACAGCACGTCGGCGAACTCCGGGTTCGCGGTGATGATGCCGATGCCCTTGCAGGTATCCTGCGGGGAGCCGCCGCCCAGACCGATCAGGAAGTCGGCGCCGGACTCGGCGAACTTCTTCACGCCGTCCTGGATGCACTCGACCGGCGGGTTCGGCTTGACGTTGTCGAACACCTCATAGGGCAGCCCGGCCTCGTCGAGCACATCCGTGACCTTCTTGACGGTGCCGGTCTTCAGCAGGATCGGATCGGTGACGATGAACGCCTTGGTGAAGCCGTGCGACTTCGCGACGGCCGGGATCTCCTTGATCGCGCCGCGGCCAAAATACGCGGTCTGATTAAAGATCATGCGGTATACCATAACTGGTTCTCCTTCGAAACAGCGACTGCAACGGGCGCCATGCCCATCCGTGTCCCTTGTGTACGTGGACGGTTCCTATCGTACCCGCAAAACTGGGAACATGCTGGTAACGCTAACATAAAAAATTGCGGTTTCTCGTGGAGATCACGGCATCGTGATCACCCGACGATTGCCGCCCTGGGCGTGGCGTGACCGGTTCCGTTGGGACGGCCCGAATACGGGGCAATCAGTCGGCGGATTCCGCGCGGCTGCGCTTCGTCGCCTTGATCGCGGTCCAAGTGCTGCGGACCGCCAGAAAGGCCAGCCACAGCGCGAACAGGACCGAACCCTCGCGCGGCGATATCCAGCCGGCGATCATCGTGCCGAGCGGCGCGGTGACGATCGCGCAGCAGCCGATGATCAGGCCGCTTTTCAAATGGACGATGCCGCGCTTCCAGTTGGCCACCGTGCCGGAGATGGCCCCGGGGAACATGACCAGCAGCGACGTTCCGCGCGCCATGAGATCGCTGGCTCCGAACAGCAGGGACAGCGCCGGCATCATGATCGCGCCGCCGCCGATGCCGAGCACGCCGGCGATGGCTCCGACCACCACGCCCAGCAGCATCAGGAACACGCCGGACCAGAAATGCAGTTCGAGATGGCCGTCCCGCGGAGGAGTGAACGAGAGCTGCTGGAAGATCACGAAGATCAGGAACACCACCCAGACCCAGCGCAATACGACTTCGGGCAGCCGATTGAGCAGCAGGCTGCCGAGCTGGCTTCCCGCGATAACGCCGATGGCCAGCAATGCGGCCGCCAGCCAGTTGACGTTGCCCTCGAGCGCATATGAGACCACGCCGGAGATCGACGTCGGGACGATGGCCGCCAGCGAGGTGGCCGCGGCGTGGCGCTGGCTCAACCCCAGCCACACCAATGCCGGCACGATGATCGTGCCGCCCCCGATGCCGAACAGCCCCGATAGCAGCCCACATGCCAAGCCCACGCAGACCAGGACGATGATGCCCCGCTTGGTCAGCTGATTCGTCTGGTTGGTGATCTTCTCGCTCTTCGTCACACGCGATACTCTATCCCCGCCGCGCCCCGTTACGCGCCGGCTGTCCGTGTTATGGCACAATGCAAGCACGATCAGCCCCGTTAATCCGTCGGTTGCTGTTTGTGGTTGGTCGTGTCCGGTGTGTGACAGGCTGGTCCCGTTGTCGTCCGGTTCGTGTCCGCCCCCGTTCGACCGGTCTCGTCGTCCGATGCTTGTTGTGATGATTGACCGTGTCCCGTGCGTGACGAGTCGATCGCTCCCGTCGTCGGTGTCTGGTCGTGTCTGGTGTGTTGTGGTGTTGGTCGTTCTCGTCGTCGGATGCTTGCCGTGGTGGTTGTTCGTGTTCGGTGTGTGGCGGTCTGGTCCCGTTGCCGTTGCCCGTTGGGTTTCCGCCCCGTCCGGCCGGTATCGGCGCCGTGCGCGTGGTGTGTGGTGCGCGCGGTGTGTGGTATGTGTGTTCGTGCCCCCGCTGGCGGGGGCTGGCGGCGCAGCCGCCTGGGGGTGGTCCCACGCCGCCCGCCGCGCCTACGCTGTTTTCGGCTCCCCTCTTGGAGGGGAGCCGGCCGCGAAGCGGCCTGAGGGGAGAAGGACCCCCACACGGGAGAGGATCCGGGCGCATGGGCTCGCATACGCGAAAAGCCCCGACACCAAGTGGTATCGGGGCTTTTCTTACGTGTGATGCGGCGGTGTGCTACTCTCCCACACCCTGTCGAGTGCAGTACCATCGCCGTGCCAGGCCTTAGCTTCCGGGTTCGGAATGGGACCGGGCGTCTCACCTGGGCCATGACCGCCGCAAATCTTCAATTCTCACGGCCATCCTGTAAGGGATGCCGGTCTTGTGGTGGTTCGGGAACCGGATAGTGGACGCGAGTTCCATGACTTGTGTTTGACCGCAAGTGACGTAGTGTTCCTTGCCATCAATCGTTTCCCGCAATAAAGACTCATCGAACCCCCGCAAGGGGGGTTTGCGTGATTGCCTTTCGTCCGTTAGTACCGGTCAGCTCCACCCCTCGCGGGGCTTCCACGTCCGGCCTATCAACCACGTGTTCTGCATGGGGACTACAGGCACTCGAGGGTGCCACGGAATCCTGATCTTGGAGGAGGCTTCCCGCTTAGATGCTTTCAGCGGTTATCCCTTCCGAACGTAGCCAACCGGCCGCGCCACTGGCGTGACGACCGGCATACCAGAGGTTCGTCCACCCAGGTCCTCTCGTACTATGGGCAGGTCTCCTCAAGATTCCAACGAGCGCAGAGGATAGAGACCAAACTGTCTCACGACGTTCTGAACCCAGCTCGCGTGCCGCTTTAATCGGCGAACAGCCGAACCCTTGGGACCTGCTCCAGCCCCAGGATGCGACGAGCCGACATCGAGGTGCCAAACCATCCCGTCGATATGGACTCTTGGGAATGATCAGCCTGTTATCCCCGGGGTACCTTTTATCCGTTGAGCGATGCCGCGCCCGTGCGCCGGCACCGGATCACTATCTCCGACTTTCGTCCCTGCTCGACCCGTCGGTCTCGCAGTCAAGCTCCCTTGTGCGATTACACTCAACACCCGATTGCCAACCGGGCTGAGGGAACCTTTGAGCGCCTCCGTTACTCTTTGGGAGGCAACCGCCCCAGTTAAACTACCCGCCAGGCACTGTCCCTGACCAGGATGACTGGTCGAGGTGAGACATCAAACGAGAACAGAGCGGTATTTCACCTTGCGGCTCCACGGATGCTGGCGCACCCGCTTCGAAGCCTCCCGCCTATGCTACACAATCCGCGCCTAATGCCAATACCAAGGTATAGTAAAGGTCCCGGGGTCTTTTCGTCCTTCTGCGCTTAACGAGCATCTTTACTCGTACTGCAATTTCGCCGAGCTCCTGGTCGAGACAGTGGGGAAGTCGTTACGCCATTCGTGCAGGTCGGAACTTACCCGACAAGGAATTTCGCTACCTTAGGATGGTTATAGTTACCACCGCCGTTTACCGGGGCTTGAATTCACCGCTTCACCCCAACAAAGGGGCTGACGGATCCTCTTAACCTTCCGGCACCGGGCAGGCGTCAGAGCGTATACAGCGGCTTGCGCCTTCGCACGCTCCTGTGTTTTTGGTAAACAGTCGCTACCCCCTGGTCTGTGCCACCCCCAACAGCTCCCCGGGCAAGCCGGTTCACCATCAGGGGCCTCCCTTATACCGAAGGCACGGGAGTAATTTGCCGAGTTCCTTGACCAGGATTCGCTCGATCGCTTTGGTATTCTCTACCTGACCACCAGTGTCGGTTTGGGGTACGGGCGGCACAAGCCCTCACGCCGAAGCTTTTCTCGGCAGCATGGGATCACCGGATTCGCGCCCAACGGCGCCCATCATCGCACCTCACCCTCGCGCCCCCCGGATTTGCCTGGGGGACGGGCCGCGTGCTTGACCACGGAAAACCACCTCCGCGGCCGGCTACCCTCCTGCGTCACTCCTGCGCTGACCTACTACAAGGACCGGTCCCAACACCACCACGCATCCCCCTCCCGAAGGAAAGGTAAGCCCGGGGGCGGAGGTTAGTACTCCAAGCCTCGGTTTTGCCGGTCTCATGCCGGTACGGGAATATCAACCCGTTCATCCATTCGACTACGCCTGTCGGCCTCGCCTTAGGACCCGACTCACCCGGGGACGACGAACGTGGCCCCGGAACCCTTGGTCATCCAGCGGCGGGGATCCTCACCCCGCTTTCGCTACTCATGTCTGCATTCTCACTCCCGCCAAGTCCACGGCCGGCTTGCGCCGCCGCTTCGCCCCTGACAGGACGCTCTCCTACCCAGCACGCCAAAGGCATGCTGCCGCGTCTTCGGTGGTGTGCTTGAGCCCCGCTACATTGTCGGCGCGGAACCACTAGACCAGTGAGCTGTTACGCACTCTTTCAAGGATGGCTGCTTCTGAGCCAACCTCCTGGCTGTCTATGCGACTCCACATCCTTTCCCACTTAGCACACGCTTGGGGACCTTAGACGACGATCTGGGCTGTTTCCCTTTCGACGACGGAGCTTATCCCCCGCCGACTCACTGCCGGGATACGCATCACGGGTATTCGGAGTTTGGTTGCTGTTGGTACCCAGTACGGGCCCGCAAGCATCCAGTAGCTCTACCCCCCGGATGTAATGAATCCGACGCTGCACCTAAATGCATTTCGGAGAGAACCAGCTATCACGGAATTTGATTGGCCTTTCACCCCTAACCCCAAGTCATCCCCCCGGTTTTCAACCCAGGTGGGTCCGGTCCTCCACGCGGTCTTACCCGCGCTTCAACCTGCTCAGGGCTAGATCATCCCGCTTCGGGTCCAGGACACGCGACTCAAAACGCCTTTTAAGACTCGCTTTCGCTACGCGTACCCCACACGGGTTACGCTCGCCACATGCCACTGACTCGCAGACTCATTTTTCGATAGGCACGCCGTCACCCCGAAAGGCTCCGACGGTTTGTAGGCGCACGGTTTCAGGAACTGTTTCACTCCCCTCCCGGGGTGCTTTTCACCTTTCCCTCACGGTACTAGTACGCTATCGGTCGGACAGGAATATTTAGGCTTACCCAACGGTCTGGGCGGATTCACGCGGGATTCCACGAGGCCCGCGCTACTTGGGAAAAACGACCGGCAGACCATGCGCGTACGGCTACGGGGCCATCACCCTCTGCGGCCCGGCATCCAATCCGGTTCGCCTCGCACACGGTTTTATCACTGCCGCCAAGCCCGCCGGAGGCTCGGACGCATTCTCCCACAACACCACGCGCGCAACGGCCGGCGCCTATCACACGCGCGTGGTTTGGCCTGATCCGCTTTCGCTCGCCACTACTCACGGAATATCCTTTCCTGCAGGTACTGAGATGTTTCACTTCCCTGCGTACCCCCCGGCCAAAGCCGGTGACCACCCATGACGGTGGCCGGGTTCCCCCATTCGGAAATCCTCGGATCAAAGCCCGCTCGACGGCTCCCCGAGGCTTATCGCAGCCCGCTACGTCCTTCATCGGTCCTGTCCGCCAAGGCATCCACCACACGCCCTTGCAAGCAACCCAACACGGATCAACCCGCAACAAGCCCACGGCGAAAAACGCTGACGACAAATCATCACACTAAACGATCACAAAACGATCAAACAAAAACCCACGACCAGCAACAACAAGAAGCCGGCCGGAGTCATTGAAATCACAGAACAGGAAAACACCAACAACGGCGTTCTCCCGCTCGCGTCCACTATCCAGTTCTCAAACCACCACGCACCCGCCGAACCAACCGCACGCGAACCAACGCGCCGGCGATCCCGCGGGGCCGACAGACCGCGCCGGGAAACCAATCCCGGGGTGGCGGTCCGGGAACCCAAAAGCATGCCCGCACCACCCCACGGGCCACCCCACGACGGGCGGACCCACAAGCCAACGACCATCTTCCACACCAGCAACCCCCGACCGGCCGGACCATCCGGCCCCGGGGGCACACACCGTCGGACAAACATCCGACCGAATTCTCCGTAGAAAGGAGGTGATCCAGCCGCACCTTCCGGTACGGCTACCTTGTTACGACTTAGTCCCAATCACGAGCCTCACCTTAGACGGCTCCACCCCTCACGGGTTAGGCCACCGGCTTCGGGTGCTGCCCACTTTCATGACTTGACGGGCGGTGTGTACAAGGCCCGGGAACGCATTCACCGCGACGTTGCTGATTCGCGATTACTAGCGACTCCGCCTTCATGGAGTCGGGTTGCAGACTCCAATCCGAACTGAGACCGGTTTTCAGGGATCCGCTCCATGTCGCCATGTCGCATCCCGTTGTACCGGCCATTGTAGCATGCGTGAAGCCCTGGACGTAAGGGGCATGATGATCTGACGTCATCCCCACCTTCCTCCGAGTTAACCCCGGCGGTCCCCCGTGAGTTCCCATCCAAAATGCTGGCAACACGGGGCGAGGGTTGCGCTCGTTGCGGGACTTAACCCAACATCTCACGACACGAGCTGACGACGACCATGCACCACCTGTGAACCCGCCCCGAAGGGAAGCCCCATCTCTGGGGCCGTCGGGAACATGTCAAGCCCAGGTAAGGTTCTTCGCGTTGCATCGAATTAATCCGCATGCTCCGCCGCTTGTGCGGGCCCCCGTCAATTTCTTTGAGTTTTAGCCTTGCGGCCGTACTCCCCAGGCGGGACGCTTAACGCGTTAGCTCCGACACGGAACCCGTGGAATGGGCCCCACATCCAGCGTCCACCGTTTACGGCGTGGACTACCAGGGTATCTAATCCTGTTCGCTCCCCACGCTTTCGCTCCTCAGCGTCAGTAACGGCCCAGAGACCTGCCTTCGCCATTGGTGTTCTTCCCGATATCTACACATTCCACCGTTACACCGGGAATTCCAGTCTCCCCTACCGCACTCCAGCCCGCCCGTACCCGGCGCAGATCCACCGTTAAGCGATGGACTTTCACACCAGACGCGACGAACCGCCTACGAGCCCTTTACGCCCAATAATTCCGGATAACGCTTGCACCCTACGTATTACCGCGGCTGCTGGCACGTAGTTAGCCGGTGCTTATTCAACAGGTACACTCAACCGAAGCCTTGCTCCCTGCTAAAAGAGGTTTACAACCCGAAGGCCTCCATCCCTCACGCGGCGTCGCTGCATCAGGCTTGCGCCCATTGTGCAATATTCCCCACTGCTGCCTCCCGTAGGAGTCTGGGCCGTATCTCAGTCCCAATGTGGCCGGTCGCCCTCTCAGGCCGGCTACCCGTCGAAGCCACGGTAGGCCATCACCCCACCGTCAAGCTGATAGGACGCGACCCCATCCCACGCCGATAAATCTTTCCCAACACGCCATGCAGCATGCTGGACCATCCGGCATTACCACCCGTTTCCAGGAGCTATTCCGGAGCATGGGGCAGGTCGGTCACGCATTACTCACCCGTTCGCCACTCTCACCAACCAGCAAGCTGGCCGGATCCCGTTCGACTTGCATGTGTTAAGCACGCCGCCAGCGTTCATCCTGAGCCAGAATCGAACCCTCCACAAAAAAACATGAAAAGCATCCGAAAGATGACTCACAAACTATTTTCCAAAAAAGAAAATGACAGAAGAATCCTATAAGGAAGGATCCTCACACTAAAAACCTCACTCCAATTCAACCCCTCCCAGGGAACCCCACCACAAGGCAAGGCTTGGAATGAACTGGCAATCATTGACTATAAAGAAGTAGTACAAACACACTCTTGAGTTCTCAAACCACCACCACACCAGCGAACCGGACCCCGAACCAACCAAGGAACCAGAACCCGCCGCGCCGGGCAGCAAGAGATAAACTTACACGAAACCACCCACCAGCGCAAACCGACATCATCTGCAACATCGCAAACCATTGAAAACATTGACATCCATCGGCGTGTCGAAAATTGCGAAAACAGCGCTTTCCGATCCCATATCACAGCCTTTTCTCCCGCCTGCAGGCCAAATTTTCTTCGCATCCGGGCGTGTCGCGCTTCTTGCCCGTCCGAGACGGACGAATGCCGTCATCCAAGCATCCAAGCATCCAAGCATCCAAGCATCCAAGCATCAGTTTCCATCCGGAGCATCCATATGCCCGGCATGGGCCAATGCGCGCATCCGATCCAATAAGCCTTGTGCCCAGTTACAACCGTAAACCGGCACAATCACATCCGCGCATCCCCGCTGGCATACGGTCCCCTACTCAACCAACCACGACCGCAAGCCAGCATGCGCCTCCGCATCCATGCTGGCATCCAGCCTTTTACGCGGCCAATAGCAACCGCAAGTCAGCAGCATGCCCATCCGCACCGGTATATGGCCTGCCCATATACGTGCGAATGCGCCAGGACGTGGTCGCGCCGATGGAGCAACCACGTCGCAATACACACTCGAACACCCACCAAGCGGCGGTTTGGCTATGGGCCAGACGATCCAACCCGCTCAGGTATCGCCGGGTGAGGCAATGCCATGAGCGGCTCGACGGGCCACCCCGCGTAAAGAAACATGGCAAAGCGCACGTCGTACAGGGTATATGACTTGCCCCGCCTAGCTATGGCCAAGCGAGGCAATGCAATTACACACTCGATGATCCGCCCCGAGTATAGACGCGCAACAAAGCGCAATCCCCACAGGATATACGATCCACCTCGCTCAAATACCCGTCAGCGGAGCAACACGAATACAGGCCCAACATTCCGCGCCACATGCAGAGCGCGACAAGGCCCAACTTCCACTCGGTATACGATCCACCCCGCTCAGACGCTTCTCAGCGGAGCAACACGAATACGGTCTCAACATCCCGCACCCCATACAGCACACAGCAGAGCACGATTCCCACAGGATATATGCTTCGCCTCGCTCAAATACCCGTCAGCGGAGCATCTCGCCCACAGGCTCGACAACGAGTCCCGTTCGGAAACCGGGTTACAGGAACTAAATGTGGTGTTTATGTTCCGGGTTTAGTCTTGTGTCAGTAGGCGTGTCGGGGTGGTTTTAATACGACGCCGCATTAAAACCCGCCGGTTCGGCCGCCCCTCGCCTGTTCCATGGGTATATGAGGACAAAACGAAAACCCCGCAAGCCTTGTGATGCAAGACCTGCGGGGTTCCGCGTGGTGGCTCCGAGCGGCATCGATCCGCTGACCTAACGATTTTCAGTCGTTCGCTCTACCAACTGAGCTACAGAGCCATGGAGTTGAAAAAACCCGGAGGATCCGGGTTCATCGCTTCCAGCGACCCCGGCCGGACTTGAACCGGTGACCTCCGCCGTGACAGGGCGGCGCTCTAACCAACTGAGCTACGGGGCCGTGTTGATCCTCACTTGTGCGAGGCAACGAGTAGTTATATTACAGATATCTCAGCCACACGCAAATCACGGCGTGTCGCCACTCGCGAAGCCGTGCCGGCGACCCGTCCGCCAAGGCGCCGATCCGCGCGATCATGCGGAAATCGCCCATCCGAAACCACTCGCTCCGACAATCACCCGCGTGGCACCATGCGAGCCGGTCACTCCCCCAGCACGTCACCCAGCGACGCTCCATACTCCACCGCGTACCGCCCATCGGCATTGGCGAACGCGCCGGAAGCCGACTCCCGCGGGGCAACGGCATCACCGGAAGCGCCGTACGCGCCGGCATATTTGGCGGAGAAATCATCGGCGTAATCGTCCCACGCATCCGAGCCGTCGCATTCGCCGTCCATCGAATAGGAGCAATCGTCATACATATAGGACCGATCGTACGGATAGTTGGACACCGCGTTGATCGCCCAGCCGATGAACATGATGATCAGGATGAGCAGCACGGTGTTGATCGCCCCGATGACGATGCCGGCGACCGACAGTCCCTTGCTCTTCTCCCGGGATTTGTTGATCTGCACCAGAGCCACGATCGAAAGCACCAACCCCACCGGCGGCAGGACGAACGCCAGCACAAAGCCCACGATGCACATCACGTTCCATTTTTCATAGGGCGCCATGTAACCCGGCACGCCCTGCGGAGGATAGGGCTGACCGGCAGCCGGATATCCGTACTGCGGCGGATAGCCATACAGGTTGCCCTGCTGACCGGCCTGTCCCGCATACGGCTGCCCGCCTTGCTGCGCGTACTGCCGACCATCGTCGCCCGGCCCGCCATACGCCGGCCCGCCCGGCCGGCCATATGGCACCTGACCGTAAGGCTGCTGACTGTAAGATTGCCGGCCGTAGGACTGCTGGCCGTACGCCTGACCATACCCCACCTGACCGTCCGGGCGACCGCCCGGTTGACCGCCCACCTGACCGTATGCCGGCTGTGCGGGAGACGGCTGAGCGGAAGGCGTCTGCGCATAGGAAGACTGCCCGCACCCCGCCTGCGGCGCGGATGGAGCCGATTGGGAGAAGGAGCCCGGCTGACCGGATGGATTCGATGGATTCGACTGGGAGGACCGCCCCTGCTGGCCCTGCGCCTGATCCCGCGCTTGCCCCCGTGCCGGCCCCTGCTGGTCGTACGGCACCTGCGGATCTGAATTCGGAGTGGTATCGCTCATGGCTTCAAGTCTACGCCCGGAAAAGCACGGGACGCAGCCGGTTTCCCGGACTGCGCCCCGTAATCTCAGTCAGCTCAATCACCGCCTGATCGCGGCTCGACGAGCCGTTCGCTCACCGCGCAACGGGCGACCGCCGGCCGCCGAATGGCGGACGACGGCACACCCGCCCCGCGGCGGAACGGCGACGCCGCTAGTCGACCTGCTTCCAGGTGGCGACGTCGATGTGGTGCTCGGGGTTGGCCTGCCACGCATCCCATGCGGACTTGACGATGTCCTCGACATCGTACTTGGCGTGCCAGCCCATCTCCTCGTTGATGCGCTTCGGAGAGCCGATGAGGTGCGGCGGATCGCCGGCACGGCGGGCCATGACGGCCTCGGTGAACGGCAGGCCGGTGACCTTCTTGACCTCGTCGACGATCTGGCGCACGGAGGTGCCCTCGCCGGTGCCGACGTTGAAGGCGTCGTACTTGCGCTCGTCGCGGTCGAGGTACTTCAGGGCGGCGATATGCGCGTCGGCCAGGTCGGAGACGTGGATGTAGTCGCGCACGCAGGTGCCGTCCGGAGTCGGGTAGTCATCGCCGAAGATGGCCGGGGCCTTGCCCTGCTTCAGGCGGTTGAACAGCATCGGGATGAGGTTCAGGATGGCCGGATCCTCAAGCTCGACGGGGCCGCAGCCGGCCACGTTGAAGTAGCGCAGCGCGCAGAAGCGGATGCCGAACGGCTGCTCGCAGGCGCGGGCCATCCACTCGCCGAAGAGCTTGGTCTGGCCGTAGGGGTTGATCGGCAGCATCGGCACCACGTCCTCGGGCACCACATCGACCGGCGGCACGCCGTAGGTGGCCGCGGAGGACGAGAAGACGAGCTTCTTGGCGTTCTTGGACTTGGTCATGCCGGTGAGCACGTTGAGCATGCCGTTGATGTTCTGCTGGTAGTACCACAGCGGCTTCTCGACGGATTCGCCGACCTGCTTGCGCGCGGCGAAGTGGATGACGGAATCGACGTCTTCGGCGTCGAGGATCTCGGCGAGGCGCTCGCCGGCGCCCGGCGCGGCGATGTCCATGCCGTACAGACGGGAGCCTTCGATGCGGGTGGGCTTGCCGTAGCTCAGATCGTCGACGACGACGACCCGTTCGCCGGCCTCGTGAAGCGCGTGGACGACATGGGCGCCGATATAGCCGCACCCACCAGTGACGAGAACTGTCATGTCTGGCCTTTCGATTGTTCAGTGGGCTCCTGCGAACAGAGGCTACCATTCGAACCTTTGTTCACTTTTGCTCTGATTTGTTACTTTTTGTACAATTTGAGTATAGCACGTTGTACACGCTTCGGCCTACTGTGTTTTTCCATCAGACACGGGGGCTCATACGAGCTGAGAGGGGACGATCCCGACCGTAGAACGTGATTCGGCTAGTACCGGCGAACGAAGTCTCAGGTCCGCTTGCGCGCCACCAACGTCACGCGCCGCACGGGCCACGGATCGCCGTCGATCCGCACGATGGGGTCCGCCCAACGAAAGGACTTCGTCATGGAGAACGCCGACAACGACCCGCAGCTGGACATCGTCGCGCAGCGATGGCCCGACGTGACCCTCGACGAGGCGGGCCGCGTGCTCGCGGCGCTCGCCGAGCCGATGCGCGCGCAGGAGGTGCTGGCCCATAGCGGGCGGCCGACCGCGTCCGGGTCGACGGTGCGCACCGATCACGGCGACGTATTCATCAAGCGCTACGACCGCTCGGTGCGCGATACGCCGTCCATACTCCCCTATCACCGGTTCGTCGCGCATCTGGCGAGCGCCGGCATGCCGTGCCCGGCATTCCTCGAATTCGACGAGCACGCCGCTCCCGGCGCGCTGCGGACCACGCTCGCCGTCGGGCCATCCGTATATGAGGTCTGCCCGCGGGCCGACGGCGAGGACCGCTATGCCGACGCGCTGACCTGGGATCCCCCGCGCAGTCTCGCCGAGGCGGAGGGGCTGGGCGCCCTTCTCGCCCGCATCGCGCTCGCGGCCGCATCCTTCGACGAGCCCCGGCCGGAATCCGTCTCGCCGTTCCAGGACCGTTTCGGCCTGTTCGCCAGCGACGACCTGGACGCCGCGCTGGAGGACTGGCTGGCGCAACGCCCTTCGGTGGCCCGATATCTCAAGGACACGCACCGCGATCTGCGCCGTGATCTGGCGGAGCACCGCCGACTCTCGGAACGCATCAGCGGCGCCTACCATCAATTGCCGTCCTGCTGGACACACGGCGACCCGCATGTGTCGAATTTCCTGTGGCGCGGCGACGCGCCGTCCGCGGCGTTCGACTTCGGCCTTGCGGACCGCAACGCGGCCGTGTTCGACTTGGTGGAGGCGCTGGAGCGCAACGCCATCCAATTCGTGCAGATCATGAATGGGGACGACACCGCCTGCCGGCCCGACATCGCCGGCGCGATCATCCGTGGATACCAGCGGGTGCGCCCGCTCGGCGACAACGAACGCGCGTTGGTCGCCGACATGCTGCCCGTCGCCCAGGCGGAGGCGTCGCTGAACTGGATCGGCTACTACGCCGACGGCACCGGCCGCGCCGACGATGCGGCGTGGTGCTATGACGTGTCCCTGATCGCGCACACCGCATGGTTCTTCCGCCCCGCCGGGCGCGCGTTCCTCGACGCCGTGCGCGCCGCCCTGTAGGAGATCCCAGCACGGCAACGCGGCTCCCGCCCCCGCCTTTCCGATTCCCAACCAATCAACCCCCACAATCAAAGGAGAACACCCATGCTCAGAGTCCGTCTGGAATATGTGCATCCCTGGACCAACCACGCCGGCATGTACCTGGCCCGCGAGCGCGGCCTGTACGCCGAGCGCGGCATCGACGTCGAGTTCACCAGCGGCGACTTCTACCGCGGCGACCCCGCCTACCTGCTGGCGCGCGGCGAGGTGGACATCGCCCTGGTGCGCCTCAACCAGCTGCTGTTCCACCAGCAGGGCGAGTCGTCGCTGCTCTCGTTCGCCGTGATGAACCAGTGCCAGATCGGCGGCATCATCACCAACAAGTCCACCGGCATCACGCGATTCCGCGACCTGGAGGGCAAGCGCGTCTGCATCCCCATGGGCGTCAAGCGCCTGTACACGGAGCTGCAGCAGGCCGTCGAGAAGGACGGCGGCGACTTCTCCAAGCTGATCACGATCGACCCGGGCGAGTGGGAGCCGGATATCCGCTCCGTGGAGCGCGGCGAATTCGACGCGTTCATCAACGTGGCGTGGTGGGAGCCGTACCAGGGTTCCGAGCCGTTCGACCAGCTGGTCGTGCTGCCGTTCGACGCGATCGACGTGGCGCCGCACCACTCGTACTTCGTGTCCGTGCGCCGCGAGATGCTCGACCGCAACCCGCAGCTGGTCCGCAACTTCGCCGAGGCGACCGCGCAGGGCTATGCGATGGCCAGGGAGGATCCCGCGGCCGCGGTGCACGCGCTGCAGCCGCCGCTGTGTCACATCGACCCGAAGGTCATCGCCGCCTCGCTCGAGGCCGTGACCCCGTCCTGGTTCGACGCCGACGGCAACTGGGGCACCGCGAACATCGACATGGTGCGCAGCTACACGACGTGGATGGCCGAGAACGGGCATCTGAACGTGCAGCTCGACCGCGCGCTCGCCTCGATCGACGGCGGATGCATCACGAATGCGCTGCTGCCGCACTCGAACGACCCGATGCCGCAGCCGCTGCACCTCGAGGAAGCCGTCTGATCCGACCGCCGGGCAGCGGCCGGCCCGCCGCCGGCGAACCGCGCACCGCGACCCATCCACCATTCGCCCGCGAACCGACCGCGTCCCGTCCCCACACGGCGGGCCCCGGTCCCGTTCGCGGGCGAACGGTATAAATGGGAGCATGACTACTCAAGATGATGACAAGCCGGCGCTGTACGGCCGCAAGGTGCTGTCGTTCGTCCGCCGCTCGGGCCGCCTGGACGACCGTCTGCAGCGGGCATGGGACCGGTACGCCGACCGATACCTGCTGGACGCCGCGGCGGGCGAGGGCTCGCTGAACGTGCGCGACGACGTGCGGTTCGACGCCGACTTCGTGCGGAACGCATGGGGCAACGACAATCCGCTGATCGTGGAGATCGGCACCGGGCAGGGCGAGAACATCGTGGCGGCCGCGGCCGCGCGCCCCGACGTGAATTTTCTGGCGCTGGAAGTGTACGACCCCGGCGTCGCGCACACGCTGCTGCTGGCCGGCAAGCAGGATCTGGGCAACATCCGCATCGCGCAGGTGAACGCGCCCGAGCTGTTCGCGCATGCCGACGCCGGCGTGGTCGGCGAAGTGTGGACCTTCTTCCCCGACCCCTGGCCCAAGATGAAGCACCACAAGCGCCGCATCGTGCAGCCGGAGCTCGCCGCGAGCGTGCGGCACGCGCTGGCGGACGGCGGGGTGTGGCGCATCGCCACCGATATCGAGGACTACGCGCTGCATGTGCACGAGGTGATGGACGGCATCGCCGGGTTCGAGAACGCCGGCGGGCTGACGGTCAGCCTGCCGACCGGGCACGTCGGCAAAGGCAACGCCGAACTCGCCGCGGACATGCCGCACGCCGACTTCGCCGAATCCGAACGCTTCGGCGGCCGGGTGCTCACCAATTTCGAGAAGAAGGGCCTCGCCGCCGGCCGCACGATCCACGACTTCACCTATCGCGCGGTGTGACGGCGTGTCCGGATGCCGGGAGGAGCGCGCCCGGCGCCACGCTCCTCCCGGGCGCGCCAGCCGCATAGCGACACGCCGATTTGCGCAACCTAGGGCGCTCGCGTATCATCAATCAAGTTGTCCGCCCCCATCGTCTAACGGTTAGGACACCAGACTTTCAATCTGACAACGAGAGTTCGACTCTCTCTGGGGGTACCAACCCGAAAAGACCAGCCGCGGCTGGTCTTTTTTCGCCTCCGGGCACTGCCCGCCCTCACGTCTTACCCGCCCCGGCCAAGCATCCCCGGAACCGTCCCAAAACGATGGGTGCCCGACTCCCCACAAGAGGAGACGGGCACCCGGACTCGGCCGCCGCAACCGTTACAGCTGCGTCTCGACCCAGTCGACGATATACGGCGCGACTTCCTTGATCTGGTCGATGGCGACCTGGAACTCGCGCGGACCGCCATACCACGGGTCGACCAGATCGATGGCGTCCTCGCGGCCGGGGGTCACCGCAGGCAGGTTCGGGTCGAAGCTGCGGTACATGTGCACGCTGCCCCGCTTGTCGGCGGGCAGCTGGCGCAGCAGGGCGCGCATGTGCGAGGCGGTCATCGGCAGGAAGAGATCGCTCTCCTCGATTTCCTCGCGCGTGATCCGGTGCGCGAAATGATGCGTCGGAATCTCGTAGCCATCGGCCTTGAGCACGCGCACCGCGCGCCGGTCGATCGGGTTGCCGTACTCCTCGTCGGACACGCCGCTGGACATCACGCGCACGCGATCGGCAAGCCCGCGGCTTTCGAATTCGGCGCGCAGGATGATCTCGGCCATCGGCGAGCGGCAGATGTTGCCGGTGCATACGGTCATCACGGTATACGGGTGATCTTGCGTCATCGGTAGTGCAAACTTTCTCTTGCGATCCGCCCACGGCGGCCGGATACGTGCGGACGGGCGGCTGACGGTCGGCCGGCCCAAGGCGAGATGCCCGGAGCCGGAGCCGGCGGTCAGCGGAAGCCGTTCAGCGGGCCTTCTGATAGGTGACGAACTGGTACGCCGCCACATTGCCGCTCAGGTCGGCGGGCTTCCTCCATGGGCTTTCGCCCACGACATGCCACATGCCGGAGTCGACCATGTCGCGCAGCGACGGCGCATAGGCGTCGGCGTCCACCACCGCGTCCAGCAGCGTCACGTACGCCTTGGACGCCAGCGGCAAGGCCTGGCGGAACAGCTGCGCTCCCCCGATCACCCAGATCTCGCTGCGATCAAGGCCGTCGTCGGGAATGGCCTCCTGGCGGGCGAGGTCGAGCGCATCGTCCAGGCTCTCCACCACCGTGGCGCCCGGCGCATGGTAATTCACGTCATGCGATATCACGATGTTGTCGCGGTTCGGCAGCGGGCGGTACTTGGCCCCCAGGGACTCCCACGTCTTGCGGCCCATGATCACCGGGTGCGAGACGGTCAGCTCCTTGAAGTGCTTCATGTCCTCGGCCAGGTGCCACGGCATGCCGCCCTCGAAGCCGATGGCGCCGGCGCGACCTTCCTTGTCGCGGGCCTCGGCCCAGATAAGATTCACCGAGAAGGTCTTGGGGTAGTCATCGCCCCAATCCTCGGCGGTTTCCAGCCCGGCAGATCCGGGCTCGGGTTCGTGATAGCCACTGCGGCTACTATCATACTCCATTTCATTCACTCCTTGGGATCGAACTGGGTCAGAAGTCTAATAGACGCCTCAGACCGTGCGTCAGACCGCCACCGGCGCCTTGATCGAGGGATGGTGCCGGTAGCCGACGATCTCGAAGTCCTCGTACGCGTAGTCGAACAGCGAATCGGCCTTGCGGATGGCGATGCGCGGGTACGGGTACGGGTCGCGCCCCAGCTGCTCGAGCACCTGATCGACGTGGTTGTCGTACACATGGCAGTCGCCGCCGGTCCAGACGAATTCGCCGGGCTCGAGCCCGGCCTGCTGCGCGATCATCAGCGTCAACAGCGAATACGAGGCGATGTTGAACGGCACGCCGAGGAACATGTCGCAGCTGCGCTGGTACAGCTGGCAGCTCAACCGCCCGTCGGCCACGTAGAACTGGAACAGGGCGTGGCACGGGGGCAGCGCCATGTTCTCGACCTCGGCCGGATTCCACGCGGTGACGACCATGCGGCGCGAGTCCGGATGGTGCTTCACCAGATCGAGCACGTTGCTGATCTGATCGATGGTGCGGTTCGGATCCTCCGGGGTCGGCGCCGGCCAGCTGCGCCACTGCACGCCGTAGACCGGGCCGAGATCGCCGTTCTCGTCGGCCCACTCGTCCCAGATGTGCACGTTGTGCTCCTGCAGCCAGCGGATGTTGCTAGAGCCCTTGAGGAACCACAGCAGCTCATAGGCGATGCCCTTGAAGAACACCGTCTTGGTGGTCAACAGCGGGAAGCTGTCCTTCAGATCGAAGCGCATCTGCTGGCCGAACAGCGAGATCGTGCCGGTGCCCGTGCGATCGGACTTCAGGGTGCCTTCGGTCAGGATCCTGCGCACCAGATCCTCGTACGGCATGGGAATGTCCGTTTCGGGGCGCGCCGGGATGCGGGATCGGATATCTGCGAGCTGTTCTTGAGTTAAAGCCATGCGCACCAGTGTACCAATCCGACTGTCTGTTGAGCGGCTACGCGCATGGCACAACGTTTTTGGGATAGATTAGTCAGTGGACGGGCGCGAGGGGCGCGACCGCGCAATGCACGAGGAGGCATTATGGGCAAGCGACTGTGGGTCGAGCGCAACAAGGACGGTTCATGGGACGCGTTCAGCGACGACGGCGCGCACATCAAGTTCGGCAAGGGCAAGGGCGTGTTCACCCCGGGCGACCTGGTCAAGATCGCGCTGGCCGGCTGCGCGGCGCTGTCGAGCCAGTTCGCCATCGAGCACACCCTCGGCGAGGGCAAGGGCGCACGCATCGTCGTGGACGGCACGTATGACGCCGACAGCGACGCCTACATCAACTTCAACGAGCAGCTGGTCGTCGACGCGACCGACGCCGATCTGAGCGACGAGGACGCGGACAAGCTCAAGGAGCGCATCACCCGCCATGTGGACAAGGGATGCACCGTCAAGCACACGTACGTCCAGGAGACGCCGGTGCGCATGGACGTGACGATCCGGCGCTAGCGCACACGGAACCGGCACCGAAACATACGACGGCGCCATAAGCAGTGAGGGGGCGTGGAGACTCGGTCTCCACGCCCCCTCACTGCTGTATCGGGTCTGCCAAGCGCTCCCCGCGGCCGCTACTGGCGATCGGGATCGATCTTGGCCTCGATGGTCTTGGCGACCTCGGCGTCCGCCGTGGGCACCGCGATCTCCTCGACGCCGCTGATCTCCTCGAGCGACTTGACCGGCACTTCGGCGGGCGAGCTCGGCACGGTGTCAAGGCGGCTTTCGGCCGCCTCCACGTACTTGCGCGGCACCACATACACCGGGGTGACCGCGTGCTGCAGCAGCCCCTGGCTGGTGGAGCCGAGCAGCAGGCCGGTGAATCCGCCGCGCCCGCGCGAGCCGACGACCACGACGTCGTGGTCGTAGCTGGCCTTGGTCAGCGCGGTGACCGCGGAACCGGGCACGACCGACTTGTTGATCTTGAGGTCCGGATGCGCCTCCAGCAGCGGCTTGATGCGCACGTCGAGATCCTCCATGTAGGATTCCATCACGCCGCTTTCGCCATCGATGCCCTGCACCTTCGGCACGGCGGAGATCACGTCGAGCTCGGCGCCCCACGCGTCGGCGAAGGACGCGGCGATCTCCAGCGCCTTGAGGCCCCACTTGGACTCGTCGGAGCCGACCGCCACCTTGGTGATGGTGTTGTTCAGGTGCATCAGGTTGCCGTCGTCGTCGGTGTAGGGCACCACGACGATCGGGCAGTACGCATAGGCCGGCAGCGACGAGGACGTCGTGCCGAGCAGGCGCTCGGCCAGACCGCCCTTGCCGCGGTTGCCGATCACGATCAGGTTGTAGTTGCGGGACAGCTCGACGAACACGGACGCCGGATCGCCGGTCACGATCAGCGTGGCCGCCTCCACGCCCTGCTCGTCGGCGATGGCCTTGGCCTTCGACAGGATCTCCTGCGCGTCGCTGTGCGCCGCATTGTCGTCCCCCATCGCGGTGTACGTGGCGTCGAAGGACACCGCGGCATAGCTCGGCAGTGAGTATGCGCACACGATCTGCAGCGTCAACCCTGCATGCTTGGCGTAGTTCGCGGCCCACCATGTGGCCTTGTAGCTGGCGTGGGAACCATCGACGCCAACAAGAATGGCCTTGTCGTTGATCATGACGACCTCCTTACGTTATCGGCGCGACCATGCGCCGCCTTCACTCTCAACAATACCCGTTTTCGCCGTATATGCGTGTTTTTCCATACGAAAAAACGTGAGCGGCGTACCCCCACGGGGACGCCGCTCACGTTACGGACACGGATGCCGCGCATCCTGGCAGCCGACGGGAGACCGCCGGCATACCGGCTTACAGCACGCGACGGATGGAATACCCTCCGTTGAACACGCCAAGACCGGTGATCTGGGTGCCCTGCGCCGGATTCAGCGCATTGACCACCAGACCGTTGCCGATGTAGATGGCCGCGTGGGCGGAATTGGCGATGATGTCGCCCGGCTGCGCCTCGGCGATGCTACCGACCGCGGTGCCGACCGCCGCCTGCGCACCGGAGGTACGCGGCAGGCTGATGCCGAACTGTGAGTACACATAGGCCACGAAGCCGGAGCAGTCCCAACCGCTGGGGGAGGAACCGCCGTACACATAGGGAGCCCCGACAAACTGCGAGGCATAGGAGGCCACGGCCTGCGCGCTGGCACTGGCCGGGGCGGACACCGCGCCGGAGGACGAGGACGAAGATGAGGACTGCGAGGACGAGGACAGCGTCTCACGCTGCGACGAACGGCTCGCCGCCTGAGCCTGCGCCTGAGCCGCGGCTTGGGCCTGCGCCTCGGCAGCGGCCTGGGCTGCGGCCTCCGCGGCCGCCTTGGCGTCCCTTTCGGCCTGGGACTCGGTCTGCGGCACGTCGAGGTTCTCGACGCCGCCCCAGTTCTCGTTCTCACCGGCACTGGTGGACGTGGACTCGGCGAACAGATTCTTTCTCACGGACTGCGTCTTCGGGAAGGAACGCGAAGAGGTCACGACGGCATTATCGTCCGCAGCCTCGGCGGACGGCACCGTGAAGGCAAACACACAACTCGCGGCTGCAACCGCCGCGAACAGAGAGATACCACGTTTCGTATTCATCGAGACGACAGCCTAGCACAATGGGCTCCCATATCCTCGGGCGATCTCACGAATGGCCCGATGAACGATATCTCCCGCGGGCGGACGCGGCGATCCCATGACGGTGCCGCGGCCGCCTCCGCGGCGATACGGCGGCAATGTGGCGTTAATACGACGAAGCGGCATCCGCATCGGATGCCGCTTCGTCTTGCATACTGTCTTGCATGCCGTCGTGCACGCCCGGCCGGGTCCGGCCGGACGTCGCCGCCGACTCAGAACACGCGCACGACCATATCGGGGTTCAAGGTGCCGGCGATGGCCACGGTGCTGCCGTTCCAGCCGCCGTGGATGGCCTTGCCGCCGCCCACGTACAGCGCCACATGGTCCCAGTGCGCGCCGCCGTTCCAGCCGCCGGTGTACCGATAGATAAGGATGTCGCCGGGCTTGAGCGTGCCATCGGTGACCTGCTGGCCGACGCTGGCGTACTCCTCGGGATATCCATGGAAGTTGATGCCGGCCGCGGCGAGTGCGGCGCTGACCAGCGCGGTGCAGTCCATATGCTGCCCGATCAACGCGTACGCGGCGTTGACCATCGAGCCGGCGCTGCCGGAAACGGAGGAATCGTCAACGGTGTAGCGCTGCTGCACGGATGCGCGCTGCTGGCTGCGGCTGGCCGCCTGGGATTGGGCTTGCGCCAACGCCTGCGCCTGCTCCTGCTCGGCCTTGGCACGGGCCTGCGCCGCGGCGGCCTCAGCGGCCTCCTGATCACGCTCCGCCTGGGACTTGGTCTGCGGCACGTCGAGGTTCTCGACGCCACCCCAGTCGGTGTTCTCCTCGACCGCGGTGGAGGCGTGCTCGGCGAACAGGTCTTTGCGGGCCGAGACGACGGAGGGGAAGGAACGGGAGGACGTGACCGCGCTGGTGGTGGACTCGGTACCGTTGATGTCGGCATTGGCTGACGGTACCGCGACGACGGATACGCACAGGGCTGTGACGATGGTCGTGAGCATGGACGCAATCGTTGATTTTGAGCTCATAGTTCACCGACTGTAGCATAAGGGCATGCACCGCCCGTCGCCGGCGAACCACGACCGGAAGTACGCAAATAGCACAAAATAACGCGACACGCCGTAATGACCGGCACAAATCCGAACATACGACGGTTGATCAATCAGTACATCACACAACCAACCATGGGGAGCCCGAGACGGCGGCGAATGGACCGGCGGTGAACGGACCGCGGTCGGCGAACCGGCGGATCAGCGGCCCCAAGCCGACGATCAGTAGTGGACGAACTGCAGCTGCGAGGCGTCGGCGGCGGAGAACGTCCTGCTGGAGATCACGCCGAGCCCCTTGGCGTTCGACTCGGAAATCTCGATGGAGCCGTCGGCGTTGATCTTCTCGATGATCGCGACGTGCCCGTACGTGGTGTCCGCATTGAACTGGCCGCCCTGGAAGACGACCATGTCGCCGACGTGGCGGGGCGTATTGTCCACCCAGTAGCCCAGGTTGCGCGCCGAATCGGCCCACATGTTGCCGTTACCGAAATATGAACCGACCGGCAGGCCCATCTCGGTGCGCCGCTGATATACCCACCAGGTGCACTGGCCGTACGGATAGGCGTTGCCGCCGTTCTCGCCGGTGACATGGTTCGGATCGAAGCCGTCCGGCACCACGCCGGCGTCCTGGTCCATCAGGGTGGCGACGTTCGGATTGTGCGCGTTGGAGCGGGACACATTGTTGACGTTCAGCGTGGAGCCGGCGTCGCCCAGCTGCCAGTCACCCTCGTTGGTGGTCTGGTCGGTGGCCTGCCCGCTCGCCGCGGACGCATTGGAGGAATCGGCGGCATCGGAGCCGCTCTGGGACGCATCGGCTTCGCCGGAGTCCGACGCCACCGTGCTCGACAGCTCACTCAACGGCGTACGGCTCTCGGAACGCGAGGCGACATTGGTGTTCACGCGCTGCAGCTGCGTGGTCGTGGTCGACGGGTCCTGCGCCAGGGGGCGGGACGTGTCGGCGGGATTGGCCAGAGCGATCGTGCTGGCCGCGGTGCCGACCAGCGCCGCAAGGGACGCGGAGGCGATGATATGGGAGCGACGTTCGGCCGCCCGTGCGGCCTGACGCATCGCGCGGCGGGTCTGCGGCGCGACCTCGTTGAGCTTGTCGGCCAGAGCCTGATCGATGCCCAGCAGCGCTGCGCCGCCGTCGGCGGGCTGCATCATGGCAACGGCGGTCGCGCGATGACTACCGCGGCTGGCAGCGAACAGCGTCCTCGAAGTCCGAATGGTCTTATTCGAGCTTTGGGATGCCTTGTGGGCTCCATGCCTCATACTTACACACTCCTTGCCGGATTCGACGTCCGTGCACAACAGATCACCGACGTCACACTACCGTCACAAGTGAGCACTTTACAACGGAGCCCCGTCAACGGCCAGTCCCTTCGCCGGAGCGACGCCATGCTCGCATTCCTCCCCTCACCCGCGCAGCCCCTGAAATTCGGTGGATGCGAAAGTTCGGTCCCGCCCTCCGTCCGGAGGCCGAGCCACGGCACGCCGGGCGTGTCACGCCGGAGGACCGCGATCCGGCCAGCAGCCGCCGCGGCGGAGGACGAAACCGGCTGATCGCATACGGGGCAGGCCGCCACGCCCGCCGCCGTTTCCGCCGCCGTTTTCCGTTCTCGTTTCCACCGTCGTTTCCGGCTGCCGGACAAGGGCTTTACGCCCATCCAGCTTGTCACTACGCTTGGGTGCATGAGCAATGCAATTGACATCCCCCAGTCCATCTTGCCCGAAGACGGCCGTTTCGGCTCCGGCCCGAGCAAGATCCGCCCCGAGCAGGCACAGGCCCTGTATGACGGCGGCGCCACGCTGCTGGGCACCTCGCACCGCCAGACGCCGGTCAGGCAGCTGGTCGCCTCGATCCGCGAGGGGCTGACGTCGTTCTTCCACGCGCCGGACGGCTACGAGATCGCACTCGGCAACGGCGGCGCCAGCGCATTCTGGGATATCGCATGCGCCTCGCTGATCACTCGCAGGGCCGCGTTCGGCACCTACGGCTCCTTCAGCGCCAAATTCGCCAAGTCGGCCGCCTCGGCGCCGTTCCTCGAGGAACCGGTGATCTATCAGGGCGAGCCGGGCACCTATCGGCTTCCCGAGTTCACCGAAGGCGTGGATGCCTACTGCTGGGCGCACAACGAGACCTCTACCGGCGTGGCCGCCCCGGTGACCCGCGTCCCCGGCAGTCTCGAGCAGCAGGCGCTCACGCTGGTCGACGGCACCAGCGCCGCCGGCGCGCTGCCGGTCGACGTGTCGGCCACCGACGCCTATTACTTCTCCCCGCAGAAGGCCTTCGGCTCCGACGGCGGCCTGTGGCTGGCCGTGCTCTCCCCCGCCGCCATCGAGCGCGCGGCCAGCGTGGAGCACAGCGCCACGCTGGAGGGTGCCCGCCGGTGGGTTCCTCCGTTCCTGTCGCTGACCTCCGCCATCGACAACGCACGCAAGGACCAGACACTGAACACCCCGTCCGTCGCCACGCTGATCATGCTGGAGAACCAGGTCCGCTGGCTCAACGACAACGGCGGCATGGACTGGTCCACCGCACGCTGCGCCAAGTCGGCGTCCATTCTGTATTCGTGGGCCGAGCACTCGGACTACGCGCGTCCGTTCGTCGCCGACGAGCAGGCGAGATCGCATTCGGTGGTGACCATCGACCTCGATGACGCCATCAGCGCCAGCCAGGTGGTCTCGGCGCTGCGCGACAACGGCATCGTGGACACCTCCGGCTACCGCAAGCTCGGCCGCAACCAGCTGCGCATCGGCGTGTTCCCCTCCGTGGAACCGGCCGACGTGGCGGCGCTGACCGCGTGCATAGACTACGTTGTCGATCATCTGCAGTCATGACCCGACACCGTGTCCGGCGTGACGGCACCGCCGACACGCCGGACACGCCGGACACGCCGGATACGGGCGGCGGCCAGTCTGGTCGGCCGCCGGCGGATGGCCGCGCCCGCGGCGATCGGCTGCCCGTATCCGCCCCGTACTAAGGTAACGGTTATGAAGTTCGCACCGATCATCAATCCCGATGTGTGTCGCCCGACGCCGAAGCCCGTTCGCGTGGATCTGCGCAAGGTGTTCCTTATCGGCACCAGCCTGTGGGCCCTCGCCTTGATCGTGTGCACGATTCTGCTGTTCCTCGAGTTCGACGTGCTGCGCGTGCTGATCGTGTGCACGGCCGGGACGGTCATCGGCGTGGCGATGCTGATCTGGGAGCATTTCGATCGATGGGACTATCGCCGGCTGGGCGCCTGACTGATTCCCCCCTCCCGGTGTCGGCGGCCGCATCGCCGCGGCCGTCACTGCGCCAGAGGTAGCGACAACGAGAAGGTGCTGCCGCTGCCCTTGGAGCTCCAGACCGCCACGCCTCCGTGATGCGCCAGGGCCACGTGCTTGACGATCGCCAGCCCGAGCCCGATGCCGTCACGCGACTGCGGCGTCTGGTTCGTTCCGCGGTAGAACCGCTCAAAGATGCGGGTCTGCTCGTCCTTGTCGATGCCGACGCCTTGGTCGATCACGCGGACGACCGCCTGCGTGCCGTCGTCGGAGCGGGATGCCGTCACGCTCACCGCGCCGCCGCGATTCGAGTAGACGATCGCGTTGGACACCAGTTTGGACACCGCCGCGCGGATCTGCTCGCCATCGCCGTTGACCGTCAGCGCATCGTCGCCGGTGACGGAGAGCTGCACGCCGAGCCGTTCGCTCTGCGGCTCCAGCTTGGCGCACGCGGCGCGTACCTGCTCCATCATGTTGAGCCGGTTCGCGGACGACGGCATGACCGGCTCCTGCGCCTGGATCAGCAGCAGCAGATCGGCCACCATACGGTTCAGGCGGCCGCACGCCGCACTGACGTTATGGGCGTTCCACGATATCTGTTCGGCGTCCAGCGCATCGTCCTGCAGGGAATCCGCCAGCTGGCTCAACGCCTGCGTCGGCTTGAGCAGCTGCTCGGACACATTGGTGATGAACGAATCGCGCACCTGCGAGAAACGAATCGCATTGCTCACATCATCGATCAGCACCACCACGAATCGATCGTCGATGCGCCCGACCGTGATCTTCAGCCAATTCGGGCGCGCCACGCCATACACCTCGACGGGATCTGCGCCGCTCGGGCCCCTGTCCGCCGCGGCGACAAAGCGCTCCGGGGTGCTGGTGGTGAGGTCGAAGCGACGGCGGCCGCCGGACTCGCGCACCTGCCGTATCGCCTCGCGCACCTCGGCGCTGACGATACGCTCATCGTCGACCACGCCCAGCGTATAGGCCGCGGGATTCGCCCGGATCACCTCGTCCTCGCGGTTCACCACCATCGACGCGGTCGGCAGCATGGACAGCAGCGTGGCCGTCGAGTCGTCCAGATCCTCCTCGCCGTCATCGGGATCGTTCCGACGGCGGTCGGCGAGATGGCGGAACCAGTCGGCCGCGGATCGCAACGGGGAACGGGGGGATTTCTCCCGCCCGTCATCGTGCTCGTCGGAGGCGTCGGAGTCCTCGCCGGACGCCGCCGACTTGGCCACCGCGAAGTTGTCGATCAGCGGACGGATCCGGTCGTACACCCAAAACAACGCCAAGATGATCACCGCGGCTGCGATGATCACGAACGGCACAAACACGATAACCGTGGAAAGCTCCTGCGACATACGCTCATTCTCCCATACGAACCAACGACATGCCGGCAGGTGAACCCCCGGTAAACGTATGCGTGAACTTTACGAAAACGAGTGGTTGCTTTTAGCTACGTTGTGGCCGAACGCCAGTGCCGGATAATACACTGGTATAAGTTGGAATTGGCGCCGGAGTGAAAGGCAGAAGAATATGCGTGTTATTTTCAACGAGGAGATGAAGGCCGTCGCCGACGACCTCGATCGTATGGTGCGCAATGTGCGCAAGGCGATCGACGGTGCCGGCAGGGCCCTGCTCGATTCGGATGTGGAGGCCGCCCAGGCGGTCATCGACGGGGACATCGAGATCGACGCCCTCGAGTCGAGCATCATCGACCAGTGCGTGAAGCTGCTGGCCAAGCAGAACCCGGTCGCCACCGATCTGCGCGTGGTGGTGTCCACGCTGCGACTGGCCGCGACCTTCGAGCGCATGGGCGATCTGGCCCGGCACATCGCCGAGGCCGCCCGCCGCTCCTACCCCGAGTCCCCGCTGTCCGACGAGGCCAAGGACCTCTTCTCGCAGATGCAGGACTTCCTTGACGAAACCGCCGACAACATGGTCGCCATGCTGGCCGACCGCGACGCCAAGGTCGCCGAGCGCATCATCCGCAATGACGACAAGCTCGACGCGCTGCATGCCAAGACCTTCGACCTCGCCCTGTCCGACGAGTGGACCGGGTCCAAGCAGCAGCTGATCGACGTGGTGCTGCTCAGCCGCTTCATGGAGCGCCTTGGCGACCACGCCGTGTCGGCCGCCCGCCGCGTCGTGTTCATCGTCTCCGGCTTCGACCCGAGCAAGGAACCGAGCCGTGACGAGGATGGCGCCGTCGAGTAAGGCTTCTTGCCGATCGGGCTTCGGACACCGGCAATGATTTCGCAGAGGGCGGGTGCGCAGCAGTGCGCGCCCGCCCTCTGTCGTATCCGCCGTCATATTCATCGTCGTACCCGCCGATATGCGTCAGGATATGCGCCAAAATATGCGTCAAGCAGGCCCTCCCGCGCGCACCTTGGTATGCCAACCTCGAGTTGTCGGTGCGCGGGCAAGTAGTGAAAACGGTTGTCCATCGAACATCAATCGATTGACACGCCTCTCAACACAGAAATCTCGGCATCGGCGCACCGACAACTCGACATTGCCGCGCAAAACCGTGGATGCGGCGGCATAAGCGCAACAAAAAAACGGGAGTCGCATCAGCGACTCCCGTTCACGGTGATCACGCCCGGCATATCACCGGGACTTCATCACTTCTGGCCCTGGGCGGCGACGGCGGCGGCACCGGCGGCGGCGGCCTCCGGGTCCAGATATTCGCCACGCGGCTTGATCGGCTTGAAGTTCTCATCCAGCTCGTACAGCAGCGGGATGGCGGTCGGGATGTTGACCTTGGCGATCTCGTCCTCGGACAGGTTGTCCAGCATCTTGACGATGGCACGCAGCGAGTTACCGTGGGCGGCGATCAGCACGGTCTTGCCGGCCTTGAGCTCCGGCTCGATGGCGGACTCGAAGTACGGCTTCACGCGCTCGACCACGTTGGCCAGGCACTCGGCTTCCGGAACCGGATCGCCGGCGTAGCGCGGATCGTTGTTCTGCGCGTACTGGTCGTTCGGATCGATCTCGGGCGGCGGGGTGGCGTAGGAGCGGCGCCACAGCATGAACTTCTCGTCGCCGTACTCCTCGCGGATCTCGGTCTTGTTCTTGCCCTGCAGAGCGCCGTAGTGACGCTCGTTGAGACGCCAGTCACGCTGGACCGGGATCCACAGGCGATCCGCGGCATCCAGAGCGATGTTGGCGGTGTTGATGGCGCGGCGCAGCAGGGAGGTGAACACGATGTCCGGAAGGACGTTCTTCTCCTTGAGCAGCTCGCCGCCACGCTTGGCTTCGGCTTCACCCTGCTCGGTCAGCGGGACGTCGACCCAGCCGGTGAACTGATTGGTTTTATTCCATGCGCTCTGACCATGTCGGAGCAGTACTAATTTGTAAGTCATACGGATCAGTCTACCGCCCGATGCGCCCAAACACGAGCATCCGTCTTACGTATTTCATCTCAATTGGGTCACGGCGCGCCCTCTTTCCGGATCATCGTGGAAGAACCACCGGAAAAGCGCCGGCCGGACGGGGATCACAGCGCGACGGAAGCCGCAAGCACCACCGCGAACAGCAGCGTCTGGAAACTGGCGGCGGTCAGGGCGGAACGGAACCAACCCTGCGACACGCTGCGTATCAGGGTTCCCGCCACGCCGGCACCCGACAGCATCAGCACGCCGCCCCACGGCCACCACAGCGTGGAGCACATCAGCAAGGCGATCAGCCAAGCGGCCGCGCAGCACGCATTCAGCAATATGCGCGCCCCATGCTCTCCCAGCCGCACGGCCAAGGTATGTTTGCCGTGTTCACGGTCCTCGTCGATGTCACGGATATTGTTCACCATCATGATCAGGCAGGAGAACAGGCCGGCCGCCACCGCGCCGAGCAGGCCGCCGACGTCCACCGTGCCGCACAGCGCGTACTCGGTGCCGAGCACCGCCGCCAGACCGAAGAACAGGAACACGCCGAGTTCGCCGAAACCGGCATACCCGTACGGATGCTTGCCCCCGGTATAGAACCATCCGGCCAGCAACGATGCCACGCCGACGGCCAGCAGCCACCACGCCTTGGCGAGCACGACCGCGGCGATGCCGCACACGCAGGCGATGCCGGCGCAGACCACCGCCGCGGCCAGCACATGCTTTGCCGGCACCAACCCGGATGCGGTCAACCGCTGCGGCTTGCCCGATTTCGATTCGTCCGCGCCGCGGCCGGCGTCCGTGCCGCGGATGCCGTCGGAGTAGTCGTTCGCGTAATTGACCGCGATCTGCAGGAACAGCGCCACCAGCAGGCACAGGATGGCAACCGGCCAGAATCGTCCCAGCAGCAGGCTCTGCTGCGCCCGGCTCGCGGCGCACGATGCAGGTTCGGGATGGATTGCGATGCAAGTGCCCATCTGCCCGATATGCAGCCGAGCCATCGCCGCGCCGACCATCACCGAAGCGACGGAGGTGGTCAATGTCCTGGGCCGCGCTCCCCTGATCCACAATCTCAGATTCACGGCTTCCAACATATACCACGCGCTCCGCATCCGGCAACGAGGGGCCTGCTCACGCGGGTTCGATTCCCGTCACCGGTTCGGCGCGGCGGGGCCCGGGGCTCATCGCTCGTACGGCGCCCGTGCGGCGAGCTCAGCGAAGGTCTCGTCGGCGGCCGCATCGGCGCATGCGGCCGCGCGCACGCCCCCAGCCCGACGGCCTTCAGGCGTTTCGCGGTACAGGGGATGCGCGGTCAGATCATACGGACGCACCAGCTCCGGCTTGCGGCCGCGCTCGAACAGGTAGGCCCGGTCGAGCGGCATCTGCATCACCGTGTCCAACGTCCGGCAGGCCTTGACGCTGATCTGCTTGGCCGTGTTCACGTCCTGACCGCCCAGATACAGCCAGTGGTCGCAGTTGTTGGCGATGCTGGAGGCCACGGCGACGCCATACATGCCCTCCAGCTGGGTGAGCGATTGCAGGATCACACTGACGGAGATCCCGCGCGAGCGGATCACCGCGATGACCTTGTCGAAATCGGGGATACGGCAATTCGTGGCGAAATCGTCGAGATACAGGCGCACCGGCACCGGCAGCCGGCTGCCTTCGCAGGAGGTGTCGGCGAACCGGCACAACTGCTGCAGCGCCTGCGTGTAGAACAGGTTGACCATGCCGTCCATCGAACGGTCGGTGTCGCTCACATTGACGAACACGGCCCAGCGCTCCGTGGCGAGCTTGGCGAAGTCGATGCGTTCCGGACGCGTGAACATGCCGTCGGCACCGCTGAACGACATCGGCGCGATCTTCGATTCCAGGATGCCGCGGATGCTGGAATCCATCCGATCCGCCTTCTGCGAGGCCTTGATGGCGCGCCACCGCCGGGCGGTCATGCCTTGCGGATCGATCTCGCACATCTCCTCCATCATGATGGCGATGGAGTCCTCACCCATCACGCTGACCATGCGCTGCACCGAGGCGAAGGTCTGCTCGTCACGCGGCAGGCACTGCATCGTGTACGCGATGAAGGCAGACAGGTACATGGCCGCGGCGGGCTATAGGAACTTTTGTGGTGCTTATAACCGGTGTCTGGCCTTGTGGCAGTAGGCGTGTCGGCCTATCATTTTCAATGACGGGGAAATAGCCGGCCCGCGGACGAGCCGGGTGATGGGCTGGATGACGTGAGAACGAAATCCAGCAAAGCGAAGCAATGCCCGATCTGTGGTCGGGCGATGAAGAAGAACGGCAGGACCGCCAAGGGCGTCCAGCGGTGGAAGCGCCCCGATTGCTCGTTGAGCTCGACGATGCCTCAGGAACGGGCCGCGCATGCGCGCGTGCCGGGCGAGTTCCTCGCCCGGCTGCCGGGCAGGCAGCCGCAGTGCGCGCTTGACCCGTCCGGTGATTCGCGCGCACTGCGTAAGCGCACCGCCTGGTGCTGGAACATTCATCCGTCGATACCGCCCGTGACGGCCCGGCATCATACGGTGATGGCGGACGGCACGTACATGGGCCACGGCTGGTGCCTGATCATCGCCATCGACGGCGAGAGCGGCGAGACGCTGGGATTCCAATGGTGTGGGCACGAGTCCAAGGCGGCCTACACGGCGTTGTTCTCCCGCATGCCCGCGCCGGACGTGCCCATCACCGACGGGCTGCGCGGCGCGGAGGCCGCCTGTCAGGAGGCATGGCCCGGCACGCGCATCCAACGCTGCCTTGCGCACGTGCAGCGCAACACGAGGACGGACCTGACCTCCAAACCCAAACTTGAGGCGGGCAGGCAGCTCAAGAAGCTCTCCGACCGGCTCACCAAGGTGCATGACGGTGAAACCGCCGTCAAATGGGGCGAGGCGCTCAACGCATGGCATATCACATGGGGGTCGTTCATCAACGAACGCACCCATGCGAAGGATGATCCAACCAATCCGAAGGCAATGAGACGGCAATGGCGGTGGACCCACGAGGACGTGCGACGCTGCCACCGGAGATTGGAGAGGCTGTTCCGGGAGGGCAAGCTGTTCGCGTTCCTCGACCCCGCCCCCACCGCCGGCGGGCCGGTGGCGCGCACCACGAACCGATTGGAAGGCGGCGTCAACTCGCCGCTCAAGCACGTGCTCCTCGACCACCACGGACTGCCCGAGGAGCACATGCGACGCGCCCGCGAATGGGTGTGCTACATGAAAAGCGGCAATCCCGACCCCGCGTCGCTGATCAAACCGGAACACTGGAAACCCGCCAAGGCCGTTCCGGAACCGGACGGGGACGACGACGGGCCGAGATCCTACGACACCGGCATCCAGGCCAACAACCACGACGACCCCGCAAGCGAGCCCGGCTTCTACATCCGCAAGGGACACGTCCGATGATCCGCGGCCGATCCGCATAGGCGTCGGCATGATTCAAAACATCGCAACCCTGCTGGGACTCGTCCAAGTCGTATTCGAACTCATCGACGCCATCGGTGACGGAAGCCTGCCGGCACTCGTCGCGTCCGGGGCCGGGGCCCTGGACGTTCATCTTGCACTTCATCCGCCCGCTCATCAAACACCGCGGACGCCACGCCCGGCACAGCCAGCACGCAAACCGGAAAGGAACCTAAAGCACCACAAAAGTTCCTATAGCCCATAATTTACGAAAACATGACGAGACCCCCTTCCAAGAGGGGGGTCTCGTCACGGATGCTGCCGTCCCGCGGACGGCACGCAGCGAGTCATCAGCCGAGCGAGATCGGCTTGACCAGCGGGAACGTGATCGTCTCGCGGATCGTGGCGCCGGTCAGCGCGATGAGCAGACGATCGATGCCCATGCCGGTGCCGCCGGCCGGCGGCATGCCGACGCCGAGGGCCTCGAGGAAGTCCTCATCGATGTCGCAGGCCTCCTCATCGCCAGCGAGCGCGTCCTTGGCCTGCTGCACGAAGCGTTCGCGCTGCACGATCGGGTCGTTGAGCTCGGAGTAGCCGGTGGCCAGCTCGAAGCCGCGCACGTACAGATCCCACTTCTCGACCACGCCGGGCTTGGAGCGGTGGCCCTTGACCAGCGGGGAGGTCTCGACCGGGAAGTCGCGCACGAAGGTCGGTTCATAGAGCTTGTCCTCGTAGAAGTGCTCCCACAGATGCTCGACGAGCTTGCCATGGTTCTCCACCTCGTCGCGCTCGACGCCGAGCTTGTCGGCGATCGCGCTGAGATGCTCGACGGACGTGCCGGGGTTGTCGGGGCCGCCGTTCGGGACGATCTCCTCGCCGAGCGCCTCGGAGAGGGAGCCGTACATGCTCATCGACTTCCATTCGCCGCCGAAGTCGTACTCGGTGCCGTCGAGCAGCGTGACCTTGTGCGAGCCGAACACGTCTATCGCGGTCTTCTGCACGAGCTCCTTGACCAGCGCGCCGATCGTGTCGTAGGTGCCGTAGGCCTGATACGCCTCGACCATGGTGAATTCGGGGGCGTGCGTGGCGTCGACGCCTTCGTTGCGGAAGTCGCGGTTGATCTCGAACACGCGGTCGATGCCGCCGACCAGGCAGCGCTTGAGGAACAGCTCCGGGGCGATGCGCAGATAGAGGTCCAGATCGAAGGCGTTCATATGCGTGGTGAACGGGCGGGCCGCGGCGCCGCCGTGCACGGTCTGCAGCATCGGGGTTTCGACCTCGATGAAGTCGTGGCCGGCGAAGGTGTGGCGCAGCGAAGCGACCGCCTTGGAGCGGTTGCGCACCATATCGCGGATCTTCTCGTCGGCGATCATGCCGATGTACGGCTTGCGCGTGCGAGTATCGTCGTTGAGCTCCTTGTGCAGGGCCGGCAGCGGCTGCAGCGCCTTGGACGCGATGGCCCACTCGGTGGCGAACACGGACAGCTCGCCGGTCTTGGAGGAGATTACGCGGCCCTTGAGGTACAGGTGGTCGCCCAGATCGACAAGCTGCTTGAACCGCTTGAGGGAATCGGCGCCGATCTCCTTCTTGGAGATCATGCCCTGGATCCTGGTGCCGTCACCGGCGGACAGCTGCACGAAGCACAGGCCGCCCGCGTTGCGCAGGAACAGCACTCGACCGGCGATGCCGACGATGTCCTCGGTCTCGGCGCCGGCCTCGAGCTTGCCGTCGTACTGGGCGCGCACCTGTTCGATGGTGTGTGTCACGTCGAGGTGCACCGGATAGGGTTCGATGCCTTCCTTGAGCATCATCGCGCGCTTGGCCACGCGCATCTGCACCTGCTCCGGGTGCGAGAGCGGGCCGAACTCCTTGTTGGACGGATCGATCGCCTCGTCCAGCGTGGCGCCGCCGTCGATGCGGGCACGGATCGCCGCATCCTGCTCGAGCAGCATTTCGGCGCGCTCCACCGTGGTCATCGTGGTGGCAGCGCCCTCTTCCTCATTCTCATTCGCTTGGGATTCTTGGGTTTCACACATAGGTCCCAGTGTAGCGAGAAGGCGATACACGTCAGGAGCCGGCGCTTGCAGCCCTTCCCCACATCGTCCATTCCGCCCGCTTCACGCATCCGCCTAACCCCGCACGGATGCCACCCAACCAACTCAGGCGCCATCCAGCCCCGTCAAGCACCCAGATTCTTCCCTCTCACCCCTTACCCAACCTTCCGGCGAGCGAATGCCTCCTCACGTCTATGGGAATCTCTCACTGGGCGCCTCTCAGCGAGCCATTCCCGCCGTTCGACGGAACCCTCCTCCCATTGACCCGCTTCAGCGAGCGACAACCGCCATCACGCGGCGCCCCCATCCCGGTGACGCGCCTCTCAGCGAAAGCTTTCCGCCTCCTAGTGGCACCCGCTGCCCGCCCCACCCCGAAGCAGCCGCGCATCGGGAAAATGCCCTGTGTCAGCACCCCAAAGCACCCCTCCGAATCAAAAACGACACGCCGACTTGATTGTTCCCCGATTCGTTGTAAGATAGCGGACGTTGCCAAAACGGGCTGTAGCGCAGCTTGGTAGCGCGCTTCGTTCGGGACGAAGAGGCCGCGGGTTCAAATCCCGCCAGCCCGACGAATAAGGGATCATCGAGTAATCGATGATCCCTTTTTCTCATGTTGTGCCTTCCATAGCCGGAATCAATCCGGAACCAAAATGAACGAGTCTGAGGAAACCCCATGAAGAAGAGTCTGCTTGCGCTGGCATCCGGCGCGTTTATCCTCGGCGCCGCCGAATTCGTGATGATGGGCATCCTTCCGCAGGCCGCGGCCGCGACCGGCGTGGACATTCCAACCGCAGGCCACTACATCTCGTCCTATGCGATCGGCGTGTGCATCGGCACGCTGATCCTGGTGTTCGGGCGCAAGGTGCCGCCGAAGAACCTCATCATCCTGTTCATGGTCATCGCCCTGGTCGGCAATGCGATGTCGGCGCTGTCCGTCAACGCCACGATGCTGATCGTCGCGCGATTCATCTCCGGCCTGCCCCACGGCGCGTTCTTCGGCACGGCGACCCTGATCGCCAAGACCCTGGCCGACAAGGGCAAGGAGGCGCAGTCCATCTCCGTCATGGTGACCGGCCAGACCGTGGCCAACATGCTGGGCGTGCCGGCCGGCACGCTGATGGCCGAGTTCATGTCTTGGCGCCTCGCGTTCGGCGTGCTCGCCGCATGGGCCGCGATGACGATCGTGCTGGCGATCGTGTGGATCCCGTATGTCGCCCCGATCAAGGACGCCGGCATCGCCGGCCAGTTCCGTTTCCTGACGCGCCGCGGCCCCTGGGTGATCCTCGCCGCCGTGTTCACCGGCAACGCAGGCGTGTTCTGCTGGTGGAGCTACGTCTCCCCCTGGCTGCAGAAGACCGGAGGGTGGCCTTCGAGCCTGGTGCCGCTGATGATGATGCTGGCCGGCTTCGGCATGGTGGTCGGCGGACTGGTCGGCGGGCACATCACCGATCGCTGGCGCCACGCCGGCACCGCGGCGCTCGGGCAGATGATCTCCTGCATCGGCCTGCTGATGGTGCTACTGCTGCCCGGCAATCAGGGCACCTCCGCGCTGCTGACGTTCTGGATCGCGTTCGGACTGTTCTTCATCTCCGCGCCCCAGCAGCTGCTGATGACGGAGGCCGGCCAGGGCGGCGGCGAACTGATCGCCGGCGCCGCGGTGCAGGTCGCATTCAACTTCGGCAACGCCATCGGCTCGATCGTCGGCGGCGCGATGCTCGGCGCCTTCTCGATGGACTACCGGTTCACCGGTCTCGGCGGCGTGCCGCTGGCGCTGCTCGCCGTCGCGCTGCTGGCATTCTATTCATGGCGCTGCGAGACGAACACCGACGCCGCGCATCGCATGCGCGAGATTCAGGCCTGATCCGAACGCCGCATCTCGCCGGCCCCACTCCCGCAAGCCACCATTCGGCCCCATGCTTCATTTCTTAGGCGGATTTACCATTTCCTAGGCAGTCACGCCCCATGCGCGGGTCCGAGGAACGGTTGAATTGCCGGCCTCCATACCGCTTGTCTTCGTCAGTAGCTGCCTAAGAAATGAAGCAACCGCCTAAGAAATGAATGGCGCTTGAATTTGCGCAGGGAAAAACACCGCATCGTCGCCACATCGCAGGCCCCATCACCGTAAACTGAAACCGTACACTCGGCGAGGTGAGGCAGATGGACGACGACGAACTCATGGAGCGGCTGAAAGCCGCCAACAATCCCCTGGCGTTATACGGCACCGGCACCGAAGCCGGCGAGGACGCGAACGCCAAACCGCAAGACGGCGGCACCGGCACCGAAGCCGGGCAAAGCGAGGAAGACGGCGACTCCCCGGCAGCCGGCCACTTCGACACCGATCAATTCCTCGCCGGACTCGACGCGATCTACGACGCCCATGAGGCCTCCACCAAAGCCGGCCCTTATTTGGAGCAGGCGATGGTCGACGCGGAAAACGCCGGCGATGACGCCGGCCTGCTCACCGTGCTCAACGAAACGATGGGATTCTATCGCTCGCAGGGCCGGCACAAGGACAACCAGTGGATCATCCAGCGCGCGATCGAATTGGCCACGCGCATGGGGCTGGAGGGCACCGAAGCCTGGACGACCACGCTAATCAACGCCGCGACCGGCATGCGGGCCGCGGGCAACTACGATCAGGCCGAAGCCCTGTACAAGATGGCGCAGGCCGATAGCGAACGCACGCTCTCCCCCTCGGACCGGCGTCTGGCCGCCCTGCACAACAACCTGTCGATGCTGTACAGCGAGACCGGGCGCACCCATGAATCCGAGTTGGAACTGCGCGAGGCGCTGCGCATCCTGGAGACGTCCAGCCCCGACGCCGACGCCGATCTGGACGTGGCGTCCACCAACACGAATCTGGCGCTGGTGCTGCTGAGCGAGAACAAGCTGGAGGGCGCCGACTGGCACGCGGCCAAGGCTCTGGAGATCTACCGCAACGGGCATCTGGAGCACAGCGCGCACTACGCGTCGGCGCTGGCCGGCTACGCACAGGTGCGCTTCCACGCGCATGACTATGCGAAGGCCGTGTCGCTGTACCGCCAAGCGCTGTCGGTGATCGAAGAGTGCTACGGCACCGACACCGACTACTATCGCATTACCGCGCAGAACCTGCGCGAGGCGGAGACCGCGCTGGCCCGGCAGGAACCGGCGGATCCGGCAGCGGCGGGTACCGGCACGCCCGGCACGGAAGCGTCGGCTGCCGGAAGGCCCCTACCGGGAGACGCGGCCGACTCGACCGTCACGGCCGACGCCCCTTCGCCCGACGGCACGGCAACCGGCTCGCCCCGGGATATTCCCGATGTCGTTCACAAGCCCTCCGCGCCCGACCATGATTCGGGGCAGCACCCCCGGCTCTCCGGGCTGAAACTCGCCCGCGCATACTGGAACGAATACGGCAAACCGCTGATCGAAGAGCGTTACCCGGAGTACCGGGGACGCATAGCGGCAGGACTGGTCGGCCACGGATCGGAATGCTACGGCTTCGACGACGAGCTGTCGCAGGACCATGATTTCGGCCCGCGATTCTGCCTGTGGCTCACCGATGAGGACTATGCGGCGATCGGCCGGCAGCTGCAAGACGACTACGAGACGCTTCCCAAGACCTTCATGGGATACGGGCCGCGCGAAGCGACCGCCCGGGCTCAGGGAACAAACCGCCGCGACGGCGTGTTCTCCATCGGGGACTTCTTCGCCTCGATCACCGGATATCGCCGGGCGCCCGGCGACGGCATCCCCCATGAGTGGCTGATGCTCAGCGAGGCCACGCTTGCGGCCGCCACCAACGGCGAGGTGTTCGCCGATCCGCTTGGCGAGTTCCTCGGCACCCGCCAAGGGTTCAAGGCCATGCCGGACGATGTGCGGCTCTCCCTGATCTCCAAGCGTCTCGGCATGATGGCCCAGGCCGGGCAATACAACGTTCCCCGCATGCTCACGCGGGGCGACGGGGCGGCGGCATGGCTGTCGATCCGCGAATTCGTGGATGCGGCCGCTTCGCTCGTCTTCCTGATCAACGAGCCGATCACCGCCGGATACATGCCGTATTACAAATGGCAGTTCGCCGCATTGCGCCGGCTGTCCGCAAGGCTCGCCACGCGGCTTGCCGACGTATGCGAACAGTTGGAGGCGCTGATGCGGCTGAGTTCGGCCGCTTGCTACGGCGGCGCCGGATTCGGCGAGGGAGGCAAAGGCGCGGCCCCGGCCGCGGCGAGGATCGAGCAGGGCATCGACCGCATCTGCGGCGAGGTCGTCAAGGAAATACGGCGCGAGGGACTGACCGACAGCGACGAGACCTTCCTCGAATGGCAGCGCCCCTATGTCGAGGAGCATATCCACAGCACGCAGCCCTGTCTGCACAGCCTGTGACCGCGCGCGGAGCCACGGCGGCGACGCCGGGCACCCGAAAAACACGAAACCCCCGTCGCCGGCGACCGGCTGCCGACGATACCGACGCACTTCCCATGGCGCCGGCCCATATGCGGCCGGCAGAAAGGCCGATCCATGATCGACGAGGAACGCAACACCCTGATCCAGCGCATCGTCCGGCGCGAGTGGGACCAGTTCCAGCGCACGAACAACGAAGGCGGACGCGCCGCATGCCAGGGCAACTGGCCGGTGTTCAACCAGATGCGCACCAGCCAGTTCTCCACATGGAGCCAGCCGCTGCTGGTCGGTTATCTGGACGACCTGACGCAGGCGGACCGCGTCGGGCGCAACCTGGTCACCGAAAAGTACGGGCGCATGATGGCGTCCACCGCTCCGGCCGAGTACCGGGCCGATATCGAGCCGTACATCCCCCGGCTCTCCGGCGAGCGCATCGCGCGGCAGGAGCGGGTGATCGCCACGCAGGTGTCATGGGCGCGCGACTTCCGGACGCGCTATCCCAAGCTCGGCGAAGCGATGCGCGTGCTGACCACCGATGAGGACACGCCGGATGCCACGTCGTTCGAGACGTACCTGCGCGGCGAGCTCGGCACGTATTCGGACCGTACATTCGCTCTGTACGAAGCGTTTGTCGACGAGTTGAACAACAGCCACCGCAATCTCACCGAGGAGACCATCCTGCATACGGTTCTGCTCGGAGGCTTTACCGATCTGGACGAGGCGGAGGCCGCGCAGTAGCGGCGCGGCGTCCGGACCATGCCAGCCTCCGCGCCGGCGCGCCCAGCCGGCGGAACGTCCCACGAAGCATGGCTTGGCATGACAGGGCAGGCTGTGGGACCGTGCTATGCGGCGGCGCCCTTCATCCCGGCATCCGCCGACTGGGCGGCCTGCGCACGGTCGGCCCTGTCCTGCTTATGGGAATGGATGATCGTGGCGAGAGACCAGACGATCGCCACCACGATCAGGAGCCCGCCGAGCGCGGCGCAACCCATCGCGATCGCGACGCGCGGATCCATGGTGAACCAGTTAAAGCTGGTCAACGGAAAATACAGCCCCATCGCCAGCGACACGCCCCCGACCAGCAGCATGAACACGGCAAACACGATCGTCGCCCCGCTCGGCCCGCGCTTGCGCATGACCTTCGGCGGCATCGGTGCCTCACGCGGCACCTGCACATACGAGGGCACCGACGGGGGCACCGACCGATCCGCAGGCCGTGCCTCGGATCGATTTGACGCCGATGGCCGGGATCGATCCCCGTCAGGCCGTGGCGACCGGTTCGCGGCCCCGTCGCAGGCCGACGCACCGAGGACCGCCGTGTCAAGCATCGACGTATCGGGCGCGCTGCCATCCGATGCGGCGATGGAGACCGTGTCGGCAGAGACCGTGTCGGAAGCCGCCGTATCGAGCACCGACGTATCGTTCAATGCTGCGTCGTTCGCCGCCGCGTCAAGCACCGACGTATCAAGCGGCACCGTATCCAGCGACACCGTGTCGGACGCCTCGTTCCGCCCCGCTTCGTCGGCGACCTGAGGCATGGCCACGGTCGTCGCCTCGTTCACGGCATCCGCGGCATCATTCATATCGCTGCGCTCACTCATGATCGGTCTCCTTGCTTGATGTACCGGAACGGAACGTCGTCCGACGAAGCCATGGTCGTCAGGCCGGTCCAGCCCCGATCGAGGACGTTCCGGGCGGATGCGCCCGGCGTGGCGCCGCCCTGCCGGGAATCGTCCGCCTGGGACGAATACGACGACGCATGCTCGCCGGCCGCCGGATATCTTACGAAAATGCGTCCCTGCATCGCGTACGGTACGGCGATGATCAGCTCGGGACCATTCTGCGGCAGGTAGGCGGAGCTGGGATCCCCCCAGTCGGCCTGGTCGGAGCCATTGGCGGAATACATGCCGTCGGCCGAATAATCCCCGCCGGATCTGGCATAATCCGCATACACGTCATACAGGCCGATGGCGCTCTGCCACATGCCTTTGACGACCGAATACCGGTTGCCGAACGAATTGGAGCCGATATCGTAGGCCCCGTATTCGTTGCCGAACGCGAATGAGCAGTTGTCGGGCAGCGTGATGTACACCTGCGCCTTGGACACCGCCAAGCTGATCGTTCCCGTCGGGCAGACCGACTGCACCGTGTCCCCGTTGTTGAGCGTCACCTTGTGCGGGGCGTCATCCGCGAAATCGCTCAGGTCGAGGTGCACGCGGTCATTGTCGTAATCGGCCCCGTCGAACGCGACGCCCTTGCGCAGCTGGTTCATCATCGCGCTGTCGTCGCCGTGCGCGTCCTTGCCCGGATACGTGGCGTATTCGGTGACGTTGACGCTGGTATGCGTCTCGTAATACGTGGAATATCCGAAATACAGCACGCTGTATGCGCCGTTGACGGCGATCACGCATGCGGCCACGATCGCGGCGATCCATGCGATGGGGACCAGTCCCCCGGCGCGGCGGCCGGCCAGGCCGAGCACGAGCATGACCGCCCCGATCAGCAGGCACACGGCGGCGATCCATATCGTCGCGACCCGAATCGTATGTTCGACGGCGAAATCCTGCATCAGATACAGCGCGCCGGCCGCACTCAGCAGAATCAGGCCGGCCGTCACCGCGACGATGAACGGGCCGGCGGGCTTCCGCCGCTCGTACCGGGGAGCCGGCTGCGACACCGGCGCACGGTAGGCCGAGGTCATCGTCGGCGCGGGGGCCGACGCCGCGAACATCGGAGCGGACGAAGCCCCGGCACCGAACGGGGCCGAGTCATGCGGCCGAGAACCGTCTCCGGCGCTTCCGCCGGCGCGGTCTCCCCCGGGTCGAAGCCCCGGCACCCCTGCGGACGGATCGGGCTGCGGCATTCCGCCGTATGGGAAACCCCCGGACGGCACCGCCGGCCCAGCAGGCGCCGGTCGCGCGTCCGTGCCGGACGGCCGGGCCGCGAAGGTCGGCGCCGCACCGGCGGCCGGCGGCGTCTGCCAGCTCATCGGCTTGTCACGGTATTGCGAATGGTCCTGCGCCCCGGCCCACGACCGGCTCCCCGGCTGACCGTTCCCGGCATACGATCCGAACGAGCCGCCGAAGGAACCGGCCCGGGCCGACGACGGGCCATACTCCGTCGGACCGCCGCCCATCGGCCCATACCCCGTCGGACCGCCGCCCATCGGGTCACCGTTCATCGGGTCACCGTTCATCGGACCGCCACCCGTCGAACCGGAGCCGAACGGACCGGAACCGGACGGGCCGTCGAACAGGCCGCGCTGCCCGCGAAGCATACGCGACTGCCGCTGTATCAGCAGCCACAGCATGCCGGCAGCCAGCAGGGTCGCCGCCCAGCCGGCACCGGGCATCGCCATGCCGATCACCAGCAGCACCAGGCACCCGGCGCAGTTCCAGTCCGCTTTCCCCGCAAGCAGCCGCTCGCACAATATCGACCCGTCCCGGTCGTCAGGCAGCACAAACCACGCGAATGCGTAGAATGAGGCGCCGAAACCGCACAGCAGCACCGATCCAAAGACCACGGCACGGACCAGGGGCGGGCTGACGCCGAAGGACCGCGCCAATCCCCCGCATACACCGCCGATCCACCGATCATCGGACCGGGTCACCCCGCTGCCGCGGATCCACCGGAACAACCGGGCCGCGGACATACGGTTCGGGTCTCCCTGGCCCCCATACGGCGGCTGACCAAACGTGCCATTCATATTGCTCATGCCTCCATTACACCAGCATGTGCGTGTCGCGCGTATCGGTGAACACCCTGATTCTCCCCTGAAGATCGGCTTGGAAACCCCCAAGCGCCGCCAGGAGGCGGCACAATGGAAGTATGGCTCAGCCGCAGACCTCGCCGCAACCGCCGTATGGCGGGTCTTACCATGCCGCGCCGGACCGCGGCGCGCCCCGATCGCGGCAATACGATCGGCCATCGTACGGCTACGAGCAATCCGCGTATCCCCCGTATGGGCAGCCGGGAGACCCCGCCGCCCGGGGATACCAGGCCGCCGGTCAGCACGGGCCGCAAAGGCTGCCCCTGATGCGCCCCCAGCGGCAACGCATGCTGTGCGGCGTCTGCCGCGGGCTGTCCCTGCATCTGGGCGTTTCGGTATGGACGATCCGACTGCTGTTCATACTGACGGCGTTCGTGTATGGCGCCGGCATCGTCGCCTACGTATTCCTGTGGATGCTCGTGCCGGCCGGGGACCCGGTCGCCGCGGCCCGGACCATGGCGCTCTCGAACGCGCAGGCGCCTCTGTCGCGGGGCAACGCCCCGTACGCCGCCATGCCCGGCGACCGTTTCGGCGATCCCTCGTTGGGCAATGCCGGCGGTCAGCCCGGGGCACCTGCGGCCGGCATGAACGAGAGCATCGCCGAAACGCTGCGGCATACGCCGAAACCGGCGCTGTTCGCGCTGGCGGGGGTGCTGCTGATCGTCTTCGGGCTCACGCTGCGCTCGCACGGCATCAGCGTCGATATGATCGTTCCGCTGGTATTGGCGGCATGCGGCATCGGCGTATCCTGGCTCCGGTTCAACGCGAAAGACGGGCAGCTCTGGACGATGATCGGCGGGGTCGCGCTGATTTTCGGCGCCTACGCGCTCTACATGTCCACCACTTGGCGGATATGGCATTCGACGCTGCAGATCCTGCTGCCCGCGCTGGCCCTGCTGGCCGGCGTGGGTCTGGCCATCGTGCCGTGGATCATTTCGCTGGTCCGCGATCTCGGCACCGAACGCGCACTGAAGGAGCGCGAGGAGGAGCGCGCCGACATGACCGCCCATCTGCACGATGGCGTGCTGCAGACGCTGGCGCTGATCCAACTGCACAGCGACGACCCGTCCATGGTCTTCACGCTGGCCCGCCAGCAGGAACGCGAGCTGCGCGAATGGCTGTATCAGGAGCGCACCACGTCGGACCGTTCGGTGAGTGCGGGACTGAAGGACATAGCGGCCCGCGTCGAGGACGAGCACGGCAAGCCGATCGAGGTGGTGACCGTGGGCGACGCGCGCCCGAGCGCGCAGACCGACGCGCTGCTCGACGCCACCCAGCAGGCGCTGATCAACGCGGTGACGCATGGCGGCGAGCCGATTTCCGTGTACTGCGAGGCGAAGCAATCCCAGATCGAAGTGTTCGTGCGGGACCATGGCGACGGATTCGACGTGGACGCGATCCCCGAAGGGCGGCTGGGCATCCGCGAATCGATCATCGGGCGCATCCACCGCCGCGGCGGCACGGTGGAGATCGTGTCGAGGCCGCAATGGGGCACCGAGGTGCGCATGCACATGCCGATCGCCGAGGAACGCGCCGAACGCTCCGGAGACCGTGCCCCCGATCGCACCTCCGACCACGCCACGGTTGCCGGCGACGCCGCGGCGGGAGATAATACCGAAGGCAGCACGCATGGCGGGATTCGTAGCGAGGAGCGAATATGACCGAGCAATCAACCGCACCGATCCGCGTGGCCGTCGTGGACGACCACGAAATGTTCCGGGCAGGCGTGATTTCCACGCTGCAACCGTATTTCGACATCGTCGGCCAGGCTCCCGACGTGGAGGGGTCGGTGGCGATGATCGCGACCACCAAGCCCGATGTGGTGCTGCTGGACGTGCACGTACCCGGCGGCGAAGGGGGTGGCGGTGCCGAGATTCTCACCAAGGCGCATCAGTACTCGCCGGAATCCGTGTTTCTGGCGCTGTCGGTGTCGGATTCGCCGCAGGATGTCGGCTCGGTGATCCGCGCGGGGGCGCGGGGCTATGTGACCAAGACCATCACCGGCAACGATCTGATCAATTCGATCCGTCAGGTGCATGAGGGGTATGCCGTGTTCTCGCCCAAATTGGCGGGATTCGTGCTGTCGGCGTTCCAGGGGGTGCCTGTCGGCGGCGAAGGGGGCCAGTCCGGCCGCGACGAGGAGCTGGACCGGCTGTCGGCCCGCGAGCAGGAGGTCATGCGGCTGATCGCGCGCGGATACACCTACAAGGAAGTGGCGTCGGAACTGTTCATCTCGATCAAGACCGTGGAAACGCATGTCAGTTCGGTGCTGCGCAAGCTGCAGCTGTCGAACCGCACCGAGCTGACCCGGTGGGCCGCCGACCGTCGGATCGTGTGAGGCCCCGCCGATACCGCACAAACGAGTATGGGACCCGGGCGATATCGCGCCGGATCCCATACATTCCCAAGCGGACAGGGCGAGATTCGAACTCGCGGTGGGTTGCCCCACAACGGTTTTCAAGACCGTCTCTTTAGGCCGCTCAGACACCTGTCCCTAGCCGTGCCGACAGGCACAGTTGTTCATTATAGCGGAGCGCCGAACAAAAACCCGTCCGCCCCGCGCACGCCGCAGGCCACCGCCGAAAACGACTGAGGGGAATCGCAGAACATATCTGCGATTCCCCTCAGTCGATTACGCTGGCAGCCCACCGGAGAAAACCGGAATCAGGCGGGAATCAGGCTTCCCACTTGGTCGGCTCGATGACCTCGCGGCCGCCCATGTAGGCGCGCATGGCCTTCGGGATCTCGATGGAGCCGTCCTTCTGCTGGTGGTTCTCCATGATGGCGACGAGCCAGCGGGTGGTGGCCAGCGTGCCGTTGAGCGTGGAGACCGGACGGGTCGAGCCGTCCTCGGTGCGCTCGCGGATGTTGAGGCGGCGGGCCTGGTACTCGGTGCAGTTCGACGTGGAGGTGAGCTCGCGGTAGCGGCCCTGGGTCGGTACCCAGGCCTCGCAGTCGAACTTGCGGGCGGCGGAGGAGCCGAGGTCGCCGGCGGCGGTGTCGATGATGCGGTACGGCACCTCGACCTTGGCGAGCATCTCCTGCTCCATCGAGAGCAGGTGCTGGTGCTCGGCGCGCGAGTCCTCCTGCTTGGCGTAGACGAACATCTCGACCTTGTCGAACTGGTGGACGCGGATGATGCCGGAGGTGTCCTTGCCTGCGGCGCCGGCCTCGCGGCGGTAGCAGGAGCTCCAACCGCAGTAGCGCAGCGGGCCATTGCCGAGGTCGAGGATCTCGTCCTCGTGCATGCCGGCGAGCGCCACCTCGGAGGTGCCGACCAGGTACTGCTCGTCGGGCTCGCGCAGGCGGTAGATCTCATCGGCGTGGGAGTTCAGGAAGCCGGTGCCGCGCATCACTTCAGGGCGCACCAGCGTCGGGGTGATGGCGAGCGTGAAGCCGTGCTCCTCGGCCTGGTCCACGGCCATGGTGAGCATGGCGATCTGCATGCGGGCGACCATGCCGCGCAGGAAGTAGAAGCGGGAGCCGCCGACCTTGACGCCGCGGCGCATGTCGATGCCGGCCACGCCGGTGCCGAGGGTCAGATGGTCCTTCGGCTCGAAGCCTTCGGCCGCGAAATCGCGGATCTGGCCGACCTTCTTGACGACCACGTAGTCATCCTCGCCGCCTTCGGGCGCTTCCGGCTCGACGATGTTGGACAGCTTCCACATCGCGGTCGTGTATTCCTCGGCCGCGGCGTCGGCGGTCGCCTTGTATTCGGACACCTTGGCGGCCAGTTCCTTGGTCTGGGCGATCAGCGCGGCCTTCTCGTCCGCCGGAGCGGCGGCGACCTTCTTGCCGATCTCCTTCTGCTGGGCGCGGGCGGCCTCGAACTCCTTGAGCGCCTCACGGCGCGCGGTGTCGGAGGAGAGCACCTCGTCGACGAGTTCGACGGATTCGCCGCGCTTGCGCTGCGACTCCTTGACAACATCAGCATGTTCACGAATGAATTGAATATCGAGCATAGCCTTAAGACTATCGCCGCAAGCCGACACGGGAGACGGTCCCCCGAAGCCGTTCGCGACGCCGCCAGGCGGTGGGACGTACGGGGGATGCACCCCTTACGCTCCTTATCATCGCGACGAACGTGCAGGAATCGTCGAATTTCGTCGGTTGCCAGCTGAATTGTTCCGCCGGTACGGCCACAATGGGAACCATGCCTAAGCCTGTTGTCATCACCATCGCCGCGATAGCGTTCGTTCTCGTGCTCATCATCGCGGCGGTGCTCGCCGTGCGCCTGTATCGCCGCCGCCGCTTGGTCGAGAGACTGGACGCGCGCGACGACGACCAGGTGCATTACGCGTTCATCGTCAATCCGTCCAAACCCCAGGCAGCGGAGCGCAAGCGCCATATCAAACGGTTCTGCGCGGCCAAGGGCCTCACGGAGGTCGAGTTCATCGAGACCCGGCTGGACAAGGACGGGCGCGCCTGCGCGCTGGAGGCGCTCCGCAACGGCGCCGACGTGATCGTGGCGGTCGGGGGTGACGGCACGGTGCGGACGGTGGCGAGCGCCGTATCGGGCACCGGGCACGCGCTGGGCATCATCCCCATCGGCACCGGCAACCTGTTCGCCCGCAATATGGGCATTCCGGTGGACGACATCGACGCGGCGCTGACCGTCGCCACCTCGCACGGCTCCCGCCATGTGGATGTCGGCCGCCTGACGCTGCTCGACGACAGGAACGCCGATCACGGCCACGCGTTCCTCATCATCGCCGGCATCGGCTTCGACGCGGTGATGATCGGGGATACCGATCCCGAGCTCAAGAAGAACATCAGCTGGCTCGCCTACTTCGTGTCGGGCGTCAAGAACCTGTTCGCCCCCAAATACCGCGGCAACGTGACGATCACCAGCGCGGACGGCAGCACGCACACGATCAGCGGGCTGGCGTTCCGCACGTTCATGGCCGGCAACTGCGGCCAGATCCCCGTGTTCTCGCTGATGCCGGACGCCTCGTACGACGACGGCATCCTCGATTTCGAGGTCATCGACACTTCGGGCGGCCTGCTCGGCTGGGCGAACCTGTTCGGCGACGTGGTACACCAGACGATCAGCGGCAAAGCCGGTTCGAGCCCGCTGTCCACGAATTCGACGATCGACCAGATCCAGGGCGTGAGCGCCGAGATCATGCTGGAGAAGCCGGTTCTGGCGCAGGTCGACGGCGACATGCTGCCGGCGACGAAGCATCTTCGCTTCGACGTGGAGCGCAAGTCGCTGTGCGTGCGCGTGCCGGAGGTCGACCCCGACCTGTCGGTGACCGGCATCATCCCGACGATCAAGGACTAGGCGCGCCCCGCCTGGGCGCTTCCGGGCGCTCAGGCGTCCGAAACGACGCGCGACACATGCAGCGCCAGATAGGCGATCTCGTCCTCGGTCAACGGCGACCCCAGCCGGATCCGCACCACGTCGGCAATGGTCGTGGCGCAGGACATTGCCTGGGGAAAGGACTGGCGGATGGATGCGATGATCGGTTCCGGTTCGTGGTCGAGCTGCTTGTTCTGGCTGATGCGCACGAACAGATACCGCAGATGCGTGATGAACCGCCCGACGTTCACGCTGTGCTGGTCCAGCGTGACGCCGTAGGTCTGCTCAATGACGGCGAGCATCTGCTGGATGACGCCCGTCATGCGGTAGGTATAGGACAGGTCGCCGGTGGAGAACCCGGCGTTGACCAGATGCATGGCGAGCGCGACCGCCTCGTTGGCGGGCAGGATGCCGTTCAGATTCCTGTTGAGCTCGGCGATCAGCCGCTCGGCCTGCGCATATTCCTGCGCGTACAGCGACTGCACCTCCACCTGCAGCGGATACTCGATCGCCGTGCCGTCCTTCAGCCGGCGCACGGCGCCGGTGATGTGGTCGGCCAGCGCCATGACCAGCGTTGGCTGTGATTCGGCTTGCGCCTCCAGCCCGACGCGGGTCATGGCATCGGCCACCAGACGGATGATCTCGGGCGGAATGCCGGCGAGCAATTCCGCCATATGGTCGGGATCACGGCCATCCGAGGGGACGAATATGCGTACGACCTTCGCGTCATCGACCTGCTGGCCGGGCCGGGCCTTGAAGCCCAGCCCTCGACCGGTGACGATCACTTCGCGCGTGCCGTCCGAGGCGAGCACGACGTTGTTGTTGAATACGCGAAGCACTTCCATGACGCCCCCCTTGCCAGATCCCTTTCGGCTCAGTGCTGGATGTCGAGCACCGGGTCGCCCGCGGCGACATCGACGCCCGTCCGTGGGGTGACGCCAGCCAGAGCGGCGGTATTGAGCACCGTCATCAGCGTCGTGGTGCTGTATCCCGCTTCCCTGACCTTATCAAAATCCACGGTCGCCAGCGTGTCACCGGCGTTGACACGCTGGTTTGCCTTGACCGCGACGGTGAATCCCTCGCCGTTGAGCTTGACCGTGTCGATGCCGACGTGCACGAGCACCTCGACGCCGTCATCGGTGGTGATGCCGAAGGCGTGCCCGGTTTCCGCGACGGTCTGCAGCACGCCGGACACCGGGGCGACCACGGTGGAGTCGGTCGGCTGGATGCCGACGCCCTCGCCGAGCGCGCGGGACGCGAAGACCGGGTCGCCGGTCTCGTCCAGCGAGATCACATGGCCGGCGACCGGGGCGTTCACCGTCGATTCGGCCGGTTCGGCGGGTTCGGCCGGCGTGGCCGGAGCAGCCGGAGCGTCGTCCGGCACGGCAGCCGGGGAGCCGGCGGGCGCCGCGGCCTCGGAGACGGCGGCCGGAGTCTCGGCCGACCCGGACCCGGCGGCGGCCTCAAGCTTGCGATCGGCCTCCTCCTGCGCGACACGGGCCAGCACCTCGGCCTTCTGCTCGGGGGTGCGGTAGTCGAGCATGACGATCAGGGCCATGGAGACGGCGAACGAGACGGCGATGGAGATGCCGTACACCCACATGCGGTCGAACACCGGCACGGTGAGCAGCGAGGTGAACGCGAACGCGGTGGTGGTCACGCCGCGCACGGATTCGCCGGACGCCACGACGGACGGGAACAGCCAGCCGAGCACGGCGATGACGACGCCGCCGACGCCGCAGCCGATGAGCATGCGCTTGTAGACCAGCTTGTAGCGCAGATGGATGCCGTACAGGGACGGTTCGGACACGCCGCCGAGCAGGCCGGCCGCAAGCGCGCCGATCGAGGTCTGGCGCATCTCCTTGTCCTTGTCGCGGATGGAGATGAACAGCACGCCGGCGGTGGCGCCGAAGCAGGCGAAGTTCCATACGCCCATCGGGCCCTGGATGAAGTCGTAGCCCATCGACTGGATGTTCATGAGCATGAGGGCGTTGAGCGGCCAGTGCAGACCAAGCGGCACGAGGAACGGGTAGAGCAGCGGGATCGCGATGGCGAAGACGAACGGCGCGTACGAGTTCATCCACGCGAGGATGACGCCAAGGCCGTTGCCGACCCACACGCCGAGCGGGCCGATGATGAAGGCGGTGAGCGCGCCGACGATGATCATGGAGAAGAACGGCACGAACACCAGCTGCACACTGTCGGGGATGATCTTCTTCAGGCCGTGGTAGACGAGCGCCAGCACGGCGGCCATCATCAGCGGCACGAACACGTTGCCGGAATAGTCCGACAGCTGCATCGGCAGCCCGAACACGGTGGCGGTGCAGTCGGTGGTGCCCAGCGTGGCGTTCTCGACGCAATGAACGGCGTCGCCCCACGTCTTGGCGTCGGACAGCGCGGCGAACTGCGGCGTCATGAGCATGGCCATGATCGAGCCGCCGAGCCACGGGTCGACCTTGAGCTTCTTCGACGCGTTGTAGGCGACCATGATCGGCAGGAAGTAGAACACGCCCTTCCAGATGGCCTTGATGAACATCAGGGAGGTGTTCGCCTCGTCGTTGGCGATCACGCCGAGCGAGATGAAGAGGTTGACCAGCGCGATGATGATCGACGCGCCGAGCAGCACGCCCAGGATCGGGCGGAACGAGTCGGCGAGGTACTCGAAGAACGAGTCGAGCCAGGCGACCTTGCCGCGCCCCTTGGCGCGGGCCGCGGCCTTGACGTCGGCGTTCGACATCGCGCCGGAGCCGGACTCCTTGGACGCCGCCGCGCCGCCCATGCTCGCCATCTGCGGCAGGTGCATGATCTCCTCGTACATGGAGGCGACCGCGCCGCCTATGACGACCTGGTAGCGGTTGCCGGACTGCGGGACCGCGCCGAGCACGCCCTTCATCGTCTCGAGGCGGTGCTGGTCCACCTTGCCGGCGTCGACGAGCTCGAAGCGCAGTCGTGTGGCGCAGTGGGTCAGGCTGGTGACGTTGCCCGCGCCACCGACGGCATCGATGATCTGCGATGCGGTTGATGCTGCCATCTGGGATTCCTTCCTTGGTTCCTGTGTTCCTCCGTTGCCCTCCGTCTTCGCAGGGCGCCGAACAACAAAAAAGACCTGAGATATGGCTATGCCACATCTCAGGTCTTGCGTCTCATTGACTTGCAACCCTGCAAAAGTAGAAGTTCATGTGCAGTATAGACCAATCGCCCAAGACCGACAAATACGGCGAGTCTCGTTCCACAACGACACACCATTCGCACAAAAAGCGACAATATTTAACATAAAGCTGCATACGTATCGGGAAAATCGTGGCAGAATAGAGGCATGGTAGCAAACAATGCGGGCATGCCCGCCACCCCAGCTGATCTGATCAACGTCGACGAAGTCATCGGCAAATACTATGACCTCGTCCCCGATCCGTCCGTTCCCGAACAGCGCGTCATTTTCGGCACCTCCGGCCACCGCGGATCGTCCCTGAAGACCTCGTTCAACGAGGCCCACATCGTCGCCATCACGCAGGCCATCGCCGAATACCGCAAGAAGGCCGGCGTCACCGGCCCGCTGTACCTCGGCTCCGACACCCACGCGCTGAGCGAGCCGGCCAAGAAGACCGCCATCGAGGTGCTCGTCGCCAACGGCGTGCACGTGCGCATCGACTCGCGCGGCGACTTCGTGCCGACCCCGGTCGTCTCCCAGGCGATCCTGACCCACAACCGCGCGGCCGACGGCACGCAGCGCTTCACCGGCGAGGGCCTCGCCGACGGCATCGTCGTCACCCCGTCGCACAACCCGCCCACCGACGGCGGCTTCAAGTACGATCCCGTCACCGGCGGCCCCGCCCCGGCCGAGACCACCAACGCCATCGCCGCCCGCGCCAACGAGCTGCTGGCCGACTACAAGAACGTCAAGCGCGTGCCCTACGAGGAGGCCGTCAAGTCCGAGTACGTCGAGGGCTTCGACTTCCGCGAGCACTACGTCGACGATCTGGAGAACGTCATCGACTTCGACGCGATCCGCAACTCCGGCGTGCGTCTGGGCATCGACCCGCTGGGCGGCGCGTCCGTGAACTACTGGCCGCTGATCAACGAGAAGTACGGCCTGTCCATCGGCGTGGTGCGCCCCGAGGTCGACCCGACCTGGCGCTTCATGACCATCGACCACGACGGCAAGATCCGCATGGATCCGTCCTCCCCGTACGCGATGAAGGGCCTGGTCGACGAGCTCAACGGCGGCGCTTGGGACAAGTACGATCTGGTCGGCGGCACCGACCCGGACGCCGACCGCCACGGCATCGTCTGCCCGAACTGGGGCGTGATGAACCCGAACCACTACATCGCCGTGTGCGTGGAGTACCTGTTCGGCGGCAACCGCCCGGGCTGGCCCGAGGGCGCGGCCGTGGGCAAGACGCTGGTCTCCTCCTCCCTGATCGACCGCGTGGCCGCGTCGATCAACGCGAAGGTCATCGAGGTCCCGGTGGGCTTCAAGTGGTTCGTCGACCCGCTGTTCAGCGGCGAGGTCGCGTTCGGCGGCGAGGAGAGCTCCGGCATGAGCTTCCTGCGCAAGGACGGCCGCGTGTGGACCACCGACAAGGACGGACTGATCCCCGACCTGCTGGCCGCCGAGATCACCGCCAAGACCGGCAAGAACCCAGCCCAGCTGCATCAGGAGCAGGTCGAGCGCTTCGGCGAGAGCTGGTACAAGCGCGTCGACACCCCGACCACGCTGGAGCAGAAGGCCAAGTTCGCCGCGCTGTCCGGCGACGACGTGACCGCGTCGACCCTGGCCGGCGAGGACATCACCGCCAAGCTGACCGAGGCGCCGGGCAACCACGCCAAGATCGGCGGCCTGAAGGTCACCACCAAGGACAACTGGTTCGCGGCCCGCCCCTCCGGCACCGAGAACATCTACAAGGTGTACGCCGAGTCCTTCGTCTCCCCCGAGGCGCTGGACAAGGTGCTCGACGAGGCCACCGAGGTCGTGGACAAGGCCTTGGGCGAGTGATCGCTCTGGGCGAGTGACCTCGCCACGGGCGAATCGCCACAGCCGATAACCGGTTGAAATCGCATACTGCGGTGGGTTCCGCGCGGACATGACGGTCCGCGCGGAACCCACCGCCGTTGTCGTTTATGGCGGCGGAACCCGCCGCATGATCCCGCTCATTCGTTCATTCGCTCGCTCATTCACTCCAGCGAGGCAAAACCACCCCAGCGAGGAAAAACCGCTAAGGTCCCGAGGGAACGCTCCTCTCAGAGCTCTTCCGGCGGAACATATCACTCAGAGGATCGACGTATTCCCCCACTCAGCGCCGACAGCGAGGAACAACGCATAGCCACCCACACCCACACCCCGCTGAGCACCGCCCCAGCAAAGCATATCGACTACAGGATCAACACCCTTCCCCGCACAAACCCCCATCGAAGAACAACGCACAACCACTCATGACGACGCCCCGCTAAGCATCACCCCAGCAAGGCATGCCACCTACAGGACCGACGTTCTCCCCCCGCTCAGCATCGCTATCGAGGAACAACGCATAGCCACCCACACCCATGCCCCGTCAAGCACCACCTCAGCGGGATACACCTCCTACAGGATCAATGCCCTCCCCCGCACAAAGCCCACCACCGAAGAACAACGCACAGCCTCTCACGACCACACCCCGCTAAGGACCATCTCAACGACGCACACCGTCTACAGGCCCGATGACCCTCCCCGCACAAAACCAATCATCGAAGGACAACGCACAGCCTCTCACATCCACGCCCCGCTGAGCACCATCCCAGCGAAGCACATCAGCTACAGGATCAGCACCTTTCCCCGCCAAGCACCGCCGTCGAAGAACACCGCACAGACCCTCATGCCCACACCCCGCTAAGGACCATCTCAACGACGCACACCGCCTACAGGCCCGATGGCCCTCCCCGCACAAAACCAATCATCGAAGGACAACGCACAACCACTCACGACCACGCCCCGCCGAACATCACTCCAGCGATGTACACCGTCTACAGGCCCGATGCCCTTCCCCGCACAAAGCCCATTTCCGAAGGACAACGCACAGTCTCATGCAGTCACACCCCGATGACCGCCACCTCAGCGAGGCATATCAGCTACGAGGTCAGCGCTCTTACCCGCCCAGCACCATCATCGAAGGACAACGCACAACCACTCACGACCACGCCCCGCTGAGCACCATCCCAGCGGGGCACATCAACTAGAGGGCCGATGCCCTTCCCCGCCCAGCACCGTCATCGAAGAGCAACACGCACAGACCCTCACAAAGACGTCCCGCCGATCTCCGCCCCAGCCGGCTTCGCCGATCCAGCCTTTCCACCGATCCAGCCTTTCCACCGGGAGCATAATATGCCTAATATGCCGAAAAATCGGCCTGCCAGAGCCAAGCAAAAAAAGGCCGTAGGCGCAATGCAATCCCGGCATTTGACAACAAAACTGCATCTGTTATGATTACAGTATCAAAACTGTAAACAAACCGATTACAGAATCCAAACGGCAAGGAGGAATCATGAACGGCGACTACTCGCTGGCGGTGCACGCACTGGTCTATCTGGACCATCGCGCGACGAACCTGCCCAGCCAGATCCTTGCCGACAACATCTGCACCAATGCGGCGCGCGTGCGCAAGGCGATGCGCCCCCTGGCTGCCGCCGGGCTCGTCTTCACCAAGGAAGGCCCGGAGGGCGGCTACGCCCTGGCCAAGCCGGCCGAAGCGATCACGCTGCGCGATGTGGCCGAGGCGGCCGGCGCCACATTCGTGGACGTCAACTGGACCCCGGGGGACATCCACGAGGACTGCCTCGTGTCGTCCTCCATGGGCGCGGTGATGGACGGCATCTACGCCTCGCTGAACGAATCCTGCCTCACCCAGCTGGAGCGCATCACCGTCCACGACATCACCAGCTGGATCTTCAACCACGGCGATGGCCAGAAGCCCGCGGCGGAGCCCGCCCCGGACGGCACACCGACAACCGACACGATCTTCACCCCACCAACCACAACCCCACCAACCACAACCCCACCCATTGCAACCCCACCAACCACCGCAACGCCGCCGACCGCGGCATGACCAACACGAAGGAACCACCATGAGCAGCACGCCAACCACCATCACCGCGGACGCCATGATCATCGGATTCGGCAAGGGCGGCAAAACCCTCGCCGGCAAGCTCTCGGCGGCGGGCCAGAAGGTCGTCGTCGCCGAAGCCAGCCCCGATATGTACGGCGGCACCTGCATCAACATCGGATGCCTGCCGTCGAAATCACTGATCCTCAGCGCCGAGCAGGCGCACCGCACCGGCGAGTCCCTGACCGGAGAGACCCGCGAGCTCGCATTCAAGAACGCCATCGCCGAGAAGCGACGCGTCACCTCGATGCTGCGCGGCAAGAACTACCACAAGCTCGCCGATCAGGACAACATCACCGTGCTCACCGGCAAGGCGCGCTTCGCCGGCAAACACACCGTGGAGGTGAGCACCGCCGAAGGCGTCGTCACCGTGGAGGCGGCGAAGATCTTCATCAACACGGGCGCCACGCCCCGCATCCCGGACATCCCCGGCATCGGCACCACGCCCGGCGTCTACACCAGCACCGGGCTGATGGATCTCGACGAAATCCCGCAACGGCTGGTGATCATCGGCTCCGGGTTCATCGGCCTCGAATTCGCCTCGATGTTCGCCGATTTCGGCGCCGCCGTCACGGTGCTGCAGCATAACGACGAATTCCTGCCGCGCGAGGACGAGGATATCGCCGCCGCGATCCGCGAGAGCCTCGAGCGCCAAGGCGTCAAATTCCTGTTCAATGCCAGCACCACCGCCGTCGCGCCGGCACCCGAAGGCGGCGTGCGCATGTCCGTCACCGTGAAGCCCAGGCCGGAGAACGCCCCGCAGTGCCCCTGCTGCGTCATTTCGGACCAAGACGACGAGGACGAGACCGACGGCGGCGCCGAGGCGCGGCTGTGCATCACCACCGACGCGGTGCTGGTGGCCACCGGCCGCGTGCCGAACGTGCGCGATCTGAACCTGCAGGCCGCCGGCGTGGAGCTGACGGAGCGAGGCGCGGTGAAGGTCGACGAGCTGCTGCGCACCACGGCGGACGGCATATGGGCCCTGGGCGACGTGAACGGCGGCCCGCAGCACACGTACATCTCCCTGGACGACTACCGGGTGGTGCTCTCGCAGTTCAACGGCTCGCCCCGCCCGTATACGGTGAAGGACCGCAGGAACGTGCCCTCGAGCACCTTCCTGCACACGCCCTACTCGCGCGTCGGCCTCAACGAGCGCGAGGCGAAGGCCGCCGGGCTGGACTACACCGTCAGGAAGCTGCCGGTCGCGGCCGTGCCGAAGGCGCAAGTGATGCGCCGGACCGAAGGATTGATGAAGGCGATCATCGAGAACGGCACCGACCGGATTCTCGGCGCGATGCTGTTCGCCGCCGAATCGCACGAGGTGATCAACATCGTCAAACTCGCCATGGATACCGGCGCGACCGCCGGAACCCTGCGCGACATGATCTTCACGCACCCGACCATGGCCGAGGCCCTGAACGACCTGTTCGCCTAGGTAGACACCCAGGGAACACCCCGCGCCCCGCCGCTCCGCACGCCCGACAACGGGCGGAACGGCGGGGCGTTCGGCGCCTTCGGCCCATCAGGCGAAACAGTAATAGTCATAATGACTATATGTAGGTATACTTTTAGCGGAAGCGTTCGGGGAACATCATGGCACTCCCGAACACGCACCGTCGTCGCGGCGCCACCGCCGCGGTCAAGAAAGGACCACATGATGAATGACCTGATGAATGGCGTGAGGAACGCCGTCAATCCCAAGCGCGTGATGCAGGAGCTGCTCGACTTCAAGGCGGGCGAGTTCGCGCTGATCGCGGTGATGCTGCTCGCGCAGATCATCTCCTTCGTCTTCGCCGGATCGTACGGCGCGGCGGACTGGATCGGCCTGATCTCCGGCATCTGCATCGTATTCAACCTGATTCTCGTCGACCGCGGCCGCCTGACGAACTACCTGTGGGGCTTCCTCGGCTGCGCCACCTGGCTGTGGGTCGCGGTGATGAACCACCTGGTCGGCGACATCTTCTCCCAGATCTTCTACGTGATCATGCAGTTCGTGGGCGTCTACGTCTGGCAGCGCCAGCTGGACCGCCAGAAGAACGCCGACTCCAGCAAGACCGAAGAGGTCAAGGCCCGCAACATCACCTGGTGGCAGGCGCTGCTCGCCGTCGTGTTCACCGTCGCCGTGTACCTGATCGTCGTGTTCACGTCGCACGCGACCGGCGGCGTGCAGATCTGGCTCGACGGCACGCTGCTGCCGCTGGGCATCATCGGCCAGGTGCTGATGATCTACGGCTACCGTTCCCAGTGGATCGCATGGCTGCTGCTCGACGTGATCAAGGTCGTGATCTGGTGGAACCAGCTCGCCGCCGGCGGCCCGGGCGCCATGTCGATGTTCGTGCTGCAGGTCGTCATGCTCGTCAACGGCTTCTACGGCACCTGGGTGTGGTTCCACAAGGACAACGTGATCTCCGAGGCGGCGTCCAAGCAGTCCCAGTCGGACGCCTCGAACACCTCCGTCGCGGCGGCGAAGGCCTGATATGCCAAGCTGCAACCTGTCCACCGCCCCACTCACCGGATCGCGCTTCGCCGTGGTCGTCAGCCGGTTCTCGCCGCTGCACGCCGGACTGGAACAGCGCATCTACGATCTCGCCTCCGTATACGACGGCGTGATTCTCGTGCTGGCCGACCGCCCGGATACGGATAGCGGACTGACCGGCCTGAGCGCGCGCAACCGCTATCGCTATCTGCGCGAGGCATTCAACGACGATCCGGCGATTTCGCCGCACAAGCTCATCGTGGACGCAGGCGTGGCGGACGACCCGCGCGCATGGGCCACGCAACTGCAGGACACCGTGATCGCCGCGGTGTCCGCCGACGCCGCGGCCGAAGCCCGGTTCACGGTGGAGACCGATCTGCGCGACGCCGACACGGCGCTGCGCGCGCAATGGGACTCCCCCGCGGACGACAATCCGCGCTGGAGCGTCGGCCCGTTCATCAACGGCTCGGACGCCCTGCAGGAATCGATATGCGCCGATCCGCACAACCGCGCGTTCTGGCCGGTGATCAACCACGCGTTCCGCCGCGAGTTCACGACCATCGTGCTCGTCGTCGGCAGCGCATCCGTCGGCAAGACCACCATGGTCACCCGGCTGTCCAAGCTGTACGATGCCCCGATCGCCGTCGAATACGCGCGCGAGTTCGAGGAGAGCTACAACGTTGACGACGACGAACTGACCGCATTCGACTACCAGCGGCTGATCCTGAGCAAATTCGGCCAGAACGAGCAGGCGCTGGCCTCCAGCGCGAACAACGGCATCGTGTTCCTCGACACGGACGCCATGGTCACCAAGACCTATGTCGAGCGCTATCTGCCGCCCGAGGAAGCCGCCAAGCTGGACAGCACCTTCGACATGGTGATCGAGCAGGAGCGCCCCGATCTGGTATTGGTGATCCCGCCGGTCACCGAGTATGTGGACGACGGGTTCCGTGCCATGCAGTGGGCATCCGACCGTTACAAGTTCCACGAGACGCTGATGCGCGTGCTGCACGATTCCCCGTATGCGGACCGTGTCGTCATGCTCGACGACAAGACCTTCGCCGAACGTGACGACCATGCGGTTCGGGTGATTCGCGAGCGCACGGGATTCGAGCCCCGGCCGAATCCGATCGCCGACTGACAACGCCGGCGCTTGCGTCGTGTTGAGGGGCGTGACGGCCTATTGATATGGGCCGTTACGCTCCTCAATGCATTTGCGGAATCGATTTTTGGCACGTTCCCGCCGCCAGACCCTACGGATCGCGGAGCGAGACCGAGGATGGGCGGTTCGATACCACCGGCCCCCCAGTCGGCTTCGCCGACAGCCCCTGATTGTTACATACGACTACAATACGACGTGCGCTTCGTGCACCGCTGAACGAACGATCCACCGCATCGTCCGTTCAGCGGGGGCTCGAATGATCGATTCCACGAATACACCACTAGAGTGGAGAACATGACGATTATGGCATCAACTGACGGCAGTGACCTAATGCCCCGCGCCATAAGTTCGTGTACTATATTTGGCTCCCCTCCCTGAAGGGGAGCTAGCCGTGCAGCGGCCTGAGGGGGCATTCCCGAAGAACGCCTGAATCAAGCCGATTCGTGCGCACTCCCCTCAGTCGGCTACGCCGACAGCTCCCCTCAGAGAGGGGAGCCAGAATTACTAAACGAATGAACGACGCAGGACACTGGGCAATCCGAATGCCGAGCCGTCAAACGGGCGGTCCGGCGGACCGACCGTAGGCGAGGTGAGCGGGCGCGCCACCAGCGCCCGCGAAGGGGCCACTCGGATTGACCAGAAAGCGAGCCAAGCATGACCATCACCGTATCCACCGACGGAAGCGCCCTGGGCAATCCGAATGCCGAGCCGTCAAACGGGCGGTCCAGCGGACCGACCGTAGGCGAGGTGAGCGGGCGCACCACCAGCGCCCGCGAAGGGGCCACTCGGATTGACCAGAAAGCGAGCCAAGCATGACCATCACCGTATCCACCGACGGAAGCGCCCTAGGCAATCCGAATGGCCCGATGGGCTGGGCCTGGGCCGACCACGCCCCCCACGCCGGAGGTAGGCCCGGCCATGAGCACCCGGGCGACTGCGACGCGGGCGGCGCCACGAACGGCACGAACCAGATCGGCGAGTTATGCGCGGTGCTGGAGGCTCTGCGGGCGCACCCGGGAACCGAACCGCTGATCATCGAAACCGATTCGCAGTATGCGATCAACTGTTCCACGAAGTGGGTCCATGGCTGGAAGAAGAACGGCTGGAAGAACTCGCAGAAGAAGCCGGTCAAGAACGCCGCGCTGATCAAGGCGATCGACGCCGAGCTGAGCCGCCGCGCCGGCTCGGTGAAATTCGTATGGGTCAAGGGCCATGCCGGCAACGCCGGCAACGAGAAGGTCGACGAGCTGGCACGCACCTATGCGTGCGACTGCCGCTCCGGCGCACGGGACGGCTACCTGCCCAAGGAGGGGTGGGAGTCGCTGCTCGCCTCCGAATACTCGAAGGGCACCGACGTGCCGGCCGACGCTCAGATGCTGATGGATGGCCACATTTCGGCCGTGGAATACCATCTTGGGCGCGGTGAATCCTCGGACGGCTCCCCCACGCCGGACGGGTCGAATCCCGCCGGCCCGACCGCCCCCGCACGCGGGAGCTCCGGAGCGCGACCCGGCTCGCGGTCGCTGGCCGACGTGCTGTCCGAACCCGAAGGCGTGCCTCAGGACCTGGGCGGATACACGGCGGGCGCCGCCGGCGCGGATGACGCCGCAGACAAGAGCGGTCCGCTCGATTCTCCCGCCACATCTGCCGACGACACCGGCGACGGCCGCGCCTCCGGATCGTCCGAGAGCACGGCTTCCCTGTCTTCCGACGCCGACAAGCACGACGGCGGATCCATCGACGCCCCCGCAGACGACTTCGGCTCCGGCAACGGGGACCAAGCCACGACCCCGTCCGCATCCCAGTCGACGACATCGACACCGCAACCGGTGCAGACAATGCAACCGGCCGCAAACCCGGCCACGCGACCGACCGTGCAGCCATCCGGCCTGACGGTGTCGGGCACGCTGCGATTCTCGCCGCCGCCGTCCTCCAGCCCGACGTACGACGGCACGCCGCGGCTGATCCGCGGACTCATCGCCGTGGAGGGGTACGTCGACGGGGATGGCACCATCACGCTCGAACAGGTGCCGTTCGCCATACGGCACTCGTGAACGCCCCGCAAGCGCCCAGCAACAAGCACCCAGCGAACGCCAACAAACGCCTGCAACCACCCGAGAACAGCCGTGAAACATCACATGAAACAATGCGTGGGGTCGGTATAAGACTGATCGAGCGGATGAATACCCTCGTAAAGCTTACATATCAGACCAATAACATGACTCAATGTCACATCAAGGAACAAATCGGATAGTATAGGATATGGGCTTCGCGCCTTCCTCGCGAAGCGACACTTCCGTCTAAGGAGCATTATGGACAAGGCACAGCAGGATGCACTGAAGAAGGCGGCCGGCATCGAAGCCGCCAAGCTGATCACCGACGGCATGATCGCCGGACTGGGCACGGGCTCGACCGTGCGCTTCCTCGTCGACGAGCTTGGCCGCCGCGTCAAGGAGGAAGGACTGCAGTTCACCGGCGTCACCACCTCCCGCCGCACGCAGGAGCAGGCCGAGGGCTACGGCATCAAGATCGTTGACGTCGACGACGTGGATCACATCGACGTGACCATCGACGGCGCCGACGAGGTCGACAAGAACTTCAACGGCATCAAGGGCGGCGGCGCCGCGCTGCTGTGGGAGAAGATCGTGGCCACCAACTCCAACCGCATTGTGTGGATCGTGGACGAGTCCAAGGTCGTCGACACCATCGGCAAGTTCCCGCTGCCGGTCGAGGTCATCCCGTTCGGCGCCGGCCACGTCATCAAGAAGTTCGAGGCCAAGGGCTACAAGCCGGTGCTGCGCCTCGACGCCGAGGGCAAGCCGGTGCGCACCGACGAGAACAACTACGTGGTCGACCTGCACCTCGAGCGCATCGACCACCCGGAGGATCTCGCCGAGGACCTCATCACCACGGTCGGCGTGGTGGAGCACGGCCTGTTCCTCAACATGGTCGACAAGGTCATCGTCGGCGACCCGAACGGCCCGCGCGTCATGACCAACGGCAACAAGTAGGATCCGCCCGACGGCCAAGGCCGGCGACGAATAGGCGAATCCACCGGATGATGGCGTCGTACCCAGCACGGGGTACGGCGCCATCATCGTTCTATGGGGCAGCACGCCGGCAAGACTCCCGACTCACGCTCCCGCCGGCGGGAGCTGGCTCGCGAAAGCGAGACTGAGGGTGGTCCGACGGCACCAGTCGCACCCAGCCGGCTACGCCGTCAGCCTCCCCCGACACTCCATGCAACGTGCACTTCGCGCACTGCTATGGACCGCATATGCCCGAACCTGCGCACACCTGGCCGACATACGAAAAATCCCCGCGAACCGAGGTCGAAACCCAGGTTCACGGGGATCCATACTGCTCGAAACGAGCGAAAGACTACTTGCGCTGGTGGCGAGTCTTACGCAGCAGTTTGCGGTGCTTCTTCTTGCTCATCCGCTTGCGGCGCTTCTTGATGACCGAACCCATCTCAGCCTCCGTTCCTAAATAATCGTTAAGATTGCAACTTGCCCAATAGTACACGCATTCTGGGACGAACGGAACCGGCGTTCCGAGAATCCTGAAAATTCCCGGCAAACCGGACGACCACCGGGCATGCCCGGACGGATCAACCCGTCACCTTACAGCGGAAACTCCTGATAGAACCGCTGCACGGCGGCCTTCGCGCCCGTCGCCTGGAACACCACGGTGTCGTTCTGCCACACCGCGATGGCCTTCTTCTCGTCGTTGGCATCCGTCTTGGCCACGTAGCTGCCGGTCGCGTTGCCGGAGACCTTGACGCTGCCCGAACCGAGCTCCTGGCCGGTGAGCGCGCCGGACAGCGCATCATACTGGTTCTTCGCGCTGTCGGCGGTGGACCACTGCGCGACGGTGAGCGTCACGTCCTTGGCCTCGTCGCCGGTGGAATAGGTGAGCGTGTACTGCTCCAGCGGCGACGCCGCATCCCACGCGTTGGTGGAGTCGGCCTTCGTGCGCGCATAGTTCAACACCGTATCCGGCATCGCCTTGAGCAGCTCGGAGGCGCCGTCCGGCAGCGCCACGGCATCGATGCTCGGCGTCGTCGGCTCCTTCTCGGTCTTGGACGACTGCTGCTGCGACTGCGTGGCGGAACCGCCGCCGTCCACCGTCTTGTTCATCGCCCACCCCGGCCATACGAAGGCGGAGAGCAGCGCCAGGATGACGACCAGCGCCGCGGCGACCACAACGGCGATCAGCTTGCCATGGGATGATGAGGCTATTTGCGTATTCGACATGATGCCGATTCTCTCACATCCACCTGACTCGTAACCCGCCCGCGCACCGCCCGCGCTCCCTCTCGCGCGCTACTCGCGCACCGCCCGCGCACCGTTGTCCCGAAAGCTCGATAGCGTCGCTGTCATGGCTAAGTCGTCCGTACAGTACCTGTGTTCCGAATGCGGTTGGAACGGCCCGAAATGGTATGGCCGCTGCCCCGAATGCGGGCAGTGGGGCACCATCGAGGAATTCCATGAGGCGCGCCCGGCCGCGGCGTCGTCGCGCACGGCGGCCCCGGGCCGTACCGCGCGCACGACGGCCGGCACGGTCTCCGCCCGCCACAGCGCCAGGCCCATCACGCAGATCGACACCGATACGGTGACGCGCATGCCAACCGGCTTCGGCGAATTCGACCGGGTGCTCGGCGGCGGCATCGTGCCCGGGTCCGTGGTGCTGATCGCCGGCGAGCCGGGCATCGGCAAGTCGACGCTGCTGCTGGAGACCGCCGGCAACATCGCGCGCGCCCAAGCCGCCGCCGGCGGCAAGGTGCTGTACATCTCCGGCGAGGAATCGGCAGCGCAGGTGCGGCTGCGCGCCACGCGCATCAACGCAGTCGAGGGCAACCTGCTGCTCGCCTCGACCACCGATCTGGCCACCGTGCTGGGGCTGATCGAGCAGGAGCGGCCGGCGCTGGCCATCGTCGACTCCGCGCAGACCATCGTGTCGCAGGACGTCGACGGCATCTCCGGCGGGTCCACGCAGGTGCGCGAGGTGGCGAGCGCACTGATCGACACGGCGAAATCCCTGGACGTCCCCGTGCTGCTGGTGGGCCATGTGACCAAGGACGGCTCGATCGCCGGCCCGCGCACGCTCGAGCATCTGGTGGACGTGGTCTGCCAGTTCGAGGGCGACCCGGAGACCGCGCTGCGCATGCTGCGCGCGGTGAAGAACCGCTTCGGCCCGACCGACGAGGTCGGATGCTTCGACATGAGCGGCGAGGGCATCGAAGAGGTGTCGGACCCCTCCGGCCTGTTCCTGTCCGCCGGCGAGACGCCGGTCGAGGGCACCTGCGTCACCTTCACGCTGGACGGCCACCGCAGCCTGCCGATCGAGGTGCAGTCGCTGGTCACCGCCTCGGTGCTGCCGACGCCTCGCCGCGCGGTCAACGGCGTGGATTCGAATCGCATCGCGATGCTGACCGCCGTGCTGTACCGGCACGGCAAGGTCAACCTGCTGGCGAACGATCTGTATGTATCCACGATCGCCGGCGGCCTGGCGAAGGAGCCGGCCTGCGATCTGGCGATCGTCGCCGCGCTGGCGAGCGCCGCGAAATCCAAGCCGATCGCGCGCACGACCTGCGCGGTCGGGGAGATCTCGCTGACCGGCCAGGTGCGCCCGGTCCCCCGGCTGGAATACCGCCTGCGCGAGGCGGCCCGCCTGGGCTTCACGACGGCCGTGGCGCCCGTGTCGCGCAAGCGGATCGCCATCGCCGGGCTGACGATCGTCGAGGTCGGCACGCTGCGGGACGCCCTGTCCGCGCTCAAGGTGGTCTGACTGCGGCATCGCGGCGGGGCGCGGCGGGGGCGCGGCCGGCGGAAGCTGACAGGAGCGCCGTGACGTGGCATGATGAATGCATACGAGCGCACGGAGGGCAAGGAGTACACGCGCATGACCGATTCGCGTTTCGCCGAATGGGCGATGGAATATTCGCAGCGCACGAACCGGTCGCTGGCCGGGACCGGCCTGTCGGGGGCGCCCGATGACCGGTTCGCGGACGCGGCGCAGCAGTGGGGCATGATCGTCGGGACGGCCCCGCGGCCGGTCGGCATCGCCGATGCCGGCGATACGGCCGCAACGGCCGCCGTCCCGGTCCCGACGGCCGACGATGCCCCGTTCGCCGTCGACGCGTCCGCCCCGCTCAGCCGCACGCCCGATGCCCGCGACTGGACCGGCGCCGAGGCGATCGCCCATGCCGAACGGCATATGCCGGTATTGCGCACGCTTATGGGAGAACTGTGCCGTGACGCCGATTTCCGGAACGTGCGCATCGCCGTATGCCTGGTGCTGGAGCCGAAGACCGCCGTATTGCTGCGCGCGCTGCGCCGCGCCGGAGCGACGGTCGGCGTGTTCTGCGACCCGGCCGAGACCGACCGGCGCGTCGCCGACCAGCTGCGTGCCGAAGGCATCGCCGTCGAGGCCGACGCCGAATGGACGCCCGAGCAGGCCCATCAGGGCGCGCTGCGCCTGCTCGACGAGATCCGCCCGCACATCATCATCGACGATGGCGCCAGCTTCTCCCGTCTGGCCGCCGCGGAACGCCCTCAACTGCTCGGCGATCTGATCGGCGTGTGCGAGGAGACCACCAGCGGCGTGCGCGCGTTCCAGGCCATGCAGGATGCCGGCCGACTGCCCTTCCCGGTCGTCGCGGTCAACGACAGCGTGCTCAAAACCGGCTTCGACAACGCGCACGGTACCGGCGAAAGCTGCGTGACCACCATGCAGGGCATTCTCGGAGCCAAGGCGTTCGCTGGCAGCCGGGTCACGGTGATCGGCTACGGCCCGGTCGGACGGGGGTTCGCGTTGCGCGTGCGCGCGCTCGGCGCGCGGGTCACGGTCTGCGACACCGACCCGGTCGCCGCGCTGCAGGCCGTGTTCGACGGGTTCGCGGCGCGGAGCATCGACGACTCGCTCGAGAACGCCGACATGGTCGTTTCGGCGACCGGCGTGCGGCACACCGTCACGATGCGGCACATGCGCCGCATGCGCACGGGCGCGGTGCTGTCCGTGATCGGCGGCATCGCCAATGAGATCGCGCTGGACGACATCCCCGGGTTCCGCCACGTGGCCGAATGCTGCCGACGCGACATCGCGATCCCCGATGGCCCGACCCTCACGCTCCTCGCTGAGGGCGACGGCGTCAACTACACCGCTGGCGGCGGCAATCCCATCGAGATCATGGACCTGAGCTTCGCCGTGCAGGCGAGCGCCGTGGCCTGGCTGCTCACGCATCGCGACGAGACCGCGCCCGGTCTCATGCGGCTGGGCGCCGCATCCGACCGTCGCATCGCCGCCGCGGCCCTCGCCGTACGCGGATTCGCCGCAAGTTCCGCCGAGCCCGACAACGGCTACGACTGGACGCTCACCCGTTTCGCCGACAGCGCCGGAACCGACCAGCCGCCCGCCGACCGGGCATCCGGCGGCCAGACCGGCCCCGACCATGCACAGGAGGCATGATGTCCGACGATTCCTTCGACCCGTTGTACGCGGCGGCCCATCCGGCGCCGCTGGAGTCGGTCACCCTGTACAGCGCCCCGCTGATCATCCCCGTGACCGGACCGGTGATCATGGACGGCGCGATCGCGGTCTCCGGCAGCCGTGTGGTCCACGTCGGCACGCGGCGGTGGGTGCTTGACACCCTCAAGCAGGATCTGGCACCGCACGGGCGCATCGACGAACGCCATTGGCACGGCGTCATCACGCCCGGCCTCATCAACGCGCACACGCACCTGCAGTACACCACCATGGCGCAGGTCGGGCAGGGCGGCTATGCCAACTTCCACGACTGGGAGCTGGCGTTCGACCAGGTGTACCGGCGCATCGGCGCGGAAGAGGGGGCGTGGAAGGCCTCCGCCGAGACCGGCGCGCGCATGATGGTCGAAAACGGCACGACGGCCGCGGCCGACATCGTCACCGACCCCGAGGCGGCCACGGCGCTGGCCTCGCAGGGCATGCACGGCGTGGCCTACTGGGAGGTGATGGACTGGAGCAACGAGGCCTGGCACAGCGCGGGCATCCGCAATCTGGTCGGCCATCTCGGGCGCATGCGCGAGGCCGACCTGCCGAGCATCGGCATCAGCCCGCACGCCCCGTACACGCTGGAGACCGCGCCGTTCGTGGATCTGCCCGACATCGCGCGCCAGCTCGACATGCGCCTGCACATCCATCTGGCGGAGACCCCCATGGAGGCCGGCAAGCGCGACACCACGCTGTCCACCTATTCGACGGCCGACTGGCGCAATGACGACTGGACCAGCTACCAGCAGCTGCGGGAGTCGGGCAAGGGGGCCTCGGCAGTCCAGTTCCTCGACCAGCTCGGCTCGCTCGGGCCGGACGTGCACATCGCGCACGGCGTGTGGGCAGACAAGGAGGACCGGCGCATCCTGCGCCAGCGCGGCGTCGGCGTGGCACTGTGCCCGCGGTCGAACCGCATCACCGTCACCGGCCGCGACGCCCCGGTCCGCAACTATCTGGAGGAGGGCAACCTGCTGGCCGTCGGCACCGACTCGCTGTCCAGCTCGCCCAGCCTCGACGTGCTCGACGACGTGGCCATGCTCTACGACCTGGCGCGCGAGCAGGGCTACGAGGGCGACGACCTGTCCCACCGGCTGATCCGCATGATGACGCTCGGCGGCGCGCAGGAGCTCGGCCTGCATGTCGGCGCCGGCCGCATCGGCCAGATCAACGCCGGCGCGATGGCCGATCTGGCGTTCTTCGACATCCCCGTCTACGTGGCCACGCCGCGCGGCATCGAGGACACGCTGGAGGTGCTGGTGCGCCACGGCGCCGGCACGAACCGCGCCACCGTGATCTCGGGGCGCGAGGTCTACAACGACGGCGCCTGGTGATCCGCCAGATCCCGTACCGCAATCCGATATCGCAATCCGATCGCAATCCCATACCGCAAGCAAGGAGCAGCACGATGAGCATCGCACTGGAAGACATGAGCCCCTACGCCCGTTCGGTGGTGTCCTCTCTGGGGTTGCAGGAGCACCCCGAGGGTGGCTGGTACACGCGCGACTGGGCGTCGCCGATCGACGGGAACATCGGCGGCCGCCCTCTGGCGTCGTTGATCTACTTCCTGCTGCCGGCCGGCGATGCCAGCGCATGGCACAAGGTCGATGCCGACGAGATCTGGCTGTGGCACGGGCCGGCGAACGTCACGCTGGAGCTGGGCGGCAGCGGGGACGCGCCGGCGGCCGATGCGGGCCAGCGGCGGACCGTGGTGCTGGGAACGGGGCTGCGCGGTGGGGATGAGGCCGGCCGGGGCGCCGCGCCGAGTGCCGCCGCACCGGTCGGTCACGCCATCGTGCCGGCCGGGGTGTGGCAGCGCACGGTGCCCGGCGCAGGCGACGCGCTCGTCTCCTGCGTGGTGAGCCCCGGGTTCACCTTCGAAGGATTCACGCTGCAGTAGGCGCCGCGGCAAGCGTGCCGTTCTCCATCAGCGCGTCGAGCGTGCCGAGCGTGACGGTCGCCGCGGCGTCGGCCGCGTTGACCAGGTCATGCTCGTGGCCGTCCAGCGATTCGTAGGATTCGCCGCAGCGGTTGCTGATCGAGCGGATCGCCAGGAACGGCACGCCGCACTTGGCGCTGACATGGGCCGCTGCGGCGCCCTCCATCTCCTCGCAGTCGGCGTGCACGCTCTCCACGATGTGGCGCAGCACGTCGGCGTCCGTGTTGAACTGGTCGCTGGTCGCGACGACGCCGCGCACGTAGCGGGGGCCGGCGCCCAGCCGCGGGGCGTGCCGCCCGTCCGCCCCGTCATCATCCATGTCCTGCCTGAGCGAAGGCACCTGCCGGTACCCGCCACGATCCAGTGCGCGTTCCGCGGCGACGACCAGTCCCTCATCGGAACGGAACCATTCCAGATACGGCGCGCATTCGGCGATGATCGGCGTGTTCGTCTCCAGATAGTGCAGCTCGGCGCCGACCACGATGTCGCCGACGCCAAGGCGCGGGTTCAGCCCGCCGGCGATGCCGCTGAAGATCAGCAGCTTCGGTTCGCAGCGGGCGATGATCAGCTGCGTGGCCGCCCCGGCGCTCACGGTGCCCATGCCGCCGATGCAGACCACCGTGCCGACGCCGCGATAGGTTCCCTCGGCGACCTCGACGCCGAACTCGTCATGACGGCGCACCCCTTCGAGCGCGGCGATGATGGGCGCTGCCTCCTTCGGCAGAGCGCACTGAATGGCGATGGTGATGTTGCTCATACGTCGATCGTGCCCAGCGGTGCAGACAAGGCCCCCGACATGCGGTAACGCATTATAACCAGCGTCCATAACCGCCCCTGCACGTTGGTTACAGGGGATGGATACACTGGGGCACGAGTGTCGTCGCGCCCTGGCACGGCGCATCACCGAAAAGAGGAAGGTACCTTCAATGAGCGCATTCACCATCATCAAGCGCACCGCGGCCGCAGCCCTCGCTGTGGCGTCGCTGGTGGCCGTCACCGCATGCGGCAGCAGCAACAGCGGCAACAAGGCCGAGACGGCCACGGATTCGAACGACATCACGCAGCAGACCATCACGCCGGGCACGCTGACCGTGGCCACCGGCGAGCCGGCCTACACCCCGTGGGTGCTCAACAACAAGCCGGAATCCGGCGAGGGCTATGAGGCGGCCCTGATCTACGCCGTCGCCGACAAGCTCGGTTTCAAGAAGGACAACGTCAAGTGGACCCGCACCACCTTCGACGCGGCCATCGCCCCGGGCTCCAAGGACTTCGACCTGAACATCCAGCAGTTCTCCATCACCGACGAGCGCAAGAACGCCGTGGACTTCTCCCCCAGCTACTACAACCCGACCCAGTCCGTGGTGGTGCGCAAGGACTCCAAGTACGCGTCCGCCACGTCGCTCGCCGACCTCAAGGACGCCACCATCGGCGCCATGGTCGGCACCACCAGCTATGACTTCGCCAAGGACAAAATCAAGTCCGACATCCAGACCTTCAACGACAACGCCGTGCTCGCCCAGGCGCTCGACGCCAACCAGCTCGACGCCATCGTGTTCGACACCCCGACCGCCGTCAACGTCGTGGAATCCAACCAGGTGAAGAACGCCAAGGTCATCGGCCAGATCCCGGGCTCCGAGGACCCGCAGGGCATGGGCATCGTGCTGCCGAAGGGCTCGAAGCTGACCGCCAAGGTCACCGACGCAGTCAACGCCCTGGAGAAGGACGGCACGCTTAAGAGCCTGCAGGAGAAGTGGCTCGCCGCGTACACCACCGACATTCCGGAACTCAAGTAGTCCCCGCGCCAACCGGCGCAGACAGGACCTATGAATCGCGCCGTGCCGGCAGGGCACGGCGCGATTTTTGCGTTATGGACGGACATGCCCCCGAGTCGCGACCCGTCCGTAACGGACAGGACATCATAATTGGGAAGATTTGGTGGTTGAATAACTACTATGCCACAACGTGAATCAACAGTCGCAAGCCACGTGAGCGAGGTCGAGCTGAAACGGCAGCAGTACCGCCGCCGCCAGGACCTGCAGTCCGTGGTCACCAGCGTCATCAGCACCATCGTGCTGGCCGTGCTGGCCGTCACCCTGCTCAAGATGTCTCCCGGATGGTCAAGGGTCCAAGAGTCGTTCTTCTCCGCCAAGTATTTCGTCTCGTCCTTCCCCGAAGTGCTCAAGGGATTGTGGCTCAACGTCGAGGTGCTGTTCTTCGCCGTGATCGGTGTGGGCATTCTGGGCACGCTGCTCGCCGTCATGCGCATCAGCCGGTCCCCGATCCTGTTCCCGCTGCGCGCGCTCGCGCAGATCTACACCACGGTGATGCGCGGCATCCCGATGATCGTCGTGCTGTACCTGATCGGCTTCGGCATCCCCGGTCTCGGCATCTTCGGGCGCATCCCGGCGTCGGTGCTCGGCACCATCGCCGTGATCATGACCTACTCGGCATACGTCGCCGAGGTGCTGCGCGCCGGATTCCAGGACGTGCACCCCTCGCAGCGCGCCTCGGCGCGTTCGCTGGGCCTGACCTCGGGGCAGACCATGCGCATGATCATCATCCCGCAGGCGCTGCGCAAGGTCGCGCCGGCGCTGATGAACGACTTCATCGCCATGCAGAAGGACGTCGGCCTGATCTCGGTGCTGGGCGCCGTCGACGCGGTGCGCGCCGCGCAGATCCAGGTGGCCAGCACCTACAACTTCACCCCGTACGTGGTGGCGAGCGTGCTGTTCATCATCATGAGCGTGCCGTTCATTCTGCTTAATGACTGGTATTCGGCGCGTCTGCGCGCCCGCGAGCTCAGTGGAGGCACGGTATGAGCACTCTGAACGATCAGCATTCGCCGGCACAGGGCGTTCCGGCCGCCGCGCCGGCAGCCAAGTCCGGCAGCGACGCCATCCTGCGGCTGGACAACATCCGCAAGTCCTTCGGTTCCACGCAGGTGCTGCGCGGCATCTCCTTCGAGGTGCGCCGCCATGAGGTCGTGGCGCTGCTCGGCCCGTCCGGCTCCGGCAAGTCCACGCTGATGAAGTGCGTGAATCTGCTCGAGCAGGTGGACGACGGCCAGATCTGGCTCGGCGACACCGACATCACCGACCCGCGGGCCAATCAGGACCGAATCCGCGCGCGCATCGGCGTGGTGTTCCAGCAGTTCAACCTGTTCCCGCACATGTCGGTGCTCAAGAACGTCACCCTGGCGGCGATCAAGGTGCACCATTGGGACAAGGAGCGCGCCGAATCGCGTGCGCTGGAGCTGCTCGACCGCATCGGCATGCGCGCGAAGGCCTCCGCCTACCCGGATCAGCTGTCCGGCGGTCAGCAGCAGCGCGTGGCGATCGCCCGCGCGCTGATGACCGACCCCGAACTGCTGCTGCTCGACGAGATCACCTCGGCGCTCGACCCGATGCTGGTCGGCGAGGTGCTCAACATGGTCGCCGAGCTCAAGGACCAGGGCACCACGATCCTGATGGCCACGCACGAGATGAGCTTCGCGCATGACGCGGCCGACCGCATCGTGCTGCTGCGCCACGGCGTCATCGCCGAGAACGGCACGCCGCGCGAGGTCATGGACGAGTCGCAGAACCCGGAGACCAAGGAGTTCTTCAGCCACTTCCGGCACTAGTGGGTTTGGTGCGTGCAGCTCTGCTCCCCTCAGTCGGCTACGCCGACAGCTCCCCTCTATGAGGGGAGCCATACGTTGCGTCAGGCGGTGAGGCGCTTGGTTTCCTCGACGTTGCGGGCCAGTTCGTCCTTCAGGGCGTCCACGCCGTCGAAACGCACCTGGGGGCGCAAGAATCCGGCGAATTCGATGCGCACGCGGTGCCCGTACAGGTCGAGCCAGTCATCGGTGACGGCATAGGCCTCGATCACCCGCTCGTGTAGTCCGGTCTTCTCGCTGAATGTGGGCTTGGTGCCGATCGAGATCGCCGCGGGCCACCGCCACGGCGAGTGGGGGGCGATGCGGGCGGTGTCGTCCGAGGCCACGCGGGAGGTCGCCTCGGCATCGCCGTTCGAGGGCACCGTATCGCGCTCCTCCCCCAGATCGACCAGCCAGCCGGCGTACACGCCGTCCACCGGCAGATACCCGACCACCGGTTCCTCGAGGTTCGCCGTCGGGAATCCGATGGTGCGCCCGCGCTCCTCGCCATGGATCACCGTGCCTTCGACGGCGTGGGGATGACCCAGAATCGCGTTCGCGTCGACGATGCGGCCCTGCCCAAGCAGATACCGGACATTGGTGGAGCTCCAGATACGCTGCTTGCGCCCCTGATGCTTCTTGCTCCACGCGCGCAGCTCGGCCTTGGTCATGCCCTCGGTCGGGTCCTTCGGCTCGCCCGGCTCGCTCGGCATATGCGGCGCCGCATCGGCCGGGATGCGCACGTATCCGGGGCCGCGGTCGTCCACGACGTCCAGTTCGAAGACGCCGGTGGCGAGCGCCAGGTTCTCGATCGCCTTGACGTCGCCGGCCCGATCCTTGCCCATGGCCGCATCCTGGCCGAGCACCAGCGTGCGCATGCCGATCTTGCCGACCAGCTGGCCGAGGAAGAAGCGGTAGGACTTGGCGGCGAACGCCAGCGTGTAGCGGACCAGCAGCACATGGTCGACGCCCATCTGGCGCATCAGACGGATGCGCTCGTCCACGCCGGTCAGCGCCTCGGTATCGGCGATGCCCTCATCGGGGTCCATGCCATGGTGCTCGGCGGCGTACCGGTGCACCAGTCCCGGGCGCGGGTCGAACAGGATCACCACGGAGAAGGCGCGCTCCTTGGCGGCCAGTTCCACCACCCGCTCGACGACCGCCCGGTGCCCCTGGTGGAACCCGTCGAACACGCCGACGGTCACCACGGATTTCTTGTTCGAGCTCAGTGTCGGCCATGCTACCAAGCCGGTCGGGTCGGGGGTGAGTCGGGTGATCTTCATGCTGTTCCTCTGGGTTCCTCTGGTCGGTTGCGCGGTGCCGCGCGTCACGAATCAATCGCATCCACTCTAGCAGCTCGTCCGTTTCTCGGATACCTGAAAAACTCCTCACGGCACCGTCGGACCACCCCAGTCGGCTTACGCCGACAGCCTCCACCGGCGGGGCACCATACGCTACCGCGCGCGTCAGGCGGCGAACACAGTCACCGGCTTGGCCTCGCCGCGCCCGGTGCGCTCCACGATCGCCGCGACGTCGCCGGTTTCCGGCACCACGGCGGCCGCGATGCCCTTGCCACCGCAGGGGATGCGCCTTCCGAAGCGCAGCTCGGCGGCGTCGTGCCCGCTGATCGCGACCGTCTGCATCGCCGCGGCGACCGCATCGGCCATGGTCAGCGCGCGGGACAGCAGCTCCTCGCCGGCCGCGTCGAGCACCGCGCGGTTCCGGGTCACGGTCTCCCCGTCGCGATTGGTGAAGGTGCGGGTTTCGACGTGCGCGGTCACGGCGTGGGCCGCATGGTCGCCGTCAAGCGCGAACCGGCCGACGCGCGTGCGGCGCAGTCGGGTCAGATGACCGCCGACGCCGAGCGTCGCGCCCAGATCGCGCGCCAATGCGCGGATATAGGTGCCGGAGGAGCAGCTCACGCGCACATCGAGATCCACCACCTGCGCCGCCGAGGGGAAGTCGTTCGCCGCCGCAAGCGGCGCGCCGGCACGGGACGCGTCCGTATACCCGTACCGCGCGTCGAGCACCGTGAACTCGCCGATCGTGACGGGGCGGGCCTTGAGTTCGACCGCCTTGCCTTCGCGGGCCAGGTCATAGGCCCGCTGGCCGTTGATTTTGATCGCGGAGAACGCATTCGGCACCTGTTCGATGTCGCCGAGGAAATGCTCCGCGATCGCGCGCTCCACGGCGGCGCGATCAGGCATCCGCAGGTCCGCATCCTCCTGCGTACCGTCCCGCCGGGTACCGTGACCGGCACAACCGGCAGACGCCGCCGGGCCGTCCGGCGCGATCGGCGTGCCGTCGGCGTCGTCGGTGTCGGTGGACTGCCCGAGCCTGATCGTCGCCTCGTACGTCTTGTCGTGGTCGACGATGTAGTTGAGCAGGCGCGTGGCGTTGCCGAAGCCGATGACCAGCACGCCGGTGGCCATCGGGTCGAGCGTGCCGGCGTGGCCCACCTTTTTCGTATGCAGCGCGCCGCGCGCGGCGGCCACCACGTCATGGCTGGTCACGCCCTGCGGCTTGTCCACGATCAGCAGCCCGGACGGCTGCGGCCCTTGCGATGCCATATCCACTCCCCTTGTGTCAGAACCGCGGCGTACCGGGCTGCGCGCCGGTCAGGCCGCGCTGCCGGATTCCTCGGACCCGTCGAATTCCTCGACCTCGACGGCGTCGCCGTACCCGTCGTCCGGATCATCGGCATCGTCGGATTCGTCGTCGTCAAAATCGTCGTCGAAATCGTCGTCATCCTCGTCGGGATGCTTGTACGGATCGGCCTCGCCGGCATAATGCGCGTTCGAGCGGGCCTTGGCGAGCTCCTCGTCGCGCTTGCGCGCCACCAGAAGAATGTCCTCGATCTCGGTCGCCTCGCCGGGCACCTCGTCGAAGATGAACTGCAGCTGCGGGGTCAGGCGCAGACCGGCCTTGGTACCGACCAGCGTGCGCAGACGGCCTCTCGCCTGGTCTAGGGCCTGCTTGGCGCGGCGGCGTTCGCCGTCCTCCTTGCCTTCGTGCCCCAGCTGCGTCCAGTAGATCTTCGCGATCTGCAGATCGTTGGTGACGCGCACTTCGGTGATCGTCACGTTCGCAAGGCGCTTGTCATGCAGCTGCGCCTCCATCGACGAGGCGACGACGCGCTGGATCAGCGCGGCGATGCGCGCGGCGCGCGGGTTCGTTCCTGCCATCAGTGTTTCCTTTGCACTCGATTTGAATGGTGATACATGGATTTCTTGGGTTCTATCGTCGCACATCCCCCGGCCCATGCCACGGCCCGTCAATGGCCTGACAACGGCGAAGCGCCCGCCGCCGTAAGGGGACGGGCGCTTCGCACGCGCTCTCGCATGGCACCGGGCCGCGGTGTCCGCGCGCCCGGCCAGCCGAAGGAGCCGGCCGTTGGCCTACTTGCGCTCGATCTCGCGCATCTCGAAGGTCTCGATGATGTCGCCGATCTCGATGTCGTTGAAGGAGCCGAGGTTGATACCGGCCTCGTAGCCCTCCGCGACCGAGGTGACGTCGTCCTTGAAGCGACGCAGCGAGGAGATCTCGAGGTCGTTGACCGTGGCGACGCCGTTGCGCAGGATACGGCACTTCGTACCGCGCTTGACCTCGCCGTCCTGCACCATGACGCCGGCGATGTTGCCGAACTTGGAGGAGCGGAAGATCTCGCGGATCTCGGAGTGGGAGGTGGTGACCTCCTCGTATTCCGGCTTGAGCATGCCCTTGAGGGAGGCCTCGATGTCCTCGATGGCCTTGTAGATGATCGAGTAGTACTTGATCTCCACGCCCTCGCGCTCGGCGAGGTCCGCGACCTGGCGGTTCGGACGCACGTTGAAGCCGATGATGACGGCCTTGTCGACCGTGGCGAGGTTGACGTCGTTCTGGGTGATCGCGCCGACGCCGCGGTGGATGACCTGGATGCCGACCTCGTCGGACACCTCGATCTTCATCAGGGAGTCCTCCAGCGCCTCGACGGAGCCGGACGAATCGCCCTTGATGACGATGTTGAGCATGTCGACCTCGGACTTGGCGAACTGCTCCTTGAGGCTCTCGAGCGAGACGACCTTGCGGCGCTTGGCCAGCTGGGCGGCACGCTCGGTGGCCTGGCGCTTCTCGGCGATCTGGCGGGCGGTGCGGTCGTCCGGAGCCACCAGGAACAGGTCACCGGCGGTCGGCACGGAGGTCAGGCCCAGCACCTGCACAGGCGTGGACGGCGCGGCCTCCTTCATGTGCTGGCCGTTCTCGTCGAGCATGGCGCGCACGCGGCCATAGGACGTACCGGCCACGATCGCGTCGCCGACGTGCAGCGTGCCGGACTGCACCAGCACGGTAGCCACGGCGCCGCGGCCCTTGTCGAGTCGGGCTTCGACGGTGGCGCCGCGGGCGTCCATATCCGGGTTGGCGCGCAGATCGAGCTCCGCGTCGGCGGTGAGCAGCACGGATTCGAGCAGCTTGTCGATGTTCGTGCCCTGCTTGGCGGAGATGTCGACGAACATCGTGTCGCCGCCGTACTCCTCCGGCACCAGGCCGAACTCGGTGAGCTGGCCGCGCACCTTGTCGGGGTTCGCGCCCGGCTTGTCGATCTTGTTGACCGCCACGACGATCGGCACGTGGGCCGCCTGCGCGTGGTTGATGGCCTCGACGGTCTGCGGCATCACGCCGTCATCCGCGGCGACCACGAGGATCGCGATATCGGTGAGCTCGGCACCGCGGGCACGCATGGCGGTGAACGCCTCGTGGCCAGGGGTATCGAGGAAGGTGATCTTGCGCTTCTGCCCATCGAGATCCACGGTCACCTGGTAGGCGCCGATGCGCTGCGTGATGCCGCCGGCCTCACGGGCGATGACGTTGGTGTTGCGGATCGCGTCGAGCAGTCGGGTCTTACCGTGATCGACATGGCCCATGACGGTGACGACCGGCGGACGCGGCTTCAAGTCCTCGTCCTCCTGCAGCTCCTCGTCATCCAGGTTGATGTCGAACTGCTGCAGCAGCTCCTTGTCCTCCTCTTCGGCGGACACGATCTTGATGTTCCAGCCGATTTCCTCGCCGAGGATCTGGAAGGTCGACTCGTCGAGCGACTGCGTGGCCGTGGCCATCTCGCCGAGATGGAACAGCACGGTGACCAGCGCGGCCTGGTTGACGTTGATCTTCTCCGCCAGATCGGCCAGCGAGGCGCCCTGACGCAGCTTCACGGTCTGGCCGTTGCCGGTCGGGATGCGCACGCCGCCGATGACCGGAGCTTTCAGCTCCTGGAACTCCTGACGCTTCGCAAGACGGTTCTTGCGGGCCTTCGAGGACTTGCCGCCCTGACGTCCGAACGCGCCTGCGGCGCCGCCGCGGCCTCCGCGGCCGCCGGTGCGCGCGGGACCGTTGCTCGGCGCGCCGCCGCCCTGATAGCCACCCTGGCCGGAGCCGCCGAAGCGGTTGCCGCCCTGACCCGGACGACCGCCCTGGGCGCCCTGGCCCGGACGACCCTGAGCGCCGCCCTGACCCGGACGGTTATGGCCCCACTGGCCGGGACGCGGTGCACCCTGGGCACCCTGGCCCGGACGGCCACGGAAACCGCCGCGGCCCTGGCCCGGACGGCCGCCACGGCCGCGACCCTCGTTGTTGTTCGCGGTGGGGCGGGCCATCGGATGCGGACGCGGGATGTCACCCGGCGTAGGCGTATGCATGCCCTGCTTGCGGCTGAACGGATTGTTGCCCGGACGCGGCCCCGGCGTGGGCTGGCCGCCCTGGTTCTGGCCCGGATTCGCGTTCTGCAGCGACTGCGGGCGGGGCGCGTGCGGCATCGGGCCGGACGAACGCCCGTCATTGTTGCGCGGCGCATGGTTCATGCGCGACTGGCCGTTGCGGCCGCGGTTGTCGCGCCCGCCGTCACGGCCGTACTCGCGGTCGCGGCCGCCGTCACGGCCGTATCCGCGATCGCGCCCGCCCTCGCGGTTGGGACGCCCGTCGCGCTGCTGCGACGGCTTGGAGTGGGCCGGCGACGCCGGCTTGGGTGCTGCGGGGACCGGAACCGCCTGCGCGCCCGGCTTGGGGGCATGCGGCTGGGCCGAAGTGTGCTGACGTGCCGCAGGGGCAGCCGGAGTCGGCCGCGCCGCGGGTGTGGCCGGCGTGGCCTTCCTGGAACCACCAGCCGGCTTGTTGTCGGACTTGCCGTCGGCAAACGCCGCCTTCAGACGGCGGACCACCGGCGCTTCCACTGTAGATGATGCCGACTTGACGAATTCGCCCATATCCTTGAGCTTGGCAAGGACGTCCTTGCTTTCGACGCCAAGATCCTTGGCCAAATCATACACGCGTGCTTTCGCCACTAATATTTCTCCTATCTGGACCGCGCGTATGGAGGCGCGGTCAATGTTCGATTGTCGAGAGCCTACCCTGTCTCATCGTGCGACCATGATCGTGCTACCTCGTTCTGTAAAATCAAGGCATGGCCGCAGAAGGCGGCCACGCTCGGATTCCGTGACCAGCATACTCGTGCCGGTGGATGTGCGTGGCGACACGGCCCCATCACGCGCCGGGGCCGCGGGCGATGATGCCCGCGGCCCCGGTGACGATACCTCGTCGGCCGCCGGACGGCGCCGCCATGCGGTGCCGCGGCGCGTCGGCGTCACTTGTCGGCTGCCGCCGTCTTCTTCGCGTGCGCCTCGGCGGATTCGATGCCGATCTTCCAGCCGGTCAGCTTGGCGGCAAGACGGGCGTTCTGCCCCTCCTTGCCGATCGCCAGCGACAGCTGGTCGTCGTGGATGAACGCGATGGCGGTCTTGTTCTTCTCGCTGATCACCTGCACGCCGGTCGCGACGGCCGGGGACAGCGCGGACGCGACGAACTTCGCCGGATCGTCGGACCAGTCGACGATATCGATCTTCTCCGGGCCGAGGTTCTCCATCACGGCGCGCACGCGGGCGCCGCCGGGACCGATCAGCGCGCCCTTCGGGTTGACGCCCTCGGTGTTGGCCTTGACGGCGATCTTGGTGCGGGCGCCGGCCTCGCGGGCGATGGCCATGATCGACACCGCGCCGGACACGAGCTCGGGCACTTCGCGCTCGAACAGCTGGCGTACGAGTTCGGGGTGGGAACGGGACACGACGATCTCCGGCCCCTTGAGCCCGCGGGCCACGTTCACCACGTAGACGCGCAGACGCTCGCCGTGGCGGTAGCGCTCACCCGGCACCTGCTCGCGGCGGGGCAGGATCGCCTCGACGTCGCCGATGGCGACATGCACGTTGGTCGGGTCCTTGGCGTCCTGCTGCACGATGCCGGTCACCAGCTTGCCCTTCTGGCCGGAGAATGCGCCGAACACCCGGTCGTCCTCCGCCTTGCGGAACAGCTGGGTGAACACCTGGCGCGCGGTGGCGGCGGCGAGGCGGCCGAAATCGCGCGGGGTGTCGTCATACGGCTCGCCCAGGGTCGGGGCCGGATGGGGGTTGTCCTCGGTCGGTTCGGTCGGGATTTCGTCCTGCGCCCACACGGTGAAGGTGCCGGCGCGGTTGTCCAGCTCCACGCGGGCGTGCTTGGAGGCGTGGGACGTTTTGAGATACGCAAGGCGCAACGCTTCCGACAGTGCCGCATCCAGCGTCTCGGGGTCAATACCTTGCTCAGCGGCGAGCTGATGCATTCCTGACAGGTCCAGTTCCATGGGTCAAGACCTCCTATTTGAAGTTATTCCGAGCGCTAGGGCCCTGATGGTCACAGTCAGATATTAGTGTAAGTGCTTATGCAGACACGTCTTCGGGATTCAGCGCGCAGCCAAGCGCCGTGCAGGCGTGTCCTCGCCGCCGCGCTCTCGATGGCGATGGCGGCCGGGCTCGCCTCCTGCTCGGCGCCCCGGTATGCGGGCAGGGCCGAATCGGAGCAGCGGATGAGCCCCTGCGAAAGCGCGTATTCCACGGCGACGGAGGTCATGAGCACGCTGCACGCGGACGGCTGGCAACCGCTTGGCGCGCGCTATGCGGCCGCGCTGACGGCGCAGGACCAGTGGATCGACGTCGCCGCCGAATGCACCGATCGCTTCGACGAGGGCACGATCCGTGCGGCGCAGTCCCGGCACCTGTTCCGCTCAATCGCCGGCCGGCTCGGCATCGAAACCGGCGGCGGCGAAATCACCCTCTCCGACGTGTCCGCCCTGTCCGGCACGGATGTGCTGGATATCGCCGGAACCGTGCTCGACGGCATGGCGCTGGCGGAGGACCGCGCCGGATTCTCCGCGGAGATACTGACGGCCCGCGGCGCGAGCGGCGCTTCGCTCGCCCTGTCGAACGGGCACAAGACCACCGGCGAGCGCCTGATCTCGCTGGCCGGGACCAAGCCGGCCGACGACCCGCGGCAGAAGGTCTACGAGGTCGGCGCGCTGCTCGCGAATCCCGTGACGGCGACCGACCCGGCCAATGGGCTGCGCGCCTCGACGCTGGCCGTGGTCGAGGCGAACTGCGCGCGGGAGGAACTCGCCGCCGTCTCCGGCGAGACCGGGCAGGTCGGAACCGACGAGGCATCCGGCACGTCTGGCACGTCCGGCGACTCCGGCACCGGCTCGGGCAGCTCCGGCGACTCCGCATCCTCCGACACGGCGACCCGGACCGATGCCCTGCGCACGCTCGCCCGGCTGATCGGCTCGCGACTCGATCTCGCCTTCGAGGCCGGATACCCCGCCACCGACCACGCGCTGTTCGACGACTGACCGTGACCCTCCCGGCCCCGGGGTTTCCCTCCCGGAGCCGCCCGGAGCCAGCCAAAACACCCCAAAGAGCTGTCCGAAACTACGCGCCCGTCGAATCGCGGGCCACCACCTGGAACGGCACGTGCCCGTGCATGACGCCGTCATCGGCGCCATCCCCGGCATTGGCGTCGATCATGCGGATCATCCGGTCGATGACCTCCCGCGCCATCGCGGGAACGTCCATCCGCACCGTGCTGATGGACGGATTGGAGTACTCGGCGAAGGGAATGTCGTCGAACCCCATGATCTTCGCGTCCCGGGGCACCACGATGCCGTGGTCGGCGAACTCCCTCAGCGCGCCCATCGCTATGGTGTCGGCCAGACACAACACGCCGAGCGAACCGTCCCACCGTTCGCCGGGCACGCGGTTCAGCAGCTCGGCCGCGGCCTGCCGGCCGCCCTCCAGCGTCCACACGCATATGATGCACTGGTCCCGTTCCAAGGCCAGCCCATGCTCCTCGAGCACGCGCGCGATCGCCGCCAGGCGCTTGGGGCCGAAGCCGTTGCCGCTGGCCCGCGCCGCCTCCTGATCGTCCGGATGGGCGGCGCCGAGCACCACCACGCGCCGGCATCCCGCCAGCACCAGATGCTCGGCTGCCGCGGCGGCCCCCTGCGCGCATGCGGTGTCCATGGAATCGACGTTGACGAACGATTCGCAGTCGCCGATGACCAGCACCGGCCTGCCGGGATTGTGCTGCGCCACCTGGCTTTCCGTGATATTGGGCGCGTCGAGGATGACGCCGTCGTAGATGAGTCCGGGGCCCGGATTCAGGGCCCGCATCTCCTCCTGCTGGGACTGCAGGGACTGCCTCACCACCACCTGGTACCCCCGCTCCAGCGCGGACTGGGTCAGGTATTTGGCGACGCGGGCGTGGAACGGCACCTCGAAATCATCGACCACGATCTGGATGATGCCGCTGCGCCGGTTGCGCAGCATGGTCGCCGCCACGTTGGCCTGGTACCCCATGCTCCGGGCCACCTGCTTGATCCTGGCGCGGTTCGCCTCGCTGACCTTCGGCTTGTCCCGCAACGCGTTGGACACCGTCATCAGCGAGAACCCCGTGGCGCGGGCCACATCCGCCAGCGTGACCGGCCCGGACACCCCGGCCGCCGGCGGGGTACCCCCTTCTTGCACCTGATCGACCATAGCCTTCATCATAATCACCCCGTCACCGGCCTCCCGGCCACCGCGTCGCCCCCACCCAAGCCCAGGCGGAGGGATTCACGCCGGCCGCCCCGCGGCGAGACGGATCGCCTTGTTGCGGGCGCAGTAGACCGCGAGACACAGCGAATACCCGACCACGCCAAGCAGGTCGGCGGTCAGCAGCGAAAAGACCATGCACGCGCCGAGATACGCCATCACCCCGCGCGACACCGTGGCGGCGCGCATGCCGCGCAGCGCGATCACGATCGGCACCACGCCAACGGCCGCTACCACGAACCCGTATATCTGCGCCACGTAGATGACCGAGCTGACGCTTTCGGCCCCTTCGCGCAGCAGCCCGCGGCTCTCGAGCACCGCGTAGCTTTCGCCGCGGAACCACCCGGCATACATGAACACGGTGATCGCCGCCATGACCACGTCGTACGCGCCGACAGCCAGCAGCACCGCCCGTTCGGCGGTCCGGGACAGCGCGCCGCCCTTGAGGCCCTTCTTCTCCAGGCCCACGGCGAGCAGCAGCGGGATGATGATCGTCAGCGGCACGCTGATGACCACGAAGATCAGCGTGTGCCACAGATCACGCCAGAACAGCGAGAAGAAGTACGAGTCCGGGTCGAAGATGCGCGCGAAATTGCCCAGACCGATGAACTGCGGATCGCCGATCATGTTCCATTTGGTGAACGCCAGATAGAGGACGAAGACGATGGGGATGATGCCGAAGATCGCGAAGATGATGAAATGCGGGAGGATGTATGGCATGGCGTGCCATATCGATTCGCGCCGTTTCATCGAATTCGAACGCCGTTGCTCCAGCGACGCCCCGATGGCCGTTGTGCTCATGTCAAACCTTTCTTGTGATGATCGTGACGGTGCCATTGCCGTATGAGTCATGTTGTCGCTCGTTTCCTGACCGCTGCGCGATCACGTCTGGTCCTGGATTTCGATCTGGCCCTTGATCGTCTTGTCGAGGGCCTTGAGACCGTCGTCGAGCGTCAGGTTGCCGTACACGATGTCGTTGTAGAGGTTCCATGCCGTCACCGCATACCCTCCGTAGAGGTAGTTGGACGTTCTGATGACGTCGCGCTCCTCCTGGGAATTGGTGAAGCTGGCCTGGATGAGCTTCTGGTATTCGGGGTTGTTCAGATCGCGGTAGGCGGGCGAGATGGAGCCGACGTAGGCCCAGTCCATCCAGTGCTCGTACACGTACTTGATGAACTTCGCCGCGGCGCGGGAGCGCTCGGGCGGCCGCTTGGGGTCCTTGATCTGCATCCAGTTGTTCTGGTACAGGAAGTTGGAGAAGTTGTCGGTGCTGTACTGCAGGGTGTTCACTTCCGCGATGTTGTCCTTGCCGAGGGTCTCGGCCATGTTGCCCTGGCCCCAGGTGCCCAGCTGGGCGAACACCGCGTGGCCGGATCCGAACGCCTGCATGCTGTCGACGCTCAGCGGGGCCACCACGCCGGACTCGACGGTTTCGCGCAGGGCCTGCATCGGCTTGCGCCACGCGTCCGAGGTGGCGTCGTCCATGCTGGTCTCCAGCGTGCCGCCGGCGCCGTACAGCAGCGACATGAACGCCCATGGCAGGTTGCCGTACGCCATGCCGTAGATGTCCTTGGGCAGCACGCCCTTGAGCGACTTGACCTCGTCGATGGTGACGAAGCCGCCCTCGATGATGTGCTCGAGATGGTACTGTTCGACCAGCGACTTGTTGTAGTAGATGGCCATCTGGTACATGTACAGCGGGATGCCGTACGCCTTGCCGTCGAACATGACGTTGTTCCACGCCTGGGGCAGGTAGTTCTTCTCGTTGAGCTCCGGCGCCACCTTCTGCCAGTCCTCGATGGTGTTGAGGATGCCCGGGGAGTGCATCACCGCCGTCTTGAACTGGTTGGCGATGACCAGGTCGGGGATGCTGTCGCCGGTCTGCGCGACGGAGTAGATCTTCGTCATCAGATCCTTGTCCTGCATCGGCTGGAACACGATCTTGTACTCGGGATCGGTGGCGTTGTAGTCGTTGATGATCTTCTGCATGGCCGGGCCGTCGTCGCCGATCAGGCCGTTCCAGAAGTACATCACCTTGGCGTCCGCGGTGGAGCCGCATCCGCCGACCGCGAGCAGCATGCCGATCGCCGCCGCCGCGCAGGTCAGCGGTCTGACGATGCCTTTCGACACCCGCGACCACCATGTCGCGGACCCGCTGCGTGCGTTTCCTTTCATAATTCCTCCATTACCGTGCGGCCGTGAGGGATTCAACGGCGAATCCCTCCGGCGGCCGACTCGTTCTTTCTGCTTGTCCTCATGACGATGATCCACCGCCGCGATTCCCCACCGTCATGTCCGGGGCCGGCGCATAGCCGCCTCCTTACGCCTGCCGTTCCAAAATGATCATGGAGACCGCGTGCGCAGGCATGCGCCACGTCACCATCGTCTCGCCCTTCTCGGCGGATACCACCCGGTCCGGCTCGTACCGTTCGAGGGCGTCTGCCCGCTTGATCCGCTCGTACCGCTCCCCTCGCGGGTAACGCGGACCCCCCTCGGCCACCCACTGCGCGTAGGCGTTCGAGTGGTCCGCGTCGATGCGGTAATGGGTGCACCGGTACGAGCCGGGCGCCAGACCGGTCACCCGCAGTTCGACCTCGCTCTCGTCGTTGCGGTCGATGTCGTCGCAGTGCGCATACACCAGGATCTGCACGGCGCCGTCCGAGCGCGACACCAAGCCGGAGACCACGGTCTGCGAGCCTTCGCCGGTGTACTTGCGCGGAGCGGCCAGTCCGAAATCGGCGTCCACGGCCCGGTCGACCACGATGTCCGCGACGGCGTCGCTGCATAGCCCGATCGCGTCATCGCCCATGCGGCTCAGCAGCTCGAACGCATTGAACACCGCCTTGTTGATGCCCTGCGTGGAGAAGGTGCGTGTGCCGGTGAAGCACTCCTCCTGCGGGAACATGAACGCCCATGCCAGCGGGCATACGCAGGATCCGTACCGGCGCCCCAGTTCGAGGATCTGACCGTATGCGGCGGCGACGTACGACGCGTAGTACTCCGTGTTGCGGAACCGCATGTTGGCGTTGTCGTTGAGGCCGCCGGCCGCCCAGGTGTCGGGGTCGGCCTCGGAGAGCGCCACGTCGAGGCCGGCGTATCCGGCCTCCGCCATGAGCTGCAGCCCGGTGCGCACCTGGTTGACGAGGTTGCCAACGCTGGGCACCGCCTTGGCGACGTTGGGGTCGGCGAAGAACTCCGCGCCCTTGACGTGGAAGGTGACGAAATCCAGACGGGTGCCGGTCTCGCCGCCGCACGCGTTGGTTCCCGTCTTGCAGTGGCGCAGGAACGCCTGCATGGCCTCGCGCCCGGCGCCCTGGTCGAACACGCCGGCCACGGTCGGCCCGCCCAGCCTGGCCTGCGGCAGGACCCCGTGGAGCGCCTGTTCGGTCACGTCGAACAGCCTGCAGTAGTCCTCGATCGTTCCGGACCAGTAGAAGATGTCCGGCTCGTTCCACAGCTCGAAATACCATGAGGCGACGGCATGCGCCCCGTAGCGCTCGGCGAGGTGGGCGGCGGTCGCGCGGATCAGATCGGCCCAGCGGCCATAGTCCTTGGGCGGGTAGCTCCAGCCGATCTCGCGGTAGGAGCCCATGCCGGCCCCGGAGGGAAAGTCCTTGTACCGGGGTCGGCCAGGTCCTCCGGCATGAACCCCAGCTCCACGAACGGCAGGTTGCCCGATTCCAGGATCGCGTCGAGGATCAGGTCGTAGTAGGTGAAGCCGTAGACCGCATTGCCTTGCGCGTCCTCGTGGTACACGTTGGTCGAGCCGAATTTCGGCGAGCCGACGCAACTGCCGTTGCAGAAGGTGAAATGCGTGCGCACATAGTACGGGGCATCCCCGAGGGCGCCGAATTTTCCGAGCAGTTCCTTGCCCTCCGGCATATAGGTGTAGTTGCATTCGTCGTATCCGATGAATCGCCACGCATGATCCATCGCGCCGACAACGGTGCCGGCATCGACTTCGATATGTCTCGTCTTGCTCAAGACGTTCTCTCCTTAGCCCGTAGTTCAACCGCGAACCAGGTCCATCGATTCGGCGCTCAACCTCGGACGCTTAACGATAAACTAGTGACTAGTTTAACGTTATTTCTTTTGCTGTCAAGTCGGACTCCCCTCTTTTTGGCATTCACATGGCGCCCATCGCTCGCAGCCGACCGGCGAACGCTCCCGAATCACACCCGTTTCCCGATCCGAGGGGCAGAATAGCCCCTCCGTCGCCTTCATTCCGCGATCTGAGGGGCATCCGGACGCGGCCCCGCATCCCAATTCCAAAGGATCCACACCGCAAATGGCGCAATGGGAGTTATAACATGCCCCTCAGATCAAAGAACGAAGACGACGGAGAGGCTATTCTGCCCCTCAGATCGAGAATCGATGGAGATACTGCGTCTTTGCATGGAACACGATCCCGCGGGATCGGAATGGCGCCCCGGCAAACGCATCGGCAACGGCTCTGCCGCATAAAAAAACCGGATGCCGGGGCAAACCCCGGCATCCGGTCGTCGAACGCGCCGATCAGACCAGCTGATGACCCGCCGCGCAGTACAGATCCCACCAATCCTGGCGGTCGAGATCGATGTCCGCGCCGGCCGCGATGCGCGCGAGCCGCTCGGGGTTCATCGTGCCGGCGACCACCTGGATGTTGGCCGGGTGGCGCAGTATCCACGCGGACGCGATCGCGTCCTTGCTGACACCGTATTTGGACGCCTTGTCGGCGAGCGCCGCGTTGAGCTCCGGGAAATGCGGATTGTCCACGAACGGGCCGTATTCCGTGCCGGACTGGAACGGGCTCCACGCCTGGATCGTCATCCGCTTCAGGCGCGAGTACGGCAGGATGCCGCCCGTGATGTCGGCGGCCCCGCCGCCTGCCCTGTTGAAATGGATCTCGGCGTCCAGCATCTGCGTGTGCATGAGGCCGAACTGCAGCTGGTTGACCTCGAGCGTGACGCCGAGCGCCTGCTGGAGCATCTCGATCTGCCACGGCCCCATGTTGCTCACGCCGAAGTGGCGCACCTTGCCGCTGGCGAGCAGCTCGCCGAACACCTCGCCGACCTCGTCCGGGTCGACCAGCGTGTCGATGCGATGCAGCAGCACCGAATCGACGTAGTCGGTGCGCAGGGCCTCCAGCTCGCGGTCCAGCGAGGCGAGCAGATGCTCGGCGGAGTAGTCGTAGCGCAGCCCGTCGCGGTTGTCGTCGCTGCGCACGATGCCGAATTTGGTCTGGATGAAGATGTCCCTGCGCGCCACGCCGACCGACGTCCACGCCGCGCCGAACGCCTCGGAGCTGGCGTGCACCCGGTGGGCGGAGAACCCGTAGATGTCGGCCGTGTCGAAGAAGTCGACGCCGGACTCCAGCGCCTGGCTCACCACGGCCTTGGACTGCTCGGCGTCGAGCGCGTCCATGCGCATCACGCCGAGCGCCACGCGCGAGGCCGTCATGCCGCTGGTGCCGATCCGCTGTCGTTTCATATGATGTTCCTTTCCGTAGTGTCTGTGCCGTAATGCCCGTGCCGCCGGGGAGCGGCCGTCACTTCACGTGGATCGCGGTCCAGGAGACCGGCGGCAGGGTCACGCGCACGGTGCCGGATGCGGCGTCGAGTGTGGCCGTGTCGTTGGGGCGCGGGGTCACGCGGGTCTGTTCCGCCAGCGTGTTGCGCGCCCACAAATCGTCGTCGTGCAGGGTCTGCGCCTCGACGGCGGAGAATTCGCCGCCTTCCGGCAGGCTGATCTCGAACTCGGCGGCGTCGTCCATCGACCGGTTGACCGCGAACACGGTGACCGTGCCGTCCGCCCCGCGCACCGCCACGGCGTTGAGCGAGGGAACCTCGCCGTACGCGGGCGTGTCGAAGGTGCCGGACGTGAGCTTCGGCTCGAGCACGGTGCCGCCCTTGGCGTACTTCGCGGTCAGGGAGAACGGGTAGAAGGTGGTCTGGCGCCACGCCGGGCCGCCCGGCTCGGTCATGATCGGCGCGATCACGTTGACCAGCTGCGCCAAGCTCGCCGCGTGCACGCGGTTCGCGTTCTTGAGCAGCGTGATCATCAGGTCGCCGAACACCACGGCGTCCACGGCGCTGTAGACGTCCTCCAGCAGGCGCGGGGCGACCGGCCAGTTGCCGATGCCCTCCGGGTTGCGGCTGGGCTCCTCGTTGAGGTACCAGACGTTCCACTCGTCGAAGGAGATGAACACGTCATGCTTGCTCTTGAGGCGCGCCTTGGTCGCGTCGATGGCCGAGGCCACGTCGCGGATGAAGTTGTCCATGTCGACGCCGGCGGCGAGGAAGCTCTTCATGTCGCGGGTGCCGTCAGGCTGCAGTTCGGGGTGGTAGTAGGCGTGGCAGGACACGAAGTTGACGTTCTCGTAGGTCTTTTCGAGCACGGTCTCCTCCCATGCGCCGAAGGTGCCCATCACATGGCTCGACGACCCGCAGACCACCAGTTCCGCATCCGGGTCGATCTGCCGCATGCCGGCCGCGACCGATGCGGCGAGCGTACCGTAGTCCTCGGCGTTCTTGTGCCCGAGCTGCCACGGCCCGTCCATCTCGTTGCCGAGGCACCACATGCGGATGCCGAACGGCTTGTCGGCGCCGTTGGCGCGGCGTTCGTCCGACAGCTTGGTACCGCCGGGGATGTTGGCGTATTCGAGCAGGTCGAGGGCCTCCTCAAGGCCGCGGGTGCCGAGGTTCACGGCCTCCATGAGCTCGTTGCCGCCCGCCTTGTCCAGCCATTTGGCCATCTCGTGCAGGCCGAACTCGTTCGTCTCGGTGGAGTGCCACGCCAGGTCGAGCCGGCGCGGGCGGCTCTCCTTGGGGCCGACGCCGTCCTCCCAGCGGTAGCCGGACACGAAATTGCCGCCCGGGTAGCGGATCGTCGTGGCGCCGAGCTCCTTGACCAGATCGATGACGTCCTGGCGGAAGCCGTCCGCGTCCGCGCTCGGGTGCCCCGGCTCGTACAGGCCGGTGTACACGCAACGGCCCAGATGCTCCACGAACGAGCCGAACAGGCGGTCGTTGACCGGCGCCACGGTGAACGCGTCGTCTACGACCAGGGATGCGGATGCGGGTTTGCTGTCATTCATTGGTGCTGCCCTCCTTGGAGCGGTGAATGGACCGAATGCGGGTTGGAACATCATCGTTGCCGCACAACGGGCCGGCAGCGCCCGACATATTTCAGTACAACTTTGTATTCAACGATATTAATGATAGTTGGATCGCACTCGACACGCGATCGTCCCGACGCCGCGGGTCGCGCCGCGTCGCCAGCCCGAGCGCGATCGCCGCGTCAGGACAGCCCGCCCGCCGCGCCGGATCGCACCGCGCCGAAGGTCGTCGTGCCGCGACGCTCGATCACATAATCCGTCGATACCGCGCGCACGGCCCGCGTGTCGCCCATGATGCGCTCGATGAGCATGTCGACCGCATACTCGGCGTACCGGTCGAGGTGGGAGTTCACCGTCGTCAGCGCCGGATCGCAGTGCCGGGACTCCTCGATGTCGTCGAATCCGCTGATCTGCACGTCGTCGGGGATCCGCCAGCCGTGCTCCTTGAACGCGTGCAGCGCCCCCAAGGCCAGCGCGTCGTTCAGGCAGACCACCGCGCGGGAGCGGGCGTCGCGGAACGCCGGAACCGACAGCAGGTGAACCGCGCCCCGGATGCCGCCGTTGACGTCCCACCGCTCGCCGCCGACGATCACGTCCGTGTCCACCACGGCTCCGGCATCGGCGAACGCCCGGTAATACCCTTGGGTGCGCAGCTGGCGGGTGCCCTCCCGCAGCGCGAGCACATCCCCCAGCCGCCCCTCCCGCACCAGATCGTCCGGGGCGCCGATCAGGCCGACGCACTCGACCCCCTGGCCGATCAGCATCGCCGTTATCTCGCGGATGGGCTGGAAATTGGGCATGGTGACGCTGTCGACCAGCCCATGGGACAACGATTCGCCGGTGAGCACGATGGGGTACCGCTGCTTCAGCACACGGCCGCCATCCGCAAGGGGCCGGTCAGGATAGTAGATCCAGCCGTCGGCGTTGACCCGGTACGTCTCCGCGATGATGCTGTCCAATCCCCCGCCGCCATAGGTGTCGATCACGACGCCGTAGCCGCGTTTCCGCGCCGCTTTGATGATCTCGCCGGCATACATGGAGGCCCAAGGCTGGTCGAAATCCATCACGGCCAGGCCGATGAGCTTCGTCATGCCGGTTTTGAGCGAGCGCGCCGAGTAGTTCACGGTGTACCCCAGCCTCGCGATCGTGTCCTTCACCCGCTGGCGGGTCTCCGGGCGCATGCTGCCGGCGTCGTTGATGACGTTCGATACGGTTTTTATCGAGACACGCGCCTCTTTGGCGACATCGGCGATCGTCACCTTCTTCATTGCGCCGCCTTCCCTCAGGGCGTTTCAGGACGGATGGGCGGCAGCGCACCGGCCGCCGCCCGCCGCTACCGTTGTATCTCAATGATATTAACCGAGTGGGGATCGACATCGACACGCATGCCCGGATGGTACGCCCCCAGATCGCGCGTCGCGATGGAGACATCGGTATGGCCGATGTCGTTGTAGGATTCCTCCGACGGGCCGTTCAGCGTCAGCATCGTCACCTTGCCGTGCGGCGCGAGCTCGTCCAGCGAGATCTCCAGACCATGCGCACGGGCACGGTCGCGGGACGATACGGCCAGCGCGACGGCATGCCCGTCCTCCCAGGTCGTGGACAGCACGTCCAGCGCCGGCACCGTCACGTCGGCGCCCGAGGGATCGGCGACCGTCACCGTGTCGCCGCCCGCGCACCAGTCGTCCAGCACCACGTCGCCGAGATGGTTCGCGTACAGGTCGAAGACGAAGTAGGTCGGCCGCAGCACGATGCCCTTCGGGTGGACGAAGATGCACCCCCGCGTATTGACCAGCGGCGAGAAGCACGCCATGCCGACGGAGCGGCAGTTGCGGTTCAGCACGTTCAGGAACCCCGCGGAGAACACGGCGTCGGCCATGGTGTACAGACTGTTGTCGTCGTTGCCGTCGCGGGGCGTAAGGTACTCGTCCTTCGTCACGCCCTGCTCGATGGTCACGGCCTTCGGATGGTACCATTCGCGCAGGTTCCATTCGTCGAAGGCGATGCGGATGCGGTCGCTCAGCCCCAGCGCGTCCAGCAGACCGCGGACCTTGACGATGTTCCCGTCCAGATCCGTCATCATGCCCACCACCTGGTCGAATTTCGACGCGTTGTTGGTCTCGTGGATCGCATCCCAATACTGGTGGATCGAAATCCAATCCAGATAGTCGCTGCACTGCCGCAGCAATCCTAGGTTCCAGTCGACGTCCGGCAGGGCCGCCGCGCTGAGCTCGACCGTCGGGTCCACATGCTTGATCATCTTGGCCGCCTCGCGCACGAAGTGCCCCCACTCGTCGCGGGTCTTCGCCCCGATCTCCCATGCACCCCAGTTCTCGTTGCCGACGCTCCAGTACTTCACGGCGAACGGTTCCCTGCTGCCGTTGGCGATCCTCATCCTGGCATAGCGGCCTTCGTGGTCAAGGTTGCAGTACTCGACCCAATCGCTCATCTCCTCCTGCGTGCCGGTGCCGGCATTGGTGCAGATGTAGGGCTCGCAGCCGATGGCGCGGCAGAACTTCACGTACTCGTCCGTGCCGAAGGTATTGGGATCCTCGACGCGCCACATCTTGTCGAACACCGGCTCGCGCTCGGCGCCGACGCCGTCGAGCCAGTGGTACGACGAGACGAAGCAGCCTCCCGGCCAGCGCAGGATGGGCACGTCGAGCCGGCGCACCGCCTCGATCACGTCTTCGCGCAGCCCGTCGCCGTTCGACAGCGGCGATCCGGGATCGAAGACCCCGCCATAGACCTGGCGGTGGAAATGCTCCAGGAACTGGCCGTACAGCATGCGGTCGCGCACGCCGATACGCCGTTCGGCGTCGATTGTCACCTTCATTGGCATTCCTTTCTTCTGTTCGAGCTTCCGCTCAGGCCTTGACCGACCCGGCCGCCAGACCGCCAACCCAGTACCGCTGCAGCAGCAGGAACGAGATGACCAACGGGACGATGGAGACGAACGCCCCGCATGTCACCAGATTCCATATCTGCTCGGCGCCCGAGCCGGCGCTGGAACGCGCCTGCCACTGGGTGAGTCCGACGGTGATCGGGAACAGCTTCGGGTCGGACAGCACGACCTGCGGCAGAAAGAAGTTGTTCCAGCAGCCGACCACGGACAGCAGGAACACCGTGGTGATCGCCGGCGTCATGATCGGCAGCGATATCTGCAGGAACGTGCGCAGCTCGCCGGCTCCGTCCACGCGGGCCGCCTCCATCATCTCATCAGGCAGGGAGCTCATGCAGTAGATGCGCATCAGATACGTGCCGAACGGGGAGAGCAGCGACGGGAGCAGCACCGCCCACACCGTGTTCGTCATGCCGACGTTCGACATCAGGATGAACGTGGGGATGACCAATGCCGTCGCCGGGATCATCAGCGCGCCGAGCACGATGTTGAAATAGACGTCCCGTCCCTTGAACTTGTATTTGGCGAACCCATAGCCGGCCATCACCGAGATGATCGTCGCGCCGACGCCTCCGACCAGGGCGTAGAAGAAGGAGTTGAATATCCAGCGCCAGTAAATGCCGTTCTGGTAGGTGGAAAGCTGCTTGAGGTTGTTCCACAGCGCGAATTTGCGGTCGAACCACATCGGCCCGGCGCTGCCGAGGAACAGGCCCGAATTGGATTTGGTGGAGGCCACCACCAGCCACCAGACCGGCATCAGGAAGTACACCACCGCAATGGCCAGAACAAGATACGGGATGACGTGGGACCCGGTCCTGATCTGGCCGGCGGCCGCATTCCGACTCCGATTGCGCGCACCCATGATTCACTCCCCCAATCCGGACTGCTTGCGGGTAAGCCGCATGAAAATGATGCTGATGACCACCACGATGAGGCCCAGCGCGAACGACACCGTCGCGGAGTAGTTCACCTGGTTGTAGTTGAACGCCAGCGTGTAGGCGTACATATTCGGCGTGTATTCGGGCGGTATCACCGACTGCGCGTTGTTGCGCAGCACCATCGGCTCCGTGTAGAACTGCAGCGTGCCGATCAGCGAGAAGATCGTCGCCATGACCAGCGAGCTGGAGACCATGGGCGTTTTGATCCTCGTCGCGATCTGCACCTCGGTGGCGCCGTCGATCCTCGCCGATTCGTACAGCTCATGGGGAATCGACTGCAGCGCGGAATAGATGATCACCATGTAATAGCCGGTCCACTGCCATGTCACCACGTTGACCAGACTGCCGAACAGCCCTCTCGGCGACAGGAACGCCGGGGCCTGCAGCCCCAGCAGATCGAATATGGAGGCGAACGGTCCCATATCCTTCGAGTACAGGAATCCCCACATCAGCGCGCCGATGACCCCGGGAACCGCGTAGGGAAGGAATATCGCCAGGCGCGACCCGGCGGCGAACCGCGTGCGCAGTGAATCGATGATCAGCGCGAAGATCAGGGCAAGCGCGATCTGGATGGGAACCATGACCGCGGTGTAGACCAGCACGCGCCCCATGCCCTGCAGAAAAATGGGATCCCTGAAGGCCCGCGCATAGTTCTTCAGACCGGTGAACACCGTCCCGCGAACCTGCGTGTATGAATACAGCGAGACATAGAACGCGTAGACCATGGGCACGATGAGGAACACCACGAACACCACCGCGAAGGGAGCGGTGAAGAACCACCCCCACCGGTTGGCCCGCTGCGCCGCCTGGCCGCTCCGGCGCGGAGCCCGTACAGCTTTGCTTTGCGACATATCGGATTTCGCTTTCCCGCGTGACGGTGGGGAGGGCGGGGCCTGCAGCAGGCCCCTTTCCCCGCCATCGGCGATGTTGGTGGCTACTTCTTCACCGTGAAGCCCTGCTGGCCGGCATAGTCCTCCAGCGTCTTCTGCAGGTCGGTCATCGTGGACGAGACGTCGGCGCCGTCACGGACGATCTTGGTGAAGGCCTTGGTCTGCTCGTCGTACGCGTAGGTCTGGAAGGGCAGGAAGCTGTAGCCCTTGTACCCTTGGGCGATCGGCGCGAGGACGTCGTTGACCTTCTGGTTGTTCAGGAACGGCTCCTCGTAGTTGATGAAGTCGTCCGACTCCAGCTTCGAGTTCATCACCGGGAAGTTGCCGGAATCCTTGACGGCGACTTCCTGGTTCTTGTCGGAGTCCCACAGGCCGATCGCCACCTTGGCCGCGGCCTCCGTGTGCTTGGCCTGGTCGGTCACGGCGAGCGTGGAGCCGCCCTGGTTGACCATCGGCGTCGAATCATCCCACTTCGGCGCGTCGGTCACCTGCCAGACCGCCCCCTCCTGCGCGCCGCTGACGCCCTTGACGTAGCCGATGAGCCACGAGGCGTTCACCACGGTCGCATACGATCCGTCGACGATCTTGGTGTACCAGTCGTTGCTGTAGCAGTCGTCGGTGGAGACGATGCCCTCCTTGACGAGGTTCTGCCAGTACGACATGACGTCCTTCACCTCGGTGGACGTCAGGTCGATGCCGACGTCCTCGGGATTGCTGACGTCGTAGTCGTACACCTTCGCGTTCTTCTGCGCGAACAGGGCGACGTTCATCGCGGTGCCGTTGGGCGCATAGTTGCCGATGTGCCCCGGGAAGCCCTTCTCCTTCAGCTCCTTGCCGGCCTTGGCGTACTCGTCCCAGGTCGTGGGCACCTTGACCCCGTACTTGTCGAAGATGTCCTTGCGGTACATCATGGCGAACGGGCCGGCGTCGCTGGGGATGGCGTACACGGCCTTGCCGCCGCCGAGCGTGACGTCGTTCCAGCTGCCCGCCGTGTACTTGCTCTTCTCCTTGTCGGCGCCGAACTGCGAGATGTCGACAAGATGCTTCTCCGCGCCGGACACGTACGACGGCAGGATCTCGGCCTCGACCTGCATCACGTCCGGGGCGCCGCTCTTGGCCTTGAGCGCCGTGTTGAACTTCTTGTAGGCCTCGCTGCCGTTGCCGACGTTCGTCCAGCAGACCTGTACGTCGTCATGCGCCTCGTTGAAATTGTCGACGACCTTTTCGACCGCCGGATACCACGCCCACAGCGTCACCTTTTCGACGCCCTTCTTCTTGACCGTGTTCTGGCACTGCGCATTGTCGTTCGCCTTGGGATCGTTGTTCGCGCCGGACGCCGCCCCGTTGGCGCCGCCGCCGGCGCCGCATGCCGCCATCGACAGCACCGCAGCCCCCGCGGTCACCAGCGCCATGATCCTTCTTGCCTTGCTCATCAATACTCCTTCGTATCTTCCTGTGAAACCCGCCGATCCGATCAATCGGCGACCAACGACATGGCCGGAACCGCCATGCGGTTCACGGCAGTGAATGCCGGCGTCATCATCGACGCCGAGCACAAGAGTGCTATTCGGTATATGGGGCGATTGACCAGCCCATGCATGGCCGAGGCACACGCCCGCCACGCCGCCGATCAGCCCATCATCGTTTCAGCGAAACGTCATTCCCGCAGCACTTGCACGAGGCGAGCCATCAGAGACAACCGGAATGCGTCGCATTCGAACCTTCCGCGCGCCCGGTCGAATCCAGTCATCATGTCATGTCTGCCTCCTCAGCCGTCAGCGGCATGCGCCATCACCGATAAGACAACGTTGTACTTATGACGGCGAAGCAACCGAGTCCTATGCCTCCCCGCCGGACCAGCGTCCAAGACCGCCCGGAATCCGTTTAGTACAACCTTGTACTTTCTACGACACCAATCATACGACCGCCGGGCGGCGCCCGCAAACCCCATTAGTACAACCTTGTACTAATGGCTTGTTTCCAACCGACACGCCGAAGGAATGCGCCCGTCGGCGGACCGGCGTGGACCGCCCCCTTGGCCAAGAGCTTTCCGCCACAAGATGGCGGGTCAGACTCACTTGGCACGGCTCCAGAGAGAGGTTCCCGCCACAAGGTGGCACAGACAATGCCGCAAGCGGTCTCAACAGGAGCTTGCCGCCATATGATGGCTGGTTTGGACCGCTCGGCACTACCTTAGCGAGAGATGCTTGCCACCGAGAGGCGTAAAAAGCTTGGCGAGGAACGCCAATGAGAACTTCTCGCCGCAAAGAGGAGAATTCGACTCGCCCAGCGCTATCTCAACAAGAGATTTCCGCCACCAAGAGGCAGGAACAGCGCCAGAAAAAGTCCTGACGAGAACCTTCTACCGCAAAACGGCAGATTCGGCTCGCTTGGCATCACCCCAGCGAGAGGTGCTTGCCACCGGGCGGCACAAAAAGCTTGGCGAGGAATACCGACGAAAGCCGCCCGCCATAAGATGGTGGATCCGGCTCGCTGGACACCGCACCAGCAAGAGGTTCCTGCCACAAGGCGGCGCATCCGGCGCTCGGAGAAGTTGCACGGTTCCTTCCTATAGACCCCCTATAGGCCATGGGCCCTCCATAGAGCGCCACCGTCGATACCACGCCAACCATCTCAGCCTGCTTCGCGATCCAGCTCCCGGCAACGGAAGCATGCCGGCTCATCACAACGACAACCGCGGAAACAAAAACAAAAACCCGGAGCCGCAACGGCTCCGGGTCTGTGGCGGATAGGGCGAGATTCGAACTCGCGGAGGGGTTAGCCTCACACGCTTTCGAGGCGTGCTCCTTAGACCGCTCGGACACCTATCCATGTGCTGCGAAAAACGCAACTTGACTATTATAAGACGAATTTCGGATTATGCAAATGACATCAATATGGGCGTGGCACGGAATGCATCGCGCATCCCTCGCCACGCCCATATCACGGAGCCGGCACCATCACGGAATCGGCGTCAGAGAGCCGAGGCTACTTCTTGGAGATCTGGTCCAGCAGCAACGCGTTGTCGTAACCGAACGACACGTTCTTCAGGGTCGGCACGGAGACCGCGGTGGCGTTCATGTACCACAGCGGGATGTTCGGCAGGTCCTTGGCCAGCAGTTCCTCGCCCTGCTGGTAGTACTTGTTCGCCTCCTCGGACGACGGGGACGCCAGCGCCTTGTCCATCAGGGCGTCGAAGTCGGGGTTCTTGTAGTCGCCGTAGTTCGCGCCCTTGCCGTCGGCGGTGGACGAGTCGTACAGCTGCACTAGGTAGTCGTCGGCAGCCGGGTAATCGGCGGACCAGCCCATCATGTACGGGGTGTCGGTCTTGCGGTTGTCCATCATGTCGGCGAGCTCGCTGAAGGTCGGGATGACCGTCGTCTCGGCCTTCACGCCCAGATCGTTGTTCAGCGTGTTGACGATGGCGTCGCTGGCCTCCTTGTAGCCGGCCAGGTCGGCGCTGTACGTCAGCCTCAGCGGGCCCTCCCACGGGGAGATCGCGTCGGCCTGCTTCCACAGCTTCTTCGCCTCGGCCGGGTCGTACTTCATCGCGTCCTTGCCTTCGAGCTTGTCGGTGTAACCGGGGATGGACGGGGCGATGAAGTCGACGGCCGGGGTGCGCGTGTCGTTGAAGATCTTCTTGCAGATCGACTCGCGGTCGATCGCCAGCGAGATCGCGCGGCGGCGCAGACGGCCTTCCTCGTTCATGCCGAAGTGGTCGAGACGGTCGGGGATCGTAATGAACATGACGCTGGAGCCGGGCTGGCTGTAGCCCTTGATCTTCGTGTCGCTCATGAAGGTCTTCATGGCGGACGACGGCACGCCCGACATCACGTCGAGGTTGCCGGCCTGCACGTCGGCGTAGGCGGCCTTGGTGTCGGTGTACACGCGGTACTCGATGCCGTCGTTCTTCACCTTGCGAGAGCCCTTGTAGTCGGCGTTGCGCGAGATCGTGATGCTCTTGTCGTGCTCCCACGAGTCAAGCTTGTACGGGCCGTCGCCGATCGGCTTCTCGCCGAACGCCTCCGGGTCCTTGTAGAACGCCTCGGGCAGCGGCATGTACGCCGTGTATCCGAGCATGGTCGGGAAGGTCGAGTTCGGCGCGTTCAGCGTCACGACCAGCGTGTGGTCGTCCTTGACGTCGAGGCCGGACAGCTGCGCGTTCTTGTCAACGCCCTTCTTCTGCAGATCGTCATAGCCCTTGATCGACGAGAAGAACGACGAGGCGATCTGCCCGTTCGTGGCGTTCGCGGTGTAGCTCCACGCCTTGGCGAACGATTCGGCGGTCACCGGCTCGCCGTTGGTGAACTTCCAGCCGTCGTTCAGCATGATCGTGAACTGCGACGAATCGTCGTTGGACTTGATTTCCTTCGCCACCTCGTTGGTGGTGGTGCCGTCCGAGTTGTAGGTGACCAGACCGGAGAACAGCTCGCGCAGCACGAGGAACGCCGGGGTCTCGTTGGTGTTGCCCGGGATCAGTTTCGATTTCGGTTCGATGGTCGCGTACGAGATCACGTTCTTCTCGGCGGCGGCCTCATTGGACGTCGAGGACCCGCATCCGCTCAAAGCCATCGCCGAAGCGCATAGCGCGGCGAGCCCGGCGGCGGCCTTCTTCCAAGACATGTTCATGTTTCCCTCTTTCCTTACGGATTCGGGGAAGACGCCGTGTACGGAGCCATGTCAACGCCGCAGCAAGATACCGCGCCCGGAGGCTCGGCATATGAGATATCCCCCGAATGGGGCTTTATGCTAGCGCCGCAATGTTGACTGGCATATTTCGCGTCCATAATATGAATGGCGCCAAACGGCGGCGGTACGGACGGGGGAAGGAATCGATGAAGCCGCCCCGACGCCTACAGCAGCTGCTCGTGCACCGAGGCGTTGACCCATTGGTGCTGCGTCACGTCGCAGCCCGAGAAGATGCCGATGTCGAGCATGCAGTCGCGGTAGTCGCGTCCGTGCGCGATCGTGATGTAGTTGTCGTCGACCATGCGGTTGTGCGTCGGGTCGAGACCGATCCACCGCCCGTCGTGGTACACCTCGACCCATGCGTGCGTGGCGCCCTCGCCGCCGAGCAGACCGGCGATGTACCGCGCGGTCAGTCCGACGTGGCGGCAGACGGACAGCATCACATGCGCGTAATCCTGGCACACGCCCTTGCGCTGGGCGAGCGCCTCCTCGGCGGTGGTGCGGATCGTGGTGGACGCCGGCGTGTACGTGAACGCGCGATACACCTCGTCCATCACCTCGCGCGCCTGGTCGACCGGCGTCGCCCCGGCCGGCAGCGCGGCCAGCCTGCCGCGGCACACGTCGATCATGGCCTCGACGCACGGGCCGGGAATCGTCAGCGCCGAATTGAACCGGTAGAGCGGCTTGTAGATCTCCGGCTTGATGTGCTCGTTGTCCACGAACGCGATGCCGGTCACCGCATAGTTGAACATGGTGTGCGGCTCGGGGATGAACCCGGTCATCACCACGGAATCGAAGGAGTCGATGGTGGTTTCCAGCTCGACCTCCGGCTCGATGGCGACCTCGACGTCCACGACCTGCTGGCGGGGCCCCGTCGCCGGCACGCATCGCAGCTGAAAGCGGTGGTCGGTGACCGGCGAGCTGAACGACAGCTTCATCTCGTAGTCAAACACCAGTTTCTTCATGGATCGCGACTCCTCAAGTTGGCGGACCGTCATCGAAAAAGTCCACTCCAGTGTAGCAGAACGGTTTCGGTCCCTTCGCGGCGGCAATGCCGCCGAAGCCGGCGCGGCACGGCGCCCGCCGGCTCACGCTGCGGGCGCCGTGCCGGCCGGCCGGCTATCACGGGCGCTTGGCATCCATGTTCATGGCGTTGAGCATGCCGGCGTCCTTGGCATCGCCGGTGATGGCCCGTCCGCCGAAATCGTCGAGAAACGCCTGCAGGCGCTCGGTCAGCTCCGGGTACCCGCGCGCCGGCAGCTGGCCGAGCAACCAGCCGACCCCCGAGGCGAAGCACTGCGGCAGCGGCAGCCCGTCAAGCATGTGCGAATACGTCTCCAGCTTGCGCAGCGGCGCGGTCATGTCGTCCATCCGCAGCTGCAGGCGCGTGTACAGGTCGATGCGTTCCAGGTACTTGCCGATGAAGATGAACGCCTTGAGCGTCGGGTCGACGGTCGAGTTCTCCACGCCGCCCCAGAACGCCAGCATGTCGTCGGCGATGTCGCGCTGCTTGTAGATGTCCTCGGCGCTGGCGGACCGTTCGTCCGCATCGGTGATGTTCGTCACCGCCAGCTCGATGTACTGCAGCAGGCGCGAGCTCAGCTCCGGCCTGAGCACCACCGCGTTGTTGAACGCGGCGACGATTGCGCTGCGCACCGAATCCGGATTCGTGCCGTCGTACAGGAACGCGTGGATGAACCCGTCGAAATCCTCGAAGTCCTCGGGCAGGTCGAGCGCGCGGGCGAAAGGACGGAACGCGTCCACATCCGTGTCCATCACCCGGTCATAGAACGGGAAGAACTGCAGCAGCGTGGTGAACGCGCGCTCGGTGTAGCGGCCCAGCCAGTACAGGTTATCGGCCTTCGAGGCGGTGACCAGCGACAGCGCGTGATGGCGCGAATGCGGGATCAGGCTCACCGAGGCGATCTCGCCGTCGTGCCGGTCGCGGTCACGGTCGCCGTCGCTCGGGGCCAGCACCCAGGTGTCCTTGAACCCGCCGCCCTGCGACGAGTTGACGATCATCTGCCCGGGCACCGACGAGTACCTGGTCAGGCCCGAATACCACACATGGGTGTTCTGCCCGGTGACCACGAACGCGCGCAGGTCGCATTTGCGAGGGCTGGCCTCGCCGGTGGCCGGGTCGACCACCTCGATGTCGCGGAACTGGATGACCTCCTGGGCGATGAAGCGCCGCGGCTCGGCCTTGATCCGGTCGGCCAGCTCCTCGCGCGCCGCATGGTCCAGGCTGGAGCCGAACACCACGCCGTACCCGCCGGCCTCGGCCACGTCCTTGATCACGAGTTCGCCGAGCCGGTCGAGCACCTCGCGCCTGTCGGACTCGAACATCGGCATGTACGTCGGCGCGTTGTCGAGGATGGGCTCCTCGCCGAGATAGTACTTGATCATCTGCGGCACGAAATAGTAGATCGCCTTGTCGTCGGCCGCCCCGTTGCCCGGCGCGTTGATGATCGCGACGTTGCCCGAACGGTATGCGGACAGCAGGCCGGGCACGCCGATCACCGAATCGGGGTTGAACGCGAACGGATCCAGGTACTCGTCGGACAGGCGGCGGTACACCGCGCCGACGCGGTGGCGCCGGCCCGCATAGTCGAGGAAGTACAGCTTGTTCTCCTCGACCTCGAGGTCCTCGGGAAACGCCAGCGCCGCGCCGGTCTTCTCCGCCAGATACGCGTGCTCGAAGAAGGCGGAATTGTACCGGCCCGGGGTCAGCACCACGGCGATGCCCTCGGTGGAGACGAAATCCATGGCCTTGCGCAGCAGGCGCGGGTAGTCGCGGTTGTCGCGCACATGCACCTCGCGGAACAGCTTCGGGTTCGTGCGCCGCTCGATGTCGCGCGCGAACAGCGGGTAGCTCGCGCCCGAGGGGATGCGCAGGTTGTCCTCGAGCACCCACCAGCGCCCGTCCTCGCCCTGCACCAGGTCCTCGCCGGCGATATGCGCGAAGATGCCGCCGGGAGGCGTCACGCCGTTGACCTGCGGGAAGTAGCCGGCCGAGGTGTACACATACTCCTCGGGCACCACGCCGTCGTGGATGATCCGCTTGTCGGAGTACACGTCCTTGAGATAGGCGTTGAGCGCGTTGACGCGCTGCTTGAGCCCGGCCTCCAGGTGGTCGAACTCGTCGGATTCGATGATGCGCGGGATCGGGTCGTAAGGGAACAGCCGGTCATGGTATTCGCCGTTCTTGTACACGCCGAACCGCACGCCGTTGCGGCTCAGCTCGCGGTTGATCGCCTCTCGCCTGTTGACCAGCTCACCCGCCAGTTCGAATGCCGACTCGACCATGTGACCACTCCTTCATGCCAGCGCGCGTGGCGGCCCGGAAAGCGCGTTCGTGCCTTCCGGATCGCCGAATAAGCGTTACCGTAACCGCGCGCGGTTACCGCCGGGGCGCGATTGTGTTACGACCATGTTCCGGAACGGCGAAACTCCGGATCCAGCACGGCTGTAGCGCGCTCACAGCGTGCGCTTGGCCCGGATGGCATTGGCCCGGGCCGCGAGCCGGTCGTCGCTCGGGTACGCCACATGCTCGAGGGTGAGCCCCTGCGGGGCGATCGGCCCGGTGGAGCCCTCGCGCAGCGGCACCGCCATCTTCCCGGCGAACCAGTCGAGCTGGCGCTTGCCGGCGCCGACCTGCACGCAGCCGTTCACCAGGGACCGGACCATATTGCGCGCGAACGCGTCCGCCACGATCGTGAAGCATGCCAGACCGGACTCGGCCGCCGGCGTGCGGTAGCGCTCCCCCATGGCCATCCCGTCGCCGATGAGCGGACTGGCTGGTATCCGCCGCCAGTACGCGGTTTTGACCTCCCGGATCGTGGTGCCGCCCGGATTGGGCGTGGCGAACGATCCGAAGTCGTGCAGGCCGATCGTCATCGCGGCGGCCTCGTTCATCGCGGCGAGGTCGAGATCGTCATCGATATGCAGCACGAAGCCGCGCGTGCGCGGATCGACCTCGCTGGCCCGGTCCGCGATGCGGTACACATAGGTGCGTTCCAGCGCGGAGAAGCGCGCGTCGAACCCGTCCGGCGCCGGCGCGATGCCCCGGATCGCGATGTCGGCGGGAAGCAGCCGCTGCAGGCGGCGGGTGAGCGCGATGACCGCCGGCACATCCATGTGCCCGACGCATCGGGCGAGCGTTTCCTCCCCCACGTCGAGATGGCAGACCTGGTGGCTGGCGTGCACGCCAGTGTCGGTGCGCCCGGCCACCGTCAGCCGCAGCGGTTCGTCCGGGTCGTTGTCCGGCACGCGCAGGATGCGGTGCAGCGCGGATTCGATCTCCCCCTGCACGCTGCGCAGCGTCGGCTGCTTGGCCCATCCGTAGAAGCCGCCGCCGTCATACGCCAAATCAATCCGCAGTCTCATGGTCCCCTATCTTACGGGCTGCGCCGCCTCTACGGACCGAGCCGCACCGCCGCAAATACAAAAGGGGCCGGAAACCATGGCGGTTTCCGGCCCCTTTCGGTAGAGGATCGACTCACGCGGCCTTGTCGGCGGCGGCCTCGGCCTCATCGGCGACGTCGGCGTTCTCCTCGGCGGCGGCCTCGGCCTCATCAGCGGCCTTGGCGTCCTTCTCGAGATCAACGGCGGCCTCGTCGGCGGCCTTGACGTCGGACTCGGTCTCGTTGGCGGCAACGGCCTCGTTCACGGCGTCGGCTGCGGCACCATCGGCAACGGCGGCGTCAGCGGCGGCGGTCACTTCGGCGGCCTCGTCCTCGGCGGCGACCTTGGTCGCGGCTTCGGCTTCCTTGACCGCGGCCTGCTTCGCGCTCACCGGCTCGGTGACGAGCTCGATGATGGCGGCGGGAGCGGAATCGCCCTTGCGCGGGGCGATCTTGACGATGCGGGTGTAGCCACCTTCACGCTGCTCCATCTGCTCGGCGATCTGAGTGAACAGGATGTGCACGACGGACTTGTTGCGGATGACGCGCATCACGCGGCGGCGGGAGTGCAGATCACCGCGCTTGGCGAAGGTGATCAGGCGCTCGGCCAGCGGGCGAAGGCGCTTGGCCTTCGGCAGCGTGGTGGTGATGCGGCCGTTCTGGAACAGGCTGGTGGCCATGTTCGCGAGCATCAGGCGCTCGTGTGCCGGGCTGGACGCCAGGCGCGGGCCCTTCTTTGGTGTAGGCATTGTTACTCCTTGATTGCCCCGCCGCGATGCAGGTGGGCATGTGCCCGAACATCCGAATCACGGCGGAGCGGTTGGTTAGCGACGGTAGATCACTCGTCTTCCGGCGAGTAGAAGGTGCCGCCTTCGAGGTTGTTGGTGTCGAAGCCCAGCGGGGAGGCCTTGAGCGACAGACCCAGGGTCTGCAGCTTGTCCTTGACCTCGTCGATCGACTTCATACCGAAATTGCGGATGTCGAGCAGGTCCTGCTCGGTGTGGGCGACCAGCTCGCCGATCGTGTGGATACCCTCGCGCTTCAGGCAGTTGTAGCTGCGCTGCGTGAGGTTGAGATCCTCGATCGGAACGGCCATTTCAGGGTTGGTCTCCTCGGCCACGGGGGCCGGGCCGACCTCGACGCCTTCCGCCTGGGTGTTGAGCTCGTGGCACAGGCCGAAGAGCTCCACCAGCGTGGATCCCGCGGACGCGACGGCGTCGCGCGGCGAGATGGCGGCCTTGGTCTCCACATCCAGGATGAGCTTGTCGAAATCGGTGCGCTGCGCCACACGGGTGGCCTCGACCTTGTAGCTCACCTTGAGCACCGGGGAGTAGATCGAGTCGACCGGGATACGGCCGATCTCGGCGGTCTCCGGCTTGTTCATCTGCGCAGGCACGTAGCCGCGGCCGCGCTCGACGGTGAACTCGATCTCGAGCTCGCCATCCTCAGCCAGACTTGCGATATGCAGTTCAGGATTGGCGATGGTCACGCCGGCCGGAGGGGTGATGTCACCCGCGGTGGCTTCGCCTTCGCCGCTCTTGCGCAGATACATGACAACCGGCTCATCGTATTCGCTGGTGAGCACGATGCCTTTGATGTTGAGCAGGATCTCGGTAACGTCCTCCTCCACGCCCGGCAGAGTGGTGAACTCGTGCAGGGCACCGGAGATACGCACCGAAGTCACAGCGGCACCCGGGATCGAGCTCAGCAGGGTACGGCGCAGCGAGTTGCCAAGCGTATAGCCGAAACCGGGCTCAAGAGGCTCGATGGTAAAACGGGAGCGCTGAGGGTTGAGGACTTCCTCGGTCAGTGTCGGACGCTGTGCGATAAGCACTGTGTTATCCTTTCAGCTTCTGGTCGGCGGTGCACTCGCCGGCCAGGCAAGCGGCTTTGGATGGTTTGTTTGGTCTAGTGCTCAGACGCGACGGCGCTTCGGCGGACGAACGCCGTTGTGCGCTTGCGGGGTGACGTCGGTGATCGAACCGACCTCGAGTCCGGCGGACTGCAGGGAGCGGATGGCGGTTTCACGACCGGAACCCGGGCCCTTGACAAACACGTCGACCTTCTTCAGACCGTGCTCCATCGCCTTGCGGGCGGCCGACTCGGCGGCCATGCCGGCAGCGTACGGCGTGGACTTGCGGGAGCCCTTGAAGCCGACGTCGCCACCGGACGCCCAGGACACCACGGCGCCGGACGGATCGGTGATCGAAATGATCGTGTTGTTGAAAGTGGACTTGATGTGCGCCTGCCCAACCGGGATCGACTTGCGATCACGACGACGAGGCTTGCGCGCGGCCTGCTTTTGAGCTGCCATTGATCCTCGTTTCCTAATAACGAATTGTTGTTATTCGCCCGGACGATGGGATTGGTTTCCCGTGGCCCGGACCCGCCACCGTATTACTTGGTGGCCTTCTTCTTTCCGGCGACCGTGCGCTTCGGGCCCTTGCGGGTACGGGCATTGGTCTTCGTGCGCTGACCGTGCACGGGCAGACCACGGCGGTGGCGAATGCCCTGATAGCAGTTGATCTGGATCTTGCGACGGATGTCCGCGTCGATTTCACGACGCAGATCGCCCTCGATCTTGTAGTTGCCTTCGAGATAGTCACGCAGCGTGATCAGCTGCTCATCCGTCAGATCCTTGACGCGGGTGTCCGGGTTGATACCGGTCGCGGCAAGCGTTTCCTTCGCACGGGTGCGACCCACACCAAAGATATAGGTGAGGGCGATCTCAATGCGCTTCTCATTGGGGATGTCGACTCCGGCAAGACGTGCCATTGCGATTCCTTCTGTGTTCCGCAGGTCGTGCACCAAGTCGTCCGGTTGCCCGGCCCGGGCCTGCGTACCCGGGGTTCAGACAAGGATCTCGGGAGAACCTCACCTGTGACTCAGCGCCTGTATTCTGTTTTGTGCCGCTGGATCTGCTCTCAGCCCTGACGCTGCTTGTGGCGGGGGTTGACGCAGATCACCATGACGCGGCCGTGACGACGGATCACGCGGCAGTTTTCGCAGATCCTCTTCACACTAGGGCTGACCTTCATGGTTTTCCTTTACTTGTACCTTTACTTGTAGCGGTACGTAATCCGTCCACGGTTCAGATCGTAGGGACTCATCTCGAGCACCACGCGATCCTGAGGCAGGATGCGAATGTAGTTCTTCCGCATTTTGCCGGAGATCGTCGCGAGCACGATGTGCTTGTTCTCGAGTTCTACGCGGAACATCGCGTTGGGCAGTGCTTCCACTACCTGACCTTCGACTTCAATCACACCGTCTTTTGCCATGAGCCTCGTGATCCGTTCTTGGGGACAATTACCGTTAGTGCGCCCGAAGACACACCAAACTGCAAGAATACACGCAAAACGGGGAACGCAACACTCGGCGTGTCGCGTTCCCCGTTTCGGGAAAGTCTGTGCTATTGGGTCAGCGGTCCAGCGCCTCGACGATGTTGGCCTGGATCTCGTCGATGTCGCCGACGCCGTCGATGGCAACCAGCTGGCCGCGGCTGCGGTAGGTGTCGAGCAGAGGGGCGGTCTCCTTCGCGTAGGTGGCCAGGCGCTTGGCGATGGCCTCCGGGGTGTCGTCGGAGCGGCCCTGCTCGGCGGCGCGCTTGGCGATGCGCTCCATGAGCACGTCGTGGTCGGCGTCGAGCGCCACGACCTTGTCGAGCGGGGTGCCGAGCTCGGCGAGCATGCCGTCGAGCGCCACGACCTGCGAGGCGTTGCGCGGGTAGCCGTCGAGGAGCCAGCCGTTCTTGGCGTCGTCCATGGCCAGGCGGTCCTTGACGATCTTGTTGGTCAGCTCGTCGGGGACCAGCTCGCCCTTGTCGGTGTACTTGAGCGCCTCAAGGCCGAGTTCGGTCTTGTTCTTGATGTTGTAGCGGAAGATGTCGCCGGTCGAGATGGCCGGAATGCCATAGTGCTCGGCGAGCAGCGCGGCCTGGGTGCCCTTGCCGACACCCTGCGGACCCATGATGAGAAGTCGCATGACGGTCTCCTTAACGTACGGTGCGATACATATCGTGATCCCGCCGGCGGGAATGCATCCCGCAAGGCGAGACTGGGAACGGCCTTCATCTGGCACGGCCGCCCCCGGTCGGCGATGCCGACGGCCCCCGCCAGCGGGGGCAAGCAAGATCAGCCTTCCTTGTGGTCCGTGTTCTCGAACAGGAAGCCGGTGTACTGGAACTGCTCGGTCTGGGCCTTGGCCTGGCGCAGCGTGTCGAGGCCGACGCCGGCGATGATCAGGATCGTCGTGCCGCCGAACGGCAGCTTCGCGTTGAGCTGGAGGGCCATGATGAGCACGGTCGGGATCAGCGCCACGAACAGCAGGTAGACGGCGCCGACCGTATTGAGGCGGTTCATCACGTAGGTCAGGTAGCGGCTGGTCGCGTTGCCGGCGCGGATGCCCGGGATGAAGCCGCCGTACTGCTTCATGTTGTCCGCGGTCTCGTCCGGGTTGAACGTGATCGAGGTGTAGAAGAAGCAGAAGAACACGATCATCAGCGCGTACAGCGCGATGTACCACACGGAGGTGGTGTTGGCCAGGTTGTTGTTGATCCACGTGACCCACTTGGCGTCGGAGGAGCCGAACTGGGCGATCAGCGTCGGGATCGCGAGGATCGAGGAGGCGAAGATCGGCGGGATCACGCCGCTCATGTTGATCTTGAGCGGCAGGTAGGTGGACGATCCGCCGTACATCTTGCGGCCGATCATGCGGCGGGTGTACTGCACGGGGATGCGGCGCTGGCACAGCTCGACGTAGTCGACGAGCACGAGGATCACCAGCAGCACGCCGGTGACGACGCCGAACTTCCACCAGTTGCCGTCGGTGCCGTTGGTGCCCCAGCCGATCTCCCACAGCTGCGGCAGGAAGCCGGAGCAGATGGACATGAAGATCAGGATGGACATGCCCTGGCCGATGCCCTTGTCGGTGATCAATTCGGCCATCCACATGATCAGGCCGGTGCCGCCGGTCATGATCAGGACCATGACGATCAGGCTCCACACCGAGCCGTCGGGGATCACCTGCTGGGAGCAGCCGGAGAACAGCGCGCCGGAGCGGGCGGTCACCAGGATCGTGGTGGACTGCAGCACGGCGAGACCGATGGTCAGGTAACGGGTGTACTGGGTGAGCTTGGCCTCGCCCGACTGGCCTTCCTTGTGCAGCGCCTCGAAGCGCGGGATGACCACGCGCAGCAGCTGCACGACGATGGAGGCGGTGATGTACGGCATGACGCCCAGCGCGAAGATCGACAGCTGCAGCATGGCGCCGCCGGAGAACAGATTCACCAAGCCGATGAAGTTCTCCTGATTGGAGCTCAGCTGGCTGATGCACTCCTGCACCACCTTGTAGTCCACACCGGGAGTCGGGATGAACGAGCCGATGCGGTAGATGATGATCATGCCGAGCACGAACAGGATCTTGTTCCTCAGCTCCTTGGTACGAAAGGCCTGGATTAACGTCCTCACCTGGGATTCCTTTCCATTTGTGCGCTCCCCGCGCACCCATCCGGACAGACTCTAACGCTCGAGTCTAGCGTACAGCGTCTACCAACACCGCGAGCGTGGTCAGTATATGCAGTCAATACCGCACGTCAGCGCGTACGCAACAACGAAATGACCCCCGACCGCTTTGCAGCGGGCGAGGGTCATCATTCGTATCGCACTGCGGATCCGATTCCGTGGCGAGGACTACTCCTCGATGGAACCGCCCGCGGCTTCGATCTTGGCCTTGGCCGAAGCGGAGGCCTTCACGCCCTTGAGCTGGAGCGCGACGGTGACCTCACCGTCGCCCAGCACCTTGACGGGCTGGTTGGCGCGCACGGCGCCCTTGGCGACCAGATCGGCGACGGTGACCTCACCGCCGGCCGGGAACAGTTCGCCGAGAGCGGCCACGTTCACGACCTGGAACTCCTGCTTGAAGGGGTTCTTGAAGCCACGAAGCTTCGGCAGGCGCATGTACAGCGGCAGCTGGCCACCTTCGAAGCCAGGACGGACCTGGTAGCGCTTCTTGGTGCCCTTATCGCCACGGCCCGAGGTCTTACCCTTGGAGCCTTCACCGCGGCCCACGCGGATGCGATCCTTCTTGGCGCCCGGGGCGGGCTTCAGATCGTGCATCTGCAGGATTGTGGTTTCTTCTTCATTGGCCATAATCAGTCTGCCTCCTCAACGGTGACCAGGTGGCGCACCGCACGGATCAGGCCGCGGTTCGCGGGGGTGTCCTCACGAATCACGCTCTGGCCGATCTTGCGCAGACCGAGGGTCTGCACGGTCGCACGCTGCTGCGGGGTACGGTTCACCAAACCATGGTGCAGGGTGATCTTCAGGTTAGCCATCACTCACCATCCTTCTGTTCAGCGGCGGCCTTGGCCTCTTCGCGGGCCTTGCGGGCCTCGGCGATGCCGGCGGCGCGGGCGCGCAGCATGGCGTCGGGAGCAACCTCGTTGAGGGCGAGACCACGGCGGGCCGCGATCTCCTCCGGGTCCTCGAGCTGCTTGAGGGCGGCCACGGTGGCGCGAACCATGTTCACGGCGGTGGCGGAGCCCATCGACTTGGTCAGGATGTCGGTGATGCCGGCGCACTCCATGACGGCGCGGACCGGGCCACCGGCGATAACGCCGGTACCGGGGGCGGCCGGGCGCAGGAGCACGGTGCCGGCGGCATCGTGGCCGATCACCGGGTGGGTGACGGTGCCACGGACGCGCGGGACGGTGAACATGTGCTTCTTGGCATCCAGCTGGCCCTTGGCGATGGCCGCCGGGACCTCACGGGACTTGCCGTAGCCCACGCCGACGGTGCCGTTGCCGTCACCGACGACCACGAGGGCCGCGAAGCTGAACGTGCGGCCGCCCTTGTGGGTCTTGGACACACGGTTGATGGTCACCACGCGGTCGAGCAGCTCGTCGCCGTGATTCTCCTCACGACGATTGCGGCGCTCGCCACGGCGGCCTTCACCGCGCTGGCCACGTCGGGACTTGCGGTCCTCGTTGGCGTTGTTGGTCTCGGCCGCCGCAGTGTTCTGAGTTTCTTCAGCCACTTGGGTTTCCTTCTGAGTTTCGTCGCTCACAGTGCCAGACCTCCCTCGCGGGCGCCTTCAGCGACAGCTGCGACGCGACCGGTGTACTTGTTGCCGCCACGGTCGAACACAACAGCCTCGATGCCAGCGGCCTTGGCCTTCTCGGCCACCAGCTCGCCGACCTTCTTGGCCGCCTCGACCTTGGTGCCCTCGAAGCCGGAGAAATCGGCGGTCAGCGTCGAAGCGCTCACCAGGGTGATGCCCTTGGTGTCGTCGACGATCTGGGCGACCATGTGACGGTTGGAACGGCTCACGACAAGGCGCGGGAGTTCCGGGGTGCCGGAGATGCGCTTGCGCAGACGTGCGTGACGACGCTTGAGCGCGACCTTCTTGCCCTTACCGAGAATCGTAACGCTCATATCACTTACCAGCCTTTCCAGCCTTGCGCAGGATACGCTCGTCCGCGTACTTGATGCCCTTGCCCTTGTAGGGTTCCGGAGCGCGCAGCTTGCGGATGTTCGCGGCCACCTGGCCAACGGCCTGCTTGTCGGTGCCCTTGACGATCACCTGGTTGGCGTTCGGCACTTCGAACTCGATGCCTTCCGGCGGGTTCACGGTGATGGTGTGGGAGTAACCGAGAGCGAACTCGATGCCCTTGCCCTTCAGCGTGGCGCGGTAACCGGTGCCGACGATCTGCAGGGTCTTGGCGTAGCCTTCGTGCACGCCCTTGACCATGCCGGCGATGATGGAGCGGCTCAGACCGTGCTTGGCACGGGTCGGGCGCAGATCATCGGCCGGGGTGAGGACGATCTCGTTGCCCTCGACCACGGCGGTGATGCCTTCGGGAATGACGTAGGAGTCGGAACCCTTCGGGCCCTTGGCCGAGAAGTTCTGCCCCTCAATCGTGACTTCCACGCCTGCCGGGATGGCGACGGGGAGCTTACCAATATGCGATGCCATGTTTCAGCTCTCCTTTCTCACCACACGTAGGCGACGATCTCGCCGCCGATGCCCCGGTCGAGGCATTCCTTCTGGGTCATCAGTCCCGAGCTGGTCGAGATGATGGCGATGCCGAGGCCACCGAGCGGCATCGGCAGGGAGTCGGACTTGGCGTAGCGACGCAGGCCCGGCTTCGAAATGCGCTTGATGCCCTGGATGGAACGCTCGCCGTTCGGGCCGTACTTGAGGGTGACCTCAAGGGTCTGGCCGACCTTGGCTTCCTTGGCGGCAAAGTCCTTGATGTAGCCTTCGCGCTTCAGGATCTCGGCGATGTTCGCCTTGAACTTGGAGTACGGCATGTCCACGGTCTCGTGCTTCGCCGTGCTCGCATTACGCAGACGCGTGAGCATGTCTGCGATAGGATCTGTCATTGTCATTTGGGCTTGTTGCCCTTTCTCGCTATGGTTTCCGCCGCCCTTGCGCCTCGCTGGGCGAGGCGGTCGGGCCGCGGACCTTCAGCGTCGATGTTTACCAACTGGACTTCGTGACGCCGGGCAGCTCACCGCGGTGCGCCTTCTCGCGAAGGCAGATGCGGCACAGGCCGAACTTGCGGTAGACGGAGTGGGGACGACCACAAACCTGGCAGCGCGTGTAGGCGCGCACCTTGAACTTAGGCTTGCCGGCCGCCTTGTTCTTCAGAGCGGTTTTTGCCATTTCAGTTCTCCTTGAAGGGGAAGCCGAGGTGCTTCAACAGCGCGGAGGCTTCCTTGTCGTCCTTGGTGCTGGTCACCACGGTGATGTCCATACCACGCTGGTGATCGATCGAATCGGGATCGATCTCGTGGAACATGGACTGCTCGGTGAGACCAAAGTTGTAGTTGCCCTGACCATCGAACTGCTTGCCGTTGATGCCGCGGAAATCGCGGATACGCGGCAGGGCGAGGGTCAGCAGGCGGTCGAGGAACTCCCACATACGGTCGCCGCGCAGGGTGACGTATGCGCCGATGGCCTGGCCTTCACGCAGGTGGAACTGCGCGACGGACTTCTTGGCCTTGGTGATCTTCGGCTTCTGGCCGGTGATCAGGGTCAGATCCTTGACGGCGCCCTCGATGAGCTTGGAGTCACGCGCGGCGGCGCCGACGCCCATGGAGACGACGACCTTCTGGACTCGCGCAACCTGCATGGGGTTGGAGTACTTGAACTCCTTCTCCATCTCAGGGATGATGACATCCTTGTACTGCTGCTTCAAGCGCGGAGTTGCCGGCGCTTCGACAGTGGTATCGGTCATGCCAGCTCCTTTCCGGACTTCTTGGCAACGCGCACGCGCACGGTCTTCACCTTGCCGTCACGAGCCTCTTCCTTGACGATGACGCCAACGCGGGTCGGCTGCTTGGTCTCCGGGTCGACGAGCATCACGTTGGAGCGATGGATCGGCGCCTCGACGGAGACGATGCCGGACTGCTGGCCCTGCTGCGTGGCGCGCACGTGCTTCTTGACGATCTGCACGCCTTCGACGATCAGACGGTCGTTGGGCAGCACGCGGGTGACGGTGCCCTCCTTACCGCGGTCCTTGCCGCGGATGACCTTGACCAGGTCGCCGCTCTTGATCTTGGCTACCATGTCAGATCACCTCCGGGGCGAGGGACACGATCCTCATGAAGCGCTTGTCGCGCAGCTCACGACCGACCGGTCCGAAGATACGAGTGCCCTTCGGTTCACGGCCGGAGCCGAGAATGACGGCGGCGTTCTCGTCGAACTTGATGTAGGAGCCGTCCACGCGACGGTGCTCCTTGACGGTACGGACGACGACGGCCTTCACCACATCGCCCTTCTTGACCGACCCGCCAGGGATCGCGTCCTTGACGGAGGCGACGATCACGTCGCCGATGCCGGCATAGCGTCGCTTCGATCCGCCGAGCACTCGGATGGCGAGGAGTTCCTTCGCACCCGTGTTGTCGGCGACATGAAGCCGCGTTTCCTGCTGAATCATTGATTCTCCTTAGCCGAGCTGGTTCTCCCCGAGCACCCCGCCCACCTGTACGAGCATGGGCGGGGTGACTCGCGGAGCCTTGCCGAACTTGTTACTTAGCGCGCTCGATAATGGTATCGAGACGCCAACGCTTGGTCTTGCTCAGAGGCCGAGTCTCCATAATACTCACAACGTCGCCAATGTGCGCGTCGTTGTGTTCATCGTGGGCCTTGACCTTCTTGGTGGAACGGACGACCTTGCCGTACAGCGGGTGGGTCGAACGCTGCTCGAGCTCGACGGTGATCGTCTTGTCCATCTTGTCGGACACGACGGTACCGCGACGAACCTTGCGGAAGTTACGCTCTTCAGCCATTACTTCTCCTCAGCTTTCGTGTCGGTTGCCTCGGGCGCCTGGCTGATGCCGAGCTCACGCTCGCGCAGAACGGTGTACATCCTGGCGATGTCGTGCTTGACCGCCTTGAGGCGGGCAGTGTTGTCGAGCTGACCGGTCGCGGACTGGAAGCGCAGGTTGAACAGCTCTTCCTTGGACTTCTTGAGGAAGCCCTCGATCTCCTCGTTGGTCTTCTCGTTCAGATTCTTGATTGCATAATCAGCGGTACCGACTGCCATCAGATATCACCACCTTCACGCGCGATAATGCGGCACTTCATCGGAAGCTTGTCGATGGCGCGGCGCAGGGCCTCGCGAGCGACGTCCTCGGAAACGCCACCGATCTCGAACATCACACGGCCCGGACGCACGTTGGCGATCCAGAACTCGGGCGTGCCCTTACCGGAACCCATTCGGGTACCCAGCGGCTTCTTGGTCAGCGGGCGATCCGGGAAGACCGTGATCCACACGCGGCCGCCACGCTTGATGTAACGGGTCATGGCGATACGGGCGGCCTCGATCTGACGGTTGGTCACATAGGCCGGCGCAAGCGCCTGGATGCCGAAATCGCCGAACGAGATCTCGTTGCCGCCCTTGGACATGCCAGAACGGACCGGGCGATGCTGCTTACGGTACTTAGTCCTCTTCGGGATAAGCATCAGTTCACTCCTTCGTTTCCGTTGCGGCGGGAGCCTCAGCGGCAGCCGCTTCGGCCGCGGGGGCGGCCTCGGTCGCTGCGTTGTTCTGCTGGGCGGCAGCACCACGGTTGCCACGGCGCGGGCGGCGATCGCCACCACGGCGGCCGGGGCGGTTGTTCTGCTGAGCCTGCTGCTCTTCGAACTCGCGCTCGGTCATGTCGCCCTTGTAGATCCACACCTTGACGCCGATGCGGCCGTAGGTGGTCTTGGCCTCGAAGAAGCCATAATCGATCAGGGCGCGGAGGGTCTGCAGCGGAACGCGGCCCTCGCGGTAGAACTCGGAACGGCTCATTTCCGCACCGCCGAGGCGGCCGGAGAGCTTGATGCGGATACCCTTGGCGCCGGCGCGCATCGCGTCCTGCTGAGCCTTGCGCATCGCGCGACGGAAGGTCACGCGGTTGGTCAGCTGTTCGGCGATGCCCTGAGCGACGAGCTGGGCGTCCAGAGCGGCGTTCTTCACTTCGAAGATGTTGAGCTGGACCTGCTTGCCGGTGAGCTTCTCGAGCTTCTGGCGAACACGCTCAGCCTCGGCGCCGCGGCGGCCGATCACGATACCCGGACGGGCGGTGTGGATGTCCACGCGCACGCGGTCGCGGGTACGCTCGATGACGATGCGGGACACGCCCGCACGCTCGAGATCCTTGCCCATTTCCTTGCGGATCTTGTCATCCTCGAGCACGAAGTCGCGGTAACGCTCGCCGGGCTTGTTGGAATCGGAGAACCACTTGGAACGGTGGTTCTCGGTGATGCCCAGACGATAGCCAAAGGGATTGATCTTCTGACCCATCTTTAGCGGGCTCCTTCCTTGGTAGCGACGACGACCGTGATGTGGCTGGTGCGCTTGTTGATACGAGCGGCACGGCCCTGCGCACGAGCGCGGAAACGCTTGAGCGTCACACCCTCGTCCACATAGGTCTCCTTGATGACCAGGTCGTTCTCGCGGAACGGCTCGCCGGCCTTGTCGGCCTTGACGCGCGCGTTGGCGATGGCGCTCTCGAGGACCTTGCGCACCGGGAGGGACGCGTCCTGGGGAGCGAACTTGAGAATGGTAACGGCTTCGGTCGCCTGCTTGCCTCGGATGAGGTCGACCATGCGGCGAGCCTTGCGCGGCGTCACGCGGACGTGACGAGCGATTGCTTTAGCTTCCATGTGTCTTTACTCTCCTGCCTTTAGCGGCGTGCCTTCTTGTCGTCCTTCACATGACCCTTGAAGGTCTTGGTCGGGGCGAACTCACCGAGCTTGTGGCCGACCATGGCCTCGGTGACGAACACCGGGACATGCTTGCGACCATCGTGAACTGCGAACGTGTGTCCGATGAAATCAGGGGTGATCATCGAACGGCGCGACCACGTCTTGATGACGTTGTGCGTGCCCTTCTCGTTCTGCTCGTCGACTTTCTTCTGCAGGTGGGCGTCGACGAAGGGGCCCTTCTTGATGCTACGAGTCATCTACTCGACACTCCCTTACTTGCGGTTCTTACCATTCGGACGACGACGAACAATCATCTTGTTCGAAGCCTTCTTCGGACGGCGAGTACGAACTTCGCCCTTGCCCCACGGGGAAACCGGCGGCTTGCCACCGCGGGTACGACCACCGTGCGGGTGATCGACCGGGTTCATGGATTCACCACGGGTCCACGGACGCTTGCCCATCCAACGCGCACGACCGGCCTTGCCGAGCTGGATGTTGGCGTGATCGGAGTTGCCGACCTCACCAACGGTCGCGCGGCAGCGGGCGTCCACGTTGCGGATTTCGCCGGACGGCATACGCAGCTGGGCGTAGGCGCCATCCTTGGCGACAAGCTGGACGGCGGCACCGGCGGAGCGGGCGATCTTCGCGCCGCCCAGCGGGCGCAGCTCGATGGCGTGCACCACGGTACCGGTCGGGATGTTCTTGAGCGGCAGGTTGTTGCCGGGCTTGATATCGGCCTTCTCGCCGGTCTCAATGACATCACCCTGCTTGACGCCCTCCGGAGCGATGATGTAGCGCTTCTCGCCGTCTGCGTAGTGCAGCAGGGCGATGCGGGCGGAACGGTTCGGGTCGTACTCGATGTGAGCGACCTTGGCGGGCACGCCGTCCTTGTCCCAACGCTTGAAGTCGATGAGACGGTACTGGCGCTTGTGACCGCCGCCGCGATGGCGGGAGGTCATACGGCCGTAGGAGTTGCGACCGCCAGTCTTGCTGAGCTTGCGAACGAGCGACTTCTCAGGCGTGGAGCGCGTGATCTCGGAGAAGTCCGAGACGGAAGCGTTGCGACGGCCTGCAGACGTCGGCTTATAAACGCGGATAGCCATAATATAGTTCTTCCTTTAACTTTTCTCGGCTAGCCTTCAGTTGCCGAAGATGTCGATCGTCTGGCCCTCGGCGACGGTAACGATCGCACGCTTCTGGGAAGCGCGCTGGCCGAAACCGGTGCGGGTGCGCTGCTTCTTGCCAGCGCGGTTGAGGGTGTTGACGTTCGTCACCTTCACCTTGAAGATCTCTTCGATGGCCTGCTTGATCTGCACCTTGTTCGCGTCCGGGGCCACCACGAAGGTGTACTGGCCACGGTCGGAAGCGGCGTAGCTCTTCTCGGAGACGACGGGCTTCAGAATGACGTCGTGTGCGGGCTTGTGAATAGCGACCATTGGGATCAGGCCTCCTTGGCGGCCGGCTCGGTCTTCGCCGCGACGAACGCCTCGAGGGCGGACTTCGTGAAGACGACATACTGAGCGGTGACCACATCGTACGTGTTGAGCTGATCGGCGAAAATCGGGTGGACGGTCGGGATGTTGCGCACCGACAGCCACTCGTTGACGTTTTCGCGGGAGAACACCACGGTGGTGAACTTGTTCTCGGTGACCGGGGTCAGCGCGGCGACGGCGGCCTTGGTGGACGGGGTATCGGTGATGCCGAAGTCCACAACGGCGACGCGGCCGGCGTTGGCGCGATCGGAAAGCACGTAGCGCAGGGCGGCGGCCTTCATCTTCTTGGGGGTGCGCTGCGAGTAGTCGCGCGGCTGAGGACCGAACACGGTGCCGCCGTGGTACCACTGCGGAGCACGGGTCGAACCCTGGCGGGCGCGGCCGGTGCCCTTCTGCTTCCACGGCTTCCTGCCGCCACCGGAAACCATGCCACGGGTCTTGGTGGCGTGCGTGCCGGAGCGCGCAGCGGCCAGCTGGGCCGTGACGACCTGGTGGATCAGCGGAATGCGGGACTGGACCTCTTCGGCGGTGTGGCCGAAGAGCTCGCCCGGGACCTCGACGGTGCCAGCGGCTTCGCCCTTGGCGTCGGTCACGTTCAGAGTAACGTTTGCCATGATGATCAGGCTCCCTTCACTGCCGTGCGGACGAGAACGATGCCGCCCTTGGGGCCGGGAATGGCGCCCTTGACGGCGAGAATGCCGTTCTCAAGATCCGCGGACACAACGGTCAGGCTCTGGACGGTGGCGGTCACATGACCCATGCGGCCAGCCATGCGCTTGCCCTTGAGGATACGGCTCGGCGTGGCGCACGCGCCGACGGAGCCGGGGCGGCGTTCGTTCTTGTGAGAGCCGTGGGTGCGGCGGTAGGACTTGAAGCCCCAGCGCTTGATGGTGCCGGCGAAGCCCTTGCCCTTGGTGGTGCCGGTGACGTCGACCTCGGAGCCTTCGGCGAAGACCTCGACGGTCAGCTCCTGACCGGGCTGATACTCGGCGGCATCCTCGGTGCGCACCTCAACGAGGTGGCGGCGCGGGGTGACGCCAGCCTTGGCGAAGTGGCCGGCGAGCGGCTTGGTCACCTTGGTGGGATCGATCTGGCCATAGCCGATCTGGACGGCCTTGTAGCCGTCGGTCTCTTCGGACTTGACGGCCGTGACCACGTTGGTGGACACATCCACCAGCGTGACGGGGACGAAGAAGCCGTTGTCGTCCCACACCTGCGTCATGCCGAGCTTCTTGCCCAGCAGAGCCTTGTGGCTACCTCTCTGCGAAGTCATAGCGGTTCCCTCCTCCCTTACAGCTTGATCTCGATGTTGACATCCGCGGGCAGATCAATATGCATCAGGGAGTCCACGGCCTTGGGGGTCGGGTCCACGATGTCGATGAGGCGCTTGTGCGTGCGCATCTCGAAATGCTCGCGAGAATCCTTGTACTTGTGAGGAGAACGAATGACACAGAACACGTTCTTCTCGGTCGGGAGCGGAACCGGGCCAACCACAGTTGCACCCGCGTTCGTCACCGTTTCGACGATTTTCTTCGCCGATTGGTCGATGACCTCATGGTCATAGGACTTAAGCCTGATGCGGATTTTCTGTCCCGCCATTGCCGTCCGCCCTTTCTAGCGATTCGTTTACTGTTTACCAGCCTGCTTGAAGGGCACCGGCGGGCATGACCATCGAAACGCACCTCTTGCGAGGCATGCTCCGTGGACACCACCACATCAGTGCGCAGCTCCGGAAATCTACGGATGTATCTCCCCGTGCCGCGCTCGCTTTTTTGATTCCAATATGCGAGCCCAAATCAGGCAACTTGTTAATTAAAGCACTGGGGGTGGCCTTAAGGAGTTCGGGCGTGTCGCGCCCCGCGCGGCACGCCCTCACCGTTTTCTCCACCTCGCGGGCTGCCGCCGCTCGGCGTCGCCTACAGACAGTCCACCGGACTGTCCGGTCAACGGCTCCGTGGACGAGTCGCGCGCCCCGCGCGGCACGCCCTCACCGTTTTTCCCACCTCGCGGACTTGCCCATGTGCACGAAGTTCATGTCCCCGCTGGATGGGCAATCCTGTGGATTGCCCATAGCAGTGCGCGAAGCGCACGTCGCATATGACGTCGGGGGCTGGCGGCGAAGCCGACTGGGGGTGGCCGGAAACAATGCACCGCCAAGCACCCTCCGGCACCAGCGGAGCCGTGTGATTCGCGTCACGGTGAGCGGAAACCGTGAGATACATGTTGAGAGTACTGCAGAGATCGCATTATCGTGTGCTCCGTGACAAAATCACAGGCGGAACAGATCAAACCAATCACCGACAACAACGCGAACGTGCTCTATCAGCACGGCACGCTGGCATTGCTCGTCCCCGGGCTGCTGGAAGGCACGACCACCATCGGCGAATTGCTGAAGCACGGCGACACCGGCATCGGCACCGGCGAGGGACTCGACGGCGAGCTCATCATCCTCGACGGCGAGGCGTACAAGGTCGGGCAGAGCGGCGTGGCGGAGCGGGTGCCGGACGATTTCACCATGCCGTTCGCGAACGTGCATCACGCCGCGTTCCAATACCAATGCGAACGGTCGGATATCGGACTCAAGGCGCTCAACGACCGCATCGTCGAGGCGAACGGCCGAGCCAACACCTTCTTCTCGGTGATCGTGCGCGGCACGTTCAGCTTCATCAAGACGCGCGCCGTCATCAAGCAGCAGGCGCCCTACCCCACACTGGTGGAGGTGGCCGACCGCCAGGCGATGTTCCTGCGCCACGATGTCAGGGGCACGCTGCTCGGCTATTTCTCGCCGGTCATGTTCCACGGCGCCGCGGTGGCCGGATTCCACGAGCACTTCCTCTCGGACGACCGCACCTTCGGCGGCCACGTGCTGGATGCGGTGCTCGACCACGGCAAGATCTACAGCCAGGTATTCGACACGCTGATGCAGCATCTTCCGGTGGACGACCCGGGATACCGCAATCACGATTTCAGCAAGGATCCGATCGCCGAGGCCATCACCACCGCCGAAGGCGACACCCACTGAAAGGTCGTCGCGCGCCGCGAGGCAACGCATACGACGATGGACCCCTTCCGACCGGCGCACGTTGGATTGACGCCCCGGCCTCATACGATTCCGCCGAAAGCCATGCTCGCCGACCATCACGATAAGATTACCTGTTATGGCCACATCAACGAGATCTCCGCAGACGCGCCGCAAGACCCTCAAACGCGACTGGGTCGATAACCAGCCAGGCGCATGGGTCATGGTCATGCTGCCGGCGGTTGCCGGAGCCATCATAGGCGGGCCCAATCTCGACGCCTTATGGCTGCTGGCGGCGTGGGCCGCCTGTTATTGCGTGCAATTCAGCGCCGCCCACTGGTTCAAGTCGCATTGTTCGCGGCGTTACCTGCCGCCGATGCTCGTCTATATCGCGGTGCTCGCCGTGATCGGGCTGCCGTTCCTCGCCACGCACACCGGAGTATTGCGTTGGGCACCGTTATATATGGTGCTTGCAGCCCTCTCGATGCTCTCCTCATGGCTGAGGAAGGAGCGATCGCTGTGGGGCAACGCGGTGGCCATAATCGCGGCATCGGTCATGGCCACGGTAATCGTGTCGTTCGGTTCGAGGAACGAGAGGGCGTGTCTCGAGTCCTTCGCGCCGTTGGGAACCGACGCTTCGACGGCCTCCTGCGGCACCGCAGCCGCCAGTACCGCCATTCGGACCATGCCAGGCATGGATAGGCTCTTTGATCTTCATGCGTGGTGGCCCGCAGGCGCCTTGCCCACGGTGGGATTGGCCGCAGCCATACTGTTCGCACTGACGCAGTATGGCTCGGTGCTGGTGGTCAAAACCATGATCCGCGAGCGGGGCAAGCGTTCGTATCTGGTGGCGTCATGGGCCTGGCACGCGGCGATGCTGCTGATATTCGCCATCCCGGATGGCCGTAGCCCCTACCTCATCGTGATGGCCATTCTGTTGTTGGCCCGCGCCATCGCGTTGCCGATGGCGGCACGGCACCGGACCATAAAACCCGTCGTCACCGGTATCACCGAGGCGTTCGCCAGCTTCATCGCCTTCGGATGCATCCTCGCGGCGCTCTTGGCATAACACGGCTCAAGGTATTCCCTCGCGCTAAATATTCCACCGCGCAGTGATCCTTCCACGGCGCAGTAACCTCTTCCACCATGCAGTGATCCTTCCACCACGCGGTAATTGTTCCACCACGCGGTTAAGGAAAATCGGTTTTCCGCGGAATTTCGCCAATTTGCCCTACCCCGCCGTGGAAGAGTTACCGCGCGGTGAAAAGATTACCGCGCAGTGGAACAATTGTAACGACGCGGAGGAATCACCGTACGACAACGCGGAATGCCACCACGCCGCAGGCACTCCACCACGAGGAAACCATTCCACGGCGCGGCAAACATTCCACCGCGTATCAGAAGGAAAATGACTATCCGCGAAATTCCGCCAATCTGGCCTGCCACTCCGTGGAGGGATTACCGCGCGGTGGAACGATCAGTGCGTCATGGAACCCCACCACGCGGCAAACACCTCACCACGAAGAAATCGTTCCACGACGTATGAGAGAAGAAAGGATCATCCGCGGAATTCCGCCAATTTGCCCTACCCCGCAGTGGACACTTTACCGCGGCGTGGAAGGGGTACCGCGCGGTGGAACGATTACCACGCCATGGAAGATCACCACCATGACGCGAAATGCCGCCACACCATAGGAGTTCCAACAGGCGGCAAACCATTCCACCACGCGGCAAACCATTCCACCACGCGGCAAACATCCCACCGCGAAGAAATCGTTCCACGGCGTATGAGAGAAGAAATGACGATCCGCGGAATTCCGCCAATTTGGACTACCACGCCGTGGAGGGATTACCCGCGCGGTGGAACGATCAGTGCGCCGTGGAACTCCACCACGCGGCAAATACACCACCACGCGACGGCGCGGAATGCCGCCACGCGGGGGCAAACGGAAGAGCCCGGCCCCGTGTTGGGGTCGGGCTCTGGTTATACGGCTAGGTTGCCGCTAGTTTTCGGGCCACCTATGCGCTTGGACGCGCTCAGACGCGCTCGGAGGCTTCCTCGGTGGCGTCGACGCCTTCGCGCTCGATGCGCATGGCGCGGCCTTCGGCCTGCGACACACCGTAGTAGGCGGCGATGGCGATGTCCTTCATGTCCTCGATCTGCGGGATGCGCGGGTTCGCGGGGGCGCACTGGTCCTCGTAGGCGCGCATGCCGATCTGGTCGAGCACGCTCCAGAAGTAATCCTCGTCGACGCCGCAATCCTTGAAGCTCTTGTTCATGCCGAGCTTGTTGTCGCGGTAGTCCTCGACGGCCTTCGCCAGGTTCTCCACGGCCTCGGCCGGGGTCTTGCCCGGATCGACGCCGAGGTTGATGGCCAGATCGCGGTAGCGCTCATCGGCGATATACTTGCTGTACTTCGGCCAGCTGGTCGGTTCCTCGGGAACCTGGCCGTTGTAGCGGATCACGTACGGCAGCAGGATCGAGTTCGTGCGGCCGTGGGCGATGTGGCACAGGGCGCCGATGGTGTGGCTCATGCCGTGGCACATGCCGAGGAACGCGGAGCCGAAGGCCATGCCGGCCATGGTGGCGGCATTGTGCATCTTCTCCTGGGCGCGGGTCTTCTCCTCGCCGGGCTCGCCGTTGACGGACTCGGCCAGGTTCTCCCACACGAGCTTGGCCGCGTGCAGCGCCATGCCGTCGGTGAAGTCGTTCGCGTACACCGACACGTAGGCTTCCATCGAGTGGGTCAGCGCGTCGAAGCCGGCGTCGGAGGCCAGGCGGCGGGGCTGGGTGCGGGCCAGCACCGGATCCACGATCGCGACGGACGGGGTCAGCGCGTAGTCGGTGATCGGGTACTTGTAACCGGTCTTGTGGTCGGAGATCACCGCGAACGGCGTCACTTCCGAGCCGGTGCCCGACGAGGTCGGGATGCACACGAGCTTGGCCTTCTTGCCCAGCGGCGGGATCTTGAAGGCGCGCTTGCGGATATCGAAGAACTTCTCGCGCACGTCGGAGAAGGCGATTTCCGGGTGCTCGTAGAGCAGCCACATGATCTTGGCCGCGTCCATCGGGGATCCGCCGCCGACCGCGATGATCGTGTCGGGCTCGAACTCCTCGCGCATCATCTCGGCGCCACGCTCGACGGTCTCGACGGAGGGCTCCGGCTCGACGTAGTCGATGATGCGGAAGGTGACGCGGTTGGCGCGGGCGCGCAGCTGGTCGATGACCTTGTCGACGATGCCAAGCTGCTCCATGACCTTGTCGCACACAATGACGGCCTTCTCGATGCCGTACATGTCGCGCAGGTACTTGATGGCGTTCGGCTCGAAGTAGGTCTTGGCCGGGATCTTGAACCACTGCATGTTGTTGTTCCTCCGAGCGATGCGCTTGATGTTGAGCAGGTTCACGGCCTGCACGTTGCCGGACACCGAGTTGCCGCCGTAGGAGCCGCAGCCCAGGGTCAGCGACGGGGCGATCGCGTTGTAGATGTCGCCCACGCCGCCCAGCGAGCTCGGGGAGTTCCAGATGATGCGGCATGCGTGCATGCGCTGGCCGTACTCGCGCACCAGAGCCTCGTCGTTGGTGTGGATGGCGGCGGTGTGGCCGGCGCCGTGCACGAGCATCTGCTCGCACATCTCGAAGGCCTGCTCCTTGTTGTCGGACTTCAGCAGCGCCTGAACCGGAGCGAGCTTCTCCATGGTCAGCGGCTCCATCTCGCCGACTTCCTTGCACTCGGCGATCAGGATCGTGGCGTCGGACGGGATCTCGAAGCCCGCGGCCTTGGCGATGTACTGCGGGGACTTGCCCGGGACCACGGAGTTGAGCACGGTGTGCTGATCGGGGCTCTCGTAGGCGGTGACGCCGAACATGTAGCGCTCCAGCTTGGCCTTCTCGTCCGCGTTCACGAAGTAGGCCTTGCGGCGCTTGAGTTCCTTGACGAGCGGCGCGTAGATGTCCTTGTCGGCGATGATGGCCTGCTCGGTGGCGCAGATCATGCCGTAGTCGAAGTGCTTGGAGAGGACCAGATCGTTGGCGGCGCGCACGATGTCGACGTTCTTGTCGACGTAGGCCGGCGCGTTGCCGGCGCCCACGCCGAGGGCCGGCTTGCCCGACGAGTACGCGGCCTTGACCATGCCGGGGCCGCCGGTGGCCAGGATGGTGGCGACGCCGGGGTGCTTCATCAGCGCGCCGGTCGCCTGGATCGACGGGTGCTCGATCCACTGGATGCAGTTCTCCGGGGCACCGGCCTCGATGGCCGCGTCACGCACGATGCGGGCCGCCTCGACAGAGCACTTCTGCGCGCCCGGGTGGAAGCCGAAGATAATCGGACAGCGGGTCTTGAGGGCGATGAGCGACTTGAAGATCGCGGTGGAGGTCGGGTTGGTGACCGGGGTAACGCCGGCGACAACGCCGACCGGCTCGGCGATCTCGTCGATGCCCATCACGTCGTCCTCGCGGATGATGCCGACGGTCTTCTGGCCGGCCAGGTAGTTGGTGACGTGCTCGCAGGCGAAGATGTTCTTGGTGGCCTTGTCTTCCACGAGGCCACGGCCGGTCTCGTCGACGGCCATCTTGGCCAGCACGAGGTGCTTGTTCAGCGCGGCGATCGACGCCTTGGCGACGATGCGGTCGACCTGCTTCTGATCCAGTTTCTCAAACTCGTCAAGCGCCTTCAGGCCCTTCTTGACCAGGGCGTCGACCTCGGCCTCGGCCGTTGCCTGCTTCTCCTCGGGGCTCGGCTTGGTGGGAGCCTCGGCCTTCGTTGCTTCTGCCATGAATCCTCCTCGACTTGCGGTTGCAAATTGGGTTTCCGCCTATGGTGGAGCGGACATTGTCCAGCCACATCGCATCAGCGTTTTGTGGCCTAGCTCACAATTTACTGGATAGCGCACATCTCTGCATACGCACAATTTCACCGGCGTTTCATGTGCGACTTTGATCTCTTTTTGTTACAAAATGCGATTTTTCCAACGCAAAACATACCAATACCCACCTATTTGGGAGTTTTTGTTCGATTTTTCCCCGTACCTCACACAGCAAAAGCGCACATCCAGATCCAACTTATAGAAAGGTGATTTCTATAAGATACGTACGACATCAAAGTTTTTAGAAAAAACTTTCCAAAAGTTGGTTCATCGTTAACTATACCCCTCCCTCGCACAGTACACTGGCACGTAGTGCGCATGAGATATCAGGCGATCAAGGAGGCTCCCATGACGTCGACGCCGTCGTTTGCGGTCAAGGAACACAATCGCAACGCGATTGCCAGGTACCTCTACGCCCACGCCCATGCCACCAAGCAGGAGCTGGAACGGGAGCTCGGGCTGAGCCTGCCCACCATCACGCAGAACCTGCGCATGCTGGACGGCGAGGGATTGATCACCCGCGGAGCGCTGCAGGAATCGACCGGCGGCCGCAAGGCCCGGTCATACGAATTCAATGCGCGTCACCGCGTATCCATCGGCGTATCGATGCGGCCCGGCGACCTGGTCCTGTGCGCCGTGGATCTTCACGGCAACGTCATCGCCGAAGCGGACCGCGCCATCCCCTACCGCAATACCAACGCGTACTATCAGCGTATCGGAGGCATCGTCAACGACTTCGCCGCGGAGACGGAGAAAGACGGCACGGCGGCTCTCGGCGTGGTCTTTTCGGTTCAGGGCATCGTTTCGGCGGACGGCACCGCGATCACCTTCGGCGCGATCATGGGCAACACCGGGCTCACGCTGGACGTCATCAGCCAATCGGTGCACTACCCGTGCATCATGATCCGCGACTGCGCCGCATCGGCCATGGCGGAACTGTGGGCCGATCCGACGCTGACCGACGCCGTCTGCATCTACCTGGACCGCCGGCCGGGCGGCGCCGTCATCGTCGGAGGCGGACTGCACCAAGGCCCCAACCAGTGCAACGGCGCCATCGAGCACATGTGCCTCGTGCCGAACGGCAAGGCATGCTACTGCGGCAACCGCGGCTGCATGGACGCCTACTGCTCGCCGGAGACGCTGCCGGAGGACTACGAGAGCATCCCCGGATTCTTCAGCGTGCTCGAACAGGGCGAGACGCACCACCGGGAACGCATGGACGAGTGGCTGGAGCGCGTGGCGCAGGCGATCGTCAACGCTCGCACCATGATCGCGGGCGACGTGATCATCGGCGGCGAGGCCGCGCAATATCTCGACGACGGGGACATCGCCGATCTCAGGGCCCGCGTCGAGCGCCTCAGCCCGTTCGGCACCGATCGGTTCGTGTTGCGCAAAAGCCTCCGCTCCGATCACCAGGACGCCGTCGGCGCGGCGCTGCACCCAGTCGAGGCGTATCTGGAGGACATCTGCGGCAAGTGAGCCGCCCGCCGGACGGGTATCCGGTTGCGCACCAGCACCCCCGCACCAGCACCCGCGCCCGCACCCGGTCAGACGATCTGGCAGAACTCGATGGTCTCGCCGTTGGGCCCGTACACGTTGAAATAGCGGATGCCGTTGTCCCAGAAGGTCGGGATGGACTGGATCTCGGCATCCTTGAAGTTCAGGCCAAGCTCCTTCGCGTTCTCGAACGCCGCCTCGATGTCCGGGGTGTCGAACGCCCAATGGTTGATGGCGCCGGTGGTCATCGGCGCGGGGTCGCCCTCCCACGTCTCGATGGTCAGATGTCCGTAGCGCAGGAAGGCGCAGCGGTTCTCCCCGTTGCGGAACAGCCCGGCGAGTTCGAATCCGAGCACGTCGGTGTAGAACGCGATGGTCTCGTCCAAATCCTTCGCCGGCATGCCGGAATGCTGAAGGTCGGTGGTGAATGCGGTCATCGGCTTGGCCATTGGGTTCTCCTTTGCAACGAATGGTCGGTACCATGGTATGTCAATCGATTGGCGCGACACGATTCGCACAGACGGACGCACCAGGCAGACGCGCCATGCGAACGCACGATCCTCGATCCATTTTTGCAAATTACCTTTCGGTAAGTCGCCGATTACGCCGGTTCGCACGCCGCAGCCCCTGCCATTGCCCGATTCATCCCCAAAAAATCGACGCGGCTACAATGGGTATATGAAGCACGCGATACCCCAGCGGTATGCGATACCGCATCGATACGCCACACGGCCCGGACTGTACTTCACCGACGACGGTGGCGCCGATGCCGTCGTGCGGTCGGAGACAGCCGATCAGGTATGGCTGTGCGTCTACGAGCCGGTCGACCGGCCAACCGCATTCTTCACCGACGCGGTCCGGATCTTCGAGGATTCCCCGTCGCCGTTCATCAATGAGATCCACGCGCATCCGGTCTGCACGCGCATCATCGAGTCCCTGTACCTGCGCGAGACCCTGTTCCGCATGGAGGGGCCGAATTACGGCCTGTGGTACGTCCACCTGCCCAAGGCATGGGACGGCATGCGCTACGCCTACCGCGTGGACGGCGCTTGGGACCCGAAGAAGGGCATCCAGTTCAACCCGTACAAGCTGCTGCTCGACCCGTACGGCAAGGGCATCGACGGCAGCATGGAGCTCGACCCGGCGGCGTTCTCCTACCAGTGCGAGCTCGACGGCAACGGCCGGATCGTCGGATCGGCGTTCGGCGCCATGAGCACCATCGACGCGCTCGGCAAGGTGCCGCTGTCGGTCGCGATCGACGACCGCGACGAGACCAAGCACGACGCCGACCCGTCGCACCCCCACGTGCCGTGGAGCAAGACCGTGCTCTACGAGCTGCACGTCAGGGGGTTCACCGCCAACGCGCCTTGGCTGCCCGAGGAGCTGCGCGGCACCTATGCCGGGCTGGCGCATCCGGTCACGCTCGCCTATCTGCAGGGCCTCGGCGTCACGTCGATCGAACTGCTGCCGATCCAGGCCAAGCAGAGCGAATTGTTCCTGCAGGAGCGCGGCCGCACGAACTACTGGGGGTACTCGACCCTCGGATACTTCTCCCCCGAGCCCTCGTACGCCACCGCCGCAGCCCGGAGCAAGGGCGCCCGCGCCGTGCGCGAAGAGGTGATCGATATGGTGCGCGCCCTGCACGAGGCCGGCTTCGAGGTGATCATGGACGTGGTCTACAACCACACCTGCGAAGGCGGCGTGGAGGGGCCGACCGTCTGCTGGCGCGGATTGGACGCGATATCGTACTACCGTCACCAGAAGAACAACGCCGGCCGGTTCGAGGACACGACGGGCTGCGGCAACACCTTCGACTTCACCAACACGCATGTGGTGACCTTCGCCGTGGACTCGCTGCGGTACTGGGCCAAGCGCATCGGCATCGACGGGTTCCGCTTCGATCTGGCCGCATCCCTGGCCCGCCTCGACGGCGATTTCACCAAGCACCATCCCTTCCTGTACGCCCTGCGCTCCGATCTGCTGCTGGGCAACCTCAAGCTCATCATGGAGCCGTGGGATCTGGGGCCCCAAGGGTGGCGCACCGGTGGCTTCGGCCTGCCGTTCAGCGAGTGGAACGACCGGTTCCGCGACGCCACGCGGCAATTCTGGGTCACCGACACGCAACCCGGGGCCCGCAGCGGTTTCGGCATGCAGGAGATGGCCACGCGGCTGTGCGGCTCGGCCGATCTGTTCGCCACCGACCCCGGCCGCGGATGCGTCTCCTCGATCAACTACGTAGCCTGCCATGACGGATTCACGCTCACCGATCTGACCCGGTACGCGTCCAAGCACAACGAGCGCAACGGCGAAAACAACATGGACGGCACCAACATCAACCATTCGGCGAATTTCGGCATCGAGGGGCGCAGCGACGACCCGCGCATCAACCGCAGGCGCGAGCTGGCGGCGATGAACATGTTGGGCACGCTGATGCTGTCGCTGGGCACGCCGATGATGCTGGCCGGCGACGAATTCTGCAATACGCAGTACGGCAACAACAACGCGTACGCGCAGGACAACGACATCACCTGGCTGAACTGGGACTGGCTGTACCAGCCGAAGAAAACGCCGGAGATGCGGCGGCTGGAGATCGTGTCGCGGCTGATCGCGATACGCAAGTCGCTCGACCTGTACCATCACGAGGAATTCTTCACCCGGCTGACGCAGCTCGGCCTGTTCAAGCCGTCGAGCCGCGTGCAATGGTATCTGCCGAACGGCACCACGCCGATGGACCACGACTGGTTCGACACCAGCGTGCGCAGTTTCGTCATGAGGCTGCAGTCGCAGGCCGAGACGGGCATCCTCATCGTGATCAACGGCGTCGACGAGGAGAAGGCCTACCGTCTGCCGTCCGATTGCGAATGGCAGTGCGAATGGACTTCAGGCGTGGTCAACGGCGTGCGCCCCGCCAGGGGAGCCCATGTGGAACGGTTCGATCCGTTGTCCCACGCGGAGGAGGACAACTGGACGAGCGCCGTCGACGACCACAGTCCGATACGCGAGGTGGTCATGCACGTGCAGAACCGCCTGTCCGTGCAGCCCGGACCGAGCGACCCGATCCGCTACGGCGATCCCGGGCACGGCGATCCGGCCCGCGGCCAGCAGCTGAGCTACTCGCACGGCGGGGACGGCGGCGACGCCGACCCGCACGTCAGCACGATCGCGGCCTCGTCCCCGCAGCACTCGCCGCACGACGACAACGCGATCCTCAACATCGCCGACGCCTTGGACGACTCGGAGAACGACGGGACGGACGAATCCAAGGACGCGGTGCCCGACCCGAATCTGTGGGCCGTTCCCGGACTGAGCATCAGCATCATGAAGCAGATCCAGTAGCGCGCGCAACAGCAGCGCACATAGCAAAAGGGCCCTTCCGCCACATGGCGGAAGGGCCCTTCGTAGAGCCGTACGGCTTTAGCGCTTCGAGAACTGCGGAGCGCGACGAGCCTTGTGCAGACCGGCCTTCTTGCGCTCCACGACGCGGGCGTCGCGGGTCAGGAAGCCAGCCTTCTTCAGGGTGGCGCGGTTCGCATCGCGATCGATGGCGTTCAGCGCACGGGCCACGCCGAGGCGGATGGCGCCGGCCTGGCCGGTGGTGCCGCCGCCGTCAACGAGGACGATGACGTCGAACTTGCCTTCGAGCTTGAGCAGCACGATCGGGGAGTTGACCTCACGCTGCAGCAGCTTGGCGGGGAAGTACTCCTCCAAGGTGCGGCCGTTGATGGTCCACTTGCCGGTGCCCGGAACCAGACGCACGCGGGCGACGGCTTCCTTGCGACGGCCGGTGCCGTAGCCCGGGACGATCGCGGAGGTGCCGGTGCCAGCGCCAGCGTTGGTTTCGGAGGTGTACGAGGTGAGCTCCTCTTCGGTTGCCTGAACCGCGGAGTCGTTGGTGTTTTCAGCCATGTTTCTCTATCTCCCTTCGGTTCACTTGGCCTGCTGCGAGACCTGGGCGATCTCGAAAACCTGAGGCTTCTGCGGGGTGTGCGGATGCTCGGCGCCACGGAAGATGTGGAGACGATCCATCTGCACCTTGGACAGACGGTTCTTCGGCAGCATGCCCTTGATGGCAGCCTCGATGATGCGCTCCGGCTTGTTGGCGAGCAGCTGGGCGTAGCTATCGCGACGCAGGCCACCCGGACGACCGGAGTGCGAGTACAGTTCCTTGCCCATCTTGTTGCCGGTCAGAGCGATCTTGTCGGCATTGATGATGATCACGTGGTTGCCGGAATCGGCGTGCGGAGCGTAGGTCGGCTTGTTCTTGCCACGCAGCAGAATAGCGGTCTGGGTGGCGAGGCGTCCGAGCACCACGTCGGTGGCGTCGATGACGTACCAGTCGTGAGTCAAGTCAGCTGGTTTCGGAGTGAAAGTTTTCACTGATGTACCTTTTCCTTATTGTGTTCCGGGCTTCCACAGCCGCATTGGTTGGACGCGACGGTTTCGGCCTCATTATCCGTGGGCTCCCTGAAAGTCCTCGGTGGCGAGTGGGAAAGCGCTTTGAAGGACCCCTTAGGGAAACACAACAATCTACTAGTGTATCGCCTGCCTTGACATTAGGCAAAACGGCGTCGCCCGTGTCGCGCGGACGCGCGGAACGGCCCCTCATACGAACGTGGCCGGCGCGGAATCACCGCGCCGGCCACGTTCGCTGCCGCCGTTCGCCGCCTCCGGTCAGGCGTTCATGATGCCGGCGATGCGCTGGAGATGCTCGTTGTCGAACAGGTCCTCGAGCGGCACCACGTTGCCCTTGCCGTCCGCCAGCGGGATGCGCCAGTTGGGGTACTCGTTGTTGGTGCCCGGCTGGTTCTGCGCGCGCTTCTCCCCCACGGCGTCGGTGATCGACGCGGCGAGCAGCTTGCACGGCGACCCCTTGAGCGCGCGGTACAGCGATTCGACGATCTGCCATTCGTTGGCCTTCTCGTCGTCCAGCAGCGCGGGGTCGAGATAGCCGTTGTCGACCAGCATCGACATCATCGCCTTGTGCTCGGCGCGGGCGCTGCGCTCGAAGTCCTCCTTGGGGCCGGTCAGCAGCCCGAGCTGTTCGCGCAGGGTGACGTGCTCGTACTCGAGGTAGCCGGCCGCCGGCGGCAGATCGTGCGTGTTGACCGACGCCAGCGCATACGGGCGCCAGTCGGAAGGCGCGCGGAACACGCCGTCGAACTGCTCGAACCATTCGACCGCGCAGCCGAGGATCCCGTGCGAGGACAGCGAGTCGGCCACGTACTCGGGCACCACGCCCAGGTCCTCGCCGACCACGACGCCTCCGGCGCGCGACGCCTCGAGCGCGAGGATGCCCAGCATGATGTCCGCATCGTAATGCACGTAGGCGCCCTCGGTCGCCGGCTTGCCCTCGGGGATCCACCACAGGCGGAACAGGCCGAGGATATGATCGATGCGCACCGCACCGGCCTGTGCGAACATGCCGTGCACCATATTGCGGTAGGTCCGGTAGCCGGTGTTCTCCAGATCGATGGGGCTCAGCGGCGGCTGGCTCCAGTCCTGCCCCTGCTGGTTGAACATGTCCGGCGGCGCGCCGACGGTGGCTCCCTTGGCGAAGCGCTCGGGGTTCCACCACACGTCCGCGCCGGTCGGGTGCACGCCGACGGCCATGTCGGCCATGATGCCGATGCGCATGCCGGCCTCGCGGGCCGCCCGCTGCGCCCCTTCGAGCTGCTCGGAGGCGATCCACTCCATCCAGCGGTAGAAGTCCAGCGTGTCCGGGTACTGCCCGCGCAGCGCCGTGATCTCCGGGGAGTTCTTGGTATAGGTCTTTTCCCAGTTGTCCGGCTGGCCGTTCGGCGCGCCCCACTTGTCATAGCACAGGCACCAGGTGGCGTAGGCCTCCAGCTCCTCGCCGCACGAGGCCTTGTACGCCTCGAACTGCGCCTGCCGCGCGGCCGAGCGGCCGGCCTTGAAGATCGCCCACAGCGCGCGCATCTTGTTGCGCCACATCGCGTCGCGGTCGAGCAGCTGGGTGTCGCCGTTCAGCGGCTCAACGCCCTCGTGCAGCGACTTCACCTCGGCGCGCGCCTGATCGTCGAGCAGCCCGAACTCCTCGATGGCCTCGGGTCGGATGTAGGTGAAATTGACGAAACGGCGGGATACCGGCAGATACGGCGACGGCGTCAGCGGCGACACCGGCTCGGCCGCATGCAGCGGATTGACCAGGATGAAGTCGGCGTCGGTCTTCGCCTTGGCCTCGATCACCATGCGGCGCAGGTCCTCGTAATCGCCGACGCCCCACGAATCGGCGGAACGGATCGAATACAGCTGGGCCATCCAGCCCCACAGGTGCCCGCCCTTCATCGGATCCAGCAGTTCGACCTTGTCCGGCGCGCTGATCAGCGTGGCGTCCTGCTGCCTGCCGTTCACCGTGACGTGCAGGGTATGGTAGCCGACGGGAAGATCGGCCGGCAGGTTCACCGCGGCGGTGGCGATGAACTGGTCGTTGATCACGTACGCCTGGGAGCCGTCCCCCGGCCCGATCTGCAGCGTGCCCTCGTACGGCTCGCCGTTTTCCAGCGTGATGGACGCAGACGGCACGGCGAGGATCGGGGTGTTGATCAGCACGGAGTCCTCACGCCCGACGATGTGCAGCACCGTCGGCGACACGAGACGGCCGCGGCGCTCGTCGTGGATGCGCCTGATCGAGTCCTTGATCGCGGTGTCGCTGGAGGCGTCGATGCCCAGCGCGGCGAGCACGGCCACCAGGACATCGTCATCGATCTCGTGGTAGTCGTCCGACATGCCGACATAACTGGTGGCCACGCCGACAAGCCGCGCCAGATGAACCAGCGGGCGAGCCAAACGTTCTTCACTTTCGGTTCTCTCAGTCATACCTAACAGTGTATGTCCTAGCCCGCCGAGGCGCGCACGATAAAACGCCGAAAAACCGCGTATGCGTGTTGCGACGGGGCTCCCGCGTCGCCCGGCTCACACCCGGCGCGACGCCTCTTTCGCCACCACGGGGTCGGGGTCCGAAGCGAGACGGCCCAGCGTCTCGGCATCCGTGTTCGGGTTCAGCGCCACGGCGCGGCGCACCATCGCCGACAGGATCGGCGAGGCGTCCGGCTCGCTGTCGACCCCGAGATGGCTGAGAAAATCAAGCGTTTGCGGGTCGAGCTGCTCGTTCTGCGCGCCCTCGAGCCGCATCTTCCACGAGGTCCGCTTGTTGCGCAACGCGATGTCGCGCACCTCGGGCACCGCATCCTTGGTCAGGCGCCCGACCAGCCAGTTCTTGTCATCGGTGTTGGCGGCGACGGCGGCGCGCACGCGCTGGTCGTCATCCACCGACAACTTGACCAGAACGTTCGGGAACGGCATCGTCTGCGCCAGCATGATGCGGTCCTCCACCGGCGTGTTGGCGTTGCCGGCCACAGCCTCAAGCAGTGCCGTGGCACGCGAGAACGCGGCCTGATCCGCCTTGTCGGGCAGCGGCCGGCGCGCGAATTCGGATAGTTCGTCCGGATCCGTGGAATGACGCAACCGCTCGTAGGTCGCGGTCAGCGGCTCGAATGCCTGAGCGGACTGATCCGGCTGGTACGGTTCCGGCGACGCATTGGACTCCGCTCCGGACGCTCCGGATGCGGCGGACGGCTCGACCGCGGTCGGTTCGACGGGCTCGGTGGATTCGATGGATTCGCTCATGCGTCCCAGCTTAGCTGCGGGACGTGGACGTCGGGCTCACAGCGCGACCGGATGGTTGACCACATCGAGTCGTTCCGGGGTGACCGACGCGTTGAAGGCCTCGCGCGTGCGCGACTCAAAGGTCTCCGACCGCTCCTGCGGCACAATGGCGCGCAGCGTGACGCGGTCGGTGTACCGCTCATCGTCGGAACGCCCCTCGCAGTCGGCGAGCAAACGCTGGAATATCGCCAACTGAGGGTATTCCAACCGCACCGAGTAGCGCACGCACGGCACGATCCGCGCTTGGCTCGCCGCCTTGACCGCCAGCGAGGCGCCAGTCGAATACGCGCGGATCAGGCCACCGGAGCCGAGCAGGATGCCGCCGAAATACCGGGTGACCGCCACCACACAGTCAGTGAGCTCATTGGCGCGCAGCACCTCGAGGATCGGTTTGCCGGCGGTGCCCGACGGCTCCCCGTCGTCGCTCATGCGCTCGGACAGCCTGCCGTCCGCGCCGCCGCAGACCGCGGCGTACGCCACATGGCGCGATTTGGGGTGCTGCTGGCGGATGGCTTCCACGAAGGCGAGCGCCTCGTCCAGCGTGTCGATATGGCACGCGTCGCCGATGAATTCGGATTTCTTTTCGACGAACGCGTCGTGCGCCGGCTGCCCGGCGGTATCGAGGATGGTGTGCATGGCTGCTGTGTGCCTTCTTGTGTGTCGTTGGTGGGGCGGGACGGTAGGGCGGGACGATTGCGGCGGAAACCGGCCGACCGGATTATTGAGCGCTTTGCGCGGCCCCGCGTTCGGCGGTGATGTTCCATTCGCGCACCACGTTCTGGTCCGCGCCCATCGAATAGATCACGTTCCATATGCGCTGTCGCACCTGCGCGTCCTGGTCGCCGGACCAGCAGGTGCCGTCCGGATGATCCGACGCAAGCGAGCACCATTGGTATTTGCCGAGCGTCTCATTGGCGCTTGGCGTCCAGTCGATGCGGCTGACCCGCCACGACCCGGGCACGCCCTTCTTGCCGGCGAACTGCACGCGCGCGGTGACGCCCTGATTGTTGACCAGCGTGTCCGCGGTGTTGGCCGATTCGGTGACCGTATTGCCCAAGCCGTAGATGATCCATGTGCCGTTGTAGTTCTCGATCGGCTGCGCACAGTGGCACCCGGCGCCATAGATCACGTCGAACGCGCCGGTGTCGGCGAGCTCGTGGGCCTCGCTGGTCTGCCACGAATCGGCGTAGTCGATGTATTCCTGCACCGAATGCATGGCGATGGCCACCACGTCGGCGCCTTGGTCGCGGGCGGCCTTCGCCTTGGCCACGGCCTTGTCGATATCCGACTGGTGGTTCGGATCGCCGGCCTCGCGCAGCCGATCGACCTGCCAGTCCTCGTCGGCGACCATGCCGTTGAGCGACACCGTGCCGGTGACCAGCCCAAGCTTGCCGCCGCCGGTCGGCGAATCGACGACGAGCGGCTTGACGGAATCCTCCTGGGTCTTGTACGAGCCGGTCTGCGCGATGCCGTCGGCCGCCAGCGTGTCCCACAGGCGCGCGATGCCGTCCGCGCCCTGGTCCCACGAATGGTTGGTGGCGTGCGTGCAGGCGCGGTAGCCGACCTTGGCCGCCGCATCCGCGACCTCCGGCGGAATGGCGAACACCGGGTAGCCGGTGTACGGGCCGCCGCGCGGGGCGATCGGAGTCTCGAACTCGCACACCGCGATGTCGGAGGCGTCGATGTACTTGCGCAACGGCTCGAACAGGCCGGTGAAATCGAATGCGGTGCCGTCGGTGGCGGACGGATTGACCGCGTACTGGTTCCACAGTCCGGGGTGGAACAGCAGATCGCCGTTGACCAGCATGGCAATGCAGTCAGTGTCCGGGCAGTCCGGCGAATTCCCGTGATGCTCGGCCACCGGGGCCGGTGCGGCCTCGCCTTTGTCCAGCGACGCGCCGGGAGCCGCCGACTGCGCCGGCTGGTTCTCCGCCTTCGGCGTGTTCATGGTGTACGCCACGGCCCAACCGCCGATGCACAGCAGCGCAAGCGCCAGGATGGCCAGCGGCCATACCCATCGCCCCCGCGCCGACTCGCCGGCCATGCCGCGATTCGTGTGCTGGCCCATGCCTCGTATGTGCCGCATGACAAACCCTTCCGTCGATACGCTCTTCCCCGCGCGTTTTCGGACACGGCCGCCATACGGTTCCGGGATCCGTCCCGCGCGCTCACGATCAGCTTATCGCCGGGGCGTTACCCGGTCGCGCGACCGGCCGCGTCGACGTCGGGCGTGCCGGAGTACGGGGGCACCTCGTCGGCATCGTCCCGTGAGGGCTAATCGATTCAATCGCGCAACCGGCAAAAATCAAGCGTTTTCGCGGAAAAAGATTGGTATCGCCATGGCGTTTCCGATTTCCCGCACAGTAAAATGAGTCAATGGAGGCGGACGGACAATGGCGTACCTCCGACTCCGCTACTCAATCACTCAATACAACGCCATTCGCGGCGCGTTCCACCGTTCACCCCCCGAAATTCCGAGACGGCACCATGAGTCGCAATCCAGATTCATGCGCAAGTCGTACATGAATTCATCTATTCATGCAACATGCAATTCGGGTTATAGGCCAAAACATGCCTTGGCTGTTTTGGATACGAAAAAGGGTTTTGGGATTGCTCCCAAAACCCTTGTCGGCGGAGTCAGAGGGATTCGAACCCTCGAGCCGCTAAACACGACTAACACCTTAGCAGGGTGCCCCTATCGGCCACTCAGGCATGACTCCAGTCGCGCCCGCATGAGCGCAACAGCAACTTACATTACCATCGGCCCCCGGACTGCGCAACTGCGGCGCGCGTCGGGGGCGGACTGACGCGCGCCGGCACGCCGGTCACTTGGCCGGCGCATCGTCTCCGGAGAAGGTGATCACCACCGCGGCGATCACCAGGGCGACGCCGATGATATCCCATACCGTCGGGATCTCGCCGAAGGCCAGACCGACGAGGATCGCGGTCGCCGGATTGATCGACTGCATGACCGAGAACGCGCCGGCCGTGGTGCGCCGCATCACGACCTGGTCGATCACATACGGCATGAACGAGGCGAACACGGCGACGAACAGCAGCAGCGCCAGCAGCCCGAGCGAGCCGGCAGGGCCGACCGCCCACGTCGCCTCGGCCTTGGGATGGATGGTATGGCGCACCGCCGGCACGGCCAGCACCAGCGATTGCAGCACCCAGCCGATGAGCATGCCCACGCTGAGGTTGTCGAGGGAATTGCCCCGAGCCGCCACCTTGCGTCCCATTACGATGTACACGCCCCACATCGACCCGCCGATCAGGATCGCTATCAGGCCGATGAGGAAGCGTTGCCCGGTCGGCTGGGCCAACGACATGCCGGCCAGCAGCACCACGCCGACGGCGGCGATGCCGATGCCGACGCGCTCGCGCCAGGACCGCCCCGCGATCACCGCGACGGACAGCGGGCCGACGAATTCGATGGCGACGGCGATGCCGACGTTCATATTGCTGATGGCCACATAGAACATGGTGTTCATCAGCATCACGGCCACGCCGCACGCCGCGACGACCCCCCATTCCCGTGCGGTATGCGGCAGCCCGGCACGCTTCGACGCCTTCCACGGGCGGCGCCACAGGACCAGCAGCAACGAGGCGAATCCCACGCGGTACCAGACCGCATACAGCGGATCGAGCTGGGTGAACGCGAGTTTGGCCACCAATGTGGCCGCGTACATCAATATGGCCTCGGCAACGACGATCAGGAATACCGGAATGCGGTTCAACACCCCCAAGATCACTTGTTTCACGCACACCACGCTATCACCCGTCCGTCCCGCGCCGCGCGGATGGACGCGTTATGCATGACATGCCAAAGCGCATAACATTCGAACATTTGTATGAATGGCGGATCGCCGCTAGGATGGCATCATGAGCACCGCACCGAGACTGGCCGCCGCCAAGCGCGATTGGGGGCACGACGAAACCGGGTGCACCGTGCTGCATATCGACATGGACGCGTTCTACGCGTCGCTCGAGGTGGCCCGGCACCCCGAACTGGCGGGGAAGCCGGTGATCATCGGCACCGGCGCGCGTTCGGTGGTGTCGGCGGCGAGCTATGAGGCACGGCGATACGGCATCAATTCGGCGATGCCGTCGGCGCGCGCCAGGCAGCTGTGCCCGAACGGCATCTTCCTGCCGGTGGACATGGCCTACTACCGCATGATGTCGCACCGGATCTTTTCGGAAGTGTTCAGCCGGATCACCGACCGCATCGAACAGGTATCGGTGGACGAGTGCTATATGGACGTATCCGGGGCGCTGCTGCGCTGGCACAGCGCGAGCGCGATCGGCGCCTGGCTGCGCAGCGAGGCCGCGGCGCGTTTCCATGTGACGTGTTCCGTGGGGATCGCGGCGAACAAACTCGTGGCGAAGATGGCCTCGACCAACGCCAAGCCGGACGGGATGCTGCTGATACCGCTCGCCCGGCACGCCGAGTTCGTGCAGATGATGCCACTGCGCGGTATCCCGGGCATCGGCCCGTCGCTGGAGCACCGGCTCAATGCGTGGGGCGTCGGCTCGGTGGCCGACCTGGCCGCCATGAGCGAGGAGACACTGACCCGCGCCTGCGGGTCAGCCGCCGCGGCGCACGGCCTGTATCAGGCCTCGCGGGGTTTGGATGGGCGCCAGGTCACGCCGTACACCCCGGAAAAGTCGATCGGCGCCGAACGCACGTTCCGCGAAGACACGCGCGACATGCGCCAGGTATGCGCGCTGCTGCGCAAATGCTGCGACGAGGTGGCGAGCTCGCTGCGCCGCCGCGGGCTGATGGCCCGCACGGTGACGGTGAAGCTGCGTTTCGCCGATCTGAGCTATGCGACCAAGGCACACACCATGGAGCGCCCGGTCGATACGGCGAGCGCCCTATACCCGCAGTCGGTTGATCTGCTGCGCCGCATGCTCCACATCCCGGACGGCACGCCCGATACCGCACCGCTGCCACGCGAGATCCGCCTGGCCGGAGCCAGCGCCAGCGGCCTGGTGCAGGCGGCGGACATGGTGATGCAACCCACGCTGGACGACGTGCTGGAGGAACGCAACGCCGCGTCATCCGGCAGCGAGACCAAATCCAAGCGGTTGCGCGGCGCCGAGCAGGCCCTGGACGAGGTGCGCCGCAAATACGGCAAGAGCGCCGCGCGGCTGGGGGTCTAATGGCCTGCGCCATTATCGTTGTGAATTCTGGCTCCCCTCTGTGAGGGGAGCTGTCGGCGTAGCCGACTGAGGGGAGCACACGCATATCGGCCGGATCTAGGCGTTCTTGGAAATCCTCTCCCCAGGCCGCTGCGCGGCCGCCGAAGCGTCTGATTACACGTTATATCATGCTTATTTTGGCGATGGCTTGGAAGCCACGCACCGACAACTCGCGATTGCGGCTCATCCTTCACTACCAAGCCGCATCTAACCACCCCCAGTCGGCTGCGCCGACAGCCCCCGCCAGCGGGGGCGTGAATTTTCACTCATTCTTCGGACGACTGCGCCGGAGCACTCCTTGGATATGCGCAAGGGCCGCGGCGCGCTATGCGCGTCCGCGGCCCTTGCGATGACGGGGAACGGTTATCCGAACCCGGGCGTCTATGCCGTTCGGGGATTATTCGCCGAAGCTCAGCTTGTACTCGCTGGCCCAGTTGTCGGTGAAGACCTTCTTCACGGCATCCCAGCTGCCCTGGCCCTGGGCGTAGGACAGCTCGGCGGAGCCGAGGTCCTGCTCCCACTGGTGGGACACGGTGGAGACGCTGATCACATCGTACTTGCCGGCATCCTGGTACTCGCGGTTGGCCTCGACCAGCGGGTTGCTGACCTGGTACGCCTCGTCGTCGAAGGTCTTGAAGGGCGTGACCAGGCCCATGTCCTGCGAGATGGTATCGCGGGCGGTGTCGGAGGTGACGAGCCACTCCAGGAACTTCTGCGTGGCCTCCTGGTCCTTCTTGGAGGACTTGGAGTTGACGCACCAGTAGTTGGAGATGACCTGGTTGAGGCCTTGGTCCTCTTCGCCGTCGACGCCCATGTAGATTGGCAGCACGCCCAGATCCTCATCCGGGAAGCCCTGGTCCTGCAGGTTGCTGTAGATCCACACGCCGTCCTGGAAGAACACGGCTTCGCCCATCGCGAATTCGGAGGTGGAGTCGTCCATGGTCTTGCCCGAGATGGCGCTGGCCGGAGTGGTGGAATCGGTGAGGTACAGGTCGAAGATGTTCTTCATGTAGTCGACGTAGGTGCCCTTGACCGACTCGGGCACGGAGTTCATGTCGACGCCGTCGTCGCGGTACTCGTAGAACAGCGGCACGGAAGGCAGGTGGAAGTTGTAGCGGAACGCCGAGGAGGTGTCCATGCCGGCCGAGGTGAACGCGCCCTTGACGCCAAGGTCGTCCTTGTGTTCCTGGATCTCGTCGGCCACGGTCTTGAGGGCCTTGAAGTTGTTCAGCTTGTCGATGGACTTGACGCTCGACCACGACGCGTCGAAGTACTTCTTGAGCAGCGACTTGTTGTAGATGATGCCGTAGCTCTCCACCGCGTACGGGATGCCGACCGGCTTGCCGTCGGCGTTCTTGAGGGTGCGGTCCTTGTAGTTGTCGGTCAGCTCGCCGTAGATCTCCGAATCGCTCATGTCGGCCGCGTAGCCGAGCCAGCTGTGCATGAAGCTGGGGCCGTCGGCCTGGAACATGGTCGGGGCCTCGTCCTTGGCCATTTCGGAGCGCAGGGTCTGGTCGTAGTCGGTGGCCGAAAGCTGGATCTGGGTCTCGATGCCGGTCTCGTCCTGGAACGCCTGGGCCAGCGCCTCCCACTTCTCCTGCTCCTCGGCCTTCTTGTTCAGGTAGTACACACGACCCGCGTTGCTGTCGACCGCCTTGCCGGAGTCGCCGCACGCCGCCAGCGTGCCGAGGCTCAGCGCGGCGATGGAAATCACGCTCACCGCCTTGCCAAGCGTACGCCAAGTACCATTCTTCATCACTACCTCCTCGTAATGAGTTTCTCCTTGCGGGGGGCATGCCATCGCCCGATCCCGATCTCCATCCGGATCTCCCTCGTGGGGAGCGTTCCGTCAAGGTACCATAAATGATAGCGCTTGCATTTTTGTCATGCAACTCGGCGTGTCAACCCATCGGGAAACATCGGGGGACATCAGCGCAAAAACCCAGTAATTTACGCACATACATAGGCACGTACCGCCACCCTCGATACGGTATTATAGAATAATGAAAGCGCATGCGACAACGCTGCCATGCGCTATCATCGCCACACTGGGGAACATATGCGCAGCATTCTTCACAAGGAGGGACCGATGAGCACTCTGCACGACGTGGCCCTTGCCGCCGGCGTCTCCGACTCCACGGTGTCCCGGGCCCTGCGCGGCATGGACACGGTCCGCCCGAAAACCCGCCAGCGCGTGGCCGAGGCGGCCAAGCAGCTGGGGTTCACGCTCACCCGCAGCGCCTCGTCGCTCGCCTCGGGCAAGACCATGCGGGTGGTGATCCTGTTCGACGGCCCGGTGAACGCATGGTTCAACGCGAACTGTCTGCAGGGCGCGCTGGAGGTGCTCGCCCCGGAGGGCTACGATCTGGTGCCGGTCATCGCCATGACCCGGCCGGAGCTGGAGGACTTCTTCGCCAAGCTGCCCGGCAGCGGCAACAACATGGACGGGCTGATCCTCCCCTCATTCCTACTGGAGGACAGCTATTCGCAGGCGCTGACCAGCCTGCACATCCCCGCGGTCGCCCTCGACACGAGCAGCACGACGCAGCTTCCCGCATCCATCGTGCTGGACAACAAGGGGGCCATGTACGACGCGGTGCGGTTCCTGCACGGCCTTGGGCACCGCCGCATCGGCTACGTGGAGCACCCCTCGCCGGCGCCGTTCGAGTCCAGTTCGCACCTGCGCGAGCGGTATTTCCTCGAAGCGGCCAAGCGGATGGGATACACCGACGGCGACGTCACGGTGTTCCCCAAGCAGTCCCTGGTCGAGCGGATGCCGATCGACGAGGCCACGGCCGAGATCACGGGACGCATCGTATCGGCGCCGAACCGCCCGACCGCGATCTGCGTCGAAATCGACGAGGCGGCGTTCGACATCATGCAGCGCCTGCGCGTGCTCGGCATCCGTGTGCCGCAGGATATGTCGGTCGTCGGCTTCGACGACCACGAGGCCGCGGCGCTGGCCGACCTGACCACCATCCACCAGGACCCGCAGCTCATGGCCCGGGCGGCGGCGCAAAAACTGCTGACGATGATGCGGGGCGGCACATTGGACGAGCCCTCGACGACGTTCCGCACCACGCTGATCCCCCGCGGCAGCACCGCTCCTCCGCCCCAAGACCGGCCGTAACGGCCCGGCCGTGACGGTTGGCGGCCGATCAGGCGTTGTTCAGGCGCTGCGCCGCGTCGGCAATGGCCTCGTCGGTCGCGGTCGCCGAAAACCTCAGGTAGCCCGGCGCCCCATAGAACTCGCCGGGGCTGGCGATGATGCCGAGTTCGGCGAGCGCGGCCATATCCCGCCAGCAGTCGCCCGACTTGGCCTTCACCCACACGTAGAGCGCGCCTTGCGGCAGGTTGGTCGCATACCCATACGCGCGCAATCCGGCGACCAGCGTGCCCAGCCGCTCACGGTACCGGTCGCGTTGGAGGTCCACCGACTCGCCGTCGCGCAGCCCGGTCGCCATGGCGGCCTGCACCGGGCCGGGGATGATCTGGCCGATCTGCTTGCGATAGGCGATCATCGGCGTGACCAGACCGCTGTCGCCGGCGATGAACGCGGTGCGGTACCCGGCCATGTTGGACTGCTTGCTCAGCGAGTACAGCACGAGCACGCCGCGCGCGTCCCCGCCGCAGACCGCCGCGTCGAGCGCGCAGGGCGCGGGGGCGTATGGCGCCGCCCACGTCATCAGCGCATAGCATTCGTCGGACAGCACCACGGCGCCGATGCCGCGCGCCGCATCGACGATGCCCTTCAACTGCGAGGCGGACAGCGTCACGCCGGTCGGATTGCAGGGCGAATTCACCCAGACGGCCTTGACGTTCGGCACGTGACGCCACGATTCGACGTCGGCCACGTCGTCGACCTTGAGCACGTTGGCGCCGGCCAGCTGCGTGCCGATCTCATACGTCGGGTACGACACGCGGGGCTGCACGATCACGTCGCCGGCGCCGCAGTGCAGCAGCGACGCCATCAGCGCCACGGCCTCCTTCGAGCCGACGGTCGGCACGACGGCCGCCCCGACCGCCTTGAGATCGACGCCGCGCCGCTCGGCGAACCAGCCGTCGATCGCGGCCCGCAGCTCATCCGTGCCGATGGTGGCGGGATACCCGTATGCGTTCGGCGCGTTCGCCGCGATGGCCAAGGCCTTGCGCACCGGGTCGGGGACCGGATCGACGGGGGACCCGACGGACAGGTCGATCATGCCGCCGAACGCGGCCTTCGCGGTGCGCTTGTATCCGGCGATGCGCGACCAGTCGTACGGCGACGAAAACTCATGAAAACCCATAGCGATCCTTCCTCGGGGCGCCACAACGGCATGCATGTACAAGAAATCCGGGTACGCACGCGCACCCGGATCGGACATGGTTATATCAGGCGATATCAGGCGTTCTGCGGGGGCAGCGCCGCGACCTGTTCGGGGTCCTTGCCGATCGCGCCCGCGGCGGACGCGCCGCCCAGGTCGCCGACCTCGGCGAAGAAGCTCACCGCAGCGTCCTTGTACCACGCCCACTCATCGGGCAGGTCATCCTCGTAGAAGATGGCCTCGGTCGGGCACACGGGCTCGCAGGCACCGCAGTCCACGCATTCGTTCGGATTGATGTACAGCGAACGGGAACCCTCGTAAATGCAGTCGACGGGGCACTCGTCCACACAGGCCTTGTCCTTGACGTCCACACAAGGCTGAGCGATCACATAGGGCATGACAACCTCCTTCAAAATACTGCATCCAGAGTACGCTACTGCATCCAGAGTACGCCGCGCACGAGACGCCGGCCCGCGCCGCCCCCTCCGGCCACGACGGCCAGTCCGGCGAGACGGCCGCCCGGTCTCCGGCGAATCAGCCGACGGCTCAGCCGGCGAGTTCGCCCGAGCCGAGCCGCGAGTGGCGGTAGCCGTAGCCGAAGTACACGGCGAATCCGATGACGAGCCAGACGACGAACCGCACCCAGGTGAGCACGCTGAGGTTGAGCATCAGCCACAGGTTGGCGGCCGCGATGAGCAGCGGCACCCACGGATTGCCCGGCATCGTGAACGAACGCTGCAGGTCCGGGCGCTTGCGGCGCATGATCGGCACCGAAACGGCCACAAGCGTGAACGCGGACAGCGTGCCGATGTTCACCATGTCGCTCAGCACGCCGATGTCGAACAGCGCGGCGACCAGCGCCACGACGGCGCCGACGGCGATCTGCAGCACGGCCGGGGTGCCGTGGCGGCCGGTCTTCGACAGGCCGCGCGGCAGCAGCCCGTCGCGGCTCATCGCGAACACCACGCGGGTCAGCCCCAGCAGCAGCACCATCACCACCGTGGCCAGGCCGAGCACGATGCCGAAGCTGATGATCTTCGCGGCCCAGTCGGCGCCGACCAGTTCGAAGGCGGTGGCCAGGGACGGGCTGTCGCGCTTGGCGAGGTCCTTGTACGACACCATGCCGGTAGTGACGATGGCGACCAGCGTGTACATGATGATGATCAGCGCCATGCCGGCGCCGATGCCCAGCGGCACGTTGCGTTTCGGGTTGATGGTCTCCTCCGACGCGGTGGCGACGACGTCGAATCCAAGGAACGCGAAGAACACGAGGGCCGCGCCGGAGAGGATGCCCGGCACGCCATAGACGCTCGGCGCCATGCCCGTGGCCCACTGCCACAGCGGCTGGTTCAGGGAATTGGCGGCGAGCGAGCCGCCAGAGACGGCCGAGGCCGGTTCGCTCGGCGGGATGAACGGCGTGAAGTTCGACGCCTTGACGTAGAAGAACCCGACAATGACGACGAAGAACACGATGGCGATCTTGAACACGGTCATCGCGCCGTCCACGCGGGCGCCGATCTTGGTGCCGAACACGAGCAGCGTGGTGAAGAACGCGACGATGACGATCGGCGCGAGGTCTACGCTCAGCGGGCCGACCTGCACCACGGTGCTCCCCTGCCAGTCCATGAGCCGCATGAAGTCGTTGAGGTAGACGCCCCAGTATTTGGAGATCACCGAACCGGCCATCATCATCTCGAGGATCAGGTCCCATCCGATGATCCATGCCACGATCTCGCCGACCGTCGTGTAGGTGAAGGTGTAGGCGGACCCCGCCACGGGGATCATCGACGCGAATTCGGCGTAGCACATGACCGCGGCGCCGCATACGACGCCGGCGATCAGGAAGCTGATGATCACGGCCGGACCGGCATGGAAGGCCGCGGCCTGCGCGCCGACCGAGAAGATGCCGGCGCCGACGGCCACCGCCACGCCCATGATGGACAGGTCCCACCACGTGAGGTTGCGCTTGAGCGAACGCCCCTCCTCGCCGGTCTCGGCGAGGGTCTGTTCGACGGTTTTCGTGCGGAATACATGCATGGCCATGGCTGACGCTCGCGCTTCTCTCTCTGGTATCGGGACCATTGTCGGGACAATCTCACCCCCGACAATAGAGGCACCGCGTTACATCGGCCGGCCCGGGCCACCTCGGGCGGCTGCCGCGGCGGTTACCGCAGATTCAGGCCGACCACCACCGGCTCCGGCACCAGGCGCACGCCGAACCGGGCCTCCACGCCGTCCTGCACGGCCTTCGCCAGCGCCGCGACATCGGCCGCGGCAGCCCCGCCGCGATTGGTCAGGGCCAGCGTGTGCAGCGAGGACAACCCCGCCTTGGATTCCGGATCGATGCGGAAGCCCTTGTGGAATCCGGCGTGGTCGATGAGCCATGCGGCGGAGGTCTTGACGCCGGCGGAGCCGTCGGGCAGGACCACATCGAAACGGGGCGCGTCCTCGGGCAGCACGGCCGCGGCCTCGGGGGTCAGGATCGGATTCATGAAGAAGCTGCCGCAGCTGCGACGGTCGTAATCCGGCTGGGCGGACCGCGAACCGGACTGCGCGGACTGGGCCTTGACGGCGACGGCGATCTGCTCGGCGCGCTTGGTGCCGGCCATCGCCGGCTGCGCGTACCGCCCGGCGTCCTCGAGCATTCCCTTGGCCGCGCGCACCTTGAGCACCGCGCTGCGGATCGCGCCGGTCTCCATGCGATCGCCGACCTCGACGCCGAGCGCCTTGGCCAGCTGCCCGTAGCCGACCGTGCCGGTCGGCGAGTGGCGCAGCGCGAAGGTGACTGACAGCACCACGTAGCGCGGGGTCGGGAAGAACGCCTCGGCCGGGACCGCCGGCGCCGCGTACATGCTGGCCTTGAGCATGCTCATGCGGTAGCCGAACCCCATCTCGCAGGCCGGGATGTCTTTGGTCTGCTTCGTCTGGCGGTCCCACACCTCGACCGACTCGACCGACGTGGCGACCTCCTGGCCGTATGCGCCGATGTTCTGCACCACCGACGCGCCCACCGTGCCCGGGATGCCGGACAGCCCCTCGACGCCCTCCAGCCCTATCTCGACGGTGAACGCCACGAAATCGTCCCAGTTGCAGCCGGCCTCGGCGTTGACGTGCACGATGCGCTCCCCGCCCTCGACCGGGGCGGCCTCGTCGGGGACGGTGATCAGCCGGCGCGCGTCGCGCACGACCACACCGTCGAACGGCTCGTCGGCGACCAGCAGGTTGGATCCGCCGCCGATCACGCATAACGGCAGGCCCTTGGAATCGGCGTCCTCGACGGCCTCGATGACGCCGACGCGGGAGGTCGGCTCGACGAACCGCGCGATGGGGCCGCCTACGGCGATGGTGGTGAGATCAGCAAAACTCGTCATAGGTGCCATGGTACAAGCACGCTCCGCCCGTGTCACCATCCCCACGCGCCCCGACGCCTCTCCGCCGGGGCAGGACGGACCATGACCCAACCCGTGCAGCTCCCGCTGGCGGGAGCTGGCTCGCGAAGCGAGACTGAGGGTGGCTGATGCCATGCCGCCGGACCACCCCCAGTCGGCTTTGCCGACAGTACGCAGCCCGACACCCCTCCGCCGGGGCACGGCACGACTGGCCCGACGCGGCAAAAAACAAAAAACCCGACCGTTTCGGTCGGGTTGAAAAAATCTGTTGGAACGCGCTCAGCGGGTCTCGCGGTGCACGGTCTGCTTGCCGCAGCGGGAGCAGAACTTCTTGAGCTCAAGACGATCCGGCGTGTTGCGGCGGTTCTTCGTCGTGATGTAGTTGCGCTCCTTGCACTCGGTGCATGCCAGCGTGATGCCCGGACGGATGTCGGCGCTCTTGCTTGCCATTGAATTCACCTCTTGTGTTCGTTGTCCGCCGGTTTTCTACCGGCCTTTGTAGCGAGGAAGAGACTCGAACTCTTGACCTTACGATTATGAGTCGTACGCTCTAGCCAGCTGAGCTACCCCGCCATGAGAGCCTCGAGTGAGAATCGGACTCACGACCTCTTCCTTACCAAGGAAGTGCTCTACCACTGAGCTATCGAGGCGTGGCGGATAGTGGATTCGAACCACTGAAGCACGAAGCGGCTGATTTACAGTCAGCTCCCTTTGACCGCTTGGGAAATCCGCCATGTTCCCGCAAGCGACCGGGGCCGCGTTTCGGCAACTTGGCTATAATGCCACGGATGCGGGACTAGCGCAAATCACAGCGCGTCACCGGCGTGTCGCAGCCGCCCGAAATCCACCCGACACGCCACGGCGATCGGCTGAAAACGGCCATATTCCGCGGATTACCGACGCGGGGAACCATGTCGCGACCAGCCTCGAGAATGGGGACCTGCCACGACGGGCTTCGCGGAACGCCGTGCGGACCATGGCCAGCCCCGTGCGAAGACGCCGCGTGCCGCCGCGCTCGGCAGCGGATCCGGCGCCGAACGCCAGCGCCGCGACCCGTTCCGCGACGAGCCGCACGAACGCCGCCGCATCCGTATCGGTATCGTTATCGGCATCGACACCCGCGTCCGCACCGGAGCCGGCAACGGCACCGGCACCGGTCAGGTACCCGGCGATCATCCCGCCGATGGCGAGGTCCGTGTCGGAGGCCCGCCACCTCACGCCGGTGTCCCACGCGCAGTCGAGGATCTCCGCCCACGCGGCGCCCCACGCCCGCGCCCCGGGCGAGGCCTCGATCGCGCGGAGCCGCCGGCGCCGGCGCAGCGCGCGGATGCCGGCCGGTATCAGCGTCAGCAGCGCGGCAGCCACCACGGCGAGCAGCGACCACAGCGCGACGCGCGCCCAGAACGGCACGCCGAACGCCTCGAGCACCGAAGTACCGGAACCGCTCTTCTCCGAGGCCACCGAGGAGCCGTCATCACGCGTGTTCCGGTTCTGCCGCCGGTTCCGCTGACCGCCATCGTTCGCGTCGGCACCGACGTCCGGCGTGCCGTCGCCCTCCTGCGTGGAGTCGACCCCGGCGAGGTCCTCGGCGCCGGTTCCGCCGCCGGCGTTCGTGTCCGCACCGGCCTCGACGGCGCTGCCGTTGTCCGGCGAGGCCGGGGTCACATCGAACGGCACCCAGCCGACGCCGTCGATGTACGCCTCCACCCACGCGTGCAGCTGGCGCGCCATGACCTCGTACCTGCCGTCGGCGTTGGCGCCGCCGACCCCCTTGTTGTAGCCGAGCACCATGCGCGTCGGCACGCCCATCGCGCGCCCGAGCACGGCCAGCGCGGACGCGTAATGCGTGCAGTAGCCCTGCCTGGCGGCGAGGAAATCGTCGATGACCTGCATGTTGCCGCGCCCGTCGCCGTCCGGGGCATCCAGCGAATACGCGAACCCGTTGTCGGGATTCGTGAAGTATTTGACCAGCCACTGCATCGCTGCGACCTGATGGTCGTAGCCGTCGCCGTCGGTGGCGACGCCCTCGGCCCTGGCCCGGTCCACCAGCGCGGTCACGTTATCGGGCAGATCCTGCGGCAGCGAGCGGTACTGCCGGCGGGCATCGTCGCCCATCGCGTCGGCCATGTCCAGGAGGAAGCGGAGGAAATTCGCGTCAAAGGTGCGCGTGCCCCCGTACGAGATCACGTCGGAGTACCCGCCGCTCGTCATCAGATCGGCGAGCTCCCGGTTGAGGTCGTAGTACTCGGTGCTGACGCCGCCGGAGCTTCCCCCGTCCGAACCGCCGGATTCGCCGTCGGACCCGTATCGGTCCGCATACGAACCGAGATCGCGCAGGCCGCTGGAACCCGACTCATCCTTGCCCGACCCATCCTTGCCGGCCCCATCCTCGCCGGGCAGCGGCAGCACCAGCACCATCGAGCCGTCCCGGGACATCAGCTGCTTTGTCGTCTCGTCGTCGCCGATGATGAACCGATCCTTGAACGCCTGGGACAGGATGAGATTGCTTATACCGCCGATTTGTATCGTCGCCGATCCGACGACCGATCCCCCGCGATCGGTGACGGTGCCGTCCCGGCCGATGGAAAGCGGCACCAGCATCCAGTGCCGGTACGCGGTGGCGATGCCCTGGGACACCGCCGCATGGCGCACCCTGGCCCGTTCGGGGCGCAGCGCGTCCGCTGTGGTGACCCGCTGTTCCAGCTGGCGGCGCATCGCGTCCACGGAACCGATCTGACGGATGCCCGAATCCGATGTGATCGGATCGAGGCCTATGCCGGAAACGGCGTATTCCATGCCTTGCGCGGTGGTCGACGCGCGGTTGTAGATCGTCGACCGGGCGACCAGCCAGTCGCCGCCGATGCCGTGCAGGTAGTTGGTGACTCCGGGCACGGGGAGGAACCGGGACCTCAGGGACTCGATCCGGATGGACGCGGCGTTCGTGAACGCCGGAGCGGACGAGGACGCGCCGGACCAGGGGGCCGACCCGTCGCCGCCCGCAACCGCCATCGCGAAACCGTCGAAGTCCATCGCGTACAGGTACATGGACAGCGGGTTGTCGTAGTACGCCATGCGCTGGTAGTCGGGAATCGTGTCGTCGCCATCGAGGCCGAGTTGGATGCCCGAACCGTAGAAATTGCCGTCCTTGGCCAGCTGTTCGTCGAAGCTCCACGTGTCCCCATCGAAGTCGTCCAGCGTCGTCATGCGCAGGTACGTGCGGCCGGGCGCCTGATAGGTGAGCACGACGGACTGCGAGCCGGAGGACAGCGACCGCTTGAGATCGACCATCGGATTGATGGTGTTGGCCGAGAGCAACCCGGCCGAATCGCCGATCGACAGCGGCACCGCATAGGCGAAGTCGACCGCCGGGGGCGTCAGGGCCAGTACCAGCGCCGAACTCACGATGCCGGCGACGACCGGCAGCGGCGCCAAGGCACGCTGCGGGCGCACCGACCACAGGGAGATCAGGAACGCCACGACCGTCGCGCCGATGCGCCACCAGTCGCTCTGATGCCCGACCAAAGCGTAGTCGGCGGCCAGCAGCACGGCCGGCAGCAGCGCGAACGCCGGCGCGGTGCGGTGTGCGGCCAGCAGCACGCGGATGACGGCGACGACGGCCGCCACGGCGATCACCAGCACCAAATCGCCGTAAGCGTCGACGCTGACCGGCGGCAGCTGCCGGTTGAGCCCCTGGAATCCGTCGGCGACCAGGGCCGACAGCAGGTGGCGCGGCGAGTCGACCAGCGGCTGCAGAGGCTGCGCAAACTGCCCCTCCCCGATCGTCCGCGAGCCGATGTCGGCGGGATCGGGCATCGCGGACAGCCAGATACCGCAGATGTCGCGCACGCGGATCACGACGATCACCGCCGCCGCCAGCAGATCGGCGAGGATCACGGCGCAGGTGCGCAACGCATATCCCATTCCGCCCGACGCCGGGATATTGGATTCGATCGCCACGATGGCGAGCGCCGCGCCGGCGAACCACGGCCAGTACCCGGTGCCGGTGACCAGACCGGTCAGCGCGGCCAAGGAGATCGCGAAGAAGGTCAGGAGCGCCGCGGCGGTGAGGATGCGCCCCATCGCATCGATCGCGCCGGGGCTCCACGGGGCGCGCCGAACGTCTCGGATATGCGGCGTGCCGGCCTTGCGGGACGTACCGGTCTTACGGGGAGTACTGTCCTTGCGGGGAGCGGTGGGCTCCGCATCGCCATGCGCAAGGGTCACGACCGCGGGAACGGGGTCGGCGAGACGCGCCGTTTCGACCGTCACGCCACGCGAAGACGCGGTATCCGGGCGTCCGTCCTCGGCATGCGGGGTCTGCGCCGTCTCGACGATCCGCAGCCGCCCCTGATCGACGGTCCTGCGCAGCGCCGCGGCGAACGGCCCCTGCGGCTGCGGCGTCATCAGCCGTATGGCCGTCACGCGGTGCTGCCGGGACGCCAGCTCGGCGATCCGCACCGCCAGCACGCGCATCCCCTCCGGCGAGTCGGAACGCGCCTTGCCGCCCTTACCGCCCACGTCATCCACGCCGTTCGCGTCACCCGTTCTGTCTGGGCCTTCCGCACCGCGGGCATCGCCGGCCCCGCCGGATGGGACGGCGGCGGCCAGCAACCGCACCGCATGGTCGCGGTCCTCGGCGACGTGCATGCCGTCGGTGACGATCAGACGATGCTCGGCGCCGGACTGCGCCAGCCATGGCAGCACCCGCTCGGCTTCGGCGTCGACGTGCGCTTCGGTCACGCCCGGCGAATGCAGGTCGAGCGCGACGATGGCGGAGGTCCGCACGTCGCGCCCCGTCTCCCGGGTCATCAGATCGCCACGATGAGCGGTGGCCTTCCACGAGATCAGCTTCGGCGGATCGCCCGGCACGTAGGCGCGCACGCCCCCGGTGTCGTCGGCGTGGTCCTGCCCCTGCAGTCGGCGGTCGGCCATACGGCTGACCGGGTCGGCGGCGGCGCCCCCATGCGGCAGCACCGCGGTCTCCTCGCTCCTGCGGAGCACGCGGGAGGCGGCGAACAGGCCGAACGGATCACGCCATCGCACGAAGGACGAAACCCGGCGGTACAGCCCACGCCGCCCCGGCAGGTCGCCGACGTGGCGTTCCAGCACCGCCCCGCTCTGATCGAGGCGCTCGTACTGGTCGCGCACGATGACGCAGCGGGAAGACAGCACGCGCCGCAGCCTCCGCAACCACCGCGCCTTGGCTGGCGCGGCGTTCGCCTGCCGCCGCAGCAACGCCCATTGCGTCACGATCAGGACCAGGGACAGCCCCCAGATGATCGTCAGGGTCAACGCCGCGGCCATCAGCGCGCGATCGTCGAGCAGCAGGCCCGCATACCAGAATCCGGCGCCGAACAGCGCCACCGCCAGACCGGCCGCGCTGGGGCGTATCACGCCGTGCCTGCGCCAGCACGCGGCGCGACGGGCACGTCGGACGCGGGATGCGGGTCGAGGCTCCGCTCCCGTGGCGGTGACCGGCGTGGCATCGGATGGCATGGGAGTCACCTCACGCGCGCGGCGCGGCGACGCCGGCAACGATGCCGGCGACGATCTCGCGCGCCTGCGCCAACGAGGCCATTCCGTACCCGACGCCGCCGAGCACCAGTCGATGGGCCAGCACCGGCACCGCCATGCGCTGTACGTCGTCGGGCAGCACGAAATCCCGGCCTTGGGCGAACGCATGGGCCCGGGCCATGGCGGCCAGATGCAGGCTGCCGCGAGGGGAGGCTCCGTACCGTACCTGATCGTGCGTGCGTGTCGCCGCGGCAAGCGCCACGATGTAGTCGGCGACCGGCTGTGCCAGACGCACCCGCTCGACCGCGCGGCGGATCGCGCGCATGTCGTCCGGCGAGCAGACCTGTTCCAGCCCTTCCAAGGGGCGTGACGCATGTTCGGCGGTGAGCATGGCCGCTTCGGCACGCGCGTCGGGATAGCCGAAGCTCGTGCAGGTCATGAACCGGTCGAGTTGGGCCTCCGGCAGCGGATAGGTGCCTTCGAGTTCGATCGGATTCTGCGTGGCCACGACGAAATACGGGTCGGGCAACGCGTGGGTGGTGCCGTCGACGCTGATCTGCCACTCCCCCATGGCCTCGAGCATGGCGGATTGCGCCTTGGGATTGGCTCGATTCACCTCGTCGGCGATGACGATGTTGGCGAACAGCGGCCCGGGGTGGAAGGTGAATCCGCCCGTGGACTGCTCGTAGATGCTGACGCCGGTCAGGTCGGAGGGCAGCATGTCCGGCGTGAACTGGATGCGGCGGGAGGATCCGCCGATGGCGAGGCTCAGCGCCCGGGCCAGCGTGGTCTTGCCAACGCCCGGGACGTCCTCGAGCAGCAGATGGCCGCCCGCGGCGAAGGTGTCGACGGCCAGCTCGATGACCTCGCGGGAACAGGAGAGCACGCCGGCCAGCGCGTCGACCAGGCGGGCGGCCGCCTCGGCCGAGGCGGCCGGCGCATCCGGGGCGATTGGCATATCCGACAGATCCGAAGTGGCCGCGCCGATCCCTGCATTGTCCGCCATCATGCCCCCCAATCGCCACGCTGTCTTGTCAGTTTCAAGGATATCAGCCGACCCTCGGAGTCCCCCGGTTTCGCGCGACGATGAATGGAGGCTTGACATGCTCCCGCTGGCGGGAGCATGTCAAGAATTAAAAAAATCCCGCTGGTCCGGTGACCAGCGGGATCATAGGCCCTCCATCCGCATCATGCGGGCGGAGCAGGCGAACGGTCTCAGCCCAGGATGGCGAGCACGTCGCGGGCGGCGACGATCAGGTAATCCTCGCCATCGTAGTGCACTTCGGTGCCGCCATACTTGGAGTACAGCACCTTGTCGCCAACCTTGACATCCATCGGGATGCGCTCGCCCTTGTCGTCACGGCGGCCCGGGCCAACGGCCAGAACCTCGCCCTGCTGCGGCTTCTCCTTGGCGTTGTCCGGAATGAACAGACCGGAAGCGGTCTGGGTCTCGGCCTCGGCCTGCTTGACGATGATCTTGTCTTCCAACGGTGTGAGCTTAATCGACACTGTAGGTCACCTCGTATCTTAGAAATCCAATGTTCCCGCGCCGGGCTTCCGCTTGAAAGAGGCTGACGATCACTTTGCCGCATCGTCCCTTTGCGCTAAGACTCATCGTAGCGCGATTATTAGCACTCTGCCAACTCGAGTGCTAACGCTGAGAGTGAAACCCCTGCGAATTCAGGAGAAAACGCACGCGACGCCCTCGGTTCACGAAGAACGACGGGCCAGAATGGCCTCGAGGCCGTTGCCCAGCGACTCGTCCGTCGCCGCGGGCGCCTCGACGTCGCGCTCCACCTCCGCCGCATGGAAGGCGGCAGTGTCGTTCATCCGGGGCGATTCATCGGCCGTGGCCGGGCTCTCAACCGGCACCGCCTTGGCCACCTGGCGCATGGACTTGATCTCCAAGCTCTCCGGGGCCTCGGGGGCCACGTCGACGCCATTGCGGGGCGCGCCGAGCGAGAAGGAGATCAGATCCTGCGAGGAGGCCATGTCAACGGCATCCATCGCGCGCGACGGCTTGACATGAGCCAGTTCGCTGGTCTCGTCGGGAGCCTGCGCGGCGGCTGAAGGCTGATCCTGCGCAGCGGCGGGCGCGGCCGGATCGCTCTTGACCACGACGGCACCGTCCGCGGCGCCATGCGGCTCATTCGCGGTATCGGGTGCAGTCGCATCCGCCACGTTCGACTGTTCCTCTGCGCTGTGATCGGCGGCCACGGCGACCTCCGGCTGCTGCACGGCAACGGCCTCATCCTTGCGCCGGTCACGCTCGGCCAGCGCCTGAACCTGCTCCTCGCGCGCCTGGCGCAGCACACGGCGGATCTCACGCTGCTCCATCACATCGGTGGCGGGATCGTCGGGCTTGGCCGCCGCATCCGCGCGCGAATCGACGCGGGGAGCCTGCGGCGCCGCGGCGCCGACCTCATGAGGAGGCACCGCAGCGGCGGGGACACCGGCCGCACCAGGCGTGGCCGCGGCCTTTTTGGCGCCCGAGCGCCTGCCGTTGGCCGCCGCGACCTTGCGTTCCCATTCGCGGGCCTGCGACGCGGCCCGCGCGCCGAGCGCCAGCACCACGGCCAGCAGGGCGGCCGGGATCAACGCGAACAGCGGGCTGAATTTCAAGGGGAAGGAGATGCCAAGTACCAGTACGGTGATCGCCAACAGCGTAATAACGATGATCCGGCGGCGGCGGATGGCGGCACGGCGCAGCTGACGCACACGGGCGATGTGCTCTGACGAATACTTCGCGCCCCGCGTGTGGTCTGACTGCATAATAATCCCTTTCGCCGGTGGCGTGCGTTCGTCGGAGAATCGCGTGCCGCTGTCCTTGTCGACCAGATGCAGCGACGACGAATACCGGTCCTCGCGATGTTCCGCCACTTTCCTCATGCCCTTCACCGTCCGCGTAGGCAGCCAGCCGGCCATGATGATCACCACAATCACCAGCACCACGACAGTGCTTAGCGATTCGTAACCCATGCTCATAAGAATAGGAGAACGCCCGCACAAATCGAAAGATTGTGTCCGGGCGTGTCGGGCGCCGCGTCGCCGTCCGCCCGCCGCATGGCGCCGCCCGCCGCGGACTCAGCCCTCGTGCGGCGCTTGGCCGGCCGCCGCCAGCTCCCGCCAGACGCGCGCCGCGAAGCCCCCGCCCATGTCCTCGGCGAGCAGGCTGTATGTCTCATGGTCCCGCCACCGGCCGTTGATGTACATGTATCGCGGGCGCACGCCCTCGGCGTGGGCGTGCAGCTTCTCCACGACACGCCGCGAACGGTGGTTCTCCGGCAGGATCGCGATCTCCAGCCGATGCAGCTGCGGGCCGGCAGGGTCGGCGAACGCCCAATCGGCGAGCAGCGCCACGGCGAGCGGCGCGAATCCGCGACCGGCATACCGATGGCTCACCCAATACCCGACGACCCCGGTGCGCATCGAACCGTAGCAGACGGCCCCCAGCGACACCTGCCCGACGATCCTCGACTGATGGACGATGGCGAACAGCGCTCCGGTGCCGTCCTGTTCGCTGCGGCGCTGCCGCTGGATCCACGCGTTGAACGTCAGCGGCGATCCATGCATCGGGTCGCCGGAATCCCACGGGGCGAGCCAGTCCGTATTGTCCCAGCGGACCTCGTTCCATTCCGGCTCGTCATCGATGGTCAGCGGGCGCAGCCGGACCGGCAACCCCGCCTCGCCCGCCACCGGCAGCACAGCCGGCATGCGTATGGCCTGCGCGTCATTGAAGTGAAACGCCTCGCGCAGCGATTGGAAAACAGACACGTCCCCATTGTGCCACGCCCCGGACGGCGTTCGTGGTACAACGGCCGTATGGACACGAATGGCATGCCGCCCGGAGCGGTCGGCGGATCGCCGGATCCCGGTTCCGCCGGCGGCAAGACGGCGCTGCGCCGGAACGCGCTCGCCAAGCGCCGCACGGTGCCGGCCGAGGACCTGCACATCGCCGGCGAGCGCCTGGCCCGCGTCGCCGCACCCCTGATCAGCGCGCTGGCACCGAGGTCGACCGTGGCGGCCTATGTGTCGATGGGCACCGAAATCCCGACCCGGCCGCTGCTGCGGCTGCTGCTCGATAAGGGGTTCCGCGTGATCGTGCCACGGCTCGGGCGCGGGCTGGACGTCGGCTGGAGCATGCTCGGCGCGATGGACGACCTGCATGACGTGCTGGCCGACGGCACGCGGGAGCGGCCGGCCACAGGCGGCTCCGACGCGGGCGATGCCAATCCGAAGCGCGTCTCGTGGCGCCCGCAGGAGCCGGGCGGCGCCGTGCTCGGTCTGACGGCGCTGCAGGGCGCCTCGCTGATCATCGCGCCGACGCTGATGGTCGACCGTTCGGGAACCCGTCTGGGGCGCGGCGGCGGATGGTACGACCGCGCGCTCGGGCGGCGCTCCCCTCACGCGCTTACCGTCGCCGTCTGCTGGCCTTGGGAGGTGGCCGAGGACCCGCTTCCACGCGAAGCGCACGACATCCCCGTGGACGCCGTGCTCACGCCGGAATTCCGATTTCGCTGTGGCCGAGACGATGGGGCGGTCCTGTCGCGGCAACGATTAGGATTATGAACAGTTGACGCGAGACCCGAGTCTGTGGAGGAAGAGACTTGCCTACTTACCATTACCGCTGCAAGAACTGCAACTACGATTTCACCGAGCAGCAGTCGTTTAGCGACGATCCGATCACCATCTGCCCCAAGTGCGGCGAGGAGCAGGTGCGCAAGGTGTATTCCGCCGTCCCGATCGAGTTCAAGGGAAGCGGCTTCTACCGCACCGACGGCGCATCCAAGTCCAAGTGACGGCGGGCGCCGGACCGGACGGAGGGCGACGGCTGCGGCGCATGCGTCCCATGCGGATCATGCGTTGTGGATAACTCACCCTTTCGACCACATACGCCGGTTCGGCTTGCGCCTCGGATAACGAATCCGTCATCATGCTGGCATGATGACGGATTCTTTGTTTGGGGCGAAGCCCGGGGCGCGCGGTTCGGGGCGCGCACGCGGCGGCCTGCGGCGGCGCCGGGTCATGCGCACGGCCCGGCGGCTGGCGGCCGCCTGCTGCGCCGGGCTGTCCGTCTTCGCGGCGCTGGCCTGCGTTGTCGGCACCGTGGCGATGCGGCCCGTGGTGGTCGCCTCGCACGACATTGCGCGCGGAGGCGCATTGGACCGCGATGCGCTGCGGGTGGTCGAGGTTCCGTCCAGCGCCGTGCTCGACGGCGCGATCGCGTCCCTGGACGAGTTGGATGAGCCGTTGGGCGGCAACGTGGCGCAGATCGACATTACAGCCGGGCAGCCGCTTTTCGCGCCCATGGTCGCGGCGACCCCGGTGGCGCCGACGGGCTTCACCGTGGTCGAGGTCCGTCTGGCCAGCCTGGCCGGCGCGCTGCGGCCGGGCGAGGAAATCGCCTTGGCCTCGGCGGCCGGATGCGCCGATTCCGCGCCGGACGGCATGGAACCGGCGGACGATACGGCGGCGCCGGGCCAGGCGATCGGGTCATGCACGCTGGTTTCCCGGGCCGTGGTCATGGCCCTGCCGGCGCGCGAAGGGACGTACGGAGGTTTCAGCGGCTCCGGCGCCGCTCCCAGCGGTTCAAGCGGTTCAGGCAGCGACGCCTATGCCGCGGACGCCTTGGTGTCGCTGGCCATGGCGCCCGCCGACGCGCTGCGCGTCATGGCCTCGCAGGAGGCCGGCGCCCTGCTCGCCGTGACGGGACCATCGCCATAACGCGAAAGATGCCGCGTACGGGACTGGAAGTTCCGTACGCGGCATCATGGCATCACTATGCCGTACCGTACCGCGCCGCGTCACGCCGCCGTGCAGCATCGCGGCCGCGGCGGCCGGTCAGCCGCGCTCGTTGAATACGGCCCAGTGCGGGGGAAGCTCGCTGAGGATACGCTGGTCGTCATCCGCCTCGCGCTGGCGCTCGGTGACCATGTCACCGGGCTCCAGCTTGACGCCATCGGCGTCGAACCGCTCCGTGCCGTGGAAGACGACGCGGCGATGCTTGCGCGGCGTGCGGCGCGAGGCGCTGTACGCCGGCGCGTTCTCGGACGTGTCCGAACCGCCCTCCTGCACGGTATCCCCGCTCATCGCTTCTCCCGATAGATGTCGCTGATCCTCGCCACGATATGGTCGATCTCCTTGTCGGGGTTGACGAACGCGGCCACGCTCCACACGTTCATCACCGACCAGCCCAGCGAAATCAGATCCTGCATGATGATCCGGTGGCGTTCGCGCGTGGACTGGGTGCTCATGAACTGCACGTCGTCGGTGAGCACGGCAAGCGCGAAGGGCTTGTCCTTGAGCCCGACGACCAACGGAATGCGCGTTCCCCGATCGAACCCGTAGTTGACGGCCGCGTTGAGCCCGCGGGCGCGCAGGCGCTCGGCCAGATCGTCGAACAGCACGTTCCCGGCCACGGCCGGCGCGGGCCGCAGCGGCTCGCCGTCGTCAAGATGCTCGGCCCACCGCAGCATGGTCTTGAGCAGCTGCGGCCCGGTCTGGTGGATGCGCTCGTCGTCCATCTCGTCCGCGCGGAACGCGGCGGTGATGTCGACGTCGCGGTCGGCCAATGCCAGCGCGTCGAGCAGCAGACGCTGCCCGTTCTCGTTCTCCAGAGGCCCGAACTGCTGCAGCAGGCGCCCGTGCGTGGTCTTCGCATAGCTGACCGCGAGGATCACGTCGGTGGCCTGCGCACCGGCGACCTCGACGATGCTGACGATGCGCACATGGCGCAGGAACTGGCCCATCGACTTGTCGCGGGCGGCCAGCGCCTTGAGTTCGGCGCCGAGCCGGACACGGAAGGTCTCGGTCAGGCTGACCACGGTGAGAGTGTATCCGGCCGGCACGATCGCGAATCCGGCGGCGCGCTGCGCGATCAGGCGCACGACCTCCTCGATCTCCTGCTGGCTGGACTCGACCAGGCCGGTCGTCATCACCGGCACGCCGGCGGCTTCGACATAGTGGTACCGGAGTTTGCCCTGGGCGCGCGCCACATCATGCCGCACATCGCCGTACCCGTGCGTCTCGAGGAATGCGGTGAGCTTGGGCGCCCGGCGCGACGGGCGGGAGGCCACGGTGACGCTGGGCAGCATGCCGATCAGCTTGGACAGCGCCGGCGAAGTGACGGTCCGGCGATGGGCCAGCACCACCACGTTGCGGGCGCGGCTGACGATCGTCAGCAGCTCGATCGACGGCATGTGCGCGCCGGCGTCGATGATCGCCACATCGGCGATCGGCTCGGGCGCGGTCAGCGCCGCCAGCGTGGCCGGCGTGGCGATCAGGATCGGCTTGGCCGCGGAGAGGATATGCGGGTAATCCCGGCGGATCCTGCTGAACGGCGTGTGCGCGGCCCCAGCGAGCACGGTGTGCATCTGGTTGGCTTCCTGCGTGCGCGAGAACAGCAGATCGCTCAGGCGGCGCATCGATTCCTGCGCCACCATCGGCCCGATCGACCGCACATGCTCCACGTCGACCTGCGCGAACCGGTCCGCGGCGGTCTGCATGACCGACCCGTCCTGGTTCGAGATGATCGCCGACGAGCGCACGATGTCCTCGAACACGGTGGTCCACCATGCGAGCTGCAGTTCGGCGGACAGCGCCTCGTTCGGCACGCGGCGGTTGTGCAGGTCGTCGACGAGCCCGTCAAGGCCGACCATGTGGAACTCCCGCTCGAGGCAGTAGCGCTCGGGCAGGGTGTCGAGCGCGCGGCGGTCGTCGAACAGCGCCTTGAGCCGTTCCTCGACGTCGTTGAACTCCACGGTCTCCAGGTTGCCGCCGGCCGGGGTAGTGGCCAGCACCGCGTCGAGCGCGGTTATGCCCTCCGACAGCGCGTCCTGCGTCTCGATGATGTCGTCAAGCCTGCTGGGCAGCACCGGCCACCCGCCGTGCGGCACGAATATGCGCCACTGGTCGGCCTGCTTGGCCACAACCTTGAGCGCCTCGTGCAGGCTCTCGACCTGCGCACCGACGCGCAGCAGGCTCTTGGCCTCCTTGATGTGGCGGCGGCGCTCCCAGAATCCCATCGACGTGCCTTCGGCCTTGCGCGCGGCCTTCGGCTTGGTGGCCTCGATCATCGAGGCGATGTCGCGCTCGAAGATCTCCGGCTGGAACACGTCGAGCACGCGGCGCAGGTTCTTGAGCACCGTGACCTGGCGGCCCCATTCGCGGGCGGTTGCCGGCACGGGGAATCCGCAGGTCTGCACGGTGGAGGTCACCTGGTCGCGGGTGGCCGGCAGCAGCTTGCGCAGCAGGTCGACGACATGCTGGTAGGCGTTCACCGCCTCCTCCTCGCTGTTCAGCGAGGCCTTGAACCACACGGTGTCTTCGGGGCCGATGGTGAATTCGCCGAGCTCGCCGGCACGGCGCAGCTTGCCCGCCCACTCGTCGAGATGGCCGTTCAGGGAACGCGCAGCCTCGAGGCTCAGGCGCACCCTGGTGGCCGGATGGGTCGGCATCGCGGCGATACTGGCCAGGTTCTGGATCGTCTGGTAGGCCGACACGCCCCACTGCTCGCTCGATCCGTGAAGATCGCCGAGATACCGCGTCAGGCGCGAGCGCACGCCGACCAGCTCGTCGGCAAGCTGGTCGAACCGTGAGGTGGCGACGCCCGGCTGGAAGCTGACGGCGGCGATCAGCTGGCGGTCGATGCTGGCGTTGGTCTTCTCGTCGGCGATGTCCAGCATCTGGCCGCGCATCTCATTGCTGCTGACGGTTTGGATGAAGCGCCGCTTCTGCTCGGCCACGCACGGCACATACAGCACGGTGTGGCCGTTCATCACGCAACGCGAGGCGATGGCCGCGGCCTGTTCCGCGGTGCCCTTGCCGACCTCGCCGTCGACGAACAGGCTGTGGCCGGCCGCCGCCATGTTCGCGGCGTAGCGCACGGTGTTGTCGACGTCGCCGATCTCGTATTCGGAATGCGGGTCGGCGTCGAACGGGCTGTACTCCGGCATGCTCCCGCCGCCCAGAGCCTCGATCGACGCCTGGTCGCCGGCGAGCGCGTCCAGCAGCCGGTTGCCGCCGTTCCCCTCGGACAGCTTGTCGATGATGCGCTGGCTCTCGGCGAGCATCAGCGAGGACGGGTCCACGAAGCAGCCGAGGACGATCTGGCGTTCGATGGCGAAATCGGGGAACACGCGCTCGACCTGTTCGCTGATCGCGCCGAACACGGCGGTCGTGTCGGGAATGCCGCTTTCGTAGTTGTCCCCGTCGAACAGCTCGTCCGCGTCGAGGACGATGCCCTGCTCGCGCACGGCCGCGACGAAGGCGCTGTTGAGCTCGACATGGCCGGTGAACCGGATCACGGTCTTCTCGTCGATCGCGCCGCCGGAATCCGCCACGTCCACCGGGTAGAGCAGCACGGGCATCTGGTTGCCCGTCCAGCTGGCCACGCCGACCACAAGCGACAGCTCGGCCACGCCGCTCAGCCGCATTTTCGCGCTCTTATCGTCGAGCACGCGTTCCAGCCGGCGGCACGCGGCGCGCAGCATGCCGTTGTCGCGGAACAGCGCGTCCAGCGGCGCATGGCCGCCGGCGAACAGCTGCGCGATGCCGGAGGGATGGGCGTGCGTCATATCCAGCCGGGCGCCCAGCTGATTGATGTCCTCCAATGCGGACGGCGCCAACGACGACCGGTACTGCTCGCGCCAAGTGCGGATATCCGCGAGCGACCCGCGCGTGGTGTTATCGTTCATCTTCGCCACTCACTTCCTTACTACCTTGCGGTAGTTCTGATACCCCGGATTGTTCGCCAGCGCGGCGTCGATGTCACGGTCCCCACGCGCCGCCAGCCAGCCGTACAGGTCGTCGTACAGCGCGGGATTCAGCGCGAGGAACGGCAACAGTTCGGGATAATTGGCCATCTCGTACTGCAGGGAGAGGTCGTCGGTGCGCTTCGCCTCGTCCGAGGTGAAGCCGTTGACCTCCACGGTCTGCTCGGGCTGCTTGAACTCGCCCTTGGACACGCGGTCGAACACGGACCCCGGCTCGAATACCGGGCTGTAGGCGCCGGACTCCGCATCGCCGGCGGTACCGGCGGCGTCCGGGGCGCCGAACCTGACAGCCTCGTCGTCCTTGGGATCGGCGGTCGTCGCGGACGCGCCAGCATCGGCGGCGGCCTGCGCCAACGGCGTGAATACCGGGGTGTTCTGCTGCTGGTCGGTCTGGTCGGGCTGGTCGGTCCGACCCGTCGGTTGGCTCTGATCCGTCTGGCTCTGGTCCGTTTGTTCCCGGCTCTGGCCGTCATCCGGCGCCGCGGCATCGGCCGGCGCGGCGGCATCGTCGGCCGGCGCGCTCCCGGGTGCGGCGGAGGTCTCGGGCGCTGCGCTCTCGGAGGTCGTCTCCTCCACCGGGGCCTGCGAAGAGGACTGGGCGGCGGGCGAGGACGCGGGCTGCTCTTCCGACGAGGCCGGCGCGCCCGTCTGTTCGGCGGTTCCCGCGGCCGGCGTCTGAACGGCTGCTGATTGGCCGGCGGCCCCTTGGTCGGCGGGCTCCTGGCCGGAAGGCTCCTGATCGGCGAGTGCGTCGGCGAACAGGTCGCGCGGCTGCGCCGTCTTGGGCTGCATGACATTGATCGGCATCGAATCGGGGAACGGATCGTCGCCGGCCGAGTCGCCCGGCACGTCACCGGACGACATGCCGCGAAGCGGCGGGAAGCTGCGCGATTCCGCGGCCTTGAGTTCGCTGGCCCGCCGCGCCACGCTGCCGGCGTTGAACATGCTCGTCGGCTCCCCCGCGCGCAGGTTGAGGATGTCGTCCACGGACAGGTCCATCGCATCGGGTTCGGGCTTGCTGTCCGACAGCGCGTAGTCGAACAGGTCGGCCACCGGCTGGAACCGTTCCTCGGCCGGTTCGTCGACGCGGACGAAATCGATCGGCACATCGCCGAACTGCATGCGTATCGCCGAGGACGGCAACGGGAAATCCGTGTCCTCGGGCAGGCGGATCAGGCTGCCGTCGGAGCGCACGACATACGTGCCGTTGGTGGAATGCAGGTCCCGGATCTTGGCCGAGCCGTTGGCCGCGACGGTGAACAGCGCGTGGCGCTTGGACATGGAGCGCGTCTCGTCACTCACCTCGAAGCGGGGCACGCCGTTGTCGACGAGCGGCCGAATCGGCCTGCGCCCGATCTCCAGCTGCTCGGACGGCAGGACACTGACCTGCTCGCAACCTTCGACCTTCACCAACCACCGCTGCGACATTCGCTGATCCTCACTCACCGTGCACCCTTCCTTTCACCACAACTCGCGTGCAGGACACACTACGTGCCATTGTGTCACGATTTTCCGAGAATACGCACGATATCGGAACAGGACTTGACAACTTCCGCCCATAATCATCGCGCAATCCCCCTACTCGAGGATAACCCAGTATAACGGAAAACCCCGCCACCGCGACAAAATCGACGGCAACGGGGTTCACGCGAGTGCATGAGGCGGCCTTGGGGCCGCGGTCATTACTTGAGCTCGACGGTGGCGCCAGCCTCTTCCAGCTGAGCCTTGGCCTTGTCGGCATCTTCCTTCTTGGCCTTCTCGAGGATGGCCTTCGGAGCGCCGTCAACCATGGCCTTGGCCTCGGCCAGACCAGCGTTGGTGATGGCCTTGACGGCCTTGATGACCTGGATCTTCTTGTCGCCGACGGCGGTCAGGACGACATCGAACTCGGTCTTCTCTTCCTCTTCGGCAGCGGCGGCGGCCGGAGCGGCGGCGACGGCGGCAACCGGAGCGGCGGCCTCGACGTCGAACTTCTCCTCGAAGGCCTTGACGAACTCGGAGAGCTCGACGAGGGTCATTTCACCGAAAGCTTCCAGCAGCTCATCGTTGGTGTACTTAGCCATTGTGGCTTCCTTTCATTCTGGCGGCTACCGGCTTGTGCCGAACTGCCGTCTCAATGTTTTTGTTGTTTTTCCGAGTGGGTTCATGCGGCGAGCCGCATGAGGATCAAGCTGCCTGTTCCTGCTTCTCGCGCAGGGCGTCGATCGTACGCACGGCCTTGGTGGGCAGAGCGGTGAACAGGTACGCGGCCTTGGCCGTCGTAGCCTTGACATCGCCGGCGAACTTGGCGAGCAGCTGCGGGCGAGACATCATGTCCGCCAGCTTGGCGGCAGACTCGCCATCGTAGACGGTGCCATCGGCATAGCCGCCCGAGATAACGAGAGCCTTGTTGGTCTTGGCAAAGTCACGCAGCGTCTTCGCAGCCTCAATGAAGTCGCCCTTCACGAAGGTGATGGCGGTCGGGCCCTTGAGCAGGTCGTCAAGACCCTCAATGCCCGCTTCCTTGGCGGCGATGCGCGCCAGCGTGTTCTTAGCCACAGTGTAGGAAGTATCGCGGCCTAGCTTTTCGCGCAGTTCGGAAACCTGCGGAACGGTAAGCCCGCGGTACTCGGTCAGGTAGACGGCATCAGCGTTACGGAACTGCTCCGTAAGCGCGGCGACCACCACTTCCTTTTCGGGCCTCTTCATGGCGTTCCTTCCTAGATCGGCCGTTGATCCATCCGTTCGGAACGCTTTGGTCAGTATCCGCAGGGCAATAAAAAAGCCCTGCGCACAGGCAGAGCAACATTCGCCGCTTTCGCGGGCCACCCCGTGAAGGGCAACTATCTCTCAACCTGCGCTGGCTTGGCGAACCAAACTTCGTGGAGCATACGCCCCCAACCAACGGTCTGTGGTTTACAAGAATGATAATATACGCGCCGACCACGACAGAGCGCAATCCAGGCGTGTCGAAGGCGTGCCGGCGGCGTGCCGTTGGCGTGAGGTGGCGCGTGGCGCCGGAGGGTTGGTCGAATGCTTGGCACCGCAGCTTTTCGACCACCCCCAGTCCCGCCAGCGGGGGCAGGCAGCGAAGGAATTGGCGTTGAAGGTCAGGCAGGCGCGACAGCCCCCGCCAGCGGGGGCAGGCACCCCGCATCCGGAAGAAGCGCGGCGGTCCGCCCCGGCGCGGCACCGACGCAAAAAGGGCGGAACCCGTGCCATCACGGATTCCGCCCTTATCTGCCATATCGAAAGGCATGCGCGTCACAGTGCGCGCGCCGGCCGCGGCCATAGGCCGCCGCAGCCACAAGGCCGCGAACTACTTCGTGTAGTCCTTGTCCTTGCTCTCCTTGATCAGGAACAGCGCCACGAGCGCCAGCGCGGACATCACGCCGAGGTACCAGCCAAGCGACATGATGCCGTACTTGCCGACCAGCCAAGTGGCGATCGTCGGGGCGAACGCGCCGCCGAAGATCGCGGCGAGGTTGTAGCTCAGGCCGGCGCCGGAGTAACGCACGCTGGTCGGGAACAGCTCGGGCAGGTAGGCGCCGGAGGGGCCGAACAGACCGCCCATCAGCAGGAAGCCGATGCACAGGAACACCATGATCATGGCCACGTTGTGCTGCAGCAGCGCCGGGCATACCAGGCTGAACACGAGCGTCGCGGCGGTGGTGGCGAGCAGCACCTTCTTGCGGCCGGACTTGTCGGCCCACAGGCAGCCGACGATGATGAACGCGGCGAAGAACACCACGGAAACCATCTGCATGCCAAGGTACTCGGGCTCCTTGAAGCCAAGGCCGGTCACGCCGTAGCTCAGCGACCAAGTGCCCAGCGTGTAGAACAGCGTGTAGGTGATGCCCATGGCCACCGTGCCGAGCACGACTTCCTTCCAGTAGGGCAGCAGATCGCGCAGCGGGTGCTTGGATGTGCGCTTCTCCTCGGCGGCCTTCTTGAAGATCGGGGTCTCGCTCATGCGCTCGCGCACGTACAGGCCGACGATCACCAGCACCGCGGAAAGCAGGAACGGGATGCGCCATCCGAAGGAGAGCATCTGGTCATGGGTGAGCGAGGTGGTGAGCAGCAGGTTGATGCCGTACGCGCAGAAGAAGCCGATCGGGGCGCCGAGGTTCGGGAACGAACCGTACAGCGCGCGCTTGTTGGCGGGCGCGTTCTCGGTGGCGACCAGCGCGGCGCCGGACCATTCGCCGGCGAGGCCGACGCCCTGGCAGGCGCGGCAGACGCACAGGATCACGACGGCCCAGGCGCCGATCTGCTCATAGCCGGGCAGCAGGCCGACGACAAAGGTGGAGATGCCCATGGTCAGCAGGGCGATCACCAGTGTCTTCTTGCGGCCCATCTTGTCGCCGAAGTGGCCGAACAGCAGGGAGCCGAACGGACGGGCCAGGAAGGAGACGGCGAAGGTGACGAACGACATCAGCGTGGCCAGCGCCGGGTTGGACTTGGCGACGGAGGTGAAGAAGATCGTGCCGAAATAGCTGGCGGCGGCGATGGAATAGCAATAGTTGTCGTAGAACTCAATGGCCGTGCCGACCATGGATGCGGCGATGATCTCGGGCACGGAATCTTTTTTAACGGTTACTTGTGTATCAGTAGACGCGACTGCACTTGCCGACATGGCGTCTTCCCCTTATTCTCGAACACTTCTCAAGGAAATCTCAAACTGCCGTTGCAATGGGTTGTCCTCAAACGGCGAAAACACACGGGGCGCGCCACACGCTCGCTTCTGGCTGCGGTGACGCACACCGCTGTGCCAATCACCGATAGTGCCCCAGCGCCGTCCGGAATAAAAGAGAGCGCTCACATAGTGAACACCGAACGCTTGGGGAACGTCGGGGGGCACCACGGTTCCGCCAATACAAAAAGCTCCCCCGTCGCCGAGGGAGCTTAGAGCGGTACCCGAGCGTTACGCGAGGAACGCCATCAGGATGAAGTCGAGGACGAACAGACCGGCCACGACCCAGATCACCGGGTGCACCTTGCTCGCCTTCTTCTTGCAGGCCATCACCACGCAGTACATGATGAAGCCGCCGGCGATGCCGTACGAGATCGAGTAGGAGAACGCCATGAACACGGCGGCGAAGAACGCCGGAATGGCCTCCTCGATGTCGCTCCACTCGATTTCCTTCAGCGACGAGGCCATCATGCAGCCGACGATCACCAGCACGCCGGCGGTCGCGGCGGACGGCACGGCGGAGACGATCGGCGAGAGGAACGCGGACAGCGCGAAGCAGATCGCGACGACCACGGAGGTCAGGCCGGTGCGGCCGCCCGCGCCGATGCCGGCGGCGGACTCGACGTACGTGGTGGTGTTCGAGGTGCCGCAGATCGCGCCGATCGACGTGGCGACGGAATCGGCGAACAGGGCGCGGTCCATCTTGGAGGAGAAGCCGTGGCCGTCCTCGAGCGCCTTCTCGTCGGCCTCGGAGAAGATGCCGGTGCGGCGGCCGGTGCCGATGAAGGTGCCGATCGTGTCGAAGGTGTCGGACATGGAGAACGCGAAGATCGTCACCAGCACGAGCGGCAGGCGGGACGGGTCGGAGAACAGCGCCGGGAAGCCGTCGCCGGAGAAGATCGCGCCGAAGGTCGTCGGCAGCTGGGCGAAGGTGTCGGAGATCGACACGGAATCGGACATCGAGGTGACGCCGAACGGGATGCCGATCACGGTGGTGGCCGCGATCGAGATCAGCAGGCCGGCCTTGACCTTGAGCACGGTGAGCACGATCGCCAGCAGCAGGCCGATCAGGAACACCCACAGCACGGGCTTGTTGAGCGTGGCCAGGCCCGGGGTCGCGGCCGTGGCCAGACCCTTGCCGGCGGCCTTGGGGTCGCCGGGAGTGAAGGTGATCAGGCCGACGTTGAGCATGCCGACGTAGGCGACGAACAGGCCGATGCCGCCGCCGATCGCGTGCTGGAGCATCGGCGGGATGGCCTGGATGATCATCTTGCGCACGCGGGTGACGGTGATGAGGATGTTGATCAGGCCGCACAGGAACACCATGCACAGCGTTTCCTGCCAGCTGAAGCCCAGGCCGAAGCACACGGTGTAGGTGAAGAACGCGTTCAGGCCCATGCCGGCGGCCTGCGCGTACGGCACGTTGGCGAACAGGCCCATGATCAGGGTGCCGATGATCGCGGCGATGATGGTGGCGAGGAACACGCCGCCCCACGGCATGCCCGTCTGGCTCAGGATCTGCGGATTGACGACGATGATGTAGCTCATCGCGAAGAACGTGGTCAGACCGGCGGTGATCTCCGTCGACACGGTCGTGCCGTTCTCCTTGAGATGGAAGAACTTCTCCATAGACTTCTCTTCTTCTTCCTTGTTTCTTGGGTTGTGCGGGGCGCTGGCCCCGGCGAGAATTGCGACTCGCCCGAAGTGATGCACGGAATACCTTCGAACGAGGTTCACCATATCATCACATGGAGTCAGGCAGGTTACGCCAAGAGCATGGCCCCTACAACGCGGAAAACCCCGCACAAGGCGGGGTTTTCGCGCACGGCTGTGAGTTGTCTGTTGAACCGATCGAGTCCTGCAACAGCGGACTTGCCTCCGCCAAGACTCAACCTGTCCTCGATCGGCTACCGCCTCACTCGGACTGATCCTACGGACAATCCACTGGATTGTCCGCTTAACGGATCAGCCAAAGCGGCCGGAGACGTAGCGCTCGGCTTCTTCGTTCTGCGGGTTGTTGAACATCGTGGTGGTGTCGGTGAAGTACTCGAGGTGACCGGGCTGGCCGACGGCCTTGAGGTTGAAGAAGGCGGTGAAGTCAGCGATACGGGCGGCCTGCTGCATGTTGTGCGTCACGATCACGATCGTGTAGTCGCCCTTGAGCTCCTGGATCAGGTCCTCGACGGCGAGCGTCGAGATCGGGTCGAGCGCGGAGCACGGTTCGTCCATGAGCAGCACCTGCGGGTGCACGGCCACGGCGCGCGCGATGCACAGACGCTGCTGCTGGCCGCCGGACAGGCCGATGCCCGGGTTGTCGAGACGGTCCTTGACCTCGTTCCACAGGTTCGCGCCGCGCAGCGCCCACTCGACCAGATCGTCGGCGTCGGACTTGGCGAGCTTGCGGTTGTTGAGCCGCACGCCGGCAAGCACGTTCTCGCGGATCGACATCGTGGGGAACGGGTTCGGGCGCTGGAACACCATACCGACGTCGCGGCGCACGGACACCGGGTCCACGTCCTTGTCGTACAGGTTCTTGCCCTCGAGCAGCACCTCGCCCTTGACGTGGGCGCCGGGGATGATCTCGTGCATGCGGTCGAGCGTGCGCAGCACGGTCGACTTGCCGCAGCCGGACGGGCCGATGAACGCGGTGACCTTGTTGGGTTCGATATTGAGGTTCACATCCTCCACGGCCAGGAAGTCGCCGTAGTAGATGTTCAGATGGTTGACATCAATGCGCTGTCCCATGTGATTTCCTTATGTTTTCCTTGGGTCCTAGTAGTGGATGGTTAGCGTTCCGACTTCACGGCGAAGACCTTCGCCACGAGGCGTCCGATGAGGTTCAGGATGAGCACGATCAGGATCAGCACGAGGGCGGCGGCCCACGAGCGTTCCATCGGGATCGTGGTCACGCAGCTCGCGTCGGCGTTGGCCGGGCAGGTCGCGTTGAGCTTGGAGTACTCCTGATACACATACACCGGCAGCGTGGTCATGCGCCCCGAGAACAGGTTGACGTTCGTCGAGTTGATGTAGCCGGCCGTCATGAGCAGCGGCGCGGTCTCGCCGATCACTCGCGCGATGGCGAGGATCGCGCCGGAGACGATGCCCGGCAGCGCGGTGCGCAGCACGATCTTGGTGATGGTGCGCTGCTTGGTGACGCCGAGCGCGTAGGAGGCCTCGCGCAGGTCGCCGGGAACGATCTTGAGCATTTCCTCGGAGGACTTGACCACGGTCGGCAGCATGAGCAGCGAGAGCGCCACGGAGCCGACGAAGCCGTTGACGGTGCCCGGTCCGACCAGGATCGTGAACATCGAGTAGGCGAACAGGCCGGCGACGATGGACGGGATGCCGCTCATCACGTCGACGAGCAGGGTGATGGTCTTCGCCAGCTTGCCGCGGTTGGAGTACTCCACCAGATAGACCGCGCACATCAGGCCGATCGGGATGGAGATGACCATGGCGCCGAAGGTGATCTCGAGCGTGCCGATGATCGCGTGCAGGATGCCGCCGTAGCCGCCGGACGGGGTCGGGTTGCCGCCGACCACGCCGGTCATGTTGTAGCCCAGGAAGTTGAGGTTCAGGCGCTTGATGCCGTTGGCGATGGTCGTCCACAGCACGGAGACCAGCGGGATGCAGGCGATGACGAAGGCGAGCGCGATGAACACGCGCATGACCATGTCCTTGCGCTTGCGGGAGGCGACGAACGAGCGGGTCGGCTTGAACTTGTCGAAGTCGATGACGGGGGCGCCGTCCATGGCGGACTTGGGGGTTTGCGTTGCTGCGGACATCACGCCACCTTCTTATCGGTGATCCTGCGGGCGATGTAGTTCACCACGAAGGTGATAAGGAACAGCACCAGGCCGGTGCCGATCAGCGTGGACACGCCCAGATCGTTGGCTTCGGGATACTGCGCCGCGATGTTGGCGGCGATGGTCTGGTTCTGCGAGGCCTGCAGCAGCTTGATCGAGTAGTTGAGGCCCGGGGACAGGATCATGAGCACGGCCATCGTCTCGCCGAGCGCGCGGCCGAGGCCCAGCATGGACGCGGACACGACGCCGGACTTGCCGAACGGGATCACGGCCAGCTTGACCATCTCCCACTTCGTGGCGCCGAGCGCGAGCGCGGCCTCCTCCTGCAGGCGCGGGGTCTGCAGGAAGATGTCACGCGACAGCGAGGTGATGATCGGCAGAATCATGACGGCCAGCACCAGCGAGACGGTCGCGACGGTGCGCGACGGGTTCGCGGCCGGCCCTTGGAACAGCGGGATCCAGCCAAGATACTTGGCGACCCAGCTCCAGAACGGATAGATGGCCGGGACCAGCACCAGGCCGCCCCACAGACCGTAGATGACGGAGGGGATGGCGGCGAGCAGGTCGACCACATAGCTCAGCGCGGTGGCGAGCTTCTTGGGCGCGTAGTGGGAGATGAACAGCGCGATGCCGAGGGAAACAAAGAACGACACCAGCAGCGCGAGCGCCGAGATCAGCACGGTGCCGAACAGCAGCGGACCGACGTAGCCCCAGAAATTCGTGGCCTTGCCGCCGGTGAAATCGGAAATGGTCTTGCTGTTGGCGCTCTGATCGCCGCCGATGAGCGGCCACGCGCGGAACAGCAGGAACAGGGCAACTGCGGCGAGCACTACGAGAATAAGGATGCCGCAGGCATAGGCAATGCCCTTGAACACCTTGTCGGCGGTTTTGCCACCGACCGGCTGCTGCGCCGTCTTGTCTTGCGAACTCACAGGTTCTCCTTCGTGTGACAAGTACTGTCAAATACCTTAGTGACCATCGTAATGCCCACCGGGCTTACCCGCGTTTCAGGCCGCAGCCACGCTCGGCGGCTGCGGCCTGAAACTTCGTCAGGATTCCCGGAAGGGAGTCGATGGGATGATCACTCGGTCTTGATGGCCTCGATGGACTTGGTGATCTTGCTGGTCAGCGAGCTCGGCAGCGGGGCGCTGCCTGCGGCCTGGGCGGCGGCCTTCTGGCCGGCGTCGCTGGTCACGTAGGTGAGCCAGGACTTGACGAACTTCGCGGTGGAGGCGTCCTTGTAGGCCGGGCACGCGATGTCGTAGGAGACCAGGACGATCGGGTAGGCGCCGTCGGCCTCGGTGGCGTGGTTGATCTTGACGACCACGCGGTTGTCGCCCTTGGCGTCGGCGTCGAGCTCGGAGTCGTCGATCACCTTGGAGCCGGCCTCGGCCGAGATCTCGCTGTACTTGTCGCCGACCTTGACGGCCACGGTGCCCAGATCGCCGACCTGGGAGAAGTCGGCGTAGCCGATGGTGCCGTCGGCCTGCTTGACGGTGGAGATCACGCCGGAGGTGCCCTTGGCGCCCTGGCCGACCTCGTTCGGCCAGTTCTCGGACAGGTCATAGCTCCAGGCGTCGGGGGCCTGGTCCTTGAAGTAGCTCACGAAGTTCTGGGTGGTGCCGGACTTGTCGGAGCGGTGCACCACGGTGATCGCGGTGGCGGGCAGGTCGAGGTCCTTGTTCTGGTCGGCGATGGCCGGATCGTTCCAGGTGGTGATCTTGCCGTCGAAGATCTTGGCGATGGTGGCGGCGTCCATGTTGATGTGCTTGCCGGCGTCGGACACGCCCTTGAGGTTGAAGACCACGGCGATCGGGGAGATGTAGACCGGGACGTCGAAGGCCTGGCCGGAGGCGCAGACGCTCTTGGACTGCTCGATCTCGTCGTCGGCGAGGGCCTTGTCGGAGCCGGCCCACGCGGTGGCGCCGGTCAGGAAGGTCTTGACGCCGGCGCCGGAGCCGGAGGGCTCGTAGGAGATCTTGGCGTCCGGGTTGCTCTCGTTGTAGCCGGCGATCCACGCGTCGACGGCGGCCTGCTGCGAGGAGGCACCGGCACCCGCGAAGTTGCCGGAGATGGACTCGGTCTTGGAGCCGCTGTCGGTGCTCGACGCATCGGTGGAGGCGGTGTTGTCGCCGCAGGCGGCGAGGGAGGCCATCATCACCAGACCGGAGACCGCGGCAAGGGAACGAATCAGAACATTATTACGCATAATTCTCGTTTTCCTCTGTCTATCAACTTTCTGACGGCTCTCATTCAGCCGCCAATCTTTCGACAGCTTCTAGCCTATGGGGCATTCGGAGGGTTCCGAGACGAAATCGGTGAACGGAAGATGAACAATGTTCAATCAATTCGACTACGCCCCGACTACGTCGTTGTAGCCGGGGCGTGAGGTGACGGGGGCAGGGAGGGGAGGCGGCTATTCCGCCGGCTCGTCGATCTTGTATCCCAGACCGCGCACGGTGGTCAGGTAGCGGGGATGGGCCGGATCGACCTCAATCTTGGAACGCACGCGCTTGACGTGCACGTCGAGCGTCTTCGTGTCGCCGACGTAGTCCGAGCCCCAGATGCGGTCGATGAGCTGGTGGCGGGTCATCACGCGGCCCTTGTTCTGCATGAGGTATTCCAGCAGCTCGAACTCCTTGAGCGGGAAGAACACGGTCTCGCCGCGCACGCTCACCTGGTGCTGGCCGACCTGCATGGCGATGTCGCCGCACACGAGCGGGATGTCGTCGTCGACGGCGCCGGCCGATTCGGAGACCGCCTGGTTGCGCCGCATGACCGCGCGGATGCGGGCGAGCAGCTCGCGGAACGAATACGGCTTGGTCACGTAGTCGTCGGCGCCGATCTCCAGACCGACGACCTTGTCGATCTCCGCGCTTTTGGCGGTGAGCATGATGATCGGGACGCGGCTCTGCTCGCGGATGCGGCGGCACAGCGCGGTGCCGTCGATGCCGGGCAGCATCAGATCGAGCAGCACCAGATCGATGCCGCCCTTGGTGAACAGCTCCAAACCCTCCTCGCCGGTGGCCGCCGCAGACACGTCGTATCCCTCGCGGGTGAGCTGATACACCAGTGGCTCACGGTATGATTCCTCATCCTCGACGATAAGAATTCGCGTCATGTCTGCCTTTCTCTGTCAATCCTTGGCGCGTCCCGCCACCGCGGGTCCCGCAGGTCCCGCGATTCTCGTACTGCCATTATCGTAACCGGTCAGTAACGCGACGATGGCGATTCGCACCAACTACGTACTTTATCAAGCGGGGTTCGTCTCGGTTCCGGACTCGGCGCCGGACGCGGTTCCGGATTCGGCGCCGGATTCGCGGGCGGGAAGCTCGATCGTGAACGTCGACCCCTCGCCCTCCCTGGACCACACGGAGATCGTGCCGCCGCATTCCTGCACGCAGTGCTTGGTGATCGCCAGCCCCAGCCCGGAGCCGCCGGTGGCGCGCGATCGCGCCGGATCGACGCGGTAGAACCGCTCGAACACGCGGCCGAGCGAGGCCTGGGGAATGCCGATGCCCTGGTCGACCACGCGGATCGTCACCTTCCCGTCGCGCTGGGCCACGCCGACGCCGACAACCGTGTGCTCGGGCGAATAGTGGATGGCGTTCTCGACGAGGTTCTTGACCGCGGTTTTCAGCGACTCCGCGTCGGCCATCACCGTGACGTCGGGGCCTTCCGGCGCGGCGCCCCCCTCCCCCGCGGCGAGCGGTACCGGCTTGCCGGCGAAGGTGAGGCGGATGTCGATGTGCTTGGCGTCGGCCTGCACCTGGTTCTCGCCGATCGCGGCGCGCACCACGCCCATCGTCGACACCGGCTCCGACGCCACCATGCCGTCCATGGACTGCGCCTTCTGCAGATCGATCAGACGATGGACGAGCTCGGTCAGGCGGCCGGACTCCTTGGCCACGCGCCCCGAGAAGTAGCGCACCGCGTCCGGGTCGTCGGCGGCGTCCGAAATGGTCTCGGCGAGCAGCGAGATGGCGCCGGCCGGCGTTTTCAGCTCGTGGGAGACGTTGGTGACGAAATCGCGGCGCATCGCCTCGAAACGGCGCTGCTCGCTCATGTCGGCGAGAAAGACCGCGTACAGCCCGTCGGCCACCTCGCCGATCCGCACGCGCAGGTACAGCGTGTCGGAGGGGACCGGCTTGCCGGCCTGCACGCCGCGGCCGGTCATCGCGTCCGCCCGCTCGCGGCGGCTTCTCGGGTCGACGGGCAGCTGGATCTCCCGTTCGCGGGTCTGCCCGTCGCCGACGACCAGCCGCAGGATCTCGCCGATCTCGTCCAGAATCAGCCGGTCGCGGCCGACTAGGCCGAACACGCGGGCACCGGGACTGGCATAGCGCACATGGCCGGACGCCTCGCACATGATCATGGAGTCCGGCATCGCGTCGACCAATCCCCGCTCCAGCGTGCGCACGGGTACGTCGTCGCCGAACAGGGATCTGCCGTCGGGATCGTCGTTGTTCCCCGCGGCCGCCGTCTCGCCGGTCTCCCGGCCGATCAGGTACGCTACGACAACAATCGCAACCACTGCCGCGATGATGAGCACCACTGCGACGTATTGCCACCAAGCCATCAGACGCCTCCTTATGAACCTCCGTGGTTCATCAGCGTAGCCGCGTATGGCCGCAAACCCACCGGCCGACTACGTAAGTTCGCCAGCTGTTCATCTTAGGCCCTGTTGCGCGTCGCGGCACATGCCCCGCAAGGCGTTACAGGCGCTTGACGATGTCGATGGCGAGGCGCGCCGCGGTGTCGGCGTATTCGGAGATGTCGAACTCGCGGAACACCTCGTATTCGGTGTCGGCGTTGTCGGAGAGCGCGCGGATCACCAGCGCGGGCACGTCGTTGCGCGCCGCCACATGCGCCACGGCGGCGCCTTCCATCTCCACCGCGTCGGCGCCGGTGTCGTGCACGACCTTGCGCGTGAGCTCGTCGCCCTCCACGAAGTAGTTGCCCGTGGCGATGATGCCGGTGATGTGCGTGATGCCCATGTCGTTCAGCGCCTCGCCGGCGATGGCGAGCAGGTGGTCGTCGGAGTGGAACTCGGTGACCGGCTCGGCCTCGGTGCCGGGCTTCCACTGGCCGACCAGGCGCATGTCGGTGTCCAGATAGCGCAGCGTGCCGCCGAGCACCACGTCGTTGACGTGCAGGTTCGGGTTGAGGTTGCCGGCGATGCCCGTGAAGATCACCGCGTCGGGGCGGTATCCGTCGATGAGGCGCTGCGTGGTGGCCGCCGCGTTCACCAGTCCCATGCCGCCGACCGTGGCGACGACGGCGATGGTCTCGCCGCTGGCGGCGGTCAGCGTGCCGCGCGACACGTCGAGGCTGGCGCCGGTGTCATGCTCCACGTCGTTCAGGGACTTGGCGATCAGCGCGACCTCTTCGGTCATCGCGCCGATGATGGCGATGGTGTGCATGGGGTTCCTTTCCGTTTCCATACCATGGGTCAGTTAATTCGTGTAATTCGTGGCCGGTTCGGGTTGGTTCGGGGGCGCCGGAGTCCGGCGCCGCGCTACCGCCAGCGGCGTTCGCTGACGGCGGCCGCCAGCTCGCGCAGCAGCGCGGCGGTCTCGTCCCAGCCGATGCACTTGTCGGTGATCGACTTGCCGTAGACGAGCTGGTCGAGCGGCGCCGCCGGCTGGTTGCCGCCCTCGATGAAGCTCTCCATCATGATGCCGGTGATGCCCTGCTCGCCGGCGGCGATGCGGCGCGCGATATCGCGTACGACCTCGGCCTGGCGGTGCTCGTCCTTGCCGGAGTTGCCGTGCGAGCAGTCGATGATCAGGCCGTGGGCGGCCGCGGAATCGGCCGGCATCATCGCGCGCACGTCGTCCATCGCCTTCGCCACGGACGCGGCGTCGTAGTTCGGCCCGTACACCGAACCGCGCAGCACGACGTGGCAGTCGGGGTTGCCGAGCGTCTCGACCGCGCAGGCGCGGCCAAGATGGTCGATGCCGAAGAAGGTGTGCTGCTGCGCGGAGGCGAAGCATCCGTTGACCGCGGCCTTGACCGACCCGTCGGTGGCGTTCTTGAAGCCGATCGGCATCGACAGTCCGGAGGCGAGCTGGCGGTGCACCTGGCTTTCGGTGTTGCGCGCGCCGATCGCGCCCCAGCTGACCGCGTCGGCGATGAACTGCGGGCTGGTCGGCTCGAGGAACTCCGTGGCGGCGGCCAGGCCCTCGCCGAGCACGCCGAGCAGGGTCTTGCGCGCGAGCAGCAGGCCCTTGCGGATGTTGTGGGTGCCGTCGATGTCGGGGTCGTTGATCAGGCCCTTCCAGCCGACGGTGGTGCGCGGCTTTTCGAAATACACGCGCATGATGATGAGCAGCTCGCCGTCGAGCTCGTCCATGAGGCCGGCGAGCCGGTGCGCGTAGTCGAGCGCGGCGGCCGGGTCGTGCACGGAGCACGGGCCGACGATCACGAGCAGGCGGTCGTCCTGCCCGTACAGGCAGGCGCGGATCTCGTCGCGCGAGTAGGCGACGATCTCCTGGGCGGCCGCGTCGAGCGGCTGTTCGGCGAGCACCTGGGCCGGGGTCGGCAGCGGTTCGAGTTCCACGACGCGGCGGTTGATGATGCGCTCGACGCCGACCTCGTCCTCCCACCGGGGCACGTCGGTGACGACGAGCGGATTCTTGCCCTCGCGCATCGCCTGGCGGATCGCCCTCAGCTCTTCCGGCGTATTCAACGGCTGCGGGCCGACATGCCACTGGCTGTCATCGGGCATCCGCCCGGGCGCCTGCCCGGGAACGGCCCCGGCGTTCCCGCTCTTCTGCTGCTGCATGCTGATTCTCCTTGGGACATGGTCTTCACCAAGGATAAGGGCCCGCGGGAACAAATGCGCAATCAGCGCGCAGCGGCGGTGCGGCGGGCCTCGACGGCATCCGCCAGCGTGTGCAGCAGCTCGTCGGTGCGGTCCCACGGCACGCAGGCGTCGGTCACGGACTGGCCGTACACCAGCTGGTCGAGCGGCGCCGGCTTCTGGTGCCCGGCCTTGAGGAAGCTCTCCATCATCACGCCGAGAATGCCCGGCTCCCCGGCGGCCACGCGGGAGGCGATGTTCTCGATGACCTCGGCCTCGACGTTCTCGTCCTTGCCGCAGTTGCCGTGCGCGGCGTCGATCACCAGACCGTACTCGCTCGGGCCGGAGGCCTTCGAGCGCTTCAGCGCCTCCAGCGCCTCGGCCACGGACTGCGGGTCGTAGTTCGGGCCGTGGCTGGAGCCGCGCAACACCAGATGGCAGTCCGGGTTGCCCTTCGTCTCGGCCGAGATCACCCGGCCGTCGAGGTTGATCGACAGGAAATGATGCTCGAAGCCCGCGGCGTAGCAGGAGTCGGCCGCCGGCTTGATCGAGCCGTCGGTGGCGTTCTTGAAGCCGACCGGCATCGACAGGCCGGAGGCGAGCTCGCGGTGCACCTGCGATTCGGTGTTGCGCGCGCCGATGGCGCCCCAGCTGATGAGATCGCAGATGTACTGCGGGGTGATCGGGTCGAGCCACTCGGTCGCGGTCGGCAGCCCCAGGTCCAGCACGTCGGTGAGCACCTTGCGCGCCAGCCACATGCCCTTGCGGATGTTGAAGCGGCCGTCGAGGTCGGGGTCGTTGATCAGGCCCTTCCACCCGACGGTGGTGCGCGGCTTCTCGAAGTACACACGCATGACGATCATGAGCCGGCCCCTGAGCTCCTCGTTGACCGCCGCAAGCTTTTCGGCGTATTCGTGCGCCGCCTTCGGATCGTGGATCGAGCACGGGCCGACGATCACCAGCAGGCGGTCGTCGCGGCCGTGCAGCACGTCGCGGATCTCCTGGCGCGAGCGCAGCACCAGATCGCTCATCGCGTCGGTGAGCGGCAGCTCCTTGAGGAAATACCGCGGCGCCGGGATCGGATCGAGCTGACGGATGTTCACGTCCACCGTCTCGGGGAAGACGGCGTGCTCATCCAATCGCCGTGCATCCTCGGAACTGCTCGGACCGCGAAGACCTGCCATCGTACCCTGCTCCTCCCGCTCGCGCGCCCGTGGCGCGCCGACTCATCGTACCGAACACAGCGTAGTTGATACCCCCCGCGATGGCAAACCCCGGTTGCATCGTGGGACGGCGGGGCCGTGGGGGCGCGCCGCGCCGCGCGGCACGCGCGCATGGGCGGCTCGCTCAGGCGAGCAGCTCGCGTATGCGCGCGTGCTGATCCTCGGTGAGCTGCACGGCCGGCTCGCGGATCAGCGTGGAGATCGGCAGCCCCTTGGCGGCGACCGCGCCCTTGATCGCGGCGATGAACAGGTCGGACACGTCGTACAGCGCCATCAGGTGGCTGACGCGCCGCGCGGCCTCGATGGCCACCGCATAGGCGCCCGATTCGTAGGCCCGGTGCATCAGGCCGAAGGTCTCCGGCTCGACGTTGGTCAGGCCGCAGATCACGCCGGCACCTCCGGACACGCGGTTGACCAGATAGTATTCGTCGAATCCGGAGAACACGGCGAAGCGCGGGTTGACCCGGTGCACGGCGCGGATGATCCGGCGCGTATGGCTGATCGTGTCGACGGTGTCCTTGATGCCGACGATGGTCGGATGCTCGGCCGCGAGTTCGGCGACCAGCTCGGGGCTCAGGTCGGAGCCGGTGCGCGCCGGGAAATTGTAGAGGATCACCGGCAGGTCGCTCGCCGAGGCGACCGCGCCGAAGAAACGCTTCGCGGCCTGTTCGGACGGGCCGAAGTAGTACGGGGAGACGACGACCAGACCGTCCACGCCGGCCGCCTCCGCGCAACGGGCGAAGTCCACGACCTTGCCGAGATCCGTGTCGCCGACGCCGGCGAACACCTTGATGCGCCCGGCGACGTGCCGCACGGCGAATTCCACCGCCCGCTCCTTGACCTCGAGCGGGAACGCGTAGAATTCGCCGATACTGCCGAACAGCAGCACGCCGTTGACGCCGGCCTCGATCAGGTGGTCGAGGTGGCGGCCCCACAGCTCGTAGTCGATGGAGCCGTCGTCCGCCGTGACGGTGATGGAGGGGCAGATCACGCCGGAGAAGTACGGTTCCGCGCCGTTCGCGGAGTCGTCCGTCGAAGTCGGCAGTGAGTGGTTGGTCATGATACGTTCCTTTCGTTACGGTCCTGCGGCCGGTATGAGTCAGTCGGCGCCGCGCTCCGGCGGCACCGCATCGATGCCGTAGGCGCGGCGCGCGTTGCCGAGGAAGAAGTCCTCGTCGTCGCCGAACAGCTCGCGCATGAGCCGCAGGTGGTCGGCGAGCGTGGAATTCAGGCCGACGACCGGCCAGTTGGAGGCGTACAGCAGCTTCTTCGGATCGAACACCGCGCGCACGTACGCGACGACATCGGGGTCGACCGGGTCGTCACCGGAGATCTTGACGTACGCGTTCGGCAGCTCGGCCATATCCGCGAGCGCGCGCTTCGATGCGTCGTCCGGCCCCGGCACGTTGCCCATGTGGTCGATGATTACCGTGACCTCGGGCACCTCCCGGAACACGCCGACCATGTCGGGCAGCTCGCCGGCGCGGTTGCACAATTCGAACGGCATGCCGCGCGCGGCGAGCAGCTCGAGGCCTTCGATGAAGTCCCGCTCGCGGCACCGCCCCCGCGGCTGCGAACCGATGTGCAGGGGCTCGCGGATGCCGTCGGCGGCGTCGGGCAGCGGCATGCCGGCCGACAGCCGCGCGCGCAGCATGCGCTTGAGGATCAGCGGGGAGGGGTTGGCCGCAATCAGCCGGTTCTCGAGCCCGGGGTCGGCCGCGTCGACCTCCACGTACACCGCGCCGCGGAAGTCGACGCCGAGCTGATCGTAGGCGGCGGCCAGATCGTCGATCGTGTAGCGTTTTCGCAGCCGTGGCAGGCCATCGAGCCACGGCAGCCGCTGCACCGCCGGGTCCCAGACGTGGACGTGCGAGTCGATGATGCGCAGTGTCATGGTGGGCCTCAGGTCAGCGCGCGGTCGAGATGGACGTAGCCGCCGTCCGGGAAGATCCACTGGCCGGTGGTGTGCGAGGCCCGGTCGGAGAGCAGGAACGCGGCGGTGTCGCCGATCTCCTCGACGGTGGTCATGCGGTGCTCGAGCGGGATGCGGTCGGTGATCTCGCTCAGGCGCTCGCGCTGGGCGGCCTCGTCGCCGAAGCTCCTGATCCACTTGGCGTACAGCGGGGTCCAACACTCGGCGACGACGATGGCGTTGACGCGCACGCCGCTGGGCGCCAGCGCGGCGGCCCACTCGCGGGTCAGCCCGAGGATCGCGCCCTTGGCCGCCGCGTAGGCGCTGGTCTTGCCTTGGCCGGTCAGCGCGGTTTTGGAGGAGATGTTGACGATCGCGCCGCGGCTCTCCTTGAGATGGCCGACCGACGCGTGCACGAGCTCGTAGTAGTGGGTCAGGTTGCCGTGGATCGACCGCTCGAAATCGCGCCAGTCGGTGGTTTCGAGATCCTTGTTGTCGTTGACTCCGGCGTTGTTGACGATGCCGTCGATATGGCCGTACTTGCGGTAGGTCTCCTCGACGATCGGCGCGATGCCGTCGGTGTCGTTCAGATCGAGCAGGTGCGTGTCGTACGTTTCGGCGTACCGCCCGATGTCGCGGGCGAACTGCCCCTGCGCATCGTCGGAGCGGTTGATGACCACCGGGATGGCCCCCTCCCGAGCCACCTGGAGCGCGATGCCCTTGCCGATGCCCTTGAACCCGCCGGTGATGATGATGACCTTGCCGTCCAGATGCAAATCCATGGAATGCCTTCTTTCTTCTGCCGCCGCGCCGCCGCCGCGCCGCAGCCGGCTGCCGTCAGCCGCGGTGCAGATACCGTTCCGCGGTCTCGATCGTCATGTCGGTGCCGTTGCCCGGCGCGGTCGGCGCCACGTAGTTGCCGTTCCTGATTTCGGTCGGATGGACGAAATGTTCATGCTGATTATCGACATATTCGATCATGCGGCCTTCCGTGGTGCCGGACACGGCGACGTAGTCGAACATGGCGAAATGGCAGACCGCCTCGCACAGCCCGACGCCGCCGGCGTGCGGGCACACCGGCTTGCCGAACTTCCTGGCCAGCAGGTACTCGAGCACGATCTCCTGCGGCCCGGCCACGCGCGTGGCGTCGATCTGCATGATGCCGAAGGCGTTGGCCTGCAGGTACTGCTTGAACATGATGCGGCTCTGCATCTGCTCGCCGGTGGCGACCGGGATCGGGTTGATCGCCCGGGCGATGGTCGCGTGCCCGATCACGTCGTCCGGGCTGGTCGGCTCCTCGACCCAAGCGAGGTCGAAGTCGTGGAACCGGTTGATCCACGCGATCGCGGCCGGCACGTCCCACACCTGGTTCGCGTCGACGGCCAGGCGCACGTCGGGGCCGATGGCCTCGCGCGCCAGAGCGAGCCGGCGCAGGTCGTCGTCGAGGTTGCGGCCGACCTTGAGCTTGATCTGCCTGAAGCCCTTGACCTGCGTCTCCTCCTTGGCGAGCGCCACCATCTTCTCGTCCGAGTAGCCCAGCCATCCGGGCGCGGTCGAATAGCCCGGATAACCGTGCTCGAGCAGGTGGGCGATGCGCTCCTCCTTGCCTTGCCGCCCGGCCTTGAGGATCGCGACGGCCTCGTCCGGGGTGAGCGCGTCGCTCATATAGCGGAAGTCGAGCGTGGCGACAAGCTCCTCGGGCTCCATGTCGGCGAGCAGGCGCCACAGCGGCTTGCCGGCGCGCTTGGCTTTGATGTCCCACAGGGCCGACAGCACGGCGCCGATCGCCATGTGCTCGACGCCCTTTTCGGGGCCGAGCCAGCGCAGCTGGGAATCGTGCACGAACAGGTCCCACGCGCGCTTCATGTCGCCGAGCAGCTCCTCGACGTTGCGGCCGACCAGCGCCTGGCCCATCGATTCGACTGCCTTGCACACCACGTCGTTGCCGCGGCCGATCGTGAACACGAACCCGACGCCCGTGATGCCGTCGTCGGCGTCGGTATGCACCTCGACGTAGGCGGACGAATAGTCCGGGTCGGGGTTCATCGCGTCCGATCCGGACAGCGTCATCGATGTGGGGAAACGAAAGTCGAAGGTCTTCACTGCGGTGATCACGCTCATGGCTTGGCTCCTTTGCCGGATACGTATTGCAGCCCAGCATAGCACCTTTTGAGAAAAATGAGAAATAAGAAACGAATATTTCTTTCCACATATATGCATGGCATCCGAATATCGCAGCGTCGCCCTTGCCGCGCATACGCTACGATGGAAGCCACAGGCGTACGGGAGGGGTGGCCATGGACAGCGGCGGCGCACACAAGCTCAAGGTCAGCGAACTGGCGAAACTGGCCGGGGTCTCCCCCGCCACCGTGTCGAAGGTCATCAACGGGCGTTCCGGCATCTCCGAGGAAACGCGGGCCGCGGTCGAGGCGATCCTCAAGCAGCACGGCTATTCGAGGCCGCTGGTCAGCACGAAAGTTTCCCCGACCATCGAGCTGGTGGTCGAGTACATCGAACACAACGGCACGATGGAACTCATCAGATACGCCTCACACTGGGCGCAGCAGGCCGGGCTGGCGATCACCGTGACGCAGACCGACCACGGCAACGCCACCGAAAGCTGCCTGCGCGGCATCATCGACCGCAACCCGCTCGGCGTGATCATGCAGCAGCTCGGCGGGCTCGACGACGAGATCAAGGGGCTGCTCAGATCACGCGGGATCCCGCTGGTCGTCATCGACCCGATCATCCCGGTCGACGACGACGTGATGGGGGTGTCGATCGACAACTGGTCGGCGGGATACCAGGCGGCGCAGCATCTGATCGATCTCGGCCACACGCGCATCGGCGTGATCCGCGGGCTGCCGACGGCGCAGTCGTCGGTGGCGCGCTACGGCGGCATGCTCGCCGCGTTCGACCATGCCGCCCTCCCCCTGCAGCCGCAGCTGGAGGCGGAGGGCGATTATCTGCCGGAGCGCGGGTACGCGGCGGCCTGTACGCTGCTGGATTTGGACCCCGGCCTGCGCCCGACGGCGATTCTGGCCTGCAACGACCTGACGGCGGTGAGCATATACCGCGCGGCCCGGGAGCGCGGCATCGACCTGCCGTCGCAACTGTCCGTCATCGGCTTCGACGACGTCTACCCGGCGCAATACCTCAAGCCGTCGCTGACGACGATCCACCAGCCGTTCGACGAGATCGGCAGGCGCGCCGTGCAGCTGATCCTCGACACGCGCGAGAACCGGCCGACCGACCGCCACGTGATCCTGCCCGCGCATCTGGTCCGCAGGGAGAGCACGGTGGCGGCTGCGGGGGCGAACGGCGAGGCGTGAACACGCGAGAGGCCGGGTGCGGATGGGATCCATCCGCACCCGGCCTCGTGCGTATTGGGCCATGGCAGTGTTTTTGGCTCCCCTCAGAGAGGGGAGCCAAGAACGCCTGCTATCAGGCCAATGCATCTGCAATTATGGACTCGCCTGCGGCGAGGCCCAGCATTACCTTCGGCATTCCGCGCAGCTTGCCAGCTGCGCGCTGAGCCGTTAAGGCGAGAGGCCGGCCTATCGGCCGGCGCGCGCTTCGCGCGCTATCAGGCCAAAGCGCCCATCGGATCCCATGCCGGGAGCATGGTGGCGGGCTCTTCGAGGGCGGCCTGGTACTCGGCGGGGAGCATCGCCTTGGGGACGGCGACCTCGTAGACGTACTCGGTGAACCAGTCGTCGCTCATCGTGAAGTAGCCCTTGTCGGCGATCTTGTCGCCCCAGGAGTTCTCCACGCGCCAGCGGCGGGTGGTGGTGCCGTCATCGGCGACGTCCACGCCGACGAACGCCATCGCGTGGTTCATCGCGGAATCGCCGAAGCGCACGCGCGCTTCCTTGTCCAGATCGAAGTCCACGTCGTAGACCTTGCCGTACTCGAACAGGTCGGTGGCCCAGGCACCGGACTCGCGGTCCATGAACGGGCCGCAGTCCGCGCCGAACCACACCGGAATGCCCTGCTCCTGCAGGATCGTGCGCACGCAGTCCTTCATGAACTGGTTCGGCACGTTGAGGTACTCGGTGGCGTCGCCGCCGGCCACGTTGCCCAAGTGCTCGATGCCGATCTTCTTGCCCTTGGCGTGCTCGGCGCGCGGGTCGTCCACGAGGCAGACGTAGCTCTCGAGGTCGGCGGAGCCAACGTACTTCTTCCAGAACTCGACCGGCGTGATCTCGCCGTCGCGGTGGAACTCGCCGTCCTTGTCGGTCCACTCCCAGTCGAAGGAGACCGGCGGCTCGCCAAGGTGGATCGTCAGGATGCGGTGGCCGGCGGCGGTGGCCTCGGCGATGACCTGCTCGGTCTTGGCCGGATCGCCGGCTGCGGCGTACAGGTGCGCCACGGCGGTGTGCAGCATGCGGCGCAGCTGCGTGTTCATGCGGCCGGTGTCCTTGGACGACTCGGTCTCCGGGAACAGGTCCTTCGGCACGGCGCCGTACTTCTTGTAGACGTTCATCGCCATCGTCCACTGGCCGCCGTCGCCCATCACGTCGGCGAGCAGGTGCTGCACCAGGCGGGAGTCGGCGGACTCGCCGGCCTCGACCAGCGCGGCCACGTCCTTGAGGAAGTAGTTGACGCGCTCCAGCTTGTCGTAGTACATCGCGTAGTTCTGGGAGAACTCGAACTCCTTGAGACCCATGTTCTGCTTGGCGACGAAGCGGGCGACGTTCAGCGAACTGAACAGCCAGCAACGGCCGGAACGGTCCTGATGGGTCACCTCGCCGTTGTCGACGGTGGTGGAGAATCGGCGCTGCAGCAGGCGCGCGCGGTCATAGTTGCGGGCCACCTTGTCGATGCCGGCCGCCGTAACGGCGTTCATGGCAAGACGGTTGGCGTCGCTCGCATCGAACTGCTCGCGCAGCGAGGCAAGGGCCTGCGGTTCCAGCGTGGTGATGTCGCTCATATATGCTCCTTTGAACTCGGTGGCCTTGCGGACGCTTGCGCCGCAGGGCCGGCACAACCCCCACGGCACCCCGCCTCCAAACGGAAACGGGGTGCCGTGGATATCAAACAGGCTCCAGTCTACTCGGCCTGATCGCCATTCGCGGACTGCTGGCCCGAGGGCTCCTCCTCGTCGGACGAACCGCCGTGCGCGGCGCCTTCCACGGGCTCCTGCGGCCGGGGGGTCTCGCCGTCGACCGCGTTGGCCACCGGGAGCCCCGCATCGGGCGCGCCGGCGAACGCGCCGAAGCCGGCGAACGCGTTGGAGAACATCGCGCGCAGCTCGGACACGCGCTGCGTGATCGTCGATTCGCGCTGCTGCAGCTCGCTGATGTGGTGCTGCAGCTCGTCCAGTTCCGCCTTGGCGGCCTGGCGGCGCTCCTCGACCTGCGCCGCGGCGGTCTCGCCGGCCTTGCGCACGATCTCGGCGGCCTGGGCCTCGGCGGCCTGGCGCTTGTCGGCCGCATAGTCGTCGGCGTCCTCGCGCACGGTCTTGGCCTGGCCGATCAGCTCGTCGGCCTCCTGCTTGGCGGCCTGGCGGCGCTCCTCGAGATGGTCGAGCAGCTCGTTGACCTTCTTCGTGGCCTCGTCCTGCTGGGCGGCGATGTCGGCGCGGATCTGCTCGACCTCGGCGTTCACCTGGCTCATGGTCTGCGTGCGGCGCACTTCCGCGTCGTCGGTGATCTCCTGCGCCTTCGCGGTGGCGGCGTCGGTGATCTCGCCGGCCTTGCGCTGCGCGTCGGTGAGCATCTTGGACACCTGCTCGCGCACGTCGGCCAGCTTCTTGTTCGCCTCGGCCAGCGCGGCCTCGATCTGGTCGCTGGTCTCGCTCTTGAGACGGGAGATCTCCTCGTTGGCGGCCTTGCGCTGCGCGGCGATCTGCTGGGTGGCCTCGGCCTTCATGTCGGCGATCTTGCGATCCTGCATGGCCTTTTCGGAGGACATGCGCTTGACGTGCTCCTCGCGGGAGTTGTTCAGCTCCAGCTCGGTGGTCTGGCGCTGCTCCGACACGGTCTTGGCGGTTTCGGAACGCAGCTGGGCGGCGTCCTCCTGCGCGGACGTGATGATGGTCTGCGCGGTCTCGTTCGCCTTGTCGGTGGCCGCCTTGGCCTTCGCGGTGGCATCAGCGACGATGTGCTGCGCGTCCAGCTTCGCGTTGTTGATCAGCGTCTCGGCCTGGGCCTGCGCGTTCGAGCGCGTGGACGCCGCGTCCTGCTTGGCGCGGGCCAGCAGCTCGGTGCTGGTCTGCTCCGCGGAGGCGAGCATCTGCTGGGCGTTCGCTCCGAGCGAAGCGAACGAATTGCCCTGATTGCCCTTCTTGCTGCGCTCCTCCTGCAGCTCCGCCTGCAGCTGAAGGATCCGATCATCGTCCTGCTTGATCTGGTCGCGCAGCGACACCAGCGTATCCTGCGCCGTACTGAACGCCTCGTCGACCTTGTCCTTGTCGTATCCGCGCAACACGATGGGGAAACGATCCACCATATCCTTGTCCTTTCACCGTCTTTCGACACCCCGAGCCCCGATTTAGGGGCGCCCATAAACCGCACTTTATCGTATCAAAGGGCGCATATCGCCGGGCACGGCGCATCATCACAGAAGACACAACTGGGCGCGTGTCGCCGCCGGCCGCGCAGGGGCCGGAAGGCACTCGATAGGGGGGCATCGCCTCACGCGATCAGGATCTCGCCCGACGAGGGGCTGCGGTGGTAGCGCACGGTCTCGCGCACCACGTCGCGGCCGGCCGCCACCAGCTGGCTCAGCGGCAGACCGCGCTGCGCCTTGCGGTCCTCGCACACCGGCGGGAAACTCACGAAACCGCTGAGCACATGGTCCTGCGTCGCCGTCCAGTTGAGCAGGCTGTAGAACAGCGAGTTGCACACGAAGGTGCCGGCGTCGGAGCTGAGCGTGGACGGGATGCCGTCCCGCGTGAAATCGGCGAGGATCGAGCGCAGCGGCAGCCTGGTCCAGTACGCGGCCGGCCCGGACGGGTCGATCGGCACGCGGCGCGGCGTCGCGTTGTCGGCGTCCGGCTTCGCCGCGTCCATGAGATTCGTGGCGCAGCGCTCCAGCATCACGCCGCGGGCGTCGTGCTTCAGCCCCGTGGCGATGACGATGTCGGGGCGCGCGGCCTCGATGGCGTCGCGCAGCGCCGGCCACGCGTTGGCGAAGCTGATCGGCAGGCTCACCGCATGGATGTTGACCCGCACATCGGCGAGCGGGTCCTCGAAATCGCCGGCCACGGCGCCCAGCCCCTGTTCGGCGAGCGCGCGCGGCACCTCGACGGCCGGATTGACCTCGACGCCCGGGTACCGCTCGAAACCGGAGATCACCACATTGAACTGCTGCATGACATCCAGTCTAGCGGGCCCGCAACGCTACAGCGTGGACGCGATGCGTTCTGCGATCGGCAGGTCCTCCTGCGTGGTGATCTTCATGTTGGTCTCCGACCCGGAGACGATCGCGACCGGCTCGTCCGGCAGGTAGTCGACCACCACGCGGGTGTCGTCGGTCGGGTGGAAATCCGGGTCCGACGCCGCCAGCTCGTAGGCGCGGCGGATCACGGCGAAGCGGAACGCCTGGGGCGTCTGCGCGCGGAACATGTTCGCCCTGTCGGGCACGGAGGCGATCACCTTGCGCTCGCCCAGATCCTCGGTGAGCAGCATCGTGTCGGTGGAGGCGTACGCCACGGTCGCCGCGGTGAACTGGTCGAGCGCGTCGATGCAGCCGTCGATCGACGACTGCGCCACGAACGGGCGCACCGCGTCATGGATCAGCACTTTCGCGATGGGCGGAATGCCCGCCGCAGCGAGCGCGTCCAGCGCGCATGCGGTGCTGTCGACGCGCTCCGCGCCGCCGTCGATCACCATGCGCACCTTCGGGTAGCCGGCATCGTCGATCAGGCGCTCCACGGCGTGGCGGACCTGGGGGTTGACGACGACGATGGTGTCGGTGACGCGCGGGTTGTTCTCGAACGCCTCGATGCTCCAGCAGACGATCGGCTTGCCCATGACGGACACCAGCTGCTTGGGGCTGCTCGGGTCGAACCGCGTGCCGAAGCCCGCGGCGAGCACCACCGCCACAACCGGCACGTTCTGGGGCGTCGATTCCTGTGATTCTCTCTGACTCATACGTTCCACCGTAACCTTATCCGCAGCCGGCGTGATCCACGCCACACCGGTCTGCACCGAATGTACGCGCCCGGCGGCCAGGCCGACGGGTCGCGAAGCCAGCAATACCGCCTATTCCCGCACGATCAGCGCGAGCAGGCGGCCTTCGTGGGCCTTGCCGGCGAGCGCGGCGCGCCGGTGCGAGTACCAGAGCGGATTCTCCAGCGTGCACATGCTGTGGCGCACCGCCGCGAACCGCTCCGGCAGGGCCGGCCCCTCGCCGTCCGACGCGCACAGGGCCGCCAGTTCGCCGTCCTCGGACAGGTACTGCGTTGCCGCGGCCACGCGCGGGCGGGAGGCGACGACGCTGTCCATGGGCACGCCGGCCGCCTGCAGCTCCTGCAGCGCCGCCGCGGCGATGTCGATGCCGGGCTGTCCGAAACGGCTCAGCGTGAAGGTGCCGGGGAAACGCGCGTCGAACGCGTCGGCGATGTCGCCGCCGACCTCATAGCAGTCGCCGCAGATGCACGGCCCGAGCGTGGCGACGATGCGTTCGGGAGCCGCGCCTTTGGCGACCATCGCCTCGACCGTGGCGCCGATCACGCCCCGCTCCAGCCCGCGGCGGCCGCAGTGCGCCGCGCCGATCACGCCGGCGGCCGGATCGGCCATCAGCACCGGCAGGCAGTCGGCGGCGAACATGCCGAGCGCGAGGCCGGCGCGCGAGGTGACCTGGCCGTCGGCCTCGACCGTGGCCGCGGCGCCGTCGACCGGCGTGCCCGACGCGTCGAATCCGTACGGGGTGCCGGGTTCCGCCCCGGGCTCCCACAGCTCGTCGACGTCCACGGCGACGCCGGAATGCACCTGGCTGATCAGGGACATGTCGCAGCCGATCGCCTTGGCGAGCGCCGTGCGGTTGGCAAGGACGCGCGACGGGTCGTCGCCGCCCTTGCCTCCGAGGTTGCAGTTGCCGTAGCCGCCGGCGCTCACGCCGCCGAGGCGCGTGGTGTAGACGACCTTGACGCCGGGGGCCAGCATGATGGGGATGGTCACCGGGATCGGATTGCCGTCCGCGTCGGTCGGGCTGATCTCGTTGCTGTCCAGGATCTCGTCGTCGTATCGCTCATTGCTCATGGCCACCATCCTAGGCGATGCCGTTCCGTCCGGCGAGCGGCGTGCTTCCGGAGCTGGACGATCCGCGCGCCCGGCCGCCAACGGGGGCTGTTGTGCCGTCCGCTTACACTGGGATGGTGTCCAACGAATCAAGCATCCCCATGATCCCCCGCCGCCGCAAGCCCGAAGTGCTGGCTCCAGCCGGCAACCTGCGCGGCCTGAAGACCGCCGTCGACTTCGGTGCCGACGCCGTCTACTGCGGAGGCAAGGCCTTCGGCATGCGCAGCGCGCCCAAGAACCTGAGCCTCGAGGACTTCGAGGAGGGCTCGCGCTACGCCCACGAACGCGGCGCCCGCGTGTACGTGACCTGCAACATCCTGCCCCGCAACGGCGAGGTCGAGGACATGTGCGCGTATATCGGCCAGCTGAAGGACACCGGGGTCGACGCGCTGATCGTCACCGACATCGGCGTGCTCATGGCCGCCCACCGCATCGCCCCCGAGCTGGAGCTGCACGTCTCCACGCAGGCCGGCGTCACCAATTACCTGGCCGCGAACGCGCTGTACGAGCTGGGCGCGCGCCGCGTCGTGCTCGCCCGGGAGCTCGACCTGCAGGCCGTGCGCGATATCCGCGCGAACATCCCCGACGACATGGACGTGGAGTGCTTCGTGCACGGTTCGATGTGCATGGCGTTCTCCGGGCGGTGCCTGATCTCCAACTATCTGACCGGCCGCGACGGCAACCACGGCGAGTGCGCGCAGCCCTGCCGCTGGAAATATTCGCTGGTCGAGGAAAAGCGCCCGGGGCAGGTGTTCCCGCTGGAGGAGACCAGGGAGGGCACCTACCTGTTCAACTCGCAGGACATGTGCATGATGGAGCATCTGGACGACCTGATCGACTCGGGCGCCACCAGCCTCAAGATCGAGGGGCGCGCCAAAAGCGCGTACTACATCGCCGCGATGGCCAACGCCTACAAGATGGCGGTCGACGAGTACATGGTCCAGCGCGGCTTCGAGGACGCCGACGGCACGCCGCTCAAGGCGTTCCACGACCGGGTGATCCGCCCCGGCCGGCCGCTGCCCGGCGATCTGGCCGAGGAGCTGGCCCGTCTGGACGCGGCCGCCGGGAACGGCGACGCGACCGCGGACGACATACTCGCGCACGCCGACGAGGCCTTCTCCGGCGTGCCCGATCTGGCCGTCCCGGACGACGATGGCAACGACGAAGACAACGGCGGCGACGGCAACGGGTCGAAGCAGGGCGAGGGCGGCCGGCACTGGCGGCACGCCCGTGTCGTGCCGGCCCCGCACGTCGAACTGGCCGCATGGCTGAAGGAGGAGCCGTACAAGGTGGCGCACCGCGACTATTCGACCGGCTTCTACTACCCGCAGCGGCACGCGGTGCAGAACACCGACCGTTCCGCCTACTTCCGCTCGTGGCTGGTCGTCGGCGAGACCCTCGGCTGGACGCCCGACGAGGGCGGGCGCGTGACCCTCATGAGCCGCAACAAGATCGAGCCGGGCCAGGAGATCGAATTCCTGATACCGGGGCGCGAACCGATGACCTACGTGGTGCCCGGGCAGCTGCGCGACGGCGAGGGCAATCCGGTCGCCGCGATCAACAATCCGGCGCATGTGTTCTCCATGCCCTGCCCGCACCAGGTGCCGGTCAACGCCGCGATCCGCTCGCGCACCAAGCACCCCACGCTCAAAGCCGCCTAGCGACGGGCTCCCCTCATGGAGGCTGAGCCGTGAAGCAAACAGCGGAGCTGTTTGTAGGCGAAGGCGAACGACAGTGAGCGGATAAGACTGCGGCCGTAAGGCCGTCCTTGATTGCGGACGAGCTGGCCGCAAAGCGGACTGAGGGGAGCATTACCACGAACACCTGGTATTAAGCCGATTCGCGCATTCTCCCCTCAGTCGGCTGCGCCGACAGCTCCCCTCATGGAGGGGAGCTCGACTAGGACCGTCAGATCATGGCGAGCGCGAACTCCGCAAGGAGCTTGATGCCGTAGGCGATGATGACGCCGCCGCAGACCTTGTTGAGCACCTCGATGACCTTGGGGCTGAACTTGTGGCTGAAGGCCGAGATGACCAGCGTCAGGCCGACGAACCAGATCACGGATGCGGTTTCGACGCCGATGATGAACGGCGAGGACTGCGACGCGGTGAGCGTGGCGCTGAACGCGCCGAGCATCAGCGTGCCGTCGATGATCGCCTGAGGGTTGAACCAGGTCACCACGCATGCGGTGGTGACGGTCTTCGCCAGGCCGGCGTCCCCGGAGTCGATATGGCGCTGCCGGGCGGCGGCCGCGGCGTCATCGCCGTCCTTCGACGCGCCGCGCTCGAACAGCTTGGGGAACACCAGTCCGAGTCCGATGCGGATCACGACGATGCCGCCGACCGCAAGCACGCCGAGCTGCAGCCACTCGTAGCGCTGCATCAGCGCGCCGATGCCGAAGAAGCATGACAGCGACAGCACGATGTCGAACAGCGTGACGATGACGGCGGTCAGCAGCGCCCTGCGGCGCGTTTTGGTCAACGCCGAATTGATGACGAACAGATTCTGCATGCCGATCGGCGCCACGTACGCCAAACCCATCGTCAATCCCTGCAGATAAAAGCCCATGCTGATTCCCACCTTTCCTCTCGCACGCCTCCTCCCATCCATCCACCAATCCAGTTTGGTTGACCACAATACAACCAGCCAAATCAACCAAATGGATTCGCCAAGGAAGAGTGTTTTCCCAATAATTCAGCGCCTCTCAACGCTTGCATGTATTATTCTATGAATCGCGCTATAATCTACAACCAGCCAAACAGTGAGCCATCCACTCAACCAAAACCAACCAACCCGCCCACGGACCAGCCGATTCCGGCATCATCCGCAAAGGAGGATCCATGGCACGCATCGCCCCGCTGACCATCGACTGGCAGCCCGACCGTACCTCGAACGTCCCGGTCACCGAGCAGATCGTGGACTATATGTGCCGGCAGGTGTCCAGCGGCGCGTGGCCGATCGGCTCTCGGCTGCCCTCGCAGCGGGCCATGTCCGAGAGTTTCGGGGTCAACCGGTCGACGGTGATCGCGGCGATCACCGAGCTGGCCGACTACGGCATCGTCGAGGGCATGCACGGCGCCGGAACCCGGATCGTGAGCAATACGTGGTCGCTGATGCTGCCGGGCGCGCCGGACTGGGCCGATTACGTCTCCTCCGGGTTCTTCGAGGCGAACAACGCCACGATCCAGACCATCAACCGCATGGAATTCGCGCCTGACATCTCCCGCCTCGGCACCGGCGAACTCGACCCGAGGCTGTTCCCCCGGGACATGTGGCGGCGGGTGCTGGGCGAGGCCTCGCGCGAGATCGACTCGCTCGGCTACCCGCCGCCGGCCGGCATGCCCGCGCTGCGCGAGGCCATCGCCGAGCATATGTGCCGCACCGGCGTAGCGTGCACGCCCTCGCAGGTGCTCATCACGTCCGGGGCGCTGCAGGCGCTGCAGATGATTTCGGTCAGCCTGCTGTCGAACGGGTCGACCGTCTTCGCCGAGGCCCCGAGCTACATCAAGTCGCTACAGGTGTTCCAGTCGGCCGGCATGCGCCTGTCCGGCGTGCCGATGGACGGCGACGGGCTGCGCGTCGATGCGCTGGAGCGCGCGCTGCGCGCGCAACGCGGCGGCAGCGACGCCGTGCTGTATACGATTCCGACGAACCACAACCCGACCGGCATCACCATGCGGGACGCCCGCCGGCATGAGCTGATCGCGTGCTGCGTGGCGAACCGCCTGCCGATCATCGAGGACAACGCCTATCAGGACCTGTACTTCGACGGGCCGACGCCCACGCCGTTGAAGACGCTGGACAAGACCGGCATGGTCATCACGCTGGGCAGCGCGTCGAAGGCGCTGTCGCCGGGGCTGCGCATCGGCTGGCTGGTGGCCAGCGAGCCGATCGTGCAGCGGCTGGCCGACGTGAAGATGCAGATGGACTACGGCGCGAGCGTGCTCAGCCAGTGGGTGTACACGCGGTTCCTGACCAGCGGGCTCTACGACGAGTACCTGGTCGGGCTCAAGAGGGAACTGCGGCGGCGGCGCGACGCGGCGCTGGAGACGCTGGAGCGGCGGTTCGCCGGCCAAGCGCATTGGATCACGCCCGAGGGCGGATTCTATATCTGGCTGACCTTCGACCAGCCGCTGCGCATCGGCAAGCTCTTCCAGACGACGCTGGAGCGCGGGGTGCTGCTCAACCCGGGCGACATCTACGATTTCGAAGGCGACAATTCGCTGCGACTGAGCTACTCGTACACCACGCCGGAGGAATTCGCCGCCGCCGTGGACGTGCTAGCCGGCGCCGTGCGCGACGTGCGCGCCCACGGCTAGCGGGGTGCGTTGCAGGTTCGTTTGCCGTAGCGCTGCCACACCGAAATGGGCATGCCCCCGCTGGCGGGGGCATGCCAATCACACGCCCTTCCCAAGGAACAAGCGACGGCGAGCTAGGAAATCAGCCGAGCGTAGCGAGGTCCTCTTCGCTGAGCTCGAGATCGCCGGCTTTGAGGCTGTCGAGGATCGTGGCGGGGCGGTGGGCGCCGGGGATCACGAAGACGTGGTCGCCCTTGGCCAGCTCCCAGGCGAGCACGACCTGCTGGTAGCTCACGCCGTGCGCGGCGGCGACCTCGCGGAACGGGTCGAAGCGGCTCTCGTCCTTGGGCTTGCGGAAGCCGCCGAGCGGGCTCCAGCACACGAAGCTGAGGCCGAGCTTGGCCGTGTAGGCGAGCGTGTCGGCGGTGTCGAGGTAGATCGGCGAGTACTGGTTCTGCACGGCGATCAGCTTGTCGCCGAGAATGCCGCGCGCGATGTCGATCTGCTCGACCGAGGCGTTGGACACGCCGGCCTCCTGCGCCACGCCCTCGTCGACGAGCTGCTTGATCGCCTCGACGGACTCGTTGTACGGCACCTTCGGGTCGGGGCGGTGGAAGTAGAGCAGGTCGATGGTGTCGACGCCGAGCGCGAGCGCGCTCTCCTTGGCGCGGCTGATCAGGCTCTCCGGGCGGCCGTCCACGTCCCAGGTCGGCTTGCCGTCGGTGAAGTTGCGGAAGTGGCCGACCTTGGTGGCCACGGTCACCTCCTCGCGCGGACCCTTCCAGCTGGCGAGCGCCTCGCGCACCAGCTTCTCGCCGGTCTGCTCCTCACCGCCCGAGCAGTAGTACGCCCATGCGGTATCGACGTGGCGGCAGCCGGCGTCGAGCGCGGCATGGATCGTTTCGATGCCCTTGTCGTGGCCGAGATTGTTCTCGATGGTCAGCGGCATTTCGCCAAGACCGATGGCGGTCGTGTCGAACGGGCCGAGATTGCGGTGCAGCACCATGTGAAGCTCCTTTGTTGATCGCGCGCATCGCCGATACGCGGATGGTTGTGGATGCACTTCCACGATACGCCACGCACGGCACGCCGCGCCCGGTAATCGTCACTGGTATACCGCTCGGCCACCCCAGTCGGTTTTGCCGACAGCCCCCGCCAGCGGGGGCATGACCATCCACGGCAAGTCCGGCAGCATACAAGGAAAACGAATATCGGTCGCGTTGCGATCACCGACCGCGCCCGGCGCTCAGCGGCCGCCGAAGGAGCCGCCGCCCGAACCGCCGGACGATCCGCCGAACCCGCCGCCGGAGAAGGAGCCGCCCGACACCGACGAGGGCGCCGCCGCCTGGATGGTGCTGCTGATGTCGGCGAATCCGGCGTTGAGCTGGGCGCCGATATCGCCGACGTTCGCGCTGAACGCGCCCGGATCGAAGGGGGCGTTCGCGGCGCCGCCGACGGCGGAGCCATAGCCGTACCAGCGGTAGGGGCGATAGCTCCAGTACAGCAGCGACTGCGAGGCGTTCGCATCGAGCCAGTCGGGGTCGGCGATCTGCGGATAGGCCTTGGCCAGTTCCTTGAGCACGCGCTCGGAGATGCCGAATGCGGCCGCGTACACCAGATAGCGGTCCCAAAGCAGCAGATCGGCGGCGCCGCGGTCGGAGAAATCGCTGAAATCGGTCAGATAGCGGTACAGGCCGTGCACCTGGCCGGCATATTCCTGCCCGGCTTCGGTCAGCACCGTGTATTTCGCGTACAGCAGCGCGAAGACGCCGACGGCCGTGATCGGGAAGCCGATCACCGCGGACAGGGCGATATTGCCCTGTATCGCGAACATGAACGAGGCGATGGCCCCCAGCACGCAGCCGAGGCTGCCGGCGATGGACACGCCCCCGGACCCGGAGCAGGTGGCGCCGAGCAGAGCGAACTCGTTCGAGCATGCGGTGGTGTACCGTTCCAGCACCTTGTATCCGTCGCTCCAGCTCTTGCACGCCTTCTTCATCTGCTTCAGATCGAATACCGGCGAGCCGACCCGCTTGGAGATCTTGCGCAGCAGCCGCAGCGCCGCATCCTCGCTCCGGCTCAGCGACAGCGCCGCGGCCGTCGAGCCGTCGAGGCCGGCGGGCAGTATCACGATCGTGCTCGTGCGCTTCGCCGCGGTTTTGCGGCCGTCGTCGGCATCGGCCATGCCGGCGAGCCGCACGGCATCGGCCCGGCTCATATCGATGCCCTGGTACATCTCCGAGGGGCCGGGATAGATGGCGATGGCGCGCTTCGAGGCGAGCGACAGGATGGTGGAGGTCATCTGCCGCTCGGCGAGCGGCCCGACGGAGCAGTCCAGCACGCCGGCGAGCTGCGCGGCGGCGGCCGGGCTCATGTCGGGAGGATCGCGCCAGTACTCGATATCGCCGTGGTACTGCGAGTCCCGGTAGCTGCGGAAGGCGAAGATCACCGCGATCACGCATAGGACGACGCCGAGCACCGCGATGGCCACCCATACGGCGATCCGGATCCGGGCGGCGTTCCGCTGGTTGTCGCGCCACAGGCGTTCCTGCCGGCTCTCGTCCTTTTGCAGCGTCGCCAGATGATCGCCGTCGCCGCGGCGGATCCAGTCGTTCCCGCTCTCGCCGGCGGCATCGTCCGCATTCCAGCCGTCGGGCGCCTTCACCACGGCGGCGTCGTAGGCGGCGACCACGTCGAAGTACTGGCCGGCGCGCACGTCGTAGGCGGTGAAGCGCAGCGAGCCGTTCTCGCCGCGGGACGTTTCGGAGGTGCCCTCATAGTGCAGCCACGCCCACGAGTCGTCGGCGCCGATGCCCTTGGGGAAGCGCACGGTGCCCGTCAGCGTGCCGATCGGGATCGGATTGCGCTTGCCGAACGGCTCCCACTGGAACGCGGCGACGTCCCGGTACAGGGTCGTCGCGCCGACGAAGGTCATCGTCACGTCGAATTTGAGGCTGTCGGCCTCGGTCGTGGCCGGGATGTTCCAGCCGATCTCCACGGTCTTCTCACCGGCCGCCGAGCCGCCGGAACCGCGGATCGGGAATCCGTCCGTCCGCGGGTCGAAGGGCTGCGGGTCGTCGGCGCTTGCGGTCACGTCGGCCATGTACCAGTGCCCGGCGTAGTCGCTGTCCCATGCGGAGTCGCTCACGCCGGCCGGGTTCTGCGGGCTGGATTGCGTGTAGGTCTCGCCGGTGGTGACGTTCTTCACGCTCACGCCGGTGATGTTCGCCAGATTGACGCCGTTGATCGTGTACTGCTGGTACAGCTGCTTCCACGGGCGGTCCCCGTCGTCGTCGGACCGGTCCTTGAGACGCATGTCGATATGCTGCGTGATCGTCATGCGGCCGTCGGCCTGTACGTTGACGTCATAGTCGAGCGTGCGGTAGCTCAGATCGGCGCTGCCCTCGACCAACGAAAACCCGATCGCGCCCGCCAGCACGATGAATGCGATCGTCAGCGCCAGCAGCGCGCGGGAGATCAGTCGTTTCGCGTTCATCGCAGGTCAGAACCTGACCTGCGGCACCTGGCGGGACGCCTCGTCGGCCGCGAAGGGCTGTGCCTGCTCGAAGTGGAACAGACCGGCGATGATGTTCGTCGGCACGGTCTCGATCCGGTTGTTGTACTTCATGACCACGTCGTTGTAGAACTGGCGCGCGTAGGCGATCTTCTCCTCGAGGCCCTTGAGCTGGCCCTGCAGGTCCATGAAGTTCTGGTTGGCCTGCAGCTGCGGGTACGCCTCCGCGGTGGCCTGCAGGTTGACCAGGGCGCGGGAGAGCGCGTTCTCGGCGGCCGCGCGCTGCTGCGTGGTGGCGTTCGGGTCGTTCGCGGCGGCGACGGCCCCGGCGCGGGCCTGGGTCACCTGCGTGAACACCTGCGACTCGTGGGACGCGTACCCCTTCACCGTCTCCACGAGATTCGGGATCAGGTCGGCGCGCTGCTTGAGCTGCACGTCGATCTGCGCCCACCCGTTCTTCACCCGGTTGCGCAGCACGACCAGCCCGTTGTACGCGCCGACGCCCCACAGCACCAGCGCCACGACGATGACCAGAATGACGATCAATGCGATCATGATTCGCTCCTTTGCTCGATTACCCCTGTATGCGCCATCATGTATCACTCGTCATTCTTCCAGATACCGGAGCCGGAAGTCCAGCGACACGCAGCCGCGCGCATGTGTGTACACGCACGCGTACACCGGCGTTCACCGGCGCGCAACGCAACGGCGCAAAACGCAATGAGGGACAGCCCCCATCGGGAGCTGTCCCTCATGTCAAAGGATCAGCGGATGTCAGTCCTCGAACCGCCTTCGCCGCAAGCCCGTTCAGTCTCGGCTCCCCTCCCTGAGGGGAGCTGCCGGCGTAGCCGGCTGAGGGGAGAAAAACAACATGGCTCGCTGCCAGGCGTTCGTGGGAATCCTCCCCTCAGACCGCTTCGCGGCCAGCTCCCCTCAGAGAGGGGAGCCAATGAACTTATTGTCAGTCCTCGAATGCTGAGCCATCACAGGGTAAGTCCAGTGGACTTACCCTAGGCGAAGTGAGCGGCTTTGCCGCGAAGGATCCGTGAGAGGACGTCAGTCCTCGAACGGATCGAAGTCGCGGCGCACGCGGCGGCGCGGGCGCTCCGTGCGCTCGACGCGCTCGGCGCGGTACTCGTCGTAGTTCTCGTCGGCAGCGTAGCGCGGGTTGCGGTCGTCGCGGCGGGAGGAACGGCGCGGGCGATCGTCGCGGTCGTCGCGCGAGGCGCGGCGGTCGTCACGATCGTCGCGATCGTCGCGATCGGAGCGACGGTCATCGTCGTAGTCGCGATCGGAACGACGGCGACGCGGACGATCATCGTAGTCACGGTCGGAGTGACGGTCGTCATCGTAGTCGCGATCGGAACGACGGCGACGCGGACGATCATCGAAATCGTCGTCATGGCGGTCGTCGCGGTCACGGCGGCCACGGTATCCGCGGTCGTCGCGATCGCCACGGTCACGGCGGTCACGCCCGCCGCGGCCGCCGCGGCGGTCATCGCGATCGCCACGCTCGCCGCGGTCACGCCCGCCGCGGGCGGGAACGGCCTCCTGATCCTCGAAACCGGGGATCGCCAGGCTGATCTTGCCGCGGTCGTCGACGCCCTGCACGACCACCTCGACGGTGTCGCCTTCCTTGAGCACGTCCTCGACGGCGTCGATGCGCTCGCCGTTGGCGAGGTTGCGGATCTGCGAGATGTGCAGCAGGCCGTCGGTGCCCGGGGTCAGGTTGACGAAGGCGCCGAAGCTCGTGGTCTTGACGACCTTGCCGTTGTAGGTCTCGCCGGCTTCCGGCACATGCGGGTTGGCGATCTGGTCGATGATGGCCTTGGCCTTCTCGGCCGCCTCGCCGCCCTCGGAGGAGATGAACACGGTGCCGTCATCCTCGATGGCGATCTCGGCGCCGGTGTCCTCCTGGATCTGGTTGATCATCTTGCCCTTCGGCCCGATGACCTCGCCGATCTTGTCGACCGGAACGGTGGTGGTGATGATGCGCGGGGCGTACTCGCTCATCTCGGCCGGGCCGTCGATGCACTCGTTGATGAGGTCGAGGATCGTGGCGCGGGCCTCGTGCGCCTGCTGCAGGGCGCCGGCCAGGATGTCGGCCGGGATGCCGTCGAGCTTGGTGTCGAGCTGCAGGGCGGTGATGAACTCGGCGGTGCCGGCGACCTTGAAGTCCATGTCGCCGAACGCGTCCTCGGCGCCCAGGATGTCGGTCAGGGTCTTGAAGATGTGCTGGCCGTCGACGTCGCCGGAGACCAAGCCCATCGCGATGCCCGCGACCGGAGCCTTCAACGGCACGCCCGCGGCGAGCAGCGACAGCGTGGAGGCGCACACGGAGCCCATGGAGGTGGAACCGTTGGAGCCGATGGCCTCGGAGACCTGTCGGATCGCGTACGGGAACTCCTCGCGGCTCGGCAGCACCGGCACGATGGCCTTCTCGGCGAGGGCGCCGTGGCCGATCTCGCGGCGCTTCGGGGAGCCGACGCGGCCGGTCTCGCCGGTGGAGTACGGCGGCATCTCGTAGTTGTGCATGTAGCGCTTGGACTGCGGGCCGGACAGCGCGTCGATCTGCTGCTCCATCTTGAGCATGTTCAGCGTGGTGACGCCCAGGATCTGGGTCTCGCCGCGCTGGAACAGGGCGGAGCCGTGCACGCGGGGCACGATGTCCACCTCGGCGGACAGGGTGCGGATGTCCTTGAGGCCGCGGCCGTCGATGCGGTAGTCCTCGGTGAGGATGCGGCGGCGCACGATCTGGCGCTGCAGCTCCTTGAACGCGTTGCCGAGCTCCTTCTCCTTCTCGCCGGCCTCCATGTCGGTGAACTCGTTCGCGAGCACCTCGCGCACGTGCTCCTTGATCTCGTGGATGCGGTCCTGGCGGGGCAGCTTCTCGGCGATGGAGAGGGCCTCGTCGAGGTCGGCGTGCGCGATCTCGTCGATGCGGGCGTACAGCTCGTCGGTGTACTCCGGGAAGAGCTGGAATTCCTTGGTCTCCTTGGCGGCGACCTTCTTGAGCTCGTCCTGGGCCTCGCAGATCACCTTGATGAACGGCTTGGCGGCCTCGAGGCCCTGGGCCACGACGGCCTCGTCCGGCTTGGTCTGGCCCTCGTCGTAGATGAGGTGCCAGGCGTTCTTGCCGGCGCCGGCCTCGATCATGGCGATGGCGACGTCGCCGTTCTCGACCACGCGGCCGGCGACCACGATCTCGAACACGGCGCGCTCGCGCTCGCTCCAGCGCGGGAAGGCGACCCACTGGCCGTCGATGAGCGCCAGGCGGACACCGGACACCGGGCCGGAGAACGGCAGACCGGAGATCATCGTGGACGCGGAGGCCGCGTTCAGCGCGATGACGTCATAGGCGTCGTCCGGGTCGATGGACAGCACGGTCTCCACGACCTGCACCTCGTTGCGCAGGGTGTGCGGGAACAGCGGGCGCAGCGGGCGGTCGATGATGCGGCAGGCGAGGATGGCCTCGCTCGACGGGCGGCCCTCGCGGCGGAAGAAGGAGCCGGGGATCTTGCCGGCGGCGTACATCTTCTCTTCGACGTCGACGGTCAGCGGGAAGAAGTCGTAGTTCTCCTTCGGGCTGGAGCCGGCGGTGGTGGTGGACAGGATCATCGAGTCGTCGTCGAGGTAGGCGGCGACGGCGCCGTCCGCCTGCTGGGCGAGACGACCGGTTTCGAAGCGCAGCGTACGCTTTCCGAATGAACCATTATCGATTACGGCCTCCACGGCCTTGATTTCGGGACCCTCCATGGGGTTCCTCCTTTGTTCTGTTTTTCTATCTATTCCTACTATCGGCGGTCCTCTTCAGCGGACCAAACTTCACATTCCCAAAACAACATCTCGCGGCTTACCCCGCCGCCTATCCTCTGTCTTGCCATGTAAAACGCCCGAGCGCCATTGCGGCACCCGGGCGGAAGAATTCAGTTATCGACGCAGACCCAGCTTCTCGATCAGGGCACGGTAACGGTTGATGTCAACGTCCTTGAGGTAGCTGAGCAGGCGCTTGCGGTCACCGACCATCAGCAGCAGACCACGACGGGAGTGGTGATCATGCTTGTGCTCCTTCAGGTGCTCGGTCAGGTCGGCGATGCGCTTGCTCAGCAGCGCGACCTGCACCTCGGGGGAACCCGTGTCACCCTCGTGGGTAGCGTACTTGGCGATGATGTCCTGCTTTTCTTCAGCCGTAAGTGCCACGGCATCCTCCTTGTATTGCTGCGCGGTGCTGCCGGCCCAATGCCGGCGCGCTCTCTATCCGCGGGCGAAACACGCCAAGGAGATACTATACGGGCAGGTAGGGACTACGCACGGACGGCCGTCGAAGGCGACGGGCGACGGCGGCGACGCAATCGCCTCACACCGCCTCACACCTCGTCACACCGTGGTGAGCAGGCCTCCGAACATCACGACGAGCAGCGCGATCACCTCGATCACGAAGAACATGATGAACGACGCCCAGCTGCGGGTGAGCACATTGAGCGGCGAGTCCTTGCGGATCAGGATCAGCAGGCCGACCCACAGCACCGCGTACACGGCCACGCCGAACCCGGCGCCGATGATGCCCAGATTCGCCGCGTTCGCCAGCGGCGCGGCGTCGCCGTACACCACATAGGTGGAATACCAGAAGTTGAGTTTGAGCAGGCTCAGCCCGGCGATGAACTGCTCCGCGGCCAGCCCGACGACGAACACGATGCGCCACAGCCACGATTTCGACTCGACGACGGCCACGCCGAGCCCGGTGACGGCCACCACGGTGACGGTCCAGGAGAGGAACGCCAGGCCCCGCGGCTCGAAGGCGCTCATCTGGCCGGTGAGCCACGCCGTCTGCTGCACGGCGAGCAGACGCCCGAGCCAGTAGGGGGCGATGATCGCGATCAGCACGAAGGCGATATAGACCACCCACTGCACCGGATGCGACTGGCTGCGCTCGATGTCGGCCAGCGACAGGGACGATTCCGGGATCGACGGCGCAGGATGCTTGGAAACGCCGACCGTCTCGATCCGGCCGCCGACGACCTCCGTCGCCTCGTTGGGCGCCGGCGCGACCCGCGCGGCCGACCCGTCGGATTCGGACGCCTTGGGATCGGATTCGCCAGCATGCGCTTCGCTCGCCATATGCTCACCTCGTCAATTCGGACCGACCATTCCCGCCAGACCATACTAACGTGCCGGGCAAACGTAGCACGCAACCCGCGGCGCGGACCCGGGGTACGGGCAGCGGGGCACGGGGCTGTCCGGGGGAACGCGGAGCGCGCGCCCTCCCTTATCCTCCATCCGCGGGCCCCAGCCGCCCGCACGCCGGTCCAACCGTCCGCGCGCATGCCCACCCATCGGTTTGCTTGGCGGCCCCAGATGTAACGCGCATCACAATATATAGTGCGCAATATCGTCTTGAACCACTAGATATTGTGTTAGCGTGGACTCGCTTGTTGGCGCATCCACCGCGGCCCGAACCGCGGCCGATGCGCGCCGATGTTGTGAGAAAGGAAACAGCGAGCATGCATACCGATCCATCCGCACAGAACGTCATCCCCGGTTCCATCACCCCGCCGAAGTGGCCGAGGAACCCGCAGGGGCGGCTCCGCCCGGTGAACTGGAACCAGCTGCAGGACGAGAAGGACCTGGAGATCTGGAACAGGCTGACCTCGAACTTCTGGCTGCCCGAGAAGGTGCCGCTGTCCAACGACATCCCCACCTGGAACGGCATGAGCGACGACCAGCACCGGCTCGTGATGCGCGTGTTCACCGGCCTGACCCTGCTGGACACCGTGCAGGCCACCGTCGGCGAACCCTCGCAGATCCAAGACGCGCGCACCGAGCACGAGGAGGCGGTGTACACCAACATCGCGTTCATGCAGGCCGTGCACGCCCGCTCCTATTCGTCGGTGTTCTCCACGCTGGCCAGCACGGCGGAAACCAACGAGGCCTACCGGTGGGCCGTGGGCAACGACCTGCTGCAGCGGCGGGCGACGACGGTGATGCGCTTCTACTACGAGGACGACCCGCTCAAGCGCAAGGCCGCCTCCACGCTGCTCTCGTCCCTGCTGCTGTACGCGGGGTTCTACCTGCCGCTGTACTACTCGACCCGCGGGCTGCTGATGAACACCGCCGACATGATCCGCCTGATCCTGCGCGACAAGGCCGTTCACGGATACTATTCGGGATACAAGTACCAGCGCGGGCTGGAGACCAAAAACGCCGGGGAGCAGGAGCGGATGCGCGAGTTCGTCTACGGTCTGGTCCGGGAGCTCTACGATCTGGAGATGCGATACTCGGGCGAGCTGTACGAGCCGGTCGGGCTGATGGACGACGCGGCCACCTTCGTGCGGTACAACGCCAACAAGGCGCTGATGAACCTGGGATACGACGCCATGTTCGACGCCGGGGACACCCAGGTCAACCCGGCGGTGCTGGCCGCCCTGTCGCCCAGCGCCAACGAGAACCACGACTTCTTCTCCGGTTCGGGCTCCTCGTACGTGATGGGCGTCTCGGAATCGACCAACGACGAGGACTGGGAGTTCTAGCGGCCGCGCCGCCAGTTCACTCTCCATGCCCGGCTTCCCTTTTGGAGGACGGACCCACGATACGCGATACGCGGCCAAGCATGACAAAAGGCCGTAAACCCTTGGAATCATCGGGTTTCCGGCCTTTGCCAGTGGAGCGGATGACGGGAATCGAACCCGCGTAATCAGTTTGGAAGACTGATGGCACGGTGTCCCGCGCGTCTACTGCCGTTTGCGTTTGCCGGGTATCCAATGTTCCTAGGTCGCCCTATGGTCGCCCTAACCTTATCTGTCTCTATTTTTTCGTCTCCTAGCAGGAGATTGACATCATGATACCGCATTCTGGCTTCTTGAGCGACGAAAGATCGCCCGGCACTGCAGTGCGACCCATGATTGGGTCACCTGCAGTGCCGGGCGGGGCGGAAACGTAACATTCGGGATTGAATCATTCTTTCTGGGTTCATCCGCATGATCTGCCATATGGATGAGTCCCCTGCGTTTCCCTCACCTACTATATCGGTAAGGAAAGCGTCATGCGGCCAGATCGTATTTGGCTTTGATGGCGCTTGCGCCGATGAGCGTGCCGCATAGGGTGCCGAGGGCGTTGAGCGTGGTGACGACGGCGTCGATGTATGGCCATCCCCATGCGGGGCCGACGGCTCCCACGAAGAGTGCGAGCGCGGGGAAGGCGATGAGGCCGAGCCATTTGAGCACGTCGTACAGTTTGCCGGGGATGAGCCATGCGGGGGCCGTAGTGTCGGGTGCGTCCTGTTCCGCAACGGTGGTCGTATCGTTTTCGGGGGTGGTGTCGATCGGGTTTTCCGTCATGATGGGTCCCTTTCCTTTCAGTATCCGAGTTTCTTGTTGACGATGGCCTGCACGGCCGCGTAGTTCGCTCCCAGCGCGTTGCGACGCTGATCGCCGTTGCCGTAGTCACCGCGAATCACTGCGTCTGCCAGGGCGTTGAGGTCTACGCTCGGCGCGGAACCGCCGCCCTGGCCGAGCATCTGGTTGACGCGGGCCTGTACGGCCTGGTAGTTGGCTCCGAGAGCGGCCTTGCGTTGCTCGCCGTTGCCGAACTCGCCGTTGATGGCGCGGCGGGCGAGGTCGTCGATGCTCGCACCCCCGTTGCCGCCCCCACTGTTGCCGTTGCTGCCTGCGGTGATGCCGTAGCGTTGGTTGACGATGGCCATGACGGCGTCGTACTTGTCGCCGAGCCGGGCCCTGCGGGTCTCCCCGTTGCCGTAGTCTCCGCGGATGACCGCGTCCGCGAGGGCATTGAGATCGGCGGCCTGCGGCGCGGGTGCCGGGGTGGACGGCTTGGGTGCGGGCTTGCCGCCGGTCATCGAGTCGTACCATGCCTGCGCCTTGGCCATGTACGCGTCCTTTTGCGAGCCGTAGAGCGATGCGGGGCATTCGGTGCTGCTGAACGCGGAGTGGGGGAACACGTTGACACCCCATGCGGGTCGGCCGAGCCCGTAGTGTTTGCACAACGCGGCCACGAGGTGGGCCCCGTTGTCGAGCGTGGCGTCTGACACCTTCCACGGGTTCGTGCTGATGTCGGCGTGCTCAATACCGATGCTGGTGAGGTTCGCCTCCCAATTGCCGGCGTGCCACGCGGTGTCGGCGTCCCACACGAGCTGGCCGATGCGCCCGTTGGCATCGACCTGGTAGTGCGCGGACGCCTCGCGGGTCTGCCACACGCTGTAGCAGCCGGCGATGCTCAGGTTGCCCGCGTTGTGATGCACGAGAACCTTGTCGATCTTCCTGCCGGAGCGTCCGGGCGTGTAATGCGTGGTGAGGATCATGTCCTCGTCCGCTTCGAGGGTGTCCCAGTTCTTCATGGGGATCGTTCCTTTCTATTTGGTTGGTGGTTGGTGTTGGCCGCGTAGGTCGTGGACCTCGCGGCGCAGTTCGGTCAGGTTGTCCTCGCTGTTGGCGATCCTGCGGTTGACGGTCGCAAACTCGCCGTTCATGTCGTCGCGCAGCCCGTCGATCGCGTCGAGCACGCTGCGGTTCTTCTCGTCGAGGTCGTCGCGCAATGGTTTGGGATGGTTGTTGGTGATTTCTCCGCGCGTGGCCCGGTCGCGTTCCCTGCCTTTCCGGTCGGCCCATAGTGCGGTGATGATGTTCGAGCCCACGGTCAGCGCGGCCACGACGATGTACGCCCATGCGGGCAGGCCTTCGGGAAGGGTCATGGGATGCCTCCAGGATTTTCGTCTTTTTCCGGGGTTCGAGGTGCTATGCTGTTGCTCCCCACCCCGCATGATGCAGGGCCTAGACGAGGAGGTGATGAGGAATGGGGAAGATCATTCTGTGCCGTCAGGTGGAGTGCCGTAGCCGTATGTCGTACCGGGATTTCAAGGAGGCCGGCGATATGGATTGGCTCCCGGCGTTCGGCGAGATCGTGCGTGATCCGGAAGGCGGGAGCCTGCGTGTGATCGGCCATGTCTGGAGAGGATACGACGCCTACGTGTTCGGAGCACCGGTGCACGCCTGACCTCGAACTCGGCGGCACATCCCCTCGGGGGATGCGCCGCTTTTTCGTATTTCGCTATGATCCGATTTAGATCATGGTGAGTGGGATTTTGAATGTGGTGCGCTGCCAGCTGATCCATACGAGGTTGTAGTCAAGGGCTCCCTGTCCGCTGCCGGTGGTGCTGTTGTTGATCGGGATGAGGCAGTTGGCCATGTGCGCGTATTCCTTCTTGACGCTGGCGTACGACATCCAGTAGGGGTCCCTGTGGTTGGCCTTGCGGTTGAAGCCCATCTGGTAGACGACCTCGGATGTTTTGGCGCTGTTGGGCTTGTCGGCGACGTGGTCGACCCATTGGTAGACCGCGGGCCCGTGCACGTCGGCCACGTTGCCCTCGACCAGGACGCTCTTGACGCCGCCGTCCGACTTGGTCAGCAGCGCGTAGGCGGGGCCGGACTGGGCGGCGGGCAGGGCGTTGCGCACGATGTTGCCCTCGAGGACGATCTGGTTGTCGGTGGCCGCGTCCCTCGTGTCGTCGCCGTACAGTGGCGCGACCAGGATGCACGGCATGGAGTCCGTGCGCGCCGCGTTGTCGACGATCCGGTTGCCTTTGACGGACACGCGGCCGCCGCGGGCCGAGCCGATCTCGAGGATCGCGTACGCGTGGGTGGACGGGTGCCCGTCCTGGTTGGACGGATACCAGGTGTCCGACAGCGGCCCGTAGTGGCGCTGGTAGAGGAACACGTTGTCGTGGATGCTGACGCCCATGCTGGGCGTGTCGCATGCCAGGCGCAGGCACGAGTCGCGGAACGTGTTGCCGGAGATCATGTGCAGGTTGAGGCTGTCGCCGATCTCCAGCGACCAGTTCGCCGATCCGGTGCTGACGAACGTGTTGCCCTCCAATACGCCGGTGGGGCAGCTGGAGTCCCAGGGCAGGGGGTTGGAGAACGAGACCATGAACGTGCACGGCCGGTCGCCGCCGCCCTCGAACGTGTTGTTGGCCACGATCTGCTCGTCGACCCTCCACGCGACCGCGTAGCAGCACACCCCGTTCGTGGACATGACGCGGTTGTTGACGGTGGTCATCCTGTCGTTGCCCTCGTTGCCGATGTTGTTGTCCCAGCAATCGGACACGGTGTTGCCCTCGACGAGCACGCCGCGCGTCCACGTGCCCCAGATCCCGCTGCCGCCGCAGTTGCGCACCGTGTTGCGCACGATCCTGATGTCGTGGCAGGGTTTGGGCACGCTGCGCGCCAACTGGGCGCTGTCGACGGGGAGCGCGGGATCGTATTTCTTGGGGTCGGCGTCCCCGCCCCACCATTGGATCCCCGACCATTTGAGCAGCGCGTTGTCGATCATATTGCCCTCGACCGTGCTATTCGAGCAGTATTTGAGGTTGATCGCCGCCTGCGCCGACGGTTTCTTCTCGGTCCCGTCGCCGAAGCTGTCGCACCGGTTATGGGAGACGGTGATCCGCTCGCACATGCTGCCCGTGATCTCCGCGCCGTCCGGCCGCACGGTCAGCCACTTGTCGGCGTTGGCCTGGACGAGCGCGCCCGAGATCGCGTGGCAGCGGGTTACGGTCACGTCATGCGACCCGTGGTAGACGCCTATCGCGTAGTCGCCCGGATTGTGCAGGCGGAAGCCCAAATGGGCGATGAGCGTGTCGGAGCCGCACAGGATGAGCTTGGCCTTGTCGACCTGCACGGGCAGATCCAGTTCGGTGCGCAGCACGGACAGGTTCGAACCGGCTCCGACCAGGCGCACGGGGGACGTGAACCGGATCGTGTCGGAGAGCACGTAGACGCCCTCGGGCACGTACAGGCACGGCAGGCCCGCCTTCGCGGCCCCCTGGAACGCGAGCGTGTCGTCCGACGCGCCGTCGCCCTTCGCGCCCAGCTTGCGGATGTTGTCCGCGTCCAGCAGAGTCGCGTATCGTCCCGAAACAAGCCGCATGTCACGGATATCCGACGCGTCGTACATGGGATCGTCCGACACCAGGTACACGCCGGCCCCCCGTCGCCGGGCGTCCAGTAGCCGCGCGTGCGCGCGCCCATCCCGGCGCGCAGCAGACGATCCGCGCGCATGGCCGACACCGTGTCGTACACGCGGTCCACATGGCCGAACACCGCCAGCGAGGTCGCCGTCTCCTCGCCGGACACGAAACCGGCGACCGCCTCGTCCTGCGCGGCGGTTTCGGACGCCATGGGCCCCTGCGGACCCGGCACGCCCTGCGGGCCGGGCATCACGCTCTCCATCAGATCCACGATCTGCTCGCTCATAGCCACTCCATTCCTATCAATCGCTCAATATCCAATAACCCCAGCCGACCGTGCGCACCGTCGCACCCGAAGGACTGACGACCACGCACTTCCACTGCCCACCGCGACGCTGCAGCCAGATATCGGCCGCGAACGCCGAGGGCGGCAGGTTCGCCACCGCGTACCCGTCATCCGTCATCTCGTCGCACGAACGCGAATACCACAACTCCACGCCGTCCGGCGAGCGCAGTTCGATACGCCCGCTCCAGCCGGTCAGATCCTTTCCCGTGATCTCGCCGGTCGCGAGGTTCCGTCGCCGCCAGCGGCCGCCCAGTCGTTCGCCGTCGCCGCGCACGAGACGCACATCAAGCGGCTTGACGCGTTTGCCGTACACGCCGTTCATGCGGCCCCTCCCTTCACTGATCCGTTCATCCGGTCACCGTGCCCTTGTTCTCCAGCGCGGTCACGCGCCTGTCCAGATTGTCGAGCTGGGTTTTCAGCCAGACCTGGTTGTCGTAGAGCGTGTGCTGGATCTGGTCGACGCGCCCGTCCGTGGCCGCGAGGTTGTCCGTGACGGTCTTCAACTGGCTGACCGTGCTGCCCTGGTCGTCCACGATGCCCTTGAGCTGGTCCACGATCTGGCCGAGCTGCTTCTGCTGCGCCTCGAGCGACGCCTGCTGGCTCTTCAACTGATCCTGGGCGGCCTTGAGCTGCTCCTGCTGGGCTTCAAGCTGAGCCTGCTGTTTCGCGAGCGCTGCCTGCTGTTGCTCGATGATGACCTGTTGCAGGCCCTGTGTCTGGGTGAGTTCGTCGAGTTTCGAGGTCAGTTGGGTCAGTTCGGTGCCGGTTGGGCGGTTCGCCTCTTTCTTCGATGCCTCGCGTTTGCGTTGCGCGTTGACTTGGCGGGTGGCCCAGTCGGCTCCGGGCGACGTGTATACGCGGGTCAGGTCGGTGACCGGCGTATCCAATGGTTCGCCCTTGTCCGCATCGACGCTTGCGACGACGGCTTGGGCGAGGAGCCTCATGCCTTCGTCGTTGGGGTTGATGCCGGTGGCGTGCATGTCGGGGTCGGATCCGCAGATGGCGCGCATGTTGCGGATGACGAGCGCGTCGGCCGCGACTGCGGCCAGGGTGATCGCGGTGAGGATATGACCCTGTTTCGCGATCGCCTCGGTGTCGTCGGCGTCGGGGATGCATCCGGGGCCGACGCCCACGACGATGCGTGCAGCGGTGAATATGCTCCTGGCCTTGCCGATCGTGTCCGAGACTGCCTGCTGCATGTTGGCCAGCGACTGGTAGGAGTCGGTCAGTCCGGTCATCAGGAACACGTAGCCGACCTGGTTATGCGGGTATCCGGTGTCGGTTTTGGCCGTGTCGAGCTGCATGCCGATGGTGTTGCCGTCGATCAGGTAGCCGGCGTTGGTTTTGGCGTAGTTGTGTTCGGTCAGGTTCAGTTCGCCGCTGACCAGCGTGCTGTATCGTTTCGTGGTCGTGCTGGACCCGGTGCCTAGGGTGACGCTGTCGCCGCACCATACGGCGTGCGTTCCCGCCGGTATGGCGCGGGTCTGGTTGATGCCGTTCACGTCTCGTTCCTTTCCTGGGCCTGCAGGGTGAGCCAGTCGCTGTCCGCGGAGCCGCTCAGGTCGGTGATCTTCAGTCTGAGCAGTCGGGAGCCGAGGTGGTCGTCCTCGACGCGCAGGTCGGCATGGTCGCCGACGCGCACCCTGTGCTCTTCGCCGACCTTAATCTTGTAGGTCTCGGCCGGGAACGCGCCTTGTGCGAGGTCTCCCAATGCGTGGGCCTGCAATGTTCTCAGGTCGCTGACGGTGGTGTGCGTGGTGTCCGCGGACTGGCAGAACAGGTAGCCGGCCTCGGTGAGCCGGGTGGTGGTGCGCCGGCACATGAGGGTCTTGTCGCCGTCCTTGCCTCCGGTGAGCCATGCCTGCGAGGTCATGGCCCCGCCGGCCCCGGCCACCGAGGAGAGGATGACGCGCTGGCCGGGGATGACCGCGTTCCACTGGTGCGTCGAATCCACAAGCTCGGCTCCGGCATGCAGGTCGAATATGAGACTCCCGTCGGGTTTAATGCGCGGGTCGAACCTGACCTCGATGCCGTGTTCGAGGTTGGTCAGGTCGAGGATCCGGTCGGCGCAGGTGGCCAGATCCCACGCGTAGTAGGTGCGGGTCTTGTCGCCGCCGGTCGTCGCGGGTAGGCCGATGGGCAGGCCGCCCCATTGCATGGCCTCGGCGGTCAGTCCGCGTGCGATGTCCGCGTAGCTGCCTTTGAGGGTGAGGTCCATGTCCCCGGCGGGGTGTTTCTCGTCGAGGAGCATGCTTCCGTCGCGCCACGAGTCCTTCAACGCGTGGTTGATGACGAGTCGCTTGGTCAGCAGGGTCAGGCCGCCTCCCACCGTGAGTTTCAGGCTCCGGTTCTCCGCGTCCCACTCCCAGTCCGTCAACGGGCCCGCATGCATGACCTCGAAACCGCCATTGGTGGCGCGTTGCAGGGCGATCAGCGCCTTCCAGCAGCGCAGGGATTCGAACAGTCCGAGTCTGGCGGCGGTTCGCGTGTAGTCGACGGTCACGTTCATGGATCCGGGCTGGTTCAATGACTCCGTCCAGTCGGCGGCCGTGTAGGGCAGCCGGTAGAGGTGCCGGCCGGTGACCGGCTCGTACACATGCACCGTCAACGGTGCGGGCCGTGATGCCATGAGGTCACCTCCACGCCGGTCGTATGATCATCGATGCCGCTCCCCCGCCCACGACGACGGCCGACACGGTTCCGCCGCCCGGCGGGATCTGGAACGCGTCGTCGTAGGTGACGGTGCCCGCGCTGGGGATCATGTCGCGGAAATCCAATGCCAGGTCCTGCGCGTCGCCCTGCCATTTCACGCGATGCCCCGCATACGACAACGCCAGCGAGGTCGCATGCCCCGATATTCTCACGCTCGGCCATGTGGCCGCCGTGCCGGGGTTCTGGCAGCGGATCACGCCGCCGGACGCCGTGTAGGTGACCGGCTGCCCGTATTTCAACGGGTCGGGGCAATAGATGATGAGCGTGAAGGTGAACGCCCGGAGACTGAGCAGCATGCTTGGCGCGGGATCGTCGGCGAGCCATCCGGTCAAAGCGCGTATTCCGAGCGCATCCTCCACAAGCAGGGTGACCGGCTTGTAGGCGAGCGCGCATATTCTGTCTCGGAATTGCGCCGCGGCCGCGGTCGAAAAGCGGGCCATCGCGCATTTGATGGTGATGGTTCGCGATTCGCCGGTGAGGCGGCTAGGCCAGTAGGATCCGTCCTGTTGCGGCATCGGGGTTCCTGTTTCCCGTGGTTTTGGCGTGCCGAACAGTCCGTCGATGCCGTTGAGGGTGATCCATGCGTGAGCCCGGTTGTCGAGTCTGTTGTCGGTTAGGGTGATCGTGTCGTTCTCGGTGGTGAGCTGTATGCGCATGTATTCTCCTTGCGTTTACCCCCATTGGCCCGATATGGCTTCCAGTCGTGCTCCAGCCATGGCGAACAGCACTTCGGGGTCGGTTCCGCGTGCGTCGATGTCGACTTGGACGTTCGTGTCCCTTGGCTGGTCGGTGGTTGTCGTCGGCTGGAGCACGTCCTTGGGCGTGTAGTCGGCCACCGTTGGCGGGGTGAGCGTGAATCCGTTGAGTTTGAGCCCGGCGACGATGTCGTCGAACGCGCGGTCGACGTAGGCTTGGCTGTCGTCAATGCCTTCGGCGATGCCTCGGCCCATCATGATGCCGACCTGGTCGCGGAACACGCGGCTCGGCGAGTGGATGCCGAGGAAACTCTTGACGCTTTCCAATGCGCCGGATACGGCGTTCTTGGCGGCGTTGAACAGCGTGCCGGCGGCCGAGGCGATGCCGCCCGCGATGCCGGTGATGATGTTCAGCCCGATCTCGCCCCAGTCGACGCTGGTGAACGCCTTCCGCAGGGATTGGACGATGGCGGGGATCTGGCCGATGAGCTTCGGTATCGCTGAGGCGAGCCCGTTGGCGAGGGCGACGAGGATCTGCACGCCGGTCTCGAGGATCTGCGGCAGGTTCGCGGCTATCGATTGGACGAGGTTTCCGATGATGGTCGGCACCTGCGCGATCAGCTGCGGCAATGCGTTCACGATGCCCTGCACGAGGCCGAGCAGCAGCTGCATGCCGCTGTTGAGCAGCTGGCCCGCGTTGGAGGCCAGGCCGGACACGAGAGCCGTGATCATGCCGATGGCTGCCGGGATGAGCGTGGGCAGTTGGGCGGCGAGCCCGTTGACCAGCGTGGTGACGATGAGCACGGCCGTGCCGATCAGCTGTGGCGCGTTCGTCGCTATCGCGTTCACCATCGCGGTCAGGATGGCGGCTCCCTGTTCGATCATGGCCGGCAGGTTGGCGGTGATCTGCATGTTCAGCTGCTGCAGCATTTCGGGCAGTTTCGAGGACAGTTGGCCGATCATCGCGAACAGTTGTCCCTGCATGCTCTGGTCGAGCATGCCGAGACCGGCTATCAGCGCGGCGATGATGCCGGCAATGCCCATGTACTTGACGAAGTTGTCCGGGCTGAAGAATTTGCCGAATATCGAGCCGATGGCCCCGAGACCGGATTGGAGTCTGGGCCCTACCACGGACGCGATGCCGGAGAAAGCGTCGCCTATGGGACCCAATGCGGCCTTGGCCTTGCCGGCCACGTTGGAGGCGAGCGCGCCTAGCCCGTTGCCGAACGATTGGAGCGAGGTGACGATCGGGTTGTTCTCGAAGCTGAACGCCATGCCGGCGAATGCGGAGGTGAGTTTAGTCTTGAATGGTGCGGTGATGGTTCCGATCTTGGATGACAGTTGCGCGCCGAGCGCCGAGACCTTCTGTCCGAGTCCGCTGTCGGCGATTTTCTCGCCGGCGAGCTGGAACGGGAAGGCGATGTCTTCGGCGATGGTCTTCGCGTCCGTCGTGAAGGCCGTGAATCCTTTCTTGAGTTGGCCGGGCAGCGCCGTCATCTTGCCGGTGAGGGTTTGGAGGCCTTTGTCGCCGCTGTTGCCGAGCAGGTCGAGGAAGCCGGTGATTTTGTCCGTGTTGCCGCCGATGCCGGCGAACAGGGCGAACGCTCCGGCGAGGGAGCCGAGCTGGGAGACGAGACCGGGTATGGTGATGGTGCCGTCGGCGAGTCCTTGGGAGAACGTTTCGAGGAATTTGGCGGCCTTGTCCACGTATGGGCTGAGCTGGCCGTTGAGCTTGTCGACGAGCGGGGTGAGTTGTGTGCTCAGGGCGTCGACGGCGGGTATGGCCGCGTTGAACAGTTTGCGCAATGATTCGAGCGCGATCTTGCCGGGGCCTTCGCCCAGTCGGCCGAGCGCGGCCTTGACGTTGGCTAATGCGCCTTGGAACGTGTCGCCGGCGGCGAGGGCGGCTCCTCCGAGTCCTTCCTGCATGGCCGTGGCGAATGTGTTGAAGTCGATCTTGCCTTTGGATACCATGTCCGAGACTTCCTCGGAGGTGGTGTTCAGGTGTTTGGCGAGCAGCTGGAGGACGGGCACGCCCGAGCTCATGAGTTGGAGCATGTCGTCGCCCTGCAGTTTGCCTCGCGCGGCCACGGACCCGAATATGGTGCCGATGTCGGTCAGCGAGCGTCCGCTGATTTGGGCGGTGTCGGCGACGGTCTTGAGCACGTTGGTCATCTGCTCGCCGCTGGCGATGCCGGCGGCGGACAGGCTTGCTGCCACGGTCGCGGCGTCGCCCAGGCCGAACGCGGTGCCCTTTACGCTGGCGAGCGCGTTGTTCATGATCTCGGCGATGCTGGCGCTGTCATGGCCGAGGCCTTTGAGTTTGGCCTGCGCGTTCTCGATGTTCAGGGCGCGTTCGAATCCGCCTTTGGCGGCGAGGGCGGTGACGCCTCCGGCGATGGTGCCTATGGCGCCGAGGCCGAGTTTGCCGATCTTGCCGAATGCGCCGCCGAGTTTGGTCAGGATGCTGTTGCCGCCGTTTTTGCCGGCCTGGGCGACCGCGGCGGTGAGGTCTCCTTCGAGTTTTTTGCCGAAGTCCTTGCCGCTGGGGGCGACCTGGACGTATACGGTGCCTATCTCCTGTGCCATCGGGACTGTTCCTCCGTGTGGGTGTGGTTGGTCCCGATGGCGGTCGGGATCATTCGCTGATGTGGAATCGTTGGTTGAGCCGGTGGCGGCGGCGCATGCGTTGCGCGCGTTCGGCCGGGGATTGTTGGCGGGTTGCACCGAACTGGTCGGCGCGTTTGTCCGTCCATGGCCGCCAGCCTCGTCGTTTCAGACGGCCTTCGAGTTCGAGCCGGTCCCACATGGCCAGTTCCTCGCCGGTTGGCGTGTACGACCATCCGGCCAGCGCGGCGTATGAGTCGCTGGTGTGGTCGCGTAGGATCTGGCGGGTGAGTTTCCATGCCTTGCCCAGGCTCAGGCTGGCCCTGGGCTTGTGGCCATTGGGCGCGTCGAGCCATGCGTCGAGGCGGATGGGCCGCCAGATGGTGTGGTAGCGGTTCAGCCAGTCGGACTCTAGCGCTTCGCGGTGGTTTTGCCAGAGGACGATGAGATAAGCGCTTTTGGGTCCAGTCCGGATTGTTCGGCCCAGGCGCGTACGGTTGCGCTCAGCCATGCGATCCCGTTGCCGGTCTTGCGCAGCGCGTTCCAGTAGTCGGGGCGAAGCTGCTGGAAGTAGGCGAGGAACGCGCTCATCGCGTAACTGGTTTGCTCCTCGCTGAGCGTGGTCTGGCTTTTGACCAGGAGGATCACGTTGACCAGGTCGATGGGCAGGTCCGCGCTGTTGAGGTTGGGAAGGTCGAGTTTGACGCCGAGCACGTCGAGGTGCACGTCCTCCAATGGTTCGTCTTCGATGACGGGGGTTTCGACTTTCGCGTAGATGGTGTCTGTCATGGCGGTCTCCTTGTTTCGCGGGTTGGCGGCGGTCCGTGGTTGAGAGGGTTCCCCGTGCCGTCGGGACCGCCATCCTGCGGCGCGGGGAAGAATCGGGGGCTCCTGGTGGGTGCCGGAAAAGGTCAGGCGGTGACGGTGACCGGCACGCTGACGCTCTTGCCGCCGGCCGTGGCGGTCACGGTGACGGGCTTGCCGGTTTCGGTGGCCGCGACCCCGGTGACGGTGACCGTGGACCCGGACGCCGTGGCGGTGGCCTTCGCGGTGTCGGCGCTGGCGGCGGCGAGCTTCCAGCCGGCCGCGTTGTCGGGTTTGACCGTGACGGCGAACGTGGCGGTCCTGCCCGCGGCGACGCTCAGGGTGGCTGGGTCGGCCGTCACGGATTCGACACTGGCGGCGAGCCCGGCCCTTTCGGCGGCGAGCAGCCCGTAGACGTGGAACATGTAGCCGTCGGCCGCCTTGAACATCTTGAACGTGACATTGAAGGTCACAACCTCCGTGCTTACGAGGGTCATGTCGTCGCGGTCGCTTACCTTGCAGCGGCCGATGGGCAGGACGATGGGGTTGCCGTACTGGTCGAGGCAGGCGAGCACGGCCATGTACTCGATGTTCGTGGCCGCGTCCCTAACGTGGAAACCACCCTTTTCGTCGGCCTCGACGCCGAAGTACGCTTCGGCGATGTCCCTCTTGCATTCGATGCCGGGGATCTGCAGCGTCCAGTAGCCGGGCTCCTGTTCGGAGACCACGATGTCGCCGTTGTGCGCCTTGATCTCGGTGTCGTCGCCGGGCTCGGGGTGGAGCACGGCGCCGTCCTCGCTGTTGTAGCCGACCGGCAGCTTGCCTTCCGGAGGCGTCCAGTTCTCTGAGTCCGGCATGTTCGGCAGATCCGGGTCCTTGAGCTTCCACAGGAAGAGCGCATAGTCCTTGATGAGTTTGACCAGCTGCGCGTTGTTGCCGCTGGTGATGTACGAGGTGTCTGTGGCCATTGCCGTATGCCTTTCAATGAATTCCATTGGGGCATGTGGCGGCGTGCCCGGTGGGTTGGTTAGTTGGTTTCGACGGTGAGCAGGAGCACGAGGTATGCCATGAGGCACCCGTTCTCGTCGCTCATGCGGATCGGCCCGGATTCGTGGCCGATGGTGACGACCGGCCGTGGCGGGTGCAGGCCGGTCAGATAGGATTCGATGTCCGCGGCGAGCCGTTGCGCGGCGTCGATGTCGCCGGTCCCGTCGGCACGGCGCGCCCACACGCTCACGCGCAGGCGCACGTACTGGGTGACCGGAGTGGCCATTTGGCCGGGTTCGCCGATGAGAACGCATTCTCTCGGCGGATTATCGCGCGATCGGATGCTGGAGAACCCGACGTCGGGGAGCCGTTCGCGCAGCAGGGGCAGGAGCACGGGTTCCACCCGTCTCGTGCGGGTGGGCGGCATGGCACTCATACGACCACCATGCCCAGCATCTGGTTCAATACGCCGTGCGCCTGTTCGACCTTGGCTGGAGCGGTGGCGACCACGTTGCCTCGTTCCCTGTCGTCGTTGCGGTACACCTTGATCGCGGGATCGACCTGGGCCATGCCCTCCATCTGCTTCTGCACGTCGTCCAGTATGGGTGCGGGCAGTTCGTGCAGGATCTGCCGGTCGAACTCCTTGCGGTTGAGCACGACCCTGACCTTCTTCGCCATGATCTATCCCTCCTTGAGCTTCACGTTGACGACGTCGCCCACATGCGTGCCGTCGTGTTTGCGCCATTCGCATACCACGCCGTCGACGGGCACCCTGCGGCCCCTGACGCCGATCAGGTCGGTGTCCAGGATTCCGGTGGGTTCCGCGGAGCGGATGTAGATGGTGTGGTCGAAGGTCACGCCCGACGATTCCTCCGAGACGGTTTCCGGCGTGCTCGCCGGGGCGACGAGCCCGTCGAAGCTCGTGATGAGCGTCAACGGGCCCTGCACGGTGTTGCCGTCGGCGTCAGTCTCGGCTTCGCCGCGCCATACGTCGATGCGTTCCATCAGCCGTTCACCTTTCCGGTGCTCATGTCGATGCTGTAGGCGCGCTGGCCGCCAAGCCCGAGCTGGCGCAGCATGTCGTCGCCGAACCGCAGGTAGCCGTCGGGCGAGGCCCATGCGTAGCTCGTGGTGAACGGGCCGGTGGTCTCTGTCGCTTGGGTGGCGCCATAGGGTATGCCGGCAACCTGCTGTTCCATGGCGGTGCGCACCATCTGGCAGCACACCGCCGTCAGCATGCGCCTGTGCGTCTGCCACCATGCGGGGTCGTGGGTCTCCGTGTAGTTGGCCAGCCGGTTGCGGATGATCTCGCTCGCATCCGCGAGCAGCTCGTCCGCCTGCGATTGTTCGTCGGGGGTTAGCGTGTGCCAGCGTTTCTCCAGGTCATCGTGCGTGGCCAGCGGCCGGATGTCGCCTCCCATGCCCGGATCCGTGGGTTCGTCGTCGGACATGGTCCCGCCTTCCGTCAGACCGCGATGGCGCCGGTGGCGCGCAATTGGGTCAGGATGCTGTTGACCGTGGTGACGATGTCCGCGGCGGGCGCGTCGGTGGCGAGGTTCGGGATCGCCGCACCCTGCTTGACGCCGCCCAACGCGGCCGCGGTCGCGGCGGGCAACGTGTAGGCCGCCGGGATGACCGGCTTGTTCGCCAGATCGGTGTAAGAGCCGCTGAAGCTGGACGTGCCTGCGCCGATGGCCTTGCGCGCCGCGGCCGCATCCACAGCCTTGAGCACGCCCTTGCCCGTATCGGTGGCACCGGCAAGCGTGTCGGCGGTCGGAACAGTGATCGGGTTGACGAAGTCGAAGCCGCTGCCGTCGGCCTTCACCTGCACGGTTTTGCCGTGTCCGGTGGAGGCGTCATAGCCGCCGAGACTGGCCGGCGTGACGCTGCCCGCGGTCGGAGCGGAAGCGCCGCCATTGAGGTCGATGGGGTTGCCCTCGTCGTCGACGAACACGGCCAATGCCACACCGTCGTGTTCGGCGACGTATGCGGCCGCGTCCTTGGCGGGGATCACATGGATTTTGTATGCCATGGGTCGTCTCCTCACTTGGTGAGCAGGGCGAAGCGGTTGATGTCGCGCACGCGGAAGCCGATTTCCATTTCGATTCGCACGGCGAACATGTTCTGCTCCCACAGGTTGACGGCCTTGCCGTCGATGGTGACGGTGGCCTGGTCGCTGATAGAGGTCTGCAGGCCCTCCGGCGTACCCCATGCGGCGGATGCGAACTCGCCGACCACGCCGACGATCTCCGGGACTGCGGGGGTCGGGTTGTCGCCGGTGCCCGCGGCCTGTGCGGGCACGTGCACGCCCTTGCTGATGTAGGTGCGGTTGCCGAGCACGGTGTTCACGTCGGATTCGGCCATGGAGCCGAGGAACAGGGGACGGCCGTTGTTGTCGGTGGCCTGACGCAGGATCGAACGTCCCTGCGGGGAGAGGGCCCAGCCGTCGACGGTGCCGTCGGCTGCGGTGACGGAATCGTCCGCGTCGTTCAGGCTCTTCCATACGGTCTTGCCGAGGGCGATCTTCGGCGCGGCCTTCAGGCTGTCGAAATCCGCGCCCGGCACGTCGCCGATGCCCATGACGGTCTGGTCGAACTTTCGGGCGATGGCGCCGGGGCCCTTGGCCACGATCTGCGTGTACAGGGACTCGTAGTCGCGGCGGAACTGGTTGGAGAACGGCAGGATCACGGCGATGGTGTACGGCACCATGTCCTTCTTGCCGAAACCGACGCCGCTCTTGGGCTTGACCGCGCCCTCCTGCACCCAGTCGGCCTCGGGGTCGCCGGTGATGATGGGCACGCGCACGCCCTTGCCCGGCAGGTTGATCTGCGGGACGAGCTGCATGAACGCGCTCTGGTAGGCGGCTTTCTGCCAGATTTCCGCCTGGGTCTCCGGGGTCAGGTCGAGACCCGCGGACTTGCGATTCATGGTTGGATCGGCCATGATGGTGCTCCTTTCGAGCTGTTATGGAATGTTTCGGAGATGGGTGGGGTCAGTAGCCGGCTTCGGCCATGGCGCGTTTGAAGTCCTTGGCTGGATCCACCGGAGCCTTGCCGGATGCTTCCTTGCTGCGCGCCTGGTCGAGACGGTCATAGGGACGGAACGTTTTCATGAGCTTCTGCGCGTAGGCGTCGATCTGCTCCTCGTCGTCGCCCACCGCGAGAACGGTAGGGTCGCCGATGCCGTATTTCGAGGCGATGGTGGAGCGTATGCCCGCCAGTTGTTTCTCATGTTCGGCCTGTGCGACCTTGGTGCGCAGGTCCTCGGTCTCGGCCCTGGACTTCTCCAGTTCGGACTGTAGGGTGTCGGCTTCCCCGGCCTTGCGTTTCATGTCGTCGTAGTCGGAGTGTTTGGCGCGTTCGCGTGCCAGGCGTTCCTTGACGATGCGGTTCACGTCCTCCTCGGAATACGAGCGGGCCGTTTCCTGGGGCTTGGCCTGTTCCGGCTGCTGCGCGGCGGCCTGCTGTGTTTCCGGGGTTGCGGTGGGTTGTTCGTCGGCCATGATGCTGGCTCCTGTCTTGTTTGTTGGTGCCGCGCTGACGCCGCGCGTGGACGGCCATTCTTGTTGCGATGCGCATGGCTGCGCCCACCCGCGCGGTACGCGGGCGTGAAATCCTGTGAATATGAGAAAAGCCACTCGAATGAGTGGCTTCATGGACTGTGGGCTAGTGCTCGGGGTGTTCCGACTGCCAGCGGCGGATATATTCGATGAAATCTCGATGTTCCTCGCGGAACACCTCGTCCTCTTCCTGCAACGTGGCGGCCAGCGGTATGAACGGAGTCGGGTCGAGATGGTTCTCCATGATGACCTCGATGCCGGTCTGGACCGGGATCCAATCGCCATCCTCGTCGAACAGCATCTGGGCGTAATCGGCGTCGTCCTTGTACCCGTGTTCCCTCAGAAAGGAGATCATGTCAACCGCAAGCTGATCGTAATGCTGTCGCGCAATACGAACCTGGGTCATTCCCATGACTGCTCCTTTCTGGTCGGATGAATGCTGGTGACTCGTACCGGGCCATTGCCCGCCTTGGAGAACGCCAACCTGATCTTGATACCGTCAATCGTACCCGTGATAGAGCCTTTCGCGCCTCCGTCGGCTAGGATATCCTCGATATGCTTACGGTTTTCGGGGATGCGCAATAATGCGATTCCGGCGTCGCGTATGTCGTCGGCGGCCCAGGTTTCGGGGAACTCCACCGTCTTGTCGGGATATTGCCAGCCGTAGCCGTGCAGGTGCGCGCCACCTTTGTACCCGTAGAGGATGTGGTTCCATTCTTTGGCCCGCATGACTGCGGGAAGGCCGGACGGCCATTCCGGCGCCTCCGCCGGTTCCGCTGGCGGCAGCAGGTCGAGGGGCGAATGCGTGAAGTCGTGGTCCCGCATGGCCTGGCGTCGTTGCGCCCGCCACAGGCCGTATCTCAGGCTGTTGTCCTTGGTGAACCTGTCGTCGTCCCTGAACACGCCGTCGGTGAGCAGGTTCGGGTAGATTCTGCGCATTTCGGCGCATATCGCCCCGCTGGAGGTGTCCGGGGCCTTGTTTTTCGCCGTCTCGTACATGGACATGTAGTATTCGGGGTTGTAGGCGTTGAACTTGTAGACGCCCCAGCTGGGGATGATGCGGCAGTCGTCGCCCTTGTGGAACGGCTTGAATTTGCCGGCCGTCTCCTCGCTGTTGTAGTCGAATCCGCGGGAGGCGCACATCACGCAGAACGCGCATGTGTACGAGCCGGTGGGTACTCTCGCGTATTTCGGTTCGGTGGGGTCGACGGCCGCGCTGCGTTCCGTGGTGAGACGTGCGGTGACGCGCACGATCTCGGAGGCGTATTTGTAGGCGGCCATGTAGTCGCCTGGCGTGAACGACGGCCATAGGTCGTCTATGGTCTTGCCTGCGCGGGATTGCCCGTTTTTGACCTGCGTGTAGGTCAGGCCGTTGTAGTCGGTGTTGTGGAAGCCTCCCTCGATCTGCCATACCGTGCGGTCTGCCTCTATCGCGGCGGGGGTGAACTGGGGGAAGTCCACGTCCATGTATCGCGACCATGTGTCGCGCACGTTCTGGTAGGATTCCGACGCCAGTTCGTTGGCGGCGTCGGAATACGCTTTCATCATCTGTCTGACCGTTTCCGGGGATTCATCGTCCCAGACCATGCCGGATACGAGGTTGCCGGCCCGCTTCTCCAGGCTGGAGAGCGTGTCGACGTAGTCCTCGTACAGGTCATTGAGGTCCAGTTCCAGCTGCCTGCGTCGTTCCGGTGGCAGGTTGAGGCTGTCGAAGTACATTCGCGCCTCCGTTCGCCTTCTCGTTTCTCAGCTGGCTGAGGATCTGCGAGGCGTTTGCCTTGCGCTGGTCGGCCTTCAGTCTGATGATCTCGCTGCGGCTCAGGCCGGCGCGGGCCAGGCCGACCTCGCTGTCGCCGAAGCCGGTGATGGAGCCGGCGAGCTTGCTGTATGCGTCGGCGCTCATGCTCGTGGCCGGCATGCTGGGGTTCATCCAGTCGACCTGCAGTTTCATCAGGTCGGATTCCGAGGCCGACGGGTCTTTCATGCGGACGGCCATTCTGATCGTTTCCAGGATGCTTTCGCCGAAGTCGCGGTCGGCGTGCCTGGCTTCGATGATCAGGTCCTCGCGTTGGGCTTCGGTGGCTTCCGCGCTGGTGGGGTTCGAGTCGGCGACCACGCCGAGGCTGGAGGCGGGGATGTTGGTCGCGGCGGCGAACATCGACGCCCATGATTTCAGCATCGTCAGATGCGGGTCCATGGTCGACGCGGACAATTGCACGACCGATGGCGAGTCGCCGTCGATGTCCTTGCTGATGGCGTTCCATCGGCCCATGTACAGGCTCAATGCCTGGTCGTCGCTCATGTTGGCGATGTCGGCGCTGGTGCCGAGCAGGAGGATCTTGGGGAACGAGTAGAACTCCGCGTTGCCTTCGGCGCGGCAGATGGTGCGGTTCGCGCCGTCGATGATGCGCATCGCGTCGCGGCTGATGCGTGATCGGCCGAACGGTTTGACCTGCGTGGGCTTGTAGGCGAGCCTGAACGCCATGCACCGGCCGTCCACGGTCTCTTCCGGCATGGCGTCCGGTGGCATCGACCATCGGCCGTCGTGCTTTTCGAGGAGGATGTTGCGTTCGGGCATGTAGAGCATCAGGCCGGTGGCGTTGCCGTTCTTGTCCTGGTCGCAGATGCTCATGCACGCCTTGATATGCCGGTTCTGGTAGTCCCATAATGCGGCCGACGCTTCGGCGGTGTGCGTGCGTATCGTGGGCTGGCCGTCGCCGGCGCGGCCCACGGTCAGGAAGCTGCACCCGTGGATGAACGCGGTCTGGATGGCCTGTTGCAATACGCTCGTGAAGCCGATGGACGCCATGAAGCCCTGCAGTTCGAACGGGTCCTCCATGCCGGGGGCGACGAATCCCTCGAACACGCATAGTTCGGTGAGCATGTCCACGGCCTTGCGCGCCCAGCCAAGCGGCGTGTAGTGGTCGGTGATGGATTTGGGCATCGTCAGCCCGAAGTCCTTCAACGGCTCCTTCGCCTCGTAGTAGGAGGTGAGTTCGGCGTTGCGTTCCGAATGCGACACCCATACGTCGCGCAGTTCGGCCAGCAGCTCGTTTTCGGCATCCGTCAGACCGTCTATGGCTCCGGGCGCGTTCAGGCGCAGCATGCTCGCGCCGCCACGTGATTGTTTGGGCCAGCGTTCCTCGACGGGCGTTTCGCGGACGGCGGGGATGATGGATTCGCTCATCAGCAGCCTCCTATGATCTGTCTGCGGTCCGGGTCTCGTTTGGTTACGGTGGTGCCGTAGAGGGCGAGCGTGACCGCGACCAATGGTGATATGTCGATGTCGGCGCCCATCTTGTTCCATCCAATGGCTCCGGATTGGCCGATGTTGCGGGTGACGGCGTTGGCCACGGCGACGGCGAGCGCGGGTGCTTTGTCGTCTGGGATGTGGGTGAGTTTGCCGTCGCGCAGCATGTCGAGGAACAGTCCGCAGGCGCGGCCCATGTCTTGCGGGCCGGTGGTGATGACCTTGATGTGGCGGGTTTTGAGTTCCTGTATGAGCGCGTTGGCCGGGGATTGGGCGTCGATGACCACGCTTGCGGTGCGTGGCCAGTGTTGCGTGATGTAGTCGATGGCCCACATGGTGCCTTTGGATTGGGTGGATTCGAAGCGGCGGAGTTCGATGTGGGCGGTGCCATCCCTGTGGTTGATGGCGCCGCCGATGGCCAGGGAGCTGCGGTCGGGTGCCATGTCGAGCGCGTAGCCGATCAGTCCGTTGAGGTTCGGCGAGTCCGTGGTGGCCTTCTCCCATTGCTTCGGGTCGATGGCCCTGTGGCTGGCGGTTTCGTCCCAGATGCCCAGGGCCTCGCGGCGGAACGAGTCGACGGTCATGAGGTTGCGCATCCTGAGGATCGCGGTCTCGGACGTGCGTTTCGGATAGCTGGGGTTGGCTTTCGCCCATTGTTCGCGGTCGTCGGGATCGGCGTCACGGTCGGCGGACAGTTCCACGTATACCATGCCGTCGGTGCCGGCGAGCGCCGCGCGTCGTTTTTCCTCGAATACTTCGGACTGGTCGCCGAGTTTGGGAGGGTTGCCCATGAACACGACGAGCGGGTCGGGGCTGGTGTTGACGACGGGGAGCATGTTGTCCAGGGCGCGCACGGTGAGGATCTGCGCTTCGTCGAAGATTTCCACGTCCACGCTGTGCAGGCCTCGGCCGAAGCCGTTCTCGCGTGCACCGAACATGATGCGACTTCCGGTGCGGAAGCTGATTTCCTGTTGTCCGTTGGCGCGGCGGATGCGCTCCACGTAGCGGGCGAGCAGCTTGTTCTTCGCGAGGTCGCACATGTCGTTGAACGTCTCGTCGCTGGTTCGTGTGTGGTGGGCGGTCCATATGACCTTCAGGCCGGGTTGGAGGATGCATTTGATGAAGATCGCGGTGCCCAGGGTGAACGTCTTGCCGATCTGACGGCAGGAGCTGACGACGGTGCCGCATTCCCCGCACGCGTATTTGCCGTCCGCGCCACGGGCGAACAGGAGCCAGAGCAGGCCCTGCTGCCACAGGTCGTAGTGGATGCCGGCCTTGAGGGCCACGCGGTTGACGCGGGGGAAATCGCTGGACGTGATCCCCGTCGGCTGTTTGAGCACGCGGGCGATCTCAGACAATCGACGCTCCGACATCGCTCACCTCGCTCGTCTCGTCCTCGATATCCAGCAATGGGTCTCCGCCGGCCAGGTCGTGCAGGCGTTCGCACACGATGATGTAACGTGCGCTGATGTTCGCTATCGCGTTCGCCGGCGTCGACGGATCGTCCAGGTATCGTTTCAGCCGGTCGCGCACATGGCGCAGATCGTCTTCCAAGCTGCCGTCCATCATGCGGTCGAACTCGCGCCCGTTCAGACGCGGGGCGGCGGATGGCGTGGGGGCCGCAGCTGGCGTGGGGGCGTCACGCTTTGCCGGAGCCTTGGCCTGTTGCTTGCGGCGTTTGCGGTACGCCTTCGCACGGCATGCTCCGCAGCAGTATTTGCTGGGACTGCCACGATGCGAGGGGTGGAAATCGCGCCCGCATTCCTCGCACTTCATCGCAGCCTCCTTCGGACCGTCACGCTTGGCATGCGTCACGCTTTGCAGACCCCGGGGAGATATCCCGACTGCCCCCGAGGGTCGGGCCTGACGGCCGGGACGGGTCCCCTCCCGTGGGGTCACCAGTCGCCGCTGATCACCAACGGCATCGACGTGGCCGCAAGATGGTTCGACGATGCTGGTTCCTCGCCTGTCGTTGTCGTCGTTGTCGTCGCCGTCGTACGGTTGGGGTCGAGCAGTCGCGCGACTTCGGCGCGCGCCCATGCGAGCGTGCGCGTGCCCTTGACCCGGTTGCACCAGTTGTGCGCCAGGCCCACGTTGCCCCAGTCCAGCGGGCTGCCGCCGCGCGCCACCGGTATGGTCTCGTCCACGGTCTTGCACCACGGGTCAGGCCACGGCAGGGATTTGTCCACCGGCCGGCCGCAGATGTAACAGGTGTCGTAATAGGCGTACACGCGCCTGCACAGCTGGTCGCGCCGATACGCATAACCCCTGCCCCTGCGCGGGTTTCCAGTGCGGGTGGAAGACACGAGGCACCTCCCGGTGATTCCAAAAGACCCCGGGTGGTTCAACGCGACATCCCTCGGCCTGTTTTACCGAATGCGTCCGCCCCCCGCGAGAAAACGGCTAGGCCGTCGCTTTCTCGTATTCCGCGAGTATGCGCTCGCAGTTTTCCACGGCCACGTTGAGGCAGGCCGCCGACAGGAGCGTGTTCTGCCGTATCTGCACTTCCTCGGTGCGTGCGTCGCCCCGGCCCGTCGGAATCGCTTCGGCCAGCCCTATCACATTGTCTCGCGACCCATGTGCCAGGCCGCTGCATATTCTCCAGGCCCTGACCGCGGTATATGTTGCGCGCTTTTGGATCCGCTCGTCCGCAGCTTTCAGAATCTGCGTGTATTGCGGAAATGTCTTGATGTTCTTGGTTTCGTATCCTTCGAGTTGTTGCTCTTGCTCTTCGAGACGTTCCCTTTTCCGTCGGCGGTTGTCGATGAGGGAGCTGTTCCGCTCCGGGCTTTCCTCTGCCAAGGACAGCATGTTCTCGTTGTCTCGATATGACAGTTTGATCGAGTAGAAGACCATCTTCCGCTTCTTGCCCGACGTGGACAGCCACACGCCGGTCGCGGATGATTCCACGGCGGTTCGTATCACTGCGTAATGGGAGTTGATGGTAGCCAGTTCATTGATCATCCTGCAGGCGTCCATCATGGATTCCAGGGAAACGCTGAAACAGCTCTCGACCTGCGGACGCACTTCGCATTCGGCATCGGCCTGAGCGAGGATGGAGTTTCCCTTCCAAGGCGCGTATCGGATCCTTGTCCATCGAGCGTACAGCTCTTCGCTTTTTTCGTTCATGCGCCGCATGGCGATTACGCCGGCGGCTGTGTTTCGAAGGCTCGCCTCTATCATGTCTTCGATGGTACATGGACGGTGCTGCCGTCAGGTAAATAGATGAAGAAATCCGGCACAGAACCGGAGAAGCAGCCCGTTCCTGAACCTATGGAAATGACTACTATAGACATGTATACGGTGACAGTTCCGGTTTGTCAAGTATTGGCGATGGTCATTTTCCGTCTTTTTGGGCATATGCCTGCCATGTATCCCAAACCAGGTACACGGGATCGCCGTGTTCATCCGTGGCGACGGGTTGGATGATGTCGCGTTTGGCCCATTGGCTGATGGTGTTGCGTTTGATGTTGATGCCCCATGGTTGCAGTAGTCGGCTGATTTCGGCGGCTGTGCCTTGTGCTCCTCCGATGGCGAGTCGGAGCATGCTGGCGCGCTGGATGTCTTTGATGCGGTGTTCGCCGTGGCATTTGTCGCATGCCTTGTAGCCGGATTTGAGTTCGAGTTCGTCGCATCGCAGCTCGTACCCGCAGTCCGGGCACCAGCCGATCATCTTGGTTTCCGGCGGCGGGTTGAGCGTGCGGTCGAGTCTGGTGGCGGCCTGCCGGGTCAGTTCCACGATGACGGGCATGTCGGGCCGGTTCAGGAGTCGTGGCTCGTAGCGCATGACGCCCTTGAGCAGCGAGACCGTGTCCATGTGCCGGTAGCGCAGGCCGATGGCCGTGGCCAGTGATTCGACGAGACGGTCGATGTCCTGTCTGAGCTGCCATGCGCCCAGATTCAACGGGATCGGCGCCACGCTCCTCGTCCCGTGGCCGCATTGGCGGGCCATCACGCTCGCCTTGCGTTCGGCGATCAGGCACAGCACCCCGTAGCCGTCCGCCAGCGAGCGCAGGTCGTGGTGGAATTGTTTGGCGGTGGTGGTTGATGCCATGATGCCCTTCCGGTGGTGGTGTGTTGGTTGTGTGTGGTTGGCATCAGGCCCGTGTCCATTGTCTCATGCCTGGTGTCGTCTTGTGGGTTATTGGAAGACCCAGACGGCGAGTTTGATGAGCAGGAGGATGACGGCTGTTCCCCATGCGGTGATGGTGATGCCGGTGGCGATGTTGGTGAGGATGTCGTTGAATCGGTTGGGCTTGTGGTTCATCAGTGTCCTATTCGATGGTGTATTCGCGCGGGTGTTCCTCGCGTTGGTTCTGGCGTTTGATGCGGTTGACGAGTTGTTGCGTCTTACGGTTGGCGCCGCTACTGGTCAGACTCCACGCATAGTGGGAGCGCATGTTTTCGAGCCATCCGTTGGAGGCGTGGTCGGTGATGGTGATGTCATAGCCGATGTCGGCTTTGGTGATGGTGACCTTGTAGGTGTGTTTCATGCCTGCCATTGGGGTTCCTCCGGGACGTCTCGGTCGAGTATGCAGGTGAGGAACTTGTTGAGTTCCCGTACGTCCTGCCAGGCGATCTCCTGTTCCCGGGAGTCGGCGAAGCGGATTTTGCATTGGCCCGCGGGCGTGACGCCCATCATGAGCGTGTCATGCTGTTCGGTTTCGATCTCGATGCACTGTCTGGCACTCATCGCGTCCACCCCTTGTCGGCTCCGTCGGCATGCGCCCAATCGCAGGAGATGCCGCCGTTGGCGTAGTGCGCGATGCAGGTGACGCGACGGCTGTCCGGCATGGTGATCGTGCAGGTTTCCCACTGGAAGTTGCCGGTGGAGCATTCGCTCCGGGTGACCGCTCCGGTGCGCCCGTCGGACGACGAGTTGACGGGCGTGCCCTCACAGCCGGCGAGCATGCCGGCGCAAAGCATGACGGCGATCGGCGCGAGGATGCGTTTGGTGGTGCGGCTCACTGCTCGCCCTCCGTTTCGGGCTGGTCGTCGGCGATGTAGCCCCTGGGCGTGAGGGTGATGGTGATCTGGCATCCATCGGCGAGCGCCCGTTGGATGAGGCTGGTGATGTCCGTGTTGTTCATTGTGTTTTCCTTTCGATGGTCGGTTGTTTGGCGTGTCGGGTGACGGTCAGGCTGCGGATGTGGGGTTGGAGTATCGCGGTGCCGTGTTTGGGGCTGACGGACAGGACGTTGAGTTGGGAGAGTTGGTCTTCGGCGTCGTCGAGCGTGAACCGGATGCTTTGCGATCTTTCGTCGCCGTTCTGGGCTTTGAGATGTCCGTCGATGACGGTGCCGTCCACGGTCCGGATGATGCATCGGCATCCGTCGAGCTCCTCGGGCGTGGCGGCACGCCAGTCGATGGTCTCCTGCACGATTCCCGCCATCATGCGGCCTCGTCGAGCTCGCCACGGTCAAACGCCTCGCACACCAGCCCCACCACCCGGGCCGGGCTCGTGCCCTGGGCGAGCAGGCCGGCAACCTGGGGCAGCCAGCGCAGGCGCTCGCGGTCGTCGGGTTGGCGTTGGCGTAGCGGGGTGCTGGTGGCGAGGAGTTTGCGGGCGCGGCGTTCGAGTTCCGTGTCCGGATTGCCGGCGTCGTTGGCTGCCGGCGGGGCGGCGGGTTTGCCGATGTTGAGTTCGCGGCCGCGTTTGAGCCATTTGCGGTATGCGCTGGCGGGGTCGTGGGGGATTTTCCCTTCGGCGAGGCAGGTGTCGCGGAATTTGCCGAGCTCCCATTCGGGGTCGAGTCCGTAGGATTCGGCGAGCGCCGTGAGGTCGGGTGTGGGCCGGTAGTCGGCGAGCGCCTGTCTGCGTTGTTCGGATGATCGTTCGTTTGTGGTTTTGGGTTTCGGGTTTTGCACGCGCGTACTCTCTCTTGGATGTTGAGTTGAATGTTCTATGAATGTTTGGGGTTCATGTGTGGACCCCCGTTCGTTCACGTGTGAACCCCCGCGGGGTGTCATGTGTGAACCCCCGTCATGTTCATGCGTGGACCCCCGCGGGGGTTCATCTGTGATACCCTGCGGGGTGTCATGTGTGAACCCCCGCTTTTCGCGGGCTTTTTCTCGTTCTTTGGCTTTGGCTTTGGCTCGCCGCCGTTGTTTTGTGACCTTCTCGGCGTCGTCGAGGGTGATGTGGTATACGTATGGGCTTCTGTCGGCGCCGTATCTGGTGCCGTAGTCGTAGTCGCGCTTGATGAGGCCTTTGTCCTTGAGTATGCCGAGGGCGCGTTTGATGGCGCTGGGGGAGCATTCGAGTTTGTCGGCGAGGGTGTCCACGCTTGGCCATGCGCGGTCGTTTTCGTCGGCGTAGTTCGCCAATAGCGTCAGGACTTGTTTCGCGTTGCGTTCGGCCTGGCTGCTGCCGACTTTGGTCTCGAACGCTTTTCCCGTGAGTAGTGCGCTCATAGCGGTTCGCCTCCGATGATGATTTGCCGCGTGCTTGCGGCGGGCCTGTATGGTTCGCTGTCGGCGTTGGCGTCCGTGTCGGGTTCGCCGGTGGGTGTCTTCCAGCCGAATGCGGGTGGCTCGTCGAGGATCCATAGGTGGCGCATGTTGGCGACGTTCTGGACGAGGTGTTGCGGCGGGTAGCATTCGACGGTCCACGCGTCGGGGCCGATGGTCTCGTTCTTGATCTGTTGCAGGGCGTCCCAGGTGATGCCGTCGCGGTATTCGAGCGTGTATTTGTCGATCTGGACGCGCGTGATGGCCAACCGGAGCAGGCCGCTGTCGTGGTCGCAAAACAGCATCGCGCTGTAGTCGCGGCTTCTCCAGCAGCGCAACGGCCGGCTCTCCGGCAGATCGTCGTCGGGATCGTCGAGCCAGTCCATTGATTGTTCGATCATGTGGCGGGATTTCACGCGGTTCTTCTGGTTTTCGACCCATCTGCCCATGTGATGTCACCTCCTGAGTAGTTTGAGGGCGGTCTGGTGGCCGGTGTCGGTCAGGCTCCAGTTGCCTTCGATGTCGGGTTGTATGAGTCCGCGTTCCTCCAGGCTTTGGAAGGTGCGCGAGTTGTTCAGGTCGGCGGGGTAGGCGTTGCGGTTGAGCATGCCGATCAGCGTTTCGGTCATGGTCGGTGTGAGTCGTTGGCGTTTCATGTCATGTCCTCCACTCGGGTCCATAGGCGGCGTTCGGCCGACATCGTGGCCTTGCGGGCTTCCCGTAGGCGTGCGAGGGTGATGGTCAGGTCTTCGAGCACGTCCTCGGGTGCTCCCTGGTCGCGTAGCCGGCCGGCCTGCGTGGCCAGTTGGTCCAGTGTCAGGCCGATCGCGTAGAGTTCGCCGCAGGCGGCGGCCCATTTGCGGCGTTGGCGTTCCGTCTGGCGTCTACTCGGCATCGTCATCGTCGTCGGCATGGCCGTCATCCTCCTTCGTGCCTTCGATGAGGCTTCCGTTGAGCGCTTTGGTTTCCTCGCTGCTGGCCTGGTAGCCGAGGGTTTCGAGCACTTGGTAGTAGTCGTTGATGATGTCGAGGTCCTGTCTGGAGTATTTGCAGGCCCATTCGGCGCCGGTGATGCTTGCCTCGCGTCGGGCGAGCAGCAGGAGCAGGAGTTGCACGGTGTGGCTGCCGGGCTTGTCGAGCCGGTGGCGCAGTTCGTTCGTGTTCTCTTCGCCGTTGAGATGGTAGACGCCTTCCTTGGTGTTTTTCTCGGTGACGGGCAACGGGGTTTTGACCATGTGGTTGTATGCGGTGATGGTCTTGTCCTCCCAGTTGCTGTCGCCGCCGGCGCGTGGGAACCCGTATGTGCTGCGGCCGAGCAGCATCATGTCCGTGAGGGTTTCTATGGCGCGGCTCATCGGCCCGTAATGCCAGCCGGTGTGGTTCATGCGGATCCATTGGAGGCGTAGTTCGGCGCTCGTGGCGGCGAATTTGCGGGCCTCGGCCGTATGGCGGCGTTCCAGGGCGGCCTGTTCCCTCCTCTCCCGGTCTTCGGCTTCTTTCGCGTCGACGGTGCCGGCGGGCAGTGGCTCGGCGTACCCGTATGCGCCTTTCTTGCAGATGAGGATGATCGTGTCAGGGTTGCCGCCCTGTTTGAGGTGCCGCTTCCATTGGGTTTCGAGCGGCTGGTCGCCCTGCCACGTATGCGGGTGTCGGTAGCCGTCGATATTGGCCCACAGGTCCTTGACCTTGCGGGTCTTCAATCCGGCCTGGCGGATCCACTGGTCGGCCGTGGCACGCCATTCGTTCATGCGGCGGGTTTCGCGCGCCTGGTTCAGCGTCCACTGCCAGTCGCGCGTGCCGGCCGTGCGGGCGAGCTGCTGCTGCGTGTCCGGATCGTCCTGGAATTCGGCGAGCGCGTCGAGGTCGGTGAGGCTGAGTTGGTTGAAGTCTGCTGTGAGGTCGCGGGTGAGTGTGGGGATGCGGGCGATTTTGAGTCTGCGGCGTACGAAGTCGGTGCTTCGTCCGGTTTTCTGGGCCATGTCCTGGATGGTGGTGCCGAGGTCGAGGAGGCCTTGGTATCCGTCGGCTTCCTCGATGGGTGTGAGGTCGCTGCGTTGCGTGTTTTCGATGAGCATGAGCTCACGTTCGGCTTTTGGCGTGAGATCGAGGATTTTGCAGGGTGCCTGTCTGAGGCCTGCTTGTTTGGCTGCGGCGAGTCTTCTGTGTCCGATGACGACCCGGTAGTCGTCGGTGTCGGCGATGGGGGTGACGACGAGTTCCTGTTGGATGCCGTGGGCGCGGATGCTGTCGGCGAGTGAGGTCACGTCGCCGATGTGCTTGCGGGGGTTGTTGGGGTTCGGCTTCAGTCGGTTCACGTCGATGAGGGTGATTGTGGGTGTCATTTCGTGCGGGTCACGCTCCTTGGTTGATGGTTTCGGCGAGCGCCTGTGCGGCGTGCCGGATATCGGGGTTTGGGTGATGGTGGTGAGGTGGAGTGCGAGGTCGGCGACGAGTTGGGGGTATTCGCCGGTGGGGGCGAGTATGGTGATTCGGCTGTCGCCGTTGTCGATGTGGGTGGCGTTCCAGTCGGCTTTGGTCAGGGTGATGCCGGTGGTGTTGCCTGTGGTGTTGATGATGGTGCTCATGGTTGCTCGTATCGTTGTGGGTCTTGGTTGGTGTTGTGTGGGTGGCGTTTGCGTCGTGTTTTTTGGCGTTGGTGTTCGAGTGTTTGGCGGCGGTGCTTGTGTCGGCTCATTGTTGTGGTCTTTCGGTTTCGGTGATGTGGAATTCGAGGCGGTGGAGTCCGGGTGGGGCGAGGGTGGGGCTCATCCGGTAGAAGGGGCCTTCGACGTGTTGCCAGTTGTCGTCGGGCCATAGTCCGGCTTGGGTGAATCCGTCGATGATGGGTTTGCCGATGTTGTCGGCGTTGCTGGGGTCGGCGCGGTTGCGGCCTCGTGGCGGGTATTGGACGTATACGTCGAGCCGGCAGTGTTGGAAGCTGACGTGTTGGTGTTCGTTGCGGTAGCTGGCGGCGTGCCATGCTCCGATGCGTTTGAGGGTCTGCATGAGCCGGTTGTGCGCGTACCAGTTGCCGTGGCTGCCGTTGTCGTTCTTCCATAGGTGTTTGGGGATGTCGATGGTGATGACGTGCGTGCTCATGCGTCCGTCTTTCCCGTGTATTGGGCGATGATCCGGTACTTGTCCTTGTGCTGGTCGTCGTGGGTGATCTCGCACCGGTAGGCTCCCGTGGGCGTGAATGCCTTGATGCGTGCGGAGCGTATGCGGCGGCGTAGTTCGAACGCCCGTTGGCGGGTCAGGTCGCGTGCGATGACGGCGGGCCCGGAGTGCGGGTGGTTCTTGAGGATGCGTGCGATGGCCGTCCAGTGGCCGCTGGCCGTGGGCTGGGCTTCGACGAGGTCGGTCGGCCAGTCGGCGAGGAACGTGACCAGATCGTCCGTCCGGCCACTCGGTTCCATGCCGGCCGGAACCGGTGCGGACTGGGGTGCCGTGATCGGCTTTTCGGCCGGGGTGGGAGCCGTATTGTCTGGTTTCGTCTTCCGCTCGAGTTTCATGACGGCGTAGTAGGCCTTGGTGACGGACAGTTGGGGTTGTTCCTCCAGGAGGCGTTCGGCCTCCAATGCCAGGGCCTCGTCGTCCATGGCCTTGCGCTTGTAGGCGCGGGCGCTGCGCTTCTGGCCGGGAGTCAATCGCTCGTATGGGGTGGCGCACAGTTCGATGAGCTGCTCGTTCGAGAGTCGTGCCATGATAATCTTCCTTTTTCTAGTTCCATGGGTCGTTGGCCGGATACTGGCCCGGATCCGGTTGCGGGGGTTGGGGTGCCTGCGGTCTGGCCGGTGCCGGCTGGCCGCGTTTGATGCGGGTGATCAGGGTTGTGGCGCGTTGCAGGCTGGGCCCGATGTCGTCGATGACCCATTTCACGCTCCACGCGGTGCTGCCGTCCTGACGCTGGTAGGTGTCGGTCTGCGGGTGCACGGTGGCGATCACCTGGTCGCCCTTGCCGAACGATTGGCTGATGTGTTCGGCGAGGTCGCGCCATGCCTCGCACTGCCAGCTCGTGGGCGTCACGTCCACCGGGTTGCCGGCGGTGTCCTTCTCCCAGCCGCTGGACAGTATGCGCAGGTTCACGACCGGCACACCGTTGCCCGTGGTACGGTATTCCGGGTCGGCGGCCAGACGGCCCCTGATGATGGCGGTGCTTGGATCCTTGGCCAACTTCTATTCCTCCTTGTGTTGGTTGTCGTCGTTCCTGAACGCGATGGCCGCGACGAGCATCGCGACGATCAGGCAGACGGCGCCGATGAGCAGTTTCGCGGCGGACGCGTCGTGCGCGGCGAGCATCAGCTCGGCAATGCCCGTGCCCCCGAGGAAGACCGCCATGTTCCGTAGTGTCTTGCGCATGCCTACTCCCCTGATATGCCCAGGAAGCGTTCCATTTCCCGTCGGGTCACGCGCCGCCAGCTTTTCGTGCCGCGCGCGGTCGTGGGACGGAACGTGTCGAGCAGTCCCATGTTCGCGGCTCGCTGCAGGGCATGCCGGTCGACGCCGTACACCTTCGCCGCGTCGGGCAGGGTCCATGCCTCACGCTCGTGCATCGGCACTTGGTTGCCGGGGATCCTGACCCCGAGCTGACGGGCGAGGTCGCGCCGAACCCCTTGTGTGGTCTCGGCGCGCACGCCCTGGTTGCGCAGTTCATTCATCATGGCCACGTGCTCGAGGATCTTCGTCTCGCTCATCACTCCCCCTCCGTCATGTCCGGCAGATACCGGTCGAACCATTCGACCGCCCTAGGCAACAGAAGCAGCGTGCCGGATGTCATGTAGACGACCAGGGCGATCGAGTTGCCAATCGGATGCGCGCACCCGTCATGGGTCAGCAGCCAGACGATCGACGCCAGACAGCAGACGGACAGCGCCAGCATGAGCGTGCATGGGTATCGTTCGGCGATCTTTGTCATTACGACTCCTTCTCGGATGCTGTCACCGTAGAATCGTGCCTATGGGTGGTCTGGTTTCCTTCTTGCAGTGGGTTTGGTCGGGTATCGGTGGTTTGGGTGGATTCGTTGGTCTGCTTGGCGGCGGTTGCGGCGTCTTCGCCTTGTTCCAGACGGGCAAGTCGAATCTGCTCGCGAAGAAGGCGAACCGTATTGCGCAGGAAGCCAACGGGATCGCCGCTGACGCGAAGGGGGTCGCCGAGGAGGCCAACCGTCTTGCCGGCAAGGCGAACGAGATAAGCGCAGACGCGAATGCGATCAGCCAGAGGGCGTTGAGCGTTACCGCGGATCAGACGGTCTACAAATGGCGGGTTGAATTCGATGGCGAATCGTCGACCGTCTTCCTGCTCAACGACTGCCCCCACGAAGCATCTGACGTTCACGTGTTCGTCCGTCACGAAGACCAGACCATCATGGACAGGATCGTCGATAAAGTACCCGCGTTCGGCGAGATCCCGCTCAAGGACGAGCTGTTCACGCAGAAGGTAGTCGAAGACCAGCGTTCCATCGACAGGCTCAACTCCAGTGCCGGGTTCGTCTACATCGGGGTCGGCGGGTATGACGTCACAGTCCATGTCGCCTACACCACTGAGCTCGGGAGCAGACGCAGTGACGAGATCAAGCATCGCCTGACCAATGGCCAACGCCATTGAATCCTTGTCGGCCATCACGCCTCCTTGTGGTTTGGGGTATCCCTTCGCCGGGTTGGATTGGAAAGCGCCAACCCAGCAACCAGCCCAACGAAGGGAAGAATGAGATGGAACCATTGGAAGAACGTTCGAGCAACGAAACGGTCAGGGACGGGGAACGCCACATGCCATCGCGGTATGTCTACTTCAACGGACATCGGCTCGGGCCGGTCTCCGATGCGAAGTTCAAGGAGATGGTGGACGCGATCATCGCCGTCATCAAGAACGGGGAACGACACGGGTCCGTGTTCACTCTTCCTGAGGATGGACGTGATGTCTTCTGCATCTGGACTCCCGGCGTCCCGATCAGCTTCAAAGAGGCTGACAGTGAATCTGAATGACATCACGCCACCTCCGGGATGCTGAGGATCACCGCGATGAGTGCCAGATTGAAAATGACATCGGCGACCGCGCTCTGCGGCGTGATGGGGTCACGTTTCTTCCCAATCGACGACACGTTGCCGATCAGCATGAGCAGGTAGAGAATCACGAGAAGCCATTTCTGCCACATCACGCCACCAGCTTCTGTTCGCCCTTGACATCATCGGAAGATTCCGATGCAATCATCGGAATTCCCTTATCGCCGCAGTTGAAACCCAACTGAATATTCGAGAATTCAAGCATTGTGGGTGTTGCGCCATTGACCAGTTCTTCAAGTCGGTTACGACTGACTCCACAGGCTCTGGCGAAGGCATCTTCACTGAGACCTCGGTTTTGGCGGAGTTGCGCTAGAAAGTCAGGTTGTATTGCAAGGGCCATCTCGGTCTCCTTCGTGCTATTATTCTGTTTGAATAATTATTATCACAGTTGGAGAGTCTTTGTCAACCGACTTGCAGAATTTCTATTCATGTTGGATAATATCGCTATGACAAATAATCAAGATGATAAAAGAAGCGAATGGCTTCATTCCGTTACAGCAGGAGACTCGATCAACAAGATCTCCCAATTAACCCGCATCCCATATGCGACCATTTATCGACGCTTCGATAAAGGAGGAATCGAAACAGACGAAATCATCGCCGTCGCCCGCGGATATAATATCAATCCCGTCGAAGCCCTCGTTAAATGCGGCATCATCACCGAGGAGGAAGCAGCCGGTGTTACCGGAGCTGAAGCGCTAAGGCTCTGCTCCATCCAAGACATAGCCGCCGAAATCGTCCGCCGCAATACCGCCGGCATAGACCAAGGCACCATCAATAAGCCCATTGACGAGGCGGCCCAAAAATAAAGAAACGCCCCGGCCGCTCGTTATGAGCGCCAGGGCGTTTAGTTATTTAGTCGCAATGTCGGCTGTTATTCGTTGGCGGTCAGCCGGTGGACTTGGCTGCGGATCTGTTCGCTGTATTGGTAGATGCCATTGAGGTCGTCAACGGGCATGCGCTGGCAATCGCGGTTTTCATCGAAGATGCCGATGTATTTTTGTTTGGTGTTGAAGAAAAGTCGGGCGATGGGTTTGCGGTTGTTGTCGTCGAGGAAGACGGCACAGTAGTTTTTTGCGTCGCGCATGGTGATGCGTGCGGGATCCACGTCGCTGCAGGCAATGGCCTTAATGATGCGATAGCCCGCGATCTCCTCCTCGGTGGTAACGATGCCGTCATCTTCGGTCTCTTCAGTGCTCTCCTGCTCAGTATCATCGGCGGAGTCGGCGTCGGCCGGCATGGCCCCGACTTTGATGTCGTCGGCACCGAGAGCGGTTTTGAGCCGGTCGTTGACCTGGTCGGAGAGGAAGCGTTTGAGGGCCTTCTCCACGAGTGGCCTGAATTTGTCCATGACGTTCTGGCGGAACGCTCCGTCATACACATGGCTTGCGAGGAGTTTGACGAAGTCATCCGATGGGGTTTTGAATTCGTCGGAGACAGCGCGTTTCAGGGCCCCGACGTATTTGAGCTCCTCGGCGCTGTTGGCGATGGATTCGATGTCGAATGCTGGTTTGGTGAGCTTCTTGAGTTCGGGCAGTATGGTTTCGTCGATGTCGAGCAGGTCGAGCACAAGGAACGGTTTGGAGTCCATACGGTTGGGCTCGTCGATATCCATGTAGAAGTTCCAAACTTGCCCGTTGGTGAGCACGCCGATGCGGGCGCGCGTAGTGGCGAAGTACCGGTAGAGCTGGCTGGCGTTTTCCAGGGAAAGCGGGGCTCCTATCTTCTTGCATTCGATGAGGATCTGCACCTGGCTGTCGAGAACGAGTGCGTAATCGACCTTCTCACCCTTCTTCACGCCGACGTCGGCGGTGAACTCAGGCACGACCTCGGTGGGGTTGAACACGTCGTAGCCAAGCACCTGGCCGATGAACGGCATGATGAACGCCGTCTTCGTCGCCTCCTCGTTCTCGATGGTGTCCTTAAGGTCCGTCACTTTCGCCGCGACGCTTTTGATGGCTTCTTCGAATTCCATTCCTGCCTCCAATGGGGATCAACCCGCTTCCGGAATATTCTCTCGGCCGTCTCGATGCGGCTTACCTAGATTCTACCGCCCGCATATACGGAATCGCCCCGGCCGCTCTCTGCGAGCGCCGGGGCGGTTGGGCGTCAGTATTTGGTGAGTCGGCTTTTGGTGTCTTCTCGTTCGGGTCGTTGTGGTGGTGTGCCGTTGTCGAGGTATCCGTTTTGCGAGAGGGCCTGGTATGCGATGTCCGGGAATTCGCGGACGAGGGCGCTGATTTGGCGGGTGCGGTATTCGGCGCGGCTTTGTTCGATGGCTTTTTGCCATTGCGGTTGTGCGTCTATGCCGAATTCGTAGATGGCCATTTGTAGGACGTCTTCGAGTCCGGGGCGGAATCGGTCTCCTCCTACGGGGAAGTGGAGTGAGGAGAATGTGGGGAAGGTTCCTTTGTCGATGAACGCCTTTCGTCTGTTCTTGCCTTGGCTTTTGCTGCCGCAGGCGAACATCGCTTTCGTGGCGCTGTCGTTGCTGGCGTGAATGTTGATGTGGGCCGCGGGAATGGCGCTATGCGGGTCGCGCACGTAATCATAGTGGACGATGGGTGCGGGATCGCTTTCAGCTCGCAGCGTGATCGCGGACTCATCCACTTGGAGATATGAATTCGAGTCGCGGCAGGAGCATTGGTAACGGTATGAGAGACGGAGTATGGTATTGCCGCCCACGGTGAGAGGGATGCCTTGCGGATCCCTCATCTTGATCAGATAGCTGGCACTGCGTTTTTTTCGCGCGCCTTGTGGATCGGCGGTGTATTGCCCGTCCGCTGGTTGGCCGAGAACCTCGGTGAGCATGTTCTCGAGTCTCTGGGCGAAATCGATGGCCTGTTCCTCGGTCTGGTCGGATCCTGTGCTCATCGGTCCTCTAGGAAGTCGAGATCCTCGAGGTCGTACAGTGCGATGCGTTCCTCGAGAGTGAGTCCGATGAGGTCGCGCTTCTGCGAAAGCTGTTCGCGAGTGCCGTACTTGCTCTCGAGGGCATTCCTGCGCTTTCGGATTTCCTCGCTGTCCAGCATGACCGGCCTGCCGATTTTATGGGCCTTTGGAGCCACCGCCACTGCGGTCATGTCAGTCTCCTTTCGGCTTGTCATCACAACTCGTATGTCCAATTTACACACTTTTGATGAACTTATGCACATTTTTCGGTCAGAATGTGCATAAGTTCGACCCACTTTGGGCCGCCCGCGTGTGTCGCATCATCCTCTTGTTCCGGTATAACGCCCCAGCCTCGTTGTTCTCTCGGCCGTCTCGATGCGGCTTGATTAGATTCAAGCGTTCGGCAGGCGAGCGCTGGAGGTGTTTTTATTCGTTTTGTTCCATTCGTTGTTTGAGTTGTTCTGCGGTGAGGTTGGACAATGACGGGTCTCGTCTGAGTTTCTCCACTACGTTGTGGTCTTTCTTGAATCTGATTATGTCCATCGTCTCGCATCCTTCGCGTTTCAGGTATTCTTCGAGCAGTGTCATGGGGTATTCGAACTGGGCTCCTTCCTTGATGTAGGAGTCCGCTTCTTCCATGCTGTCCACTCCGAACCATTTGCGGAGTAGTTCGTGCATTTGTTGTTTGTCGGCGCCGAGTTCGGCGAATGCCGCGGTGGCTCGTTCCATATCACGGCGGAATTGGCGGCTCGCCCCTTCGTTGCTCATATCGTCGTCATGTCGCCCGACCATTTCGCGCGCGAGGGCCAGGCCATTGTCTTTAACCCATTTTGCGGCTTTGCCCATTTTTCCGTTCTCCCGTTCCGACATCATGCCTCCAACCCCGTTGTTCTCTCGGCCGCCTCGATGCGGCCTGTTTAGATTCTACCGCCGCATATACGGAATCGCCCCGGCCGCTCTTCGCGAGTGCCGGGGCGGTTGATTATATGTCGAGTTCCCCTTGGGATCCCTCGTCGTAGGGGATGTGCTTTTGGACTTTTGTGATGGCGTGGCGGGCTTTGAGCTTTCCGTCTTTGCCTCTCGATGAGATAGTGTGCATCGTTACGACGAACATGTCGCGCTTCCCGATTCTCTTGCCGTTTTCGACTGCGTGGATGAATGCGGGGTCTTCCATGTCGACAGTGTATTTGGTTTCGCCGCCAACCGTCACATGCCACTTCTTTCCAGGTTCGAAATGCGCGTCGAGGGGCTGGACGGTTAGCGTCGAATCCGTTTCGTTTATCACGTCCTCGTCGGGGGTCCAGTCGGCCATGCTGCGCGCCGTCTGCTTATCAACATTGACCGACTCGGTCCGGCTTGAAAGTTCCGCGCCATCGACACCGTCTGCTGCGGCTGGCCCCGAGAGGGCTTTGCCGGCGGAATTGACGAAGGTGCGGTTTGCGGCGATTCTCATTGAAGATCGATAGGTTTCGTAAAAGGTTCCGTCGGGAGCCTTCACGGTGACTTTTTCTTCCGAGAAGGTGGTGCCTTCATCCGCCGGCAGGGGTTCCGTCTTAACGATTTTGGGTTCTCCGTGTTCGTGCACGTACTTGACGAACTTCACGGCTCCGATGAGTATGGTCAGGAACCCTACTCCGCCTACCGTGGCGAGCCATTCGAGCCCCTGCCCTTGGGCTGTGTTCGCGAAGTCCCCTATCCCTTGGAGAAGGAGCTGTATGTCGAAGGAGCCGGGCCGTGTTGCTTTGACGCGGAGTTCGACTTGGGATTCGGACGACATTTCGTTTTTCGCCGCTTCCACGGCGTCGGCGAAATTAAGCAGCGCGGGAGCTAAGGCTTTGGCGCTGATGGAGTGGTCCACATCTAATGCCGGACCGTAATATCGTAAGGAAAGTTCACCTAGGTTACCGCGTTCGTCGATTTCGACAAGCGCATCCGCTTTGGCTGCCATGCTGTCGGGTCACCACTCCTTGCGCGATTAGCTGGACGGGCCAAGAATCCCCCTGAATCTATATAGAGGATCAGACTGGCCGAATGGCCATATTCTAGCCCCTCCAAGGGACGCAAGGGTCCCGCATCGGCAAAGGAGGGATCGCCGTGCTAACCCGCGGCGTGTCGATTCCTCAGAATTGCATAACTTACTTAATTGAGCTATAATTATTATGTAAGCGAAAACGAAACAGTGGAAGGAGGTGAGATATGGATGAGGTCTGGAAAGCGATAGAAGCCATCGGCTCCCTGCTGGTCGGCATCGCAGCGGTCATCGCGGCGGTGAAGTCCAAAGGCAGCGAGCCGCCGCCCGCTCCGAAGCCCAAGCCGCCCTACAAGCGGAGAAGGCCCCGCAGGTAGAACAAGAGCCGCGGATTCCGAATAATCCTAGTATCCGGAGCTGCGGCTCCCTATCCCCAGACTAATCCATGGAGCATCATGAACACAACAAACGCATACAGGCTCGTCTCGCTGGCATGCGGCGCGATGTGCCTCATTCTCGCCGTCGGCGGTCAGTCCATCGCGGCCGGAACCTTCGGCATGGCCGCAGGTGTTTTCGGATTCCTCGCGGGAGGCCGGAAATGAGCACCGCACGATATCTGAGCCTCAAGGAGGTCGGCGAGCGCATCGGTTCGAGCAATCCGGCGGCGAGGGGCTATCATCTGCCGGAGCCGGATGCCTTGATCGGTGCGACTCGCGGCTGGTTGCCGGAGACGATCGATGCGTGGAACGCCGCCCGCCCCGGTCGTGGGTCGGGCGGCGGACGGCCACGCAAGCATCCGGAGCAGCGAGGAAGGGGCGGCGCAGAATAATCTGCCACTGGCTTCCCTGTGGAAATATCTGCGACCGTTTGTTACACCGTTTGGCCGATGGCCTCGCGGGCCTTGTCGGCGAGCGTGGCGAGGCTTTCGGCTGACCAGTGGGTGTAGCCGGCTGTGGTGGTGATTTTGGCGTGGCCCATCATGGCTTTTCTTGCGTCTTCGGGGGCTCCGGCTTCGGCGAGGTTGGTGCTGAAGAAGTGGCGGGCGCTTCGGATCGTGACGTAGGGCAGGTTGGCGTCTTCGAGGGCGCGTTTCCAGCGGAGTCGTTCCACGGTGTTGGTGAGCGGACGTCCCTCGCGGGTGAATATGAGCTGGCCGGGCTTGCATTGCCTGCGGCCGGCGAGCGCCCATAGGCTGAGCCATGTCTGGTTGCTGACGGGCACGAACCGGTTGCCTTGTTTGCTTTTGGGTTCGACGAGCCAGAAGCCGCCCTCGTAGTGGCGGGCTCGGAGCCAGTTGGGTGCTTCGGTGCCGGACTTGAAGCGTTGGAGCTCCCATATGATTTGGATGCCGTGCACGCCGTCGATGGTGGCGAGCTCCTCGGGCAGGATGGCGAACCGTTCGGCCTGTCTCATGCCGGTTTCGAACGCGAGATTCCACATGAGGCTCCACATTTCGCGGTCTTCGTCGGTGTCGGCGAGGTGGTCGTGTTTGCGTTTGGCCGGCTTGCGGGCGGCTTCCGTCATCTTCGCCGGCTGTCCCGCCTTGAGTATCGCGGTGGTTCCCGACGTGTACCGTGGCGGTATGGCGGCGAGCGCCGGGTTGGATGGGATGAGTTTGTCGCGGACGGCGGCCTGCAGGATCTGCCTGAGGCGGATGTATTGGTTGTGGACGGTTTTGCTGCTGTGCGTCTTGGCGAGGTCGGCGCACATGTGTTCGATGGTAGCTGCGGTGATCTTGTCGAGTTTCATGCCGCCGATCCGGTTGCGGATGGTGTTGCAGTCGCTCGTGTAGGTCTCGAGGGTGCGGGGTTTGACGTTCGGGGTGATGGCCTTGAGCCATCGGTCGATCCACACGTCGAGTGTGGGGATGTTCGTCAGGGGCAGCGTGCCGCTGCGTTTCATGGCGTCGAGTTTGGCGTGGAGTTTTTGTCTGGCGGCGGTCCGGGTGGGGCCGGTCGCGGTGACGCGGCGGCGGTTGCCGGTGCGTGGGTCTGGTGTGGCGTCGATGCGGATGTGCCAGACGCCTTTTTCGTCCTGCCATTCTCCGCCGGATCCTTTGGGGCGTCGTGTTCTTTTCTGTGTTGTCATGGGCTTCAGGCCTCTTCCTGTAACGGTTAGAGGTAACCCTATTGGTCGCCCTATTGGTCGCCCTATCGCTCCCGATTACGCCGAATCTTGCACCCACGGGATGATTCCGCCGGGGAACGAAAAAGGCCGGAAACCCTTGGAATCATCGGGTTTCCGGCCTTTGCCAGTGGAGCGGACGACGGGAATCGAACCCGCGTAATCAGTTTGGAAGACTGAGGCTCTACCATTGAGCTACATCCGCGCGTGCCGCTTGAGGCGACCTGAGCCATTATACACAACCCCCGCCCAGAGGCAACCGGGCCTGTATCGTCGCCCGCTCCGCTCCGAGGCGGGCGACGATGCGGCGGGCTTCGCGGGATCACGCGCCCGCGCCGCTCCGTCAGCGCCGGATCAGCTTCGCTTCGTACGGCTCGAGCTCGGCGTCGAGCGGTTCGAGGATATGCTGCGATCCGTTGAGGTGCACGGCCTGGGGCTTGCCGGAGAAGTTGAACAGGCCGACCAGCGTCTCCCCTTCGACCTGACGCACCATCGCAAGCACCGCATCGTTGTTCGCGTCCCACGTGCTCACCCACGCATCGGGCGCGAAGCACGGATCGTGCCGCATGTCGCGCAGGCCCTCCATGCCCTCCCACAGCTCGTGCTGCAGCGTACCGGACTTCTTGCGCAGCGCCGCCTTGTCCCAGTCGAAATGGCTGCGGTGCAGGTTGCGGCTGTCCTCGATGCGGTCCGGGTCCTCCTTGTACTCCCATCCGTTGAGCTGCGCGATCTCGTCTCCGCAGCTGAGCATCGGGAACCCGCGCAGGAACGACATCGCGCGGTGCATGAGCAGATCGCGGTCCACCGCCTTGGCGAGCGCCGGCCTGTCATGCGTGATCAGCGCGCGCTCGATGCCGCACATGCTGGCGGTCGTGCCGCAGTTGCGGGCGTCGGACGTGGCCGCATCGTAGTTGTACAGCTCGCCCATGGCCCAGCTGCCCGGCACGGCGCCCTCGTAGAAGTGGTACAGGAATTCCTTGTGCTTTTGCGGGTCGATGCCGAGGCGGCGCTCCTCGTCCTCGTCCAGGCCCCAGCCGACGTCGTCGTGGCACCGCAGGTAGTTGACGAACCAGCAGTTGTCCGGCAGCGAGTTGAGCGCGTCAAGCTGCGCCTTGAGCAGCCGGGTGTCGCCGTTGGCCAGGGCGCTCCACAGATTCACCATGACGGACACGTTGTACAGCATGTGGCACTCGGGCTTGCCCTTCGTGCCGAAGTAGGCGGCCAGCTCCTTGGGCGGCATCACCACCTCGCCCTTGAGCACGACGGCTGGGCAGACGCATTCGAGCACGATGCGCAGCATGCGCACGATCACATGCACCTGCGGCAGGTTGCGGCAGTCGGTGCCGATCCGCTTCCAGATGTACGGCACCGCATCGAGGCGGAAGACCTCGACGCCGAGGTTCGCCAGATGCATCACGCTGGAGAGCATCGCGACGAGCACCTTCGGGTTGCGGTAGTTCAGATCCCACTGGAACGGGTAGAACTGGGTCATCACCCACTTGCCCATGGCCTCGTTCCAGGTGAAGTTGCCCGGCGCGGTGTTGGGGAACACCTGCGGCACGGTCTGCTCGTACTGGTCGGGGATGGTGCGGTCGTCGAAGCAGAAGTAGTAGTCCTGGTACTCGGGATCGCCGGCCTGCGCCGCCTTGGCCCAGCGGTGCGAGGACGCAGTGTGGTTCATCACGAAGTCGAGGCACAGGCTGATGCCGGCGCGGCGCAGCTTCTTGGTCAGCGCCGCGAGATCCTCGTTGGTGCCGAACAGCGGGTCGACGGTGTCGAAGTCCTCGACCGCGTATCCACCGTCGTTGTAGGGGTGCGGCATCTGCAGCAACGGCATCAGATGCAGGTAGGTGAGCTTCTGCTCCTTGAGATAGGGGATGCGGTCGGCGAGCTTCTTCAGATCGCCGGCGAACAGATCGGAGTACATGGTCATGCCGAACATGTCGCCGCACTTGTACCATTCGGGATCGGCCTCGCGCGCCTTGTCGAGCCGCTTGAGATCGGCCGGGCGGGCGGATGAGGCGGCCGCCATCGCGTTGATGAGCTCATCGAACGCGTCGGGGTCGTCGTACAGCTGGGAGTACAGCGCTTCGAGCTCGCCGATGCGATCGTCGAGCCGGGTCTTGAACGCGCCTCTGGCTATGGTTGCACGGGTCATAGGAAACTCCTTCGTCTCAACAACATCCACGCAGCCAGTGTAGCGCAGCGAAACTGCAACATCAAACCGGTTCGATTCGGTGTCGCGGCGCTCGCGGATCCGTCGATCGCGACCACTCGGTCACGCCGTGGAATCCGCAAGCGACGTTCATATGCCCATCTTCGCGTGAAGCTGGGCCAGCTCCGCCTCAAGCCGCATGATGTGCTGCGCCTGGCGGGAGATCACCAGATCGCGGTGATCCCCGAGAACCAGCCGCGCATACGGATCGCGGGATTCCTCGTCGTCCCCCGCGGCGATCAGCCCGCCAGCCCGCGCCGGGCCAAGATCGGCGACGAGCGGCACGCGGGACGGCGCCCCTCCCTGCGCCGATCCGTCGGCGGCCAATGCGGTCAGCCCGGGATCCTTGCGCCACCGGGCGATGCAGCGCTCGATGCGTTTGCGCCCCAGTATCGACGATTCCAACCCGGCGCGCAGGAAAATCATCCTCGGGGAGATCCCCGCCGCATACTCGCGCAATACCCGAACCTTGAATTTGTCGGCGTATGTGATGCGATTGTTCGTCACATGCTCCACGGCTTGGAGCGATCGTAAATACGTCACCTCGTCATCGGTGAACTTTCCACCCTGATATGGCACAAGAATCTCCTTCCGCACTCCACGAAAGACGTTGTTCCACCTTGCCGCATACCCCCGAAACAGGGGGAAGACATAGCGACAAGGTCACACAACGGTACAGCATCGCCAATGATGTCAATCACTTACGCCCTGAGCGCACGCATGACGGCCGCGGCCTCCTATAGGGGGTATCAGTCATGGGAAATCAGGATTCGTGCGCAGGCCACGGGGACGGCGCCTCCGCATCGGCCGATGGGGGAATCGTTTTTTCGTGTATACTTCGTCCCCTCCATCGGAGCATCGCCTGCCATATCGGCCCGGCAACGAGCCAAACCTCCCCCGGACGGCATCCCGACGCCGGTTTCGCCGTAGCCGGCGGGACTCCGAGACGATCCCGTGACGGTTGTTCGCTCCGCATCCCGCGCCGGGCGCGGCCGTGATCCCGAATGAGGATCGATGTTCGTCTCCCCGTTCCGCCCGGTCCGGATTATGTCCCGGACACTGCTCGCTCGGCCGTTGCCCGGACGTTCCGTCACTCGGACGACAGCACCGCCACGGCCGACGCGACCGGCCCGTCATGGCTCAGGGAGAGATGCCACTGGAAGCGCGGCGACGACGCCGGACCGCTCCGCCGCAGCGGAACCATCGATTCGGAGAAACGGCGCTGGGCGTCGGAGACGAGCACGACCCGGGGCACGCCATGCGAGTCGTCGAGGATCTCGACCTGGCTCCACGGAAAATCGTCGATCGTGTAGGGCAACTCGTAGCCCGCGAGGGACAGCGCCTCGCACCACGCCTTGAGCACGGCCTCCTTGCCGGCCCATTTGGCGGCGAGATGCACCGCCTCGCCATCGTTCTTCTGCGCCGCCCGGGCAACCGCCTGGCGCAGCTCCCTTGGGGAGAACAGGCCGCGCATCCGAGAGCCGGGTTCGGTGAGCTGCGACGCGAACGCCGCGAGATCGACCACGTCATGGCCCAGACCGTGCATCATATTGCGCCCCCGATGCTGCTCATGCGATCATTCCTTGTTTAGATTACCCTCCAGCGAGGCGAATCTCCCAACCGGCAGAGGAACCGCCACGCGCGGATACTCCAGCGAGGCGAGTCTGCTGTATATAGAAAGATCGCTTCGCTCAGATACCTCCTAGCGGGGCAAACCAATTAGACCCCAGAAGGAATGCCTCATCAAAAAGACTCGGCGAGGCACACCTCCCAGCATCCAGAAGAGCCTCCCCACCTACTTACCTCTCAGCGGGGCAAACCAATTAGGCTCCAGAAGGAACGCCTTATCAAAAAGACTCGGCGAGGCACACCTCCCAGCATCCAGAAGGATTACCCCCGACAAAACCCGCCAAAAACGCAGATGAGGATTGACCCCGGGGAAGGGGTCAATCCTCATCGTCACAGGATCAGCCTGGCGCGCGGAACCTCACCACGCCAAGCCGCCCGACACCGCTCAGGCCTCGTAGTAGCCGTCGGCGCCGAGGCGGGCATCAGGGTCGAGCAACATGGCCTTTTCGACCTCGTGGTGGTCGTAGCCGCGGTGATCCTCGTGGAAGCGACGGTTGTCGATCGGCTCGTAGAGCGCGGCGCGCCCCATCATGCCTTCCTCGAGGCGGCGCTGGCCGGCGGCCAGACGCGCGTTCGCGCGTTCGCGCCATTCCTCCAAGGCCTTGTCCCCCGCGGCGTGCGCCACGGCGGCCTCGAAGGCGCCCGGGTTCACGATCGCGGCGAAACCGCTCACGTGGCCGAAGCCGAGCGAGGTGGCCAGGCCGGCCTTGACGCGGCCGACATGCAGCGGCTTGGTGAGCCACACCATGTGGTCGTCGCGCTCCAGCTTCGGATCCACGCAGTCGAGCGAGGCGTTCGCCGGGATCACGCCCGAGTTGAACAGCTGCGTCAGACCGTTGACCTGGAAGATGCAGGCGCCGCCCTTCGCGTGGCCGGTGAGGGTCTTCTGCGAGATCACGAACAGCGGGTTGCCGTCCGTGCGCCCGATCGCGTGAGCCAGCGTGTTGTGCAGCTCGGACTCGTTCGGGTCGTTCGCGTTGGTGGACGTGTCGTGCTTGGACACCACGGCGATGTCGTCCGGCGTGACGCCGAGGCGGGCCAGGTCGTGCACGAGCTTCGAGTCGCGTCCGCCGAGGCCCGCGGCGAGCGCGCCGAGGCCCGGAGCCGGGATCGAGGTGTGCGCGCCGTCGGCGAAGCTGTGGATGTACCCGACCACGCCGGCCACCGGCAGACCCAGCTTGAGCGCGATGTCGCCGCGCGTCAGCAGGATCGTGCCGCCGCCCTGCGATTCGAGGAAGCCGCCGCGGCGGCGATCGTTCGCACGCGAGAAGAAGCGCGCGTCGATGCCCTTGGCGTACATCTCCTCGGAGTTCGCGGTGGCGTTCATGTTGCCGAAGCCGATCACGGATTCCACGCCGATGTCGTCGATCGCGCCGGTGACCACGAAGTCGGCCTTGCCCAGGGCGATCTTGTCGGCGCCCTCTTCGAGGGACACCGCGGCGGTCGCGCAGGCGGAGACCGGCTGGATCATGTTGCCGTAGCCGCCGATGTAGGACTGCATCACATGCGCGGCGACCACGTTCGGCAGCGCCTCCTGCAGGATGTCGGTCGGGATCTCGTGGTTGAGGAAGCGGTCGAGGTAGAGCTTGCGCATCGACATCATGCCGCCGAAGCCCGTGCCCTGCGTGGAGGCCACCATCGACGGGTGGACCGACTGCAGGATCTCCACCGGGGTGAAGCCCGCCGACAGGTAGGCGTCCACGGTGGTGACGATGTTCCACAGCGCGATCTCGTCCACGTCGCCGACCATCGAGGCGGGAATGCCCCACTTGATCGGGTCGAAGCCCTTCGGGAACTGGCCGCCGACCGTGCGGGTCATCGCGGCGCGGCGCGGCACGCGGATCATCGATCCGGCATGGCGGGTCACGTTCCATTCGCCGGATTCGGCGTCCGGAGCGATGCTCGTGTGCGCCTCGTCCAGCTTGACGTACTCCTCGGCGATGTCCTTGGTCGGCACCGAGAAGGTCACGTCGTGGTCGAGGAAGACCTCGGCCTCCTCCTCGTCGGCGCCGTCCTTGTAGTCGTTGCCCATGCCCTCCTCGAAGGGGCGGATGCCGGAGCGGGCCACGACCTCGTCGTGGTAGCGCTCGGCGATGTCCTCTTCGGGCACGAGGTTGCCGTCGGTGTCGTACCAGCCCGGCTTCGGGCTGTCCTGCCATTCGACCAGACCCATGTTCCACGCGAGCTCGAGCACCGCGCCGGCGGACAGATCGACCGTGCCGTCGGAGTGGATGCCGAGTTCGGCCTCGGCGCGCGTGCGGCCGGAGCCCCACGGGCCGAGCTCGCCGATCGAGACGATGACGATCTCGTCCTCGGGGCGGGCGGTCACGCCCTGCCAGTCGGCCAGATCGACCGGTGCCTGGTGGGGCACGTGCGGGCTGGGCAATGCCTTGATCTGAGCGGTCGCGGTGCTGCTCCCCTCACCCGCTGCGCGAGAGCTCCCCTCAGCGAGGGGAACCGAGGAAGCGGCCGAAGACGCAGAAGCAGAATCGGAAGCGGCCTTCTCGGCGTCGGCCATCGCCTCCGCGCGCAGGGCGCGGATGTCGATCGGCTCGGAGCCGAGGCCGCCGGTCAGGTCCACGTCGAGCGGGGCCTTGGCGGCCTGCTCGCGGGCCTCGGCGGTGCACAGGCCAAGGAGACGCTCGGCGATCTGCTCGGTGGAGTAGGTCTTGATGCCGTGGCGCTCGACGACCTCGACCAGCGGGTCGTTGCCGCCCATCAGGCCGGTGCCGCGCACCCAGCCGATCTTCGGGTGGGCGAAGCTGACGCGGGAGGACCAGACCTTCTCGGCGCGGGCGCGGTTGACGATCGCGTCGAACGCGCTCTTGACCTCGCCGTACGCGCCGTCGCCGCCGAACACGCCGCGGTTCGGGGAACCGGGCAGCACGACATGCAGCTTGTGCTGCACGTCGGTGTCGGCGCCGATCGCGGACAGGCCGGCGATCGCGCGCTCGACGCCCCACAGCATCAGGCGCGCCTGCGATTCGAACAGCTCGCCCGAATCGGCCATCGTGCCATGCACGGGTGGGGCCGCGAACGGGAAGAACAGCGTCGGCTCGTATGCGGGCTTGAGGATCGTGGTGGTGGCGCCGGATGTCTTCTTCTGCACGTTGCCGACCCACTTGACCAGCGCGTCGACGTCGCGGAAGCTCGACAGGTTCGCGGGCACCAGCCACAGCTTGGCGCCGTTGACCGCGTGCTCGCGGTAGGTCTGCTTGGCCCACGCCTTGACGGAGGGGCGGAAGCTGTGCGAGGTGGCGATCACGGTCGCGCCGCCGGCCAGCAGGCCGTTGACGACCTGCGCGGCGATCGAGTTCGGGGCGACGCCGGTGACGACGGCGATATCGCCCGCGAAGCGGGATGCGTCGGCGGATTCGGCCGGCGATTCGAGCGCCTCGGTGGCGATGCGGTCGAAGACCGCGGCCAGATCGGCGTGCTCATCTGCCTCGGCCTTGGAAGCGAACCACTTCGCCTGGTCGGCGACGTCCTTGCCGGCGCCGATGAAGTGGTAGCCGGCACGGGCCAGATCGCCGTCGTAGAAGATGTGCGCGAGATCCTCGCGGGCGGAGGCCCAGCGGTCGTCGAACAGGATCGCCTTGTGCTCGTCGAAGCGGGGCTCGACCTGCTTGGGCCAGTCGGAGCCGAGCTCGGCGGCGACGGCGGCCACGACCGCGGCGTTCTCGTCCTCGCCGGGCTCGACGGCCGGAGCCGCCACGCCCAGCTCGCTGAGCACGAAGCGCGCGGTGGACGCGAGCACGCCGTTGGCGCCGGTCACCTTTTCGGCGAAGGCGTCGAGCGCGGCGGAGTCCACCACGGAACCGCCCGCGGCGCCGCCGGCGTTCGGCTTGGAGACGGCCACGCCCTTGGTCTGGCCGACCAGCGCGACCGCGTCGTCGATGAGCTTGTCGGCGGCGGCCGCGTTGGCGGCGGCGCCGGTCGGCAGCTTGGCCAGATCGCCGCCGCGCGAGCTGGCGCCCTCGCGGGTGTCGAGCAGCAGGGCGGCGGTCACGGCGGCGACCCAGCCCTCGCCGAGCTGCCACACGCCGGTCACGCGCTCGCGGATGTGCGCCGGCTTGACGCCGGCGGCGCCGAACAGCGCGCGCAGACGGTCGCGGATCGCATCGGAGAGCACCGGCCCGAACGGCTTGTAGTTCGGGGCAACCTTGTTGACCAGCTGGGCGAGCTGCACGAGCGTCGCCTCGGCGGCGCCGTCCACGCTGGCCACGCCGAGCTCGGAGCTGATGTCCATGAGCAGCTGGTTGCGGCGGGAGGACACGCCGTTGGTCAGCGTGTCGGTGGTGTCGTTCGCGCCGATCTGGTCGAGTCGGATCTTGGTGGAGTAGGCCATCAGCACGCCGATCGCGTCGGACGCCTTGAACGGCAGGTCGTCGACCGGGCCGGTCGCCGCGGAGCCGAGTTCGGCGACGGCCGAACCGACCTGCGCGGCCGACGGCGGCACGACGGCGGCGGCCGCGGCCGGAGCGGCAGGCGCGGCGGCGGCAGCGGCAGCGGGAGCAGCAGCCTGTGCGGGAGCGGCGGCGGGAGCCGGAGCCGCGGACTCGGCGGCTTCGACCGCGGGCTCGTCCTCGCTGACCAGCGAGTCCGAATCCGTCATGTACACGCGGCCCTCGTCGCGACCGACGTTGTAGACGGTGACGTTGCGGCCGGAGAACTCGGGCAGGCGCAGGGTCTTGGCGCCGAGGTTGGCGAGGGTCGGCGAATTGCCGAGGCCGACCTCCACATACTCCTCCACGCCGAGACCGCCGCGGTTGGCGGGGTTGAACAGCAGCGCCTGGGTCTCGATCCAGCGCACCGGGGACGCGAACTGCCAGGAGAGCAGTTCGGTCAGCAGCAGGCGGCCGAGCTTCTGGTCGTCGGCGGCGTAGGAATCCCACACGGCCGGGTCATCGAGCGCGGCCTTGATGCGCTCGGAGGGCACGACCTCGAGGATCTTCGCCGCGAACTCCTTGGTCATCTCGAACGGCGTGGCCACGAGGTTCGGCACGTAGCGGTCCACCAGGCGGCCGCGGTAGTCGATGTGCGCCGGCAGCAGCGCGTCGAGCTTGTCGCGGAACTCGGGCACGCCCTTGCGCAGCAGCGTGGAGTGGAACGGCACGTCGATGCCGGGCACGAGCATGAACGGCGGCTTGCCGCCATACTCCTTGGCGCGGCGGGACGCGTCGGCCTGCAGGTACTTCAGTCCCTTGATCGTGCCGGCGATCGCGTACTGCTGGCCGGCCAGGTTGTAGTTGACGATCTCGAGGAACTCGCCGCTCGCCTTGGCCACGGACTCGATGTACGCCTTCACGCCATCGTCGCCCACACCGAACTGGTTCGGACGCAGCGCGCCCATACGGTAGTTGGAACGGCCCTGCGCGTCGCGCTCGATGAGGTGGTGCATCGTGGAACCGCGGTGGAACACGAGCTCGAGCACGGTCTCCAGCGGGATCACGTCGGCGAAGGAGCTCAGCGCGTTGTACTCGCCGAGCGAGTGGCCGGCGAAGTAGGCGGGCCAGATGTCGCAGCCGGCCTCGCGCAGGCGCGCGGTCTGCGCGAACGCGACGGTGGCGAGCGCCACCTGCGTGAACTGCGTCAGGTTGAGCAGCCCGTCGGGGTGACGATAGGTGACGCCGTTGGCGGTCAGCTCCTTCGGGTTGTCGCGCACAACGGCGAGGATCGAGAATCCGAGCCGGGCGCGGGTCAGCTTGTCGGCGCGCTCCCACACGTCGCGGGCGGCGGGCGACTTGGCGCGCTCGTCGAGCACCATGCCCTGCTTCTGGATGCCCTGGCCCGGGTAGACGAAGGCGGACTTCGGCGCGAGGGCGATCGCGGTGCCGCGCGAGACGAGCTGGCCGTCGATGCGGCAGGTGACCTCGAGGATCATGCCACCGTGGCGCACCTTGCCGACGCGCTCGACGGAGATCTCGACCTTGTCATCGAGCTGCACCATGCCGTACATGTTGTAGGTCCAGCCTGCGATCTCGTAGTGCGCGCCCTTGCCGTCGGTCGCCTGGGCGACGTGCTGGGCGGTGGCGGACAGCCACATGCCGTGCACGAGCGGGGCGGCCAGTCCGGAGACGGCGGCGCCGCGGTGCGAGGTGTGGATCGGGTTGAAGTCGCCCGAGGTGCGCGCGAACGCGGTCATCTCGTGCGGGGCCTTGACCGTGACGCGGCGCAGCAGACGGCGCGGCGTCGTGGTGGTCAGGCTCTCGCCGGCGGCGTCGGCGTTCTCGCCGGTCTCGGCGGCCGAGGCTGCGGCCCTGAGCTCGTCCTTGTGGAAGTGCAGGTAGTCGCCGTAGTCGGGGGCGTCGGCCGGCAGCGCGTCGGAGTAGGAGCGGCCGCGGATCGCGAAGCGCTCGGTCTCGCGGGCCAGCACGGTGCCGTCCGCGGCGGCGTGCTCCACGTGGATGGTCACCACGCGGCCGGACGCGGACTCGAAGTAGTCCTCGGCCCACGAGGTGAGGCTGATCGTCTCGCCGACGTGACCCAGCAGCTCGTCCTCGCTCACCTCCAGCTCGATCAGATGGTCGAGGTGCACCGCGTTGAGCAGGCCTTCGATCACCGGGAAGCCGTTGACGTACACGGAGCCGAGCGCCGCGTAGATCGCCGGCCAGGCGGGGCCGACCAGCGCGTCGGGGGCGATGCGCGAGGCGGTCAGGTCGCCGGGCAGCGGGCCCGCGGTGGCGGCCTCGTGGTCGAAGCCGAGGTTGGCGGACAGCGTGTAGCTGGCGGCCGCGCGGCCGAACGGGTAGGCGGCCTTGTCGCCTGCCTCCTCGATGACCGGCATGGCGGTGAGCTTGTCGCCGGTGATGGCGGTGTTGCCGATGCCGGCGGTGTCGGCGAGCATCGCGTAGACGTGCTGCGGCAGGCGCTCGCGGTCGATCACCGGGAACAGGCCGGACTCCTTGCCGTTGACGTTGAGCGGGATCACGATGTCGCGCACGGCGTGCTTGGAGCTGCCGCCGTCCGGATCGCCGTCCCAGAAGGTGTCGAGGTGGATGTCGAGGTCGAACAGCTCGGTGTCGCCGCGCTCGCCGACCTTGCGGATCTCGTAGTTCTTGTCGCCGGTCTCGGTGCCGAAGGCCGGGTTGGTGGTCAGATGGCCGACCCACGAGATGTTCGGGCTCTTGCGGATGAACTCCTCGGCGGTGTCGACGCCGTCCAGCGCGCTGAACGCGGGCTTGGCCTCGGCGGAGGCCAGACCGCTCACGCGCTCGACCGCGGCGGACTCGAAGCGGCCGAGGATGTCGGCGATCGGCTCGTCGACGGTGGTGATGCCGGCCACGGAGATCGGGCCGGGGATGATGCGCACGGAATCGGCGGAGTAGCGCGGGTCCTCGGACTGCCACAGCTGGTCCTGGCCCCACCAGCGCAGCAGATCGTTGTCGATGACCGGCACGAACGGCATGGGCTTGGGGTACTCGCGTACCAGCGTCGGGAACCAGGCCACGTCGGCCGGGGTCACGTTGAGCGTGGCGACCTGCGGGTAGGCGGCCTCCAGCTTGGCGATCGCGGCGGCCGGGTCGGACTCGACGTCGGCGCGGGAGGCGAACAGCGAGGTGAACTCGCCGGACTCCTGATCGACTACGCGGGCCTCGATGCGCTGCAGCAGGTGCAGGAAGCGGTCGGCGTAGGTGCCGTCGACCCACGGGAAGGCCAGCTCGGCGAAGCGCTTGGCCCACGCCAGGTAGGTCATGGTCTCGAGGTCGCCGAAGTACGGCTTCGCGGTCTTGTCGAGCGCGGCGATGATCTCGTCGCGGCGGGACTCCAGCTCCTCGGGGTGCTTCATGACGCGCACGAGCAGGCGGCCGCACTGCGCGGACGAGTTCTCCAGCTCGTAGATGTCGGCGTGCAGATGGCTCAGGCCGGAGGTGACGCCGCCGACGGCCTTGCCGGACGGCACCCAGCGCTCGCCGAGCGGCGCGAACGGATCGCCGTCCTCAGCGTCGCGGGCGATGCCCGGCGTGGCGACGAGCATCTTCTTGACCTCGGGGCTGGTGTGCGCCTCCTTGGCGGTCATCGCGGCGGTGCCGACGAGCACGCCGTCGACCGGCATGTCCGGCAGGCCGTAGGCGTTCGACCACTGGCCGGAGATGTAGTCGGCCGCGCGCTCGGGCGTGCCGATGCCGCCGCCGGCGACGAGCACGAGGTTGTCGCACGCGCGCACGTCGGCGTAGGTGCTGATGAGCAGGTCGTCGAGCGACTCCCACGAGTGGTGGCCGCCGGCGGAGCCGCCTTCGACCTCGATGAGGATCTTCACCGGGGCGACGCCCTTGGCGATGCGCACGACCTGGCGGATCTGGTCGACGGTGCCTGGCTTGAACGCCACGTACGGGATGCCGTCGGCGTTGAGCTGCGCGATCAAGGCCTTGGCCTCGTCGAATTCGGGGATGCCGGCGGAGACGACCACGCCGTCGATCGGCGTGCCGGACGCGCGCTTCTTCGGCACGATGCGCGAGGAGCCGAACTGCAGGTTCCACAGGTAGCGGTCCATGAACATCGCGTTGAACTCGACCGTGCGGCCTTCCTCGAGCTCCTCCTCGAGCCTGGCGACGTGGCGGTCGAACACCTCGGCGGTCACCTGGCCGCCGCCGGCGAGCTCGGCCCAGTAGCCGGCGTTCGCCGCCGCGGCGACGATCTCGGGCTCCACGGTGGTCGGGGTCATGCCGGCGAGCAGCACCGGCGCCTTGCCGGTCAGCTCGCTGAACTTGGTGCGGATCTTGCGGCCGGCGGGCGTCGCGACGATGCTCGGCGCGAAGTCCTTCCAGTTCTGGGTGCGGTCCGGGTCGGATTCGCGGGTGGAGAGCGCGGCGCGCGCGGCGGTGCTGTCCGCCTCGACCACGCCGGCGCCGGTGCCCTGCACGAGCGCGGAGATCAGCTTGCCGGCGGTCATGCCGGGGCCCAGATCCACGATCCACAGCTGGGACGGGTCGGACTGCTCGACCACGGCGTTCACGCGCGCGGCCCAGTCCACATGGTTGACGAGCACCTCGTCGGCGAGCGTGCGGGCGCGCTCGGCGTCCAGGCCGCTGGCCTTGGCCCATGCGACGGCGGTCTCGACCGCGTCGGCCATGAGCGGGGAATGGAAGGGCAGGGTCACGTCGAGGTACTCGAGCACGGGGGCGAACACGGAGCCGCCGCGCACCTTCTCCTCGCGCAGCTTGGCCTGGTGCTTGCTCTCCTTGGCGGTCTCCACCGCGAACGCGGCCAGGTCCTCCGGGTAGCCGGACAGCACGTAGTGGCTCGGCGCGTTGGTGACGGCGATGGAGATCGGGCCGCGCGTGCCGGACACCCGGCCGATCAGCGTCTCGACCTGGGCGCGCGTGGCGCCCTTGACCGACAGCATCGGCGTGGCCTCGCCGTACTTGGCGTTGAGCGCCAGCATGCGGGTCTGGCGGGTGCCGGCGATGCCGATGAGCTTGGCGATCGCCAGTATCGAGTCGATGGCCGGCTTGGCCGCCTCAAACGAGCCGGCCTCGGCGATGGCCCGCACCATGTGCACGGCGATGATGCCCTGCGAATGGCCGATCACGGCCACCGGCTGCGCGTGGGCGACGTCATAGCCGAGGTTCGCGGCGTCCAGGAGCGCGCCGAGCTGGGTCAGCGCAATGCCCTCGACGCTGGCGACCGCGTCGGCCGCCGCGCCCAGCGTGGCCGGGTTCGGCGTGAAGCCGAACAGGTCGACCGGGTGGCCGGTGGTGGCCAGCAGGTCGGCGGCGACCGGGGTCAGCAGGCGGTCGGCACGGGCCGCGGCCGCGCGCAGCTCCTCATCGAGGCTCGGGTCGGTCGCCAGATCGGCGAGCGCCGTCGTCCACGGCGTGGATTGGCCGGCGAAGACGAGCGCATGGGGCTCACCGGACAGTCGGTTGAGAAAAAAAGTGGATGCTGTCATGTGTGTTCCTTATTTCCTTACTTCACTTCTGAACGTATCTGACATCTGGGGATCACAGCGGCTGGTTGCCGTGGTGCTTGTCGGTGCGGCGCACGCGGCGCTTGCCGGCCAGGGTGCGCAGCGATTCGGCGATCGCCTCGCGCGTCTGCTCGGGGTCGATCATCGCGTCGATCTGCCCGGTTTCGAGCGACAGGTTCGCGTTGACGGTGCTGGCCTGGTAGTCGGCCACGAGCCTGGCGCGCAGTTCGTCGACGTCGCGCCCGGTCTCCTTGGCCTTCTGCAGGTCCTTGCGGTGGATGATGTTGACCGCGCCGGTGGCGCCGAGCACCGCGATCTGCGAGCTGGGCCACGCGAAGTTCATGTCCGCGCCGATGGCCTTGGAGCCCATCACGATGTACGCGCCGCCGAAGGCCTTGCGCAGCACGACCGTGATCATCGGCACCTGCGCGTTCGCGTAGGCGTAGATCACCTTGGCGCCGCGGCGGATGATGCCGGCGTGCTCCTGCTCGGCGCCCGGCTTGTACCCCGGGGTGTCCACGAGCGTGATGACCGGCAGGTTGAACGCGTCGCACAGGCGCACGAAGCGGGCGATCTTCTCGGAGGCGTCGACGTCGAGGATGCCGGCGAGCACGTTCGGCTGGTTCGCGACGATGCCGACCGGGTGCCCCTCGATGCAGGCGAAGCCGACGACCGCGGACGCGGCGAACAGCTCGTGCACCTGCACGAACTCGCCATAGTCGGTGATGCAGCGGATCACGTCGAGCACGTCGTACGGCTGGCGGTCGTTGTCGGGCACGATGGTGGCCAGGCGCTTGGCGGTCTCACGCTCGGCGCGCGTGACGGCGTACGCGTAGGTCGGCGGCTCGTCGTCGCTGCTGGACGGCAGGTAGGCGAGCACGGTGCGCGCGTAGTCGATCGCGTCGGCCTCGTCCTCGCCGAGATAGTGGGCCACGCCGGAGCGGGTGCTGTGCACCTTGCCGCCGCCCAGATCGTTCATGCTGATGGTCTCGCCGGTGGCCGTCTTGACCACGTCGGGGCCGGTGACGAACATGCTGGAGTTCTCGCGGGTCATCACGATCAGGTCGGTCAGGGCCGGGCAGTAGACGGCGCCGCCGGCGCAGGGGCCGAGGATCAGCGAGATCTGCGGCACGAAGCCGCTGGCCTCGCAGGTCCTGCGGAAGATGTGGCCGTACTGGGTAAGCGCGGCGACGCCCTCCTGGATGCGCGCGCCGCCCGAGTCCACGATCGCGACGATCGGGACCTTGAGGTTGATCGCCATGTCCATGAGATGGCAGATCTTCTCGCCCTCCTCGCGGCCGAGCGAGCCGCCGCGCACGGAGAAGTCCTGCGCGTAGACCGCGACCTTGCGCCCGTACACCAGGCCGAACCCGGTGATGACGGCCGCGCCGGCCTTGCCGCCGTTGATGTTGCCGCCGCGGAAGCGGCCGATCTCCTCGAAGGAGCCGGTGTCGAGCAGCAGGTCGAGGCGCTCGCGCGCGGTGTTCTTGCCCTTGGCGTGCTGGCGGTTGCGCGCGTTGTCCTCGGCGTCGCGCGCCAGCTGGGCGGCGCGCACGACCGCGGTGCGGATCGGCTGGTGGCCGTCGCCGCCGGCGGCCCCGGCCGCGCCGGCCGGCTGACCGGCGTCGATCGCCTTGCGGACGGCCGCGGTTTCCACGATGTCGGTCATTGCTTGCCTCCCGCGTTCTTGGCGGAGGACTTGTCCGCGCCCTTGGATTCGTCCTTGTCGCCCTTGGCGCCCGCCCCCGTCACGTCGAGCGTGACGAGCGTCTCGCCGGCCTCGACGCCGGCGGCCGGGCTGACGAAGATCTTGGTGACGGTGCCGTTGACCGGCGAGTACACGTAGTTCTCCATCTTCATCGACTCGAGCACGACGAGCAGATCGCCCTTGGCGACCTGCTGTCCCTCGGCCACGTTGATGCGGGTCACGACGGCCTGCATCGGCGAGTTGATCACGCCGGACTTGCCGTCGTTGGTCTTGGCCCTGGTCTCGACGTTGTGCAGTCCCTGGCCGCGCAACGGCTGCGTCGGCCGCTTGGAGCCGCGTGCCCTGGCCGAGCCGGTGAGGTTCTCGACGATGTCGAGCGGCACGGTGAGCTTGACGCGGCGGTTGTCGACCTCGATGACGAAGGTCTCGCTCGGCGTCGGCTTCTTCTGCTGCGCGGCGTCCGGAGCGCCCGGCGTTCCCGTGGCGCCCGACAGCGACGCGGGCTGGCCGGTGCGCGTGGCGTCCGGCGTGCGGTTGAGGTACTTGCGCTCGAGCCACTTGGTGCTGATGTCGAACTCGTGCCCGTGCTCGGCGGTGAATTCGTCGTCGTTGAACACTTCGGCGAACAGGCTTGCCGGGGTCGGCACGCCTTCGACCTTCAGCTCGCCGAGCGCGCGGCGCACGCGGGCGACGGCGCTGGCGCGGTCCTGCGCGGTGACGACGAGCTTGCCCATCAGCGAATCGAACTTCGGCGAGATCGTGTCGCCGGCCACCACGCCGGAATCGACGCGGATGCCCGGGCCCGAGGGCCAGCGCAGCGCGGTGAGCGTGCCGGAGCTCGGGGTCAGGTTCGTGGCCGGGTCCTCGCAGGTGATGCGCAGCTCGAAGCTGTGCCCGCGGGCCTCGCCCGGCTTGGTCAGCTCGCCGCCGTCCGCGATGGTGAGCTGTTCGCGCACCAGGTCGAGGCCGCAGACCTCCTCGCTGACCGTGTGCTCGACCTGCAGGCGCGGGTTGACCTCGAGGAAGTACACCTTGCCGCTGGAGGTGAGCATGAACTCGCAGGTGCCGAGGCCCACGTAGTCGACGGCCTCGAAGAGGTTGCGCGAGTAGCGCTCGAGCTGGTTCTTCACGTCGTCGTCCAGATACGGGGCCGGAGCCTCCTCGATGAGCTTCTGGTTGCGGCGCTGCACGCTGCAGTCACGGGTCGAGTAGACGACGAAGTTGCCGTGGGAGTCGCGCCCGCACTGGGTTTCGACGTGACGGCCCTTGTCGATGAACCGCTCGACGAAGTACTCGCCGAGGTCGCCGCCCTGCAACGCGTCGTGGTTGAGGTAGAAGCTGCGCAGCTCGTCGTCGGTGCGCACGATGGTGATGCCGCGGCCGCCGCCGCCGTCGGTGCGCTTCATCATGATCGGGTAGCCGTGCGTGTGCGCGAAGTCGTACAGCGCGCGGATGTCGCCGGCGGACTCGTTGAGGCCCGGAACCGGCGGCACCTTGGCGCGCGTGGCCACGCGGCGGGCGGTGATCTTGTCGCCCAGATCGACCAGCGCCTCGGGCTTGGGGCCGACCCAGATGGCCCCGGCCGCGATGACCTTGGCGGCGAAGGATTCGACCTCGGACAGGAAGCCGTAGCCGGGGTGCACCGCATCCGCACCGGAGCGGTGGAGGATGTCGATCAGCAGATCCTCGTTGAGGTACGTGTCCTTGTACGTGTCGCCCGACAGCAGGTACGCCTCGTCGGTCAATTCCACGTACTGGGCGTCACGATCCTGTTCGGCGTACACGGCCACCGTTGCGATGCCCATTTCGTGCGCGGTGCGCACCACGCGCAGGGCGATCTCCCCTCGGTTCGCAATCAGCAGTTTATTGACAGTTTTACCCATGCTGTCAAAGCTATCCCTATTCGCGCGCGCATGGGCAGGGCGGAATCCACAAAAAATCCATGGGGACTTTGTGATCTCACACAAAGGTGGGTCATGGCGATCGGACATACGATAGTGCCTCGAAAGTTGACGATTATTGATTTTTCGTCAATTCACTTTGTGTTGTCCGAGCGAAGCGTCAGGGGGATCGACGCTCGAGTTCGCCCCCTCAAGGCCCGCACGGCCCGGGAATACCGCCCAAGCCATCGCGCGCCGGATGCCACCACCGGAGAACACGCCAAACGGAAAAGAGCATGCCATGAATAGCGCACCTCGTACCATTGCCACCACCGCCGAAGACGCGTCAACGCGCCGCCGCGCGCTGCTGCGCGCCTCGATCAAGCCGGTGGTGTTCACCGTGCTGCTCGCCCTGGCTTCCATGGCCGGTGCGATCCCGATTCCCGGCACCCCCGTGCCCATCACGCTGCAGACCCTGGTGGTGATGGTCGCCGCCCTGACGATGAGCTGGCGCCAGGTCGCCTGCTCCGTGCTGCTGTACCTGGCCGCCGGCGCGGTAGGCCTGCCGGTGTTCGCCGGCGGCGCCTCGACCGCCGCCCTGTTCGGCCCGAGCGCCGGATTCCTGATCGGCTTCCTGCCGGGCGCCATTGTCACCGCACTGCTCAAGGGCAAGGCCAAGCAGCGCCTGGACGCCTCCGTCGCGGCGCACGCCTCCGAGACCTCCCTCGCGGCGGCGAACGCCGAGGCCGCGGATAACAACCGCTCCGGGCTGGTGCGTTACGCGCTGACCGCCCTGCGCTACTTCGCCGCGTCGATCGTCGGCTGCGTGGTCGTGGTCTACGCGTTCGGCTTCGCGGTCCAGTCCGCGCTCACCGGCGTGCCGCTGGCCACCGTCGCGCTGGTCTCCATGGGCTTCGTCGCCGGCGATCTGGTTAAGGCCGTGATCGCATCCCTGACCATCGCCGCCGCGGCCGTCCGCCGCTGAGCGGTTTCGCGCGGTACATATAGATCGCGTTACATATAGATATAGACACGGGCCGTGTGCCCCGGCCATAGCTCCGGGGCGCACGGCCCGTGCCGTCATATCCGCTGGCATCCCGCGATTGATTTGTCTGCTGTGTCTGGCTCCCCTCAGCGAGGGGAGCCAGACACAGCAGACGCGCTCAATGGTTGAGCACGTCGACGTCGGCGGTGCGGACCGTGCGGGTCGCGCCCGCATCGTCGCGCACGGTGAGCGAGGCGTCGTCGTTCAGGGCCAGCGCGGTGGCCTCCAGCGTGGTGCCGTCCGTGTAATGGATGGACACCCGGTGCCCCAGCGTCCAGCACAGGCTTCTGGTCTCACCGGCGAGGCGCGGGGCCTCGGCATGGGGGTCGCGGATCAGGGCGTCCAGCCGCAAGCGCAGGGACGCGACCAGCCGGGCGGCGATCCGGTCGCGCAGCGCTGCGGTGTCGACGGCCTGCCCTTCCCCGGACCGCCCAAGCGCGAAGTGCAGCTGCAGCGAGGTCGACTGCGGCGTCGGCAGGCGGTCGGCCGGCACGGCGAGGTTGATGCCGATGCCGAAGATCACCGCGACCCGGTCCAGCTCGCCCGGCAGCATGACCATCTCGGCGAGGATGCCGCCGAGTTTGAGGCCGCCGCAGAACAGGTCGTTCGGCCATTTGAGCTTGAGCCCGCCCCCGCCGGTCTCGCCGGCCGCCTCGCGCAGCGCATCCAGCGCGGACAGGCCGGCGATCATCTGCAGCCAGCCGTTGACCGTGTCGTCGGTCGCCAGGGCGCGCGGCACGCACGCCACGAACGAGACCGTGAAGGACTCCCCCGCGGCGCTCGTCCAGACATGGTCAAGCCGGCCGCGCCCGGCGGTCTGCCGGTCGGTGGCCACCACGGCCACCGCCGACGGCGAGGCGAACGGCCACCGCCCCTCGCCTTCGCGCTCGATCAGCTCGCGCGCGTACGTGTTCGTCGATCCGACTTCCGGCAACAGCACCACCGCATCGGCCTTGGCCGCCGTGCGGGGCATCGCGGACAATGCCGCGTCATCAGTGATAATCCCCATGCAGCTCACCTTAGTACATCCGGCGCGTTCGGGCGCGCACAGTAGAATATCCTCCATGACCAACGCCCCCCTCCCCTCCATAGCGCCTGCAACCGACCCGACGCGCCGTGAATCGCGCCGCGGATTCCTCGCTCGTGCCCGCGCGGTGGCCCGATGGACGCCGGTCACGCTCGCCTGCCTGTGGGTGGCGCTGTGCGTGGCGGTCGGCCCGCTGTACTGGGAGGACATGTCGATCGCCGACTGGTCGTGGGCGAACAGCCTGTTCTTTGCGATCACCCTGCTCGCCACCGGGTGCATCGTCGCGCTGCTGGCGCGCTTCGGCGGCGGCCGGAGGGCGCTGCCCGCGTTCCTGCACCGCCCCGACGCGCTGCGCTCATGGATGCGGCGGACCTCGCGGACGCCCTTCGCCCGCGGGGCGAAACGCGCGTTCGCCGCGCTCGGCCGCGGGATGGTCCGCGCCACCGACCGCTGGTGGAAGCTGATGCTGATCCTGATCATCGGCTGGCTCTGGGTGCCGACCACGCTGCTGAGCGCGTTCGGCGCGGACGTGCGCTCCCAGGCGCGCGAATTCAGCTGGGCATGGAACCAGTGGACCGGAATGAAGCAGCCGTACATCGGCTTCTTCTCGTTCGTGCCGATGGACATCTACCCGACGGCGCACTACATGTGGCCGGACAATCCGACCTACCTGACCGACCAGCACAACATCGTGCTCACCGTGCTCTACGGCGGCGGCGCGGCGGTCTCCCGGTACCTCACCGGCTCGAACGACTGGGGATTCGTGGTCCTCTCCGCGCTGCAGTGGCTGTTCGCCGCGTTCTGCTGCGCGTCGGCGGCGCACCGGTTCCTCAACCTGCCATGGCTCAGGCCACGCTACGCCGGCGCCGCCGACTACACCAGGCCAGAACGGCCGCTCTACCAGCGACCTGTCGATTTCGCACACCCGGAACGCGGCATGACGCGCACGCTGACGCCGCTGCAGCTGCCGCCGCTGCCCTACCCGAACCGCGCGGCCGGCGGCCTGGCTCGGTTCCTGACGCTGCTGTTCTTCCTGACCTGCCCGCTGGCGGTGTTCGCGACGATCTCGCTGACCAAGTCGCCGCTGTTCGCGTTCGCGTTCGTCTGGTGGTTCGGAGTGTGGTACGAGCTGCACATGACGTGGAAGCGCGGCGGCCCATCTATACTCGACCGCATCGTCAGACTGCCCAAGCGCAGCCTGATCGCGTTCGCCCTGTCCAGCTGCGTGATGCTGATCTCCGCGAAATATGCGTGGTACATCATCGCGGCGCAGATCGTGCTGGCGCTGATCGCCGACCGCAAGCGGTGGAACGTGTACGTGATCGCGCTGCTGCTGCCGGTGATCGTCATCCACGGCGGCATCACGGCGCTGGCCTCCACCGGGGCGATCATCAACGGCGACCCGATCGAAAGCCGCGGCGTGCAGCTGCAGATGATCGCACGCGTCGCCAAATTCGACCCGGAGACCATACCGGAGAGCGCCCGCAAGAAGCTCGAGCCGATCTTCAATCTCGACCAGATGGCGGAGGCGTACTACCGCCAGGACGCCGACCCGGTGAAGTCTTCGGGCATCCAGTCGAAGAAGGTCAGCTACAAGTGGCGCACGGTGACCGAGTCGGACATGCAGGAGTTCAACGCCGCATGGCTGCAGATCGTCAAGGCGAACCCCGTGGTCGCCCTCGACGCGCTGCTGGCGGAATGCTTCGGCTATTTCGACCCGGTCGACCTGCCGTACGTGTCGATGGACTACTACGTGACCAGCGACTACGTGCAGATCTCCAGCACCTGGCTCAAGTACTACAACCACGACTGGCGGGAGCAGGTGGCCGGCTTCGCGCGCGCCTGGGGGTCGATCCCCCTGCTGGGATGGCTAACGCACGGGAACCTCTACGTGACGTTGACCCTGCTGATCGGCGGCGTGGAGCTGGCCCTGCGCCGCTGGCGCACGCTGCTCACGCATTTTCCGCTGCTGCTGCTCATGGGCGTGATGGCCACCGCGCCGGCGAACAATTTCGAGCGTCACATGCTGCCGGTCGCCTTCGTGTTCGGGTTCGTCTGCCTCACCTTCTGGCGCGAATCCAAGGCCGCCAAGGCGCCGGGCCGCAGCCTGCCCGCCGCCGGTACCGGCTCGGACGGCACTGCCGCTGGGAGCGCCGAGGGACTAGACTAGGCAGCTATGACGGCACAGAACGCGAATTCCACGGATTTTCTCGAGCTCATGGATGTCGGCGACGCGCGTGACGCGACCGACGAACGGCTGGAAGCCATCGCATTCGAGTGCCTGTCCAGCGGCCTGACCGATGCCCGGGTGGCCTCGGTGCTCAATATCCTCGGATTCTCGGGCGATTTCCCCTGTTTCGCCATCGCCGGCCGCACGGCCACGACCGCCGCCGGAGCGCGGCATCAGATCAGCAAGGCCGTGCGCGATCTGGGCGGCGGCGCCTGCATCACCGGCGCCCACGGCGACATCGTCGCGGCCGTGATCCTGCCGGAGGCCGCGGTCACCCGGGAGGTCACCGGCACGGCCGTCGCCCCGGCGTTCAGCACCGAAGCGAGCCCCGTCTGCCTCGGCTCCCTGCGCCACGGCGCGGACGGCGCCTCGAGAAGCCTGCGCGGCGCGCTGCATACCCTGACGGCCGCCTCGGCGCTCACCGACATCCCGCACACGCTGCGCGCCGAGGACATGCTGCCCGAGCGCGCGCTGCTCGGCGACGACGACGCGCGCCGCGAACTGGTCGACGCGGTGTACGGCAGCCTGGTGGAATCCGGGCCCGACGACCCGACCCTCGAGACCGTCTCCACCTTCCTGTTCTCGGGCGGCTCGCTCGAGGCCACGGCGAAGTCGCTCAACGTGCACCCGAACACGGTCCGCTACCGCCTGAAGCGGGCCGCCGACACCACCGGCTGGGACGCCACCGACCCGCGCGAGGCCTACGTGCTGCGCACCGCCATATCGCTCGGCCGCATGGGCCTGTAAGGCGACGGCCCCAATCCGCTCCCCTCAGAAGGGGGAGTTGGCTGCAGAGAGATCGTCCTTGGCTCCCCTCTCCGAGGGGAGCTGGCCGCGAAGCGGTCTGAGGGGAGCACTTCCGCAAGGCCGCATCAGGTTTTCTCCCCTCAGTCGGCTCCGCCGACAGCTCCCCTCAGAGAGGGGAGCCAGAATTCAGCAACGAGCCTAACGTGGGGGCGCCGAAAGCATGGCGGCGCATATGACGAGAGGCCCGCGCTCACCCATGGGTGAGCGCGGGCCTCTCGTTGAAGATCGATCGCGGTCGAGCCATATCCTGGATGGCCCGGCCGCGACAGGATCAGGCGAACGCGGCCGGATCGACCGGGACGCCGGGGTTCATCGTGGAGGTGATGGTCGCCTTGGTGACGTAGCGGCCCTTCACGGTGGACGGCTTGAGACGCTTGACTTCGTCGGCCACGGCCTTGAAGTTCTCTTCCAGAGCGGTCTCGTCGAAGGACAGCTTGCCGATCAGGAAGGACAGGTTGCCGTTCTTGTCGACGCGGAAGTCGACCTTGCCGCCCTTGATGTCCTTGATGGCCTTGGTCACGTCCATGGTGACGGTGCCGGTCTTCGGGTTCGGCATGAGGCCACGCGGGCCGAGCACGCGGCCCAGACGGCCGACCTTGCCCATCATGTCCGGAGTGGCGACCACGGCGTCGAAGTCGAGGAAGCCGCCCTGGACCTTGGCGATCAGGTCGTCGTCACCGACGATGTCGGCACCGGCCTCGGTGGCCTCGGTGGCCTTCGGGCCACGGGCGAACACGAGAACCTTGGCGGTCTTGCCGGTGCCGTGAGGCAGCAGGACGGAGCCGCGGACCAGCTGGTCGGCCTTGCGCGGATCCACGTTCAGGCGCAGCACCGCTTCCACGGTCTGGTCGAACTTGTACTCCGGCATGCTCTTGACGAGAGCGATGGCCTCGTTGGCAGTGTAGAGGTTGTTGCGATCGACCTTCTCGGCCGCTTCGCGATACTTCTTGGAACGCTGTACCATTTGTCCTTCTCCTCTCAGTCGGTAACCGTGATGCCCATCGAACGGGCGGTGCCCTCGATGATCTTCATGCCGGCTTCAACGTCACGAGCGGACAGGTCGGGCATCTTGATCTCGGCGATCTCGCGGACCTGGGCCTTGGTGACGGAACCGACCTTGTGGGTCAGCGGGTTCTCGGTGCCCTTCTGGATGCCGGCCGCCTTGAGCAGCAGAGCAGCCGCCGGCGGGGTCTTCAGGACGAAGGTGAAGGAACGATCTTCGTAGACGGTGATCTCGACGGGGACGACCTGGCCCATCTTGTCCTGCGTGGCCGCGTTGTAGGCCTTGCAGAAGTCCATGATGTTCACGCCGTGCGAACCCAGAGCCGGGCCCAGCGGCGGGGCCGGGTTGGCCTTGCCAGCCTGGATCTGGAGCTTGATCAGCGCCGAGACTTTCTTCTTGGGAGCCATTGTATGGTTCTTCTTTCTGTGAAGCGGTGATGACGGCGACGCGCACGGCGGCTGCCGCGCGGACTCCTCCCGCAACCTGTATTGCTGTGCTGTGCTAGCGGGCCCGCCGGCGTGACGAGCACGCGTTCGACCCTCCAGACACAAGCTTTCCTATTATGCCGGCCAATGCGGACAAGATCGCGCTCCGCTCCCGCCCGGCCCTGCACAACACAAAATCCCCGCCGGGTGGGCGGGGATTTCGCGGATAACGTATTCTGACGCTGCGGTTACTGCAGCTTCTCGACCTGGTTGAAGCCGAGCTCGACCGGCGTGTCACGGCCGAAGATGGAGACGAGCACGGTGAGCTTCTGCGTGGTCGGCTCGACATCGGAGACGACGGCGGGCATCGTGGTGAACGGACCGTCGGTGACGGTGACCTGATCGCCCACGGCGTAGGAGACCTCGACGGGGCGGTTCTTGGCGGCCGCGACCTTGTCGCCGGCCTTCTTGAGCGCCTCGGACGCGATCATCGGGGCCATCATCGAGACGACCTCCTTGCGCGACAGCGGCGCCGGATCCTTGGTCGGGCCGACGAAGCCGGTCACGCCCTCGGTCTCGCGCACGATGCGGCGGGCGTTCTCGTCCGGCAACATGCGGATCAGCACATAACCCGGGACATGCACGCGGGTGACGACCTTCTTGCCCTTCTCGGTGTGCTTGACGTATTCCTCCATCGGCACTTCGATCTGGAAGATCTTGTCTTCGAGGCCAAAGCTGGCGATACGGGATTCGACGTTGGTCTTCACGCGCTTCTCGTAGCCGGAGTACGTGTGCAGCACATACCACTTGCCTTCGAGCGTGCGCAGCTGCTTGGAGAATTCGGCGACGGCCTTCGCGCCGGCGTCCTGCTCACCGTCGGCTTCGGTGGAATCGTCGGCATCGTCAGCCGCATCGCCGTCACCGGCATCGGCGGAATCCTCGCCGGCGGACGAAGCGTCGGCCTGCGCGGTATCGTCGGCCGCAGCGGCGTCGACAGCACCTTCAGAGGCGGTCTCGTCAAGCTCGTCGGCAACCGGCAGCGCGTCGAGATTCACCTCGGCCTGCGCGGCGTCATCCTGCGCGATGTCGGGCAGCGCGTCGAGATTTTCGAGATTCACTTCATCATTCATGTATCTTTACACCTTCAGGTTGGTCTAGGATCAGCCGAACACCCACAGCACGAGCTTGCCCAGACCGAAGTCCATACCCGTGACGATCGCCATCAGGAACAGCACGAAAATGAACACCGCCAGGGACCAGAAGAACAGTTCCTTGGCAGTGGGGGTGACGACCTTGCGAAGTTCGTCGATAATCTGCTTGATAAACAGACCGATGCGCATAAAGACGTTTGGTTTCTTTGCCTTCGCGGCTTTACTTGCCTTAGCCATAAACCATCCTTACGCTTCACGGAATTATTCAAGAGACTTGGCAGGGAAGGCGGGACTCGAACCCACAACCTACGGTTTTGGAGACCGTTGCGCTACCAATTGCGCCACTTCCCTAGGTGAACTCTGCCATGCTACCGGCCCCGCTAGACCGGGACGCTTACGCTCGGCAAAACCGCCAAGGAGAAATACTAGCGGCTTTTCTCCCGTTCGTCCAATCGAATGGAAAATCCCGTGGCAAAACCACGGGATTCCAACGATATGTCGGCATGTCTCAACGGGAGCCACGCCGGCCGATCTCGCCGCGACACGCAACGCGGCGAGGCCGGCCCGCAATCGGCGCGATCAGGCCACCCACTGCTTGAACCGGCGCATGCCCTCGGCGAGCTGGTCGTCGGCCAGCGCGTAGGAGAACCGCAGGTATCCGGGGGCGCCGAAGGCCTCGCCGGGCACCGCGGCGACATGGGCCTCGTCGAGCAGCGCGGCGGCCAGCTCCGACGTGCTGGACGACACGGTGCCGTTGGGGCCGAGCGGGCGGTTCAGCAGCGCACTCACATCGGCGAAGGCGTAGAACGCGCCGGTCGGCACCGGGCACGTCACGCCGTCGATGCCGTTGAGCGCCGTAACGATGGCCTTGCGGCGCACGTCGAAGGCCTCGCGCATGCGGTACACCTCGTTCAGCGTGCCGGACACCGCCGCCAGCGCGGCCCGCTGCGAGATGTTCGCCACGTTGGAGGTCATGTGGCCCTGCAGCTTGGACGCGGCCTTGGCCACGGGCTCCGGCGCGATCAGCCAGCCGACGCGCCAGCCGGGCATCGCGTAGGTCTTGGCCACGCCGTTGAGCACGATGAGCTGGTCGCGGCACTCGGGCACGGCCGCGCCGATGTACGTGGTCTTGGCGTCGTCGTAGTTCAGGTGCTCGTAGATCTCGTCGGAGATGATCCAGATATGGTGCTCGATGGCCCACTTGCCGATCGCCACGACCGTTTCGGGGCTCCACACGGCGCCGGTCGGGTTGTTCGGGGAATTGACGATGATCGCCTTGGTGCGGTCGGTGCGCGCCGCCTCCAGCGCGGCCAGATCGGGCTCGAAGTCGCGGTCGCCGCCGGCGAAGACCTCCACGGGCTTGCCGCCGGCCAGTTTCACGGCCTCGGGGTAGCTGGTCCAGTACGGGGTCGGGATGATGACCTCGTCGCCCTCGTCGAGCAGGATCTGGAAGGTCTCGTACACGGCCTGCTTGCCGCCGTTGGTCACCACCACCTGCTCCGGGGCCACCTCATAGCCGGAATCGCGCAGCGTCTTCTCGGCGATGGCCTTGCGCAGCTCGGGCAGGCCGGCGGTCGGCGTGTAACGATAGTTCTTCGGGTCCTGCACCGCCTCGGCCGCGGCCGCGACGATCGGGGCGGGCGTCGGGAAATTCGGCTCGCCGGCACCGAAACCGACTACATCGAGCCCGGCGGCCTTCATCGCCTTCGCCTTGGAATCGACGGCCAGAGTCGCGCTCGGAGCCACATTGTTGATACGGTCGGAAAGAGTCTGCCATTGAGCCATAGTCATGGCTCCCATGCTAAACCCAACACGCGAAATCCGGTAGACCGGATATGGCGCCGGCCGGGCGATTCGCGCGGCGAATGCCAACGCAAGCGTTCACGTCGGCATTCGCCCGGCGTGCGCCCCGCGTTCACACCAGTACAAGGTTGTCGCGATGCACGAGCGGATGCGCGTACTCGTCGCCGAGAAAACGCTTGAGCTGCACGGTGGTGCGGCCGAGCATCTGGGGGATCTCCTCGGAGTCGAACCCCGCGAGTCCGCGCGCCAGGTGCTCGCCCGATTCGTCGTCGATCCACACCGGGTCGCCGGCGGAGAATTCGCCGCGCACCTCGAGCACGCCGGCGGACAGCAGGCTGGCCCGCCCGCCGCGCACGGCACGGGACGCGCCCTCGTCGGCCACGAGCGTGCCGCGCGGGTTCGCCGCGAACCCGATCCACAGGCGCCGCGACGACCCGCGGTGCTTGACCGGCGCGAACGCGGTGCCGACCGGATCGCCCATCAGCGCCGGGCCGGCGTTCGAAGCGCAGGTGAGCACCGTCGGGATGCCGGACACGGCGGCCACGCGGGCCGCCTCCAGCTTGGTGACCATGCCGCCGGTGCCGACCCCGGAGGCCGATCCGCCGACGGTGACGTCGTCGAGAGCCGCGATCACGTCGGGCACATAGCCGATGCGGCGGGAGCCGGGCTGCGAGGGCGGCGCGGTGTACAGCGCGTCGACGTCGGTCAGCAGCACAAGCGCGTCGGCGCGCACGATATTGGCGACCAGCGCGGACAGGCGGTCGTTGTCGCCGAAGCGGATCTCGTTGCTGGCCAGCGAGTCGTTCTCGTTGACGATCGGCACCACGCCGAGCTCGAGCAGCCGTCCCAGCGTGCGCTGCACGTTGCGGTACTGCACGGCGCGGATCGTGTCCTCGGCCGTGATCAGGATCTGGCCGACGCGCACGCCGAACCGGCCGAACGCCATTTCGTACTGGGCCATGAGCAGCCCCTGGCCGACCGCCGCGGTGGCCTGCTGCGTGGCCACGTCGGTGGGCCTGGAGTCGAATCCGAGCGGGCCGAACCCAGCGGCGATGGCGCCGGAGGAGACCAGCACGACGCGCGCGCCCTGCCCCACGGCCGCCGACAGCGCGGCGGCCAGCGCGGACAGCTTGCCGACGTCCAGGTGCCCGGACGGCTGGGTGAGCGAACTCGATCCGACCTTGACGACCACGGTCCGCGCCGCGGCAACCGCCAGGCGCACCTCCGCCTCGGAAACGGGCATAACTTCCTCCCCTGTGCAACTCATACGATCAGGTCATACGATCAGGATCCCGGCTGGGGCCCGGCGACTCACGCGCCGCATACGGCCGCGTCCCGTGCATGGTACGCCACGCCCGGCACGCGGCTGGACCCCGTTCCCCGGGATCACTCCTCGCCGCGGCCGAACAGGCTTGTCTCGTCGTGGCGGTCGTCGTCGACGGACGGATCGGCCCAGTGCCCGGCGGCGCGTTCGGCCATCATCGCCTCGCGGACGGCGGCCTTCGCGTCCATCATCTCGTGGTACTGGCGGCGGCGCTCCGAGTTCGTACGGCGCCGGCCGCCCGGCTCCTCGCTCTCCAGGCGCAGATCCTTGCCTCGGGCGCCGAGCTGGGCGCCGTCGAGCATCTCCGCGCCGGCCGCGATGGTCGGATCCCAATCGAATTCGACGGCGCGGTCGCCGCGCCCGATGCGCACCTCGTCGCCCGGCTTCGCGCCCTTGCGGCGCAGCTCGTCCTCGACGCCCAGCTTGGCGAGGCGATCGGCCAGATAACCGACGGCCTCGTCGTTGTCGAAGTTGGTCTGCATGACCCAGCGCTCCGGCTTGGCGCCGCGCACCTCGTACCACACGTCGCCGTTGCCGTTCTCCTTGCGCTCGACGGTGAAGTCCAGCGCGGTGCCGCCCTCGTCGGCCACGCGGCGGCGACGGCTGGCAGACTGCTCCAGCGGCTTGATGACCACGCGGGCCTCCTCCTCGGCGGCCTCGCGCTTGGCGACCTCCTCGCGCATCTCGGCCACCAGGGAAGCCAGCGCATAGCCCAGCTCCTTGAGCCCCTCGTGGGAGGCGGTGGACACCTCGAACACCGGGAATCCGAGCTTCTCGAAGTCCGGGCGGACGAACTCGGCGAGCTCCTTGGCCTCGGGCACATCGACCTTGTTGAGGATGATGATGCGCGGACGCTCCGGGATCGGGATCGCGCCAAGCGGCAGCTCCAGCTTGTCGGCGTATTCGGCGAGCTCGTGCTCAAGCGCCTGATAGTCGCTCATCGGGTCGCGGTCGGGTTCGAGCGTCGCGCAGTCGATCACATGCGCGATGATCTCGGTGCGCTCGATGTGGCGCAGGAACTCCAGTCCGAGGCCCTTGCCCTGCGAGGCACCGGGGATCAGCCCCGGCACGTCGGCGATTGTGTAGCGCGAGTCGCCGGCCATGACCACGCCCAGATTCGGCACGAGCGTGGTGAACGGGTAATCGGCGATCTTCGGCTTGGCCGAGCTCATCGCGGCGATCAGGCTCGACTTGCCCGCCGAGGGGAAGCCGACCAGCGCCACGTCGGCGATCGACTTGAGCTCCAGGATCACGTCGCGTTCGTCGCCCGGCTCGCCGAGCAGCGCGAAGCCCGGCGCGCGGCGGGTGCGGTTCGCCAGCGCCGCGTTGCCGAGGCCTCCCGAGCCGCCGGCGGCGGCCACGAAGAGGTCGCCCTCATGTCGCAGATCGGCCAGCTGCTCGCCCGGATGCTTGGGGCTGCCCTGCGCGCCGCGCGCCTCGAAGATCACCGTGCCGACCGGCACCGGCAGGATCAGGTCCTCGCCCTTGGAGCCGTCCTTCGTGTCTCCCAGGCCCATCGTGCCGTTGCCGGCGGAACGGTGCGGGATGAAACGATAATCCAGCAGGCTGTTCGCATTGCGGTCGGCCACGAAGACGACGGAGCCGCCATCGCCGCCGTTGCCGCCGTTCGGCCCCGCCAGCGGCTTGTACTTCTCGCGCCGGATGCCGGCCGAGCCGTTGCCGCCATCGCCGCCCTTGACATGGACGGTCACTCGATCCACAAAATCACTCATAACACTCCACCTTACCGTGACCCCCGTCGCGGGGTCCCTCGCGCCGGCCCGCATGCGCCGGCGGCGCATAAAAAAAAAGACCGCATCGGCAACCGATGCGGTCTTTGTCATCAAAGATTTCACGCGATGACGTCGACGACCTTGCGGTCACGACGCACGCCGAACTTCACACTGCCGTCGGTCAGGGCGAACAGGGTGTGGTCCTTGCCCATGCCGACGTTCTGGCCCGGGTGGAAAGCGGTGCCGCGCTGGCGAACGATGATGTTGCCGGCCACGACGGCTTCGCCGCCGTACTTCTTGACGCCGAGGTACTGAGGCTTTGAATCGCGACCGTTGCGCGAGCTGGAAGCGCCCTTCTTATGTGCCATGATCTGTTCCTTTCGGTCCTAGTCCTGCAATCAGGCGATCGCCGTGATCTTGACGGCGGTCAGCGGCTGGCGGTGGCCCTTGCGGCGGGTCACGCCGGTCTTGTTCTTGTACTTCATGATGTTGATCTTCGGACCCTTGGCCTCGTCGTCAACAACTTCGCCCTTGACGGAAACTGCGGCGAGATCCTTGGCACCCAGGACAACCTTGGCGCCGTCCACAACCAGGGCCACCGGGAATTCCACGGCGTCGCCCTTCTTGGCATCGAGACGGTTGACGAGAATCACGTCACCGACCTCGACCTTTTCCTGATGGCCACCGGCCTTCACAATCGCGTACATGCTTCGTTCCTTGCTATGGTGTTATAAAGCTACTTGCCTGACACACGCAAGCCGCTGGTCAGACACCGACTATCAAACGTACACCGACCCTTGTACTAATGCAAGTCGAATTCCGGGCGTGTCAAATCTGACACGCCGATCGCCGTTTGATGTTCGGCATACCGGAATGGACGGAGTCGGACCCGATGCCGTCCATTCCGATATGTCCGATATGCCAAAAGGCTGGTCCGTCACTCGTCCCCGGTGTTCGCGGCGACGGCGGCCGCCGCGATCTGGGCGAGCTTGGCCTTGACGGCCGCGCTGGAGCCCTGCGGCACCTGCACGTCGGCGCCGCGGCCGTGCTTGTTCGTCTTGATGAACGGGTCGCCGCCCTTGAGCGCGTACGGATCGTCGTACTCGGCATTGACGGTCGGCTCGTCGTGCAGGATGAACCCGCGGCCCTTGCAGGTCGGGCACTCCTCGGAGAACGCCTCGACCAGGCCCTGGCCGATGCGCTTGCGGGTCATCTGCACCAGGCCGAGCGACGTGACCTCCGCCACCTGGTGCTTGGTGCGGTCGCGCGCCAGGCACTCGACCAGGCGGCGCAGCACCAGATCGCGGTTCGCGGGCATCACCATGTCGACGAAGTCGATCATCACCATGCCGCCGATGTCGCGCAGGCGCAGCTGGCGGGCGATCTCCTCGGCCGCCTCCAGGTTGCACCGCGTCACCGTCTCCTCGAGGCTCTTGCCCTTGCCGATGAAGCGGCCCGTGTTCACGTCGATGGTGGTCATGGCCTCGGTGCGGTCGATGACGATCGAGCCGCCGGACGGCAGGTACACCTGGCGTTCCATGCCCTTGCGCAGCTGGGAGTCGATCTGCCATCGGTCGAACACGTCCTTGCCCTCGTGCTCGGCCGGGTCCCACTTGACGAGCTTGTCGCGCAGGTCGGGGGCCATCGTCTCGAGGTACTCCTCGATGCGGTCGTAGACATTGTCCCCTTCGACGATCATCTGCTTGAAGTCGTCGTTGAAGATATCGCGCACCACGCGGATCGCCACATCGGGCTCGCCCTGCAGCAGCTTGGGCCGGCGGCCGTGCAGGAACTCCTCGCGCTTGGCCGTGATGCGCTCCCACTGGCGGATCAGGTTCTCCAGATCCTTGACGATCGCCTCCTCGGACGCGCCCTCGGCCGCGGTGCGGATGATCACGCCCATGTCCTTCGGCGCGATCTTCGAGACGATGCCCTTGAGCCGGCTGCGTTCGCGGTCGCTCAGCTTGCGGCTCACGCCGGTCATGCCGCCGGACGGCACGAGCACGAGAAAACGGCCGGCCAGCGTGACCTGCGAGGTCAGGCGGGCGCCCTTGTGCCCGATCGGGTCCTTGGTGACCTGCACCAGCACCGGGTCGCCCGACTTGAACGCGAGCTCGATGCGGCGCGGCTGGCCGTCGAGGCGGGCGGCGTCCCAGTTGACCTCACCGGCGTACAGCACGCCGTTGCGCGCCTGGCCGATGTCGACGAATGCGGCCTCCATGCTCGGCAGCACGTTCTGCACGCGGCCGAGATACACGTTGCCGACCGTCGCGACCTCCTGGATGTCGGAGACGTAGTGCTCGACGAGCACATTGTCCTCGATCACGGAGATCTGCGTATGGCGGCCGCGCTGGCGCACGACCATCAGGCGCTCGACGTTCTCGCGGCGGGCGAGGAAATCCTGCTCCATGAGCTGCGACTGACGGGAGCGCTCGCGGCGGTTGTCGCGGCGGCGCTGCTTCTTGGCCTCCAGTCGCGTGGAGCCCTCGATGTCGGTGATCTCGTCGATGTACTGCTGCTTGCGGGAGCGGCGCGGCGACTCCTCGGCGGAGTCGTCGCCCGACTTGGAACGGCGGCGGCGACGGCGGCGGGTCACCGTGGAATCCTCGTCCTCGCCCTCGTCACGGTGGCGGCGCGGCGACTCGTCGGAGGCGCCGGCATCGGACGATTCGCCGGAATCGCGGTCGTCCCGGTTCTCGCGCGAGGCGCGATCGGCGTCGCGGTCAGCGTCCTTGCCTCCCCTGCGGCGGCGACGACGGGAACGGGTCGGCCCTTCGGACAGATCCTCCTCGGTGATCGGCGCATAGGTGATGTCGTCGTATTCGAGGTCCTCCTCGATCTGCTCGACCTCGGCCGCGGCGCGGCGCTCCTGCGCGTTCAGGCGGCGGGAACGGCGGGAACGGCCGGACTCGGCCTCGTCGGCGTCGTCGCGGGAACCCCGAGAGTCGTGGTCGGACCGGGACTCGCGCTCATCCGCGTCGCCCGCGGGGACCGGCACGAGTTCGCCGCCGCCACGGCGGCGACGGGAGCGGCGGGATGGACGTTCGGCATCCGCATCGCGGTCGTCGCGATCCGCCGCGGCATCGCGGCCACGGTCGTCGAGATCGTCGCGGTCGTCGCGGGCCCGGCTGCCGATCGCCGGAAGCACCGGCTCCTGGAACAGCAGCGAGGTCATCGGGCGCGGGCCGCGCGCGGAACCATGGCCGGCCCCGCGGTCCTCCGGCAACGTGTCGATGGCGTCCAGCAGACGGTCGTCGCCGGATTCGTCACGCGACACGCTCCGGGTGCGGCGGGAGCGGCGCGGAGCCTCGTCGCCGCGCGCATCGTCATCGTCATTCTGGTCGCGCATCGGGGTGCGGCGGCGGGAACGGGTGCGGCGCACCGGCTCGTCGTCGCGGGCATCGCCGTCGCCGCGGGCCGGGGCCCCGCTCGCCGGCGTCTCCTCGGCTGCGTCGGCATCCGCATCCGCGTGCAACGGCCTGCGGCGATTCGATCCGCGGGACGGGCGCGAGGACGGGGCGTCGTCCCGCTCGGCATCGTGGTCGTCCAGCGAGGGAACCCGCGGTTCCTCGAACAGCGGCGCGGAATGGTCCTCGACGGTCAGCGCGACCGCGGCGCCCGCGGCGCCCGCCCCACGCACCACGCGGCGCCCGCCGCGGCGGCGGCGCGGGGCCGGGGTTGCGGACGATGCGCTCTGGGACAGCGACGACAGATCCGGTACAACGTTTTCAACGGCTTCGGCGTCGCCGAGGCCCTCCTGATTTACACTGGGCACAATGCTCCTCGCGACGCGCTGCAACCGCATCGCCTAGGTCAAGCCCCATACGGCTGTCACACCACGCTCTCACCGTGGTCGCGCATCAGATTGCGCCCGCATGAAGCAACGGTCAAAAAGTCCTTGCCGCGACGGCGGACACCGGCCCTGCGGAATGCACACGCAAGGGGATCGACGCCGTCGGATGCTCGGCGGCTTGCAGAACCGCCACCCCTAAGTATGACACAAAAATTGCCGGAGCGTGAACAGTGCGTCATTTTCCGGCGAAGTCTCTCGCATGCCGATATCCCGGCCATACCGGCACCGCAGACTAACGGCCGGAATCACTTTCCTTGATCTCGGCCTCGGGCTTCAACGCGGCCAGCCAGCCTCTCGTGGAATCGATATGGGCCGCCATGGCTCCTTTGGCCAACACCGGGTCACGGCGTCTCAACGCATTGATGATCTCGCGATGCCCGGCGTTATTCACGCGGAAGACTTCGATCGCCCGTTCGGTGCGGTACAGTCGATAATTGCTCGATCTTGACCGCATCACCCCGAGCAACGCGCGCGACGACGGGCTGTCGGCCACCCGCGCGATCAAATCATGAAACTCGTCATCGAGTTTCGACGTACCGTCCGGATGCACCGCGGCCTCGATCGACATCTGAATGCGCAGCAGCTCGTCGATCTGATCATCGGTGATGCGCGCCGCCGCGCGCTCCGTCAACGACGACTCGACGATCAGCCGCAGGTCATACATATCCAGCAACGACGACAGGGGCATCAGCCCCATCACCAAGGACAGGCTGGCGATCAGTTCCTCGGAGCCCAGGCTTTTGACGTACACGCCGGAGCCATGGCGGATATCCACTACGTTCAGCGCCTCGAGCATCCTCAAAGCCTCACGCACCGGGCTCCGGGACATGCCGAGCATCTCGCACAGGCGTCCCTCGGACGGCAGCTTGTCGCCGGGCTTGACCTTCCCGTCGGCAATGTAGTCGCGAATCGCGCCGAGAGCCTCATCCATCGCCATACCGCACGCACCTCTGCATTCCTGGGCATATAGACGCCAGTGTAAAAGATCATTAAGTCATATTATGAGTGCTTGATCACATGTAACACAATCCGCGATTTTCCTTAGATTTTACGTCGAAGAAACAGAGAAGTCATCAAAGTGTTCATATCACTTATATATTTGCTCGCAGCACACAACGAAGGGACAGGCAATGACCACCACAACGGCACCAACCCCCATGCTTGACGTCGACGGCGTTCCGGCGGCACGGCACTGGAAGCTCGAGCAGCCAACCCTGCACATCAACCACGGCCCCTACGGCGCCGTGCCAACCGACGTTCCGGAATACCAGTCCAAGTTGAAGGACCGCATGGAATCCTCACCGGTCAAGTGGTTCATCGCCGCGCCGGGCGCGCTCGGCGAAGCCCGCACACGAACGGCCGAGCTGCTTGGCACCGATCCGGCGGCGCTGGCGTTCGTCCCCGACGCCTCCGCCGGCGCCACCGTGGTAGTCAACAGCATCCGAATCAGCCCCGGCGAGGAGATTCTGGTGTCCGATCACGGCTACGGGGCCGTGGTGATGGGAGCCGAACGCATGGCCAGGAACCAGGGAGGCATACTCAGAACCGTCCACATCCCCATCGACGCGACGGATGACGATATCGTCGCCGCGTTCGACAAGGCGATGTCGCCGCGAACCCGTCTGGTGATCGCCGACGAAATCACGTCGCCGACCGCCATGACGTTCCCGGTCGCGCGAATCGCCGAAGCCGCGCACCGGCATGGGGCCAGAATCCTGGTGGACGGAGCGCACGCCCCGGGGCTCATCCCCGGTGACCCACTCGCCATCGGCGCCGATTACTGGATCGGCAACCTGCACAAATTCATCTGCAATCCACGCGGATGCGCCGTGCTGATATCGCGCCCGGAACTCGCGCAGAGCCTCCAGCCGCTCATCAACTCGTGGGGGCGCGATCTGCCGTATCCCGAGCGATTCGACCTGCAGGGCACGCTTGACCAGACCAGTTACCTGTGCGCCCCGCACACCATCCAATACATGGACCGCACCTTCGGCGGCTGGGACAGTATCCTCGCATACATACAGTCGCTTGCCGACTACGGGCAGGATCTCATCGCCAGCGCCTTCGAACGCCAGACTGGCGGCGACCACCATGTGGCGCTATCGAGCCCGGCTCCGGCCATGCGGCTGGTCCGCCTGCCCGAGGGTCTCGCCCCCGACCACGATTCGGCCGATCTGCTCCGCGACCGCGTATCCGATGCGTTCGACGTGGAGGCGGCCTTCACCAGTTTCGACGGCATCGGCTATCTGCGCCTGTCCGCATTCGTATACAACACCGCCGACGACTATCAGCGGTTCGCCGACCTGTGCGTGCCCGCCCTGTGCCAATGGGCGCGGGAGGCCTCACGCTAAGCACTTACCCCTCCAATACATCATCATCCGTATGCCACATACGGGAAGAAAAGGAACCATGAAACCCACAACCCTCACGCGGTGCCTCGCCGCCAGTGCAGCCATCAGCCTATTGGTGCCCTTGGCGGCCTGCGGCTCCTCATCCGCAGATGACGGCAAGACCAAGCTGACCATGGTCGAAAGCCTGACCACGCCGGTACGCACGAAAATCCTGAAGACTCTGCTGAAGGACTTCGAAGCGCAGAATCCCGACATCACCGTCGACCTGGTATCCCCGCCCACCGATTCCGCGGATCGGACCATCCAGCAGATGCTGCAATCCGGCGAAGGCATCGACGTGCTCGAGGTGCGCGACATCACCGTCGGCGGATTCTCGAAGAACGGTTGGCTGGACGATCTCTCCTCCGATATGGAGAACTGGGACGGGTGGGATAAGCTCACCGACAACGCCAAGAACAGCGCCAAGGGAGAATCCGGCAAGATCTGGTACATGCCCTACGGCTTCTACGGACTCTCGCTGTTCTACCGCACGGATCTGATCAAGCAGGCGGGATTCTCCGAAGCGCCGAAATCCTGGGATGATCTGCTCGAACAGGCCAGCGCCATCCAGAACACCGACAAAAAGCAGTACGGATATGCGTTCCGCGGCGGCTCCAATTCCGACTCCAACGCCGTGGCGATCATCGAAGCCTATGTGGCCGATGAGCTCGATACCTCCAACGCGTTCAAGCTCAAGAACGGAAAGACCATCTTCTCCGCACCCGAGGCGAAGGACGCCATGGACACCTACCTGAAGATCTTCAAGAAGGCTTCGCCGCCGTCGTCCGTCTCATGGGGATACCCCGAGATGGTCGAAGGATTCTCCAACGGATCCACCGCATTCCTGCTGCAGGACCCCGAAGTGATCTCCACGCTATCGAAGTCCACTTCCATCACCACGGACCAATGGGATACCGCACCGCTGCTCACCGGGCCGACCGGCAAGGCCGCACAGCCAATCGCCGCCGCCGGTTGGGGCATCGCAAAGAGCTCCGAGCACCAAGCCGCAGCCCTCAAGCTCATCAAGTACCTGGCCTCCGAGAAGCCGGCCACCACCTTCGCCGCGGAGAACAGCTTGGTGCCGATCGTGAAAAGCGCCATCAACAGCAGCCAGTACACCACCGGTAAGTGGAAGAGCTACGCGACGATGACCAACGACCCCAGCACCTACATCAACGTCACCCAGCCGCGTTCCGTGAGCTGGTGGACCGATTGGGGCCAGAAGTCCGATGCCGACATCCAGCAGTGGCTGCTCGGCAAGATCAGCACCACCGATCTGCTCAAGGGATGGGATCAGTACTGGACCGAAAAGTGGGCCCAGTAGCCGGCATCCTCACCCGCATGCCTTCCCGTCACGGACAGTCATGACCGTTTCGGGAGGGCATGCGCTCCTTTTCGTGCCATGCGCGCAGACCACAATCCAAGAAACGAGGCGACTCGATGACACATCAAACCGTTACGCCCGAGACCAAAGACGACAAGCCCGACAAGCCCGGCATTCCCAAAATCAGCAGCTATGACCCGGACAAGCCCTACTACCGCATCGACGCCGACAGCACCGTCGAAACGCAGCAACGGATCTTCCGGTGGCGCAATGCCCTGACCATCTTCCTGTTCCTGCTGCCGGCGATCGTGTTCGTCATCATATTCACCTACTACCCTGTGCTGTCCGGCGCCAATATGGCATTCCGTAACTGGAACCTCAATGACCTGACCGACACCTCGTGGGTGGGATGGCACAACTTCAAGGACATCGTGTCCGACCAGAACTTCGGTGCGATCGTGCGCAACAGCATCATCTGGGTGCTGGCGTCCATCACCCCCCAGCTCATACTCGGCTTTCTCCTCGCGCTGGCCTTGTGGAAGCGATTCCGCTTCCGCGGCGTGTATCAGGCCTTCGTGTTCTTTCCATGGGCGGTGTCCGGATTCCTGATCGGCATCCTGTTCCGCTGGATGTTCAACGCCGAATTCGGCGTGATCAATGATCTGCTGGAAAAGGCGCATCTTATCCACAGCCCGATCAACTGGCTCGCCGCCCCGAACACGGCGATGGCCGCGGCGATCATCGCCAACATCTGGTATGGGGTGACGTTCTTCGCCATCATGATCCTCGCCGCGCTGCAATCCGTGCCCCAGGACATACTCGAGGCCGCGGCTCTCGACGGCGCCGGACGCGTACGCACCGTATGGAGCATCGTCATCCCCTGCATCAGCCCGACGCTGACCACCACCATTCTGCTGCGCGTGATCTGGATCTTCAATTTCCCGGACATCATCTGGGCCATGACCGGCGGCGGCCCCGCGAACCAGACCCACATCCTGACCAGCTGGATGGTGCAGGTCAACGGCACCGGCGACTACGGGCACGGTTCGGCCATCGGATTCATCGTGGTGCTGATCCTCACCATGTTCGCCATGGTGTATCTTCCCCTACTCAATAAGAAAGTTGATGAGTGATCATGATCGGCAAGCGTTCCATTCCCCTGGCCATACTCAAAGTCCTCTATCTGGCGCTGTGGGGCGTCATCACCGCGTTTCCCCTGTATTGGATACTCATCACATCCTTCAAGGATCCCGGAGCGGTGTCGACATACCCGATCCGGTACTGGCCCTCGGTGTTTTCTCTGGAGAACTACCGGACGCTGTTCGACGACTCGGATTTCCTTGTCAACATCAGGAACAGCTTCATCACGGCGCTTGTGGCCGGACTCGTTTCCACGTTCATCGCCATGCTGTCGGGCTATGTGCTCTCGAAATTCGAGTTCAGGGGAAAGACCGCCCTGCTGCTGTGCTTCCTGGTGACCCAGATGATCCCCGCGTTCATCGCCCTCGGCCCGTTGTACATCATGATGACGCACTTGCACCAGGTCAACACGCTTTCCGGACTGGTGCTGGTGTACGTCGCCATGTGCATACCGTTCAGCGCCATCATGCTGAAGGGCTTCTTCGACAACATCCCCACGGAGATCGAAGAAGCCGCCATGGTGGATGGCTGCAACCGCATGCAATCACTGGTGCTGATCGTCGTGCCGGTGATGCGCCCGGGGCTCATCGCCTCCTTCGTGTTCAACTTCGTGAACTGCTGGAACGAACTCTTCATCTCCGTGACGCTGGCGCAAAAATCAAGCGTGAAAACCATCCCGGCGACGTTGAACGGCTTTATTTCAAGCTTCGACATCGATTGGGGCACCCTGTCGGCCGCGGCGGTACTCGCGATCATTCCCTCAATGGTCCTGTTCGCGTTCGCGTCCAAGCATATCGTCGCGGGACTCACCGCCGGCGCGGTGAAATAGCGTCCAGTCTGATTCGCCCCCCGCAACGCGGGCACAGCGCCATATACATAGGAGCGACGGCTCTCCTCCCGAGGCTGAACCGTGAAGCAAACGCCGGAGGCGTTTGCAGGCGAAGGCGAACGACAGTGAGCAGACAAGACTGCGGCCGTAAGGCCGTCCTTGATCGCGGACGAGCCGGCCGCGAAGCGGACTGAGGGGAGCATTCCCGCGAACGCCTGATATCAAGCCGATTCGCATGCGCTCCCCTCAGTCGGCTACGCCGACGGCTCCCCCTCATGGAGGGGAGCCGGATATGACAAACGAATTATTACCGGCGCAGTGAGCGCGGCCGTCAGCCGACCAGCCAGCGTTCGAGGATATCGGCCATCAGCGCGAGATTGCTTTCGGGCAGCTGCTCGTCGTGCTTGTGGGCGAGCAGCGGGCTGCCGGCGCCGAGGTTGACCGCGGGGATGCCGAGGATCGCGAAGCGCGCCACATCGGTCCAGCCGAGCTTGGCGAGCGGCTCACGACCGGTGCGTTCCTTGACCAGCCGCGCGAGGGAGGCGGCCAGCGGCGAATCCATGCCGGGGCGGGCGGATGGCGACTCGTCCTTCATCTCGATGCCGAAGCCCTCGAACATGCCGCCGGTGGCGACGTGCTCGCCGTTGCCCAGCTCGGCGCCGGCATCCGCGCCGATCATCAGCGCCTTCGCCTCGGCGAGCGTCTTGTCGGGCGCGAAACGGTAGTTGACGTGCACGCGGCACTCGTCGGGGATCACGTTCGTGCCCTTACCGCCGGAGATCAGCGTGGCGTTGACGCCCTCGCGGTAAACGAGCCCATCCACCGTCACGTCCTTCGGCTCGTATGCGGCAAGACGGCCGAGGATCTCGGCGGCCTTGTGGATCGCGTTGCTGCCCATCCATGCGCGCGCCGAGTGCGCGGCCACGCCGTGCGTGATCACGTCGAAGCGCATCGTGCCGTTGCACCCGCCCTCGATGCCGCAGTCGGTCGGCTCCCCGATGATCGCGAAATCGCCGGTGATCCAGTCCGGATGCGTCTCGACCACCTTGCGCAGGCCGTTCTTTTCGGCGGCGACCTCCTCGTGGTCGTAGAACACGTAGGTCAGATCGTAGTTCGGGTCGGCGTTCCGGCCGTCGAGCACGGCGGCCAGGTACAGCATCACCGCGTCGGACGCCTTCATGTCGGTCGCGCCGCGGCCCCACATCACGCGCTCGCCGGGATGCGCGGACGCCACGTCCCCGCGGATGCGCGCGTCGCCGGGTTCCAGCCATTCCGGCGGGAAGTTGTCGATCACCGGCACCACGTCGAGATGGCCGGCGAGGATCACCCGCTGCGCCTTGCCAAAATCGGTGGACGCCACCACCGTGTCCCCGTGGCGGCGGACCGCCAGATGCGGCTGCCGGCGCAGAAAGCGCTCGACCGCACCGGCGAGAGGCCCTTCACTGTCGCTCACCGAATAGGCGCCCATGATCTGCTCCAGCAGGGCGGCGAGCGCCTGATCGCGGGTCGCCCCCGCGGGGATGCCCAGTTCCGCCACCGTCCTGTTCGCAAGATCGTTCGGCTCGACCGTATTGCTTGCCGTATTGCCCGTTGTGTTCGTCGCGTTCGTCATAGTGCCAATCCTAACGGTCCGGCGAGCGTTTTCGGCGCGCCGCACCCGCAGGACTACGCTGAGCGGCAAAATCACCGCGGCGCAACAATCGCACGCCCCCGCCCGCCTACGTTATGAGACGGAACTTCGAAATCGAGCGGTATATGGCAGTATCAAGGTAGGTCCGCGAGGGAAAAGGAAGGCGATATGCCGGGTTTATTGAGTGCCATGGAAGGTTTTTGCGTCATCGGCATCGTGATCTTCGTCGGATACGTGGCCGCGCGCATGCGCATCGGCGGACCGAGCGCCCAGATGGTGCTCAACAGGTTCAGCTTCTTCGTGTCCAGCCCGTGCCTGATGTTCGCGATCCTCTCCAAGGAGCCGATCTTCGACATCTTCCACCCCTCGATCATCGTCGCGTTCTTCTCCGCGATGCTCGTCGGCGTGGTGTTCCTGATCCTCAACCGCATGTTCTTCCACATGGGCGCGGCCGACGCGACCATCGGCGCGCTGAACTCGCTGTACCTCAATTCGAACAACATCGGCCTGCCGATCGCCACGTACATCCTCGGCAACGGCGCGCTCGTGGCCCCGATCCTCGTCATGCAGCAGGCGCTGTTCACGCCGATCGGCCTGACCGCGCTCGACGTGACGACCAAGGGCAAGGTGTCGGCCAAGGAGATCGCGAAGCAGCCGCTGCACCAGCCGCTGCTCATCGGCTCGCTGCTGGGCATCGTGCTGTCCGCCGTGCACGCGAAGACCGGCTGGTTCATTCCGAACTTCCTCTATGACCCGATCAACATGATCGGCGAATCCGCGGTGCCCATGATCCTCATGGCGTTCGGCATGTCGCTGCACGGCACCAAGCCGCTGCAGCAGAAGGGCGACCGCCCCGCCATCTTCACCGTGGCCGTGCTCAAGAACATCGTGATGCCGGTCATCGCGTTCCTGCTCGCCTACTTCGTGATGGGATTCCGCGGCGCCGAACTGTACGCCTGCGTGGTGCTCGCCGCCCTGCCGACCGGCCAGAACGTCTACAACTACGCGGCCCGCTACAACGTGGGCCTCACCTTCGCGCGCGACGGCATCCTCATCAGCACCATGACCAGCCCCGTGTTCATTGCGGTCATCGCAGCGCTGCTGAGCTGACCGCGAGACGCTCCAGCCGCCTAACGCCGGCTCCCCTCTCTGAGGGGAGCTGTCGGCGTAGCCGACTGAGAGGAGCCAGCCATCGCAGCCGAATCGTAACGCGGGACACCAGCACCACAGCCATCCCCCGCATCAAATCGGGGGCATCCTCAACACACCCGAACGAACGGGTTCGATCCGACCTCATCCATCCGATACCGCATCAGCGAAGTTCGTCGCCACACACCACCACAGGCCACCACGCCTCGCCGCAGCTGGTGACGCTCGCCACCGTGCTCTCCATCATCTTCGGCGTGAGCATCGGCGTGTACACGGCCATCCGCCAGTACAAGTGGCAGGACCGCGTGCTCAACGCCACCGCGACGTTCTTCCTGGTGGTCCCGGCCGCCGTCATGGGCCTGATGGTGGTGCTGCTGGACATCAACTTCAACAACATCGTGGGCAACCGCGTGTTCTACGTGACTGGCCTGCACTCCTACCAAGGCTCCAACCCGGTGCTCTGGCTGCTCGACTACCTGCAGCACCTGATACTGCCCACCATCGTGATGACGATCCCCGGCATGGTCGGCTACCACCTCACCCAGCGCACGTACCTGCTCGACACGATGAACGCCGACTACGTGCGCACCGCCCGTGCCAAGGGCCTGACGCTCAACGCGGCCATCCGCCGCCACGCGCTGCGCACCTCGCTGATCCCGACCGCCGTGGACGTGGCCTTCTCCATCGCCGGCGTGTTCACCGGCGCGGTGATCACCGAAAACGTGTTCGCCATCAACGGCCTGGGCATGTATTTCACCCAGACCATCGCCAACAATGACATCAACGGCGCCGTGGCAGTGGCCGCGTTCGGCGGCGTGTGCACGCTGACCGGCGCGCTGCTGTCGGATATCTTCTCCGCGTGGCTCGACCCGCGCATCCGACTGAGCTGAGCCCCGCGCAAAAGGACGATCAAACATGATGAACGACAACGAGAACATGGTCTCCGACGCCGACGCCCAGGATATGGAACTCACCGATCCGCAGGGCAGCGAGCCGCAGTCCGCCGACGCCAGGAACGCCCAGGAGGCGTCCGGCAACGACGACTTCCACCGCACCGGCCGCATGCAGCTGTACGTGCGCCGCTTCATGCGCCGCCCCTCGGCCGTGGTCGGCCTGGTGGTGCTGATTCTGCTGATCCTCTTGGCGATTTTCGGCTCGAAACTCTCCCAATGGAGCTACGACTAACCCGACTTCGCCGCCCTCGCCTCGCCACCGTCCGCCGAGCACTGGCTGGGCACCACCGTCGGCGGCTCGGACATGTACGCGATGATCATCCGCGGCCTCGGCCGTTCGCTGACCATCGGTATCTTCAGCTCCTTCGGCACCACGATCATCGCCGCCCTGGTGGGCACGGCCGTGGCATTCTTCGAGGGCTGGTTCGAGCATGTGGGCATGTGGCTGCTGGATATGCTGCTGGTCGTGCCGTCCTTCCTGCTCATCGCCCTGATCGTCGGCATGGCCGCCGGCGGCAGCGACTGGCTGTGGCTGGCCATCGGCCTGACCGCCTTCGGCTGGATCGGCTACGCGCGTACGCTGCGCACTCTGACCCTGAGCCTGCGCGACCGCGAATACATCCGCGCGGCGAAGTTCATGGGCGTGCCGTCCTTCACCATCATCGTGCGCCACCTGGTGCCGAACCTCGGCTCGGTGCTGGTCATCAACACCGTGCTCGGCGTGATCGGCGCGGTCAACAGCGAGACCTCACTGAGCTTCCTGGGTCTGGGCATCAAGGCGCCCGACACCTCGCTCGGCACGCTGCTCAACGCCGGCCAGTCCGTGGTGCAGACCTCGCCGTGGGTGCTGATCTTCCCGTCCGTGGTGCTGATCGTCCTGACCTTCTCCGTGCAGCTGATCGGCGACGGCCTGCGCGACGCCATCGACCCGTACTCCCGTTCCGGCGGCAAGGCCGAATGAGAGACGAGGCGATCATCATGAGCGACGAACAGCGCAGCAAGAACGAACAGCGCAACGCAAGCAACGCGGCAAACGACATCACAACCAGCAACGACACCAACACAGGAGCGCACAACGTGGCACAGGAACCGGTGATTTCAGTACGCGACCTCACCGTCAGCTTCGCCTCCGAGGCCGGCACCGTGCACGCGGTGCGCGGCATGAACTTCGACCTGTACCCCGGCAAGACCCTCGGCATCGTCGGCGAATCCGGCTCCGGCAAGTCCACCACGCTCATGGAGATCATGGAATTCAAACAGCCGCAGGAAGGCGAGATCGAGATGTTCGGCACCAAGCTCGAACACAAGATCCCGCGCGAGAAGCGCCGCGAGCTGCGTTCGGCCGTGCAGTACGTCTTCCAGGACCCGATGAGCTCGCTCGACCCGCGCCTGCCGATCTACGACATCCTGGCCGAGCCGATGAAGGTCCAGCACTACTCCAAGGAGCGGATCCGCGAACGCATCGGCGAACTCATGCGCCTGGTGGAGCTGAACCCCGACCAGGTCGACCGCTTCCCCACGCAGTTCTCCGGCGGCCAGCGCCAGCGCATCGCCATCGCGCGTGCGCTGTCGGTCAACCCTAAGCTCGTGCTGCTCGACGAGCCGGTCTCCGCGCTGGACGTGTCCATCCAGGCCGGCGTGATCAACCTGCTTGAGGACCTGCAGAACAAGCTGGGCGTGGCCTACCTGTTCGTGGCCCACAACCTGTCGGTGGTGCGCCACATCTCCAGCCGCGTGGCGGTGATGTATCTGGGCCGCATCGTGGAATCCGGCGACACCGAGGACGTGTTCGAGCACCCGCTGCACCCGTACACCCAGGCGCTCATCAGCGCCGTGCCGGTGCCGGACCCGAAGGCGGAACGCACCCGCAAGCGCATCGTGCTCGAAGGTGAGGTGCCCAGCCCCACCGAGACGTTCGAAGGCTGCCCGTTCATGGGCCGCCGCCCGCTCAAGCCCAAGCTGAGCGCCGAACAACAGGCCCGCTGCCGCGGCGAACGCCCGGCGCTGCGCCCGCATGATACTTCCCGACCGAGCGGCCATCAGGTTGCATGCCACTTCGCATGACGGTCGGAACTCTATAAGAGGAGGAAACAACAATGATAAGAGGAGGAAACAACAATGAACAAGACACGTAAGCTGACCGCGCTCGCCGCGGCCACTGCGGCGCTTGCCATGCTGCTCGCCGGCTGCGGCTCGGGCAATGGCAACGGCAACGGCTCCAACGGCGCCTCGAGCGCCGCCGAACCGCCGGCAGGCATCGATGCGTCGTACACCGGCGATCTGCCCATGCCGAAGATCACCGAGCGCTACGACAACCACCAGAGCCGTGACAACGTCAAGGACGGCGGCACGCTGACCCTGTCCGCCATCGAGATCGGCCCGAACTGGAACTACATGTCTTCCGACGGCAACACCAGCTACATGTCCGAGTTCTGGAGCTGGTACCAGCCCAGCCTGCTCATGACCGACCAGGTCAGCGGCTCCCCGATCAAGGTGACCTACAAGACCCCATACTACCCGTGGCAGGAAGTCTTCGGCGCTCTGGTGAACCCGAAGGCCGCCGACCCGAAGACCTTCACTCGGGGCTGGGTGAAGAACCCGCACAACGAGTGGGCCGCCGGTCCGTACAAGGTCGACTCCTTCTCCGACTCCCAGGTCACCTTCGTGCCGAACGAGAAGTGGTGGGGCAACAAGCCGAAGCTGGACAAGATCGTCTACAAGCAGATGGCCGACACCGCCTCCCTCAACGCCTTCCAGAACGGCGAGATCGATGCCGTGGATGCCTCCACCAAGGACGACATCAAGGCCATCCGTTCCGTCAAGGACGCCCAGCTGCGCATCGGCTACAGCACCAAGACCCGCGTGCTGGAATACAACGGCAAGTCCAAGCCGCTTGACGACCTGCAGGTGCGCAAGGCCATCACCCAGGCCTTCGACGTGAACACCTACAACAACGTGCAGTTCCAGGGCCTGAACTGGAAGGCCGATCAGCCGGGCTCCGAGCTGCTGCTGCCGTTCCAGAAGGGCTACGAGAACAACCTGCCCTCCGAGGCCAAGTACAACGTGGACAACGCCAAGAAGACCCTTGAGGCCGACGGCTACAAGATGGGCAAGGACGGCTACTACGCCAAGGGCGGTAAGACCCTTGAGATCTCCTTCACCTTCTTCGGTGACGACGCCACCCAGCAGGCCCTCGCCAACGCCTACCAGGCGATGATGAAGAAGGCCGGCATCAAGGTCAAGGTCGTGAACGTGGCCGAGTCCAAGTTCTCCGACACCGTGACTTCCGGCAACTACCAGGTGCTGCCGATGGCTTGGCAGGCTCCGAGCGCCATGACCTTCGTGGTGTCCGCCCCGCAGCTGTACACCTCCGACGGCCCGTCCAACTTCTCCTACGTGGGCAACAAGACGATCGACGAGCTCGTCAAGAAGGCCGGCAACCTCTCCGACTATGACGAGCAGACCAAGGCCGTGAACGCCGCCGAGAAGGAAGCCTTCAAGCTGTATGGCACCATCCCGGTCTCCAACCCGGCTTCGTACCTCGGTGCAAAGAAGGGCCTGGCCAACTATGGCCCGTCCGGCTTCGCCGGCAGCCTGCCGCAGGACATCGGCTGGCAGAAGTGACGTCGTTCTCCGGGCCGGCGCTTCCCGACCGGACGCCGGCCTGATGAACGTCCGTCACGCGGCGACGGGTCGCCTGGCGGCCGTCGTTGATGATTCGACTGATGATTCGATCGATGATTTGACGGCGATGCCGGTGCGATTCGACGCCGATAACTGAATAGTCACCGTGCCGAAGGCGGCCGGCCGCACGCATCGACTGCATGGAGCTTTCGATGCCGGTCGCGGCCCGCGGCGGATCCCGGCGCGGTGCGACCGCGGCAACATATGCCCTTACTCCTTATTCTGCATATGATGCTGCGGTTGGGAAGCCTCCCGTGTGCCTCGCAGCGGCGCACGGGAGGCTTTTGCATATGCGCCGCCGGCTCCTTCCGGCTCCCCTCTCCCTAAGGAGAGGCCAGGAATCCCCAACGCCTCAACCGCACATGATCCGTAACCGCGAGTTGTCGGTGCGCGCCCGGCGAGACAAGCGCAAAAAACACCGGTTGTAACGCTATAAACAGCATTACAACCGGTTCCACTGCTCAACCCCGCACCGACAACTCGCGGTTACGCCGCAATTGCCGCCGATCCCATGACATCCGGCACCATCTAGCGCCACCCGGCGCCATCCGGCCGCCGCCACCGTCAGTCGTCGGCCCGGTAATCCATAAGATCCAGGCTCGCGGCCACCCGGTTCGAGGCGAACGCCCCGACCGCTACCAGCACGTAGCACAGCGTGAGCCCGCCGAAGAAGCTCAGCAGCGTGGCCGGCGCGGTCATCGCCTCGGCGAACAGCGGAAGCATGAGCAGCATCGCGCAGCCGCCGGAGACGAGCACCACCGTGTTGAGCGGGGTGAACACCTCCTCGAAACGGGCCTTGTTCAGCGTGGCCACGTCAGTGCCTTCAAGCACGAGCATGCGGTATTCCGCGGCCTGGTCATAGACGCTGCCGGCCTGCATCACGCCCGAGCTGACGGCGGCGAGCACCGCCGCGAACACCAGCGTCAGAATGCCGCCGGTGCCGATATCACGGGCGAAGATCATGCCGACATCGTTCGCGCCGGCGTCCCCGCTGCTGCTCGACACGGTGACGTATCCGGCGATCGACGTGATGCCCGCGATGAACACGGCCAGCGCGATGCCCGACACGTTGCGCCACGCGCGCTTCGGGTTGTCGAGGATACGGCGCATCGCGATCATGGTCGCCACGTTCCTCGGGCGGCGGGCACGCGCCTTGGCACGAGCGGTGACCACCCACGACCCGGCGAGGTTGATCAGCGCGAAGCACAGGAACATGAAGCCGAACACCATCGCATACAGCGCCACGTTGCCGAAGCCGCGCAGCAGTTCCGGATTCTTGAACATGAACATCGCGGCGGCCACCACCGCCACGAAGATCACGACGCGCCACGCGGACGGCAGCGGCTCGGACGCGCGCGAGGTGACGCCGAGCGGCGTGATCGCCACGCGCCGCAGCGTGATCAGAGACGAGACCAGCGCCAGCACGGTCACGCCGGCCAGCACCGCGACCAGCGTCAGCGAGCCGACCCACAGCTGCTCGAAGGTGAACCCCTGGTTCTGGAAGCGCAGCAGCATGATCAGCGGCATGATCAGGAAATAGCCGACAATGCCGATCAGCGCCCCGACCAGGGCCTGGCCGGCCGCATCGAGCGCGGTCAGCTTGACCACCTGGCTGTTGGTCGCCCCGGCCAGGCGCAGCGTGGCGAGACGGGCGTCGCGGCGGGAGGCGGCCAGGCGCGCGGCCGAGCCGGCGAGCGCCATGAACGGCACGATCAGCAGCACGCAGGCGAAGCAGGCGAGCAGCACGTAGCCGCCGGCGATCCCGGCCGGATCACTGGGGTCGGAGAGCCGCTTCAGCCATATGGCACGGGTGCCGGGGGCGCAGGCCGCATCGTTGAGCAGGCAGCCGACCGTGTGGTCGGGTGACGCGCGCCAGATGAAGCCGTGCACGCCGCCGAGCACGGTCAGGAAGATCGCGGTCGCCGCGGCGAACGCGACGATGGCGAGCACGGAGGTGTGACCGGCCGAGCCTCGCGACCCGGGGCGGTGAAACAGGCGCCACAGCGCGAAGGTGCTCATCGCGCGCCCCCGTTCCAGCCGTACTGCGCGGCCGCCTCGGCCGTATACAGCTGCCCGTCGCGCATGATCACGGTACGCCCGCAGAATGAGGCCACGTTCGGGTCGTGCGTGACGACCACCACGGCCGAACCGTTGGCCTGGGCGGCCTCCATAAGGATGCCCATGACCTCGCGTCCGGTGGCCTGATCGAGGGCGCCGGTCGGCTCGTCGGCGAAGACGACGGCCGGGCGCACGGCGAGCGCGCGGGCGATCGCGATGCGCTGCATCTGACCGCCGCTCATCTCGCCGGGACGGTGCGTGGCGAGCGCGCGCAGACCGAGCCGTTCGAGCCACAGCATGGCCGCATCGGTGGCCGAGCGATAATCCATGCCGCCCAGCATCATCGGCAGCGCGATGTTCTCCACGGCGGGCAGTTCGGGCAGCAGCTGCCCGGATTGGAAGACGAAGCCGAAGGCGCCGCGGCGCAGCTTGGTGCGGTCGGCGTCGCTCATCGCGGTCAGGTTGGCCCCGCGGAAGGCGACCGATCCGCCGGTCGGCTTGATGATGCCGGCCAGCGAGTGCAGCAGCGTCGACTTGCCGGAGCCCGACGGGCCCATGACCGCGACGCTTTCGCCTTCGACCAGCGCAAAGCTCACATGGTTCAGCGCCAGGGTGTGTATGCCCGGCACGGCGGCGGACGGCCCGGCGCCGACGCCGGTCGTGGCGCGGCCGGCCTGCGTGCGGGCCATGGCGGCGCTGTAGTCCATGACCAGATCGGTGGCGATCAGCACCGGCTGGGCGCCGGCCGGCACAGCGGGCTGCTGTCCGGCCCGAGGCTGCACGGGCTGCTGGAATTGCTGATATTGCGGTGTTGTTGTAGTCATATCACCGACAATACGAAGGTCACGCTCAGCCAACCATCAGGCAGCGGGATGAACTTGGCCGCGACGCACGGGCCGCCCTCATCCGTGAGGATTAGGGGGTATCACGCGGCGTTGCCGATCGCCGGCCATCGGCAAAGCCGCCTTGCCTGCTCCCGACGGCGGGCCGCAGACAAGACGGAAGGCAGGACGGCAGCGGATCAGAGCACCGAGCGGGTGTCGTTCTCGTAGGAGTTGCGTCCCTGACCGGTGGCCGCCGTGGTGCCGCCGTCGACGGGCACGACCAGACCGGTGAGATAGGCGGCATCGTCCGAGGCGAGGAACAGGGCGACTCCGGCGCAGTCCTCGGCGCGGCCGGTGCGCCCGAGCGCCACGCGGTCGAGATACGGCTTGACGCGCTCGGGATCGCTCCAGACCTCCTTGTTGATGTCGGTTTCGATGAAGCCCGGGGCGAAGGCGTTGACGCGCACGCCCTTGGCGCCGTAGTCGAGCGCCACGCAGCGCACGAACCCGTTCATCGCGTGCTTGGTGGAATTGTAGGCGGTCTGGCCCCAATCGCCGCGCAGGCCCGAGACGGAGGTGTCCACCACGATGTTGCCGTGGGATTCGATCAGGTACGGCAGCGCTTCCTTGGTCAGGTAGAACAGGCCGTCGAGGTTCACGGAGAACAGCTTGTGCCAGACGTCGTCGGACACGTTCTCGATCTCGCCGCCCTCGAAGATGCCGGCGTTGGACACCACCACGTCGAGGTGACCGAACCGGTCCACCACCGAGCGCACCAGCTCGGCGACCTGCTCGTGGTTGGACACGTCGGTGATGTGCGTATGCCCGCGCTCGTATCCGGCCACGGTCTCGTCGAGCGGCTCCTGCCTGCGGCCTACGGCCACGACGGTGGCGCCGTTGTCGAGAAACGCCCGCGTGACCGCGCGCCCGATGCCGGTGCCCCCGCCGGTGACGATAACGACTTTGTCTTCGAAATGATAGGTGTTGCTGGTCATGGCATCTCCTTTGCCTTGCCGCTGCGGAATCCTATACCTAATTCGCCGCAGGCGTCGCAACATCCCACATAGAGAACACGATCCCGCGATGCGGGCGCATGAGCCGGAGCCGGAGCCCGGCCCCCCATCATAAGTTCGTCGAACTATATCCGGCTCCCCTCCATGAGGGGAGCTGTCGGCATAGCCGACTGAGGGGAGAGCATGCGAATCGGCTTGATTCAGGTGTTCGCGGGAATGCTCCCCTCAGACCGCTTCGCTGCCAGCTCCCCTCAGAGAGGGGAGCCAAAATTACTACGGATTAACGACGCAGGATATCGACGGAACGCCTCCGGCTCTCCGGCTACTCGCCGCGCCGCTCGGCGGCGAGGGCGCGCAGACGCGCGGCGAAACGGGGCCAGTCGGCCTTCATCGCGGTCAGCAGCTTGCGGTCGGGCACCTCGTCGATCGGCACCCACTCGATCTCCATGCTTTCGTCGTCGTTGGCGCGCGGGGTCACCTTGTGCCCCGGCTTCTCGAACGCGAAGACGGTGGTGTACGCCCACGGGCCGTGGTCCTCGCGGTAGGTGCCCACCACCTCGATGTCCTCCGGCGTGATGTTCGCCTCTTCATAGGACTCGCGCAGCGCGCCCTCGATGGGGCTTTCGCCGTCCGCGCTGGCGCCGCCGGGGATGCCCCAGGTGCCGCCCTCGGCACTCCACACGGCCCGGTGCTGCATGACCACATGCGTCACCTCGCCGCTTGCCGGGTCGCGCCGGGCCAGCAGCACGCCGGACGCCCCGTTGATGCCCCAATGCTTGCGGCCGCACGCACAGTCGATCCAGCCGTCGCCGGGCTGGTGCACGTTCTCCTCGGGAGGCACGATGCCGGCCGGGCCGGTTTTGCCGTCCGGTTCGGATTCGCCGCGCAGCATGTTCCACAGGTCCGGCCACTGCACGCCAAGACGTGCCGTCAGCCGGCGCAGCAGCGGCAGGCTGATGCCGATGATGCCGTGCGGATCGCCTTCGATGCCGTCGATGAACGCGCCGCCGAAGCCCTCAAGGGTGAACGATCCGGCCACCTCCAACGGTTCGCCCGTGGCGATGTACCGCTCGATGTCCCGGTCGGAGTAGTCGCAGAAATGGATCGTGGCGCGGCTCGCCCCGCGCTCCACGCGCCCGGTCGCGAAATCGATCACGCAGTGGCCGGTCCACAGCTCGCCGCTGTTGCCGCGCATGCGCCGCAGCCGCTCGCGCGCCACCTCGGCGCTGTGCGGCTTGCCGTAGCACTCGCCGTCCATGAGGAACATGGAGTCGCAGCCGACGATCAGCGGGCCGACCTCGGACCTTGTCAGGCCCGGCTGCATGGCGACCACGTTGGAGATCGGCTCGGTGACGGTCGGTATGTCCACGCCGGAGAAGTCCCGGGTTGTGGCGATGGTGGCCTTTGAATAGTCGATCGGCGCCGAGGCCGTGACGGCCGGCGAGGGCGCCGCCCCGTCATCGGCGCCAGCGGATTCGGATTCGGCGAATTCCGCGGCACGCAGCGGATAGGCGATCACCCGCTCGCCTGTCGCCGCCAAGGCGGCGTCGGCCACGTCACGGTACGCCTGATGCACGGCCTGGGCCTTGGCCTCGGCGAGGATCATCACCCGCTGCTCGATGCTCAGGTCATCGACGCCGACGCCCGCCTCGGCGGCGGCGCGCTCGAGCGCGGCCGGCTCGTCGACGTGCGAGACGCGGATGGTCGGGCAGATGCCGGCCGCGTACAGCACGTCGCGGCGTGGTTTCGATTTGGACGCAAGAATCAGCGGAATGGACATTATTGGCCTCACTTTGCTCTGGCTGCCCCCACTCGGCACGCTACAGCCATGCTACCGCATCACGGTGCGAACGCCATGGCCGAATCCCCGCCGATACCGCCAGCAATAATCCCTCCGCATTGCAGCGTTTTGGCGATCTGAGGGGCAAAATACGCCTTCTGCAGACGTCTTTCGGCGATCTGAGGGGCAACCGCCAAGCCTGCCACGACCATGCTCGAGGCCTCACTGCAAGGGATTGCTGTTATTGCGGCTCGGTATGGCGATGATACTGCCCCTCAGATCGCCGAAAGACGTCTGCAACCAGCCCATTTCGCCCCTCAGATCGCCAATCAGGCACACCGCAACTCACACCGCGACTGCCGGAGACGCCCCACATACGGCGACAGCCTCCCGAAGGAGGCTGTCGGAAAAAAACGGGACGCTACTTGCGCTCGATCTGCACGCCCTGCGTGTCGACCGGCAGGTGCAGCACCTTCCAGTGGCCGGAGGCGAGCTGCTCGGAGACCACCTGCTCGATGGACGTCGCCGCGTCGCCGTAGTGCAGCACCAGCACGCACGGGCCGGCGCCGGAAACGGCCGCCGCGTAGCCGCGGGAGCGCAGCGCCTGGATCAGGTCCCACGACGGATGCATGAGGTTCTTGCGGTACGGCTGGTGCAGCTTGTCCTGCGTGGCGGTGAACAGCAGCGCGTTCGGGTCGGACGCGGAGGCGAGCGCGCCGGGGTTCATCGCGGCGGCCATCAGCGCCACGCGCGACACGTTGAACACCGCGTCGCGGTAGGTGACGGCCCCGGGCAGCGCCTCGCGCGCCTCCTCCGTGGACAGCTCATAGTCGGGCACGAACACGGAGGCGTGGATCTGCGGGTCGACCCGGTACTTGACGGTGTGGAAGCCGCTGTGCAGCGGCTCGCCGCCCGGAATCGGGATCGAGCCGACGCCTTCGGCCGTGTCGAGGTTCCACGAGGCGGTCATGCCGCCGTAGACGGCCGGCGCCACATTGTCGGGATGCCCCTCGATCGCGGCGGCGAGCTCGAACACCGGATCGCGGTCGAGCTCGTCGTCGTGGGCGAACGCGGCGGCGGCCGCGATGCCGGCGACGATCGCCTCAGCGGACGACCCCATGCCGCGGGCCTGCGGGATGTTGTTGCGCGCCTCAAGAATGAACCCGAAACGCCCCAAACCGAAGGTCTGGCAGGCGCGGCGGAAGGTCGAGACCACCAGATGCGTCTCGTCGCGGGGCAGCGTGTCCTCGCCCTCGCCGTGGATCAGCACCTGCGCGGCCCGGTTCGACGGATCGGCGCACATCGTGAAGGTGAGCTCATCGTGATAGTCGAGCGCAAGGCCCACCGTGTCGAAACCCGAGCCCAGATTGGCGCTGGTGGCCGGCACGCGTACTTTGACCTGCTTGCAGATCGGTTCCATCTTGTATTACCTCGGTCCCGTATTGCCTCAGTTTGCCTCAGTCCATCACGCGCAGGATCGACGGCTCGCCGGTCACGCAGTCGAGCTGGCAGACGGCGTGCACGGTCTCGCGCAGCGTCACCTCGTCGGTCAGGTGGGTGACCAGGCGCAGCTGCTGGATCTCGCCGTCGTAGCCCGGGTCGCTGAGCGTGGGCTTCAGATCCTGGTTCACGCCGTTGATGGAGACGCCGTGATCGGCGAATTCCTTGGCGATCGCGGCCAGCACGCCCGGCTTGTCATGGATCAGGAAGCGCACCGCGAACGCGGCCTTGCTCGCGTTGATCGGCGCCTTCGGCAGGTCCTTGTACATCGGGATGGTCGGGCCGGTGCAGCCGCGCGCGATGTGGCGGGCCTCGGCGACCACGTCGCCGACGACGGCGGAGGCGGTCGGGGCGCCGCCGGCGCCGCGGCCGTAGAACATGAGATCGTCGGCGGCCTCGGCCTTGACGAACACGGCGTTGAACGAGCCGTGCACGGAGGCGAGCGGATGCGTGTTGCTGATCAGCGCCGGGTAGACGCGCGCGGACACGCCGGCCTCGCCGTTCTCGACGACGGCCAGCAGCTTGATGACCTTGTTCTCCGCGGTGGCGGCGGCGATGTCGTCGGCGGTGATGCGCGTGATGCCCTCGACGCTCACGTCGTCGATCGTCACGTTGGTGTGGAAGCCGAGCGTGGCCATGATCGCAGCCTTGTTCGCGGCGTCGTAGCCCTCGATGTCGCCGGTCGGGTCGGCCTCGGCGTAGCCCTTGGCCTGGGCGTCCTTGAGCACGTCGTCGAACTGCAGGCCCTTGGTGGTCATCTCGTCGAGGATGTAGTTGGTGGTGCCGTTGACGATGCCGAGCATGCTCGTCACCTTGTCGCCGGCCAGCGACTCGCGCAGCGGCAGCAGGAACGGGATCGCGCCGCCGACCGCGGCCTCGAAGTAGATGTCGACGCCCTTGGTGTCGGCCGCGGCGTAGATCTCAGGGCCGTACTTGGCCAGCAGCGCCTTGTTCGCGGTGACGACGGACGCGCCGGATTCGATCGCGGCCATGACGAAGGTGCGGGCCACGGTGGTGCCGCCGATCAGCTCGACGACGATGTCGGCGTTGGTCGCGACGGACATCGTGTCGGTGGTCAGCAGCGACTTGTCGATCCACGGGAAGTTCACCTCATCCGGATCGAGGCAGGCCACGCCGGCCAGCTCGATCGGACGGCCGATGCGGGCCGCGAGTTCGTCCTTCTGCTCCACCAGCAGGCGTGCGGTCTGCGATCCGACGGTTCCCGCGCCCAGCAGTCCGACGCGGATGGGCTCTTGGTTCAACTGTGCCACAAGCATCCTTTCATTGGGTGTCACCGCCGGTCGGCGGCGATCACAAGTCCTTCACCATCCTACGGAATGAATCCGACACGCCGCGGCGAAAGTTCCATAACGAATTTGCGCGCCCCCGGGCCGCGGCGCCGAAGGCCCCAACCCCGTAGCGCTAAGCGCCGCAAGCATGCATGTGGCGCACGGCATCCATGTAAAGATACTTAACGAAATATTTGCCGCGCGCGTCGAAGCTGAAGTATGGTGTGTTCTGAAGCGGCGTTGTGCTGACAAGTTGTGTGATTCCGGTGCCAATGGCGGAAGCTGTGTCACATATATCAACAAGAAAGCAACGTAGTAGTTTTTGACGTCGCCTTTTCCTCAGAGGGAGGTTGGAATGAAAGCATATATCCAGCGCCTTGGCCGCGCTCTTATGCTGCCCGTTGCGTGCTTGCCTGCCGCGGCACTGTTTCTGGGCTTTGGTTACTGGATCGATCCGAGTGCCTGGGGCGGTAACAACGTAGTTTCCGCGTATCTGGTCAAAACCGGCTCGGCGATCCTCGACAATCTGGGTCTGCTGTTCGCCGTCGGCGTCGCCATCGGCATGGCCCGCGACAAGGACGGCGCCTCCGCGCTGTCCGGCCTGGTCGGCTTCCTGACCATCACCACGATCATGGGCTCCGCATCCATGTTCCTCGGCTTCGACGCCGAAAAGATCGCCACCGAGCACCCGGCGTTCGCGCCCGGCGCCATCGGCAACAAGAACGTGTTCTTCGGCATCTTGGTCGGCTGCATCGCCGGCGCGCTCTACAACAAGTTCGGTAAAACCAAACTGCCGGACTTCCTGGCGTTCTTCTCCGGACGCCGTTGCGTGCCGATCCTGACGGCCGCGATCATGTCGCTCGTCTCGCTGCTCCTGCTGTTCATCTGGCCGGCCGTCTACGGCGCGCTGGTCTGGTTCGGCGAGTCCATCATGGGCCTCGGCGCCGTCGGCGCGGGCATCTACGCGTTCTTCAACCGCCTGCTCATCCCGACCGGTCTGCACCACGCGCTGAACAACGTGTTCTGGTTCAACCTCGCCGGCATCGACGACATCACCAAGTTCTGGTCCGGACAAGGCGCCGTGCAGGCAACCGGCGGCTTCCACCCGTTCGGCACCTACGTCACCGGCATCTACCAGGCCGGCTTCTTCCCGATCATGATGTTCGGCCTGCCGGCCGGCGCGTTCGCGATTTACCGCAACGCCAAGCCCGAGAACCGCAAGACGGTCGGCTCCCTGATGCTGGCCGGCGGCCTCGCCGCCTTCCTCACCGGCGTGACCGAGCCGCTGGAGTTCTCCTTCATGTTCGCCGCCTTCCCGCTGTACGTCGTGCACGCGGTGCTCACCGCCATCTCGGTGTTCATCGCCGCGGCGTTCCAATGGATCGCCGGATTCAACTTCTCCGCAGGCTTCATCGACTGGTTCCTGTCGCTGAAGGTGCCGCAGGCGCATATGCCATGGATGCTGCTTGTGCAAGGCGTGGTCTTCGCGGTCATCTACTACTTCGTGTTCGACTTCATGATCAAGAAGTTCAACCTGAAGACCCCGGGCCGCGGCGACAGCACCGATGAGGACGCCTCCTCCGCCGCGACCGACACCGCCACCACCGCCTCCGGCGACAAGTACGTCGACATGGCCTCGGCGCTGTACGCGGCGCTCGGCGGCAAGTCCAACGTCACCGAGATCGAGAACTGCATCACCCGTCTGCGCATGGGTGTCGTCGACTCCTCGAAGGTTGACGTCGAGGCGATCAAGCGCACCGGCGTGCCGGGCGTCAAGGTGCTCGACAAGAAAAACGTCCAGGTCATCGTCGGCACGCAGGTGCAGGCCGTGGCCGACGCGATGAACGACATCGCGTCCGGGGCGGTCGCCGGAGGTGGTGCGGCCCCAAAAGCGTGACGGCAGCTCCCGCTGCCGCTCCCACGCCGGCTCCGGCCGCCCCCGCCGCGACCGAGACGATCCTCGCGCCAGCCGATGGCGCGATCAAGGCGATCGCCGAGGTTCCCGATGAGACCGTCGCCGCGAAGATCCTCGGCGACGGCTTCGCCGTGGTTCCCTCCTCGGCGCGCATCGTCTCGCCGGTCGCCGGCAAGGTGACCACCGTGGCCCAGGCCAAGCATGCGGTCGGCATCACCACCGCCGCCGGCATCGAGGTGCTGGTGCACATCGGCGTCGACACCGTGCAGCTGAAGGGCGAGCCCTTCACGATGCAGGTGGCCGAAGGCCAGTCCATCGCCGCGGGCGCCCCGCTCGTCGACGTGGATTGGGCGGCCATCAAGGCGGCCGGCAAGCCGACCGACGTGATCGTGGTCTTCACCAACCCCACGGCGATCAGCGATCTGCGCATCACCGCCACGGGCGCCGTCACCACCGGAGCACCGGTCGGTACGGTCACCGCCAAGTAAGCGCCGCGTCGTAAGCGATCGTCGGCGATCGTCGACGATCGCATGCGCCACCGATCTCCCGCCTTCGGGCGGGAGATTTTTTATTGCCGCTACGCCTTGGCTATATCGCGCGCAAGAGCTTCCAGAGGAGTGCAACGCCTACACCATAGAAAAACAACCACACGCACGGTTTCAAAGAGGAGCACCGCTTCTACCCACTCACCGCTCCGCTTCGCCAAGACCGTGCTCAGCGGGGCGACACACCTACACCGCAGAAGAACAACCACGCACAAAACCTCCAAAGAAGCACAGCGCCTAGCCTCTCGCGCTAGCACCCCACCCACACCCTGCCCAGCGGGGCGACGCACCTACACCATAGAAGAACAACCACGCACAAAACCTCCAAAGAAGCACAGCGCCTAGCCTCTCGCGCTAGCACCCCACCCACACCCTGCTCAGCGGGGCGACGCACCTACACCGTAGAAGAAACAACCACGCGCGCGGTTCCGAAGCGCAGCATCGCTTCTACCCACTCATGGCATCGCCCCACGCAAGCATCCCCAGCGGGGCAATACACCCCGCCTATAGAAAAACGACCCCGCTCAAAGCGGGGCCGCATAACGAAGCGCAAAGCGATCCGCCCGATCAGCCGAGATCCAGATCGAGCAGGTCGTCGATGGTCTGGCGCCGCAGCATGACGTGCGCGCCGGACTCGGACACGGCCACCACGGCGGGGATCAGCGCCTGGTTGTAGTTGCTCGCCATCGTGCGCCCATAGGCGCCGGTCACCGGCACGGCCAGGATGTCGCCGCGTCGAAGATCGGCGGGCAGCCGGTCCTCATGCACGATGATGTCGCCGGACTCGCAGTGCATGCCGACCACGCGCACCAGCATCGTGCCGTCGCTGCCATGGCGGTTGGCGAGGCGCACCGTGTAATCCGCGCCATAGAGCGCCGGGCGGATGTTGTCGCTCATGCCGCCGTCGACGGACACATAGACGCGCTCGCTGATCGGGTTGCCGGTCTTGTCGGTCGCGGCATGGTCGCCGCCGCTCAGGTGCACGGGCTTGATCGTGCCGACGCGGTACAGCGTCACGCCGGCCGGAGCCACGATCCAGCGCCCCGGTTCGAAGGAGATCGCCGGCGCAGGCATGCCGAGGGCGCGGTTGATGCCGGTGACCGCATCGGCCAGGCGGCGCAGCTCGACGTCGATGTCCATCGAATCCTCGCCGTCCGTGTACGCCACGGAATATCCTCCGCCAAGATCGACCTCGGGCAGCGTGTAGGCGTCGGTCGCGTAGAAGGTCTTGCGCAGCAGCATCATGCGGCGGGCGGCTTGGATGAATGCATCCGCATCATGGATGTTCGATCCGATATGCGAGTGGACGCCGACGAGTTCGAGCACGTCCTGGCGCGCGTAGATGTCCTTGAGCACGGCGAGCGCCGGACCGTCCGCCACAGCCTCCATCGCCGCGGCGAGCGCGCGGTCGGTTTCGGAGACCTCGGAGCGGTCGAGATCGTAGGGATAACGCACATTGTGGTGCAGTTCGCGCCCCTCATGCAGATTCGCCGCGGCGCCGGACGACTCCGCAGCCGCATCATCCGAGGCCGCACCCGCCGCAGCCACCGCAACCGCAGACGCCGCAGCCACCGCACCGACACCGGCAGCGGCCACGCGCGCATTCGCCCCGGCAGGGGTCACGCCGGCCAAATCGGCGAGCACGTCCAGCACCGCGGCATCGGCGCCGGCCGGCAGCAGCGGCACGCCGAACTTCTGATCCTCATGCGCGGTGGAAACGTACTCGTGCCCGCCCGCGTGGATGCCGGAGGTCACGCGCAGCATCACCCTGGCGCGCTTGCCGAGCCGCTGCGCGATCGCGGCGATGCGCGCCGGCTCGTCGGGAGAATCGACCACGATCTTGGCGAAGCCCTGCTCGATCGCCAGCGCGATCTCCTCGTCGGACTTGTTGTTGCCGTGCAGTACGAGACGGCGCCCGGGAACGCCGGCCGCCAGCGCGATGCGGATCTCCCCCATCGAGCAGGTGTCGACCAGCATGCCGGCGCCGGTGACGATCCGCACGATTTCCTTGGACAGGAACGCCTTGCCCGCGAAACTCACATGCGTGGTCGAATTGCTGAACGCCTCGGCCGCCGCCCGCACGAAATGACGGGCGCGCCCCGCCACCTCGTCGGTGTCGATCACATACAGCGGCGAACCGAACTCGTCGAGCAGCGACGCCGCCGTGCGCCCGTGGAAGGTGAGCTCGCCGTTCTCGTCGATGCCCGTGGCTTCGGGCCAGATGGGGGTAATGGCCATAATCGTATCCTTAATCCTTGGTTCCCTCCGGCCGCCAGCAGCGGCCAAGAAGGGAGCCTCACAACCTACAACCGCGATCCGTCAACCGCGATTTGCCGGCACCCTGCGCCATCGATTCGTCCGCCATGTCCGGCTCCCCTCGTTGAGGGGAGCTGTCGGCGCAGACGACTGAGGGGGAGAACATGCGAACCGGCTTGACACCAAGCACCCGCGGCGATGCTCCCCTCAGACCGCTTCGCGGCCAGTGCCCCTCAGCGAGGGGAGCCGGACATTGTCGGCGAATCGATGACGCGGAATACCGCGATCCGTCACATCTTGTCCGGCGCGGTCACGCCGAGCAGATCCAGTCCGGACTCGATCACCGTGCGGACCGCGTCGTTGAGCTTCAGTCGCGCCGCGGCACGGGCCGGCTCCGGATTCTTGGCGATGCGCACGGCCTCGCGCGCGGCATCGTCCAGCCGTTCCTCGGGCTCGGTCAGGGCCATCGGAACCACGCGCTCCACGTTGTACCACTTGTGGTACGCGGCGGCGAGATCCTCCAGATAATGCGCCACGCGATGCGGCGCCCGCTGGTCGCCGGCCAGGGTCAGCGTCGCCGGCCACTGGGCCAGCGCGGCGAGCACCTCGCCGTCGGCCTCGGTGTCGAGCAGGCTCGCGTCGGCGCCCTCGTAGGTCACGCCGGCCGCCTGAGCGTTGCGGTCCACGTTGCAGGAACGCGCGTGCGCGTACTGCACGTAGTACACCGGGTTCTCGTTGGAGTGCGAGGCGAGCAGGTTCAGATCGATGTCGACCGGCGAGTTGTAGTCGGTGCGGGCCAGCGAGTAGCGGGCCGCGTCCACGCCGATGGCCTCGGTCAGGTCGTCGATGGTCACGACGTTGCCGGCGCGCTTGGACATGCGCACGGCCTTGCCGTCCTTCATCACGTTGACCATCTGGCCGATGAGGATCTGCATGTTCACGCCCGGCTCGTCGCCGAACGCGGCGCACATGGCCATCATGCGGCCGATATAGCCGTGGTGGTCGGCGCCGAGCATGTAGATCGCCACGTCGGCCGGGTCGGCCTCGCGGTGGCGCTTGTTCCAGTAGTAGGCGATGTCGGCGGCGAAATAGGCGAATTCGCCGTTCGACTTGATGATGACGCGGTCCTTGTCGTCGCCATGCTTGGTCGATTCGAACCAGGTGGCGCCGTCCTTCTCGTAGATGTCGCCGCGGGAGCGCAGCTCCTCGATCGCCTTGGCGACCTCGCCGTCCTGATACAGGCTGTTCTCGTGGAACCACACGTCGAAGCGGACGCGGAAGTCCTTCATCGACTTCTGGATCTCGTCGAACATCATCGGCACGGCGCGCTTGCGGAATTCCTCGCGCTGCTCGGAATCGCCCTCGCCGAGCGGGTTGCCGTCCTTGTCGAGCCCGCCGTCGACGCGCGGCATCGCCAGCACGTCCACGCCGTCGGCCTCGGCCTCGGCGATCACGCGGTCGGCGATCTCATTGATGTACTTGCCCTTGTATCCGTCGATCGGCGTCTCCTCGCCGTGCGCGGCGGCGACCAGCGACTTGGCGAAGCGGTTGATCTGCTCGCCATGGTCGTTGAAGTAGTATTCGCGCACGACCTTGGCGCCGTTCGCCTCGAGCACGCGGGCCATCGAATCGCCGACGGCCGCCCAGCGCGTGCCGCCGATGTGGATCGGGCCGGTCGGATTGGCGGAGACGAACTCCAGGTTCAGGGTCTTGCCACCCAGATGATCGTTCTTGCCGAACGCGGTGCCCCCTTCGAGCACCTGGTCGATCACGGCGGCGGCCGACGCGGAATCGAGCGTGATGTTGATGAACCCGGGGCCGGCCACCTCCACCGACTTGACGCCTTCGGCGCCGGCGAGCGCCGCGGCGAACAGCTCGGCGAGGTCGTGGGGCTTCATACCGGCCTTCTTGGCCAGCTGCATGGCGATATTCGAGGCCCAGTCGCCGTGCGCGCGATCCTTCGGGCGCATCACGGTCAGCTTCTCGACGGGCGGGATCAGATCATCGGTCAGGTTGCCGGCCTTTCCGGCTGCAACCAGTTCATGTGCAATTTGCGAAATCAGTTCGCTCAGGGCTTCAGGACTCATTCTTCCAAGTCTACCGGGCGCGCCGACAGCCACGGCCCGCGCGCTCCCCGCGATCGCGATACGATCGCCGGCCGGTCAGCCGATCAGCCGACCACCGCGGATCGCTCGTCGTAATCGTAGTCGGCGATCGCCTCGCGCAGCCGCGCAGTGGCGTTGCCCAGAAAACCGCTGACGCCGTGGCGCAGCAGCTCGGATGCGGTCCGATAATCGTTCACCGCACCCGCATACACGGGAACGCCGCGCGCATGGGCCACCTTCAGAAAGCCGTTCGTGATCTCCTTGCCGCGCAGCACGACGAAATCCATCGCCAGATCCGGCCGACCATTATCATCGCCGTTCGCGCCTCCGGCCCCGCCACCATGGGCGGTTACGCCGGAGTCCAATCGCCCGTTTCGATGCCGTTCCGGCGCAAGGCGACGCTTGCCGGCACCGCCGCCGGGCATCTTGCCGAAACCCCAGCCGATCAGCGAGGGACGCCCGCTGGCGCACAGCCCGACCTGCCAGTGCGGCCGGCGCTGCTTGAAGATGCGTACGGCACGCCTGCTCAGCGACATCACCATCAGGAGGTGGTCGTACGGCGCGCGGTCGATCACCCGGATCACCGCGCCGGCCACCGTATCGGCATGGCGGTCGTCGGTCTTGATGTCGAGCAGCAGCCCGAGCCCGTTGTCGCTGCGATTCGCCTCGGCCAACGCCTGGTGCAATGTCGGCACGCGGAACTCGACGCCGCGCTGGCGCATAGGCATGGACCGCAGCCGTTCCAGCGTCAGCTTCGACACCTTGAGATTGCGGCCCGCGGCGGAAAGACGGCCGGTGTACCGGTCATGAAAGACGACGGGGACCCCGTCCGAGGTCAGCCTCACGTCGATTTCGGCGTAATCGGCATGGTGGAACCCGGCGTCGCGAATGGCCCGCAGGGAATTCTCCGGGGCGTCCGCGTCGCCGCGATGGGCGATGACGATCGGCGCGTGCAGCGGCGGAACCGACCGCATCCCGGATACCGCGCGCTGGGCGACGGCGGCCAGATTGCAGACGATGACGGCGCACACGACCGCGATGACCACCGCGAGCACCGGCGCTCCGCGCCTCGGCCCCCATGCATGGACGCGCATTGCGCACCTCCGTTCCCTGCGGTTCCGACGGCCCCCCTGGATCCACGACTCCATGGCACGGAGCAGGCGACGCCAACGGCCGATACCCGTCATGCCACGCCCCCAACTATGCCACGGAATACCGGTCGTGCGCGATACATGTAGCCATATATGCACATGTGCCGGAGCCCGGTCGATTCACCGAGCGCCGGCACATGACAAAAGCACCCCAAGCCAATCCGGCTTCCCTTCCTGAGGGGAGAACATGCGGATCAGCTCTGGTTTCCCGCTAAAAGGGGAATCTCGTAGCATGTCCGTACACGACTAACTGATTGACCCTCCCGCTGGCGGGAGGTGGCGCGCAGCGCCGGAGGGTGGTCGAATGCTTAGCTCTGCGCTGTTTTCGACCACCCCCAGTCGGCTCGCGCCGACAGCCCCCGCCAGCGGGGGCGTGAACCACTTTGTTATGTACGCGACACACCACTGACTGCGCTAGCTACCTCAACGCCGCCGCGGCGGCGGCCGTCACAGCGCCGCGATGGCGTCGATCTCGACCAGCGCGCCCTTGGGGATGTCGTTGCCGCCGAAGGCCACGCGGGCGGGCTTGACGGAGCCGATGAACACCTCGGCGTAGCGGGCGTCGACCTCCTTGAAGTCCTCGACGTTCTTCATGTAGATGGTGGCGCGCACGACGTGCTCGATGCCGGTGCCGGCCGCGTCAAGAATCTGCTTGATGTTCTTCAGCGCCTGCGCGGCCTGCTCGCCAGCGGTCTCGCCGGCCAGCTCGCCGGTGGCCGGGTCGATGCCCAGCTGGCCGGACACGAACACGAAACCGTTCGCCTTCACGGCCTGGCTGTAAGCGCCCAGTGCCGCGGGAGCCTGCGACGTTGCGACTTCTTCCATTTTCTCGCTCATAGCTTGTCCTCCTGAAGACCTGCCTATGTTCGCATATGCGTACCCGCATATGCCGTTCGGCGCGACCTGCACCGCTCTCGCGCCCGCTTTCCAATAGTAGTCTCGGCCGGCCGCTCACCCCGCGCGCATCCCAACAGAAGAACACCGCGCCCGATGCGCGCCGACCGCCGTCTACTCGCGCTCGGCCAGCGCGGCGTCGTAGCGCAGCAGCCCGATGACGAAGATCGGGAACGCGTTGCGGAAGTCCTTGACCGACATGCACTCGTTCGCCCCGTGCGCCCCGCCGTTCTTGACGAAGGTCGGCTGCGGCGCGATCACGCCGGCCTCTCTCAGCGCGGCGATCGAGGCGGGATCCTCCGGGAATCCCGGGCCGAAGTTGATCGAATTGGGCACCACGCGCGCGTGCGTGCCGCCGCCGGTGGAGAACGGCTCGGCGGGGATGCCGGTCACGTCGTCGTACGCCTCGGTCAGCACCGTCACCTCCCAGCTGTCCTTGGGTACGTAGTACGGCGCGTCGACGGTGTGGTCCAGCATGCGCCCGCCGGCGGCGGCCACCGTGCGCTCGATGACGCCCATGATGTCGTCCGCGTTCTGGGTGACGGCGTAGCGGATGTCGAAGGTCAGCCGCAGCTCGCCGTCCTCGGTGGACGCGATGCCGAGATTGCTGGTCGTCTTGCCGGTGTCCTCGTCCTCGAAGGCGAAGCCGAAACCGTTACCGAAGGGCGGCACGATCCAGCCGTCGAGTCCGGCGAAGAACGCCCGCGTCTCGTCGTCCACCACACCGGCAGCGGCGTCGGAGCCGAGCGTCGACGCCAGTACGTGCAGGGCGCTCAGCGCGAGCTGCGGCACCGCGCCGTGCCCCGAGCGGCCGATCGCCTTGATGCGCGCGCGGCCGCCACTCAACGGCTCGACCTCGAAGGACCCGCCCTCGTCGGTGCCGGACGCCAGCAGGCCAGCGACCGCCTGCGCATCGCCATGCCAGACCATGAACGCCTCGCCGGGCACCGCGTTCGGCGCCACGCCGGCGCTGATCGACTCGATGGAGGCGGGCAGCGGCAGCGCGCAGTCGAAGCCGATCTCGCCCTTCTGCGCGTAGTTGACCGGGAACCCGCAGTCGGTGACGAGCGTGCGATACGGCGCGCCATGGGCGTCGACGTAATGCTCCATATCGTGCAGGCCGGTCTCCTCCGCGCCGCCGTACATGAGCCGCAACGCATGGTTCAGGCAGATGCCCTGGTCGCGCAGGAACCGCATGACGAACACGGCGAGCACGCACATCGCCTTGTCGTCGTGCACGCCGCGGCCGACGATGTAGCCGTCGCGCTCGTACGGCTCGAACGGGTCGGACAGCCAGCCCGGACCGGCCGGCACCACGTCGGCGTGGGACAGGATGGCGATGTCGCGGTCGGACCGCTTGTCGTCCTCGGTCGCGTACACCGACATCGCGTAGCCCTCGTGGTTGGTCGAGACGAAGCCGTACCCGGCGGCGGTGGCGGCGATCTCCTCGAACATATCGGCGACGCCCTTGCCGTACGGGGCTCCCGGCACGCCGGCGGAGTCGTCGGACACGGACGGGATGGACACCCATCGCATGAGATCGCGCTTGTACTCCCCCTCGTGCGCGTCGAACCAGTCAAGGGCCGTTTCCTTGAGCCGTTGCTCGTCATTGTTCAACATGTGAGACTCCTTGGTTCAGCATGTGTGCTTCCACATTTCCTTGTCAGAATCCAGCCTAGCGGCCACCATCCATCGCGCGTACACACAGCCGAAACACGGCATTTACACGATCATGGCGATCCTGACCCTACCATTCGATCAACCGCCTCGGCGGGGAACCAAGAAGATAGGGGGGGACAACCCATGAAAAGCAGGCTATTGGCATCGGCGGCTGCCGCCGTCGCCGTCATCACGCTGGTCTCCGGCTGCGGGGCCGGCTCAGGCACCGCCACCACGGGCGGCACCGACAGCAACGTCATCACCTTCGGCATCGGCGAGCCGCAGAACCCGCTGGTTCCCGGCAACACCAACGAATCGAACGGCTCCATGGTGGTCAACGGCATGCTGTTCACCGGCCTGGTCGCCACCAAGCCGGACGGCACGCTGATCAACGAGGTCGCCAAGGAGATCAAGGCGAACGCGGACAGCACCGTGTTCGACATCACGCTGCAGGACGGCTGGAAGTTCTCGGACGGCACGCCCGTGACCTCGGAGAGCTTCACCAAGGCGTGGAGCTACACCGCCAACGCGAAGAACGCGCAGAAGAACGCCACCTTCATGTCGGTGATCGCCGGATACGACGACCTGCAGAAGGACGGGCTCAAGGGCGACGAGCAGCTCTCCGGCCTGAAGGTCACGGACGACACGCACTTCACCGTCACGCTCAACGCGCCGTATTCGGTCTTCCCGACCATGCTCGCCTATATGGGCTTCGACCCGCTGCCCGAGGGCTTCTACAAGGACCCGAAGGGCTACGGCGAGAAGCCGGTGGGCAACGGCCCGTACAAGTTCAAGTCGTGGAGCCACAACCAGAGCATCGAAGTGGTGCCGAACCCCTACTACAAGGGCTATTACAAGGCCAAGAACGACGGCGTGACCTACAAGATCTACACCGACCCGAAGGCGCAGTACGCCGACGTGCAGGGCGGCAACCTCGACGTCACCAACACCGTCCCGGCCACCGCGCTGAAGAACCTGCTGACCGACAAGACCGTCAATGCCTACAGCAAGGCCGGCCCGAACCGCATCGCGCTCGGCATCCCCACGGATCTGAAGCACTTCTCCGGCGAGGAGGGCACGCTGCGCCGCAAGGCCATCTCCATGGCGATCGACCGCGAGACGCTGTGCAAGAAGATCATGAACGGCTTGGCCAGCCCCTCGCAGGAGTTCTCCTCGCCCACCATCAACGGCTTCTCCGACTCGCTCAAGGGCAGCGACGTGCTCAAGCACAACGCCGAGGAGGCGAAGAAGCTGTGGGCCGAGGCCGACAAGATCTCCCCGTGGGACGGTGACTTCACCATCACCTACAACGCCGACGGCGCCAGCCTCAAGGAAACCTACGAGGCGGTGGCCAACCAGCTCAAGAACACGCTGGGCATCGATGCGAAGGCGAGCGGCATGCCCACCAAGCAGGAGTACCTGACCGCGCTGAGCGACGGCACGCTCAACACCGCGTACAACGACAACTGGGGCCCGGACTACCCGTCGCTGGAGAACTACCTCAAGCCGATCTACTCGTCCTCGGCCGCCGACAGCGGATCGAACTTCGACAAGTACCGCAGCACGGAATTCGACTCGCTGCTGGACAAGGCGGCCGCCGCGTCCTCCACGGACGAGGCGAACTCGATCTACCAGCAAGCCGAAGAGGTGCTGCTGCGCGACCTGCCGTCGATCCCGATCTACAACGTGAACGCCCTGGGCGTCACGACCAAGGACCTCAAGGGCGTCGAGTTCAACTGGGGCGGCAACCCGGTGCTCTCCTTCATCACCAAGCAGTGACGCCCCGGCCTCCGGGCATAGCGCTCCATAGCGAAGCGGCATCCTCCGACACGAGGGTGCCGCTTCGCTATGCGCCGCCGGGCACGATCTACTGGTCCGTTCCGTAAATGATCAAGTGCCTGCCCCGCTGGCGGGGGCTGTCGGCAAAGCCGACTGAGGGTGGTCGAAACGCTGCAACGCTAGACATCCGACCACCCTCCGGCGCTACGCGCCACCTCCCGCCAGCGGGAGGATCAACCAATCAACCATGTACGGCACTGGCCACTACGATGCGTATCATATAGGCTCAGCTCACCCGCTCATCATCATCCACTCACCACCAACGGAAAGGCAACAATGACCACCCCTGCTCCACTGCTCACCGTCACCGGCACCCCGGCGTGCAACCTCTGGTCGCTCACCGAGGGCATGCCGCATATCAACCACGGATCGTACGGCGCGGTTCCCGCCGCCGTGCTCGACCACCAGCAGCGGCTGCGCACCCGCATGGAACAGGCGCCCTGCCAGTGGTTCCAGGAGCTGCCCGACATGCTGCGCCAGGCGCGCCTCGACACCGCCGATCTGCTGGGCATCGACCGCGACGCCATGGCGTTCGTGCCGAATGCGTCCGCCGGCGCGACCGTCGTGTGCGACTCGCTGCGCCTGCAGCCCGGCGATGAGATCCTCGTGTCCGACATGGGCTACGGCGCGGTGGTCATGGGCGCGGAACGCCATGTGCTGCGCAACGGCGGCACGCTGCACCGCGTGCACATCCCCATCGACGCGGACGACGACACGATCGTCAACGCCTTCACGGCGGGCATGAACGAGCGCACGAAGCTGGTCATCGTCGACGAGATCACCTCCGCCACCGCCATGCTCTTCCCGGTCGCCCGCATGGTAAAGGCCGCACGCGACCGCGGCATCCGCACGCTGGTGGACGGCGCGCACGCCCCCGGCCTGATCCCCGGCGATCCGATGGCGCTCGGCGCGGACTACTGGACCGGCAATCTGCACAAATTCGTCTGCAACCCGCGTGCGACCGCCGTACTGGCCGCCGCTCCCGAACACGCCGACGAGCTGTACCCGCTCATCGACTCGTGGGGCCGCAACCTGCCCTACCCGGACCGCTTCGACGAGCAGGGAACCGGTGACTACACGGCATGGCTGTGCGCCCCGTACACGCTCTCCTATCTGGACCGTGAGCTGGGCTGGGACCGCATCCGCGCGTACGCCAACACGCTCGCCGACTGGGCGCAGGAGCAGATCGCGCAGGCTTTCGCCGAGGTCGACGGCAAGGACCACGTCGAGCACCTCGCCCACCCGGCGCCGGCGATGCGCCTGGTGCGCCTGCCCGACGGCGTGGTGCGCAACGACGACGATGCGGCGCGCGTGCGCCGGTTCGTCATCGAGCAGCTGGGATTCGAAGCCACCTTCACCAGCTTCGAGGGCGTCGGCTACCTGCGCCTGTCGGCGTACCTCTACAACACCGCCGACGACTACCTGCGCTTCATCGACCGGGTCGTCCCCGCGCTGGTAGAGCTGGCCGGCAAGTCGGCCGCCTGATCCGGGGCGGCGGTGCTCGGCGCCGTATTGCGGCGAGCGCTGATGGCGACCCTGAGGGCGTCGACCTGCTGCTCGAGCTCGGCGATGCGCCGGATCTGCTGGACGATGAGGATGTCGCGCACGTCGAAACCGGGCGTCATCCTCCCCGTGAGAGCATCCGAAACGGCATCCGCATTCCAGCTCGCCGCTTCGGGCGCCATCGCAGCCGGGTCCGCTCCCCCGAACGGAGCGGCGGACGCATCCGACCTACTTCCGCTCGCATGCGCCTGCCGGCGGATGCGTTCCTCGCTGCCGCGCCACCGGCTGATCGCGCGCTCGATGCGCTTGTACCCCACCAGTTCAGGTGGCAAGCCCGCCGCGCGGAACACCTTGGTCACGGATTCGCCGGCGCGCCATTGCCGCAGGCATTCGTCCTTGAATCGGTCCGAGTATACGATCCGCGACTCCGTCGCGTTCTCCACGGCCGGCAGCCCCTTGAGATACCGGATCTCCTGCTCGCTGAACCTACGCACCTAGCACCCCCACACGCACAACCAAGTCATCACGCGACATCCGCGCACCCCGCCCTCATCACCGGAAGCACGTACAACCAACAATCAACCCATCCTCCAGTGGCATAATCCGGAACCACGTCGGTGAGTGTCATGTTGCCGAACTGATACCCGGTGAACTCGTAGTCACCATCACCCAGCAGCGTGTCCTCCAACGACACCAAGTCGTCGACCAGATTCGACGTATACGAATGATCCGCATAATTCTGATCATTACGGTACGGAGATGCATAGGAACCAACCGCATACGACTGGATGCCAGTATCCTTGCCATTCTTCAACCGGTCGAAATCGCCGGAACCGGAAGGGTTACCACCCTTGCGCAAGCTGTACATATCTCCTGCGGGGGCTTGCCAAACGGGCTTGCGATAAGGAAATTCCTTGGAATCCGGCTTGGTTTGCGGCTCTTCGCCCGTGGGTGTCAAAATCGCGGTCATGTTGTTATGGAACGTCTTCTCGTTCTCCGTCGGAACGGGATAAGCGACGACGATGCATTCATAAAGATTGGCGTCTTGCAGATCAGCCTCGGAGACATTCAGGCTGCTATTCCCCGGATACATGTATGAACTACACTCACTGTCGCTGACAAATGTTTTTTGAAATACTCCGCTCGCAGCCACGATCTTGCCGTCATTCTGCGGCGTGTCAGTGAATGTAAAATCAAACGGATGGCCATTCGTCTTATACGTAGAACTTAGCAGCCATGTGGTGTGGAACCATTCGCCGTCCTTGACATCAGCCGGCTGGGTTCCCCATGCCGGATTCCATGTGCCGGTATTATCTTTGTACGCCTTCTCGCCGGATTGCAATGTGACCGACGTGTTCCACTTGGCCGACGCGGTATTGCCCTCGACCTTGCTCGTCTGACCGTCACGCACGATCTCCAAGGTAGGCGTGAGCGATGGGGTTGAGCCGTTTGGAATCGACCAGTAGTCCGTCCTGCCAGTGTACGAGTAGTCCACGTTGATCGTGTATTTGCCGTTGCTCTTACTCGTGTCCAAGGTCTGCGGGTTCGTCACGATCCAGCTCTTGGAATCGTCGGGATCATCCTGCTTGCACAGGCCCGTGCTCTGTTGGGGAGTCGGGCAATCCGGAATCGGGATGCTGGTCGTACCGATCTGCTTACCGTCGTGCTGGTAGCCGAACAGGTACTTCGGAATCCTGATCTTGACCGAACCGGCAGGATACCCCTCCTGCACCGTCGGCACGGTGACCGCATACGCCGACGATACGGTCGTCTTGTCATTCGCCAGTTGACTCATCCTGTCGTATTGCGTCGGCGTGATCTGGTTTACGCCCTTGTCGTCCAGCTGCTGGGTGGTGCCGTCCTTCGCGCTCGTCCACGATACCGTGATCGAGCCCTTGTCGCCCGCAGCGGCAGCATCGGCAGCCGGGGCGTTATCAGCTTGTTCTCCGGAACCGGTTCCACTGCCGGTCTCGCTTCCCTGTGCCTGTGACGCGGCGTCGTTCTGCGCAGGAGTCGACGGCGACGGCGCCGCCGAATCCGCGGATTCCGAGCCGGCCTTGACCTGCTCGGAATTACCCGATCCCTTCGGAGCCTCAGTCTCGACGGTCGTTGCGGCGGACGTTCCACCGGCAGTGCTCTCCTCGGCATACGCCGGCACGGACGGCCCCGCGAACATCAACGGAACCAGCAGACCGATGCTCGCCAAGGCGGCGGTCACCGCAACGAAGCGATAAGCGATACCCCCCCCCCGGAGCGGTTTTACGCGAACCATGCAACATCATCGCACCCCAGCCTCTCCGGCCCCGCCATCGATGAACGGGACCATCTCGCTTTCAATCCTTGAACCACAACGTAGCCGCATCCATTCGACAACATACCCCCGAAGCAAGGGTGTTTTCACCGACCCCACCATGCCAGGAACCGCATGTTTGCCGAGAAACACCACTCCCCTGTCAATCTCGCATCGCACAACCGAATAGCCCCGAAAACACCCCTCAAAACAATCCGACGCCTGCGGCGATGCTTCCTCAGCGAGGAGAGCCGGCATTCATCGAGGCCACTGCCACACCAGTGCCGGAAAAAACAAAAATGAGGCGGGATTCCAAGGAATCCCGCCTCATTACCTGTGGGCTCGAAGGGATTCGAACCCTCGACCTTTCGCTCCGGAGGCGAACGCTCTATCCGCTGAGCTACGAACCCGAGCCACGCCACTACTTTACACGCCCGTATGACATACGCGTGCATCGACACCATATAGTGGCGCACATCATGTCCAAAACCGGGCACAACACGCCTTGGCGCGTCTAGACTGGTGTTATGGGCGAGAATATGAACGATTTCGAGTACGAACGCCGATTCTTCTGCCGGGCCATGCCACAGGAGCTCGACGACGGCGACGCGCCGACGCTGATCGTGCAAAGCTACTATGTGCATGCCGACAACTACGCCCTTCGCATACGGCTGCAGGCCCATAAGATCCGCTTGGAGATGACCGGCGACACCGACCCGATCGAGGTGCTTGACCGCCATCTGGAACGCTTTACCGAAGCCTTCGTCACGGTCAAGGGGCCTTCCGTCGGCGGCACGCGGTACGAGGCCGAACGCGAGATCGACCCGCATATCGCTACGGAACTCGTCAGGCGAGGCGGGTCATCGATCGTCAAGAACCGCTTCTCCGTATGGCTGAACGAAGACGGATGGAGCATCGACGTCTTCGGCGGCAAGAACGCGCCGCTGGTCGTGGCCGAGGCGGAGCGTTCCGGCCCGGTCACCAACCTGTCGATCCCGTCGTTCTGCGTGACCGAGATCACCGATCAGGCGCGGTTCAGCAACGACGGCCTTGCCGCAACGCCCTTCAGCGCATGGCGGGACGAATTCGAGCGGGAACTGGCCGCGGAAGGCCCCCGCTTCCAGCAGTATTTCGGCCGCAACCGCATGGCCTAAGCCCCGCATTTCTTAGGCACATAAACACGCATATTCGCACACTGGGCGGGCAGTCCCGAAGAACCGCCCGCCCAGTGGAAGGAACAATCGATCCGATATTCACCGATTATCAGTACATCAGCGTGGCGAGGCGGCGGCGGGCGCGCTTGAGGCGCTCATCGCTCGGCTCGGGAATCGCGAAGTACTCCAGCAGGCGCTTGCGCACCGGCTCCAGATCGGCGCGATGGCCAGCGGAGAGATAATCAAGCAGGCGGTCGAACGCATCGGCGATCTGCCCGCCGATCATATCGACATCAGCGACGGCCAGCTGCGCCTCAACGTCGTCGGGATGAGCCGCGGCTGCGGCGCGCACCTCACGCACATCCGCGGTGGCGGAGCGGGCCAGCAGCAGCGCCTTGGCCCGTTCACGGGCCGCCAACGCATCGTTCGGATCGGATTCCAGCACCTTGCCGTACGCCACGGCGGCACCGGCGTAGTCGCCGGCCTGGGCCAGCTGATGGGCCTCCATGTGCTCGGGCGGAACCTGCGATTCCGGCTGGGCCTTCGCCCCATCGTCGCCGGCGGCATCGGGATCGCCGGAATACGGCGCCGTGCCGGTCACACCGGCCTGCTGCGCCATGGTGATGAGCTTGGGAACGACCGTATCCGTGATCTGCTGCAGCTCGTCGTCGGACGGCAGCCCCTGCAGGATCGGCATCGGGCGCCCGCCGATCAGCGCGAACAGCGCCGGCGCGCCCTGCACCTGGAACGCCTGCGCGATGGAGGGGTTCTCGGCGATGTCGATGCGGGCCAGCTGAATCTGGCCGTTGAGCTTGTTGACCGCATCGCCGAGCGCGCGTGCCATGGCGAACAGCCGGTCATCGGTGGGCACCCACAGCAGCAAGACGATCGGGAACGTGGCCGAGGTGGTGACCATCGCCTGGAAGGTGTTCTCGGTGACGTCGATCACGTAGCCGCCGGCGGCCGGGGCGCCGCCCGTCTGACCGGGTTCGGCCTTCACCTGATGCTTCAACGCCTCCAGGTCGACCGCGCCCGCCAGCGAAACTCCCGGATGGAACTGCTGATCCGCCATATTGCCCTCCATGACATGCCATGCGCGGCGCGCCCGGCGCCATGCGCAACAAAAACCGGTACCGGGACACCACTATAGTCCGGCACCGGTTCAGCTGAGAAGCGAATCGGAACGTCACGCCCTCAGGCGGTTGGTATCACTCGTTTCCTGCGTCTGGCTCCCCTCAGGCCGCTTCGCATGCTCTCTCCTCAGTCGGCTCCGCCGACAGCTCCCCTCATGGAGGGGAGCCAATTAATGACACGGGATACTAGATCGCCTCGACCTTGACCACTTCGCGGTCGGCGCCGACCGCGGTGACCTGCTGGCCGGAATCCTTCGGCGGCACGTACATGGCCACCACGAAGGTGTACGTGGCCTTCAGGCCGCTGGTCGCCGTGGTATCGCCGAACAGCGCGTTCTCGTTGTCGGAGGCCGGCAGCGAGGTGCGGCCTTCGCCCGCCTGCCTGGTCCATTCCGAATTGATCTGCGCGACCACCAGGTCGCCGCCATCCGTGGACCGCATGACCTGGATCGCGCCGTCGACCGGGGTGAAGGTCTGCTGCTGCGTGCCCTTGTTGCGCTCCACGCCGGTCTGCACGTTCTGCGTCTGCTCGGCGATGGTCTGGCGCAGATTGTCATCGGCGAAATTGGCCGCGTACTGGCTGTTCGCGCCGTTGGTCAGCACATCGGCATACTGCGTGACCGCCTCCTGCGGGGTCATGGTCAGCCCGGTGTCCTTCGCGGTTCCCATCTGCGACCCGATCTTCGGCACGGCGAAGTTCGGCAGCTTCGCGCCCTGGAACAGCCTTGCCACGCCCCACAGCTTGTAGTTCTGGCGCGCGGAGTCCTGCGTCAGCACCAGCAGGCGCTTCGACTGCTGGTCCTCGGTGGTAGTGGTGATGGTGAACACGCTGCGCGGCCACCCGGAATCGGTGGGGATCACGGTCTGCGCGATGTCCTCGGGGATCGTCGCGAACTTGGACACCGATCCCGTCTTCTGCGCGATGGCGATGCGCGCGGTGTGGATCTCGAGCTGGGGCCCGGTCAGGCGCGCGGCCAGACCGTCCGTGTTCTTGGCGTCGTTCGCGGCGGACAGGGTTGCGAGGATCTGTTTGCGCAGCCGCTTCTCCTGCGCCTCGGTGAGGTCCGGCGTGGTCTTGGAGGCCGACGCGCCATCGGTTGCGGGCTTGGGGATCTGCCCCTCGCACCCGGCCAGCGACAGCGATACGGTCAGGGCCAGTGCGGCTGCGGCGATTTTGGCGATGCGCGTGGTCACTGCTGGTCTCCTTCCTGATTCGTATCCGTGTTCGTAATGGCGCTCGTCTCGCCCGTATCATCCGTTGGCGTATCGGACTGCGACTCTTGGGCGAGACGCGCGAAGTACGCCTGCAGCTCGTCCGGAGTAATCACCGACGTGGCATCGTCGCGGCCTGCATCGCCCTGGTCGGCGTCGCTCGGCGACGGCTCGGCGGGCGCCCCCGGTTCCGGCGACAATGCGCCGATCGTTCCGGCCGATGTCTGCGTGGCATTGGCCAGCGCCTGATCGGCGACCAGATTGCGCGACCCGGGATCGACGATGGTCGGCTGCTCCGGCTCGGCCACGGTCGAAGTCGTATTGGCCGTGCCCTGCGCCCGGTGCGATGCATGGCGGCGACGGCCGCGCTTCGATTTGCGGCTTGGAGCGGGCTTGAACACGGCCAGGCTGCCGGCCAGCGCCTCGCTGACGGTGACCTCCTCGGCCACCGGCTCGGAGACGACCATCCGCTTGCGGCGCTTGTGCGGCGGCATCGCGAACACGGATGCGGTCAGGATGGCCATGACCACCAGCAGACCGCCCGCGAAGTAGAACGGCATCGCGAAGTCAGGAACCGTCTGGCGGTCCCACCGAATGGCGATGTCGGCGGTCGGGGAATCCGATCCCAGGTCGATGATCGTCATCGTCTCGGTGTTCTTGACCTTGCTGTTCAGCGTGACCTTGCCGGTGCCGCATTCGACGGTCGTCCACATGTCGGAGTCCTTGAACGCGACCTCGTCGGGCTGGGCGGCGTTCGGATCGGACTGGTCAGGCTGCTGCTCGGCCTTCTTGGCCGCGGTCTTTTGGGTGTCCAGCGTCGACCAGTCGGACAGGCCGACGATGCGCGTATACGCATCATCGCCGACCCAGCCGTTCACGTCCTTGCCCGAGCCGAGCGCGATGCACACCTCCGCGTTGCCATCGGACGACGTGACGGTCGTCTTCGCCTGCTCGTCCACCAGAGGCAGCACTCCCGGATCGGTGACGACATATCGGGTCCCCTTCACCCGCGCGTCGGCCGTGATCTGTGTACTGGGCTTCCACACCGTTGCGTTCATGATGCCCAAAGCGATGCTGGCCACGGCCAGCAGCCCCATCAAAGGCGTCACCAGGCCGCGCATGATCCACGCGCGGCGGGACGGTTTTGCGCGCGTCTCGTCGTCGGTGTTGTTCCGGGGTTCCTTGTTCTGCACATTCATAACCCACCTATTCTAACAAGACAAGCTTGGGCTGTCTGTGAAGGCGCAAAATCAGGGTTGGGCGGTAAGGTGTGACCCATGCATACCAAGACATTCACGAAGCATATTCCGCAGTTTTTCGCCGCGGTGTGCGCGCTGGCCCTGACCGTCTCGCTCGGCGCGTGCGGCTCGTCCGACAGCTCCAAGGGCTCCGGCTCCGATTCCTCGTCCAACTCGTCGTCCGACTCCTCCTCCGACTCCTCCGAGGCGCTCAAGGGATTCACCCAGATCGCGGGCGTCACCGCCACCGGCGACCTCGGTTCCAAGCCGAAGGTCACCTTCCAGACGCCGACGACCTTCAAGGACAACTCCTACGCCGTGCTGCAGAAGGGCGACGGCGCCGTGATCGAGGACACCGACCGCGTGTGCACGCAGGTCGTGTTCCTCAACGGCAAGGACGGCTCCGAACTGGGCAACACCTGGGACAAGAACACGCCCGACTGCTCGCTCGACCTGACCAGCAGCAGCATCAGCTCCGCGTACAAGGAACTGATCGTGGGCCAGAAGCTCAACACGACGATCGCCATCGGCGTCAGCGACTCGAACTCCTCCGGCACCTCGTACCTCACCGTGCTCACGCTGGTCTCCAAGTCGAAGGACTACGACAAGGCCACCGGCACCGAGGTCACCGACATCCCGTCCGATCTACCGAAGGTCACCCGCGGCAAGGACGGCAAGCCGTCGATCGACATGAACGGCTATCAGGGCAGCGACAAGCTGGTCGCGCAGACGCTGGTCAAGGGCAGCGGTGCCGAGGTGACGAACAAGAACACCGTCAAGGTGAAGTACACCGGCTGGCTGCTCGACGGCACGCAGTTCGACTCCTCGTGGGACAAGAACACCACGCTTGACGCGGACACCTTCAGCGGCGGCCAGCACACCGTGATCGAAGGCTGGCAGCAGGGCATGGTCGGCCAGACCGTCGGTTCGCAGGTGCTGCTGGTGATCCCGCCCGATCTCGCCTACGGCGACAAGAAGACCGGCTCGATCCCGGCCAACTCGACGCTCGTGTTCGTGGTCGACATCCTCGCGGCGTACTGATTCGTCCGGCTGCCGCCGGCGCGATGTGCGTTGCCGGTAGCGCTCATCGCGCGCCGCCGGTGCGCATTGTGCCTTTCCGGCGCACATCACCTCATGGCCCCTTCGGGGGCCATTGTCATATCCGGGCATCCTTGCTGACTTACAGCCTGCCGCAAGCACAGCAACGGCCGTATGCCAGCACGCGATTCATCACCGAGCACCTCCCAAGCTGACATACGGCCTGCAGCGGGCCCGGCAGGGACCGTATGCCAGTAGGGGCACAATCGCCAGGTATGCGGCTTCGGGCCAAATGAGAACGGCCCGGGCCGGATGACGTGGCCCGGGCCGACTCTGAATGGCATGGATCGAGCAGGCCGGATAACGCGGTCAGAACAGGCGCAGGGAGTCGTCCTCCACGCCGCGCATCTCGTCGTAGTCGAGGATAAGGCACTCGAAGCCGCGGTCCTGCGCGAGCACACGGGCCTGCGGGGTAATGGTCTGCGCGGCGAAGATGCCGCGCACCGGGGCGAGCAGCGGATCGCGGTTGAGCAGCTCGCAGTAGCGGGTCAGCTGCTCGACGCCGTCGATGCCGCCGTGGCGCTTGATCTCGATGGCCACATGCGTGCCGTCCGCATCGGTGGCCATGATGTCGACCGGTCCGATCGCGGTCGGGTATTCGCGGCGGATCAGCTTGGCGCCCTCGCCGATGCGGTGGATCTGCGCGGCAAGATACCGCTGCAGGTGGTCCTCGACGCCGTCCTTGATCAGGCCCGGGTCCTCGCCAAGGTCGTACGATTCGTCGGAATAGATGTAGTACAGGCTCACCTCGAGGATGTCGCTGGACTTGTCGGCGGCCACACGCAGCACCTTCTCGGGTACCGGATCGGTGCCATCCGGGCTGGCGTCGTCCGGGCTGGTGCCATCCGGATTGACGTCGTCCGCAGCGTCATCCGCCATATCATCCGCCGTCTCCCGATCACCGGCGATCTCCTTGATCGTGCACGGCGCCGCCATCCAATTGAGCGGCTTGTACGATCCGAGTTCGGAGAAGATCAGCAGGCTGTTGTCGGCCTTGATCAGCAGCACGCGCTTGGCCGGGGGCAACGAGGCGGTCAGACGGCCGGAATATTCCGCGGAGCAATCAGCAACAATAATTCGCACAGGTCACCACTGTACCGCATGCCTCGCCGGCCGCCGCCCCGCTATGACGCAAGCCGCCGACGCCTCAAACCCCGCCAGCGCCTCAACCCCTACAGACGCTCCCCATACCGGACCGCCGCCGAGCGTAGAAAGTGTCCGAGAACCAAAAGTTACCCAACCTCTCGCAACGCAAAAACGCCCATCAGCGTATCAAAAAGCTGGGTAACACCACGGTTCTCGGACACTTTCTACGCCAAACAACCATTCCGCGTAGAAAACGTCCGAGAACCAAAAAGTTACCCAGCCTTTCTCTACGCAAAACCGCCCTCATGCGTAAAAAACGTCCGAGAACCACAACGTTACCCAACCTCCCACTACGCCAAAACGCCCTCACGCGTAGAAAGTGTCCGAGAACCACCTGTTACCCAAACAAACGGCACGCCGCCAAATCCACCGCCCGTCGACAAACGCAAAAGGCCTCCCCACGGATGGGGAGGCCAGAATGCCGGTCAGGCGTCTAGCGCGCCGGACCTATGCTCACATGCTCACTGCGCGTCGTCCGCACTCGAGGTGCGAACCACGTCGCGGCCGCGCTCGACGGCGATGGTGAGCCTGTTGGTATCGAAGGAGATGAATCCATCGGTAACCTCGAACGAGTGCCGCGCGCCTTGCGGATCCACGACCGTGACCGTGCCATTCTTGATGACCGTCAGCACCGGCTCGTGGTTGGGCAGGATGCCCATTTCGCCTTCGGACGCGGGAATCGTGACGGACTGCGCCGTGCCGTGCCATACGGGGTGGTCGGCTGCGACGATGTTCACCTGCAGGGTCTTGGACGATTCGGCCATCACGCACCCAGTTCCTTCTGCATGTCATGCCACTTCGACTCGAGGTCGTCGATGCCGCCGATGCCGGAGAACGCCTGCTCCGGGACGTCGTCGTACACGCCGTCGCAGATGCGGGTGAAGGCCTCGATGGTCTCGTCGGCCGGCACGTAGGAACCCGGGCGACCGGTGAACTTCTCGGCCACGTAGAAGTTCTGGCCGAGGAACTGCTCGATCTTGCGGGCGCGGTTCACGGTGGTCTTGTCCTCTTCGCCGAGCTCGTCGATACCGATCAGAGCGATGATGTCCTGCAGCTCCTTGTTACGCTGCAGAATCGCCTTGACGCGGTTCGCGCAGTCGTAGTGAGCCTGGCCCACATAACGCGGATCAAGGATTCGCGAGGTGGAGGCCAGCGGGTCGACGGCCGGGTAGATGCCCTTCGACGCGATGTCGCGGGACAGCTCGGTGGTCGCGTCGAGGTGGGCGAAGGTCGTGGCCGGGGCCGGGTCGGTGTAATCGTCGGCGGGCACGTAGATGGCCTGCAACGAGGTGATCGAGTGGCCACGGGTCGAGGTGATGCGCTCCTGCAGCGAACCCATCTCATCGGCCAGGTTCGGCTGGTAGCCCACGGCGGAAGGCATGCGGCCCAGCAGCGTGGAGACCTCGGAACCGGCCTGCGTGAAGCGGAAGATGTTGTCGATGAACAGCAGCACGTCCTGGTTCTGCACGTCGCGGAAGTACTCGGCCATGGTCAGTGCGGTCAGCGGCACGCGCAGACGGGTTCCCGGCTGCTCATCCATCTGGCCGAAGACCAGTGCGGTCTTCTCCAGCACGCCGGCCTCGCCCATCTCGCCGATCAGATCGTTGCCCTCACGGGTACGCTCGCCGACGCCGGCGAAGACGGACACGCCGCCGTGGTTCTGCGCCACGCGCTGGATCATTTCCTGGATCAGCACGGTCTTGCCGACGCCGGCGCCGCCGAACAGGCCGATCTTGCCGCCCTGCACGTACGGGGTCAGCAGATCGATGACCTTGATGCCGGTCTCGAACATCTGGGTCTTGGACTCCAGCTGGTCGAATGCCGGCGGCTTGCGGTGGATGGGCCAGCGCTCGGTGACGGTGATGGTCTCATCGGCCTTCTTGTTGAGGACATGACCGGTCACGTCGAAGACGTGGCCCAGCGTCACATCGCCGACGGGCACGGAGATCGAGCTGCCGGTGTCGTGGACGGAAGCGCCGCGGACCAGGCCGTCGGTGGGCTTGAGCGCCACGGCGCGCACGGTGGAATCGCCCAGGTGCTGTTCGACCTCAAGCGTGATCGTGTGCGCGGTCTCGCCTTCCTCGTGGGCACCGGTGTTGGTCAGTTCCACAGTGAGGGCGTTGTAGATATCGGGCAGGTGGCCCACCGGGAATTCGACGTCGATAACCGAACCCTGGATACGCGTCACACGTCCATTGATCGGCTCTGCAGCCGTCTCGGGAGCCGCTGTGGTCTGATTCTCAGCCATATGCGTTCCTACTCTTCCTTTGTGTTCAGCGCGTCGGCGCTGCCGATGATTTCGGTAAGTTCCTGGGTGATCGATGCCTGGCGCGAGGCGTTGAGCTTGCGGGTCAGCGAGTCGATCAGGTTGCGTGCGTTGTCCGTAGCCGTGTGCATGGCGTTCTGGCGGCTCGCCGTCTCGGACGCCGCCGCCTCCAGCAGGCACTCGTGGATGCGCGACTGGATGTACTTCGGCAGGATGGCGTCCAGCACTTTATCCAGGCTCGGCTCGAAGCGGTACAGCGGGCGAACCGTGGTATCCGGCTCGCCGGCCTCGCTTTCGCGCGACATGTCCGGACCGGACTCGACCTTGGCCTCGACGACCTCCACGGGGAGCATGCGCAGCACGCGCACCTTCTGCACCACCATGTTGATGAACTCGGTGTAGACGATGTAGAGTTCGGAAACCCCACCCTCGCTGGCCGGCTTCATGTAGGCGTCCATCAGAGCCTTGGAAATGGCCTCGGCGACTTCGACGCCAGGCTTGTCGGTATCACCCTCCCATGTGCTGGCGATCGCGCGGTTGCGGTACTTGTAGTACGTTACGCCGCGGCGGCCATACACGTAGAGCTGCGGCTGCTTGCCGGCGTTGTCAAGACGGGCGAGCAGTTCCTCGGTCTCACGGATGATCGACGAGGTGTACGCGCCGGCCATGCCACGATCCGCCGTCAGGGCGAGGACGGCAACCCGGGGGTTGTCCTCCTCCTTCCTGACGATCGGATGCGTGATGCGCGAGTGGGATACCACAGCCTGAACGGCATCGAAAATCGCATCGGCATAGGGCTTCGCATTCAGGGCCACGTCACGTGCCTTAGCGATATGCGAAGACGCGATCATCTCCTGGGCGTTGAAAATCTTCTCCAGCGATCCCGTAGAGGCGATCCTGCTCTTCAATGCGAGTTGCGATCCCATGGGCTACTTCTTTTCTCCGGCCATCGGGTGCTTGTTCGGATCATGCTCGGGCTTGTCGGCCTTGGCGACGATCCTCTCCTGCTCCACCGGCGTGGGCTTCGCGGGCGCGGCCTGCTTCTCGACCAGCGGCTTGCCGGTCTTGGTCACGTAGGTCGCACGGAACGCATCAACGGCCTTGTCCAGCGCGGCCTCGGTGTCGGCCGTGAAGTTCTCGGTGTCGCGGATGGTCGTGAGGATGTCGGTGTTGTGGTCGAGGTAATCCAGCAGACCCTTCTCGAAGGGCAGCACGTCGGCGATCTCGAGATCGTCGAACTTGCCGTGGGTGCCGGCCCACACGGACACGACCTCCTGCTCCATCGAATACGGCGAGAACTGCGGCTGCTTCAGGAGCTCGGTCAGACGGGCGCCACGGTTCAGCTGGGCCTTGGACGCCGCATCCAGATCGGACGCGAACATGGCGAAGGATTCCAGCGAGCGGTACTGCGCCAGGGAGATCTTCAGCGTGCCGGAGACCTTCTTCAGAGCCTTGGTCTGCGCGGCGCCACCGACTCGGGAGACCGAGATGCCGACGTCCACGGCAGGACGCTGGTTGGCGTTGAACAGATCGGACTGCAGGAAGATCTGGCCGTCGGTGATGGAGATCACGTTGGTCGGGATGTAGGCGGACACGTCGTTCGCCTTGGTCTCGACGATCGGCAGACCCGTCATCGAGCCGCCGCCCAGGTCGTCGGAGACCTTCGCGCAGCGCTCGAGCAGACGGGAGTGCAGGTAGAACACATCACCCGGGTAGGCCTCGCGCCCCGGCGGGCGGCGCAGCAGCAGCGAGATCGAGCGGTAGGCCTCGGCCTGCTTCGACAGATCGTCGAAGACGATGAGCACGTGCTTGCCGTTGTACATCCAGTGCTGGCCGATGGCCGAGCCGGTGTACGGGGCGATGTACTTGAAGCCAGCGGAATCGGACGCCGGGGAGGCCACGATGGTGGTGTACTCCATGGCGCCGGCCTCTTCGAGGCTCTGCTTGACCGATGCGATGGTCGAGCCCTTCTGGCCGATGGCCACGTAGATGCAGCGCACCTGCTTCTTCGGGTCGCCGGAGGCCCAGTTCGCCTTCTGGTTGATGATCGTGTCGATCGCGATGGCGGTCTTGCCCGTCTGGCGGTCGCCGATGATCAGCTGGCGCTGGCCACGGCCGATCGGCGTCATCGCGTCGATGGCCTTGAGGCCGGTGGACATAGGCTCGTCGACCGGGTGGCGGTGCATCACGTCCGGGGCCTGAGCCTCGAGAATGCGGCGCCCTTCGACGCCCTTGATCTCCCCCAGACCGTCGATCGGGTTGCCCAGCGGGTCCACGGTGCGGCCGAGATAGCCGTCGCCGACGGGCACGGAGAGCACTTCGCCGGTGCGTCGGACCTCCTGACCTTCCTCGATGCCTGCGAAATCGCCGAGGATAACCACGCCGATCTCACGGGCGTCAAGGTTGAACGCCAGGCCGAGCGTGCCGTCCTCGAAGGTCAGCAGCTCGTTGGCCATGCAACCAGGCAGTCCCGTCACATGCGCAATGCCGTCGCCAGCCGTGGCCACATAGCCCACCTCCTGGGTGGGAGTGTCCGACGGCGTGTACGACTCGACGAACTCATCGAGCGCCTTGCGTATCGTGGTGGGATCAATGGTAAGTTCTGCCATGATCACTCCTTGTTGTGTTTTGTTTTGACTGGTAAGTCTTGTCAGTCTCAGGCCTGCGCCTTGACTGTGCGCTGCAGCTTCTGCAGCTGCGCGACCACTGTGTTGTCGGTGACCTCGTCGCCGACCTGGATGCGCATGCCGCCGATGACGCTCGCGTCGACCACCGAGTTGATGTGCACCCTGCGCCCGACCTTGGCCGAGTAGATGTCGATCAGCTTGTGGATTTGCTCGTCGGTCAGCGGCGTCGCCGTGGTGACGGTGATCATCGATTCGCCCATATGGCGCGAATACTTGTTGATGAGCCACTGGATCGTCGACAGGTACCGACGACCGCGCAGATTGCAGGTGGCGTGCTCCGCCAGACGCTTGGTCACCTTGTTGAGGCCGCTGTCCTCAAGCACGCTGTCGAGCAGCTTGACTCGGGCTTCGGCCGGCACGGTGGCGTCGTAGAGCTTGGAGCGCAGGACCGGCAGCGTCAGCAGGGCCGAGTGCAGCTTGGCCAGCTCGACCGAGACCTTGAGCGTGGTGTCGGTGGCGTCGCTGTAGTACATCATCGCGTCCACACCGAAGTCCTCGACGGCGTTCGCGATGTCCCTGGCGCGGCTCCACTTGCGATCGACCAGATCGGTCATGATCTCCATGGTCATCGGATGGGCGACGTCACCGAGCAGCGCCTTGAGCACCGTGACCTTGTCGGCCACGGGCCTGGACGGATCGGTGAGCGCGCGTTCAAGCCGGACATTGTGGTCGAGCACGTTGGTGATCGAGAACAGTTCGTTGCCGATGCGCCATGCATCCTCGCCCGTGTCACGCAGCCTGGGCGCCAGCGAGTCGCGCGATACGCGATCGGCGATGCGCGATGCTTCTCCTCGCATTGGTCACCTCCCTTTCTTACTGCTTGACGTCACTTCTTGTCGCTGCCCATGCCGTCGATCAACTGGTCGATCATCGACGACTGGACCTTCTCGTCCTCAAGCTTGGCACCGAGGATCTTGCCCGCCAGAGCGGTGGCCAGCGCGCCGACCTCGCCCTTCAGGCTGACCATCGCCTGCTGGTGCTGCGACTCGATGGAGCGCTGCGCGTTGGCGGTGATCTGAGCCGCATCGGACTCGGCACGAGAACGGGCGTCGGCGATGATGTGCGAAGCCTCGGCACGGGCGTCATCACGGATCTTGGACGCCTCGACGCGCGCGTTGCTTAGCTGGGACTCGTACTTCTGCTTCGCGGCGTCCGCATCCTTCTTGGCCTGCTCGGCCTTGGCGATGTTGCCTTCGATCTTCGCCGCCCGCTCATCGAAGATGGCGTTGAATTTCGGCATGAAGAACTTGTAGAAGAACAGCGCGACGATGACAAGGATGATCAGGGACCACACGATGTCGTAGACCTGCGGAATGAACAGCTTGAGGCCGTCACTTGCGGCTATTGTCATCATGAAGCCCTCCTTTCAATGTCGAATGGAAAACGGGTGAATCGTCGCTTGTCGTCTCACGCAACGATCAGCGCGGCCACGAAGCCGAGCAGGCCCAGCACCTCGACCAGGGCGAGGCCGATGAACATGATCATCTGGATCTTGCCGCTCACTTCGGGCTGACGAGCGGTGGACTCCATCGCCTTGCCGAACAGGATGCCCAGACCGAGGCCAGGGCCGAGGGTCGCGAGGCCGTAGCCGATGACGGAGAGGCTGCCGGAGACCTGAGCGAGAGTAATGATGTCCATTTCTGTTTCCTTTCTAACGTAACCGTTAAAAAAACTTGTTCTGTTGTTCCGGTTCGTTGGTTCGCCCGGGGCAACTGTTGGATTGGTGTTCTTCAGTTATCGGATGCACGTCAGTGCAAGTGTTCATGTCGCGGGCGCGCTGTCTGCGCGGGCCGCGAAGGTGGGGAGGGACGCGGGCGGCGCCTCACTCCTCCGGGTAGCTCATGCTGATGTACACCGTCGAAAGGATGGCGAACACATAGGCTTGCAGGAAGGCGACGAACGCCTCGAAGAGGGTGAGCACCAGGCCGAAGATGAACCACAGCATGCCGACGGGGATGCCCGCGAGCTTGTTGGATGCGTCGATGACCCAGAACTGCGCGAACGCCAGACAGGACGCCACGAGCAGGTGCCCGGAGATCATGTTGGCGAACAGACGGATGGTCAGCGAGGCGGGGCGGATCAGCACCAGCTCGCACAGCTGGATCGGAGCCAGCAGGATGTACACCGGCCACGGCACGCCCTTGGGGAAGCACTCGTCGCGGATGTAGCTCCACAGGCCCTTCTCACGGGCCGCGGTGACCCAGTACTGGACCAGCACCCACACGGCGAACAGCAGCGGCATGACCACCGTGGCGGTGGCCGCCATGTTCATGCCGGGGATGATGCCGCACAGGTTGAACACGAAGATCGTGAAGAACAGGGTCGAGATCATCGGCACGAAACGCTTGCCGCGCACCTCGCCCATGACCTGGTACACCACGCTGTCGCGCACGAAGTCGATGCCCATCTCGACGACGCCCTGCCAACGCCCGGGAATGAGCTTGGCCCGCTGCGCCGTGATGCCGAGCACCACCAGCAGCACGATGGTCGCCACGATGCGGATCAGGATGATGCGGTTGATCGCGAACGGGGTCCCCTGAAACAGGATCTCTGGAGGAAGAAAATCATTGACTGTTGGCAGCTCAGGGCTTTTTTCGGCAGCTAACAGCATGCCCATACCGACTGCATCTACCATTTCACGCCTCCTGCTTCTTGTGTCAGGTGTCAGTTTAGCCCAACGGGCGGGACGAATGTGACGCAACAGTTACTTTCGTCGGGCCGTTCTCGAAGTCCCCATGGCGGGGCACGGAGCCGCTGCCAGGCATTCGACTCCGAATGGCTGAGATAGGATTATTAGCCCGCGTCTAGACAACCCCAATGAAGCCTTATTTTCCAACAGTTCCACCGGCGTGTCGCAACCGCTTCGGCCACTAGGCACGGCGGGTGTCGAATGACGCATTTCATGGCGCCGAGGACGGTCAGGAAAACGCTTTCCACTTTCGGCGCAAACGTCCACATGGTGAATCCCGGCGGTCAGCGCGTGATCACGCCGTACCCGTCACGCTCGAACGGAGCGAAGCCGTCGGACCGGGGGCTTCCCGGCTCATGGCGGAGCGAACGATCGGTGCCGAGCCGCTTTTCGGCGCGCAGCTGCGGCACCTCGGTCAGGTCGTACGGCGTGGTCTGGTAAATCCAGTTCAGCCAGTTGCGCCACAGCAGGTTCGCGTGCGCGCGCCAGGCGAACAGCGGCTCCAGCGACGGATCGTCATGCGGGAAGTAGTTCTCCGGGAACGGCACGTTGGTCATGCCCTTGGCCATGTCCCGCTCGTACTCCTCGGCAAGCGTGTACTTGCCGTACTCCCAGTGGCCCAGCGCAAACACCTCGGAGAAATCCCGGGTGGCGATCAGGCCGGGGCCCGAGCGCGGCCCCCAGGTGAGCACCTGCAGGTTCGCGTTGGCGGCGACGTCGTCCTCGCTCACTCCGGCGAGCCGCGAGTGCGGCTGCAGGATGATCTCGTCGAAGCCGTTGGTCAGGAAGCAGTACTCGTCCTGCAGGTACTGGGGGAAGACCCCGAAGATCTTTTCGGGCAGGTCGACCTTGCGCACGCCATATCGGTAATTGAGTGCCCCCATCGCCCCCCAGCACAGATACATGGTGGAGAACACATGCGTCGAGGCCCAGTCGAGAATCGTCTTGAACTCGTCCCAGTAGTCGACCTGCTCGAAGGGCATATGCTCCACGGGCGCGCCGGTGACGACGAAGCCGTCGTAATAGTTGTCCTTGAACGCGGCGAGCGTCTCGTAGAACTTGACCAGATGATCGGCGCTCACATGCGTGGCCTCGTGCGTGGAGGTCTTCATGAAATCGATCTCCACCTGCAGCGGCGACTTGGAGATCAGGCGCAGCAGCTGCGTTTCCGTCTCGATCTTCTTGGGCATGAGGTTCAGAATCACCAGCTTGAGCGGGCGCACGCGCTGGCGCTCCGCTTCGGGCTTCTCGAGCGCGAAGATGCGTTCCGAGTCGAGGATGGCACGGGCCGGTAGGCCGCTGGCGATTTTGATAGGCATATTTCCAATTATGAACGGTCCTTGGATATTGCGGCATGTTGCCGCCGACGGCGAATCGACAGCTGTGGGAGGAGCGCGGAAGGGGCAACCTTCGTCACGACACGCCGATTTGACATATATCAATCCGCACCTATTGTAGATAGAGCTGTCACAAAGACAAGCCGACGCGGGGTGGAGCAGCTCGGTAGCTCGCTGGGCTCATAACCCAGAGGTCCATGGTTCAAATCCATGCCCCGCTACTAGTTAAGGCTAGGAATCGCAATGATTCCTAGCCTTTTTGTTTTCCGACCGACTCGGCGCAGCTGCCGGTTCTGGACAAAATCTGGACAAACTCGCCAAACACGACCACCATCGACCAGCCCGAATCAAACACTTCACCGACTTTTCTGAAGTGCGTTGTACCGCTTCCAGTCATCAACCGTAGGGCTCGTTAGACGTCCCGCCCTGTCGTTCACAGCGAGGATTGGGTCAATCAATGCGGAATATCGATACCGCTTACCGTCCTCGGACATAATCTGAAGATATTGTCGTTCGACTGACTCCTCGATTTCAACGTCGGATTCCACGAGGTCATGGTGAATCGCGCACATCTCAAGAACCGCAGCCTCAAGGTACTCGAACTTATCTCTGTAGAGATCAGCAGGGGAGAAACCATATTCATCAGTCCGATCAGAAAGAGAATAACGCGACCAATTTTCAACTACGTCTTCGATGATATTGATAAATTTTGATAGCTCTTTTGCTCTATCAATCTCTATAGAGCCAATACTCCTATCAGTAACCACTCGCAGAAATCCTGAATCCAAATCGAAGCCATTATCCGGATTTATGATGTAGCTCCTTAGCGTTTCCTCACAATAAGCATTTGATTCCGGCTCACTTTTGCCACCATTTATTTTCTCCCAATAAGCACAGGCCGTATTCATTCCTTTGTTGTAAGCAATCCACCCTATACGCTTCATAGCTTTGACCGCAGTAAGGAAATCCGGTGCTACAGGACTGAAGACAACCGTTTCTCCGTCAATGGCGGCGGAGCATATCCATCCTGTTTGCAGCATCCACCAACGTTTATCGCTCATTACGTCCCGAGCCATTTCAGTCGACGATTTGCGCACATTTGTTTGCATCAGTGACGACTGAATCCGTCTTGGAAACATCAGTGCGCTCTCATTGATCGCATCCATTATCTGAGATTCTTTTTCAACATCAGCAAGATCTCTGCGCAGACGCCAATATGGCATGTACTTTTTCAGCTTCGGCAAAGAGTATTGCGGATTACTTAGAATCCTCAGCACATCATCACCGCTAAGTTTGGTGCGGCCGGTGAATATGTTCTTCGCACGGTCCTTACTGAAACCTAGTTGCTTGCCCAGCTCCTCTTGCGTCATACTTCGATCTTCCCCGGCCTTTTTTAGCGCCTGCATCAAGAGCTTGCTGTCAATCTCCATTTTTCTGAAATCCTTCTAAATGGCTTATTAACAAGGAAACCACACCTTTTAAGTGTAAATACTACACCATCTTTGGAGACGTATAGCCACTCTTGCGGTTGCATGGAATCACAGCGAAATAAAACGAAAGGAGGTGATCAGGTGGACAGTGACAACACACCGCTCTTGCACGCGGATATCCTGCGCGCAGTCAGCAAAGAAGGTCGTCCCTATGAGTGCGTCGAGGTGAAACTCGGCGACACACCCGTGGGCCGTATCTTCCCCCGTCCGCTCGAAATGGCGGCAATCAAACAGGCTCTCGGATGCTGAGAGCTGACTAAGCGCCGGGGGTGCCTCTAACACCCCCGGCTGTATTCACCAGAACCCTCCCGAAAGGACTCATTATGAATACCCTCATGATGGTACTCGTTTACATGCGAGAACATCCAGCCGCCGCCCTCCTGTTGGCGGTATTCATTGGCATCGGCATCGCAGCCTTGATGTCGTTCACCCGCAACGCCAAGAAGGTTGATGCAGTAACCGCCAAGCCTCTGGCCCTGACCATCGAACAGGCAAGACAGGTCACGATGCAGCACCGGTTCCATCCAACCCGATTCGTGTTCATCATCCCTGCTACATTTGCGACAGATGACACTATCAATGAGTGGGCAACCACAATCGCACCACGACTTGGCACCGGTTTCCAACCGGTCGAGGTAACCATTATTCCTCAGAAGCTGTGGATTCCCGCTCGGTATAGGGTTACGTTTGCGAGGCTGGAGGCTCTGCGATGATCTGGCCCCGGCATAAACACATTGAGCCGGGTAGTCGTTATGTGTTGGGCTCGGAGATTGCCAACCCTAAGATTGACATCTCCGTGCCCCGCACGGCGCATCTGGCTATCATCGGCGAAAGCAACAGTGGCAAATCCAGCGTGCTGGCAAACCTCATTTCGCAGGAAGTCGCCGCCGGCGGCGAAGTCTGGTTCATCGATCTCAAGACCGGCATGGAAGCTGAAAACTACGCACAAGTACTGAACCGTAAAGCATACGACCTTGACGAAGCCGAGGCCCTGCTTACTGATTTCAACGCCGGCGTGGATACCCGAGCCGAACAATGGCGAGGGAAACTGCGCTCCCTAAACGATGCTCAGGCACCTCACCGATTGCTCGTCATCGACGAAGCAGCCGACATGATTCGCTCCGGTGCAAACAAGAAGAAGTCAGACGCCTGTGTGGAACTGGTACGATCGGCACTCTCACGCTCTCGCGCGTTGAACTGTACCGTGGTCGTCGCCACACAGAATCCACGCGTAAGCACTAGCTTGCCGTACCGGAGTCTGCTGCTCACCACACTGGCACTGCGTCTGAACTCCAAGAGCGAGGCCGTGATGGCGATGGGCGAAGACGCGGTACGACGCGGTGCCCGTCCATGGCAAATCCCGTTCAATCGCCCGGGAGACGGTTATCTGTGGGATGCCGAGACCAATTCCGTCCGCTTCATTCACGTGCCATTCGTCACCGATGATGAGATTCACGCTCTCCGCCGAGTAGGCGGGGACGGTGACGGGCGTAGCGATAGCGATAGCCCGGTACCGGCCACGCCGCCAACCTCTGACAACAGGGGGCTACTACGACGCCCCCTGTTGAGATGTGAGATGAGGGACGAAAATGTCTGACAGGAAGAACGATCCGAACGAGAAAGGCCGGTACTGGGCTGGTCTGATTTACCCCGGTGATAGCTGTCCGGATAACTGGCAAGAGCTTATGCAGTTGTCTGGGTTACAAATCCTCGCATCCCCTCTACACGATCAGGACATAGCCAACGTCAAGACCGGTGAATTGAAGAAGCCTCACCGCCATGTGATCGCGATGTGGATGAACACCACCACGCGCCGGAACGCTCAACGGTTCTTCCAGCAGTTCAACGGTCCTGAGACCATCATCCGGCTGGAAAACCCGCGCGGCATGGCGCGCTATCTTATCCACCTCGACAATCCCGAGAAGGCACAGTACTCGCCCGATGATGTAATGGCCTTCAACGGTGCTGACTGGCAGAAGATAGCTATCCCCGACGACGACAAGCAAGAGGCCATGTCTGTGGTGAACCTCGTCGCCGAAAATAGCATCCGAGGCTATTACGACTTGCTCAAGCTCTGCGAACAGGAACACCCGGACTTGCTGGACTTCTCCGCCCGGCAAACGGTGTTCTGCCGTGAGGTGATATGGAGCTACTGGCACGCAAGCAACGACAAACCCAAGAAGGAGACTGACCATGATTGAGAGACGCGCAGACGCCAATATCGCCGACCGTCCTCAGTTTTTGGACGTGTCCGACCTTCAAGCCTTGTTCGGTGTCGGCCGTTCCAAAGCTCGCCTAATGATGGATGCCCTACCTTCAATCCGCATCGGCAGCAAGGACTACATCACCGCCACAGCTCTGAGTACCTTTATCGTCGAAAACGATGGCATCCCAATCAAATGGCCCAAACGCAAGCGTTAACCAGTTGGACACCGCATCGAGAAGGCCCCGCATAACGCGGGGCCTTCCACGCGCAGAGTCACTTCCTCTTCCGCGAACCCTTCGGAGCCGCCTGAGAAAGGACTGACGCCGCTAACGATTTCGTTCGAGCGCTCGAACGTTTATCACGAAGTGCATCCGACGCAGCCGACGCAATCTTCTTCGACGTCTTCCTTGAACTAAGCGATTTTCCCATCGCACCCCTCCTTTCCGTGCGTGATGAAGCACAGAATGAATACTACTCAATCTATCGAACAAATGTTCGATTTTCGCGGTGAGCGCATAAACCCGCATTGACCCCTAGACAAGACCGCCCGATATCATGAGTAGGTGACGTCCTACACGACCACTTCATCTACGAAATCCAATCCGGGAGGCACTTGTGATTAACGCGGACAAGCCCAACCGCTGGAACGAGGACACGCAAGCATCAATCTTGCAATATAACGATTGGTTCTTCAACTACGCTCCGAGCACTTACCAGTCCGCACGCGGTGAATGCATTGAAGGCGTCCAGCGCCTTCTAGACGGCACCAACTACCTCCGCTCTCTCGATGAGCAGTACCTTTGGAACAACCCCGAAGATCTTGCCATAGCCCGCATGTTTTGTGCCCCGCCCATCGCCCGAGAAAGGCTTGCCGGTCTTGCCCAAGTCAGCAAAACCATTGTGCAGTCCATGGAGAAAAGGCAATGTCCCTCGAGGGCGTTCCCGTGCACAGCGACAAGAAGCCATTAGCCGTATTATTCCAGTCCTTAAGCACCTGACCGACACCCAGCTTTGTGCATGACTCAAGGAAGGTGCACATCCTTCTGATCGAGAGATCGAAATCGCTTCATGCGTCGCCGGAGACCGTTTGTGCGGTTCTTTGACCGATCCTCTAATTCGAAATGAGCAGGAACGCCGACAACTGTCCAAGCTCGACGCATATCTGGACGCTCGGGGTTATCGACGAGTCGAAAACCCCGCTATACAAGCTTTCGATATGCTGCCCGGCACGTACAGCCATCACAAAAATGTCAGCATGTACAAAAACGCCATGGACTCATCGGATGGTATGGTTAACACCCCCGTCGACATGGCAATCATGCCGTTCAATTCCGACCGCCCGTTGCTGATTGAATGCAAATGTGCCGGAGATGCGACTAACACCAACAAGCGCAGGAAGGAAGAAGACACAAAAGTCTCTCAGCTCCGCGGAACCTATGGCGACGTCACCCTTTATCTATTCCTTTGTGGGTACTTTGAAGCCACATATTTAGGATACGAGGCGGCCAACCATATGGATTGGATCTGGGAACATCGCATCGAAGACTTTGATGAGCTGGTGCCCCGTGCAGAATAAGAATGAAATTACGAGACAAAGAAAGCAAGAACTTTTCGATTCCTCTCACTCTCAAGAAGAACGTAATGAGCATGGCCAGTTTGCTACACCGTACCCTCTGGCCTCTGTAATCGCCAAAGATTTATTCTCTCGCACGGGAAAAGATATTTCCGTACTGGAACCTTCATGTGGCACTGGCGCATTTATTTCTGCGCTTCTGTCAATGTCTGATCGGGTCAAAATAACTGGAGTGGAAAAGGACTCCTCGTTATGCAAGACAGCACAACAACTGTGGTCAAGTGACACTTGCCGAATCATTAATGATGATTTCTTTGACTATGCATCAGTGGAATCACAGCAATTTGATGCGATTATTTCCAACCCCCCCTACTCACGTCATCACCATTTATCACAGTCCGAAAAACGGTTCTATTCCCAGCTCACCACAACTTTTTCGGGCGTTTGTCTCTCCGGACTCGCTGGATTGCACGCATATTTTCTGTTGACTGGAACAGGTATGCTCAAAGAGGATGGCGTGGGTTCGTGGCTCATCCCATCCGAACTCTTCTCCGTCAATTACGGTGCTCCCATTCGCAGATTTCTGACTCAATCCGTGTCACTCGAACGAATTCATTTCTTTGATCCAGAAAATCTTCAATTCGACGACGCGCTAGTTACCTCCTGTGTCGCAATTATCCGAAAGAAAAACCAGATAGTAAATCAAGTGCTATTTTCACATATGGCGATTTCCAGTTCCCTCGAAAAACAGTAGAGATTTCTCTAGCAGATTTATCGAAACTAAATAAATGGCAGCACCTTGAAGACTATTCAGGCCAAACCGAGTTTGGAGGTCGGGTGCTAGGCGACTACTTCAAGGCCAAGCGCGGTATTGCCACCGGCGGAAACTCTTTCTTCATTCGCTCCCGTAGCGAATGGCATCAGGAAGGCATATCGGACGAATGGCTATCCCCCATTCTGCCGTCGCCGAGAAATTTCCACTTATCTGAGGTCACTTCAGACGAATCCGGCTGGCCTCAGGAATCGGATACCGCGCTGCTGAACATACCTAAGTCGTCCAACTATGCGAGTCTTCCTTCCTCTGTGCAGAATTATCTCAATACCTGTCCAGAAAAAATCAGGAACGGATACATTCTCAAACATCGAACTCCGTGGTATTCTATTGGGGCTACGGCTTCAGCTCCTATTATTTGCACTTATATGAGCCGTTCTGAAGAAGCGCCCTTTAGGTTTATCAGGAATCGGTCAAACGCGACAATGACCAATACGTATCTGGGCTTATATCCTCAGACATCAATGTCTGAAACTGAATTAGACAATATGTGTGCCGCACTAAATGAAATCCCTGCCGAGGTGTTAATTAATGGAGGACGTGAATACGGCGGTGGATTAAAAAAGCTAGAACCGCAAGAACTCATGTTTTTGCCAATTTCTTTTTAAGAAAGTCCGATGGGGTATCAACCTATGATTGATACCCCATCATCTACATCTGCCCCTTCATTACTCAAGTAGTTTGCCCATAAAGTTAGCTGCTTTGCGATCGTTTTCACCAACTTCTTCGGCGTAGATGTTCAAAGTAGTGTTCAAGCTTTCATGTCCTAGTCGCGCTTGCACAGTTTTCGGGTCTACGCCACCAGCGACCAGCAATGTGGCTTGAGCTCGTCGAAGAGCATGAAAGTTGGGGCCAACATAACCGGATTGCTTTACTCGCTCGATTCCGCGTTTATCGATGTACTTGGTTTCGTTGGCGTAGTGCGCAAGTCCTTCTTTCACATAGAACTTCCTGCGCCAACGGCTGAAGTTGTCTGGATCAAGAAAGTCGCACAGCTCGTTGCTACACACCGGCGAGCTGGATTGTTGTCTGATTCCAGCAGCCTCGAATATAGCCCGTTGCTTCGCCTTCCATTGCTTCAGGAACTCAATGGTCTGTCCATCAATGGAGATCGTACGGCGCGATCTGGCTGTTTTGGGGTCTTTGAGCACCTTCTCCTTGCCATACTGCTTGCGGATACGCAGACGCGCTCCGTCAAAATCAACATCGTCCCAGATCAACGCCAATGCCTCACCTCGACGCAGACCAGTGGCAATGCCCAACCAAACCGCCACAATTCGGCCATCCTGCGGCTCCTGCCTGATTTTGTGGACAAACGCCAAGGCCTGTTCTTTGGTAATTCGCGTTTCCTTGCGCTTTTGTTGGCTCACTTTCGGACGCTTAATGCCCTCCACGGCATCACATGGGTTACGATCTATCAGCTCATCCAAGAAGGCTTTGCGCATGATTTGAGACAGCTTCATATGCACCTTATGGATGGCATCCGGCGAGACTCCATCCTGTTCAGCCATGTGCAGATAGGCGTTCTCAATCTTCTGCGAATCAAGGTCAACCACTCGTGTTGTCCCAAGGAACTTCACGATACGGTCGATCTCATGCTGGTCACGCTCAATCGTAAGATTCGACACCTTCCCCAGCGCCTTGCGGTTTGCTTGGAACGCTTCTGTGTACTCCCCTACGGTCACGTTCTTGCCGGAACGCTCGTCTTCGAGTTCCTGCTTGTACGCCACCAAAGCAGCCGTCGCCTCAGCCTTGTTGCCGTTGACCTTGCGCGACTTCGACCAATGCCACGACTGGTGGGTTTCATCCGGTGCAAGACGTACGCGGATAGAATACCTGCGGCCGCGCTCCAACTCGGTGATCTGTCCAGACGTTTCCCGCTTCGCCATCCCGGCACCTCCTTTGTAGATGCTTTAATCCTATCAGATTTGGACAAATCTGGACAAAGATTTTCTGGACAAAAGTTGGACAAACACGCCAATCAAGACCAACTCAAATCACTCAACACGCCGCATTTCAAGCTATTATCTCAATGTATACTAGACAATACCAATCCAGAACAACTTAAGAAAACGTGGGCTCATAACCCAGAGGTCCATGGTTCAAATCCATGCCCCGCTACCAACAAAAGGCTAGGAATCACATGATTCCTAGCCTTTTCTCGTCTTTGCCGCCGGAGTGCGGAACGCGGCGCACAGTACGCAGCAGCCCAAGCACGCACGGGTGGCGGCATGCACGGGCCGCACACAGGCGCAAATCGCGTCAGCGGTTCCGCCCGCGGCGGCGGATCGCCAGCAGCATGGCCGTGCCGGCGGCCAGTGCCGCCACGCCGATGGCGGCGACGGTGCTGACGTTCGCCCCGGTGACCGGCAGGCTCGACGCCGGCGGCGCTCCCTCGCCATGCGGCGGTTCGCTGACAGTCACGACCTCGCCTTCGGCGCCGAGTTCGTGGGTGGCGAGCACATCGCCCTGTTCGGAGAACAACGTGGCCCGCCAATATACCAGCCCGGCCTTCGGCGAGCGCGTTTCGGGGCTGTGCACGGTCTGGTCCGTCTTGTCAGGGTCCGCATCGACCCTCGCCTCGTCGATCAGCTTGCCGTTCGTGCCGGGATCGACGCCGTCCGGCACCGCCTCATAGGCGCTGAATGTCACGTACGCGCCTTCGGGCACCTCGCCGACGATGCGGGCGGTATCGCGGAACGGCTCGTCGACGCGCACCGCACCGGGCTCGGCCTGCGTGGTCAGTTCGGGAACCGGCCGCTCGGCCTCCTCGACGCGCACGCGTTCCCGGGCGTCATCGTAGGCGCTGGCGGCGGGGGCGACACGATCGTCGCCGTCGAACGCCCATATGAACACGTACCAGCCATGCGTCCGCGCGGTGATGAACACCGGGGTCCCGTGCGCGTCGACGGCGCCGCCTCCCACACGGACGCGGCCGTTGCCGGCCGGATAGTCCCATGTTCCGATCAATCGATGGTTCGCATCCTCCTGCGGCGCTTCGGCGCCGGACGGCCGGTACCGACCGTCGTTCGCCGCGTCGTCCGGATCCCCGGTCCACCAGACGCTCACCCGCGCATAGGGCTCGTCGGCGCCGATGCCGAGCGCGTCGTCACCGGGGAATGTGCCGTGATCCTGCGGGAAGCCCCGGACGACGATCGTGTCGCTCAGCTCGGCGCCGACCACGGCCGCATGCGAGTCGACGGTGGACTCCACCTCGACCCTGGCGCGGTTGACGTTGCTCTCGCTCGTCTCCAGAAATGGGCTGACGGCGTCCTTGAGCACGTATTCGCGCGCTTTCTCGCTCTGCAGGTCGCGCTCGAACGCCCACACCCAGGTCCCCAGCGAGCCGTCCCCGACCGCCTCATACGGCTCGGACCCGCCCTGTTCGCGCATCGCCTGCGCCCGAACGGTCTGGTCCGGGCCGGTGAAGGTCGCCTGCCCGTACGCGGATGGCGCATACCCCAGCCCCTCGAGCCGCTTCAGGAACGCCGAGGCGGTCTCGCCTGGATCGGGCTCGACGGTCCGCTGCGTCACATCGATGCCGTCGAAGTACCATCCGGTCGCCGTAAGCGGCAGATCGGTCACCCATACGCTGCCGCCGCCGCTCACCCCGGACGTCACTTCATCGACGATCCGGCCGCCGGATTCCACCACCGTGGACTCGACGGCCGTGGCCACCGACGGCGTGAAATCCCTGCGCACCGAAAAGGTCGCCACGGTGCCGGTACGTTCCGAGACTCCCCCGTAACGGACGAGATCCTGCGAGCTGCCCATCCGCTCGAGCGCGGCCGCGTCGTAATGCACCGACGCCGTCACCGGTCCGGATCCCGCGGCCTTCCACGCATGGCTGATCGGGCCGTCGCCGGAACGCCCGCTGACGGCCCGCCGCCCGTCCTCGAACACGGCCGGCCCCTCCAGCACCACCGTGTAGGGAATGCCGGAGATCGAACCCCCTTCCCCGTTTTCCACGTTCACGTCCACAACACCCTCGCGTAATCCCTGCCTATAGGTTGAGACGACGGTCGCATCCACCGGCGCGTTGGCCGCCGCCTCCGCCCACAGGCGCTCGGACAGCGGGCCTATGTCGGGATACCGCGCAAGCGCCGCCTTCTTATAGTCCTGCCACGTCGTGTCCTTGCGCAGATCGAAATGCTCGTGAACCAGAAAACCGATCGCGGCCTGCAGATTCTCGTCCGCACGGCCGCGGTACCGGTCGATCAGCCATGCGATGCGCCGGGCTTCGTCGCTGTCTCGGACCATGGTCACCGGGCCACGGTCCAGCCCGGAAGAGGTATCCGACTCGATGCAGTAATAAGGACTGCCGTTCTCGTCGACCACACCGACGCCAAGGGTGGTGACGCCGCCGTCATAGGGGAATTCCAGATAGGTCCCCGGATCGGGGTGGCGCAGCTCCACGGCGCGAGCCGATGAGGCCACCGACGCCAGCACCGCGGCGACCGACAGTGCCAGGCAAATCGCGACCATGACCAATTTGTGAGACAGACCCGATGTGCGGGGCAGATGTGTCATGCGTGTCATGTCATTCCTTTCCTCATGGGGTGGGTGCCGCGCCTCAGCGCGGTTCCACGAGCATGGCAGGAAAAGGGCGGCTTTCGGCCGGTTTCGAGGGTCATGTGGTCGAAGGCCCGGCATCCGGGCGTGTTGTGGATAACTTGTCCACAACGGGCGGCGAATTATCCACATGCAACCGGTGTACCGTCGTTTCGATACGTATTATTCACGAGTTGTCCACCAAGAAACGCGCAGAATGCCGCCACCGCTCTACAATGTTCTCTATGGCAACATCAAAGAACAGCGCATCCAAGCGCACAAGCAGTGCCCCCTCTGAGATTTCCGACGCCATGCCAGCGGCAACCGCCAAGTCCGGCAAGTCCGCTGCCTCCACCGCCACGGCCACTCGCACCCGCAAGAAGTCCACGGCGAAGACCACCCGCAAGACCACAACCCGCAAGGCGCCGGCCAAGCAGCCCTTCACGGTCGCCCTGGTCGGCGAGACGCCGGCCCCCTCGATTCCGGTGACCGAACCCGGCCAGTTCGGCCGCGTCAACATCCTGGACATCACCCCGAACGAGGAGCGCGGCACGTACCCGGGCCGCGTCGAGCTCGGCGAACCGTTCACGATGACCGCCCAGGTGTTCATCGAAGGCCGCACCAAAGTCGGTGCAACCGCCGTGGTGCGCAACCATCGCGGCAAGGAGATGGCCCGTGTGCCGATGACGTGCACGAACCCGGGCCTCGACCGCTGGCAGGTCACGCTCGCATGCGGCGAGCGCTCCAACGTCAAGCCGTGGGATCCCGAATTCGCCGCCGTCAAGCGCCAGCTCGGCGAGTGGACCGTCACCATCGAAGGCTGGGAGGACACCTACGCCTCGTGGCTGCGCGACGCCCGCATCAAGGTCGACGTGCATGACGACGTCGAGAACGCGCTGGATTCCGGCGCCGAGCTGCTGGCCCGCTGGGCCGCGACCGCCGACGCGAAGCTGAACGCCACCGAGCGCAAGACGCTGCAGGCCGCCGCCAAGGCCGCAGCCGACCGCACGCTCACGCCGGCCGAGCGCCTCGCCGCCGCCGACAACGAGACCATCGCCGCGCTGCACGAGTCCAACCCGCTGCGCGACGGCGTGTCCCCGAGCGAGCCGCAGCGCTTCCGCGTGGAGCGCCCCGGTTCGTCCTTCGCCGCCTGGTACCAGTTCTTCCCGCGTTCCGAAGGCGCCTACGTCGACCCCGACACCCACAAGATCGTGCAGGGCACGCTCAAGACCGCGCTGAGCGGCCTGGAACGCGCCAAGGCCGAGGGCTTCGACATCGTCTACCTGCCGCCGATCTTCCCGATCGGCGTGACCAACCGCAAGGGACGCAACAACGCGCTGGCGGCCGGGCCGGACGACCCGGGCTCGCCGTTCGGCATCGGATCCGAGCTGGGCGGCCACGATACGGTCGATCCGCTGCTCGGCACCATGGATGATTTCAAGGCGCTCACCGCGCGCGCCCACGAGCTCGGCCTCGAGATCGCGCTCGACTTCGCGCTGCAGTGCTCGCCCGACCACCCGTGGGTCAAGGCGCATCCGAACTGGTTCCGCACCAAGCCGGACGGCACGATCGCCTTCGCCGAGAACCCGCCGAAGAAGTACCAGGACATCTACCCGATCGACTTCAACGCCGACATGGCCGGCATCGAGCGCGAGGTCGAGCGGATCATGAACCTGTGGATCGAGGCGGGCGTGACGATCTTCCGCGTCGACAACCCGCACACCAAACCGGTGCGCTTCTGGCAGGACGTGATCGCGGCCGTCACCAAGAAGCACCCGGAGGTCCTGTTCCTGGCCGAGGCCTTCACTCGCCCGGGCATGATGCGCGCGCTGAGCTATGTCGGCTTCACGCAGTCGCACTGCTACTTCCCGTGGCGCAACACCAAGGAGGAGCTCGAGGAGTACCTCGGCACCACCAACGGTGATGACGGCTACTACCAACACAACACGTTCTGGCCGACCACGCCGGACATCCTCACCGCCTACGTGCGCGACAACGGCATCGCCGGCCACGCGGTGCGCGCGGTGCTCGCCGCGATGGGTTCGCCGTCGTGGGGCATCTACAACGGCTACGAGCTGATCGAGAACAAGCAGCGCCCGGGATTCGAGGAGCAGATCGACAACGAGAAGTACGAGGTCAAGGTACGCGACTGGTCCGAGACGTCCAAGTACGGCATCGCCGAGCTGCTCACCTCGCTCAACGCGATCCGCCGCAACCACAAGGCCGCGTTCAGCTACCACAACGTGACCGTGCTGCCGACCAGCGACCCGAGCATCCTCTCCTTCGCCCGCCACACGCCGGCCGAGCTGACCGGCACCGGCAAGGCCGAGACGCTGATCGCCGTGGTCAACCTCGACGGCCATGACGCGCATCAGGCGACCGTGCACTTCGAGATGCCCGACTTCGACGTGGACCCGGATCAGGGCGCGCACCTGCGCGATGAGCTGACCGGCCGCGAGTTCGACTGGGGCTGGGACAACTTCGTCTCCCTCGCCCCGTGGGCCGACGTGGCGCACATCTTCACCGTGGTGCGCTAGTCCGCTCTTCAAGGCCGCGTCGTTCGGCGCCGCCGGCATCGCTCCCCTTGGGAACCCAAAGGGAGCGATTTTTTTCGCATCGCAACGCATACCCGCGCGGCGGGGCAAATACAGGGTATTGTGGTGTGCGGTACGTGCGGTTCCACCCGCAATGTCATTTCACCAATGAGGAGGCCAATATGGCAGAAACCTTCAACGTCGTCGTGGAGATCCCGCGCGGTTCGAAGAACAAGTACGAAGTCGACCACGAGACCGGCCGCGTGTTCTTGGACCGCACCCTGTTCACGGCCATGGGCTACCCGGACGACTACGGCTACATCGACGGCACCCTGGGCGAGGACGGCGATCCGCTCGACGCGCTCGTCATGATCCCGAACTCGGTGTTCCCGGGCTGCGTGGTCAAGTGCCGCGCCGTTGGCCTGTACCACATGGTCGACGAGGCCGGCGGCGACGACAAGGTGCTGTGCGTGCCCGCCGACGTGCGCTTCGACGACATCAAGGACATCAGCGACGTCAACGAGTACCACAAGGCCGAAATCAAGCACTTCTTCGAGCAGTACAAGGCCCTGGAGCCGGGCAAGGAAGTCCTCCCCGGCGACTACTGGACCGGCGCTGCCGAGGCCGAGAAGGAAATCGTCGCCGCGCGCGAGCGTCTCGCGAACGCAGGCGAGTGATTCCGCCGGTCAGCTTTCGCTGACATGAAAAAACGCAGGCCGTTCCCCCGTTCGGGAACGGCCTTTGCTATACTATTGTCTTTGTAATAGCGGCATGCGAACAGTATTCGCTTGGATTCAAAGCCCGGCTGGCTGGCCCGGCAGTTCTCAATGTCGGTGCCCCTAGGCGTAGGCGGGTCACCCCCGTCGAGGCCCATCCTGTGGTGAACCGACGGGATGAACCTATATTGACCAGCTATGTTGCAAATTCTACTTATCGCCATTTCCGTATCCATGGACGCTTTCGCCGTGTCGATCGGCAAGGGATTGACCGTGCGCAAGCTGCGCGGCCTGGACGCCTTCAAGACGGGCCTGTGGTTCGGCGGTTTCCAGGCGCTGTTCCCCCTGCTCGGCTACTTCGCCGCATCCACGTTCAGCAAATACGTCACCGCGGTCGACCACTGGATCATCTTCGCGCTGCTCGCCTTCATCGGCGGCAACATGGTGCGCGAGGCCTTCGACGAGGATGAGGAGAACGCCAAGGAGAACGCCGAATTCGACTGGCGGCACATGCTGCCGCTCGCCGTGGCGTGCAGCATCGACGCCTTCGCCGTCGGCGTGAGCTTCGCGTTCATGCGTGTGAACGTATGGACCTCGGTGATCATCATCGGCGTGACCACCGGCGCGTTCTCGGCGGTCGGCCTGTACATCGGCCGCATCTTCGGCTCGCGTTGGCAGAAGCCGGCGCAGATCGCCGGCGGCATCGTGCTGATTCTCATCGGCCTTGAGGTGCTGCTCGAGCACCTCGGCGTGCTCTGATCCTCCAACAATCAAGGCTCCCCTCATAGAGGGGAGCCAGCAAAAGAGACGATCCAGCAGCACAACGCGCGTCACAGCAGCGCCGCGATCAGGGACAGCATGGGGACCAGCGTCCCGGCGAGCATCACCGGCAGCACCACGATGCCGATCCACGGGCGGTTGGCCCGCTCGTCCGGGTCCATCTCGTTCAGCCACCATACGGACGCCACGGCCAGCGCCACGGCGAAGACCACCAGCACCACGATCGACGCGATCCACGCCACGCGGTTGATGGAGACGAGCGTGCCGAACAGGTACTGCGGCAGCAGACACCACCCGGTGGCGGCGAGCATCGCGATGCCGTCGATCACGGTGTGCGACAGGCCACGGATCAGATGCGAGCGCTCCGCACGGGCCATCTGCCGGATGAACGACACGATGATCAGCGCCACCAGTAGCCCGCCGATCCCGGCGAACCAGGCCTCGGGCGCGTACCGGGCCATATCGCGCATGCCGTACGATCCACCGGCCTTGACATGGGGGAACAGCACCGGCCCAAGCGGCGCAAGCGCCATAAGCACCAGCGCAACGGCCCCGATAAGTCCCGCGATCACGCGCCCGGCGGTGCCGTCGCGCAGCGGCGAGCACACCAGGAACGTCACGCCGAGCGCCAGCACGCCGAGCGTCATCAACGGCTCGAACTGCACGGCGGTCATCGACGGATTCAGCACGATTCTGATCAGCGCCAACACCACGAGCACCGCATATGCCCCGATCTGCACCGCCAGCATCGTCTTCACCGGCCTGTCAACCCGCGTTTCGCTGCCCATATTCATTCTCCCGACATTATTACCAGCGCCATTCCGGAACCTCACCGGTACATCGGCACGGCTCCGTCACATTCTTCCGTCAATCCTACGTCCTGAGCACCCCGTAAATGGACACTACACGGCAAAAGCTGAATTTGTGTCCATAATGTGCGCGTACAATAAACGCAAATCGCGGATCTCGTTACGATGGCGGGTACCCGTGCAGACCAGCCAAGATAGGGGGCAGCGTGACGGATCTTACGTTGATGACGTTCGCGGCGGATCCCGCTACCGTACTGCCATCCCTTGCGCTGCTGTCCCACCGCGTCCGCGTGCTACCGATGGATGCGGCCAGTCTGGTCAAGATGCCCGAAAACACGATTCTGTTCCTCGACGCGCGCGACGATCTGGCCTCCGCGAAGACGCTGTGCCGCCTGATCCACGCGTCCGGGCTGTCCACTCCAATCGTGCTCGTGCTCACCGAGGGGGGCTTCACCGTCGTCAACTCGCAGTGGGGCATCGCCGACGTGGTGGTCTCCTCCGCATCCCCGGCCGAGGTCGAGGGGCGGCTGCGGCTCGTGTCGGAACGGGGCAACGCCCCGCTGGGCACCAGCGCGCCGGCCAGCGCCGAAACCGGCCCGGTGACCGCGGACGGGCAGATCCGGTCCGGCGATCTGGTGGTGGACACGAACGGCTACACCGCGTCGCTGCACGGGCGCCCGATCGATCTGGCCTACAAGGAATTCGAACTGCTCAAGTACCTGGTGCAGCATCCCGGCCGTGTGTTCACGCGCGCCCAGCTGCTGCAGGAGGTGTGGGGCTACGACTACTACGGCGGCACCCGTACCGTCGACGTGCACATCCGTCGCCTGCGCGCCAAGCTGGGCGGCGAATACGAGCATCTCATCGGCACCGTGCGCAATGTCGGCTATCGTTTCGACCCGCCCGAGGACGAGGCCGGCGACGGTGACCACTGACGGCGGGCGCGTCGGGCGCGATGCGGACGATTCGCGCGGCACCGGCCGCGTCCGTGCGGCAACCGGCGCGGCAACCGGCATGACGACCGGTACGGCACCGCGCGCAACGCCGCGCACAACCGGCCGCGAGTCGAAACGCGCGCGCATCGAGCGCATGCATGCCGAATACGCCCTGCTGTGCCAGGCCTTCCCCGCGCCGCGGTGCGCGCTGGACTTCACCACGCCGCTGCAACTGCTCATCGCCACGGTGCTGAGCGCGCAGACCACCGACAAGCGCGTGAACACGGTGACGCCGACCCTGTTCGCCGAGTATCCCGACGCCGCCGCACTGGCCGCGGCCGATCCGGAGCGCGTCGAGGACATCATCCACCCGGTCGGGTTCTACCATGCCAAGGCCAAGCACCTGCTGGGGCTGGCCAGCGCCTTGGAGACCCGCTTCGGCGGCGAGGTGCCGCGCACGATGGACGAGCTGACCAGCCTGCCGGGCGTCGGCCGCAAAACCGCGAACGTGGTGCTGGGCAACGCCTTTGGCGTGCCGGGCTTCCCCGTCGACACGCATGTGATGCGCGTGACCGGCCGCCTGCGCTGGCGCAGCGACTGGCGCATCGCCAAATCCGACCCGGTCAAGGTCGAGCACGAGATCTGCTCGTATTTCGATCCGGCGGACTGGACCGACCTGTCCCACCGCCTGATCCTGCACGGCCGCGCCACCTGCCATGCGCGCAAACCGGACTGCGCCAACTGCCCGCTGAACGCCACCTGCCCAAGCGCCGTGTGACGCCCACCGATTAGACTTGGCCCCATGCAGCATAGGCGGAGCAACACATCCTTACGGTCATGGCTTATTTTCGCGGCCACGGCGCTGGCGCTGGCGGCCATAGGCTGGGTCGTCTGGTCGCTGGCTACCAACCACGACGTGCTGCCGCACATCGACTCCGCGCATTCCGACACCTCCATCACCGTCGGGCTGACCGACGCCCCGCAATCGCTCGACATCCGCACCGACGGCGGCACGGCCGTGGAGCGCGCACTGATCGGCAACGTCTACGAGACGCTGGTCACGCGCGACAACGACAACACACTGCAGCCCGGGCTGGCGAAGAGCTGGAAGGTCTCGGACGACGGCCTGACCTACACGTTCACGATGCGCTCGGGGCTGCGCTTCTCGAACGGGCACGCGCTCGACGCCGACGACGTGGTGTGGTCGCTGCAGCAGACCGTCAAGAACCAATACCAGGGCGCCGGCGATCTGGCCGCGCTCAAAAGCGTCGAAAGCCGCGACTCGCGCACCGTCGCCATCACGCTCGCCAAACCCGACCCGACACTGCCGCGCGCGCTGGCCGGGCGGGCCGGCATCGTCTACGACTCCACGGCGAAGGTCTCCTACGCCAGCGAAGCGCTCGGCTCGGGTCCGTTCACCGTCGCCCGGTTCGACAAACGCGGCACGATCACCTTGGAACGCAACGACGACTACTGGGGCGCCGAGGCCGGCGTCGCGCGCGTCACTCTGCATTATTACGCCGACGACAACGCACTGGCCGAAGCGGTGCGCGGCAACGTCGTCGATCTGGCGCTGCCGGGCGACGCGGCCACGGCGAATGCGCTGGCCGGCGACACGGCGCTGACCATCACCCACGGCACGTCCACGTCGAAGGTGATGCTCGCTCTGAACAACGGCACCGACTCGATCTTCTCCGACCAGCAGGCGCGCAAGGCGATCCGCCATGCCGTCGACGCCGGGTCCATCGCGGCGTCGCGGCCCGACTCCGCGGGGGCGCTCGGCGGGCCGATCGGCCGGCTCGAACCCGGATACGAGGATCTGACCGGGCTGTTCCCCTACGATCCGGGCACGGCGAGCGCGCTGATCAACAACTTCATCGCCGGCGCCAGCTACTTCGGCGTCATCGATCTGGTCGTGCCGCAGCAGTACGAGGACATAGGCAACACGGTCGCCACCCAGCTGCAGGCCGTCGGGCTGAGCGTGCGGACCGACGTCGTCGACGGGGCGACCGCGGAGCAGCGCATCGCCGACGGGCAGTACACCATCGCGGTGACGGCGACGAGCGGCGATGACGACGCCGCGGCGTTCGGCACCTCCGACAACGTGTTCCGCTACACCAGCGGCACCGCGCAGGAGGCCTACGGCAACGCGACCGGCGCGACCAACGACAAGGACTACCAGGAGCGCATGCGCGCGTTCGCGAAGACGGTGAGCCAGGACGCGGCGGCCGACTGGCTGTACCAACGCAACACCACCGTCGTGGCGCGCGACCATGCCAGCGGGTATCCGACGAACATGACCGACCGCTATCTGCCGCTCGCCGGCATCGTCAAGAAGTAGCGCGCCGCCCGCGAGGCGCCCGGCGCCGCCTCCCCGCGAGCGCACGTAGCCGCATGGGCGCTTGTCACATAATCCGCATAAAATCGCGCGTATGAGCGAAAGCACCATCATCAACGCAAATCTGACCCCATTGCCCGACAAGGTGGGCGTGGACGGCCTCGAAGACAAGTGGCGCGCCGAGTGGGACGAATCCGGCGTCTACAAGTTCCGGAACACCCGCGACCGCAAGGCCGTGTACTCGATCGACACCCCGCCGCCCACCGTGTCCGGCTCCCTGCACGTCGGCCACGTCTTCAGCTACACCCACACCGACGTGATCGCACGCTACAAGCGCATGCGCGGCTACGACGTGTTCTACCCGATGGGCTGGGACGACAACGGCCTGCCGACCGAGCGCCGCGTGCAGAACTACTACGGCGTGCGCGTGGACGTCTCGCTGCCGTATGACCCGGATTTCAAGCCGCCGTTCGAGGGCACCGACGGCAAGAAGATCGACGCCAAGGACCAGGTGCCGATCTCGCGCAAGAACTTCATCGAGCTGTGCGAGCGCCTGACCGCCCAGGACGAGAAGCTGTTCGAGGCCCTGTGGCGCAAGCTGGGCCTGTCGATCGACTGGTCGCAGACCTACCACACCATCGGCCAGCACCCGCAGCGCGTGGCCCAGAAGGCCTTCCTGCGCAACCTCGCCCGCGGCGAGGCCTACCAGCAGGACGCCCCCGGCCTGTGGGACGTGACCTTCCAGACCGCCGTGGCCCAGGCCGAGCTCGAGTCGCGCGAATACCCCGGCTTCTACCACAAGGTCGCCTTCCGCTTCGAGGACGGCACGCCGATCTACATCGAGACGACCCGCCCCGAACTGCTCGCGGCCTGCACCTCGCTGATCGCCCACCCGGACGACGAGCGCTACAAGAAGTACTTCGGCCAGACCGTCTACTCCCCGCTGTTCAAGGTGAAGGTGCCGATCCTCGCGCACCCGGCCGCCGAAATGGACAAGGGCGCCGGCATCGCCATGTGCTGCACCTTCGGCGACGTGACCGACGTCGAGTGGTGGCGCGACCTCAAGCTGCCGACCCGCCCGATCATCCAGCGCAACGGCCGCATCGTGATGGATACCCCGGACTGGATCACCGATCCGGCGGGCCGCGAGGTCTTCGCCGAAACCGCCGGCAAGACCACCTTCTCCGCCCGCAAGATCATCGTCGACAAGCTGCGCGAGTCCGGCGACCTGGACGGCGAGCCGACGCCGACCAAGCGTATGACGAACTTCTACGAGAAGGGCGACAAGCCGCTCGAGATCGTCACCTCCCGCCAGTGGTACCTCAAGAACGGCGGCACCGACGCCAAGCTGAACGCCGAACTCATCGAGCGCGGCAAGGAGCTCGAGTTCCACCCCGACTTCATGCGCGTGCGCTACGAGAACTGGGTGCACGGCCTCAACGGCGACTGGCTGATCTCCCGCCAGCGCTTCTTCGGCGTGCCGTTCCCGCTGTGGTACCCGGTGAAGACTGACGGCGAACCGGATTACGATCACCCGATCGCCCCGAGCGAGGATCGTCTGCCGATCGATCCGACCATCGACGTGCCGGAAGGCTACGACGAGTCCCAGCGTGACGTGCCCGGCGGCTTCACCGCCGAAAAGGACATCATGGACACCTGGGCCACCTCCTCGCTGACCCCGCAGATCGTGACCCACTGGGCCGAGCCGGACGAGGCCTCCAAGGCCCTGTTCGCCTCCACCTTCCCGATGGATCTGCGCCCGCAGGGCCAGGACATCATCCGCACCTGGCTGTTCAGCACCGTGGACCGCGCGCATTTGGAGAACAAGTGCCTGCCGTGGGCCCACGCCACCCTGTCCGGCTGGATCCTGGACCCCGACCACAAGAAGATGTCGAAGTCCAAGGGCAACGTCGTGGTGCCGAACGAGCCGATCGAGAAGTTCGGCGCGGACGCCGTGCGCTACTGGGCCGCCGCCGCGCGCCTCGGCCTCGACGCCACGTACGACATCGGCCAGATGAAGATCGGCCGCCGTCTCGCGATCAAGCTGCTCAACGCCACCAAGTTCGCACTGGCGATCGGCCGCGAGGACGAGAACCACCACGTCGGCGCCCCCGCGGCCGCCTCGTGGGATCCGGCCGACGTGACCGAGCCGCTCGACCGCGCCGCCATGGCCAAGATGGCGCTGGTTGTGCGCCAGGCCACCGAGGCGCTGGAGGCGTACGAGCACTCCAAGGCGCTGGAGGTCATCGAGGGCTACTTCTGGCAATTCTGCGACGACTACATCGAGCTGGTGAAGAACCGCGCGTACGGCACGGCGGACGCCACCGGCCATGTGCCGAGCGAAGCGGCCGTGAAGTCCGCGCGCACCACGCTGGGGCTTGGCCTCGACGCGTTCGCCCGCCTGCTGGCGCCGTACCTGCCGTACGCCGCCGAAGAGGTGTGGAGCTGGATGCATGAGGGCGAGGGCTCCGTGCACCGCGCCGCATGGCCGACCGCCGACGTGTACGAGCAGGCCGCGTTCAAGGTGCCGCCGGAGCTGCTGGCCCACGCCGGCGAGGCGCTGGCCGCGCTGCGCGGCATCAAGTCGAAGGCCAAGGTCTCGATGAAGACGCCGATCCTGTCGGTGCGTCTGGGCGTGGCCGACGACGTGCGCGCGTCGCTGGAAAGCGCGATGAACGATATCGCCGCGGCCGGCCGCGTGGTCGGCCGCATCTCCTTCGTGAGCGCCGCAGCCGCGGTCAAGGCCGTCCACCAGACCGCCGTCGCCGCCGCCGATGCGGCCGCCGCGGCCAAGTCCGAGGCCGAAGCCGCCATCGACGTGATCGTCGAGGATAGCGAACTCGGCGAGCCGCCGGCGAAGAAGGCCAAGTAGCCTTCTTCTAGGCGGCCCTCGCGGCTGCCCACAGCGCAGCCGCTCACCGAACCTACGGGGAGCCACAGGACTCCCCGTGTAACGGTTCAGCCGGCGAAGAAGGCCAAGTCGGTTTTCTGGCTCCCCTCTCTGAGGGGAGCCATTTATATTTCCGGGACGACCATGAGCAGCCGGACGTGCCTGGTGTTGCGGTTGAGCGCGGATACGACGTCGTAGCTGGGCTCGTCCGCATTGCCCGAATCCGCGTCCTCACGCTCCGCCTTGGCCACGGCGGCGAGGCGCTTGGTCTCCGCTTGGCCGGCGATCGTACCGCTCAGTCCGTCCCGCAGCCCATTCAGCAGATCCGTCGTCTTCACCGCGGTGCCGCCGGAACCACCGGATTCCGCGCCGCCGCCGTTCCCACCGCCGTTCCCGGCGCCGCCATCGCCCGAGCCCAGCTCGTCGGCGAACTGGACGCTGATCTGCCGCAGCGCGTTCGCCCGACCGGTATGCTCCGATGCGGCCGCCAGCGCACTCATCGCGGCATCCACCTTCCGAGTATCGTCCGCATGGGCGGGATTCGCACCGAAGTCACGGTTCGTCTCCGCGATGGCCTGCTGCTGGTATCCGGACGCGCCGACCGACGTGCCGCCGGTCAGCGCGCTCAGTTTGGCGGTGTACGCATCCGTGTAGGCCATCGAATAGGGGATCATCGCATTGGACAGCTGCGTCTGCCCGGCGGCGTACCCCTTGGATCCCACGACGCTTTCCTCGCCGATCCGCGTGCCGATCTCATTGATCAGCCCCTCGGTGCCCCGCTGGCGGATGCGCCGGATCAGATCGTCGATCGCGTCGACGGCTCCGGTGTGCTGGTGCGCGGCGCTGACCGCGTTCACCGCGTTCGCCAGATCGACCACGGCCTGTGCGAGCGGCGTATCGCCGGACAGTTCGCCTGCGGTGCCGATCAGCGCCTGCATCTGCGTCTTGCTGCCGATCGACCCCGACAGGTGCGTAGTGTAGGAGCCGACATACGCGGCCATATACGCATCGAACGCACGCTGGTGGGCGGCGCTCTTATCGGCGATCTCCCGCTCCGCGGCGGCCTGCTCCTGATTCCGCATGGCGGTGAGCTTGTCGATGAGGTCCCGGTCCGCGGCCGAGTTCGTGGTGACGATCGTGTTGACCAGGGACCGCGCCTCGCCCGCCAACGCGGTCATATCCGACGAGAATCCGGCGGCGGCGATGGCCTGACCGGTCGTTTCCGGCCCGTCAAGGCTGTAGACCACATGCACCGACCACGGCAGGGCGGTTTGGCCCGATCCGATGCGCTGCCACCTGTCCACCGTGCTATCGGCCGGGATGTCGCCGGAGTCTCCGGCACCGTCATCACGCACGGTCACGGCTCGGCCGCTGGCCTCGTGATCGACGACCGTGCCGGCTTTGCCGACTGCAAAATGGTCGGCGACATACAGCCGCCCGGGTTCCCCGGCCGCGACCGTGCCGCCGGCATCGGACACCGTCAGCACATCCTGCGTCTTCACGTACTGCGCGCTGCCACCGCCCAGCATCATGGCGCCCGGCGCGGCGACGGCGCCGGACGCCTCCGATGCCACGGCCAGCGCCAGAACCGCGATGGACGCGCAGCCACGCATGGCTAAGCTGGCCCAACGGCTCATGGCGCCCCCGAAATATCATGCGGTCCCGATATGACGACGCGCCCCACCGGCATGCCGGCGCGGACGCTCCTGTCATATAACCACACCCGCGGCGGAACCGCCATCTTTTTAGACAAGTCGACGCAAGGTATACGAAAGCATGCGAGACGCTACGGGGGATTGCATTCCCTCCATGCGAACCGGGCCGGCGTTCGGCCCCGCCCGTGCAATCGGACGGTCGGATCGCTCAGGCGAACACGTCGAGCACGCCCGGGTCTCCCCCGGCGTCGGCGATGCGCTGATGGCGCTTCTTGGCTTCGGTCACCACGAACTCGCGGTACATTTCCGCGATGTCCGGGTCGAGCCCCGCATCCACCGCGATGCGGTGCAGACGTTCGATCTGGTAGTCCTCGCGTTTGTAGTCGGCCGGAGCGAAGCCGGCACGCGCCTTGAGCACGCCGACCTGCGACGTGTACTTGAACCGCTCGGCCAGCAGGGAGACGATGGCCGTGTCCACATTGTCGATGGACTGGCGCAGCGCCTTGATCTTCGCCACGGTTTCGGCGACTTCCGGATGCTCGGCCGCCGCGGCCGCATCGATCACCGTTTCGGATTCGGCACCCTGATGGGCATCATGCTGTGATTCGTCGACAGGCCGAAGCCAGTCGCCTTCGGCCTGCGTCTCGGTGTGCGTTTCGCTCATGTCTGCAAGCCTATCACCACATCGGACCCATACGCCGTAGCGGCCCGAGGCCGCCCGGACGGACCGGCGCACGACCTATCAGACACACGACCCGTCAGAAATAGGTTTTGAGGATGACCGTGCTCTCGGTGCTCACCGGCACCGTGCGGTGGATCAGGTTCAGCAGCTCCTCGAGCTTGCTCGGCGAGGCGACGCGCACCAACAGCACGAAACTCGGCGCGCCGGCCACGGAATAGCAGGACACCACGCCGTCGACGTCCTTCAGCTTGCGCGGAATATCCGATTCCTTGTCGTAATCCAGCGGCGTGACGGACACGAACGCGCTGATGGGCAGCCCCCGCTGCTCATGGTCGATGACCGCGCCATACCCTTTGATGATGCCACGCTTCTCCAGCTTCTGCACGCGGGATTGGGCCGCCGAGACCGACAGGCCCGTCGCCTTCGACAGCTGTGACAGGGTGGCGCGGCCATCCTCCTCCAGCATGTCCAGAATCGTCGCGTCCTTCGCGTCGATGCCGGCGGCGTCCGCTCGGGGATCCTGCCTGACATCCATATCATCCTGCGACTTCGGATCGGTCATTGCGTCTCCTCCAACGGCTGGGCCCTGCGCCGGGCGGAATCGGCCCGGCTTCTCCCTCTTATTCTAGCGGCCCGCGGCCGCAAGGCCATTTACTATCCGGCTCTCCTTTTGGAGGGGAGCCGGAATGCGGGACTGTTGTACACAGACATGCAACTCAGATGTTTTTATTCCATTTTGACTTATTCTCGTAATATTTACTGAATAGTATGCTAATTATTGAACTTTTTACATCCCACCGTGTATGCTCATGCATATACCACCCATGCAGAAAGGCCGTACCAATCATGCCAACGATCTCGCAGCACGCACACGCCATCCCCCGTTCCGGCATCCGCGACGTTTTCGATCGCGTCGAACGTGTGCCCGACGCGATTTCGCTGTGCGTGGGGGAGCCCAGCTCCACCGCGGCGCCGCATATCGTCGAGGCGGCGTGCCGGTCCATCCGCAACGGGCGGACCAAGTACACCAACGTGCTGGGCATCGAGGCGTTCCGCCGGGCCGCCGCCGACTACTCCCGCGACGTGAAGGGGATCGTCTACGACCCCGAATGCGAGATCCAGGCCATCGACGGCGCGACCATCGGCCTGTTCCTTGCGCTCAAGGCCATGCTCGACCCCGGCGATGAGGTGATCATCCCCTCGCCGTTCTTCACCTCGTACGACGCCGAAGTGATGATGTGCGGCGGCGTTCCCGTCACCGTGGCCCTGAAGCCGGAGCACCAGATGCAGCTCAACGCCGACGACATCGAAGCGGCGATCACCCCGCGCACCAAGGCCGTGCTGCTCAACTCCCCCGGCAATCCGACCGGCGCGGTGACCCCCGCCAGCGAGCTCGCCCGCATCGCCGAGGTGTGCAAGCGGCATGACCTGTGGGCCATCTCCGACGAGGTGTATCACCCGTTCGTGTTCGCGGAGGGCATCGACGCGGCACCGTCCATCGCGGCCGTCGAGGGCATGCACGAGCGCACCGTCGTGGTGGAGAGCCTGTCGAAAACCTTCGCCATGACGGGGTGGCGCATCGGATACCTGCTGGGCCCGGCCGCCCTGATCGAGCAGACCAGCAAGATCGCCGAGCTCATGCATTCCTCCGTGAATTCGACCGCGCAGTACGCCGGAGTCGCGGCGCTGAGCGGGCCGCGCACGCCCATCCAGGCCATGCGCGAGGAATACCGCGCCAAGCGGCAGATCGTGCTCGACGGGCTGGCCGACTGCACGGCCCTGCGCCTGATCGAGCCGCAGGGCGCGTTCTATGCGTTCGTCGATATCCGCGCCACGCGCATGGATTCCGATACGTTCAGCCGCCGACTGCTCGAGGAGGAGAAGACCGCCGTGGTTCCCGGCGAGGCCTTCGGGCGCGAAGGCGAAGGGTTCGTCAGGCTGTCCTACGCCGGTGACGCCGATGAGCTGCGCGAGGGCGTCCGCCGCCTGCGCGCGTTCGCCGAGCGCCACGGCGACCCGTTGCTGGGCCGCCACACCCCGGCCTACCACCACCTCGAAATCATGGCGTAACGGAGCGTTCTCAGCTCCCTTGAGGTTGAGTCGCAAAGTACACAACCCGCTACGCCTGGCTCCCCTCCGTGAGGGGAGCTGGCCACGAAGTGGCCTGAGGGGGAGCGTTACCGCTACGCCTGATATCAAGCCATCGTGTCCTGCTCCCCTCAGTCGGCTGTGCCGACATCTCGTCCGCAATCAAGGACGGCCTTACGGCCGCAGCCTTATCTGCTCACTGTCGTTCGCCTTCGCCTACAAACGCCTCCGGCGTTTGCTTAACGGCTCAGCCTCAGAGAGGGGAGCCGGAACATACAGCGATACAACGCAAACCGGGGCTTCCCTCACTGAAGGAAGCCCCGGTTTTATCTATTCAGACGAATCGGCCGGATCAGTTGCCGTTGACGGCGTTGCTGTTGGCCTGCTGGCTGATGGCGGCGAGGAAGTCGCGGTTGGTCGGCGCCTTCTTGAGGCGCGGCACCAGCGTCTGGTACGCCTGCTCGGGCTCCAGACCGCCGAGCAGACGGCGCAGGCGGTAGACGACCGGAAGCTCGGCCGGCGCGGTGATGAGCTCCTCGCGGCGGGTGCCGGAGGCGTTGATGTCGATGGCCGGGAACAGGCGCTTGTCCGCCAGCTCACGGCTCAGGCGCAGCTCCATGTTGCCGGTGCCCTTGAACTCCTCGAAGATCACCTCGTCCATCTTCGAGCCGGTTTCCACCAGCGCGGACGAAATAATCGTCAGCGAGCCGCCGTTCTCGATGTTGCGGGCCGCACCGAAGAACTTCTTCGGCGGGTACAGCGCCTGCGCGTCGACGCCGCCGGACAGGATACGGCCGGAGGCCGGAGCGGCGATGTTGTACGCGCGGGCCAGACGGGTCATCGAGTCGAGCAGCACCACCACGTCCTGGCCGAGCTCCACAAGGCGCTTCGCGCGCTCGATGGCCAGCTCCGCGACGGTGGTGTGGTCGGAGGCCGGGCGGTCGAAGGTCGAGGAGATGACCTCGCCCTGCACGGTGCGCTCCATATCGGTGACCTCTTCGGGACGCTCGTCCACCAGCACAACCATCAGATGCACCTCGGGGTTGTTGGTCGCGATCGCGTTGGCGATGTTCTGCAACGTGATCGTCTTGCCGGCCTTCGGCGGAGAGACGATCAGACCGCGCTGGCCCTTGCCGATCGGCGACACGATGTCCATGATGCGGCCGGTGAGCTTGTTCGGCGTGGTCTCCTGCTTCAGGCGCTCCTGCGGATACAGCGGGGTGAGCTTGGCGAACTGCGGGCGGTTGGCCGCATCCTCGACGCTCATGCCGTTGATCGAGTCGATGGACTGCAGCGGCACGAACTTCTGGCGCTGGTTGCGGCGGTCGCCCTCGCGCGGCGCGCGGATCGAACCGTGCACGGCGTCGCCCTTGCGCAGACCGTACTTCTTGACCTGGCCCATGGACACGTACACGTCGTTCGGACCGGGCAGGTAGCCGGAGGTGCGCACGAACGCATAGGAGTCGAGCACGTCGACGATGCCGGCGACCGGGACAAGGTCCTCCTGCGGCTCCTCGCGGCGGTTGTCGCGCACGTCGCGGGTCTCGCGCTCGTCGCGATCCTCGTAATCGCGGTCGCGCCCGCGCAGGCGGCGCTGACGGCGGTCATTGCGATCATTGCGGTCGCCACGGTCGTTACGGTCGTTGCCGCGATCGGAACGGTTGCGGCTGCGGCGGGTGAACTCGCGCTCCGGCTGAGCGTCATCGTCGCGATCGGCGCGATTGGCGTCGTGCTGCGACGGCAGGGTCGCGAGAATATCGTCCAGATCGCGCACGGTGTCCTCGGCCGGGGCATCCGGCTCGGCCATACGGCGGCGGCGACGCGGCTGATCCTCGTCCGCGGCCATATCGCGGCGGCGGCGCGGCACGGATTCCTCCTTGTCGACCTTGCGGCGGCGGCCGTTATCGGCGTCCAAGCCCAGATCGTCGAGCAGCGCGGCACCGGCATCGCTTTCGTGGCGGCGCTTGCGCGTGTTGGCGGGGCGGGATTCCTTGACCTCGGGCAGATCGATGGAAGGCTGCTCGGCGGCGGCCTTCGCCGGGGCGTCGGACCGTTCGGCGGCGGAATGACGCGCCGCCGGCTGGCCTGCCGGGCGCTCCGCCTTGCGGGACGGCTTGCGCTTCGCGGACGGTTCCTGGGCCGGTTCGCTCGCCGGCGATTCCGCGGCGGGCTCGGCGGCCTTTGCCGGAGCCGGGGCGGAGGGAGCCGCTTCCGCGGCCGGAGATTCGGTGTTGGCCGGGGCCGCTTCCTGCGCGGAAGCCGCCTTGGCGTCCGTACGGGGCGCGCGCACGCTGACGCCGGCCGGCGCCTCGCCACCGGAACGGGCGGCCTGTAGCGTGGCGAGCAGATCGGGCTTGCGCATCGTCGAGGTGCCGCGAAGTCCCATCTGCTTGGCGAGCTCCTTGAGCTCGGGTAGCTTCATATCCTCAAGATTCTGGCTGGTTGCCACTCGTTTTGCCTTTCCTTGGCTCGTACACACTCCATGGCGCAGAGCTTGTCGAAAAAGATGGCGGATTGAACCGCGTAATGAATGTTCGGCGCTATCGCAAGCAAGCCGAACTGTCGAATACCTTACAACCGCGGCGAGACGAATGCAAAACGCCCGCCACTCGCGTGGCGGGCGTTGGAGTATGAGCTCTACTTTTCGTAAGAAAAGTAAATAACGCGTGTGTCAGCAAGGCGCACCGAAGGAAGCGGTACAAAGGTACCGCGACTGAGGGGCAACGCGGCTGACACTCCGTTATTTACTTTTCTTCGTGGTAGGACTTTTCGGTGTTGACAGACCACACGTTCTTCTTGGAGGTTTTGCCGGTTTTGATGTTGCCGACGGCCTCGATGGCGGTGGCCATGGAGTGGTCCATGTTGTTGTAGTGGTGCTGGCCGTTGCGGCCGACGCAGTAGAGGTTGCCGAAGGAGTCGAGGTATTCGACGAGCTCGTCCATGTGCGCGTAGGTGTCGAAGTAGGCGGGATAGGCCTTCTTGACCTTCTCGCGGTGGGTGTCGAGCACGTCGGCCGGGCTGGAGATGATCTTCATGCGCACCATCTCGTTGATGGCGAACTTGACGCATTCCTCCTCGCTCATGTTCCAGAACGCATCGCCCTCGCTGCAGAAGTACTCCAAACCGATCCACACGGTGTTGTCGACGTCCTTGACCAGGTACGGGCTCCAGTTGTTGAACACCTGAATGCGGCCGACGGTGTAGCCCGGGTCCTGCACGTAGATCCAGCAGTCGGGCACGATTGGCGGGTTGCCGAGCGTCGGGATGGTGGTCGTGTTCTTGAGACGCAGGCGCTTGACCAGCAGGCCGACCGTGACGAAATCGCGGTACGGCAGTCCGTTGGCGATGACGGTCATGTCCTTCGGCGCGGGCTTGGAATCAGCGGCCTGCGGATCGGCGCCGGCGGCGTCGACCGCATTGACCAGATCCTTGATCGGCATCGTGGAGATGAACTGATCGGCGGCGACCTCGGTGCGGTTGCCTTCGGAATCCTCGTAGACGACCGAGGAGATGGCGCCGTTGGCCTGGCGGACCTCGACCACGTTCGCGTCGGTGATCACCGTCGCGCCGTTCGCCTCGCACCGCTTTTCCACGGTCTCCCACAGCTGGCCGGGACCGTACTTCGGGTACCAGAACTCCTCGATCAGCGAGGTCTCCACCTCCTTGGAGCTGCGCTTCTTCGGCAGCAGCTTGGAGAACGCGTTCGCCAGCACGCCGAGCACGCTCAGCCCCTTGACGCGCTGCGCGCCCCAGTCGGCGGAGATCTGCGAGGGATGGCGCCCCCACAGCTTTTCGGTGTAGCCCTCGAAGAACATCGAGTACAGCTTGCGGCCGAAGCGATTGATGTAGAAGTTCTCCAGATTGTCTTCCGGCAGCTTGTGGAACATCGACTTGAGGTAGCTGAAGCCGGCCTGCATGGTCATCACGAAGCCCATCGCCTTGAAGGTCGCGGGCTTGAGGGAGATCGGATAGTCGAAGAAGCGGCCGCCGTAGAAGATGCGGGAGACGCGGTGCCGCTTGAGCATCACCTCGTCGGTCTGCTCGGGGTCCGGGCCGCCCGGTTCGAGGTCGTGATGGCGGCCGAGCTTCTTGTCGTCGTAGCTCGGTGCGCCCTGCAGCGGCAGAACGGCCTTCCACCAGTCCATGATGCGCTCGTCCTTGGAGAAGAAACGGTGACCGCCGATATCCATGCGGTTGCCGTTGTGCCGGACGGTGCGCGAAATGCCGCCGAATTCGCGGCTGGCCTCCAGCACGGTCACGTCGTATGCCTCAGAGCCGCCGTTCTTGACGAGCTCCCATGCGGCGGTCAGGCCAGCGGGGCCTCCACCGATAATCACCACGGATTGTTTCTGCGTCACTTCTGTCTCCTTAAAACAAATCAGCGACAGCTTACCCTAAGCCAAGGAGCCGCACGCCTGACTTGTGCATTTCCTCACGAATATTGCATAGGCCGCGCCGTTAATTCGTTGAGTAATTCTGGCTCCCCTCTCCGAGGGGAGCTGTCGGCGTAGCCGACTGAGGGGAGAGCACGCGAATCAGCTTGATTCAGGCGTTCGTGGTAATGCTCCCCTCAGGCCGCTTCGCGGCCAGCTCGTCCTGCAATCACGGACGGCCTTACGGCCGCAGCCTTGTCTGCTCGGCTGTCGCCTCGCCTTCGCCTGCAAACAGCTCCGCTGTTTGCTTCACGGCTCAGCCTCCACGAGGGGAGCCAGACATAGTACACGAACTTACGGCGCGGGATATTAGTGGATGTCGTCGGGGATGTCGATGTCGCTCTTCTGCACTTCCTCGACGTTCACGTCCTTGAACGTCACGATGCGCACGTTCTTGACGAAACGGCTGGGCCGGTACACGTCCCACACCCACGCATCGGTCAGCTGCACGTCGAAATACACATCCTGCCCGGCGGATCGCACATTGAAATCCACCTTGTTCGCCAGATAGAACCGTCGCTCGGTCTCCACCACGTAGGTGAACAGCTTGATGACGTCGCGGTACTCCTTATACAGGGCGAGTTCCGCGTCGGTTTCATAATCGTCGAGATCTTCAGCGCTCATTATTCGCTTTCCGTGTCACGCTTGCGTCCACGCCCAAGATTGCGCCACCACGCATCCTTGGACGGCTTTCGTTCGTTCTGCCCATACGGCCAGTTGGCCGGGCCGTCGTCCGTATCGGACTGCACCCCCTTCGCGGCCTTGGCTCCGCCCTTCGCGGCCCGGTCCGTCCGGGCCATGGCATCGTCCGACTCCGCCCTCGCGGCTCCCGGATCGACTCCGATACGCGCGAACGCATCGCGGCGCGCCTCCTCGGACGACGGCCCGGACTGCACGGCCCGGGACCCATCCGAGGACGCATCGGCATCCTCGGCGCGGCGCTTCTGCCGGATGGCCACCGAATGCTCGCGCGCGCTCAGCGCCTCCTGCACGCCCGGATTGTCCTCGATCACATGCATGCCGAAGGCATCGAGCGAACGGATCGGATCGTACTCGTCGACCAGCGTGTCCATGACGATGAGATCCTGGTACTTGCCGTTCTCCGCATCCCACAGGGCGTCGCGCGAGGTGCCGGACGGCATGAACCCGAGCGACTGGTAGACGGACAGCGAGCGCGTGTTCTTCTCGGGCACGGCGACCCAGATGCGGTGCATGCCGAGCCCGGCGGGCTCGGGGGCGAACCCGTAGGTCATCACGCGGGGCATCGCATCGCGCGAATAGCCGCGGCCGCGGTAGTCCTTGCCGAGTAGCACCTGGATGCGGGCGGATCGCGCCCAGCCGTCAACGTCGATCAGGAACACCATGCCGATGACGTTGTCCGTGGCCGGGGCGTCGGTGGCGCCGTCGGCGTCATGGTCGGCGTCCGTAAGCATGGCCCATGCGATCGTGCGCCGGGATTCGGGGTCCCCGACCCCGGATTCGGACGCGGCCTGGCCATGGGACCATGCGACGGAACGACGCACCCATGCATGGACGACGGCCCGCTCGGCCTGCCTGTCCTTGCCCGTGATGCCCGATGCGTTGTAATACGCATCCAACTCGTCCAGCCGGGGAAGGTCCTCGATGGTCGCCGGGCGCAGGTGCACCATCTCTCCCTTGATGGGGGGAATGGTGATCCGCGAAGGCAGTTCACGCGAGACATCCTGATCAAGCGGCGGTTCGGCGTTTTCAGACATTCGTTCGTTCCCTTAAAAGACACTGATAAGAGTCGGTACAGAAGATATCCTACCCGACTGACCGTTCGCTGGGAACGTACCGGGCCGGTATCCACCATTCCCGCCGAAACGCCGGGGCGTTTAACGACAAAAAATGCTCCCCCACGCATGGGGGAGCATTGGTTCGATGCGCTGCCGCGCCGGGGATCAGCCCTTGAGCTTGGCCATGACGACCTTGGTGACGGCCTTCGCATCGGCCTGGCCGCGCGTGGCCTTCATCACGGCACCGATGATCACGCCCATCGGCTTCATGTTGCCGCCCTTGAGCTTCTCGACCACATCCGGGTTGGCCTCGAACGCCGCGTCCACGGCGGATTCGATCGCGCCGGAGTCCTCGACGATCTTGTAGCCGTGCTTCTTGACGACCTCATCCGGAGTGCCTTCGCCCTTGAGCACGCCCTCGACGGTCTGCTTGGCGAGCTTGTCGTTGAGCTTGCCGTCGGCGATGAGCTTCTCGACCTCGGCCACGTCGGCCGGGGTGATCGGCAGCTCTTCCAGGGAGACGCCCTTGGCGTTGGCTTCGCGGGACAGCTCGCCCAGCCACCACTTACGGGCACCGGCGGCCTTGGCGCCGGCCTTGACGGTCTCCTCGATCAAGTCGAGCGCGTCGGCGTTGAGGATGTCGCGCATCTGCAGGTCGCTCAGGCCCCACTCGGACTTGAGGCGGTTGCGGCGCTCACGCGGCATCTCCGGCATCTGGGCCTTCATCTCCTCGATGTGCTCCTTGGTGATGTGCAGCATCACCAGGTCGGGATCGGGAAAGTAGCGGTAGTCGTCGGCGTCGGACTTCAGGCGGCCGCCGGCGGTGGTCTGCGAGGCCTCGTCCCAGTGGCGGGTCTCCTGCAGGATCTCCTTGCCCTCGTCGAGGCGGGCGGACTGGCGGCGGATCTCGTACTGGATCGTCTTCTCGATGCCGCGGAACGAGTTCACGTTCTTGGTCTCCGAACGGGTGCCGTACGGCGCGTCCGGGCTCGGGCGCAGCGAGACGTTGACGTCGGCGCGCATGTTGCCCTGCTCCATGCGGGCGTGGGAGATGTTCAGCGCGCGCACGATGTCGCGGATCGCGCGCATGTAGGCGCCGGCGATCTCCGGCGCGCGGTCGCCCGCGCCCTCGATCGGCTTGGTGACGATCTCGATCAGCGGCACGCCGGCGCGGTTGTAGTCGACCAGCGAGTGGTCGGCGCCCTCGATGCGGCCGTCGGCGCCGCCGACGTGCGTGTTCTTGCCGGCGTCGTCCTCGATGTGCGCGCGCTCGATCGGCACGCGGAACACGGTACCGTCCTCCAGCTCGACGTCGAGGTAGCCGTTGCCGTTGGTCGGCTTGTCGTACTGCGAGATCTGGTAGTCACGCGGCATGTCCGGGTAGAAGTAGTTCTTGCGGGCGAACTGGCTCCACTCGGCGATCTCGCAGTGCAGGGCCAGACCCAGCTTGATCGCGTAGTCGACGGCGGTCTTGTTGATCACCGGCAGGGAGCCGGGCAGACCAAGGCTCACCGGGGTGAGCTGCGTGTTCGGCTCGCCGCCGAAATGCACTTCGGCCGGGCAGAACAGCTTGGTGCGCGTGCTCAGCTCGACGTGGGTTTCCAGACCGAGCACCACATCGTACTTCTTGGTGGCATCGGCGTATTTCATCAGTTTTTCAGCCATGATGTGTTTCTTTCCTCCGACGCTTTCCTACTTGCCCAGCCACGGGGTCTTGAGGGACTGCCAGATCGGGCCGCCCCAGCTTTCCTCAAGCGCGGCCTCAAGCGCGGCCGCGGGCTTGTACATGACCTCGTCGCGCTGCTGCGGCGCGATGAATTGGAAGCCGACCGGCAGACCGTCGTCCGACAGGCCGGCGGGGATGCTCATCGCGGGCACGCCGGCGAGGTTCGCCGGGATCGTGGCGATGTCGTTCATGTACATGGCCAGCGGGTCGTCCATCTTCTCGCCGAACTTGAACGCGGTGGACGGGCTGGTCGGGGAAACGAGCACGTCGACCTGCTCGAACGCCTTCTTGAAGTCGTCGATGATGAGCGTGCGCACCTTCTGCGCGGAGCCGTACCAGGCGTCGTAGTAGCCGGCCGACAGGGCGTAGGTGCCGAGGATGATGCGGCGCTTGACCTCGTCGCCGAAGCCGGCCTCGCGGGTGTAGGCCATCATGTTGGCGGCGGTCTGCGGCACGCCGGTCGGCGGCATCACGCGCAGGCCGTAGCGCATGCCGTCGTAGCGGGCCAGGTTGGAGCTGACCTCGGACGGCATGATGATGTAGTACGCGCCCAGCGAGTAACCGATGTGCGGGCAGGACACCTCGACGACCTCGGCGCCCATCTCCTTGAGCTTGTCGACTGCCTCGTTGAAACGGGCCTCGACGCCGGGCTGGAAGCCGTCGCCGCCGAGCTCCTTGACCAGGCCGACCTTCATGCCCTTGAGGTCGCGCTTGGCGCCTTCGCGGGCGGCGGCGACCATCGGGCGCGGGCCCTCGGGGATTGACGTGGAATCGCGGCGATCATGGCCGCCGATGATCTCCTGCAGCAGGGCGGAGTCGAGCACGGTGCGGGAGACCGGGCCGATCTGGTCGAGCGAGGAGGCCATGGCGATCGCGCCGAAACGGCTCACGCCGCCGTAGGTGGGCTTGACGCCGACCGTGCCGGTCAGGGCGCCGGGCTGGCGGATCGAGCCACCGGTGTCGGTGCCGAGGGCGATCGGGGCCTCGAACGCGGCGACCGCGGAGGCGGAGCCACCGCCGGAGCCACCGGGCACGCGCTCGGTGTCCCACGGGTTGTGGGTGGTCTGGTAGGCGGAGTGCTCGGTGGACGAGCCCTGCGCGAATTCGTCGAGGTTGGTCTTGCCGAGGATCGGCATGCCGGCGGCCTTGAGCTTTTCGATCACGGTGGCGTCGTACGGCGGGATCCAGCCTTCGAGGATCTTCGAGGCCGCGGTGGTCTCGATGCCCTTGGTGACGATCATGTCCTTGATGGCGATCGGCACGCCGGCCAGCTCGGGCAGGGCGGCCTTGTCCTCGGCGGACTTGGCGTCGAAGGTGTCGGCCTGCTCGCGGGCCTGATCGGCGGAGACCTTCAGGAACGCCTTGATGGACGGTTCGGCGGATGCGATCACGTCGAGGTGGGCGTCCACCAGCTCGCGGCTGGAGACCTCGCCGGATTTGATCTTGGCGGCCATCTCGGCCGCGGACAGCTTGACGAGCTCGTTGGTTGCTGCGCTCATATCGTCACTCCTCGCTTCCCAGGATTCGCGGTGCCAGGAACATGCCGTCCGCGGTCTTCGGGCCGCCGGCGAGCGCCTCCGCCTGCGTGAGCGGGGTCTCGGGCACGTCGGGGCGCAGGTAGGCCTCGAGCGGGATCGGGTTGGCGGTGGGCGGAACGTCGTCGGAGGCGACTTCCTGCACCTTGTTGATGGAGTCGGCGATGACGTTCAGCTCGCCCTGCAGGCGGGTGATTTCCTCATCGGTGAGCGCGATTCGGGCCAGATCGCCCAAGTGCTCGATTTCTTCGCGTGTGAATGTAGGCATGGCCTTTACTATACGAGCGGTTTGTGACACGCGCGATACCTCTTCCGAGAGATTTCCGCCACTGCGTGGCAGAGTCCGCTCGGAGCCTGCTCGGAACCCACTCGGAGCCCACTCGCCAAGCACCATCCCCGCAAGAGATACCCGCCACCAACCGGCGAAGCCGTCTCCCGGATCACCCCTCTGGCGAGAGGTTTCCGCCACCAACCGGCAGCTTCATCCCAACACCACCGCCTTGCGAGATGCACCCGCCACCGCATGACGGATTCATTCCATCAAATGCCATCCACGCAAGAGACCCACGCCACCAACCGGCAGAACCATCCCATCGCTACCACACCGGCAAGAGCTTCCCACCATCAACAGGTACAACCATCTCACGGATCACTCATCCAGCAAGAGGTTCCCGCCAATAACGGGCAAGTCCATCCCGACACCGCACCATTCGCAAGAGCTTTCCACCACCGCATGGCAAACTCCGCTCACCAAGCATCATCCCCACAAGAGTCTCTCACCACCAACCGGCTGTCTTATCCCGACACCACCTCACTGGCGATATGCATCTGCCACCACGAGACATATTTATCCCGCAGAGCACCAGATCAGCGAGAGATTCGCGCCATCAATCGGCAAACCCATCCCAGCACCACCACACCATCGAGCGATAACCGTCACAGGTCGGCGATCGCATCTCGCCTGGATTGTGCCTAGCGAGACATATCCGCCATCACACGGCGAATATGTCTCATTAAGACCGCCTGGCAAGAGTTTTTTGCCATCAACTGGTCGCAAGCTCCCGATAGCGCCTGCTCAGCAAGACCTCCCGTCACAAACTGGCAATTCTCTCTCGCCACCAACTCATCAACGAGAGATCCACACCCCCAACCGGCAACTCTCTCTCGCCTCCGCCTCACCAGCGAGAGATCTACACCCCCAACCGGCAACTCTCTCTCGCCTCCGCCTCACCAGCGAGAGATCCATGCTGCTACATGGCAAACTCCACTCACTGAGCACTACTCCAGCAAACGATAACCGCCATCATCAGGCAGACATATCTCATCAAGGAGCCTCAGCAAGCGATCCTCTCCACCAGCCGGCGGAAAACCTCCACTGGTCAGGGGCTCAGGAAGCAGTACTCTCCAGCTCGTAGCAGAAACCGCTCGGAACAGATAGAACAACACGCCGAACGCCAAAACCTTCGACCACATACCCCGTTCGCGGTATACAGGAACGAACTCGCACGTATATCCTCACGGTATGAAACGCCATGCAGTAGTCGAAGCCCTCTTGGATACCGCGCAGAACAGCCGCCAATGCGCCTTCGGAGCGACGCATGCGCAGCGACAGGCTTTGGGCCGGCGCGCGACCGCTCTGGAATTGCGCCGCGTGTTCCCGAACATGTATGCGCGCAATGACTACTGGGAGGAACTCGCCCCTCCGGAACAGACAATGCATATCGCCCGCACCCTCCACGTCAAGCACCCCGATTGGATATTCGCAGGCCTCACCGCCGCCGCGATCCATGGATTCGAGCACCAATGGCGGCTCCACGGAGGCACCGTTACCGTAGTCGCCTCCCAACGAGGGTCAAACGCCGACAATCCCCGCATCAATCGAATCCATATTCCGCATCCCGCAACCGAGACCATTGACGGCATAACGGTGACGGACAAAGCAAGAACGGTTGTGGACTGCGGAATCGCCCTGAATTTCCGAGATGCGCTGCCCATCGTCGATTCGGCATTCGGCAAGGGCGTCACGATCCCCGATATCCTGTCGGTTTGTTCGTCGCTGCGGCAGAACTATTCTTCGCTGTTCCGCTTGCTGCACTACGCGAACGCCGCCAGCGAAAACGGAGGGGAATCGTTGGCTCGGGGCACCATCATCGAGCAATCCTTCATGCTACCGGAGATCCAATCGCCGTTCGTCGATCCGCAAACCGGCAAAGTCTACCGCGGCGATTTTGTGTGGAGGCTCGCTGACGGAAGAATCGTCGTTGGGGAACTAGATGGCACGGAAAAGTACGTGAATCCGGACATGACCGGCCGCAAAAGCATCCAAGGGGTCGTATTCGCCGAGCGGGAGCGCGAAGAAGCGCTCGAACGCGCCGGCGTCACTTCCATCGTCCGTTTCTCGTTTGACGACGTCATTGCCCGACGGCCGTTGGTCGACAAGCTCGTCGCGGCCGGTATTCCACGCGGCCAGTGATGAATGAGGCACTCGCCGCGTCACCGGGGACCACGACAATCGAGACATGGTCGGCAATACGGTGTCATCCCGCACGTATGCCGATTCGCATTCACGCATGCATACCATTCGGCATAAGCGTGAGATGCGAGAGATAACTACCACAGACTGGTGGCGGTCTCTCGCTTAGACCGCTCCTAGTATCCTGCGTCGTAAGTTCATGTACTATGTCTGGCTCCCCTCTTGGAGGGGAGCTGGCCGCGAAGCGGCCTGAGAGGAGCATTACCGCGAACACCTGAATCAAGCCGATTCGCATGCCCCCCCTCAGTCGGCTATGCCGACAGCTCCCCTCCAAGTGAACTGCACCCTGATTGTTGGACTGGAGTAATTCATGTTTGATGATTGGAGGTGTGGTTTTCTGTGTGTGCAGATCGCAGGCGTCGGTATGATGATGCTTTCAGGTGTTCGGTGGCCGCCCTGTTTGGTGAGGGGTTGGGTTACAAGGCCGCGGCGCGTCGGGTTGGCATGCCGGTGATGACCGCGAAGAAATGGTCGCTGGCGTATCGGGTCGGCGGACGGGAGGCGCTTATGGCGAAACGCGGGGGCAACAGGAGCTATGACTGGGACACGAAGGTCGCGGCCGCGCGCGATCACGTGGACCGGGGAGTGGCGAAGTCCGTGGTGATGGAGCGGTACGCGATCGCGTGCGTCACGACGTTGGAGGCCTGGTGTCGTGCGTACCGGGCCGGCGGGGCCGAGGCGCTCAGACCGGGACGCAGGGGCAGGCCCAGGGGATCGGGGCCGAGGCCGGAGCCGGATCCGACGCCCGAGGGGGCGTTGCGGGAGGAGAACGAGTTCTTGCGGGCGAGGGTCGCATACCTGGAAAAAGCATTGGCCCTGCCGGCCTCGAGATCACCAACCGGGAGAAAACGGTGATCGTTTCGGCGCTGGCGGGGCTTGGCCATCCGCTTCCGCTCCTGCTGAGGGCCGCGGGACTGGCGAGGAGCACGTACTACTACCACCGGTCCCATCCCGAGCGGGTCACCAGGCCCGACATCGAGCCGTTGGTCGATGAGGTGTTCCACCGCACGCCCAACGGGTGCGGGCACCGGCAGGTGCGCATGTGCCTCGTGAACGAGTTCGGCGTGACGGTGAGCTCCAAGAGCGTGCTCAAGGTCATGCGCCGCATGGGCCTGGAGTGCGTCATACGCCGGCCGAACCCCCACCGCGGGTACAGCTCCTATCGGGGCGAGGCGGGCGCGAAGCCGCCGAACCTGCTGGAACGCGACTTCGCGGCCGACGCCCCGTGGGTGAAGCTGGGCACGGACGTCACCGAGTTCAGGGTCGCCGGCGGCAAGGCGTACCTCGCGCCCGTGTACGACATGGGCTCGAAGGAGATCGTCGCCTGGGACGTGAGCCGTCATCCCGATCTGGCCCAGCAGAAGCGCATGCTGGCCATGCTCGAGACCCGTCTTCCCGAAGGCGTGTCCCCGATCCTGCACTCGGACATGGGCTGGCAGTACCAGCACTCCTGGTGGCGGGCCCGCCTGGAGGAACTGGGCATCCGCCAGTCGATGAGCCGCAAGGGCAACTGCCTGGACAACGCCGCGACCGAGCAGGTGTTCGGCCACCTCAAGGACGAGTTCTGCATCGGGCGCGAGTTCGCCTCCTTCGAGGAATTCAGGACCGGGCTGGACGCGTACATCGTCCACTGGAACACCAAACGACGCCAGGCGAGACTCGAGGGACGCACCCCGGAGGAATTCCGCAACACGTTCCCCACCGCTTGACCGGGTACCCTATAAATAAACCACGTCCAACAAATGGGGCACAGTTCAAAGAGGGGAGCCAAAATTACTAAACGAATTAACGACGCAGGATACTAGGGTGTGTTTACACTAGTTGGTTTTGCTGGTGTTTTTGAGTTGGATGGCGATGAGGGCGAGTTGGAGGTTGGCGAGGAAGGTGGCGTCGAGCCTGTCGTAGCGGGTGGCGGCCTTGCGGTAGTGCTTCATGCGGTTGAAGACGCGCTCGACCATGTTCCTGCCCTTGTACGCCCGCCTGTCGTAGTCCCATGGGTCCGTGCGGTTCCTCTGGGCGGCACGACCGGCGTCAGGCCGAACGACTCCGCCAGCAGACGGGTGGAATCCCCTTCGTAGGCGCGGTCCATGAGCAGCCTGGCTCCCATGAACGCGCCGAGCGCGGCCATGGAGCGGCGCCCGTGGGCCGCGTCGCGCTCGTTGCCCGGGCTCAAATGGATTTCGACGAGCGTCGACTCGCTGTCGGATACCACGTGAACTTTGGCGTTCCTGCCTCCCCGGGAGATCACGACGGACTGCGGCCCCCTTTTTCCGGGGCGCCCGTGGCGTGCTGGTGGACCTTCACGCTCGTGGAGTCCAACGCGGGCACCCGGACCTCGACGGCGATGATCCGCTCCTCCTGCAGGGCGGTGAACAGGCGCTCGATCGCGCCGTTCCCGGACCAGCGGTTGAACCGCTGATAGACGGTGATCCACTTGCCGTAGCATTCCGGCAGGTCCCTCCACGGGGCCCCGGTGCGGCACATCCACAGCAGCGCGTTGACGAACGTGTAGTTGTCGACCGCCACGTTGCCCCGCTGACGCGGCAACAGATGCGCGACCCTCATGAACTGGTCAAGCGTGATGCCATACCTCGGCGTACACACACCCCAATTATCACACAAAACCAATATAGTGTAAACACACCCTAGCGAGAGACAATCGCCGCCATATGGCGGATACCGCTCATTGAGACAGCTCGGTGAGAGATTCCCGCCACCACACGGATACGACCTCCTATTAGCATCAATTCAGCAAGAGAACCTCGCCAGCAACCGGCAACGCCATCCCGGCACCACCACGCCGAAGAGATATTCCCACCACCGCACGGCAACTCCATGACAAATGCATCCCAGTAAGAGGCTTCCGCCACCGTATGGCAGGCTCCACCCGCTGGATCCCGCTCCGACGAGAGATCACCGCCACTGACAGGCCAATCTACCCCGGTATTATCCATCGGCAAGAGATTCCCACCAGTACACGGCAGATTCATCCCGCCAAGCGCTACGCCAGCGGAAGAGACTTACCATCAACTGGCCGAAATCTCCCGCTAGAGTCAGTTCAACAAGAGATTCCAACCAGCACACGGCTATAACCTCCCACTAGCATCAGCTCAGCGAGAGAATCTCGCCAGCAACCGACAACGCCATCCCGGCACCACCACGCCGAAGAGATATTCCCACCACCGCATGGCAGATTCCATCCTGACAAGTGCATCCCAGTAAGAGATTCTTGCCAGCACACGGCAGATCGTTCTCATTAAGCGTTACACCTACAAGAGAACCTCGCCAGTAACCAGTGACTCCCTCCCGGCATCACCACGCCGACGAGCTATCCCCGCCGCCACACGGCAGCTCCCTCCCGCCAAGCGCTACGCCAGCGAGAGATCCCCACCAACAACTGGCGTCAATCGCATGCGACAATGCATTGCGGGACCAATGGCTGGCAGCCTCACGATGGACGGGTAGTCCGACAGACAGTTCATGGCAGTCCCTAGTAGTTCATAGGGCCATAGCAGTCCACAGAGCCGCAAGCAGTACATGGGACCATTCCGCTCAGCCACATCATTTCCGACCGATCGCGCCAGTCGCCCGGACATGCCGGCCACCCAGCCAAGCCGGTTTCCCGCCCAGCCGTGTCAGATTCACACGCAACCACGTCAGCCGCTCACCCTCATCAAACCGAGCCTCATCAAACCAAGCCGTCCCCAAACCGCGCCGCACACCCGCCTCAACCAGCCGCGTCAGCCGCCCAACCGCCCAGCCGGCCGGCCCGCTACTTGATGTCGGACCGCTTGACGACCAGCGTGCCGATGGCGTAGATCACCACGACCCAGGCCAGCAGAATCAGGCCGGATTGCCACCAAGTCGGATCGAAGACCCCATCGGAGGCAGCAGAGGCCGCAGAAGCCGCAGAAGCACCGGACACCGCGGAGCCACCCGCCGACATCGAGACGTTTCCGCCCTCCAATCCGGCATTGACGCCGCCGGTCAGGAAGTTCGTGACGGCCCGGTCCGGCAGGCAGCGGGAGATCGACTGCACCCACCTGAACCGATCACCGCCGAACGAGGCAAGCGACAGAATCGACGGCGCGATCATCAGTATGCCGATCATCGAGAAGATGCCGCCGACCGTGGACCGGCACACACCGCCGCATCCCACGGCCATCACCGCCGTCAGCGTCAGCACGGCCGATCCGCCGAGCAGCGTCATCCACGGCAACACGCGCTCGGACTCCGCGAGCGCCTTGACGCCGATATCGGCGAGCATCAGGTGCACCGCCAGCCATGACAGCATCAATCCCGCCAGCGACGACAGGAAGGTCAGCACCGCGGTCACCAGCGTCTTCGCGTTGAGGAACAGCACGCGCCGCGGATTGGCGACCAGCGTGGACTGCACGGACGAGGTCACGTATTCGGTGGTGATGGCCATCACGCCGAAAATGGCGACCACGATCATGCAGGTCGACACGAAACCGCCGACCGCCGACCACATCAGGCTCGCCGGCAACGGTTCGGGATGCGCCATCATCTTCCCGGTCCGCGGGTCGACGGTCGACATGAACCGATACGCCCATGCCAAAATCGCGGCGCCGCCCGGCAACAGCAGCGCATTGAGCGCCATCAGGATCATGGTGGACCTGAGACTCAGCGCCTTCGTCAGCTCGCTGCGAATCGCGCCGATCACGGTCAGCCGGCTCTGCGGATGCGCCTGCGATCCGGCCGGCATCCGGTTGGGGCCATGCGACGCCGTTGCGCCCCGCTTGCCGGGAAACCCACCGGAAACCCCGCCGGCAACCCCGCCCGAAGCCCTCGTCCCGGGCCCCGGCCGCGACTGCGAACCGCCGGATCTGCGAGCGTGAGCGGCATGCGATCCCCTGCTCATCGGGCCACCTCCCTGTCGTTGACGTTGGCGCCTGCCATGGGGCCGGCTTCGACCGGACCCGGCTGCCCGGGAAACCCATGGGATCGGTATTCGGCGCTGGCGTGGGTGAGCGCCATGTACGCCTCCTCCAGCGACGCGTGCTCCTCGATCATCTGGTATGTGATCAGCTGCGCCCGGGCGAACACTTCCGCGGTCAGTTTCAGATCGGCCCCGATGATGCGGAACGGCATACCCTCCGGAGGATCGTTGGGATCGCGCTGAGCCGGCGAGACCGTCACGCTCGGCGCGTTCGCGAAAATCGCGCGCAGCCGGTCCGGCTGAGGCGTGACCACGCGGATCGAATGGGTGGAATGCTCGGCGACGAACGCGCCGACCGTCGTGGTCTCGAGGATGTGGCCCTGCCCGATGATCACCAGATTGTCGGCGGTGAGCGCCACCTCGCTCATCAGGTGCGAGCTCAGCAGCACGGCGCGCCCCTGGCCCGCATAGTACCGGCATAGCTCGCGCACCCATTTGACGCCTTCAGGATCAAGGCCGTTGATCGGCTCGTCGAGCACGAGATTGCGCGGATCGCCGAGCAGCGCGGCGGCGATGGACAGCCTCTGGCTCATGCCCAGTGAGAACGTGCCGGCCTTTCTCTTGGCGACGCTCGCGATGCCGGTGAAGTCGATGACCTCGTCGACGCGGCTCTTGGGGATGCCGTTGGAAAGCGCCAGCGCGCGCAGATGCGCGTAGGCGGAACGGCCCTTGTGCGCCGATTTCGCGTCGAGCACGGCGCCGACCGACGCCATAGGCGAAGGCAGGTCGGCGAACCGCGCCCCGTCGATGAGCGCGCGCCCGCCATCCGGGCGGATCAGCCCGAGCGCGGCGCGCATGGTGGTGGATTTCCCGGCGCCGTTCGGGCCGAGAAAGCCGGTGACCTTGCCGTCTTCGGCGATGAAGCTGACCCCGGATAGCGCGGCCTTGGATCCGAACCGCTTGCTCAGACCTTCGATCTCAATCATGGTTCCGAGCTTAACGGTTTTCCGCCGGAACACACGTGGCTGTCAACGCATGGGGACGACGGCATGCTGGGCGATCCAGCAGTGCATGGCCACCGCGGCCGCGGCGCCCGCATTGATCGACCGCACCGAACCGAACTGCGAGATGTACACCACGTCATCGGCAAGGTCGAGCGCCTTGCGCGACAGCCCCGGCCCCTCCGCACCGAACAGCAGCAGGCAACGCTCGGGGAACCGGTATCTTTCGATCGGCACCGCGCCGGGAATGATGTCGAGCGCGATCACGCGCGCCGATTCGAGGTCGCGCGCACGCGCGTCCGCGGCGGCGACCGCGGCATAGTCGTTGCGCAGCGCGGCGACGCCGGCCTGCGAGCGGGCCTCCGCGATCTCGCCGGCGATCCGGTACCGCCAGCAGGTCACCAGCTCGCTGATCGAGGGATGATGCTCGACGTGCTGGTACAGCTCGGTCATCAGCGCGCCCTTGCGATTCCACTTGTGCGGCCCGACGATATGCACGCGACGGGCCTGGAATGCGTTGGCGGTCCGAACCATCGAGCCGATGTTGAAATCGTGCGTCCAATTTTCGACGGCCACTTCGAACATGTGGCGGCCCCGGGCGTCAAGGTCGGCCTTGATGGCGTTCACCGTCCAGTACCGGTACCGGTCGAGCACGTTGCGCCGGTCGCCCTCGTCGAGCAACACGGTATCGAACCGGGCGTCGAACGACGGCGAAGCCGGGTCGTCGGGCCGGGGCTCGCCCGGGTGGGTTTCGGCCCACGGGGCCACGCCGACTTCACGGAATTCGGGTTCCCCCGACATCTTCGCGGCCAGGGAAACAGGGTTGGGCGTATGCATGTTCGTTCTCTCCGCATCTCCATCAGTGGGCGTGCCGCAGCGGGCATTCCGCCGGAGGTCCGCCGGCGAGTCTCCTGCGGGCCGGCCGTTCGCGGCGTGCCGCCTACCGCAGCTCGGACTCTCGGTACACCTCCACGAACGGCAGCTCGTGCGCCGCGCCGTCGACCGGGTTGATCACCCGAATGGTCGGCTTGGTCATGTCGACGCCGCCGATCAACGATGCGACGGCCTCCACGGTGGCGCCCTCATGCTCGACGACGCTGAAGTCCAGGCTCAGTTCGTTGCCGTTGCGCAGCGTGACCAGCGACGAGGTCTGCACATAGGATTTCTCGGACAGCCACGAGTCGAGCAGGATCACACGCTTGCCCTTGATGGAAGGCCCCTTGATGGAGGGATACACGAAGTCCATCACGAAGCCGTCAAGGTCCTCTCCGCGCGAGGCTGCGGCCTGGATCATGGCGCTCACCAGCGGCACGGCCGCGGCGGTCAGCGCGCCGACCGCGTCGAAGTCATCGACCGAATAGCCCTGTTCCTCCAAGGTGTCGAGCAGGATATGCCCGACGATCGACGCCCCGCGGTGGTCGAAGGTCACGCCCGCGAGTTCGCAGAACGGCTTGTCCCCCATGGTCTCGACCAACAGGCGCTTGAGCTGTTCGCGCGGCTCCAGCATCTCGAACGGGGTCGCCGGCGCGGCGGAGGCGGCGGAAGGTGCGGAAGCGGCGGGAGCTTCGGCCTTGGACGAGGCTGGAGTGGTGCCGGTTTTGCGGAAAGCTTTCTCTTCGGTCATGCTTCCAGCCTATCGTTTCGGCTCGTCAAGCAGCGCTTTCGCATGCGTTTGGGGTGCGAGGCCGGTGCACGGCCGGCACGCGGCCGGCGCACGGTCCGGTATTGGCCTCGTTCGAGGCGTTCAACAGGCCCGTGTGCGGGCTCATTGATGCGTACATGCGAGTTGTCGGTGCATGAGATTTGAAACAAGACCGAATATGGCCAATTGGAACCATCCAATTGGCAAGACAACCGGTTTCACTACTCGCCCACGCACCGACAACTCGACACTAGAGCGCAATCGGCATATGTCGTCATCACTTTTTCGTCGTACATCCGCTCAGGATCCTCCAAGAGGGGGAAAGCGGCCGCAAAACGATTGGCACTGGGGTTGGCTCCCCTCTATGAGGGGAGCTGGCCGCGCAGCGGACTGAGGGGAGAAAAAGGACTGGAACAATGAGGGAGTGAGAAGAGCGGGTGGGATCAGACGCCTGCGGGAATGCTCCCCTCAGTCGCTCTGCGACAGCTCCCCTCATAGAGGGGAGCCAGAGCCGGACCAACCACTCCGTGGCAACTCCCTCTCGCTGAGGGGCAGCAGCCGACCCCCTCAGGCCTCGTTGGCTTCGGGCTGGGTCTCGGGTGCGGTGATCTCGCGGATATCGGCCTTGCCCGGCTCGATGATCTCCACCGGCTCGATGATCTTCGTGCCGTCGATCTTCTGGAGCTTGCGCGCGGTGACCAGCACGCGGGATTCCAGCGACGTGGCGAACTGATTGTAGGCTCCCACCGTTCTGGTGATGGCCGCGCCGAGCTTGGTGGCGCGGTCACCCAGCACCGCAAACCGCTCATACAGCTCGCGGGACAGGTCGAACAGCTGCTTCGCGTCGTCGGTCAGGCTCTGCTGCTGCCACGCGTAGGCCACGGACTTGAGCACCGCCCACAGCGTGACCGGCGAGGTCAGCGCCACCTTGCGCGCGAACGCATCGTCCATCAGCGTCGGGTCGGCCTCCAGCGCGGCCTGCAGCAGCGCCTCGTTGGGAATGAACGCGACCACGAAGTCGGGCGCGATGTCGAAGGCGTTCCAGTATTCCTTGTCGCCCAGCGTCTTCACGTGCTCGCGCAGCGCCCGGGCGTGCGCCCGCAGCAGATCCGCGCGGCGGTCGAGCTCCTCGGGTGAGGCGGTGTCCGGAATCTCGCAGGCGCGCTGGTAATCCGCGTACGGCACCTTCGCGTCGATCGGAATCGTCTTGCCGCCGGGCAGGTGCACGATCATATCCGGCCGCTGGATACGGCCGTCGGCGCCGGTGACCACCACCTGCGTGTCGAAGTCGACGTGCTCCAGCAGGCCCGCGGATTCGACGATGTTCTTCAGCTGCGCCTCGCCCCAAGCGCCGCGCACCTTGTTGTTGCGCAGCGCAGCGGACAGCGAGCTCGTCTCCTTGTCCAAGCGCGCCTGCTGCTCCCCCAGGCCCTTGAGCTGCTCGCCGAGCGCGCCCATCTCGCGCTTGCGCCCCTCCTCGATCTGCGAGACCTTGCTCTGCAGCGCGTCGAGATTCTTCTGCACAGGGGCGAGCGCCGAAAGCACCTTACTCTGCTCGTTCAGCGCCTTGGCCTGCTCCTCGTGGCGGCGTTCCGCCTCGGCCGCGGCCTTGTCGCGCTCATGCTGGATGCGGATCTGCTCGGCCTGCTGCGACTGGGCGAGCTGCGACTTCGCGAAGGACAGCTGCTGCGTCAGCCCCTCGACCTGCGCCCGGTATTCGGCGGACTGCGCGTTCAGCCGCGCGATCTGCCGCTGCGCCTCGTCTCTGGCTTCCTTCGCCGCTTCCAATTCCTCGGATTTGGCCGTCCGAGCCAGTTCCTGACCGCGCGACTTGCCCAGCTGGAATCCTGCCGCAACCCCCAACGCCGCGGCGACCACCATCACCGCGACCAGCGCGGCCACTGTCATTACATCGAACATATGTTCAGTGAAGCGCACGGCGTGGACGCGTTGCGAGGCCCGTTTTTCAGGACCCTCTACGACCTGACCCTCTACGACTTGACCAGCCGCGCGATCGCCGCGCTGGCCTCGGCGAGCTTCTCGTCGGCGACCTCCCCGCCTTCGACGGAGGCCTGCCGCACGCAATGGTTCAGATGGTCGTCCAGCAGGATCAGCGCCACCGATTTGAGCGCCGAGTTCGACGCGGAAATCTGCGTGAGCACATCGATGCAGTACTTGTCGTCCTCCACCATCTGCGTGATGGCGTGCACCTGCCCCTCGATGCGCCGCAACCGCGCGATGACCTTGGCCTTGTCGTGACCGTACCCGTGCATGGCGCTCCTTCCGATTGCCTTTCAGCTGAATATGACCATTATATACCCCTGTAGGGGTATAGGGTATAGAATGCTTATGGATATAGAATTGGAGCATCAAGGAGTGGTTATGGACAACATCTTTCTTACCGCAGCGGCGCTGATCATCGCGGCGGCGCTGACGTGGCTGATTCTCCGATTCTTCTTCTTGCCGCAGCGCGGCACCGCCGGCACCATGGGCGACGGTGTGCAGACCGCGACGATCACGGTCAAGGGCGGCTACTCCCCCGCCGTGGTCGAGATGAAAGCCGGCACGCCGATCACGCTGACCTTCGACCGGCAGGAGACCGGCGAGTGCACCTCGCACGTCGTGTTCGGCGACCTGGGGCTCAATGCGATGCTGCCGGGCAACGAACGCACCGACGTCGCGCTGCCGGCCCTGCCCGCAGGCGAGTACCCGTTCGCCTGCGGCATGAACATGGTGCACGGCCTGCTGCGCGTCACGGGAGAGAGCGACGAAACCGCAGCTCCCGCGGCGCCCCTCGCCGCCACGCACACGCCCACATCCAGTCCCGCGACCGACGCCCTCGCCGCGGAACGCCGGGAGAGCGAGGAGCGTACCAAGGAGATCAGGCATCTGACCAAGCTCGTGGCCGTCGGCACCATACTGACGCTGCCGGTGTTCGTGCCGATGATGGTGGCGCTCGTCAACCACGATCTGGTGCCGATGTGGCTGATGAACCCGTGGCTGCAAGCCGTGCTCATCACGCCCGTCATGTTCTACTGCGGGGCGCCGATCCACCGCGTCGGCTGGCCGGCGCTGATCCACCGCGCCCCGGATATGAACTCCCTGGTGTCGCTCGGCACTACCGCGGCCTACCTGTACAGCCTCGCGCTGTGCGTGGCCTCGTCCGCGTTCCCCGAGGGGTCGCGCGAACCGTACTTCGAGTCGGTCGGCGTGGTGATCACGCTCGTGCTGGTCGGCCGTCTGCTGGAGACGAAGGCGCGCGAAGGCACCGGCAAGGCCGTGCAATCGCTGATCAAGCTGCGCCCGCGCATCGCGCATATGCTCGCACCCCATGCCGATCCGACCCTCGGAACCAGCCCGGATTCGGATCCCGCCAACGCCGGCGGCGCGCCCGCCTGGCTCGACCCGGCCAACTCGCATGACGTCGACATCGACAAGGTGGCCGTCGGCGATCTGCTGGTGGTCCGCGCCGGCGAGCGCATCCCCGTTGACGGCATGGTGGTCGCCGGCGAGGCGACGGTCGACGAGTCGATGATCACCGGCGAATCCAAGCCCGTCGTGCGGTCGGCCGCAGGTTCCGGCAAGAGCGCGGCCGGAACCGCGGCCGCCGTGCCCGTCACCGGCGCGACCGTGCTGCTCAAGGGCAATATCGTGATCCGCGCCACGCAGGTCGGCGGCGACACGGTGCTCGCGCAGATCGTGGCGATGGTGGCGCGCGCCCAGGCGACCAAGGCGCCGATGCAGAAGCTCGCGGACCGGATCGCCCGCATCTTCGTGCCGGCCGTGTTCATCGTCGCGGTGTGGACCTTCGCGATCTGGCTGTCGTTCGGCCCCGCGCCGCAGCTGGCGCACGCCCTGGTCACCGCGGTGAGCGTATTGATCATCGCCTGCCCGTGCGCGCTCGGCCTGGCCACGCCGCTGTCGGTGACCGCCGCCACCGGACTCGGCGCGACGAACGGCGTGCTGGTCACCTCCGCAAAGGCGTTGGAGCAGGCCCGCGAGATCCGCACGGTCGTGTTCGACAAGACCGGCACGATCACGCGCGGCGTGGTCGACGCGGACGCGAGCTTCGACAAGCCGAGCTACGAATCCGACCCGATCAAGGACGGGTCGCGCGAGGCGGTCGCCGCGTTGCGCGCCGCGGGCATCCGCACGGTGATGCTCTCCGGAGACCGCGCCGAGGTCGCCGGCCGCGTGGCCGGCGAGGTCGGCATCGACACGGTGATCGCACAGGTCAAGCCGGACGGCAAGGCGTATTGGATCCAGCAATTGCAGGCGTCGCGGGACGGCAAGACGGCGAACGGCACTTCGTCCGGCACGACGATCAGCGATGTGCCGGACGGTCTGATCGCCATGGTCGGAGACGGCATCAACGACGCCCCGGCGCTCGCGCAGGCCGATCTGGGCATCGCCATCGGCACGGGAACGGACGTGGCGATGCAGTCGGCCGACGTGACGCTGATGAACGGCGATCTGCGCGGCGTGCTGAAAACCATCAACCTGTCGAACGCGATGATGCGCAACGTGCGCGAGAACCTGGCGTGGGCCTTCGGGTACAACCTCATCGGCATCCCGGTGGCTGCCGGCCTGCTGTACCCATTCACTGGCTGGCTGCTCAGCCCGATGATCGCCGGACTGGCGATGGCGCTGAGCTCCGTATGCCTGGTGCTTAACGCGAACCGCCTGCATCGCGTGAAGATCGGTGACGATGCGATCACCGGCTCGGCGTCCGCGCATGGAACGCACGAGTCACGCGAACCGCAGGTCATCATCGACGAGCGCACCGAACTCACCCACTTGGAATCCGGGTCCACCCCCGTCGGCGGGCCGCACGATTCCGACGACCATACCCACCAAGGAGCCGCCGACCACGGCGGAACCCGCCATGATAAGGAGAATCATATGGATATGCACAACGCGCATCACATGATGCACACCGCCGACGCCAACGCCGGCGCAACCGCCACCGATCCGGTCTGCGGCATGACCGTCTCGGTCAACAACGAGGCCATCACCCGCGAATACGAGGGCAAGACCTACTACTTCTGCAGCGAGCGCTGCGCCGCCAACTTCGCCAAGGCCCCGCAGATCTTCCTGGAGCAGTAGGCGCATTTTTAGTGCGGGTAACGAATGTGGGGGCATGGAAAATTCCATGCCCCCACATTCGTTTTCGTTGCGGCTGTTGCCCCCGACGGAGGGAGCATCAGTCGGACACTATGCAAATCTGGCTCCCCTCGGGGAGGGGAGCCAGTGCAGTGGCTGCCCGCCACGCGACGGACCACCGTCAACGCATCAGTCCGTGGTCACGCTGTCGACGTGGACGTCGCCATCGGAGCCATCGGAACCGTCGGAGCCGGCCAGCGGATCCTCGGGCATCACGCTCAGGGCGAGGTGCTCGCCGCCGGTCTGGTCGACCAGCACCGTGTCGCCGTCGTGCACCTGGCCGGCCAACAGCATGCGGGCCAGCTGGTCGCCGACCTCGGTCTGCACCAAGCGGCGCAGCGGACGGGCGCCGTACGCCGGATCGTAGCCGGTGTTGGCCAGCCACTCGCGGGCCGTGTCGGTCACGTCGAGCGAGATACGGCGATCGGTCAGGCGCGAGGCGACCTGCTTGACCTGGATGTCCACGATGCCGCCCAGCTCCTCACGGGTGAGCGGGTGGAAGATGACCAGCTCGTCCAGGCGGTTGATGAACTCCGGCTTGAACTGCATGTGCACGGCGTCCATCACGGCCTTCTTCTTGGCGTCCGCGTCCAGATCCGGGTTGACCAGGAACTGCGAACCCAGGTTCGAGGTCATGATCAGGATCGTGTTCTTGAAGTCCACGGTCCGGCCCTGACCATCGGTCAGGCGCCCGTCGTCAAGCACCTGCAGCAGCACGTCGAAGACTTCCGGGTTGGCCTTCTCGACCTCGTCGAACAGCACCACCGAATACGGGCGGCGACGCACGGCCTCGGTCAGCTGGCCGCCCTCCTCGTAGCCGACGTAGCCCGGCGCGGCGCCGATCAGGCGGGACACGGAGGCCTTCTCCATGTACTCGCTCATATCGATGCGCACCATGGCCTTCTCGTCGTCGAACAGGAAGTCGGCGAGCGCCTTGGCAAGCTCGGTCTTGCCCACGCCGGTCGGGCCGAGGAACAGGAACGAACCGGTCGGGCGGTTCGGATCCGAGATGCCGGCGCGCGAACGACGCACCGCGTCGGACACGGCCTGGATGGCTTCCTTCTGGCCGATCACGCGCTTGCCGAGGTAGCTCTCCATGGTGAGCAGCTTCTCGTTTTCGCCCTGCATCAGGCGGCCGACGGGGATGCCGGTCCATTCGGCGACGATACCCGCCACCGAGTCGGCGTCCACATGGTCGGGGACCATCGGCTCGCTCTTCGCGGCGTTCTCGCCTTCCTCGTCGGCGGCGCGCTCGGCCGCGTCCAGTTGCTTCTGGATGGCCGGGATCTCGCCGTACAGGATACGGCTCGCCTCGGCGAGGTTGCCCTCGCGGGTGAACTTGTCCGCCTCGACGCGCTTGGCGTCGAGCTGGGCGCGCAGGTCGCCGACCTTGTTGTGGCCGGCCTTCTCCGCATCCCAACGGGCCTTCAGGCCGCTCAGCTTCTCGCGCGCGTTCGCCAGCTCGTTCTGCAGCTTCTCCAGCCGCTCCTTGGAGGCCGGGTCCTCGGCCTTCTTGAGCTGCATCTCCTCCATCTCGTACCGCGTGACCCTGCGCTGCAGCTCGTCGATCTCCTCCGGGGAGGAGTCGAGCTCCATACGCAGGTGGGCTGCTGCCTCATCGACCAGATCGATGGCCTTATCAGGCAGCTGACGGCCGGAGATGTACCGGTTGGACAGCGTGGCGGCCGCGACCAGCGCATCGTCGCCGATCGTCACCTTGTGGTGAGCCTCGTAGCGCTGCTTCAGGCCGCGCAGGATGGCGATCGTGTCCTCGACGGACGGCTCGCCCACGAACACCTGCTGGAAACGACGCTCAAGGGCCGGGTCCTTCTCGATGTTCTCGCGGTATTCGTCCAGCGTGGTCGCGCCGATCAGGCGCAGCTCGCCGCGGGCCAGCATCGGCTTGAGCATGTTGCCGGCGTCCATCGAGCCTTCGGCAGCACCGGCGCCGACGATCGTGTGGATCTCGTCGATGAAGGTGATGATCTGGCCGTCCGCGTTCTTGATCTCGTTGAGCACCGCCTTGAGGCGTTCCTCGAACTCGCCACGATACTTGGATCCGGCCACCATCGACCCCAGATCGAGGCTGATGAGCTTCTTGTTCTGCAGCGTGGTCGGCACGTCGCCCGCGACGATACGCTGCGCCAGCCCCTCCACGACGGCGGTCTTGCCGACGCCGGGCTCGCCGATCAGCACCGGGTTGTTCTTGGTGCGGCGGCTCAGGATCTGGATGACGCGGCGGATCTCCTGGTCACGGCCGATCACCGGGTCGAGCTTGCCTTCCTTCGCGGCCGCGGTCAGATCGGTCGAATACTTCTCCAGCGCCTTGTAGGAGCCTTCCGCATCCGGGCTGGTGACCTTCGCGCCGCCGCGCACGGACGGCACGGCCTTGCGCAGCGCCTCGGGCGTGACGCCGTTGGCCTTCAGGATGTCGGCCGACTGGTTCGGTGCGGACGCGGCGATGCCGATGAGCAGATGCTCGGTGGATACGTATTCGTCGCCCATCTGCTGCATTTCCTTTTCGGCCTGCGCGAGCGCCGCGGTCAGCTGGCGGCTGGCCTGCGGCTGCGAGGTGGTCGACCCGCTCGCGCTCGGCAGCGCGACCAGCGCGTTGCGCACCGCGGCGCCGATCGCCTGCGGATTGCCGCCAGCGGCCTGGATCAGCCCCTGGATAACCCCGTTTTCCTGACGCAGCAGTGCATCCATCACATGCAGCGTCTCAACCTGCGCATTGCCGGCGGCGGCAGCGCTCTGAATCGCGTCGCCGACGACTTCCTGCGCCATGGTGGTGAACTTCTGTTCCATATCAACCTCCGTGTAGTCATGCGCCTCGCCGCGCGGCCCGAGCGCGATCGTTCGGGCATGGCGGCAGGCGCGTACGTCTGTGTCTGATATGCTCAACCAGCTTGCCACCCATTCTATTCCCAAAACTTGAGTGATAGTGACTCAAGTTTTGAAATCGTGCGTTGCTGCGTGTCCACACTGTGCCCCTTGTTGCCCGCATGCGCCTTTTTGGCTCCTATACTCGCGTTCAGTCGCATGCGGCGACCGCCGATCCGCCCCATTACGCGGCAAAGCGCGCAGGAATACGAGGAACACCATGATCTTTCAGTCCGGATCACTGCTTCTGGTCATCGTCGGAGCGTACGCGCTCAAGCATCTCGGCATTTTCGGGGAGCGCGACTACCGCGTGGCCCAAGGGTTGGTGTTCAACCTGACGCTGCCGTGCGCGATCATCCTGTCGTTCGCCACGAACAAGCACGACATGCGCATGCTCTGGATCGTGCTGTTCGGGTTCTTCGCCTGCCTGATCCCGCTGTTCATCGTCTACTTCGGCTCGCGCGGCGACGAGCGCAACTACCGCGCGTTCCAGATGCTCAACGCGTCCGGCCTGAATCTGGGCGCGTTTTGCCTGCCGGTGGTGCAGACCTTCATGGGGCCGTCCGCGGGGCTGCCGGTCATCATGCTCGACATCGGCAACGCGACGGTGGCCACGGCCGGGTCGCTGACGATCACGCGCACGCTGCTCGGCATGGACGAGAACTTCAAATCGCTGCCGATGGTGCTGCGGCTGCGCAATATCGCGCGCGATTTCCTCGGCTCGATTTCCTTCGACATCTACATGCTGATGCTGGTGTTCATGTTCCTGCACATCACGGTTCCGCAGCCGATCATCACGCTGATCACGCCGTTCGCCAACGCGAACGCCTTCTGCGCGATGGCGATGATCGGGCTGATGATGGAGGTCCCCGGCGACCGCAAGGACCGGGTGGAACTGCTCAAGGTAATCGCGTGGCGCATGGTGTTCGGCGCGATCATCTCCGTCGCGGCGTGGTTTCTGCTGCCGTTCGACGAGCGGATCCGCGAGATCGTGGTGCTGGGGTCGTTCGCGCCCATCACGATCTTCTCGACCAAATTCACCGATTCGCTCACCGGCAACGCCAAGCTCGCCGGATTCTCGCTGACCGTCACCGCGGTCATCAGCCTCGTGGTGATGACCGCGCTGCACGCCCTGCTGCCGGCTGCGTGATGTGCGGGGCGGGGCGGCGCGCTACGGCGCGGCGGGAAAATCTCATTACGAGCCGACTCAGCGAGATAAAACAGCCGCTGCGAGGATCCGGTTTCTCGCCGAACAGTCCTTGGCGAGAAGCATTGGCCTCTAAGCGGCAACAATAGCTCGATGAGACACCGCGAGCGAGATAAAACAGCCAGTAAAAGGCACAGATCCCCCTCTGATAGATCTTGGCGAGAGGCATCATCCACCAAACGGCAACAACAGCTCGATAAAACGCTGTGAGCGAGATAAAACAGCCACTGTGAGGCAGAGCACTCTTGCCGAATATCCTCAGGGAGAGAGCCGAGCCATCAAGTGGCGGCTATGGCTCGCCAAGCACCCCCCCCAGCAAGCCGAAACAACCAGCAGAAGGCACAAGCCTCACGCCGAACAGGTACTAGCGAGAGGCATCAGCCGCCAAGCGGCAACGATGGCTCGATGAGCTACTGCGAGCGAGATAGAACAGCCACATAGCGGAACGGGCCACTTGCCAAATAAGCTCCAGCGAGACGCACCGGCCGCCGGGCGGCAGAGATAGCTCAATGCGCCGCCGTGAGCGAGATGAAACATCCAGCAAGTGGAGGGAATCACCTACGCACAGGCACAGCCATCCGCTATAAGGCGACAATGCGCGCAGTCCTCAACCCTCGATGGCTCCAAACACTCACAACCGCTCCAAGAGCAACAAACAACAACAAACAAAAAGGCGACCGGGCATGACGCTCAGCCGCCTCGGATGCTTCGTCGAGCACCGCAGCAGAAACGGATCGCGGAGGACCGCCGCCACTCGCGACCCGCCACTCGCGACGCGCGGCCCGCCACAGCCCAGCTACTCGGCCACGACCACGTTGCGCAGGGAGCCCACGCCTTCGATGTGGACGATGGCCTCGTCGCCGGGGCGCAGGGAACCGGAGGCGTTCGGCGTGCCGGTCATGATGACGTCGCCCGGCAGCAGCGTCGAGAACGAGGAAATCGCGGCGATCTGCTCGGGGATGCCGTGGATCAGGTTCGCCGTGGTCCCGGACGCCATGGCGACGTCCTTGCCGTTGAGCGTGAACGAGATCTTCGCGTCGCGCCAGTTCAGCTCGGTCTGGATCCACGGGCCGAGCGGGCAGGACGTATCGAAGCCCTTCGCGCGGGTCCACATCGGATCCATGCCCTGGATGTCGCGCAGCGTCACATCGTTGACGCACGTATAGCCGAGCACGTAGTCCATGGCCTTGTCCACCGGCACGTTCTTCGCGATGCGGCCGATCACCACGGCGACCTCCGGTTCGAAGTTCATGTCGTGGCTGTACTTGGGGAACACGATCGGGTCGTCGGGGCCGATCACCGAGGTGGCCGGCTTGGTGAAGATCACCATGTTTTCCGGTGCGTGCGCGATCTCCGACTTGCCCGCGGCGTGCATGAACTGGGCGTGCGCCTCGTAGTTCTTGGCCAGGCCATACACCTTGGAGGGGATGACCGGGGCAAGCAGACGCACCCCATCGGCGTCGACGGCGTATCGCTCGCCGGTCGGCTTGACGGCGGCCCGGCCAAGCGGGTAGCCGTCAAGTTCGATCAGATAGTCCTTGCCGTCCGTCGGATCAGCCTGAACGAACGCGTATCGCGGGGTATCGTTAATGGAAAACCGTGCAATTCTCATGCTTCCCAGTCTAACGTTCCGAATGCACATCCGTGCCCGGATTGTCGAGATTCACCTCAGCGGGCATTTCCGACTGCGAAATGGAAACCTCGGCAGGCCCGGCGTCCGGCATGACATCGGATACCGCATCGGGAGAAACGGCCGGCGACGAGTCGGCTTCGGGTACGGACATCGCACCGCCGGATTCCTCGATATCGGACAGGCCGGGGCGATCATCGCCACGATCATCCCCGCCGGACTCGGCAGGATGATTCGAGTGTGCCATCGGCCGCCGCGCCACGCCCAGCCGGGCGTCCCGCTCGCGAAGACGCGCACGCAGCACGTCGATGCGCTGTTCCAGCTCGTCGATGCGCCTGACCTGCTGGTAGATGAGCAGATCGCGCATGTCGATCTGCTTGCCTCCCCTTCGTGGAGGGAACGCGACCACTCTGGGCTCGGACTCGATATCGTCGATATCCTCGGCGGCAGAGGTGTCAGGCAGAGAATCTATACCCCCCCCCCGAGAAAGATTATCCCCACCATTTTTATCGAAAGACACGCCCGAGAGGGCATCGGCCTCGGTCTTGCGCCATCGGGCGAAGCAGCGCTCGATGCGCTTGTACCCGATCAGCGCCGGATCGAGTCCGGCCTCGCGGAACAGCTTGACCGGGGACTCCCCCGCCAGATACCTGCGCATGCAGGACGTCTTGAAGGCATCCGAATAGGTGATGCGCTTCTCGCTCGCCTCCGCCACGGCAGGCAGCGATTTGAGATACTTGACCTCCTCAGGGCTGAACACCCCTCCCCCGTTTGCCATAATGCACCCTCTTTCATGTACCGCCCATCGACCGAAAGCAGACACCGCGCAACACAGTCCATACATGCATCTTTGCAAGCACCGCAACCGTCACAGGCCTCGTACCCAGCGATGATAACCACACGACGACGACCGTACATACACCCTTGAGGGGGATATTCAATACCCCTTTATGCCCTCCTTACGCTGGGAGGGCGGCGCACGAGGACGACGTCCCCTATCCGCGCACCGGCATCAGCCTCAACGCCAAAACCAACGTCCTGCTCCGCTAGCTTGTTCGCCATGTCTGGCTCCCCTCTCTGAGGGGAGCTGTCCGCGAAGCGGACTGAGGGGAGGATTCCCAAACGCCTAGATCCAGCCGATATGCGCATGCTCCCCTCAGTCGGCTGCGCCGACAGCTCCCCTCAGAGAGGGGAGCCAGAATTAATACACGAACTTATGACGCGGGATACTAGCGTCCGTCTCGCCAGTGAGTTACGTACACCCCCGCTGGCGGGGGCTGTCGGCGAAGCCGACTGGGGGTGGTCGACACGCCTCAGCATCAAGCATCCAACCACCCTCCGGCGCTACGCGCCACCTCCCGCCAGCGGGAGGGCCAACCACTCAACCAATTGCGGGACAACCACTAGTCCAACAGATAAACATGCCATACACACTCACGCAATGAGCCCTTGCCATTGCCAGAGCTCATTGCCTCACCACACACCGACAGAAACTTACAGATAATATCGTCGAAGCAGCAACGACGGAGTTACCTCAAGATCATTTTCAAGGCGCCGAATACAACTAAACACTTGCTTGGTCCTTTCCGCTGAAATTGACTGGTTAGTCGTGTACTTTGACCAAAGAGCTTTCCACTTTTTATAAAAAACTTCAATATTGGAGTTACTCATTTTTTGATCGGGATTAATGATTTTTTCGATGTCAAATCCAATTGCATCATTAATATTCGAATCTGGATAAGCAGCTACCATAGTATTCAACTGCAGCCAATGAGGATCAAAATCCCGCGAGATAAGAACACAATCAATAGGTTTTCTCTTATCACTGTCTTCAGACAGTAAAGAACCGACCACACCAGTCTGATAATTTTTCAGATACTGTACATACAGCAAGTCCCAAGCCGCATTCCATGCATGCTCAGCTAAATCATCTGGATTGTACTGCTTATGATCATCAAGTTTAAAGAATTTCTTTGCCTGCGTACGATACCGCACATTCCGAGCTTCATCGCTCTTGCCCCTCGCCGTTCCACTATCTTTCCCAAAGAGAATGATCGCAAAAAGACATTGTTCATAGCCGAGGAGAAGATTCAAGTCCGTTCTCATCCAACTAATTTGACAATCATATAAATCAAACGGATCCCAATTGGACGTCCTACTATCGGTAATTAAACTGAGAAAGTGTAAAGCACTGCCATATAGCGGTAAAATCTGCAAGAGAACTTTATCCGCAATATCATCTATCACCTGCTGCCTTGCAGATGACGGTACTTCAGACCCTCTACTATGCCGCGACCCAACGAGAGCATCCAACTGCTCATTATTCATTAATAATATAGCTTTGATTGCATCCTCCCCATCTACCCAAGTCTGATATCTTGTGCCGAGGGTTCTCGAGCAATTCCTTTCGACGAGCCCAAAATCATATAAACATGCTAAACCTTTTATTGCAGGATTCTTGTACATATTTTCCAATTGGAATTTGATATATCTAATTACATCTAATACGTCCGAATTGGAACCATTATAATATAAATTATATATATTTGTGCAAACATTAGTATCCAATATCACACATGAATTTGTTATATCAACACCACTAAAGTGAATTAATCTGTATTTCCCAATAAAATCAGTTGTAGATGTACCATGTTGAATTTGCACTACAGATTTCATACCTATTACCTCATTGATCATAAATCTTGTTAACTTATATCTTAATAATTTTCATTATAAAAAAAAGGTTGGTCCGAAAAAATCAGACCAACCTTCTATTTTTTTAGACAGCCCAAATCAGGCGCGCAGGGCGCGCTTGGTCTCGCGGGACTTGAGCGCCACGGTCGCGGCGGCACCGGCCAGCAGCAGGCCGATCACCGTGAACAGCGCGGTGCCGGCGGCACCGGTCAGCGGCAGCTGGGTGATGGACTTGACGTTGGTCACGGTAACGGCGCCCTTGTCATCCTGCTTGACGAGGTCATAAGGATCAAGGGTCACGTTGTTGACCGTGTACTCGGCATCGGTCTTCTTGGTGGTCTCGTTGTAGGTCAGCTTGACCGTGAACTTGCCGGTCACGTTCTGGGCGCCGGTAGCCACCGTGGTCTCGGTTACGGTATAGGTGCCGTTCTTCAGACCGGAGAAGGAAACCTTGCCGTCGGCGTCGGGGCTGGCGGTCGCGACAACCTTGCCCGCTTCATCGGTGACGGTGAAGACGGCGCCGGTAAGACCTTCCTTGGAACCATCGGCGAACACCTTGGTGAAGTCGAACTTGTTGGAGTATAGCTCGACCGGAGTGCCCTGGCCCGAGGAGTTGCCGCCGTTGACGACCTCGGCGGAGTTGGTCACCGGGTTGGTCTTGGCGTCCTCGGTCACGGTGGCGTCGTACTTGACGACGAGCTTCTGGCCGGCAACGTTCTGCAGCTTGTCGAGAGCAGCCTTGGTCAGGGTGACGGAGAAGGTGACGTTCGTACCGTCGCCGGTCACGGTCTGACCGGCCGGGTCGACGGTGTACTCAGCGGCGTCAAGCTCGGTTTCGGCATCACCGGCGTAGACCTTGACGTTGGTCTTGGCGGTGTCGATCGACAGGCCGGCGGAGGCGTAATCCTTGAACACGTAGGTGTAGTCGGCACCCAAGCCGGTGGTGGACGGGACAGTGCCCTCGATGGTGTAGGACAGGGTATCGCCCACGGACACGGTCTTATCCGTATCGCCGGTCACGGTCTTGGTCGGGGGCACATTGGTCTTCTGGTTCTTCACCACGACCGTGCCGTCCGTGCCGAAGTTCTTGTTGGCCGTGCCGACCACCATCGCCAGGGACTTCTGCGTGGCGATGGCTCCCTCGGTGACGTCGACGACGACATAGAGGCCACCGGTCAGACCGCTGATCGTATACGGTTCGCCGTCGGCCGTCACCTCGGTGCCGTTCGCCTCGGCATACGCGACAAGGCTGTCCGCAAAGGTGCGGGACGACGCGGTGGAGCTCCACGGGAAAGCCGTGGACTGGTCAATCGGGGTGCCGCTGACGGCCTGGGCCCACACCAGCGGATCAGTGTCGGCGGGAACGGTCGTATTCAGCGCGGCTTCGACGGCGGACTTCACCGCATCCTTGGCGGCATCGACGGTCTGGATCTCATTGGAATCCGCATCCAGATACTCCGCGATCTGCACGTACTTGAACGTGTGACCGGCCACCACACCGCGGGAACCGGCCTGAATGGTGATCGTCTGATCCGTCGGCGCGGCCGCGTTGGCGGTGGTGGCGCCGAGGGCCAGACCACCCAGCATCGTCGCCGCAGCGACGACACCAGCGAAAAGTTTCCTCATCCTCATGAGAAATCCTCTCTTCCTTAACTTGTTATTTCCTACTGTTTTCTGCAATCGCGAAAGGCCGAGACCACACAAGCCTCTGCGATCCGCAAATCCTTATTAACTTTTCGGACCACCGGGGGCGATAGCTTCGCTCCCCTCAGTCCGCCTGTGGCGGCCAGCTCCCCTCTGTGAGGGGAGCCCGGACCACCCCCAGTCCGGCTCTCGCCGGACAGCCCCCGCCAGCGGGGGCACGACGGAACCGTCACACCAGCTGGCGCTTGCGCCAGATGGTGTAGCCGGCACCGGCAAGCAAAACCGCCAAGCCCATGCCACCGCCATAGACCAGCCAGTCACGAGCGGTCGTACCACCGGTCAAAGGCAGACTCGACACGGACACATACGTGTTCGTGAACGACGCGATCTTCAATTCGGTCACATCCGCGGCCGGCTTAAGTTCTTTGCCGTTGTCGTCCACGATCTGCTCGATCTTGGAAACCACGGCCTGAGCCTTGCCGTTCTGTTCGGACACGGTCACCGTGACCTGGTACTTCGCCTTGGAGTAGTTGAACCCACCCTTGACGCCACCGGCTTGGGCGGTGCCGTTGGCACCGTTCTCCACGACCGTGTACGTGTAGGTCTCAGTCTTGCCCTTGCCCGGATACGGGAACGCGATGCTGTTGAACGAACCGGTCCGCTCGTTCTTGTCGCCATCCTTAGACAGGGTCAGCGTCGACTGATCCTTGCCCTCGGCCTGCGGCATCGGAGCCTTGTCCTCGCCAGTAAGCGTGAACGAGAACGCCGTATCGGTCGGCCAATCCTTGCCTTTGACGATCTTCTTGACGTTCACGAACGCGGAACCGTCCAGCGTCACCGTCTTCTGCGTGTTTGTGATCGTGGCCGAAATCGTCTTGGTCGCATCCTTCCACACGTCCGTGGTGGTCAGCTCGCTGTCGTTGTCAGTCCAGACGACCTTCGACTCATAGTTGCCGACGGTTTCCTCCTTGACGACATACTTGCCCGGAGCGAGATGATCAACCGTAGCAGTCCAGTTGTTCTCGGCATTCAGCATCAACGGGTCACCGACCTGAGTCTCCTTGCCGTCAACGGACTTATACACCTTGACGGTCACGGAATCGGCACCCGGGGTAACCGGGTCCCAATCCTTCCTCACCTGCAACGAGCCATCAGCGGCCTGAACCACCGGGTGCCCGTAAGGATCGTTCTTCTCCTTGCCATCCGCCGTGTAGGTGACGTAGGCGTAGTCATTGCTGTGGAAACCACGCTGGCCGGAAGACGTCGGATTCTCGGTATTGATATCGGTATCATCGGCACCGGTTGTGGACTCCACATCGGTGCCATAGTTACCGCCGTTCGCCGCATACTCGTCGTAGGCGGTCTGGGTGAGATCCACGTTGTAGGACAACGTGTACGTCCAACCCTTCTGCAGCTTGTAACCGGAGGCAAACTGCACCTTCACCGTACCGTTGCCGGCCGGGTTGAACAGCAGCGTGTACTGATCCGAAGCAAGCGTCTGCTCGGCGCCACTAGCATCCTTGACAGTCAGCTTCACGCCGTCCGTCACCGTATGGAAGCCATTATCATCCGCATTGCCGGAGGTCTTGATGCCGGACTGCTGCACATACTTCGACAGCTCATCCGTGATCGACACGTTCGAATACGAGGTACCCGTCGTGATCTCCTGCTGAATCTCAGAGAAAATCTTGTTCAGATCATCGGCATTCGAAGCAGCCTTGTAATAGTCGCTGCCATCAGCACGCTGACCAAGATTGTTCCATGCCGTGGCATTCGGATAATTGCTGGAAACACCATGCATGTACGCATTGAAACGATTCTTCTGGTCGGTCGAGGTGTTGCTCGGATCAGCATCCGCGAACACGCCGATGGAATAGACCGTCGTCCCGGCATCCTTCAACGCCTTGGAATTCTTAATCGCATCATTCGCGACCGTATCCTCGAAGGAGTCGCTCGATGTCGGCTGACCATCCGTGAAGAAAATGACGACCTTCTTCGCATTGGGACGCGCACTCTGCAATGCGACCTGAGCCTTCTGGAAACCGTAATCAGCCCGCGTAGCACCTGCCGCATCAAGCGAAGTGACCGTATTCGCCAAACCAGAAAGATCCGACGTCAATTCACTCACAATCTGCGTGTTGTTGTAGGTATACCGACCATCGCGGTAATGATCGTTACCAACAGAATCCGACGTATTACCGGCGAACTTCACCAATGCGATTCGGTTCAGATCCCCTTGGCCTTGAGTCTGATCGTTAATCTTCGCATTCTCGGCAGCCGTCGCGCTGATGAAATTGTTCACAGCGGTCTTCAAAGCATCAATCTTCGAAGAAGGGGAATAGAACTGTGTGTGCGACTGATTCGTATCATCAGCACTCGTCCTCGGAGTCACGGTAACCCACTCCTGGCCACTTTGGTAACGCCATTGTTCACGTTTGCTGTTGTATGACACCTTTTCATACTGGCCGTCCACAAGCACGTAATACGAACTATCAGTGTCAAGGGCATACACCTCAGAGTAGGAATCGTCTCCCATAGGATCCGCCATAGAACCGGACACGTCCAGGACCAGAGCGATGTCCAGCGGCTGGACCGTGGTCGTGGTGGACTCGGTAGAATCACCCACCACGTCGAGGTTCAGCGTGTACGAACCATTGCCGTTGCTCAGAATCTTCTTGTGATGATCCGGCGCGCCAAGGGGCTTGACCGTATTGATGGTCACGGAATCGGTATCCGAGACGGTCTTGTCGCCGTCCGTGCCGGTTGCGGTCGCGGTGTTGGTGAACTTGCCGTCCTTGACCATGTCGTCGGTCAGGGTCAGCTCACCGGTGCAGGTCATCGGGTTGCCGGGAGCGAGCGGCGTGTTCGGGCAGGAGATATTCGAGATATTGGGATCGGTGACCGTCACGTTGTTCAGCGTGGTGGTGCCGCCGTTGGTCACAGTGAACACATACGGAACCGTGTCGCCGGACTTGAAGATATGGGTGTCCGCATCCGGGTACGCATCCTTGCTCACGGCCTTGACCAGATCGATGGCGGTCAGGCTCTTGACCGAGTGCGCGCTCAGGCCGCGGATCAGCTGGGCCTGGCTGGCCGCACCGGTGCCGGCGGAGAAACCGAACTTGATGGTAGTGGGCAGCTTGTAGTCAAGCGTATGAGACACCACCTGCGTGCCGTCAATGTAGACGGTGACAGTCTGGAATCCATCATCTGCGTTCGGCTCGGAGATCAGCACGCGAACCGTCTTGCCGTTGCTGTCATTCTCGGAGGTGGTGGCCGTACCGGTATGGAAGCTGCTGTCCTGCTGAGCGCCGGCGACGACGCAGTATCCGTTGTTCCACTTGCCGTTGTCATCCTGGGCACCCTTGCCACGCAAGGTCACCGTGTGGGGACCACCGTCATAGGGAACGGTGCAGTCGTTGCCGCCGGTGACGCGCTCCGTGCTGCCAGGAGAGTATATGGACTGCTTGCTGAAGTTGCCGAACTCGTCAAGACCGATGCCCAGAACACCCTGAGCGATGCCCTCCACACGAGCAGTCCCGCTGCCGGCACCGTCCTCATCCACGGACGCATAGCCCATGCCGGCGCCACCGGCACCGGTCTGGCTCAGCGTGGCGGCACCATCGGTCAGGAAGAAGCTGATGCCATCGCCATAGTTGCCGTCAAACGCATTACCGCCATACATGTAGTAATCAAAGGTGATGTCCAGACCATTGCCAGACGGGATCGCCTGATTGTACAGCACGGAACCCTTTTTGCTTGTGGAGCCATCCGTGAGCTGCAGGTAGCCCGTGCCATCGCCCTTCTGCTGAATGTCAGAAGTATCCATCGTGTTGGAGCAGCCGTTAGCGGTCAGGCACGCGCCATCCTTGGTCGACCACTTGGAGGGATCGGAGAACGTGCTGTTCTTGAACGTCTCATCAACCAGCAGCGAGCCGGTCGCGGCGCCATCGGCTGACGCATCGTCGTTGGTCGTGGCGGTGTCCGTGGTGGGGGTGGCCTGCTGCGTCGTCTGAACGTCAGGCGTCTGGCCTTCCTCGGCCATGGCGGTCATGCTCACGCCGGCAACGCCCCCAAGCATCGCTACTGCGGCGACCATGGCTACGATCTTCGTGCCAACGTTCCGGCACACCCCCGCCTTCGCCCCGGCGAACCAATCTGAGATCTTCTTCATAGTGTCGTCCATCTCTTACTGTCGTTCGCGCATACCAAAGCCCAGTATGCGCCTACAATGGGCGACGTTAATTGCGATTACCCCGGTTCGCGTACACCCTGACGGGGGAGTGAACTCCCCCTCGTGAATACCGAATATCGGATGATTTCGGGTGTTTGCAGCCCCTCGAAAGTTCACCCCTTCGAGACGAGATAAAATCGCCAAATTACGGAATGACACGCCGTACTACGGGGGACGAAGGAAATCTTAGCGCCAACTAAGCGTTTCTAAGAAATTCGAAGGTTTAGGGGAACGGGGAATTAGGGGATTACGGGGGTGCTGGATTGGGTTGGGGAGGCGGAGGCTGCGTGGCACGGGATTGATGTTTTTGCGACCATGACCACCCCCCAGTCGGCTGCGCCGACGGCCCCCGCCAGCGGGGGCGGAGGCTGGAGGACTTGGGCGGGAAGCATTGCTCCCCTCAGTCGGCTGCGCCGACGGCCCTCTCATGGACTGATACGGGGTCAGCGGGGGCGCCAGGCGGCGTGGCGCATGACGCGCCAGGGTAGGTGGCGCAGGCGCGTGATCAGGGCGGCCAGCAGCCAGCCGCCGAGCAGCAGGCAGGCGCCGACGATCACGCCCATATTGCGGCCGTCGTGCACGTCGCCCGGGTTGGGCGCGGGCAGCGGGATCTCCACGCGGTGGCCCGACACCAGCAGACGATGCGTGTTCACGCCATATGGCGTGCAGGTCATCAGCGTGACGCGGTCCTCGCCCGGCACGATCTTCAGCTGGCTCGTGTCGTCCGGCTCGATCACCGTGATGCGGTCGACCTCGTAGCCGAGCGTCTCGCCCATCACCTCTATATAAAAGAAGTCGCCCTTCTTCACCTCGTCGAGACGGGTGAACATCAGGGCCTCCACCAGGCCGCGGTGACCGGTGATCACCGAATGCGTCGAGTCGCCGCCTACCGGCAGGCTCGTACCATACAGATGGCCGGCTCCGGAGGCCAACGCCTCCTCGGACGTGCCGTGGTAGATCGGCAGCTCGATCGACACGCTCGGCACCTTGATGGTGCCCATCACGCCGTTGCCGCTGTCCAGCTGGGACTGGTACTCCTTATCCTTGGACGCGGCCGAATCCTCGCCTTTCGCATGCGATCCGCCCTGCGCCGACGAGAACGGGTCGACCGCCTCGCCCAACACCGGCTGACCGGACTCGGCAAGCTTGCGGTTGTACTCATGCGCGGACGCCAAGGAATCCTCGGCCTGAGGGTACGGCCAGCCCTCCACGTGCTGGGCGGCCTCGGTAGACGTCCTCGCCAATGCCAGCGAGCTGCGGTACTGCATGACCACGGGGAACCCCGCCACGGTGATGGACGCGATCAACAGCAGCAGCGCGATCACGCGCATGATCAGCAGCGAACGGCGCAGACGCTTGCGTTCCGTGACCACATCGGTGACATCGACGGTCTGTTCGAACGAATACGTGGAGTACGGGCGCGGACGAGGGGCTGCGGCACGCCTGCGCGCGCCCCTTGGCCGGCGCTGGGCATGATGACGGACCTGGCGCCTGGCGTCGGAATCCACCCCGCCGGTCTCACTCGCTTCGCGCACCATGCATCCTCCGTCCTATGCACCATCCGATGGCCGACCAGCGGCCAGCCGCAAGCTCTCCGCCGCATGACGGCCGGCATCGCGCCGGTCAGCCGGCGAATATCGCTGGCCTCCGCCGAACAGCCGCCGAATATTGTATGCCGCCGTCACGCGGCGGCCGGCCACGACTCGGCCGATCTTCGCACGACTACCACCCGATCATGGATAGTCTACCGCCGCATACTGTCAACGGCGACCCCCTCCTTGACCAAAGGGAGTATCGATCAGACGAACGCGCGCTGGCCGAAGATGGCCGTGCCGACGCGCACGATCGTCGATCCCTCGGCGATGGCGAGCGCCATATCGTGGGTCATGCCCATCGACAGCTCCGTGCAGCGCTCGGTGCCGGGCGCCTTCGCGTCGAGGATCTGGTCGCGCGTGCGGCGCAGATGCACGAATCCCTTGCGGATCGTGCGCTCGTCGTCGACATGCGCGCCGATGGTCATCAGCCCCTGCAGCTCGATGCCGTCCAGTGTGCCGATGCGCTGCGCCAGCATGATCGCGTGCGCCGGATCGCAGCCGGATTTCGAGGCCTCGCCGGATTCGTTGACCTCCAGGAGCACGCCGACCGTGACGCCGCGCATCACCGCGCGGCGGGAGATCTTCTCCGCGAGCTCGATGGAGTCCACGGATTCGATCGTGTCCACCACCGGCAGCACCTTGCCGATCTTGTTGCTCTGCAACTGGCCGATCAGGTGGAGGGGAATGTGCGTGGGGGCATTGCCTGTGCCGGATGTGCCGGATGTGGCGGCATCGGCGACATCGGCATTAGGCGTGACAGGGACTTCCTCGCCCACACCCAACGAGAACCCGCGCTGCGCGCATTGGCGCATCAGCCCGGAGGCCTTGACGGCCACCTCCTGCGGGCGGTTCTCGCCGATCATGCGCACGCCGGCGTCGATGGCGGCCATGATCTCGCCGACGTCGCGGGTCTTTGTGGCGGCCAGCAGACGCACCGAACCGCCGTCACGGCCGGCGTCGGATTCCGCCTTGGCCACGGAGTCCAGTACGCGGTGCACGTTGTCGGTTATCTCCTGCGCGCGCGCCGCATCGATCGTCTCGTTGGCAAGATCCTTGTGATCCATGTAAGCCGTCATGCCGCTCCCCTCGTCGTATGCACCACTATCGTAGCCTCACGGGGGAAGTTTTCGCCGGGTGTTGTCACGAGGCAGACGCGGGGGTGGGGTGTTGCAGAGAGACATACGGCACGTACTTCGATCCCGCTGGTGGGTGGCTGGTGGTGTGGCTGACTGGTGGTGTGGCTGACTGGGTATGCCTTGACCACAGCTTTTAACCACCCTCAGTCTCGCTTCGCGAGCCAGCTCCCGCCAGCGGGAGCATGCCAAACTGATTTGACGCGAGCTTTGCTTTCGCTCCCCTCAGGCCGCTTCGCGGCCAGCTCCCCTCAGAGAGGGGGCCCAATATCGAGGGCCACTTCGCGGTCAGACTGGCTGGGACAGCAGAGGAGGGTTACAGGGCGAAGGGGTTGTCGGGGATGGCGCGGTCTTGGGGATTGGCGGCGAGCGGAGACCATGAGAAGTTGGGCAGCAGGTCGCTTGGAGTGCAGGGGACGGGTTCGTCCACGAGCCGCAGCAGCCATGCGCAGTAGCCGATGACCTGCTGCGGGGTAACGCCGCGCGCCTTGAGCGCCCCCATGTCCAACGAACGCTCGCGCTTGGCGAGGCGTTTGCCGGCGGCGTTGTCGATGAGCGGCAAATGAGCGAAGGCCGGCGCCGGCACGGGTTCCCGATCGGACAGCAGTTCGCGGATGTGGAGCTGCAGGGCGGTGGAACGCAGCAGGTCGCGGCCTCGCACGATATCGGTCACGCCCATGTCGAGGTCATCCACCGTGACCGCCAACTGGTAGGAGAACAGGCTGTCCGCGCGGCGGATCACCGTATCCCCCAAGTCCCGCGCCAAGTCGAAGGACTGCGGGCCGAACACACGATCGTCGAAAGTCACCGCGGAGTCGCCTTCCTCTGGTTGAGGCACGGCAAGGCGCAGCGAGTGCTGGCGGCCGGCGGCAAGGCGGGCGCGCACCTCATCGGGGTTGCTCCGCAGCAATCGCCGGCATGTACCCGGGTACAGCACGAACCCATCGCCTTCATTCGGCGCGGATGCCGCGCGGATGTCGGCGCGCGAACAGAAGCATGGATAGATCACGCCGGCCTCGCGCAGCGCGGCCAACGCCTCCTCGTATCGATCCAGGCGGTCGGACTGGTAGACGGGGTCGCCGTCCCAGTCCATCCCGAGCCAAGCCAGATCGTCCATGATCCAGCGGTCGGCGTCCGGGAGCACGCGGGGTCGGTCGATATCCTCGATGCGCAGCACCATACGCTCGCCGCGGGAACGCGCGGACAGCCACGCGCCCAGCATCGCGTACACGTTGCCGATGTGCATGCGTCCCGATGGCGTCGGCGCGAATCGTCCGGTCATGGTCCCCCTCCGATGGCTGCCGCACAGCGGTTATGATGCGGTCTGATGCGGCTAGACGGCTATGCGGCTGACCATACCATTATCCGGCGTCCGGCGGGAAGGCGGGATGGCGAGGTAGCGGGATGGCGAGGTAGCGGGATGGCGAGGGTGACCGGTAATTGGACCGCCAGCCATCCGACCACCCTCCGGCGCTGCGCGCCACCTCCCGCCAGCGGGAGGAGCGACTGCAACCACCTGCCTCCGCTAAGGAATGGGCATGCCATGTTCCGGCACGGCACGCGGCGCGCCGCTTCGCGCACTGCTGTGGATACGACCATCCATCGGGAGGAACACCGATCAGCGCAAGCTCGATGAGCCGTAAATCACCAATCACAGGGCTTTCGGTATAAAAGGTTCGAGTTGTCGGTGCGTGGGTAAGTATCACAACCGGTTGTATGCCCGAAAATAGCGCTACAAAACGCCTAAAAACGCCTTCTCTCGGAACTCACGCACCGACAACTCGAGTCTTGCGCGCATTCGCCGCCTCTCATCCCCCTCAAAGACGCTCCATGCCACACCCGCGGCACGGCTGCAGCGCCCTGCAAAGGCAGATGGCCCGCTCGCGTGCCCCGCGCCGCGCACGGCACAGCGGTACAGTGGATATCGGGAACCATCGGGGCCGAGGCGCTGCGGCGCGCCACCCCATCGTTACGAACCGGAGAGGGATCATGGCCACGCAGAAACACGTTACGATGAACGATGTGGCGAAGTTGGCCGGCGTATCGCTGAAAACCGTCTCGAATGTGGTCAACGACTACGAATTCATCAAGGACTCCACGCGCCGCAAGGTGCTGGACGCCATCGACGAGCTTGGCTACGCCGTGAACGTGACGGCCAAGAACCTGCGCTCCGGCCGCAGCGACATCATCGGCCTGTGCATTCCCGATCCGCAGGTGCCGTATTTCGCCAAGCTGTTGTCCTTTGTCATACAGGAGGCCCAGGAGCGGGGCAAGCAGGTGATGTTCAGCCCGACCGGCACGAGCTCGACCTGCTGCACGGCCCGCTCGCATCCTTGGCGGCCGGTCTGATCATCAGCCCGCTGTTCCTGTCGGTGGAGGACGAGCCCAGCATCGACTTCGCCAAACCATTGGTCATCTTCGGCGATCAGCTGCCGCTGACGACTCATGACCGCGTGACCACCGAAAACATGGTCGGCGTGTACCGGGCCACGGCACGCCTCGCCGAACACGGGTGCCAGCGCATCGCCATCATCGGCGTGCATGAGGGGCAGACCGCGGGCGCCGCGCCCCGCCGGCTGCAAGGCTACCGGCAGGCGTTGCGCGACGCGGGATTGGAGCACGACCCGGCGCTGGAGATCCCCGCCGAGGTCTGGTATCAGCCGACGGGCGAGATGGCGGTGCGGAGCATGATCGAGCAGGGGCTGCGGCCTGACGGTATCGTCTGCATGAGCGATCTGCTGGCGGCCGGGGCGTTGCAGGAGCTGCGGCGGCAGGGCATCCGCGTGCCGCAGGATGTGAAGGTGTTCGGGTATGACGATTCGGTCGACTCCCAGTACCTGTACCCCGCGTTGAGCTCGGTGGATCCAAATCTGCGCGACGCGGCCCGGATCGCGGTGGATCTGCTGTGCGACCGCATCGAGGGGCGCGTGCCGGCCCTTGCGGCGCAGGCGGGGCATGGAGGCGGCGAGACCGGTGAGACTCGCGGAACTGACGGGAACGATCGCCCTAAGTTCGCGCAGGTGACGGTGCCTTCGATTCTGCGGGAGCGCGCTGAGTTACACGTAAAAAACGAGTGCCGTGCCGCAGGAGGAGCTGCGGCACGGCACTGCGAGGGTTCTCGGGCCGGACGGGAAGGAAAGCGCCCGGCTCGATCGAAGATGCGGCTTACTTCATGCCGGTCATCGCGATGCCTTCGACGAAGCGCTTCTGCACGAAGAAGAACACGACGAGCAGCGGCAGCGCGGAGATCAGCGCGCCGGCCATCACCACGCCGTATGGGGTGACGGACGATCCATGGCCGGTCAGCATGGCCAGACCGGCGGTGATGGTGCGGGTCTCCGGCTTGGAGGTCATGATCAACGGCCAGAGCAGGTCGTTCCAGTTGCCCATGAAGTTGAACATGCCCACGGTCAGGATCGCGGGAACCGCGTTCGGCAGGATGATCTGCGCGAAGATGCGGAACTCGCCGGCGCCGTCGATGCGGGCCGCGTTGTCGAGATCCTTCGGGATGGAGATGAAGAACTGGCGCAGCAGGAATATGCCGCCGACATCGGCCATACGCGGGATGATGATGCCGAGGTAGCTGTTGACCAGACCCATGTTGGCGAGCAGCTTGTAGACCGGGATGAGCAGGGCCATGCCCGGGATCATCATGGTGGCGATGAGCACGCCGAGCAGCAGGCCGCGACCCTTGAAGTCCACGCGGGACAGGCCGTAGGCGGCCAGCGAGTCGAAGAACACCGAGATGACGGTGACCGCGCCGGCGAAGACGACGGTGTTGAGCATCTCGCGGCCGATCGGCAGGCGGGAGAACAGGTCGGTGTAGTTGCTCAGCGTCCAGGCGCTCGGGATGATCTTCGGCGGCCAGGTCTGCGTGACCTCGTTCGGGGTGAAGGAGACCAGCACCACGATCACGAGCGGGAAGATCATCAGGACCGTGATGAGGATCAGGGCGAAGTAGCTGAAGCCCAGGCCGACGCGGCGGCGGGTGGTCGCCTTGCGGCGCAGCCGTTCGTTTTCGGCGTTGATGCGCGCGTTTTCCTGCTCCTGTGCGGCGGACAGGTTCGCGGCGGAGGTTGCGGCGCTCATGCGAGTTCCTCCTTCTCATGCTTGTTGTTGGTGTACAGCTGGATGAGGCCCACGATGAGCGTCATGATCAGCAGCACGTACGACAGCGCCGAGGCATAGCCCAGCTTGCCGTTGCCGAACGCTTCGGTGTAGATGCGGTACACGATGGTCTCGGTGGCGCGGGCGGGGCCGCCGGAGGTCAGGATGAAGATCTGGTCGAAGACCTGGAAGGAGCCGATCAGGCCGAAGATCACCACGTAGTTGAAGGTCGGGCGCAGGGCCGGCAGCGTGATGAAGCGGAACTTCTGCCAAGCGTTCGCGCCGTCGAGCGACGCGGCCTCGTAGAGTTCGGCGGAGATGCCCTGCAGGCCGGCAAGGAAGATGACCATGAAGTAGCCGAAGTTCTTCCACACGGTGATGAACACGATGGTGGCCATGGCGGTCTCGCGCGTGCCGAGCAGATCCATGTGCGCCTGCCCGCCGAGCAGCGAGATCCAGTACGGCACCAAGCCCAGCGACGGGGAGAGGATGAACTGCCATGCGATGGCGGCGACGGTCAGCGAGATGACGAACGGCAGGAACATGCAGGTGCGGAAGAACCCGACGAACTTCAGGTCCTTGCGGTTGAGCAGCAGCGCGAACGCGAGCGCGACGATCACGACGATCGGGGCGTAGAGCACCGCGTAGACGAGGGTGTTCTTGACGTCGGTCCAGAAGTCGGCGCTCTGGAACAGCTTGATGTAGTTGTCGAATCCGACGAACTTGCCGGAGCGGTTGATGCGATCGGACGTCAGCGAGGTGACGAAGGTCTTGATCGCGGGATAGAAGACGAAGATCGCGAGTACGATCAGCGCGGGCGCCGTGAACAGGATGCCGGTGCGCAGGTTGCGCGCCTGGATGGCTTTCTTGTTCTCCTTGGCGACCGCATGCGCCGTGCTGGGCGCGTGGTTTGCGGTGGTCATTTGCTCCTCCAAAAAGACACGGTGTACGGGGGCCGGCTCCCGGGCTCCGGGAGCCGGCGGTGGTCGGGATCAGTCCTCGGCGTACTCGTCGAGGTAGCCCTGGATCTTGGACTCGGCCTCGTCCAGCAGCGACTGGATGTCGTCGTCGGTGCGGGTGGTGTTGGAGGTCAGGGTGTCCAGCGTGGCGGAGATGTCACCGAAGCCGCCCTTCAGGCCGGCGATGCCGATGTAGGAGTTGTCGGTGTACTGGGAGATCTTCGCGATGAGCGGACGCTCGGAGAGCTCGTCGGCGGTGACGGTGGTGTTGTTCGGCGGGTAGGCGGAGCCGAGGGACCACTTCACCTGGTTGTCGTGGTTGTTGTAGAACTTGAAGAACTCGTAGATGCCGGGCAGCTTCTCGGAGTCGCCGACCTGCGAGGTGACCCACCAGTACAGGCCGGTGGAGCCGGTGTTGGAGCCGGAGTCGCCGGTGGAGTACTTGTAGGTGCCGTCGCCGTCCGGAACGGCGAAGGTGTCGTGGTTAATGCCCTTGTCGGTGGCGGCCTGGTCCTCCCACGGGCCGACGATCACCATCGCGGACTGGCCGGACTCGAAGGACTCGCGGGCCGCGGTGTCGTCCATGCCGGAGACGGTGTATCCGTCCTTGTAGAACTGGCGCATCTTCTCGAGGAAGGCCTTGTTCTCCGGGGAGTTGATGGAGACCTTGCCATCGGTGGTGTACAGACCGGTGCCGTTGCCCTTCATGAAGGCGGCCCAGCCGAGGTCGGAGAGGGCGATGCCGTACTGCGAGCCGTCGGACTTGGTGAGCTTCTTGGCGGTCTCGAGCAGCTGGTCCCAGGTGGTGGGGATGTCCTTGTCGGTCAGGCCGGCGGCCTTCCACATGTCGGTGTTGTACCACACGGAGGTCGGCGCGTAGCCCATCGGGACCGCGCACTTCTCCTCGCTGCCGTCGATGTTGAAGGTGATCTGGTCGACCACGGTGTCGATGTAGTTCTTCGTCTCGTACTTGTCATCGTCGTAGAAGTCGGAGACGCACTGGAAGGTGCCGTCGATGGACCAGCCCTGGCCGTTGTCGGCGCCGGTGGTCACGAAGTCGGGGCCGTCGCCGGAGGTGACCTTGGTGACCATGGTCTCGCCGATGGTGCTCCACGGCTGCAGCTGGGCGTCGATCTCGTACTTGTCCTGGGACTTGTTGAAGTCGTCGACGATGGACTCCAGCGTCTTGCCGTCGGCCTCGGAGAAGCCATGCCACATGGTGATCTTCACCTTGCCGTCGGCGGTCTTCTGCACGTCGCCGCCGGACGAGCCGCAGCCGGACAGGCCGAGCGTGGCGATCATCGAAAGCGCGACGCCCGCGACGAGGGTCTTTTTGAGGTTCATTTGATTTCTCCTTTGCTCCTGGTTGCCCAAGATCTGTTCGTTGCGCAGTGGCGGTTCCGGCGATTCGGGGTGATGAGGTGACGTCTATTGGCCTTGTGGGCCGGTTGCGGCATCGCTGCCGACACTCTGCATCCTGTCTCTCTTCTTGTGGAGCCTCAATGCTCATTTGCAACGTTGTATATTTGATTATAGCGTGTTTTCTAACGTTGTACAAATTAGTCGACACGCCAGAGGGAAAGACTGCGATTCCGCGGTTTTCCAGGCATTTACGGGACGGAAAGGGGCGCAAGAGCCCCACCCGATTGCGATTGGAGTTTTGGCGCTATCCGAAAAATGCGCCGGGGAGCGGCCGCGAATCGCGGCCTTTGGCGGGCGGACGGCATGAGCGGTGACGAGTTCCGCTCGCCGCGCCGCCCGCAAGGGTTTTCCGGATCTTCGGCGCGATCAGGACGCCAGCACTTCGGCCTTGGCCTCGGAAGCCTCGGCCACGGGGACCCCGGCCATCGGGCCGCCGTCGGCCGGCAGCACGTCGGTCGAATCGGGAGTCCACAGGGTATCCGCCTCGGGAACGCCGAAATCGGGGCCGGCATCGGTCCAGCGCACCACGCCGACGCGGGCGTGGCGGTTCGGGTCGAACAGCGGGTCGCCTTTGATGTCGGTGTAGTTGCGCGCGTGGTAGATCATCAGATCCTGCGAGCCATCCTCCGACTTGGTGAACGAGTTGTGCCCGGGGCCGTACTGGCCGTTCTCGGCGCAGGTCTTGAACACCGGGACCGGGCTCTTGGTCCAGCTCGCGGGATCGGTCAGGTCGCTGCCGCGATCGGCGGCCAGCAGGCCGACCGCATAGGGCACACCCGTACCGGACGCGGAGTAGGTGATGTAGATCTTGTCCTCGTGGAACAGGAATGCCGGCCCTTCGTTGACCAGGAAGTCGATGCATTCCCAGTCATACTCGGGCTTGGAGAGCATCACCGGATCGGCGGCCAGCGTCCACGGGTTGGCCATCGGGGCGATGTACAGGTTGGAGTTGCCCTCGATCGAGGGATCCTTCTGCGCCCAGACCAGGTACTGCACGCCGTCGATCACCTCGGTGGTGGCGTCGAGCGAGAACGAGTCGATCGGCGTCTTGATCTGGCCCTTCTCCACCCAGTTGTCTGAGGTCGGGTCGGCGTCGGTGTTCTCGAGCACGAACATGCGATGGGGCGGCAGGCCGGAATCCTCGAAGTCGGTTTCCGCGCCGGCGAAGTAGATGTACCACGCGCCGTTCACGCGGTGCAGCTCGGGCGCCCAGATGTACTTGCTGCAGGGACCGGATTCGTGCTTGCGCCAGACCACGGTCTCCGGGGCCTTCTGCAGGTCGTTGATCGCCGAGGCACGGCGGATGGCGATGGTGTTGTACTCGGGATCTGATCCGGTGAAGTAGTATTCGCCGTCGACGTTGAGCACCCACGGATCCGCACGCTGGAGCACGATCGGATTGTTATAAACAGCCATTGTTCATCCTTCTCAATCCAAGTGTTCATTGGTTTACATCGATGAATATAACAGATTTACATCGATGGAACAAGTCGGCGTTTTGCGGGGCGAGCGGGGAGGTTGAGGGAGAGAAGCGATGCGGGGCGCGTGGGCGGGCGGGGCAATCTCATTAGCATCTCGACGCCATGCCCCGTCAAGAGCCCGCCCAGCGGGCCAGAATCACCAGACACCAGAAGCATCGCCTCGCCAAGGATTCTCGAGCAAAGCAAAACCACCAGACCATAGAAGAATCCCCCTGCTGAGAGCACCCTCAGCAGGGCAACACGATTAGACCCTCACCGATCCGGAATGTCAAGAACCTCCCAGCGCAGCAAAACCACCAGACGCTAGAAGCAGCGCCTCGGAAAATCCGCGCCCGCGCCCTACATCGCGCGGGTGGATTGGCGGACCACCAGGGTCGAGGACACTTTGCGGAACACGGGGGCGGTGGAATCGCCGTCCAGCGGCGGCCGACCATCGATGCGGTTCTTAAGCACGCGCACCGCCAGACGCGCCACGGCGTCCAATCCGGGCGAGATCGTCGTCAGCGCCGGCGACAGGTACTGCGAGTCATCGGAGTTGTCGAAGCCGATCACGGAAATATCGTCGGGAATGCGCAGATCGCGCATCTGGATCGCGTGCATAACACCCGAGGCGAGCATGTCGTTGAGCGCCACCACACCATCGGGCACGCTGCCCGAATCGAACAGGCCATTCATCGCATGCACGCCGTCGATGCGGTGCCACATCCGCGACGGCACCACCAGCCGCTCGTCGAAATCGACGCCGGCCTCCTCCAGCGCCTCGCGGTACCCGCGGAATCGCAGCGCCGCCGAACCGACATCCTCGCCCTCATGCACGCCGACGACCGCGATGCGCCGGCACCCGGTCTGAATCAGGTACGAAGTGGCCCGCTTGGCTCCCTCCACGTTCTCGGTGGCGATATGGTCCACGGCCTTGGTGAAGATGCGCTCGCCCAGCAGCACCAGCGGGTAGTCGACGTTCAGCTCGCCCTCGTCGCTCGGGCCGAGCTCCAACGGGCTGTAGATCAGACCGTCCAGCATCGTGGTGCGCACGTCGTGCAGCACGTCGAGCTCGCCTTCGCGCGAATACAGCGTCGGCTCCACGATCACCCGCAGACCGACCTTCTTGGCCTCCTCGATCACCAGCGACGACAGCTGCGCGAAATACGGCATCTGCAGGTCGGGGATCGCCAGGCCGATGATGCCGGTCTGCCCGGTGCGCAGGTTGCGCGCGGACACGTTGACCGTGTACCCCAGCTCCTCGATGGCCTTGCTCACCTTCTCGCGCGTCGCGTCGGAGACGAATTCGTAATCGTTGACCACATTGGACACCGTTTTGATCGACACGCCGGCCGCCTTGGCGACGTCGCGCATCGTCACGACATGATCGCCGCCCTTGCCCGCTGCTTTCCTGACCATATTGCCCACCGTATTCTGTTCTCGTACTACAACCCACAACCATAGTGGGGCCTATGAATTCAAGCGCCGAAGGCGTATCATCGCCGGGCAGCGGCATCACTGCACAACGATGTTCATCCTTATACCAGCATAATCCGGGTTGAGTTCCTCATCGGACTGCATGTCCAGGATCGGCATGCCCTCCGCCGACCAGTGCACGCGGCGAACCTGCGCGTCCCGCCCGCCGTAGCGGCCGGATTCGTATTCGGCGTTGTGGAATACGTAGATCAGATTGCCGTCCTCGTCGTGCGACCACATGCCATGGCCGGTTCCGAGCTGCCATGCACCGTTGTACACGCCGGATTTCTGCAGCGGATAGTCGAGCTTGGTCCAGGTGGCGGGATCGGTCAGATCGGCCCGCTGACCGGCCGGCGCGGTCGCCAGCCCGGTCGTGTAGTCGATGCCGACCAGCGACCCCGAATAGATCAGGTAGATCCTGCCTTCGTGCACGAATGCGTTCGGCCCTTCGGCGATCATATTGTCCCACGCGAATTCGGGCACGATGATCTGTGCGGGCCGCGAGGTGAGGCGGGACGGGCGGGACGGGTCGAAGGAGGCGATCCACACGCTGCCGACCTGCTGCCAAGCGTAATACCAGCGCCCGGAATCCACGATCACGGTCATGTCGAGGCTGATGCGCTGCACCGGATTGAGCGCCTCGCCGTGCGCGCCGAGGATCGGCTCGGGCACGGTCCAGTGCGCCGGATCGCGCGGATCGAGGTCACGGCCGTCCGCATCCTGCCTGAGCTGCATGATATGGCAGATGCCGGTCCACATGTCGGGCTTGCCGGCACGGTCGTTCGCGGTGCCGTCGGGATTGGTCGGATCCCCGTCGAAGCAGGGCATGAACAGGATCGAGAGTTTGCCGCCGATCACATGCAGTTCGGGCGCCCAGAAGCAGCCGGTCATCGCACGGCCCTCCGAGTTCCGGTCGCCGCGCCGCAGCAGGTCGATCTCGCGTGCGCGCCCGCCAGCCGCGTCGGACAGCCCCTCGATGGTGGACGCGACGCGCAGCGGCATATGCGCGCGGCCGCCGCGCGGGTCGACGCAATTGCCGTCGGCATCCTCGGTCGCGATGAACAGGAACATCGGTTCGCCGTTGAAATTCCAAGCGAACACCGACGGATCGGCGCGCTCGACCGCGAAGGGGACCGGGTACACGCTCTGGCGGACCCGTCCGTCGACATGGCGGGTGTCGCCCGGGCGCAGCAGCCCTGCGGCGGCGTCATCGGCCAGCCGGGCGAGCTGGGACGCATCCCAGTCGACCGCGCGGACGGCGGTGGAGCCGTCGGAATAACGCAGCACGGCGACCGTCTTGCCCAAAACGCCGACCATCTCGCGTGCGTCCTCGCCGCGCAGACCCGCCGGCAACGTCGTCGGCCGCACGGACACGCCGGTGTTGTAGACGCGGCCGAATCGGGCGATCAGGGACGCGGCCTCCTTGGCGCCGATCTCGATCACGTTGCCGGGCACCGCGCCGGGAATATCGTGGGCGACGGCCGGCGCGGCATCGAACGCCGCATCGGCAACGACCGAGGACGACTCACCCGCAGCGCCAACGGCATTCGCAGCATCTCCGGCATCCGCGGCGGGCATGGCGATCACACGACCCGGAGCCTCGAGGATGTCGTCGACCACGGCGTGGCGCGCGCGGCCGCAGTCGTCGGTCCAACGGATCGCATACCGGCGGTTCGCGGCATCATACGAGACGCTTGGTGACCGCACGCCATCGGCCGTGTCCAGGCGGACCAATCCCAGCTGACGGTAAGTGAGCAAATCACGACTCACGGCCAGCAGGAAGGCCGACCGCTCGGAGCCGTCCGGCACGCCGTCGCGATCGGTACGCGTGGCCGCGATGCCGAAGCGGCCGTCCGCCAGGCGGAACAGGAACGGATCCTTGAGGCTTTTGAGCGCGATGTCGACGCCGGGCATCACCGCATCGTAGGCGACGGCTCCGCTGACCGGGCGGACGTCTCCCCCAGCCTCGCCGGCACCACCATTGGGCCCATCGGACCCGTCAGACCCGCCGGCCCTGCCGGCCTTGCCGGTCCCGACACAGGAATCAGCGCCTAAATCGGCCGCCGCGGTGCAGGCGCGCCGTGCGAGGGCGGGCACCGAAGCGTTCGGCACGCCGGCGGCGAAGAAGATGCCGTAGTTCTCGTTCAACGGCTCCCACTTGCCCGACACCGGCGAGCGCAGCGCCAGATGCATGCTCAGGGCGATATCGGCGTTGTTCGCCTCCTCGCGCGAGGTGGGGACACGCGTGTAGCACAGCAGTGAGTAGGGATTCGCCATCGCAACGCCCTTTCGGTTCGACTTTTCTTTTACATCGATGTACACTAGCATACAGGTGATTACATCGATGTACAAATGCGGCGTCGCTTCACCGATCCCCCGGCTCCATCCACCGCGATGCAGCCCGGCGACAACCCGAAACGACCCGACGGCATCCGCTCAATCCCGTTACCACACCGACCGAAGAGAGGTTCATCACCGTGATCAACTCAGCACGCAAAGCCCTCGCCGCGGCACTCAGCGCGGTGCTGCTGCTCGGCACGCTGGCCGGCTGCGCCGCCAGCGGCACCGACAAGGACGCGCACTCCGCCGACGGCGCGAACACCAGCGAGACCGCCACCAGCAGCATCAAGCGCGGCGAATCGCACGACCCGTCCATCGTCAAGGCCAACGGCAAGTACTACATCTTCGGATCGCATCTCGCATGGCTCAAAAGCGACGATCTGATCAACTGGACCAGCTTCAAGAACAACTTGAGCACCGACTACAAGACGATCTTCGCCGACATCTGGACCGACTGGTCCAAGCAGTCCTCCAACCCCGACGTCGACGGCAATATGTGGGCGCCCGACGTGGTTTGGAACGAGACGATGAAAAAGTGGTGCATGTACATGTCGATCAACGGCGCGAACTATCGCTCGGCGATCGTGCTGCTCACCGCAGACGACATCGAGGGCGACTGGACCTACGTGGGGCCGGTGGTCTACTCCGGATTCGAGAAGGTGAACGCCGCCAAGACCGACGTGTGGAAGGTGCTCGGCGAGGGGGCCGACCTGGCCCGCTACGCCTCGCAGACCGACACCGGCATCAACGCCATCGACCCGTGCGTGAAGACCGACGACAACGGCGACATGTGGATGACCTTCGGCTCGTGGTTCGGCGGCATGTGGATGTTCAAGCTCGACCCGTCGACCGGCCTGCGCGACTACAACGCCACCTATGAGACGGTGGCCAACCAGTCCGACGCCTACTACGGCGTCAAGCTCGGCGGCGGCTTCGGCAACTCCGGCGAGGGTTCCTACCTGCTGCACACGAACGGCTACTGGTACCTGTTCGCCTCCTACGGCAACCTGCAGCAGACCGGCGGCTACCAGATCCGCATGTTCCGCTCCGACAAGATCACCGGCCCGTACGTCGACGAAGCCGGCAACACGGCCGTCAGCACGCGCGCGATCGGCAACAACTGGCAGAGCGACATCGGCATCCGCCTGATGAGCTCGATCCAGTGGAGCGGCAACGACAACGCCAACATCGAGGTGGCGCAGGGCCACAACTCCGCGCTGGTGGACGACGACGGCACCGTCTACCTCGTCTACCACACCCGCTTCTCCGGCACCGGCGAGAAGCATGAGGTGCGCGTGCACGAACTGCTGCCGACCGACGACGGATGGCTGGCGGTCGCGCCGTACGAATACACCGGAACCAGGGCCGCCGACACCAAGTACACCGCCGACGACGTGACCGGCGACTACGAACTGGTGACCCACGAGCAGAATACCTCGTTCAAGGGTCCGAAGAAGGTCAACGAGAAGAACAGCACCGACTACCGCGGCGTCAACAAGCCCGTGAGCATCACGCTCAACGGCGACGGCACGGTCAGCGGCGACAAGACCGGCACCTGGAAGCTCGACAAGTCCGACGGTACCGGCGACGTGACCGTCACGCTCGGCGACGTGACCTACCACGGCGCGTTCGACAAGCTGCCGCGCGACAAGGACGGCAAGGACGTGATGACCTTCTCGGCGCTCGGCGGCAACGTGTGCGTCTGGGGCTCGCAGAAGTAGGCCCGTAGGGTGCGTGGCGCGCGGGCATCCGCGCGCCACGCACCCTACGGGCCCATACCCGCCGTCGTATCCGCATCCGCCGCATCCGCATCCTCCATACCCGCATCCGCACAAACAAGGAACATCCATGAGCGAACACGAACAATCCGGCGAGCGCCCGCTCGATAACGGCCATGTGGCGATCCACGACCCGGCCATCGTCGAGGACCACGGCGTGTACTACATCTTCGGCACGCACCGCCGCTGCGCGCGCAGCACCGACCTGGTCCACTGGGAACGCTTCGAGAACAACCTGAGCCGCGACCCGGCCTCGCTGCTCGGCGACGTCTGGCAGGCGTGGCCGCGCCAGCCCGAAAACCCGGATCTGGAAGGCAACACCTGGGCGCCGGATGTGATCTGGAACGACACAATGCGCCGCTGGTGCATGTACCTGTCGGTCAACGGCCACGAATTCCGCTCGGTGATCGTGCTGCTCACCGCCGAACGGCTCGACGGGGATTGGACCTACGTCGGGCCGGTGGTCTACTCCGGGTTCACGCCCGGCAACGTGGACCGCACCGACGTGCCGCGCGTGCTGGACGCCGCGGCGGACGCCGAGGGGCTGAAGCGGTACCAGTCGCTGAAGAACACGCGGATCAACGCCATCGACGCGGCGCCGATCCTGTGCGAGCACGGCGATATGTGGATGAGTTTCGGCTCGTGGTTCGGCGGCGTGTGGATGTTCAAGCTCGACCCGAAGACCGGCCTGCGCGACTACACGGTCCGCTACCCGCTCGTGCCCGATGCCGCCGACCCGTACTACGGCGTGAAGGTGGCCGGCGGCTACTGGAACTCGGGCGAGGGATCGTACTTCGTGCGCCACAACGGCTGGTGGTACCTGTTCATGGCCTATGGGTGGCTGGGGCGCACCGGCGGCTACCAAATCCGGCTGTTCCGCTCGAAGAACCTGGTCGGGCCGTATGTGGACCAGAACGGCAATCCGGCGATCTCCAACGGCGAGATCCCCGACAACCACGAAAAGGACACCGGCATCCGGCTCACGTCGTCGGTGATGTGGGGCGGCGGTCCTGCCTACGAGGCCGAGGTGGAAGTGTCTCAGGGGCACAACTCCGTGCTGCGGCGTTCCAGCGACGGACGGCTGTTCCTCGTCTACCACACGCGCTTCATCGGCCGGGACGACGGCGAGTACGAGGCTCATGTGCGCGAACTGCTGCCCACCGCCGACGGATGGCTGACCGCGGCGCCCTTCGCCTATCAGGGCGGGGACGCCCGCACCCCGGCCAACGCCGAATCCATCCTCGGGCAGTATGAGGTGGTGCGCCACGACCCGCACACCTTCTTCAACGGCACGCGCAACGAGGATGGCTCCTACTACGGCGTCAACCGGCCGGAGACGATCACGCTGGAGGCCGACGGGCGCGTTACCAGCGGCAGCGCCGTCAGCTTCTTCGACACCCCCGAGGCGAATCTGCCGCGCACCACCGACGGCCCGGCCACGCGCGGGGCGTGGAGGATACTCGGAACCAATCTCGCGGGCGTCAGCTGCTGCGACGGCGATATGGCCATCACGCTCGACGGCGTGACGTACACCGGCGTGTTCGCCACGCTGCCGCGCGAGGCGGATGGGGCCAGAACGGCCACCTTCTCCGCCATCGGCGGGAACCGCTCGATCTGGGGCGCGCGAATAGGGTGATTTCGGCATCTGAGCGGTGCCTCGATGCATGGTAGGTGCGAGTTGTCGGTGCGCGGGTTTCGAGACCGACCTATTTCGGGCAGATTATATCGTTCAAAAACGCGAAAATCGGCCTCCAGAGGCCTCGGTCTCCAACCGCACGCACCGACAACTCGCATCTGCATCGCATCAGGAGGTGATTCAGGCCGGGTCAAGGCATGCGCGAGGCCACAATAGGCCAAGATATGCGTGAGGCTCCGGTCCCGTAACGGGGACCGGAGCCTCACGCACACAATAAGCCGCAAAAAGCGGCGCTACACTTGGTTCCCCTCGCTGAGGGGAGCCAAGTGTAGAGACAGACCGCTTCGCGGCCAGCTCATCCTGCAATTAAGGACAGCCTTGTGACCGTGGCACCTATCAGACGGCGAAGAAGAACTGGAACAGCCAGGCGCCGATGATCGCGCCGACGATCGGGGCGACGACCGGGATCCACGCCTCGTTCCAGCGGGAGCTGCCCTTGGACGGGATCGGCAGGATGGCGTGCAGCAGGCGCGGCATCAGGTCGCGGGCCGGGTTCAGGCCGGGGCCGGTCGGGCCGCCCATGGAAGTCACGAGGCCCCACACGATGAAGCCGACCACGATGGCCGCGGCGGCCGGGTCCTTCTCGCCCCACGGGTCCATCAGGCAGCACAGCGCGCCGAACACGAGCACGAGCGTGCCGAACATCTCGTTGAGGAAGTAGTTGACCTTCTCGTTATCCGCGTCGGTGGTGCAGAAGGTGCCCAGGATCGCCTCGGCGTCCTCGGTCTCCTTGTAGTGCGGATAGTAGGTGATATAGACGATGAACTGGCCGAGCAGCGCGCCGAGCAGCTGCGCGATGATGTACGGGAGCACCTCGCCCCACGGGAACATGCCGTTGACGGCCTGGGCCAGGGTCATGGCCGGGTTGATGTGCGCGCCGGAAATGCCGCCGAACATGAGTACCGGGAACATGACGCCGAAGCCGTAGCCCATGGCGATGTTCAGCCAGCCGGCATGGTGGCCTTTGGTGTTCTTGAGTTCGACGTTGGCCACGGAGCCATTGCCGAAGATCATCAGGATGGCGGTGCCGAAGAACTCGGCGGCCAACTTGGTAAAGAGGGAATATTCCACTGGTGTTCCTTTTGCTTTCTTGGCTTCTCTCGAAAAAGTCCAACGATTAAGCTTACAGCAAGATATGTATTTTGCCGCGCCGTCATCAGGCATGGCGCCCGCGGCCTTTCCCAGCCTTCCGAGGCCCGGCTTTCCGCGGCCCGGCTTTCCGAGGCCCGGCTTTCCGCGGCCCGGCACCCTGCGACCCGCCTTCCCGGGACCCTTCATCCCGGACTCCGCCCTCTCGGGGTCCACCGTCCCGCGACTCGCCATCCCGCCCGGCCGGAACCGTGACGAAGCCCATGCGCCACTGGTAGAGCCCGACCAGCACAAGGGCGAGCCCGAGCCACACCGCCCACATGGGGAACGGCACGGCGATGTTCTTGCCCACATCGTCCTTGTCCCGCTGCGGCGTGGGCACCACGCGCTCCCCGGTGACGAGGATGCGGTGCGAGTTGATGCCGATCGGCGTGCACGTCACCAACGTCATCAGGTCCTTGCCCGGCTGCGTTTTAAGGTACTGGGTCTCGCTGGGTTCGACCACGCGCACGTCGAACACCCGGTAGGTGAACGCCTGCCCGAGTATCTCCACCACAAAGCTGTCCCCCGATACGATCCGGTCCAGATCGGTGAAAATCTTCGCGCTGGCCAGCCCCCGGTGCCCGGTGAGCACCGAATGGGTCGATTCGCCGCCGACCGGCAGCGACGTGCCTTCCAGATGCCCCACGCCTTTCAGCAACGTCTCTTCGGAGGTGCCGTGGTATATGGGCAGATCCACATCGATTTTCGGGATGCGTATGCGGCCCATGATGCCGGTCCCGTCGATGTTGAGCTGCTGATCGTACGGCAGGAGGCCGCCGTCCGTCATGCCGTTCGCATGGCCGTCCGCGATGGGCAGGCGCTCGTTGGCGCCCACGATCGCGCCGGACTGCAGCGCCTGGTTGTAGCGCAGCGCATTGTCGATCTGCTCGATGGCCGGCGGGGTGGCATGCCGCTCCTGCTCCTGCAGGTTCCTGAGGATCTGCACCTGATAGTACTGGTTGGTCCAGTTGGAGATGTCCGGATACAGAAAGATGACAACGCCGACGATGGCGACCACGCCGATCAGCGCGGCGACCTTGGAAAAGGTCCACGCCCGCAGGACGTCATAGCGTTCCGTTACATGATGGGCGATCACAGCCATTCCTCACACTCCTCACCGTGATGGGGCAACGGTGCCGGCAACGGCCGGCCCGGAGACAACAAGAGATGCGGCGCACGGCGTGACCATCGATATGGTCGCCGTGCGCCGCATCGGTACCTACGCCGGCCGATCCGGGAGACGGATGCCGGCCGGCATGCCCGGCGCCATCCGGCGCCTGTCAGGCATGCCCGTCAGCCTCCGCAGCCCCAGACCGAACCGGACGATATCACTGCTTGCCGCGGGCGCGGTGCTTGAACGCGGCGATGCCGGCGCCCATCACGAGTGCGCCACCGGCCAGCAGCATCAGGATGCGGCCGCTCGCACCGGTCAGAGGCAGGTTCGGGACCACGCCCTTGTTCGGTGTGTTCTCGATCGTCTTGTAGTTGGTGGCCACGTCGCCTGCACTCAGCGTGACCTCGGTAGTCCTGTGCGCTTCGTCGGGCGTCACGAAGCCGGCGGGAGCCTCGATCTCCACGATCTTGAACTTGCCGGTGTTCTGCTCGTGCAGCGAGAGCTCAACCTCGATGACGCCGTCATCGTTGGTCGTGAAGTAGTTGTCGGTGCCATTCATCACGGGGTCGGCGTTGCTGCCATCGCCCTTGACCGGGAAGATCTGGAACTTGGCGCCCTTCAGGGTCTTGGTGGTGTTGTCGGCGTCGACCTTGGTGATCTTCAGCTTGCCGACGTAGGTCGGGTTGGAGGGGATCTCAGGCGTATTCGTCGGAGGCGTCGGCGGGTTGTCCGGGGTCGGCGGGGTCGGCGGCGTGGTGCCGTCCACATCGGTCTCCACAGTCGGGTACGCCTTGTTGATGATGGTGCCGTCGCCGGCGCTCTTCAGTGTCGCCACGATATTGACATGCACGAAATGTCCACCCATATCCTTAACCTTCGTCAGGCCGGCCTCGGTGAGCACGATGCTGGCGTTGCTGCCGTTGGTATCGGCCGCAGGCGCGTACAGCTTGTAGTCGGTGTCCACGATCAGCTGGACGTCATCGGTCTTCTTGGTGTTCGCATCGACGACGCCGGCCGTCAGCGACTTGAACCGCACGGCGTCCGGCAGCGCATCCACGATCTGGATCTTGGTCAGCTTCTTGCCCGCAGCGACGCTGGGGATCTTGGTGTAGATGTCCCACTTGATGTCGTCGCCGACCTGCACGGTCTGGGAGGAGTCGGTCTTCTTGCTGGACTCGCTGACCTCGTTCTTCGGGTAGACGTGCACGTCGTACTGCCACTTTTTCGCCTCGGTGTCGCGCACCGGAACGGTCACGACGAACGGCACGGCCTTGCCGGTCACCTTCGCCGGAGCGCCCTTCTCGACCACGAGATACGCGCCGAGTGACACACCGGAGTCCTTGGTCATGCCCTGATCATCGGTCGCATTGGTATCGTGCGCGGTACCCAGGTTGTACTCGCCGATCCTCGCGTTACCGATCTTGGGGGCGCCTGCCTGGAAGTTCTTCGCGATCTTCGACAGCTCGGTAGCCTTGTTAAATCCATCGACGGTGGCGACATCGATGCCCTCAATCGGGTAGATGCTGAAGGTCACGCCGGCCAGCGGCTTCATGCCCTGGGGGATCGTGCTCGTGCCGTTGACCGAGAGCTTGGTCGTGTTGCCGATCTCCTCGTACTTGTGGATGGTGATGCTGCCGGTCGTGCCGGGAGTGATGTTGCCCAGCTCGCTCGCATCGATAGCGGTGGAACCGCCGCCGGGAGCGGCATGCGCGGTGCTGGCAAAGCCCAGCGCCGAGACCGCCACCACGGCGGCCAGCGCCATGACGCGCTTCATAACATTGTGCTTCATATTCTTGCTTTCTCTATTGTTGAATGGTCGTATATCGCTTGTCGGCTCTTGTTCCGCCGCAAGCCGTTCGCTCATGGAAACAGTTAGCGCCGCCTCCTTTTCCTGAACCAGTGGCCCATGATCAAAGCCGTTGAAATCATTCCCCCGCCCAAGACCAGGAACAGGGTTGACCCCTGCCCGCCGGTCAGCGGAAAATTCAATTGGAACCGCAACGGTATCGGGTCGTTGCCGATGCTCCAGTCGCGGCCTCTGCTCGATTCGCCGTTCGTAACGGTGAACTGCAGCGGTGCAGTCAGTTTCTGGTAGTACTGCGGCGCCTCGGTCTCGGTCAGCGTGTAACCGCCGTCCTCCAGCCCGACCACGCGGAACCGGCCCGGCGCCGGATCCTGGTCGGCAAGGCCCGAACAGTCGCCACCAGTGCAGTCGCGCACCTCGAGGCTGCCGCCGGGAACATGGTCGCCGGCGAGGGCCCACACGGATCCGCCCAACAACTTGGTATTGTTGGCGGCGTCCACCTTGGACCACTCAACCATGTTCGGCCGGTTGGTGATGGTGCACGCCACCGTGCCGGTCTTGTCGGCGGGCAGCCGCACACCCTGATGGATCGCGATGCCGCCGTTCTCGTCGAATGCGTAGTCCTTCACCTCCAGAGTTTCGGATCTCCCGCCCGCCATACGCACCACGCACTCGGTGACCGACCGGTAATCGGGGAGCACCGTCTTGGTGCCGGTCACCGCGGCGCCGTCCGGGTCGTCCGCCCGGGGAGCGTCGACCTGGATCTGCTTCGACGTGGTGGAGCCGGCCGGCGATTCGTCCACGCGATATACACTGCCCTGACGGGCGAGCGGCAACCGAACCGTACCGGTTCCGTTGTCGATCGTGCCGTCGCTGCCTGTGGTCCGCGTGGTAACCGAATTGCCGCGGTTCGCAATGGTCAGGTCAAATTGATCGCCGTTCCGCGCACGGCCGCCGTCCAGCACCTTGGTCAGCGTGATGGGCAAACCGCGAGGAACGTTGGCAATCGTGCAGTTGACCTGCACATTCTGCTTCTGCTGGCGCAATCTGTCCAGATACGAGTGCTGGAAGCTGCCGTAAGCGGGAAGCCGCATGGTCATGATTCCCGACCGCATGGTGGCGGTGAAGGGAGGAGCGCTTCTCACCAGCGCGCTGTTTGATTCGGGATCCAAAGCGCAGTAATAGAACGGCTCATAACCCGGAATCTGGTTGTCTGGATCCACGGTCACGTCGTTACCGTTCTCCATAAGCCGCTCGCCTACGGACGCCTGAGTCCCGAAAGACAAGTTTTGGCGGGTGACGGTACTATTACCCACGGTCGACCCCGTGCCGGTTGTGGTCGTCGTAGCCAGCTGCTGGTCCGCAAAGGTTCCGTTATCATCGGCGCTTCCCGCCTGCAGCATGAACTGTTCGTCACCCCAGCGCGAGGCGGACTGAACGCTGGCGCGAGGATCGGCGGCATTACCCACCGAGGAGTTCCCGCGCACCGTGACCAGCTTCTTGGTCACGGTCAGATCGATTTTGACCGTGCTCGTGGGACGGTTGACGAAGGTCAGATACACGATGTCGCTCTTCGCGCTCTCGGGGATCGTGACCCGGGCCTGCCAGCGAGTGGCGCCTCCGGTATCCACCCATTGCGGTTCCGTGACGACGCCAGCCGGGCATGAGGTGGTTCCATCCGCGCCGACGCAACGGAGCTCGGGCTTGGCGTAATGCCGCCGATCGCCTACGTTGCCGGTGGACGGGGTGACGGCATTGCCCTCCGTGACCAGGTAGGTCACGCCCTTGGTAATGGTGGCCTGCGCCTTGCGGTCCTGCAAGCCGACATCCGGACCATTCGTCTTGACGGCGTTCAACGTCTCCCAGGAGCCCATCCTGTTCTCGAGGATTCCCAACGAGACGTTGTCCCTCGGGGAATAGCGACCGTCCGGATAGTCCTTCTGCAGCACAAGCGTGACCGGCTTGGGGTCGGGCTTGCCGCATCCGGCAAGGTCGACGATCTCTTCTGGCGACGACTGCACATCATGCACGCGGGTGTTCCCCGTGTACCATTGCGACTTGCCTGGCATGAAATCGCCCACGACGTTGCGGTGGGCACTGTTGGTGCCGTTACCGTTAAATGCGCCGCCGATATAGAGATATAGAGATGGCCGCTGCCGACATCGGCCAGACCATCGAGACGGAAGCCCGAGGTACCCTTGGTCACTATCGTGGACCTGCCATTGGCGCCAAATTGCCCCATCCAGCCAGATCCCGGCCTTGCCGAGTTATAGTTCAGGCTCTTCCCGCCGGGGCGAACCGCCTGATCGCTATTCCTGGCAACGTTGGCATAACCGCCCCCAACCGCCATCTCCTTTTGCCGGAACGAGTCGATCTGCGCGTTGATAGGCGCGTCCGCGGCGACACTGAGCGCCGCAGCCCGGTTCAGTTCGGCTGCCGGCAAGAAATCCAGCTTGTTCTCCTCCGTACCGATATCGGCTTTCTGATACAGAAAATACAGATCGCCATTGTCGTTGAATGCGATGTCGCCGGTCCGGGACCCGGAATCCTGGAGGGTTTCACGCCGACCGATCGTATACCAGCCGACGAAATCGACGTTCCAGCCATTGGATTCGTCCAGTCGATAGAGATACGCACCCATGTTGTTGAGCACCTGCGGGCTGCGCCCCGCGGGAATGTATTGGGCCTTGACCACCAGAGCGGCGAAATAATACTTGCCGTCCTTTGGATTGACGGCGCCGCCGCGAATTCGGTACGCGGAGATGTGGTAGTTCTTCTTATCGGGAATATTGCCACTGAACACACGCGCATTCGCCCGGCGAAGATCCAGGGGGCCGGATTGCGTGAAGCTCCCGTCCGCAGAGCGCTTGACGATCGTATACTCCGCCAAGTCCTCATTGGTGAATGTAGGACGCTGGCCCCGCTTGAGCCGAGCGATCTGATCCAAGCCGATCTTGGGCTTCACCGCATAGGCCGCCCCCGCACTGCCGTTGGAGCCGCCATTGACGCCGAGCGCCTCGTAGGAACCGCTGCCGAACTGCTTGCTGAAGCTGAACCAGTAATTCTTGTCGGCTTCGCCCTTCTGGGTAAAGTTCTCGGCGGCGCCGGTCATCTGGCCACGATTGTCGTTGACGGACTTGTACGAATACACATCGCCGCCGCGGGTCAATGCGGAAAACTTGCCCTCACAGCCATCGGTGTTGCTGGCGGGGCGGGTACGGTGCACCGAACCCGGCGCGGCGGACGCGACCGGCGCGGCGGCGGTCGAACCGGCCATGGCTATCCCGGTCCCCAGGCACACGGCGACGGCCATGATCCCCATGACCAGCCTGCGCGTCATATTTCCACGAATCATTCCGTGTCCTTCCCCACAACGGCATCCGCACCGCAGCATTCGCGATTCGTCGAATCCCCTCAGACGATCATGCGCGATAACGGCCGTCTCCTTCGATGCACCGCAACAACATGCGGCTTGCACGCGAAGGCGAACGGCGTTCCTCTCCATGCGGCAGCAGCCTATGCAACTTACCCAAGCATGATTCAAGCCGCTTCCCGAATCCGCTTCAACCCCCGAGAACGGCTACACCCTTCATTTGAGCACCCCTATATGTCGCGGTACGCCGCGCATCGCACGTTGTCAAAAGCTCGTCCTTTGTCAACAACTCACCCCAACTTCGTCGACGTACGACGTGTCGCCGCGCCACAATTCAGCTGAGCGCAACATTTCTTGAAGAACCCGCCGATGTGTTACGCCGCGTTATGCGATGTCACGCAGGGTTATGCGGCTACGACCGGGGATGGGTGCTCAATCCGCGAGACAGGAATCAGGGGACATAGGCCATGCGAATGCAAAAACCGCTGGGATACGAAAAAAGGCACTGTCTTTCGACAGTGCCTTGAAGGTGCCCCCTCAGGGATTCGAACCCTGGACACGCTGATTAAGAGTCAGCTGCTCTAACCAACTGAGCTAAAGGGGCGTTGGTCATTTCTTGAGCCGAGTAAGTACTATACTCGGATTCTCTTCGAACTCAAGCCACGGCGTGTCGCCAATGATTCCAAGGGTTTCGTTTCAGCACCCCGACCACCGAACAACCCGAAGTGGCCCATACCGGACCGTCGATACCCGAAAAAAGATGATAAAAAAAGCCCTTCGGCGTGTCGAAACACGCACGAAGGGCAATGCTTAAGCTCAGACTATCGCGGCCATGGCGGCCGCAGTCTGGATGATTCCGGCGAGCCGGAACCGGTGGGTCACTCGGCGACGACCTTCACGAAGAAGGACGCGGTGATCTCCGGGTGCAGGGCGACCTTGGCCGGGAAGTCACCGGTGGTCTTGATGGTCTCGACCTCGATGTTCTTCGGGTTGACGGCGGCCTTGCTGGACAGGGCGATCGCGATCTTCTCGGCGGAGATGCCGCCGAAGAGCTTGCCGGACTCGGAAACCTTGGCGGCGATCTCGATGGTGGTGCCCTCGATGAGCTGCTTGGCGGCGACGGCCTCTTCGCGGGTGGCGACGGCCTTGGCCAGACGGGCGCGCTTCATCGACTCGATCTGAGCGGCGGCACCCTTGGACCACGCGAAGGCGAGGCCCTGCGGGATCAGGTAGTTGCGGGCGTAGCCGGCCTTGACCTCGACGACGTCACCGGAGTGACCGAGGTTGGCGACGGTGGCGGTGAGAATAACCTTGGTATCAGCCATGATTGTCTTTACTCCTCAACTCAGCGACCGGAAGTGGCGTACGGCAGCAAAGCCATCTCGCGGGCGTTCTTGATCGCCTTCGAGATCTCGCGCTGCTCCTGCACGGTCACGCCGGTGATACGGCGGGAACGGATCTTGCCGCGATCGGAGATGAACTTGCGCAGCAGCGCAACGTCCTTGTAATCGATCTCGGTGACCTTGGCGGCCTTCAGCGGATTCGGCTTCTTCTTGAACGGCTTGACCGGCGGTTGCGGCCTCTTGCGGGACATGATGTTCTCCTTACAAACTATGAAATGACGCTTCGTAAATAAGTGCGGCACGCACTGGCGTGCCCGGCTGGGCGCAACGGCCCGGATCAGAACTCGGGCTCGTCGGAACCGCCGAAATCGGAGCTGCCACCGAAGGTGGTGAACCCGTCATTCGACGAGGGCGCGCTCCACGGGTCGGCGGCCGGCGCCTGGGGCGCGGCCGGGGCCTGCTGGGCGGGGGCGCCGCCGGCGTAGCCTGCGCCACCCTGGTATCCGCCGCCGGAGTAGCCGCCGTTGCCGCCGAAGCCCGAGTTGCCAGCGTTCTGGTTGCCGGAGAATCCACCGGCATTGCGGCCGGCGAATCCACCCTGGCCGCTCGACTGGCGAGTCACCTGGGCGGTGGCGTAACGCAGCGACGGGCCGATCTCATCGACCTGCAGCTCCACGACGGTACGGTTCGAACCGTCCTGAGCCTGGTAGCTGCGCTGCTGAAGACGGCCCTGGGCGATCACGCGCATGCCCTTGGACAGGGACTGCGCGCAGTGATCGGCCAGATCGCGCCAGGCGGAACAGCGCAGGAACAACGCATTGCCATCCTCGAACTGGTTGGTGTTGCGGTTGAATGTGCGCGGGGTCGAGGCGATGGTGAAGCTCGCGACGGTTGCGCCGGAGCCGATGGTACGCAGCTCGGGATCGGACGTGAGGTTGCCGATCACGGTGATTATCGTTTCGCCTGCCATGACGTTACCTTCTTACTTACGTATTCAGCGTGACGCTGAGGGAAGCTTTACTTGGCGTCCTTACGAAGGATCTTCGTACGGATCACGGATTCGTTGAGGTTCAGCACACGGTCGAGCTCATCGCTGACAGCGGACTCGCAGGTGTAGTTCACCACGACGTAGTTGCCTTCGGTCTTGCCGGCGATCTCGTAAGCGAGCTTGCGGCGTCCCCAAATATCGGTGTTCTCGACGGAACCACCTTCCTTGGTGACGAGTTCCAGATACTGCTCGGTCAACTTCTTCAGACCGCGCTCATCCAGCTCGGGATCGGCAATGAACATCAGTTCGTACTTATGCGCAGACATCACCCACCTCCTTCGGACTATTCGGCCACGGACGTTCCGTGGCAGGAGTGTGTATACGCGCTGCCCGCATGCGCGCGGGCAACCTGTACAGGCTATCCCAACAGGCCGACAGGAGCGGCATGCGTGTTCATACACCGTCGTTGTTATATTTGAATACGGCTCTTTTTTCTCGTACAACCAGACTTGGGAAGGCGAACTATGTCGGCGATTCTCGAAGGCACCCCGGATAAGCGACTTGCGCTGGTGACAGGCCGCGCATACCCGGAGCTGGCGGCGGAGGTCGCCGAATGCCTGGGCACGCAAGTGCTGGAGACCACCGCCTACGACTTCGCCAACGGCGAGATGTACGTGCGCTACACCGAGCCGGTGCGCGGCGCGGACGTGTTCGTGCTGCAGTGCCACACCGACCCGATCAACAAGTGGATCATGGAGCAGCTGCTCATGATCGACGCGCTCAAGCGCGCCTCCGCGCGGTCGATCACCGTGGTCGCCCCGTTCCTCGGCTATTCGCGCCAGGACAAGAAGCACCTGGGCCGCGAGCCCATCACCGCACGCCTCGTGTTCGATCTCTTCCGCACCGCCGGCGCCGACCGCATGATGACGATCGACCTGCACGCCGCGCAGGAGCAGGGCTTCTTCGACGGTCCGGTCGATCACCTGACCGCGCTGCCGGTGCTGCTCGACTACGTGCGCACCAACGTGCCGATGGAGCACGCCACGATCGTCTCCCCCGACGCCGGGCGCATCAAGGTCTCCGAGCAGTGGGCCGCCAAGCTGGGCAACCTGCCGCTCGCGTTCATCCACAAGACCCGCGACACGACCCGCCCGAACCATGCCACCGCGCACGGCATCATCGGCGAGGTCGAGGGGCGCGACTGCGTGGTCGTCGACGACATGATCGACACGGCCGGCACGATCTGCGAGGCGGTGCGCACGCTGCGCAACGCGGGCGCCGCGTCGGTGACGCTGGTGGCCACGCACGGCCTGCTGTCCGGCCCCGCGATCGAGCGGCTGTCCGGCTGCGGCGCGCGCGAGATCATCGTGACGAACACCGTGCCGGTGCCCGACGAGAAGCGTCTGCAGAACATGACCGTGCTGTCGGTGGCGCCGCTGCTGGCGGCCGGCATCCGTTCCGTGTTCGAATCCCGCTCGGTCACGCACCTGCTGGAGGGGCTGCCCTCCGACATGCGCCCGCGCAATATCTACGCGTGATGCGCCGGCCGATCCGCCGCGGTCCCGCGCCATGCGCGAGAGGCCGCGGCGGTTTGCTATAGACCCTCTGCGGTAAGCTGGCGCTGAAACAGCACACGAATCGTGGAAGGTTTACCCATGGCGGAAAATTCGCAGTATCCGGATCTGGTGATCGTCGGCGCCGGCCTGTTCGGCCTGACGGTCGCGCAGCAGGCGGTGGAGCGCACCGGGGCAAGCGTACGGATCATCGACGTGCGCGACCACATCGGCGGCAATGCCTACTCGTACATGGACGAGGCCACCGGCGCGGAGATCCACAAGTACGGCGCCCACCTGTTCCATACGAGCAACAAGCGCGTGTGGGAGTATGTCAATCGGTTCACCAGCTTCACCGACTACGTGCACCGCGTGTACGCCACGCATGACGGCGAAGTCTACCCGCTGCCGATCAATCTGGGCACGATCAACCAGTTCTTCCGCGCGTCCTACACGCCGGCCGAAGCGAAGAAGCTCATTGAGGAGCAGGCCGGCGAGCTGGCCGGAACGGACCCGGCGAACCTCAACGACAAGGGCATCCAGCTGATCGGGCGCCCGCTGTACGAGGCGTTCATCAAGAACTACACGGGCAAGCAGTGGCAGACCGACCCGGCCGAGCTGCCGGCCGACATCATCAAGCGCCTGCCGGTGCGGTTCAACTACGACAACCGCTACTTCAAGGACACCTGGGAGGGCCTGCCGACCGACGGCTACACCAAGTGGATGGAGCGCATGATCGACGATCCGCGCATCGAGGTGTCGCTTGGCGTGGACTTCTTCGACGAGTCGCAGCCTTTCAACAAGAAGGCGCTGCAGGCGGCCGGCGTGCCGGTCGTGTACACGGGCCCGGTCGACCGCTACTTCGATTACGAGCTGGGCGATCTCAAGTGGCGCACCGTGGACTTCAAGGAAGTGCGCTACGCGGAGGACGACCACTTCGGCTGCCCGGTGATGAACTACTCGGACGCCGACGTGCCCTACACCCGCGCGATCGAGTTCAAGAACTTCAACCCGGAGCGCTACGACTCCCAGAACCACGAGCAGACCGTGGTGTGGGAGGAGTACTCGCGCTTCGCCGAGCGCAGCGACGAGCCGTACTACCCGGTCAACACGGACGCCGACAAGGCGCTGTACGCGCAGTATGCCGCCAAGGCGGCCGCCGAGCCGAAGGTCGTGTTCGGCGGGCGTCTGGGCACGTACAAGTACTACGACATGCACAACGTGATCGATACGGCGCTCACCGCCTTCGACGAGCAGGTGCTGCCGCTGATCGCGAAGTAGGCGCGTTCCGGGGTGTTGAAGCCGGCAGCGGGGGCTGGCGGCTTGGGCGCCTTGGTAAAGTCCGGTCGGATGACCGACTGATCGGCCGGTGCGGGGCGGTTACGTCCGGCACCGGCCGATTGCGCATCAAGGCATGCGGCGCGGATCGGCGCACACGGAGCGGATCCACGCACGCGATACGGATCGACCACGAAAGGCATTATGCAAATCGACATCGTCGCCGTCGGCAAGGTCAAGGAACGGTACCTGCGCGACGCCATCGACGAATACAGCAAGAGACTGAGCCGCTACTGCAAGCTCGACATCATCGAGGTCGCCGACGAGAAGACGCCCGACCATGCCAGCGAGGCCGTCGAACGGCAGATCCGCGGCAAAGAGGGCGAACGCATCGCCAAGCATCTGCGCGACGGGGCGTTTGTGATCGCGCTGGCGATCGACGGCACGATGCTCACCTCGGAGGGGCTGGCCGACAAGATCAACCAGCTGGGATTGCGCGGCGTGAGCCATATCCAGCTGGTGATCGGTGGGTCGATCGGACTGGATGACGCGATTCTGCGCCGTGCGGATTATCGGCTGAGCTTTTCGAAGATGACTTTTCCCCACCAGTTGATGCGGGTGATCCTGCTCGAGCAGATCTATCGCGCATACAAGATCAACGCGCACGAGCCGTACCACAAGTAGGCAGCGGGCCATTCGGAGCATCGGGTTTCGAGCGCCGCCGGACCATCCGGACAGCGAGAAGATCGACCGATCAGCCATGTACAAAACAGGCCACTAGCGCCTCGATGACGTTTACCCTCGAGTTGTCGGTGCGCGGGGTCGGAGCAATGGACCGACAACTCCGTTTTTCCTCGCTTTTTATCGTTCCAAATACGCTTCTCTCGCAGCCCGCGCACCGACAACTCGAGGTTTCCATACCAGAAGGCGAAATTCGAACCGGTTCCGCCCGCTGTTCATCGATTTCCGCCCGCACATTCACCCGTGCAATGCGTGATATTGCGAGGAGTACCGCATCCGCGGCGTTCGGCCCCGCTGCGGCATGGAATCATCCCCTTCGGCGGGGATCGGCGCCGCAACGCCGGCACCCGGGTCATTTCCATTCGCTTCTGGCGGCACGACGACGGTCCTTGTTCCCGAAGCGGGAACGGAGGCATAGGTGCTGCCGCATACTCTGACGGCCGCGGTAACGACAGGACGCATGCGCCCCGTGCTGGCGGGGAAGAAACTGGGCGGCAGAGGCTTGGAATCATCAGGATGCGTGTCATGCTCCGGGGAGGAGACACCGGCCCCTGCCCCATCAGGATCGGCGTATTCGCCATCGGGCACCGGCAGCGGACGAGGCGTCGGAGCCGTCATAACGGTGTAATCGCTGTCGCGCCAAGCACCAGGATCGGGGAGGTACCCGTCATGGTCCGCCTCGCCGCCGGCGTTTTCGAGGCCGCCGGGACTTGCCGCTTCGCCGGTTCCGCCGGATCCATGACGGCCCGCGGCCAAACCATCGCAACCGCGAGTCCGGGCCCGCGCGCGGGCGAATGCTTCGGTATGCGTGCTGTCCGCACCGCTGATGGCACCATCCACAGGAGGATCCATCTCGGGACGGGGAATCAACCGGGTCGGCATCGATTCATCCGCGACGACACCGCCATGCCCCGCACACCCGTCTAACTCTGACATGCCGTCTCCCGGTCCGCACGTATACGTCACACAACTGGTATTGAGCGTAATGCGTCGATACGTCAAGCAGGCAAATTATGTCCTTTTATGCGCAACTTCACCACCGGAGCTCCACTCTTCCCTCAAAATTGGCATGCTCGCGGACCGCTAATGCCACACATCGCCACATGCTGTGCATGCTGTGCATCGGCATGAGGATCGAATATGTCCGCCGACTTGCCACACGACACGCCGACAATACATAAAAACGAACATGCTTTATGTTCGTTTTTGTCATATGCAAACATGGTCATCGCATGCATATTTCACAACGCTTTCCGAACACCCAAGCACTCTACCGCTTGCCACAAACCGAACATTCTCAGTGTTTTTCGCACATACAATCCATGCTAGCTTTAGTCGTGGCGCAATAAGCACCACCAATAACTCCCACAATATATGATTCATTTACCTGTTAGAAATAACATGCAAATGTTCATTTCAACCATGTCTGCGGCAGCGCGGACCGGGAACCGACGTAAGGACACTCTTATGGCAGAAGCAAAGACCATCACCGTCAACACCGCGATGTTCGGACAGGACGCCGACGCGAAAACCGCAGCCGCGAACAAGGTGGCCAAGGAATTCGGCATCAGCGACGAGGCGCTTGCCGCCGTCGAGGATTTCAAAAGCCAGCTGACCTACCACAACGCTTGGGACTTGCCGTTCATGGGTTACGTGAACGAGGAGGGATACGGGTACGCCTATGTGCCCGATCAGGCCATCGCCCCACCGAGCTGGGATGCGCACAAGGCGTTCAAGAACCTGCCGATCGACGTGCAGACCGCCTTTGCGATCCGCATGCTGTTCACGCACCGCGACGTGGACCGCTACGGCGCCAACATGTACCTGCACTACGAGCGCGGGTTCAACGTCCACTTCGAGGGACCGGGATCGAACAACTACTGATCGGCACCGTTCGGCGACGAACGGCGCCCCGCATCGGTTCGCGCCGAACCGCGCCGAAACACGCCGAACCGCACGAACCTCGATCAGAGTCAGACGACCCCCACCCGCCCCGCCTTCGGGCGACAGGCAACCACAAGCGAGTCCGCGTTGAACAACGGCGTTCGGCGTGGACCCATTCTTCCAGTCATTGACGGCCCCGCTCGGCCGAAACAGACCATCCACCCCTTCTCGCGCGCATATGCAACCGTTCCTTTCGCCACCAGTCGAAAAACACCGTGAAACTCTCCGTGAAACGGCGGTACGCGACACGCCACGCGGGCGAATTTTGTTTATCCCATTGATGTGCTATTCTCTACAAATTGTGTGCTGATGCTTTACGCATCAACAGGCACCATGGAGGATTCGCCTAGTGGTCTATGGCGCACGCTTGGAAAGCGTGTTGGTGTAACAGCCTCACGAGTTCGAATCTCGTATCCTCCGCCCTCGCCGGAGGCCTTATTTTTCTAGGGCTTCCGGCTTTTTTGTTCTCTCCGTTTTTCCGTTTGTTGTTATTATTTTGTCGTCGTTCCGTACTTCGCCCCCGCTCTGGGTATTCTCGGGCGTGTCGCGGTGCCTCGTTCTCCAGTCGGGAGAGGGGTTTTCGGCGCTCAGCAAATAGTCGGTGATGTGTGGCACGTACACTTGGGGTTATCGAATGAGCCAACGAAAGGGCATGGGATATGTGCGCAGGTGGACTTAGAACACACCTTACCGAGGCCGACACGGTCAAAGGAGTGGAAGCACTAAGGTCTTGGGGCGTTAGAGATGCACAGTATAGAGAGATAGTGCTTGCCCCTCTTCGTACTGCGATGGAGTATCAGCCTAAGATGGGGACGGGTAGTGCCGTCTCGCTTCCTGACTTCATCGACTTGTACTCGACTGACCCTTTGTATCACTGGATGGGACTCGATAATGAGTTAATGTACCTCGCTGCGAAGGCAGGCGGCGGCCAGACTTCTATCTATAGGCACCTTGGTGACGGCATGGAGCGTCTAGTGCGGCAAATCTTTATAGACGAGTACTGCCTTACGGAAGAAGAAGCGAACTGGGGTTATGTCATTACTGAGGACAACGGTACTCAGACGCATAGGACACTGGATGGCCGTCTTGACCTAGGCATGGTTGGACCTACTGAAAAAGGAGAGGTCTTGGCCGATTGGCTGAACTCCGTGAAAGAGGCACAGGGTACCCAGTTTGATCTGCAAGGGGCGGTATTCGAGATTCGCCAAGGCTACAAGAGCCAAGACAGTAAGCGTGCCAAGGGTGATATAGTTAATGGCTCTCATGCTCTTAATTCGGCCTATCAGATGTTCGTCATGGTGATGAGTATGCAGATACCCAACGCTATACGTAACCGCTATGAACGGTCGAATATCTGCGTAATGACGGGTAATCTACAAGATGATAACCCCCTAACCAGTACCTATGCTTTCTTCAGACAGGTGGTCGGCTACGACCTAGCGGGGTTCTTCGAGAGGAACTCGCAGGTGTTCCGTGATCAGACCCACGCCATTCTCACATCTATTCTGGAGACCCAGTGAAGCAAACTGCCTTACGACAGCGATCTGATTACACATACAAGGCGAACATTAAGGCGGGCCGTCACGGATGGCTCCGCCTTACCCCCGCGTATGGCATTAACCTTGTTTATGGGGAACTTTCCAAGTTGCCCGAAGGCAGCAAGGTTATAGAGCCTTTCTCAGGTAGTGGCACAACTCCGTTAGCTGCATCCGAACTGGGGTTGTCCTGCAATGCACGGGAGATTAACCCGTTCCTCGTATGGTTGGGCAATGCCAAACTGGATTCCTATAGCAAGGAAGAAGACGAAGCCACTATAGAAGCAGCACATTCGGTCATATCCGAGGCTTCTAAATTTGAGGGGCTGGACGACCTATGGGTTCCTCCCATGCACAACATCACTAGGTGGTGGGATCAGGCTTCATTGGAGGCTCTGGCCGCGCTTCGACATGAGATAGATAAGCGAAGCGGCAAGGTGAGAACCCTTCTGGATGTAGCTTTCTGCCGTCTGCTTATAGGACTTAGCGCAGCTGCCTTCAATCACCAGAGCATGTCTTTTAAAGACCAAGAAACCCTCTTTGGGTATTCACGAGAGGATTTTCTCCATAACGTCAGAAGCTATGCAACTGAAGTGAAGGATGTCGTAGCGAAGGCAATGAACGATATCCCTGTAGGGGAAGCCTCCGTGGAGCATGGTGATTCTACGCTACCATTTACTGGATATGAGCCGGCTGATCTAGTAATCACGTCACCGCCGTATGCAAACCGCATGTCGTATATCCGCGAGCTTCGTCCTTACATGTATTGGATGCGCTATCTTACCTCTGGGGAACAGGCCGGAGAGATGGATTGGAGAACCATAGGCGGCACATGGGGCTCGGTTGGCACCAAACTACGTGCTCGTGTCTCTCCGCATGAATCGCCTATTGATGCCACACTCAGTGATGTGTGCGAAAAGATACTTCAGGGAAAGAGTGGAGAAATCCTATCTCCGTATGTATATAAGTATTTTGACGATATGTGGTCACATTTCAAGGCTATTACGCCAGCAGTTAAAGAGGGTGGAAAATTGTGCTATATCGTAGGCAATTCTACATTCTCCGGTATTGAGGTGCCAGCGCATACATGGTATGCGGAGATGATGAAAGCACTCGGGTACCATGATGTTAAGGCCACAGCTATACGTAAACGCAACAGCAACAAGCAGCTTTACGAATATGCAGTGACGGCAACTAAATAGTGAAGTGCGCTTTCTTTAAATCCCTTCTTTTGTCTACTGGCAAGTAATGCGTCTCTCCCGGAGACCGCTATGCTGTACAGCGCCACAATCAAGCGCATCAGGAAGAACCTGTCGCACAGCGTCGAGCAGCCGAGGCCTCCGTTCGGATTCGCCTGCCCGGTGCCGTTCGGCGCTTCCGATGACGATGACGAGGACGACGAGGACTGACCCACCTAGGGTATTCTTCACAAGCAATCTCCCTTGATTCAAGGGAGATTGCTTTTTTATTCCAGCGCCATGAATGGTTGCAGCAGGAACACCCTCCACGGGTATTCCAACCCACCGCGATTCGGCCGTTTCCCCTCACCGACAACCTGCCGGATACATGCCTGTCAGGGCGTGGATTGCAGCGGCTTTCTCCTTCAACCACAAGCTCATACGACGGCATGTCAGGGATGATTCCCCTCACGAAAGCCGTAGTTTCTCATGTTGTTTCGATGACTTGTTTCTTCTTCCATATCACCACCGGTAAGGAGGACAGGTCATGTTGAATCAGGCCAGCAGGAACCGAGCCATGAGTCTCCGCGAACTGGTAGACCAGCCAAGCCGAGAATCCTCCGAAGATGATGGACATAAGCCAGCACCCCGCAGGAGGCATGGAAGGGCTTTCATTCGAGGGAGGGCGGTGCCCGACCCGACGGATGCGCTGTATGACGCCGCAGTGGGTCGCATCACCGTATGGTACGGATACTATTTCGGCGGGGATAACGCCTCGATCAACGATGATTGCAGCTTTCTTAAGCCTCAGGGTATTCAGGAGGACACGAAATGACACAGCTCACCAAGAAGCAACTGGCGATGAGGACATGGGACAGCGACGTGAAGTACAGGTACGCCCAAGGGTACATCCTCTCCGCCCTCAAAGGGAACGAGGACGTTCCCGCATACATCACCGACATCATCCACGGGAAGAGCCCGGACTACTGGCTGTCATCCGACTCCTACGACGCCGAGCTCTTCATCTTCACCGCCATGCAGCCCACCCCATCCGTGCTGTTCTACGTACCGGAACTGGGTGGCATAGTGACTCGCTACCCCCGCTTCCTCGAGGAGTCGGACAAGGTGAGGGAACCCCAGCCGGACGAGGACAAGCCGGAGACGTATGGGCTGGTGAGCTACCCGTTCTACTGACGGATGACCCACGGATTCCCTTTCATACGACTCCTCTATATGGAACCGAACGTGGGTATTACCGGAAGGGAAACCTGTATCTTGTTTCAGCCGTTTCCAATTGTTACGAGTATGTAAATTTTTTGGATTTGCCTATAAGACGCACGGCTTCCACAAACGCCCTCATCGGTGCCGCTCCTGCGCCCATCCGCTTCGCGCCATAATAATAAATTTTCTACTTTTGTCATTTTTAGGTTTTTTTCATCTCAAAGTTAATAACGAAGCTATGTGATAATAAATGATTTTTCAAGTACGGTTTGATACGTGTCCATGGGACTCTGTCAATTTCCGTAATCAAATTTCCGCCTTCACCCTCCGTGGGTATTCAATCCCACGGCTGTGTGTCACAACGAACAACCACCAAGTTAAGAACCCGCCCACCGGCGGGTTTTTTATTGCCCACGTCTCCACACCCTGTAACCCCTCAGGGTATTCAACCACACCCCCACTTCACCCCTTTTAATCGACGTCAACGCCCCCTTGATTAACCCCGACAAGTTTTCTGCAACCCGTCCAATATCCCCTAATGCCTAATCGAGTTTTCTCCCATCTTTCCAGCCTGCGTCCTTGACTCCTGTGTTTCCCATCAGCCCCATCCGGGGTATTCACCTTGATTTATTTAGGAGAACTAATGCTCATAAAGAGAATACGAGCGGCATTGACCCTCATACTGGCTTTCGCCACCCTCGGGGTATTCACCCCGACAGCCAACGCCGGTGGCATGGGCTACGATTACGATCTGAACATCAAGCCCGACTTCATCTGTGAAAGCCCGTCAGTCCAAGCGGACATCACGCTAAGCGGCTGGTCAAACACCATGTATTTCATGATTACGGCCTACTGGCAGCCCAATACTGCTTCCACCACCTCCACCACCAAGGGTATTGAGGACGATTTCAACCCTGACACAGCCCAGCCATTGTCGCACTCATACTCATGGCAGGAACCGGATACCACACCGGTAAGGCTGGAGCCCACGAAGGAGCAGATGGAAAGCTGGGGGAACGACCCAACGAGCCATCCGGTATTGGAGACACCCACATACTATCTGTCCGCAGACATGAAGCAAGGCAGGGTATTCTTCAAGGCCGAACTCCACGAGCGCAAGGCCGACGGTTCGGATTCGCTCATAATGTCCAAAATGGCCTCCCAGCGAATAAGCGACCCATGCTGCCATCCAGGAGGCGCAGCCGTAGTGCCCTACGAGGTGGGTATTAAGTCCACAGCCCCTAAGTCCTTCAAGAAAGGCGAGGAGATCACCGACACCATCACGACGTTCAAGCCCGAGAACTCCGGCAGCATTGACTGGAACCCCATCAAGTTGGAGCAGGACGACTGGAAAAGCTACGGGTATTCGGACGACGACCTTCAGTCCGTGAACGCGACCTACTCCAACGGAAGCAAGTGCGTGCCGGACGCGGACAACCCGGGTATCGGCACGCAGCAGCAAACCACCTACGTCGAGACCCCTCAGCCAATAAAAGTAACGGGCTACCTGTTCAAGGGCACTAAGGACACGTTCAAGGAGCAGATTTCCCCTGACGCCAAGGAGCCCGTGGCCGATTACATCAACCGTCTGAAGAAGGTGGCAGGAGAACCCATCGCCACGGTGAGCCTGTTCACCGCCGGATTCGGCAAGTCCTATACAGTCAGCTCGGGTATTCAGTCGCCCGCCGATGGAACATACGTGAACTGGGTGTGGACGGTAACGCAGGCTGACCAGCCCACATATCAGGTTGACGGCAAGACGTACCACATGGTGATTTTGAGAAGGGATTTCGCCGAGCCGTTCGGGTTGCCCGAGCAAACCAGCGAATTACCCAAGGAGCAGACCCCGGTCACCATCACAAGCAACGCCTCCAAGCCCACGGTCACCATTGGCTCCGAAATCCATGACACGCTCCACATCAAGGGCCTGCCCACCGACTTCGGGCAGTTCAAGGGTATTCCAAGCAACCCAGACATGCTTGCCGACGCCACCAAGTTCAAGGTGAGCGTGTGGTGGTACGATCAGCCATTCGATGAGAAGTATAACGGCGTCGTGATCGAGAACGGCGTCATCCCCGTCATGCAGGAGGACGACCACCACAAGAAGGTGGCATCCAACGAGTATGACCTGCTCCCGTTAATCAAGGACAAGAAGAACTTCGACGGCTCCCTTGATTTTCAGGTCTACGGCAAGGATGGCATAGCCACCGTCAACGGGGAACATCCCACCGTCAAGGCATCCAAGGCCGGGTATTACGTGTTCGTGGCGCTCATGGACTACGACTACATCGGCACGCCGAGGATTAGGTGGGTGAACTCCGACAACAAGAAGATTCTCTGGACTTCCCCCAACGACAAGGCCGAGACAGTGGAAGTCAAGGAGATTCCGCCGACCCTCACCACGAAGGTATCTTCCTCCACGGTCTACCAAGGCGGGGTATTCCATGACACGGCTACGCTCACAGGCACCATCCCGGAGGGCAGCTACCTAGAGTTTGTCGCATACCAGCCCCAGTCCGGCAAGTTCGATAAGTCCACGGCCAAGCCCCTGTCCGGTTTCCCGCAGAAGATTCCTCTCACCGCAGAACAAATAACTGCCGCCTCCCAGTCCAAGGGTATTCAGGTAAACAGCAACAGCACCTCCACCACGACAGCGGGGAACGTGTACTGGCAAGCCACCCTCAAAGACAAGGACAACAACGTTCTGGCCACCCACGATGTGGGTATTCCCGAGGAGACCGTCACCGTCAAGCAGCGTATCGGCAATCTGCCCGTCACCGGCGTCAACACGTTCGATATGGTGCTGGCGGCTATCTGGGCGGCTGTCTGCGGTATCGGCTCGATCATCGCCCGCAGACTGGGCATGAAGGGCTAGCCTAGTGGAACCCCTGCGGCGCAGAACGTCTGCCCGCGCAGCGCTGGTCGGGAAGCCTCTTCTTTATTGTCGGAGGGGCTTCCTTACTCCCTCTGCAATCGGGGTTCTCCTAACCTGGTAGTTGCTACAGACCGCATCCCTGACACCACTCCCCTCACGGGGAGAGGGATGCGGTCTTTTCTATTCCCCTGATGGCGTCCGTTCCGCCAGTCCCCGTCATCAACAAGGTTGTTGGTGGGTGGAAGCCGTTGTGGTCTTGAATCGCCCGCAACAGCTTTCATCTCCTAGTATTGATTAATTGATTACACTGCCCCGCCAGTCCCGCATAGCTGGCGGGGTTTCTCATACCCAGCGGGGTATTCGGCCCTCCCTCTGCCAGCCTGTTCGCATTGGTTCGGAAGTATTGGCGCATCCCGTCCACAGGCCATGCAACAAGCACCCACACTTCCAGCCGAAAGCCACTGTCACCAGCCCATGAGGACGGCTTTCCCAGTGAAGGGACGTTCCCCCGTACCGTCCAAGCCATGACCCCGCCACCGGATGCCGTGGCCTCTTCCTCCACTGCCTGAGGCTCCTAGGGTATTCATGGCGTTCTGACTGGATCGGAAGTATTGTTTTTAGATCGGAAGTATTGGCGCTCCCCACCCACAAGCCCCAACGCAAGACGATTGCACAAGTGCAGTTAGCCTGTTTCCGCCCAGTCCATTGCCGAGCCTCGAAGCGTGCGACTTGTATACGATCCCATCCAGCAGGCTGGGTATTCACCCCGACCCGTCATGACGCCCGAACCCTGCCTGCGGCCTGTATTGAGCCTCCAATAATTAGTTCGGAAGTATTCAACTTTACATAGGAAGAATCATTAACTGGTTCCGAACAATCACTTTTTACATCGGAAGTATCCACCGGTTTCCCTCACCCAGCCCAAGGCTGTTCCCACCTAAACTCCCATAATTCCACCGGAAACGATTCGTTCCAGTCGTATATGTTCCCGCCGATCAACCTGCCGTCCGACATGATTCGATTCCGTGCCCGACCCCACCAGACAGCGGGTATTCCCCCACCGCCCGTCCGATGCCGATGCCGAGAATTTTAGTTCGGAAGTATTCAACTTTACATAGGAAGAATCATTAACTGGTTCCGAACAATCACTTTTTACATCGGAAGTATTCACCCGCCGCTTCCACCGCGGGCAGGCCACCCAGCAAGCCGTCCGTCACCTGCCGATGAGGACTCTCCCGTCCCCACCAACGGCACCGCCATCCTCGACCGGCTTCCCCACGCCAAACCCACCAAGGGTATTCCCCGCCACGGGTTTCCACCGCCGACCTTCAGCACGCCTCCGTTTTCCCACCGTCTTGAAACTGGTTCCGAAGTATTCCACCGCCTCAAGTGGACGACGCTTCATCCGGCCTGTCGATCACGCTTTTCCGGCGTTCCGCATGCCGTTTCGCGCCGGTTTCCCCTCAAGATTTTGGGTAGGCTATGGCGCTTTTCTTGGGTAGGCCGCTTACCCTTATTTTCTGTCCTCGCCCTCCTGCGCGGCCTTTTATGCCTTGTGCCGCCTAGGGCGTGCGTTTCGCTCCGAACTGCTTTGGGTGTTTTGGTTGGGTAGGTTCTCGGGTATTCCGCCCGCCCTTGTCCGCCGCGTCCGCAAGACGAGACGCCAACCGGAAACCCACCGGCCAACCGCAGTCCGCTCACCGATTTTTCCTCACCGGTTCACCGGTTTTTTCTCACGACAAAAACGATTCCCGACCGGTTTCCCGCTTTCCCCACCGCCGAAAAACCGTGATTCCCATAAACCGGTCGAAAACCCGAACACGGAACCCGACCCCCCAATCCAACCGCAATCCCCCGTCATACCCGGTCGAAACGCCTGAACCAACCCCCCCCTCACCGTCTCCCGCGAATGCCCCCTTATTCCTGCCTCATCAGCGGGAGGAAACGGTGAACCCGATGACCCGTTCCACGAATCCTTCCACGATTCACAGCCCGTTCCGATGAAGACCTCGCGTCGCCCACACCGCTCCTAAAATAACCGCTTTCTCAACGGAGTCGCTTTGTGTGCGTTCGTGATGCTTTTCTCATGCATTCCTGATGCTTTTTTGCGCGTTTCTGATGCTTTTTATGTGCGGTTGAAACCCCTCCGAAGGGGTATTTACGACAGTTGGGGAAGTCAATCAGGGAAGTTTATTTGGGAAAAGTCTATTTGGGAAGTTTATTTGGGCGAGCACATGGACACAGAAATCCTATTCGGGACATAGGAAGGGGACAAAAACGACCAGAAGGGTCGCCAGTGCCGATTTCAGGCATAAAAAAGGAGGCGCTTCCACGCCTCCCGAAGAACGCCTACCAGTTTTCAGTTTTGTCTTTTCCAAAAATCGCAAGCGCTAAACGGAAAGAGCTTTCCTCTTCCCTTGCTCTCTTGGAACCGGGCTTCGCCGGTCGGCGGGATTTCCACTTCTTTTCCTTGAGCACGTCTAGCCTGCCGGGGTATTTATCCGCTCTCCGCTTGGAGTCCGGCCGCTCTGGGTAGACCAGCTCCACCTCATCGATAAGGTAAAGTCGGGAGCCACCCAGCTTCACTGAGGTGAACCCGACATTAGTCGAATAGGGGTGCCTGTGATAGCGGTAGAGGGTTTTCGCTGAGACCTTGTAGAACCGGGCAAGGTCAGCCGCCTTCGCCCATATCGGGTATCCATCAATGGCATGACCGATTTCCGCGGACATGTTGAAGTCATAGATGTCTTCTATGACGCAAGGAAGGTATGCCCAGAAAAACAGCCGCGCGTCCACTATAGTGCGCGGTCTCGGATGCGGCAGGCACGAATCCAGAAAGGCGTTGATGGCTTCATCAACCATTTCGTCAATCTGACTATAATCATCGAGCTTTTTGATCGTTTCAGGATTTTCTTCCATGAAGCGTTCACGCTCGGTATCGTGGAAATTATCAATGATCATCGCTCGCAGTTTCTGCTCGTCTTGGAAGAGACGACGAACGGTCTCCATGTTCAGGCCGATGTACCTAGCCAATTTACGGTATGAGGTTCTGTAATTCTTCCTATCCTTAAAGCAATCCAACAGCATGGTCGGAACTCATTCCTGAGCTGCTCACGGCCACCCTGTGTGACTCGTTGCGGGCTCAGGGGCTAACCCACCCGCAACGAGTTGTCCGCATAGAAACCGTGCTCCCGCACTCTGAAACAGACCCGCGCACAAGAATCTTCACACCGCGCACACATTTCAAACCGCCCGCATACTTTCGAAAACCCGTGGCCATAAATCCCTTTTATGACCGCATAAATCAGATTTATGACCCCACACGCTCCGAAACGGCAACCAATAGAAAAGACCCCACCGGGATAATCCCAGTGGGGTCACGTCAGGCACGAAGAGGGTATTCCGTCACTCCTTCTTCTCAGCGCCAAGCTCAGCCAGTTGTTCGGACAGCCGCCTGTTCTCTTCCAACAGTTGCTTCACCATGGAAGTAAGGTCTTCGCCATCCTGCTTCGGGTTCTCGCCACGCATGACCTTGTCGAGCGCATCCGCGATCTGCTGCTGCCTGTCCAACGTCGAATGAGCGTAATGCAAGGCCATGGTCGGCGTAGTCCAGCCACCACGCTTCTGCAAATCGGCAACCGTGGCGACACCGGTCTGGATGGCGAACGTGTTGCCCGTATGCCTAAGGTCATGGAACCGCAACTCCGGGCAACCGGCCTGTTTCCTAGCCTCAATGAATGGCTTTTCAATCTCACTCTGGTGGAGATAATTCCCAGTGCTGGTGCAGAACAGCAGTGCGTCCTTGTCCTTGCCGACATGCCTCTTCATATGTTCTTGGATTTCGGGTATTAACGCCGATGGGATGGCTACCACACGGTTGCCGGCGGCGGTCTTGGGCGTGGATTCCACGAAACCATGCTGTTTGGTGTATGTCACGTTGTGTTGGATATGCACAGTCCGCTTCTTCAGGCCGAAGTCGCTCTTCCGCAACGCCCTGACCTCTCCCGATCTCAGTGACAGCCAAGCCGCCAGCAGGACGGCAAGCCGGTATTTGCCGGGCATAGCGTCCGCCAGCTTTGCCACCTGTTCCGGCGTCGCCACCGGACGCTCCCCACCGGCATGCTTCGCCCCACCTTTAATCTGGCAAGGGTTATAGGTAAGAACCGGATTCGGTGGAGTACAGGCCACATCAAGTATCTGCTTGAGCAGACCGTAGGCGTTGCCTCGGGCACTCGGGGTATTCCCCATGTCGTCGTACCACTCGCCCACATCATCCACGCTAACCTCATTCAAAGGTGTCTCGCAGAACGTCGGCAATATGTAAGTGTCGAGCAGCTGCCTGTAGGTCTGCTCCGTCCTAGGCTTCCACCGATTGACGTTCCGCTCGAACCATCGCTCCGCGTAATCGCCAAACGTCATCTTGCGGGAGCGCTCCACCTCCCTCTCCTCAAGGGCGGCCTTCGCCCTCACGTTGGGATGAGTCCACTGCCCCGAGCTGATGAGCTTGTGCTCAGCGTCCAGCCACTGCCGGGCGTCCATCTTGTAGTCGAACGCATGCGGTGCCTTTATCCGCTCCTCTTTATCAAAGGGGTTGAGATATGAGGCGTAGTATACCCACCGCTTGCCGCCGTTTATTCGATCTTTGACCTGTGCTTTCCTCAGCCAGCCGAAACCGCTGGCACCTTTCGTCTTGGCCATGTTGACTTCCTTAACCGGAACCCGCCGCACCACTTTGCCTGCGAGGTTCGGGTAAGCCAAGCATACTCTCGTTGTTATTATTTTGTTATTAGTCTGACCCAAACCGTCGGAAATGTCCCTTACTGACTTTTTCACGACTCCCCAAGAAAGGCTTAAATCCAGCCGTCAAGCCCGGCGTGTCAGCATTCGCGTGGTTTCGCCCTCTTGCTAGTTCGAATCTCGTATCCTCCGCCCTCGCCGGAGGCCTTGTTTTTCTAGGGCTTCCGGCCTTTTTGTTTCCCTTCGTTTTCCCCTCTGGTTCCTTTAGTGTTCCGGTTTCCTGCACTCCGGTGCCATCGCTCCCCCACTCCGGGCCTATAGGCCATAGATTCATCAGCATGGCCGGTCAGTCCCTGTGCCCACAGCCTATCTTGATCGCGCATAATCCTGTCGTTTACGGCCTCGACTCGCACGTTAAACAGGCCTAAACGGATGACCCCGGATTCACCCAAAAGAACGATGAACGTCATTCGACGCACGACTATAGGATCGTATAGCGTGCCCCCTTGCCACGACCAACGCTTCTCAGCCTCCCCGCCTTAACAAGCTTGGACAACTGGTAGTACGCTTGGTTAGCATCGATATGCAGCAATTCTATGACGTCTGCCCGCGTGGCGCCTCCCTGCTCTGCAACCAACTTCATGATGAGCTCCGGCCAGCGCACACGATCGATGTCCGTCTGACGCACATATTCAATGGTCTTGCCACTTCGCCTATACACCTTGGACCCCAAAGTGTAGGCGCGACGGGAGCCATTGCCGGAACCTTCGATCAGACCGGATTCCGTAAGCTGGCCGAGCATGGCACGCAGACGCTGCTCGCTCATATCGAGTTCTTTGTCCAGGGTCTCGAAAGTGCAACGCCGCTCATTCTTGAGCATGTTCAGAATCAGCAAACCATTGACCGGCATCGTCTTGCCGGTACGCTCCTGTTCCTCGGCAAGCATCCTCACGAATTCAACGTCGGGCGCACTACGCTGCAGATATACGGACACGTTGCGTTCGTTCGACGCCGTATAATCAGGCAACGGTCGACCGTAATGCAACGAACCTTCGTAGATGCGGTCAATGCCACGGCCCGTACGCTCGGCCAATCCGGTGCGCTTGAGCGCATCCATCAAGCAGGGGTTGCGCCCGTGTGGCTCGGCAGTGAGTAGGTTATGAATATTGATACCCTCCACGAAACCGCCAGGATTGGCGATAGTCAGTCCAGCATCGTCCAATTGCACACGCACACGTCCGAGTAGGGTGTAGTCGCGATGGCCGAACGCGTTCACCAACGCCTCACGGAATGCCCTATGGTCAAACTCCGGCACCATCGTAGAGAACAGCCCAACGAACAGTTCGACGCTCGGATTCCATGGGGAAAACATATCATTGATCTGCTCGATGGACTTCAGCAACGGCCCACTGCAATCTTGATTAACCTTGATGTCCGTACCGGACATGACTTGAAAGGATGCCCGATGGGTAGGAACGAAACGTTTCAGCGATTCCTCTTTACCCAACAGCAGTAGACCAGTCAGCGTCGGCACGATCTTACCGTCGACGGTCATCGTCAATTGCAGGGACTGCTCCAGCTCCTCGTCGGTAAGTTCCAACAAATTGCGGTCACTGGACTGATAGGTACCGATAATTCGGCGCAGACGCTCGCGCTCAAGGGGATCGAAATCATCACGGGTTGCGTCCGGCACCGGCTGCGCTGAAAAGTCCAAGCGCCCCAAATCGGACAGGCGTGTGACAATCTCATACGGATACATCGGCACGCTCTCCGGAGTACCATCCACCTTCATACGGCGCCGCAGCACCTTCCCCGATTTGGTGGAGACAACACTGCGCGATTTCGGCACATCAATCTGCATCACCGGTACTTCCGGAGTCCCAACTATCTGCGCACGCGCAGAGACCGGTGGAACCGTACGATTGGCGATCATCGCCGATAGACCGACTGCATCCTGATGCACTTTATCGAGACCGGTCGGAGTACCATCATCCTCCACACCCAAATACACCGTGCCGCCATCTGAGTTCGCCAATGCCACAACTGCGTCAAGCAGGTCATCATCGGGCAAGCGCTTCAGGTCGCTCTTGAATTCCAATGATAACGTCTCTTTGCCGTATTCATGCGCCATATAGGCCCCAATCCGTCGCATTTTCTCGATACACTGAATTTTACACTGAATTCAGTGTTTGATAACTGAATTCAGTGTATTCAGTGAAAATTCAATGAAAGCAGTGCAGCAACGCCGTGATGGGCCCCGCCTATGCGAGCCGAACGCAGGTCACTCCCGGCCGGCGCGTTCCTTGACAAGCCGCACCATCATGTCCACGGCTTCGGGAGTGTTGTGGTCGAAGAATAGGCTGGTGCCGGTGTCGAGGCCGGTGATGGCCGTCATATCGTCATCGGTCAGCCGGAAATCGAAGATGTCGATGTTCTGCTCCATGCGATCCTTGTGCGTGGATTTCGGCAGGGCCACGATATCGCGCTGCATGAGCCAGCGCAGGATGACCTGTGCCGCCGATTTGCCATACCGCTCGCCGATGGCCGTCAGCGTCGGATTGGAGAACATGCCTGATTTGCCCTCGCCGAACGGCGCCCACGCCTCCTGGACCACGCCGCGCCGAACCATGTTCTCATGTGCGTCGATCTGCTGGTTGAACGGATTGGTCTCGACCTGACCGACCATGGGGGCGATCTCATTGAACGCGGCTATGTCGGCAAGTCGGTCCGGGGAGAAGTTGCTCACGCCGATCGCGCGCACGACACCCTCCCGATGCAGCTTTTCCAAGGCGTGCCATGCGCCGTAGTAATCGGAAAACGGCTGGTGCAGCAGCACAAGATCGAGATAGTCGGTCTTGAGCTTGCGCAGCGAGACTTCGACCGACTTGAGCGTGTTCTCGTAGCCGTAATTGCTGATCCAGATCTTGGTGGTGACGAACAGGTCCGCACGGTCGATGCCGGACTGAGCGATGCCGTCGCCGACTTCGGATTCGTTGAAGTACGACTGCGCGGTGTCGATGTGGCGGTATCCGGTCTCGATGGCCTCCCGCACGCACCGGGCGCAGTCGTCCTTGCTGATCTGGAAGACGCCGTAGCCGATCTTCGGCATCTCGACGCCGTTGCGCAGGGTGATGGATTCCATGATGAGTCCTTTCGTATGTTCGATGTTGTGTAATCCGTAGTTCCACAAACTATTTGCCGGTAGCTGCTACCGGTCAAATTGCGACATGCCGGTAGATACCACCGGTAGAAACAACCGATACAGTCGTGCAACGATAAGCGATATCGGGCGGACACCCGACCGCACAGAACGGAAGGACCGGTATGCCAGCAGCAACGAACGACCACGATCACCTGTTCACGATGAAACAGGCCTGCGAACGCACCGGTATGAACTACGAGGCGCTGAAGTTCTACTGCAACGAGGGACTCGTCCCCGGTATGCAACGGGACGAGCACAACCACCGCGTCTTCGCCGAACACGACATCGCATGGATCACGGGCCTCGGTTGCCTGCGCCGTTGCGGGCTGGGCATCGCGGAGATGAAGCGGTACGTGGAGCTGTGCGTGATCGGCGAGTCGTCCATCCCCGAACGCAAGCGGATGCTCGACGAAAAGCGGGACGCCCTGCTGGCCAAGCTGCAGGAGGTCAACGAGTCCATCGCCTACATCGACAACAAACAGCGTCTCTACGACGACGTGCTCGCCGGGCGCACCCCCTACCGCAGCAACCTGCTGACGACCTCGTGACCGGCCGCGGCGCCCGGCACGCGCACGGCGAACGACAGCCCTTCCGAGGCCTCCGTCTCGTAGGATGCACCGCACCCGCGGGCCCGCGCCTCGCGCCAGGCTCAGCGTTTTTTGGGTTTGCGGCTCTTGAAGTAGATGTCGAACACGATCCACGCGGATAGGATGAACGCGACCACGTAGCCCATGAACCCGACCACGGGGATACCGAAGATGATCGGCTTCATGCCGGCGAAATACACGATCGACGAGCCGACGAACAGTCCGACGACGATCAACGCCATCGTCAGTCGGTTCAGCATGTCGCTCAGCAGCTTCATCGGCTCCTGCGAGCCGACAAGCTCCATATTGACACGAAGCTGCCCGCGGGTGAGCATGCGCGCGGCCACCTTCGACTCGGTCAGCGCCGACAGCAGGCCGTGCAGCGCCTGATGACCCTCGACCCCAAGCGACTTGAGTTCGTCCTTCGCGGCCTGATCGACGCTCTTGCTGGTGGCGATGTGCTTCGAGATGATCTCGATCATATTGACGTCGGGAATGAACTCGTCGAGCAGCCCCTCAAGCGTGACCAGCGCGCGCGCCACCGTCGTCACCGTGCTCGGCACCTCGATGCCGTGCCGCTGCGCAAGCTGCGTCAACGCCGTCACGAACGCGGCGATGTCGAGTTCCGACAGGTCCACGGTGCCGTATTCGGCGACGATCACATCCAGATCGGCCAGCAGCGCCGGATAGTCCTCCGGCTCGGCCTCGGCTCCGGCGAAACGCAGCAGACCGTCGGCGAGCGCCGGCGAATCCTGCTTGGCCACCGCGAAGATCATCTGCTTGAGCACCGATCGCGTGGTGAGGTTGAGCCGGCCGGTCATGCCCAGGTCGATGAGCACGATCTGCCCGCCGGCGATGATGATGTTGCCTGGGTGCGGGTCGGCGTGGAAGAAACCGGCGTCCAGCACCTGCGTGGCGTAGTTGTCGACGAGCTTGGTGCCGATCTCCTTGAGGTCGTAGCCCGCCTCGACCAGCTGCTCCGGGTGGGATACGGAGATGCCGTCAACGTAGTCCATGACGACCACGTGCTCGGTGCACAGCTCCATGTAGGGCTTCGGGCAGTCCACGTACCGGTACGGCTCGCAGAAGCGTTTGAATTCGCTGAGGTTGCGCGCCTCGACCAGGAAGTCGGTCTCAGATTCGAAGGTGTCCCACAGCTCCTCGACCACGCCGCGCAGATCCACCACCTGCGCGCTGGGCACCATTTTGGCCGCGGCCTTGGCGATAGTGCGCATGATGGACACGTCCTGCGCCATGATCTCGCGCACGCCGGGGCGCTGCACCTTCACCGCCACGTCCTCGCCGGTCAGCAGTTTGGCCCGGTGCACCTGCGCCAGTGACGCGGACCCCAGCGGCACCGCGTCGATGTGCAGGAAAATCTCCTCGACGGGGCGGCCGTATTCATGCGTGAGCGTATCGAGCACGGTCTGGTACGGCATCGGATCGGCGTCGGCGCGCAGCTTCGCCAGCTCGTCGCAGAAGGACTGCGGCAGGATCTCCGAGCGCATCGACAGGATCTGACCGACCTTGACGAAAGTCGGACCCAACGCCTCCAGCATCAGGCGCATCTTGACCGGGGTCAGCCCGTGCACGACGTCGAATTGCCGGGCGATGCTGGTGATCTGCGCCAGCCGCTTGATCTTGCCGCGGCGCGTCAGGTGATAGCGTTCGGCGAACGTATCACGACGGGAGCCGAACAATTCGAGGGTTTCCCTCGATTGTTCGGCTCCTGCGTTCACGTCGGTACGATCGGTCACAACGATGGTTTCTTTCCGTCCCTAATCAGCGTTCGAGAATCCGTGTTCAAGCGGGCCGCGCTCAGTCCTCGGTCTTCTCGGAATCGTCCTTCTTGGACTGTTCCTTGACCTCGGCAGCCTTGCGCTTGAGCTCGGTGTTCAGCGCCTTGCCCTGCTCGACGGTCAGCTCACCCTTCTTGACGAGATCGTCGACGATCTCCTGGCTCTTCTCCACGGTCGTGGCAAGAGCGCCGACGCCCGCCAGAAACACCTTGCGCAGGCCGTCACCAAAATCGAAATCAGCCATGATACGCCTCCTTTGCTTGGATGGTCGCTTTCCAGCCTACTCTACGGTCGGAAGAAAAACACTCGGCCGCAAGGGTGATTATGCCGACGTTTCCGCGATATTCGCGCCAATCCCCGCCGATCGGCCCCAGCCTATCGCGGCCGGGACGCGGCGACGGCACGGGCCCGCTCGGCGGTCCGGTTGAGCCGGTCGAGTTCCGCCGCCAGCTCGGGGGTCTGGTACCGCTCGGGATCGAAGGCCCCGTAGCGCCGTTCGACGGCCGTGCGGATCAGGAAGTCCGCCACCGCGGGGTTCTTGGGCAGCAGCGAGCCGTGCATGTAGGTGCCGATCACGTTGCGCACGCGAGCCCCTTCGGTATGGTCCTGACCGTTGTTGCCGCAGCCTTCCGCGTCGACATGCCCGAACGGGCGCACGCCGTCGTGCAGGAAGGTCTGCCCGGAATGGTTTTCATAGCCGATCACGTCGCCGAACCCGTCGCAATGCTCGACCAGATTGCCGATCATGCGCACGTCCCGGCCGACCGTGTACGCGCCGATCACGCCGATGCCGTCGAGCCGCGCGCCGTCGACCGTTTCGAAGTACTCCCCGAACAGCTGGTACAGGCCGCAGATCATGAGCATCGGCGTGCCGTCCGCGGCGAGGCCTCGCAGCGTGTCGGCGCGGGCGAAGAAGTCGTCGATGATCTTCTTCTGGCCGGTGTCCTGCCCGCCGCCGCCGAGGATCATGTCGACGTGGTCGGGCCACGGATCGCCCTGATTGTAGGCGGTCACGCGCGGCTTGTACCCGTAGAGGGCCAGCCTGCGGGTCACGGTCAGCACGTTGCCGGAATCGCCGTAGATGTTCATGTCCTTCGGGTACAGGGACATGATGTCGATCAGGTTGCTCATATCGGCCTCCTCGCTCCCCTTCACTTGCCCACGCCGGCGTCGGATACGGCGGCGATCCGCCCGAGGGCGGCACGCGCCTTGAGCATCGCGGTGTACGTGCAGTAGATGTGCTTCGCACGCCCGGGATTCGCGCTCGCGAAGGCGATCACCGAGGACTCGAGATCCGTGTCGACCGTGCCGACCGGCACCTGGTCGTACTCGAGGCGCAGCGCCATATCCCACGCCCGCACGCCGGAGACCTGTTTCACGCCCGTTTCACGCAGGCTGGTGAAGTCCACGTCCCACAGCCAGCTCATGTCGCGGCCGTCCGCGTATTCGTCGTTGATCGCGATCATCGTATCGGCGCCCTGCGGCGGGAACGAAGCGAGCGACAGGCGGAAGCCCATCGGATTCTTGACCAGCAGCAGCTCGACCGGGCTGCCGTTCACGTCGATGACCTCGCCGCGGCCGAACGCCGGGGTGACGCGGGAGACGGCGGCGAGCAGCGCATCGCCGCCGCAGGACCGCAGGGCGCTGCCGTCGCGCGCGTCGCGCTGCACCGTGCGCACGACGGCGAGCGCCGCAGCCGCGTTGTACAGGTTGTACACGCCTTCGAGCCGGACACGCGTGGTGGCCGCCTTGCCGTCCATCAGGAAATCGGCTTCATGGTCGCCGACCCGGGTGAGCGTCACGTCGGCCGGCAGCGCGTGCCGGGCCTGAGCGGCGCCATCCGCGTCGCCGCGCCCGTCGCCGCCCTCCGTGCGCGGCGCACCCAAAGTGCACGTCTCCCCCTCCGCCGCAACGGTCGTCGCCATGTCGTCGTCGGACGGGAAGAAGGAGCGCAGATCGTCGGAAAGGCCGAAATAGCGCACCTGCGCGCCGGGCTGGACGAGCTCGGCGAGCCGCACGATGCGCGGGTCCTCGCGGTTGAGCACGACGGTGCCGGTCGTCGCCTCGGCGACATGGCCGAGCAGCCGTGCGGTGTTGTCGATCTCGCCGAAACGGTCGAGCTGGTCGCGCATCACGTTGAGCAGCAGCGCGTACCGGGGGCGGACCTGCTTCACGAAATGCACGGCGTACGCCTCGTCGAGCTCGAGCACGGCGATGTCCGCGTCGAGACGCCCGCCGAGCGTGACCTCGGTGAGCAGCGCGGACACGACGCCGCGCGTGAAGTTCGATCCGGTCGGGTTGGTGAACACCTTCAGCCCGAGATCGCGCAGCATCGAGGCGACCATGCGCGTGGTGGTGGTCTTGCCGTTCGTGCCGGAGACGAGCACCACGCCGAGCGGCAGCCGGCCGAGCGTGCGGGCGAGGAACGCCGGGTCGATCCGCTCGACGACCTTGCCGGGGAACGCGGAACCGCCGTGGCGCAGCAGCCGCGAGGCCCCGCGCACCGCCTTGCCGATCAGCGGCGTCGCGAATGAGTTCCAAGCCATGGCTTACACCCCCTGGTTGTAGTCCTGCGGCATGTCCTTGAATTTGGAGGTCGCGCCGAGGAACGCGAGATGGAATGTTTCGGTCGGGCCGTTACGGTGCTTCGCCATGATGATGTCGGCCTCGCCGGGGCGGTCCTCCTTGTCGTAGAAATCGGGGCGGTGCACCAGGAACACCACGTCGGCGTCCTGCTCGATCGAACCCGATTCACGCAGGTCGGACAGCTGCGGCTTCTTGTCGTTGCGCATCTCCGGGCCGCGGTTGAGCTGCGAAAGCGCCACAACCGGCACCTCCAGCTCCTTGGCGAGCAGCTTGAGCGCGCGGGAGAATTCGGAGACCTCCTGCTGGCGGCTCTCCACGCGCGTGCCCGAGCTCATGAGCTGCAGGTAGTCGATGACCACGAGCTTGAGATCGTTGGTCTGCTTGAGCCGTCGGCATTTCGCGCGAATCTCCATCAGGGACATGTTCGGGCTGTCGTCGATGAACAGCGGGGCGTCGTGCAGTTTGTCCCAGAAGCTGTTGAGCGTGTTCCAGCGCTCCGGCGTGATGTCGTCGGCGCGGCGCATCGCCGCGAGCGGGATGTTCGTCTCGGCGGAGATGATGCGCTGCGCGAGCTCCACCTTGCTCATCTCCAGGCTGAACACGATCGACGTCATGTTGTGGTGCAGGGCCGCGGCGCGCGCGAAGTCGATGCCGAACGTGGACTTGCCCATGGCCGGTCGGCCCGCCACGACGATCATCTGGCCGGGCTGCAGGCCCTGCGTCACGTCGTCGATGTCGCGGAACCCGGTCGGCACGCCCTTTTCCAGCTGGCCGTTCTGCAGTTTGTCGAGCTGGTCGAGCGCATCGTGCACCACGGGGCCGATCGCCGTGTAGTCCTGGCGCACCTTGCCGACGCTCATCTCGTAGACCTCGGCCTGCGCCAGGTTGACCACGTCTTCGGCCTGCGAGCCCTCGGCCGAATAACCGAGCTGCGCGATCTTGGTGCCGGCGGCGATCACGTTGCGCAGCACGGCGCGCTGATGCACGATATCCGCGTAGTACGTGGCGTTCGCGGCGGTCGGCACGGAGGCGACGAGGCTGTGCAGGTAGTCGGTGCCGCCGACCTTGTCGAGATCGCCGTCGGAGAGCAGCTGGTTGGCGACGAGCACCACGTCGACCGGCTGCGACGCGGAGAACAGGCCGATGATCGCCTCATAGATCGTCTGGTGCTTCGGCTGGTAGAAATCGGTGACATCGATCATCTGCGAGACCTCGCCGATCGCGTCCTTGCTCATCAGCATGCCGCCGAGCACGGCCATCTCCGCATCGTCGTCATGCGGGGGCACGCGGTCGAACAGCGCGTCGCGGATCTGCGCCTCGCCGTCATTGCGCGCATACGACGACCCCGAACCGCGGCCCTCCTGCGGGCGCGCACCGTCCCATGAATTTCCGTCTGCCATAGTTATCGAGTATAGGTTCACGGCCGGAAGGCGGCAGATATCGTCGCCTACCGGCCCCGAGGACGGTCTTTGCCGGGCGCAACAGGGAAGATCGAGGCATTACGGCGGCGCATGCACCGACAATAGGGGGAATGCGGTCCCGCTCCCGTCGGTTACGTGCCGTTAACCTCGCGGCTGTTTGCGCGACACGCTCGGACTGCTGCAATGTGGATAAGAAAAATGAGTTATCCACATTCTGGGGATTACACCGTGCACAATCCACCAAGTTATCCACATGATGGGGATAACTCTGTGCACAACTTGGGGATAACCTCTGGATAACTCATCGCGATCCAGCTGAATTCCCGTTTTTGTCCACACCGGGAACTTCGGCCGCGCGCCGCCCGGACCCCCGCCCCTCACGTATTCCCCCTATATCGGGGTCGGCTTCGCGGCTCGCCCGCGTGCGGCCGCCGGCACGGCTCAGCCGGGAGAATGACCGGTACGCCCCGGCGATGCGATGCTGCTAAGTTGAGGGGTATGTCTCAAGGGGAATCCACACATACGGCCGCCATGCCGGGCGGCGCATCCGGCGAGGACGGCCATCGCACCACCACCGACACCACCGACACCACCACCGACGCCCCGCTCGAACGCAAGGCGGTCAATCGGCAGATCCTCACGCTGGCGCTCCCCACCTTCGGACAGCTCATCGCCGAACCGACCTTCGTCCTCATCGACACGGCCATCGTCGGGCACATCAACGACGCGGCGCTGGCCGGGCTGTCGGTCGGGTCCACGATCATCCTCACGGCCGTCGGGCTGTGCATCTTCCTGGCCTACTCGACCACCGCGCAGGTCGCGCACCTGCTGGGCGCCGGACGCCGGCGAGAGGGGATGCAGGCCGGCGTCGACGGCCTGTGGCTGGCGCTGGGCATCGGCCTGCTGCTGGGCATCGGCCTGTTCATCGGCTCGGAGCCGCTGTGCCGCGCGCTCGGAGCGCAGGGTGAGGTCCTGACGCAAGCGGTCATCTACACGCGCACGATCGTGCTCGGCGCACCCGGCATGCTGCTGGTGTACGCGGCGAACGGCATCTTCCGCGGGTTGCAGAAGGTGCGCATCACGCTGATCGCGGCGGTCGGCGGCGCCATCATCAACACGGTGCTGGACGTGCTGTTCGTGATCGTGCTGCATTGGGGCATCGCCGGCTCCGGCATCGCCACGCTGATCGCGCAATGGTTCATGGGGCTGTTTCTGGTCGTCCCGGCGGTGCTGTGGGCCAAGGCCGACGGCGCCGATCTCAGGCCGCGGCTCAGCGGCATCGCCGCCGCGGGCGGTGACGGGCTGCCGCTGTTCATCCGCACGCTGGCGATCCGCGCGGCGATGGTGGCGACGGTCGCCAGCGCGGCTCGCATGGGCACCTCCGTGCTGGCCGGGTTCCAGGCCGTCAACTCGTCGTGGAATTTCGCCATGAACATGCTCGATTCCGTGGGGATCGCCGGGCAGACGCTGGTGGCGGCCGCCTTGGGCGCCACCAGCGTGCACCGGGCCCGCCGCCTGACCACGGCCACCGGCCGGGCCGGGCTGGCCACGGGAGCGGTCATCGGCACGGCGTTCGCTCTGGCGGGCCTTTTCGCCGGGCACTTCTTCTCGCCGAGCCCGCACATCCAGATGCTGGTGGCCGCCGGCATGGTGACGATGGGTGTGTTCTTCCCGCTGCAGGGATGGATGATGTCGATCGACGGCATTCTGATCGGCGCACGCGACTACCGGTATCTCGCCGCCACCTGCACCCTGACCGCGGTGGTCTATATCGCGCTGCTCGCGGTCCTCTCGCGCGCGGTGGCGCCGGCGCTGCCCGGCGACATGGCCCGCACGGCCATGGTCTGGATGGCGTTCAACGTCGTGCTCATGGGCGGGCGAGGCATCTGCAACGGCCTGCGCATCCGCGGCGACCGATGGATGACCGTCCGGGCCGATTGACCCCGCGCTCCCAGCGGGCTACGCGCCCGACCGGTTGAGTTTCCCTTGTCGGGCTCCCCTCATGGAGGGGAGCCCGACAAGGGAATATGCCGCGAAGCGTTATTTCATGTGGTAACGGGTGGCGGTGTAGATGGCCCGGACCAGGGATTCGCGCCATTTGCTCCAGCCGTATTGCTTGGTGATGGTCTCGCCGGCCGTGGCGCCGAGCGAGGACCCGTCGGCGCGGGTCAGATCGAACAGCATGTCGAGCAGGACCGGGTCGTGGTCGAGCCGGCCGGCCAGATCGGAACCGACCGCGGGATCGCTGGGATTGCGGCCCATCGCGAATTCGGACAGCGTCAGATGCTCGCGCACCAGCAGCGTGGCCCAGCGCACGATGTCGCGGTCGAATCCCATGCGATTCAGGATCACCGGCACATGCCGGGCGCCCTCGGCCGCGTGGTCGGCGATGAACGGGCGCTTGCCGATATCGTGCAGCAGACCGGCCAGCAGCAGCGCCGTATAGCGCTCGCCGTCGTACCGCCTTCCGCTGGCGGCCGACGTGCGGGTGAGCCGGGAGACGACCTCGACGCTGTGCCGGTCGATGGTGTACCGGTGGGCCGCCGACGCGCTCGGGCGGTTGCGGATGCCCAGCCACTCGGGCATCCAGCGGCCGGGGATGTCCACGAAATCGATCTCGTCCCACACGCGCATCAGCTCGGAGCCGCTGTCCAGCAGCCGCACGAACAGATCGCGCGATTCGTCGTTCCACACCGAATCCCTGATCGGGCTGCGCTTGAGATTGCCCAGCGTCGAGGGATTGATCGGCAACCCGGACTCGGCCGAGGCTACGGCCACCCGCAGCGGCAGCACCGCATCGGCGGCCGGATCCACGCCGGGAGCGAGCACGATCTCGTGCTCGTGCGCGACGACGCCGGGGGCGAGCGTCTCGAAGGTCGGCGCCTCGCGCCTGCCGCCGGCGCGCGGATTCATCATCTGGAAGAACGAGAACCGGGGCTTCTCGTGCGTGAGCGAATGCTCGGCGCGCGAGGCCGTGGAGTCGAGGGCGAAGGCGATCTGCCGCCCGATGCGCGCCAGCCTCGTCTGCAGATCGTCGATGGACTCCGCCTCGCGCTCGCCTTCGGGAAGCGTCGGATCGGCGAGGCCGAGCATCGCGGCGACCTTCGCCTGATAGGGTGCGAGCAGCAGGTTCGTGTCCTTGCCGGCGACCAAGTGGATGCAGTCGCGCACGTCGAGCAGCGCGTCGACGGCGTCGTCGTACACGCCGTGGGGGCGGTCGGCCAGCCATGACGCGGCGAGCGCGGAGACGAGCACCGAATCGCGCAGCCCGCCGCGCGTCTCCTTGATGTCCGGCTGGTTGATATACGGCAGGCGGCCAAACTCGTTGAGCCGGCTCTCCGCCGATTGCAGCAGCTCGGGCAGCCGCTTGCGCGCGGCCTTGCGCCACCGTTCGAGGATGGAGGTGGCCGTCGCCTCGATCAGCGCCCGGTCACCGGCGATCGGGCGCACGTCGAGCCAGCCCATCGCCGCGGGCAGGTCGTGGTCGGTCACCGACTCGCACTGCTGCCGGGTGCGCACCGAATGGTCGAGGTCGAGACCGGAATCCCACAGCGGATACCACAGCTTGTTGGCCAATTCGTTGAGCTGCCGGTCATTCAGCGCATGGGCGTCGTAGATCAGCACCAGGTCGAGGTCGGAGGACGGGCCGATCTGGCCGCGGGCGAGCGAGCCGACCGAGGCGAGCCCGATACCCGTGCCGGGCACGGCGAACGGCACGGCGTCGCACGCCTCGGCCCACAGCGCCTGCAGGCATTCCATCGCCAGTTCGGTGCGCGCCCGGCGCTTGGCCGCGCCGTTGCGGTAGATGCCGTCCGCATCCGGCCGGCTCATGTCCATGAAACGCCGCTTGAGGTTGTCCACCGCCGAAGTCATCGGGATCCTTGCCTTTGCTTGAGAGGAACTTGGGAAAATGCGAGCGCCGCGCCGCATACGATAATCCCCGCACGGCGCGAGGCACATGCGGGGATCTGTCTTATCGATAACCCGAACACGCCGGAACGCTTCGGGCCGCTTTATTGTCAGATCGCGGCGGATCCGGTCTCGCCGGTACGCACGCGGGTCACGGAGTCGAGCGGGGCGACCCACACCTTGCCGTCGCCGATCGTGCCCGAGCCGGCGGACTTGACGATCACGCCGACGAGCGTTTCGGCATCGGCGTCGTCGGACAGCACCTCGACGCGGATCTTCGGGATCAGATCGACGGTGTATTCGGCACCGCGGTAGACCTCGGTGTGGCCGCGCTGGCGGCCGTAGCCGTTGGCCTCGGAGACGGTCAGGCCGTGCACGCCAGCGGCGGCGAGCGCTTCCTTGACGTCGTCGAGCTTATGGGGCTGGATGATAGCGGTGATGAGCTTCATCTCACCTTACCTCCTTGAGAACGGAGCTGGCAGTACCAGCAAAATCGTATGCGCGTTCGCCCTGATCGGCAAGATCGATGCCACCGACCTCCTGGGCTTCGCTGACGCGCCAGCCGATGGTCTTCTCCAGGGCGAAGGCGATGATCGCGGTGATCACGCCGGAGTAGAGCATGGCGCACAACGCGATGATGACCTGCACGGCCAGCTGGCGCCAGTCGCCGCCGGCCAGCAGGCCGGTGCCCTCGCCGAAGAAGCCGATGAGGACGGTGCCGGTGAGGCCGCCGACGCCGTGCACGCCGACCACGTCAAGCGAGTCGTCGTAGCCGAACTTGAACTTGAGGCCGCAGGCGAAGCAGGTCAGCACGCCGGAGATGGCGCCGATGACCATGGCCCACAGCGGGGAGACCACATCGGCGGCCGGGGTGATGGCGACCAGACCGGCGACCATGCCCGAGGCGGCGCCCATCGCGGTGTAGTGGCCCGAGCGGATCTTCTCGGTGAAGCCCCAGGCGAGCATGGCGGCCGCGGTGGCCGCGGTGGTGCTCATCCACGCATAGCCGGCAGTGCCGTTCGCGGCGAAGGCGGAACCGGCGTTGAAGCCGAACCAGCCGAACCACAGCAGGAAGGCGCCGAGCATGACGAACGGGACGTTGTGCGGGCGGAACGGCTGCGTGCCGAAGCCCTTGCGCTTGCCGATGATCAGCACGATCACGAGCGCGGCCATTGCGGCGTTGATATGGACGACGGTGCCGCCTGCGAAGTCGTGGGCCGCGGCGCCGATCGCCTGGGAGATCGCGCCGTCGCCGGACAGCAGGCCTTTGTTCCAGACCATGTGCGCCATCGGCGCGTAGTCGAAGGTGATCCACAGCGCGACGAAGATCATCCAGGTGCTGTACTTGACGCGTTCGGCGAGCGCGCCGCAGATCAGGCCGACAGTGATCATCGCGAAGGTGACCTGGAAGGCGACGTCGATGCTGCCCGGGTAGGAGCCGGACGTGTCGGCGGCGGTGAAGACGCCGTCCTTGGCGACCATCGAGTCCTTGAGAAGGAAGCCGGTTGCGGGATCACCGAAGATTCCCCCGATCGACGTGCCCGCATAGGCGATCGACCAGCCCCACAGGGTCCAGATGACGGCGGTGACCGACAGCGCGGCCGCCTCCAGCATCAGCATGTTCAGCACGGCCTTGGCACGAACCATGCCTCCGTAGAAAAACGCCACACCCGGCGTCATGAGGAAAACCAGGGACGCGGATGTCAACATCCATGCAGCATTTCCGGTGTCCATGTCTACCTCCCTCTCTTGTATGTTTCACGCCAGCCCGTTATACGAACCGAGCGACTGAATGACTCTTGCGCCGTCCCCTGTACAGGGGCTAACACCATGGTATGGAACGCCCACCGCGTTTTCAACAAGTTACGCGAGGTTACGCGCATGTAAAACCCGGCGGGGCGCGAGGACCGCATACCATCCGGCGAAGCACCGATTGTACGCCAATTCGCCGGCATTTCCCGATATGCACCCCCTATTCCACGGCAAACGCCCGCCCCGATGAGGATCGGGGCGGGCGTTTCACGATGCGGTCAGTTCCCGTCGGCGCGCGTATGCCATCATGCCGCGGCGGGCCGGCCCGGCGTCAGGCAAGAATGCCGTCGACGAAGCCCTCCGGGTCGAAGGGGGCCAAGTCGTCGGGACCTTCGCCGAGGCCGACGAGCTTGACCGGCACCCCGAGCGCCTGCTGCACGGAGATCACGATGCCGCCCTTGGCGGAGCCGTCGAGCTTGGAGAGCACCACGCCGGTGATGCCGATCGCCTCGGCGAACACCTTGGCCTGGGTCATGCCGTTCTGGCCGGTGGTGGCGTCGAGCACGAGCAGCACCTCGTCGACGGGCAGGTTCTTTTCGGTGACGCGGCGGATCTTGCCCAGCTCGTCCATCAGATTCGCCTTGTTCTGCAGGCGGCCGGCCGTGTCGATGATGAGCACGTCGGCGTTCTCCTCCTTGGCCCGGGAGGCGGCCTCGAACGCGACGGACGCCGGGTCGGCGCCACCCTTGTCGGAACGGACAACCGGCACGTTCACCTTCGCGCCCCACGTTTCGAGCTGATCGGCCGCCGCCGCGCGGAAGGTGTCGGCGGCGCCCATGATGACCCGCTTGTCCTCGGAGACGAACAGGCGCGCGAGCTTGCCCGCGGTCGTGGTCTTGCCGGTGCCGTTGACGCCGACCATGATGATGACGGAAGGCTTGCCGGCGCCCTCCTTGCTGGCGTTGAGCCGGCGGTCGGTGTCGCGGCCGACCAGATCGAGCAGCTTCTCCTTGAGGCTGGCGCGCACCTCGGCCGGGTCGGCCTTGCCGGTGATGCGGGCGTCCTTGCGCAGTTCCTCGACGAGCCGCTCGCTGGCCTCGGCGCCGACGTCGGCGAGCAGCAGCGTGTCCTCGACGTCCTCCCAATCGGCTTCGGTGAGGTTGTCCTTGGTGAGGATGTTGAACAGCGCCTTGCCGAACGGGTTGGAGCTGTTGGCGAGCTTCGCCTTGAGGCGGGTGATGCGCGATGCGGAGGATTCCGGCTTCTCTCGGGTCGGAGCGGGAGTGGGGGTCGCGGGCTGCTTCGGCGCCTCGGGGGTCTTGGGGGCTTCGGGAGCTCCGGCTGCTTTATCCGCTTCCGCTTTAGCCGCTTCAGCCGCCGCAGCTGACGGGGCGGGCACCTCTTCGGCGGCACCGGCCTGGGCGGCGGCCCGTTCCTGCGCGATGCGCGCATCGGCCCTGGCCTTGGCCTCCTCCTCGGCCTTGACGAGCGCGCGCTTGCGCGAGCGGTCGAACAGCGAGCCGATCACGATCAATACGACGGCGATAACTACAACGGCCACAATGCCGATCATCACATTGGTATCCATATCTTCAGCCTAAAAACCGCAACGGACAGCGCCGCCTCATGGCGCGGCCGGGCGCCGGGCCGGCCATTAGGCAATCCGCCCCCGACTGACCGGATACGCGCCGCCACGCGTTCCGGCCATGGCGCAATCGGCCCCATACGCCGCCGAACATCCGGCGGCGGTGCCAAACTGGTGCCATGGCCAATGCTTCACGAATGACATCACTGCAACGCCGCGAACAACTGATTCAGGTTGGTCGCGCGCTGTTCGCGTCCAAGGGGTTCGAAGCGGTGAGCGTGGAGGAGATCGCGGCCAGCGCGAAGGTCAGCAAGCCGATCGTGTACGAGCATTTCGGCGGCAAGGAAGGCCTGTACGCGGTGATCGTGGATCGCGAGATGCGCGCGCTGACCACGGTGCTGACGAGCGCGCTCAACGATTCGACCGCGCACCCCCGCCAGATCGTGGAGCGGACGGCGCTGGCGCTGCTGAGCTACATCGAGCAGAACGCGGACGGGTTCCAGGTGCTGGTGCGCGATTCGCCGAGCACCGATCCGGCCGGCTCGTTCAGTTCGCTGCTGGGCGACGTGAGCCTGAAGGTCGAGAATCTGCTCATGGAGGCGTTCAAGCGGCAGAAGCTGCCGGTGAAGGGGGTGCCGTACTACGCGCAGATGCTGGTTGGCATGACCGTGTTCACCGGCCAGTACTGGGCGGACCGCCCGAAGGTCAGCAAGGAGCAGCTCGCCGCGTACATCGTCGATCTGGCATGGCACGGGCTGTCCCGGCTGGATGCCAAGCCGGAACTGCGGTTCGAGGGCCGCAAGGCCCGACAGTCCGCGAAGCGCGGGGCTCCCGACGACGACGCACGGCGCCGGGAGGCGCAAGGGGGCGAGACGGCCTCGCAAGACACGGCCTCGCAAGACTCGGCCGCCGCATCGCGCGAGGACACGGCACGGGACGGGGCGCCGGAAGCGGAAGCAGGCGACGACTCGAGGCCTGACGCGGCATAGTCCCGCAGGCCGCGGACCGTCGGTAAGCCGCGCATCGGATGCGGCGTATCACACGCTGCGTCACATCGCACGCTGCGTCACATCGGTCGCAGCGCCGCACGCCACGTCGCGTCGCCCACAGTCCGGACACGGGTCGTGGCACATATCAGCCGACATTCCCCCGAATCATGCCGTGCGTCGTCGGCGAGCAAAATCGGCATCGGCGATCCGCATACGGCAAGGAGATGCCCCCGAACGGCACCGATCCCACGGCGATCAGGGGAATATCAGGGACTCCGATCATGCGTTCAGGGATGCAGAACGTGTACAAACCACCTATCGATGCCCGCTAGGTGCTAGGTTTGGGGAAGGAAAACAGATGACCCGCCCTGGGCGGTACCGGTAGGTTAACGAGGAGCGTATGAAGCAGAACACCCCGGCAACACTGACGTTCGTGGTGCCCGCATACAATATGGAGACCTATCTTGAGCGCTGCATTTCCTCGCTGCTGTCGGCGAGCGACACCAGCGACATCGAGGTGCTGATCGTCGACGACGGTTCCTCCGACTCCACTCCCCAGCTGGCCGACACGTACGAGAAGCGCTGGCCGAGCGTGCGCGCGATCCATCAGCAGAACAAGGGGCACGGCGGCGCGGTGAACACCGGCATCGCCAACGCGCGCGGCACGTACATCAAGGTCGTGGACGCCGACGACTGGGTCGACCCGCAGTCGATCGACACGATGATGGCCACGCTGCGCGAGCAGCGCGCGTCCGGCGACCCGGTCGATATGGTCGTCACCAACTACGTGTATGACAAGGTGAGCAAGCGCCGCAAGCACGTCGTCAATTTCCGCCGCGCCATGACGCCCGGCGAAATCCAGGGATGGGACGATCTGGGCCGGTTCGGCATCGCCGAGTACATCCTCATGCACGCGCTCATCTTCCGCACCGAGGTGGTGCGCGCTTCGGGCATGCGGCTGCCGGAGCACACCTTCTACGTGGATTTCATCTACGCCTATCAGCCGTTCACCCAGGTGCGGACGATACTGTACCTGGATATGCCGTTCTACCACTACTTCATCGGCCGCGAGGGCCAGAGCGTGCAGACCGACGTGATGATCCGCCGCGTCAACCAGCTGCGGCTCGTGAACCGCCGCATGGTGGAGGCGACGCCGGAACCGGGCACCGTGCCCGACGGGCTGTACCGCTACATGATCCATTTCCTCGCGATCGAGAGCTCGGTCACCAGCGTGTTCCTGATCCTGTCGCGCGATCCGGAGAACTACAAGCTCAAGGACCAGCTGTGGGCCGACCTCGACGCCGCGTCCCCCGCGATCAGCCATGACGTGCGCAAGAAGCTGATCGCGCGTGCGATCAATCTCCCCGGTTCCGTCGGCCGCTGGATCATCCGCCAGGGCTACCGCATCGCGGAAGGCATCGTCGGCTTCAACTAGCCGCGGCTCTCCCGGCATCCCAAACCGACCGTATGTCAGCAGCCTGCTGGCATACAGCCTTCCCGACATCCCAAATCGGCCGTATGCCAGCATGTACTCATGCGCTTCTGCAGCGTATGAGCGCGCGAGCGTATGAGTGCGTAAGTACGTGCACGCGCTGTTAATGCATATGTTGTTAACAAATAGAGCGTATGCTTCACTCCTTGCAGACGGTGCGACACCTATGCGATCCCCGATCCATAAGGCCGAACCGATACAATGATGCCGGCAGTGCAGCACGATGCGCGATATGGCGCAACGGCCCCGGTATGCAGGGCACAACAGCAAGGGAGAGATATGCAGTTCGAATGTTCCGGCACCACGGTGCTGTTCGACGAGGATACGCTGAAGCTCACGTTCCGCCGCGACGAGGCGACATGGGGCTGGCGCGACGGCTTCGAGCCGACACTGGTCTGCGAACAGGGCACCTTCCCGTTCACCCAGGCGGCGAAGATCACGCACGAGAGCCGCGAGACCGGCACCGGAGTCGGCGTGTACAGCACCTTCGCGGGCTTCGGCGGCACGCCGTACACCTTCGCGACCTACATCTGGATCGAGCGCTCGTCCGGCGACGTGCTCTTCGAATGGATCCCGCTCAACGAGGACGGGCTCAGCGCCACCATGCTGAACTGGCCCGGCGAAATGGCGTTCGACGACGCCGACGGGCACTGCGCCACGCTCATCAACGACGAACAGGGCGTCATGATCCCCAACACCTGGCCGGCGCCGGTGACCACCGCCGACGTCACCTTCGAGGGGCGCTTCGACACCGCGGGCAGCTACATGCCGTGGTTCGCGCAGCTGCGCGGCGACGCGCACGCCTACATCGCGATCTGCGAGACGCCGTGGAACGCCGGCTACGCGATCGACCACCCCGCCAACGGCCCCTACACGCACGTCGGCATGTGGTTCGACCCGAGCCTCGGCACGATGGCGTACCGCCGCGTGGCGCGCTATCGCTTCCTCAAGGACGCCGATCACACCGCCATCTGCAAGACGTACCGCGCGTACGTCAACGAGCGCGGGCGCCTGCGCACGCTGGCCGAAAAGGCGGCGCGCAACCCCTCGATCCACCGGCTGATCGGCTGCTCGTGGATGCACGTCGGCATCAAGACCGTGGTGCAGCCCGAATCGTCGTTCTATGACCACGAGCACCCCGAGAACAACAACTCGCTGGTCACCTTCGCGGCGCGCGAGCGCCAGCTGCGCACGCTGCACGAGCTGGGCGCCGGCCGCATCTACATGCATCTGGACGGTTGGGCGCAGCCCGGCTACGACAACGAGCACCCGGACTACCTGCCCGCATGCCGCGAGGCCGGAGGCTGGGAGGGCATGAAGTCGCTGGTCGACACCTGCCATGGCTACGGCGACCTGTTCGGCACGCACGACCAGTACCGCGACTACTACTTCACCGCGCGCACCTTCGACAAGCGCAATGCGGTCCGTCTGGCGGACGGCACCATGCCCGAGCACTCGCGCTGGGCCGGCGGCCACCAGACCTACCTGTGCGCCGAGCTCGCGCCGGATTACGTGCGCCGCAACTTCGCCGAGATCGCCGCGCACGGCATCACGCTGGACTGCGCGTATCTGGACGTGTTCACCTGCAATGAGGGCGACGAATGCTCGAACCCCGACCACCGCATGACCCGCCGCGAGTGCTACGACCGCCGCGCCGAATGTTTCGAGTACCTGCTGTCGCACGGCATCCTGTCCTCGTCCGAGGAGGTGTCCGACTGGGCCGTGCCGAGCCTGGTGTTCTGCCACTACGCACCCTACGACTTCCAGATGCGCTCGCCCGAGGCGCCGCGCCACGGCATTCCGGTGCCGCTGTACAACCTCGTCTACCACGACTGCGTGATCCAGCCGTGGATGATGGAGCGCGTGGTCAACGGCGACGACTACATGCTCTACGCGCTGCTCAACGGCGGCGCGCCGTACCTGATCCGCGACGCCGCGTATGTCGGCGTGGACGGCGATATGGACGACGCGCAGCGCGCCCAGGCCGAGAACGACATCGAGCGCTGCCAGATCGTGGCCGCGCTGCATGAGCGCGTCGGCATGAGCGAGCTGGTGCGCCACGAGTTCGTCGACGGCGATCCGCTCGTGCAGCGTTCGACCTTCGCCGACGGCACGAGCGTGACCTGCGACTTCCACACGCAGGAGTACCGCATCGAGCAGTAGCCGGCGGCGGCGCCGAGAAGCGGGCAAACGCGGATGTGCCGAGGGGCCGGGCCACGAAGGTCCGGCCCCTCGGCACATGTCGTCATATCCGCGTTTGCGATCGTTTGCATGCGGCCATGCACCCGGCCAATGCGCGCTACTGTCGAGTTGTCGGTGCATGGGTCTGTAGTGAAACCGGTTGCCATCCGGTATTATGCCCTCAAAATGGCTTCATACCGTCGGCGTCTCCGACCCCACGCACCGACAACTCGCGTCCACGCAACAATCGCCGGCCTGCAACGGCCGCGACAGGCGAATCCGACGGGCGTCTCACACCCATCGGTCGGACATGGCAAAGGAATTGCGCATCAGGTTGCTGGCCGTATAGAGCACGTCGCCGAGCAGCTTGGTCGTATGCGTGCGCAGATAATCCGCCATGGTCCCATTCGCCGCTTCAAGGCGCGCACGAACCGAATCGATATCGCCGGCGTCTTCGCCGCCGCCGGCGAGAGACGCATCCGTATCGGCGACCAGACGATGGCCGAACACGCGCACCTGCTCCGCATACCCTTCGATCGCGTTGTTGGTGTCGAACCAATGCGCGTCCGCCAGCGCGGCGATCAGCCGATTCGTCCAGTACAGGTTGTCGGTGGACACTTCCGGAGTGGTGTCGCGCAGGTAGGCCGGCGTATCCGCGACGTTCGCGTAGAACGGCGCAACGGCGGTGAACGGGCCCGAGCCGTAGGCGATCCACATCACCGCGCGGCTGGATTCCGGCGCATACGGGCGCAGCTGCATGGCGACCATATGCCCGGTGCGGTTGATGCCGATCGGGCGATAGCGGTGCCGCGATTCGGGCGTGCCCAATGTGCCGTACGGGTCGTACGGCGTGTCCTCGAAGTGGGACGACATCAGGAAATCCACGTCCTCGATGGTCACGGCGTTTTCGGGCACGCGGCACCACGGGATGTCACCGGATACCGGCGTATAGCGCGCGGAAGGCGAATCCCAGTCCTCGCTCGGGTTCAGATGGCGCTGCATGTACCAAGCGCGCGGCGTGTTGTAGATGCGGTCCTTGGGCGTGCTCGTGCCGAAGGCCATGCGCGGGTTGAACCGGTCGCCGGAAGCGGCGGAGGAGCCGGCGGCGAACCCGGCGGCCCCCACAGCGGCGGGGCGCACCGTGCGGGAGAGGTGGTTGTCCGCCATGAACCCGCGCAGATCGGCGCTGCACAGATACTCGCGTTGGGCGCCGAAGGCGTCGGCCAGATCGAAGTCGTCGATGCCGAGCTGGTTGGGAATCGTCGCATAGCAGTCGTCGGGCACGCGGCGGGCGATCCAATGGTGGCCGCCGATCGTTTCGACGTACCAGATCTCGTCCACGTCGGAGATGATCACGCCGTTCGATTCGTATGTGCCGTATTGCTCGAGCAGCTCGCCGAGCCGCCGCACGCCTTCGCGCGCGGTGCGCACGTACGGCAGCACGAGGGTGATGATGTCCTCCTCGCCGATGCCGCCCGGCTGCTCGGCGCGGTACCCGGCCTCGCCGGCCTCGCCCGAGGACGGCCGCAGCGCCACGAGCGGATCGGCGGCCAGCACGCGCTCGTTGACGGCTATGGTCTCGGTGGCGCTCATCGCCACGTTATGCTCGTTGACGCCGGCCTCGGCGAGCACCCCGCGATTGGGCAGCACGTTCGGCACGATCGAATACCGACAGGGATCGTCCGGCAGATCGATATCGACGTGGCTGAGCGTGCTGCGGTAGCGCCGCGGCTGATCGGCCGGGTCCACTGCCACGAACCGCTTGGGATCGTAGCGCCCCGAACCCGAATCGTCATTGCGGGCGATGATGGTGGAGCCGTCGTAGCTGGCGGCCTTTCCGACAAGTATGGTGGTGCATGACATGCTGCCCAACTCTAGAAGCAGGGGTGACTTTCGAGGGGCGCGCATGGGCCGTCGGCATTTTCGCGAAGGGCGAGTTTATGCCGGATAATGCGGCCGATCGTGAGACAGTAGGGTAAGGCGAATGAAAGGAGCCGAAAATGACCGATACCACCAACAGCGCATCCAGCAGCATCGACGTGTACGGGGCCGACTGGTGCGGCGACTGCAAGCGCGCGAAGGCCGCGCTCACCCGTCTTGGGGCGGCGTACACCTGGCACAACATCGAAACCGAGGACGGCGCGGCCGACCGGGCCGTCGAGATCAGCGGCCAGAAGCATATTCCGGTGGTGCTGTACGGCGATGGCGCGTTCCAGGTCGAGCCGTCCGCCACCGACATCGAGCAGAAGCTCAAGGAACTGGGCGTCATCGACTGACGCACCAGGGGCCGGAGCGCGAGTCCCGAGATCGCACGGAGCCGCCGTGTGGCTGGCGACGGATCCGCAAAGGCACAGGGGATGCCACGGATGCCCGCGATTCCCACTGATTTCCCAGATAACACACACGATATCCCGAAGGAAGCGGCGTTATCGTTGTTTCAGGCCGCAAAGCCGATATAACTTAACCCTTCCTCTCTCTTCTTCTCAAGCCCGGTTCACGCCGGGCTTTCTTCGTTTTCGCCACGTCATTGTCGCCGCGCCAGGCACGATGCGATACACCCGGCACCATGGCGTTCGCGGGGGCTCCTCCCCTCAGGCCGCTTTGTGTCTGGCTCCCCTCTTGGAGGCTGAGCCAGAACTACTCAACGAATTAACGACTCGGGATGCTAGAATCTGAAGCAACAGACCGCACTATCGGAGGCGTAACAATGACCGCATCACAGACTGCTTCGTATATGGAAGGTGAGGATCGCTAACCGCTGTCAAGCGGCTGAAGTATTCATCAGACTCAACGCATGGATGGTCATCCGCGTGGCCGCACGGCCCAGGATGATGGCGTGAGCGTGTCTTGCGTGCGGTTAATGGTCCTTTCGGCGGCATGATCGGTCAAGGCGGCCGGGCATGCCTTAATGAAAGGTTTGTTACGGTGCATAGCGCCAATACTCTCAATATCCGCAATACCATAGCCCGCTTCCGCACCCTCGGCGGTTGCGGTTCCATCAATGCCATCAGCGCCATCGTATCCAGCGGCGACGGGGTCGGAACCGGCTCGGGTTCCCGCGCCGAATCCGGCGCGACACCGAGCGGACGGCATACGGACCAGCCCGCAGTCGGCGATCCCGTGTTGCGGCTCGACCATGTCTCCCGCTCCTTCGGCCGGGGCAACGGGCGGCACCAAGCCGTGCGCGGCATCTCACTGACCGTCGACGCCGGGCGCATCGTCTGTCTGCTGGGGCCGAACGGCGCCGGCAAAACCACCACGATGAAGATGATCGCCACGCTGCTCACGCCGGATGGCGGGTCGATCAGCGTCTGCGGCGTGGACGCGGTACGGCGGCCGCGTGACGCCCGTCGCCATCTGTCGCTGCTGCTGGGCGGCGACCGCGGGTTCTATCTGCGGGTCAGCGCCATCGAGAATCTGCGATATTTCGCGCAGCTCGCCGGCGTGCCGAGCAGCGTGCGCGAGACGCGCATCGCCGAGGCCCTGGACTGGGTCGGGCTGGCGGATGTCGCGAACAACCGCGTGGAGACGTTCTCCCGCGGCATGACGCAACGGCTGCACATCGCCCGGACGATGCTCAACCATGCGCCGCTGCTGCTGTTGGACGAGCCGACCAACGGGCTCGACCCGGAAAACGCGCATGCGGTCCGGACCTTGGTATCGCGGCTGCGCGGTCAGGGAACAGGCATCCTGCTGACCACCCATGCGCTGGCCGAGGCCGAGGCTCTGGCCGACCGCACCGACATCATCGACGGGGGCCGCATCATCGCCTCGGGCACCACGGCGGACCTGTCGGAGGCGATGGACATCGACGGCGTGACCATGTGGACGGCCGAATCGTTCGGCGAGCGCGACCGCGAACGGCTGAACCGTCTGGATGGCGTGCGATACGTGGACGCCAACGAACGCAACGGCCTGTGGACGGTGAACGTCGCGTGGTCGCATCGGGAGCCGGAGCTGCCGGGCGCCGGCGTGGCGAGGCTCGGCATCCGGGCGGCGACGTTGGAGGAAACGTATCTGGCGCTGCTGGAGGCGCGGCACGAACGCGAATCCGCAGCCGGCGGATTCGACGGCGACATCGGCGACGGAAAGGCACGGTGAGCGGCATGCTGCGTGAGAGTTGCGCCGCTATCTGGTTCCATATGCGCGCTTTGTGGGCCACGTCATTCTTCCTCGGCACCGCCGTCGTCACGCCGATCAGCTTCGCGCTGCTCCGGCTGATCGCCGCGCATTGGCAGGTGACGCCGGACCTGTGGTTCGCCGCGTCGGTGAGCGGGCTGTGGGCCACCACTACCACTGCGGTCGGCATCATCGGATATCAGCGGTTCCAAGGGGTTCTGCAGTATCAGGTGATGAGCGTGCATCCGGCGGGCGCGGTGTTCCTGCCGCCCGTCGCCGCATCAGCGTTGATCGGCATCATCGGCATGCCGATCGCGTTTGCGCTGGCCTCATTGTTCGCCGGCCGTCCGGTAACGGTGACGCCTGAGCAGGTCGCCGGACTGGCGCTTGCGCTGCTCGCCTGCGTGTCCAGCGCGGCCGGCCTGTCCGCGTTCTTCGTGCTGTCGCGCGGGGCGATCGCGTTCGAGCCGCTGGTGCTGATTCCGGTGTGGCTGCTGAGCGGCATCGTGATGCCGGTCGACCGTTTTCCGCTGCCTCTGCGGGTGCTGGCGTTCGCGCATCCGCTGACGTCTGCGGTCTGGGTGGCCGGACGCGCCTCATTCGACGGCGCGGTGTGGCTGGCCGGAGCCGGCTGCATCGCGCTGTCGGCGCTGCTGCTGGGCGCGGCGGCGATCGGCTTGCGGCATGCGCTGACGCGCGCTTGCGTGGAAGGAACGCTGGACCTGGCATGAACGATATGAGGAATATGGATACGACGGATAAGTCAGCCAAGACGGATAAGACGGTCAAGAGGCCTGGGCCATCGGCGTTCCGCACCGCGTTCATGATCGCTTTCAGGTCGATGCCTGACTGCGGCTCGCTGCCGGCGCTGCTGGTGCAGATGGCGGCGGCTCCGGCGTTCACTGCCCTGTTCTACCTGATGCTGACCGAAGCGGCTCCGCGTGTCGGTGCCGCCGCCGGCGCCGCCGCGGCCTCGACGGCCATGGCAACGGCTTTGGTCCCGGCTATCGGGGCCTGTTCGGCGCAGGCGAGCGTGGCCATGGCCTCGCTGTTGGCGGAGGACCGGTTCACGGGCGTGCTGCCGTACATGATGCTCGGTTCCGGATCGCGGATCGCCCCATGGGCTGGCCGGCTGTGCGCCGGGCTCGGAGTGTCGATGGCGAGTTCCTGCTGCGCGATGCTCGTCTCGCTGCTGGCCACCGGAGCACTGCCCGCTGCGGGACTCTGGCCGTCCATGCTGCTGATGATGGCGGTGTCGCTGGTCGCATCGCTGGGTGTCGGTCTGCTGACGGCCGTATTGAGTCTGATGTTCGACGACGCCTTGCTGCTCACCAACCTAATCGGCTATGTACTGCCTCTGGTCGGCGGCGTGGTGGCTCCGGCGAGCGTGTTCCCCGCGCCGGTGGCCCGTACGGTCCACGCGCTACCGATCACGTGGATGACCGACGCCGCGCGCGCCCTAACCGCCGGGCATCCCGCCACGGCCTTCGCCTGTATGGGCGCGGGGTTGGCGGTCGGTTTGGGTTGGGCCGTCTCGGCGCTGGTGTGCTGGCGCATGTGCATGGCGCTGAGCCGCAGGCGCGGCACCGTGACCGGACTGGGCATGTGAGGCTTACGGGAAGCGGGCCCCGCACCGCGCGATAACGCAAAAGTCCTTGGAATCATTGCGATTCCAAGGACTTTATCGCACCTTGGTTGATTTCATTCCGTTGACTTCATTAGGGTCAAGGGATGTCTGCCACGAGGGTCGACGCCACCTGCCGTTCCATTATTTTCACCCACCATCACTTACCCTATCACTCACCTTGTCACTTATATTCAAGGGTAAGTGACAGGGTAAGTGATAGCGAGTGAAGAAAGATATACTGAAGAGTGATGATGGCAAATGACCCGCTATGACAAGAAGTTGGGATGACGATGTGGACCGATGACGAGATCAGGCGAGTGCTGGAGCGTCTGCGTCGTCAGGGCAATGATGACGGGCGTTTCGAAGCGAAATCCTGCGCGACGGATATCGGCAGCAGCGTATGGGAGAGCGTCAGCGCGTTCGCGAACACGTCAGACGGCACCTTGTTGCTGGGCATAAGCGAGGAGGACGGATTCCGACCCGTCAACGGGTTCGATCAAAATCGCATTGCCGCAAAGTTCATGGAGGGTATGGGGGACGGGAACCCGCAGGGAGTCCGGCTGACGAATCCGCCGCAATACGAAATCTCACGTTGCGAATACGCGGATAAACCATTCCTCGCGATCGATATCCACGAGAATCCGATCGAGGACAAACCCTGCTACGTGACGGCGAAGGGCCCAAAGTCGGGCGGGATACCGGCGTATGGACGACAAGGACATCCGCTTGTCCGCCACGGAGGTATTCGAGTTCGAGAACGCCGCGCTCCCAAGCCCGGCGGATCGCGGCATCGTTCCTGAATCCACATTGAACGATCTGAACGACGAAGTCGTAGAGCGCATCATCATGATCCACCAAGGGTCCAAAGCGCTGCGCGGGACCATTACCCGCACCGATCAGATGGCGCGGTTGAACATGACCGACAACAGCGGCCGGGTTCGTCTCGCGGGCCTGCTGGCTGCGGGCCAATACCCGCAGCAGTACTATCCCAAACTGCTCATCGACGTGTCGGTGCATCCCGACGTCGAGAAATCGGATCCGGACGGGCCCCGTTTCCTTGACCGTGTGCTATGCGACGGCAACATGCCCGAGGCCATAGACCAGGCCGTCGAGACCGTAGCCAAGAACCTGCGTACGCCCACGTTCGTGGTCGGCGCCGGCGCCAGGACGGACACGGAAATCCCCAAAGAGGTGCTGCGCGAGGTCATCGCGAACGCGGTGATCCACCGCGAGTACGATTCCCGGTTCACAGGCGAAGCCGTCGCGGTCGACGTGTATCCCGACCGCGTGGAGGTGTCGAACCCCGGCGGCCTGTGGGGCGGCGTGACACTGGAGAACATCGCGAACGGCATATCACGATGCCGAAACACCACGCTTGTCCAACTTATGCACAAGATACCGTATTCCCGTGAGGACGCCGTGACCGTGGAGGGCGGCGGCACGGGAATCCCCCTAATCATCAGGGAGATGGCGTCGCGGGCGCTGGGCGAACCGAAATTCGTGGCCAGCCCTGATCGCTTCACGGTGACATTGGCCCGCTATGGGGTCGAATATCAGCAGAACCACCAGTGGCTGGAGCATCTGCAAACCGGACTGGATCGGCACGAGCAGACCATCCTGCTGATGCTCCGACGTCAGGGAACGATGAATGTGAAACAACTCCACACGTCATTGCGTATCGATTCCGACGATATCCGCAAGATACTGACGACCCTAATCGCCAAAGGGCTGGTGCGAAACAGCGACAACGGTGCATACACACTGACGAACGACAATACGACCTCGGCCGGGGTCGAGCCGCTCACACTTACTCGCAGCGACACTCTGACCGTGGCGGAACGCCAATTGCTGAAGACGCTATCTCCCTCGGAAGCCATGAGCGCCAGAAAAATCAGCGAGATGACCGACAGGAGCCTGCCGTCAGTACGCAAACTCCTGCGTCGCCTTGTCGGTGCCGGCATGGTGATTGCCACCGCACCTCCGTCCAGCAAAAACCGTCAATACAAGCGCGCATCATAACAATAGCAGCGACTACCGTTTCCGCGGAGGGATTTGCTACTAAGTGGTTGAAGTGAGTAGAGAAAAGCACCTACCGATTAGAGTACTACTCGCTCAAACAGGACGGGCAATAATTCAATGGTGGGAAGCACTTCCCACTAGGTTCCCACTACTTCCCATTAGAATCATTCCGAGGCCCAGTTCGACGGCGCCCTAACACGCGCAAAACGGACTTTCAACGATCCAGCGGACTTCCCACTAGGTTCTCACTACTTCCCACTAGGAGCTCGCCAGTAGAACAGAAAAACCCTTGGAAACTTGGTTTCCAAGGGCTGGACCGTGCCCCCTGTGGGATTCGAACCCACAACCCACGACTTAAAAGGACGCTGCTCTAACCGTTGAGCTAAAGGGGCAACATTACTAAAATACACGCGGCTACCGGACAAACCAAATCCGGTGTCTCGAAAGTGCAACGGACACCAAGCCGGTTGTAGATGTCGCGCTCTGTTCTGGCTGTATCGGGAAACGCCTGCGTCCCCACGATCTTCTTATCGTCGGTGACGCCGAACACCATCTCACCGCCGCCCTCGCAGCTCAACGCGCAGCAGTACTTCATGAGTTTGTCGGAATCGAACTGCTTCGATGCCGTTTTGAACTCCAGACGACGAGACTCGCTGCCAGAAAGGAACTGCCGAAGCCCATCAATACCGGGAACAGTCATCCGAGTCTACCGCTTTAAATAAAGAAACCTTGAAAAATCAACGTTTCTCAACGAAGAGAGCTTCCAATAGTCTACCAGCTGAAATAAAAACCGCCCCAAACACCCATTAAGCCCCAAAGGCTTGAATGACGCCATGCACCCATAGGCCCGCCAGCCTTTCCCCGAAAAGAAAAACCCGGCGGGCGGCCGGGCTTTGAGAGAAGGAAGAGAAGAAGAAAGGGGTTCAATTATCTGCGACCTTGCGGCCGTGGTTACATATAACAACGCCAGTCTCGGCACCGTGTGTGGATTGGCTGGGAATTGCATGTGAATCCCGGCTCGGATCGGATTGCCGCGTTGTATCGTAGAGTCGATCGAGTCGTCGAGGAAGAGGAGCGCGCACCGTGAGCACGACCGCAGCAGCACAGCAGCACCAGGGACTGTATCAGGCACAGACCAGCCGGACAGACCCGAAAACCCCAGCCACGGAAGCGCAATCGCCCGCCGCCAAGGCATCCCCGCGCAAGCCCAATATCGCCATCGCCGGTTTGGCGATCGAGGCGAGCACCTTCTCCCCCGCCCGCACCGGCGCGACCGCATTCCATCCGCGCCGCGGCGCCGAAGTCTTCGACGCGTACCCGTTCATGGCCCCCGGCCAGCCGCTGCGCGAAGCCGCCAACTGGTACCCGACCCTGGTCGGGCGCTCCCTGCCCGGCGGCATCGTCACCGCGGAGGCGTTCGAGAGCCTGACCGAGGAAACCATTGAGCGGCTGCAGGCCGTCGTACGCGAGACGCCCCACTTGGACGGCCTGTGGTTCGACATCCACGGCGCGATGACCGTCGAAGGCATGGACGATTCGGAAACCGTGCTGCTGCAGCGCATCCGCGACGTGATCGGCCCCGACGTGCTCGTGTCGTCGTCGATGGATCTGCACGGCAACGTCTCGCGCGAGTTCGCGCATCTGACCGATCTGATCACCTGCTACCGTATGGCGCCGCACGAGGACGAGCTGGACACCAAGGAGCGCGCCGTGCGCAATCTGGTCGACCGTCTGGTCTCCCATCCGGCCGGACAAGCGCCCCGCAAGCCGATCAAGGCGTGGATTCCCGTGCCGATCCTGCTGCCCGGCGAAAAGACCTCGACGCGCGTCGAACCGGCGCGTTCGATCTATGCGAAGGTGCCGCAGGTCGAGGCGCGCGACGGCGTGCTCGATGCGGCGATCTGGGTCGGCTACGCGTGGGCCGACGAGCCGCGCAATCAAGCTGCGGTCGTGGTGACCGGCGACGACCGGGACGCCGTCGCGCAGGGGGCCGAGGAGCTCGCCGCCGACCTGTGGGCGGCACGCGACGACTTCGAGTTCGTCGCGCCGACCGGCACCTTGGACGAGTGCGTCGACGCCGCGCTGCGGAGCCCCGTCACGCCGTATTTCATCAGCGATTCGGGAGACAATCCGACCGCCGGCGGCGCGGGCGACGTGACCTGGACGCTGCGCCGGCTGCTGGACGATCCGCGCATCACCAACGGCGGGAAAACCGTGATCTACGCGTCCCTTCCGGCACCGGAAGCGGTGGCGGAAGCCGTCGATGCCGGGGTCGGCTCGACCGTCACCGTGACCGGCGGGGCCGCAGTCGATAACCTGCACGAGGGACCCGTCACCATGACCGGCGTCGTGCATGCGATACGGCATGGCGACCGCGACGCCGAAACCGAAGTCGTGCTGCACGTCGGCGGCACCCCCGCCGACCGGTCGAGCGGGCTGTACGTCATCCTCACGGCGCTGCGCAAGCCCTACCATCACGAGCATGATTTCACGGATCTGCAGCTCAAGCCGCGCTCCGCCGATATCGTCGTCGTGAAGATCGGCTATCTGGAGCCCGAATTATTCGACATGGCGGCCGACTGGATGATGGCGCTCACCCCCGGCGGCGTGGACCAGGACCCGATCCGGCTCGGGCACCACCGCATCCAGCGGCCGATGGTACCGTACGATCCGAGCGATTTCACGCCGGATCTGCACGCGCGCATCGTCGCGCCGGCCGACGAACCGGACGACGACTGAGCGGCACCGGCCAAGCAACGCTGACCGGGCAGCGCCGCGGATCTCGGTATCGCATTCCCGTCAATGTGATTAATCTGACATTTTTCCCAAACCCCGTTCCGCGGCCCGGCCCAGAAGCGGCAATCCCTACTGCCACCACGGTTTCAAACACTACATCTAGTGTCAACACGCCCAACACGCCACAATACCTAGTGGCGCGAGGCAAATCACAAGGATGTAGTCTGTACTCTCAGATCGCGTTCAAGCGATCGCGCGACCACGACAGAACCAACAGGAATCGACCGAGGAGGCATCATGACCATCACTGTGTTCACCAAACCGCGTTGCCCTCAGTGTGAAGCCACCAAGCGTCAGCTCACCAAGCTCGACATACCCTTTGAGACTGTGGATCTCACCGAGAACCCGTCCACGCTCGAGCAGCTGCATCAGGCCGGATTCCGCCAGGCTCCCGTCGTCATCACGCCCGACAACTCCTGGACCGGCTACCGCCCCGATCTCATCCGCGAGCTGGCGGCCAGCATCACCGCCGACGCCGCGCAGCACGCGATGGCCCGCGCATGAGCGGACCGGACGGCAATCTGCAGACGGCGATCCCGGACTCAGGCCAATCCGGCGGAACGCACACCGGTGCGGTCGTGTACTTCTCCTCGGTATCGGAGAACACGGCACGGTTCATCGACAGCTGCGACCTGCCCGGCCTCGGCATCACGCCCTACCGCATCCCGCTTCGGCCGAACGATCCGCCGCTCCATGTACGCGAGCCCTATGTGCTGATTGTGCCGACGTACGGCGGCGGCAACGTACGCAAGGCCGTGCCCATCCAGGTCAAGCGGTTCCTCAACGATCCCGACAATCGGCAATGGATCCGCGGGGTGATCGCCTCCGGCAACACGAACTTCGGCGAGGCGTACGGCGCGGCGGGGCATATCATCTCCGCGAAATGCAAGGTGCCGCTGCTGTTCGTGTTCGAGCTCATGGGCACCCCGGAGGACGTGCGCAAGACGCGCGACGGCCTCGCCCGGTTCTTCGCGAACGACCGCCGCTGACACCGGCGCCGCACCGACATCAGCGCCATAACAGAACACTTGGCTGGCAGCCCACCGAATAGACGTGCCCGACAGGCCCCTCGGATATGCCAGCCCAACCCAGATCGTCCCGCCGCCCGGGTGCGTGCATGCACTGCGCGCACCCGCACAGGCCGCCCTGCCGCCTCATGGTCAGGGCGGCCGGCGACGGGAACGGGGCATGCGGAACCGGGAGGGGGTTCGGTTCCGCATGCGTCACCCCACCCCACCGACCATCCCGGCGCGCCCACGGGTTTCCCGCAGCGCCGGCAACACAGCACCATGAAAGATCGCAGCATGACCAACACCACCGCTTACGACCCGTCGACGGATTACCACGCGCTCAACGCGATGCTCAACCTGTACGACGAGAACGGCAGGATCCAGTTCGGCAAGGACAAGGAAGCCGAGCGCGCGTTCTCGACCACCGAGGTCGCCGAGCATACGATGCGCTTCGCCTCCACCGCCGAGCGCCTCGCCTACCTGATCGACAACCAGTACTACGACGGCTCCGTATTCTCGAAGTATTCCGCCGAGTTCCTCGACAAGCTGTACGCGCACGCCGAGTCCTCCGGCTTCGAGTTCGAGACCTTCCTCGGCGCGTTCAAGTTCTTCCGCTCCTACGCACTGAAGACCTTCGACGGCAAGCAGTACCTCGAGGACTTCCCGCAGCGCTGCGCGGCGGTCGCGCTCGACCTGGCCGCGGGCGACGAGCAGGCCGCGATCCGCTACCTCGACGAGATGATCGCCGGCCGCTTCCAGCCCGCGACCCCGACCTTCCTGAACCTTGGCAAGGCCCAGCGCGGCGAACCGGTCAGCTGCTTCCTCGTGCGCATCGAAGACAACATGGAGTCGATCTCCCGCGGCATCAACGCGGCCCTGCAGCTGTCCAAGCGCGGCGGCGGCGTGGCGCTGCTGCTGAGCAACCTGCGCGAGGCTGGCGCGCCGATCAAGCACATCGAAAACCAGTCCAGCGGCATCGTCCCGGTCATGAAGCTGCTGGAAGACAGCTTCTCGTACGCGAACCAGCTCGGCGCGCGCCAAGGCGCCGGCGCGGTGTATCTGAGCGCCCATCACCCCGACATCATGCGTTTCCTCGACACCAAGCGCGAGAACGCCGACGAGAAGATCCGCATCAAGTCGCTGGCCCTTGGCGTGGTCGTACCCGACATCACCTTCGAACTCGCCAAGCGCAAGGAGCAGATGGCGCTGTTCAGCCCCTACGACGTGGAGCGCGTGTACGGCAAGCCGTTCGCCGACATCCCGATCACCGAGCACTACGACGAGATGGTCGCCGACAGCCGCATCAAGAAGACGTACATCGACGCGCGCAAGTTCTTCACCACGCTCGCCGAGCTGCAGTTCGAATCCGGCTATCCGTACATCCTGTTCGAGGACACGGTCAACCGCGCGAACCCGATCGACGGACGGATCACCATGTCGAACCTGTGCTCGGAGATCCTGCAGGTGCAGGAGCCGAGCGCCTACAACGAGGATCTGACCTACGCGCATGTCGGCCGCGACATCTCCTGCAACCTCGGCTCGCTCAACATCGCCAAGGCGATGGACGGCGGGCTCGCCGGCACCGTCGAGACGGCGATCCGCGCGCTCACCGCGGTGGCCGAGCACACGAGCATCAACGCCGTGCCGTCGATCCGCCGCGCCAACGAGGAGGGCCACGCGATCGGTCTCGGGCAGATGAACCTGCACGGATTCCTCGCGCGCGAGGGCATCCAGTACGGCAGCGAGGAGGCGCTGGACTTCACCGACATCTACTTCATGACCGTCGCTTTCCACGCCTACCACGCCTCGCACGAGCTGGCGGTCGAGCGCGGTCGCTCATTCGTCGGCTTCGAGCGTTCCGCCTACGCGAAGCCGGCCGGCAAGGGCAACTACTTCGACAAATACACGGACGGCCGCCGCTCGCTCGAGCCGCGCACCGAGCGCGTGCGCGCGCTGTTCGACCGGTACGGCATCACGATCCCGAGCGTCTCCGACTGGGAGCGGCTGCGCGACGCGATCCTCGCGGACGGCATCTACAACCAGAACCTGCAGGCCGTGCCGCCGACCGGCTCGATCTCGTACATCAACCACAGCACCTCGTCGATCCATCCGATCGCCTCGAAGATCGAGATCCGCAAGGAAGGCAAGATCGGCCGCATGTACTACCCCGCCCCGTACATGACCAACGACAATCTCGAGTATTTCAAGGACGCCTACGAAATCGGATGGAAGGCGATCGTCGACACGTACGCCGAGGCGACGCAGCACGTCGATCAGGGCCTGTCGCTCACGCTGTTCTTCCCGGACACGACCACCACCCGCGACGTCAACAAGGCGCAGATCTACGCTTGGCGCAAGGGCATCAAGACCCTGTACTACATCCGCATCCGCCAGCAGGCGCTCGAAGGCACCGAAGTGCAGGGCTGCGTGAGCTGCATGCTGTAGAAGGCCGGGATTCGACGTAAAGGAACACCCCCATGTCACGCGCCACCTCCCGCCAGCGGGAGGGAGACCTCCGAACCACACCAAAACCACAAACCACAAGGAACACCCCCATGGCACCGATCTCCGTCCCCCGCAAACCCCTGAAGCTCATCGACCGCGTGAGCGCGATCAACTGGAACCGCCTCGAAGACGAGAAGGATCTCGAGGTCTGGGACCGCCTGACCGGCAACTTCTGGCTGCCCGAGAAGGTCCCGGTCTCCAACGACCTGCCCAGCTGGCAGGCGATGAGCGAGGAGGAGCACACGCTCACCATGCGCGTGTTCACCGGCCTGACCCTGCTCGACACGATCCAGGGCACGGTCGGCGCGGTGTCGCTGATCCCCGATGCGCTGACGCCGCACGAGGAGGCCGTGTACACGAACATCGCGTTCATGGAGTCCGTGCATGCCAAGTCGTATTCGAGCATCTTCTCGACGCTGTGCTCGACCGAGCAGATCGACCAGGCGTTCGCGTGGAGCGAGGACAACGAGTACCTGCAGAAGAAGGCGCAGATCGTGCTCGACTACTACGAGGGCGACAGCCCGCTCAAGCGCAAGGTCGCCTCCACGCTGCTCGAATCGTTCCTGTTCTACTCCGGCTTCTACCTGCCGATGTACTTCTCCAGCCACGCCAAGCTCACCAACACGGCTGACGTGATTCGCCTGATCATCCGCGACGAGGCCGTGCACGGCTACTACATCGGCTACAAGTACCAGAAGGGGCTCGAGAAGGTCTCCGACGTCAAGCGCGAGGAGATGCGCGAGTACACCTACGAGCTGCTCAACGAGCTGTACGACAACGAGGTGGAGTACACCGAATCGCTGTATTCCGGAGTCGGCCTGGTCGATGACGTCGAGAAGTTCCTGCGCTACAACGGCAACAAGGCGCTGATGAACCTCGGCTATCCGGCGCTGTTCCCCGCCGAGATCTGCGACGTGAACCCCGCGATCATCGCCTCGCTGTCGCCGAACGCCGACGAGAACCACGACTTCTTCTCCGGGTCGGGGTCCTCCTACGTGATGGGCAAGGCCGAAGACACCGACGACGAGGACTGGGACTTCTGACGGGTCCTGGACGGACATGGCGGACGCGATCGCGGCTCATAACGCCCCGATTGCGTCCGCCTTTGCATTTCTTAGGCACATTGTGCGTTTCGTAGGCAGGCCTCCGCGCGGGCGCGTTCCAGAAACGGCCGGAATGCTGCGGTTCAGATTGTGCGTCTCGCCGGATACCTGCCTACGAAACGCACAATGTGCCTAAGAAGCGAGATCGGGCAGGCTTGGCCACGCCGGCAGCTTGTGCAGGGCGCGCACGATGTTGCACTGGGCGAGCAGATCGCCTTCGGCCGAGCACATCGTGGGATACCACATGCGGTTGCGGAGCTTGGCCTGTTCCCCCGTGCCCTTGAGCAGCTTGTCCTCGCTGCTCGCGTACTGGAAATGCAGGTGGCTGGCCAGGCCGCCATCCGCCAGAGCGGCGCGCTCCGGCATCGGGTCCATGGAGACGAGCACGCGGAACGGGCTGTCAGCCGGCGCGGCATCGGCGCGGAACACATAGCACGGCTTGCCCTCAAGCCCCTTGGCCAGCATATGGTCCAAGTGATAGGCGAACGTGGCGATGACCGTGGCATCGGTGCTGAGCCACGACAGCGCGAAGCCGTCCTGGTCGCCGAACACCAGCGGCTCGATGTGCCAGCCGGCGATCGGCACGCGGTTGTCGCGGCTACGGGTCCGGCACGCCCAACGCCAGAACCGGCGGATGCTGAACCCGAAGAACGGCAGCATGATCGAGAACGCCGAACGATTCGCACGCATCGCCGCATCGGCCTCCCGCCACGCACGTTCCAGATATGGGTCGTCGCTGTCGATCAGCCGCTCGAAGCTGATCCAATCCCCGGCCCATTCGGTCACGGTGAAGGTCATGGTCGGTCCTTTCTCATATAAATCAATCGGCACGGTCCAGATCAAGAATGCGATCGCACCACAGCGCGGCAAGCTCCTCATCGTGGGTGACGACCAGCACGGCCTTGCCGCTGTCGGCGAGCTGGCGCAGCAGCGTGCCGACCTGCATCATATGCGCTCGGTCGAGTCCGCTGGTCGGCTCGTCGAGCACGATCAGCTCCTTGCCGCACATCAACGCGGACGCGATCGCCAACCGCTGCTTCTGCCCGCCGGACAGGCTCATCGGATGCCGATCCGCGAACTGCAGCAAATCCAGGCTGCGCAACACCGCATCGGCTTTCTTCCCGAACGTCGTGGGCCCCGGGAACCTCGTCGGAGCGTCAGACCAGGTCGTGCCGGATCCGGCCGAACCGGCGCCATCGCGGATCGCCTCGTCCGCCTCGCCCAGGCCAAGCAGCAGTTCTTCGCGGACGCTGTCGGCGAACAGCTGGTAGTTCACGTCCTGCATGACCAGGAATCCGGCACGGGTGAGCGCCGCCGGCCTGGCCGCTTCCCCGTGCAGCAGCACGCTGCCCGAGATCGGCCTGATCAACCCGCACAGCGTACGTACCAGCGTGCTTTTCCCGGCGCCGTTATGCCCCATCAGCCCGGTGATCTCGCCGCCGCGCACTTCGAAGTCGTCGATATCGCGCGAAAACGCCCGGCGGTATCCAACCGTCAACCGCCGAGTGGCGATGCAGCACGGCGTCCCTTCATTCTTTCCGGCGGCGCTTATCGTGCGTGCGCCTGCGTTGTTTCGCGCCGAATCGGGTGCGGGGCCTTCCACCGAAGCGGAATGATCGGAATGATCCATATGGCTCTGGCCGCGTTCGCCGCTCTTGGCCAGCAGCTTGGCACGGTACGGAGCCAGGTCGAGGGCGCGCAGGCCGAATGATTCGATCCGGGCGGACGGCATGGCGTTGAATTCGGCGGCCGAGTATTCGCCGGCGATCGCACCGCCGTCGAACAGTATGTAGCGGTCGACGAGATCGGCGCACCATGCGAGACGATGCTCGGCGATCACCACGGTCACGCCGGAAGCCTTCAGGTCGACGACCATGTCATGCAGGTCGCGCATGGCGCTGGCGTCGAGATTGCTGGTCGGCTCGTCCATGACCACCAGCCGCGGATGCAGCATGGTGGCCGCGGCGACGGCCAGCCGCTGCTTCTGCCCGCCGGACAGTTTGAATACGCTGCGATCCAGCAGCGGCTCGATGCCGAAGCGTTCGGCGACCTCGTCGACCCGCTCGCGGATCCTCTGGGATGGCCATCCGAGATTCTCGCACGGGAACGCGAGCTCGGAGGTCGTGTCCGCGTTGAAATACTGGGTTTTCGGATTCTGGAACACGCTGCCGACCAGCGGCACGTACGCTTCGACAGGCGTGCCGCCGGGAAGGCCGCATACGGTCTGACTGCCGGCCAGTTCGCCGTGGAAGAAGCCCGGAATCAGGCCATTGAGCAACCGGGTGACCGTGGTCTTGCCGCAGCCGCTCTGGCCGCAGAGCATCACGGTCTCGCCGGGGCGGACGGTCAGATCGATGTTGGACAGGGCGGGCGCAGTGGGCGGGAGAGGAGCCGCGGCAGTACCGGAGTCGTCCCGGGAATAGCGGAACGAGGTGCCGGTGAGCCGGATGACCGGCTGAACAGCGGTATCGGCCTGAGCGGGATTATCGCTCGCCCCACTCGCTCCGCTCCGAGTGCCCGGTCCGGCGGCCGGCGACATTGCATCGGTCATAGCACGCCTCCAATGCTCAGGGCGAGGGGAACCGTGCAGACGAGCATGAACGACCAGTCGAACCAGCGCATGCGGATCGTCGTCATGCAGGTGTGCTCGCCGCGCACGCCAAGCCCCTTGGCGAGCGCCGCGACGGACAGGTCGCGCGACACGAACGTCGCGTTCATCAACAGCGGCACAAGAATGAACTCCAATGACTGCATCGGGTGCCTGACCAGCGCGAATCGGCCGGTCGCAATCCCGCGCAGCGCCATCGCGTTGCGGATCTGGCGGTAGTCGTGCGTGATCGTCGGGAAGAACCGGATCACCACCATGCACGGGATCACCACCGCCTCCGGCACACGCATGCGCCGCATCGCGCACACGAACTCGCTGATGCCCGTCGTGGTGAACGCATACGCGCCGGTGATGAAACATGGCATCATCATGCGGATGCCGACGCAGAACAAGCCGATCGCATGCATCCACACACCGCCTCCGGCCGCTGCGGCCCCGGACGAAGCGCCCGCGACGGCGCCCGTCGCGCCGGCCGAGCCGGAGCCGTCCAAGGTGGCCGCGTCCGACCACAATCCGAGGGCGAGCAGCACCGCGTACAGAACGACAAGCCGCAGGCCGACCCTCCACTTGCCGGCGGCGAAGATCGGCAGCACGAACAGCGTGACCATCACCGCCTCGCCGCGCGTATCCACATGGAAGAACAGCAGCAGATTGGCGAGCAGCAGCAGGTACAGCTTCGCCCGCGGATCGAGACGCAGCGGCGCAGGATGCATCAGACGATACCGGCCTTGACGAAATGCTTCTCCAGCAGGCGCTGGCCGAACCAGCCGCCGATCAGGCCGAACACCAGAATCGCGCCCATCGCAAGGAAGAACGAGCCGACGCTGATCTGCGAGAACAGCGCATCGATGTAGGCGGCGTCCTTGCCTCGCGCCTGCAGCGACGCGACATACGCGTCCTTCATGAACCACAGCGGCAGGATCGGGCCGGTCAGTCCATAGCAGAACACCACATAGCTGATAAGGATGCCGACCTTGTTCTTGTAGCGGCCGGCGCGCGCGATCAGATCGGCCGCAACCGGGAACACCACGCTGGCCGCGAACGACAGCGCGAAATGGCCTGACACGAACAGGAACAGCCCGATCACCACGCCCATGACGGTGATGCCGCCGAACTTGCCGACGCGGGCGACCGACAGCATGAACACCGGGCCGCAGATCAGCGCCGCGACGGCCGGCAGGAAAATCGTGCCGGCGCCGGCGACCAGCGTGCTGATCAGCGTGGCGACGCACACGCATACGAAATACAGCGCAGTGAAGATGCCGATCGAGATCAGGTCAGGAACCGTCAGGCGGGTACTTGTCACGGGCTGCGTTTGGACGGTCTGAGTAGCCGGCTGATTCGTCGGATCGGCGGTCGGCTGGTTCGATACGGGCTGCTGCTGGCTCATGCGATCTCCATCAAATAGTGCTTGCAGGGCAAGGGTAATCAGCCTTCAATGTATCGGCGATCGCGCCGCAATGCAATACCCCCCTAACAGAAAAGTGGCGAATCTGACAATTGCGGCACACCGTCGATCCCCGGCATGGATTGGATGATCTGCAAGCACCGTCCGGGAGCCTGACGGGCCATTCGCACGGCTCACATGCGGCCGGCGCGCGAGGGGTCGATGTTCATGGTCTGGAAACGGTTGGCCATGAAATCGTCGTTGTAGTGGGTGGCGAAGAAATTGTCGACCGGCGAGTCCTGCGCGATGCCGGCCAATCGCGAATACCACGCGTCTATCGCCATCAGCGTCATCGTCGCGTCGACCACCATGAACACGAGGCACACCAGGGTCAGCGAGTAGCGCACCCTCCATGGGATCCGCTGGATCAACGCCAGCAGATGCGGCAGGATCAGTTTGATCCATGCCAGGCCGAGAATGCCCCAGAAGAACATGAACTTGCCCGAGGTGCGCCCGTCGATCGACAGCCACTGGCCGGTGTAGTCCCACGCCTTGATGCTGAACGCCACCTCCATGAACCAGCTGGTCAGGTATTCGAACGTGCCGCCGATCACCGCGCTCGAGCAGAAGATCAGCAGCCAGTTGGCCCGCCACAGACGGTTGAGCAGCACGGTCAGCAGCACCGCGCCGAACCCGTAGATCGGCGAGAACGGCCCCCACAGCAGCCCGGCGCGGTCCTGCCATTCGCCGTACATCGCAAGGTGGTAGATGGTTTCGATCACCAGTCCGAACACACAACCGACCACGAACAGCCAGAAGATGTTGAAGAAGTCCAGCGAGATGTAGCCCTTGCCGCTCAAGTCACGGCCGGGCATGCCCTTGGCGAGCGCCTTCTCATAGGCGGTGCGGTTGTCCATGTGCCAGAGCGCGGTTTTGAGCCGGCGCTCCTCGCGCAGCGCCGGGTCGACGGTGACCGACAGGGTGATCAGGATCACGATCTGGACGATCGGGGCGAGCAGGTTGAGGCCGATGCCGTCGAGCATCACCACGAACAGCCCTTCGGCGATGGTCATGGGGATGAGCACGTAGGTCCAGCGCGCGGCGTGCTTGCGGCGGTTGAAGCTCAGCAGCCCGCCGAACACCATGAGAACGACGGTCGTGACGGAGCTGAGCATCGCGGAGGTCCAGCTGATGATGGTGGTCAGACCGGCCTTGTCGAGCGCCGCATCGCCGACGATCAGGGCGCGGATCGCGTAGGTGAAGGCGATGACGATCATGGGGATGGTGAGCAGCCCCTGAACCAGCAGGATGATGCCGTAGATACGGGTGACGAGCGGCAGGCGCTTGTCGTCGATGTCGACGACGCCGTCGCCGTTGGTGTCGCCGGGAACGGGCTCGGCGGAGGCAGGCTCGGCGGAGGCGGCCGACTTATGTTCAGCCGTGTCGATCGGCTTGCGTGTCTCTTCGGTCTCTTCGGTCATGGTCCCACGCTATCAGCGAATGCGGGAAAAACCCAACGGGGCGGCGACGCTCTACTGGATCGAGGCCTCCTGGCGGGCCACTTCCAGCGCCGCGTTGAACGCATCGGAAGTCCAGCTGGCGCCGGCGACCACATCCACCTTGAGTCCCTTGAGCGGCTTGCCGTCGACCACGCCGTTGATCGCCTCGGCGAATTCGTTCTGGTGTTTCTTGGAGATGCTGGTGAACGGATGCCCGACGATCTCCACCTTTTCGACGTTCTGGTCCTTGACCGTCAGATGCACGTCGATCGTGTCCTCGCCGATCGGCCCGTACTGGCCGTTGACCGAATAGGTGCCGTCCGCGTAGTTGCCGGTGTCCTTCTTGTCGGAGGTGGTTCCGGTGCCGCGGCTGCCGGCCCCGGCGTCCGACGACGAACCCGACGAACCCGACGAACCGGACTCGGACTGGTTCTCCTGGGACTGCTGGGTCTCCCCCGAATTGCCGGAGTACTCGTCGTTCATCGGCGTGGCCTTCGGTTCGCCGCAGCCGGCCAGCAGGGCGCCGGCCGCAACCAGCCCGGCCGCCGCCAGCGTCGCGGTTTTCTTCAACGTGCTTGTATCGCCCATAATTCCCTGCCCATCCATGTGTAACGGCATTGTACCGGTATCCCGCCAACAACCAGTATTCTGCGCTATTGCTGCGGTGTCTGGCTCCCCTCATGGAGGGGAGCCAGACACAGTTCGACCCAGCTCCCGCGCGCGGCGACCGATTGCGGCTCAGTCCTCGCCGCCGGTTTTGGCGGCTTTGGTCGGGTCGGCGAAGCCGATCGCGGCTTCGCCGGTCTGCGCGCCTTCGACCTCGGCTCCCGTGGACGCGGGCTTGCCACCGGCCTCCTCATACGCGGCGCGCGCCTTGTCGTCGTTCCACTTCTCGCCGACGAGCACGCCGTGGTTGAGCATGATCTCGCGCTGCGCGCAGCTGGCGACCAGCGCATCGTGCGTCACCACGATGATCGTCGTGCCCTGATCGTGCAGCTGGCGGAACAGGTCGAGCACGATCTTCTCGTTCTTCTCGTCGAGGTTGCCGGTCGGCTCGTCGGCGAGGATCAGCTTCGGATCGTTGATCAGCGCGCGGGCGACGCACACGCGCTGCTGCTCGCCGCCGGACAGCTGCCCGGGCAGGTGGTGCGCGCGGTCCTTGAGCCCGACGCGTTCCAGCGCCTCGAGCGCCTGCTTCTCGTCGACGACCGAATGGTAGTACTGCGCCACCATCACGTTCTCCACGGCGGTCAGATGCGGCACCAGATAGAACTTCTGGAACACCAGGCCGATCATGTTCTTGCGCACGTCGGCAAGCTGCCCGGCGTTCAGATCCTCCAGCTTGCGCCCCTCGAGCTTCACGGACCCCTTGCTCGGCGTGTCCATGCATCCGATCATGTTCATCAGCGTGGTCTTGCCGGAGCCGGACGAGCCGACGATGGCCAGCCACTCGCCCTGCGGCACGGTCAGGCTCAGATCGTCGACGGCATGCAGATCGCCGTAGATCTTGGAAATATGGTCGAGTTCAAGCAGCATATCCATCATTATTCCTTACCTTGTATCCGACTATTCCTCGCGCAGCACGACGGCCGGGTCGATGCGGGTGGCGCGGTGGACCGGCGGGATCGACGCGACGACCGCGACCACGGCGCTCAGCGCCACCGAACCGATGCCGAGCAGCCAGTTGAACCCGATCGATCGTTCGAACACGGCCATGCACAGCCACTGCGCCAGACCGTAGCCGATGGCCGTGCCGAGCAGACCGCCGAGCAGGCCGTAGATGGCCGATTCCACGTAGAATTCCGTGCCGATCGCGCCGGAGCTGGCGCCGAGCGCCTTGCGCAGGCCGATCTCGTTGCGGCGCTGCGAGACGATGGAGCTGATCGTCGTGCCGACGCCGACGAGCGTGAGCACGAGCACCACCAGCGAGACGATCCAGAACAGGGTCTGCAGCATGGTGATGATGCGCGTGTCGGACGAGGTGATCTTGGTGACCTGCTGCGCCTTGACGTGCATCGACGTCATGTCGTTGATGCTGGCGACGAGCGCGTTGAGATCGTCCGTGCCGGAGGAGTATTCGATCACGTCGACGCCTCGCGTGACGCCGGTGAGCTTGTCCACGTCGTTGCTGGTGGCGTAGATGATCGAATCCTCGCTGCCGCCCGTGTCGACGATGCCGCCGACGCGGAACTCGGTGCCGGAGGTGTCCATGATGTCGCTGGAGACGCGGCCGTCCTGCGTGGGCTGGTCGGACGGGGTCTGCTCAGCGGAGGACTGACCAGCTGACTGTCCGGCTGAAGACTGACTCGAGGAAGTGCCTGCGGACTGGCCGGTGGACTGACCGGCGTTGTCGGAGGCCCGGTACCCGATGGTGATGGCCGAGCCGACCTGAAGGCCGATCGCGTCGGCGATGTCACGCCCGACGAGTACCTTGCCAGCGCTCGGCCAGTTGCCCTCGACCACCCAATGGTGATTGAGGTTCTTGACCTGCTTGGCGTCGACGCCCGCCATCACGTATGGCGCGGCGTTGACGCGCACGTTCTCGTACCGGTAGGTCGCGTGCTTTTCGGAGCCTTTGGCCGAAACCATCTCCGTGGTGTGCTTGACCATCGCATCGTCGATGCCGGCCTTGTCGCCGGTCGATTCGAGCGGCGTGACGATGAGGTTCGCGCCGTACGCGCGCATCTCCTCGTTCATCTGCTGCGGCACGGCGATGCAGATCATCGCCAGGCAGAACAGCGTGGCCGCGCCGACCAGCGAGGCGACCACGGCCATCACCGCGCGGGACCTGCGGCGGAACACCGCGCTGAGCAACATCCTCAGGAACATACCCGTGTTGGTCATCGTTCCTCCCCTTCCACGGTTACGAGGCTCCCCTCCCCGAGGGGAGCTGTCGGCGAAGCTGACTGAGGGGAGCACAGCACGGCGAGCCCGCGACTCCCCTCAGTCCGCCTCCGGCGCCCAGCTCCCCTCAAAGAGGGGAGCCAAGAAAAGGCATACAACTCACCGGCCATGCAGCACCTCCGCGGGCTTCAGGCTCAGAATCGAGCGGATCGACGACGCGGAGGCCACCAGCACGGTGATCGCCAGCAGCACGAACACCAGCACGAACACCATGGGGCGCATCGTGATGCCCGAACCGAACACCACCTGGCCGATCAGCTGCGCCACGCCGGAACCGAGGCCCGCGCCGACGACCGCGCCGAGCAGTGCGATCGCCGCCGTCTCGGCCATCATCAGGCGCGACACCGCGCCGTCCGTGGCGCCGAGCGCCTTGAGCAGCGCCAGCTCGGACGAGCGCTCGCCGATCGAGGCGACCATCAGGTTGGCCACGGCTACGGCGGCCGCGATCAGGCTCAGCACCGTCATCAGGATCATCACGGCCTGGGTCTTCTGCAGCACATTGCCCTGCAACGCGGCGACCTGGCGCACCTGCTTGGCCACGGCCCCCGGAATCACCTCCTCGATCTGGTAGGCGATGGAGCTCGGGTACGCGGTGCAGTACCACGTCTCCCAGTCGTCCTGGCTCAGCGCCGCCGGGTTCTGCGCGGCCTTGCGGGCCAGATCGTTTTCCGGCGTGGTCAGCGCCTTGACCTCGATCTTGTCGACCGAATCCGGCAGATCGGCCAACACCTGGGCCACGGAACTGGACAGGTACAGCGACCCGTTCTCGTCGTCGCCCGAATCGTAGACGCCGGTGATCGTGATCTTCTGTCGGTTGTGCTTGCCGGATGCGGTGTCCTTGTCCAGCGTGATCGTATCGCCGGTCTTCACGCCGAGTTGGGCCGCCAGCGTCTTGCCGATGACGCCCTGATCGGTGTCGTCCTTGGGCCACTTGCCATCCAAGGTCCACCACGAGCGCATGCCGTCGACGCCGACCACCGTGGTCTCGCCGGAGGCGAGCTTCAGCTCCTTGTTGAACCATGTGCCGACGATCGGCACGGACGTGCCGTCAACCTGCGCGTGGATGTTGAGCTGGGGCGCGAAATTGGTGATGTTGAACGCCCAGAAGATGGTCTTGATCTTGGCCGCGTCCGACTCCTTGAGGAACGCGGTCGGGTCGGACTGCGTCGCGGCGCCGGACACGCCCTCCGTGTTGTACAGGTCGGAGACGACGGCATCCGCCTTCGGCTGCACGACGATGTTCGAACCGTACGTCGACAGCTCGGCGTTGAGCTTGTCTCCCACGTCGAACACCACCCCCAGCATCGAAACACTCACCGTGGCCGACAAACACACGGTAAGCGCGATGAGCAGCCGCCTGCGCAGCTGGCGCGTGAACGAGCGCGCAATCATTCGCAGAAAGAACAACGGTTCCTCCTTTCGCCGTCATGGTCCGGTTCCCTGGTGCGGGAAGCCGGAAAAGCCTTACTGGAAGTGGGCGCTCAGCGCGTCCAGATCGGCGGTCTGAATCGTGATCTCGCCGTTGCCGATCTTGTAGTTGAACGGGATCGGGTTGCATCCGCCCTTGAAGCCGATGGTCGCCAGATTGATCGCGACCTCGCACTTCTTGCAGATGATCTTGCCGTCCTTCTCGTAGTAGCCAGCGTCGCCGCAGTTCTCGCAGGCATCCAGGCCGATGCCGTACGCGCCGCCGTTCTTCTTGATGATGATGAAGCGCATGACCGTGCCGTCCTTCGCCTTGTACTCGAAGCGGTGCAGATGGCCGTCCTGGACCTGGGTGAAGGGGATCGTCGCCACGCCGTCCTTGAGCGAATACGCTTCCGGCGGCGACAGGGTGATGGTCTGCTGTGTCGCGGCGACGCCAACGGTGAGGGTCAGCGTGACGCCGATCATCGCCACCAGGCTCCATACGGCCGCGGCCACGGCGCGGCGGCGGAACGCCTTGTGCTGGCGTCCGATGGCTTCGTTCGCGCCGGTCAGCGGCATGCGGAAGCCGGCGACCACGGAGGCCACGGCGGGAATCAGGAACACGAACGCCTGCGCCATGATCATCCAGCTGTTGTGGTTGATCGACCAGGCGAGCGCGACGAAGCCCGTATGCCCGATCGGGAAGCCGCGCGCCTGCAGGATCTGCATCAGCCCGGTCAGATGTTGGACGAACAGGATCGTCATCACCGCAAGGACGGCGATGGTGAACGACAGCCGCACCGCCGTGGAGCGCATCGTGCGGAAGATCGCGGCGACGATGATCGACATGGTCAGGCCCAGCGCGAAGCCGAGCGCACGGAGCAGCATATCCGAGGTGAAGATCGGGGCGCCGGGCTCGACCCAGATCGTCAGCTGCAGGATCACGTCGGGCAGGGCGTAGAACAGGGTGAGCGCGATATCGACGGCCGCGATCGCGTTCGCCACATGCATGACGGCCTTATGGCGCTGCCAGTCGGCAGTGATGCGCCGGGCGAACACCAGGACCACGAAGGTCAGCACGTCGACGACGATGGCGCACCACAGCACCGGATAGTTGACGAAGGTGCGCTGGTTGATCACCGCCGAGGCGCGCAGGGATGCGAACACGATAGCGGCGACCAGGCCGATCAGGAGTCCCCACAGCCGCCAATGGGCGCTGACCGGCTTGTCCCGGCCCTCGCCGACGGTGAGCATCACGCTCAGGCACATCACCAGCAACGCGGGGGCCAACGTCCCCGGCATCACCGCCACGAATTGTTCAAGCATTCGCATCCCTTCCGTACAACTTCGTTACAAATGCGTATAAAGACAGCAAAAGCTCCCTCCACGCAGGAGGGAGCGATTCGCCGGGCTATATCACCACTGACGCGGGGTGTAATCCCAGTTGTCGAAGGTGACCTCGATGGGCTCGGTCCAGAACTGGTGGTTCTTCACACCGGTCTCCGGGTCGACGTGGAGCATCCAGCCCTTGGCGGCCGGGGACTCGATCGACAGCTTGAGCTGGTAGGTGCCGGCCTTGTCGAGCTTGACGTTGGCGCCGTAGTGCGGGCCGTCGGAGGCGTTCATCTGCATGAAGGTACCGGAGGTGGCCTTGCCGCCCTCGACCTCCTTGCCGGTGGACTTGTCGATGATGGTGTAGTTCACGGTCAGGTCAGGCACGAAGTCGCCCTTGCCGTAGCCGTAGTCGGTGCCCTCCTGGGAGGCGTGGATGTCGGCCTCGAGGTGGAAGCTCGCGTCGGCGGCCTTCAGGCCGGAGGAGGCGGGCTCCATGTCGATCGGCTGGAAGTAGACGGCGCCGACGGTCAGCGGGCCGGCGGGCTTGTCCTGCTCCTCGGCGGTGCCGGAGGGGCCGACCGGAACCTCTTCGAAGCCGGCGGTCTCGGTCGGGGCGTCGGCCTTGGAGGAGTCGTCCTTCTTGGTGTCGGACTGCGAGGTGTCGGACTTGGTGTCGGACGCCGAGTTGTTGGAGCTGCCGCAGGCGGACAGCGAGAAGGCCATCGAACCGGCGAGCAGCACGCCGAGCAGAGCGGCGATCTTCTTGTTCTTCATTGTTTCTCTTCCTTTGTGTGGGTTGAATTTGGGAAAATTCGGACAAATCTGGTTGTTTAGTTGGCCGCGGAGGCCTGTACGGCAGCGGCGGCCTTGGCCTTGCGCTGCTTGATGAAGCCGACCACGAACAGGGCGATCACCGCGATGGCCGCGATCACCTGGGCCACGATGCATTCGACGTACGGGTAGAAGCCGAGCCAGTCGTTCGTCGGCACGCCCGGCAGGTACATGGCGGGCAGCAGGTCGCCCTCGATGAGCGCGTGCACGCCGCCGCCGGCGAAGACGACCACGAGCACCGACATGAGGATCGAGGTGACGAGGAAGAACGGGCCGATCGGGATCTTCACGGAGGTGAAGCGGATCACGAGGAAGATGATCACGAGCACCACGGCGGCGGCGAGCGCGCCGACCACCATGCCGTGCGTGTCACGGCTCATCGTGTAGATCGACTGGTAGAAGATCACGGTTTCGGCGCCCTCGCGGAACACAGCGAGGAAGCTGAGCATGGCGAGCGAAATCACCGTGCGGGAGGCGACCTTCTCGCCGGATTCGACCTGCGAGGAGACGGAGGCGACCGCGGCTTCGGTCTTCTCCCGGATGTAGCGGTTCCATGCCTCGACGCTCGACTTGTTGAGCATCCAGTTGCTGGTCCACAGCAGCATGCACATGGCGACGAGCGCGCACACGCCCTCCATGATCTCCTGCAGCGGGCCGGAGCCGCCGAACGCGAGCATGAAGATGATCGCCACCACGCCGGCACCGGCGAGGCCGGCAGCCACGCCGACGTAGATCCACTTGGTGAAGCGCTTGTTGCCGGACTTGACGAGATACGCCACCACGGCCGCGACCACGAGCAGCGCCTCGAGGCCCTCGCGGATGAGGATCAGGAACGCCTGGCCGACGGAGCTGGTGATGAACTTGACGAAGCCGCCCTCCTCATCGGCGGCGCCGCCGTCGAGCTTGGCCGCATCGGTGACCAGCATGGTCTTCAGGTCTTCGATGTGCTTCTTGACCTCGGAGACGGGCTTGCCGGTGTTCATCGAGGAACGGCACAGCTTGAACTGGTATTCGACCTCGGAGACGCGGTTGCCGCTGATGGCGCTCAGCACGGTCTTCTCGAAGCCGAGCTTCTCGTAGTGCTGGTAGTAGGCGTCGTTGACGAGCGTGGCGCCCTTGGCGGCGTCACCGTCCTGGTACGCCTTGAGGGCGTTGTCCAGGATCGGGGTCATCGCGGCGGCGACTTCCTTCCACGTCTTGGCGGTGCTCTTGGTGCGCTTCTTCTTGGCGTCGAGCTCCTTGCGCTCCTTGGCGATCTGCGCCTGCAGGGCTTGCGCGTACTGCTTCGGATTCGCCACCTGGGTGTTGGAATCGAGCTGTTTGGCGCTGTCCTGCAGGTCGGCGGAGAGCGCGTTGATCTGTTCCTCGAGCTTGCCGTCGTTGCCGGCCGTGTAGGAGAGGTTCTGGATGCCTTGGAACGCCTGCTGCTGGCTGGCCTGCTTGTCGGAGCTGATCGAGTCGCGGACCACGGCGGTGAAGTTCGACGCGATGTAAATCGTGTTGTATGCGGACATGAAATCGGAGGTGGAGCCCGCGGTATTGCCGGACTTGTACTCCTTGAGGCCGGACTGCAGCTGTTCGCCGATCGCGTCGGCGACGGCGGACCACGTCTCGTAGTCTACGGACGAGTCGGAACCGCTCGACGAGCTGTCGTCGCCCTCGGCGAACGCGACCGGAGTCGCGGCGACGAGGCTGAGCCCCATAAGCATCGCCACGAGGAACGCGATCATCACGGCGAACCCGCTGATCGCGGAACTACGACGATTCCTCGTCATGGCGCGAACCGACATTCCTGGTTTCCTCTCGTTGTCATGCACCGCTTGTTCGGTGGGCTTTTGCCCACTGCGTCACTAACGTACGAGGAAACTTCCAGAAAAAACAGTCTTGATTTTTAGGTTTTTTGTGGTAATGGGAAATACAGGGCAGAAAATAGGCGCTTTCACACGGTCGACTGTCCGCCGATATATCTCACCATGCGAAATCACGTCGTTTTTTTGCCGCTTGGCACGCCGGCGGCACGCCGGGAGGAGCGAAAAATAATGGAATGCGGGATACCGGATCGTGGAATCCTGGGACCTCGGGATCGCGGGATCCTCGCGCTCCGAACATCCGATTCAGTTCCCGGCCGACGGCCACCCGGCCGTCGCTCACGGTTCGAGCACGGCCAGCACCTTCTTCTCGTTGTAGAACGCGAAAATCACGCCACCGACGCCGCACAGCACCGCGGCGCAGATCGCGGCCGCGCGGTAGCCGGTGCCGGACGCGGCGCCGATCGTGCTCAGGCCGGTGAACAGCAGCATCGACAGGCTCTGGCCCATCTTCATCGCGAAGGTGCGCGCCGCGTAGAACATGCCCTGTCGGTCCTCGCCGGTGGATTTTGAGCTCGCGCCAGCGATGTTCGCGACCACGGCCTGCGGCAGGATGCCGAAGATCGCCATCGGAACCGCGCACGCGACCGACAGGATCGCGCCCTGCGCCATCGCGGGAATGCCGGCGAGCGCACCGGAGCCGAGCAGGGAGGCGAAGACGTACGCGCAGGTGAAGATCGCGAATCCGACCAGCATCAGCCGCTTCTTGCCCACGCGGCCGGCGAAGATGTTGACCGGCAGGTAGAACAGCACGGACACCCCCGTCATGAGCACGAAGTAGATAGTCGTGCTCGTTTCGGGCAGCTTGAGCAGGCTGGTGACGAAGAACGGCAGCCCGGTCTGGAACATCGTGATCGCGACCCAGTACACGATGTCGGAGCTAACGAACTTGACGAACTCGCGGTCGCGGAACGTCTCCTTGAGCGAGGTGAGCGTATCCTCGCCGGTCGGCTTGGAGTCGACGTATTCGCGCTCGTCGATCGCGAGCGCCGGCACGAGCATGCAGACGAAGGCGACCGCCGCGAGGATCGTGAACGTGACGCGGATCGCGTTGACCCGGCCGAGGCCGGGCACGAACGCGCCCCAGATCACCGGCGCCACGTAGGCGACGGCGGTGCCGGCGATGAAGGTGAACGAGATCGTGGTCGAGATGTTGAGCTGCTGCTTGGAGTCGTGGCCCAGCTCGGCGATCAGCGCGTTGTACGGCGTGCAGTAAAACGTGAGCGCGATGTAGTAGCCGATCACGGTTACGAACAGGAACGCGGCGTTCACCCAGCTGGTGCCGTTGATCGGACTCCAGAACACGAGCACGGTGACGGCGGCCAGCGGCAGGGCCGCCCGCTGCAGGAAGGGGATGCGCCGGCCGCGCGGCGACGTGCTGCGGTCGGACAGGCTGGCGACGGCCGGGTCGACGAAGGCGTCGAAGAATCGCGCGAACGCGGTGATGCCGCCGACGACGGTGACGATGCCCAGAATCACCAGGCCCTGCGGCACGAACACGGTCTGCCCCTGGTCGATGGTCTCCTGATCGGGCTGGTAGAAATACACAAGCCAGTTCGAGATGATGCCGCTGAGCAGCGCCCATCCGAACTGCCCGACCGCGAACGCCCAGACCTTGGATGTCGGCAGATCCTTGATCGCCGGCCTCGCCGGCGCTTCGGTGCAGGCGCCCATCGCTGCGCCGCCTGTGGTTCCGGCCATCACTCAACCTCCGTGACTGCTTTGACACTATGTCAATACTATCATCGCCGAATCCCCCTTCAACACCCGATGTCACCCCACCAACGGACCGTGTTCGCCTCGGCTGCCACAATTGGGGATATGGCCGAACTGAACGAACGCATGCCGTACCGGATGGCATTCCCCGGAGCACTGGGCACGGGAATCATCGTGCAGACCTCGCAACCGGATCCGGGCAGCGAGCGGATGCGCACGTTCATCGACGGCTACGAGGCGGCGCTGTCGCGATTCCGCGCCGATTCGACGGTATGCGCGATGAGTCAGGCCGCGCACGGCGGCCACTTCGATTTCCCCGATTGGGCGGCCGGCCTGTTCGATCTCTACGACCTGCTGTTCGACGCGACGCAGGGGGCGATCGACCCGTGCGTGGGCGAGGATCTGATCCGTTTGGGCTACGATGCCCGGTACTCGTTCACGGTCGACGCGGATGCGTGGGATCATCTGGGATCCGCGCACGGGCGGGCCGTCTGGCGCGACGCCGTGGAACGGCACGGTTCCACGCTGATCACCAGCCGCCCGGTATCGCTCGATTTCGGCGCCTGCGGCAAGGGGTATCTGGTCGACCTGCTGGGAAGACTGCTGCTGGCGGGGAGCAGCTCGCGGAACGGCACGACGGCCGGTGCGGGGATGCGGTTCCTGATCAACGCGGGAAGCGACCTGCTTAGCCATGACGACCAGCCCGTCGCCATCGCGCTCGAGGACCCCGGCAACCCGGCCAACGCCGTCGGCACGGCAAGTGTCGACCGCGGTTCGTTCTGCGCGAGCGCGCCGAGCCGCAGGCGCTGGGGCGAGGCGGCCGGGCATCGGCTGCACCATCTGCTCAACGCGATCGATGGACTGCCCGCCGACGATGTCATGGCCACATGGGTGTACGTGGCGGATTCCACTGGCATGGTATCCGGTTCCGACGCGCCCCTCCCCCGGTCCCAGGCCTCGGGGACACCCACCCCAAACCGATATCCGACCGCCACGGCCGACGGAGTGGCCACGGCGCTGTTCACCACGCCAGCCGAACGATTGCGGGAGCGCTGCACCTTCGCATGCGCGATACTGAACGCCGACCGCACCGCCGCGAAATCAGCCGGCTTCCCCGGCGCGTTCTTCACGAAGTAATGGCCACGACCCCGTTTTACCTCAGGTTTGACGCTCGTCCGATGGGCGGAAGGCCACACGCTCCCCGCCGGCGGGAGCCGGCTCGCGAAACGGGCTCCCACCTTGGCTCCCTCTATGAGGCTGAGCCGTGAAGCAAACGCCGGAGGCGTTTGCAGGCGAAGGCGAACGACAGTGAGCAGATAGGACTGCGGCCGCAAGGCCGTCCTTGATTGCGGACGAGCTGGCCGCGAAACGGACTGAGGGGAGCATTCCCGTAAATCGCCTGACACTGCGCCATGCGTTGACTCCCCTCAGTCGGCTGCGCCGACAGCTCCCCTCAGCGAGGGGAGCCAGAGTGACGACTCGGCGCCGCGCTGTTCACTTAACGGCTCCATCCGCAACTACGGACGGCCTACGGCCGACTCAATATCCCCTCGCGGCCACCGCCGCTCGGCGGAGCCTATAGACAGTCCACAGGACTGTCTACTTAACGGCTCCGCCCGTGATGCCTCCGATGATCTTTTTTTGGAAGAAGGCGAAGATGAGCAGCAGCGGCAGGCTCATGAGGATGATGTAGGCGAAGATGAGGTGCCAGTTGTTGAGGTACAGGCCGGCGGAGGCCACGTTGTACAGGTTCAGCGGGAGCAGGTCCATCTTGCCGGAGAGGATGAAGAGCGAGTAGAACACGTCGTTCCAGATGTACAGGGTCACGAGGATCGTCGCGGTGGCGAGGGTCGGGCCCAGCAGCGGCAGGATGATCGTGAAGAAGATGCGCATCGGCTTGGCGCCGTCCATGCGCGCGGCCTCTTCCAGCGAGATCGGAATCGTGCGGATGAAGCCGGTCACGAAGAAGATCACCGTCGACATGTAGATGCCGATGTACACGCCGACCATGCCGGGCGCCGTGCCCGACAGGCCGATCATCTTGAGCAGCATCATCACCGTGACCACGGCCGGCGGCAGGATCAGGCCCGAGATGCCCAGCGCGTACACAACCGACATCGGTTTGGTCGCGCGGCGCGCCAGAATCCATGAGGCCATCGAGCCGAACAGCAGCGCGAGGAACACGGAGGGCACGGTGACCAGCAGCGAGCCGAAGAAGGCGAGCAGCATCTTACCCTGCGTCAGCACCGTCACGAAATTCTCGATCAGCTGCCAATGCTCAGGCAGGCTCATATTCGGCACGATCGCCTCGGACTGGCTTTTGCCGGCCGTGACGACGAGCAGCCAGAACGGCACGCCCAGCAGCACGACCATCACCAGCACCACCAGGATGGCGTGGATGACGCCGCCCGCGACCGAACGGCGGTTGACGGTGACCGATTCATTGGTTTTCGGCGCTACGCCGTATGTTGCGGAAGTCATAGGATCTTCGATTCCCTTCTGCGCAGGTACCAGATCAGCGGCACCGCGATGGCCATGACCATGATGAACAGCACCAGGCTCATCGTGGTCGACTGCGAATACAGGCCCTGCCCGAAGGTGCGCCACACGAAGATGTTGAGGATCTCCGTGGAGCCGCCCGGGCCGCCGGCCGTGGTGGACTGCACGATATCGAAGCCGTTCATCGAGCCGAGCAGCGACGTGGCCACGTTGAACGTGAACGCTGGCGCCAGCAGCGGGAACTTGATCTTCCAGAACACCTGGCGGCGGTTCGCGCCGTCGATCGCGGCGGCTTCCAGCACATCGGCGTCGATGGTCTTGAGACCGGCGAGGAACACCAGCATCGACAGGCCCATCCACTTCCAGCCGTGGATCGCGGCGACCAGCACGATCGTCCAGGTGGTGGAGCCGAGCCACGCCACGTCGATCTGGTGGCCGGTGAAGAACGACAGGATCTGGTTGAATGCCCCGTCGGGCTTGAGCACCGCCTGCCAGATGTAGCCGACGGCCAGCGCCGACATGATCACCGGCACGAAGAACATCACGCGGGCAAAGCGGTTGATGCGCGTGTCGTCCTCGAGGAACACGGCCAGCAGCAAGCCGAACCCGTTCTGGAAAACGGCCACCAGCAGCGCGTAGATGATCGTCGTGCGCAGGTCGCGCACCAGCGTGCCAGACTGGAACAGGTCGAAGAAATTATCGAGCCCGTTGAACTCGATGGTCTTCGAGAACGCCGACCAGTTGGTGAAGGCGTAGACGAAGTTCAGAACGGTCGGGACGAAGAAGAACACCAGCAGAATGGCGAACGCCGGCACGATGTACCGCAGCGGGTAGTTCTTCTTCAGTATCGACTGGGCCAGGCCGCCGGATCGACCGGCCCCGCCCGCCCGTCTTGGGGCGTTCGCACCGCCCTCGAGCGCATGTGATGATGTCATCGTATTCCTCTCCAAATCCGCTGGTGGCTTGCGCCGCAAGTTCGTCGAACATTTCGGCTCCCCTTTATGGGGGGGAGCGCATGCGAATCGGCTTGATGCAGGCGTTCGCGGCAATGCTCCCCTCAGACCGCTTCGCGGCCAGCTCCCCTCCGAGAGGGGAGCCAGCTTATGGCGCGGGATAACTAGAACCCCTTGGCGCCCTGCGCCTTGGCGAGCTGGGCGAACTGATCCTGCGTGGCCTTGGTCACGTCTTCCGGCTTCTTGGTGCCGGTGATCATCTCGGCCAGGTACAGGTACAGGTCGGGGTTGGCGATGGCGAGCGACTGCATGGAGCCGACGCCGGTCTTGATGGAATCGGCGGCGTCCAGCAGCGCCTGCGGGATTGTGTCGGGGGACTTGACGTCCTTGAGCACGGAGATGACGTTCTGGTCCTTGACGAAGTCGGCATAGCCGTCGCTCATCCAGTAGTTGATGAACTGGCGGGCAGCGGCGTCCTTCTTGGCGTCGCCGGACTTGAAGGAGATGACGGCGTTCGTCTGCTCCGGGATGATCGTGCCGATGTTGCCCTCGGTCGAGATCGGGAAGAAGCCGATCTTCTCGTCAAGCGCGGTCTTGTCGTTCTTGGCGAGCGCGGCCACGGAATTGAACAGGCCGCCCACGGCGATGAACATGCCGGTCTTGCCTTCCCACAGGGCCGCGGCCTCGTCGGAGTCCTTGGCGGTGGTGGCGTCCTTGTTGTACAGGCCCTCGTCGAACAGCGCCTTGTAGTTGTCCACCGCGCCCTGCACGGTCTTGTCGGTGAACTTCTCCTCGCCGGTGTTGATGCGGTCCCACAGTCCCTTCTTGGCGGCATCGGCCAGCTGCACGCTCACCGCGTACTGCGTGGTCCACTGCGAACCGCCGGCCTCGAAGAACGCGGAGTCGGCGGCGCCGGTCGACTTGATCTTGCGGGCGGCCTCGACCATCTCGTTCCAGTTCTTCGGCATGTCGGTGACGCCGGCCTTCTTGAAGACGTCCTTGTTGTAGAAGACGCCCTGCACCGACGGCATCGACACCATCGCCGCATAGCGGGTGCCGTCCACAACGCCGCCAGCGTCGGCCACGCCCTCGACATAGTTGCCGACCCACGGCGCCTTGTCGAGCTTCTGCAGCTTGTCCTGCGCGATGAATCCGGCGAGCATCGACTTGGTCGGCTGCCACATCGCAAGGTTCGGCACATCGCCGGTGGTCACCTTGGTCTGCACGTTCTGCTCATAGGGGTCGGGAATGGTCTCGACCGAAACCTTGGCCCCGGTGGCCTTCTCGAATCCTTCGATCACCTTGGCGGGAATCTTGTTCGAGGTCTGGGCCGCCCACATCTTCAGCTCGACGCCGTCAAGCTTGGCGGTGGCCGACGGCCAATAATCGGCGGACGAAGGATCCGCCCCCGCACCGGCGCCGCCGCCCGCGGTGGGATTGGAGCACCCGGCCAGGGCCATCGAGGCCGCGGCGACGGCCGCGACGGCCGTAATCGTCTTCCTGACAGTGAGAATCTTCATTGATTGACCTTTCTCTCGGTATGAACCGTTATGACGAACCGCTCGCATGAACCGTCGTCCCCATGGCCGCGCGTGGTCGGCACGGCGCCCGGCGCCCATGCCGCTACCGCGCGGAGGGCCCCGCATCAATGCACCGTGCACTTGCAGCGATTGCCTCCGTTTCCCTAGCGGCCTCGCGCCCGTGCCATGCGAAAACTCTATCATGGTATCGGTTCCATGACAACTTCCCAAACGGCTTTCGCGCGTGTCACCCATTCGGAACCATCGCCAAATTCCGGCGTACAATTATCCATAATCGTTGATATTCCAACAAAAATCACCGCATCAATCCAGTCAGCCAACAGACCGAGCGGCACGGCACACACACCGCAAATATGGCCCATTGCGGGATTATATGGTATCGTATCCATGCACCCATGTGGTTGCCCGAGCAGTGTCGCATCGTTATACTTAGGGGCATATAGCGTCCCCTCAATCACCCTTCGGCACTCTGCATGGGCGATGCAGCACGGCGTAATCGCACAAGAAATGAATGGGAGAACCATGCCAAAGGAACCGACGAAACGCACCCCCACGATCAAGGACGTCGCCGCCCTTGCCGGGACCTCGGTGTCCACCGTCTCCCGCTATCTCAACCATTCCTCGCATATCAGCGAAGAGGCGAGCGCCAGCATCGCGAAGGCCATCGCCCTGCTGGAGTACCGCCCCAGCGGCATCGCCCGAGGACTGGTCACCGCCTCGACGAAGAGCATCGCCGTATTGTCCAGCAACACCACGCTGCTCGGGTCGGCGGTCACTATTCAAGGCATCGAAGACCGCGCCCGGGAACTCGGCTATGCGGTCACGATCTCCAAGCTCGACGAGGAATCGACCGAATCCGGCAAGGCGGCGGTCTGCATGGCGCTGGACCAGCATCCCTGCGGCATCATCGTACTCAAATACGACGATACGGCCATCAAGGCCGTCACCTATATCCCGGAATCCATGCCCTGCGTGGTGATAGGCGGCGACTTCGACCCCTACCATGCGCATATCTCGCTCGACGAATACCAAGCGGGGCTGCGCCTGACCGAATACCTGCTGCGCACCGGGGCACCGACCGTGCACCACGTTTCGGTCCCCGGAGCCGGCGGCGGGCGGAACCGCTCCAGCGGCTGGCGGGCGGCACTGCGCAACCGCGGCCTCGACATTCCGGAATCATTCACGGTCGGGTGGTCGCCCGACAAGGCGCGCGATCTCGGGCGCCAATTCGCCCATCGGCCGGATATCACCGCCATTTTCGCCGGCAACGACGAGATCGCCATGGGCCTGATGAGCGGTCTTATGGACGAGGGGCGGCGCATCCCGGGCGACGTTCGCGTCGTCGGCTTCGACGACCATCCGCTGTCGGCGATCTGGAGACCGGCGCTGACCACCTACCGGCAGGATTTCAGAAGGGCCGGCATCACCTCCGTCGACATGCTGCTGCGGCAGCTCGACGACGGCAGGGATACCGGCCCCGATTCCATAACGCTCACCGGCGAGCTTATCGTGCGCCAGTCAGCGTGAACTGGCTGTTGTACAGATCGGCGTAGAAGCCGCCGGCCTTGAGCAGCTCATCGTGCGTGCCGCGCTCGATCACGTCGCCGTGGTTCATCACCAGGATCATGTCGGCGTCGCGGATCGTGGACAGGCGGTGGGCGATCACGAAGCTCGTGCGCCCGACCGTCAGCGCGTCCATCGCCTTCTGGATCAGCTCCTCGGTGCGGGTGTCGACGGAGCTGGTGGCCTCGTCGAGAATCAGGATCGGAGCGTCCTGCACCATCGCGCGGGCGATGGTGAGCAGCTGCTTCTGCCCCTGCGACAGGCTCGACTTGTCGTCGAGCACGGTGTCGTAGCCCTGCGGCAGCGAGCGGATGAAACGGTCGAGGCCAACGGCCTTGCAGGCGTCCTCGATCTGCCTGTCGGTCACGCCCGGCTTGGAGTAGGCGATGTTCTCGCGCACGGTGCCGCGGAACACCCATGTATCCTGCAGCACCATCGAGAACTGGTCGTGCACGTTCCAGCGCGGCACGGACTTGGTGTCCACGCCGTCGATCGAGATCGAGCCGCCGGAAATCTCGTAGAAGCGCATGAGCAGGTTGACCATGGTGGTCTTGCCGGCGCCGGTCGGACCGACGATGGCCACCTTCTGGCCGGCCTTCACGTCAGCCGAGAAGTCGTGGATGATCGGCTTGTCCGGCTCGTAGCCGAACCGCACATGGCTGAATTCCACGTTGCCCTTCACCTCGTGGCCGTTTGCCCCGAGCAAGGCGGACTTGCCGGATTCGTCCTCCATCTCCGGCTCCTCGAGGAAGCCGAACACGCGCTCGGCGGCGGCCGCGCAGCGCTGCAGGTTCTGGAAGGCCTGCGCGAACTGCGAGAGCGGCTGGGTGAACAGGCGGATGTACATCATGAACGCCACGATCACGCCGAACTCGATCTGCCCGTCGAGCGCGAGCGCCGCGCCGACCACGCACACCACCACGTAGCCGAAGTTGCCAACGAAGTTCATGAGCGGCATCATCAGGCCGGAGAGGAACTGCGACTTCCAGCCGGACTCGTAGAGGTCCGAGTTGTACTTCTCGAAGCGGCGGATCGAGTCGGCCTCGCCGTTGTACGCCTTGACGATGAGGTGGCCGGCGTACATCTCCTCCACATGGCCGTTGACGTCGCCAAGCGCGATCTGCTGGCGGGAGAAGTACTTCTGGGACGCCTTCATGATGACCATCATGATGATCAGGCCCAGGACGCTGGCGCCGATGGCGCACAGGGTCATGATGACGTTGTTGTAGAACATCATCACCAGCGCGCCCACGAACAGCGTCACCGAGGTGATCAGCGAGCCGAGCGACTGGCCCAACGTCTGGCCGATGGCGTCCACGTCGTTGGTGATGCGGGAGAGCACGTCGCCGTAGCTGACCTTGTCGAAGTACTTGAGCGGCAGTTTGTTGATCTTGACCGAGATCGACTCGCGCAGGCGCTGGGCCGTGCGCTGGGTGACGTTGGCCATCATCCAGCTCTGCACGTAGCCGAGCACCGCATAGCCCACGTACAGGGCCACCAGCGTCCAGGCGATATGACCGACAGCGCCGAAATCGACCGAATTCATCACCGGCTTGCCGTTGACGATGGCGGGCAGGCCCTTGACGATTTCGTTGGTCATGTCCTTGAGCTTGTCCGGGCCGACGATCTGGCAGACGGTGCCGGCCGCGCCCAGGACGAGCGCGATGACGATGACGGGAAGATAGTTGCGGCAATAGTTCACGAGCTTGCCCATGACCTTGCCGAAGTCGTTGGGCTTTTCGGTGGTGCGCCCACCGCCCATTGGTCCTCTTGGCATTTGTGTTAAGTCCTTTGTTTCCTGGCTCCCCTCTGGAGGGGAGCCGTCACGAAGTGACTGAGGGGAGATCGGAGACCACCCTCAGTCTCGCTATGCTCGACAGCTCCCGCCAGCGGGAGCCTGGTAAGCCCCTACGCGGTAAGCTCCGACTGGCTGAGCTGGGATTCGGCGATCTGGCGGTACACGTCGCAGTCCTCAAGCAGTTCCTTGTGCGTACCCTGACCCACGACCTTGCCATCGTCGAGCACGACGATGCGGTCGGCGTTCATGATGGTGCCGATGCGCTGGGCCACGATGAGCTTGGTGGAATCCTTGGCCTCGCGGGCGAGCGCGTCGCGCACTTCGCGGTCGGTCTTGAAATCGAGCGCGGAGAACGAGTCGTCGAAAATCAGGATTTCCGGGTGACGGTACACCGCGCGCGCAATCGACAGGCGCTGCTTCTGGCCGCCGGACACGTTCGAGCCGCCCTGGGCGATCGCGGCGGAATACTCGCCGTCCATGCGCTCCACGAATTCGCTGGCCTGGGCCACGCCGGCCGCGGCCTTGATGCGGTCCAGCTGCTCGGCCGGCATATCGGCGCCTTCCGCGGCCCTGCCGGCGGCGATCAGCTCGGCCTCGCGCTTGCGCCCGGCCGGGGTGGAGGTGTCCGCCATCTCGACATCCGACGACTCTCCGGGCTGGTCGCCGTAGCTCACGTTGGAGGCCACGGTGCCCTTGAACAGCACGGACTGCTGCGGCACGTAGCCGATCTTGTCGCGCAGGGACTTCAGGTCGTAGTCGCGCACGTCCACGCCGTCGACCAGCACCTGGCCCTGGCTGACGTCGTAGAAGCGCGGCACGAGATTGATGAGCGAGGATTTGCCGGAACCGGTGGAGCCGATGAACGCCACGGTCTGGCCCTGCTTGGCGGTGAAGCTGATGCCTTCAAGCATCGCCTCGCGCGAATCCGGGTAGGTGAAGCTGACATTGCGGAACTCCACGGTGCCCCGCTGCCCGGTCTTGGCCACATCGGCGGCGGTTTTGGTGCCGTTCCTGACGATCGGCTCGGTGTCGAGCACCTCCATGATGCGCTGCGCGGACACGTCGGCGCGCGGCCAGAGCACGAACACCATGCTCATGAGCAGGAAGCTCATGATGACCTGCACGGAATAGTTGGAGAACACGACCATGTTGGAGAACACGGTGAGCTTGTCCTTGAGGCCGGCGGCGTCGATGAGGTAGGCGCCGATCCAGTAGACGGCGAGCATCAGGCCGTTCATGATGGTGTTCATCAGCGGCATCATGAACGCCATGACGCGGTTGGTGAACAGCTGGGTTTCGGTCAGCTCCTTGTTGGCCTTGGTGAATTTGGATTCCTGGTAGTCCTCGGCGTTGTAGGCGCGCACCACGCGCAGGCCGGTGAGGTTTTCGCGGGCCACGAGGTTGATGTTGTCGGTCAGGGCCTGCATGGCCTTGAACTTCGGCATGACCATGGCCATCATGATGACGATGGCCACCAGCAGGATCACCACGGCGATGCCGGTGGCGACCGTCCATTCGAAGCCTTCGCCGGCGATCTTGCACACCGCCCACACGGCCATGATCGGCGATTTGACGATGAGCTGCAGGCCCATGGTGATGAACATCTGCACCTGCGTGATGTCGTTGGTGGAACGGGTGATGAGGCTGGCGGTGGAGAACTGGCTCATTTCGGCCGGACCGAAGGATTCGACCTTGCGGAATTCGAGCGAGCGCAGGCGCTGCGTGAACGAGGCGGCCACGCGCGCGGCGATATAGCCGGTGATGATGGCGCAGGCCACGGAGCCGAGCGAGATGAGCAGCATCTTGCCGCCGGCGATCCAGATGTCCTTCATGTCGCTGCCCGGCGTCTCGACCAAGGTGGTGATGTCCGACATGTAGTCAGGCAGCTTCAGGTCGAAGTAGACCTGACCGATGATGGTCACCAGAGCGATGAGCATCTGACCTATCTCCGCTTTGGAGAGGTATTTCATGATGCGTAGCATTCGTTTCCCTTCCGGTGTTTTTGTTTTCGTTGTTGACGGTTGTTGATGTGTTGCTGATGTTGCTGATGCTGCCGATACGCGCCGCGAGTTCGCAATGCCGCGTATCCCGATGTTCATTTATCTCTTATTGGCAAATTACTTACAGTGTGAGATATTACGCATGATGCTGTGTATTTCCTGAGAGCGAAACGCCGGAGCATCATCGCCAGGGCCGGGAACCAACGCGCGGCCGTGGCGGGGAGGCCGATCGCCCCGCCTCAGAATGGATCGGCTACGCCCCGCAGTCCGGATTCCCATCGGACAACGCCTTGCGACGGCGCTCTTCGTTCTCCGCGAACGCGGCACGCACCTCCTCGGGGGTCGGCCGCGCCTTGCCCGGGTGGCACACCGACATGTATACGGAGAATTCCGCGACCAGTTCGACGAGTTCGCGGGTGCGCCGCTCCCCCATCTGCGAGAAGATCCAGCAGACCGCCGACCGCAGCTCCTCCATGTCATGCCCCGCCCGGGTGCGCCCGGCCTCCGTCAGGTTCACGCGGATGATGCGCCGGTCATCGGGGTCGACATCCCGCGTGATCAGGCCCTTCTTCTCCAGAACCGACAACACCGTGGACACGCGGCCGGAACTCACCTTCAGCGCCGCGGCGAGCTGCGACGGCGTCTGAGTCCCCTTGCAGGACAACTCGTGCAGAACGAATGCCTCGCCATGCACCCCCCGGGTGAAGTCCCGCTGCATCTTGGAACGATTGCCCCATACGCTGGCGTACAGCTCGCTCAGCGCCTCCTGCTCGAATCCCATCAGCCACTCCCATGCTTGTGCTTCCCATGTTTTTGACGCGCGCGATCACGCGGTACGAGCGACGCGCCGCATGCACGGCCATTGCAGCCACACGCCGCCAGCATTCACGGCATGGGCACATGTCGCCCGGATCTCACAACCACCGGTATTTTATCTCACACTATAAACAATTTACTACGCGAGATTTTTGGCCTGCCGAAATACCCGTTCTGCCGTTTGACATGCTGAAATACCCGAAATAGGCCTCGATTTCGGGTATTTCAGCATGTCAAACCGCAGAACGGGTGTTTGGGCATGCGAAAGCCGCCCTCTCCCGACACCGCCAGCACCGGCTCCGGCGCCACAGACCGATAACGCGGCACGACATGCCCAAAGAATGTGACGCGGCTAACAAAAACAAGGTTTCCCCTATGCCCATCGCGCAAAGAAGAGTAGCGTTATCAGTACCGGAACCGGCATCGCTGCCGCAGTACGGGGGAACCAAGGAAGGGGACATCATGGAACGCACTTCTTGCAGCATCGTCGGCTGCACGCATGAGGCGGTGGATTTTGGCATGTGCACCGAGCACTTTACCTCGTCGCTGGTGCACGGGTCGTTCCAATACTCCCCGCACAGCGCGCGCCCGTCCGCGAACTGAGAACAGGCGCCCTCACCCGAGCCGCGCCAGCTCCTCGTCCGTGAGCCGCAGCTCGGTCGCGGCGAAGGAATCCCTGATCTCATGCGGATTCCGGGCGCTGGGGATCGTGAACAGCCGATCGTAGCGGGTCAGTTCCCACGCGAGCACGACGCGCTGGTAGGAGACGCCCCTTGCGGCGGCGACCTCGCGGAACGGGTCGTAGCAGTGCCGGTCGAACGGATCGAGGAACCCGCCGAGCGGCGACCAGCAGACAAAATCAAGACCCAGCAAGGCGCAGTGCTCCATCGTGCGCTCCGGGTCCGGGTGCGAGGGGGAGAACTGGTTCTGCACGGCGATCAGCCGGTCGCCGAGAATCGCGCGAGCCGTGTCGATCTGCGCGTTGTCGACCCGGGAAATGCCGGCGTAGCGGATCACGCCCTCGTCGAGCAGCTGCTTGAGCGCGCCGATCTGATCCTCGTAGGGCACCGCCGGGTCCGGGCCGTGCGAGTACAGCAGGTCAAGCGCGTCGACGCCGAGATGCCGCGCGGATTCCTTCGCGTCGCGGATCATCGTCTCCGGCCGGGAATCGGCCATCCAGCCATAGCGGCTGCCGGCGGCCTGCAGATGCTGGCGCCCGCCGCCCGTTGCCGAGGCCCGATCCTGCGAGGCTGACGCACCGGCAACCGCCTCGCAGGTGCGCCGGTACCCGGTCTTGGTGGCGACGAGCACCTCATCGCGGGGGCCGTCCCAACCGGCAAGCGCATCGCGGACCAGCCGCTCGCCGTATCCCATGTCCTCCGGAGTCCCGGTTCCGGGAGCGCTCGGCAGATAATACGACCATGCGGTATCGAGATAGCGCACGCCGCAGTCGAGTGCGGCGCGAATCGTCTCGAGCGCGGTGCCGCGGTCGGGGCGCCCCTCGATCGCAAGCGCCATCGTGCCCATGCCGAGGCGGGGGATGTGATATCCCGCGAAATCGACGGTGTTCGCGAAATCGGTCGCATGATGCAATGCTGTCATGCCACCATCTTCGCATAGGCGCGGACATGCGGCCGAGGGAGCCGGGCGGCCGGTCCGGCGCGCGGCATGCCGGTCGCCTCACCCCGTCCACCCCGCCCGCATGGCATGTCGCACGGTCGGCGCTATGATGGTAACGCAACCGAACGGGAGCCCGGATGGGCTGAGAGGAAGTCGCGAACTTCGACCGTCAACTTGATGCGGGTAATGCCGCCGTAAGGAAACGGGTTGGTCACGCCATATGGCATGGCGTTCGCGATGCACTCCCATCCATTCGAAGCATGTCAAGGCACGCACGCCGTGTCTGCACCGCATTGCTTCCGGCACGCACGGCGGCACCACGCGGACTCGTCATCGCGCTGGCGCACCGGCGGTTCCGCAAGCAGTCCGGGCGCAGCGCACCGGCGCAACGCCGCGATATTTCGTTCCAATAACCAAACATTGCCTTATAACTGAATATCGAATGACCAGGGTCATGAAGGGGCGCACCACCTCACAGGGTACGGCTGCTTCAGCGACCCTTTTTTATTACGCGCGCCGACGGGCCATCGCCGGCGCGCCGGAACAAGGGGATCACATGATCGTCAATGGCAAGGAAGAGCAGATCGAGACGCCGCTGAGCGTCAACGATCTGATCGAACGCCTGGGCTTCACGCCCGAGCGCGTCGCCGTCGAACTGAACGGGGCCATCGTGCCGCGCGTCAAGCGCGCCGAGACGATGCTCAAGGGCACCGACACCGTCGAAATCGTCACGTTCGTGCAGGGAGGCTGACGATCATGCCGATACCAGCAGGATTCACGCCATCCGCCGACGACGCTCAGCTCGCCGCCCGCGACGCCGCGTTCCACGGCACGCCCGACCCGACCACGCTCGTGTCCGAGCGGGAGATCCGCGACGCGCTGATCGAGCGCCATACCGAGGCCACGCAGAGCAAGCTGGACAACGCCCATGTGGCGATCGCCGGCTGCGGCGGGCTCGGCTCGACCGTGGCCGTGGCGCTCACGCGCATCGGCGTCGGCCATCTGCATCTGGTCGACTTCGACCGCGTGGATATGACCAATCTGAACCGTCAGCAGTACTTCCTCAAGGATGTCGGGCAGTACAAGACCGAGGCCCTGCGCGCGAATCTCGCGCAGATCAACCCGTTCGTCGACGTGCGCATCGACACGGTGAAGGTCACCGACGAGAACGTCGCCGAGCTGTTCGGCGACGCGGACATCATCTGCGAGGCGTTCGACGTGCCCGAGAACAAGACGCTGCTGGTCAACGCCGTGCTCGAGCAGCTGCCCGACGCCAAGCTCGTCTCCGCCTCGGGCATGGCGGGATTCCGCAGCTCGAACCTGATCTCCACCCGACGGGTGTCCCGCAACTTCTACTTCTGCGGCGACGGCGAGACCGCTCCGGTTCCGGGCGCCGGGCTGATGGCCCCGCGCGTCGGCGTGGTGGCCTGCCAGGAGGCGAATATGATCACCCGCCTGATCCTGGACGAGGAAGACGCCTGACAGCCGAACACGCACGACCGAACACGTACCACCGAACACGCAAGGACATACCATGACCGATAATCCAACCCTCGACGAGCTGGTCGGCACGGCCACGAACACCGCGGTCCTGCCCGAACCGGACGAGCACGCCTACGACGCGATCGCCACCGGCGACGCCGACCCTCTGGTGCTCGGCGGGCACCGGTTCACCAGCCGATTCATCCTCGGATCGGGCCGCTACGACCTGAACCTCATCAAGGCGACGATCGAGAACGCGGGAACGCAGATCGTCACCATGGCGCTGCGCCGCTGCCGCACCACCGAGAACAACCTGCTCGACTACATCCCCAAGGGCATCACGATGCTGCCGAACACCTCCGGCGCGCGCAACGCCGAGGAGGCCGTGCGCATCGCGCGGCTCGCCCGCGAGGTGTGCCAGACCGATTTCGTCAAGGTCGAAATCGAGCACGAGACCAAGTACCTGCTGCCCGACAACGCCGAAACGATCCGTGCCACCGAGATGCTCGCCAAGGAGGGATTCGTGGTGATGCCGTACATGTTCCCCGACCCGATCGCGGCGCGGCAACTGGAGGAGGCAGGCGCCGCGTGCGTGATGCCGCTCGGCTCGCTGATCGGCTCGAACAAGGGCCTGCGGGCGCGCGACTTCATCGAGGTCATCATCCAGAACGCCCATGTGCCGGTCATCATCGACGCGGGCATCGGCCGGCCCAGCCAGGCCGCCGAGGCGATGGAAATGGGCGCGGACGCGGTCATGGCCTACACGGCCATCGCCTCCGCCGGCAACATTCCGCTGATGGCGCGCGCGTTCAAGCACGCGATCGCCTCGGGCCGCGAAGCGTATCTGTCGGGTCTCGGCACCGTGACCGAAGGTCACGCCGTGCCGTCCAGCCCGACCAACGCCGCGGACTATCTGGCCCCCAGCGGTTCCGCCAACGCCGCGTGAGCCGCCACCGTATTCGGATCCCTTCCCGGGAAACCCGAATATGACAGAACGGCTGAGGGAAATCCCGAACGTTACCGGATTGATACCCGATATTTGCGAGGCTTCTCCCCTCAGCCACTTCGTGGCAGCTCCCCTCAGAGAGGGGAGCCAGATCAGAGCGGGCACGGGTCACCCGCTCAAACCATGTTGGCGGCGGCTCCACGGCGCCCGCCGCATCACTCGTGCAGCGACGCCTTGAGATCGCGGTTCACGAAGCGGTCGTGCAGCAGGCAGTAGCCTCCGAACGCGACCAGCCACACCAGCCCGGCGATCGCGGAACCCCGCGTGTCGTCGGCCAGGAACAGCGTGCAGTACACGAACACGAAGAACACGATCGTGATCGTGTTGGTAACGCGATAGGCCGGCATCACGAAGCCGTCGGGGATGAAATCGGCCGAGAGGCGATAGCGCTGGTGCGCGACCATCGTGAGCACGTAGATGAAGATGATCACCGCGGACGAGGCGGACGAGAACAGCACGAACGCGCTCGACATGCCGGGGACCGCGTTGATGATCGGCGAGAGCAGGATCAGCGCCGCCGAGACCAGGATCGCCCGGGCCGGCACGCGGCGGCTCGAGACGACGCCGACCTTGCGGAACGTCGGCGACGGCGACTCGCTCGCCAGCTGGTACAGATGCCGACCGGCCGAGTACAGCAGCGAGTTCAGCGCGCTCGACGCCGCGGTGATCACGACGAAGAACACGAGCGCAGCCGCCCAGTTGAGCCCCGCATACTGGAACACCATGATGAACGGCGAGGCGAAGGAGCCGTCGGCGTTCGGCTTGAAGGTGGTCCACGGCACGATCACCATGATCGCGACCAGCGCGCCGACATAGAAGATGAGCACGCGCACGATGATCTCGTTGACCGCCTTGGGCAGCACCTTGCGCGGATTCTGCGTCTCGGAGACGGTGATGCCCACGAATTCGATCATCTCGTAGGCGAAGAACACCATTTGGAAGCTCATGAGGAACTTGAGCCAGCCGTTGGGCGCGATCGAGAAACCGGCGAAGAGGTTGTCGAGCCCAGCGTGGCCGGCCGGGGAGATGCCGTCCTGCCCGGTGATCTGCACGGCGTCGTAGTGGTACCCGATCACGACCATGACCACGGCGGTCGCGATCATCGCGCAGATCAGCGTGATCTTGATCATCGAGAACCAGAATTCCGCCTCGCCGAACACCTTGACGGCGATCAGGTTAATCGTCACCAGCGCGGCGAGGAAGCACAGCTCGATCAGCCATTTCCAATGGCTCAGATCCATGCCGAAGGTGTCGAAGAACGTGATGAAGTACGTGGACACGGCGGTGATCTCGCTCATGCCGATGAGCACGAGCACGATCCAGTACGACCATCCGGCGAAGGTGCCCCATCCGTTGCCGAGATACCGCGTGATGAAGTTGATGAAGGTGTGCTGGCTCGGGTCGCGGTACATGAGCTCACCGATCGCGCGCATCAGCAGGAACATGATGACGCCGACGCCGATGTACACGAAGATGATGCTCGGGCCGGTCAGCGCGATCGACTTGCCGGAGCCGAGGAACAGGCCCGTGCCGATCGTGCCGCCGATGGCGATGAACTGCACGTGCCGGTTGTTCAGCCCGCGGGCCATCTCGTTGCCCTTGTCGAGGCTCTCTACCGACGTGAGCCGGCTGCCGCCTTCCGCCGGTTCGGATGACCCGCCGCCGAGCCCGTTTGAGCCGTTGCTCCTGTTATGACCGCCGCCCATGCTTCACCTGTTCTTCCTCTGCGTCTTGCTCTTCTTGCTCTGTATCCCGCCTTGCTCCGGCAGGCTTGCAACATAGGTTCACACTGTATCATCGTCGCCGGGAGTTGGACAGGTTCGGCTCAGTTTCCGTCTTGTCCGCCCTCGGCTGCACTTCTTAGGCACATTGTTCGCTTCTTAGGCAGGCTCCGCCCGAAACCGGAGAACAAGATCCCAGTATTTCAGCGCTATGACAAGCGGCGCTCCACGATGACCTGCCTAAGAAGCGACCAATGTGCCTAAGAAGTGAAACGGAACCGTCCGAAACAGCCTCTACTCCACGGATTTGAGCGAACTGACCGGATCGATGCGGTCGAGCACCGGGTTGGTGAACAGCTGCACGAGCAGCGCGAACACCAGCGTCGCCGCGGCGGCGATCACATAGCTGTACCAGTGCACCTGCACCTCGAAGTAGATGCTGGGCATGCTCAGCGCGCGGGTCAGCAACCCGCCGACCGCGCGGCCGAGCGGCAGCCCGACCGCGATGCCGGCGCCGGTCAGGATCAGCATCTCCTTGTTCACGTAGGTGTGCACTTCGCGGTCGTAGAAGCCAAGCACCTTGAGCGTGGCCATCTCGCGCACGCGCTCGGATACGTTCGTGTTGGCGAGCGTGAACAGCACGGCGAGCGCCAATCCGCCGGCAAGCCCGACGATCAGCGCCACGACCGCGCTCATCAGCTTGAACGTGAATCCCCGTTCCAGATCGTCGGTGCTGGCCGCGCTGAGCACCGACGGGTCGCGCGACAGCTTGTCGACGTATGCGATGTTGTCGTCGGCCGTGCCGTCGAGGGTGGCGAGCATGGCGTTCCAGGTCAGCGGCGACGATACGCCGAACGCCTTCTTGTACAGGCTTTCGCTGATGTACACGTCCGAACCGATGAGATTGCGGATCACGGCCGAGACCTTCACCTCGCCGGGCCGCATCTCGCCGTCGCGCAGCATCACGCCGTCGCCGCCCGAAACCCCGAGCGCGTTGGCCGCGGACTGCGTGACGATCACGCCGTCGTTGTTCAGGACCTGCGTCGCATGGTCGCCGGCGACGTTCTTCAGCGTGACCATGTCGTTGAGCGCGCCGAGCGATTCGTCGGGGATCACCATGAGCTGTATGGTTTCGCCGGAGTCGCCGGCATCGAGCTCGCCGCTTTCGATCCGCAGGTCGAGCACCTGCTCGGTACGGCCGTCGGACTCGATGCGCTTGCGCATGGCATCTGCGTCGTCGTCTCCGCCGACGACCAGCATGTCGTAGTGGATGATGCCCTCGTACTGCTTGGGGCCGATCGTGTCGACCGTGTCATTGATGGCCAGGCCGCACACGATAAGCGCGGTGCACCCGGCCACGCCGCCGACCGTCATGATCAGGCGGCTCTTGAACCGCGCGATGTTGCGCACGGTCACCTTGTTGAGGAAGCTGAGGCGCCTCCAGATCGGCGGGATGCGTTCGAGCAGCACGCGCGTGCCCGCCTTGGGCGCCTTGGGGCGCATGAGTTCGGCCGGTGTCTGCCGCATCTCCCCGACGCATGCGATCAGCGTCGCGGCCACGATGCCGACCACGAACAGGGCTATGCCGCCGGTGCCGGTGAACCAGTCGTATTCGAGGTGGATGTCGGGAATCGAGTACAGCCCTTCAAGCACGATCAGCAGGAACGCCGGGATGCCGAGGAACCCGACCAGCAGACCGAGGCCGCCGCCGACCAGGCACGCGAGCATGGCGAACAGCACGTAGCGCAGGGCGATGGCCGTGTGACTGTAGCCGAGGCCGGTGTAGGTACCGATCAGGCCGCGTTCCTCCTCGACCATGCGGGTCATGGTCGTCAGGCTCATCAGCACGGCCACGATCAGGAAGACGACCGGGAAGGCGCGCCCGATCGACTCGATCGAGCTGACGTCGGATTTGAGCGAGCTGAACCCGCCGATGGCCGACCTGGTCTGCACGTACCAGCGGGCGGCGGCGATGTCGTCGACGCGCTGCTGCTGTTTGGCGAATTCCTTGTCGGCCGATTCGCGCTTGGCGTCCAGCTGGGCCTGAGCGTCCTTGAGCTGGGTCTCGCCGTCGGCGAGCTCCTCCTCGCTGGCCTCGATCTGCTTGAAGCCCTCGCGGATCTGCTGGCGCCCCTGGCGGATCTGCTCGGCCTGCGCCGACAACTGTTCGGACTGCTGCTCAAGCTGCGCGATCGTGGCATTGACGGCGGCGAGCTGTTCTTGCAGCTGCGCGACCTGCGAGGAGGATTCGTTAGCCTTCGCGCGCAGCTGGTTAGCGGTGTCGCGCGCTTTCTGCGCGGCTTGGCGCAGCGCGTCCAGCGCGGAGTCACGGGCCGTGCCGGCCGCGGAGCCATTGCCGCCGCCTTCGGATTCCGTGCCATCCGAAGGCGTGGCGCCATTATCGCCTTCATCGCCGGTGCCGCCGTTGGGCGGGATCGACGGAACCGTCAGCCCCTGCTCCGCGTTGCGCACCGCCTGCTCGGCCGCATCGGCGGCCTGTTCGGCGGCAAATGCGGCCTGCCCGGCCACTTCGCTCATCGTCTGCGCGGTGGCCAGCCCCTGCTGCAGCTGCGACTGCCCGTTGCGCGCCTGCGTCAGCCCGGCGTTGAGCTGGTCGCGCCCCTCCTGCAGCCGGTCGGCGTTGTTCTCCAGCGTCACCTGGCTGTCTTCGAGGGTCTGTTTGGATTCCTTGAGCTGCGTTTTGCCGTTGTCGAGTTCGGTGCGCTTATCGTCGATCTGCCGCTGCGCCTCGTCGAGCTGCTTGGCCGCGTCGGCCTTCGCCTTGTCGAGCGTGGACTGCGCCTCGTCCACCAGCGTCTGTCGGCGCTCCTGCTGCCGTTTGTTCTGCACGGTGTTGGTGATGCGATCGGCCACCTCGCGCACGGTGTCGTCGTAGTCGGATGAGAACGAGTCCTTGCCCCCGGCCCCTTCGACGGTCAGGCTGATCGCCGTGTATATGGTGCCGGTCACGCCGTCGCTGGGCGCGAAAAAGGTGTAGTCGGAGGCCAGCGACATGCGGAACGCGGCCGTGCCGATGCCGTCGGGGTTGCTCAGGTCCTTCGGGTCGAGCACCTCGCCGGTGATGGTCAGTTCCGTGGGAAAGCCGGGGGATGATTCCTCCGTGGAGGCATCCCCGGATTGCGCCGACGACGAGGCCGCATCGGCGGTTCCCTGCGACGTTTCCACCGGAGTGACGGTCAGCGTATCGCCGATGGCGAGCCCGCTGTCCATCAGGAATTTCTTGGTGACGGCGACCTCGCCGGCTTTGCTCGGCATGCGGCCGCTCTGCAGATAGGGCTGATCCAGCCCGTTGGTGCCGATCTCGCTGATCGTCACGGTCTTGTCGGTGCCGTCGACGGTGGTTTCCACGCTCTGGCTGCGCTCGGCCTGCACGGTTTTGACGCCCTTGACCTGCCTGAGCGCGTCCACGTCGTCCTCGGTCAGGCCGTAGGTGGACATCACCTGGATATCGTGCAGCCCTTGGGCGTCGTAGAAGCGGTTCGCGGCCAGGAACATGTCGCGGCAGCCGGCATAGATGCCGGTCAGCACGGCGACGCCCAGCAGCGAGATCACGGCGATCGAGGCGAAACGCTTCCATCCGCGCAGCCAGCAGCGCAGGGTGTCCTTGACGAACGCGCCGGACATGCCGGAGCCCTTCGCCTTGGCGGCCGCGGGCCTATCCGTTCCGGCGTCACCGCCGCGGCCCGGTGCCATGCCGATGGCCGCCGTGTCGTACTCGGCGAACGCGTCCAGTCCGTGCACCGGCGCCTCGTTCGGGCCGGTTCTCCCATGCCTTGCCATGCCGGCCCCTACCATTCGATGTCGGAGATGGGCTGCGGCGAGGCGTTGCGCTCCTCGCTGGTCACCTTGCCGGAACGGAACCGGATCACCTTGTGCGCCATCGGGGCGAGCGCGGAGTTGTGGGTGATGATCATCACGGTCATGCCCTCGTCGCGGCAGAAATCCTGCAGCAGCTGGAGCACCTCCTTGCCGGTTTCATAGTCGAGCGCGCCGGTCGGCTCGTCGCACAGCAGCAGTTTCGGCTTCTTGGCGATGGCCCGGGCTATCGAGACGCGCTGCTGCTCGCCGCCCGACAGCTGCGCGGGGAAATTGTTGAGCCGGTCCCCCAGCCCGACCTTGCGCAGGGTATCGGCCGGGTCGAAGTGGTCGGGGCAGATCTGCGAGGCGAGCTCCACGTTTTCCAGAGCGGTCAGGTTCGGCACGAGATTGTAGAACTGGAACACGAAGCCGATATCGTCGCGCCGATAGGCGATCAGCTCCTTTTTCCGCAGGCCGGTGATGTCGCGCCCGCCGACGACGACCCGGCCCGACGTGGCGGTGTCCATGCCGCCGAGAATGTTCAGCGCGGTGGTTTTGCCGGCGCCCGACTGGCCCAGGATCACGCTGAGCTCGCCCTGTTCGGCGGTGAAGCTCGCCTCGTCGAGCGCGCGGATCACGCTGCCGCCGGACGGGTACTCCTTGACGACCCGGTCAAATGCTATGTACGCCATCGCACGCCTCCCGCATGGTTCCCGCGCTCCTCCGCGCGTCTCCGCCCGCCGCCGGCATCGTTTTACGGGCGGACGCCGGCGATTGTTGCTATACTCAAGTAAAACAACACCATGTCGGTTTCGCAACCAACAGTCGGCTTATCTTGTGTCGGCCCGCGCGCCAGCCACGCGCGGCACGGCGCGCGGCACGGCGCCACGACGGGCCGGCAGGGCAAAAACCGGCAGGGCAGGAAAACCGGAAAGACCGGGAGGGGCCGGAAACCGACAGGACCGCAGACCGACATACCGGCAAACCGGACGAATCGACCACAGGGGGACGTCATGGCGAAAACACTGACCGACAGCCGGCGCACCCGGTACACGAGACGCACCATGCAGGACGCGCTGATCGAGCTGCTGCACGAAAAGACGCTCGGCGCGATCACCGTCAAGGAGCTGTGCGAACGCGCCGACGTGAACCGTTCCACGTTCTACGCGCACTACGACAGCATCGAAGAGATGATGCACGACATCGAGGACGAGACGATGGACTGGATCACGGGCGCGCTCGACCAGCTGCTCGCGCAGCCGGACGCCGCCGGCATCGAGCATATCATCGGGCACATCTGCCAATACATCGCCGACAACCGCAACCATCTGCGGGTGCTGATGAGCCCGCAGGCCGATGTGGGGTTCCAGCAGCAGCTGCTCGGGCTGATATACAGCCGGCACGCGATCGCCGAACAGCTGCAGAACGCCGCGGCCGACCCGGCCGAGGCGCAGATGCGCATGCGGTTCGCCGTCTCGGGCAGCATCGGGCTGCTGCAGTACTGGCTGTCCACCGATCTCGAGGCCTCGCCCGAAGCCGTTGCCCACACGATTTTCACAATGGGCATGCCGACCGGCAGGTGACGGCCCCGCCGGCCCCGGCAAGGCGCGCGGCGGAACGGCTTACAATCAGGCAGCATGGCGCGGATCAGGCAGACGCCTGGCACCGCCGGAACCACCGAAACCGCCGGAACCACACGGAACCACCGGAACCACACGCATGGGGAGAAGATGGCATGAATGCAGCGAACAAGCGTCCATACGCGCCGGCAGCGTCGCCGGGCCAAACACCAGCCCCCGCGACGCTCCGCAAATCACTGAAAAACCGCCATATTCAGCTCATCGCATTGGGCGGGGCCATCGGCACCGGCCTGTTCTACGGCTCCAGCGAGTCGATCGCGCTGGCCGGCCCGTCGATCCTGCTCGCCTATCTGGTCGGCGGTCTGGCGATCTTCATGATCGTGCGCGCGCTGAGCGAGATGTCGGTCGAGGATCCGAGGGCCGGCGCGTTCAGCTACTACGCCACCCGGTACTGGTCGAAGCGCGCCGGTTTCGTGAGCGGCTGGAACTACTGGTTCAACTACATCCTCGTGTCGATGGTCGAGCTGTCGGTGGTCGGCAGCTTCGTCAACTACTGGTTCCCCGCCATCCCGCAATGGGTCTCGGCGGCCGTGTTCCTGGTGGTGATCGCCGCCGCAAACCTGCTCGGCGTGAGCAAGTTCGGCGAGTTCGAATTCTGGTTCGCGATCATCAAGATCGTGGCCGTGGTCGCGATGATCGCCGGCGGACTGGCGGTGCTGGCGGCCGGGCTGCCGACCGATTCAGGCATCAGGGCAAGCTTCGCCAACTGGTTCGCGCTCGACGGCGGATTCCTGCCGAACGGGCTCATGCAGCACACCTCGGACGGCCAGTGGACCGGCCTGCTCATGGCGCTGTGCGTGGTGATGTTCAGCTTCGGCGGCACCGAGCTGATCGGCATCACCGCCGGCGAGACGGAAGACCCGCGCACCACGATCCCGAAGGCCACGAACGGCATCATCTGGCGCATCCTCGTGTTCTACATCGGCGCGCTCGGCGTGATCATGGCCGTGGTGCCGTGGAACACGATCGACGGCAAGACCAGCCCGTTCGTGCAGATCTTCGATTCGGTCGGCGTGCACGCGGCCGCGGGCATCCTGAACTTCGTGTGCCTGACCGCCGTGATGAGCGTCTACAACTCCGGCCTGTACGCCAATTCGCGCATGCTCTACTCGCTGGCCAGGCAGGGCAACGCCCCCGAGATCCTCGGCCGGCTCAGCTTCCACGGCGTGCCGGTGGCCGGCGTGCTCGCCAGCGCGGCGGTCACCGCGCTGGCCGTGGTGGTCGTGTTCCTGTGGCCGGCGTTCGCGTTCAACTATCTGATGAGCATCGCGACCATCGCCGGCGTGATCAACTGGTCGATGATCATGGTCACCGAGATCCATTTCCGCCGCCACGTCGCCGCCGGCGACGGCCCGGGCGAGCTCGCCGGGCTGACCGGGGACGAGGCGCTTGGGCGCATCCAGTTCAAGCTGCCGCTCGCGCGCGTGATGCCGTACATCGTGCTGGCGTTCCTCGCGCTGGTGGTGGTGCTCATGTGCTTCTCGTCGAGCTACCGCATCGCCGTGATCGCCGGCGTGATCTGGCTGGCGATCCTGCTCGCCGCCTACCAGGCCACGCAGGCGCGCGGGAAGTGACGCCCACGCCGCCGGTATCATTGGCCGCGGTACCTCGACGGCGGCTGCCCGAAGCGTGAGCGGAACAGCCGGCTGAAGTACAGCGGATTGTCGTAGCCGACCATATCGGCGATTTCGGCGATCGGATAGACCGTGCTCTCCAGCAGCATGCGCGCCTCGTTGAGACGCAGATCGGTGATGTAGCGCATCGGCGGCACGCCCACCGATTCGCGGAAGTCGCGGATGAACCAGCTGACGCTCACCCCATGCTCGCGCGCATAGTCGGACACGCTGATATTCTCGGCGAAATGCCGGTGAAAATACTGCACCGCCTGCTGCACCATCGTCGACAGCCGGCGGGTGCCGGCATACCCGGCTCCGGCCCATCCGATACCGACGACGCCGGTGATGCCGGCGAAATCATCCGCTTCGGTGCCTCGGGCATCCGACAGCGCGACCCCACCGGCCTCCATTCCGCCGCCCATTCCGCCGCCCATGCCCGCCGGCATCGCGCTTCTCCCGCTCGACTCGGCCACTTGGCGGCCGACCATCAACAGCAGATGGCACAGATCGTTCGCCACCAGCTCGCCGAACGACATGCGGCGCAATTGCAGTTCGCCGATCATACGGTTGAACAGCCGCGCGTACTCCGCCGACGGCTCAAGATGGACGACGCCCCGGCCATCCGCGCCGGCGTTCCCATCCCCGGCCCCGTCGAAGCCGTCGAGCAGTCCGTGCATGCGGTCGCCGGTGAAATGCACCCAATACACCTCGGTGCCGTCGGCCGCGCGATACGCATACCGCTGCGGCTCGCCCGGCTCATAGAGCACCAGCGTCCCGGCGCCCACACGCCGTTCGGCCCCTCCCTTGAGGAAAGTCGCATATCCTGCATGCACATACAGCAGCTGGTAGTCCCGGCGCCCGCCGAGACGAGTCGTGGCGAATTCGTCCCGCGTCACCATGCGGTAGCGGCCGCAGGCGGTGACCATCAGCGTTCCGGTCCGCACGATGTCAGCATCCACGCCGTACAGATAGCCGGCGTTGATATCCATGCCGCGCACGCTGCCGGTCAGTGCGCGCCCCAGCTCCGCATCGGCCGGCGCGGAGGCCGGTTTCGCAGCCGGTTCCGCGGGCGAGGGCAGAGATGCACCATGAGCAATCATTTTGTGCATATTATCACGCATAACCGCCATGGCGCTCCGCGTGCGGAAAGCGCATAATGGAATGCGGCATACGCAAGCGCATCACGCGCCTTGCACACGGACACGTCCGAAGGAGGGCCACCAGGCATGTTCATCCCTCGTTATTACGAAGACCTCAATAATCTGCATGTCGGCACACAGCCGAACCGCTCATACTACGTACCGGCGTCCGCACGGATGGACACGGTCGGCGAGCGCCGCACGCAGTCCGACCGCTTCACGCTGCTCAACGGCGACTGGGATTTCCGCTACTACGCCAGCATCTACGATCTTGACGCCGAAGTGGCCGGCGCGCACGCGGCCGGGCTCCCGGCGTTCTGGGAGACGGGCTTCACCGGACTGGCGTCCGACGGGTTCGCGGAGGCCATCGACCACCGCACCGTCAACCGCGGCGATCTCGCGCCGGCCGGATTCACGTCGATCCCGGTGCCGAGCGTGTGGCAGAACCACGGCTTCGACTCCCACCAGTACACGAACGTCAGGTACCCGTTCCCGCTCGACCCGCCGTTCGTACCGCAGGACAACCCGTGCGGCGTGTACCTGCACGACTTCGTGCACACCGAGAACGCCCAGGCTCCGCGCACCTTCCTCAATTTCGAGGGCGTCGACTCCTGCTTCTACGTCTGGCTGAACGGCGTGTTCCTCGGCTATTCGCAGGTGTCCCACTCGACCAGTGAGTTCGAGGTGACCGACGCGCTGGAGAACGGCGTGAACACGCTGGCCGTGCTCGTGCTCAAGTGGTGCGACGGCAGCTACCTGGAGGACCAGGACAAGTTCCGCATGACCGGCATCTTCCGCGACGTGTACCTGCTCGACCGCCCCGAATACGCGGTGCGCGACTACTTCGCGCACACGTCGATCTGGCGCAACGTCGATCCCGAGCTGCTCAAGGAGGGGCTGACCGACGCCGAGTACGATGCGGCGCCGGTCGACCACGCCACCGTCGACGTGGATTTCGCGTTCTTCGACGACGAGGACGTGCCGGTGACCGTGCAGCTGTTCGACGCCGCCGGCAGCCTGGTGGCCGAGACGCAGGCCGAGCCCATCGACGGGGACGCCGAGCCCGAAGCCGACGACGACGCGACCGACGACGCATCGGACGGCACGCTGGAGGAGGGCACCGTCGAGTCCGTCGGCGAGGCCGTCGACACCGACGACGACGCGACCGACGCGGAATCGGCGCTGCGCATCGCCGCCGCGACCGGCACGGCATCCGCCGCCGCGTTCGATTCCGGCGCGACCGCCGGCGACAGCGCGTTCCTGCCGACCGCCCACGCGCAGCTCATCGTCGAGGCGCCCCATCTGTGGACCGCGGAGACCCCGTACCTGTACACGATCGTCTACACCACCGAGCATGAGACGATCACCGATCACATCGGCATCCGCGAGGTCAGCGTCGACGGCAACGTGGTCAAGGTCAACGGCAAGCCGATCAAGCTGCATGGCGTCAACCGCCACGATTCCGACCCGGTGACGGGCCCGGCGATCAGCGAGGAGCAGATCATGCGCGATCTGACGCTGATGAAGCAGCACAACGTCAACGCGATCCGCACCAGCCACTACCCGAACGCGCCGCACTTCTACGACCTGTTCGACCAGCTCGGATTCTACGTCATCGCCGAGGCCGACAACGAGAGCCACGGCACGGACGAGGTCATCGACAAGGATATGGGCTGGGACGCCAAGAGCGAGCGGTGGGCCCGCATCATCGCCGACAATCCGGCGTTCACCGCGCCGACCGTCGACCGCGCGCAGCGCAGCGTGGAACGCGACAAGAACCACGCGAGCATCATCATGTGGTCGATGGGCAACGAGTGTGCCTACGGATGCACCTTCGAGGCGGCGCTCGCCTGGACGCAGACCTTCGACCCGAGCCGCCTGACGCACTATGAGAGCGCGCGGTACGTGACCGGCGACCGCGAGTACGACTTCTCCCACATCGACGTGCACAGCCGCATGTACCCCTCCCTCGCGGAGATCGAGCAATACTTCTCCGAGGAGGGGCCGCGCACGCCGGACGGCAAGCGCGACGGGTCCAACGGCGACGACGGCGACAACGGCATCAAGCCGTACGTGATGTGCGAGTTCTGCCACGCGATGGGCAACGGCCCGGGCGATCTGGAGGACTACTTCCAGCTCATCCAGCGCTACGACGGGCTGGTCGGCGGGTTCATCTGGGAGTGGTGCGACCATGCCATCGACCGCGGCACCTCGCCGGCCGGCAAGCGCGAGTACGCGTACGGCGGCGATTCCGGCGAGTACCCGCACGACGGCAACTTCTGCATGGACGGCCTGGTGTACCCGGACCGCACGCCGCACACCGGCCTGCTGGAGTTCAAGAACGTGTACCGCCCGGTGCGCGTGGCCGGCTTCGACGCGGCCGCCGGCACGGTGACGCTGCACAACTACTGGGACTTCCTCGACGCCGCCGATGCGAACATGGCGCTCGAATTCACGCTCATGGTGGACGGCGAGCCGGTGGCGGAGGCCTCGTGGGAGGCCGATCCGCAGGCTGGCGAGGCGTTCCGCGCCGATCGCCCCGGCAACTGGGTCCCCACGGCGCCTTCGATCGAGCCCCATGGAGAGACGACGGTGCCGCTGCCCGTCGAGATCCGCGCGGCGATCGACGATCTGGACGCCGGCAAGGCCACGCTGCTCGTGCAGTACTATCAGCTGCCCGGCAACGACGCCGTCGAGGCCGGATTGCTCGGTTTCGACGAGTTGTCGGTGCCCACCGGCGACAACCGCAACCAGACCGTGGTGGCCGCGCTCGAGGAAGCGCGTCATTCCAACGATGCTTCGCCCGATGACGAACCGGATGAGGCCGCTCTCGCGGATGGCGCACCGACAACTCTCGACTCCGATGCAAAGGGCGGCGCCGACTGCACCGACACCGCCGATATCGACGACGATGTGGTGGAGGTTTCGGAATCCGCGGCCGCGATCACCGTGGAATCCCCCGACTTCCGTTACGTGATCGACAAGCGCACCGGCCTGTTCTCGTCGATGACGTATGCGAACCGCTCGCTGCTCGACCGGCCGATGGAGCTCAACGTGTGGCGCGCGCCGACCGACAACGACCGCAACGTCCGCCACGAGTGGGAGCTCGCGCAGTACGACCACGCCTACGCCCGCGCCTATGCGACCGAGATCCTGGTCGACGAGGACGATCTGGTGTTCGCGCCGGCCGCCTCCTCGGCCGCCGACCCCGCCGCCGACGTCACCGCCGAGGACGAGCAGGATCTGCTGGTGGCCGCGTTCGGGGCTTCGGACGATCCGGCCGCCAACGGCTCCGATGCGGCCGGCACGCCGGATGCCGCACTGGTCGACGGCGATATCACGGTCAACGTGACGATGGCGCTGGTCGCGCCGATCGTGCAGCGCATCGCCGACATCGACGCCTCGTGGACGATCCATCCGAACGGCGCGGTGGAACTGACGATGGACGTGAAGCGCGACACGAGGTTCCCGTTCATGCCCCGCTTCGGCCTGCGCCTGTTCCTGCCGAAGGCGATGAGCAAGGTGACGTACTGCGGCCTCGGCCCGGTGGAGAGCTACGCGGACAAGCGCCGCGCAAGCTACCACGGCGTTTTCTCGGGCACGCCGGAATCGATGTTCGAGCCGTACATCAAGCCGCAGGAGAACGGCAACCACCACGACTGCGATTGGGCGAGCGTTGAAACCGCCGACGGCTCCGCGTCGCTGACGGTGCTGGGCGGGGATTCGACCTTCGACTTCCAGGCCCTGCCGTACACGGCCGAGGAGCTCACCGCCAAGGCGCACAACAGCGAGCTGGAGCCGTCCGCCTCCACCGTGGTGTGCGTGGACTACCAGCAGTCCGGCATCGGCTCGAACAGCTGCGGCCCCGCCCTGCTCGAGCGGTACCGCCTCGACGCCGAACGATTCACCTTCGAGGTCGCGTTCCTCCCGCAGGCGTAGCGGCTCGCAACGGCTGTATGGGGACGCCGCACGGCGCCCCCCTGGCTTCCAAATGCGAAAATCCTTCACAGCTTCCCACGCGGGAAGCTGTTTTTCTTATGGATGCATCCGCTATGAGTGCGTTCCATCCCATTCCCGCTTGCGGCTCCAATCAATAACCAACAACACGCTGATACACAACCGGTTAAGTATCACTTTCCGAGTTTTTTTACCTACAAAACATTAGGATTTCGCCTTTTCTTTCTGGGAACACATTGAAAGTACGCTGATTATATCTATACTTTTACTCAACCGGTTAACTCAATGCAGAGCGCTCGAAGCCGAGCAGGTTCGCCGGAAGAAAGGAAAACCACATCCATGCCCATCACACCATCCACCACGCGCCGGCGTTTCACGGCAGTCGTGTGCGCACTTGCCATGGCAACAGCGGGCGGCGGTTTGTTGTCCGGCACCGCCATGGCCACGGAACAGCCCGCGCAGGCACCAGCCACCGCATCGACGGTCAATATCGCCGATACGCATGCCACCCCCGAAACCAAGGATCTGTTCGCCAAGCTGAGGGATAACGGCGGCAACACCCTGTTCGGGCATCAGCATGCCGTGGACTATGCCATCTCCACACCCGAACAGAACAAGGGAACCAACTCCGATGTCTATGCGCTGACCGGCAAGTACCCGGCGATGTGGGGCATGGACACGCTCTCCTTCTACGGCTATGAGGGGCCCGGCTCGCAGGATGCATCCATCGATGAGAACATCACCAAGATGGCCGACGAGGTCCGCCAGGCGGACAGCATCGGAGCCATCGTCACCCTGTCGTCGCACTGGTACAACCCCGCCACCGGAGGCAACTTCAACGACACCACGCGCGCCGTGGACCGTCTGCTGCCCGGAGGCGACCTGCAGCCCAAGCTCAACGAATATCTGGACGCCGTGGCGCGGTTCGCGCAGGAGTCCAAGCGTGCGGACGGCACACTGATCCCCATCATCTATCGTCCGCTGCATGAGAGCAACGGCGCCTGGTTCTGGTGGGGCGCCGGCCACGCCACCGACGCGGAGCGCATCGCGCTGTACCGGTACATCGTCGATTACCTGCGCGATACCAAGAATGTGCACAACCTGCTCTTCGCCTACTCCCCCAACGGCACGTTCAACGGCGACGAACAGCGTTATCTCGCGGCATACCCGGGAGACGAGTACGTGGACGTGCTGGGCTACGACCTGTACGACAACGATTCGGCGGATACCGTGGCTTGGGCCAAGGGCGCGGTGACCGATCTGGCCATGATCGTGCGCAAGGCGCGCGCCACTGGCAAGATCCCCGCCATGACCGAATTCGGCCCATTGGGCAACAAGGGAGTCACCGGAAACGTGACCGACCCCGAATGGTTCACCCACGTATTCGACACCATCAAGGCCGATCCCGAGGCCCGTGGCATCGCGTACATGCTCACTTGGGCGAATTTCGGCACCGATAACGCATTCGTGCCGTGGGAAGGCAATGCGCTGGCCGATGACTTCGCCACGTTCGCCAAGCGCCCCGGTCTGGTGCTGGCCAGCGGCGAGGCCAACGATTTCTCCGGCTCTTACGAAGCCGTGCCTTACACCCCGGTCGTGCACTTCGCCAACCCGGTCTCCAGAACCCGCATCGAACAGCAGACCACCGACATCTACGCCAAGGTGGATGGCGACGCAACCGTATCCAAGGCTTGGTTCACCGCCGGCGACGATGGCACCCAGTACGCCATGGCCGAAGACGCCAACGGCTATCTCAAGACGACGTGGGACGTGCCCGCCGAACTGCGCACCAACAGACTCGTCACGCTGAAGCTCCACGTAGTCACCGATCAGGGCGAGCTCACCGACGCGGCCGACGTCATTCTCGGCAGCCGCCCAACCTCGGCACCCAACGTCATCGACAATTTCGACTCCTACGTGGACGACGACGAACTGCGCACCAGCTATGCGGTCAACAGCGGCGCTACCGACATGCTGTCGCTGGTGGATGGCGGCGCCAACGGCAAGGCCCTGCGCATGTCCTACGATTTCAGCACGACCAACTACGTCGGCGTGACGTTTGGGTCCCTGCCGGTGACCGACTGGTCGCGGTACGACGAACTCGCCTTCGATCTCACCTCGGACGGCTCCGGCCAGAAGATGGTGGTGCAGGTCGTTGCCGACGGCATCTATTTCGAGGCATACCCGTCCCTGGAGCAGTCCGGCAGGCGCACCGTCACGCTCACCGCCGACGAGTTCGTGCCCGCCGCCTGGGATACCGCGCACGCCGGCGAGAAGCTGGACGCCGCACGCCTGGCCAAGGTCACCGGGTTCAGCCTGTACATCAACGACAACGGGGGAGACACGCCCCGCAACGGCGCCATCGTCATCGACAACATCCACCTGACCAACGATGCCGACGATCAGGACAACAACGGCGGAGATGACGGCAACAAGGGCGAGGACGGCAACGGAAACACCGGCAACGGCAATGACGGTTCCGAAACCCCGCAGCCGCAGCAGCCCGCGGAAAAGCCTTCGGGACAACCCTCGGATCAGCCGCAGCAGCCGAGCGATCAGTCGTCTGACAAGAATCAGTCGAATATGCAGGCCTCGGATCATCAGAAGCAGAGTGGCAACAAGGCCGATCTGGCGTCGACCGGTGCCGCCGTGGCCGCCATCGCCGGCATCGCGTTGATGCTGCTGGCAGGCGGTTGGCTCGCGCTCCGAGCGTCAAAGCGCGGCTGACGCGTCAAGGCCAACTGAAGGTCTTTGTCATGTGGGTCTCCGACCTTCCCGAGATCCACATGACAAAGACCCGCCAACACGGCTGAGGGGCGGAATGGTCATGCCATTCCGCCCCTCAGCCGTGTTGGCGTCATGAATCGTCCGGCATCACTTCAACGGCTTGCAATGCGCCGGTGCTTCACGCTGATGCAGCCAACCAGCACCGCCCTCAGCAGGCCCCCTATTCGTGTTCCCCTATTCGAGGTGCGCGTTGACGATGTTCTTGACCTTGCGGGTGAACGCCGTCGTGCCGGCGTTGGCGAGCTGGATCATGAACAGGAAGGTGGAATCGCTCATCGGGTCGTTGCAGAAATACGTGCCGAGCCAGCCGTCCCAGCCGTATTCGCCCGGGTTGCTGATCATCGTGGATTTGCCCGGTTCCTCGACGATGCGCATGAACGTGTTGTAGTTGCAGCCGGGCTGCCATTCCTCGAAATCGGGGTAGTGCCGGGCGTACATCGAGCCCGAGGTCATCATGCGCACGGTCTTCGGCTGCAGGATGCGCTCGCCGCCCAGCTCGCCGCCGTTGAGCAGCATGCGACCGAACTTCGCATAGTCGTCCAAAGTGGATTTGAGCCCCGCGCCGCCGGCCTGGTACGCCGGGTCCTTGGTCGGCGCGTACTCCACGCCGAGGTGGTCGGTGACGATCTCGCGCAGCGGCTTGCCCGCGTTGGCCGGATCCAGCGGATTGTCCGGATTGTCGTAGATCGCGGCAAGACGGTGCAGCTTGCTTTCGGGCACATAGAACGCGGTGTCGTCCATGCCGAGCGGGCCGAATATCTCGTCATGCAGGAAATCGCCGAATCGTCTGCCACTCACCACTTCGACGATCGCGCCGACGATATCGGCGCTCGTGCCGTACATCCAGCGCGATCCCGGCTGGAATCGCAGCGGGCACTGCCCCAGCCTATTCGCGAACTCGACGGTGCCCATCGGGTCCGGGCCATGCAGACGCGCATCGAGCTCGTCGTACACCTTGCCGGCGAGACGACCGGCCTCGAACGCGGAGTCGCCGTACGGCAGGCCGGAGGTCATGGTCAGCAGGTCCTTGACCGTCACCTCGCGCACGGCCGGGGCGGTATGCGTTCCGTCGTCGTCATGGTTGCCGGTCGTGCCCGCGGCCTCGGTCGGGATGTCGTTCGACAGGCGGTCGATGAATTCCGTGGTGACGCGCTGCCCCTTGAATCCGGGCAAGTAGTCGCTGACCGGCGATGCAAGGTCAAGCAGCCCACGCTCGGCCAATATCATCGCGGCGGTGCCGGTGATCGGCTTGCTCTGCGAATACAGGCGGACGATCGTGTCGCGGGTCATCGCCTCGCCGCGCTCGATGCTGCGCATGCCGGCTTCGGCATACCACCGTTCCTCGCCATGCTGGACGACCAGCATGTTTACGCCGGCCACCTCGCCGTTATCGACCGCACGGTCCAATGCATCCTGGATGAGACGCTGCACGCGCCCGGATTGAGTCATGGGTATCGCTCCTTTGAAGGCGCCTGACAAGACGCCGGATTTACCTGTGTTGTATTGTAATTGGCGCAAAACATCTAGACCATAGACATTTTACCACGCTTAGAGGCCCGCTATTGGGGTAAGTCTTCTAGGGAGTATGGTTCACGCCCCGCGGAGGGCTTTCAGCGGGGCAACCTCTCCAGACGCTAAAGGCTCCACTCCGCTTAGGACACCCCAAGCAGGGCAAACCTTCTGGAGGATATGACCGCTGCCTCACCAGAAAGCTCTCGGCGAAGCAAACCCGCCAGACTGCAGAGGCTTCACCCCGCTCAGAGAATCATCATCGGGGCAATCCTCCTAGGGACAGCACCGGCGCCCCTCTGAAGAGGGAACAGCAAATCAAAACTTCTAAACCATAGATACACCGCTTCACTTAGATACCTGTTACCGGGGCATATCCTCTAGAGGATATGCCCCACGCTCCGCCGAAGAACTTCCAACGGGGCAAACCAGTCAACCACCAGAAGCTCCACTCCGCTTAACCCATTCCAAGCAGGGCAAACCTTCTGGAGGATATGATCACCGCCCCGCCGAAAAGCCCCGGCGAAGCAGACCCCTCAGACTGTAGAAGTTCCGCCCCGCCTAGCTGTCCGCAAGCGGAGCATCGCATCTAGCCCATAGAAGAAGTGCCCCTCTACGGCGTCACATACCTAAATCCCGCACCTGCAGAACAGGCGCCGGGCGACCGAGCATCCGCAACGCCCCGGAGCCGCCCCCGGCGCGCGCTGCGTCTACTCGGCCATCTCCACGGCGAAGATGCGGGCGGAGGGCTGGCCGGTTTCGGCCGCATGGATGCGCACCACGCTGGAATCGAGCCGCTCGACGCTCCACACGGCGGTGTTCGGCGCATGGCTCGCATTGGCGGGCTCCGGGAAAATCTGACGGATCGCGGCGGATTCCGGCAGCGCAACATCCACGAAGGATTCGCCGCCACGGCGCCATACCGTCAGGTAGGATACGGCGGCATCGGGCGCGCCATCATTCCCGGAGCCCACGGAACCAGCAGCACCAACAGCGCCCGTGACCTGCGCAACCGGCTCAGGCCGCAGTCCGGAGACCAGCCAGTCGCCGTTGAAGTCAGGCAGCCCGGCGGGCCACCACGGCACCAGACGCTCCTGCTCGGCGAGCACGCGGCGCTGCAACGCAATCGCGTCGCGGACCAAGCCGAGCCGCGACTCGTCCATGCGGTTGATGAACCCGGACAGGTACAGACGCCCGAGCACGCCGGTCGCGAGCGTCAGCACGGCCGTCTCGTCGTCCATCTCCTGCTGCGCATAGCCCCAGTTGCCCTGCTGCTCGGGCAGGATCGTCAATCCGGCGCCGGCCGCGATCGCCGCGTAGATCAGTGGATCGCACTGGTCGGAGGTCGACTGCAGGTCAAGACGCGACAACTGCGCATAATCCGCGCGCATCGCGCCCGAGCCACAGTTCTCGATCATCACGTCCGGATGACGGCGGCGCAGATCGTCCAGCCAGTCGAGGTACGCGCGGCAATGCGCGAGCAGGCCGCCACCCACCGACTCGACGTCGCGGTCGGTGCCGGTGCCGGGAACCGTGTTGTAGTCGAACTTGAAGAACACCGCGCCGAACTCGCTGATCAACCGGCCGACGGTACGGGTCACATGCTCGCGGGCGGCCGGCGAGCGGAAGTCGAGCAGGTACCGGCCCGAATCGCACACGCGCACGCCATGGCGGGTGAAGAACGCCTCGTCCGGCAGCGTTGCGGCCAGCGGCGACTTGACGCCGATCACCTCGGGCTCGAGCCACAGGCCCAATCCCATGCCATGATCGCGGATCGTCTGCGCGAGCCCCGCCAGGCCGGCGTCACCGAAACGGTTCGTGGAGGGCTCCCATTCGCCGACCATGTCCCACCAGCCGTCATCGGTGCTGTCGTACCAGCCGGCGTCGATGCAGAACACATCCGCGCCGACCTTCGCGGCGCCTTCGATCAGCGGCAGCTCCTTGCCGAGACGCGGATCGCCGAACAGGGTGTTCATGTAGTCGTTGTAGACCACCAGACCCTGCGTGTGCTCAAATTCGGCCTCGCGGCCAAGCTCCGCGGCCTTCGCGCGGCGCAGGGCGCGGCGCTGCAGCGTCATTTCGGCGACGGCCCACTGCCAGTCGCCGGCCGCAACCGAGAACGAGACCGGGACGCTCGTAAAGTCATTGCCTTCGCCCAACGCGGTGTCCCAGTGATGATCCTGATACTCCGGCCCGAACGCGGCGATGTGCAGGCCGGGATCGTTCTCGCCGACCTCCCATTCCCATGCGCCATTGTGCTCGATCTGCCACATCACCGAAAACGCGGCCACACCGGCCCCGGCGCCGGACGCCTCTATGATGCCGGCCGGCTGGTGCACGCCGGTCGACCAGGTCGAGGCCGAGCTGAGCGCGAACCGCGAGCTCGACTCGCCCGGGTTGATGACCAGATTGCGGTCACGCACCGCGGTGTCCCGCAGATTCGCGCAGTGCCAGTCATTCTCGACCGCCCATGCGCTATCGCCCCAATACAGGCGTGACGACTCCACCGTGGCGCCGCTCGCGTCCAACGGCAGCGTGAGGTTCAACGACGTCACCGCCTCGACCGGGAACGGCCGCGGCGAGCGCAGGATCGTGTACGCGCGCACCGCCGACACCCCCGGATACGCCTCGAACACGGAGACGACGGTCAGTCCGTCGGCGGGAGTCCCGACACGCGAACCGTCGCCGGCGGCGCCGGAGGCAGCGGACGCTCCGCCGCCAGTCCCGGCCCCATCAACGGCAACAGCAGCGGCTTCGGCCAGCTTGCGGGCGGCTCCCGGATCGGAGCTTTCCATCGGGCGGCCGCTCGGCTGCAACTGGTCGTACGGGGCGAATTGCGTGATCTCCAGACGGTACGTGCCGGCCGGAGCCGAACCCGCGGCCCCGGCTTCCCCCGGCGCCGGGACCACGCTTGCCACGGCTCCGGTGAAGCGCAGCTTCGACCCGGCCACCGTGGCGATCAGCGCGAGCCGGTTGTCATGGGAACCGGTGTTGGCAGCGAGCACCTCCACGATCGGGCGCGGATCGCGCTGCGGCGCGGCATCCACGCCGGCGGCGTCCATGCCACGCCCCGACAGCCCGCTCAGCCTCACCGGCTCGTCGCCGGCCGTGTCGAACACCATCGACACCACGCCGTTGCCCCATGAGAACCGCCCGTTTGCATCGGGCACAACGGCATTCCCCACATGATTGTTATCGACCACCATATCTCCTTCGTTGGCGCGCGCTGCACAGCGCGCATTGTGTGGTTACGTTACGGACCCATCAGTCAACGCTACCGGCTTATCCCACCCGAGGCAATCGCGTTTCTGCCGATGCGAAAACAAGGCACCAGGAACCGCTTTCGACGGGCGAATGCCCGCCATGCCGCATTGCTTAGGCAGATTGTTCGCTTCGTAGGCAGGTACCAGCGCGAACCGTCTCCGAGAACGGTTGGAATCATAGGGGACTCGCGTGGCAGGTCCGCGACAGGCCTGCCTACGAAGTGAACAATCTGCCTAAGCAAGGAAAAGCATGACTCCGTTCGGCCGGATTTGGCATGCCTGCTCAGTCATTGCCGTCACTGCCGCACCATGCGGGCACGGTATCGGCGAGACGCATGAAATCGTCTCGCACGAAGCGGCGGAAATCCTCGGCATATGGCGATCCGGGAGCCGGCGTGCCGTACGCGCCGCCGCCGACCGCCTCCGGCGAGTTGCGCCACGGCAGATACCACAGCACGCGGCGGGTATCCGCGTTCGCGGTGGCCGCGCTCAGCATGAACGCGGTCCAAGGCGTGGCCGGGTCATCGCCGAACGCGGCGGCGAATTCGCGCGGCGAGCCGACTTCGGTCGCCGCGGCGAGCTTGCCCCGCTCCCGCGCCAGGCGCCCGGCGCAGGTCAGGATCGAGACGAACTTGCCGTGCCGTTCGGCCGGGTCGGCGGCATCCGGTCCCTCCAACGGCTGATCGATGTCCCAGTAATCGTCCAAGCCGAGCACGTCGACATACTCGTCGCCCGGATAGCCGTACAGGTAACCGCGTTCCACTGTGGCGTCGGAGGTCATGTCGATACGGCTGCGATCGGGCGAATACGCATAGAGCACATTGTGCACGCCGCGCTTGTCGCGCAGGTAGTCGACGGTCATACGCCACAGGGCGGCGTATTGTTCCGGCGCGGTCTCGGTCGGCCGGGCCGGCGAGCCTGGACTCCACCAAAACCAGTCGCCGGTGTGCTCGTGGTAGGGGCGGAAGACGATCGGGATCGGTTCGCCGTCCGAGTCGGCCACGGAGGTCAGGAAGTCGGCCACCGCGCCGAGCCAGCCGAGGTACTTCTCATGGAGCGCCCCGCCCGGCAGCACGGCTTCCACCGTGCCGGCGGCCATGTTGTCGCCGTAGCCGCCTTCGGTGATCGGATTGACCGAATGCCAGCTCAGCGTGACGACCGCGCCGAGATCGTGGGCGCGGCGCATCTCGCGGCGAATGTCAGCAAAGGGGATATGGTCGATGTTCTCGTTCCAGCCGAGTTCGACGCGGCCCATGTCGAATCCCCATACGGCCGGATAGGCGCCGGCGACGGCGAGGATGTCGGAGTCGGCTTCGGCGGTGTGACGGCAGAAGGTGTCGTCCTGGTGGCCGAACATCGCGAAAGCGCCGGATGCGGCGTGCAATGCGTCGAACAGCGCGCGAGCGTTCGGCGCGAGCCGCGGATCGACCGGGATCGGTGTGATGGAAGTCATATGGGATTCCTTTCCGGATGAATCATGACGGATCGTTGCTGAATGTTCGTGTCCCCCAGTGCCCCGCGCCATGAATTCTCCTACTATGCCTGGCTCCCCCTTTTCCCGGCTCAGTCTCAAAAAAGAGAGCCGGGAAACGGGGATGCGCTCAGAGCGCTTCGAACTCCAGCACGATGGCCTGCATCGGCCACAGGTTGGGCAGCTGCAGCCCGATGTTGGCAAGCAGCCGGCCGGGAACCACGAAGCCGCCGTCGGACTGGGCCGCGGTGAGCCACTGAGGGGTGACCCACCCCCAGTGCGATTCGCCGATCTCGCCGCGCATCCGCACGCGGTAGGTGCGATCGGAATCGAGACCGGTGACGGGCAGCCGCTCGGCCAGCCAGTCACGGATGTTGTCGACGGTGGCGACCACCCACACGGCGTGGGTGCGTTCCGCGTTCACCACGCCGCGGGCCCGCAGCGAGGGATCCTTGAAGTCGGCGTGCATCACGCGGCCGGTGTGCAGCAGCCCGCGCAGCTCCTTGTACAGCGCCACGAACGATTTCAGCACGGCCAGTTCCTCGTCCGTGCATTCCAGGATGTTCCACTCGAAACCGGAGCAGCCCTCCAGCGAGATCGCGGCGCGGTAGCTCAGGCCGGTGGCCCGGGCCGTGGAGTGCGCCGGCGAAGGACCGACATGCGCGCCGATCATCTCCGGAGGCACGATAAGTTCGGTCCACCGCTGGATGTCGACGCGGTCGCGCGGATCGTTGGAGTCGGAGGCCAGATGCGATCGGCGTGCTGCAGGATGCCGGCGTCGGTGCGCGCGCCGCCCGAGGAGCAGCTTTCGATCTCCAGACCGGGGAATTGCGCCTTGAGATCGTCGAACAGGCGGTAGCACGCTTCGGTCTGCTCGTGCAGGCCGAAGCGGCCGTCGTGCATCGGCTCGGTCACCTCGCGGTTGTGCTCCCATTTGATGTAGTCCACGCCGAGCCGCCCGACGAGCTCGGCCATCTGGCCGTACACATGCCGGTAGGCGTCCGGATTGACCAGATCGAGCACGTACTGCGCGCGGTAGGACAGATCCTCCCGGTACGGCACGGCTTCGGGCGCGGCGAGGATCCACTCGGGGCGCTCGCGGGCCAGGTCGGAGTCGAGATTGACCATCTCCGGCTCGAACCACAGGCCGAACTCCATGCCGAGGCCATGGACGTGCGAGGCCAGCCCGTCGAGGCCGTTGGGCCAGACTTCCGGGTCGACCCACCAATCGCCCAGCCCCTTGGTGTCGTCGCGGCGTTCGTGGAACCAGCCATCGTCGAGCACGAAACGCTCCACGCCGACCGAAGCCGCACGGTCGGCGAGCCGCTTGAGCGTGACCTCATCGTGGTCGAAGTACACGGCCTCCCAGGTGTTGAGCGTGAACGGCCGCGGCTTGGCGGCGGGGTCCACGCGGCCCGGCAGCGAGCGCAGCCAGTCGTGGAATCGTGCGGCGATGCCGTCGAGGCCGCGGTCGGAGTAGGCGAAGCAGATTTCCGGCGTGGCATACGATTCGCCGGCCGCAAGGCGGATCTCGCCGGGGCCGATAAGCTCGCCGGCGCCGATAAGCGGTTCGTGGGCCGGTAGATTGTCGCTGCGGTAGGTCTGGTTGCCGCTCCATGCGAGGTGGCAGGACCAGATGTCACCGCTGCCGAATCGCGGTTCGCCGATGGATGCGATGAACATCCACGGGGATTCGTGCCCGGTCTTGCCTCGGCGGCAGTCGCGGGTGACCGATCCGACCGGCAGCGGGCCGGTGGCCGGCTGCTTTTCGAGCGGCCAGCGGCCGGTGAACTGGGTGAGCGTGTCCACGCGTTTGGGGCACGGCAGCGTGGCGTCGAGCCAGCTGACCGACAGCGGTTCGCCGCCGTTCGCGGTCGATCCGTCGGCCGTGTTGGTGACGGTGTGGCGGATGACGACCAATCCTCCGGGCTGGAGGGCGATGGTCGATTCCAGCCGGATCGCGTTGACCGCGTCCTCGGCCGTGATGCTCAGCGCATGGCCGTCGGCCGCGGCGCTCACGGACGTACCGGTCCAGCGGGCGTAGACCGGCCGGCCTCCGCGCGCGCATTCGAGACCGGCACGGCCGGCCCAGCCCTCAGCGCCCTGCGGCAGCAGCGACGGGCGCCATGCCGCGTCAGGCTTGTTCGGCGGGGTGTCCTTGAGCGTCATCGCATCCAGCGCCGCGAGCGCCGATTCGTCCAGCGCGGCGCCGGCGCCATTGACGCCGTCGACGTGGGCGAGATCGGCTAGGTCGGCGGCATGCGTGGCGTCCACAGCGCCCGCAAGAAAATCGCGTCCCCAGTACTCCACCTGCGGCATGTCGCCGTCGGGGGCCTTGAGGATCAGACAGACGCCGTCGCGGCGCAGTACAACATGCGGTCCTTGGTCAAACATCAGTGTCGTCCTTTCACGATACGTATACGGATGGCGTGCCGTCGCGGCGCGTCACTGCTCGAACCGGGCGTCGCCGCGGATCCACAGGGGCACGTAGTCGAAGCCGACGTGGCGTTCGCGGCGCCACACCCCGGCGCCGGACGGCTCGACCGTCTCGCCGGTGAACCAGTTCGTCCACTTGCCGGCCGGCAGGTAGTACTCGACGTCGCCCTCGCGCGAGAACACGGGAGCCACCAGCAGATCCGGGCCGAACATGTACTGGCGGTCCAGCTGCCAGGCAGCCGGGTCGTCGGGGAACTCCATGAGCATCGGCCGCATGATCGGCGTGCCGTGCTCGTGGGCCTCCTTGCCGGCGCGCACGATATACGGGGTCAGCCTGCGCTTGAGCGCGGCGAATTCGCGCAGCACCTCCACGGCGCTCTGCCCGACCGGAATCTCGACGCCGTGCTCGCGGTCCCAGTCGTCGAACAGCCACGGCACGCGGTACAGGCGCGAACCGTGCAGACGGGAGTGGGAGCTGAGCAGGCCGAACGCCACCCATCGCTTGTAGACGTTGGAATCGGGCACGGTGTCCTCGAACCCGCCGATGTCGTGGCTCCAGTAGCCGAAGCCGGAGCTCAGCAGCGACAGCCCGCCGCGCAGGCTCTGCGCCATGGCCTCGAAGGTGGATTCGCAGTCGCCGCCCCAGTGCACGGGCTGCATCTGGCCTCCGACCGTGGCCGAACGCGCGTAGAGCACCGCTTCGCCTTCGCCGCGCTCCTCCTCGATGGCCTCGAAAACGATGCGGTTGTACAGTTCGGTGAACCAGTTGTGCATGAGCGCCGGATCGGTGCCGTCATACCACCGCACGCCGCGCGAGGGGATGCGCTCGCCGAAGTCGGTCTTGATGGCGTCCACGCCCTGGCGCAGCAGCCCCTTGATCTTGCCCTTGTACCACGCGCGGGCCTCGGGGTTGGTCACGTCGATGATGCCCATGCCCGATTCCCACATGTCGGTGCGCCACACCTTGCCGTCCGTGCGCTTGAGCAGGTAGCCGGCAGCGGCGGCCTCGTCGTACACCGGCGTCTCCTGGCCGATGTACGGATTCGTCCACACGCTGATGTGCAGGCCGAACTCGCGGTGCAGCCTGCCGAGCATCCCCTCGGGGTCGGGGAAATGGTCCTCGTCCCAGGTGAAGTCGCACAGCTGGAACGGCTTCATCCAGAAGCAATCGTAGTGGAACACGCTGAGCGGGATGTCGAGCTCGTTCATGCGGCTCACCATCTCGGTGACGGTCTTCTCGTCGTAATCCGTGGTGAACGAGGTGGACAGCCACAGGCCATAGCTCCATTCCGGCACGATCGGCGGGCGGCCGGTCAGCGCGGTGTAGCGGTCCAGTATGGTTTTGGGATCGCCGCCCCCGATGACGAAGAACTCGATCGACTCGCCGGGCACGGAGAACTGCACCGCTGCGGCGTTCTCGGTGCCGACCTCGAACGAGACGTGCCCGCGATGGTTGACCAGCACGCCATACCCCTTGTTGGTCAGGTAGAACGGCACGTTCTTGTAGGCCTGCTCGCTCTGGGTGCCGCCGTCGGCGTTCCAGATGTCGACGGTCTGGCCGTTCTTGACGAGCGGCCCGAAGTGCTCGCCGAATCCGTAGACGTTCTCGCCGACGCCCAACCCCAGCTGCACGCGCATGTAGCGGTCCGATTCGTCGAAGGCGCGGCCGCTCTCGCTGGCACCGAACTCGCCGACCGGCTCGCTGGGCACCGGCGCCAGCTCGTCCAAGGTGAAGTGCGCGATGGCCCGGCCCTGCGCCGCGGTGAGCACGGTTTCGCCGCCGTCCTCGCCGACCGCGAGGAAGCGCATGGAGAAGGGGGCGCCCTTGGCGATGGCCACCTTGAGATCGCCGGTGACGAAGGCGCCGTCGCCCGTCTCCCCGTCGACGGACGCCTCGCCGGCGGACACGCCGTTGCCGGGGACGATCGGGAAGCCCTGACCGGTGGATTCGCCGCGCCAACGCTCGATGTTCACCCGCGCAACGCCCTCCATCGGCGACGACACCGTGATGGTGAACGAGGCGAGGTTCATGGTATGGCCGACCGACAGGATACGGGTCGAGGGAACCAGCGCCCGCAGCGCGGACCGCGGGCCACCCTGCGCATGCCGCCTGGTTTCGATGCGATACGTCTCCTCGCTCGCCGCGCGCTGCACATGCGGGCGGACGCACCAGTAGCCATCCGTGAACTTCATTGTCGCTCCTTATGTCGTACAACATCGTATGCCATGCAACACTATACCTTAATCGGTTAAGAAACATGCGATTTCTGCGTTATACTGAAATACATCACATACGGCAAGGAGGCGAACGGCTATGACGCGATCATCGCATGACGGCCCTCAGCGAGGCGGAGGCACCATCGACGACCGCCAGGCGCAGGCCATACGCACCCTTGCCGACACCAGCGAATACCGCGGAAAATCGCGCCTCGCCACGCTTTTGGCGTTGCCGCGCGACCAGAAATGGGGATATTTCCGCGACCAGCTGCTCGCCCGTGTGGCGGCGGCCATCGCGGCCATCATCGTCGTCACCTATCTCGCGGTGCAGATCCTCACTCCTACGCCGGCCCCGCAGCTCTATGTCGCGGTCATCAATAGCGCCCTGAGCGAACAGGATGCGGCCACCCTGCAGACGAGCGTATCCGAAGCGCTTAATCTGCCCGAAGGCCGCGAAGGCGGGGTCGCCATCGACGCCAACTTCAACCTCAAAGAGTCCGGTCTGACCAAGCTGCAGACCATGCTGTCCAACGACGAGATCGACGCGATCATCGCCGCCCCGGACGATTTCGAGACCCTGGCCGGCTACGGCTACATGCGTTCGCTGAGCCGGTCGCTCACCGAGCGGCAGCGCAAGGCCCTGTCCGGCGCATTCGCCGACTTCCGCGGATTCAACGACGCCAACGACACCGACATCGACTACGACGGATCGGGCAAAGGCGGCTCCAAGCCGTACGGCCTGAAACTCGCCGACGCACCGGCCTGGACCGCGCTGCGGTCGGCGGACGACACGGCGCTCATCGGGCTGGCGCAGGACTCCCACAACACCGGCAACGCGCAACGCCTGGTCACGTTCCTCACCGAATGACCACGCCCGCGCATGACCACGACCGCGCGGGCCGATGGCATACGCCAAACCCATCAGTCCCGGTCCCTCACACCCCCAGCAACCCCAAGGAACCCCATGCAGATCTTCAAACAGGACAATCCATTCAACGCTTTCATGTCGCGCATCGGCGATCTGGCCATGGTCAACGTCGCGTGGGCGGTGTGCTGCATTCCCATCGTCACCATCGGCGCTTCGACCGCGGCGATGTACGAGGTGGTGCGGGCGATGCACGAGGGCCGCGACGCGCATGTGCTCAAGCAGTTCGGCCACGCCTTCACGCGTCGCTTCGGCGTTTCGCTGGCGCTGGAGGCGATCGCTGCGGCATTCGCCGCGCTGGCCACCTTCGATCTGTGGTATCTGACCAAGCAGGAGACGAACGTCAGCATGGCCTCGCTGGCGTACGGCGTCATCATCGCCATCGCCATCGTGGTGGTGGCCGGCGCCGGATTCGTGTTCCCGCTGACCTCGCGCAGCAAGCTGACCGTCGGCGCGCAGATCAGGCAGTCCTTCGCCGTGGCGTTGCGATACCCGGTGGTCGCGCTGGAGATTCTGGTCCTCAACGCTTTGCCCTTCGCGATCGCCGTGTTCGTGCCTGGCGGCCTGTTCCCGGCGGTCTTCTTCTGGGCGTTGCTTTTCACCGCGGCCAGCGCATGGCTGGTCATCCATCTGATGCTCCAGTCCGGCATCATCGCCCTGCCGGCCAAGCCCGCCGAGGCAGCCGAACCAGACAACGCCGAGTAGCCAATATGGTGATGCCCCGCTCGTATCGGGCGGGGCATCACCATATACGGATGGCACGGTTCCGAAACTCCGGAAATCACTCCTTGGGGTCGATCGGACCGCTGGAATCGCGGAAGATCAGCTCGTAGTCGTCCTCCACATAGGAGTCGACCGGCCGCCCTTCGGCCATGTCGATCAGCATGCGGGCGGCGCGCTTGCCTCGCCCCACGACGTTGCGGTTCAGCGCGGTCACGCTCGGCTCGTTGATCTCGCACATGAACGAATCGTCCCACGAGATGATCGACAGGTCCTCCGGAACCTTGAATCCCAGCCTGCGCGCGGTTCTGATCGCGGCCAGCGCCATGACGTCGTTATCGCACACGATGGCGGTCGGCGGGTTCGGCAGGGACAGCAGCCGTTCCACGCTGCGGCGGCCCGCGGCCGGCGAGTAGTCCGTATGCAGGCAGTTGTAACGCAGATTCAGCTCCGAGGTCTCGTCGAGGAAGGCGTTGTCGCGCACGAAGGTGTGCCCCATCATCTCCGGGCCGGCCACGCGGGCGATATGCCGGTGGCCCAGCTCGTAGCAGTAGTCGACGATGAGGTGCGCCGCGCCCTTTTCGTTGTCGGACAAGGCGGTCATGCCGTCGGACATCTCCACGGAACACAGCATCAGCACCGGGAACTTGGGGTACTGCTTGAGCAGCGCCACGCGCGGGTCGCTCAGTTCGACGTTCAGCATCAGCAGCGCATCCACCGCGCCGGTGGCGATCCACTCCTTCATGATGCTGACCTCGTGCTGGCGGTTCGAGGACGAGCGCAGCAGCAGCGAATAGCCCTGCGCCTCGAACACGGCGGTCAGGCCGGCGATGAGCTCCATGGTGTAGGACTCGACGGACAGCACGTCGGTGTCGTACGTCAGGATCAATCCGATGGAATGCGTGCTGGCGTCGGACAGCGCCTTGGCGGCGCTGTTGGGCTTCCAGCCCATCTGCTCAGCCACCTGCAGCACCTTGTCGCGCGTTTTTTCGGACACGCCGGGTTTGCCGTTCAGAGCATAGGAAACGGCGCTGCTGGATACTCCGGCGGCCTTGGCCACGTCGGCGATGGTCATCTTCGACTTCAACGCAGTCCCCTCCTTCAGTCCTCAGTTTCTGGGTTCGTCAAGCGATTCAGCACGGCCCGTTGACGGATATCATTCTAATGATATCCGTCAACGGGCCGTAGCGGTTCAGCGCTTGAGATCGTTGGCGCAGCGCAGCACGTTCGCGGCCGCGAACGCCGCGGGATCGACGGCGGCGCCGGACGCGATGCGCCAGGTCACCGACTCGCCGGGCAGCAGGGTGACCATGCCGCCGCTGATGCGGGCGTCCTGATCGACCTTATCGACCATGCAGAACACGTCACGCGCATAGGCCTTGGCCGTCACGGTCAGCTCGTAGCCGCCGTCCACGGCGGTCGCCGACGCCGCGAGCGGCGCACGGTCGAGCTGCTGGTCGATGACCTCCGCCCCGTTGTAGACCGCGCGGGCGAACGCCGCGTCGGATGGCGTGGCGACGATGATCTCGCCGTTCGGGTCGCCGAACCCAGCGACGGCGGCGTCGAGCGCCAGCTCGGCATGGTCGACCGGGCCGAGCATCACGTCGAAGGTCTGCGTGGCGAGCACGTCGCCGGCGAGCGTGCGGCGCTCGACGGTCCAGGACCCGTTCCAGCCCTCGCGGGTGTCGTTGAGCACGACCAGCGCCAGGTGGTCCGCGGCCACGCGCTTGCCTTCCCAGCTCTTGTCCTCGCGGGCCTTGTCGGAGACGCGCGGCTGGATCGTGGCCAGGCGCGGCGCGAAGAAGTCGCGCGAGGCGTACCACATCGGCTTGCGATGGCCGTAGTAGTCGACCGCCGCCCACGAGACGACGGGCCAGTCGTCGTTGAGCTGCCAGATCAGTGCGCCGGCGTTGATCGGCTCGAGCGAGCGCATGTGCTCGACGCCGAAGCGCATCGCATGCGCCTGCTGCAGCTGGCACGCCCAGTGCCAGTCCTCGATCGAATCCCAGTTGTCGGTGGGGATCAGCCAGTTGCGGGTGCCGTCGGCGTTGTAGCTCACGTCGTCGATGTCGCCCGGGGTCAGGTGCGAGCGCATGCCACGGGCCAGCTTGTAGTTGCCGCCCATGGCCTTCTGATGCACCAGCATCTGCTTGCCGAACGGCTCGAGCTGCTCGTCGTGCACCACGCGGGTGAGCGTGCTGAACGCGGGCGGCGCCTGGTAGCCGAACTCGTCGGCGAAGCGCGGCGTGTAGTCGGCGTAGGTGCGGTAATCCACGCGGTTCCACACGTCCCAGATGTGCATGGTGCCGTCGACGTCCTTGTTGGCGTCCACGAACTTGGTGAAGCTCATCGGGGAGCTCGGCAGGTAGGCGTGCGTCGGGTCGAGCTCGGCCAGCAGCTTCGGGAACAGGTCGGCGTAGTAGTAGTCGCCCCAGCCCTTCTCGCCGTAGCCGTACTCGTTGGCCGGCTTGTCGTCGTCGCGCAGCGCCTGCTTGAACCCGCCCCACTCGGAGTAGGCGACGTAGTTCTCGTTGGAGCCGTTCCACACGGTCAGGCTCGGGTGCGAGCTCAGGCGGGTGATGTGCTCGCGGGCCTCGGCCTCGATCTCGGCCTTGGTCGCGGAGTCCTCGGGGTAGGCGGCGCAGGCCAGCATGAAGTCCTGCCAGACCATCACGCCGAGCTCGTCGGCCAGATCGTAGAACTCGTCGGACTCGTAGATGCTGCCGCCCCAGGCGCGCACCATATTCGAGTTGGACTCGACCAGGTCGGCGAACCGCGCGGCGTAGAACGCCTTGTCGCCGCGGCTCAGGAACGCGTCGATCGGCACCCAGTTGTAGCCGCGGGCGTGCACGGGCACGCCGTTCACGTAGATCTGGAACGGGCGGCCGACCTCGTCGGCGCGCGTGTCGACGTGCACGGTGCGGAAACCGACGCGGCCGGACCACACGCCGTCCTCGGCCGGCACGGACTCACCGCCGGCCTTCACGGTCACGTCGTACAACGGCTGATCGCCGTAGCCGAGCGGCCACCACAGCTGCGCGTTCGGCACCACGGTGATGATCGTCGCGGTGTTGCGGCCGTACTCGACCTCACCCTCGACGGTGACGTCGGTGCCGTGGCCGGTCAGGGTGACGCTGACGGGCGTCGGCTTCTGCTGCGTATGCGCGTCGGCCGAGGTCATCACGCGGCCTTCGCCCTCGCGCTCGATCTCCACCGTGGTGGTGAGCACGCCGGTCGTGCCGTCGCCCAGTACGCTGACCAGCGGGCGCACCGCGGCTAGGCGGACGCCGGACCAGGAGTCGATGCCGATCTCGCGCCACATGCCGGCGTTGGCCACGTCGATGCCCCAGTCCCAGCCGAACTGGTAGGAGGGCTTGCGCAGCTGGTTGAACGCGTGGTGCTCGGTGTGCGGATAGTAGCCCAGCTCCTGCTCGCGGCGGTCGGACTCGCGCACGGAGGAGGCGAAGGTGACGGTGAGGGTGTTCAGGCCGTCGCGCAGCTGGCCGCGCGCGTCCCAGCGGTAGGAGCGGTGGTAGTTCTGGGCGAAGCCGACGAACTGGTCGTTGAGCTGCACGGTGGCGACGGTGTCGAGGCCGTAGGCGACCAGGTCGTGGCGGGGTTTGCCGTCGGCATGCCATTCGAACGTGGTCTCGAACTGCCAGTCGACGTCGCCGATCCACTGCTGGCGGTTCTCGTTGTCGCCGTCGAAGGGCTCGTCGATGAGGCCGGCGTTGAGCAGGTCGAGCGTGACCTCGCCCGGCACGGTGGCGGGAATGCCGTCGGCGATCGCGTCGCGCAGCGGTTCGGGAGCGACCTGCGGGTTGAGCGCACGGACCGTCCAGCCCTCGGTGAGAGAGGTGAAGGTGTTCGGTGTGTGGGTCATGATGATATGTCCTTGTGTCGTTGCGGGCTGTTCGGCGGTGGGAACATCAGCGCGATGCCCGCGATCGGAATCCGGTCGGATATGACGGCGGCTCCCCTCGTCCAGGAGGGGAGCCGGCCGCACGGGCTTACTCCTTGACGGCGCCAGCGGCGACGCCGTTGTAGATCTGCTTCTGGAAGATCAGGAACAGGATCAGCATCGGCAGCAGCGTGATGATCACGCCGGCGCAGATCAGGTTGTACTGGCTGCCCATCGGGCCGGTGAACGAGTACAGCGCGATGGCGACCGTCTTCAGGCTTTCCTTCTGCAGGTACAGGTTCGAGGCGTAGTACTCGTTGTACACGCCGACGCCCTTGAGGATCATGCAGGTGACGATGGCCGGCTTGAGCAGCGGCAGCAGGATGCGCGAGTAGATGGTCCAGTAGGAGGCGCCGTCCATGATGGCCGCCTCGTCGAGCGAGGTGGAGATGTTCTCGAAGTACTGGATGAACACGTAGATCGAGATGACGTCGGTGCCGCACATCATGAGGATGTAGCCCCACATCGTGTTGACCGCGTGCATCTGCACCATCATCTTGTACATCGGGACCTGCATCGCGATGCCCGGCAGCAGCGCGGCGACGGTGAACAGGCCGCGGATGATCGCGTTGCCCGGGAAGGTGAAGCGGCTCAGCACGTAGGCCAGCATGGTGCCGATGAACGTGGTGATGATCAGCACGACGACCAGAACAACGAAGGAGTTGCGGAAGGCGACGGCCATGTTGGATGACTTGAACGCCTGCACGTAGTTGCTGAAGTTGAACCAGTTCTCCGGCATGTGCATGACGGAGGTGCTCTGGTATTCCTTGGTGGTCTTGGCCGCGGTCACGAAGCAGCTGACCAGCGGGACGACCATCCAGAACGCCACGAAGATGAGCGAGATGTACTTGAAGGCCACCAGCAGGCCGTTCTTGAACTTGTACCAGAATGAACCACTGCGCGCCATGCTGCGCGCCTTGGCCTGCGCGACGACGTCAGTCATCATGCCACCGCCTTTTCCTTGGAGTTACGGGAGCCGTTGCGAATGATCGGGGCGTTCTTCAGCGCCATCTTGCGGCGCTGGCGCTCGGCCTTCGCGGCCTTCTTCTTGGCCTTGGCGACGCCGTCGTCGGCATCGCGGAACACATACTTGAAGAACAGTTGCTGGAGCATGGCGCATACCAGGATGATCGCCAGCAATACCACCGCCATGGCGGAGGCGAGGCCGACCTTCTGGCTGCCGTGGGCCAGCTGGTCCATGAGCACGAAGTAGGTCGCGGTGCCGTTCGCACCGGTGGTGATCACGTACGGGCCTTCGAAGGCGGAGAGCGAACCGGTGATCGACAGGATGATGTTGAGCACGAGGATCGTCTGGATGCCCGGCAGGATGATGTGCTTGAACTGCTGCCACTTGTTGGCGCCGTCGATCTCGGCGGCCTCGTACAGGGTCTTGTCGACCGACATGATGGCGCCGATGAACAGGATCACGTTCTGGCCGAGATAGCGCCAGATGGAGGCGCCGACCAGCGCCCAGTTGTTGATGCTCTGGTCCTTGAGCCAGTAGGGCAGGTTGTCGAGCTGGAATCCGCACCATTGCAGCACGGTGTCGAACACGTAGCCGCGAGTGTAGAAGAACTTGAAGATGAAGCCGACCGCGATGCCGTTGATGAGGTAGGGGAAGAAGTACACGGCCTTGAAGAAGCCGCCGCCGCGCACTTTGAACGCGAGCATCGTGGACAGGTACAGCGCGATGGCCACCTGGATCAGGGCGCCGGCCATGTAGTAGAGGCTGAGCTTGAGGGAGGACAGGGTGTCCGGGCGGGTGAAGACCTCGATGTAGTTCTGCAGGCCGATCCACTTCGGGGTGCCGATGTACTTCATCTTGTAGAACGAGTAGCCCACCATGTTGAAGAACGGCAGGTAGGTGAAGAAGACGAGCAGGGCGAGCGGAATCGCGGAAAACGCGACGATAATCCCTGTCTTGCGCCAATTCCTTGGCTGAATGTTTTCGGGAATCTCGGCGACTGCCGTTCCCGCTGCTGACGAGGTCATGGATCCTTCTCCTCGGTGGTTTCCACCACGCCGGCGCTGTCATGCGCCGGGCGGGTCATGCGGATTGATTGTTATGCGGAACGGGTGCGGGCAGCCACCGGCATGTTGCTGACGACTGCCCGACCGTGACGATTGCGGATGAAGCGGTGGGGCTTACTTGACGACCGTGGTGTACTTGACCTCGGAGTTCTCGGTCTTCAGCGCGGCGTTCCACTTCTCGTTCCACTCCTTGACCAGGTCGTCGTAGGACTTGGTCTTGTTGGCCGCGTTCTCGACGATGGACTGGACGCGGGCGTCGCCGGAGGCGTTGATGTTGAGCTCGGAGTCGGAGTTGAGGTCGTTGAACAGATCCTCCTCGCCCTTGACGGCGGGCTCATCCTCGACGAAGGTGACATCCTTGAACTCGGAGTAGACGTCCGGCAGCTCGCCGTCCTGGCTCTTGGCGACCGGCAGGCCGCCCTCGTTGATGGAGAAGTTGGACTTCTCGGTCATCCACTTGACGAAGATCATCGAGGCTTCCTGGTTCTCCTTGGAGGAGTCCTTGTTGATGCCGTAGGCGTAGTCGGCGGAGGAGGAGGTGTACTGCTTGCCGTCGACGGAGATCGGGAACGGCATGTAGCCGATGTCATCGGCGTTCTCGCCCACGCTCTTGATCTGGGAGACGGCCCAGGAGCCGAGCACCATCGTGGCGATCTTGCCGGAGTTCATCTGCGACTTGGAGCCTTCCCAGTCGGTGGTGGAGAAGTCGTCCTCGATCAGGCCGTCGGACACGGCGTCGTAGAGGATCTTGTACACGTTGTAGGCGTGGGTGCCGTCGCCCGGATCGGAGAACGGGTCCTCGGTGTGCAGCAGCTCCTGGTTCATGTACTTGGCGTCGCCGGTGGCGGTGCCGCCGATGTAGGCGTCCCAAGCGCCCATGGTCCAGCCGGCCGCGTAGTTGGTGTACAGCGGGGTGGCGTCGGTCTTGTCCTTGATGAGCTTGAGGTCGGAGATGAACTCGTCCGGGGTCTTCGGCAGCTCGGTGATGCCGGCGTCCTTGAAGACCTTCTGGTTGTAAACGATGCCGACGGCGTTGCCGGTGGAGGAGATGCCGTACACGTTGCCGTCGTACTGCTGGGCGTACACGTAGTGCACTTCGTCCTTCAGGTTGTCGACGGTGCCGAACGGCAGGAAGTAGTTCTGCAGCTCGGAGGCGTCGACGGTCGGGATCATCATCATGTCGCCCCAGTCGCCGCCCTGCAGGCGGGTGAGCGCCGCGTCGCCGTAGTTGGTGCCGCCCTCGACCTTGACCGTGATGTTCGGGTACAGCTTGTTGAATTCCTTGATGTACTGGGCCCAGGTGGTGCCGTTGTAGGAGTCCTGCAGCATATCGGTGCGGTGGCTGAACAGGTTGATGGTGGTTTTGATGTCCTTGCCGGTGGTGCCCAGCTCGATCTTGTCGTAGGTCAGATCGGTGGCTTCACCAGATGAACCGCTTCCGCAAGCGGCCATGCTGATGGCGCACACGCCGGCCACGGCAGCCGCTACGATCTTCTTCCATGCTTTCATTTCTGTCTCCTTTGCCAGCCGATGACTGAAAACGGCAACAATTCCGTACTGATTTCTCTTTCCGACGCAGTAAGTCAGCCGTGACCTTACGTGCGGAGCAGCACCGATAAGCCTTGAGTTGCAAGCCTTATCGGTGTTGTTGATAGTCAGGATAACACCGTGCCGGAGTGTTTGTCAACCGGTTAAGTAACTCCGTTAACAAGAATGTTCATCCAATGAAGAAAATACTCGCTTCTCATGCTTCATATATGGCCTGAAACCGTTGGAATTTCAATCTTTTCGCCGCCGCTGGAAATGGCCCGAACGGCTGACGGCGTGCTGCGGCCAAGCTGAGCTTACGGCGTGTCATCATCTGAATCTGTACCATTTTTGCAGTCATGACGCCCCAAGACATGCCGTTTTACTGAAACGGTTAGGCAATATGCTTCGAATCACGGTACGCTAGGGAGAAGCACAGCAGCGATGAGGCGCATATCCCCCGCGCGCCTCGATCCGGTACGGGCCGAACCCGTACGACCCCGATACAAGGAGCATGCCGTCCATGAACGCAACGGAGCCCGCCCAGCCGAAGTTCGGCGCCACCGGCGGCGCCTACGAGACCGACGACGACATCTGGACCGAGGGCATTCCGGCCGACACCCCGTGGTCGTTCACCGAGTACATCGCGACGTACCGCAGGAACGCAGGTCATCCCGTCCACATCCTGCTCGGGTTCTTCAAGGGCAGCGGCAAGGATCTGACCATCGCCACGCTGGGGCTGATCGCCAAGCAGTCCCCGGTCTGGGTCATCCCCATCGTCACCAGCAACGTCATCAACGTCATCACCTATCCCGAGCAGCACACGATCAGCGAGCTGTGGATCAACCTGGCGATCGCGCTGGTGTTCATCCTGCAGAACGTGCTCACCACCTGGATGTACGCGCTGCACTTCGGGCGGGTCAACCGCAGCATCGAACGCAAGTTGCGCGGCAGTCTGGTGGTCAAGCTGCAGCAGCTGTCGATCCGGTTCCACAACGAGACGCAGTCGGGCCGGTTGCTGTCCAAGGTCATGCGCGACGTCGAGAACGTGGAGGTGCTGCTCGACCAGACCTACCGCAGCCTACCGCTGATCGTGCTCGACATCACCATCGCCGTCGTCGTCACGGCGATGCACAGCCCAACCGTGCTGCTGTTCTTCGCGCTGACGGTGCCGGCGGCCGTGATCGCCATGTACCTGTTCCGCAAACCCATCCGCGAGTCCAACCACGACTTCCGCTATCAGATGGAACAGACGCAGGCGGCCGTCGCCGAGATGATCGAGATGATCCCGGTCACCCGCGCGCACGGCCTGCAGCACGTCGAAATCGACCACATGAGCCGGCGGCTGAACCACATCCACGATACCGGCCTGCGGCTGGACGTGGTCAACGGGCTGTTCGGAGCCACCAGCTGGGTCGTGTTCCAGATCTTCCAGCTGGGGTGCCTTGCGTTCACCTCCTATCTGGCGCTGAACGGACGTATCCAGATCGGCGACGTCGTGCTGTTCCAGACCTATTTCGGGCAGATCGTCAACAGCATCTCCAGCCTGATCAACCTGTACCCGGTGCTGACCAAGGGCGTGGAATCGGTCACGTCCATCGGCGAGATCCTGCAGGCCGACGATATCGAGCGCAACTCCCGCCGCGTGGAACCGGGGCCGCTGCGCGGCGACGTCGAGTTCCGGCATGTCGATTTTCGCTACAGCCCCGAGTACCACCGCGTGCTCAAGGATTTCTCGCTGAGCATGCCGGCCGGCCAATCGCTCGCGCTCGTGGGCGATTCCGGTTCGGGCAAGTCGACGCTGCTGAAGCTGCTGATCGGATTCGGCGTGCCCGAACGCGGATCGGTGGCCGTGGACGGCATCGACCTGGCCAATATGGACCTCGACGCCTACCGTAGCCAGATCGCCGTCGTGCCGCAGAACACCATCCTGTTCTCCGGCACGCTGCGCGACAACATCACCTATGGGCTGGACGACGTGGACGCCACCGAGGTGGAGCGCATCGTGCGCGAGATCGGTTTGGACGACGTGGTCGATGCCCTGCCCAACGGCCTCGATACCCAGCTCGGCGAACATGGCGGCACGCTGTCCGGCGGGCAGCGCCAGCGCATCGCGATCGCACGCGCGCTGATCCGCCATCCGCGCATCATCGTGTTCGACGAGGCCACCAGCGCGCTGGATTCGGTCTCCGAGAAGAAGGTGCAGGAGGCCATCGAGAAGATGATGGGCCAATGCACCACATTCTTGGTCGCCCACCGGTTGTCCACCATCCGCAACGCGGACCGCATTGTGGTGATGGAGCACGGCAAGGCCGTGGAGGAGGGCACCTACGACGCTCTCATGGCCCGCCACGGCAAGTTCTACAACCTCAAGAAAATGCAGGAGTAGGCGGGCCGTGCGGGGCTGCGTGCAGGGGGCTACGCAGGGGTTCTTGTGCGGCAAGCGGGTTCTCGCGCGGGGAACCCGCTCCATGCGAACGCTTCCCCATGGCATAACCAACTTCTCGCGGCACAACCGGCTTTCCCATGGTGCGTCCAGCTTTCTCACGGCGTAGCCCGCTTCCCCCATGACGCGGCAAACCTTCCACCGCGCGGTAAACCTTCCACCCACCGCGCAGCAAAGGTTCCACCGCGTGGTAAAACTCCCACGACGCGGTAACCCATTTTGACAAAACCGCGAAATACCGCCATTCCCCGCCACTACGCGGTGGACCAATCACCACGCCGTGAGGAAATTACCACGCCGTGGAAGGATCACCACGCCGTGGAAGGATCACCACGCAGCAGAAGAATCACCGCCGCCATGGAAAAACACCGCACAGCAATCATTCCACCACATGGCGAAACTTCCACGGCGCGGTAACTCGTTTTGGTGAAACCGCGAAATACCGCCATTCCTCTACACCACGCGGTGGAAGGTTTACCGCGCGGTGGAAGGTTTACCGCGCGGTGGAATGATTACCGCGCCGTGGAGCCCTGACCGCGCCGTGAAACCTTGACCACGCGGTGGACGCGCGATCGCGCCAATAAAAAAACGCGCGACGCAGGAACGCCGCGCGGCAAAAGCGCCGATCGCTACGCGATCAGCATGACGCCGTACGGGGCCACAACGACACCGTCGCCGGCCTTGACCGAAGCCTCGCCCAGCAGATCCTTACCGGAGCAGGGCGCCGACACCGTCTGCGCGTGGGCCGTGGTGTTGATCACAAAGGTGAACACCGTGCCATCGGCAGCCACGCGGGACGTGATCTCAACGCCTTCAGGGCTGTCATACCCGGCAAGGCCCAGCCCGGTGAGCATGCCGTCGGCCACGGCGCGCACGGCGGCTTCATCCGGCATCGTGCCCACATACCAGCAACGACCGTCGCCGAAGACGTGCTCAGTGATCGCGGGCGTACCGGCGTAGAACATGTCGCCGCCATACCGCGCCAGCACGCGCGTATCCGAATCCGGATGCATGATGTCGCACAGCATGCCGCATAAGCCAAGAGCCGCACCGTCATCGGCGGCGCCGCCGACCAGCGGCAGGGCGATGTCAGGCGGCAGCGCGTCGGTCTCCTCGGCCCATACGCCGGCCACATCGCGCAGCGGCACCGGGCATTCGCCCTGGAACAGATTGTCGTTCCCGTCGACCAGCGCCGACATGGTCGTCAGCAGCAGTCGCCCGCCGCCACGCACGTAGGCGCGCAGACGGTCCGCCAAGCCCTCGCGCATCATGTACAGGCAGGGCGCAAGCACGATCCGGTAACCGCTCAGATCCGCGCCGACCGGCACCACGTCGACGGCGATGTTGCGCCGCGCGAACTCGGCGAAGTACCGCTCGCATTCGGCCAGATAATCGAGGCTGCGGGTCGGGCCGACGCAGGATTCGAGGCTCCACCAGTTCTGGAAGTCGAACAGCACCGCCACCCGCGCCGCGCTGCGGGATTCAAGCAGCCGCGCGCCGACCCGCTTCAGCTCGCCGCCGAGATCGGCCACCTCGCGGAACACGCGTGTGCGGTTCGACCCGTCGATGTCGATGACCGCGCCGTGGAACTTCTCGCAGCCGCCCCGCGAGCGCCGCAGCTGGAAGAACTGCACCGAATCGGCACCGTGCGCCACCGCGTGCCAGCTCATCTCGCGCATCTGACCGGGAGCCTTGAGATAGCAGAAATTCTGCCAGTTCTGCCGGCTGGGCGTCTGCTCCATGAGCAGGAATGGGTCCCCATGGCGGACGCCGCGGATCAGCTCGTGCCAGAACGCGGTGCTCGACGGCTTGGTGTCGCGCTGCGGATAGCAGTCCCACGAGGCGATATCGAGGTCCTGGTCCCACGAATGGTAATCGTAGTTGTCGAACGGTCCCATGAAGTTCGTGGTCACGGGGGTGCCGGCGTCGTGCTCGCGGATCGCGGCCTTCTCGATGCGGTACGCCTCGCGGATCGATTCGCCGAAGAAGCGCTTGTAGTCCAGCGTGTATCCCGGCAGCACCGCACGGTTGCCGTCGATGCCGTCACCGGCGAAATCGGGCAGACCGATCTCGTCGAACGAATGGAAGGTGCCGCTCCAGAACGCGGTGTTCCACGCCTCGTTGAGCGCATCGATCGACCCGTAGCGCGCGGCGAGCCACTGCCGGAACGCGGCGGCGCACCGCTCGCAGTAGCACCATCCGCCGTATTCGTTGGACACATGCCATCCGACCACGTTCTCCAGATGCCCGTAGCGTTCGGCGAGCTTGCCGGCGAGCGCCGCCGAAAGACGGCGGTACGTCGGACTGTTCGGGCAAGCGTCGTGGCGCTCGCCCTGACGGTGCTTGCGCCCGTAGAAATCGACGCGCTCGACGTCAGGGTGCGCGAGCGACAGCCATGAGGGCAGCGCGCCGTTGGACGTGGCCATGATGATGCTCATGCCCGCGTCGCTCACCGTTTGGACGATGCGGTCAAGCCGCGTGAAATCGTAGGTGTCCTCGTTGGGCTGCAGCGTGGACCAGGAGAACACGTTCAGGGTGACCTCGTTGATCGAGGCCTCCTTGAACAGCCTCATGTCCTCGGCCCAGATCTCCTCGGGCCACTGCTCCGGGTTGTAGTCCCCGCCGTACAGCATGCGCCCGTCGGGCGCGCATATCGTCGTCATATCCTTGTGTTTCCTTTGGAGGAGATACTCCACGCCCGCGGTAACGCTCCCCTCAGTCCGCTTCGCGGACAACTCCCCTCCCAGAGGGGAGCCGGACGTATTCGACGGATCCGAGGCAAAGCGCGCCGGCTCTTTGCCGGACTACACTACAGCTCGGGCAACTCGCGGGAGGCGATGAGCTTGCGGTACCACTTGAAGCTGTCCTTCGGGGTGCGCTCCTGCGTGGCGTAGTCCACATAGGTGATGCCGAAGCGCTTCGAATAGCCGAAGGCCCACTCGAAGTTGTCGAGCATGGACCACACGAAGTAGCCGCGCAGGTCCACGCCAGCTTCCATCGCGCGGCGGGCCGCGTCGAAGTGGCGGGTCAAGTAGTCGATGCGATCGGCATCATGCACGGATTTAACCGTTTCACCAGTCGCGGGGTCGGTTTCGCTGACCAGCTCGTCGGCGCACGCCATGCCGTTCTCGGTGACGAACATCGGATACTCGGGGTACTCGTTGCGCAGGCGGACCAGCATGTCGTACAGGCCGTTCGGGTCGATGTTCCAGCCCATCTCGGTGTGCGGGCCGGCCGTCGGCAGCCAGTCGATGTCGCTGCATCCGGGGAAGGTGCTCGCCTCGGTGGACTGGGGGAACTGCGGGCGGTCGCTCATCGCGACCAGCCCGGTCGAGTAGTAGTTGATGCCCAGCAGGTCGATCGGCTGGTGGATCTGCTCGAGATCGCCGTCCTTGATGAAGCTCCAGTCGCAGATGCCCTTGGTAACGGTGAACAGCTCGGCCGGATAGTAGCCGCGCAGCATCGGGTCGAGGAACACGCGGTTGCCGATCAGATCGGTGCGATGCACGGCGTCCGCGTCGCCGCGGTTGAACTGCAGGTTCAGCGTGACGGCGACCTTCGCCTCGGGCTTGGTGATCACGTCACGCAGCTCCTGCACCATCAGACCGTGGGCGAGGTTCAGGTGATGCACCGCCTCGAACGCGACCGGGCCGCCGCCCGTGCCGGGAGCGTGCTCGGTACCGCCATAGCTCAGGTAGGAGGAGCACCACGGCTCGTTGAGCGTGATCCAGGTATCGACGCGGTCCCCGAGCCGCTCGGCGATCGCGCGCGTGTACTCGGCCACGCGATAGGCGGTGTCGCGGTTCAGCCAGCCGCCCTTGTCGCTCAGATACTGCGGCAGATCCCAGTGATACAACGTGGCGCAGGGCTTGATGCCCGCCTCGAGCAGCTCGTCGACCACACGGCTGTAGAAGTCGACGCCCTGCTCGTTGACCGGACCGCCCTCGGTCGGCATGATGCGAGGCATGGCGATGGAGAAGCGGTAGGCGTCGACGCCGAGATCCTTGAGCAGCGCGATGTCCTCCCTGTAGCGGTGGTAGGAGTCGGTCGCCACGTCACCGGTGTCGCCGCCCAGCGTATGTCCGGGCGTGTGCGAGAAGGTGTCCCAGATAGACGGGCATCGCCCGCCCTCGTTCACGGCGCCTTCGATCTGGTAGGAGGCCGTAGCCGTGCCAAACATGAAATCGTCAGGGCACTTCATGGGTGTTGTCCTTTCTTGTTGTTCGATCGGGCGCCATCCTTGGCGCTCTGTCTGTGTTGTTGCAGTGTTCGATTGTTCGCCGCCCGCTCATGGCGCATCGGCGCCGGGAACCGGCCGACACCGGCGCGGGGGTTCGCACCTCCGCAACACGCGCAAACCGGGCCTCCGGATGCGGGCATGCCCCCCGGGCGTTTCACGACGTTTCCAAGGCATTCCGCGCGACGGCCACGGACCGCGCCCCGCTAATGACCGGACGGTAATCAACAGGTCGTAAAAACGAGTGTATCATACAAATTATTAACCGGTTAAGGTGTTGCGATAAAATAATTCCGAAACACCGGAGCCACCGTCCGGACAGGCGGATACCGCCCGTTCAGATGCCAGTAATCCGCCTCAATGACGAAACCAAGGGATTGCCATGACAGCCATGCCGACACGCCACCATATCAGCCCCAACGACCCCGCCCTGCGCACGATGGGCCGCATCGACGACGCCGACCCCGAGCGCCCGGTGTGGGTGTTCCCCTATACGCAGGTCTCGTTCCGTTTCACGGGCACGTCGCTGACCGCATCCCTCATCAATTACTGGAACTACGGCGATTCGCACCTCGGCGTCGTCATCGACGGGCAGCCGGCCAAGGTGCGCATCCCATCGGGATTCACCGGGGCCAACGAGCTGCCGAACAACAGCACCAGCGCTTCCAGCGTTCCCGGATCCGACGAGGGCGCGGACTCCCGCAGCGAGGCCTCCGGCGAGAACGGCACCGCCGCCCCGGAGCGCCAGCCGCACACGCCAGCCCCGGCCCCGGCCTCGTCGTCGCCGGCCGGCGAGAGCGGAACCGGCTTCGACCGCGCCATCGAGCCGAACGATGCGCTGCGCAACCCCTACGGCCCGGTTACGGTCACGCTGGCCGAGCGCCTGCCGAACATCGAGCATGAGGTGACGGTGTTCAAGCGGCAGGACGGGCAGCACTACGTCGAGCTGCTTGGGTTCGGCATCGACGCGGGGGCGAAGGTCATGCCGCCTCTGGCGCCGGCGCCGGATCGCCGCATCGAGGTCTACGGCGACTCCGTGTCCTGCGGCGAGCGCAACGAGGCCTCGCTCTACACCGGCGAACCCGACCCGGATGTGGATCTGAGCTCCTACAGCAATGCCTGGCATTCGTATGCGGCCATCACCGCGCGCAATCTCGGCGCGCAGCTGCACGACGTATCGCAGGGCGGCATCTCGCTGATCGACGGCATCGGCTGGTTCAACGGCCCCGACTACGTCGGCCAGGAAAGCGCATGGGACCGCATCGAATACAATCCGACGCTGGGCGGCGGCAAGCCGTGGGACTTCGCGCGCTACACCCCGCAGGTCGTCATCGTGGCGGTCGGGCAGAACGACGCGCATCCCTTCGACTTCATGGCCGCCGACTACGACGGCGATCAGGCCGCGCACTGGCGCGCCCGATACGTGGATTTCCTGCGCAAGCTGCGCGAAACGTATCCGAAGGCGACGATCATCTGCCTGACCACCCTGCTGCAGCACGATCCCAGCTGGGACCGTGCGATAGACGAGGCCGTGCGGACCGCCGCGGACCCGGCGATACATCACTTCCTGTTCTCCCGCAACGGTTCGGCCACCCCCGGGCACCCACGCGTGGCCGAGCACGAGGAGATGGCCCGCGAGCTCACCGCATTCATCGGCTCGCTCAGCGGCGATATCTGGGCCGAATAGCCCCTCATACCGTCATCCATCCATTCATCCACCACCATCACGGAAAGCGACCAAGCATGAGCGAATCAACCATTGCCACCGGCCCGGCGCCCGGGGCGAATCTCAGCGGCGTGCATGAGGGCGCCGATCCGGTCGACAAGCCGATCGGCTCACCGAAACTGCGGCCGGCGGCGGTCTTCTCGCACGCCATGGTGCTGCAGCGGCGCCAACCCATCCCCGTATTCGGCACCGGCGCGCCCGGCCGAACGGTGATCGCCACGCTGTCGTCGCCGGATCAGGGGCGGCCGATCACGCTGCACACGCCCGACGCATCGGACGCCGTCTCGGACAGCGTCAGCGCCTTCGCCACCATCGACAGGCAGGGTGACTGGCTGCTCGCCCTGCCGGCGGTGGAGGCCGGCGGGCCGTACACCCTCACCGTCAGCGACCGTTCCGGCATCATGCTCAAATATCTCGACGTCCATGTCGGCGAAGTGTGGCTGGCCGGCGGGCAGAGCAACATGGAGCTTGAACTGCGCAACAGCGCTGGCGCCGACCAAGCCGTCGCCGCCAGCGCGGACCCGCTGCTGCGGTTCTACAACACGCCGAAAACCGGCGTGATCGACACGGACGCCGAGGACCACGCCGCATGGCAGATCGCCGGCCCCGACACGAGCGGCACCATGTCGGCCGTCGCCTACTATTTCGCCCGCAGGCTGCGCGCCGAGCTCGGGCCGGATGTTCCGGTCGGCATCGTGGACTGCTATATCGGCGGCACGTCGATCACCTCGTGGATGAGCCGCGACACGCTGCGGACCTGCGAGGCCGGCCGCGGGTACCTGGCTCGGTTCGACGCGGCGATAGCCGACAAAACCGACGAACAGTTCGCCGCCGAGACGGATGACTGGCAGACGAAGTTCAACACCTGGAACGACGCCATCGGCAAGGCCCGCGCCGCGGAACCGGACATCACCTGGGACACGCTGAACGCGCGCTATGGCGAATGCCCCTGGCCGCCACCCGTCACGCCGACCTCGCAATACCGCCCGGCCGGCCCGTTCGGCACGATGATCGAGCGCGTGGCCCCGTACGGCATCGCTGGATTCCTGTGGTACCAGGGCGAGGAGGACGAGGCGTACTGCGGCTCGTATCGGGAGCTGTTGGGGTTGCTGATCAGGGAGTGGCGCGACCTGTGGCAACCCGGCCGGCAGGCGGCAACCGGCGATGGCGCCCCGCACTGTGCCACCGCGGAGGATGCGCAAGGCCGGGACGCGTGGCCGCCGTTCCTGATCGTGCAGCTGCCGCAGTGGATCGACAAGAATACGGCTGCGGCGAACGCCGACCCGCTGCACTGGCCGGTAATCCGCGAGGCGCAGACGGATGCGGCCCGCGCGATTGCGGGCGTGCATGCGATCTGCACCATGGACTGCGGCGAATTCGACAACATCCATCCGACCGACAAGCGCACGCCCGGCGAGCGCCTTGCCGACTGCGCGCTGCGCCATGTGTACGGGCGAAGCGACGTTCCCGCCGACGGCCCGACACTGATTGCTGCGGCCGCCACGGCTGCTACGGCTGGCACGGCTGCCACGGCTGCGGCAACGGTTTCGGGGCAGACGCCATCCGTCTGTTCCGCACCGCACACCGTCACGCTGTGTTTCGCCCATGCGGCGGGATTGCGATTCGACGGCACGGTTCCGGGCACGCAACGGCATGTGCGCGGAGCCTCCGGCCGTGACACGCCGGAAAACCAGTCGGGAACGACTTATCGTCATGCGGAGGACTCGGGGTTCGAACTTGCCAGCGGCGACGGCGTCTTCCACCCTGCGGCCGCCACGATTGACGGGGATACGGTCACCGTCACGGCCGCGGAAGCGCCCGATCCGGTTGCGGTGCGCTATGCGTGGCGTAGCTGGGGTCCGGCGCCGCTGTGCAATGGCGACGGGCTGCCCGCGTGGCCGTTCCGAGCCACGTTGTGACCCTGCCGTGACCGCGAGGCAACCATTTGCGACCTCGCATGCAGCGTAGTATCGAGTTGTCGGTGCGCCGGGTAGTAGTGGAACCGGTTGCAACGGCGATTTTCATCCTTGAAAAGGCCAAATAATCGGTGTTTCAAGACACCCGCGCACCGACAACTCGCATCCTGTGAACAATGGGCCCGCCGTGACCGCGGATCGGCGCACGCACGCGGACCATTTCGCCTTGCGTCAGGCCGATATGCACCGATCAGGCGTATATCGGACGCGTATCAGGCGCCCAAGGAAGCCGGTCAGAACTGCCGGATCGGCAGATCGGCGTGTTCGCCGGTATCCAGCCAATGGGCAAGATCATCGGGACCGGCGAAAATGGCCCGAACCGACTGCGCGATCATCAGATTCACCGATCCGCCCGGCTGCAGCCCGTCATGGTAGCCATAGACGGGTATGCCATGCCCGTAGGCGAATCCGATCTCGAACATCGTGCCCGGATCGTCGTCGATGAGGTTGGCGATCACCGCGCGCGAGGCGAGGATGCCTCCGCAATCATCCTCGAAGCATTGACGCGGGCCGACCACGCTGATGTCACTGGCAAACCGCGGTTTGAACAGCACCTTGCCGCGCTCCTCGAGCACCCGTTCCAAGCCTTCCATGCTGGAGACCTCCCGGTCGTCGAAGAACGGCCCGGCCGCGTAGAAGTCGTATCGGCAGCACGGCCGCCCATCGGGACCGACCGCCGCTGCGGACGGTTCGGCGGTATCAGCGGTATCGACGGTATCGGCCATGGCGTTCTCTTTTCTCGACTGCACGGTCTGGATCATGCCGTGATCCAGTCTAGTAGTTCGCGTCGTTAATTCGTTTAGTAATTCCGGCTCCCCTCTCCGAGGGGAGCTGTCGGCGTAGCCGACTGAGGGGAGAGCATGCGAATCGGCTTGATTCAGGTGTTCGCGGTAATGCTCCCCTCAGGCCGCTTCGCGGCCGGCTCGTCCTGCAATTGAGGACGGCCTTACGGCCGCAGCCTTGTCTGCTCGGCTGCTGCCTCGCCTTCGCCTGCAAACAGCTCCGCTGTTTGCTTCACGGCTCAGCCTCCAGGAGGGGAGCCAAACATAATGAACGGATCGATCATATACGAGGTAGGGCACTCGGCGACGGCAACGCATCGCCTTCGCCGATACGCAAGAGCCGCCCCGCATTGCGCGGGGCGGCTCGACGCGGCCATGCCGTTATCGGCACGGCTGGGGATTCAACCGATCACCGGTCGCTCACTGCACCTGGGCGCGGGCGATCTTGCCGGTGAAGGAGTTGGCCTCATCGGCATCCTTCACGCCGTCCTTGTTCCAGGAGAACATGGCGCGCAGCTTCGGGCCGACGGTCTCGATGCGCACGTTGGAGTACTCCTCCTGCAGGGCCTTGAACTTCGGGGCGCCGGCATCCTGGTCGTCGATGAACTCCTTGGCGAAGGAGCCGTCCTGGATGCGCTTGAGGTGGTACTCCATACGCTCGCGGACGTGCTCGTCGATGCAGGTGTTGACGTAGTCGCCGTACTGGGCGGTGTCGGAGCAGGACCAGCGATCCTTGTTCAGACCGCCCTCGTTCATGAGGTCGACGATCATCTTGAGCTCGTGGCACACCTCGAAGTAGGCGATCTCCGGCTGGTAACCGGCGTCGGTCAGCACCTCGAAGCCCATCTCGACGAGCTTGTTCACGCCGCCGAGCAGCACGTTCTGCTCGCCGAACAGATCGGTCTCGGTCTCCTCCTTGAAGGTGGTCTTGATGGCGCCGGCGCGCAGAGCGCCAAGGGCCTTGGCGTAAGCCAGGCACAGCGGCCAGGTCTTGCCGTCCGGGTCCTGCTCGACGGCCACGACGACCGGGACGCCACGGCCGGCGGCGTACTCACGACGCACGATGTGGCCCGGGCCCTTCGGCGCGACCATGAACACCGGATGGTCCTCAGTGGGCTTGATGTAGCCGTAGTGGATGTTGAAGCCGTGGGCGAAGGCCAGAGCGGCGCCCGGCTTGATGTTGGGCTCGATGTCGTTGGCCCAGATCGTACGCTGGTACTGATCCGGGGCCAGGATCATGATCACGTCGGCTTCGGCGGACGCCTCGGCCACGGACTTGACCTCGAGGCCCTGCTCCTTGGCGAACTCGACCGACTTCGAGGTCGGACGCAGGCCGACCACCACGTCGACACCCGAATCGCGCAGGTTCAGCGCATGCGCGTGACCCTGGGAACCGTAACCGATGATCGCGACCTTCTTGCCTTCGAGCACGGACAGATCGCCATCGTTCTCGTACCAGATTTGTGCAGCCATGTAAGCACTCCTTTACTTGCGTACCGTCATTGTTGCCGGCACACGGTGTTGTGTGGTTGCGCATTATGTAGTTGTACACACTGCGCGTTTAGGCGCCCGGGCTACCGGCCCGAGCGGTCTCAAGCGTGGCGGGATTTTGTCCCGCAAACTGACACCTATCCTACCGGGAACGCCGCCGCAGCCCCTTCGCCGTCCACAACGTGAGCCAGCTCACTATTGGAGCGTGGACAAGTCCCGCCGCAGACGGTACCGGAGCCTGAGAAGGGTCGACGCGAGCGATGCTGATAAAATGCATATGACGATGGACTCCGAAAGCCTGTTTCAGGACGGAGTTTCCGACGATCACCGTGCCTCTGGGCGGTTTGGGGACACACCGACGCCGTTGATGTCCGCCGACAAGGAAGCGACCATGAGAGAAGCCGAAGAACTGTACGATCTCGCCAAACGATACCAAGCCGGCGACGATGGCGTGGGACAAAACCCGCACAAGGCATTCGAACTATGCCGCGAGGCCGCGCTCCTGGGGTATCCCGCAGCCCAATACCTGCTGGGTCAGCTATACGATTCCGGCTGCGGGACCGATGAGGACGCCGCTCAAGCGGTGGATTGGTACCGCAAGGCGGCATGCAACGGCGACGTATCGGCGCAGTATGAACTTGCGAGTCGGTATGAGAAGGGGAAGGATGTGCCGCAGGATCTGGCGGAGTCGCTGCGCTGGCATCGGTCCGCCGCTTTGCAGGGGTGCGCGCAGTCGCAATACACGCTGGGCGACGCCTATATGAACGGCAAAGGCGTGGACGCCGATGCGGAATATGCCGAGGCCTGGCTCCGGGTGCTCTCGGCGAATCCGAATGCGGACGCCCTGCAGCGGTACTCGGCAAGATATCTCATCGGCGATCTGTACCAGCACAAGGAGAAGATTGCCCGGGAAGTCGGGGGAAGCGGCCTCCGCGAAGCCAATCAGGCGTTCCGATGGACGCTGTATGCGGCGTCGTGCGACGACCCGGTCGCCGGATATGCGCGGAGTACGATCGCCTCATTCTACTGGTATGGGTATGGCGTGCCACGCAATGCGGAACGTTCCCGGTACTGGGACGACATCGCCGTAAAGAACGCAGAGGACATGAGCAAACTCATCGACTACGGGCACAGCAAATACATAGCGCACTTGCAGGGCGACGCGCTGATGACCCGCCGGGAACGGTATGACGCCGCTCACGATTGCCTCACCTATGCCGCGGCGATGGACCTGCCCGATGCGATATCGTATCTGGAAATCCGTGATACCACCATCGCCGATATGGCGGCGAAGCACAAGGTGAGCGACGATGACATCATCTCCGTCCTTCGCGAAAGCGGCTATGAAACGATTCTGGGCAGAGCCGCGCAGCCGGGGGATAAGTTGGACGGCATCGCCGTTACCGTCATCGATGCGCACTACCGAAACCTTCGGCTTGTGGACGCTCAGACCGTGGACGAGGCCATTCTCAACGAGGCCAGGATACTGGACGAGATGCGGGAGGCCGATAGGGAGTGCCTCCGCCGCGAATAAACGCGGAACGCTATCTACGTATTCCACGTCATCACTTCGTTTAGTAATTCCGGCTCCCCTCAGACTGCTTCGCGGCCAGCTCATCCTGCGAGAGGGGAGCCAGATGCAGTAGGCGAACTTATGAGGCGCGGCACACCATAACGGCCGAAAGCGTCCGGTAAACGTCCGGCAACCGTCGTGCCGCACGGCCCGGCACGCAAAAGACCCGCCGCTCCCGAATGAACGGGAACGGCGGGTCTCGTTATGCACCGCCCTCAGTCAGCCTGCGGCTGACGGCTCCCGGCAGCGGGAGCCGGAGCGGGAGCAATCACTGCACCTGGGCGCGAGCGATCTTGCCGGTGAAGGACTCAGCCTCGTCCTGGTCCTTGGCCGGGCCGTTGTTCCAAGAGAACATGGCGCGCAGCTTCGGGCCGACGGTCTCAAGGTGCGGGTGAGAGTACTCTTCCTGCAGCTTCTTGAACTTCGGGGCGCCGGCGGCCTGGTCATCCATGAACTCCTTGGCGAAGGAGCCGTCCTGAATGCGCTTGAGCTGGTACTGCATGCGCTTCTTGGTCTCCTCGGTGATGACCGTGGAGGTGTAGTCGCCGTACTGGGCGGTGTCGGAGCAGGACCAACGGGCCTTGTTCAGGCCACCCTCGTTGGCCAGGTCGACCAGCATCTTCAGCTCGTGGAACACCTCGAAGTAGGCGATCTCCGGCTGGTAACCGGCCTCGGTCAGCACGTCGAAGCCCATGTCGCACAGGTGGTTGATGCCGCCCATGAGGACATCCTGCTCGCCGAACAGATCGGTCTCGGTCTCCTCCTTGAAGGTGGTCTTGATGGCGCCGGCGCGCAGAGCGCCAAGGGCCTTGGCGTAAGCCAGGCACAGCGGCCAGGTCTTGCCGTCCGGGTCCTGCTCGACGGCCACGACGACCGGGACGCCACGGCCGGCGGCGTACTCACGACGCACGATGTGGCCCGGGCCCTTCGGGGCAACCATGAAGACCGGGTGATCCTCGGAAGGCTTGATGTAGCCGTAGTGGATGTTGAAGCCGTGGGCGAAGGCCAGAGCGGCGCCCGGCTTCAGGTTCGGCTCGACCTCTTCCTTATAGACCTTGGCCTGGTACTGGTCAGGCAGCAGGATCATGACCACGTCGGCCTCGGCGACCGCGTCGCCGACCGACTTGACCTCGAGGCCCTGCTCCTTGGCGAACTCGACCGACTTCGAGGTCGGACGCAGGCCGACCACCACGTCGACACCCGAATCGCGCAGGTTCAGCGCATGCGCGTGGCCCTGGGAGCCGTAACCGAGGACGGCGACCTTCTTGCCATCGAACACGCTCAGATCAGCGTCTTTTTCGTACCAGATTGTTGCTGCCATGATTGGCACTCCTTTGTAGAGGTAGCGATGATGTCGAGCTAGCATGCTCGGCAACCGTTGTGATTGCGAATGGATTTTCCGTTCGGGATTGTGTCCCTATCTCACGGAAGCGCCATCCGCCTCTGGGGACTGTTCTAGTCCCCCTTACATTGGCGTGATCGCTCACGTCCAAATATTGAATGTGTTTTTGCTCTCGTAACGAGAGCCTGCTTATCGGGCGCCGATATCACTTGGTGAAATCAACGTCTTTGGTCTCACGGCACGTCAGCACCGACACCAGGCAGCACACGGCCATCACGGCGAGGTACAGACCCACGGAGTGGACGCCCCAGTGGGCGCTCAGCCAAGTGGCGATCGTCGGCACGAAGGCCGCGCCGACGATGGCGGCCAGGTTGTAGCCGATGCCGGAGCCGGAGTAACGCACGTTGGCGTCGAACAGCTCGGGCAGGAAGGCGCCGATCGGCCCGAAGGCGATGCCCATCAGCGCGAAGCCGACGCACAGGAACACCATGTTGGCGAAGAAGTTCTTCTGGCCGACCAGACCGCCGTCCAGCAGGAAGGGGAACGCCACGGCGAACACGACCAGCGCGCAGGAGGAGAAGGTCAGCACGCGACGGCGGCCGATCTTGTCCGCGTACAGGCAGGACAGCACGATGAACAGGGCGAACACGCAGATGGAGACCATCAGCATGAGCAGGTATTCCTGGTTGGTGAAGCCGAGTCCGCCGCCGCCTTCGCCCTGCTCCTTGGTGCCCCAGGCGAGGGACCAGGTGGCGAGCGTGTAGAACAGCGTATAGGTCACGGCCACGAGGAAGGTGGCCTGCAGCACCTGACGCCACGACTTGCGGAAGACCTCGGTCAACGGGGACTTGACGACCTTCTTCTGCTCCTGGGCCATGCGGAAGATCGGGGTCTCCTCCATGTGGACGCGGACCACAAGGCCGACGATCACCAGAACGGCGGAGAGCAGGAACGGCACGCGCCAGCCCCAGGCCAGCATCGCGTCCTGATCATTGAAGGACTCGAGCACGAAGTAGGTGCCGTTGGACAGGAAGAAGCCGATCGGGGCGCCGAGCTCCGGGAAGGAGCCGTACAGGGCTCGCTTGTCCTCGGGGGCGTTCTCGGTGGCGACCAGCGCCGCGCCGGACCATTCGCCGCCCAGACCGATGCCCTGCACCAGGCGCAGCAGGCACAGGACCGCGACCGCGGCGACGCCGACCTGATCGTAGGTGGGCAGGCAGCCGATGAGGAAGGTGCCGACGCCCATGGTCATCAGGCTCACGACCAGCGTGGCCTTGCGCCCCAGGCGATCGCCGAAGTGGCCGAAGATCAGCGAGCCGAGCGGGCGGGCGACGAAGGCGATGGCGAAGGTGAGGAAGCTCATCAGCATCGCGACGGTCGGGTTGGTCTTGTCGGAGAAGAAGATGTGCGGGAAGTAGTTTGCCGCGGCGGTGCCGTAGGCGTAGAAGTCATAGAATTCGATGGCCGTGCCGACCATCGAGGCGGCGATGACGGTTTTGACCGAATCGCGCACCAGCGCGCCGGCTTTGCCGGCGACGGTATTTCCAGTCGTGGTTTCGACTGCTGACATGATGTCTCTCTTCTGCGTTCGCCACGTTTCACAATATGTTTCACATTGTTCCACGCGGGGTTTCACGGTTGGTGGATATCTGCGGTTGCGCTGTGCGAGCTTGGAATGACGGGCGGTGACCTTGTGGGGCGCATCAAAAAAAGCCCCGCCACGGTGGCAGGGCTTCAAGAAAAGCTTGTGACTCGCTCTCAGCCCTGCCTTCGTTGGCGGGGCTTCAAGCTGTATGCCGAATCAGTCCGCCAGCGAAGACGGAATAATAATTCGTGCGGACAGCAGAGCGTTGGTGTGATCAACGGCAGCGTAGGCAGTGTATCCAGTCATCGTGGCGAACCTCCTTCCGGTATCGAACGTTTCCGCCGAGCTGTTTGCTCGACTGGTCCCATAACATAGGAGCGCCCCCGCCGATGTACCAGTGGGTGTTCACATTGTGAACACCCACTCTCGTGTCGCCGGCCATCGCCGATCCACGTCGCCGATCGGAGGCCGCCCGCCGTACGGCCACGGGCCGCCTATCTGGCGCAGACCATCAGCAGGGCCGAGACCAGCACAAACACCAACGCGGCGACGAACAGTGCGAAGTACCCGAACGCGACGGCCACGCACGCGCCGATCACGGAGGCATTCGCCGGCGCGATCACATTGGCCACGTTGAACATGCCCAGATCACGCCCGGACGTACGCGGATCGGGCAGCGTCTCCAGCACGAGCGTCTGGTTGAACACGTCGTACAGGCCGAACGCGAAGCCGGAAACCAGGGCGAACACGGCCAATCCCGTCATGTTCGGCGCGACGACCGGCACCAGCATGAGCACGCCGTACAGCACGCAGGCGGGAACCGCCACGCGCCGCGCGTCCTCGACCCGGTCCGCGATCCGCCCGGCTACCAGCGAGGCCAGCGCGGAGCCGGCCAGCGTGGCGAGCGCCATCAGCGCCAGCATCAGGCCCGTGGGAATCGTCGCGGGGAAGGACGACATCGTCCGGCACTGGACGGCATCGGCCACGCCGTGCCGCACGATCAGCCACAGGAACACCGAGACGAAGCCGGCGCCGGTCATCATGCACAGCCGCGCCGCGAAGGCCATGCGGAACCTGGGAGCGTCCTGCGGCATGCGGAACTGCGCATGCACGCTCCCCAGATCGAACGGCTGGCGCGCGTCAGCTTGGCTGGAACGCTCCCTTGGCCACACCAGCAGGGGGATGATCGCGCACAGCAGGAACATCACCGCGCAGACGGCGAAGGGCAGTTCGCCGAACCCGCCGACCATGCGGCCATCGACCACGATCACCCCGAACGCGGCGAGCCAGACGCCGGCCGCCTGCCCGAGCATCAGCCCGACGCCGCGCCAGCGCATGCTGCGTTCGCGGAACTTGTCGGGCATGCGTTCGGCGAATGCGGCCGCGAACGGCGTGGCGACCATCGCGTATCCGATGTTCAGCACGATCCACAACAGCAACGCGCCGCTGATGCCTTCGATGGCACCGAGCATCAGCGTGCCCAGCGCGCACAGGGCGCCGCCGGCGAGGATCCACGGTGTGCGGCGGCCGATCGCCGTGCGCGTGCGGTCCGACACGACCGCGACGACGGCGTTGGCGAACAGCGCCACCACACAGCCGATCGCAATGATGGCAGCCAAGGGGATCACGGACGAGACGCCCAGCATGCCGTCCGCCTCGCCGTTGTGGCAGAACGCCGCAAAGTCATCGAAGTATCCGTTGCCAGCCAGCCGGTCCACCACGGCGGGCAACAGCACCATATTGAGCATGACCCACGGGATGGTGCGCAGCGCGGCCGCAAGGCCGAAGCCCCACGTCAGGCGCCTGACCTGCGCGGCGTCGGGGCGCTGCCCGTCCGCGGAGACCATCGGATCGCGCATGTCGAGGAACGCGGAGGACATGTCGGGGATCGCCGCGTCGACCGCCGACGCAGCGGTTGCGGGGGAGCCGGCCGCGGACAGGCGGGCGGCCTGGGTCTCCGGCTGGGCGGCGGCCGCCTCCGGAGCGCGGCGCCGCAGCGGCACGGCCAGGCGGGCCACGGCGGCCTTGTCCTCGGGGCTCAGCGCCTTCTCGTAATCCGGCCGGTCGTCGATGCCGGGGCGGATGAAATGCTGGCCGGGCAGCGGGCGGGGTTGGGGCGCCGGCTGAGGCTGGGGTTGGGACTGGGGTGTGGATTCTGCGGGAGATTGCGGGGATTGGGCCGGGCTCTCAGGGGATTGGGCCCCACACTGCGGGGATGTCGATTGCTGATCGTACTGATCGTCGGTCATGGCGTAGTGCGCTCTCTTACTTACTCTCTATTGGTGTACGGGACGTATCGTAATAGCGGTCTCAGACGCCTTGCGCCGCGCCGCACGCGACTCGCCTATGGCTGCGCCCCTTTCCGCCGCGGCCCGTCCAACAGGGCGGCGGAAGGAAGGGGCGCGGTGCAGGCGGCGGCCGGAACGCGATCAGGCCGCGACGGGCGGGTCGGCGATCAGATCGCCGGTCGTATGCTTGCCGGCGGCATCGGTCCAAGTCAGCGTGGCGACGGACTCGTCGCTGTCCACACCCAGCCCCTTGCCCGGCTCGAACACGAGAGCGGCCGTGCTCGCCCCGTCGGCGGACGCCCACTTCAGCGTGATCGAGCGCTCGCCGTCCGCTTCATAGCCGAACTCGCCGTTGAAGGCGGGCAGCGTGTTGCGGAAGCGGCACAGCGCGTTGAGCGCCTTGACCACCGGACGCTCCAGCTGCTCGTCGATCTCCGCGGTCGAGTAGTAGTGGCGGTTGATGTCGCGGCCGACATTCGTGCGGCGCAGCAGCTCCATGTCGTTCACGCCGGCGAGCGCGCCGACGTAGTACACCTGCGGCACGCCCGGCACGAAGAACTGCACGGCGCGGGCGGCGATGTAGTGCTGGTCATTGCAGCCGAGCGCCGAATAGTACGTGCTGTTGACCTGGTACAGGTCGAGGTTGGACGCGGCGGCGCCGGTGGCGGCCTGCGATTCGCCGTGGGTGTTGGCGTGGATCGTGTTGACCAGATCGTCCACGTCCTTGTCGGGCACCAGGCCCTTGAGGGAGCGGTCAAGCTGGTCGGAGCCGATGTCGATCACGCCGATGCCGTCGTGCGTGTCCAGCACGGTGACGGCGTTGTTCGGCCGCACCTCGACCCAGTGGGCCACGGCGTCGGTCCTGCCGGTGAAGATCGCGTGCAGCAGCAGCGGGGGCAGCGCGAAGTCGTAGACGCGGTCGACCTTGTGCGCGATCTCGACCTGCTTCCGGTAATAGCTGTGCACCTCGATCAGAGTCTCGAGGCCGCGCTTGGCGCCCTCTTCCTTGATGCGTTCGATGAGTGCGAAGGTCTTCGGCGTCATGAAGCAGCTGGAGTGGGCCTCCTTGGCACCGTAGCCGACGGCGTCGAGGCGGATCGAGCTGACATGGCTCTCGGCCAGGCGGTCGAGGATGGAGGTCAGGTACGCCCACCCCTCCGCGGAATCGGTGTCGATATCAACCTGCTGCGGGGTGAACGTGGTCCACACCAGACGCGTCTTGCCGGCCCAAGTGTAGTGGGTGAACGGCAGGCCCGGGCGCGGGCGGTAGATGCCGGCGAGCTCCTCCTCGGTGGCGCCGTCGGGGAAGATGGTGCTCATGGTCAGGAACATCCCGTAATACGGGCTGTCCTCGCCGCGCTTCATCACGTCCTGGAACTGCTTGGACTCCCAGCTCATGTGATTGACGATCGTATCGACCATGATGCCGTGGGTCTTGCTCAGTTCGCCGATGTCGTCCCACGTGCCCAGACGCGGATCGACCTCGGTGTGGTCGACCGGGTCGAAGCCCGCGTCGGCCCCGTCGAACGGCGTGAAGAACGGCAGGATGTGCACGCCTTCGTACACGCCATCGAACCGGGTGCGCAGTATGTCGGTCAGCGACGCGAGGTTGCCGTCCCCCAGGCGATCGGCGTAGGTAATGAGCTGAACGGTGTTGTCCATCATTCCTCCTTGTGTGTCGGGTTCGCGCGCCGCGATGCCCCGTATTGCACCGCGATCACGCGAACCGTGATTGGTTTTATGGTATCGAACCGGTTCGATGCTGTCAAACCACCCCACCACACCCGATCCGCCACACGCATTTTCGGTTGTCGGCAGTCCCGATGCACGGGAAAGCCGAGTTGTCGGTGCGCCACTTTCGAGACCAAGCTCCAACAGCCCGTTGTTGACGTTGCCAACCCGCATTGTAGGGCTAAAAACCGGCCGGTCTCCGATCCCACGCACCGACAACTCGAAGCTAGTGGCCTATCTTGCAAATGGCGGAGTGGCTGATCCTCCCGCTGGATGGATAGCCCTGTGGGCTATCCATAGCAGTGCACGGAAGTGCACGCCGCATGTAATGTCGGGAGGTGGCGCGTAGCGCCGGGGGTGGTCGAATGCTTGACGCTGCATTGTTTCCGGCCACCCCCAGCCGGCTGCGCCGACAGCCCCCGACATTACATGCGACGTGCGCTTCGCGCACTGCTATGGGCAATCCACAGGATTGCCCATCCAGCGGGGGCGCGAACCACTCAATCATTTGCGAGACAGACCACTGGGATACCGTCAGGGAAAAATGGCCACCGATCCGGCGCCGCAGCGGCGTTGACGCGGCGTTGACGCAGTGCCGGATCGGCCGGCCGGGTCAGCGCGTGGTCTCGCCCGCACGCATCCGCACGGGAACGAACACGGACGATTCCGCCGCGGCCTCGGTCCCCGCGATGCCATCCGCGCGAATGGCGTCGCCGGCATCCCCGGCCTCACCGGAACCGCCTTCGCCCGCACCTTCAGCATCCGGTTCGGCACCCAGCGCGGAGGCTCCGGCGCCCTCCGCCGGCGAACCCTCTATCGCGTCCATCATGCGCGTGGCGATCGCGGCCGCGATGGACTCGAAATTCTGGCAGACGGCCGTCAGCCGCATGCCCGCGACATCGGCCAGATACGTGCCGTCATAGGCGATGATCTGCAGGTCCTCCGGAATGCGGATGCCCCGCCGCATCGCCTCCTGCACGCAGTACGCGGCCCCGATGTCCGAGCACACCACGGCATCCACCGCGTCCTCGCCGTCATACCGCTCGAACACCTCGCGCACGGCCGAACCATAGCCGCCGAAGTCGTAGACCTCGCCCGCCTCGATGTAGTTGTGCCGGATGCCGGCGCGGTCCAGCTCGCCCTCAAGCGTCAGGTAGTAGCGGATCGTCGGGAAGGTGGTGCCCTCCCCCATCGGGCGATCATGGAATTGCTCGCGGGGGCCGCCGATCATCGCCACATGGCGGGCGCCGGACGAGATCAGCTGCTCGGCGATCAGACGGCCGCCCTGCTCGTGGTCGGAGCCGACCGAGGGGATGTTCGAGCCGAGGAACCGGTCGAACGCCACCACGGAACGGCCGACCGACTCCCAGTACTCCGGGTCGTGGGTGGTGTGCGACGACACCACGATGCCATCCATCATGCGCCGGCGCAGCCTGTCGACGTATTCGGTCTCGCCGGAGTCCGTGTCCATGGTGGAGCACAGCAGCGTGCGCAATCCGCGCGCGGAGAACTCGCGCTGCAGATTGGCGGTCAGCGTGGCGAAGAACGGATGGCGGATCGTCGGCACGATCACGCCCACGATATTGGTGCGGTCATGGTACAGATTGCGTGCCAATTCGTTGGGGATATAGTTGAGTGACCGCATCGCCTCGCTGACGCGATCGCGCATTTCGTCAGAGACATAGCCGGTCCCGTTCACCACCAGGGACACCGTGCTCAAGGACACTCCGGCCTTTTTGGCAACATCACGCATACCTACCACAGCACACACTCCTTCGTTTCGCATGAACCCAACCACCACGACAAACTTCGTCAACTTGTCTTATTATAGTTCATGGTCGAACCGGTTCGCTCGCGAAGCGGGACAAGATACAAGGCGCCTACACAAAAACCTTCCATCACACGCTCGTGCTGCCGCTTGCACCCGCCCGCGCCGGCCGCAACCGACCGGCGGCCGGCTATCTGGTCGCCGCGATCAGCGTCCAGCCCAGCGCGACGCAGCACAGCGGCACCAGAATCGTCGCCAGGCAATACAGCGCCGCCATGCCGAAACGTTCCTTGCGCGCCAGCGACACCATCTCGTTGATGGCCGTGGAGAACGTGGAGAATCCGCCGAGGAAGCCCGTGACGAACAGCAGGTAGGTGTACTCGTCGACCGTCTGGTAGGCATAGGCCGCCGCCGCGACCCCCGCGCAGAACGTGGCGATCACGTTGATCACGAACGTGGACAACGGGAATACGCGGTTCCACCAGCGCTGGATCGACGTGTTGAGAATGAAGCGGGTCACCGCGCCCAAGCCGCCGCACAGGGCGATCAACAAAGCCGTGGTCATTGCTCGCGAGCCTCCCCCCGCATCGGATCGGCGACCAGCGGAATCTCATCCGTCACCGGATCCGGCTCGAACGATGGCACCAGCGTGGTGTCCTGGCCCTGGCCGGAGATGCCGCCAAGCGCCAGCCCACCAGCCGTCGCCTGGCCGTGCCGCAGCGGCTGCCCGTAGTCGCCGGACGGCGGAGCCGACGCCCTGACCGAAGACCCGGGATTCGCCAGCGATTCGCGGATCACGCTCACCGACCGTTTCGTCGCAAGCACGAGCGCGATTCTGGTTCCGAGCCATGCCACGATCAAGCCGCATGCGAAACTGACCAGCGTATAGAACATGAAGCCCGCGACCCTGCCCTGATGAACGGAGGTCAGGTCCTCGATGGCCATCGCGGACAGCGTCGAGAAACCGCCGCACATGCCCATGCCGACGCCGCGGCTGGCCAGTTGGCGCACGCGCTTGCGAATCCACGACGCCTGGGACATGTACGTGGTGAGCATGGCGAAAATGCAGCATGCGAGCATATTCGCGGTAAAAGTGGCCAGATGGAACGAATGCAGGAAGCCGCTGGATGCCGGCGAGGCTGGAATGACCAGGCTGAGGCCGTAGCGCATCGCCGTGCCGAAGAAACCGCCGACGAACACCACCAGATACATCATGCCGTCGGCCAGCGGGTTGAACCGGGCCTGCATGCGCTTGAACGGCGCCAACGGGATCTGCGGCGGCGCGGCATGGCCGCCATCATTCAGGCGCACCGCCGACGCGGCCATCTCCATGGTCGCCGGAGCCGGTTCCCCGGCAACGGCTCCCGGTTCGTTGGCCGGTTCGGCGCCTGATTCGGCTCCCGGCTCCGCAACGGCGTCCGAGCTCTCCGAATCAGCGGCATCGCCCTGATCACGGGGCTCACGAGGTTCACGGGGCTCACGCGAGTCGCGCGCGGGCGGCAACGGCGGCGACGGCGGAGGGGGCGCAGCCGCCTCCCCCGCGTCATCCGCAACGGCATGATCCGGCGTTCCCGGCATAACCGCACTCAAAATCGGCAGTTCGAGTGCTGGGACGTCATCGTCAGTCATCGTGAATCTTCAGGAAATTCGAAGTGACGGCGATCAGTCGATCAGCGAACGGATCTGAATGATATGGTCGCGCTGCGGGCCGGTGCCGATCACGGAGATGCGGCATCCGGACAGCTCCTCGAGGCGCTTCACATACGCCTGGCAGGTGGCCGGTAGGTCCTCGAAGCGGTGCACGCCGGAAATGTCCTCGTCCCAGCCGGGCATCGTCTCGTAGATCGGCTTGGCCGCGGTGAAGGCCGCCTGATCGGTCGGCATATCGTCGTAGCGTTCGCCGTCCACGTCATAGGCGACGCAGATCGGAATCTCCTTGAGCCCGGTGAGCACGTCGAGCTTGGTGAGCACGATGTCGGTCAGGCCGTTGACCTGGCTCGCATAGCGGTTGACCACCGCATCGAACCAGCCGCAGCGGCGCGGGCGGCCGGTGGTCACGCCGAATTCGTGGCCCTGCTGGCGCAGCCATTCGCCGGATTCGTCGAACAGCTCGGTGGGGAACGGGCCCTCGCCGACGCGGGTCACATACGCCTTCGAAACGCCGATCACGCGGGTGATCTTGGTCGGGCCGACGCCGGTGCCGGTGCAGGCGCCGCCGGCGGTCGGGTTGGAGGACGTCACGAACGGATAGGTGCCGTGGTCGACGTCCAGCATGGTGGCCTGCGCGCCCTCGAACAGCACGGTCTTGCCCGCGTCGAGGGCCTTGTTGAGGATCAGGCCGGTGTTGGCGACATACGGCTTGAGCCGCTCGCCGAGCGCGAGCAGTTCGTCGGTGGTGCGGTCCACGTCGACGGCGCGGCGGTTGTACAGCTTGACCAGAATCTGGTTCTTCTGGTGCAGGCTGGCCTCGACCTTGTCGCGCAGATGCTGCTCGTTGAACAGGTCGTGGACGCGGATGCCCACGCGGTTGATCTTGTCGGCGTAGGCCGGGCCGATGCCACGGCCGGTGGTGCCGATCTTGTGCTTGCCGAGGAAGCGCTCGGTCACCTTGTCAAGCGTGCGGTGATACGGCGCGATGACGTGCGCGGCCTCGCTCACCAGCAGACGGGAGCAGTCCACGCCGCGGCTCTGCAGGCCGTCGATCTCCTCGAACAGCACTTCCGGATCGATGACGACGCCGTTGCCGATGACCGGGGTGGCCTTCGGGCTGATGATGCCGGACGGCAGCAGGTGCAGCGCGTACGACTCGTCGCCCACGACCACGCTGTGGCCTGCGTTGTTGCCGCCGTTGAAGCGCGCCACATAGTCGACCTTGGTGCCGATCAGATCGGTCGCCTTGCCTTTGCCTTCGTCGCCCCACTGGGCACCGATCAATACGATTCCGGGCATAACACACCTCCGCAACATCGCCTTTTCCGCCGAACACAGACTACCGTACAGCCTCTACCGCTACCACGCCGGCGAACGCGAGTCCGAAGGCCGCCCGCCGCTTCGCTACTTCAGTGCCTTGCCGGCCGAGCCGAGCTGCCGGCACGCCTCGACCACGCGGGCGGCCATGGCCGATTCGGCCTCGCGGCCCCAGGAGCGCGGGTCGTACAGCTTCTTGTTGCCGACCTCGCCGTCGATCTTGAGCACGGCGTCGTAATGCGCGAACATGTGGCCGGCGACCGCGCGCGTAAAGGCGTACTGCGTGTCCGTGTCGATGTTCATCTTGACCACGCCGTAGCTCACCGCGCGAGCGATCTCGTCGGGCGTGGAGCCGGAACCGCCGTGGAACACCAGCGCGAAGGGCTTGCGCTCGGGCATGTCCGGCAGCGCGCACGCGGACACCGCCGACGCGCCCAGCGACCCAAGACGGCCGTCGAGGGCCGCGTCCCACACTTCGGACTGGATGTCGCGCAGCAGTTCCGGGCGGAGCTTGACCACGCCCGGCTTGTATGCACCGTGCACGTTGCCGAAGGTGAAGGCGGCCATATAGCGGCCGTGCTCGCCGAGGCCGAGCCGCTCCGCCACGCGCACGCCGTCGGCCGGCGTGGAATACAGCTTTTCGTTGATCTCCGCGGAATGCCCGTCCTCCTCGCCGCCGACCGCGCCGATCTCGATCTCCAGCACCGTATGCGCGCGGACGGATTTCTCGAGCAGCTCCGCAGCGATGTCCAGGTTCTCCTCCAGCGGCACAGTCGAGCCGTCCCACATATGCGACTGGAACGTCGGCTCCTCGCCGCGCTTGACCTGTTCGGCCTCGTGCGCGAGCAGCGGGCGGACCCAGCCGTCCAGGTACTGCTTGGCGCAGTGGTCGGTGTGCAGCGCGACCGTGATGTTCGGGTAGCGCTTCGCCACCTCGTGCGCGAATGCGGCGAACGCGAGCGACCCGACCACGCGGTCGTTCACGCTTTGGCCGGAGAAATAGGAGGAGCCGCCGACCGACACCTGGATGATGCCGTCGGACTCGGCCTCGGCGAATCCCTGCAGCGCGGCGTTGAGCGTCTGCGTGCTGGTCACGTTGATCGCGGGATAGGCGTATCCGCCGTGGCGGGCGGCATCCAGCATTTCGGCATAGCGTTCGGCAGTTGCGATAGTCATGGCTTCCATTATCCCGCCGCCGAGTGACGAATCGCATTGTCGGGGAGGCCTCGGCGGCGAATGTGCGCAAGATCACCTTGCCCGCGCGGCGCGGAGCTCACCGAATGGCGGTATGCCGGCGGAACGGGGCGCAGCGGGCATCGGAATCGGCAATCCATGGGGTCATTCCCGCGTTTCCGCCCCGGCGTACACCCCCGAATCCCTTGGCTACGCACCGCTGCCGGAGCGCGGCCGGCCGGCATATCCCAATCCCGGAAACACTCCGGCCGCAGTACCAGCACGATCGGAAACGATCCATAACCATGCCGGGCAATACCCCCTTGCCGCGGCATGGCACGACATGATGCCGCAGGGCATCGCGCTCCGCGCGCCACCAGCCATACAATAAGCTACATGCCATGAGCCGCACGCCGGAAGCACCGGTCGCGCAGGCGGGCGCGCCGGGCCGATCGGCCGCAAGCGTCAATAGGATTACAGGGAGAGGCATGTACGGCAACGCATCACGGGTGAATCCGCCATTGGGCAGGCACCACAGGCCACTCAAACGGCGCGTATGGCCGCGTGTGCTGGCCGGCATAGCGATCACTGTGGCGATCGCGGCCGGAGCCTGCGCGGCGGCATGGTCGTGGTGGATGTGGCAACATCACTGGCGTTCCATCGACATCACCGTCAACGGCTCATCGGTCAGCATGCGCGTCGACACCACGCTGGGCGCGCTGATGGCCGGCAACGATGATTTCGGCGCCGTTCCCGGGCGGTTGCTGGCGGTCACCGGCGACGTGCTCGACCAGCATGGCGGGGAACCGGTCAGCACCGCGGTGAACGGCCATGAGATCGCCGCGCGGGACCGCGAGACCACCGCCGTTCCCGAGCACGCCGACGTGACGGTCGAATCCGGCAAGGATACGACCGAAGCACATGACGTGAGCCGCGAACCGGTGCCGCACGGCTCGAATATCGTGATCGCCGGCGGCGCCATCCAACGGGTCAGGCAACACGGGCGCGACGGCGTGCGCGAGATCTGGGTCGGCAAGAAGTCCGGGAAGAAGGCCGACAAGGGCGTCACCGAACCGCCGGTCGATCTGGTGGTCGAGCCGCTCAATCCCAGACCGGCCGGCCGCAAGGTGATCGCGCTGACCTTCGACGACGGGCCGGGCCCGCAGAGCCCGGCGATCCTCGACATCCTGCGCGACAAAGGCGTTCACGCCACATTCTTCAATCTGGGCTCGCAGGCCGCGGCGTTCCCGGCGGTCGAGCAGCGCGCTCTGGCCGAGGGGCACCAGATCGCCAATCACAGCAACACGCACCCGGATCTGACCAAGCTGGACAAGGCCGCGATGCGGGCCGAGATCACCGGCGGATTCGCCGGCATCAAGGCCGCATCGGGCGTGGATACGCGGATCCTGCGAGCGCCGTACGGGGCGTTCGGCACGAAGCAGTGGACCGACGCGTCGGATCTGATCGACATGAACGTGCTATGGGACATCGATACGCTGGATTGGAAGCGCCCCGGGCCGAACGCCATCCACGACGCGGTGCTCAGCAACGCGCACAACGGCGCCATCGTGCTTATGCACGACGGCGGGGGCGACCGCTCGCAGGACGTCAAGGCGCTGCCTCGCATCATCGACGATCTACGCGCCCAAGGGTACGAATTCGTCACCATCGATCAGCTGATGCAGATGGCGTGAGGGGGCTTTGGTACGGCACAGTCGAGTTGTCGGTGCACGCTCTCGGACACTCCCCCACATATAACGTTTGACATGCGCCATTCGATCCAGAACAACCGGTTTCACTACTGACCGGCGCACCGACAACTCGAACCTACGCCGCAAACCGCCGTAAGCGGGGCACGACTACCATGGAACCCGTGAGCGATATTCGACATTCTCCGCTGGAAGGCCGTCGTCCGAAACGCACCGAGCTCGCCGGTTTCGTCGACGGCACGGTCGACGACATCCGCTGCCCGCACCCCAAACTGCTTATCGTGGGCATCAACCCCGGGTTATGGACGGCCGCGGTCAACGCGCCCTTCGCCTATCCCGGCAACCGATTCTGGCCGTCGCTCTTCGCCTCGGGGCTCACGCCGTGGCAGGTGGACGCCAGTTACGGCCTGCATCTTCGCGATGAGCGCATGATGATCGACCGCGGCATCGGGCTTACCAATCTCGTCAATCGCGCCACCGCGAAAGCGAGCGAGCTGAACACCGCCGAGCTGCGCCAAGGCGCCGATCGGCTGCGGGAGCTGTGCGCGAGGATCCATCCCCGGGTCATTGCGATACTGGGCATCACGGCGTACCGGCAGGCGTTCGCCGACAAGTCCGCCTCGCTGGGACTGCAGGACCTCACCGCGGAAGAGACCGACCGGTTCGGAGGCGCGCAGCTGTGGGTGATTCCCCAGCCCAGCGGGTTGAACGCGCACGCCACCATGCCGGTGCTGGTCGACTGGTGGCGCAGGGTCGCCGACGCAGCCGGTCTGGATCTCGCCGCCGCGCGCTAGTATCCCATGCCGTTACTTCGTTGGGTAATTCTGGCTCCCCTCAGCGAGGGGAGCCAGAATTACCCAACGAAGTAACGGCGCGAAATACTAGCGAAGACGCACCGTGACGGGGCTGCACAGCAATGGGACCTCGGTAGGGCACTGAAACGGGCCCTATGCCTCCCGTGGCACAGAAGCGCCGCCTGCACCCCGAAAAACAAAGAAACCGTTGGAATTCCAACGGTTTCTGGTGGAGCGGATGACGGGAGTCGAACCCGCCTCTACAGCTTGGGAAGCTGTCGTTCTACCGATGAACTACATCCGCGCTCGCACGCTTGCGCGCACGAGTTGCCAGTCTACCACGGATCACGGGACAGAGGCAATGCCGCCACGGCGCATCCGCGGCGGCGTGAAAAAGACGCGAAAGCGACGCGAGGCAACGCGAAGGCAACGACGGCGTATCAGCGCGCGGCCGCCAGCTCGACGCTCGGCCGCGAATGATGCTGGTGCCCCGGATGGGTGGAGGTGCCGGCCGGCACCGAAAACAGCGTGTCGTCGGCAAGGGACATCGGCACCGTCGTGACGCGCAGTCCCTCGGGGCCGAGCTCCTCGATGCTGAAGGCGGTGCCGCTGCGCCCCTCGACCAGCCCCGTTCCGGCGTCCATGCGCTGTTCGTAAGCCATGGATGGCGCCACGCATACCGGCACGCCGTGGAACACGCCCTGCATCGCATGGTGGAAATGCCCGGCGAGGATCAGCCGCACGTCCGCGCCGGAGATCGCGTCCGCCAAGGCATCCGCGTTATGCAGCGCGATGTGCCGCAGCGACGGCATCAGCGATCCGACGGGGCTGTGGTGCATGACCAGAATCGACGGACCGCCGCAATTCCCGCTCGCCGAGTCCCGACCGGACAAGCCGGCCCCGTCCTGATCGGCCCCGTCACCCGCGCACGGCGCGTGCAGACTCTTCCGCAGCCCGGCCAGCGCCTCGGGAGCGATATATCCCTCGCTGCTGTCGAGCAGATGCAGGGTGTACCCGCGGACGCCGAACGACTGCGGCGCGACGGCGGCCGTGGTATACCGCCCGAGCGCATCCGCCGCGGCATCCACGTCGTCATGGTTGCCCGGAACGACGCACAGCGGCGCGCCAAGATCGTCGGACAGCCGCTGCAGCGCCTCGCATACCCGCCGATAGGCGCGAACGTCATGGTGGATCAGATCGCCGGTGACGACGATCGCATCAGGCCGGACCGCCAGGGAGCGCAGGTAATCGGGGACCTTGGCCACCGCATCCAGGGAGTCGATGTGGCCGAACAGCCGTGCCGGGGGCTGCTCGGCATGCAGATCGGACAGGTGCAGTATGGTGAGCCGCCCGGCGGACGCGCATTTGCCGCGCAGGGCCGCGAGCTGGGTCTGCGCCAGGCCGTTGCGCAGCAGATAGCGCACGGCGCCCTGCGGCCCCTGCAACTGGTCGCAGATCGACGCCATCATGCTCACCGGGCTGTCCAGCCGCATGCGAAGGGTGTCGGAATGCTCGGGCTCGCCGGGCGCATCCTGGTCGACCTCCTCCAGCGTGCGCCGGCGGATGGCGTCGCCCAGCCGGCCCCCGGAAAGCGCGTAGTCGTCGATGATCCCCTGTTGGGCAGACCCCGCGGCGAGCCGGGCCAGCGCGACGACCAGCCCGGTTCGGTCCTTGCCGATGCTGCAGTGCACCAAAGCCGCGCCCGGCGCGTCGGCGATGGCGCCGACGGCCCGCGCGAGATCCGCGCCGCGGTGCCGGAGCATGAACGCGTAGATGCCTTCCAGCGTGCCGGTGCGCGGCGCTCCGCCTTCAAGGCGGTATATCGGGACCGGCACGGTCGTGATGCCGCGGAAATGCCGGGGATGCCCCTCGCCGGGTTCGCGCAGGTCGACGATGGTGGACACTCCGAGCCCCCGCAACCGTGCTTCGTCGGCGTCGGTCAGATCGTCCGGCGCCGCGGAGCGGATCAGCCACGGGCTGCCGTCATCGCGCCGCTCCACGACCCGGGCGTTGCTGCACCGCTCGAACCGCACCTCGCCGCCGTCCGCCGCGGTCGCCGTGCCGGTTCCCGTACCGCCGGCTCCTTCACTGCCATTCATGACACATGTATCCATTTATTCGTTCCTGTTGCCTTTCACGCATGGCCACGGCGCCCAGGCACCGGGCCGCACGCCCCTACCGTTCGTCGGCGCCGTCCAGATAGAACATGCCGCGGCCCACATTCAGGGCCACTGGCTCGCCGGTTCTGGGCGCGATGCCGCTCACCGCGCACCGGAATTCCAGTCCGCCCCAGTTCACGACGACCGTGTTGACCACCTGCCCGTACAGCGACGCCGACACGACCGGCGCACCGGCCGAAGCGCCCTGCGCACCGGAACCGGAACCGGCACCGGCACCGGAGCCCTCGTCGCCGTGCCACGCACCCAGCGACACGGCATGCGGCGACACGGCAAGCACACCATGGCCCCAGGTGCCGTGCGCGGCGACATGATCCAACGGCACGGTCAGCGGCAGCGAGTCGGCGCGGAACCCGCGCTCGTCGCATGTGCCCGGTATCAGCGTGGCATCGCCAAGGAACGCCGCGACCATCGGGCTGGCCGGATTGTCCAGCAACTCGCTCGGCGTGCCGATCTGACGGATGCGCCCATGGTCGAGGATCGCGATGCGGTCGGCCAGCGCCAGCGCCTCGCCGCGGTCGTGCGTCACATGCACGGCGGTCAGATGCAGCTGCGCGGTCATATGCTTCAACTCGATGCGCAGCGCCTCGCGCAACGGCTCGTCCAATGCGGACAAGGCCTCGTCCAGCAGCAGCATGCGCGGCTCGGCCACCACGGCACGCGCGATGGCGACGCGCTGCCGCTGGCCTCCGGACAGTTCGCCGGGGTCGCGGTCGGCGTACCCGTCCAAGCCGACCATAGCGAGGGCCTTCGAGACCCGCGCGCTGCGCTCGGACCGCGGCACGCGGGCCTGCACCAGCGGATAGGCCACGTTCTGGCCGACGTTCATGTGGGGCCAGATCGCGTGCTGCTGGAACACCATGCCCAGATGCCTGCGTTCGGGCGGCACGTTGACGTGCGGCGCGGCCATGGTTTCGCCGTTCATCCGCACGCTGCCGGACATCGGATTCAGGAATCCCGCGATCGTGCGCAGCAGCGTGGTCTTGCCCGAGCCGGACGGCCCGATCAGCACCATGAATTCGCCCGGGCGCACGTTCAGACTCACGTCGTCGAGGCCCAGATTGCCGTTGCCGTAACGCACGGTCACCCCGTCGACGTCCACCGCGTCGGCGACCGCCGCTCCGGGCTCAGCCAGTTGTGTGTTCATGCTCATCTTCCTCTCATGGCCCGCGTCACCATCCGCAGCGCGGCGAGCCCAATAACGGTAATCAGCAGCGACAGCGCCGCGGCCGCGTTGTACGCGCCGGACTGCTGCAGCCCGAATATGACCACGCCGAGCGTCTGCGCATCGGGGGCGAGCAGCAGCGACGAGATCGTCAGCTCGCGCACGGCGGTCAGCACCACCATCGCCGCGCCGGTGACGGCGGCCGAAGCGCCCATCCGCCAGATGACGTCACGCATGGCGGTCAGCGGCGAAGCCCCGCTGATGCGTGCGGCGTCGACCAGTGCGTCGGGAATGGCCTTGAGAGGCGCCTCGACCGTCTGCACCACCAGTCCGATGAAGGCCGTCACGTATGCGGCCAGGATCACCCACGGGGTGTTGAACAGGCCGACGTGGGGAGCCAGCAGCAGCCAGCCGACCGCGATGATCAGCCCGGGCACCGACTGGGGCAGCAGCGCGATGCTGCCGAGCGCGTGGTCGGAGCGCTTGCGCGAGCGGGATGCCAGCGAGCCGATCGCCATGCCGACGATGCCGCAGATCACGCCGGCCCCTATCGACAGGGCCAGCGACGTGGTCAGGCCGACCATGGTCGTCGGGCTTTCGAAGGCGGTCCGGTAGCTGTCGAGCGTCAGGTTCTGCCAGGTCAGGGGTATGCCCGGCGCAGCCAGCAGCGACTGCGAGGCCAGGGCGAACAGCGGCAGCAGCGTGATCGCCGCGCCGAACACCCACAGCACCGCCGCGATCGGCAGGCGACCGCGCAATTGCAGCGGCGTCGCGTTCGCGGAGCGCGGCGCGAACATCACCGTGCGCTGCGGGATCCGCTTGACGGCGGACAACGCCAGCATCGTCACCGCCAGCATCATGATGCCGATGCCGGCAACCACCTGCAGCGGGTTGTCGACCGACCCCGACTGGACGTAGCGGTAGATCAGCGTGGCCAGCGTCGTGTACCGTTCCGGCGTGCCGACGATCGAGGGGATGCCGAAGTCAGCCAGATTGCTGACCACCTGCAGGATGAACGCGCTCAGCGCGGCCGGGGCGACCAGCGGCAAGGTCACCGAGGACAGCACCCGCAGCGGGGCCGCGCCGCTGATGCGCGCCGCCTCCTCCAGCTCGGACGGCACGCGGTCCAGCGCGACCGAAATCATCAGGTACGCCACCGGGTAGCCGTGCAGCGCCAGCAGGAAGATCACGCCGTCGGCGCCGTACAGGTTCCACAGCGTGTGGCCGAACCACTGCGTCCACTGCATGTTGATGGGGCTGGCCGGACCGAACACGCCGGTCCACGCGATGGCGCCGATGAACGGCGGCACCAGCAGCGGGGTGAGCAGGATCATGCGCAGCGCGCCGCGCCCGGGCAGATCGGTGTGCTCGACGAAGATCGCCAAAGCCAGCGCGACCACGGTGGCGATGACGGCGGCGGACAGCGACGACACCGCGCTGTTGATCGCGGCCTGCAGCACTTCGCCGTTGAGCACTTCGGCGCCGCGCCACGAGAAGATGCCGTACACGGCGATCGCACCCAGCGGCATCACCACGAACAGCAGGCAAAAGACCCATAATACGGCGCGAAGCGCCCCGAGCGACCGCCCGGAACGCCTCGCGGAGGTCACGGCGATGGTGTCAGCCGACATGATCCGTGAACGACTTGAGCGCTTCGCTCTTGGTGCTGGTCACCGAGGCGAGGTCTGGGTTGAGCAGCTTGATCTTGTCGAGCGCCGGGGCGCCCTCCGGGCTGCCGACGTCGTTGCGCACCGGCAGGTAGTTCTGCTTGACGGCGAGCTTCTGCCCGCGCTCGCTGAGCACGTAGTCGATGAACGCCTGAGCGGCCTTCTCGTTCTTGGTGGACTTGAAGATGCCGATGGGCTCGGAGACGAACGGCACGCCTTCGGACGGATAGGACACGGCGACCGGCGAGCCCTTGGACTTCAGGTCGCGGATCAGGTAGTCCACGACCACGCCAATCGGCTGGGTGCCGGAGGCGACCGCCTGGGAGACCGGGCCGTTGCTGTCGGCGATGACGGGCTTGTTGGCGCCCAGATCGGTGAACCACTGCTCGCCGAGGTTCTTGTCCATGTACCACACGGCCGCATTGTAGGCGGCGGCGCCGGAGACCGAGGGGTTCGGCATGACGATCTTGCCGTTGTACTGGGAGTCGGCCAGGGACTTCCATGACTTCGGCGCGGACTTGACCGCGTTCGTGTTGTACGCGATCACCGTGGGGATCACGCGGGTGCCGGTGTAGTAGTGGTCCACGTCGGCCACGCCGCTGATCAGCTTGTCGGCCTCCTTCGGCTGGTATGCGGCCAGCGAGTCGGACTTCTTGTACTTCTCGAAGGTGGAGGCGTCGGCGGCCCACAGGATATCGGCCTTGACGCCGCCGTTGGCCTGCTCGGACTCGATGCGGGCGTTCAGGTCGCCGGTGCCGGCGCGGAACACCTGCACCTTGACGTTCGGCTCGACCTGGTTGAAGTCGCGGGTCAGCTCGTTGAGCTTGTCCTGCGGCTCGGAAGTGTAGACGGTGATGGTGCCGCTGAGCGACGAATCCTTGGCGGTGTCCGAAGATGCCGCATTGGTGTTGGCGTCGGCGCTGCCGCAGCCGGAGAGCACCATCATGGCCGCGAGCGCTCCCGCGGCGACGGTGGCATATGCACGAACCTTCATGTTTTACCTTTCCTCATGGCTCGCCGCACTACCTCAGCCCGGCGAACCAGCTTTATTCCAGAATTCCGTGAACCATGAAATGAATTCCACTAATGATTATCCGCAGGAACCCTACGCGGGAATGACGCCGATATGACTGATCGGCGACGGCAAGTTGAACATTGGGAAATATCGACGGATGCACACCGGATACGAATCGGATACGGACCGCTCAACGATCGGCCGAATCCGTCACCGATTCCGCGATCACCTCGCGCACGTCGTCTTCGCCGTCGCCCGCGGAACGCTCGCCGACCATGGCGCACAGCGCCTGCAGCGCCACCAATTCGGCGACGCGGTCCGCCCCGGGATCGACGCTGTGCGCCTGCGGCATCACCCCGGTGACCAGCGCGACGTCGGCGAGATCGGCCAGCGGGGCCTTGGAGAAGTTGGTGACCGCCACCACCGCCGCGCCGCGTTCCTTGGCGATCCGGCAGGTGTTCAGCGTATGGACGTTGGCGCCGGAGTAGCTCACCGCCAGGCACACATCGCCGCCGACCAGCGTGTGCGCGCAGAACTGCTGGCTGATGACGTCGGCGGGAGCGCGCACCGGCAGACCAGCCACGGACAGGCGCAGCGCCGCGTCCTGTATCGGGGGGGAGGAGAACCCGGTCGCCGCGCATAGGATCCGGCGCGCGTTCACCAGCAGCGCCGAGGCGCGGTCCATGGCCGAAAAATCAATCGTCCCCGCCGCGACCGTCAGCGCGGCGATCGCGTTGGAGAACGCGGCCGAAGCGGCCGACTCCTCCGCGACGGTGTCGCTCGCCGCCGCATCGCGTTCGGCATCGTCCGATATCCGGGCGAATTCCAGACGGATGTGCTGGTACCCGCGGAAGCCGACCCGCTGGCAGGCCCGCACCACGGTCGACAGCGACGTGCCGGCGTGCTCGGCCACATCGGCCGTGGACCAATTGGGCACATCCTGCGGATGCATCAGCATGGCGGAGATCACCCGGCGCTCACCGCCGCCCAAAGCCGGCAAGGCGGCCCGCAGCTGGGCGAGCAGGGGCGGGTCGGACGGTGACGACGCCAAACCAGCCGCGGCATCCACCGCCGGTTGGGTCACGTCAGGATGCGCGGCCGAGCTCATCGGCCGACGCCCACACCGGGCCCATAGGATTGCGTGATGCCCTGGGCGCGCATGTCCTGCGCCATCTGCATGAGGCGGGCGATGCGCTGGTCGGTCGGGGGGTGGGTGGAGAACAGCTTCGAGAAACCGGTCGCCGAGAACGGGTTGGCGATCATCATCGCGGACACGGACTGCGTGCCGGCGGTCTTGGCCATCGGCGTGGTCTGCGCGCCGTACGAGATCTTGTTGAGCGCCGAGGCGAGAGCCTCCGGGTCGCCGGTCAGCAGGCTGCCGTCCTCGTCGGCGTCGTACTCGCGCGTACGGGAGATCGCCATCTGGATCAGCGATGCGGCGATCGGCGCCAGCACCACGCTGATCAGCACGCCGATCAGGCCGAACGCACCGGAGCCTTCCCGGTCGCGGTCGTTGCGGGACCCGCCGCCGAGATACATGAGCGAGTAGCCGAGATAGCTGATCACCGTCGCCATCGCGGAGGCGACGGCCGAAGTCAGGATGTCGTGGTTGTAGACGTGCATGAGCTCATGGCCGAGCACGCCGCGGATCTCGCGTTCGTTGAGCAGCTGCAGGATGCCCTGCGTGCAGCATACGGCGGCGTGCCGCTCGTTGCGCCCGGTGGCGAAGGCGTTGGGGCTCATGGTCGGCGCCACATAAATGTGCGGCATCGGCTTGCCGGCCTTGGCCGACAGTTCGCGCACGATGCGGTACAGCGCCGGGGCCTCCTGTTCCGACACCTCGCGCGCGCGCATCGACGCGATGGCGAGCTTGTCGGAGAACCAGTAGGATGCGAACGTGGTGGCCAAGCCGATGACGATGTATACGCTCAGCGTGCTGCGGCGAGCCCCGGTGGCCCACCAAATGAGCATGATGATGCCCCACATCAACGCGAAAAGCAGCGTTGTTTTCAGGCCGTTGAAATGGCCGTGCACCCGCAGTTTGCCGTTCATAGTGCACACACTAAATTCACTGTCTGAATGTTGGCTGGATATCCGCCGCGAGCGGAAACCGCCCCGGCCGCGCGGGTCAGGCGCTCATCGACGCGCTGTGGATCGAGTCGAGCAGCGCGATCAGATCGGTCAGCAGCCCGTATTCGCCGCACGCGTCGGTCATGACGGCCAGCACGTAGTCGCCCGACGCCGACGAGACGATGCCCGCATCGTTCAACGCGTAGTAATCGCCTTCGCCGTTGATCCACCCAGCCTTCGAGTACACGGCATATTCGTCGCCCAGAGCCATGTGGATGCTGGAGTTCAGCGTGTCGCCGAATTCGCCGGCGAGCCACTGGCGGGCGCTGTCGGAAGCGGAGGACGAGGCGGCGGAGGAGGACGAGGAGGCATCCGAGGAGACGGAGGCGCCGTCGGCGTTTGCGTCGAAGAGGAAATCGTAGCCCTGCGCCCACATGCGCGCCATATCGCCGGCGGACAGATACAGGTACTTGGCCTCGGTCACATCCGCATCCGTTCCGGCTTGGGCGGCCCATTGCGCGAACGGGGCGGCTCCGTAGGTGTCGTACAGCGTGACGTAGGCGTCGTTGTCGGAGACGGTGATCGCCTGATCGATCAGCTGCTGTATGTAGGCGTCCGATTCCGTAGCGCCCTGCGAAACCACATCTAGGTCAAGGGCGCCGGTCGCGGCGAGCGACAGCACGTACGGCCCCTTGATCGCCGACGCGGAGTAGCGGGCCGTGCCGCTGTACGAGGAGAGTGCCTTTCCGGTGGTCATGTCGACCATCACGAACGATGCGGAATAACCGTATGACGAGAATACGGACAACTCCTGCTCGAGCTGCATCTGCGCGTTGGAGTCGAGGGCGAACCCCGACTCGGAAATCTGCGCGGTGCCGTCCAGCCCGGCGATGCCGTTCAGCGCGGTCTCGGTGGGCGTCAGCGTCTTTGCCGCCTCGCTTCCGGCATCCTTGTTCGCCGCGGACTTGTCGGCCGGGGCGGAGGACGAGGAAGACGCCACGTCGTCCAGGCTCCGCGACGCGGAAATGTCCGATATCACGCTGCCGGCAACGCATGCGACGACCAGCGCCGCGGCGGTGCCGACCATCAGACGGCGGCGGCGATACGTGCGGGCCGAAACCGGCGCGGAGTAGTGCGAAGCGGCATGCCCCGATACATGACGCGTTTGATGTGGCGCTTTCCTGTTCCGTATTGACATACCAACCTCGATACGTGGTGCTCACCGGTGCTTTTTTGGGTTCCTTGCAGTAAGGTACCAGCGGTGCAGCCCCCGCAACGCGGAAAATCCGGGGAATACGCTGAGAACGGATGGGGAAAACGGGGATTATCGGGGGATAAGTTGGCGCATATGACGAACCGCGCCCCGGCCGGCCGGATCTGGATTCGTTCAGATCCGGCCGGCCGGGGCGCGGTTCACGGATAGTGCCGGCGGCGGCTCGCAGCATCAGTACTCAGTCGGCCGCAGCGAGCACGCTCGGGTTGGCGGACGCCTCCGGCGTCACGCGTGGGCGAGATCGCGCATCTGGTCGGGTTCGATGACCTTCTTGTGCTCGCGGCCTTCCTTGGCGCCTTCGGAACGCTCGAACGCGTCGATCTTCTTCCAGCCGGCGAAGTCGATCGGCTTGACGCCGCGGCTCTCCAGCAGCCGGTCGATGGATTCGGGGTCGCGGTCCGCCGCCACGCGGCCGCCCTCGGCGGCCTTGGCGAGATCCTCGAGCATGTTGGTGACGATCATCAGGGCGTCGGACTTGGTCGAGCCGATCAGGCCGACCGGTCCGCGCTTGGCCCAGCCGGTGGCGTACAGGCGCTCGCGGACGTCGCCGCCGTCGGCCTCGGTCGTGATGCGGCCATCGCCGTTCGCGTTGGCCAGGTGCGCGCCCTTGTGGTCGTAGACGATGCCGGGGGCCTCGGCCGGCTGATAGCCGATCGCGTGGTACACGGCCTCGACCGGGTAGTCGGTGAACTCGCCGGTGCGGTGCATTTTGCCGTCGGCGCCGGTTTCGGTGCGCTCGACGCGGATCGCGGTCACCTTGCCGTCCTCGCCGAGCACCTCGGTCGGGGCGGAGTTGAAGTGGACGTAATACTTGCGGTCGGCGGGGTTGCCCTCGAAGTCGACGTCGCCGTCGTCCTCCATGTCCTCGGCCATCTCGCGGATCGCGAACAGCTCTTCGACCATCTGGCGGGTCAGCTTGTCCTTGCCGGCCACCTCGATGGTGTCGTCGTCGAGTTCGAAATCGTCCTCGTTGATGATGAGCTGCACGCCGGGCAGCTTCTCCATTTCGCGCAGCTCCTGCACGCTGAACTTGGCCTGGGCCACGCCGCGGCGGATGAACAGGTGCAGCACGCGCGCCTTGTTCCGCCCGATGCCCTCGTAGACGTTGTCGGGGATGTCGGTCTTGGCCTTGAGGTCGTCGGCGTTGCGCATAAGCTCGCGGGCCACATCCATCGCGACGTTGCCGCCGCCGATCACGGCGACGTTTTCCGCGGTGAGCGGCCATTCGCGCGCGCCGGTCGGGTACCCGTCGTACCACTCGACGAACTTGGCGGCGCCGTACACGCCGTCAAGGTCCGCTCCGGGCAGGTTCAGCGGCTTGTCCTTGACCGCGCCGGTGGCGAACAGCACGGCGTCGTAGCGCGCGAGCAGATCGTCGAGGGTCACGTCCTTGCCGAACTCCACATCGCAGTACAGGTGGATGTCGGGGTTGTCAAGCGTCTTCTCCAGCGCGGAGGCGATGAACTTGATGGAGGGGTGGTCGGGGGCCACGCCGTAGCGCACCAAGCCGAAGGGCACCGGCAGCTTCTCGAACAGGTCGATGCGGGCGGCGGTGCCGAGGCCCAGCTCCTCGCCGAGCTTCTTGAGCTGGCGCAGGAAGATGTCGGAGGAGTAGACGCCGGCAGGACCGGCGCCGATAACGGCAATGCGGAGTTCAGTATTCACAGATTCAGTCACGCGTTACAGCCTAGCGCAAAGCCTTCCGTTGCAACAGGGGGCGGGTGGTGGGAATTCTGTTCGTTTGGCGATGATTTGTGTGTTTTGGAGTCATACCGCATACGCGAGCGGCGCCCCAGGCGGCGCGCGGAGCCCAGTGCCCTGCTGTTCGGCATTGCACGTTCGTCTGTCATGTCCGGTTTCCCTCGCCGAGGCTGAGGGAAACCGGACGTCATCCGCGCATTAGCGCGATCTGGAGCTAATCCCGATCGATCAGCGCGGTGAGGGCCCAGAGGATGCTCACCACGTCGATGGCTTCCTGGAGGAAGGCGCCGACAACGACGGGAATGAGGTTGAACGCGGCGGCGACCATGCCGACGAGCGCCAGCGCAAGGCCGGCGATCACGGCTTGGAGCATCACGCGCTTGGTGCGCCGGGCGATGGCGATGGCGCGCGGCACGGCGGCGATGTCGTCGTTCATGACGACCACTTGGGCGCTCTCGGACGCGGCGGTGGAAGTGCCGTCGGTCATGGCCACGCCGATGTCCGCCACGGCGAGCACGGGGGCGTCGTTCACGCCGTCACCGACCATCATCGTGACGGCGTTGCCATTGGTGGCGGCCTTGACGGCGGCCACCTTGTCTTCGGGGAAGAGCTCGGCATGGACCTCGTCGATGCCGACCTCACTCGCGATGATTTCGGCGGAGGCGCGCTTGTCGCCGGTGAGCATGGCGAGCTTGGCGACGCCCAATGCATGCAGCTCGGCGAGCGCCGTTTTGGCGTTGGCTCGCGGCACATCACGCAGCACGATGCGCGCGATCAGCCGGCCATCAACGGACACATAGGACGCCATCTCATCCGGCTGCAGCAGCCCGAAGCGTGTGCGGATGTCATCCGCAGGAACCACCGCTTCACGCCCCCGCCGGCGGGGGCTGTCAGTCGCAGACTGACTGGAGGTGGTCCGATCAACCGCCAGAAATCCGTCCTCCCCGGCAGCCGCGAAAGACAGCCGGCCCACGCGCACCGCGTGTCCGTTCACTTCGCCGGAGACGCCCTTGCCGGCGTCTTCATTGATGTTCTTGACGACCGGATACTCACGCCCATGCCCAGGCCAGCTGGCCTCCGGCTCAGGGCACAGGCGCTGGCCGTCCTCGAACCGCCGGCGCAGCCGGGCCATCGCCTCCGCGCCGGCCTTGGCGATGCCCTTGGACAGGATGTGCACCGAATAGCTTTCCACCACGCCGGCCATCATCAGCACGTGATCCTCGTCAAGTTGAGCCGCGGCGCCGGGCAGCATCTCGACGCGCACCACCTGCGGTTGCTTGACGGTGAGCGTGCCGGTTTTGTCGAAGAACACCTGCGTGACCCGCCCGAGGTTCTCGAGCACGTCCTGCGCCTTGATGAGCACGCCGGCTGCGGCAAGGCGGCCGGTGCCGGCGATGTACGCCACCGGCGCGGCGATGAGAAGCGGGCAGGGCGTGGCGAGCACCAGCACCTGGGCGAATCGCGTCGGTACGCCGGACACCGCCCATGCGATGCCGGCGATCGCCAGCGAGAGCACGGTGAAGGGCACGGCCAACCGGTCGGCCGTCTTCACCACGGCCGGGCGCGACTCCTGCGCGGACGAGACGAGTTCGAGGATGCGCTGGTACTGCGAATCGGCGGCAAGCTGGGTGGCCCGCATGGCCAGAGCGGTCGAGCCGTTCACCGCGCCGGACATCACGCGGGCGCCGGCGAACACTTCGCGCGGCATCGGCTCGCCGTTGATGTTGCTCAGGTCCAGCGTGGCCGAGCCGGACAGCAGTTCGCCATCGACCGGCACGGTCTCGCCGGGCAGCACCATAAGCACATCGTCCAACTTCACCTGCTCGACCGGCACCGTGTCGAAGCGGTGCGCGGCTGCCTGGCCCCGGCTCTGGCTCCCCTCAGTATCGCTTCGCGATCCAGCTCCCCTCAGAGCGGGGAGCCAAGTTTCTTGGTTCTTGCTCCGCGAACCGACATCCCCCAGAGAAGAAAGCCCAGCGCCACCACCTTGGCTCCCCTCTCCGAGGGGAGCTGTCGGCGAAGCCGACTGAGGGGAGACTGCCTGAGGGGAAGGCATCGCCAGAGCCGAGTCCACACGCCTGAAACCGTCGGACGAATCGCCCTTATCGGCGGCAAGCCCACGCCCAACACCGGGCAGGGTGACGACGTGCGCGGTCCTCGGCGCGGCGTCGAGCAGCACGGTCAGGCTGTGTTCGGCCTTGGCCTGGGCATATTCCTCGATGGCTTCTCCGGACGTGACCATCAGGGCGACCGCCCAGCTCGCCCAGTATTCATGGACGGCGACGGTGGAAAGGATCGCGACCACGGCCAGCAGGTCGACGCCGGCCCGCCCGTGGCGAAGGTCGTCGATCATGCCGCGCACGGTGTCGACGACGATGATCAGCACCAGCACGATGACCAGCCACTGCCCCAGCCCGGGACCGCCGAGCACCGGCATCGCGATCGCGTCGCCCCACGGCCGCCAATCGCCCAGCAACGCCAGCGGTATCGCGGCGATGACGACGACGGGCAGCATCGGCACGAGACGGCAGACAGAAAGAATTGTGGTGAAGAATTTGATGAGTCCGCTCATCATTGCTCCTTACGCTCGTATACGGAGTCGACTGCGGCAAGCGTGGCCCGCGCAATCGGCGCTGCGATCACGCCTTGTTAACCCACCGGCGGCTCTGCCGGGGCCTGTTGGCTCCCGCTCGACCTTCCGATACACGGCGTAAAGATGTTCGTATTCAGTTATGTGTTTAGTGTCATGCGCGGCGTGCGGAACAACACGGGTTCCGCCTCTCGCGCCCTGCCCACACTATCAGCCGGCGCTCGGCGACATGCCGGGAGGAAGCCTCTCTTGCCGGAACCCACGAAAAAAGGCGTGGCGGGGAACATTCCCTGCCACGCCCTGATAAGCGCCCGGTATCGACCGGTATCGGCCAACGGCCGCCGATCATGCGGCGAGCCGCCCGCCGGCTTTACCACAGGCCGAACGGATCGGAGAAGCCGCCGTCGTCACCGGAGCCGCCGCCGTTCTGGCCGTTCGAACCGTTGCCATAGCCGTCGGAGCCATTGCCGTACCCGTTCGAACCGTTGCCGTTCTGGTCATTCTGGTTGTTCTGGTTGTTGCCGTTCGACTTCGAGCTGCCGGAGCCGTTCACGGACGACTCCTCCTGATCGAGCGTCACATCCACATCCATGGTCTTGCCGTCGCGCACGATGGTGAGCGTCACCTTGTCACCGAGAGCCGAGGCGCGCACGTAGCCGAGCAGCGAGTAGTTGTTGCTCACCGCGTTGCCGTTGAAGGCGACGATGGTGTCGTTGGCCTTCAGGCCGGCCTTGTCGGCGGGGCCACCGGAGACGACCGCGGAGCCGCCGGTGGACGAGGTGGCGATCTGCGCGCCGCCGCGGGTCACGCCGTCAGCCTCGACCGTGGCGCTCTTGATCGTCACGCCGAGCGCGACGTGCTTGACCGAGCCGTCCTTGACGATCTCGTTCGCCACGCGCTTGACGAGGTTCGACGGGATCGCGAAGCCGATGCCGATCGAACCGGCGGAGTCGGACGACGTCGCCGTGGATGCGATGGACGAGTTGATGCCGATCACCTGGCCGGCGCCGTTGAACGTCGGGCCGCCCGAGTTGCCGGGGTTGATGGCCGCGTCGATCTGCACGGCGTTGGTGACGACCTCGTTGTTGTTGTCGTCGGTCACGGTCACCGGGCGGTTCAGCGCGGAGACGATGCCTGTGGTGGCGGTGTCGTCGTAGCCGAGCGGGTTGCCGATGGCCATCACGTTCTCGCCGACGGCGAGCTTGTCGGAATCGGCGAACTCCACGGGCTTCAGATCGCTCGGCGGGTTGTCGAGCTTGATCACCGCCAAATCGGTGGTGGAATCGGTGCCAACGACCTGCGCGGAGTACATGGTGCCGTTGGCGAGCGTCACCTGGATCTGCTGCGCGCCGGAGATCACGTGGTTGTTGGTGATGATGTGGCCTTCGGTGTCGAGAATCGCGCCGGAGCCCTTGGCGGTGCCGTTGCTCAGCACGGTCTGGATGGAGACCACGGAGTTGGACACGCTGCTCGCCACGGACGTCCAGTCAACGGATTCGCCGCTCTTGACGGTGGCCGAGCCGGAACCGGACTTGTTGGAATCCACGCTTGTCAGCGAGCTGGTGGTCGGCACCTTCACCCAGCCGTTGGTGATCGCCGTGTAGCCGACGCCCAGGCACAGGGCGGCGGACACCAGCGCGGCGACCACGGCGACGATCACGCCGTTGACGGTCTTGGACCCCTGGGAGACGCCCGGACGGCCCGGCTGCGAACCGTTCGTCATCGGCCCGTTCGCGCCGAACGGCGGGAACGGGGGCTGCGAACCGTTCTGCTGGCCCTGGTTCTGGGGGTTCTGCCCCTGCTGGCCTTGGCCGTTGTTCTGATTCTGCTGCCCGGCGAGGAATGGGTTGCGGAACGGATTGTGACCGCCATGCTGCTGGCCGTTCGCCGCATTCGACTGCCCCATCGGATTCTGCTGCCCGAACAGGCCGCCGAACGGCTGGTTCGGGTTGGCCTGCGTGCCAGACTGCTGCGGCTGCTGCTGAGGCTGCTGGGGCTGAGTCGGGGTCGGACCGTACGCGCCGTATTCCGGCGCCGGACGATATTGCGGCTGCTGCTGGGACTGCTGCGCGTCGCCGGCGTTCTGGTTGGACACCACCGTGGTCTCCCCCGCCGCAGCCGCATAATTCGGCGTATCGGCGGTCGGCGGCATCTGCACGGTCGGCTGGTCACCGGACGGCGCGGCTGCGGAAGCCGGCAACGTCACGGTCGGCTGCTCGCCGGCGCCGGATGCCGTGCCCTGCGCGTCCGCGGAGGTCGCGTTTGCCGTATCGGTCGTGTCCGCCGGTGCCGTCACCGGAGACATGGAAGTGGTCTGCTGCGCGTCGCTGGTCGGCTGCGCCGGCTGGTCGCCGCTGCGGGCGCCCCAGTCGTTGTTGTTCTCTTCAGCCATTGCTGCTCCTTACGTCGTTACCGGGTTCGCGGAGGGATGTCGGCTCTCGTGACCACCCCGGTGAAGTGCTACCTAAGAGTAAAGATAGCTGCTCTGGAAGTTTCCTGAATGTTTATTGGAAGGAATGGATGAATTAGCTTTCGGATTCCGCAATGCCGCTGCGGGGCCGTTTCGCAACCCGATAATCGCTGTGGGCGCGGGTCGCCGCCATGCGGCGGCAGACGGCGTCGGGCCGCGGTTCGTATGGGCTCCGCGCGGGCGGAAATACGCCATTCTGCGGCGCGCTCGGTGGGCGTGCGCGCCGACCTCCGCCCCGGCCGGCATGGGCCGGCGGACGAGGCGGCGGATCCTTCCCGACGGAGCGGGGATCGAGCGGTCTTCGGCGCGATGGCGGTCTTGATTCCTACCGGGCTTCGCCTAGAGTGAACCTTATGACAAGTCTTCTGGATCATCCCCGCGGGGCACGGCCCGGACAGCCCGGCGACCGCAGCGCATTCTCCTTCGAAACCGTCACCCGGCTGCCCAACACCGCCGACGGGCTGGGGCGAGGAGGCGCCCGATACGGCCGCACCGGCATCATTCACACGCCGCACGGCGACATCCGCACGCCGGCGTTCGTGCCGGTCGCCACGCAGGCGGCGATGAAGGCGGTGCTGCCGGAAACGATGCGCGATCTCGGCGCGCAGTGCCTGCTGTCGAACGCCTTCCACCTGTACGAGCGCCCCGGCGAGGACGTGCTCGACGCGGCCGGCGGGCTGGGCCGGTTCATGAACTGGGATGGCCCGACCTTCACCGATTCCGGCGGCTTCCAGGTGCTCTCGCTCGGAGCCGGATTCAAAAAGACGCTGGCGATGGACGTGACCGGCATGAAATCCGATGACGTGATCGCCGAAGGCAAGGAGCGCCTCGCCTTCGTGGACGAGGACGGCGTGACGTTCAAATCGCCGCTCAACGGGTCGCTGCACCGTTTTTCAGCCGAAATCTCGATGGGCATCCAGCATAAGATCGGCGCGGACATCATGTTCGCGTTCGACGAGCTGACCACGCTGATGAATACGCGCTCGTATCAGGAGCAGTCGGTGGAGCGCACGTATCGCTGGGCGCAGCGCTGCGTGGCCGAGCACCGGCGGCTGACGGAGGAGCGGGTCGGCAAGCCGTATCAGGCGCTGTACGGCGTGGTGCAGGGCGCGAACTACGAGGATCTGCGCCGGCATGCGGCCGAGCAGATCGCGTCGCTGGACTTCGACGGCGTGGGCATCGGCGGCGCGATCGAGAAGCGCATCATCGGCAATACGTGCGCGTGGATCTGCGATGCGATGCCGGAGAACCGGCCGCGCCACGTGCTCGGCATCGCCGCCGTGGACGACATCTTCGCCTGCGTGGAGAACGGCGGCGACACCTTCGACTGCGTCGCCCCGGCGCGGTGCGGCCGCAATGGCGCGATTTTCACGCGCGACGGCCGGTACAACGTCAAGCGCGCCGAGTTCAAGGCCGATTTCGGCCCCCTGGAAGAGGGATGCGACTGCTACACGTGCACGCACTATTCGCGCTCCTACGTGGACCATGCGCTGCGCGCCCGGGAATTCAACGGATTCACGCTGGCGACGATCCACAACGAACGGTTCTTCGTCAAGCTGCTCGACGACATCCGCGACTCGATCGACGGCGGGTACTTCGACGAATTCCGCGACGCGACGCTGGCCAGGTTCTACGCGAACGGGTCGCGGGGCTGAATCCGCCGAAGCGCTGGGGCGCTGGGACCGAAACGCTGGGCCAATGAGCCGATGCATCGCGGGCGGTAACCCGCTATAGCGGATCCGCGCGATAATGGCGATATGGTGCATACGATGTTCGATCCGTTATCCCAGCGCTACCCGTCCCAGCGATTCCCGATATATGCGGGGCACGCAATGGTGAATTGCTCCACCCCGCAGGCCTCGGCGGCCGGCATGCAAGCGCTGCTGCGGGGAGGTAACGCCTTCGATGCCGCGGTGGCCGCCGCATCCGCGCTGACCGTGGTCGAACCGACGGCCAACGGCATCGGGGCGGATGCCTTCTGCATCGCGTGGAGCGCCAAGGAACACCGGCTGATCGGCCTGAATTCCAGCGGTCCGGCGCCGCAAGGCATATCCATCGACCGCGTGATCGCCGACGGGCATGCGGGCAACGGGCATATGCCCGCGCTCGGATGGACGCCGGTCACCGTGCCGGGAGCGCCGGCCGCATGGGCCGCGATCAACAAGCGCTATGGGCGGCTTTCGCTGTCCGAGGATCTCGCGCCGGCGGTGGACTACGCGCGCAACGGCTATCCGGCGAATCCGAATCTGGCGATGTGGTGGGATCGCGCCACCGCCAGCTACCGGCGCCACAACGCGGATGGCCGGTTCGACGAGTGGTTCCGGGTATTCACGAGCAATGGGCGAGCGCCCGCGGCCGGCGATATCGTCACGTTGCCCGAGCATGCGGCCACGCTGGAGAGCATCGGCGCGAGCGACGCCCGTTCATTCTACGAAGGCGATCTGGCCCGGCTCATCGACAAGGCCAGCCGGGAGGCGGGCGGATACCTGCGCTACGACGATCTTGCGGCGTACCGGGCGCAATGGGGCGAACCGATGCGGCTCGACTACCGCGGATGGCAGGTGTGCGAGATTCCGCCCAACGGGCAGGGCATCGTCGCACTTATGGCCTTGAACATCCTGCGCAACTTCGATATTCCGGCAAAGCCGGATGCCGCGACGTATCACCGGCAGATCGAGGCCATCAAGATCGCGTTCGCCGACGCCTTCGATACGGTCACCGACCCGGATGACTCCAGCGTCGACTACGCACGGTACCTCGCCCCCGAATACGGCGAGGAAAAGGTCCGTCTGATCGGGAACACGGCCAAAATCCGCACCACGCGAACGCCGTCCAGTTCCGGCACCGTGTACCTGTGCTGCGCGGACGGCGAAGGGAACATGGTGTCGTACATCCAGTCGAACTACATGGGCTTCGGCTCGGGCATCGTCGTGCCAGGCACCGGCATCGCCCTGCAGAATCGCGGAGCCGACTTTTCGCTCGACCCTTCGCGGGCGAACGCGCTGAAGCCCGGCAAACGCACGTATCACACGATCATCCCGGGATTCCTGATGCGCGATGGCCGACCGGTCGGCCCGTTCGGAGTGATGGGCGGATACATGCAGCCGCAGGGGCATGTGCAGGTCGCGATGAACACAATCGACTTCCATCTGGATCCGCAGCAGGCGCTCGATGCGCCGCGGTGGCGGTGGGACCATAGGAACGCGATGCGCGTGGAAGCGCTGCGCTTCGACGCGCGGATCGCCCGCGAGCTTGCCAGCCGCGGGCATGATACGACCATGAGCCTCGAACCGGCCGACTTCGGGCGAGGCCAGATGATCATGCGGCTCGACAATGGAGCTTTGGTCGGCGGCACGGAATCGCGCACCGACAGCAATATCGCGTGTTGGTAGCGGGCGACTGGCGGCGGGAAGCTGCCGGCGCTGACCGTCACCGAACGCCACCACGCCGGAAGCCGTTTTGCCGGAAGCCGTCTTGATGGGGCGAGCGTTTTGAGGGGCGGCCACTTTTGTCAGAAGCTGTTTTGCCGGAATAGTGCGACCATCCTCTGGCATCCCGCACCATAAATTCGTTTAGTAATTCTGGCTCCCCTCTCCGAGGGGAGCTGTCGGCGTAGCCGACTGAGGGGAGCCAGCATAGTACACGAACTTACGGCGCGGGATACTAGGGTGTGTTTACACTATATTGGTTTTGTGTGATAATTGTCGTATGTGTACGCCGAGGTATGGCATCACGCTGGATCAGTTCATGAGGGTCGCGCACCTGTTGCCGCGTCAGCGCGGCAACGTGGCGGTCGACAACTACACGTTCGTCAACGCGCTGCTGTGGATGTGCCGCACCGGCGCCCCGTGGAGGGATTTGCCCGCCTGTTACGGCAAGTGGATCACCGTCTATCAGCGGTTCAACCGCTGGTCCGGGAACGGCGCGATCGAGCGCCTGTTCACCGCCCTGCAGGAGGAGCGGATCATCGCCGTCGAGGTCCGGGTGCCCGCGTTGGACTCCACGAGCGTGAAGGTCCACCAGCACGCCACGGGCGCCCCGGAAAAAGGGGGCCGCAGTCCGTCGTGATCTCCCGGGGAGGCAGGAACGCCAAAGTTCACGTGGTATCCGACAGCGAGTCGACGCTCGTCGAAATCCATTTGAGCCCGGGCAACGAGCGCGACGCGGCCCACGGGCGCCGCTCCATGGCCGCGCTCGGCGCGTTCATGGGAGCCAGGCTGCCCATGGACCGCGCCCACGAAGGGGATTCCACCCGTCTGCTGGCGGAGTCGTTCGGCCTGACGCCGGTCGTGCCGCCCAAGAGGAACCGCACGGCCCCATGGGATTACGACAGGCGGGCGTACAAGGGGCGGAACATGGTCGAACGCGTCTTCAACCGCATGAAGCACTACAGGAAGGCCGCCACCCGCTACGACAGGCTCGACGCCACCTTCCTCGCCAACCTCCAACTCGCCCTCATCGCCATCCAACTCAAAAACACCAGCAAAACCAAATAGTATAAACACACCCTAGAAGGTTTGTTCCGGTAAGAGGTCTGTCAGCGAGGCACATTTTCTAGAGGTTAAAGGTTTCACCTCTACTGGCACTACCAGCAAGGCAATCTCACTACGCTCTAGAAGTCCTGCACCGCTGCGGCACCCGTAAGCGGAGCAACCCGCATACCCCGCAGACGATACGCCCCGATAGGAAGCATGCCAGCGAGATATATCCTCTAGAGGCTGGCGACTTCGCTACCACTGGCGTTATCAGCGGCGAGTTTTCTCTACGGTCTAGGAGATCGGCACCATTACGTGCCTTGCCAGCGGGACACCCCTTCTACCTTGTAGGAGATGAACCCCGCCAGCAGTATCCGCAAGAAGCGCATGCCACAGTCTGCAGAAGCGCCGCCCCGCTGACAATGGGTTCAGCAGGGCAAAACCTCTACAAAGTAACGGTTCGGCTCCGCTATTGGCTCGGACGGATTCAATCGCCATCCGCGCCGAGCCAAGTCCCTGGCCATGAACGACTTCGCCAGCACTTGCCACCATCGCGACACGCCGAATTGCATACCACGCACACCCGTGGTAAGTTAAACGCTTGTCTGCGAGTGTGGCGGAATGGTAGACGCGCTGTCTTCAGGTGGCAGTGAGTGTATGCTCGTGGGGGTTCAACTCCCCCCACTCGCACGCAGGGAGAAACCCCGGGAAACGTTGGAATACCAGCGTTCCGGGGTTTTCTCATATCCAACGGCCTAGCTGAAATCCAACGGAAAATCCAGCAATCTAAAAACAACACCGCTGAACTCCACTGAGCTTCAGAGACTTATCACGCGATTTTTGACATGGTTTCATCCATCCTTGCGGCCAGTTCGTCCAGATCATCATCGAAAAGGTCGGCGTAGGTGTCCAACGTCATAGCCGCCGACGAATGCCCCAGCATCCTCTGCACGGCCTTCACGTTCGCACCGCTATGAACGGCTATGGAGGCCGCTGTGTGGCGTAGGTCATGGCACGTCAGCTTGGGCACGCCGCTTGTCTCGACCGCCGTCTTGTACCAGCAGCGGTGATTCTTGCCAAGCGACTGGGGAGCGACATAGCCACCATGCTCGCCCTCAAAAAGCAGATCGGTTGGCTTCTTGCCCTTGACCTGTTCGCGCAGCGCGTCACGGACGAGTTGCGGCATGGGTACGTCCCTCGCCTTGTTGCTTTTCGGCGTGCCCTGCTCGAAGGTCGCGCCCACTTTGGTGACGCCCTTGGAGACATGCAGCCGGTTACGCTTGAAATCCACGTCCCACACGGTCAACGCGGTTGCCTCGCCCCAACGCAGTCCGCATAGGCCCAATACGAGTATCAGCGGCCTGTATGCGCCGCTAGCATCCGCAAGGGCCAACAGTTGCCCCGGCGTGAGGTATTGGCGCGGCTTTCGGCTTTTCTTCGGCAACTGGATATCCACCACCGGCACACGAACTATGCGCCCGTCCTTCACCGCCGTGTCATAGATGCCCTTGAGTATGCCGAACGCTCGGATAACCACCGTGGCAGATCGTGCCTTCGCCAGTTCGTTCACCCAGTCCTGTACTTCGGAGTGGGTTATCTTGGATAGCTGCCGTTCTCCCCATTTCGGCTTGACATGGACGCGCCACGCGGTTTCGATGCTGTGATAGTGCGACGGCTTCCACACGCTCTCATGCGCGGCCACCCATTCGTCGCCGAGCTTGGATATGAGGGCGCGCCCGCCTTGCGGGTCCACATATGCGCCGTCGTTCATGGCTATGGTCACGTTGCGCGCCGCCCAGTCCTGAGCGTCTATCTTGCGACGGAACCCGCTCTTTTCCTTGGTCACGTGGCTGGGGTCACGGTAGTGGACGCGCCAGCGGGTCTCGCCGGACTTCAGCACGTACTTCTCATAGGAGACCATAGGCTATTCCTTACTTGCAATCCCCTGCTCGGCATTGCCTTCACGAATTATTCTTGCAATCTCGTTTTCGGCTTTCTCTCTGACTTCGTCAAAACGAGCGGAGGCCATCGCGTCTCGGTATTTGTCCATCAGCTCAGTGGGGAGATAGCTTGCCGGGTCGGTATTACGGCTTTCAACAGCGGGGACGGCACGCGATCGATACTCGGCTATGGCCCTTGCTGTATCAGGCGAACCGTAATGCAACATGGCATCGTTGGGAACCTCCAACGGTTCGGAACCCAGCGCCCACAGCCATGCTATATTCGACCCGATTTTATGCGGATACCCAGTTACGTTCGTAGCTATCGCCCTGCTGCCATATTCGGGCATGAGAAGCGTTAGCGGGCTCACACCGAACACAATCGCAAAGGCCATGAGGTCGTCAACATCCACCTTGCGTTCACCAGACTCAATACGCTTCAGCCCTAGCACCGCAATAGGTCTTCCAACTTCCTCCAATCGGTCAGATAACTCTCTATACGTCATCCCACCGCGCAGGCGCTTAATATTCGCCGCAACTTGTCTGCCTGTATCTTCAACCGCATTAACATTACGTTTTTTTGATTCACTCATACACACATCTTATCTATCAATTTGATAGAAATCGAATCAAGCGACACGCCAAGCATACCTATTTGACATGTTTGGTATGAATTTGATAATACTGATACTAACAATATCAAATTGATACCAATTCAATCAATGGAGGTAAATCATGACATCGGCAACACCTCTCCCCGCCATCACGGACGGCGACATGTGGCTTACGCGCAAGGAGGCCGCAGCGTATGCGAAGACCACCACGGGCACGCTCGCCACGCTCGGATACGCGCATAAGGGGCCGCGCTTCTTCAAGCCCAGCCCTCGCAAGGTGCTGTACAAGAAAAGCGATCTAGACGCATGGCTCATGGGAACGGCGGTGAACGCATGAGCATTGTCTTCACCGAAGAGCAGTTGGAGCAGGCGCGTTCGATTCCGCGCAAGAGCATGGATACGGTGGTGGCTTCGGCCACGGATACTCCCGTCTCCTATTGGCGTGAACTGCGTTTGAACGGCATGGGCCCCGAATACGAGACCAATGTCAGCGGCAAGGTTTTCTACCACCGTGATTCCGTCCTGCACTACATCCACCAGCACATGAAACGGGAGGCATAGCCATGTTGAGAATCATCGCGATGGCGCTCGCCACCGCCGCATTGGAACTGACCGGGCTTGAGGAATGGGCTTGGGCCTACACATGCGGCCTGCTGGCCCTGCTGCTCATCGTCTTGGAATACAAGGGAGCGCCCGCCCCACAGGCCGGGACAGGCGCTCATAGAAAGGAGGTTGCAGGAGATGGAACCAACCGAACCCGACATGTCCAGTCTAGGCCAGTCCCCGCGCGACTTCCAAGCCGAATCCAAGTATCTTCAGGCCGTGGCCGACTACCGGCGTTACCTGAACTTCCTGCGTTGGATGCAGGACAACGATATGGAGCCCACCGGCTCCTATATGGGCGACGGTGTGCCGAGGGACTTCGCCGGGCATCCGTTCGAGCCGTTGGACTGGAAAGGGGTGAGTAGGCTGTGAATGATTCCGAGTTCTGGCGTTCGCGCGAGTGGATACGCTACGTGCATGACTACGCGAAGGCGGAGAACATCAACCCGTTCGCGCTGCTGGTCATGGTGCTCATGCGCGAGGCCATGCGCATTCCGCCGAACCTGCTTATCCCCTCGCTCGGCATCGGTGGCAGGGGCCGTGTGGCCGGGGTGAACGTGTTCGTAGCCCTGGTGGGAGGCCCCGGCGACGGCAAGGACACCACCGAGTCCGCCGCCGCCGATCTGGTGCCCGACATCCTCGACGCCGACGTGCATCTTCCGGTAAGCGGCGAGGGCATAGCGGCCATGTTCGCGGACAGGGTGCCCGATCTGGACGACAAGGGCAAGCGCATAGGCTCCCACCAGTCGTGCAGGAACCCGCGCGTGCTGCTGTCAGTAAGCGAGGTCGGCCAGTTGTCGGGCGCGGCGCGCATCAGCTCCAGCACGCTGATAAGCACCTTGCTGAACGTGTTCATGGGCAAGCAGTTCGGCGCGTTCAACAGGAACGCGGACAACCGCTTGCAGATACCCGCCTACGCCTACCGGCTGTGCATGAGCGTGAACGCGCAGCCGTCCGCCGCCGACGCCTTCACCGAATACGAGGGCTTGGGCTGGCCGCAACGCTTCATGTGGGCCGACGTGCTCGACCCCGATTGCGACACCGACCCGGACAGACGCACCCCGCACCCCAAGGGCGAGTTCACATGGCATGTCCGCTACGAATCCCCCTCACCGGCAGCGTTCGACGCCGTGTACAGGGCGGAAAGCTGGGGCGCCTACCACAAGCAGCACAGACAGGCCGGACGCGACTCCTACGAGCTTTTGGAACTGGAATACCCGACCAACGCGCTCGACGACGCCTTCAGGGACAGCGTGGCCCGCAACAGGGGCACCCGCAGCCCATTGGACAGCCACACGATGCTGCTCACCGCGCACGTCGCCGCAGTGGTCGCATCCATGCGCGCACCCGACCTGAAGGTAAACGCCGACGACTGGATGCTGGCCCGCAGGATCGTGGACATGAGCAACAAATGCCGCGAACGCTACCTGTCGAAGGCAAGGGAGAACGTTACCGCGAAACTGGCCGACGAAATGCAGGTGAAGGACGACGCCCGCGCCGAAGCCGACGTGAGAATGCTCGACCGGGCCAGAACCCGAATACTCAAGGTGCTGGGCGACAAAGACCCGAAGCGTGAGGGCATGGCCGAACGCAATCTGAGGAACAGCATGAACACGTCTCAACGCAAGGTCTTCGCATCGGCCATCGAATCACTTAAAAACGACAACAAAATCGACTGGCGGAAAGGTTCGGACGAAGGCATGTACTACTCACTGTCAATCACACGCGCATGAAAAAGTGTCTACAGTGTCTACACCTACTCCCGCAAGGGTTCCCGGTGTCTACACGAACCGTCTACACGTGTCTACAAGTGTCTACGTGGCCGGGCTTCGCGTAGACACTTGTAGACACTTGTAGACACATCATGTAGACACCGAAACCCCAATGATTCCAACGTGTAGACACCGTAGACACTTTTACCGCCGCGCTCGCAAAAAACAGAAAGGAAAGACATAGCCATGCTGGACACCTACAAGCTAATCAAGGGCTTCAATCCATATAAGCCGAATGGTTTCGACTTCGAGGAAACCGCCTACATCGCCACACTCGCGCTGCTCGACATAGCCCGATCCCAACAACAGATAGCCGTCGCATTGGGAGACCTATCGGAAAACGGCATAGAAAACTATCCACGCACCCCGGAAGGACATTGACATGGTGAACATCGGCCCTCAATGGAAAGGCGACTTGAGCGCGCACTTCATCGCGGACATGAGCCAACCCCGCCATGAGGCGAAGGCGCTCGCCGCCAAGCTGATACGCGCCACCGCATACGCCATGAAGGGCGGCGCCAAGGATGTGAGCTTCAAGGTTCCCGCAGACCCGCTCATAGCGTCCGTCCAATCGGCAAGCCTGTTGCGGCTCGCGCAGGAGCTCCAGCCCGAGACCCTGCATATAGACCCGAAGTGGGAGAAGCCCGACGACAGGCCACGACCACGCGGAAGGGGGAGGCCATGACCTAGCCATAGCCGAACCCTCGCCCGTATCCCATCTGCCACACGCTCCGATTGTTGCAGCAGCCGGAACGCGGGGATACGGGCGGGAGAACCAAACGCCCGATTGCCTTCATGGCGTCAAACCGCAGGCAGCGAAGCATCCAGCCAGTTCAGGAAATGAGGAAAAACGGTTGTCCCGGCGCTACCAACACCGGGACACCCATCAACAAATGGTTCCGGCCAACCCACGTAGCCGGAACCGAGAAAGGAACCACCATGAACGATAATCCCGACACCAACACTAGCAGCGATACGAACGAGCCACCGAAGCCCAAACTCATGCTCGACCATACGCCCGGCTTCGTGCATGAGGAGTATATAGACCAAGGCGATATCGTGCTGTTCAGATCGACCCAGCCCGACTTCAGGCTGGACTTCCAGGCTGACATCTCATGGTTCACGGAAGGCGACCCGCAGACCGCGCTCAGCTTCTACATGGAACCGTCAGGAAACAACTACTGGCAGTTCACCGACCCCGACCAGCCAAGCGATCTAGCGAACCATTGCGGGGAACTCGAACGCTGGCTGGACGACATCGGCGCGGTATGCGAATACCTGCAACGCCGCTACCCGGAATTGCCGGTGTTGGAATGCTGACCCGCATACCCGCCGCCTACCGGCACCGAATCAAACGAATGAAGAGCCACGCAAGGTGGAAAACCAAGCGTGCAAGCCCGCCCAGCAAGCGGAAAACCCAGTGAACCCCGGTTCACACCCGGTAACTGTCGATTTACCCGACAAGTTGCCGGGTTTTTCTGTAGTCTGGAAACCGATAGGAGAAACCGTTATCAATATCAACAACAAGGACAAAGGAGACGGCATGAAGAAACTCGCCGGAATCATCCGCAAACTGATCTTCAGAATCAAGCGCCGCAGGGAGATGCCCGAACTGCTGCGCATGGCCGAATACGTCAACAACATCCAGATCGACACCACCGAAACCAAGGAGCGATAAGAACAATGGGATACATGGAACAGCTGGCCGCCGAGAAGAAGGCCATGAAGGCCCTCATGGCCAAGGCGGGCCCGAACGGCGAGAACCTCACCGAGGCCGAACGCAAGGAACTCAAGGAACGCTACGAGAAGGCCAAGAAGCTGCAAGAGCGCGTAGACCTGTTCAAGGGCGTCAACGACCTGAACACGGACGAAGTGAACACGTCCAGCCGAAACGCCGCCACGCCGGGCCGCCTCTCGCTGCGCAGCCTCGCCACCGACATCCCGCGTCAGGCCATGAGCTACAGCGGCAAGTTCGGCGTCAAGGGACTCATTCAGGCGGGCAGCACGCTCGTGCCCGTGCCCATCGTCAACCCCGGCAAGCCGACGCCCAGCTACGCGGGCGCGGAAATCCCGCCGCGACTCGTGGACTACCTGCCCGCCGTGGGACGCGAACCCGTGTACGACATCATCCGCGAAACCGCCGTGGAAAACTCGGGCAGCGCCGCCGTCGTGCCCGTGGGCAAGGAGAAGCCCGTCAAGAAGCTCAACCTCGTGCGCGACACCCAGACCCTCAAAGTGGTGGCGGTGCTCACCGACGAGATCGACCGCTTCGTGCTCGAGGACGCCACCAGCATCCGCCAGTGGCTCGGCACCCGCCTCACGCTGGAGGTCATCAACACCGTCGAGAACGAGATACTGCACGGCGACGGCACCGCCACACACCTGCTCGGCCTCGACCACGTGACCGGCACCCAGACGCAGGAATGGCACAACAACATCTTCGACACGATCATGCTCGGCATCAACAAGCTCGAAAGCATCGGCGTTGGAGTGCAGGTCATCGCACTGAGCAGCGCCGACTGGATGGAGGCCCAGACCCGCAAGGACGCCGAAGGCCACTACTACATGGGCAACGTCATCGACCCGACCAACCGCACCATGTGGGGCTATCAGGTGGCACAAGTGCCAGGACTGGCCCAAGGCACCGGCTGGGTCATCGGAGCCGACTCCCTCGCCATCGGCACCGACAACATGATGCGCCTCGAATGGGACGCCGCCACCGGCTTCAGCCGCAACGCGGTACGCGCCCGAGTCGAAAGCCGCTACGCGCTCGACGTGTACAAGCCCCACGGCCTAGTCAAGCTCAACCTCACCGCGCCCACCACCGGCAAGTAAGCCGCAGGGTTAGGGCAAAGGCGCGCGGCTTCACTCCTTGGCCGCGCGCCGGAGGGTGGGACTGGACAGGCGAACGCCGCAGCGAACAGGCGGTGCCCGTGAGGAAGGCGGGCACCGCCACACAACACAACCGGAAACAGGAACGACGAATGAGCGACCACGGGAAGATAGCCGAATGGATACACGACGCGGTAAGCCAGCAGCCCACGCCCACCGTGCAGCTGCTCGCCATCATCGCACGCCAGCAACTCGAAACCAACGACCACCTAGCACGATTGGAACGCCTCGCCAACACACGGCGACCGGAACCAACGATCTATGAACACAAGGGGTAGGGGCGGTAGAATCCCAAAACCAGCCATCGACGGGACACTATCCGCATGGCCCCACTTCCTCTCCCTCCGCATCTTTTTCACCCAATTTGAAAGGCCGCAGGCCATGAGCCAGACGCATATCAGGGCAGTGAACCGCACCATAAACGCGCTGCGAATCGACAAGGACGACCGTTACAGCGCCCTCGTGGAAACGGCCCGCACCTTGGCCCGCCAGATGGACAAGGCGGGCGCGGAACCCTCCACACGACTCGTCGCCGCCTACCTCTCCAGCCTCAAAGACCTCAACAGAGCCACCCCGACAGTGGAAACCAAGACTTCCAGCAGCCCCACCGACGAACTCGAAGAATACCTAAAACAATTCGCCTAACCATCGGCAAGGCAAGCAGCAGTTCGGGCCTGACTGGGGCCCGACGAAATTCACAAAATGGCATAGTATGCCGTAACCGCTCCGCCACCAGTGAGTTGAATCAACGAAGCACCCCGATTGACACCCCTCATGGTGACATTCGAGGCGCTTTCGTCATATCCGGGGCCTGACCGGGGCCCGACAAACTTCATAATCCAACGAAAATCCAACATCTTGCACCTGAAACCGTTGAAAATCATTGATTTGCAATGACCTAGAATCGTTGGAGTTTCAACGAAAACGGCTTGATCGCAACATGTCCCCAAGGGTTCAACTCCCCCACTCGCACCAGCACCAAAGAGCTGGAACCGAAAGGTTCCAGCCCTTTCGCTTTCTCAAAAAGCAGGGCCGCAGTAACAGAATCAGTTGCCTCGATCACGTCGATTCGCGTTCGGCTGTCACCGGCAAGCACCGAGACGACCCATCAGAGAAACATCTGATTTGCACGTCCCTCACACAGTCACATGACTGTCACATGACAGTCATCCCGCCATTCACACAGTCATACGACTGTGATAGATTGCGGGTTATAGGAACTTTTGATTCCACAAGCCCATCCGGTATGACGATCACGGAAATGACTCGCGCATCCGCGGCGAGCCTGAGCCTATCCGAATACCTCCACGGCGGCGACAGTCCGCAGCCGTTCCTCGTCAATCAGATCACGGCCATAGGCGTCCAGGAACCGGTCTCCGTATGCGTCGGTGTGCAGGTTGAACCGCAACGTCCACAACGCCCAGAACACGTCGACGTGCCGGTCGCCGACGCCGGCGCAATCCAAGTCCACGAATCCGCCGAATCTCCAATCGTCCAGAATAACGTTCGGCAGACAGTAGTCCCCGTGCAACAGCACATCGGCATGCAAGCTTGAGCCCTGCAATTTCACTATGCCATAGACGTCATCGACATCCGCATGCCCATACCGTTCGGTGTAGAACGAAAGATCATGCCGGCCAAGTCCATGATTGCGTTCCGCGGTCGTCAGGTACGAAGTGGTGAGATCCGATACGGGGCAGTCGGCGCACGGCAGCTCATGCAGCGCGTGCAGCCGTTCGCCCAGCAAAGTGGCGAGCCGCTCGGGGTTGTCCAGATACTGCGCAGCCGTGCAATCCTCGCCGGGGACGCGTGCCGTCAGCAGCCAGTCGCACCCGTTCCACTGCCCGTAATGCAGCACGGCGCTGGCCAGCCCTTTGCCGTGGAAATACGAGGTCATGACTGCCTCGTGCCGCAACGCTCCCTCATGCGCGGTTTTCAGAAAGTACCCGCCTTCGATGTCCGCATAGTAGACGGTGGCCTGAGGCGATGAACTGCTGTCGAAAAGCTTGCCATCCGCAACATAGCGCCGGACCTCTTTGGGGAACAGCTCCGGATCACGGTGCACTGAGGTTCGTTTCATGGCGCCTCCCTACCCTGCCTCACCGCAGCGGCGTGCCGCATACAGGCCGTGCGATGAGCGCCGTTGGCATACATTGCATTCACTCGTTTCCAACCATAGCTGAAAAGTGCACCCCATAATCAATCGCGCCTCCCCTTGCCGCCTACACTAGGTTACGGTAGCGTAAGTTAATGGTCGAGCGAGCGCCACCGACCATACCGAGGTGATTAGCATGAGTGTTTCCACCAGCACGCCGGTTACACAACAAACCGCGCTTCACCGTCTGCCGGCGCAGCGCATCCGGGGAGGAAAACCGCACGGCGCTCCCGCGCGCACCCCGTCCACCAAACTCCGCCCGGAACCGATTCCCGGAGCGATGGAACCCGCACAAGCGGCGCAAGAAGCAGCTTCCACTGCAATAAACCAAGCTGCCCGTTCCTCCAACACCGCCAATACCGCCGACGCCAACAACGCCGCGCTCAATCGCGCGCTGGCCCGCTACAAGGCCGCGAAGGCCCGCTATCGCCAGGCGAAATCCGCATTGAAGGCGGCCGAACGCCGGATCGTCCCCGTCGATGCGTTCGGCAAACGCAAGCCGCGCCTGCGCGGATGGCTGCACCTCATCACGCTGCCGCTGTGCATCGCGGCGTCCATCGTGCTGATCTGCATCGCGCCGGCCGGCCCGGTCAAGGCGGCCTGCGCGATGTACGGCGCCTCGGCCATGCTGCTGTTCGGCAACAGCGCGCTGCTGCACGTCGTGCCGTGGCGCAGCGCGAAAGTGACCCGCGTGCTGTGCGGCATCGATTACTCGAACATCTTCCTCATCATCGCCGGCACCAACACGCCCGTGCTCTTCGCGCTCAGCCCGGCGATCCGCCGCCCGTATCTCACGGTGATCTGGGTGACCGCGGCGGTCGGAACGATACTGCACATCGTCTGGCTGCAAACCCCGAACTGGGTGTTCACCACCGTGTACGTCGTGCTTGGCCTGGCCCCGGTGACGCTTATCCCGCAGCTATGGGCGGCCCCCGCGGTGGGCCCGGCGCCGACCGTGCTCATCGCGTGCGGTGGCGCCGCGTATATCGCCGGAGCCGTATGCTTCGCACTGCACAAGCCGAATCCCATTCCCGGCTGGTTCGAGTTTCACGAGATGTTTCACTTGGGCACGGTCATCGGGTACACCTGCCACGTCGTGGCGATCTATCTGATTGTCTGCGCGCTGTAGCCCTTGCGAACCGCAGGGCCCACCCGGCTCCGGCGCATCGCGCGAAGACAGGACTTTCCTTCATGCGAGGCCGGGCAGATCCTTCACCAACCAACCGTGGCGGCCGCCTTCGTAGACCTCGTCGGTGAGGCGGTAACCGCGTTGCTCGTAGAAACCATAGTGATCGTTCTCCGAGTGCACGGCGGCCATGGTCCCGCCGAGCCGGGCGATGCGCCGCTCCGCATCAGCCAGCAGCCGCGACCCGATACGCTGCCCTTGTGCCTCGGGCAATACCGCCAGCCGCGCGATGATGTACCGTCCCGGCTGATCGGGATGATCGGGGTCGGCATAGAACCGGCAGGTCGCCACGGCACGGCCGGGATCGGTCGGCTCGAATGCCAGCAAATGCACGGATACGGCATCCCATTCATCGAATTCCGGCCTCCAGTCACGTTCACGGATGAACACCCGTTCGCGGATGGCGCGGGCGTCATCGGGCAGGTGATCGCAGGCCTCGATTCGTATGGTCATGGACGACAGCGTAACCAGCGCCGGCGATATACGGCACCCGTCAATTCGCTGGATTGAAAGCCCCATATGCACGAGAAGAATGCTGGGAACAACTCCTACCAGCAATCATGAAGATCAGTAGCCGTGGGCGTGCAGATACTCGTCGTCGAAACCGAAATAGTGCCCGATCTCGTGCAATACGGTCTTGCGGATCTGGCGCCGCAGCTGTTCCGGCGTCGAGCACAAACGCTCATGCGGCCCCTTGAACAGGGTGATGACGTCAGGCATCACACCACTGTAGCCCGTGGTGCGCCGCGTGATCGGCACGCCCTCATACAGGCCGAGCAGCTCGCCGCGCGGATCGCTCATCGTCGCGCGCTCCCGCTCGTTCGGCTCGTCGGCCATGGCGATACCCACATTCTCCAATACCCGCTTGAACCGTTCAGGCAGGTCGGCCAGTACCTCTTCGATGGCATGTTCGAACTCGTCGTCACTGATGCGCATTTCGCCCGCCTTCCTGCCGCTACGCCTTGCCGGCACCCTATCACAGTCACCTAAAGCATTATTCGGACGGATTACGGATTATCCGACGCTCAGCTGCATCCATCCCGTGGCATCCGTGCAGCGGAACATCGAGTTGTCGGTGCGCCCCGTAGTAGTGGAACCGGTTGCAGGTACGATTCCACCGATGAAAATGACCTGTTTTGAGGCTAGTCTCGCCGCCCACGCACCGATAACTCGCATTTACGACTCATTGGGCGCCCGGCGACGCACGGTATCCCGTACAAAGACCCGTGCCGCACCGCCCGCAGTCCTGGTCCTTCTCATCAGGGGCTCCCGGCGCACCCCAGACGCGAGAATCACCATGCTCAGGCAGTCACAGGCGCCCGAGCGCCAGCCAGCCGACCGTATTCGATATACGAGTACCGTCACCCCTGACGGACGATCTGCACGGCGGTACCGGACGCGGTGACCATCAGCATCGACCCATCGGCGCCGAGCACCTCGTAGTCGATGTCCACGCCGACCACGGCGTGCGCGCCCATCGCCTCAGCCCGCTGCTGCATTTCGGCGATCGCCTCGTTGCGGGCGTTCGTCAGCTCCTCCTCATACCCCTGGCTGCGACCGCCGAACACGTTCCGCAGGCTCGCGCCGATATCCCTGAACATATTCACGCCGGCGACGACCTCGCCGAACACGATGCCCTGGTAATTCGTAATCGCATACCCTTCGACGGACGGTGTGGTGGTGACGAGAATCATGTCAATCTCCTCTTGAGTTGCTGATGTTCGGTGATATCCGGTACGCCTGCCGTGCATTTTCGGTGATCCGGCCATCACAGGATCATGTTCCATGAATGGCCCAATCTCCGTGATCACCACAATAGCCCGCCTGCCCTTCACCAGCATCCCCCGTGCCGCAACGAATCACACCCGGATCTTGCAGCGTTGTATCCTGGTTGTTCATGGAGCCGAAGCGCAAAATCATCAATGTCGTAGGAGCCGTTATCGTCAAAGACGGCGCAGTGCTATGCGCGCAGCGCGGTCCGGGAAAAACGTTGTCGGGATATTGGGAGTTCCCCGGAGGGAAGATCGAGCCCCATGAAACGGCTCGGCAGGCGTTGCACCGCGAAATCGAAGAAGAGCTGCTGTGCGAGATCAACGTCGCGCAGGAAGTGTGCACCAGTGAATACGACTACGACTTCGGCACGGTGCGGCTGACCACCTTCATCTGCCATCTCGTCGAGGGCTCCCCGCACCTCACCGAGCACACCAATATCCAATGGCTGGCCCCTGCCGATATGCCGCAACTGAATTGGGCCCCGGTGGACCGTGAGACAGTCGCCGCACTCGTCAGCGACCAATCGATAATCCGATGAGCGCGCCGCAAAGCGGCACGGTACATGCAAGCAAGGCAATCAGCAACACAAGGAACGAGCGACAATGCCCACAAGTTCAGACGACGAACCAGAGTATTCGGCAGGCATGCAGCATGGCGATTCCGGTCCGGCATCGTCGATGCTCGAAGACATCGTCTCCGGTCTGATCGCGGCACGGTTGGACGCGCCCGGCGAATATAAGCCGACACTGATCGCCAATCGAGCTGGAGGGCCGACCATGCGGGAGGAGATCGGCGACGCCTTGGCCACCAGCGACTCCTTCGACATCTCCGTCGCATTCGTCTCCGCCGGAGCCCTGCTCAGCCTGTTCGAGGACTTCAGAAGCCATCGCTCGATAGCGAAACGGACCAGCAGGCTGATAACCTCGACCAAAAACCATTTCAACGACCCGCGGGCGTTCTGGGAGCTGCTGCATTTGCGGAACATCGCCGGCATTGACGTTCGCGTCTGGGAAGGCTCTGCCGATGCCGAGACCGATGCGATGCACCAAGGCCAGCCGTTCCATCCAAAAGGATACATTTTCGCCCGTCGCATGAAGGACGGCACGCCCTACTACGACATGTACGTGGGGAGCTCGAATCTCACCGACACCGCATTGACCACGCAGCGCGAATGGAATCTCAAAGTCTCCTCGCTGGCGGAAGGTGATCTTGTCGGGCAGTTCCAAGACGAAATCGCCTCGCAGGTCGACGATTCCGTGCCGCTCACCGAAGAGTGGATCAAGCGGTATGAAGAAGATTTCAAGAAGTACGCCCCGCCTCGCCGCGCGATCCTGGAATCGCTCGCCAAGCGCGATATACAACCGAATGCCATGCAACGGGAGGCGTTGGCCAACCTGAAGAGGCTGCGCGAGCAAGGCGAGCGCCGCGCGATCATCGTGTCCGCCACGGGCACCGGGAAGACGTATCTTTCCGCATTCGACGTGCGCGAATACCGGCCGAAACGCATGCTGTACATCGCCCAGCAGCAGATGATTCTTCAAGCCGCGATGAAGTCCTACCACAAGGTGCTCGGCTGCGACGAATCCGAACTGGGACTGTATTCGGGGACCAGCAAGCAGCAGGACCGCCGCTACGTGTTCGCCACGGCGCAGACGATGCGCCGGCCGGAGATTCTGGCGCAATTCCGATCCGATGAATTCGACTATATTCTGGTCGACGAAGTTCATCATGCCGGCGCCGACGGATATCGGCGCATCATCGACCACTTCAAAGACGCCGATTTCATGCTCGGCATGACCGCCACGCCGGAGCGCACGGACGGCATCAACATTTTCGAGCTGTTCGGGCATAACATCGCCTATGAGATCCGCTTGCAAAAGGCGCTGGACGAGAACATGCTCTGCCCGTTCCACTACTACGGCGTCGCGGAATATCTTGGCTCCGACGACGATCCGGAAGACTCCTCCCACCGCCTCGATGTGGCCAATGGCCTGGATGCGCAGGACTCGAAGCAGCTCAAGTACGAGATCGAACAACTGGCCACCGGGCAACGGGTGCGTTACATCGTCGACAAGTTGCAGGAATATGGGCAGTTCAACATTCCCGTCACCGGACTGGTGTTCTGCAGCCGCCAAGAGGAGGCGCGCAAACTGTCCCGATTGTTCAACCGGCAATGGAACCAGCAGGCGGAACGTCTTTATCGCACCGCGGCCGTCACCAGCACGGACGACAACGGCAAGCCCGTATCCCAAACGCAGCGGGACGAGTATGTGCGCAAGCTCACCGAAGGCGAGCTCGACTACCTCTTCACCGTCGACATGTTCAACGAGGGCGTCGATATTCCCGCCGTCAACCAGATCGTCATGTTGCGCAGCACCGAATCCAGCATCATCTTCACGCAGCAGCTGGGCCGAGGCCTACGTAAATTCCCCCACAAAGACAGCGTCGTGGTCATCGATTTCATCGGCAACTACACCAACAACTACCTGATCCCGGTGGCGTTGTACGGCAACACCGGCGACCGCGATCGAGCGCGCCGGAACCTGCAGCGCAAATCGATCGGCCTGTCATCCATCAGTTTTGACCCGATCGCCAAGGAACGCATCCTGAAGTCCTTGGACACCGCCGATTGGTCCGACATGAAAAAGCTGTCCGAACAATACCGGCAGGTGCGTTACGAGCTGGGGCGCATCCCCATGCTCACGGATATCTACGACTATGACCCCTCGCTGCCGTGCACGCTCGCGTCAAAGCGCAGCAACTATCTTGATTTCGTGCGTTCGCGCGAGAAAAGCCTGGGCAAGGGCAGACACCACGAAGCGACGTTCGAAGACCAATTGGATCCAGTAACCGACGTTGAGGATGCGGTGCTCAAGATGGCGACGGAGCTGCTGCTCCCCGGATTGCGGCCGCACGAGTTGGTCATTCTCGATCGGCTCTGCCGCTTCGCCGACGAGCGACCGGGCGACGGCGCGCCTCACCATTGGGACGCCGGCTCACCAATCGGCCGCAGCGCACTGCTCGACGCGATTCACGCCGAATTCCCGCAAGCCGACGCATCGGACGCGCAATTCGACTCGGCGATCAGCGTGCTCGATTACTCGTATTTCACCGGTCCGAATCGCAGCCGTTTCGGCAATCAGCCGTTGATCGAGACACTGGGCAACGCCACAGGCGGCGGAACTGTGGGAGACGACATCGCCTATCGGCTGAGCGACGCATTCGCCGCCATGCTTGCCGCGAACCGAACGTTCCGCATCTTCTTCGCGGATACGTTGCGCACCGGCTTGGCCAACTGCCGCGGCATCTTCCGCGAGGCCACCGCCAAACAGCAGGCTTTCGACCATATGTTCCTGTACGAACGCAAGTATTCCATGGCCGACGTCATGCGGCTGTGCGGCTGGAAAAAGGAGAACACCCCGCAGAACGTGGGCGGCTATCTACTCGACAAAGAGACCGGAACCATGCCCATCTTCGTGAAATACGCAACCAGCCAGTACGAGGATGAATTCCTGAACACGCAGGAGATGAAATACTTCAGCAAGAATGGGCGCACCCCGCAGTCCCCGGAATTCCTATGGGCGCTCAACGGCGTCGGCCCGGACTGGCACCGTACGCATTTCGTCCCGCTGTTCGTCATGCGCAAGGCGGAGGAGGCCGACGGCAAGTACTACTACGTCGGCCATGTCGCCGCGTTCGGGCATCCCCGGCTCACCACCAAGCCCGATGCGAGCGGACAGGGCAGCGTGAAGGTAACCTTGTCGGTCCTGCGCCTGGCCCGGCCGGTCGACCCGGAGCTCTATCGGCATTTGGTGAGCTGACCCTCAGCTCCGCAGCCGCACGGCGGCGGCCATGCCGCCGTCGCCGTAGGTGGGATTGGCCATGAACGCCTTGCTGGCCTCGGCATCCCCGCGCATCAGCGATTCCCACATGGCAAGGCGCCGCATAGAGATCGCCTCGACCCCGAGCACCGCGTCGGCAAGGTGCCCGGCGTACAGGCCGTGATGCTTGGCGATGAGGAACCGCATCAGATCGAGCCGTTTGGCCATGCTGGTCACGTTGGGCGACACCGGGGCGGTGCGATATGCGATCAACGGCTCGGGGACGATGCCGATATGGGCACCGTCCACACCGTCTGCACCATCCGCACCGCCCGCGCTCTCCAGCATCGACAGGAAGAAGTCCCAGTCCTCGAATCCGCTGCGCATCGATTCGTCATAGCCGCCGCATCGCTCCCACGCGGAACGGCGAATCAGGCACGTCGCCGGGCAGCAATTGCGCGCTACGAACGCGGAGGCGCCGCCGCCGGACGGTCGGACCACCGAATCCAGCACGCCGAACGTCCGCAGCCAACCGGACGCGGCGACCATCGCGCCGTCGCCTTCCAGCAACGGCAGCGTGCGTTCGATGAACTCCGGCATCAGACGATCGTCGCCGTCCAGCACCACGACGAACGGCGTCTCGGCGGCCGATATGCCCCGGTTGCGCGCGGCCGACGGCCCCGCATTGGGCTGCCCGATCAAGTCGACCGCAACGCCGCCGGCGGCCGCGCGTCCGATCTTCGCCCCATGTCGGCAATCGTCGAGAATCGCGTTCAGCGCATCGATCGAGGCCGCATCATCCGACCCGTCGTCGACGATGATGATGCGCTGCGGCCGGACCGTCTGCGTCAGCGCCGATTCGACGGCTTCACGGATCAGCGGACCCTGATTGTAGCTGGTAATCACCACTGTTACTGCTGCCATGCGGCAAGTCTATCTGGTTCGGGCGCGGACCGCCCACCGGCGCGGATACGGCCGCTGCGCCAACGCCACGGCACGCCTATTCCGCTTGCGGATGAGGCGCACCCGCCGAAGCCGAAGACGAAGACGCAGCCGACTGCTGATGCTGATGCGCATGCACGGGCGCCGGCTTGGCACGGACCTTGGCCGTCAGATAACCGACCTCGATCTTCCACACGGTGACGCTGCGCACCTGCGCATCGGTGAACTCCACATGCGGCATATGCGCCTGATGGGCCATCAACGCCTGCAATCCGTGGCGACGCTCGTCCATATCCTCGACCAGCGAGGCCTCGCCGTTGCCGACGACCGACTTGAACGCCTCGCCCCAGTTGCACGCGGCACGGCCGGCCACCACCTCGCAGTCGGTCCGCATGGCGAACGCCACGGGCAAGCGCCCGCCTGCCGCAGCCCTGATCGCGTCGAGCTTGCGGCCGTGCGGCGCCGAGTGGAACCAGAGGGTCATAGCGCCGGACGCCACGTCGTAGTCGTAACCGAAATTAAGTAGCACGACGGTCAGCCCCTCGGCATCCGTGTAGGCCACGTCGACGATGTCGCAGCCCGCGAGAATCGCGGCGATCTGCTCACGATCCGTCACCTCCCGGTCCGCGCGCCTCATCATGCGCCGTTCGCCGGCGACCGTGCGCTCATCCTCGCGTTTGGACGGCGTACGCGCTCCGGTGGTATTCCCCGTGTTCTCCATGCTCATGACCGATCGTCACCGTCCACCACGCCGATCCAGTCGCCATAGCCTTCCTCAGCCATCCGCGAGCGCGGCACGAACCGCAGGGCGGCGGAATTCATGCAATACCGCAGCCCGCCGCGCTCGGCCGGACCGTCGGTGAATACATGGCCGAGGTGGATCTGCGTATCCGCCGTGCGCACTTCGATGCGATCACGCCCGGGAATGCGGTGGTCCTCGTGCTCGGTCAGCGTCGCATCCGAAATCGGTCGGGAGAACGCGGGCCAGCCGCATCCGGAATCGAATTTGTCGCGCGAGGAGAACAGCGGCTCCCCGCTGACGATGTCCACATAGATGCCCGGCTCGAACTCCTCGTCGTACTCGTTGACGAAGGGGCGCTCGGTGGCCGCATGCTGGGTGACGGCGAACTGCTCGAGCGTCAGGCCCCAGATGCGCTCCACGTACTTCTGGCGGCGCTTCACATTCGCGATCGCGGCGAGCGGAATGTGGCAGTATCCGCCGGGGTTGTTGATCAAGTAGTCCTGATGGCGCTCCTCCGCCGGGTAGAAGTTGCGCAGCGGCTCGACCAGCACGGCCGGCCGCTGCGGCTGCCGGTCGACGAGCTGCTCCAGCGCGGCGACGTACACGGCCTGCTGCGCCTCATCCGTGAAGAACATCCCGGTGCGGTACTGCCGCCCGTGGTCCTCGCCCTGGCGGTCCACGGAGAACGGATCGATGACCTCGAGGAACAGCAGCGCCAGCGTGCGCAGCGTCACCTGCTCCGGGTCGAATTCGACGCGCACGGTTTCGGCGGCGTCCGTCGTTCCGGCGCAGACCTGCTCATAGGTCGGCGATTCGACGGTGGATTGCGCGTACCCGACCGTGGTTCCGGTCACGCCGTCGACGTTCTGGAAGTACCGTTCAAGACCCCAAAAGCAGCCGCCGGCGAAATAGGCGGTCGGCGTGTTGTGTTCGCTCATGGAACTCACGATACTACGGATGCGCGGCACGGCAACCGGCGATCAGGAACCGGCGGCCGGCGCCGGTCTCCCGCTCACCGCACTAGGAACACCATCGCGAGGATCATGACGAATCCGATCAGATCGGTCAGCGTGAACACCGCCCCGGTGAACATGACCGCAGTGATGGTGGCGGCGACCGGCTCGCTGGTGCCGAGCATGGTGGCGCGCATCGAACCGACGCGCATCATGCCGCCCAGGAACAGCCAGTATGCACCGAATGTGCCGCCGACCACCGTATAGACCATGAGCAGCACGCCGACCCAGTCCAATGCCGGCGCGGTGGCCCACGGCCGCACGAACGGCAGCAGGATCATGCCGGAGATCACGAACATCAGGCCATTGACCGTCAGGTTGCCCCAGCGCGCGATCATCTTCGCCGGCATGATCGACAACTCGACAGTACGGCACATCGCGGGCCCGGGCAGCCCCGCAACAGACCGGGAACGAACCGGAAGGCCCCAAAAGCAGCCTCCGCGGAACGCATCGGCTCATCAAAGCAGCCACCACCCGCCCCATACGCGTCCACATACTGGACACACCGCCGTTTCGAGGCATATTCGCCCCCGTCAGCACCCGCACGGCCGCAACGCCCTGATATGGGCCTATCAATTCCACGTATAACCAACCCGTTCCCCGGCCACCATCGGGGCCATACGATGAGTCAGGCAGTGCGGAAGGCGCGACGCCCGCGACGGGCGGCACACGCGCGGCGCACACAAGACAACGCACGGATACCACACAGGAAAGAGGATCATCATGGCACGAGTCGGATCGGCGGACCCGAACAATCTGACCGCAGACGCCAGCAAGGCGTGGGACGATCTGGACAAGAAGGGCACGTTGACCAACATGCAGCAGACCCTGCTGCGCGATTACGGCACCTTCCTCGCCTACCGCGCCTGGCACTACTCCTGGGACAGCTTGGTCGCCACGCTCGGCATCAAGGACGCGACGATCTTCGCCCACGCGATCTCGCGCACCGGCAGCTGCCTGCTGTGCTCGCTGTTCTTCGTCAGCGACCTGCGTGATCTGGGCGTGGACCCGAATGAGTTCGAGCCCGATGAGCGCGAGCAGCTGCTCATCGACTTCGCCGAAAGCATCGTCAAGAACCCGACCGCCGTGCCGGACGAGCTGTTCGCCCGCGTCCGCAAGGCGTTCAACGACGACGAGATCGTCGTGATCGTCGGCTTCGCCGGCCAGATGATCGCCGGCAACACCTTCAACTCCGTGCTGAAGGTGGACGTCGACGGCCGCCTCAAGCCGCTCGAGCACACCTTCACCCCGGCCACCTGGAGGGACGCGATCAAATGACCTTCACCTATTCCAGCAAGAACCAGCTGATCTTCGGCGTCGGCGCGCAGCACCAGCTCAAGGAGCTGCTCGCCGCCTACCACCCGACCGCGATCCTGTTCGTGTACAGCGGCGACTACGTCTTCGATCTGGGCATCCGCGACGAGGTCAAGCAGGCCGCGGACGCGCTCGGCGCGCGGCTGTACGAGAACGGCGACGTGGTGCCAAACCCGCATATCGAGCTGGTGCGCACCCTGGTGGACGAGGCCCGCGCCAACCATGTGGACTTCGTGCTGGCGGCCGGCGGCGCAAGCTCGTTCGACACGGCCAAGGCCGTGGGCGTCGGCGTGCCCTATCAGGGCGACGTCTGGGACCTGTTCGACGGCACCGCAACGCCGGCCGAGACGCTGCCGGTCGGCGTGATCAGCACGATCCCCGGCTCCGGCTCCGAAGTCTCCGACTGCGCCGTGCTGCAGCAGGGCCATGACAAGCGCGCGCTCGAAACCCGCCTGATCATCCCCGAATTCGCCATCGTCAACCCCGAGTACTCGCGCACCGCGCCGTTGCGCCATCAGGCCGCCGCCGTGGCCGATCTGGCGGTCGGATTCCTCGAACCGTACTTCACCTCCGGCGAGCGCATCGAGTCGGCCGACCGGCTGCTGGAAGGCGGGCTCAAGGCCGCTTTGCTTGCGGGGCGCCGCTTCGCCGCGGACCCGCAGGACCTCGCCACCCGCACCGAGCTGCACTGGCTGTCGGCCACGATGTTCAACCACTGCTGGCTGTCGACCGGCGGCGAGAACGACTGGACCACGCACCGCGTCGAGCACGAGCTGGGCGGCGAGTACGACGTGATCCACGGCGAGGGCATCGCGGCGATCCTGCCGTCGATCATCCGCTACGTGGCCAAGCGCAAGCCCGAACGCTACGCGCAGCTCGCCGCGCGCGTGTTCGACGCCGACCCGTACGACTACACGCCCGAGCAGGCCGCCGATCTGCTGGCCGATCGGCTTGAGGAGCATTTCCGCGCGCTGGGCCTGGCCGTGAGCCTGCACGAGCTCGGCATCCCCCGCGAAGGCATCGAGCACGTCGCCGACGTGCTGACGCACGGAGGCACCACAACGGTCGGCAACTATTCGCCGCTCACCCGCGACGACGTGATCGCCGTGCTGGAGCTGGCGTACTGATCCGCGCGGACCTGCAGGCCCGATAAGACCGCCAGTCCCGACAGGCATCGACAAGCATCACGGAACACGCATCGCAAGAGAGGAGACACGATGACGGAACACGCGCATGACGACGCGACCACCGGCGCGACCGGCACGCCCGACAACGCGACCGGCAACGCCGGCGAAGTGCCGGCGGTCGCCATTCACGACCTCAAGAAGATCTACCACACCGAGGAGGGCGACAAGGTCGCCCTGCAGGGCATCAACCTGACCATCGAACGCGGCGACATCTACGGCATCATCGGCCTGAGCGGCGCCGGCAAGAGCACGCTGGTCCGCTGCATCAACGGCCTGGAACCGTTCGACGGGGGGTCGCTCGAGGTCAACGGCCGCGGCATCGGCGACCTGCGCCCCAAGGAGCTGCGTTCGCTGCGCCGGCGCATCGGCATGATCTTCCAGTCGTTCAACCTGATGCCGTCGCGCACGGTGGCCGGCAACGTGGAGCTGCCGCTGTTGGGCGGCGAGCTCGACCGGGAGGCCCGCGCCGCGCGCGTCGCCGAGCTGCTCGAGCTCGTCGGGCTGGCCGAGAAGGCCGACAACTACCCGAGCGAGCTGTCCGGCGGCCAGCAGCAGCGCGTGGCGATCGCCCGCGCGCTGGCCAACAACCCGGACATCCTGCTGAGCGACGAGGCGACGAGCGCGCTCGACCCGAACACCACCAAGTCGATCCTCAAGCTGCTGCGCCAGCTGCACGACACGCTGGGGCTGACCATCGTGATCATCACCCACCAGATGTCCGTCGTCAAGCAGATCTGCAACAAGGTAGCGGTGATCGACCACGGCACGATCGTCGAGGAGGGCCGCCTGTTCGACATCTTCGTCAACCCGCAGGCCCCGCTGACCAAGTCCTTCGTGGCCACCACGTCGAATCTCGACAAGGTCAACGACCTCATCGAGGAGCACTCGCCGCTGGTCAGCGTCGGGGACGGCGGCGTGCTGCTGCGCATGCGCTACATCTCCAAGGAGGTGTCCGAAGCGCTGGTCTCGCACATCTCCCGCCAGTTCGACATCGACGTGAACATCGTGTTCGGCGACATCGACGTGGTCGAGGGCTCGCCCCTTGGAGGTCTCGTCGTCGTCATCACGGGCGACCGGAACAACATCCTCGCCGCGATCGACTACCTGAAGAACCGTAACATCGGAATCGAGGTTTTGGCATCATGACCGATTTGCTTTCCAGCTGGTTCCCGAATGTCGTCACGCGACTGCCGGAATTCTTCGACAGCTTCGTGCAGACGCTCATCATGCTCGGCGTCACCGGCGTGCTGTCATTCGTGTTCGCCACCTTCTTCGCCGTGGTGCTGACCGTCACCCAGCACGGCGGGCTGACGCCGAACCCCGTGGTGTTCAACGTGATCGACAAGATCGTGAACCTGTTCCGTTCGATCCCGTTCATCATCCTCGCGGCGGCGCTCGTGCCGGTGACCCGCGCGCTGGTGGGCACCGCGATCGGCACGAAGGGCGCGATCTTCCCGCTGATCGTCGGCATCACGCCGTTCTTCACCCGCCAGATCCAGTCGGCGCTGAGCAGTGTTGACCCCGGATTCGTGGAGGCGGCGGTGTCGATGGGCATGAGCCCGATCGAGATCATCTTCCGCGTCTACCTGCGCGAGGGCGTCCCCGCGATCATCCGCGTCACCACGATCACCCTGATCAGCCTGATCGGCCTGACCGCGATCGTGGGCATCGTCGGCGGCGGCGGTCTCGGCGACTTCGCCATCCGCTACGGCTACCAGCGGTACATGCTCGACGCCACCTACGCGACGATCATCGTGCTCGTGCTGCTGATCGGCCTGATCGAGTTCATCGGCCGTCTGCTGGTCGAGATCACCGAGCACTGACCGATCCGCATCCGTTCCATCCTCATTCAGATCCTTATTCATCACCCATACGCCATAACGCAATATCACTAGAGAGAGGGGCATATTATGGCATCCGCAACATCCAAGAAGAAGGCGAAGACGCAGCTGATCGCGGTGCTCGTCGCCATCGTCGTCGTCATCGCGGCGGTCATCGGCGTCACGCTCGTGCGCAACGCGCACGCCGGCAGCGACAAGGTCGTGACGGTCGGCGTCGTCGGCAACTCCGACGACGCGGTCTGGACCGCCGTGCAGAAGAAGCTCGATTCGGGGAACGCGCATATCAAGCTCGAGCTCAAGCCGTTCCAGGACGGCATCTACACGAACCAGGCCCTCGCCAACAAGGAGCTGGACATCACCGCGTTCCAGCACTACGCGTTCCTGGAGCAGGAGGAGAAGGAGAAGGGCTACAAGTTCACCGTGATCGGCGACTCGTACATCTCCCCGCTCAACCTGTACTCCAAGAAGTACAAGAGCGTCAAGGACTTCAAGCCCGGCGACAAGATCGCCATCCCCAGCAACGCCACCAACACCGGCCGCGCGCTCAAGGTGCTCGACAGCGCCGGACTGATCAAGCTCAAGGACCCGAACGCCGCCAACCCGACCGTCGACGACATCGTCGAGAACCCGAGCGGCGTGCAGATCGAGCTGAACGACGCCGCGGCCATCATCAACCTGCTGCCCGACTACGCCGGCGGTATCACCAACACCAACTTCATCATCGATGCCGGCATGAGCACCGACGACGCGATCTACCAGGTGCCCGACAGCCTGACCAACAAGGCCTTCAAGGAGTACATCAACGTGATCGTGGCCAACACCGCCGACAAGGACAACCCGACCTACAAGAAGATCGTGGACGCCTACCACACCAAGGATGTGGCCGACGCGATCAACAAGAACTACAAGGGCGCGGTGATCCCGGCCTTCAAGTACTGACGGACGGCGTTATTGCCGCATAGTCAAGGGGGCTTCTCCCACGGGAGAAGCCCCCTTTTCGTATTCCGGCTCCCCTCCTGGAGGGGAGCTGTCGGCGTAGCCGACTGAGGGGAGAATATGTGAATCGGCTGATTCAGGTGTTTGCGGGAATGCTCCCCTCAGGCCACTTCGCGGCCAGCTCGCCCTGCAATCAAGGATGGCCTTGCGGCCGGCAGCCTGTCTGCTCGGCTGTCGCCTCGCCTTCGCCTACAAACGCCTCTGGCGTTTGCTTCACGGCTCAGCCTCACAGAGGGGAGCCAAGTGTAGCCATGATTGCGGGCGGCTTTGCGTCGATGCCGACGCCCCTTGCTGAGTTACAGCCGCTCCGCCTCGCGCATGGCGGCGATTATCGCGTCGGCGGTGATGCCGGGCACCGCAAGGCAGAACGCGGACTTCGGGCCGGCCGCGAATTCCGCGACCATGCGCCAGTCGCCCTCGTTGGGCTCCAGGCCCATCGTCGCGAACGAGTACGGCAGCCCGACCGCGCGGTAGAACGGCAGCAGCGAGCGGGCCTCATCCTCCTTGCCCTCGGCGATCAGCTGCACGATGATGCCATACGCCACCTTCGACCCGTGCACCACGCGCGTGCTGCCAGGCAGCAAGGTGAGCGCGTCATGCATCGCGTGCGCTCCCGAGGCGCGTGCGCGCACGCCGCCGAAGCCTCCGACCGTGCCGCCCAGCCCGATGATCACGTCGACCACAAGACGCAGATGCCCGTCGACGTTCCCGGAATCGTAGGATGCGAGCGCGGCCTCGCCTTCGGCCAGCAGCACATCGCGGATCAGCCGCGCCGACTGCTGCGCAAGGCGGTCGAAGGCACCGAGCTCGCCGGCCCGGGCGAACACCGGCACGGATTCGTACCATTTGGCCAGGGTGTCGCCGATGCCGCCGATCAGGAACTCGCGCGGCGCCTTGCCGACCAGCGCGGCGTCGACCAGCACCAGATTCGAGTTGCGCGGGTGCAGCGGCGCGCTGACATAACGGTGCTTGTCGTCGTAGTTGACCGACAGCGCCGAATACGCCGCGCAGGTCGCCGCCATCGTCGGCACCATGATCAGGTCGGCGCCGGTGAATTCGGCCACGTTCTTGGCGGTGTCGGCGAGTTTGCCGGCGCCGATGGCCACGATCGCGTCGGCGCCGAGCTCGGCCACCCGGTCGGCGACCTCATGCGCGTTGCGTATCGTCGCGCTGCCGTCGTACCGCAGCACCGGCAGGTCGGGCGCCGCGCCGGCGGTGTAGCCCGCGAACGCCGCGAACGACTTGCGGCCGGTGATGATCACCGGCTTGCGATAGTCCTGCAGATAGTCGCCAAGCCGCGCGGCGGCACCGATCTCGCTGACATAGCGATCCGGCCCGCTGCGCACATCGCTGTCCTGAACGTGAGTGCTCATGCATGCTCCTTTGATCGTGATCCGGTCTGTCCCGCGGATCGGCCCCGACCGGAATGCGGCCGGCGTGGCCGTGCCAGTATCCTACGGTCGGGCTCGTTTCGTGTTGTTTGTGTCCGTGTTAACCGGTGTGGATGGGACCCCGGCGTCACCATGCCATGCCGCGGATGCGGGCCGCAGCCTCGATGAGGTGATCCTCGCTTTCCAGCAGGCTCAGCCGTATATAGTCCTTGCCGCTGGCCCCGAAGCAGGAGCCCGGCATCACGGCCACATGCGTCCGGCGCAATATGGCGCGGGCGAAGGCGTCGCCGTCCCCGGCGAAGGTATCCGGCACACGGGCCCAGACGAACAGGCCATACGCCGAGTCGAAGGAGCGGATGCCGGCGGCGGAGAGCGCCTGGGACAGGATCCCGCGCCGGTGCGCGTACCGTTGAGACAGCTCGCGCACGCTCGACTGGTCGCCGTTCAGGCCGGCGGCGCCAGCGTCCTGCACGGCTCCCGCCGGGTTGGTGCACATCTGGTGGTGGTAGTCGCGGATATGGGCCATCAGTTCGGCCGGCGCGGCGGCGAACCCCGCGCGCCAGCCGGCCATGCCGTACATCTTCGACAGCGAGACGACCTCGATCGACACGTCCCGCGCCCCGTCCACGGCCAGCAGGCTCAGCGGGAGCGCCTCCGTGCCGATGCCCGCATACGCGAAATCGTTCATGACCAGGAAATGATGGCGGTGGGCCAGCCGCACGACCTGCTCATAGAACTGCCGGGTCGCGGCCGCTCCCGTGGGATTGTTCGGATAGTTGAGCAGCAGCAGCTTGGCGTCATCCCACACCTGCGGGTCCACGGCGTCGAGATCGGGGATGAATCCATGCTCCTCATCGGTCGGAATGGTGACCATACGCGCGCCGGCGACGGCGGCGAGCGCCGCATATGGCGGATAGTACGGCTCCGGCACCACGACGGTGTCGCCCGGGTCGAGCAGCACCTGCGTCACGGTGGACAGCCCCATGATCGCGCCGCAGGTGGCCAGCAGTTCGGTGGTCCAGTCCACGTCCACGCCCTGCTCGCGCCGGTACCACCCGGCGGCGGCCTGCAGGAAATCGGGTTTGCCGTCGAACGGCGTGTACCGGTGGTTCTCCAGCCGCCCGGTCGCGGCCCGACCGGCCTCGACGATGTATGCCGGCGTCGGCAGGTCGGGGTTGGCCTTGCTCAGGTCGATGACGTCGAACCCGGCCGCGCGCTCCTGCGCCACGACCTCGTCCATCGACGCGAAGACGTTCGCCGGCACGGCCGCCGCGCGGCGGGCCAGCAGACCGGCATATCCCCCACCATCGGCCGGCCAGGATCCCCGCTCGGGTCCCTTGTCGCTCTCATACTGCGCGTATTGCGCGCGCTCCGCGTATCCGGTGCGTTCCGCACGCGGATTCTCCGCCTGCCGCGCGGACTGATGCTTACGATCGTCGGCCATGCCGCTCCCCAGCTTCCTGATAGTCGTGCCGTATCATACGCTATCGGGAGCGGCCGCGGGACGCGCGCAGCAGGTTATCGGATGTGGTTATGGCAGCGTATAAAGGCCCCGACGCCGGCCGGGGCAGCGATCATTCGCGTCCCCCACGACGCGAACGTCCCCGCAACGCGAGCGCCGCGAGGGTGCGAACGCCGTACCATCCGTTCAGCGCAACGAGAGAATCTGCGCGCCGAACGGCCAGAGCGCCAGTTTGGCCATCTTGAAGGACTGGATGCCGAACGGGATGCCGATGATCGTGACGCAGTTGAGCGCGCCGGCCAGCACGTATCCGATCGCCATCCACCAGCCGACCAGCACCACCCAGAAGATGTTCATCAGCGTGGAATCGAAGCTGCGATCGTACACCACGGTCTTGCCGAACGGCGTCAGCGTGAGCTCCGCCATCTTGAATGCCTGGACCCCCAACGGGATGCCGATGATCGTGATGCACAGCAGCAAGCCGACCAGCGCCCATCCGATCGCGATCGCCAACCCGCCGAGGACAAGCCACAGAATATTACCCAAAAGTCTCATGCCACCATCATGGCACGGTTGGGGACGGCAAACACCCCCCGAACGTCACTGATTCATCCCTGATTCACAATTGACCGCGGCAACGACGCCGCAGCCCATGCCCGCGCGATCGCCACCGCCAATCACAAACTTGAGTCCAATAGACTCAAGTTTTTTCACCGTGGGTAAAACTCGGCTCCATCCGCTCCCGAACGACCTACATTATGAAGTGAAAGGCAAGGCAGGAGCCCTGAGGAAGGGTTCCGGGAGCGGCAACGATACCGAAGCCGCCAGCCAAAGCCCGAAGGCCAACGGCCCCGATAGCCGCCCCGAAGACCGCGGATGGCGCTTCGGAAGCCAAGCCACTCCGCCTCGCGTTGTGTAAGGAGTACCGATTATGGCAATGTTTCCGGCGTTGATGAACGATACGATGTTCTCCGATCTGTTTGACGATCCGTTCTTCAAGGGTTGGCGCAGTGCGGCCAACAACCGCGCTGCGGCTACTCCGGCCAACATGATGAGCACCGACGTGCGCGAGACCGACAACGCCTATGACGTTGACATCGACATGCCGGGGTTCGACAAGGACGACATCAACGTCGAACTGAGCAACGGCTACCTGACCGTCTCCGCCCGCAAGGACGAGGATCATTCCGACAAGAATGACGAGGGCAAGTGGCTGCGCCGCGAACGTTACGTGGGCACCTGCTCGCGTAGCTTCTACGTCGGCGACGACGTGAAGGAATCCGACATCCACGCCAGCTACAAGAACGGCACGCTGTGCCTGCAGGTCCCGAAGGTCCAGGCCCAGCCGCAGGTTGAGTCCAAGCACACCATCGCCATCGAAGGATGACGCTGCTTTCCCCGAATGCCGTCGCGCCGCGTACCGGCCCACGTCCCCGCTCCCCATTTGGGGAGACGGATGAATCGGCCGTGAATGAACGGCGTTGACGGGTTCCGCGAGCCCCCTGCCGGCGAGGAGCGATTCCTCGCCGGCAGGGGGCTCGCGTCGTTAAGGAGCGCCGCCAGCGGTCTATCTCGCAAATGATTGAGTGGTTCGCGCCCCGCTACCTAGCGATCGTCTCCATCTCCGAGGCGCCGAGGAAATCGAAGATCTGCGTAAGGTACGGCCCGAGCACCGCATTGGGCATGCTGAAGATCTCGTGCAGCGAATCGTCGAACCGGGATTTGCGGATATCGCCCCCGGCGTCGGCGACGTTGCGCACGAAACGGTCCTGCGGCTTGTTGAGCACCCACACGTCACGCCCGGCCTGGAACAGGAGGATGGGCGTCTCGATGTTCGCGCACGCGTCCTGCCGCTGCACGGCGCGGGATAGGCGCAGCGCCTGGCGCACCCATTCGAAGGTGGCCGCGTTCGTCTGCTGGTGCACGTCATTGACGCGCTGCTCGTGGAACCAGCGTATGCGCGCCTCGCTGGCGCCCCGATACGCCGACATGTCCAATTCCGGGCTGAAATCGCTCTGCCCGAAGACGACGTGGCGGCCCAGGCCGACCGAGCACAGCGCCTCGGCCAAGCCGACGGCCAGCCAGTTCGGCATGCCGGTGACCGGCGCGATCATCGGCGCCGAAAGCACGGCCTTGTCGAACAGGGTCGGATGGGTCTCCAGCACGGCCGCGCCGATGCCGCCGCCCATCGAATGGCAGTACAGGTCGAGCGGCTGCCCATCCGCATACCGCTTGCCGACCGTATCGGCGAACTTCGCCAGATCGGCCTCATACCGACGCCAATCGTCGATCCAGACCAACGACCGGTTGTCGACGTCGCGGGCCGAATAGCCGTGCCCCCGGTGCTCGAGGACGCACACCGAATATCCCGACATCAGGAAGTACCAGACCATTTCGGCGTATTTCGCCGCGAATTCGGTGAATCCGTGGGAGATCACCACGGCGCCGCGGAACACGCCGGTCGCGCCGTCCTCACGCAGCGCGTCGAATTTCGCCGAATCGTAGCACACGTAATGCAGTCTCCCGCCGGACGAGCCATCGACGCTGTGCGGCGTGGGAACCCCGCCACCTCGGCCGGTTCCATCCACCCTTCGACCCGGCATTCGGCGAGCGCCGGCAGCACCCTGCCGTTCATGTCCTCGGCATAGCGGTTCTCATCGATCAACTTCAGCTGCATGATTCCTACCCTAGCGGATGTTCCCGATGCCGGCGCGACACTTCAGCCCCGTCGCGCCGCAGGCACCCCACGTCACCCGACAAGCCGGGAGTGCCGGCCGCGCCGGCCGCATCACATCACCTTGGTGCTCTCGAGGTTGCGGATGATCCAGTTGTTGAGGCGGATCACCGGCTTGCGCAGCATCAGGCCGAGCAGCAGCGAGGGGATCAGGAACAGCGCGAGCTTGCCCATCGACACCCAGTACTCCATGCCGTACGAGCCGGCCATCGCGGCGTGCATCGCATCGACCGCGTAGGGGAACAGCAGGAACTTCGACACCGCACGGAAGAACGGCGGCAGGGTCTCGATCGGGAAGGTGCCGCCGGAACCGGCCACCTGCATGACCAACAGCACCACGGCGATCGCCTTGCCGATGTCGCCGAACGACACGGTGAGCGTGTACACCAGGTTCGAGAACACCAGCGAGGCCAGCCATCCGACCATCAGGAACTGCACCGGGTGCTCGCACTGCACGCCGAGATAGAACATGTCGCCAAGGCACACGAGCGTGCCCTGCATCAGCGCGAACAGCGCGAAGATCAGATACCGGCCGAAGTACTCCTGGTACAGGTGCAGCCCGAAACCGCGCGCGTTGCCCGGCGACTCGGCGCGCGGCTTGCGCAGCACGTCGATCATCGCCCCCGGCCCCGCGGTGCGGCCCGCGATCATCGCCTCGCGCAGGCCGGTTTCCGCGCCGAGCGGCAGCACGTTGCCGAGTCCCAGGATCTTCGCCTTTTCATGGTCGGAAACCGTCACCTTGAGCATGGCGACCAGAATGATCGACCCGACCCAGATGGACAGGATCGTATAGAACGGGGCCATGGCCGACCCGTAGTTCTCCACCGGATACACGGCGATGCGGTCGACGGCCACCGGCGCGGACAGCATCGTGGCGATCGTGTCCGAGTCGGCGGACGTGAGCGCGGACAGGTCAAGGCCGCCGCCGCTGAGCACGGAGAAGAACTTGCCGTTGAGATCGTCGAGTTTCGTGGCGGCCTCGCCAAGCGACGCAGACGCATCGGAAAGCGTCGACTGCACGGCCGCCAGGCTGCCGGAGATGCCGCCGGACAGCCCGGATACGTCGTCGATGGTCGCGCCCAGCCCGTCGATCACGGCGGTGGACTGCGTCATGACATCGCCCATCGACGACGACAGCGCGTCGAGCTGCGGCTTGAGCGTGGTCCGGTAGGTGTCGGCCACCTGCGTGACCGAAGCCTTGGCATCGGCGATGTTCGAGGCGAGATCCTTGCGGGTCGTCTCCAGATCGGCGCTGCCGTCGGTAAGCCGCCGCGCCGCGCCGCCGATCGCCGTGGCGACGTCATTGAGCTTGGTCTGCGTGGCCTGAGCCTGGTCGGCGGCCGCATCGAGCGCGTCCCGCACCGCTTGCGCGCCGGCGGAGGAAGCCAGCGAGCGCAGCGCCGAGGCATAGCCGCCGAACCCGTCCGCTTGCGACTGCACATGGCTTTGCAGGTCGGTGAGCTTGCCGGCGACCTGCGTCGATTGATCGTTGATGTCCGAGAATGCGGCGGCGATCTGCTTGTCGACCTTGTCGTAGGCCGACGACGCCTGATCCAACGCCGTGTTGACGCCGCTTGTGGCACCGGACAGCGCGTTTTCCAAGCTGGTCACGGCGTCGGTGCCCTGCTGCATCGCCTGCTTCGCGTCGGATGCGGCCGACTGGTTGGATCCGAGCAGCTTGTCGGTCGACTCGATGATGCTGGTGGTCGCCCCGATCAGCCCGGCGTAGGCGGTGGCCTGGTCGGACGCGCTCTTCAGCTGCGACGACAGGGACGAGATATGCTCGGTGGCGTTGGTCACGTACTGCGCCACCTGGGGGCTCTGCGCATAATCGACCACATTCGAGGCCAGGCCGATCGCGACCTCGCCAAGCGTCTTGACGAAGGTCTGGTCGATGGTTGTAGCCACCGTGCTCGCGCCCTGATCGGTGATGTGCGGCGCGATCGGGTTGATTTTCTCGTTGAGGTAGTATTCCAGCTTCGCGTGCTTGATGTTCGGCGAGAACAGCGTCATCATGTCGGCGCTGAAGCTCTTGGGGATGATCAGCGCCGCGTAGTATTCGCCCGAGTTCACGCCGTCGATGGCCTCGCTTTTGTCGACGAACTGCCAGTCGAGGTCGTGGTTGGCGCGCAGCGCGCTGGTCACGGTCTCGCCGACGTTGATGGTGACCGGGATCAGGTCGGACTTGTAGCCCTTGTCGACGTTCGCGACGGCGACTTTCAGCGCCTTCGTGTTGCCGTACGGATCCCAGCTGGCGGCGATGTTGTACCACGCGTACAGCGCCGGCACGACCACCAGACCCATCGCGACGATGAGCGCGATCACGTTGCGCGTGGCCTGGCGGACGTCGCGCACGAAGATCTTCCATATGTTCCTCATCGCGCGCCTCCTTCACCGCTCATGCCATCGGCCGTGCCACCGGTCATGCCGCCGGTCGCTCCGTCGCGGCCCGGCGCGATCTCCTCGGTGTCCTCGCCCACGGCCGTAGCCGCAGCCCCGGCAGTCGTAGCCGCCGCATGCCCGGGCGCATGCCTGCCTGCGCCCCCATGCGTGCGCCGCCACACGTACCCGTGCAGCATCACGTCGCGGAACTCGTCGGCGCTCATCGTGCTCACGCCGAGCTGGCGCGCGTAGCTGTCCCTGGTGTATTCGACGACGATCAGGTACGCGTCGATGACGATGATCGACACGATCCACGCGGTGAGCATCGCGATCTTCTCCTGCGTGACGAACAGCAGGATCAGGAATACGACCGGCAGCACCAGCAGCACGATCAGCCCCGATCCGATCATCTTCGGATAGCGCGCGAAGAATCGGTGCGCGCGCCGCTTGACCACGGTGTGCAGCTCGTCGGTGCCGGAGATCTCGCGGAACACGGCGGTCAGACTCACCCGCTCGTTGACCATGCTGTTGTGCTCGGTGATCATCAGATCCGTGTCGCCGAGGCGGCGGTCGAACAGCGCGTTGAGGTTCAGCGCATACCGGCGCACCACCAGCCCGACGAACAGCGCGACCGGCAGGTACCACGACAGGTGCATCATATCGACCCAGTAATGGTTGCCGTACGTGCCGGCGATCGGCCCGCGCATCGCGTTGATGCCATACGTGAACGGCAGCCACGGGTGCAGTTTGCGGAAGAAGTCGGGCATCATCTCGATCGGGTACAGGCCGGACGCGCCGGGGATCTGCATGATCACCAGGATCACGGCCACGGCCTTGCCGATATGGCGGAACGCCACGGCCAGCGCGTAGATGATATTGATGTACACGAACGAGCAGAACACGCCGGCCAGGATGAACAGGAACGGATGCTCGCACTGGATGCCGAGCACCAGATCGCCGACGGTCGCGATGATCGCCTGCAGGAAGCCGATGGTGACCAGCAGCAGCCAACGCCCCATATACGCCTGCGAGGCGGAGAAGCGCGCGATCGACTCATGGTCGACTTCGAGCTTGTAGATCGCGATGAGCACGAATCCGCCGACCCACAGCGCAAGGTTCGTGTAGAACGGCGTGACGGCGGAGCCGTAGTTGTCGGTGGGATAGACGACCTTGGTGGTCAGTGAGACGGGGTTGCCCATGAACTCGCCGAACGCCTCGTCGTCGAGGTGCAGGGCGTCGCTGATCTTGCGGTAGGTCTCCGAGCTGTTGATCGCGGCGATGTCGGTGCGCACGGTCGCCACGCTGCCGGACAGCTGGCCCAGCGAGGTCTGCGTGCCGGCGATGGCGGACGTGGCCTGGCTGATGGTGGACGACAGCTGGTCGAACAGCCCGTCGGTCTGCTCCAGCGTGTTCGACAGCGAGGCCAGCGTGCCGTCCAAGGTGCCGTTCAGCGCGGCGAAGCTGTTCAGCGATGCGGTGAGATTCGGCATGATCGTGCCGGTCAGCGAGCCGCGGGCGGCGTTCATCGCCGCGATGCCGCCGACCGCCGTGTCGCCGACCGCGCCGGACAGATTGCCGGTCGCGTCCTTGCCGGACGTGATGAACGCCGTGGTGTCCTTGTGGAAGGCGTCGACCTGCGTCTGCTGCGCGCTGACGGCATCGTCGATCGCGTTGATCTGCGACCAGATGCGCTGGCCGACCGGATCGGCGGTGTCCTGGCCGAGACCGGCCTTGTTCAGCGCGTCCTTGAGATCGCCCAAGGTGGCCGCGGTGGCGTCCAGCGGTCGGGAGATCGCATCGGTGATGGCATCGATGGAACTCTGCGCGGTGTTGAACGATCCGATGACCGTGCCGGCGGCGTTGTTGGCGTTCACGGCCAGCCCCGACAGCTGGATCGATCCGTTGTCGAGCGCGCCGACCAGCGTGTTCGCGAAGGACTGCGAACCGGTCTGCGCCTCGGAGAGCAGCGTTCCTGACTGCTTGGAGGCCTGCCGCGCCGCGGCCACCGTGCTCTTGAGCGCGGCCGTGGTGCGTTTCGCGTCCGCGATGGCCGTATCCGCCTGATGCAGCGTGGTCTGGGTATCCGCGAGCGCCGTGTTCACGGTGCCGATGCTGTCGATCACCTTGTTGAGGTCGCCGATCACGTCGTTCTGCGTGTTGGTCGTCGCCTCGTCGAGTTCGTTGCCCGCCTGGGATATGGCGGATGCGACCGCGTTGCTCACCGTGGAGACGAAAGTGGAGTTGATCTGCTCGTCGATGGTCGTCGCGCCCGTATCGGTGATTTTCGGCGCGATCGCGTTCTTTTTCTCGTTGACGTAGTACTTGATCTTCGGCCGGGTTCCGGAGCCGGTCACCGAATCGACCAGACTTTCGCTGAAGTCCTTGGGCAGGACGATCGCCGCGTAGTATTCGCCCGACTGCACGCCTTCCAGCGCCTTTTCCTCGCTGACGAACCGCCACCCCAGCTCGTCGTTTTTCTTGAGCTCGCTCACGACCTGCTTGCCGGCGTTGAGATCGCCGACCAGATCGTTGCTGGCGCCCTTGTCGTCGTTGGCCACGGCGACCTGAAGGTTGCCGGTGGCCGAATACGGATCCCAGTTGGCGAGAATGTTGAACCACGCGTACAGCGAAGGGATGATGGCCACGCCGAACGTCACCACCAGAGCGACCGGATTGCGCAGAATCCGGATGAGATCACGCGTGAAAATACGCCACACCGTTCGCACTCGATCCCTCTTTTCGCCGCGAGCCTTACTATCTGGTTGCCTTCCAAGCAGTATATTCCCGCCCCCGAGCAAACCGGCATTCAGCGAACAAAACCGGATAAATGGAACTCGTTTGACGCAATTCGCGGATCAAGGTGCGGCGCCGGGCCGCTAAATCTGGCTCCCCTCCATGAAGGGAGCTGTCGGCATGGCCGACTGAGGGGAGCATATGCGAATCGGCTTGATTCAGGCGTTCGTGGTAGTGCTCCCCCTCAGACCGCTTCGCGGCCAGCTCCCCTCATAGAGGGGAGCCAGACTGTACGCACCGAGCCGCTAGCGCTCGTAGGTCCATTCGTCGTGCCACTCCAGCATCGCCTCGCCGCCGCCGATGCGGATCGGCAGCCACAGCGTGGGCGAATTGCCCAAGTCGTCGGGATTCCAACGGTCGCCGATGTAGAGGAACTGGCCGTCGGGCAGCGGCATCACCAGATTGCACTGCGACTCGAAGGTCTTCGAGCCGAGCGGCGTGAACGGCTTCCATTCGCTCCACGGGCCGTGCAGGTCGGCCGCGGTGGCGAACATGTTGTCGTTACAGTTCCACCCGGTCAGCTGCGAGCCGAACCAGTAGTACAGGCCCTCATGCCTGATGATGGTCGGCGACTCGTAGCCGTATTCGTAATTCGTGCCCCGCTCGCAGGCCACGTCCTCGACCACCGAATGGTAGTCGCCGGACAGCCGGTAGATGTGCGTGCCGTGCTCGCGGTCCTCGGAAATGAGGTATCCGGCCCCATCCTCGTCCTGGAAGACGCCGATATCGCGCGAGATGTTGCCGAACGGCTGCATGGAGAACAGGAAGCGGAACGGACCGAGCGGGTTATCGGCCACGGCCACGCCGATATGCGCGTAGTTGTAGTCGCCGCGCTCGGTATGGATGTACATCACGTATTCGCCGGTGGACGGGCAGCGCAGCACCTTGGGGCGTTCGGCGATGGTGTCGGCGGCGAGCAGTCCGCTTTCGCGCACGCCCAGCACGATGCCCTCGCTGCGCCAATGGGCCAGATCGTCGGACGTGTAGCAGGCCACGCCCTGGAACCGGTTGCCGTTCACCTTGTTCTCGCCGTAGGCATAGTACGTGCCGCCGAAACGCTGGATGCCCAGCCCGTGCAGCTGGGCGACCTGGCCGTGGTCGTCCAGCGCGAGGCTGACGCCCTTCATGGTCACTGTAGTCATCGATGACTCCTTTATATATAGGTATAGGTATGCGGGCATGCGCGCGCGACGCGCACCGGCGGCCCGGGAAGTGCCGCACGGTCACGGCGCGCGCATGATATCAATGGGGAAACTGACGAGGGTGGGACCTCGGACGGGAATCGGCAGCGGCCCGGACGGACAAGGGCCGCGAATCATTCCTTGAGGAATGGTCCGCGGCCCCAGGATTTGGCGTACCTCCGTATATCAGGCTACTGCGCGAACCTGAATTATTGCTTGACGGAACCTGCGGCCAAGCCGGACTGCCAGTACTTCTGCAGGAACAGGAAGCAGATGATCAGCGGGATGATGGCGATCAGCGAGCCGGTCAGGATCAGGTTGTTCGGCAACTCCTTGACGGACGTGTCATTGCCCATCTTCAGCCATACGTTCAGGCCGACGGTCAGCGGGTAGTCCTTCGTGTCCTGCAGCATGATCAGCGGCAGGAAGTAGTTGTTCCACACGCCGACCAGCGCGAACAGCAGCACGGTCACGAAGCCCGGGGACAGCAGCGGGAAGCCGATCTTCCAGAAGATTGTCCAATGGCTGGCGCCGTCGAGTTTGGCCGCCTCGACCAGCGAGATCGGTATCGACGTCTGCGCGTAGATGATCATCAGGTACAGGCCGAACGGGTTGCTCAGCTGCGGCAGGATCACGGCCCACGGCGTGCTGACCAAGCCGACCTGCGAGTACATGAGGAACAGCGGCACGGTGATGACCGTGCTGGGGATCGACATGAACGCCAGCGTGATCCACAGCAGCCAGTTGCGGCCGGGGAACTTCATCGTGGCCACCGCGTAACCCGCGAAGGTCGCGATCAGCGTGGAGCCGAGACCGGCGACCACCGCGTACATGAGGGTGTTGAGCAGCCAGCGCGGGTAGACGCCGTCCTTGAACGTGAAGGTGTCATGCACGTTCTGGAAGAACACGTTCTTGTCGGCGAACCACAGACCCGGCGAGGTGTACAGGCCACTGTTGCTCTTGGTGCTCGAGAACACCAGCCACAGCAACGGCACCAGGCAGTAGATGACCATCACGGCCATCACGATGTGCAGCAGCCAGCTCATCACGCGCTGCTTGCCCGTGAGCTTGACCTGCTGCGCCTGCTTCTCGGCGCGCCTGCGGTTGCGCTGGCGGTTCTTCCAATCCTTCTGCGCGAGCTTCTCCTCGCGCGTCGCCTTGCTCGGCGATACGGTTGCGGCACTCATTACTTATCCCACCTGTTTCCGATAGCCTTGACGATGGCGACGAGCACCATCGTGATGATGCCAACGACCAGCGATACGGCGGCCGCGTAGTTCGCGTCCTGGCTGGTGAACGCCAGGTTGTAGGTGTACATGTTCGGCGTGTACGAGCTGTTGATCGTCTCCGGAGCCAGCGTCTTCAACACGTTCGGCTCGTTGAACAGCTGGAACGAACCGATCAGCGAGAACAGCAGCGTCATCACGATCGAGCCGCGGATCTGCGGGATCTTGATCGACCATGCGATCCTGAGCTCCGAAGCGCCGTCGATGCGGGCCGACTCGTACAACTCCTCCGGGATCACGCGCAGCGAGGAGTAGTAGATCAGCATGTTGTAGCCCACGAAGCACCATGTGGCGATGTTCGCGATGGCGAACAGCATGAGCTGGCTGCTGAACATGTTCGGCGCCTTCGCCCCGAACAGATGGGCGATCTGGCCGAACAGGCCGTAGTCGCTGCCGTAGATGTAGCCCCACATCATGGCCGCGATCACGCCCGGCACCGCATAGGGCAGGAACATGAGGATGCGCGGCACCGCGATGTGGCGGATGCGCTGCGAATCCAGCATCAGCGCGGCCATGAGGGCCAGCGCGAGCATGAGCGGCGTCTGGATCCAGAAGTACAGGAACACGCGGCCGAAGCCCGTCCACATCAGCGTATCGCGCAGGGCCTTCAGATAGTTGCCGAATCCGACGAACGAGGAGCCGCCGATCATCTGCTGCTTGAAGAAGCCCAGATACAACGCGTAGAACAACGGGATGATCGTACCGAACAGGAACACGATCACGTAAGGCAGGCAGAACGGGATGCCGATCCAATCCGGCTTTTCCCTCCTGACCTCGACTTTCCGCGCTTTCGCGGGCTTACCCGCGCCCCGCGCGGCGGGGGACTCAACTGCTGCACTCATTTTTTGCGCCTATCCAATCCTTCGATGGTCACTGTGAACGGACCGGGTGGGGTGGTCGCCTCGCGCATGGCGCCGACGGCCACCCCACCCATCAGTTCGCGATCACTGGAATCGTTCCGGGATCGACTCCGTCACTTCGCGGTGACGTTGAAGCCCTGCTCGGTACCGTAGGTCTTCAGCTTGTCCTGGAACTTGCTCAGCGCGGAGGTGATGTTGCCGCCTTCCTTCATCTCGGGCACGACGATGTCCTTGAAGTCGGAATCCATCTGGTTGTTGTACGGCAGGATGGACCAGTTCGTGTTGATCTTCTCGGCGGCCTTGAAATAGATCTCGTTCACCTTCTGGCCGAAGTACGGATCGTCGGTCTCGGCGTACTTGGAATCGGACTGGAACGACTTGGCTGCGCAGAACAGGGAGCCGCCGACGGTCTGGAAGGCGTCGATGGACTCGGGATCGGAGTTGACCCAGTTGATGAAGGCAAGCGCGGCGGCCTGCTTCTCCTTGGTGTCGGCCGTGGTGGTGACGCTCAGCAGCGAACCGCCGGCCTCGCCGACCTGCAGGTCATCCTCGGAAGAGCCCCAGCTCGGCGGTAGGGCGGCCTTGAGCTTGCCCTTGAGCTCCGGGTTGCCGGTGGCGAACAGGCCGCCACGCCACGACCCGTCGATCCAGGAGGCGTACTTGCCATCGGCGAACGCACGGTTGAACTCGTCGGTACCGGACGGCACGGCGGCGAGAACGCCCTCGTCGATGAGCTTCTGGGTGAAGTCGGAGATCTTGGTGGACTTGTCGCCAGTCAGGTTCAGCGTGACGTCCTTGAGACCCTCGACGGTCCACGGGTTGGCGTCGCCGGCGTGCAGCATCTGCACGAACTGGCGGTTGCCCGAGGTGTCGATGAAGCCGAGGTACTTGCTCGGATCGGCCTTGTGCAGCTTGATGCCGGCCTGCTCGTACTCATCCCAGGTGGTCGGGATCTTGATGCCGTACTGGTCGAGGATGTCGGTGCGGTACCAGGCGGCGATAGGCGCCTGATCCTGCGGGATGCCGTACAGGCCGTCGCCCACGTGGACGTTCTTCCACGCGGCGTCGTTGTACAGCTTGCCGATGTTGGAGTCGATGCCATCGCCGTTGAGGTCGACGAGCGCGCCCTGCACCGCGTACTGCGGCAGCGCGTCATACTCGAGCTGGACGATGTCCGGCAGGCCCTTCTTGGCCTTGATGGCGTTCTGCACCTTGGTGTAGTGGTCGGCGGAGGCACCGGTGGACTTGAAGTCGATCTTGATGTGCGGGTACTTCTTCTCGAAGGCCTCGACGCTGGGCTTCATCGTGTCGTACGACCATGCCCACATCGTCAGGTTGATGTCCTTGTCGCTCTTGAGAGCCGCCTCGACATCGGAATAGCTGACGGCCGTCTTGCCGGAAGCGCTGCCTCCGTTGCTGCCCGTACCGCAAGCTCCGAGAGTGAGAGCCATGGCCGCTGCGGACACTGCGGCAACTGCTGCTTTCATCTTCATTGACATGTTGAGTTCTCCTTCGCTTCAGCGCATCCTGCTTGGATGCGCCCCGATCCACAGCCGGCCACTGCACCGGCCACGAATTCGTAAGTGGGCTTTTCGTTGCCCGCTTGTGATGTTGACGTTAACACATGGTGGATGTTAACGTCAACTTTTGATCACGAAATTGTAGGGATTCGCACCGGAAACGCGCGTTTTGTAATCGATACAACCGTTGATTTTCCTCACGAAACGCCGATGGAGGATCTTGTTGCCGACGTGATCGAATCGCCGGGATTGGTACACCGGTGGTTCTTGGTGACGAAGATGGCGGGGCATGCCGTCACGGCTGCTTGCGGACCGTACGGCCTCGGCGGCGTACCTGCCTCAGAGCTTGGGGCGGATGGTTGCGGACTCAGGAACCGTAGGGGCCGCTTACAGGCACGGACTCACGGGATTACGAGCCATGTGGGCCGTTAAGACTTACAGACTTGCGAACCGTGTGAGCCGTACAGCCTGCCACGGCCCGCTACGGACCGCTACTATCCCGCCGTAAGTTCGTGTGTACCATGTCTGGCTCCCCTCGCTGAGGCTGAGCCGAAATCACTGAACGAATTAACAGCGTGGGATGCTACGGGCCGCCACCTGCTCGTTGTGACTTTTCAGCTCGTTTACGGCTTGCTGCGGTTCTTTACCGTCCGCCAACCCGTTCACGCATCGGACCGGTGGTGCCGCGCACGATCAGATCGTCGCCGACCATGACGTGCTTCGGGCCGCCTCCGTTGATCCGATCGATCAGAAGTTCGACCAAGGAACGGCCGGCCTCGGCGTACCGCTGGCTCACCGTCGTCAGGTTGTTGTTCGGGTAATAGCCGTTCACGGAATCGTCGACGCCAACCACGCTGACATCCTCCGGCACGCGCAGCCCACTCTCCTGCAACGCCTTGATCACGCCCAGAGCCAAGGTATCGTTCGCGCAGAACACCGCCGTGCAATTCGGATCCTCGGCCAGTTTCTTGCCGACGTGATAGCCATCATCGGCCCACCATCCCGCATATTCGAATGGCGGGACCTCGCATCCCCGCTCACGCAGCACCTGCTCCCAGCTCTGGGCGCGCTTGATCGCGGAATTCGAGATCTGCTCACCGCCGACGTGATACACGGTCTTGTGCCCCAGATCCAGCAGATGCTCCACCGCCAACCGCCCGATCAGCTCCTGGTCGAGATCCATCGAGGACCAGTTCTCGCGATCCGGGTTCTTGCCGATCGACACCACCGGCGTATCGGGGAAGAACTGATCGATCGCCTCCGCCACCGCAGGCCGGTCGTTGACGATCATGCCATCCACGTCGAGGCTCGCCACGAACGGCGACGAGGCGATCACCGAAACCTGGGCGTCATTGCCGATGGGGATCAGCGTCAAGCCGTACCCCCGCTTCGCCGCAGCATCCATCAGGCTCTCCAGCATCAACTCGGAGCCCGAAGTCTCCAGACGCTCCACGAACAGACCAAGCGTCCACGTTCGGCCCGACCTCAGCGCGCGGGCCACGCGATTCGGCCGGTATCCCAGCTCATGCATCGCACGGGTGACCCGCTCTCTCAGCTGCGGACTCACCGACGCGCTTCCATTGCTGACACGGGATACGCTTTGCATCGAAACGCCAGCCAGCTTCGCCACATCCTTGATGGACACCGATTTTGAAGGCGCCGCCGCGCACACGGGCGCCTCGGATCCAGAAACAGCATTCTTATGGCCCTCGTTACCGGCCCGATCAACAGCGCTCTCGCCAGACATTTGCCACCTCGCCTTGTACATCCTGTTTTCTCCGCCCAGCGTATGCGCCGAAGCGTATCACAACGCTCAGCATGCTATCTGAGATGCACATGTCGCATGCCGGCCCCTCAGCCTGGGCCATGCGTCAAACGTAGAATATCAGTAATGTTGACGTTAACACATATCGGGATGACGAGTCAACCCCGTGTCGCACCTCCCAGAGACCAACCGCTACGCCCCGCTGTCCAACTGCAGTGCCCCGACGTTCAACTACCGTGCCCCCACTGTCCAACTACCGTGCCCCCACTGCATGGATTCTCAGCGGGGCACAGCTATGATAGGCTCCACGGTTTTCCTCGATTGACGACCTCGAGCAAAGTAAATCACCAACACTCCAAGCGAGACACCCCGCTGAGAAACCGCCAAACAAGGTATAGCCCCTACCCTCTAGACAAGCTATCCCGCGGAAAGAACAACAGGCGAAGTACACCTCCTATACTCCAGACAGCACGCCACGCCAAACAACATCAAGCGAGGCAGACCTTTTAGCCCATAGAAATTCCGTCCCGCAGAAGGAACTCCAAGCGAGGCATGCTTTCTACCCTATAGAAGCTTCACCCGGCCGGGAACCACCAAACAGGGTATAGCTCCTACCCTCTAGACGAACCGCCCCGCTGAAGGAACAGCAGGCGAAGCACACCTCCTACGCTCCAAGCAACATACCACTCCAAACCACACCAAACGAGGCACGCCTTCTACCCCATAGAGATTCCGCCCCGCGGAAAGAGCTCCAAACGGACCATACCCGCGAGAGACTATGCGATCCTCCTCATCGACAAGCGTCAAACGAGCAAACCACCGACCCTCCAGATGAACCACCTCGCTGAGGGAACGATAGGCGAAGCGCACCTCCTGCACTCCAGGCAATATGCCACGCCAAACCACACCAAGCGAGGTGCACCTTCTAACCCATATAAGATCCGCCTCGCCAAGAGGCTTCCAAGCGAGGCATATCCATGAGAGAGTATGCGTCATCCTTCGTTGACAACGTCGAACGGAGAAGGGCATCGATCCTATAGACGAATCGCCCCGCGGAAAGGGGCCCAAGCGAGGTGTACCCTCTGCACTCCAGAAGCGCCGCTCCGCCAAGAAAAACAAAAGGGGCGTGGCGCCATCAGCGCGCCATGCCCCACAGCAGCGAAACCCGCCAAGCCGAGCCGGCCGGGCCCACCGAGCCAGACAACCCAGCCCGCCCAGCCCGCTCAACCCAGCTCAGCCCAACCAGCCCCGCTCAACCCGGCCAACCAACCGGCTCACCGCAAACGGCGCCGGCAACGGCTCACAGATCCAACGCGTCGTACAGGAAGTCGCGCTGCAGCGTGAGCAGGTTCTCGGCGACCGTCTCATCGTTGGTCATATGCGTGATGCCCGTGAGCGGCAGGAAGGTATGCGGCCGCCCCGCCGCCATCAGCGCCTGGCTCAGGCGAAGGCTGTGCGCGATGGTCACATTGTCGTCGGCGAACCCGTGGATCAGCATCAGCGGGCGCGAGAGCTTCGGCGCGTCCTGCACGATGCCGTTGCGGCGGTACACCTTCGGATCAAGGCCGAGGTAGCGCTCGGTGTAATGCGTGTCGTACAGCGTCCAGTCGGTGGGCGGCGCGCCGGCGCAGCCGGCGTGGAAGGTCTCCGGGGCATCGAGCACGGCCAGCGCGGAGAGGAATCCGCCGTACGACCAGCCGATCATGCACACCTTGTCGAGGTTCGGCGCGGGAATGCGCGTCTCGCCGTCCGCATTCAGCGCGGCAATCGCCTCAGGCAGCGCGTGCACGGCCTCGACCTGATCGGCAAGGGTCACGTCCTTCATGTCCTCGAAGATCTCGCGATCCCACTTCGGCCCGCGGCCGGTGGTGCCACGGCCGTCGGCGGTGACCACCAGGAAGCCTTGGTCGGCCCACCACTGCGCATCCCAGTAGAACGCCTGGCTGACGATGACCTGCTGGTACCCCGGGCCACCATACGGCTTCATCAGCACCGGCAGCTGCTCGGCGCCGGCATAGCGGCTGCCGGCGCTCGGCGCGATGATCGCCGTGTACAGCCGGTGCTCGCCAAGGCGGGTAAAGACGATATTCGGCGCAAAACCAGGCTCCGCGGCATGGTTCGCAATCAGCGCCGACGACGATTCCCCGACGGTCCGGCCCGCAGCGAGATGCTCCATCCGCGACTTGGCGTGGGCCATATCCCGCCCGGAGACCACGATGCCGGCCGACGCGCGGGAGACGGTCCACTGGCCGGGAACCGTGGTGACCGGCGTGACCGTGCCGTCATAGGCGATGCTCACCACATCGAAGCTGCGGGCATCGTGCCCGTCCACGTTATCCGCCCAGGCGGCCGGCACCTCAGGCGCCGATTCGGGCGTGCGCTGCACGGAGACCAGCACATCCGCGTCGGTCACATCGAGCACGCCGCGAACCTGCCAGCCGACGGGCGTGAACAGCTTGCCATCGACGGTCAGCCGGTTCGTGTCCGTGTCCATGTCGTTCATCGGGCAGACCAGCCGGCCGTCCGGCGTGAACGCCGGGGTGCCGGGCACCAGATCGATCCACTGATCGTTCGCATGGGTCTCCAGCACGCTGACCGCCCCGGACGGCGCCACTTCAAGCACCTGATCCTTGGTCTGGCGCCGGTTCTGCACCAGCACCAACGGGCCATGCCCCTTGCTCCAGCTGACGGCGGCGATGTACTCGTACTCGTCGCGGTCCCATTGCACGTCGTGGCCGACGACGCCCGCATAGCGGCCCTGCCCATCGAATTCCAGCTCGGCGATGGTCAGATAGGCATCGACGTTGCGGGTCAGCGCGCGCGGGTAGCGGCGGCCAGCCGCCGGCGTCTCCGGATTGGCCGGATCGCTGATGTACCACGTCGGCTCGTACTGCGTGTCATACCGCTCGAACAGGATGTGGCGGGAATCGGGCGCCCACCAGAACCCGTCGTAGCGGTCCATCTCCTCACCGGCCGCGAATTCGGCCAGTCCGATGCGCCAGGTGTTCTCCTTGCCGCCCCGCGCGCAACCGCAACCGCACTCACCGTCACGCTCATCACCGCGATCACCGCAAGCGCACGCATCGCCGCACACGCCCCAGATCGACCCGATCACGTCGCCGGCCGCCGGGCGATCGCCCTCATCGGCGCCGAACGCACCCTCGGAAATCGCCTCCTCATCGGCGTCCGCCTCCACGAACACCCCGTCGTTCACCTCGCCGGCAGCCACGGCAGCGTCATGCGCCGCGGCGCTCTCCCAATCGGCGATGTCGACGAGCTCGAGATGCTCGCCGGTGGTGTACAGCACATGCTTGCCGTCCGGGCTGATGCGCGGATTAAGCACCGGGCCGTACACGCCCTGATCGTCGGTGTCGAGCTCGCTCGCCGCCAGATGGCGGGTGCGGGCCCCGTCGCCGTCCTCGTCGATTTCGGTCAGGAACAGACGCCCGTTGATCGTGTAGATCACACGGCGCCCGGCCGCATCGACCGAGTAGCTGACGATGCCGGTGCCGCCCTCGCGCGCACGCTCGCGGCGGGCCTTCTCCTCGGCCGGCACGTCCTCGCTGTCCGCGTTGGCGAGCAGCTCGCGCGGGTCGGCGAGCAGCACCTCGCGGTGGCTGCCGTCGCCCTCGAGCACGCTCATCCACAGCGCGGTCACCAGATCCTCCGGCCCATCCGAGCGCAGGAACAGCGCACGGGACCCGTCGCCGATCACCCGCGCCGAACGCGGGGCCCCGCACCCGAAACGCAGCGTGCGCGCCTTGAGCCGCGGGAACGCATCGATTGCTTCCTTGACGTCATATGCATTGGTCATATCGTTCATGGCCACAACCATACTCACCAACCGGTCGCCGGCATGTTACGGCTGTTACGGCGCCAACGCACGAGACGCCCATCGCTCCCGGATGCAAAACGCCCCGGGCGACCCACACCCGCGGCGCAGGGCCAACGATGCCGCCGAAAGCCCCCAACCGCCACCGAACGCGCATTTGCGTGGAAATTTTGCGCTCATACCGCCGTTTTTCTCCCGAAATTTTGATCTTATTCCCCACTGCCGCGTAGGATAAGGTGAAGATATAAGAAAGGGATCACTATGAGCGTTCTCGACCGTTTTGAGAAAAGTGTAGAAGGCGCGGTCAATGGCGTGTTCGCCAAATTCGGGTCCAAGGACCTGCAGCCCGTCGACCTCTCCAGCGCTCTCGAGCGCGAAATCGACGCCGAAGCGATGCCGGTTGGCCGCGATCGCACGGTGGCCCCGAACGAATACCGTTTCAAGCTGAGCACCCCGGATTTCGACCGCATCGAGCAGTGGGGCTCCGAGACGCTGGCCAATGAGCTGGCCGACAACCTCACCCAGTACGCCAAGAGCCAGCACTACGCCTTCGTCGGCCCGGTGGTCGTGATCTTCGAGGAGGACCTCGACCTGACCAAGGGCAGCTTCACGCTGAGCTCCGAATCCGTGCAGGGCAACGCCGTGCCGCGCACCACCGACGAGCAGTCGCAGGACGACCCGATGCTGGAGATCAACGGCAACCAGTATCTGCTGACCAAGGAGAAGACGGTGATCGGCCGCGGTTCCGGCTGCGACATCATCATCGACGACCCGGGCATCTCCCGCCACCACATGGAGATCGATATCACGCCGAACGGCGTGATCGCCCGCGACCTGGGGTCCACGAACCACATGTACATCGAGGGGCATCAGGTGCCGGTCGCCACGCTGCTCGACGGCAACACGATCACCATCGGCCGCACCCGCATCCTGTACTGGGCCTCCTCGCAGGAGCAGGAGTAGCCCCGCACGGGAGCCGCATTCCGTTATGCTCACTGAACTGACCTTCGCGATCCTCAAGTTTGGATTCCTGATTTTCCTCTGGCTGTGCGCGGGACTCGCCATACGATCGCTGTACAAGGACATGGAAACGTACAGCCCGCGCGCGTCGCGCGCGCATCGGCGCAAGGAGCGCCGCGCACGCAAGGCCGTGGCCGCCCCGGCGCCGGTGGCGACCGCATCCGCCGTGCCGTCCACGCCGCGCACCAACGAGATGCCGGCGACCAATGCGTCGCCGACCCTGCTGGTCATCATCGACGGCCCGCTCGCCGGCTCCTCCGTGCCGCTGACCGAGGGATCGATCTCGCTTGGCCGCTCCGCGTCGAACACCGTGGTGCTGAACGATGAGTTCGTCTCGTCCCACCACGCCCGCGTGTATCAGGACCCGGCCACCGGATCGTGGGCCATCGAGGACCTGAACAGCACGAACGGCACTGTCGTCAACGGCCAGCGCATCAACACGCCCACCATCCTCTCCGCGCGCGTCCCCGTCCGCATCGGCGCCACCACCTTCGAATTGAGGTGATTGCCGCATGCCGAACTCCTCCGCTTCGCAAAAACTGTTCCTGTACTCCACAACCGTCTCGGATGTGGGTACCGTGCGTTCCAACAATCAGGATTCGTCGTTCGCCGGCGAGCACCTGATGGCGATCTGCGACGGCATGGGCGGCCATGCCGGAGGCGACACCGCCTCGACGATCGCCATCCGTTCGCTCGCGCACATCGAGCGCGATGACGTGAACGGCGATATCCAGACCGTCTCGAAGATGATGGAGACATCGGTGATGGCCGCGCACGACGCGATCGTCGGCAAGGCCAAGCGCGAGCGGCGGCTCTCCGGCATGGGCACCACGGTGACCACGGTCGTGCTCGTATCCGGCTACTGGGTGCTGGCGCATATCGGCGACTCGCGCGCCTATCTGCTGCGCGACGGCAAGCTGACCCGCATGACGCACGATCACAGCTACGTGCAGCATCTGATCGACACGGGGCGCATCAGCGAGGCGGAGGCGAAGAACCATCCGCAGCGCAACGTCGTGATGCGCGTGCTCGGCGACTTCGACATCGACCCGCACCCCGACATCGCCATCCGCAAGGCCCATCCGACCGATCGCTGGCTGCTGTGCTCCGACGGCCTGACCGGGGTGCTCGAGGATTCGACCATCGAACAGGTGATGGCCGACTGCACCGATCAGGAGGAATGCGCGCAGCGGCTGGTCAGTATGGCGCTCAAGGCCGGCAGCACCGACAACGTGACCGCGGTGATCGCCGACGCCACGCTTGCGCTGGACGCGCAGGCCTTCGATCTGCCGAACCAGACGATTCTGGTCGGCGGGGCCGCAAGCGCCAGCTTGGAGCCGATCGCCGACATCGTCAATGCGCCGGTGGCCACCGCGCCGATGCTGCGCGAGGACTCGACCTCGCCGGCCCAGCGCGCGGCCGCGCTGATGCAGGATTCGGCGCCAGCCGCATCCCCAGCCGCCGCCCAGCAATCCGCGAAATCGCGTGTGGTGCAGCCCTCGACGGTACGCGAGGAATCCGGCGACCGCATGATGCCCGATACCGGCGAGATCCCCGTCGTGCAGAAGTCGGACGGCCGCGTCAGCGCCGATCCGAACGATCCCGAGGTCGCCAAGGCGATCCGGCACGAGCATATCGAACAGCGCAAGATCACGCGCGACAAGCACCGGCGTTCGCGCATCGTCACGGTATTGTGCATCATCGTGGCGCTGCTCGCGCTGGCCGGCTGCGGGTGGGGCGCGTACGCCTGGAGCCAGACCCAGTACTATCTGGGGTCCTCCAACGGCGTGATCACGATCTACCAGGGCGTGAACACCAATCTGTTCGGCCTTGAGCTCTCGCACGAGGTCAAGAGCACGAACATCACGATCTCCAGCCTGCCGCAGTCATGGCAGAATCAGTTGGAGCAGGGCATCGCCGTCGGCAGCTACGACGAGGCCCAGGCCCACGCCAAGCTCATCGAGCGCGAACGCGACAAGGAGCAGAACAAGACCGCCGACAGCGCGAAGAAGTCCACCGACTCCTCGTCGGACAAGGCGGGCGATTCGTCCGGCAAGTCGACGTCGTCCAATTCCGGAGGCAACTCCGGCAAATCCTCCGACGGCAACTCGTCCGGCAACAACACGTCCAACAACAACTCGGGCAATTCGACCAACGACAAATCAGGAAGCGAGGCAGGACAATGATCATGACCCGCCTGCGCCAACTGTCGCTGCTGGTGCTCGTGCTCCTGACCGGGTTTCTCGGATTCTTCCAGATGCTGGAACGCACGACCAACGGGTTTCCGACGAAATACGCCATCCTGATCGGCGCGGTCAGCCTGCTGAGCTTGGCGGTATGGGCGCTGATCATGCGGTTCCAGCCCCACGCCAGCCAGACGATCCTGCCGTGCGTGCTGCTGCTCAATTCGGTCGGCACGGTGCTGATCGTGAGCATCGACCAGAGCAAGAACACGCCGTCGAGTGCCGGTGTCAGGCAGCTGCTGTGGCAGATCGTGGCGTTGGTGCTGTTCGCGTTCGTCATCATCTTCCTGCAGGACTACCGCGTGCTGCGCCGCTTCTCCTATGTGAGCATGGTGGTCGGCCTCGCGCTGCTCCTGTCCCCCATGCTGCCGTTCATCGGCGCGTCGATCAACGGCGCGCGCGTCTGGATCCAGATCCCGTTCACCAACAGCACCATCCAGCCGGGCGAATTCGCCAAGCTGTTCCTCGCCTTCTTCTTCGCGGCCTACCTGTTCGACCACCGCGACCAGCTGGCCGTCGGCGGCAGGAAGTTCCTGGGGCTGCAGCTGCCGCGCATCAAGGACCTTGGGCCGATCATCATCGTGTGGATCGCGTCGATGGGCGTGCTGGTCCTGCAGCGCGATCTGGGCACGTCGCTCATGTTCTTCGCGATGTTCGTCTCGATGCTGTACGTGGCCACCGGCCGCAAGAGCTGGATCGTGATCGGCCTGATCGCCTTCGCGGCGGGCGCGGTGGCCGCGGCCGGCATCTTCAGCCACGTCGGCTCGCGCGTCGACGCATGGCTGCACCCGTTCAGCAACGAGCAGTACTACAAGGAATTCGGCGGTTCCGGGCAGATCGTGACCGGCATCTTCGGCCTTGCCTCGGGCGGCCTGATCGGCACCGGGCTCGGGCAGGGATACCCCTCGCTCACGCCGTACGGCAACTCCGATTTCATCTACACGTCGGTCGGCGAGGAGCTCGGCCTGACCGGGCTGATGGCCGTGCTGGTGCTGTATCTGATCATCATCGCCTCCGGCTTCATCACCGCGATGAAGATCAAGGACGGATTCGGCAAGCTGCTCGCCTCCGGCCTGGTGTTCACCATGGCGTTCCAGGTGTTCACGGTGGTCGGCGGCGTCACGCTGGTGATCCCGCTGACCGGCATGACCATGCCGTACATGGCGGCCGGCGGGTCCTCGCTTGTCGCCAACTACCTGCTGGCCGCCCTGCTGGTCGTCATCTCCAACGCGGCCAACAAGCCCGAGCCGCCCGCCGAGATGTCGGACACGTTCCAGTACGAGGCCCTCGCCGTGCTGCGCGACCATGAGCTCAAGGAGCGTGGCGTGCAATGAACAAGTCCCTGCGTCAACTTTTCACCGCGGTGATCGTGCTGTTCGTCATCCTCGGCCTGTCCTCCACGGTCTGGACCGCGATACAGGCCGATTCCCTCAACGCCGATTCGCGCAACGCACGCGCCATATACCATACGTACGGCACGCATCGCGGCGCGATCCTCACCTCCGACGGCACCGTGCTGGCCCAATCGACCGCGACCAACGACGCGTTCAAGTACCAGCGCGAATACTCGAACGGCGCGGTGTACGCCCCCGTCACCGGCTACTACTCGATCAATCAGCCGACCGACCGCGGCATCGAATACTCCCGCAACGCGCTGCTCAGCGGCGACGCGGACGCCCTGCTGTGGGACCAGTTCAAGGCGGTGCTCTCCGGCTCGCAGAACACCGGCGCGACGATCGAGACCTCGATCAACTCGTCGCTGCAGACACTCGCCTACCAGCTGCTCGGCAGCAACGACGGCTCGGTCGTGGTCATGGAGCCCAAGACCGGCCGCATCCTCGCGATGGTGAGCACGCCAAGCTACGACCCGAACCAGCTGGCCAGCCATGACACGGCGAGCGCGAACCAGGCATACAGCCAGCTGATCAACGACGACTCGAACCCGATGCTCAACCGGGCCACGAGCCAGCTGTACCCGCCGGGATCCACGTTCAAGACCGTGGTCGCCGCGGCGGCGCTCGAATCCGGCGACTATCAGCTCGACACCCAGATTCCGGCCGGCAACAGCTACACGCTGCCCGGAACGTCGGTGCCGCTGACCAACGCCAGCCCGCTGGCCGACGGCTCGAACGGCAAGATCGCGCTGCAGGATGCGATCGCCTATTCGTCGAACACCGCGTTCGCGCAGCTCGGCGTCTCGCTGGGCAGCGACAAGATCGCCGCCATGGCCAAGAAGTTCGGCTATGGCAGCTCGATCACCGTGGATTCCTCGTCGGGCAGCGGCGCGATGTCGTCCGTGGCGGCCAAGCTGCCGGACAACCCGACCAACGACCGGCTCGCGCTGGAATCGATCGGTCAGGGCGACAACCAGACCACCCCGCTGCAGAACGCGATGATCGCCTCCGCCATCGCCAACGACGGCAAGCTCATGCAGCCCACGATCGTGGACCGCGTGCGCTCGAGCGACCTGTCAGTGGTCTCCGAGACCAAGGCCCGCACCATGAACCAGGTGATGAGCTCGGACACCGCCAACAAGCTCACGCAGGCGATGGAGGGCGTGATCACCAAGGGCAACCCCAATCTGGCGATCGACGGCATCGCGGTCGCGGCCAAGACCGGCACCGCGCAGATCGGCAACGACAACCAGTCCATCGATGGGTGGATCATCGGCTTCGCCCCCGCCGACGATCCGAAAATCGCCATATCCGTGGTGGTGCATAATGTGGACCTCTTCGGCTCCCTGGTGGCCGGGCCGATCATGAAATCCCTGATGGAGGAGGCGCTGAAACAATGAAACTGATCGAAGGACAGCTGATTCACCGCCGATACCGTCTCGACAAGCGCCTTGCGCAAGGCGGCATGGGCGAGGTCTGGAAGGCCTACGACATCCAGCTCGGCCGCCCGGTCGCCATCAAGGCGCTGCGCTCCGACCAGTCCAACGTCGAGGCGAAACTGCATCGCCTGCGCGCGGAAGCGCACAATTCCGCCAATCTGGCGCACCCGAACATCGCCGCGCTGTTCGAATACTACGAGCACGACGGCATCGGATTCCTCATCATGGAGTACGTGCCGAGCAAGTCGCTGGCCGACCTGTTCCACGAGCGCGGCGCGATGAACCCGACCGAGCTGCTGCCGATCCTGATCCAGACGGCCCGCGGCCTGTTCGTGGCGCACAGCCACGGCGTGATCCACCGCGACGTGAAGCCGGCCAACATCATGGTGTCCGACACCGGCGAGGTGAAGATCACCGACTTCGGCGTCTCCTACTCCACCAATCAGGAGCAGATCACGCAGGACGGCATGGTCGTCGGCACCGCGCAGTACATCTCCCCGGAGCAGGCGCAGGGCAAGCAGGCCACGCCGCAGTCCGACATCTACTCGCTCGGCGTCGTCGCCTACGAGGGGCTGTGCGGGCACCGCCCGTTCACCGGGGCCACGCCGGTCGACATCGCCGCGGCCCACGTCAACGACCCGGTGCCGCCGCTGCCGGACACCGTGGATCTGCAGCTCAACCAATTCGTCATGTCGATGCTCTCCAAGGATCCGCTCGACCGGCCGAAGGACGCGCTGGTGGTGTCGCGCACGCTCGCCCGCATCGAACGGCGGCTGCTGGACCAGGAGACCGCACAGACCGATGACACCTTCATCGCATCCGGCCGTCTGCCCCGCCGCGTGGTCAGTCTGCCGCACACCGTGAACACGCTGCTGCGCGAACTCAACCTCTCCGATATCGGGCAGCCCGGGGGAACCGCCGTGAACGTGGATAACGCCTCATTGAATCTGGGGACATCGTGGAAGGAACAGCAATGAGCACCATCATGCCGAAGTCGCTCGCTGAGGGGCGCTACCAGCTCGGCCAACTGGTCGGGCGCGGTGGCATGGCCGAAGTGCGCGTGGCGCTTGACACGCGACTGGGCCGCACGGTGGCGATCAAGATCATGCGTTCGGATCTGGCCAACGACCAGATCTTCCTCTCCCGGTTCCGCCGCGAGGCGCGCTCGGTCGCCCAGATGAACAACATGAACATCGTCAACATCTACGACTCCGGCGAGGAGACCGTCACCGACGAGAACGGCAACGTGGAGCGCCTGCCGTACCTGGTGATGGAATACGTCAAGGGCCAGACCCTGCGCGACATCATCAAAGCCAACGGCCCGCTGAGCCAGCGCGACGCCGAACAGGTGATGCTCGGCGTGCTGTCGGCGCTTGAATACTCGCACCGCATGGGCATCATCCACCGCGACATCAAGCCCGGCAACATCATGATCTCCGAGCAGGGCATCGTCAAGGTCATGGACTTCGGCATCGCCCGTGCGCTCGACGATTCCGCGGCGACGATGACCCAGTCGCAGGGCGTGGTCGGCACCGCGCAGTACCTGAGCCCCGAGCAGGCGCGCGGCGAGACCGTCGACATGCGGTCCGACCTGTATTCCGCCGGCTGCGTGCTCTACGAGATGCTGACCGGACGGCCGCCGTTCACCGGGGATTCCGCGGTGGCGATCGCCTACCAGCATGTTTCCGAGGTGGCCACGCCGCCGAGTTCCGTGGTCCCGGGCCTGCCGAAGATGTGGGACTCGATCTGCGCGAAGGCGATGGCGAAGGACCGCCAGAACCGCTATGCGACGGCCAACGAATTCAAGAACGACATCCTCACCTTCATGAACGGCGGCGTGCCGGTGGCGGCGGCCTTCAACCCGCTCACCGACCTGTCGAACATGAAGGCGCGCAAGCAGGCCGAACAGAACGCGGCGACCTCGGCCACCATGGCCACGATGGCGATGGGCCAGCCGCAGGGCGAGACCACGGCCACGCAGGCGTTCAACCCGGTGACCGGGCAGTTCGAGGTGGTTCCCGGCGCGATCAACCCGAACAACGCCGCGGCCAACACGGCGGTCAAATCGCGCGCCGAGCAGCGCGCGGCGGCCGCGAAGGCCAAGCGCAAGAAGAAAGTGATCATCGGCACGCTGATCGGCGCCCTCGTGGTGGCGCTGGTGGCGCTGGCCGTCTACTTCGCCATGAGCGGCAGCACGACCAACCCGGCCGACGAGATGGTCAAGGTTCCGGACTTCACCTCGCAGTCCAACATCAGCGAATCCGGCGTCAAGAAGGCGCTCGAGGATCTGGGGCTGAAGCTGGTGTCCAAGCAGGACACCACGTCGTCCGAGGCCGAAGGCACGGTCACCAAGCAGGATCCGGAAGGCGGCAAGCAGGTCGCCAAGGGCTCGGAGGTGACGGTGTGGTTCTCGGCCGGCCCGCAGACGGTCACCGTGCCCGACGTCTCCAAGCAGACGCAGGACGCGGCGGAATCCACCCTGACCGGGCTGGGCTTCAAGGTGAACTCGGTGGTGCAGAGCGAGAACAGCGCCAACATCGACAAGGACAGCGTCACGCGCACCGAGCCGGCGGCCGGCAGCGCAACGCCCAAGGGCACGTCGATCACGCTGTACGTGTCCAACGGCATGAACGCGGTGCCCGACAACCTGGTCGGGCAGGCGCAGGATGCGGTCACCAAGGCGCTCAACGACGCCGGATTCACGGTCAACACCGAGCATGAGAACTCGGACACCGTGGCGGCCGGTTCCGTGACGCGCATGAGCGTCGAATCCGGGCAGGTGCTGGCGCAGAACACGTCGATCACGATCTGGGTTTCCGACGGCAAGGAGCAGATCGCCGTGCCGACCTGCTACGCGGGCCAGACCTACAGCGAATGCGCGACGCTGCTGCAAGGGTCCGGCTTCACGCCGCAGGCGAGCGGCGCCGGCGAAAACGGCACCGTGATCAGCACGAACCCCGCCGGCGGCACCATGGCCGACAAGGGCGCCACGGTGACGGTGACCACCAAGACCACCACGGTCACGCCTCCCACCGGCGACGACGACAAGAAGGATGATACCGGTAACGGCGGCAACACCGGCAGCGGCGGGACCACCGGCAGCACCGGCGGCAACACCGGCACCGGTTCCGGCAACTGATACCTCCCGCTCGCCGTGCATTCCGGCTCCCCTCTCTTCTGAAGGGGGAGCCGGGGGCGATCACACGGCAGAAGGTTGCCTGACTCCCCTCTCTGAGGGGAGCTGCCCGCGCAGCGGGCTGTGGGGAGCCAGCCGAATAGGCACAACATCGACATGCGCCCCGCCGGATGGTCTATCCGGCGGGGCGCATGTCGATTTGAATAACGCTCTATCGCGCGATCTTGGGCTGCAGGCCCTGCGACTTGGCCACGGCGCTGTCCTGCCCGCAGACGGCCAGCCAGTTGGCCAGCAGGCGGTAGCCGTCCTGCGTCATCACCGACTCGGGGTGGAACTGCACGGCGTACATCGGCAGATCGCGGTGCTTGATCCCCTGGATGATGTGGTCGCCCTGCGTCCACGCGGTCACCACCAGATCATCGGGCACGGAATCCGGTTCCACCGCCAGCGAGTGGTAGCGCGTCGCGGTCATCGGATTGGCGACCCCGGCGAAGATCTCATCGTCGATGTGCTCGACCAAGCTGGTCTTGCCATGCATGATCGTCGGGGCATGGTCGACGGTGCACCCGTATACCTCCGCGAGCGCCTGCAGCCCGAGGCAGACGCCGAACATCGGTTTGCGTTCGCTGGCGCAGCGGCGGATCATGTCCTCGCTGGCGCCCGAATCGGCCGGGGCGCCCGGGCCAGGGGAGATCAGCACGCCGTCGTAGCCGTCGAGCACCTGCGGCTGTGCGGGGTCGATCGCGTCGTTGCGCACCACATCCACCGTTGCGCCCAAGGTCTTGAGGTACCCAACGATCGTGTACACGAACGAATCGTAGTTGTCGACCACCAGAATATGCGCCGAATCCGTCATAGTGCTCCTTGCCAGACACGTCGGCGCCATCGCGCCGACACCCTGCCGCCCAGTGTATCGCCCGGAGGCCCCCGGAACGGGAAAATGCATCAAAAGTTCGAGTTGTCGGTGCGCGACTGTGTAGCCCCAACCGTTTATCGAGCGAAATCTATCGAAAAACGATAGAAAATCACGCCGAGAACAGCCACTCTCCGTTTCCGCGCACCGACAACTCGCACCTACCGCTCAATCCACGGCCGGGGACGGCATATTACGGCGCAACGCAGCCTCAGCGGCACCTCATCGGCACCCCGGCCAAGCCTCAGCGCCGCCTCACGACACCGAGTAATTCGACATCGCGCGCAGCGCCGGGATGTTCGAGGCCGCCCACGGGAATCCCCATTGGAACAGCGCGACCGCAGCGGCGAACAGCAGCAGCGCGAGCAACACGAAGCGCACCGGCAGCACGCCCGGCTGGTGGCGGATCAGCCATCCGTAGATGCTCGCCTCCGGGCGCTGGCGGTATCCGTCGCGGATCTCGCGCAGCACGGGGAAGCGCCATGCCGCGAGCGCCGCCAGGAACAGCACCGCATACACGGCCAATGCGCCAAGCATCAACGGCACCAGCGAGTCAAGCTGCGCCGCCCATGAGGTCTTCTCGTTGGAGACGAAGGTGACGTCGCTGGCGGCCGTACCGTCCGTCAGCTCCTTTGGGGTGCCGTCGGACACCTTGGCCCAGTAGGTCAGCTCGCCGTAGCTGATCCATCGGTAGATCGGCGTCGAGTACTTCGGCTCGCAGGTGGTCATCGTGATCATGCGCTTGGTCGGGGCCTCCCCCGGATGCTGCGGGTCGGCGCCGATCACGCGAACCTCGTCCGGCTTGACGATCTCGTAGTTCGTGTAGTGGTACACGTACCAGTAGTCCTTGGTGCGGATCACGATCGTATCGCCCGGCTGGAGCTTGTCCACGTCGCCCAGCGGCTGGCCATAGCCGTCGCGGTGCCCGGCTATCGCGAAGTTGCCGAGCTGCCCGGGCCACTGCGTGTTCTCGTAGTGGCCGAGCCCGTGCTTGTTGAGTTCCTCGAGCGACGTGCCCTCGACGATGTTGCGGTGCCAGTTCTCGCCGAAACGCGGGATGTAGATCTGCGCGATCAGATCCCCCTCGTTCGCCGAATCCTGCTGGACGGGAGGTTCGCCCTCCTGCGCCTGCGCGATCTTGGCGGCGTCGCCTTCGCCCGGATCGGACCATGACGCCGATTGCAGCACCTCATGCTGCGTCCGCTCGGCCTCTACGCCGGTCCACCACAGCAGCCACGCGATGTACAGCGCGCAGACGACCGCCATGGTCAACAGGATTTCGGCGATGATGCCCATAACGGCCCAGAACGGCCTGTGACGGCGCCGCGCCGGCTCCCGTTCCGGCCACGACTGCGCCCATGCGGCTTCCGACCCGCCGTCATCGGGGTCGCTGACCTGGTCGAGCCGGTCGGCCATGTCATATGATTCGCGATCGTACCGCTCGCGCCCATCGCCATCCATCTGCGGTTGCTTTGCGTGTCTCACTGTTCGTTCGTCTCTTTCGAATCATCAATAACGCTTGAGTACTTCAGCGACTGCAGCAGCGCCGCCGATTCGGGGAATTCCAGCTTGTCCTTGGTCTCGACCTTCCAGCCTACGCCGAATGCGCTGACATACTCCTTGTAGATCTTGATCGCTTTCGAATCATTCAATGCCTGCAGCATATCATCGACCGGCCCGATGGCCGATATCGTGTACGGCGGCGAGTACTTCTTGCCCTGCAGCAGCAGCACGTTGCCCTGGCAGATCACCGCGGAATTGAACAGCACGCGCTGGTCCTGGATCATCATCGACTCGGCGCCTCCGGCCCACAGCGCGTTCACCACGGATTCGATGTCTTCCTGATGGATCACATAGTCGTTGATGTTCGATGTCGAACCGGAATTGTCGACCATCTTTTCCCACAGCGGCGAATCGTTCAGCGTCACCGTCACGCCCGGCCCTTCGACAGCTTTCAGCGTGGTGCCCGATCCGGCGCTTTCGGTGCTGGTGCCGGTGTCGGCCATCCCGGTGGCGTCGGAGGTGCCGTCCCCCGCGATGGATTTGAAGGTGTCGATCTGCGAGCCCAGCTTGGAGATGTCGTCCTGCAGCTGGTTGACGCGCTTGACGCGCTGCTCGATCAGGTCGGCGGTGTCCGACGACACCGAAGCGGTGCGGTTCACCTGCAGATTGACCGCCAGCAGGTACCCGGACAACGCGACGACCACGAACACGGCGACCCCGCCCAGCCATGAGTGCTTCGCGCCGTGCTTTCCGGTGTGCTTTGCCATGGATATTCCGCCGTTTCAGTTGATTATGGGCTCGCTATTCGCCAGTTTCGAGTCTAACCACTATTATGACTTTTAGCCTATATAAAGGAGACTACGCTGATGGCAGATACACAGCTGCACGAAACCGACTCGGAAGAGCAGAAGGACTGGCAGTCCGACACCGATGCCGCCAAGAACGCCGATGAGAAGGCAGTCGCCGCCACCGACGGCGCGGCCGCAGCGACCGACGATGATGAGGATTACGGCGTCCCGATGGACCAGGTGGAGGCCGTGCTCAACGCCAGCGCCGACAAGTCGGCGCTCACCCCGCAGATGCAGCGCATGATGCAGCGCCAGGCCGAGAACACCAAGCGCGTCGAGGAGACCATCAAGGGCACCAAGTCGAATCCGCGCTGGTTCGTGCCGCTGTTCTGCACCCTGATGGTCATCGGCCTGGTCTGGGCCGTCGTCTACTACCTGACCGGCAACTATCCGATCCCGAACATCAGCTTCTGGAATCTGGTCATCGCCTTCGCGTTCATCATGGTCGGCTTCATCATGACCATGTGGTGGCGCTGAGTCCGGTTCCAACCCCGGCCTGCTGCCGTCCACAGGATAGATTCTCCCGGCTCCCCTTCCCATGGCAGGGGAGCCGTTCGTATGCCGCAACGCATGCGAGGGGCCGGTATTAGCCGTTTGCCGTGTCTGGCTCCCCTCTCTGAGGGGAGCCAGACACAGGATTACTAGCGGTCCGTCGACGCTTCCGCACGGACCTTTGCCGCGCGGATGAGCACATGCCGGCCTCCCTGCATGGTCGTGCCGAACAGATAAACGTCGCCGCCATCCGCGAGTTTGAGCTTGGCCCGCAGCTGAGGCGCGGTGAGCGGGAAATTGCGCACGGAGATGTTCGCCCGGGTGATGCCGGCAAGAGCGGTCTTACGCTCCCTTTTGCCCATCGCCGTCACTGTGTCGATGGCGAACGCGCGCCCCGGAAAATCGTCGATGCGCCGCGCGCCGACGAACAGATGGCTGTCCGGGCCGATCTGGACGACGCCGTACCGCCTCTCCACCAGCGCGAAGCAACCGGCCTTCATGATGGAGGCATTCGGCTCGTACAGGTATGCCATCGGTTCCGGCAACGGTGCGAGTCTCAGCGAACGATCCGACGAGGCGCCGTTCGGATCGTAGTCATATGACACCACGTCCCCGTCGTTGACGCAGTATACGCGCAGCGTGAGCGGCGGATCGGGGTTCCCCGGCGTCCCATCCGATGCCGGTGCGATATCGGGGCTGGGGCCATGCATGGCGGCTGCGGCGATGACGGCCGGGTTGCCCGGGGCTGAGTTGTCCGGGGCAGCGTTGCCCGCAGCAGTACTAGTGTACGCGCCGGTGCTACCGGCGGCATCGGCAGTTCCGGTGTCCCCGGCTCCGGACTCGTGCCGCTGGAGCACCAGCAGCAGTTCCTTGCATTCGTTGCCGGTGGAGACGATGTGCACCTCGCTGACCGCTCCTCCGAAATCGGCCACGGCCTTGCGCCAGTCCAGCATCGGCGACAGCTTGATCATGACGCAGGGGGCCGCCGCCAGCAGCCGATCACGCAACTCCAGCACGTTCGGTGTGCAGTCCTCGATCGCATAGGTGCGCGCGCCGTGCTCGTCGCGCCGCGCCGGGTCCAGAAAAATCAGCGATACCGGCGTCGCGGCAGACGCTGCAGCCGGTATAGTCGGCACAACCGTGGAGCGCGAATCCGCGGACTCGGACTCCTGCCGATGCGAGCCGCCTATCCACGAGGATTCCCGATCCTGCCGGAGTTCCTGGGCTTGCCGGGCGTTCGGATCCGGGCAATGCAGATGATCCGAATGGTCTTGATGGGATTCCGGGCGACGATCGCCGGATTCGCCCGTCAATGCACGCAGATACTCCTCCGCATCCGCGTTGACGACGGCGACATGGCGCAAACCCAGCGCGTTCATATTGTGCACGGCCAGCACGCAGAGATGCTCCTGGCGCTCCACATAGACCGCATGGCTGAATTCGCGCGACATATAGGAGCAGTCGACGCCGAAGCCACCGGTCAGATCCACCAGCGTGCCGGAACGCGGCGGTTCGCGGTCGGCATGTTCCGAGACCGGTGCCGTGAGACGCCGCGCGACCGACGCCTTGTACCGCGCGGTGAACTGCGATGAGCACTGTTCCATGGACAGATGCGGGGGATAGACGATCCCATCGCAGCCGGCCCACTCCGGCAGCTTATGCCGTGCGGTCTGCCAGCCGGCGATCTGATCCAGCGCAAACGGCAGGTCCAGTCCCTCGCTCTTCTTGGCCCGCAACGCCAAATCACGCACGTCTTCCGTACGATGCGCGTCGATAAAGGCCTGTGTCTGAGGAGAAATGCCCATGGTTGTCATGGTAAGCCATGGTAACCGGTTCGGGGAATCACCGGCCGCAGACTCAACCGGGACGGTCATGATGGAGCAGCAGGAGTACCGGGCGACAGACATGACGGCGACGAGCACCATGCGTGACGTCGATGGTCCAATATGTGATTAGGTAACGATTCACCATGTGATTTTTACTGCGCGTGCAGTAGTCCACATTACTTATCCACATCAGAAACCCTTGATTTTACAGGGCTTTCGGTAAGTTATCCACCACTTATCCACCGGTTGTCCACTCTATATCCCCAACTTATACACAATCCACAATGTGTTATCCACAATTGTGGATAACTATGGGGAGTGTTATGCACACTATGCACAACCCATAAAACCCTGCAATTTACAACATTCCCAGCGAGCCATTCACATTGCTATCCACAGTTATCCCCGAGTTATACCCAAGTTATCCACATCCTTTTCCACATGATGTGGAAAACTACACGAATGTAATTCACTGCATCCAACGGTCCTTCACCGGTGCATCACCAAGACCGTCACGCACCGGCCGACGGCACCACAACAAACGGGCCGCGCCCCCACGATTCCGTTGAATCGTGGGGGCGCGGCCCGTTCATCCAGTGATGGTCTCACGGCATGCGGAACAGCAGGCTGAGTACTCGGCCGGGTTACCCATATCGCACAGCAGAACAGCCACGACCAGCAGCACGAACACGATCGCGCCGTACACCGCGGTGCGGTAGGTGAGGCTCTTGCCACGCAGCGAGTGGGCTCCGGAAATCAACAGCCACGTGAATAGCGCACCGATCAGGAAGCCGCCGACATGCGCCTGCCACGCGATATTGCGCATCACGAACGGCATGGCGAAGTTGATGACCATCCACACCATCATCGAGCTGATGTCGATGCCGATGCGCCGATAGACGATCAGCAGGCTGGCGAATAGCCCGAACAACGCGCCGGATGCGCCATAGGACGCGTTCAGCCACCCCGACCCGTTGGGGGTGATCACGCCCCACGCCATCATGCCCAGTCCGCCGCCGATGCCGGACAGCAGGTAGAGCGCGAGGAACGGCCAATGGCCCATCAGGCGCTCGAGGACGGGCGCCACCGCCCATAGGGAAATCATGTTGAACAGGATGTGCATCAGCGATGTGGGCTGGTGCAGGAACATCGAGGTGATGAACGTCCACGGACGGCTCACGGCGTGCATGGGCTGGAACATGCCGAAACCAAGCAGTTCGTTCAATCCGCTGGGCCATAGCAGCCACAGCAGCAGTTCGACGATCCACACCGCCACGCAGATCAGCAGGATCGCCGTTGTGATGACCGGTCCGTTGTCGCGCCACTGGTAGCGGATCGCACGCTTGGAAAACATATCGCGTATGGTCGGAGAGCCGGGGAACAAGTTGAATCGGTAAGCCATGTCTCTACTGTAGTCGACCCTCACCCGCGAGCGCGGAATCCGCCACCGCGCGGTCTCGTGATCGGCCAGTGCCCCGAACCGCCCCTCGGCGGCATCCGGGCATTACGGCGATCATTGCGCGATTCGCCGGAGCGCAGCCGTTGCGGCGAGAATCGTGCGGCGCGTAAATCCACTCAATCGTCACATTCTTCGGCTTAAGATAGAGAGCAGAGTTGGCTTGGATGGGCAGGCCAGCCAGTATTGGGAAAGGAGCCGTCATGGAGAACAAGTCTTCTAACGGTTGGAAGTTCTTTGCGCTGCTGTTCGGCGCGCTGCTCGCCGGCCTGGTCGGTCTGTACATCTACAAGCAGCAGAATCCGGATTACGACCCGTGGGAGGAGCCTTGGGAGAACAGCTCGTCTCCGGTCGATCTGGGGCTGACCAAGGATACTGGGGAAGATGCCGGCGAAGAGGAAGCCGCTCCGGCCACCGCCTGATTCCGCACGCCGAGAACCATATACGCGAACCGTAGTAAAGCCCTGTGCCGCAAGATCGCTTGCCGCGCAGGGCTTTTGCTATGCCCTACGACGCCGAAATCGGCATACCCCAGCCGACCAACAACCCCAGCGGGGGCCTAGCTTCCACAGGATAGAAGAGATACCCCGCTGAGAAGGCGCCGAGCGAGGCAAACCACCTATAGGACCGACACTCCGCTCCGCCCATCATCGCCAACAAAGAAAAATGCGTGGTCTCTTGTGGGTTTGCCCCGCTGAGCACTCACTCAGCGGGGCAAACCCACAAGAGACCACGCATTACATCACGTCGGTCTAATACCGGCCTGTCAGGCCATCAGACCAGCGGGCAGACGTGCATCAGGCCAGCGGGCCGGTGTGCCAGATGCGCGGAGCCGTTAAGCAGACAGTCCAGCGGACTGTCTGTAGGCGACGCCGAGCGCCGACAGGCGCGAGGTAGAAATACCGTCTCGCAGCTGGCGCACCGGGCAGACGTGCATCAGACCAGCGGGCCGGTGTGCCAGATGCGAGTCAGATAATCCTCGATCGAACGGTCGGAGCTGAAGTAGCCGGAGTTCGCGACGTTGAGGAGCGCCTTGCGGTTCCACTCGAGCGGCTCGCGGTACAGGGCCTCGATGTCGGACTGGATGGAGCAGTAGGCGGTGAAGTCCGCGAGGGTCATGAACCAATCCTTGGTGAGCCAGTCGGCAACGAGCGGCGCGTAGGTGTTGCGGTCGCCGTTGGAGAAGGTGCCGTCGGAAACCATGTCGATGGCGGCCTTCAGGCGCGGATCGGCCTCGTAGTACTTCGCCGGCGAGTAGCCTTCCTCGTAGAGCTTGTCCACCTCATCGACGGTCATGCCGAAGAGGAAGAAGTTCTCGGCGCCGACGCGTTCGCGGATCTCGACGTTCGCGCCGTCGAGCGTGCCGACGGTCATCGCGCCGTTGAGGGCGAACTTCATGTTGCCGGTGCCCGAGGCCTCCTTGCCGGCCTGCGAGATCTGCTCGTCAAGGTCGGTGGCGGGGATCAGGTGCTGGGCGAGACGCACGTTGTAGTTCCACGGGAAGTACACGCTCAGCTTGCCCTTGACGTCCGGATCGTTGTTGACGACCCGGGCGACGTTGTTGATCAGCTGGATCGTCATCTTGGCGAGGTAGTAGCCGGGAGCGGACTTGGCGCCGAAGATCACGGTGCGCGGCAGCACGTCGTCGGCGGAGAGCCTGCCAGACTTGATGTCCGCGTAGCGGGCGATCAGGGCGAGGATCTTCAGCGACTGGCGCTTGTACTCGTGCAGGCGCTTGACCATCGTGTTGAACATGGTGTTCGGGTCCAGCTCGAAGCCGTACTCGCGCTTCGCGTAGTTGGCGAAGTCGACCTTGTTGGCCTGCTTGACGGCGGCGAACTTCTTGACGAACTCGTCGTCCTTGGCCAGCGGCTCAAGGCCCTTGAGCAGCTCGAGATCGCTCAGCCACTTGTCGGTGCCCAGGCCCTCGGTGATCAGCGCGGACAGGCGCGGGTTGGCGAGGCGGATGAAGCGACGGGGGGTCACGCCGTTGGTCACGTTGGTGAACTTGTCGCCATACAGGTCGGAGAAGTCGCGCAGCGTGACGTCCTTGAGCAGCTCGGAGTGCAGCTCGGCCACGCCGTTGACGTGCGAGCCGCCGGCGACGGCGAGGAACGCCATGCGCACCTGCGGGTTGTCGCCCTCGGTGACGATGCGCATGCGGTTGATCTTGGCCTTGTCGCGGGTCTTGGTGGCGAGCTCGGCGAGGAAGTTGGTGTTGATCGCCTTGATGATCTCCAGGTGGCGGGGCAGCAGCTCGCCGATCAGCTCGGCCGGCCACACTTCGAGCGCCTCGGGCAGCAGCGTGTGGCAGGTGTAGTTAAAGGTGCGGGTGGTGATGTCCCACGCAACGTCCCACGTATAGCCGTATTCGTCGATGAGGACGCGCATGAGCTCGGGGATGCCGATCACCGGGTGGGTGTCGTTGAGCTGGAAGCAGATCTTGTCCGGGAAGGTGGTCAGATCCGGCTTGTCCTGGCCGGGGTAGAACACGCGGATGGCGTCGTGGATGGACGCGGCCACGAAGAAGTACTGCTGCTCGAGACGCAGCGCCTTGCCCTGCGGGGTGGAATCCTCCGGGTAGAGGATCTTGGAGATGTTCTCCGCGGCGACCTGCGGCTTGACGGCGTTGAGGTAGTCGCTCTTGTTGAAGGTGGCGAGATCGAACTCGTCATAGCTCCTGGCGCTCCACAGGCGCAGCGTGTTGACGCGGCCGGAGGCGTAGCCGGGCACCATGTAGTCGACCGGTACGGCGCGCACGGACCACTCCGGCTGCCATTCCTTGGACCCGTCGGGACGGGTGACGACCTTGCCGCCGAAGTTCACGCGCTGCGAACGGTTGTAGTCGACGTGGCCCCACGGCTCCTCGTTGGCCTGCCAGTATTCCGGCTTCTCGACCTGCTTGCCGTCCTTGTCGAATTCCTGCTTGAAGATGCCGTACTTGTACTGGATGCCGTAACCGAAAGCGGGCACGCCGAGCGAGGCGAGGGAGTCGATGAAGCAGGCGGCGAGACGGCCCAGGCCACCGTTGCCGAGCGCGGGCTCATATTCGGCGTCGACGACGTCCTGCGGCTTGAATCCGAGGCTTTCCACAGCCTCATCGAACTGGTCGAGCATGCCGGCGTTGAGCAGCGCGTTGCGCAGCTGCTTGCCGATCAGGAACTCGGCGCTCAGGTAGCCGACGGCCTTGGTGCTGCCGTTGATCATATCCTGCTGGGTCTTGAACCAAGCGTCCTGCAGATAGTGGCGGACGACGAGAGAAGACGCGACATACACGTCCGCAGGCGTTGCCTGCTCCGGGGTCACGCCCTGCGCGTACTTCAGCTGTTCGCGGATGCCATCTGCGAACTCGGCGGTCGTAACCGGTGATTTGGGTGCGGTGATTCCAGTCATATCCTGAACTCTCTTTCCGGATTGTTGTCCTTGTCAATTATGCCCCGCCACTGTGACCGGCCATAAACGCCAAGGTGAACGCAGCATTACGTTCTGCAATCGTTTGCATCAACATGAGCCATAATACCGCAATTATCGCGATGCGCAACGTAGCTGCCCATGCGCACTACAGCCATCGCAGTAATGCTGGGCGACACGCTCAGCCAGCGCGGCACGACACCTCCAACGTTTTCATTCGTTGGATCACGCCGGCACCGAGCGATACGACCAAGCGATACAACGTTGTGCGGATACGCGCCGGCCGAACGCGACGCCGCGCGGAAACGGCAACGTGCAGACGCGACGTCACCACGCAGACACAGCGCCGGCTGTGCAGACGCAGTGGAAGAATGGTCGGCATGCCAGTGATACGCGAACAGGACATGGATAAGGGCCGCAAGGCATGGGATGCATGGCGCCGCGCCGCCAAGCAGGACGCAGAGCCCGGGCAGCAGTACGAAGGCGCCACCGGCACCAAAAGCGCGGCGCAACGCCTCGAAGTCAACCCGGACCTGCCCCGGCCGACATGGGCCATGGCCGTGCGATACACCTTATTCCTGTTGGAACGCAAGGCGCCCGGCCCCGGCGTGGAAGTGCGCGTGGCACCGTGGGGCGCCATCAAGATACTGGACGGACCGGCGTCGGATCCGCATAATCTCACGCCACCGGACGTCATCGAGCTCGACCCGGAGGTATGGCTGCGCTTGGCCGCCGGCATCACCACATGGGCGGAGGAAAAGGCCGCCGGGCACATCACGGCCGTCGGCGAGCGGGACGATCTCAGCGATCTGCTGCCGCTGGCCTAACGCCTGCCCTGATGCCGGGACTGCGCCGGGACTAACGCCGCATCGACCTATGCCGCATAGATTACCGTAAGATTCAGCTTTCAGGCCTTCTTGGGCTTGAGCGCGCTCGGCACGGGCATGGGGATCGGCTTGTGCGGAGCCGGCTTGGGCTTCGGCGCGGCGGCGGACGGCTTGGCCGTGGTCACCGGGATCTCGCCGCTGGTCGCCTTCGCGGCGGCCTCGGCAGCCCACTTGGCGTACTCATCCAGATCATCCTCGGGCGCGGAAGCGGTCGTCTCGGCGTGGTCGTCGGCGACGGCATCTACATCAGAGTCCGCATGATGAGAATATTGAGCTTCAATATCGGCAAATGGATCAGCGGAACCAACGCCCGGCTCCTGCGTGCTGAGTTCCTTGGCAAGCTCGTCGTAATCGGTATCGGTGGTCAGGTACTTGAGCTTTCGGGCTATTTTCTGCTGCTTGGCTTTCTGACGTCCGCGGCCCATGTGACCCCCTGGATAATTACTGTACGTATCGATTCATCACATAAGAGAGTACCACTTGTTTGCGGCGGCGTGCTTGTCGGCTCGAACTTTTACGATAAAAGCGATATTTTCAGGTGTTTCAACACGCGCAAAGGCGGGAATATGACGGACGAATCCCAGGAACAGCAGCTGACCGCAGCCGGCAATGAAATGAGCGCGAGCTTCCTCGCAGCCAAGAAGCGTTCGGACGAGACGCTCGCCAAGCTGGAGGCGAACCCGGGCAAGTTCACGATGCTCACCGGCGACCGCCCGACCGGCCGCCTGCACCTCGGCCACTATTTCGGTTCCATCCGCGAGCGCGTCGCCATGCAGGAGCGCGGCGTGAACACCAACATCATCATCGCCGACTATCAGGTGATCACCGACCGCGACACCACCGAGCACATCGAGGACAACGTGCTCAACCTCGTGCTCGACTACATGGCCGCCGGCATCGACCCGACCAAGACCATGATCTTCACCCACTCCGCCGTGCCGGCCGAGAACCAGCTCATGCTGCCGTTCCTCTCGCTCGTCACCGAGGCCGAGCTGCACCGCAACCCGACCGTGAAATCCGAGATGGAGGCGAGCGGCCACGCGCTGACCGGCCTGCTGCTCACCTACCCGGTGCACCAGGCCTGCGACATCCTGTTCTGCAAGGCGAACGTCGTGCCGATCGGCAAGGACAACCTGCCGCATGTGGAGATCACGCGCACGATCGCCCGCCGTTTCAACGAGCGCTACGCCAAGAAGAACCCGGTGTTCCCGGAGCCGGCCGCCATCCTGTCCGAAGCGCCGGAGATTCCGGGCCTCGACGGCCGCAAGATGAGCAAGTCGTACGGCAATTCGATCATGCTGGGAGCCACCGCCGAGGAAACCGCCAAGCTGATCAAGAAGAGCCCGACCGACTCCGAGCGCAGGATCACCTTCGACCCGATCGCCCGCCCGCAGGTGTCCGCGCTGCTGACCACCGCCGGTCTGGTGACCGGCCGCGACCCGCAGGAGATCGCCGAGGAGATCGGCGACGCCGGCGCCGGCGCGCTGAAGAAGTACGTCATCGAGTCCGTCAACGAATTCCTGGCCCCGCACCGCGAGCGCCGCGCCGAGCTGGCGAAGGACATGGACTCCATCCGCGACATCCTGCACGACGGCAACGCCCGCGCCAACGCGATCGCCGAGGAAACCCTCGATCAGGTACGCGAAGCCATGGGCATGAAGTACTGATCCCGGCCTTCACCCGAATGGCACGGGCCGTCCGGCGCGCCAACGCGCCGGACGGCCCGTGCCATATCTACCGCCGCGTACTACGGATGCCCATAGCCACGGCCCAGATATTCACGTTCCGTGACGATGCGGCCATCGCGCAATTCGAACACGTTAACCGAGAGTCGCCCCTCGCACTCCAATTCGGCATGCACCACCCCGCGCGAGGCATCGGCGCCGATCGATCGCACCGTGAACATCGTCGCGTCACGCCCCTTATACATCTCTTGCACACCGGCTATAAACCCATCACGACCGCGACCGCACTCGCCTGACGGATACTCCTCATATACGATATCCGGGTCGACCAGCGCCTCATAAGAAGACCAGTCCCTTGCGTTCTCCGCCGCGTAGAACGCAAGAACCGTTTCAATCAGCGATGCCGCATCATTGCTCATCACTCCATTATCAGGCATACGCACTTTCGCCATCAACGGCAAAGCAAGACATTCAGCGCCGAAACGCATAAGGCATCCGCCATTACGCAATCTGAGGGGCAGAATGGACGGTCGGTAAGCGTCATTCATTGATTTGAGGGGCATGTGTTTGTGGAGCCAGCCGTCATTGCATAGAGGATTTGATGCAAAAGAGCCTTTTAGCGTGTGGATATGTGCCCCTCAGATCGCCGAATGACGCTTACCGACCGCCCATTCGGCCCCTCACTTCGCCGATTGGCGATAAACATCGGTCGCCTTATCCAATACGGTCTTCCTGCGGCGCCGGTGACCGTTGCATATCTGTTCGCCGCTAAAACGATGGTAACTTCCATCGTATTCAATCGCGATCTTCAGCTCCCGATACGCCATGTCCAACATAATGGTTCTCACAGTTTGCGGCAGCTGCAACGCATAGTTCACTTCAGGCTCCGGCAAGCCGTACCGCATCAACGCAATTCGGGTTCTCGTCTCCTGGGATGAATCGGTATCCCCTTGCATGATCCGTATCGCCAACCTGCATTTAGCAATGCCTTCGAAGCTTTTGGCATTGCCGACATAACGCACGAAATCGTCGATCGTGGCTCTTTTCAAACGCCTGTCACGCCTCATCATGGACTCACCCAGCACAATGAGTTCCTCAAGCGTCAGGATAGCGGCGCAATGAGCCCAAGTGCACACCGGCGTGGTGCATTCGAACCTACGCCCGACGGTCTGCGTCTCAATGGGGCCACTCCACGCCAGACATCGCACGCCAGACACTTTCTTGCGTGTGTTGAGTGTCGGCGCAACAGCGCAAAACAGACTATCCCGCCCTCGCTCCACAGGCATACTCGGTTTTTCCACGGCAAGAAGCTCCAAAGCAGTGGCGCGCGCGAACACCAGTTTGGTCTTCGTGCGCGCCGACAGCTCGGCGCACTGCTGCAGCCGCATGTTTTTCAGTTCGGTAAGCGCTTTGAGCGACAGTGATTCAGCCATGCACCGAACCTACCGAGAAGTTGGACGCCGCGCCACCGCTCCCGAGAAAAATGTGGAGATGTGGACGACGGTGCATATCACGCAAGCAATACGAGCAGCCGGCAATAGCCCGACCATCACGCCTCTCGCGCGCTCTCAGATGTCGTAACGCCAGGACTTGTCGGTAATGACGCGGGCCATGGCCAGCCCGATCGGCAGGCAGATGATGACCATGAACGCGCGGAACGCCCAATCGAGCGCGTTCTGCGTATCGAACTGGCCAAGGTAGAACATCGCGCGGTACATGTACAGGCCGGGCACCATGATCACGATCGACGGCACGGTCAGGCAGATGCGGGGATAGCCCAGGTGAGGCGGCAGGATGCCGCGCCGGACAGCCGAACGCCATCCGGAGGCGAGCAGACCGGCCAGCAGCGCGCCGATGAACGCTCCGGCCTCGGGGGGCATGCCGGCATCCGTCAGTTCCAGACGCAGCGTATCGGTGATCGCCCCGATCACCGCCGCGGTCATGCACATGCGCTGCGGTGAATTGAATAGCACGGAGAAGCCCCAGACGCCGAGGAACGCGGCCACCGCACGCAGCCCGGCATTCACCCACGGGTTAAGGCCCAGCGGCTCGAAACCGGTGGGGTTCAGGTGCACGATCGACGCCACCATCCACCCCGCCAGCGTGGCCATCAGAATGATGCACAACACGTAGCAGACGCGCTGAATGCCCGAAGGGAAGTCGATCTTCGCCATATCCAACCCGCCGGTGATCAGCGGGAAACCGGGGATGACGAACAGCATCGCGCCGATGTAGGCGGTGTCGTGCGTCAGCGCGATCGGGTCGAACAGGCCGATCAGGCGCAACGTGCCGGTGCAGGCCAGCGCGGCCAGCGCCACCGAAAGGAACGTGACGAAGAACTGGTTCAGATGCTTGGCGAACAGCTTGCGCCGCAGCCAATGGCCCAAGCCGGCTCCGACGAACGCACCGGCCATGTCGTAGGGGCCGCCGCCGAGCAGGAACACGAAGGCCGCGCAGGCAACCGCCGATGCGAAACCGGCGAATTCGGGGGAGTACAGCGGTTTGCGGCGCTCGATCATATCCAGCCGTTCATGCGCCTGGCGCACGGTGATGCTGGGGCGGGACTCGTTCGGATCACGGCCGACATCGTCGAAGTGCTCGGCGTATTCGCCCTTGATCGGCTTGTGCACGCGCGGCTTGCGGCCGACCGCCGGTGCGGGCGAAGACACCGGGGAAAACGGGAAGGACGTGGAGGCCGCTCCCGAATCAGGACCGGCAGCCGATGCGCCGGCCGGCGCATCGGCCTGCGCGGAACGCGAGGCCGCTTCACGCCGCTCCACATCATTGACCTCGTGCTCGGTGATGTCCCCGGCGAGATTCTCGACATTCAGTTCCTTGGCGGTCGATTTCACCGCCACGCCGGGCACCACCGTCTCGGCTCGTTCCAGCGCGTCCAGCACGGCGTCATGGAGCCGCTCGCCGTCCCCGGAGCCAGCGTCCCCGTCCTCGCCCTCCTGCCGTTCGGCCTCACGAAGCTGCTTCGCCAGCTGCGCGGACACCTCGGACACGTCGCTTTTGTCCAGATTCTGCACCAGCCCTTCGGACACGGCGCTGGTGCTGTGATACATCGAATCCAACCCCAGGTTCACGCTGAACCAGTCGGCGTAATGCTCGAGCAGCCAGATGCGCTCGGTGTTCACGCCGGTCGTCGGCAGGTCGATGACCTCCGTGATGCGGTTCTTGCCGTCGGTGCACGCCGCCTCGATGTCGGTCAGGTTCACATCGGCACGGACATGCACGCCGAGCGGGTAGGCGATGCGGTGCATCATCTCGCGCACGCGGAACGACCCGGTGCCGGCGCCCAGGTCCAGGGCTCCGACGCGCACGACGACGCTGGTCTTCGCCGCCAGCCCGGCCTCCGCGATCGGCTTGTCCCAATCACGCTTGATGTCCTCCATATCCAAGGGGATGGAATGGGTATGGTACTTGCGTACGGCCGTCGCGCTGCTGGATTCCTGATACTGATGCCCTGATTTCACAGTATTCAGTACTAGCGCGTGGCGTGGGCTCAGCATGCGGAAGATCATAATGACGTCCACGGATCGGACATGGGTGGCTCAAAACATGGATTTTGCAGGCTTCGACGCCCGGCGTTCCCGTAATGCCACGCGGCGGCGCCCCTCCAAGCAGCCCGACGCAGACCGTCAATGCACGTATCCCCGCCGATCGCCGACAGCGCACATAATGGACTATGTAACGTAAGTGTCGATTACGGGGTCCTACAATGGTCGGCACAACCGTTAAACCAAGGGCTTTGGGTTCGCAACGGCCTGTCAACACAACTGCGGAGGAGCCGCGGAGGGCAGGCAGACCGAACAACCGGCGGTTTGGCAAAGGAGGTCTGATGACAAATACCGATGATCAGCAGATCACGCCCGCCGATGCCACGATAGTGGCGTCGGGCTTGGGGACCAAGGGTCCCGAGGAGCGCGATCTTCCCGATTCCCTTAAGCAGGACATGGATCTGTGCCTGCATATTCTGCGCGACGTGCTGGGCGAGTTCGATCCCAAGCTGCTGTCCACCTTCGACACCGTGCTTGGCTACGCGGTCGAGGCCAGCGCCGAACACTTCGAAGACGTGATGGACGATCCGAACCCGGATCAGAACGGGCTTGCGAAGGCCGTCGAGACCATCGACAACATGAAGCTGCACGACGCCCAGCTGCTGGCGCGCGCGTTCGCCACCTACTTCCACCTCGCCAACCTGAGCGAGGAGAACTACCGCGTGGCCGTGCTGCACCAGCGCGAGAACGACGTGGACGACAGCCAGGCCGTGGATCCGGTCAACGAAATGACCGGCGCCTACCACCAGCTCATCAACGAGATGGGCCCGGCCAAGGCCAAGGAGCTCCTCGACAAGCTCGAGTTCCACCCCGTGTTCACCGCGCACCCCACCGAGGCCCGCCGCAAGGCGGTCGAAGGCAAGATCCGCCGCATCGCGGAACTGCTGGAGGCCCACAAGATCCTGGGCGGCTCCGACAAGAAGGAGAACCTGCGCCGCCTGTACAACGAGATCGACGCGCTGTTCCGCACCTCGCCGATCGCGCTGAAGAAGCCGACCCCGGTCGAAGAGGCGGACACGATTCTCGACATCTTCGACAACACCCTGTTCCACACGATCCCCACCGTCTACCGCCGCTTCGACGACTGGATGCTGGGCAGCAAGGCAGGCCTCGTCGAGCCGGTGTGCCCCGCGTTCTTCCACCCGGGCAGCTGGATCGGCTCCGACCGCGACGGCAACCCGAACGTCACCGCCAAGGTGAGCCGCCAGGTGGCCCGCAAGTTCTCCGATCACGTGATCGAGGCGCTGGAGGAGGCCACCCGCACCGTCGGCAAGAACCTGACGATGGAGACCGGCACCACGCCGGCCAGCGACGAGCTCAAGAGCCTGTGGAACCACCAGAAGGAGATGAGCGAGCGTCTGACCGACAAGGCCGCGCTGATCTCCACGAAGGAGACGCACCGCGCGGTCATGCTGGTGATGGCCGATCGCCTGCACTACACCGTGACGCGCGACGCCGATCTGATGTACCACTCCTGCCAGGAATTCATCGACGACCTCAAGGTGGTGCAGCGTTCGCTGGCCGCCGCCGGCGCCCACCGATCCGCATACGGCCCGCTGCAGGACCTCATCTGGCAGGCCGAGACCTTCGGGTTCCACATGGTCGAGATGGAGTTCCGCCAGCACTCCGTCGTGCATTCGCGCGCGCTGGAGGACATCCGCGAGCACGGCCTGCACGGCGAACGCGGCCCGCTGCAGCCGATGACGCACGAGGTGCTCGACACGTTCCGCGCGCTCGGCGCGATCCAGAAGCGCAACGGCATCAAGGCCGCCCGCCGCTACATCATCTCGTTTACCAAGTCGGCGCAGAACGTGCGCGACGTGTACGAGCTGAACCGCCTGGCCTTCGCCCATCCGCATGATGTGCCGGTCATCGACGTGATCCCGCTGTTCGAGCAGCTCGAGGATCTGCAGAACTCGGTGGACGTGCTCGAGGAGATCATCAAGATCCCCGAGGTGCAGGCGCGCCTCAAGGACACCGGCGGCAGGATGGAGGTCATGCTCGGCTACTCCGATTCGTCGAAGGACGCCGGCCCGACCACCGCCACGCTGGCGCTGCATTCCGCCGAATCGCGCATCGTCGCTTGGGCCGAGTCGCACAACATCGACCTGACCCTGTTCCATGGCCGCGGCGGCGCCGTCGGCCGCGGCGGCGGCCCGGCGAACCGTGCGGTGCTGGCCCAGCCGAAGGGCTCCGTCAACTGCCGCTTCAAGCTCACCGAACAGGGCGAGGTGATCTTCGCCCGCTACGGCAACCCGGTGCTGGCCATCCGCCACGTCGAGTCGGTGGCGGCGGCCACGCTGCTGCAGTCCGCTCCGAGCGTCGAGAAGACCAACACGGAGATGACCGAGAAGTACGCGGAGATGACCAAGGAGCTCGACGACGCCTCGCACGAACGCTTCCTCGATCTGCTCAACACGCCTGATTTCGCACCGTGGTTCTCCACCGTGACCCCGCTGACCGAAGTCGGCCTGCTGCCGATCGGATCCCGCCCGGCCAAGCGCGGCCTCGGCGCGAAGTCGCTCGACGATCTGCGCACGATCCCGTGGGTGTTCTCGTGGGCGCAGGCGCGCATCAACCTGGCCGCATGGTACGGCCTGGGCACCGCGTGCGAGAAGTTCGGCGATCTGGATACGCTGCGTGAGGCGTACGAGGAATGGCCGCTGTTCTCCACGTTCATCGACAACATCGAGATGTCGCTGGCCAAGACCGACGAGCGTATCGCCAAGATGTACCTGGCGCTGGGCGACGACGACGAACTGGCCAAGAAGGTGCTCGACGAGATGGAGCTCACCACCGAGTGGGTGCTCAAGATCGTCGGCGACGAGTGGCCGCTGCAGCACCGCCACGTGCTCGGCCAGGCCATCCGCATCCGCTCGCCGTATGTCGACGCGCTGTCCGTCACCCAGGTGCTCGCGCTCAAGTCGCTGCGCAAGAAGGTGGACAAGGAAGAACTCAGCCAGAGCCAACAGGCCGAGTTCATCTATCTGATTCTCTGCACCGTTTCGGGAGTCGCCGCCGGCCTGCAGAACACGGGCTGATTTTCCCCGCATCAAGGTGTTGTGGTGTCGGCGTGCATAAAGTCCTGCGCGCCGACACCACAACACCGGTAATGAGAAAGCCTCCGCTTCGCCGCGGAGGCTTTCTCATTACCGGGCGAATCAATGCTGAATCAATACTGCTGGCTTAGGGTCTGCGCTAAGGCGCAGACCATGTCATTAGGCCCCGTACTATCAGTGCCTGCCTCCACACTCCATCACTCACATCGATACCGTCCTATAACCGTTTTCGATGTGAATAATCTCACAGCATTCAACCGCAGAAACCGGCCGATTCACTGCCGTATCGGCGTTATAGTACTGCTTGTCGGCGTTGACAAGAGCCAGCAGCGCCGATGAAAAGCACACCAAGGATGTTCAGCGAATTGTTCGCAGTTCGCACGATCTGATTCGATTCGTGCGTCCCGAACAACCCGCAGGGCACGCCGCATGATGTGCGTTTATGCGGGCGCGGCATCTCTTGAGCAAGCCGGCAGGTCATCGTACGCCAGTTACGAAAGGATCCGCCTGCATGGCAAGGTTTACCGAGAATCGTTGGACCAGCGCAATCATCCCCGCACTGCTAATTCATATCCCGATCGGTACCGTCTATTGCTGGAGCGTGTTCAAGCAGCTTATCGCCGATCGCCTCCACGCCAGCCCCACTTCCGTGGAATGGGGCTTTTCGCTCGCCATCTTCTTCCTCGGCATGTCCGCCGCGTTCGCCGGGCCGATGGTGGAAAAGAACATCAAGAAATCCGCACTCGTCTCCATGGTCTGCTTCGTGGTCGGCTTCGCCGGCACGGGCGCGAGCATCGCCCTGACCTTCCTGCCGGGTGTGTTCATCTGCTACGGCGCGATCATGGGTGTCGGCCTGGGCGTCGGCTACTTGACCCCCGTCAAGAACCTGATGCTCTGGTTCGCCGATAACAAAGGCCTCGCCACCGGCATCGCCGTCGCCGGTTTCGGCCTGGCCAAGGCCATCGCCAGCCCGCTGATGGAATATCTCATCGGCACGGTTGGTCTGGTCAGCATGTTCTTCATCCTCGCCGCGGTCTACGCGGTGATGATGTTCGTCGGATTCCTGCTCATCAGGCGCCCGGCCGGTTGGGTCTACGATCCCGCGACCTCGCACGTCAGCCGCAATACGATCCTCAGGAAACCCGTGTTCTGGGGCATCTGGATCGCCTTCTACATCAACATCACCTGCGGCCTGGCCCTTATCAGCCAGGAGAAGGACATCCTTCACGATGTGCTCGAGGCCTTCCCGCAGTATGCCGGCCTGAGCCCCGCCAAGTTCGCCGCAGCCATCGCCGGCATCATCGGGCTGGTGCTCGCCGTGGACTCCGTGTTCAACACGGCCGGCCGCGTGGGCTTCTCCACGCTCTCCGACCACTTGAAGCGCCGCGAGACCGTCTATCAGGTGATCTTCATCATGTCGATCGCCGTGTGTCTGCTGCAGATCTTCACCAACAGTCTCAACAACGCCCTGCTGTGGGCTGTGCTGACCCTGCTGTTCCTCGTCAACGCGGGTTACGGCGGCGGCTTCTCGACGCTGCCCGTGCTGCTTGACCAACACTTCGGCACCAAGACCGTCTCCACCACGCACGGCCTGACGCTGAGCGCCTGGGCGTTCGCCGGTCTGTCCGGCAACCAGCTGGCCTCGTTCGTGGTCACCCACGCGCCCGATCAGGCCCACCGCTACGCCGCGCTCATCCCGGTGTTCACCAGCCTGTTCGCCGTGGCTCTGATCAGCATCAGCCTGGTCAAGTACCTAGGCGATAAGAACGGTACGAAGGCCGTCAGGGCCTGAGGCCAAGCCTGTCGTAATACCAGCACAAAGCGGGTGAGAATCCTCACCCGCATTTGCCGTATTATCGACTATTTGTAATCACGCCCCGACACCTAGCATTGGATGAATATTCATACATTTTGATATCGTATTGTTATGGCGATCAAAGGTAGGCAGTGGAGCGATCTCGAACAGGCAATGGCGGAGTATTTCACACAGTTGCGGAATACGTCTGACAAGACGCCGTCATATCGGCGCATCGGCGCCGATACCGGCATGACGCACAGCCGCATTATGGACATATTCCGGCAGAAAAATGGTACGCCAACGCTGTTGGAATTCATGCTGCTATGCCGATTCTTCAACAAAGACCCTGCCGATGTGCTCCGCGAACTGGAACACGAGACAACTTTTTTCTCGGAAGGAGATGATCGGAATGGGCACCATCAATGACGAAAACAACATACCAGCCGAAGACTCGACTGGGACGCCTGTCATCCTGTTCCAAGCTGATGGACACAATGTGCCAGTTCAAGTGCGGTACAAAGATGAGACATTCTGGCTGACGCAGAAGGCAATGGCGGAACTATTCGACGTTACCGTGCCCAATATTTCATACCACTTACAAGGCATTTACGAATCAGGCGAATTGGAGCGAGAACGAACTATTCAAGATTCTTTAATAGTTCGGCGAGAGGGCACTCGACAGGTTTCTCGCACAGTCACGTTCTACAATCTCGATGTCATTATCGCCGTAGGATATCGCGTCAATAGCATAAAGGCGACCCGTTTTCGCCAGTGGGCCACACAAACCCTACGTGAATACATCATTAAAGGATTTGTGCTTAATGACGATATGCTCAAGAACGGTCGCCCGTTCGGCAAAGATTATTTTGATGAGCTGTTAAGCCGCATCCGTGACATCCGCGCGAGCGAACGCCGTTTTTATCAAAAAAACACAGATCTGTTTCAGGACATCAGTGTGGACTATGACTCAAAAAGCCAAGAAGCACGAGACTTCTTCGCCAATGTACAGAATCGGTTCCACTACGCTGTCAGCGGTCGCACCGCAGCGGAAATTATTGACGAACGAGTCGATGCCGAAAACCGCATATGGGCTTGATGACATGGAAAGGGGCGCCAGAAAGCAGAATCCACTCCTCGGATGTGACCATAGCTAAAAACTATCTCAATGAAGACGAGCTCAGCCATCTGAACCAGTTAGTCTCCGGGTTCTTGGATGCCGTGGAGCTACGCGTACGTAATCATCAGACCACTACGATGGCACAGTGTGCCGAACTCTGCAATCAATACATACTGTTCACCGGTGGTCAGTCACTACAAGGACGAGGCAACATAAGCAAGAAACAGGCAGATGCCAAAGCAGTGGCGGAATTCCGCAAGTTTAATGACGCTCAGCTTTCGGATTTCGACCTCTTTGTACAGGAGGTTCAGCATAAACGCTAGCAGACAACGATTCTGCAGCGACTAGAACATATTGGAAAATATGGGAGATCGCGGCAGAATCGTTGTTTTGCTATTGAGTACTGCTGGCGATCAGACGCTTACGCGCCGATCAGCGTGAGCATCTGAGGGATGCTCTTCTTGCCGAATTCGACCTGCTGGGTGCCGTCGGCGTGCGTGACGACGATGCACGGCACGCTCATCGCGCCGTACTGGTCCTTGAGTTCGGGGAAATGCGAGACGTCGTAGGCTTCGGCGCGCACGGCCGGGCTCAGGGAGGCGATGCGCTGGGAGGCGAGCACGGTCTCCGGGCACATCGTGCAGGTGAGCGAGACGAGGATCATGATGTTCAGCGGGTCCGTGATGGCCTTCGCCCGAGCCGACAGATCGTCGTCCAGCGGCTGACCGGGGCCGGCCGCGTTATACAGGCCGAGCACGAAGGAGTTGAACTCATGGCCGGAGGGCACGCCGTGGAAGGCGAGTCCGGTGAAGACCAGCTTGCCGGCACCGGCCGACCCATCCTCACCGGGCACGCAGATGCGCACGGCCGGGCGCGCGACCGGCAGGACGCCGGCGACATCGAATTCGGCACGGCCGGAATCATCCAGCGAACCATAAGTGGGTAGCTCGGTGCCATCCGACAAAACGACCGCCAGCGGCTCGCCGACCACCAGCGAAGTCGGCGCATCGGAGCCGTCCACGGCCGTGATCAGCCCCGCGGCATCGACCGCGACCGAGTTCAGCTTGCCATTGGACAGGGCGACCATTTCGCCGATGAATCCCTGCAATTCCGCCGAAAGCGGCGTATCGTCCAACTCGAGGGCCAGTGTGACAGGCTGGGTCATGCGGCCGAACACCACGCCAAGCTGCTGCTTGATGGCGGCGGAGAACAGCTCGCCGGGCTTCTTGGCGGCGCCGGCCGCGGCCGCGGCATCGGCGCTGCGCTTGACGGGAGCCGGGGCGGGAGTAGTACCGGCGGCCGAGGCGGCTGAGTTCGCGGCAGCGGCGGCCTCGGACTCCTCGTAGGCGGAGGCGGTCGGGCGCGGCGGCACCAATCCGGTTTTCTCGCTCAGCTGCTTGGCGTAGCGCTCCAGTTCCACGGCGGCGATCGCGCCGTCGGCCGTGGCGGTGACCACCTGGCGCAGGTTCTTCACGCGCAGATCGCCGGCCGCGTACACACCCGGCACCGAGGTTTCGAGATAGCCGTGCGTAACCACGTAGCCGTGGTCATCCAGCTCCACCACCCCACGCACCAGATCGGTGGCGGGCACGTAGCCGGCGAATACGAAGACGCCGAAGGTACCGGCGTCGGCCGGCTTCCACGTTTCGGTTTGACCCGTGGCCAGGTTCAGGATCGAGGCCTCGCGCAGGCCGCCTTGCCCGGCGGTGACGCCCTTGAGCTCGACCCGATAGCGCACGTCGATCTTGGGATTGTTCTTGGCTTCGGCCGCCACGGCGGCGTCGCAGGTGAAGTCCTCCTCGCGCACGAGCAGCGTGACCTTGGAGGCGTACTTGGTCAGGAACACCGATTCCTCGGCCGCGGCGAATCCGCCGCCGATCACCAGCACCTCCTTGCCGGTGAAGAATTCGCCGTCGCAGGTGGCGCAATAGGCCACGCCGCGGCCGGCGTACTCGGCCTCGCCCTCGAAGCCCAGTTTGCGCGGGCTGGCGCCGGTAGCGATGAGAATGCCGAAGGTCTTGAGGTCGCCTCGCGAGGTGTGCACGGTTTTGATGTCGCCTTCGACATCGAGACCGGTCGCTTCGGCGGACAGGAATTCGGCGCCGAAGTCCTTGGCCTGCTGGCGCATGGTCTGCGTGAGCGCGCGCCCCGAGGTGCGACCCACGCCGGGGTAGTTGACGACCTCGTTGGTGATGGTGATCTGCCCGCCGAAATCATCCTTCTCGAGAATCAGCACGCGGTAGCGCGCACGGGCCAGGTACAGGCCCGCGGTGAGCCCCGCCGGACCGCCGCCGATGACGACGACGTCATACAGGTCATTGTTGGTCTGGGTCATAGAAACTCCTTGCATATACAGAGGCTCCCCTCCCTGAGGGGAGCTGTCGCCGAAAGCGACTGAGGGGAGTATCGCGAGTCAATCAATTCGCTGGGCTCCCCTCAGTCTCACTCCGTTCGACAGCTCCCCTCATAGAGGGGAGCCAAGGTACCGTCCGTCAAACGCCAATCACAGCTGGCCGACCAGATCGAGGCTCGGCTCGATGGTCTCCTCGCCCGGGGTCCACTTGGCCGGGCACACCTGATCGCCGTGCTCGTAGACGAACTGGGAGGCCTGCACGCGGCGCAGCAGCTCGTCGGCGTTGCGGCCGACGTTGGAGGAGATGACCTCGTAGGCCACGACCTTGCCTTCGGGGTTCACGATGAAGTCGCCGCGCTCGGCCACGCCATCGGCCTCGTTGTAGGTGTCAAGATCCTTGGCGAGCAGTGCGGTCGGATCGGCCAGCATCGGGTACTGGATCTTAGCGATCTTCTCGTTGGCGTCGTGCCAGGCCTTGTGCACGAAGTGGGTGTCGCAGGAGACGGAGTAGATCTCGCAGCCGATCTTCTTGAAGTCCTCGTACTTGTCGGCAAGGTCCTCGAGCTCAGTCGGGCACACGAAGGTGAAATCGGCGGGGTAGAAGAAGAACACGGACCAGTGGCCGAGCACATCGCTCTTGGTCACCTCGCGGAAGGCGTTGTTCTGGAAGGCCTGCACCTTGAAATCGGTCAATTCGTGCTGCAGAAGAGTCATCATCGTTCCTTTCGGGATTCCTCTGGGTTACTTTCTCATCGTAACGACATCGGCCGCGCCGCGGGCCGGCCCGCGTATGAGACTCGTCACACCGATGCCAAACCCTTGCGCGCGTAGGCGCGGCGTCCATCCACAAGCGCACGTCGCACCGCAGTGAACGCTCTCATTACGCTTAGAGCTGAGTAAGCGATCCATCCCCGTGACTGCTACGCCGATTCACCCCGCTAGTATGGAAGTCAGCAGTCAGCTGACAACGGAGGTTTTCATGGCACAGGCGGACTTCGAGAAGGAATCGACGGCGAACGCGACATGGAGCCGTCTGCTGGCGGGCAATCGCCGTTTCGCCGAAGGCAAGAACGAGCATCCGTGGCAGGACCCGCAGACCCGCGAATCGCTGATCGACCGGCAGAATCCGGACGCCGCGGTGCTGTCGTGCTCCGATTCGCGCGTCCCTCCCGAAATCGTCTTCGACGCCGGTCTGGGCGACCTGTTCACGATTCGCACGGCCGGGCAGGTCATCGACGACGCGGTGCTCGCCTCGCTGGAATATGCCGTCGACTCACTTCACGTCAGCCTGTTGATCGTGATGGGCCATGAGGGATGCGGCGCGATCGATCTGGCGACGCACGAACTCGACTCGATGATCGACGCGGCCACCACCGATCCCGCCAGCTCGCTGGAGGCGGCCGACGCGATGGACGATCTCGACGAACGCATCGCCGAATCCGAGTCGATCATCCTGCGCTCGGTCGGCATGTCGATCTGGCAGGCGCGCGAGGCCGAGGTCGACGACCCGGCGGACATCGAGCGGGTGCATGTCGCACACACCATCGAGGATCTGGTCTCCCGTTCGGAAGTGATCCAGAACGCCCTGGCCCACGACCGCCTGATGATCGTCGGCGCACGCTACCAGCTCAGCAACGGCAAGGTCGAGGTGCTGAGCTTCTGAGCGACCGGCGGCCGGCGCCTCGGCCTGCAGACCGGCGGCCGCTCACCGTGCCGCCAGCACCGGGTAGAACACGATCGCATCCGCATTCGGCGCCACGCCCCAGGAGACCGCACCCCGGCCGGTGCCGACCGGATCCCAATTGTCCAGTACCAGCGCCGAGCCGTCCGTGGTCAGGACCATGGAACGATTCATGAAATACTGGTCGGTATAGGCGTATCGGAATGATCCGCGGGCGATCTCCGCGCCATGGCCGGACCCCGTACGCACCTGCAGCCCCAGATCCGCGACCTGCGGGTTGTAGGAATGCTGCCCGATGAACGCGTTGTTGGAAAAGCTCACGGACATGACGTACGTACCGGCCGGCACGGTTCCCTTGGGAATCGTCATCGTGCCGCGGTTCTGCGAGCGCACGACCGGCACATGATGCTCATCGGCCACGGCGCGAGTCCTGTCGCCATAGCCCTCGGCGCCGTGCTCCGCGGTTTCGAACCGACAGCCCAGCCCGGTGACGAAATGGCCGTTCCCGGCATTCGACGAGGGGCCGGCGGCCTGTACCGCCGCTTCGCCGCCCAGCACCAGGCTCTCGGCTTCGAGACGAATCACCGAAGGGTCCTCTTACCGTCATACCGCAGCGCCGCGTGACCATGGAGGCGGAAATCCACTGCCGGATACGTCACACGGTCCGCCGCGCCGGCGTCACCGGAAACCTGATACAGCAGTATTTTGTCGCACGCATTATCCGCACCGGACGCCTCAATGGTGATGTCGTGCTCTCCGGCGGTCATTCCATCGATCACCAGTTCCGCGCTGCCACGGTATTTCCATTTTGCGGTGTCCTTCAGCGCCAGCTCGGCAGGCACGCGGAGCGTGCCGACGCACTCGCCGTCAAGGATCACCCGGTTGGTGCCGGGTTGGCCGGGGGCCGCCGTAATGAGCTGCAGTCGATACGAACCGCTGGACGGAACGGCCACACGCCAGGTGAGGAACGCGCCGGTCCTGAAATCGACGACATCGGCATTGCCGGAGAACATGAAGTCTCCCCACGATCCGGTGTCGTCGCCGTGCAGCTGGATGTTCGCCCCGCCGCCGATCACCGTGTCCTCGGCCTCGACGGCGAGCAGCGCACGGCCGGTCGTCACCCCGTCGGCTCCGATGGGGTTGTCGGTGCACGGCGTGGACACCAGACGGTACCCCGCATAACGGTCCGCGCTGGGGACGGTGATCTCGACCGTTCCGTCCGTCACTGTCACGGCATGCCTCGCAGCCACCACACGCGGCGAGGCCGCCACGCCATCCGGACCCGTATACACGGTCTCCCATACGGCGATGTCCAGCATGTCGCCGAACAGGCCCCGGTCGATGCCGTGTATGCGTACCGCAACCGGAATGCCCGCTCCAATGCGCGTATCGTCGTTCGCCCCGCCATACACGTCGCCGGTCACGATGCCGCAGTCGACGTCCAGCGACTGGACCGGCTTGCCGCCCGGCGTCGATGCGCCCGCCGGCGATCCCCTTGCTGAAGCTGTAGTCCCGGAACGCCAGCTGGATGCCCCACATCGGGCCGTATGAGAAGATCGCCACGATGACCATCGCGGGTATGATCATCGCGTACAGCTGCCATGTGCGCTTGAGATACGCCCCGAACGGCAGCGTGCTCCTGTGCGCCGCGGACCGTTTGGCACCGGCGGTCTTTGACGGTTTCGCCGCGCCCCGACTCGCGTCATGCGTGACGCCGGAGGGCGCCACAGCGGATTTGTCTGATATTGCTTCACTCATAACATCCAGCCTCTGCCTGGCGTACATTCGATAATTCATGCGGAGGGGACGTGATGCCGCCGCAGGGGTGCAGTGCCCCTTGCGGCGGCATCATGCCCGTCACTTGTAGAAGTCGTCGTACGACTTCTGGTAGATCTTGACGTTGTCGTTGATGCCGGCCTTGTCAAGCGTGTCCACGTAGGACTTCCACTCGGCATCCACGCCGCCCTTGGTGATCCACGACGAGAACTTGGTCATCGCCGTGTTCAGGATGTTGGTGTTGTTCATCGAGAGCGTGTCCTGATCCTCCGGGGTGAATTTCAGCGAACGCGGGATGATGTCCTTCTTCACGTCCATCTGGCTGAGCACCGGCTCCAGCACCTTCTCCTGCTCCTGCACCTCGATGAGGTCGGACGGCAGCTTGATGTCCAGATCAGGGCGAATCCAGTACGGGGAGTCGTCGGCCAGCGTCTCGGTCCACTTCCAGGTGCCCGGGTCCTTGGAGGAGTCGGCCGGAGGCAGCACCTCATAGGACTTGTCGCCGGTCTTCTTGGTGTCGATGCCCAGATCGCCCCACAGCACCTCGATGGAGGTGTCCTGGTCGTAGAACTGGTTGGCGATCTTCAGGCACTGATCCAGATACTTGGTGTTCGCGGAATGGCCAATGCGCTCTGCGAGTAGACGGTACGGTCGTTCGCGTAATCGTAGTACAGCTTCTCCGTCTGGTTGGCGTCGTGCTTGATCTGCCCCATCGACACGTACTGGTCCGCCAGCTTGACGCCGAAGCGGTCCGATGCGGAATATCCCCAGGTGAACCCGACCTTGGCGGTGTCGCCGTCGCCGCGGGTCGTGGCCTGGGACTGCGAGTAGTCGTGGGTGAACGCTTCCTTGTTGATCAGACCGTCGGACCACAGCTTATTCAGGAACTCGACCAGGGTCTTGTACCGGTCGTCGGTCAGGAAGGTGCCGACCTTGCCGTCCTGCACGTAGTATCCGGACCCGCCGTAGCCGTCCGAGGTGGTGTAGGACAGACCCAGGCTGCCGAGCAGGATCACCGGCTGGAAGTCGCCGAAACCGCCGGTCCCGGGGGAAATGAAGTCCATCGGGATCTCATCGGCCTGACCGTTGCCGTTCGGGTCCTGCGTCTTGAAGGCCTTGAGCACGTTGTACAGCTCGTCCCAGTTCGTGGGGACGCTCAGGCCCAGCTTGTCCAGCCACTGTTTGTTGATGTACATGCGGGAGACGGTCTTGGGCCAATATCCCTTCTTGTCGGAGGGCAGCACTTGGATCTTGTCGATATCGTCGGTGAGGTCCTCGAACAGGGAGCCATAGGTGGCCATATCGTTCAGGTACACGCCCTTGAGGATCATGTCGGGGATCTCGCCGGCGGTGAACATGGCCTGCTTCTTCTGATCCCAGTCCGAGCTGACCTCCTGCCACTCGATGGTGCAGTCGCAGGCGGCCTCCAACTCCTTGGGCCACTTCATCTCGGACATCTTCTTGGTCAGGGAGTGCTTGGACACGGCGATTTTGACGATCGGCTTTCCGTTGGCGTCCTTGGCACCGGAATCGCCGTTCTGCCCGCATGCCACCAGCGGCAGCACCATGGAGCACGCGGCGACCGCGACCAGCAACTTCTTAATCGATAACCTCATTGTTATTCCTCACGAAAGGTATAGGCAAATGGTGGTGGAATGCCGGCGCGAACCGATCATCGCGGAACGCGCCGGGTGGGTTGATGAATGATGCCTGACGATTCTCCCTTCTGCATGGATGCCAGATCACGATGCGCTATCGTTCGCAGTCCCCGGGAACCTCCGGGACTCCCGGATCGCTGAGGATCTGCACGGCCGATGCCGGTCCGAGGACGTCCCAGTCGTATACGCTCCAGACCACCTCTTTGTCGGGGGTGACCTCCAACAGCTGCGGGGCGCGGCCTCCATCGCCGCGGGAGCACAGGACCGTGTTCCCGTTGCGCAGGCGCACGCAGCTTTGGCTGTCGGCCAGCCGGTACGGCTCGGGGATCTCGTCGAGCGTGCATTGCCATACGATGTTTCCCTTGCGGTCGACTTCGACGGTGCGTCGTTCCGCTTCGGCGGTGATGAGCGTATTGCCGTTGCGCAGACGGATCGCAGCCCATGGGCCGCCGATCTCATACCGCCATATCAGCCGTTTGGTCGGGGTGACCATGCCGGCCCAGCTCTGGCGGGAGAAGACGATATTGCCGTCGGAGAGCACCCAGATGTCGTCGTATTCCCAGCCTTCGCCGGTGGAGTACGACCAGATGACCTTCCCCTGGTTCAGCAGGAACATGGTGTTGCATCCCTCGCCGATATACAGCATGGGATATCTGGACAGGCCGCCGCCGGGTCTGGTCGCCCGAAGCGCCCGCTCGTCAAGGACCGGCTCGAAGCGCGGTGACGGGATCTCCTCGGGACCGGTGCAGGGAACATCATCCGCGGTAAACAACGGAAGCAACGACTCCAATGTGCCGCTCATTGCACTTCCTCCTCACGATAGAACTTCATCGTCCGATTCCCGGCGTGCGCCGGGAGCCTCGCATTCGACGGAGAGGCATGAGGCGCGAACCGCTGCGCCCTAGTGGGCCTTCTCTCTGTGCGCTGATTGAGATTCAGCACGAGTAGATACATTTTGAAAAACGGCGTGTCGCCCGAGCGTACACTATGCAATATCTTCATGAAATACTACTATTCCAACGTTTTTATACCCACAACACCTTCACCGCAACTAGTGAAACCAGAATGAAGCATCTTGTAATCAACCCCGTTGATTCATTCGAGTAGATCTATGCTACAGTTGGTGTACGATTCATAGACATGGACAAGGAAGTCATCTTCCACACATACCGGGAGAATGCTGACATGGATACTTTCAGGAACAAGCGGGAGCGCGCCACCCGCGCCGACGTCGCCCGGCTGGCGAACGTCTCCACCGCGGTCGTAAGTTACGTGTTCAACAACGGCCCTCGGAACGTGGCGCCCGAGACCGCCGAACGGGTGCGGGACGCGGCGCAGAAACTCAATTACCGCCCGAATTCAATGGCCAAGGCGCTGCGCACCGGATCGTCGAAAACCATCGGCATCATCGTGCCGGACCTGTCCAACCCGTTCTTTTCCGACGTGTACAACGCTTTGGAGAATATCGCGACCAGCCGCGGATACTCCGCCATGTTCGTAGCCTCCCACCAAAATCCGGAAAGGGAGATGGACGGCGTCAGCAAGCTCATCGCGCGTGACGTCGACGCCATCCTCATCGCATCGGCGCAACCGACATCGGCGCTGGCCAGCGTGCCGAGAAAGGAATGCCCGTTCGTCTTTCTCGATCAGACCCAGGCTATCCCCGGGGCAAAATGCGTATCGACGGATTTCCGAGCAGCCGTGCAGACCGCCGTGCAGCACCTTATCGACCATGGACGCACGAACATCGCCATGCTGTCCGGCAAGGCCGACGAGGGGCTCGGCGACAAGCGCATCCAGGGATGGTATCAGGCGTTCGACAACAGCACGCTTCCCATCGGCCCGATCAAGCAGGCCCATTTCACCCGGGCCGGAGGCTACGAGGCCATGATGGCGCTCCTCAACAGCGGCAAGCAGCTGGACGCCATCTTCGTCGATTCCGACCTGGAAGCCATCGGAGCGCTGCGGGCGCTGCACGAACGCCAAGTGCGGGTGCCGGAAGACATAGCGATCGTCTCGTTCGATGGCACTATCGATTCCCAGTACACCTGGCCATCGCTCACCGTCGTGCAGCAAAACGCCCAGACCATCGGCACATGCCTGTTCCACGCGGCGATAGACTCCGAAAACACCCCTGATCTTCAACTCGTCCGGGCCTCGCTGATACCGAGGGAATCGTGCGGGTGCCTCACCAGCACCGTCTACGCCTGATCACGGTAGTCGCAGCCGCTTCATCGGCGTCAATGCGCACTATGACACGAATGCGTACCAATGTGTACCGTTACGTACCCCTAACGCGGATTGACGTGCCACTCCCCTAAAGTGGGGGTTATGTCACTTGGTTTGAACATCCTCCTGATTTTCGTGTTCCTTGTACTCGGATCCATATTCTCCGGCACCGAATTGGCCTTGGTCTCCCTGCGCGGATCGCAGATCGACCAAATGGAGCAGGAGGATGCGCGCGGCGCGCGCGTAGCGAAGATCGCGCGCGATCCGAACACCTTCCTGTCCACCGTACAGATCGGCGTGACCCTGTCCGGCTTCCTGTCCGCGTCGTTCGGCGAATCGTCGATTGCGCCGTATCTCGTGCCGGTGGTGAAGAGCTGGGGTGTCCCGGCGCATATCGCCGCGCCGCTGACCACCATCTCCCTGACGCTGATCATCTCCTACTGCTCGATCGTGATCTCCGAAATGGTGCCCAAGCGCATCGCCATGCAGCGCACCGAACAGATCGCCCGGGCCGTGGTGCCGGCGATCGACATCTTCGCGAAGATCTGCCGTCCGATCATCTGGCTGATCGGCAAGAACACGAACGGCATCGTGCGTCTGCTCGGCTTTGACCCGAATGAGACCGAAAGCGAAGTGTCCGATGATGAGCTGCGCATGCTGGTCACCACGAACCCGTCGTTGAGCAAGGACGAACGCACGATTCTGGACGACGTGTTCGACGCTTCGGAGACGATCGTCGCCGAAGTGATGCGCCCGCGCGCCGACGTGGTGTTCCTAGACGGCTCGCAGACCATCGCCGAGGCCGCCGCCTACGTGCGCGAGATGCCGTACTCCCGTTACCCGGTGACCGGCAAGGATTTCGACGACGTGCTCGGCTTCGTGCACGTGCGCGACCTGCTCGACGTGCGCGACCCCAAGGCGGAGACCGTGGCCGACGTGACCCGCGAAGGCATTTCGCTCCCCGGCACCTCGAAGCTGCTGCCGAGCCTGGAGCTGCTGCGCAAGCGCGGCATCCACCTGGCCGTGGTGATCGACGAGTACGGCGGCACCGACGGCATCGTCACGCTCGAGGACATGACCGAGGAGCTGGTCGGCGACATCCGCGACGAGTACGACCTGCCCGACGAGCCCGGCGGGGCGCGCCAGCAGCGCACCGCGTTCGTCAACGGCGTGGCCACCATCGACGGCGGCATGACCATCGAGGACTTCGACGATCTGACCGGCATCGAGCTGGAGGACGGCCCGTACGAGACGGTCGCCGGGTATTTCCTCGCGAAGACCGGCAAAATGGGCGAGGTCGGCGACGTGCTGCACTCCGACGACGGCTATGACATGGTGGTGACCAAGGTCGACGGCCGGCGCATAGAGACCCTCGAGGTGCGCAAGGCCGAAGCCTGACCGTTGCGGTGCCGGCGTTCGCCGGCCGGCGGCGGCAACGACGGGGAAAGAACGGGGGAACATCGAGCTGAATTCTAAGCCTACGGTGGAATGCGGAAGCCCTGCCGAGCCGTAATATTGGTCATACCAATCCAATGAGGAAGGATGTCACCATGTCACTTGCCTTTATTGTCCCGGGTCTGGATGAAGCCGCCTCCGAGAAGGCCATCGCCATTCTGCAGAACCGCCTGAGCCAGGAGCAGGAAGCCGCTCTGGTGCTCAAGCACGCCCACTGGAACGTGACCGGCACGAATTTCATCGCCGTGCACGAGATGCTCGATCCCGAGGTCGAAGCCGTGCTGGCTCAGGCCGATGAGACCGCCGAACGCATCGCCACGCTGGGCGGCACCCCGGACGGCCGCGCCGACGCGATCACCCGCAACCGCACCTGGAAGCAGTTCGACGTCGAGGGCCGCCAGTCCACCGAGAAGTATCTCGAGGCGCTGATCGAGTACTACGACGCGTTCATCGCCGACGACCGCAAGGCCATCGCCGAGCTGGACGAGCTGGACGTCGTCAGCTCCAACATCATCCAGGACCACGTTCAGGAGCTCGAAAAGTTCCAGTGGTTCATGCGTAGCCACCTTGCGTAGCGTGGCATAAGCCACATATGCGTATGGCTCCCCTCTGTGAGGGGAGCCATACGCGAAGCTGACTGAGGGGAGCCCCCAGCGTTTTCCGCCGGTGGCTCCCCTCAGTCGTCTGCGACGACATCTTCCTTCATAGAAAGGAATCGCAGTTACCGATTATCAGTCATACATGGCTTGCTGCACATCGGCGTCATCAATGTTGCTCGCATCGTACCAGAAGCAGCCAGAGTCGATGGACTTATCGACCTTCTCACCCTTGAGACTCTTCACGGCGACCTCGATGGTCTTATAGCCAATTTGGTATGGATTCTGAGAAACCGAACCGGCGATCACTCCATCACGAATGTACTGCTGCTGCGCCTTACCCGAGTCAACGCCGACAAGCACCACGTCATGACCGGACTTCTTCGCGGATTCCACCGGCGTCGCGGCACCCACAACAGTCGCCTCATTGGTGGTGAAAATACCGTCCAGATCAGGGTTCGCCTGCAGAATGGCGCTGGCAATATCCTGAGCCTTGGCCTGATCGGCGTTGCTGTACTGCACATCGCCAACCATTTCCATGTCGGGCGCATTTTCCTTCATATAGTCGAGGAATCCATCACGACGCTCAGTGGAAGTGGCATCGGTCTGGCTGTGTGCGATAACCGCATACTTGCCCTTGCCTCCGAGCAGTTTGATGAAGTTCTCGGCAGCAACCTTGCCGACCTCCGTGTTGCTGGTCTTCACCGAGGCGGTGATGAGATCCGCGTTCTTATCGAAAGCGGTGTCGAAGGCGAACAACGGAATGTTCGCGCTCTTGGCGCTCTGCAGAGCCGGAGTGAGCGCAGCCTCGTCCAGTGGAGCGACCGCCACCGCATCAGGGGACTTGTTAATCGCGTTCTGCACCATTTCGGCCTGCTTATCGACCTGGCTATCGTTGTCGGGGCCGTTGAACGTGACCGTGGCGCCATACTTCGAGGCGGCGTCATCGGCCCCCTTGTGGACAGACACCCAGAAGCTCTGGCTAAAGCCCTTGGCCACCATGGCGATCTCATATCCGCCGGCACCGGAACCAGATCCGCATGCGGCGAGCGGCATAAGCGACAGTGCGGCAACAGCGATGGCAGCGAATGCCTTATTCTTCTTCATCATTGAAGTTTCCTTTCAAGAAGGGATGTAATGGTTGGTATCAGCAGCGCAATGCCACTGAACCATATGTAGTTATGGATATGCAGTTATGAACTCAAGTCATGAAACAGCCCGTGAAACAGCTGTGCGGAAAGAAGCCGGGTCGGGCCGGCAAGCCGCCAGGAAAGAGAGACGGCTTGCCGAGCCTCCGCCGATCAACGGCCAGTTACTTCACTTTCTTCTGGTTGTGCTGGCGATACAGATCAACCAGCACAGCGGCGATCACCACGATGCCGAGGAAGATCTTCTGCCACGGATCGGGCACGGACAGGATCTGCAGGCCATTGTTGATAGTGGTGATGATCAGTGCGCCAATCACGGTGCCGACAATGGACGCACGGCCACCAGCCAGGGATGCGCCACCGATCACGGCCGCAGCGATGGCATACATCTCATAGCCGGAACCGGTAGCCGGCTGCGCGGCGCTCAGTCGAGAGGTCATCACCACACCGGACAAGCCCGTATACGAACCGGCGAGCACATAGATGGCCCACTTCCAACGGCGGACGTTCACGCCGGACATGCGCGTGGCTTCCTCGTTGGAACCCATGGACAGCGCGTAACGGCCAAGGCGGGTCTTGTTGAGGATGACCCACGAGATGATGGCAAGCACCAGGAAAATCCACACGGCGTTCGGAATGCCGAACAGCTGGGTGCCACGGGCAATCTGGTCGAACCCGACTTCGTCGGTGGTGTACACCGGCTTGGATCCGGACAGCACCAGAGCCGCGCCCTGGGCCACCAGCATCATGGCCAGAGTGGCAATCATCGGCTGCATATTGAAGCCTGCGATGAGCAGACCGTTGATCCAGCCAAGCACCGCACCGGATAGGATGCCGACAGTAACCGCCAGCCAGATCGGCAGGTGGAATGTGACCATGCATAGCGCAGTGATGACACCGGTCATGGCCATACCCAGACCAGGCGTGATATCAATGCCGCCGGTAGCAATGGCGAAGGTGACGCCAAGTGCCTGAATACCGGTGACCGCGGAGGCAAGCAGCAACGCCACGATATTGCCCATACGCATGAAGTGCGGATCAGCGATGGAGAAACCGATCAGCAGCACGATCCATGTACCGAAAATGAGCAGCTGCTGCAGCGAGGAGGATGAGAAGTGGCGGAGCAACGTCGGCTTCTTCACCGGCGAGTTCACGGCCTGTGCGTCGTTGGACATAATGAATCCTTTGGTGTAAGGGGACGGGAGAGGATAATGGAAAAGAAAGGAGGAAGAGGAAGGAAGGCGGGATGGGCGCACCCTGCGCCGCGTAAGCTATTTGCGGAATGTAGTGGCAAGCTCCATAATGCGTTCCTGAGTCGCTTCCTTGTGGCTCAGTTCGCCGGTGATAGTGCCGTTGCACATCACGAGAATTCGGTCGGATACGCGAATCAGCTCTTCCAGCTCAGAAGAGATGACCACCACGCAATGGCCCTCCTGCACGAGCTGATCGAGCAGTGTGTAGATCTCCTGCTTGGCGCCCACATCGATGCCTCGAGTAGGCTCGTCAAAGATCAGCACCTTGCTGTCTCGAGCCAGCCATTTCGCAATGACGACCTTTTGCTGGTTGCCGCCGGAAAGGTTCTTGACCTGCTGCATGGCGCTGGGAGTCTTGATACTTAACGCGTCGATGTAGTTTTTCGCGGTTTTGGCGATGCTGCCATCCTTGATCAGTCCGATTCTGTCGGTGAAGTTTTTCAGCGAGGCAAGAGCGACATTGTCGTTGATGGTTTTGTCAAGGACCAGGCCATACTGCTTACGATCCTCGGACAGGTAGGCGATGCCGGCGTCCACGGCGTCGGACGGACGGCGAATCGTCACCGACTTGCCTTCCACGATGATTTCACCGGAGGACTTCGGATCGGCGCCGATAATGGCGCGGGCCAGCTCGGTCCGTCCGGCACCGGCCAGTCCACCGAATCCGAGGATCTCGCCGGGGTACACGCTGAATGACGCATCCTTGACCATGGCGTTGGTGACGTGCCGCACCTCCAAGGTGGGCGCCGCCTGGGCATCACGCGTTTTTTCGGGCCTGTCATAGGCGGTGATTTTGCGGCCGACCATAAGGCGAACTATTTCGTCACGGCTGGTCTGCTCAGTGGCAAGCTCCTGCACAAAACGACCATCGCGGAACACCGTGATACGGTCGGAAATCTGCATAAGCTCTTCCATACGATGCGAGATGTAGATCACCGCCGTGGTTGGGGAGACGAAGTCGCGAATCAACGCGAACAGGGCATCGACTTCTCGGTCGGTCAGAGCCGCCGTCGGCTCGTCCATCACCAGCAGCTGAGAGTCAAAGGAAATGGCTTTGGCGATTTCCACCATCTGCTGGCTGGCCACAGGCAGATCGCGCACAAGGGTGCGGGCGTCGAATGTGACACCGATACGATGCAACAGTTCCGTGGCCTTCTTCACGGCCTTGTCTTCACTCAGCAGCGCCTTGCCTGCACCCATGGGCTCACGGCCGAGGAAGATGTTCTGTGCCACGGTCAGATCGGGAACAAGGTTAAGCTCCTGATGAATAAGGCTGACGCCTTTGCTTTGTGCATCGGCGGGACCTTTGGGCGTGTAGGGTTCGCCGTTGAGCAGCAGTTCGCCGCCGTCGGGCTGATAAATGCCTCCGATGATCTTCATCAGAGTGGATTTGCCGGCGCCGTTCTCTCCCATCAAGGCGTGAACCTCGCCAGGCCGGATGCCCAGCGAGACGCCACTGAGGGCGAGGACGCCGGGGAAGCGCTTGGTGATGCCCTTCGCTTCCAACAGCAGTCGCTCCTGCGATGCCGATTCTGTCATGGTTACTCCAAAACGTTGTACCTGTAGGGTATGGCGTGGGTATGGGCGCGCAGAGCGATCGAATGCAAGACCAGCTCCACGCGCCTCACTCACACGAGGATTCTCAGTAAGAGGATCAGGAAATCAGTCAGTCAGCTTGGCCTGGCTCGGCGGCAGCACAAGCTTGCCGAGAATACCGAACTTGACGGCGCCGCAGGCGGCCGGAATATTGTCGGCGATGCTGCGCTTGGTGGAGAACGCGATGGTGGCGAACTTGATGGCTTCCTTGTACTGCGGAGGCACACCGATGGCATCCGAGGTCTCCAGAGCGACGCCTTCCGGCAAACGCTCGGCGATCATCTTCATCAGGGTGTCATTGCGCACGCCGCCGCCGCTGGCAATCAGTCGGTTCACGCCCAGCCCCGCCGGCACCACGAACTCGTTGAAGGCGCGGACGATGGCTTCGGCGGTGAACGCGGTGATGGTGGCAAGCTTGTCCTCGTTGCTCAGTTCGGCGTACTTGTCGAGCATCTGCTGCGTGTATTCGGCGCCGAAGTCCAGACGCCAGGCGCAACGCGGGATTTCACGCTTGAAGAACGGATGTTCCAGCATTTCATCGAGCATCGGCTGATAGATGGTACCGCGAGCCGCGGTTTCACCGTTGGCATCGTATTCCTTGCCGTACAGCACGCGCATGGCCTGGTCGATCATCACGTTGCCGGGGCCGCAGTCGAAAGCGCGCATCTTTGAACGGTCAGCGCACGCAAGGTGCAGGTTGGAGATGCCGCCGATGTTCAGCGTGGCGGTGGGGCCGACATTGCGGAACAGCACATAGTCGAAGTACTGCATCAACGGGGCACCCGTACCTTGCAGAGTGTGGTCGACGCTGCGGAACTGGGTGACGACCGGAGCATCGGTAAGTACGGAAACCACGCCGGGTTCACCGATCTGCAGACCGCACGGATAGCCGTACTTGGTCCACATCTCATAGAACGGCTTGTCGGCGGTGTACTTCTGCATCTGCGCGTGCTCCGGCGGCTCCTGATAGATGGTCTGGCCGTCATAACCGATGACGTCGATGTCCGTACCGGTCAGGTTGTGCTTCTTCATGAGTTCGGTGGCCGCTTGCGCGAACACAGCGCCGCACACGTAGTTGAGGCGGGTCAGCTTGAATATGCCAAGGGTGTCGTCAAAGGCGGCAAGCACTTCCTTCTGGATGTCCTCGGGCCAATCGATGGACAGGGCGTCAATGTACTTGGGCGGCAGCACGCTGCCGTCTTCGGCCTGGTTGATTTCGATGAGGACGGCGTCAACGCCATCGAAGGAAGAACCGCTGTTGAGACCGATTGCGTATGGCATGGGAAGCTCCTTTGCTCTGATGTGAATTTTTATTGGGATGAAATTTGGTTGATGTGTACTGACTGGATCATCTCGACGACAATCCATTGACTCGTTTGGCATCCTGTATGCTAAACGTTTATTTTTAAGTTATTAAAAATGGACCCGAAGCAGGGGCCCGAAAACCCATTATTGCTACTGGTTTCTCCCCCTCTCAGCCAAAGGGAGATTGCGGTCGCGGCACGATTCCCGTTCAATCAGCTTCACGGCAATCGTCAGCTGCTGTCCATTCAAAGAATTTCCCTTGATCGCGTCGACCACGAAGCGCCCGGCCTGGCGGCCGATTTCCTCCATATTCTGCGCAATCACGGTCAGCGGTGGATCCAGCATCGGAGCCCAATCAAAGTCGTCAATGGCGATCAGGGAGACATCCTGCCCGATCGCTACATTCCGTTCCTTCATGGCCCGGAAAGCGCCGAGCACCATCATCGTATTGAGCGCAAACACGGCGTCCGGCCATTGCGCTTTGGCATGGTTACCAAGCAGATCGCCAAGCTCGATATATGCCGACTCGGGATCATTACCCTGAGTTTCACGCACCTGAACATCCATGTCCCATTCTTTGGCCGCATCCTTGAATCCGCGTACGCGGGCTTCAAAGGTCTGCCAGGTTTTCGGGAAAGCAAGAATCATGGCATGCTTGTGCCCAAGCCGCCCCAAGTAATCACCGGCCAAGCGGCCCGCCTGATAGTTATCGCTGCCGACGAAAGGATAGACGCCGGCTTTGGCGGGCGGGGAATCCACGAACACCACCGGGATGCGCATGGATTCGATGATCTCCAGCGATTCGGGACGCAGCGCATAGGTGGCGATGATGGCCGCCGGGCGCTGTTCAAGCAGCAGGCGCACGGACTCACCTTCGGATTCCTGCGTATTGGTGCGGTCCTTGATCATGTCCGTGGTGACGGCGAAATAGCCGTACTCGTGCAATGTGTTATCGATTGCCTGAGCAAGCATTGAGTAATACTGGTTGCGGCCGGAGGCAGTGAGAATGCCCACCGTGTGACTGGACTTCATCTTCAGACTGGCAGCCATCTCATTACGCACGTAGCCCAGTTGCGATGCCGCCTCGAGCACGCGGGCCCGGGTGGATTGCGCCACCCCGCTCTCCCCCCGGAGGGCGCGGGACGCGACATACACGGATACGCCGGCGGCTGCACCCACGTCCTTCAATGTCGGTCTCGAAACCACGATATGCTCCTTTGCTAATCGTTTAGTATACGAAAACCATAACACATGCTTATTCTATTTGTCAACTTATTCCCCAAAATACCCTATACGTTTATTATTTAGGAGCAGTAAGACTTATACGGCAGTGGCAGTATTCCTTCCCGCTCAGGAAAAAACGGTTCGGCGAGCCGCTTGCTCAATCGAGAGTCACCTGTCATCCGCAAGCGTCGAATCCCGTGTGACACGCGGCACGCCAAGCCATGCGGGGACCGCCTATTACAAAACACCGCCGTAATCGAGGCACGTCCCCGAGGTCGATGCCGATGCCATAAGACCGAAACACCGCCCTTCCGTCCTACAAGTTGGAAAAGTGTATGAAACAACTTCTATTCAGGTTGGAAAACGTAAGAAAAACATGATTTTATGGTTAGAAAAGTGTAAAATATCAGTCTACCAGTGGTTGGAAAATGTAGTCATATAAGAGATGAGGCCTTCTCGTGATTGGAGTTTGCCATGCTGCGGAGAAAAATCGAAGCAAAGCTCGAATCTTGGGCGTCCGCACCGAAACGCACCGCCGTGCTGGTCACCGGCGCCAGACAGACCGGCAAGACCTATATCATCAGACATTTCGCCCAGCGGCATTACGATCATGTCGCTGAACTGAACTTCATCGAGAATCCAGATCTGGTCACACTGTTCGATCATCCGCGCGACGTGAAGAACTTATTAATGCGCCTGGAGCTGGCGGTAAATACCCCGCTGGTACCAGGCAAGACGCTGATCTTCTTCGATGAAGTCCAGCGGTGCAAGGAGCTGGTCACCGCCATCAAATTTCTTGTGGACGATGGCCGCTTCGATTATGCGCTTTCCGGGTCGCTGCTTGGCGTCGAACTGGAGGACATACGTTCCGTGCCCGTCGGCTATCTGACCGAACTGAACATGCATCCGTTGGATTTTCAAGAGTTTTGCTGGTCGCAGCATATCGGCGACGATGTGTTCGACATGCTTTCCGCGTGTCTCACCGAGCAACAGGCAGTGGACGGCTTCATTCACCAGCAGCTCATGGAGCTGTATGCCAAGTATCTGGTCATCGGCGGCATGCCCGCCGCAGTCGACTCTTTCGCGGCAAACAATAGCGTGGCGGACGTACGCGTCATTCAAGAGAACATCAAGCGCGAATATCGCCGCGATATCAGCCAGTACGCCCGCAGGGAAGACCGACTGCATATCCGCGGTATTTACAATTTGGTGCCCAGTGAGCTCAACAATCCGAACAAGAGATTTACTTTTGCCAAGATCGAGAAGAACATGCGATTCCAATCAGTCGCCGCCGATTTCGACTGGCTGGTCAGCGCGGATGTTGCCATCGCCGCATATAACGTAGACGAGCCGTGCACTCCATTGGAAATGAGCAAGGAGCGCAATCTCTTCAAGCTTTTCTATAACGACGTCGGCTTGTTGACCGGATCGTTCCTCAAAAAAACCGCACTGGACGTGCTCGATGGCAACCCGGATATCAATTACGGATCAATCTATGAGAACGCAGTGGCCCAGGAATTGCACGCCCATGGGTTCAACCTGTATTACTACAACAGCAAAAAACTCGGTGAGCTTGATTTTCTGATTCAGGACCGTAACGATACCGTGCTGCCCATCGAGGTCAAATCCGGGAAATCCTATAAACGTCATCGCGCAATGAACAACGTGCTTGCGCACACCGAATATCACCTCAGCAATGGATTCGTATTTGGCCCGTGCAACGTTTCAGTTGAAGACCGCATAACTTACCTGCCCATATACATGGCCGGCATATTCAGCAATGAATAGGTAATAGATCAGACCGAGATACCGGCATAATTCCGATAACTCGGTGGAACCATTTCGTATGTGTCGGCCCCAAACGGCTCGGGGCCGGCACATGCCGACAGCACGCCCGCGCCGGGCAGCGAGAGCGCCGGCGCGGATCGCCACTATTTCGTCAGGTTCTGGTACTCGGGCAGACCCATGTAGTTGAAGCTCACGTTCTTGACCTGCTTGCCGGCGGCGGCCGTCACGTTGCCGTACCACAGCGGGATCACCGGCAGATCCTTCAGCAGCACCTGTTCGGCCTGATGGTAGTATTCCACGGCACCGTCCAACGTGGTCTGCCTAGCGGCCTGGTCGATCAGGGCGTCGAACTCGCCGCTCTTGTAATCGCCGTTGTTCAGGCCCTTGCCGTCAGCCGCCGACGAGTCGTACGCCTGCACCAGATAACCTTCGGGATGCGGATAATCGGACTGCAGCCCCTGTACGAACGCGGCATCGATCGTGCGGTCATGCACGGCCCCGCTGAAGTCCTTCTGCGTGGGGAACGGATACGACTGCGCATCGATCCCGAGCACGTTCTTGATCGAGTTGACGATCGCGTCCACCCACTGCTTGCTGCCGCTGTCCGTGCTGTACGCCAGACGGAACGTGCCGTCCCACGGATTGATCGCATCGGCCTGCGCCCACAGCTGCTTGGCCTGATCGGCGCTGTACCCGAGCACGCCGTCCTTGTCCAGATCCTTCGCGTACCCGGCGATGACCGGCGCGGTGAAATCGGTGGCGGCGGTGGCCGTGCCGCGCAGCACCTTCTCCACGATGTTGTTTCTGTTGATGGCCATGGAGATGGCCGCGCGGCGCAGACGCCCCTCCTCGCCCGTAAAGTGCTTGAGATTCTGCGGTATGGTGAACGACTTGAATCCCGGACCGGCCTTGCTGAACGGCTGGATGGCCTTCTCGCCGCGATAGGTGACCAACGCCGAACTCGGGATCGAATCCAGCACGTCGAGGTTGCCGGCCACCAGATCCGCGTACGCCGAATCGAGGTTCGTGTACAGCGTGTACGTCACGCCGGCGTTCTTGGCTTTCCTCGGCCCGTCGTATTCGGGATTCGGCACCAGCTTGATCGAATGATCGTGCTGCCAGCTATCGAGCTTGTACGGGCCGTTGCCGATCGGCTGCTCGCCGAACTGGTCGATGTCCTTGTAGGCCTCGTCCGGCAGCGGCAGGAACGCCACGTCGCCGACCTTGTAGGCGAAGGACGAGTCCGGAGCGGCAAGCGTGACCTTGAGCGTCGTGTCGTTCACCGCTTCCAGACCGGAGAGCTGGGCGTCCTTGTCGCCGTGCTCGTCCTGCAGGCCGTCGTATCCCTTGATCGTCGCGAAGATCGCGGCGCCCATCTGGCCGTTAGCCGCGTTGGCCGCGAAGGACCAGGACTTCGCATAGGTCTGCGCGGTGATCTTCTCGCCGTTGGAGAACTTCAACCCGCTGCGCAGCGTGATCGTGTACTGCGATGCATCGTCGTTCGGCGTGATCGACTTCGCATCCGCGTAGACCAGTTCGCCGGTGTCGCTGAACGTCACCAGGCCTTCGAACAGCTGCGTGACGACCTTCCATCCGGCCATATCGTTCGTGTTGGAGGGAATCAGCCCTGCCGCCGGCTCGACGTTGTTGACCGTGACCACCGACTTCGAGGATGAGCCCGATTCACCCGCCGTATCGGCCGTGCCATTGGCGCCGCCGGCGCCACAGCCCGCCAACACCAATCCTGCGGCGAGGATCGCGGCCACGCCGGCGATCGTCTTCTTCATGAGTCCACGAGTGAACATGTCACCCCTTCCGTATTCGTCGTAATTCGTCGTATGCGACAGCTGACCGCCGCGCCGATCCGCTGATCGGATGCGACCATCATACGGGTTGCGCACGGTTACCATGCAGCCTACGCGTAGGGCGTATCCGGCGCGCGGGGCCCGTCATCGACGCTGGTTATACCTGCCGCCAGTGCCCTGATTACCGTGTCTGGCTCCCCTCCCTGAGGGGAGCTGGCCGCGAAGCGGTCTGAGGGGAGTCAAGCAGAAGCGCGAGATACTGTCATCCCGCGGCAAAGCCTCACAGCACCACGCGCCGGTTGAGCTCCCGCCGCAGTTGCCGCCAGTTCGGCAGGTACGCGCTCATACGGCGCTGAAACTCGGCACCGTGGCCGCCGACCCACAGATGGGTCATCTCGTGGACCAGCACATATTCCAGAAACCTCGGTTCCATCAATCCCAATTGCAGATTGAGCCGGATACGGCCGGTTCTGGGCGTGCATGACCCCCAACGCGACGTCATCAGCCGAAGCGTGACATGCGTTGGCGTGCGTCCGATAACCGGCCCCCAGGCGGCCAGCAGCGACGGCAGCGCCGCATCGATCGCCTCTCCGGCCTGCCGCTTGCGCTCCTCGGTCCAGACCGCCGAACGGTCGAAGACCGGAGCCGGGTTCGCCGGACCCTCCAGCGGGCGCCGATCGCCGGATCCGGACTGCCCGTGCCCCCGCGAGTTTTCCTCCGTAGCAGGGGCGCCACCGGCCTGCTGAAGGGAATCGACGCTGCGGTGGAGGGCATCTTCCATGCGCTGGCGTTGCCGCAGTATCCATGACCGGCGTTCCCTGACAAACCCGAGGATGCGTTCTTCGCTCATGCGCAGGGGCGCGGAAATCTCAACATTGCCATACGGGGGCTTGACGCGCAGGTACAGGTTTTTGATGGGCTTGTGCGCGATCGTGACCGTCAGGCCGTCGATGGACAGATCATAGGGACGGGGCAGGGGACGATGGGTCATAGGGGCCATTGTCTCATCACGGCAGCCCGTGGCCCCTGACGGGCGCATTTCCAGCCGAGCAAGCCCGTCTTATCGCAAGGCCCGTCGCGCCATATTCGCATGCACGCCCCCCTATGTGGCACTTCTCGCGACACGCCGAAGCACGAATATGCACATTCAAGTTGACATATGCGAGGATACGGGTACTATAGCTACTTGTGCGCTTTTGAAGCGTATGGATCGGGCCCGTAGCTCAGGTGGTTAGAGCGCATCCCTGATAAGGATGAGGTCGGAGGTTCAAGTCCTCCCGGGCCCACAGGAAAATTCAGCGGCTACTTGGGCCGCTCTTTTTTTCTCAGATAAATGAATTCGGGGCATTGGCGCAGCTGGTAGCGCATCTGCTTTGCAAGCAGAGGGTCGCCGGTTCGAACCCGGCATGCTCCACGGATCACCCTTGAAAACAGCGTTTTCAAGGGTTTTTGCTTATTCGGATGCCTGTGGCGCTCTGTTGCACGTTACACCGGATGTGCCTGAACCGCGGACCCTCACTGCGTACGCCGGTCACTGGTGCGGATTCGCCTCAGCCAGCTGATCGCGGATCTCCTGGAGCAGCAGCACCGTCTGCTGTTCGGGGGACAACTCGGGTTTTTGCGCCTCTTCCGCCCCGGCGTCGTCTGATTCCTTGAGCTTGGTCTTGACGAGCAGCGCCTCGGACATGTCCCGGAACTTGTTGATCGGCACGAGGATCACGAAGTACACGGCCACCGCAATGATCAGGAAGTTGAGCAGAGCCCCGAGAATCGCGCCGAACGACACCGTGGCCCCGTTGAAGGTGAATGCGAGCAGCCCGTCCATATTGGGCTTGCCGAAGATCATCGCGATCAGCGGGTTGATGAGGTTGTCCACGATCGAATTGACCACGGCGGTGACCGCCGCGCCCATGACGACGCCTACCGCCATATCGATCACATTGCCGCGGGAAATGAACTTCTTGAAACCGTCGATCATGCCGTCTCCTTTATCGGGTTTGCGATTATGGCCGACGTATCAAGCGTATCAGCGCACCGCACGATACTTCGACCCCCTACGATGGGGTGCCGTGCTGCATAACTGCGAGTTGTCGGTGCGACGCCAAGTAGTGAAACCGGTTGTCCATAGCCTTAATGGCCATATTGAACGTTCTAAAACAGCGTTGCTTCACACTCGCGCACCGACAACTCGCATGTACCGTACCGATCAGGCCGATAACCGGGCCGACAATCACGCCTTGGTCACATGCCCGCCGAACTGCGCGCGCATCGTGGACACGACACGCAGGGTGTCGTCTCCGCCGCCGCGCGAGGTCTGGCGCGCGTAGAGGGCAGCGGCGGTGGCCGGCGTCGGCACGCCGAGCTCGAGCGCGGCCTCCACCATCCACTTGGCCTCACCGGATTCGTTGGCGACCGGCGGCATGTTGTGCAGCGTCGGATCGGTTGTGAAGGCGTCGGCCAGCAGATCGAGGAGCCAGGACCCCACGACCGAGCCGGACTTCCACGAGGTCATCACCGCAGCCGGATCGGCCACCAGATCGGAGCGCACCATGGTGGCGAATCCCTCGCCGAAGGCCTGCATCATGCCGTATTCGATGCCATTGTGCACCATCTTGGCGAAGTGCCCTCCACCAATCGGGCCGGCCAGCACCAGGCCGTTCTCGCCTTCAGGCTTGAGCGTCTCGTAGATCGGACGCATGCGTTCGAAATCCTCGGCCGAGCCGCCGACCATCAGCGCGTAGCCGCGCTCGATGCCCCATACGCCTCCGGAGACGCCGCAATCCATGAAATGGATGCCGAGCTCGGCGAGCTGCGCCGCATGGCGGGCATCATCCGCGTACTTGGTATTGCCGCCGTCCACGACCATGTCGCCGGGCCCGAGCAGTTCGCCGAGGCGGTCAATCGTATCGTCGGTCGGTTTCCCGGCGGGAACCATGACCCACACGATGCGAGGCGCGTCGAGCGCGGCGACCAGGGCCTCCAGCGAGTCGACGTCGCGCCCGGATTCCGGGGACATGTCGTAGCCGACCACCTGATGGCCTCCGGCAATGAGCCGCTTGGCCATGTTGCCGCCCATGCGGCCCAATCCGATCATTCCGATATGCATTGTCGTTCCTTTCCTATGGCATCTATGGCATTTGGCTAGACGAATGGCACCGTGCTGGGTCACAACACCAAGGAGAGCAGCATCACGCAGCCGAGTCCGACCACGGAGACCATGGTTTCCATCAGCGACCACGTCTTGATGGTCTGGGAGACGCTCATGCCGAAGTATTCCTTGACCAGCCAGAAGCCGGCGTCGTTGAGGTGGGAGAAGAACACCGATCCCGCGCCGATGGCGAGCACGAGCAGCGCCAGATGGGTGGGGCTCATGCCGGCGGCCAGCGGCACCATGATGCCGGACGCGGTCACGGTGGCGACGGTGGCGGAACCGGTGGCCAGTCGGATGAGCACGGCCACGAGCCAGCCGGCGAACAGCGGGTTCATCGCGGATTCGGTGATGCCGTTGGCGATCACATCGCCGATGCCGGAGTCGACCAGCGTCTGCTTGAAGCCGCCGCCGGCGCCCACGATCAGCAGGATGCCGGCCACCGAGCCGAAGGACTTGCCGACCTCGCCGTTGATGAATTCACGGGTGCGGTGCTGCATGAAGCCGAGCAGGATCATCGCGACGACGGCGGTGATGAACAACGCGGTCAGCGGGGTGCCGATGAACACGATCACGCGGCCCCACAGGGTTTTCGCCTGACCGGTCAGATCGACCACGGAGGCGGCGAGCATGAGCACGACCGGCAGCAGGATCACGGTCAGGGCCTGCGCGAAGGAGGGGCGCTGCGAGGCGTCCTTCTTGGCGTCCTTTTCGGCTTCCTGCTCGGGAGCCTGGATCGGGACCCACTTGGCCATGAGGCGCCCCATCAGCGGGCCGGAGATGATGACGGTCGGGATGGCGACCAGCAGGCCAAGGCCAAGCGTGACGCCGAGGTTCGCGTTGAGCGCCGAAATCGCGACGAGCGGCCCGGGGTGCGGCGGCACGAAGGCGTGCAGCGTGGACAGGCCGGCAAGGGCGGGGATGCCGAGCAGCACGACCGGCATCTTGGCGCGGCGGGCGGCGAAGAGCACCACGGGGATCAGGATGACGACGCCGACCTCGAAGAACATGGGGATGCCGACGACAAAGGCGATGAGCGCCATCGCCCACGGCAGCATCTGCAGCGGCGTCTTCGACATGATCGTATCGACGATCACGTCGGCGCCGCCCGAGGCGAACAGCAGCGTGCCGACGATCGAACCGAGCGCGATGAGCAGACCGACATTGGACACGGTCGATCCGACGCCGGAGGTGAAGCTATCCCACGATTCGTCGAACGGGACGCCCGCGCAGACGGCCATGACGAACGAGCCGATCATCAGGGAGAGGAAGGGATGGATCTTGACGACGGCGATCAGCAGCACAATGGCCGCGATGCCGATGATTGCCGCGATGATGAGGTTCATGGTATTCGAAATTCCTTAATGGACGCGATGGGACCCGTATGATCCGCACAGAACGAAAATGAAAGAGCAGGGGGAAAGGAAAAAAGAACAACGGAAAGGGGCTCAGGCCCGGGATTCCTGATACTGCCGGACCGCAGCGATGGCCTTGTCGACGACGACGTCGACCGGATCGTCCACGGAAATCTCCACGCCGTTCTCATCGGGACCGAGCGGCTCCAGCGTGGCGAACTGGCTGGCCAGCAGCGACGGCGGCATGAAGTGGGTGCGCGCCTTCATCCGCTCCAGGATCTCCTCCTGGGAGCCGACCAGATGCACGAAGAACACGTCCACGTTCTCGCGCAGCAGGTCACGGTAGGAATGCTTGAGCGCCGAGCTGGACACGACGGTGTCCTGGCCGAGCGCCTCACGGGCCACCATCCAGGTGTTGATCACGCGCAGCCACGGCCAACGGTCCTCGTCGGTCAGCGGAATGCCGGCGCTCATCTTGTCGATATTGGCCTGAGGGTGAAAATCGTCGCCTTCCGCCATCACGAAGCCCATCTTGTCCCGAATCGCTTCGGATACCGTGGACTTGCCGCATCCGGCAACACCCATCACCACAATGTGCGTGCTCATCCGCAATTCTCCTTTCAACCACGATGTTGATCTTTAATATGATGATAAATCATAATAATAATATCTGTCAAGTTAAAAATACTACTTTTAGAAAAAATAGTTGACCATTTCCTGAATTAAGATGATTCAAGACGCGTCAAGCGGCGCAGCGACCATGAAGCGAGGGCACCATGAGCGATCCAATGACCGACGGCACGGCCACCACGGCCTCCGATCCCATGCACGCGGCCGCCTCGGACGAACTCGCCATCGACATCATCGAAGGCCGCTGGCCCGCCGGCCAGGCGATCACGCTGGAGACCATCCAGGACCGCTTCTCCGTGTCCCGCACGGTGGCGCGAGAGGTCGCCAAGTACCTGGAATCGATGCAGGCCGTCACCATCCGCCGCCGGGTCGGCCTGGTGGCCCGGCCGATCGGCGAATGGGCCGCGCTCAATACGCAGGTGATTCGCTGGAAGCTCATGTCCTCGCACCGCAAGGAGCAGCTGCGCTCCCTGACCGAGCTGCGCCTGGCGATCGAGCCGGCGGCCGCGGCCGCCGCGGCACGGTACGCCTCGATGGAGACCAAGGCCATGTTCCCCGTGCTGGCCGCGGAGCTGCGCAAAACCGGCGAGAGCGGCGATCTTGACTCCTTCCACGACCTCGACATCCGCTTCCATTCCATGCTGCTGCGCAGCAGCGGCAACGAGCTGTTCTCGTCGCTGTCCGACATCATCGCCACCGTGCTCAAGGGCCGCGTGGAACTGGGCATGTACCCGCAGAAGCCCAAGCCGGCCGCGCTCGACGCGCATGACGCCGTCGCCGAAGGAATCTGGCAAGGCAATCCGGACAAGGCGCGCGAGGCCATGCGCATCATCGTCGGAGAGGTCGCCGACTCCCTCGATCTGACCTGATTTTCCCCGTTCTCGGCAAGCCGCGACGCCGTAACGGCGCACGCAAGGCCGCCGTTACGCCCACCGCGAGACCCCCGCCCGAATCTTGGTCAACCTCTTGTAGCGGCATACCCGTCACGCATAAAATGAAGCCGTCTTATTGATAACCCGAAACCCAAAGGGGAGTCCTCCATGTTCACCAACGAGTACATCAAGCGCGTCTACGCTCAGGTCGAGCAGCGCGACGGCGACCAGCCCGAGTTCCTGCAGGCCGTCAAGGAAGTCTTCGAGAGCCTTGAGCCGGTTGTCGCCAAGCACCCGGAATACGAGAAGGCTGGCGTGCTCGAGCGCATCGTCGAACCGGAGCGCGTGGTCAAGTTCCGCGTCGCCTGGACCGACGACGAGGGCAAGGTGCAGGTGAACCGCGGCTACCGCGTGCAGTTCAACTCCGCGATCGGCCCGTACAAGGGCGGTCTGCGCTTCCACCCGACCGTGAACGAGGGCGTCGTCAAGTTCCTCGGCTTCGAGCAGATCCTCAAGAACAGCCTGACTACGCTGCCGATGGGCGGCGGCAAGGGCGGCTCCGACTTCAACCCGAAGGGCAAGTCCGACGCCGAGGTCATGCGCTTCTGCCAGGCCTTCATGACCGAGCTGTGCCGCCACATCGGCCAGTTCACCGATGTTCCCGCCGGCGACATCAACGTCGGCGGCCGTGAGATCGGCTACCTGTTCGGCCAGTACAAGCGCATCCGCGACGAGTACTCCGGCGTGCTGACCGGCAAGGGCCTGGAGTTCGGCGGCTCGCTCGCCCGCACCGAGGCCACCGGCTACGGCGTCTGCTACTACACCCAGGAAGCCCTGCGCGTGCTGAAGAACGACTCCTTCGAGGGCAAGACCGTCGTGGTCTCCGGTTCCGGCAACGTGGCGACCTACGCCGTGCAGAAGGCCGAGGAACTGGGCGCCAAGGTCGTCACCGTCTCCGATTCCAACGGCTACGTCTACGATCCGAACGGCATCGACGTCGAGGTCGTCAAGCAGATCAAGGAAGTCGAGCGCGGCCGCATCAAGGAGTACGCCGAGCGCGTGCCGTCCGCCGAGTACCACGAGGGCTGCTCCGGCGTGTGGACCGTGCCGTGCGACATCGCGCTGCCGTGCGCCACCCAGAACGAGGTCAACGAGGAGTCCGCCAAGGCGCTCGTGGCCAACGGCTGCAAGGCGGTCGTCGAAGGCGCGAACATGCCGTCCACCCCTGAGGCCATCGCCGTCTACCAGAAGAACGGCCTGCTCTACGGCCCGGCCAAGGCCGCCAACGCGGGTGGCGTGGCCGTCTCCGGCCTGGAGATGAGCCAGAACAGCTACCGCCTGAGCTGGTCCTTCGAGGAGGTCGACGCCAAGCTCAAGAACATCATGGAGACCATCGTCGCCAACTCGCTGGCCGCCGCCAAGGAATACGGCCACGAGGGTGACCTGATGCTCGGCGCCAACGCCGCCGGCTTCGTCAAGGTTGCCAACGCGATGGTCGCTCAGGGCGTGCTCTGATCCGGCTGATTGACCGAACGAATACGGCCTCTTGGATTGCCTGCGGGCATTCCAAGAGGCCGTATTCGTTTCGCCCTGCTGAGGGCCTGGTTTGGTCATGCGCCCGCTGGCGGGAGCTGGCTCGCGAAGCGAGACTGAGGGTGGTTGACACGATACCGCCTGGCACCACCTTCAGTCGGCTTCACCGATAGCTCCCGCCAACGGGCGCATGACCGTCACAGCGCGTTGAGCGCTGAAGTGACGCGCGGGGGAGGAATGATCCGCCGCCACGCCATCAACGCCGCCCATCGCGTGACGATGCCGAAATACTGGCGGCGGGCGTCGGGATACGACAGGCTCAGGTCGTGCAGCCCACCGCGGATGGTGGCCAGCGTCACCATATCGCCGAGATTGATCGCCGCCTGGCGTATCGCGACGATGTCCAATACCGAATCGGCGCGCCGCATGCCCTCATCCCATGTGGTCTGCAGCATGGTCTTGTCGGAGGTGCATACCAGCACCGGAATGCGTATGTCGAGATGCCTCGCGATTTCGCCTTGCCCGTTGTAGATCGCCTGCATCCAACCGGCACGCGGCACGAACGCCGCCGAATCGCAGATCGGATGATCGAGGTAGTCCCATTCGCCGCCGGTGGCGTGGCTGATGCAACGGCCGTAGAATCCCGGATCGCGTATCGGCAGCACGGTTTTGCCCCCACCCAACCGAAACGCCTGCACCAGAGGCGTCGACAGCAGCCGCAGCATGCGGTTCCCCTGCAATTCCAGCCACGGCGAGTTGAGCGCCAGCCCTTCGATATGGTGCGGCTGCTCGCTGTTGACCCAGAGCGCCGAGCTCAGCCCGCCCTGCGAGTGGGCGACCAGCAGGATACGCACGCGCTCGCCCTGCTCGTCGACGATCAGATCGCGCAATGCGTTGCACTCTGCTGCGTATTCATGCAGATTCTCGATATATCCCGGCGTCTGGCCGTCGCGCAGCGAACGGCCGAATTTGCGCAGATCGACCGCGTAGAACGGGATGCCAAGCGACTCCCAGTACTCCGATTCATGCCGCCGATAGAAATAGTCGTTCCAGCCGTGCACGTACATGACGGCCAGCCGGTGGCCAAGGGCGCCGAACCGCCACCGCTGCATGCGCGCGGCGAACGGAAGCGTCTTCGGATCCTTGCGCACGAAGGTGGCGACGACCTCGCCCTCGTCGTCGTGGCCGAGATGGACCGTGGCCTGCTGGTACCCCTCCAGCACATGGTCAGGAACCCATTCGTCCACCTGCGGGCGTGCGGCGTACACCGTATGCAGCGAATCGCCCGCCTGACGGTCGCCCGCCTGACGGGATGACAACGAATCCCGCGACGGCGATGCGGGCGGCACCGGCGCACCCTGCTGCGGTGCGACCGCCGCTGATCGGCCATCCGGCGCTCCGGATCGCGTTTGGCGCCCTGACTGCTGCGTTTCGCTCATATTCACCCCCGAGGTCACCCTTAAATGTACAGCGGGGTGCTGGGGATTCGCCATGATTGAACGCGGGGCAAATGCTACATATCGCAGTAGAACGGCGGATTGTCACGCACGGTGCCTGACCAGCCGCGGCTGCGGCGCGGATCCCCGCCGGATCCAGAGCAGCGCCAGGCCGGCCATCAGCACGCCTCCGGCGCTCCATCGCACGGCCTGCCACACATCGGCAGCCGGCTTGCCGGCGTCGACGGCAACCCGCGTGCCGGATACCAGCAGCCGGTGCGTGTTCACGCCGTATGGCGTGCACGTCATCAACGTCACCCGATCCTCTCCCGGCGTGATGCCCAGCTGCGAGGTGTCGTCCGGCTCGATCACCGCGATACGATCGACCCGATATTCCATGGTCCTGCCCAGCACCATGATCGAGAAGGTGTCGCCCCGCTTGACCTCATCGAGACGGGTAAACATCGCGGCTTTGACGAGCCCCCTGTGGCCGGTCAGCACCGCATGGGTGGAGGCCCCGCCGATCGGCAGCGAGCTGCCCTGCAGATGCCTGATGCCCGACTCGAGCGCCGTGGCGGAAGTGCCGTGATAGATCGGCAGATTCGCGGAGATCGAAGGGATGCTGATCGCGCCCATCACCCCGTTGCCGGTGTTCAGCAGCGAATCGTAGTCCTTGTCGGTGCCTGCCGACGAGGTGCCGGACGACGAGCCGGCAGCAGACGAGCCGGCAGCAGACGAGCCGGCAGTCGATGAGTTGTCAGTCTGGATGACTCCCGACGAATCGCCGGGCAGCGCCGTCTCCGACGCCCCCACCAGATCCGATACGTCGGGCTCGGCCGACGCCTGCCCGGCAAGACGCCGGTTATATGCCCGGGCCGCGGCAAAGGCGGCGTCGATGCGCTCCTCGGACCATCCCGCCACCGGCGTGGCAGCGTGCGACGCCACCGTTTCCAGGTCCTGTGCGGTCCGGTACTGCGCGACGATGGGGAATCCGATGGCCGCAACGGCGATCAGCGACAGAATCGCCATGCCGATCCGCCTGGCCAGCGCACGGGATCGCCGACGACGATACTGCGCGTGCAGGCCCGGAATATCCAGGATGTCCTCGAACGACACGATGGCCGCACCTCCTTCGATCGCCCATTATGCCGCGCCGCGCCCCGGTCATCTCCGACAGAGGATGCGCGGGAAGCGGGCCGAGGGGAGCAGCGGATTCAGCTCCGCATGCTCCCCTCGTTCGTGTTACGGCATGAGCGTTCCCCCTCTGTGCAGGGAACACTCATGCCGGTCAGCCGTTACTGCAGATTCTCTTCCTTGCGGGACTTGATGCCCAGCACGGCGAGACCAGTCAGCGCCAGCACGCCGACGACGCTCAGCGCGGCCGCGCCGACGGAACCGGTGAGCGGCAGCTGCGTGATCGCCTTGACGTTCTTCACCGTCACGCCGCTGGCATCCGCATTCGCGGTGACCAGGCCGAAGCTGTCAGCCGTGGATTCCACACTGACCGTGCCGTCCGCGGCAATGGTCACATTGAACTTCGGCAGGAACTGGGTGGAGTAACCGGCGGCGGGCGTCACCTCTTCAACCGTGTAGGTACCGGCACCGAGGCCGTTGAGCTGCACGACGCCGTTCTTGCCGTCCATGGCGGCGCTGGTGAACGTGGTTCCCTTGCTCTTGGCGACGACGCTCCAGCCGTCAGAGCCATTGGTCGACCCGTACTGGAAGTAGCAGAGCTTGGCGCCAAAGCTGCCGACAATTGTGCAGTCGGAGTCATTGGCATAGCGCAGCATGAACTGCGCGCCGTTCAGGCCGTTGGCATCGGCATCGACGCCGACCTTCTGGAAGGCGACGTCCGCCGTGCGCAGCGTGTCCGTGTTGCCTTCGACCCAGGTCGCGTTGTCCAATCCAACCGACGCGGTGACCGAGAATGCGTGGTTCTCCACGTCGGGAGTCACCGTGGCGTTGTACTGCACGCCGAGCGAGGTGACATCCTGCAGGCCGGTGACCTTGAGGACCGTGACCGTGCCGTTGGCCGCGTCGCCGGTTTGCGAGACGACGGTATACGCCGGACGCGGATCGCTGCCGCTGGGGCGTCCGTTACCATCCACATCGCTGAACACCACGAATGACGTGGGAGCCTTGAGACCCTTGGAGGTCACGATCTTGACATACAGATCCGTCACCGATCCATCCAGCTTTTCAAGCGTGGTGTAGGTCACGGTATTGCCGACGGCGACCGTACCCCTGGTATCCGAATTCGACGTGGTCGTCGGCGCTTCGAGCGCGACCTGGTGCTTGGAGTTGAACACGCCGGTGGCGTCGATGCCGGCCTGCGTCGGGTCGCTGGAGGTCACGGGCAGGGTGGTGTACGTGGTGCCGTTGATCAGCAGCGGCGTGGCGACGATGGCCGAGGTGCCGGCTTCGGCGGCCGCGCCGTCGACGGTATCGGTCACCAGATACCAGCCCTGTGTCACATCGATCTGCACGGACGATCCGTTGCCTTCGACCGAAGCGGTAGATGAGATATTCTTATCGTTCTGCACCGCCTTGGTGAAGGCATCGGCGAACGCGCGCAGCTTGGCCTGGTCGAAACCGGCGACCGCCGCGGCCGCGTTCCAGTTATCCGTGTCGGCGTACTGCTCGGGCAGGGTGCCGCCATTGGCTTCCGTGACCGCGTCGCGCACGGTCTGGCGATATCCTCCAAGCTGCACCGCGCCATAGGGCCCATCAGCGACCTTGATCTCGACGTCGGACAGATTGCCGTCCGCGTCCAACTGCGGGTTCAGCGTGGCGAACCGGTAGGCCGTGTACGTGTGCCCGGCCTGCGAGTTGTTCACGGTGATGCCGCCGCTCGTCACCTCGGCGGCTGGCGCTGGATCGGCTTCGACAGCCTGCGCCGAACCGGCGCCGATCGCCAGACCGCCAATCATCGTCGCCGCGGCGGCGAGACCGGCAAGTGCTTGTCGTATCTTCATTGATTCGATCCTTTTCTTGTGTGGATACTGCATCCAATGGTTTTTGTTATGATCCGTGCGCCGCCATGCACACAACCGAACAACGCATCGCGTCGCGGACGCTGGTGATATGCGAAAGGCCGGGATCTTCCGCAGCGGAAGATCCCGGCCGAGGAGGAGAACTCAGATGAAGTTCTAGCTACGCGCGGTGTCGGCCGCGCTGTCGGCGTCCCATCCGGGAACCCGATGCCCGGGCTCTCGGGTGGGATCACGTACCGACCGGTTTATGGAATTACTCGACGGTGAAGCCTTGGCCCTTGGCGTAGTCGATCAGGGACTTCTGGAAGTCCTCCATCGACTTGGAGAGCTTCTCTTCCTTGCGGTAGGCCTTGCCGGCGTAGTCGCCGAAGGTGTTCTGCACCTGGCTCCAGAAGGGCAGGAACTCGAAGTCGCCGACATTCTGCTCGGCCGCCTGGGCGAGCACTTCGGTGTACTTCTGGCCGCCGAAGTACTTGTTGAGGTCGTCGGTGCCGTTCAGGTAGTAGTCGGACTTGAAGGAGGTGGTGTCCGCCGGGAACGCGCCGGAGGCGACGCGGTTCTTGATGCCTTCCTTGTCGTGGGTCACGTACTCCATGAACTTGAAGGCAGCGTCGGCGTTCTTGGTGCCCTTGATCAGGGTCAGCGAGGAACCGCCGTTGAAGGAGTTCAGGTCGTCGCCCTCGTTCCACTGCGGCACGGTGGCCACGCGGAAGTTGCCGGAGGCCTGGGCGGCGCCGGAGAGCAGGTTGCCCGGCATCCATGCGCCGGTGACCAGCGAGGCGATGGTGCCGTCGCCGAGACCCTTGTTCCATTCATCGGACCAGCTGGTGACCTTGGTGTTGATCAGGTCCTCGTCGATCATGCGCTGCCAGTACTCGACGGCCTTCTTGGTGCCCTCGTCGCCGGTCAGGTCGATGGAGACCTTCTCGCCGTCCACCTTGAACGGGGTGCCGCCGGCCTGGGCGATCAGGGACATGAACACCGTGGACTGGTTGTTGTCGCCGGCGTCGGAGGTGATGTAGTAGTCGCCGCCGAGGGCGCGGATCTTCTTGGCGTCCTGGTAGTACTCCTCCCAGGTCTTCGGCGCCTCGGTGATGCCGGCCTTGTCGAAGGTGGCCTTGTTGTAGAACAGGGCGTTCGGGCCGGAATCGACCGGCAGGCCGTAGACCTTGCCGTTCACCTGCACGCCCTTCCAGATGCCTTCGGGGTAGTCGGACTCGAAGCCGCTGGTCTTGTCGGTCAGGTCCTCGATGGCGCCGGACAGGGCGAACTGCGCGATGGAGTGGTATTCCATCAGCGAGATGTCCGGGGCGCCGGAGCCGGCGGAAATGGCGTTGTTCAGCGAGACCTGGGTCTGCGCGGAGGTGCCGACGTTGGTCACCTTGACGGTGATGTTCGGGTTGGCCTTCATGAAGGCCTCCGCGGCGTCGTTGATGGTAGTGTCCCAGCTCCACACGGTCACGGTGGACTTGCCGTCCTTGGACCCGGAGTTGTCGCTGGTGGACGCGTTATCGGACCCGCAGGCCGCGACAGAGACCATCATGGCTGCAGCGCCAAGCAATGCCACCGACTTCTTGATAGGGAAGCGCATGTCTTACCTTTCTCTTCCTTGAGTTCTTGGCCACGCAACACTCCGTGTGACCGGTTACATTCGTATACTATACACTGTTGTGTGACCGGTTACAAATCGTGTGTCGCGTCAATGGGGAGCAAAACATGACGGAACCGAATACGATGGTGTTCATGACGACGGAACATAAGAAGGTGACCATCCGGGACGTGGCCCGGCTGGCCAACGTATCCTACGGCACGGTGTCGCGCTTTCTCAACGGCAGCGAACACGTCTCCAAGGACGCCTCCGAACGCATCGCCGCAGCCATCAAGGAGTCCAAGTACACGCCGAACAAGGCGGCCCGTTCCCTCGCCCAGCAGCGCACATCCACCGTCGCTCTGATCATCCAGGTCGAAGCCAGCGAGACGGTCGTGCAATACAGCGTGTCCGAGGCCATGTCGGGCGCGAACACGACGCTCGGCGACGCCGGGTACCAGATGGTCACGCTCATCGCCAACAGCGAGGACTCCACCAAGCGCATCGAACAGCTGGTCAACAGCGACTTCGCCGACGGCTACCTGCTGTTCTCCCTAAGCGAGGACGACTCCCTCGCCAACGCGTTCCTGTCCACCAATCGGCCCGTGGTGCGCTCCGAAGTCAGCGACCGCGGCGACCTGACGTATCCGGCGGTCGACTTCACCAACGCCGACGGACAACGCGACATCACACGCTATATGCTCGACAAGGGCCGATCCCATATCGTCTACGTCTGCGGCCCCGGCTATTCGCCGGCGTCCATCAAGCGACTGGCCGGCTTCAAGGAGGCGCTCGGCGACCGATTCGACGACCGGCAGGTGTATTTCGCCGACGATTGGGAGATCACCAGCGGCGAACTGGCGGTATTCGAATACCAGTCGATGCTCAGCGGCATCGACGGGTTCGTCTGCGCCAACGACAATCTCGCCATCGGCGTGATCAACCAGCTCAATCGCTTCGGATATCGCGTCCCCGACGACATCGCCGTCACCGGCTTCGACGACTCGCCCATGGCCATACTGTCCAATCCCAAGCTCACCACGGTGCGCCAGGACTCGATGCTGCACGGCAGGGCGATGGCCGAGCTGCTGCTGACCATGCTCAGGGGGGAGCCGGTACGGCAGTATTACGTGCGTCTGCTGCCGACCACCATCGTCGAGCGCCAATCCGCATGACCCCGCGACCGCAAGGCCGCCCTCAATTGCGGGATGAGCCGGCCGCGAAGCGGACCATCTGCATCTGGCTCCCCTCTACGAGGGGAGCTAGCCGCGAAGCGGACTGAGGGGAACAACACCGGAGCAACACTCGAAAGCAATCCGGTTTTCTCCCTCGTCCGGCTCTGCCCATCCCCCTCATCGAGGGAAACCAGACAGAGCAAAACGAGTGAACAACGCAGGACACGGGGATCACGGCACGCAGATAGTTTTGTGAGCGATCACATATTGCATTACACTGGCTATATCACAGCGTGTGACCGGTCACAAAACGAGAAACGACTCGTACGAGACGGCACAGTCCGCAGGGGAAAAAAGACCACACGGCACAAGCCCCCCATCGCACGGCATGCCGAATCCCGCACCGCGCGCCGCGTCACCGCGAGCATTCCGGCCCAATCGCACGCCAAACGGGCGCGCTTGGGCCGGGCATGCCCATCTCCAAATGGAAAGGATCATCAATGACCGATAGATTCGGCTCTTTTCTGCCGCATGACACCGAGGGCAACGTAGCCCAACTGCACGGCATCGGCGTACAGCGATTCGACGGCACCTGGTACGCCTACGGCGAGAACAAGACAAACGGCAACCTGTTCCAGGGCGTGTACTGCTACACCACCGACGACTTCGTCGACTGGACCGATCACGGCATCGTACTGGACGTGCAGGAGGACGGCTCCGCACTGGCCGCGGACCGCATCGGCGAACGCCCGAAGGTGCTCCGCTGCCCGGAAACCGGCAAGTACGTGATGTACATCCACGCGGAAACGCCCGACTACCAGTACGCGCACATCAGCGTGGCCGTGGCCGACAACCCGCTCGGGCCGTTCACGTTCCAGACCACGATGACATGGCGCGGGTATCTGAGCCGCGACATCGGCGTGTTCCAGGACGAGGACGGCAGCGGCTACATCATGAGCGAGGACCGCGACCACGGCACGCATATCTACCGCCTGTCGAACGACTACCTGACCATCGTCGAGGATGTGGCCTGCGAACGGGCCACCGATTACGAATACGGACTGGAATCACCCACCATCGTCAAGAAAGACGGCCTGTACTACTGGTTCGGATCGCGCCTGACCGGATGGTTCACCAACGACAATATGTACACCACCGCCACCGACCTGCACGGCCCTTGGAGCGAGTGGCGCGCCTTCGCGCCGATCGGCATCCAGACCTACGATTCCCAGGTGGACATCGTGATTCCGCTTGACGACGACCAGTACCACAGCAGCAGGTTCCTGTTCATCGGCGACCAGTGGTACAAGAACGATCTCGGCAACTCGCCGCTGGTCCAATTGCCGATCTCCATCGCCGACGGCACCGCCTCCATGCACTGGGACGATTCCTATGAGGGCTTCACGCATCGCGAGATCCCCGATGACCACGAGCCGATCACCGACCCTCACGCCTACATCTCGTGACCGAGTCATGTGAATTCGCGTATATATTATATATGACGAATCCCCGCAACGGTGAGTTGCGGGGATTCTTCGTTCGGCAAGGGCTGGCTGCTTTCTGTCGTAAGCGCGCTCCACCGCGGCCGGGTCTCTTCTGCGGTGGAGCGGTTTGACGTAGAGAGTGTTCGAGAAGCAGGTTGTTACCCAAACACTCTCTACGCTGAAGGGGCTTCCCGCGTAGAGAGTGTCCGAGAACCAACCTGTTACCCAAACGTTCTCTACGCCAGACAGCCTTCCCGCGTTGAAACCGTCCGAGAAGCAGGCTGTTACCCAGACGCTTTCTACGCCGGGAACGTCCCGGTGGTTATTCCTTGACGGCGCCGGCTGCCAGGCCGGACTGCCAGTACTTCTGCAAACACAGGAACGCGATCACCAACGGGATGATCGTGATCAGCGAACCCGTGATCACCAGGTTCTGGATCGCCTGCCCACCAGCCGTGGACGCCTGGTCCTTCCACTGGTTCAGACCGATCGTCAACGGATACCAATCCGCATCCTTGAGCATGATCAGGGGCAGGAAGTAGTTGTTCCACGTCGCCACGATCGTGAACAATGCGGTCGTCACGATACCGGGGGCCAACAGGGGCAGGCTGATCGTCCAGAACGTGCGGAACTCACTCGCCCCATCCACGCGCGCCGCCTCCAGCAACTCCGTGGGCACGGCCTGCTCCGAGAAGATCCACATCAGATACAAGCCAAACGGACTAATCAACGACGGGATGATCATGGCCCACGGCGTGTTCGTCAAATTCAGCTTCGCGAACAGCAAAAACTGCGGGATCGCCAACGCGATGCCCGGCACCGAAATCGCGCCGATGATCACCGCGAACACCGCCTTGCGGCCCGGGAAACGGAACTTCGCCAACGCGTAGCCGCCCATGATCGCCAGCAGGGTCGCCCCGCCCGCGCCCACCACCACGTACAACAGCGTGTTGAACAGCCAACGCGCGAAGATCCCGTCCTGATAACCGAACACCGTCGCGATGTTGTCGAACAAGGCGAACGTGCGACCGAACCCCAACCCGAACGTCGACGTGAAATCCGCCTGCGTCTTCGTCGCGTTGATCACCAGATACACGAACGGGAACAAGCAGTACACCGCGAACAGGGCGCACACCACCGTCATCACGGTCGAACGCCGCGGATTGTTCACGTTCGCGAACCCGCTTTTCGCCGCCCGCCTGCGCTCCGCGGCCTCATCGACGGCCACGCGCCTCTGACGCTCACGCTCCGCCCTCTTCGCAGCACGCTCACGATCACGCAACGACACGGACCGCGCATCCACACCACTCATCACACACACTCCCTCACGAACACGCCGGACACCACCGACACCGACACCGACACCGACACGACGGGAACCACGCGCCCGCCCGCACGACGCACACGCACCGTCACTTCATCTGCTCCCTCATGCCGCGCAACTGGACCGCGTACGCGATGCCCATCGTGATCACCGCCATCACGATCGCCAACGCCGCCGCATAATTGCTCTGGTTGCCCGTGAACGACAGGTTGTACGCGTACATGTTCGGCGTGTAATACGTCGTGATCGCATTACCCGGCACCATGTTCTGCAAAATGCTCGGCTCATTGAACAACTGGAACGAACCAATAATGCTGAAGATCACCGTGATCGCCAAACTGCCCTTCAACTCCGGCAACTTGATCGACTTGACGATCCCCCACTCCGACGCGCCATCAATCGACGCCGCCTCATACAACGAATGCGGAATCGTCGACAGGGAACTGTAGAAGATCAGCATGTTATAGCCCGTGAACTCCCACGTGTTGATGTTCCCGATCGCCGCCAACAACACCGACGGGTCCAACACGTCGATATGCGTGCCCAACACGTCGTTCAACGAACCCACCAAACCGTACTTCGCGCCATACACGAAACCCCAGATCATCGTCGAGACCACCGCGGGCACCGCATACGGCAAAAACGTGCTGATACGGAAGAACTTCGTGCCGTGCAACTTCATCGAATCCAAACACAGGGCCATCGCCGCCGCCAGGAACAACATGATCGGCACCTGCACCACCGTGAACAAGGCCACACGACCAACACTGCTCCAGAACTGCGCGTCACCAAACAAACGAACGTAATTCGCCACACCAACGAACACGTTCCCACCAATCATCTTCTTCTGAAAAAACGAGATATACACCGCATACACAATCGGCACGATGAACACAAAAACAAACACCACCGCAAACGGCCACATAAACTTCCAACCACGCCAATCAGCCTTACGCCGATTCACACGCGCCGTTGACGTATGCGTTGGCGAAGCCGCCACCTGAGCTGACGTCATTGCCCGACTCCTCTCCTTCGAAAGAGTTCAACTATCACTGACTCATCAACCGGGCATCCTCTCAACAACAGGCTGTGACCGGTTACACAACACACTATACACCACCGTGTGACCGGTTACAAAAACCGTGTGTCATACTATGAATCACACGTCGTTTTCAACGGACACCATGCATTCCCTCACGAACCATTCCAACAACCAGCAGAGTGCATGCAGATCCCAGATCCCGCCCCTCAAGGCACCATTTCCTAGGCACATTATTCATTTCCTAGACATGTCCCTTTCGAGACCATAGCCGACGACCCCGGTGTTTCCAGCCCCGCAAAGGGAGCGATCTCCCGAAGACCCGTCTAAGAAACGAATAATGTGCCTAGGAAATGCAGACAAGGCGTATTTCATCGTCGTCAGCGCGTTCCATCCCCGGACTCATACGTCGCACAAATCCTGCGCCATCGTCGCATAAGAAAATCCCCACAGCCAACCCATGGCTGTGGGGATGTAGTCGTAAAGCCCGAGAAGGAATCAGCTTATTCCTTGACGGCGCCGGCTGCGAGGCCGGACTGCCAGTACTTCTGCAAACACAGGAACGCGATCACCAACGGGATGATCGTGATCAGCGAACCCGTGATCACCAGGTTCTGGATCGCCTGCCCACCGGCCGTGGACGCCTGGTCCTTCCACTGGTTCAGACCGATCGTCAACGGATACCAATTGGAATCCTTCAGCATGATCAGGGGCAGGAAGTAGTTGTTCCACGTCGCCACGATCGTGAACAATGCGGTCGTCACGATACCCGGTGCCAACAGCGGCAAGGAAATCTGCCAGAACGTGCGGAACTCCGAAGCACCGTCGACTCGCGCCGCCTCAAGCAGCTCCTGCGGCACGGCCTGCTCGCTGAAGATCCACATCAGGTACAGGCCAAAGGGGGAGATCAGCGAAGGAATGATCATGGCCGCCGGGGTGTTCGTCAGGTTCAGCTTGGCGAACAGCAGGAACTGCGGGACCGCCAGGGCGATGCCAGGCACCGAGATCGATCCGATCAGCACCGCGAACACGGCCTTGCGGCCGGGAAAGCGGAACTTGGCCAGCGCGTAGCCGCCCATGATCGCCAGCAGTGTGGCGCCGCCGGCGCCGATCACCACGTAGAAGATCGTGTTGATGAACCAACGGCCGAAAATGCCATTCTGATAGGTGAACACCGTGACGATGTTGTCCCACAGGGCGAAGGTCTTGCCGAAGCCCATGCCGAAGGTCGAGGTGAAGTCGGCCTGCGTCTTCGTGGCGTTGATCAGCAGGTATGCGAACGGGAACAGGCAGTAGACCGCGAAGACCACGCACAGCACGGTCATCAGGGTCGAGCGGCGCGGGTTGTTCACGTTCGCGAAGCCGGACTTTGCCGCGCGTTTGCGTTCGGCCTTCTCATCGGCGGCGATGCGCTTCTGGCGCTCTTTCTCGGCCCGCTTGGCGGCCTTCTCCTGAGCCTTCAGGTCGGATTCGGCCAGACGGGCAGTGGTTGTCGAAGTCATTGTTGTGGCACTCATGTTACTTCATCTGCTCCTTCAAGCTCCTCAGCTGCACGGCATAGGCGATGGCCATCGTGATCACGGCCATGACGATCGCCAAGGCCGCGGCGTAGTTCGACTGGTTGCCGGAGAACGACAGGTTGTACGCGTACATGTTCGGCGTGTAGTACGTCGTGATCGCGTTGCCCGGCACCATGTTCTGCAGAATCGAAGGCTCGTTGAACAACTGGAACGAACCGATGATCGAGAAGATCACCGTGATCGCCAAGCTGCCCTTGAGTTCCGGCAGCTTGATCGACTTGACGATCTGCCACTCCGACGCGCCGTCAATGCTCGCGGCCTCGTACAGGGAATGCGGGATCGTCGACAGGGAGGAATAGAAGATCAGCATGTTATAGCCGGTGAACTCCCACACGCTGATGTTGCCGATCGCCGCCAGCAATACGGAAGGCTTGAACACGTCGATATTCGTGCCGAAGAAATCGTTGAACGACCCGACCAGGCCGTACTTCGCGCCATATACGAAGCCCCACACCAAAGTGGACACCACGGCAGGCACCGCGTAGGGCAGGAAGGTGGAGATGCGGAAGAACTTCGTGCCGTGCAGCTTCATGGAATCCAAGGCCAGAGCCATAGCCGCGGAAAGGAACAGCATAACCGGCACCTGCACCACAGTAAACAGGGCCACGCGACCGACCGACGACCAGAACTGGCCGTCCTGCATCAGCCGTACATAGTTCTCCAGACCGATGAACTTGGTGCCACCGACCATCTGCTTTTTGAAGAACGAGATGTAGATGGCATAGAAGATCGGGATGATGAACACGAAGATGAACACCACCGTGAATGGCCACATGAACTTCCATCCACGCCAATCGGCTTTGTGTTTGTTCTCGACGACCACGGAGCTCCCCGCTGGCGTGGTCAAGGCATCGGCATGTGCTGAGGCCATATTGATTCCTTTCTCAAGAAGCACTGACGACTACGCATCGGACGGTCACACCGGCGCGACACGCGCCCCACGGCTCCCAATCAGCTTTTCGTCGTACTTGGTTACTAACGCGTCAGAACGGCGCGGTACCGCATATACGGTCAGCGAGCGATAGACCTGCGGTACCAGGTATCACTCGGCACTACCTGCCGTATCGTTCCGTCGGCATTGAACACCAGCGGAGCGAACGCCACTTCGCGGCGATACCCGGTGCCGTACTCGCTGTCGAACAGGTGATAGGAGAGGATCCACTCGTCGGTGCTGGGAATATGGATCACGCCGTGGTGCCCGGTACCCAACAGCCCCAACGACGGGTTCTGTTCCACCAATACCCCGTGTTCGGTCCAAGGACCGTGCAGGGTGGGAGCGGTGGCGTATTTCACGCAGTATTCCGGATCGCGGGCGTCATTCTCGGACCAGCCGGCATAATACATGCCCTGACGCTTGAAGATCCATATCGCTTCGCGGAAGTCCCCAGGCACCCAATGGAAGGCACGGGAGGCATCGATGGTCACATGATCGTCGTTCAGCGGAGCGGCGTACGCGATGCGATTGCCCCACAGCAGCCAATCGGTGCCATCGTCATCACGGAACACCGCGGGATCAATCGGATATCCGGGAAAATCATCAGCGGCGACAATCGGAGACGACGTGGAACGGAACGGCCCGTACGGCGAATCGGATACCGCGGCGCCGACCTGCCCTTCACAGACGAAATAGAAGTAGAACCGCCCCTGATACTCGCATGCGCATGGCGCCCAAGCATGTTCGCTGCCCCACGGCACGTCATCCAAGCTCAGAATCCGGCCGCCGTCGGTCCATTCGACCAGATCGGTGGAGGTATACACGCGGAACGAGCGCGACCCCCAATCGTCGAAGCCATCTTCGGTGGCATACAGGAAGTACCGATCCGCATACCGCGGGTCATCGAACACCACCGGCGAGGGATCCGCAAGGAACCGATGCAACGGCGTATGCTTCGGCTTGATGTCAAGGGACGGCATCACATCAACAGCAGTCATCTGCAACCTACCTGACTTGGCAACGGAACAAACGGTGGCCGGGAGCCAACCCCCGGCCACCGTCATATGAATGGCTCACTCCTTGACGGTGAAGCCCTGGTCCTTGGCAAACTTGACCAAGCTGTCCTGCCAGGCGGATACGCCCTTCTCCAGCGTGGTGCCACCGGCGTACGCCTTGCCGGCGGTATCCGGGAAGGTGGTGCGGGCCTGAACCTCGAACGGCAGGAACTCCCAGCCGGTGAGCACGTTCTTGGAAGCCGTCATCAGTTCCTCGTTGATCTTCTGGCCACCGAAGTAGTCGCTGGTCTTGTTGAGGAATTCATCGCTCTGCAGGATGCGGTTGATGGACGGGAACACACCGAGTTCATAGGCGCGATCCGTACCTTCCTTGGAGTGGTTGAGGTAGTCGACCAGCTTATAGGAAGCGGCTTCCTTGGCCTTGTCGCCGGTATCCATCAGAGACAGGCAGGTACCGCCGTTTTCGGAGTTGGCGTGGTCGCCTTCATTCCACTGCGGCATTTGGGTCACACGGTAGTTTCCGGAGGCTGCGGGGGAACCGTTCTCAAGGTTGACCGGCATCCAGGCACCGGTGAGCAGGGACGCGATGGAGCCATCGCCCAGAGCCTTGTTCCACTCGTCGGACCAGGAGACGGTCTTGGTGTCGATGAGGTCCTCGGCGATCAGCTTCTGCCAGAACTTGGTGAACTTCTTGGCGCCCTCGTCACCGGTCAGATTGATCGATACGGTCTTGCCATCCTTGGAGGTCTTGAACGGGTGGCCGCCCGCCTGCCACACCATGGAATCGTAGAAGCCGCCGCTGGTAGCGTCGCCACTGTCGGAGGTGATGTAGCTTCCGGTGGCGCGGATTTTCTTGGCGGCCTCGTAGAACTGATCCCAGGTCTTGACCTGGGTGGCGTCCACGCCGGCCTTGTCGAAGACGGCCTTGTTGTAGAACCAAGCCATCGGGCCGGAATCGACCGGCAGACCATACACGCCGTCATTGAGAGCCACAGAAGCCCACGGACCCGGAGCATAATCACTCTTGTACTTATCGGCGCCGTACTGCTTAAGGTCGAGGACCTTGCCGGTGGAGACGAACTGTGGAAGGGCGAAGTATTCCAGCATGGCGACGTCCGGCATGCCGGAGTTGGCGGAGATGGCGTTGTTCAGCGAAACATACTGCTTGCTGGCGCTACCGATGTTCTGGAATTTTACGGTGATGTTCGGGTACTTCTTCATGAAGTCCTTGGCCTGCTTTTCGGCGGAAGTGCCCCAGCCCCACCAAGTGATGGTGACCGGCGCGTTCTCGTCCACGGCGTCGGACGAGCCGGAACCACACGCAGCCAACGAAACGGACGTCACCGCAGCCAGCGCGGCGGCGAGGACCTTCGTGAACTTCCTCATAATGTCTCCTTCGACTGTACACTCGGGACGAACCTCCATGCCCGCTCCGCGTATCAGCATTCTGCTTGATATTAAATTTTATCGATAATCTTATCGATACACTGCATGATATTATCGATACACTACTTTGTCAAATGGCAGACCGACCGTCTCACAGGAGAAGCGCATGACCATATCGATCATCGACTGATCGTGCCACATGTTTGCCGTAATTGACATGCCCGAAGCGTAGTAAGTTGTTACTTACGATGGATCGGCGAAGAATCGCCGCACGACCGACTTGTATGCTTGATACCAGTTGAAGGAGTGAACATGGTCACCATGAAAGACGTCGGTCGCGAAGCCGGAGTATCGGCCATGACGGTTTCCAACGTGCTGCGCGGCAACGACAATGTCGCTCCCGAAACGGCGATGCGCGTTCGAGCCGCGGCGGACAAGCTGCATTACCGGCTCAACACCACCAGCCTGTCCGCCCGCAGTTTGCGCGCGTCCACCAGCCGCACACGTACCGAGCGCGGCACCATCGGATTGGCGATTTTCGAGCTCGATCGCCCCTATCCCTCCCAGCTGGCGTCGCTCATCTCGCAAGTGGCCGAGGACCGCGGGTACCAGACGGTGGTGCAGCAGACGAGAATCGACGAAAACAACGAACGTTCCATCATCGAACGGGTCACCAATCAGTTCTGCGATGGCCTGATCTTCAGTTCGAGCAGGTTGTCCGCCAATGAGATCGAGCAGCTGTCCAATCACCGGCCGACCGTGCTGTTGGACGATGATCGCCCCCAGCAGGATATCGACACGATCCTCACGCCGTGCATCGCCGGAGCCCGAAAAGCCATCGAATACTTGTACGGGCTAGGGCGCCGGCGCATCGGCATCATGGGCGGCAGCGTCATCGCCGATGGCATGCCGGAGGCCCGAGGACGCAATACCAGAGACCGTCGCTTCGAAGGCTGCCGCCAGGCATTCGATCGGTTGGGCATGGACTGGGACTCCGCATGCATCATTCCCACATCATGGAATGACACCGATGCCAGACAAGCCGTTCATTATCACGAGACCCTGATTCGGCAATGCGACGCGTTATTCTGCATGACCGATACCGTGGCTTTCGGTACGTTGCGTGGGTTGAAGGATCTGGATATCAGCGTCCCCGACGATATGGCGGTCATCGGATTCGACGGCATCGCGATGGGAGCGATGACGGTCCCCTCGCTGACCACCATCGCGGTCGACGTCGACTTCATCGCCAAACAGGCCGTGGACCTGCTCATCAAGCGCATCAACTACGAACCCGATCTGCCGCACCAGCGCATCGTCGCCGGCTACCATATCGAGCACCGCGAGTCCGCGTGAACCGCATAAAAAAGTGGTTCCCCTCATAGAAGGGAACCACTTTTTTTATGGCATGTTCAATGGCATGGGATCAGTCGTCGCCCAGCGTGACGTGCACGCCGCCGACCAGCGCGGTCACCACGTTGTACAGCAGGGTGATGATCGTGACCAGCAGCGTGATCAGGACGACCTCGACGATCGAGAAGATCGTGACGGCGCTCAGCACGGTACCCAGGCTGAAGATCTGGTTCAGGTTGATGCCGCCAGCGTCCAGACCGGTGGAGGAGACGATCTGCGTGATCTGCTGGAACACGCCGACCACGTCGAGCAGCAGCCAGATCAGCGCGACCGCGACGATCTGGATGATCGCCCCGGCGATCGTCAGCAGGAACGACACCTTCGCCGCGGACCACGCGCTGATATGCGTCACCGACAGGTTCATGCGGCGGGCACGGGGCGTGCCACGGCGGGCCGGGCGCTCGGGCTTGACCGATGCGGGCATGCCCTCGCCGGCGGCGGGGGAGTCGAAGCTCGCGGAGGCCGTGCCGGACGCGGAACGAGCGGTGCGGCCGACATGCGCGGCATGAACGACGGGCTCGGGCTCGCCCTGAGGCTCTTCACGAGGCTCATCGGGTTCGATGCCGGCCGGCTGGATCACCTCGGCCTCGTTATCCTCTTCAAGATTCTCGTTCATCGTTGCTCCTTGGGTCTTGCTAGTGCCTTGCTTACCAGTGCCTTATGCGAGCGTAGCAGTTTTCGCAGACGGGTATCGGGCGCAGGCCGCGGGTTGTTCCGGGTTGTTTACATTCTCCCCGTATACCGCCCGCGATGGGCCTGTTCCGTGCCGTCGCCGATGCCGTTCGCCGGCACCGGCGACGGACTATTCGCCGTCCGATTCGCCGGTCTCAGCCGGTTCATCATCGGCCTCGCCGGACGGCGCGGTGCCGGCCTCGGCCGTCTCGGCCGCATCCGTCACCGCTTCGGCGCCCTGGCCGCCGGGCTGAGCGGTCTCGCCGGAGACCTCATCCGCGGCCTCGTCCTCGGGATCGTCCTTCTCCTCGTTGCGGGCGATGGAGATGATCTCGTCGCCCTTGTCGGGCTTGGCGAGCGTGACGCCCTGCGTGGTGCGGCCGGTGCGCTTGACCTCGGCCACATCGGAGCGGATGACCTTGCCGGACTTCATGATGGCCAGGATCTGGTCATCCTCGGCGACGATCACCGCGCCGACCAGCGATCCGCGGCCTTCGGCCAGCTGCAGGGCCTTGACGCCGAAGCCGTTGCGCCCCTGCAGGCGGTACTCGCTGATCGCGGTCCGCTTGGCGAAGCCTTCGTTGGTGACCACCAGCAGATCCTTGTCGGTGTCGCCCCAGACCACGTCCATCGCGAGCAGCTCGTCGCCGTCGCGGAACTTCATGCCCTGCACGCCGGCGGTCTGGCGGCCCATCGGGCGCAGCTGATCGTCGTCGGCCGCGAACTTCAGGCTCATGCCGAGCTTGGAGACGAGGATGATGTCGTCCTCGGCGTTGCACAGCGCGGCGCCGATCAGCTCGTCGGCGACCTCGCCGTTCTCGTCGGTCATGAGGCGCACGGCGATCAGGCCGCCCTGGCGCGGCGAATCGTACTCGGCCAGCGCGGTCTTCTTGACCTTGCCGGAGCGGGTGGCGAGCACCAGATACTTGGTGACCTCGTAGTTCGGGATCGACAGCACGGTCTGGATCGTCTCGCCGGGCTGCAGCTGCAGCAGGTTCGCCACATGCTGGCCCTTCGAGTCACGCGAGCCCTCGGGCAGCTCATACGCCTTGATGCGGTACACGCGGCCCTTGTTCGTGAAGAACAGCAGCCAGTTGTGCGTGGAGGTGAGGAAGAAGTGGTCCACCACGTCGTCCTCGCGCAGCTTGGCGCCCTTGATGCCCTTGCCGCCGCGGTGCTGGGCGCGGTACTCGTCGGCCTTGGTGCGCTTGATGAAGCCGGAGTGCGTGACCGTGACGACCACGTTCTCCTCGGCGATCAGGTCCTCGACGTTCATCTCGCCTGAGAACGGCAGGATCTTGGTGCGGCGCTCGTCGCCGTACTTGGCGACGATCTCGTCCAGCTCGTCGCCGACGATCTTGCGCTGGCGCTCGGGCTTGGCGAGGATGTCGTTGTAGTCGGCGATCCTGCGCATGAGCTCGTTGTGCTCGTCGAGGATCTTCTGGCGCTCCAACGCGGCCAGTCGGCGCAGCTGCATCGCGAGGATCGCGTCGGCCTGCACCTGGTCCACGTCGAGCAGATCCATCAGTCCGGTGCGCGCCGCATCGGCGTCGGGGGAGCGGCGGATCAGCGCCACGACCTCGTCGATCATGTCAAGGGCCTTCAGATAGCCCTGCAGAATGTGGTCGCGCTCCTCGGCCTCGCGCTTGAGGTAGCGGGTGCGGCGCTCGATGACGTCGAGCTGGTGGCTCACCCAATGGCGGATGAACGCGTCGAGTGACAACGTGCGCGGCACGCCGTCGACCAGCGCGAGCATGTTCGCGCCGAAGGTCTGCTGCAGCTGGGAGTGCTTGTACAGGTTGTTGAGCACGACCTTCGGCACGGCGTCGCGCTTGAGCACCAGCACCAGGCGCTGACCGGTGCGGCCCGAGGTCTCGTCGCGCATGTCGGCGATGCCCTGGATCTTGCCGTCGCGCACGCCCTCGCGGATGGACACGACCAGGCGGTCCGGGTTGACCTGGTACGGCAGCTCGGTGACGACCAGGCACATGCGGCCCTTGATTTCCTCGGTGTTGACGACCGCACGCATGGTGATCAGGCCGCGGCCGGTGCGGTACGCCTGCTCGATGCCCTTGTGGCCGAGGATCGTCGCGCCGGTGGGGAAGTCCGGTCCCTTGATGCGCGCGATGAGCGCCTCGAGCAGCTCCTCGCGGCTCGCGTCGGGGTGGTCGAGCGCCCAGTGCACGCCGTCCGCCACCTCGCGCATGTTGTGCGGCGGGATGTTCGTGGCCATGCCGACGGCGATGCCGGACGAGCCGTTGACCAGCAGGTTCGGGAAACGCGAGGGCAGCACGGTCGGCTCCTGCGTCTTGCCGTCGTAGTTGGGTACGAAATCGACGGTGTCCTTGTCGATGTCGCGCACCATTTCCATGGCGAGCGGCGCCATGCGGCATTCGGTGTAACGCATGGCCGCGGCCGGGTCGTCGCCGGGGGAGCCGAAGTTGCCCTGACCGTCGACCAGCAGGTTGCGCATCGACCACGACTGCGCCATGCGCACCAAGGTGTCGTAGATCGCGGAATCGCCGTGCGGGTGGTACTTGCCCATGACGTCGCCGACGACGCGGGAGCACTTGTTGTAGCCGCGGTCGGGGCGGTAGCCGCCGTCGTACATCGCGTAGATCACGCGGCGGTGCACGGGCTTCATGCCGTCGCGCACATCCGGCAGGGCTCGTTCGACGATGACGGACAGCGCGTACGCCAGATAGGATTCGCGCATCTCCTGCTGCAGATCCATATGCTTGATGCGTTCGCCGGTCATCAGGCCATAGTCGGTGTTGTCGGCCTCCTGGGGGCTCAGCGGCTCGAGCGAGCCGTCGGGCACGCGCTGCTCGTCGCCGGGGGTGCCATCGGCGTTGTTCGCGCCGTTGAATTCGTCGCTGTTGTTGTCATCTGCCACGGTGTCGTTCCTTTGGTTTGTACAGGTAGGGGAGCCGTCGGAGAAGCCGCCCGGGGACGATTCCCCGTGTTATGCGGTACGGCCTCGCGCCCGACGGCGCTTCCGGGCGGTGTGCGGGAAGTCGGGTCAGCCGGACTTCCCGCCGTGTTCCGCCGCCCACGCTCGCTTGTGTTAGATCGCTTGCGTTGGCTCGCTTGTGTTATCGGGGCTCAGGCGTCGATGAAGCGGGCGTCATGCGCGTTGCGCTGGATGAACAGGCGGCGGGGCTCGACCTCATCGCCCATGAGCATCGAGAAGGTCTCGTCGGCCTGGGCCGCATCCTCGATGTGGATCTTCTTCAGGATGCGCTGCTCGGGGTCCATGGTCGTCTCCCACAGCTCCTGGTAGCTCATCTCGCCCAGACCCTTGTACCGCTGGATGCCCTCGCCCTTGGGCAGCTGACGGCCCTTGGCGCGCCCCTCGGCGAGCACGCGGTCGCGTTCGGCGTCGGTGTATACGAAGTCGTGCGGGCCCTTGGTCCACTTGAGGCGGTACAGCGGCGGCATGGCCACGTACACGTACCCGGCGGTGATCATCGGCCGCATATAGCGGAAGAACAGCGTCAGGTTCAGCGTGGCGATGTGCGCGCCGTCGACATCGGCATCGGCCATGATGATGACCTTGTGGTAGCGCACCTTCGAGATGTCGAAGTCCTCGCCGTAGCCGCCGCCGACCGCGGTGATCAGCGACTCGATGGTGTCGGACTTCATCATGCGGTCGATCGACGCGCGCTCGGTGTTGAGGATCTTGCCTCGCAGCGGCAGGATCGCCTGCGTGATCGGGTTGCGGCCCTGGATCGCGGAGCCGCCTGCCGAATCGCCCTCGACGATGAACAGCTCGCACTCTTCTGGGTTGTTGGACTGGCAGTCCTTGAGCTTGTCGGGCATGCCGGCCGATTCGAAGATCGACTTGCGGCGCGTGTTCTCGCGGGCCTTCTTGGCCGCGATACGCGCGCGGGACGCCTCGATGGCCTTCTGGATGATGCTCTTCGCCTCGTTCGGGTGGGCGTCGAACCAGTCGCCGAGCTTGTCGGTCATCACGCGCTGCACGAAGGTCTTCGCCTCGGAGTTGCCGAGCTTGGTCTTGGTCTGGCCCTCGAACTGCGGGGTGGTGAGCTTGACGGACACGACGGCGGTCAGGCCCTCGCGCACGTCGTCGCCGGAGAGGTTGTCGTCCTTCTCCTTGAGGATGTTCTTCTCGCGCGCGTAGCGGTTGACCAAGCTGGTCAGCGCGGCGCGGAAGCCCTCCTCGTGGGTGCCGCCCTCGGTGGTGGAGATCGTGTTCGCGAAGGTGTGCACGGCCTCGGAATAGGCGGTGGTCCACTGCATCGCGATTTCGGCGGAGATGCCGAGCTTCAGGTCCTCGGCCTCGAAGTCGATGACATCCTCTTCGACCGGCGTCGCCTTGCGGTTCTTCACCATGTAGTCGACGTAGTCCTTGATGCCGTTCATGTACTGGTAAGTCACCGACTGGTGCTTCGGCTCGCCCTCGGCGTCGGCGCCCTCCTCGCCGGCCACCTCGTCGCCGGCCTGGTCGGGTTCTCGCAGGTCGGTCAGGCTGATCTTCAGGCCCTTGTTCAGGAACGCCATCTGCTGGAAGCGGGCGCGCAGCGTCTCGAAATCGTAGACCGTAGTCTCGAAGATCGCCCCGTCCGGCCAGAAGGTGACCGACGTGCCGGTCGATTCGCCCTCGGCCATCGGATCGCCCTGCTTGAGGCGGGCGGTCGGATGCTGGTCGACGTACGTTTGCGTCCAGTGGTAGCCCTGGCGGCGCACCTCGATGTCGACGCGCGTGCTCAGCGCGTTGACCACGGAGATGCCGACGCCGTGCAGGCCGCCGGACACCGCGTATCCGCCGCCGCCGAACTTGCCGCCGGCGTGCAGCTTGGTCATGACGGTCTCGACGCCGGAGACGCCCTCGCCGGGCACCTCGTCGACCGGGATGCCGCGGCCGTCGTCGACGACGCGGATGCCGTTGTCGGGCAGGATCGTCACTTCGATATGGCTGGCGTACCCGGCCAGCGCCTCGTCGACCGAGTTGTCGACGATCTCATAGACCAGATGATGCAGACCGCGCGGGCCGGTCGAACCGATATACATACCCGGGCGGATACGCACGGCCTCAAGGCCTTCGAGAACTTTCAGATCACTGGCGTCATAGTGCTCGGGGGACATGCTGTCGTCGAGTTGCGCATCGACCAGCTCGTCCTTCTCTTCCGAATCCTCAAGCGAATCCACTTCGTCTGCCACCAAGCTTCCTTCCTGCGTTGGCCCTCATGCAAGGGGTTCCCGCTCGGTCGATATGCTCTAGAAAGCGAATAACGGGACCTTCTAGCCATTTACCTATACTGCAGGTAAGTCTACTCGTCTACGCCGACACGTTGCCTAGCGGCGAAAATACATCGAAGCAAACCATCAGCGCCGGTACCGGCCGCGGCGGAACCCGGACTGGGGGCCTGTGACGCGGATCTCGCCGATGTCGAGCCCCTTGAGCCGATCGCGGATCGTGGAGGTGAGCTGGGGGAGCATATAGGTCAGCTGCGTGGCCCAGACCGCGGATTCGGCGCGGATCGTCAGCACGCCGTCGGCGAAGCCGGCCACCGTCGAGTGCATGGCGATGCCCGGGCCGACGACCTGATCCCAGTGGTTGCGCAACTGGGCGAGCTTCAGCTGCGGGGTCCAATGCCCGCCCGAGGCGATGCCGTTGAGCACGCTGCCGAATGCGGCCGGGTCGCGGCCCGGCTTGCCGAAGCTCTCCCACGCCTTCTCGCGGTTCTCCTCGCGCGTCCTGCGGTCGCGCATCACATAGCCGCCGTGTTTGGCCAGGCGGTCGAACACCTCGGCCGGCAGCTTGCGCTCGTCAAGATGCAGCGTGCGGGCAATCGGCGGGTTCATGAGCCGGCCCGATCGCCATCGGTCGCCGGGGCGTCTGAGGCAGGCTCAGGCGCTTTGGACGCCTTGGACGCCTCATGGGACGCATCCCCGTCCGGCGAGGCCGGCGCCAGACCGAACGCGGCGAGATCGGGGTGCAGGTACTCGTCCTGCGCGCGTTTGAGCGCGGCGACGTCGATGATGTTCGCCCCGGAGGCAAGGCCAGAACCGCCGCCGGTTCCACCCGCGGCCGGGATATCGCTGGCGGCCGCGACGGTGATGATCACCTGGTCCTGCCCGCCCGCGAACTCGAGGATCTGCCCGCGCCGCGATTCGTCCAGCTGTGCGAACACATCGTCGAGGATCACGATCGGCTTGGCGCCGCGGGCATGGGCCACCACGTCGAACAGCGCCATCTTCAGGGCCAGGGCCATCGTCCACATCTCGCCGTTCGACGCGAACTCGCGCGCCGGCACGCCGTCCAGCAGCAGGCTCAGGTCGTCGCGGTGGGGACCGATCAGATTCGCGCCACGCGCGACCTCGCCCGGGTAGATGCGCTGGAAATGCTCGCTGATATGAGCCATCGGCTCGTCGAACATCAGCACCTCGTCGAACGACGGCTCGTAGCTCAAGGACGCCTCCTGCCGACCGCCGGCCAGGCTCCGGTAGATCTCGGCGAACGGTTCGGCCAGCAGGCCGACGATGCGCTGTCGGTCACGGGTCAGTGCCACCCCGGCCTCGATGAACTGGCCGGTCCAGATCTCCAGCCCGCCAAGTATCGAGTCCTGCCGGCTCGCGTATCCGTCACGCTCGCCGAGCTGCTTGAGCAGTGCGGCGCGCTGGCGGGCGATTTTCGAGATGGTCTGCAGGCGGTCGGCGTATCCGCCGATCAGCATCGCGCCGGCCTGATTGAGCAGCGTGCGGCGGGTCGCCGGATCGCCCGATACCAGGCGCTGGTCCTCGGGGGTGAACGAGATGCTGGGGATGCGCCCGACCACATCGCGCATGTACAGCGACGAGCCGCCGTTGATGCGGGCCCGGTTCGCGCCGCGGGCGGTGACGGTCACCTCATAGGTGGTGTCCGGCTCCGCCGCGCCCGTTTCGCCCAGCCCGGCCCCGGAGGATCCGTCATGACGCGCGTCCGATGCCGGAGTTCCGGGGGCTGGCGCGGAGATGCTGACGTTGGCCCGGATCGTGGCGGACGCGCATCCGCGTTCGATCAGCGGCAGCGAGCTGGAGGTGCGGTGGCTCGTTCCCGTGGACAGCACCTCGATCGCCTCGACGATATTGGTCTTGCCCAGGCCGTTAGCCCCGTGCAGGATGTTCACGCCATCGGTGAAGTCGACCACGCAGTGCCCCCATGAACGGTAGTGGTCGAGGGCGAGACGTGAAACGTACACCGCATCCCTCCGATGTTTCCTTATGTTTTCTCATACGTTTCGCATTTTGCGAAAACTCGGAGAAAACCTTGCGAAAGCTGTGTGGTTGGCGGGGTCTCTCACCGTAGCGCCGAGACTCCGCCTCGATGCCGAAGCTCAGCTGTTGAAGCGCATCGGCACCAGCAGGTACCGGTAATCCATGGATTCGTCGGAATCCGCTTCCTGCTGGCCATTGAACTCGACGGGCTTGACGGCGGTGGTCATCTTCATGCGCACGAACGGTTCGGTGATCGCGGACAGTCCCTCGATCAGGTACGACGGGTTGAACGCGACCGTGATGTCGTCGCCGTCCATGTCGATGTCGATGATCTCCTGGGCCTGGGCCTCGTCGGCCGCGCCGGCGGACAGCGTCAGTTCCTGCCCGGTGAACACCATGCGGATGGGAGCGTTGCGCTCGGCGACCAGCGCGACGCGCTTGATCGCGCCGATCAGCTGCTGCTTGTCGATCACGGCCTGAATCGGATACTCGTCGGCGAACAGGCGGTCGACCGCCGGGAACTCGCCATCGATCAACTGCGACGTCGACACGCGGCCGGCGTTTTCGAAACCGAGCAGGGACGCATTGTCGGGATCGAAATCGATCACGACGTTCTGGTGTTCGTCCAGGGAACGGGCGATGTCCCGCAGCAGGGAACCGCGGACCAGAGTGGTCGTGTCGATGTTGATGTCCTGCGGGGTCCAGGAGAAGCTGGCCCGGGACAGGCGGAAGCGATCGGTGGAGGTCATGACGACCTTATCGCCTTCGAAGTGCGTGCGAACTCCGGTGAGGACCGGGCGGTTCTCCTCGCGGGACACCGCGACGCACGCCTGGGACACCGCCTGGACGAAAGTCGGGGCGTCGACCTGGCCGAGTTTCGCCGGGACCACGGGCAGATCGGGGTATTCGGCATCCGGCATCAGCTGCAGGGTGAAGGTCGACTTGCCCGAAGTGATCGTCATCGTCGAACCGTCGGTGGACAGGTAGGTCTTCTCGGCCGGCAGCGCCTTGGTGATGTCGGCGAGCAGCTTGCCGACGACCAGTACGGTTCCGGCTTCGTCGATGCCTGCCTCGATATGGTGGCGGGCGGAGATTTCGTAGTTGAATGCGGAGAATTGCAGCGTGCCGTCAATGGCTTCGAGCCGAATGCCGGCAAGGATCGGGTTGGCCGGCCGTGCGTCGATCACTCGTGTGGTCCACGCGACGGCGTCGGCAAGTGCTGCGGAATCGATTTCGACTTTCATGGCTCCTACTTTCACGTTGTTCCTGCATGTCATTCTAACCGGGGTGGTCCAAGTTGGGGAATCCGATTTGTCAAGCCCGTTATGATGGTGGCGATGAGATAAAGTAAGTGGGTAGGTAGTCGTAGTAATAAGGGCTGTGGAAACTGTGGATAAGTGTAATAAGAGCAGTGAGCAGAACGGCTAAGCGACAAAGGAAGACTGTGGATAACCCGTGGGTAAAATGTGCATAACTAGGGGACTTATCCACAATTGCGACGAAGCGCCCGTGTTGTCCACATTTTTTGTGGATTAGTCCACGATTTGTCCACACGAAAAACGGTGGTTATCCACGAGTTATCCGCAGGATTTACCCACATTTGTGAATAAGTATGTGGATAACTTTTATCAGAAGTCTTGACGAATCCGGGCGTGTTGCGGTGTGTCATATGGCCGTGTCGGGATATCTCGGCTGTCAGGATCGCGTACAGAGACGAAAAACGGGCATTTCTGCACCGTGCTGCAAAAATGCCCGAAAACGGTCTGTCAGCGCCCTTCTGCTGGACGGGGAGTGCGGTCGCGCGCCGCAGGGCGGCGGTTCGAAAGACTCACTGGTCGGAGGTGTGCTGCTTCAGCCGAAGCGTCAGCTCCATCACGTACTTGTAGATCTCTTCCTTCTGCTGCATTTTCTGGTTGATCTGCTCAACCGCGTGCATCACCGTCGTGTGGTCGCGTCCGCCGAACACCTCGCCGATGTCGACCAGACTCATGCCGGTGTTTTCCCGGGACAAGTACATGGCGATCTGACGCGCGATCGAGACGTTCTTGGTACGCCCGCGGCCGACCAGGTCGTCGAAGGTCAGATGGAAGTACTTGGCCACCTGGCCGATGATATCGGTCGGCTTGATCTCCACGTCCGCGGTGAAGAAATCCTGCAGCGTCTGCTCGGCCAGAGCGCGGGTCACAGGCTGGTTGCTCAGCGAAGCCACCGCCGTCACGCGCGTCAGCGCCCCCTCCAGTTCGCGGATGTTCTCGGTGAACCGCTCGGCGATGAGATCCAGCGCGTCATTGGGGATGGGCGTGTGGTTCATCGAAGCCATCATGCGCAGGATCGCGATGCGGGTCTCCAGATCCGGCGGCTTGACGTCGACCGGCAGGCCGGATTCGAATCGGGAAATAAGACGTGCCTCGAATCCCTTGAGGTTCTTCGGCGGCACGTCGGATGCGATCACGATGCGCTTGTTGGCCTGATGTAGCGCGTTGAAGGTATGGAAGAACTGCTCGAGGGTCGCTTCCTTGCCGCCGAGGAACTGGATGTCGTCGATGAGCAGCACATCGACCTCGCGGTACCGGCGGTTGAATTCGGCGATCTGCCCCTGGCTCTGGCTCGGCGTCTGCAGCGCCTCGATGAATTCGTTGGTGAATTCCTCGGACGTGACATAGCGGACCTTGAGCGTCGGGTCTTTGACCAGCGCATAGTTGCCGATGGCGTTGAGCAGATGGGTTTTGCCCAGGCCCGATCCGCCATAGATACACAACGGATTGAAGTCGCGCCCCGATCCTTCGGCCACGGCGAGGGCGACGGTGCGGGCGAAACGATTGGAGTCGCCGGGCACGAAGGTGTCGAACGTCGCGTTCTTGTTGAGATGGGTTTCGGGGTCGCGCGACACCTGCGTCCTGCTGCCGGCGAATGCGACGTCGGACAGGTCGGGCTGCGATGCCGGCGGCACCGGCTTGATATCCGGCACGGCGGCATCCGCCGGGGGCTGGCGGAATGAGGCGCTTCGGCTCAGGGTATCGCCCGGGGGAGCGGTTCGCGTGTCCGCGTCGGCGGTGTGGAACGGCCGCACGGACGGCGCTTCCGCCGGGGGAGGCGCCGTCTGCCTCGGTTCGATCTTGAACGCGGGAAACATGTGGGTGCCCGACGCGATGTTCAAAGCATTGAGCAGCGGTCCGTTCAGTTCATTCTGCAGTGATTGCTGCGTCGCCAGATTCTCGACGCATAGCACGATCGTTGTGCCGAACACCGCTTCGGGGACCACGCCTTCGAGCCAACCCTTGTCACGAGCGGTGAGCTTCGAATCATGTTTGAGCAAAGCCAGCGCATCGGCCCAGATGCGGGCCGCTTGCGCGGTAGGGTCCAGCTGCGTGACAGCCAT